>NZ_CADIKO010000001.1:0-2408931 GCF_902859965.1 Achromobacter aegrifaciens
ATAGGTAGATGCTGTAAGCCGGTGTCCGGGCGGAGGGATCCGAAGCGCAGCCCCACCGGGGCGAGCATCGGACTCCCGCAGCCCGGACGCCGGCGACTCAAGAACCCCGCCTCACAACACCGAAGCGGCAGAGCCTCGAGCTTGCGGATGTCGGGGATCTTTAGCCGCCGAGGCTGCCCTGCGCCATTCCGATGCTCGCCCCGGTGGGGCTGCGCTTCGGATGGCTCCGGGGTCCTCGGCTGGCAGTCGCCTAATGCGCTGGCTTCAGACCCGTTCATGGGTAGATGCTGTAAGCCGGCGGCCGGGCGGAGGGATCCGAAGCGCAGCCCCACCGGGGCGAGCATCGGAATCCCGCAGCCCGGACGCTGGCGACTCAAGAACCCCGCCCCACAAAACCGAAGTGCGATCCGGATTTTCTTCATCCAGACGCCTTGGGAGCGGGTTTTCCTTACCCGACAGCGTTCAGGCGACCAGGCGGTCCAAGGCTTCGCGGTACTTGGCGGCGGTCTTTTCCAGCACGTCCTGCGGCAGGCGCGGCGCGGGCGGGGTCTTGTCCCAGGTCTGGGTTTCCAGCCAGTCACGCACGAATTGCTTGTCGAACGACGGGGGGCTGATGCCCACGCGGTAGCCGTCGGCAGGCCAGAAGCGCGAGGAATCCGGCGTCAACACTTCGTCCATCAGATACAGCGTGCCGTCGTCGTCCAGCCCGAATTCGAACTTGGTGTCGGCGATGATGATGCCCTTGGTGGCCGCGAACTTGGCGGCTTCGGCATACAGTTTGAGGGTCACGTCGCGGATGCGCTCGGCCATTTCCTGGCCGACTTCCTTGACCACGTGGGCAAAGTCCACGTTCTCGTCGTGCATGCCGAACTCGGCCTTGGCGGCGGGCGTGAAGATGGGTTCGGGCAGCTGGCTTGCCTGTTGCAGGCCGGCGGGCAGCTTGATGCCGCAGACGGCGCCGGTGGCCTGGTAGTCCTTCCAGCCCGAGCCGATCAGGTAGCCGCGGGCGACCGCTTCCACCAGGATGGGCTTCAAGCGCTTGACCACCACGGCGCGGCCGCGCACCTGGTCGACTTCGTCCGGCGCGACCACGTCTTCGGGCTTGATGCCGGTGGAGTGGTTCGGCAGGATGTGGGCCAGCTTCTGCAGCCAGAACTCGGTCAGTTCGGTCAGCACCTGTCCCTTGCCTGGGATGGGGTCGTCAAGAATCACGTCAAACGCGGAGATGCGATCCGATGCGACGATCAGCAACTTGTCGTCGCCCACCGCGTACATGTCGCGCACCTTACCGCGGCCCAGCAGCGGCAAGGACTTGATGCTGGATTGATGCAAAGCAGAAGTCACGGGAATGGCCTATGGCAATAATGAAGATTCCCGCCTCGGGCAAGCGCCAGGGCGGGAAGTAGAACGGAATCCGGGAACTGCGGGCAAGGCCGGCGCGGCGCGCGGGTCCTGCGAAGCGCATAGGTTACTGCAAATGGGCAGGTTTTGCCGGGCCTCCCCTCGACGCCACCCGGCGGCCGGGTTAGGCTCTTGCCTCCCCTATGATGCGCGCCGGCCGCCTCTCGCGTCACGGCGCTGACCCCAAGCCGGAGACAAAGCCGTATGCAGGATGCTTCCCTAAAACGCAGCGCCCACGCCGACGCGCAGGTACACCTGACCGGCGGTTGCCAGTGCGGCGCTGTCCGCTACGCCATCACCGATGAACCAATCATGGCGGCAACCTGTCATTGCCGGGACTGCCAGTACTCCAGCGGCGGCGCCCCCGCCCATGCCCTGATCTTCCCGACCGGCTCCATCACGCTGTTGCGCGGCAGCCCCAAAGAGCACCGCTACCGCGGCGAATCCGGCCATACCGTGATGCGCAGCTTCTGTGCGGACTGCGGCACTCCGCTGTTCGGCAATTCGGCGGGCATGGGCTATGACATCGTGCGGGCCGGTTCGCTGGACGATCCGGAAGCCTTCCGCGCCCGCGCCACCCTCTGGACCGAGTCGGCCCCGTCCTGGCACCACGTGGACCGTACCGTGCCGCACTTTCCCCGCAACTCGCCGGCGCCCTAGCGGCGGCGCAGACAAAAAAAGGGCGGTCCGCCTGGGTGGACCGCCCTTTTTTGCGCTTTGGCGCCAGACGCCTTTTGGCGTCACGCGCCTGCGGCAGATGCTTACTGCACCACTTGAGCCAGCTTGCCCGACGCGTATTGCGCGGCGATTTCGGTCAGCGGCAGGGCCTTGATCTTGCTGGCGTTGCCGGCGGTGCCGAATTCGGTGTAGCGAGCCACACAGATCGCCTTGGCGGCGGCGCGGGCCGGCTTCAGGTATTCGCGCGGGTCGAACTTTTCCGGGTTTTCAGCGAAGAAGCGGCGGATCGCGCCGGTCATGGCCAGACGGATATCGGTGTCGATATTGATCTTGCGCACGCCGTACTTGATAGCTTCCTGGATTTCCTCGACGGGCACGCCGTAGGTTTCCTTCATGTTGCCGCCGAATTCGCGGATCTCGGCCAGCAGTTCCTGCGGCACGCTGGAGCTGCCGTGCATCACCAGGTGGGTGTTGGGCAGGCGGGCGTGGATTTCCTTGATGCGGGAGATCGACAGGATATCGCCGGTGGGCTTGCGCGTGAACTTGTAGGCGCCATGGCTGGTGCCGATGGCGATGGCCAGGGCGTCCAGCTGCGTGCGGCGCACGAAGTCGGCGGCTTGTTCCGGGTCGGTCAGCAGCTGATCCATGGTCAGCTTGCCGTCGGCGCCGTGGCCGTCTTCCTTGTCGCCTTCCATGGTTTCCAGGGAGCCCAGGCAGCCCAGTTCGCCTTCGACCGTCACGCCCAGCTTGTGGGCGGTGTCCACGACCTTCTTGGTCACTTCGACGTTGTAGTCGTAGTCGGCGATGGTCTTGCCGTCTTCCTTGAGCGAGCCGTCCATCATGACGCTGGAGAAGCCCAGGTCGATGGCGCCTTGGCAGATCTTGGGCGACTGGCCGTGATCCTGGTGCATGACCACGGGGATGTGGGGATAGGTTTCCACGGCGGCCTGGATCAGGTACTTCAGGAAGCCTTCGCCCGCGTACTTGCGCGCGCCGGCCGAGGCCTGCATGATCACCGGGCTGTCGGTCTCCGCAGCGGCTTCCATGATGGCCTGGACCTGCTCCAGGTTGTTGACGTTGAAAGCGGGAATGCCGTAGCCGTGCTCGGCGGCGTGGTCGAGCAACTGGCGCATGGAGACTAGGGCCATGAGTGGTCCTCCTTAGGTACTGTCTATTGAAAGATGATTGAAGACTTGCTGAATGGGGTGATTTTACGGGGGATTCGACGAAAGGTCTTGCAACCGCCCGTATCCGGTCCATTCAGATGAGCACGAAAGGCTCAGGCCAGCCTTCGGCTCCCCCGAAGGACCGATGGCGCGGCGGCTTGCGCCGCGCCAGAAACCGCAGCGCCTACGGCCGACCGGCGTGCGGCACGTCCACCCGGGTCATCAGGATGCAGCCTTCGTGCCTGGCCCGGCGGTTGGCCTCGATGAAGTCGGGCGCGGCGGCCATGAACAGGGTCCGGCCGTCCGGCCCGCCCAGGGCGGCGGCGAAGATGCCGAATTCGCCGGTGTCGATCTGCTCCAGGATCTTGCCGCCGCGCGCCACGCGCACGATGCGCTTGCCGATGGCGTCAGCCACCCACAAGGCCCCTTCCGCGTCCAGCGCGCCGCCGTCCGGTCCGATGGCGGAGGCGGCGATCAACACGCCCAGGTCGTCGCTGGCCGGCAAGGGGCCGAAATCGGCCCAGTCGCGGCGCGGCCCCAGCCCGCCATCGGCCAGGATGTCGAACTCGGAAATGCGGTTGCCGAAGGTTTCGTTGACGATCATGGTCTTGCCGTCCGGCGTGATGAACGAACCGTTGGGAAAGCACAGTCCGTCGGCCACCTGGCGCGCCGAGCCGTCGGGATCGACGCGCACGATGCCGGTATTGCGGACCGGCTCGCCCGCCATCAGGTCGAAACCGAAATTGCCCACATAGGCACGACCCTGCGCATCCACCACCATGTCGTTGACCGGGCCTCCGGTGTACGCCGACAGGTCGGCGTGCACGGCCAGCGTGCCGTCCGTCTCGCGCCGCAAGAGCTTGCGATCCTTCATGGACGCGATCAGCAGGCGGCCGTCCGGCAGCCAGCCCAGCCCGGACGGCTGCTGCGGCACCTTGCAGATCTGCTCGACCTTGCCATCCAGGTCCACGGCGATGACCTGCTCGGTATAGAAGTCCGACGCCCACAAGCGGTTTTCGTGCCAGCGCAGCCCCTCCAGATAGGTGTATCCGGACGCCAGCACGGACAATTCGCGTTTCGGCATTGCCTGGTCTCCTTGTGCGGCCCCGCGCAGGGGCCTGTTGTTCGTGTTGCCCTGCGCCGCTGCCGCGCACGCCGGGATCGGCCCATTCTGGCATGAGCGCGAGCGATAGCGCAGCAGTTCCAAATTGATACAACTTCGACATCGCCGGTCCCGAAGCCGCTCCCGGGTAAGCCGCCTTATCCGTCCCCGATCTGACAACTACGTGTCAGGTGCGCGGCGTTAAGATCGCGCCCCAAGGGTAAACCCGGGCCTCTCGGCCTACCCTGGCATTCCCTCTCCGGATCCTCTTGCCCGCCTCTTGCCGGCGCGCCCGCCCTGCCGGGCCAGGCAAACGATCCCTGTTTTCCGTTTTGATCATGAACACTAAGAAGCTGACGCGTTACATCGGCATCGCCATGGTGCTGGGCATCGTGGTGGGCTATTTCTGCCACAACTACGCGCAGAACGAGAAAGAGGCCTTGCAGATCGCCTCGTACTTCAGTCTCGTCACCGACATCTTCCTGCGCATGATCAAGATGATCATCGCGCCGCTGGTCTTCGCCACCCTGGTGACCGGCCTGGCCAGCATGAGCGACGCCAGCGCCGTGGGCCGCATCGGCATGCGCGCCATGGTCTGGTTCATCGCCGCCTCGGCCCTGTCGCTGCTGCTGGGCCTGGCGCTGGTCAACATCTTCCAGCCCGGCGCGCACATGAACCTGGCGCTGCCGGACGCGAACCTGACCTCAGGCCTGAAGACGGGCGACTTCACGCTCAAGGCCTTCATCACGCACGTATTCCCGCGCAGCATCGCCGAGGCCATGGCCAACAACGAGATCCTGCAGATCCTGGTGTTCTCGCTGTTCTTCGGCGCCGCCCTGTCCTTCATCCGCGGCAAGGGCCACAACACCATCTACAACCTGATCGACGAGCTGGCCAAGATCATGTTCCGGGTGACGGACTACGTGATGCGTTTTGCGCCCCTGGGCGTGTTCGCCGCCATGGCCGCCGCCATCACCACCGAGGGCCTGGGCGTGCTGGTGAGCTACGGCAAGCTGATAGGCGAGTTCTATCTGGGCCTGGCGCTGCTGTGGGCCATTCTGTTCGCCGTGGGCTATCTGTTCCTGGGCAAGTCGACCTTCCGCCTGGGCGGTTTGATCAAAGAGCCCACGCTGCTGGCGTTTTCCACGGCCAGCAGCGAATCGGCCTACCCCAAGACCATCGAGGCGCTGACGCGTTTCGGCGTGCCCAAGCGCATCTCGGGCTTCGTGCTGCCGCTGGGCTACTCCTTCAACCTGGACGGCTCGATGATGTACCAGTCCTTCGCGGTACTGTTCATCGCCCAGGCCTACAACATCCAGATGAGCTTTACGCAGCAGCTGACCCTGCTGCTGGTGTTAATGGTGACCAGCAAAGGCATGGCCGGCGTGGCGCGCGCCTCGCTCGTGGTGGTGGCCGCGACCCTGCCGATGTTCCATCTGCCGGAAGCGGGCCTGCTGCTGATCATGGGCATCGACCAGTTCTTCGACATGGGCCGCACCGCCACCAACGTGGTCGGCAACAGCCTGGCCACCGCCGTGATCTCCAAGCTGGAAGGCAATCGCGAGGACACGGCCGATACCGAGTCCGCCGCGGCCGAGGAAGCCCCCGCGGGCCAGGCCGCACGCCAGAACGCCTGACGCAGCGGGCAATGAAAAACGGGCCGCATGGCCCGTTTTTTTCATGGCTAGCGCCAGCTTGACCGGCGCCATGGCGGGGAGCAACATATAAGCCCTTCGCTTCCCATCCCGGCGCGGCGCGCATGGGCGCCACGCTCAGTCCTCATGCCATGAAACGCCTTAGCCTGCGCTGCGCCCTGGCAGCCGCGGCCCTGATGTCCGCCGCGCCCGCCTCCCACGCCTGGACCCGCATTTCCTGCGAGCTGGGCGGCACCGTGGCCAACCTGCCCGTGGTGATGCGCCAGTACCGCACCGACGGTACGGAACTGACGCAACTGATGTTTCGCTTGAAGGTCAGGAACGCGGACATCCCCGATGGCGCCCGCGCCGATACCGACTGCACCGAATTCGTCGGCCGCGAGATCGACGTGGTGCTGGAGAACACCGCCGCCAACACGGTCCGCAAGGGCAAGACCCTGAAGATGCTGTACCGCTACGACGATTCGCTGGGCCAGAGCCAGGCGACGAAGTTCGAGCTGGACCGGCCCTAGGCGCTGTACGCCCTAGTCGTTGACCGAGCACGAGACGGGCGCGCCGTCCTCGAATTCCACGTCGTAGGTGTGCACCGGATCCCAGGGCAGCGTGAACCACAGTTCATAGCCGTCGCCGTCTTCGTCGAACAGCCACAGCGCGCGCAGCACGGCATGCTGGGCCATGGCTTCGGGGGTTTCTTCCTGCAGCAGCTGGTTGTCGTCCAGGCCGAGCTTCTTGTAGTGCTCGTAGGAGTAGTTTTCCAGCAGGAATTCGGCCGCGGCCAGGATCTGGTCGTCGAGGTCGTCGATGATGGCCTTGACCACCTTGGACGCGCTGCTGTCGGGTTCTTCGCCGTCAGTCTGGATCATCACGTGGATGGGCGGACGGCCCTTGCCGGCGGCGACGTTCTCCGCGGCCCACAGATCGGGTTCCTCGGGATCCTGGGTGAAATTGAATCGTGCCATCGCAAACTCCGGAAAAAGGGCCGGCGCACCGCGGAAATCGCGGCCGCGCCTTTCCCGTCATTTAACCAGATGCACGGCCTCCCGGCTGCGCATATCGGCGATGTTTTTGCGACAGGCCGGCCTTGCGCGGACAGCGTTCAGACACGCTCCAGCGGCAGGTGCGGCAGGTCGGGCAGCGCCACGAGGATGGGATCGCCGGCGCTCACCGTGCCGCCTTCGATCACGATGCCCATGATGCCGGCGCGGCGCATCAGGCTGCCGTCCGGATGGCGGCCCAGCACAGCGGCGGTCAGGCCCTGCTGGTAGTTGTCGAGCTGGGAGCAGGGATTGCGCAGACCGGTGATCTCGACCACCGCATCCGCGCCGATATGCAGGCGCGCCCCGCGCGGCAGGCCCAGCAGGTCGATGCCGCGGGTGGTGATGTTCTCGCCCATGGTGCCTTCGGCCACGTTGAAACCGGCAAGCTGCAGCTCGTCGTGCAGCTCGCCGTGGATCAGGTGGACCTGCCGCAGATTGGGCTGGGTGGGATCCGCCTTGACGCGGGAGCGGTGCTTGACCGTAACGCCCATGTGGGCGTCGCCTTCCACGCCCAGCCCCTTCAGCAACATGATGGCCGGCACCACCGGCTTGCTGAACCCGTGCGTCGGGCTGCAGGCCACGGCTGTCACGATGGGATGCAACACATCTCTCTCCAGGAACCGGTTCAGGCCGCCACGGCCTGCTTTTCAGGCGCCCGCTGCTCGCTGGCGCGCACGGGCGGATAGTGCGCCGAGAATACCAGCCGCCCCGCCGACCAGGTATGGCTGATCAGCGGCTGCGTGCCCACTTGCGCCACCGCCACCAAGTCCGCGCGCAGCCCCGGCGCGATGCGCCCGCGGTCGGACAGGCCGCAAGCCTGCGCCGGATTCAGCGTCACCAGCGCGACCGCCTGTGGCAGCGTCAGGTCGGTCTGAGCCGCCACCGTGTAGGCGGCGGCGATCAACGCCGACGGCTGGTAGTCCGAACACAGGCAGCTGGCCACGCCCGCGCGTATGGCATCGATGGCGCGCATGGAACCGCTCTGGCTCTGGCCGCGCAGCACGTTGGGCGCGCCCAGGATGGTGGGCAGTCCGCAGGACACCGCGGCGCGCGCGGTATCCAGGGTGATCGGGAATTCGCTCATCGCGACGCCCAGGTTGCGCATGGTGGCGATGCGCTGGATCGAATCGTCGTCGTGGCTGGCGGTGGGGATGCCCAGTCCCTGCGCATGCGACAGCAGCGCCTCCACCCGCGCCACCGCGCCATCCTTGGCGCGCGTCTTGGCCTGCGCGGCCTCCTCGGCCTGCTCGCGGCTCATGGCATGGTTGCCCATCATGTACTGCAGATAGGACTCCAGCGTCTTGAACTGGCCCTGCCCCGGAGAATGGTCCATCACCGACAGCAGGTCCACCGCGCCCTCGTCCATCAGCGCGCGCAGCACGTCCACCGAGGACGCGTCGGTGACTTCGTAGCGGCAGTGGACGCGGTTGTCGACCAGGCTGTGCTGGCCGAAGGCGCGCACCGTGCGCACCACTTCCGCCGCCGTCTGGTTGTTGCGCACGCCCCACTCGCTGTTGGCGAAGGACAGCGCGTGATACGGCGTGGTGATGCCGGCCGCGGCATTGCGGCGGTCCACCTGGGCCACGGCAAAATCCAGCGGAAACAACACGCGCGAACGCGGCTCGGCTTCCTTTTCGATGGCATCGCAGTGCAGGTCGATCAAACCAGGCAGCAAGGTCTGGCCACGGAGATCGATCTCGCGGTCCGCGCGCGCGTCGGCAGGTTCGATGGCGACGATGCGGCCATCGTCGATCAGCACGGCGCTGTCCTCCAGGATGCGGTCCTGCAGTACCACGCGGGCATGGGTGAGATAGGTGCTCTGCATCATTGCTCCAGGTCGGCCAGGGCGGGTTGGGCGGGACGCAAGGCCAGCGTCTGCGTGGCGACTGCATCGCGCACTTCGGCGTCGTGGAAGATGCCCAGCAGGCAGCGGCCTTCTGCCATGGCCTCGCGGATCAGCGCGATCACGACCTGGCGGTTGTCCGCGTCCAGCGACGCGGTGGGTTCATCCAGCAGCAGGATGGGATGGCGCGCGATGAAACCGCGTGCGATATTCACGCGCTGCTGCTCGCCGCCCGAGAACGTGGCGGGCGCCAGTCCCCACAGGCGCGGCGGCACGTTCAAGCGTTGCAGCAGGGCTGCTGCGCGGGAGCGGGCTTCGTCGGCCTCCACGCCCGCTGCGCGCAGGGGTTCGGCCACCACGTCCAGCGCCGACACGCGCGGAATCACGCGCAGGAACTGGCTGACGTAGCCGATCACCTCGCGCCGCAAGGCCAGAATGCGTTGTTCGGGGGCGCCGGCCAGCTCCACCCATTCGTCGTTCCAGCGCACCCGGATGCTGCCTTCGGTCGCCAGATAATTGCCGTACAGGCAGCGTAGCAGGGTGCTCTTGCCGGTGCCGGACGGTCCCGCCAGCACCAGGCAGTCGCCCGCCGCCGCGTCGAAGTCGACCGACTCCAGCACGGGCAGGCGCATGCCCCCCTGGTTATGCAGGGTGAACATCTTTCCGAGGCCCCGCACCTCGATCATGGGAGTCTTTTCAGGCATGGTCAGCTCTGCAAAATGGAGGACACCAGCAACTGGGTGTAGGGATGCTGCGGATCGTCGAGGATCTGATCGGTCAGGCCGCTTTCGACCACTTCGCCGCCGCGCATCACCAGGGTCCGATGCGCCAGCAGGCGCGCCACGGCCAGATCGTGGGTCACGACGATCGCAGCCAAGCCCAGATCGGCCACCAGCTGACGCAGCAGGTCCAGCAAGCGCGCCTGCACCGACACGTCCAGCGAAGCCGTGGGTTCGTCCATGAACACCAGGCGCGGGTGCGTCACGAGGTTGCGGGCGATCTGCAGGCGCTGCTGCATGCCGCCCGAAAACGAGGTGGGCCTGTCATCCAGCCGTCCCGCGTCGATCTCCATCTTCTGAAGCCAGTTGCCAGCGGCCTGACGCAAGTCGCCGTAATGCCTGTCGCCCACGGCCATCAACCGCTCCGCGATGTTGGCGCCCGCGCTGACCTGCATGCGCAGGCCGTCGCGGGCGTTCTGCCGCACGAAGCCCCAGTCGGTGCGCGACAGCAGGCGCAGGCGTGCGCCGGGCAGCGCGGCCAGGTCGGTAAAGCCCTGGTCGCGGGTGTCGTACCAGACGCTGCCCGCGTCCGGCCTGGTCTGGTACGACACGGCCGACAGCAGCGTGCTCTTGCCGGAACCGGACTCGCCGACCACGCACAGGACTTCGCCCGGATACAGATCGAAGTTGACGTTGCGGCAGCCGTGCACGCCGTCCCAGGTGCGCGTCATGTTGCGCACTGAAAGCAAAGGTTGGGCGTTCATGCCGCGGTCTCCTGGTTGGCTTGCTGTTGCGCCTGCCGGTCGTTGCAGTACTCGGTGTCGGAGCAGACGAAGCGGCGCGTGCCGGCGTCGTCCAGGATGATTTCATCCAGATAGCTCTCGCGCGATCCGCACAGGTCGCAGCATTCGTTCCAGGTCTCGACCCTGAACGGATGGTCCTCGAAGTCCAGGCTCTTCACCTGCGTGTAGGGCGGCACCGCGTAGACGCGCTTTTCGCGGCCCGCGCCGAACAGCATCAGCGCAGGACTGCGGTCCAGCTTGGGGTTGTCGAACTTGGGGATGGGCGAAGGCCGCATCATGTAGCGTCCGTTCACGATGACAGGATAGTCATAGGTGGTGGCGATATGGCCGTGCTGCGCGATGTCCTCGTACAGCTTGACGTGCATGCCGCCATATTCGGCCAGCGCGTGCATGGTGCGCGTCTCGGTTTCGGAAGGCTCCAGCCAGCGCAGCGGTTCAGGAATGGGCACCTGGAACACCATGATCTGCCCTTCCGCCAGCGGCGTCTCGGGGATGCGGTGGCGGGTCTGGACGATGGTGGCGGCAGAAGTGGATTCCGTCGTCGCCACGCCCGTGACACGGCCGAAGAAGCGGCGGATGTTGATCGCGTTGGTGGTGTCGTCCGAACCCTGGTCGATCACCTTCAGCACGTCGTTTGCGCCAATGATGGACGCCGTGACCTGGATGCCTCCAGTGCCCCAGCCATAGGGCAGCGGCATTTCGCGGCTGCCGAAAGGCACCTGGTAGCCGGGGATGGCGACGGCCTTGAGCAAGGCGCGGCGCAGCATGCGCTTGGTGGATTCGTCCAGATAGGCGAAGTTGTAGTGGTCGTCGCGTTCGACCGTTGCGTGTTGCGTAGTCATGGGGAAACCGCCTCGTCCATCAGATCGTTGCGCGCGGCCTCGGGCGCGGCGCGTTCGGCGCGCATGCGCCGCAACAGTTCAAGATTGGCCTGGAAGTCCACGTAGTGCGGCAGTTTCAAGTGCTGCACGAAACCGGAGGCTTCGACGTTGTCGCTGTGATAGAGCACGAACTCGTGATCATTGGCAGGCGAATCGGCGCGTTCGCCCAGGTCGCGCGCCTTCAGCGCGCGGTCCACCAGCGCCATCGACATGGACTTGCGTTCGCCATAGCCAAAGGTCAGCCCATAGCCCCGGGTGAACTTCGGGCCTTCCTCGGCGCTGCCCGCGAACTGGCTGACCATCTGGCATTCGGTGATCTCGATCTCGCCCACGGTGACGGCGAATCCCAATTCCTCGATGTGCATTTCCACCTCGAGCGCGCCGTAGCGGATCTCGGCGGCGAAGGGGTGGGTATTGCCGTAGCCGCGCTGGGTCGAATAGCCCATGGACAGCAGGAAACCTTCGTCTGCGCGCGCCAGGTTCTGCAGGCGGGCCGCGCGCGAGGCCGGGAAATCCAGCGGCTGCCGGGTCAGGTCGAAGGGTTCGGGATCGCCTTCGGGCACGGCTTCCGCGTCGATCAGGTCGTCATGCGCCAGCAGGTCGGTGACGCGCGGCATGGCGCTATCCAGCGCCTCGCCGCCCGGCGGCAAGGCGTCGGCTTCGCGCTGCGCTTCGAGCGAGAAGTCCAGCAGACGCTGGGTGTAGTCGTAGGTCGGTCCCAGGATCTGGCCGCCAGGCACGTCCTTGAAGGTGGACGAGATGCGGCGCTGCAGGCGCATGCGGCCGGTGTCGATGGGCTGGGTATAGCCAAAGCGCGACAAGGTGGTGCGGTAGGCGCGCAGCAGGAACACCGCTTCGATCAAGTCGCCCGCGGCCTGCTTGATGGCCAGCGCCGCCAGTTGCGGATCGTAGAGCGAGCCCTCCGCCATGACCCGCGATACCGCCAGCGGCATCTGTTCGCGGATCTGGTCCAGGCTCAGCTCGGGCACTTCGCGGTCGCCGCGCCGGTAGTCGTCCAGCATGCGGTAGGAATTGAGGATGGCGCGTTCGCCCCCTTTTACGGCTACGTACATGTCAGTTCTCCTTGCGCGTGCTGCGCGGCAGTGCGCAGATCCGACGCTCGTGCGTCAGGAACACGTCGACACCGAGCGGAAACCGTTGATGATTGAGACGCCACTCGCGCCAGAAACCCTCGGGCAGCCCTGCCGCATGCAGCAGCTGCTGGCTCTTGATACCCGGGCCGCTGAGGATGGCGGGTTCCCCGCCCGACAAGGATTCGACCTCGATCAGCAAGGTGGTAGACAGATCGGGATAGGCCGGATCGCCCTGGTGGCAAGCCGAAAGCGCCGGCGCCTTGCTGCCAGCCGGCACCGCGGCAAAACGCGCGAGCGAGGGCGATGGCACGATGGGGCAGGCGCAATGAAATCGCAGAAACGCGATCGCGTCCGCGCTGACGGTTTCAGGCAGCCAGAGCGGCGTGTCCACGTCCACCAACGTCAGCAGCAGCGCGGTCATGGCAGGCGACAGGCCCGCCGGCACGCCGGTTTCGATCAGGATTTCATGGATGCGGCCCGGGTGGGCCATGGCGTCCAGCGCGGCGCGGAACGTGGCCTGCGCGTCGCCGACGGGATCCGCGAATCCGGGGAGCAGCGCCCGGCCCGAGGCCGCGGCGGCTTGTATCTGTTGCTGCATGTCAGTCCTCGCCTCGCACCATCGTGAAGAATTCCACCTTGGTCTGCGCCGCCACGCGGGCCTGGCGCTCGACCCGTTCGGCATGCAGGCGGGCCAGCGGCTGGATCAGCTGGGCCTGCACCGTGTCATGCCATTCCGGCAGTTGCAGCAGGGCGTCGGCCACGGCCGCCTGCTCGGCATGGCGCTGCGAGCGGCCCTGCACATAAGCCACGCCCACCACGCCCTCGCCCATCGTCACCGCGCAACGTGTCACGCTCATTTCGCCCAGGTTGAAGCGGGCCCCAGTGCCGCCGCTGCGGGCGCGCACCATGGCCATGCCGGTTTGCGCGGGGCGCAACGTCTGGTGTTCCGGCTTGCCCGCCAGCGCGCAAAAAGCGTCATCCAGCGCGGCCGGATCGGCCAGCGCCAGCACGCGCATCCAGGCGGCGCGTTGCGCGCCCGCCGCATCCTGCCCTGTCTTGGGGTGATCCATCTTTTTCCTCTAAACGTCTAGACGACCAGATGGAGTATGATCGCTCCGAAATGGAAGTTCAACAGCCTGGCGTGAATTTTTGATGACAGTTGCAGCGCGTCCGCAGCGCCTTTGCGGCCGCCGCCGCATGGTGCACAATCACTGCCATTCTTCATGAAGCTGATGTGACAGCACGAGCACACCCTATGGTCGAAAGAGGTTCCGGCATCGCCGTCTGGCGGCAAATCGGCGAAGCGCTGGCGGACGATATCCGCAACAAGCTCTATGCGGCAGGCGAACAGCTGCCGTCCGAGCCCGAGCTGGCCGCCAAGTTTTCCGTCAACCGCCACACCATCCGCCGCGCGATGGGCGAACTCGAACAAGGCGGCCTGGTCCGCATCGAACAAGGCCGCGGCACCTTCGTCCAGGAACACGCGATCGACTACGCCATCGGCAAGCGCACGCGCTTTTCCGAGAACCTGCGCAGCCAGGGCATGCTGGGCCACCAGGAAGTCCTGGGCAGCCAGAGCCTGCGCGCCGGCGACATCGCCAAGCACCTGGGCCTGACGCGTACCGCGCCGCTGTTGCGCGTGCAGATCGTAGGCAAAGCCGAGAACCGCCCGATCAGCGTCTCGGAACATTTCTTCGACGAAAAGCGCTTCCCCGACTTCGCCGACCGCCTGGCGTCGCTGCGCTCGATCTCCAAGGTCTATGCCCACTATGGCATCGGCGACTACACGCGCAAGTGGTCGCGCATCACCGCCGCCCTGCCCACGCCCGAAATCGCCCGCCTGCTGGGCCAGCCCAAGACCCGCCCCATTCTTCAGGTGGAGGCCTTGAATGTGGACCAGGAAGCCTCGCCGCTGCAATATAGCGTGGCGCGCTTCGTGGGCGACATGGTCCAGCTGATGGTGACGGACGACAGCTGACGCAAGGCCGCCGCCTGCGCGCGCAGGCGGCGCGGAAGACTCCGGCCAACGGATTAACTCATCTAGACATCTGGTTGTAATGCAATCCCGCTAACGTCACGCCATGAACACACACACGCACGCCCCCTCGCCCTTGGCCGGTGTCACAGGCCAACGCATCCTGACGCCGCGCGGCGTCGAACAGGCCAGCCTGCGGTTCCATGGCGGACTGATCGAAGGCTCCGCCGCCGCCGCGCCGCGGGGCGCGCCCTGGTTCGACGCCGGCGATCTGCTGGTGTTGCCCGGCATCGTGGACCTGCACGGCGACGCCTTCGAGCGCGCAGTCATGCCGCGGCCCAACGTGACCTTTCCGTACGACAGCGCCCTGTTCGACGTGGACCGCCAGCTGCTGGCCAACGGCATCACCACCGAGTTCCATGGCGTGACCCTGTCCTGGGAAGGCGGGCTGCGCGGCGAGGCTTACGCCGAACGCATGTTCGACGCGCTGGAAAGAATGCGCTATCTCATGGGCGCGCGGCACTATGTGCACCTGCGCTTCGAAACCCATCACTTGGGCGGCCTGGATATTGCCCAGCAATGGATACGCGACGGCCGCGTGCGCTTCCTGGCGCTGAACGACCACCTGCCCAGCATGGCGCGCCGCCTGGGCGATGAGCGCAAACTGATGCAGTACGCCAACCGCGCCGAGTGCGACCTCGACGTCTTCCAGGACCGGATCCGCGCCGCCATGGCCGCCGCCGATTCGGTGGCGGACGCCATGCGCGAGCTGACCGGCTGCGCGCAGGAAGCGGGCTTGAAGGTGGCCTCGCACGACGATCCGGACGCCGCCACCCGCCGCTACTACCACCAGCTGGGCTGCGGCGTGGCGGAGTTTCCGCTGACCCGCGAGGCCGCCGGCGTGGCCCGCGACCTGGGCGATTCCGTGGTCTTCGGCGCGCCCAACGTCGTGCGCGGGGGCAGCCACACCGGCGCGCCCAGCGCCACCGAAATGGTCCGCGCGGGCCTGTGCGACATCCTGACGTCCGACTATTACTACCCCGCCCCGCTGGCCGCGGTGATGAAGCTGGCCAACGACGGCGTGCTGCCGCTGGCGCAAGCCTGGGATCTGGTGTCCTTGAATCCGGCCCGCGCCGCCGGCCTGAAGGATCGCGGCGCGCTCGCGCCCGGACTGATCGCCGACGCCATCGTGGTGGATGACCAGGTGCCGGGGCTGCCCCGCGTCTGCGCCGCGATCGTGGGCGGCGAACTGCGTTACGCCACGCGCGCCTTCGACGACAGCCACAGCCAGCGCATGGCGGCCTGACCATGCCCCTCGCCCATCGCTACGCCCTGTACCTGGCGCCCACCGGCCCCTGGCGCGAACACGGCAGCCGCTGGCTGGGCCGTTGCGCCGACACCGGCCTGGCGCTGCCGCCGCGGCCGGGCCAGAACGCGGAAGCGCGCAACTGGACCGAAGCGCCGCGCCACTATGGATTGCACGCCACGCTGAAGCCGCCCTTCCGCCTGAACCCGGGCGCAAGGCCCGAACAGGTCGACGCGGCCGCCCGCCAGTTGGCCGCAGGCGGCACACCGTTCTCGTTGGAACTGGAATGCGAACCGCTGCGCGGCTTCCTGGCCTGGCGCATCGCTGCGTCCGACACGCAGGGACGCGTGCGGATCCAGGCCCTGGCCGAAGCCGCCGTGCGGGACCTGGATCCCTTGCGCGCGCCGCCTACGCCCGAGGAAACCGCGCGCCGCCAACCGCAATCGCTCAGTCCGGCGCAGCAAACCATGCTGGCGCGCTGGGGCTATCCGTACGTATTCGATACCTACGTCTTCCACATTACGTTGACCGGCAAGCTGCAAGGCGAGGCGCTGTCGCAAGCGCAGGCCGAAATCGCCGCGTTCGCCGATCCCTTGCGCGGGCAGCCCATGGCCGTGCCCGGAGTCAGCGTCTACGTGCAGCCCGCGCCGGGCGCGGACTTCGTCGCGGCGAGGCACTACGGTTTTGATGGTTCCAGCACCGATGCGGCTGGAGCCGGCTATCTGCAAGGACCGGCGGCGGCATGAGCGCCTCGGTTCCCGCCGACGGCGCCAGGCTGATCTACCTGATGGGCGCTTCGGGCAGCGGCAAGGACACCTTGCTGCGCCTGCTGCGCGCCGAGCTGCGCGGCGATGAGCCCGTGCTGGTCGCGCATCGCTACATCACCCGCGACAGCGGCGCCACCGAAGACGCGCTAAGCCTGACCGAAGACGAGTTCGGACGCCGCGCCGCCCTGGGCTGCTTTGCCCTGCGCTGGGCCAGCCACGGCCTGCACTACGGCATCGGCATCGAAATAGACGCCTGGCTGTCCTGCGGCGCCGCGGTCATCATCAACGGCTCGCGCGCGCACCTGGAACAGGCGCACTCGCGCTACCCGGCCTTGACCGCCGTGGAAGTCACGGTTGATCCCGGCCAGCTCGTCCGCCGCCTGGCGGGACGCGGACGGGAAAGCGCGGAACAGATCGCGCAGCGCCTGGCGCGGGCGACGCAGGCATTCCCCGTACCGCCACAATGCCGCTTGCTGCGCGTCAGCAACGATGCCGCCCCGGAAACCGCTGCCGCCGCACTGTTGAACATCGCCCGCGACAAGCTCAACGCCTAGCGCCGCCGTTCAACGCGGGTCGCCCTGGCCCCAGGGCGCGGCGGCGTCTCCGCACAGATCCAGCAGGATCTCCGAAAAGCATTCCTCCGCTGCGAGCGGCTGTTCGCGCTTGCGCCGTATCAGGTTGATCGGCGGCAGTTCCCAGCCGAAGTCCCAGGGCACCATGCCCAGCTTGCCGCGTTGGCAGAGTTCGCGCGCGATGTCTTCCGGCACCACGGAGATGAGGGTCTCGTTCATCGTCAGCATGCCTTCGATCACGTCGGTGGAGTACGCCTCCAGCACCGGCGATGGCGGCTGCAATTCGGCGCGGATGAAATGCTCCACGATCAGTTGCCGCGTCGGCGTGTTGGCCGCCGGCAGCACCCAGTCCATCGCCGCCACAGCGGCCCAGTCCGGCTTGCGCCGCGCCAGCCGCTGCGCAAGCCGGCCATGCGCGATCAGGCGCGGCCGCTGGCGGTACAGCACGCGGTGGATCAGATCCTCCGGCGCCACGGTCGAGGTGGCGCGGCTGATGATGCAGTCCAGTTCGTGCCGGCGCAGCATGGGCACCAGATGGTCGGTGGTGGCGCGGTGCAGGCTGAGCGTCACGCCGTGGCGCTGGTGCAGGCGGCTGATGGCCGCCGTCAGCAAGGCGCTGGACACGTAGGGCACCACGCCCACCTGCAGATGCGCGGAACGGCCGGCGTGCAGGGCCTCGACCTCGCGCGCCCACAGGTCCAGGTCGCTGAGCATGTGGCGCGCGCGCACCAGGGCCAGGTCGCCCAGCGGCGTGGGTTGCAGGCCGCGACCGGTGCGCGTGAACAGCGGCGCGCCGAAGATGCCCTCGATCTCCGTGAGCGCCTTGGTGACGGCGGGCTGGCTGATGCCGGCCGCGGCGGCCACGCGCGTGAGCGAGCCGTGCCTGGCGATTTCGATCAGCAGCGCCAGGTGGCGATGCTTGAGACGGTTGGCGAGACGGGCGGCATCCCAGGTCACGATCTTTCCTATAACCAATTGGTTATTCAATTATGCCAACAAAGGAAAAATCAGTTATTTCATGACCCTATACTGCAAGCATCCCCTGCTGCCCGGACCGGCCTCATGAGCGCATCCTTCACCACCCGCCCCGAAATACGCGGCACTTTCGGCGTGGTCTCTTCCACCCATTGGCTGGCCTCGCAAGTGGCCATGAGCGTGCTGGAGCGCGGCGGCAATGCCTATGACGCGGCGGTCGCGGGCGGCTTCACCCTGCAGATCGTGGAACCGCACCTGAACGGTCCGGGCGGCGAAGTGCCCATCCTGCTCTGGAGCGAACGAGAACAGCGCATGCGCGCGCTCTGCGGCCAGGGCCCCGCGCCCGCGCTGGCCACGCCCGCCTATTTCCGCGGCCTGGGCCTGGACCTGGTGCCCGGCATCGGCCTGCTGCCCGCCACGGTGCCCGGCGCCTTCGGCGCCTGGCTGACCCTGCTGCGCGACTACGGCACCTGGGAACTGGCCGATGTGCTGCGCCCGGCGATCGACTACGCGCGCAACGGCTTTCCGCTGGTGCCGCGCATCTCGCAGGCCATTCTGGCGGTGCAGGCGCTGTTCCGCGACGAATGGACCAGTTCGCGCGAGGTCTGGCTGCCGGACGGCCGCGTACCTGCGCCCGACGCGCTGTTCCGCACGCCCGCCATCGCCGCCACCTATACCCGCATCCTGGACGAGGCGCACGCCCGCAGCACCGACCGGCGCGGCCGCATCGACGCTGCGCTGGAGGTCTGGTACCGCGGTTTCGTGGCCGACGCGATCGACGACTATTACACGCAGGCCGAGGTACGCGATACCACGGGCCAGCGCAACCGCGGCCTGCTGCGCAAATCCGATCTGGCCGATTGGCGCGCCACCTACGACGAGCCTCTGACTGTCCAATACGGCCGCTACACCGTGGCCAAGTGCGGGGTCTGGTCGCAAGGCCCGGTCCACCTGCAGCAACTGGCGATACTGCGGCACCTGGGCCTGGACGGGCTGGAGCCGACCTCGCCGCAATTCGTGCACTACGTGGCCGAGGCGGCCAAGCTGGCCTTCGCCGACCGCACCGCCTGGTACGGCGACCCTGCCTGCACGCAGGTGCCGCTGGCCGCTTTGCTCAGCGATGAGTACGCCCGCTCCCGCGCGGCAGGCATCGGCGCGCACGCTTCGTCCGAGTTCCTGCCGGGCAGCCCTGGCGGCCAGACACCGCGCCTGCCCGACCTGGACGCAGCCGTGCGCACCCTGGCTGCCTCCGACACCCGCTTCGGCGTGGGCGAACCGACCTTCGCCGCACTGCCGCCGGTAGCCGAATGGGCGGCGCGCGAGATCTTCGTGGGCGATACCTGCCAGATCGACGTCATCGACCGCGACGGCAATATGGTGGCCGCCACGCCGTCGGGCGGCTGGCTGTCGTCCAGCCCCGTCGTGCCCGGCCTGGGCTTCCCGCTGACCACGCGCCTGCAGATGACCTGGCTGGACGAAGGCGTGCCGGGCCAACTGCAACCGGGCAAGCGTCCCTGCACTACGCTGTCGCCCGGCCTCGCGCTGCGCGACGGGCAGCCTTACATGGCATTCGGCACGCCGGGCGGCGACCAGCAGGACCAATGGACGGTGGCATTCTTCCTGCGCCATGTCATGGGCATGAATCTGCAGGAGGCGATCGAAGCGCCCTCCTGGCATATCGATCACTTCCCGGGCTCGTTCTGGCCGCGCAGCCTTACCTTGAACCGGCTGACCGTGGAATCGCGCATGCCGGCCGCCACGCTGGAGGCGCTGCGCGCGGCGGGCCACGAGGTCAAGGTGGGGCCGGACTGGTCCGAAGGCCGCATCAGCGCCTGCACCCGCGAGCCTGCCGCGGGCGGCGGCCTGCTGCTGCGCGCCGGCGCCAACCCGCGCGGCATGCAGGGCTATGCCGCCGGCCGCTGAACCTGTTTCATTCAACCGGCATGCAGACCGGATATCAAGCAAAGGGGTAAACACCATGAAACTGCAATTCAAACGACTGCTGCGCTCGTTCGCGCTGGGGTTGGCGCTGGCCGCGCCCGCGCTCACCCACGCCGCGTGGCCCGAAAAACCCATCACGCTGATCGTGCCGTGGGCTGCGGGCGGCTCCACCGACATCCTGGCGCGCGTGCTGTCCGAAGGTTTGACCCAGTCGCTGGGCCAGCCCGTCATCGTGGAAAACCGCTCGGGCGCGTCCGGCAACATCGGCACCACCTTCGTGGCGCGCGCCAAGCCGGACGGCTACACCTTGCTGGTGGGCTCGATGAGCACGCACACGATGAACCAGGCGCTCTACTCCAGCATGCCGTTCGACGGTGTGAAGGACTTCACGCCCATCGCCGAGCTCGCGCTGGTCACCAACACCCTGGTGGTGAACCCGTCGGTCCCCGCGTCCAACGTGAAGGAGTTCATCGCCTACCTGAAGGCCAATCCCGGCACCGTGGCCTATGCCTCCGCCGGCCAGGGCTCCACCAACCATCTGAGCGCCGCGCTGTTCGAGAAGGCCGCCGGCGTGAAGATGATGCACATCCCCTATCGCGGCGGCGCGCCCGCGGTGCTGGACACCGTGGCCGGCCGCACGCAGGTGCTGTTCAGCGCCGGCACGCAGACCCTGCCGCATGTGCAGAACAACAAGCTGAAGCTGCTGGCCGTCACCGAGGAAGCGCGTTCGCCGCTGTTGCCCGAGGTGCCCACGGTAGCCGAGACCTTGCCGAGCTACGAGCTGTCGGTCTGGTACGGCGCCTTCGGCCCGGCAGGCATGCCGCCCGAACTGACCGCACGCCTGAACCGCGAGATCAACCTGATCCTCAAGCGTCCCGAAGTCATCAAGAAAATGGGCGACATGGGCGTGCTGCTGACCGAGACCACGCCGGAGCAATTCGGCCAGATCCTGGCGCGCGACGCCGACAAGTACGGCAAGCTGATCAAAGAACTGGGAATCACCGCCGAATGACCGTGAGCATCCAATCCACCGCGCCGGCGCAGGCCGGCGTGGCCGCCATCGCCCGGGCCTACGCGGCCGCCGATCCGGTCGCGGCCTTGCGCGCCATCGACGCCCATGCGCACGCCGCGCTGGCGCACACGCTGTGCACGGTCAACCGCTATGACGCGCAGGCCATGCGGGTGCTGCGGCTGTATAGCTCGAACCCCGAGGCCTATCCGCCCGGCGGCAGCAAGGACAAGAGCGGCACCGCCTGGGGCCGCCACGTCCTGCTGGAGCAAAAGCTGTTCGTCGGCGAAGGCGAGGACGCGATCCGCGAATTCTTCGACGACCATGACGCGATCCAGCGTCTGGGCCTGCGCTCGGTCATCAATGTGCCGGTGGTGTACGGCGGGGGCTGCCTGGGCACCGTCAACTTCCTGATGCCGCGCGCGGCGGTTTCGGATGCCGATGTGCAGGCCGCGCAGCTGGCGGGCCTGCTGGCGCTGCCTGCGTTCCAGGCGCTGCTTCCGCAGGCCTGAGGCCGCGAGGCCCGCCCGGGCCCCGCGCATGCTCAGATGAGCGCGCGCCGGATGCGCGCCGACGCCATGTCGATGATGACCACGAAAGCCACGATGATGATCATCACGGCGCAGGTTTCGGCGTAGCGGAAACTGCGGATGATCTCCCACAGCACGGTGCCGATGCCGCCCGCGCCGACGATGCCGACCACCGAGGCCGAACGCACGTTGGATTCGAAGCGGTACAGCGAATACGAGATCCACAGCGGCAGCACCTGCGGAATCACGCCGTAGACGATTTCCTCCAGCGCGTTCGCGCCGGTGGCGCGCACGCCTTCCACCGGACGCGGATCGATAGCCTCGACGGCTTCCGAGAACAGCTTGGCCAGCACGCCGGTGGTGTGCACCCACAGCGCCAGCACGCCGGCGAATGGGCCCAGCCCGACCGCCACGATGAACAGCATGGCGAACACCATTTCGTTGATGGCGCGGCACGCGTCCATCAGGCGTCGCATGGGCTGGTACACCCAGGCCGGCACCATGTTCGACGAGCACAGCAGCCCCAGCGGCACGGCGACCACGATGGCCAGGAAGGTGCCCCAGACCGCGATCTGCACGGTGACGATCATCTCGTCCAGGTACATGCGCCAGTCGCGGAAATTGGGCGGAAAGAAGTCGGCGGCGAACTGGGCCATATTGCCCGAATCGCGCAGCAGGTCCAGGGGCCGCATGTCGGCGCCCTTCCACGACATGACCAGCAACGCCAGCACGACGGCCCATACGAGCAGGACTGGCAGCGAGGAGCGCGGCGCGGCGGAAAGGCGGGAGGTCTGCATGGCTACGTTCATAGAAAAGGCGATCCGCTAGTTGGGTTTCAGTTGCGGGCAAGCCGGCGCGCCCCGCGGCGCGCCGGCTTGCCGCTTGCAGGCTTATTGCTTGGCGGCTGGCTGGCCCAGGCTGGCCAGCTTGCTGTCCAGCTCGGCCAGCTGTTTCTGCTTTTCGGCCTGGCCCAGCGTGGCGTCGGCTTCGACCTTGGCCTTCTCGCGCGCCAGTTCGATCTGGCGGATCGGCACCAGCTGCTGGTTGTCGGAGGCGCGGAAGCCCTGGTAGGTCAGCGCCTTCAGGTTGGCCAATTCGCGCTCGGCGTCCTTGCCCTTGCCATAGTTGACGAAGAAGTCGCGGATGCGGACCTTCAGGTCTGCCGGCAGGTCGGTGCGCATGACCAGCGGATCGGCGGGGATCAGCGGCGACTTCCACAGCACGCGCACGCTGTCGTTTGCATCCTTGCCCGTGTTCAGGCGATAGCGCTCCAGCGCCTCGGTGTTGTTGACGGCCACGTCGACCTGCTTGTTGATGACCGACAGCAGATTGGTTTCGTGGTTGCTGGCGCGCACCGTCTTGAAGAAGGTCTTGGGTTCGATCTTGTTGGCGGCCCACAGGTAGTAGCCGGGGACAGCCGTACCCGAGGTCGAATTGGGATCGCCCGCGCCGTAGCTCAGCGTGCCGCCGCGCTTGAGCACGTCGTCCAGGGTCTTCAGGTTGCTGTCCTTGTTGACGATCAGCAGCGACCAGTAGCCGGGGTTGCCGTCCTTATCGATGACGGAGGCGAACACCTCGCCCTTGGCGCGGTCCACCGCCTCGATTGCGGACTTGTTGCCGAACCAGCCCATCTGCACCTTGTTGAAGCGCATGCCTTCGATGATGCCGGCATAGTCGGACGCGAAGAAGGGCTTGACCGGTACGCCGATCGCGCGGCTCAGGTCGTCGATGACCGGCTGCCATACGGACTTCAGGTTGGTCGACGATTCCGTCGAGATGATGCCGAAGTTCAGGGTCTTGGCGTCTTGCGCGTAGGCCTGCGCGGACAGGGCCGCGGCGGCGATCAGGGTGACAAAGGTTCTGCGTAGCATGGAAGGCTCCGGGGGGAAATGGGTCGGGATATCAGGCGGCTTGCGCCAGGCGGGACAGCGGCGCCATGCCGGGCATGGCCGGCGCTTGCGGCGCATATTCGGGAAGGAGTTCGCTCAATTCGGAGCCATACAGGTCGCTCAGCATCGAAGGCGTGAGCGCGGCGGAGGGGCCGTCATAGACGACCTTGCCATGGCGCAGCGCCACCACCCGCGGGCAGTAGCGCAGGGCCACGTCCACCTGGTGCAGCGACACCACTACGGCCACCTTGCGGCCGCGGTTGATCTGGGCCAGCGTGTCCATCACGCGGCGCGAGGATTCCGGATCCAGCGAGGCGATGGGTTCGTCGGCCAGGATGACGCGGGCGTTCTGCACCAGCGTGCGGGCGATGGCCGCGCGCTGCTGCTGGCCGCCGGACAGCGTCGAGGCGCGCTGAAATGCGTAGTCGTCTATACCAACCTGGGCAAGCGCTTCGAGGCCTTGCTGCACTTCGCCGCGCAGGAACCAGCGCGTCAGGCTGCGCCACAACGGCACGCGCGGCAGCAGCCCGGTCAGCACGTTGGTGATGACCGGCAGGCGACCGACCAGATTGAATTGCTGGAACACGAACCCGATGCCGGCGCGCGCGGAGCGCACGTCGCGGCTCAGGCGGCCATCGCGCTGGATCATGCGGCCGTTTACGGCCACGCTGCCCGAGTCGCCGGCCACGAAACCCGACAGATGGCGCAGCAGCGTCGACTTGCCCGAACCCGAGGCGCCGAGCAAGGCCACCATCTCGCCGTCGGCCACTTGCAGGTTCACGCCGTCCAGCGCCTTGGCGCCGGCGTGGAAGCTCTTGCTGAGCCCTTGTACTTCGATGGCGTAGGTCATCGTTGAATCCCCTTGGATGTGTTCATGGCGGCATTCTGTTTTCGCGGCATGACAGCACGATGACCTGGGAATCGATTCATTTGGCTGAAAATAGGGACACTGGAACGATCTGAAAGACGTTCGTCACAAAGGCCGTCTCCAGCCCGGCGCGCCGCAGGTATATTGGGGATATTCCCCACCAGCCTGGCGTTCATCATGATCAAAGGTTCCTGCCTGTGCAGCCGCGTCGCCTACGAGATCACGGGTCCGCTCACCGACGCCCTCAACTGCCATTGCACGATCTGCCGCAAGGCGCATGGCGCGGCATTCCGCAGCCGGGCGACGGTCCAGGTCAAGGACTTCGCCTGGACCCGCGGAGAAAACCACGTCACCTGGTACTGCTCGTCCCCGGGCAGCTACCGCGGCTTTTGCGAAGCCTGCGGCACGCCCCTCCTGACCCGCTTCGACCAGACGCCGGACGTCTACGGCCTGCCTCTAGGTCCGCTGGACGACGACCCGGGCATCAAGCCGGCAGCCCACTGCCACGTGGCCAGCAAGGCGCCCTGGTTCGACATCACCGACGGCCTGCCGCAGTACCCCGATGCGTATGGGGCGATGGAAGAAGACCATCCGCAGGCGGTTACATAAAAATTCAACCGAATAGTTGAATTTGTTGGCGAGGCCGGACTATATTCAACCTCATGGTTGAATCTATTCCCTCCCCCGTCCTCGATGCCGTCTTTCGCGCGCTGGCCGACCCCACGCGCCGCGACATGTTGCGCAGCCTGGCCGGTGGCGAGCAGACCATCGGCGAACTGGCGGCGCCCCACAGCATGAGTTTCGCGGGCGCCTCCAAGCATGTGCAGGCCCTGGAACGCGCCGGTCTGGTGCGGCGCTCCATCCGCGGCCGCACGCACGTATGCAGCCTCAATCCCGAACCCATGGCCGAGGCCATGCAGTGGCTGCGCTTCTATGAGCAATTCTGGTCGGGCAAGCTGGGCGCGCTGGAAGCCGCGCTCGCCGCCAGCCGGTCCCCGGCCGCGTCTTCTGGAGAACCACATGAGTGATCACGGCGTCGTTCTGGACCCCACCTCCATCCGCTTCACGCGGATACTGCCCGCCAGCGTCGACGAGGTCTGGGCTTTTCTCACCGAATCCGAAAAACGCGGGCGCTGGCTGGCATCCGGCGACATGGAACTGCGCGAAGGCGGCGGCGTGACGCTGCGCTTCGTGCATGCGGACCTGTCCTCGGTGGCCGAACCGGTGCCTGACGCCTACAAGCCGTACGAAGGCGGCGTCACCACGCAAGGCGTCATCACCCGCTGCGAACCGCCGCATTTGCTGGCTTTCACCTGGGGCGGCTCCCCCGGCCATCCTTCCGAGGTCACCTTCGAGCTGTCGCCTCAGGGCGAGGAAACGCGCCTGGTGCTGACCCACCGCAAGCTGTCCTCGCGTGACGGCATGGTGGACGTGGCTGGCGGCTGGCATGTGCACCTGGGCGTGCTCGAAGCCCGCCTGGCCGGCCGTGCCCCCGGTCCGTTCTGGTCCGTGCTTAACCGGGTGGAAGCCGAATACCGTGAACGGATCCCGGCTCGCTAGAGTCGTTGAACAGCAACTATCGCAGCGCGGCTACAGATAAATACTGGCTAAATATTGCGCTTTGCAGTACCATAAGTCCGTGATTTTTCCGCAAAAACCGGGCTTCGGTCACTCTGCGTGCCAACCTGTACCGCCTGCGGGCAATGCTCCGGGGCAACCCAGGACGTGCCTGATTTTTCCGGAAAAACCCCTCCGCCACCGGGCGCGCCTCCACCTCCATAGTTGCGCGGCCTGGCAGCACAAGCTCCACCCCGCTTCTTCCGGCGATTTGCGCAAAACGCGCCGCCGCGACCAAGCCGCGCACCGCGCGCACACTGCCCACGCGGCGCGAGTATCCGTCATTTCAGACATCCGCTTCGGATGCCGTGGCCCTTACCCGCGCTTGCCCGGACGTTTTACGTTCAAACCGCTGGACCCGCCCGTTCGGGTCCGACGCGCTTGCCGCCTCGCGCGGCGCGCCATGCCGTCGGTATGGCTGCGCGTTTTGATAGGAGAAAAGAATGGCTAAAGAAGAACTCATCGAACTGGACGGCATCGTTGACGAAGTGCTGCCCGATAGCCGCTACCGTGTGAAGCTGGACAACGGCATCGAAGTCGGCGCCTACGCCTCCGGCCGCATCCGCAAGCACCGCATCCGCATCCTGGCCGGCGACCGCGTCACCCTGGAAATGTCGCCGTATGACCTGACCAAGGGCCGCATCAACTTCCGCCACAAGGACGAGCGCGGTCCCGCGCCGCAGCGTCCCCAGCAATTCCGCCGCTAAGCCAGGGCGACAGGGCCGGCCCCGCGCCGGCTCCCTTTTCGCGCCAGCCTTAAACCTGGGCCGCGCGATGCCGTAATGCGTGGAGCGCCCGTTCATGAAAGAATGGCGCCCTCTGCCCGGCGCGACGCCCGGCAGGATGAGCATGAAGCAAGATGGACCTGACACAAGATCTGCAAGCCGCCGCTGACCAGCTTGCCCTGGCGCGAAGAAAATTCGTCAAGGGCGAGGAAGGCCTGCGCCTGCTGCATCAGTCGCGCGAGGCCTTCATCAACAGCCTGCGCAATACCGGCCTGACCTACGCCGAGGCCAAGACCAAGTACGACAACTGCCTGGACGAGCAGGAAGCCGAGCAGCTCGAAGTGCGGCAGCAGATGGACTATGCCGAGCGCGTGCATCAGCACGTGCTGCAACTGATCGCGCAGCAGGCCGCAACGGCCTGAGGGCGCGGGTCCGCGCCCCCATCCCGGGACAGGATCAGGGCTTGAACACCCCGATGAAGATGGCCGGATCGACGCGCGCGTCGTTCAGGCTGACGTTCCAGTGCAGGTGCGGGCCGGTGGCGCGGCCGGTGGCGCCCACCTTGCCCACCAATCCGCCGCGCGGCACTTCGTCGCCGACCTTCACGTCGATCGCCGACATGTGGCAGAACATGCTGACGAAGCCCTGGCCATGGTCCAGGAACACCGTCTTGCCATTGAAGAAGTAATCCCCCACCAGCACGACCACGCCAGCGGCCGGCGCCTTGATCGGCGTGCCCGAGGGCACGGCGAAATCCAGGCCCGAATGCGGATTGCGCTCTTCGCCATTGAAGAAGCGGCGCAGGCCGAAGGGACTGGACAGGCGGCCGCCGTTCACCGGGCGATCCAGCAGCAGGTTGCTGGGCGTGATGCCAGCGCGGTAGGCGCGGTTGGCGGCGGCCTGCTCGGCCTGCTCGCGTTCGATGCGCTTCATGTCGTCCGGATCCGGATTGACCTGGCGCGGATTCTTCAGCGTGATGTGCTGGGCCTTGTATTCCTTGGCGCCGACCTTGAAGGACACTGAACGCTTGCCTTGCGCGTCCTTGATATCCACCTGCTGCTCGCCCGGCTTCACGCTGAGCGGGATGCCGACCACGGCGATCCACTGCTTGCCCTCTTCACGCACGACCAGCACGCGCCGGCCCAGGAAGCTGACCTCGGGCGCGCGTTCGGCATTGCCCAGGCCCAGGACGGCGACGCCGCCAGGCACGGGAACGTTGAGCTTGCGGCTGATAAAACCGCTCTGCTGCTGCGCGCGGGCCGGCAGGCCCAGGCAAAGGGCGGCCGCGGCCAGGCCCAGCCGCAGGACGTCGCGACGATGCTGCATGGCGTTCACAGGCACAGGTTGGCGGGCTCGATGATGCTTTGGTCGCGGCGGGCGATGCGCGTGGACAGGCGCGCTTCGGTCTTGCCCTTCCAGTGCGTGGTCGTCAGCACGGCTTCGACACCCAGGCTGTCCTCCTGGATCAATTCAAAGCCGTTGCGCACCGCCTTCTGCTGGAAATTGATGCCCAGGTTCTTCCAGGATTCGGCGACGCAAGCCGTGTAGTCCTCGGGCGTACGTTGGGTGGAACCGTAGAAGACCGGATCGCGGTCGCGCACGTCTTTGACGTTGGCGCAGGCCGACAAGGCTGCCAGGACAGTAAGGGACAAAGCGGTGCGGACCTTCATGGCGATGGAACTCTCGAGCGGTTGGAGGTGGATGGGGCGGCCAATATAACGCAGCGCCAGGTCAAGCCTGCGGCGCGCGCCGGGCCGATTTGGGACGGAAGGCCGCGATGACTTCCGGCCGGGTTTCGGCGTATGGGCCGCCGATAAGATCGATGCAATAGGGAATGGCGGCGAAAATCCCCGGCACCAGCACGGCGCCGTCCTCGCCCTTCAGTCCTTCCAGCGTTTCGCGGATGGATTTCGGCTGGCCGGGCAGGTTCACGATAAGGGCGGCGTGCGCGGGCGTTTCCCGGATGACCGCCACCTGGCGCGACAGGATGGCCGTGGGCACGAAGCGCAGGCTGATCTGGCGCATCTGTTCGCCGAAGCCGGGCATTTCCTTGGTGCCGACGGCGAGCGTGGCCTCGGGCGTGACGTCGCGGCGCGCCGGACCGGTGCCGCCGGTGGTCAGGACCAGGTCGCAGCCGCAGCCGTCCACCAGTTCGATCAGCGTCTGGGAAATGCGTGCGGGTTCGTCGGGGATCAGGCGGTCCACCGCCTGCCAGGGCGAGGCCAGGGCGCCGCCCAGCCATTCGCGCAGCGCGGGCAGCCCCAGGTCCTGATAGGTGCCGCTGGAGGCGCGATCGGAAACGGACACCAGGCCCACGATCAGTTCGTCGGGGTGCTTGCGGGCGATACGGGTAGTGGCGGTCATGGGCTGCGCAATCTTGGTAAGAAACTGTCGGGCGGCGCGGATGCGGCCGTGGGCAAGGTCAATCATGGAAATCCAGAAGAGGCCCGCCAGAGCGATGCTATCGCATTCCTTCCCTGCGGGAATCGCGTCAGCAGGCAGCGCGCCGGCGGCGGCCCTGTCGCAAAAAGGCGAATCGGCTTTGGCCCCGCTTTCCCGCGCTTGTTCCAGACATGCCCGCTCGATAACATCCGCTAACAAACCTATCCCAATAAAGAGGGCCCCGAGCGGCATTGGTTCCCCATGTTCAAACGCACATTACGGCAGCATGCGCTGGCGGCGGCGCTGGCCCTGGCCGCGGCGGCGGCCGCCGGATGGGGCGCCCTGCACTCCCTGGCGCTGAAGACGGAACCCGTGCCGGCGGCCGCTCCGGGCATCTACATCCCCAACCTGGGCAATACGCTGGAGGAACAGACGCGCAACCTGTCCCGCATGAGCCAGGCCTTGCGCACGGGCGACAGGCTGGTGATCCTGGGTTCGTCGGAGCTGACCAGCAACGACCTGCGCTTCGTGCCGTACCGCTACCTGGCCGACGAATTGCAGATGCCGGTGCTGGCCTATGGCCATTCGGGATTCCAGTCTCTGGGCATGCAGCTGGTGCTGGCGGCGATGGCCGAGGACCTGTCGCCGGCCTCGCGCGTGGTGGTGATGCTGTCGCCGGGCTGGTTCGACGGCGACGGCGGGCTGGGTCCGGACGAATTCAAGGAACACGCCAATCCGCTGCTACCCCGCCTGCTGCGGCAGCCCGAGGGCCGGGCGGAGGTGGTCCGCTGGCTGCAGGCCAAGGGCGACGCGGGCGTCGCCTGGTCCATGGCGGCCGAGCAGGCCTACGTCTTCCGCCAGCGGCTGGTCAACCTGTGGGCGCCCGTCCACGCAGCGCCTGCCCCCGAGCGCGAACGCGAGGGGCCGCCCGCGGCCGCCCGGGTGGTGGACTGGGAGGCGCTGGCTGCCGAAGCCCAGGGCGCAGAACAGGCCCTGATGGGCGGCAACCGCTACGCCGTGCGCGATGAATTCTTCAATAAATACCTGCGCAGCATTCCCGAGGGCGGCAAGACTGCCTATCTGCCCCAGCCGCTGACCGGCCGGGACGAGCTGCGCGAACTGGACGCGCTGATGGCGCTGCTGCGGCAGCGCGGCGTCAATGCCCTGTTCGTCATGCAGCCGCTGCATCCGCTGGTGTTCAAGGACCTGGACCGCTTCGGGCCGGTGCAGCGGGAAGTCGCGGCGCTGTGCCAGCGCTATGCCATGCGCTGCATGGACATGTACAGCGCCCCCTTCGAGGTGGGGATGCTGCGGGACGTACAGCACCTGGGGGAACTGGGCTGGCTGCGCGTGAACCAGAAGATCGCTGAAGTGTTCTACCCATGAAGGATGGCCGGCAATGAAACGAACCCTGTGGCTGTGCCTGCTCTACCTGGGCGTCCTGGCGGTGATGGTGATCCAGGCGGATACCTCGGCGAACCTGGGCAAACCGATGGAAATCGAGTTCCAGTATTCGAAATTCTGACCCCGGGCGGGGTCGGCTGACCGCACTTGGTAGCCGCAAGCAACCAGTGACAGGTCACAAATCTGCAATAATCGGCTCCTCTCGCCGGAACCTCCCCCGCCTCCATGTTCGACCTCTTCCACGGCCTAGACCTCTGGGTCGGCCTCAGCCTTGCGCTGGCCCTGACATTCGTCCTGGCCTTCGAATTCATCAACGGATTCCATGACACGGCGAACGCCGTGGCCACGGTCATCTACACCAAGGCCATGCCGCCGCATCTGGCGGTGGTGCTTTCCGGCATATTCAACTTCCTGGGCGTGCTGCTGGGCGGGGTGGGCGTGGCCTATGCCATCGTGCACCTGCTGCCGGTGGAGCTGCTGATCAACGTGGACACGGGCCGCGGGCTGGCCATGGTGTTCGCCATGCTGGCCGCGGCCATCGCCTGGAACCTGGGCACTTGGTACTTCGGCATTCCGGCGTCCAGCTCGCACACGCTGATCGGCTCGATCCTGGGCGTGGGCCTGGCCAACGCGCTGATCACCGACCTGCCGCTGGCAGACGGCGTCAACTGGGGCAAGGCCATCGACATCGGCCTGTCGCTGGTGGTATCGCCTGTGGCCGGCTTCCTGGTGGCGGGCGGCCTGCTGCTGGCGCTCAAGCGCTGGCTGCCGCTGTCCAAGATGCACAAGACGCCGGAACAGCGCCGCGCCATCGACAATAAAAAGCATCCGCCCTTCTGGAACCGCCTGGTGCTGGTGCTGTCCGCCATGGGCGTGAGCTTCGTGCACGGCTCCAACGACGGACAGAAAGGGATTGGCCTGATCATGCTGGTGCTGATCGGCATCGTGCCCGCCAACTTCGTGCTGGACACCAACAGCACCACCTACCAGATCGAGCGCACCCGCGACGCCGCCAACCACCTGAACGTGTTCTACCAGCGCAATGAAGCCATGCTGGGCGAATACCTGGCGCTCAAGCGCGTGGACGCGACCACCGAACTGCCGCGCAACTTCCGCTGCGACCCCGAACTGACCATGCCGACCATCGCCGCGCTGCAGGCCGATCTGCACGGCGTGTCCAACTACGCCGACCTGTCGGCCGAGAAGCGCATCTCCGTGCGCCGCTACCTGCTCTGTCTGGACGACACGGCCAAGAAGGTCGCGCGCATCGAAGGGCTGCCGGCCCGCGAACGCGCCGACCTGCAACGCCTGCGCGCCGACCTGACAGCCACCACCGAATACGCCCCCTTCTGGGTGATCGTGGCAGTCGCCCTGGCGCTGGGCGCGGGCACCATGGTCGGCTGGCGCCGCGTGGTGCTGACGGTGGGCGAGAAGATCGGCAAGCAGGGCATGACCTATGCGCAGGGCATGTCCGCACAAGTCACCGCCATGGGCGCCATCGGCATCGCCAACGTCTTCAGCCTGCCTGTTTCCACCACCCACGTGCTGTCCTCGGGCGTGGCCGGGACCATGATCGCCAACAAGAGCGGCCTGCAAGGCAGCACCGTACGCAACATCCTGATGGCCTGGGTGCTGACCCTGCCCGCCTCGATGCTGCTGGCCGCCGGCCTGTTCTGGATCGGCGTGCAGATCGCTGGCTGATGATTCGCGGCCGTGCAGGCAATCTGCACGGCCGATGCAACACTCTGGCTATCCCGCCAGGCTTCCTGCCAGCCGTGCCCGCGTCTACCATGGCGCCATGGCTACCTCAAATCCCACCCTGCATTACATTTTCGACCCGCTCTGCGGCTGGTGCTATGGCGCCGCGCCGCTGGTGGAGGCGGCTCGAGCCGTCTCCGGGCTGGACATCGCGCTGCATGGCGGCGGCATGATGACGGGCGGCAACCGCCAGCCGGTCACCGACAGACTGCGCCGCTACGTCATGCCGCATGACGAGCGCATCGCCGGCCTGACCGGCCAGCCCTTCGGCGAAGACTATTTCAACGGCCTGTTGCGCGATGAGGGCGCGGTGTTCGATTCCGAGCCGCCCACCACTGCCATCCTGGCCGCGCAGACGCTGGCCGGTCGAGGCCTCGACCTGCTCAAGCGCATCCAGCGCGCCCACTACGTACAGGGGCTGCGCATCGCCGATCCGGCCGTACTGGCCTCCCTGGCGGCCGACATCGGCCTGGACCCGGCAGCCTTCCGCGCAGCCTATGACGCAGCCCAGGGCGCCGAAACCGCCACGCACATCGCCGCCAGCCGCAGGCTGCTGGCGCAGGTCGGCGGCAGCGGTTTTCCCACCCTGGCACTGGAACGCGATGGCGTCTACGAGATGCTGGAGCCCAGCCGCTACCTGGGCCGTCCGCAGGAATGGCAGGCGGACCTCGGCGCGCGCATCGGCCGCGCTTGAAGGCGGGAGCCCCGCGTCAGGCTTCCTCGATGTCCCCGTCGCGCTGCAAGGCGCGGTGCATGGCCGGACGGTCGCCCAGCCGCTCCGCGTAGGCGGTGAACACAGGGGTCTCGGGCAGAACCTTCACCTGCATCATGTATTGCAGGGTGCCGCCCAGCACGATGTCCGCGGCCGAGAACTTGTCGCCCAGGAAGAACGGCCGCGCCTGCAAGACCCGGGTCAGCACCTGCTCGACCTCCTCGGCCGAACCCCAGCCCAGCGCGCCGCCCGGATGCGGCGTCTTGAAGGCGCGCTCGGCCATGGCCGGTTCGAACACGCCGGTGGAATAGGCCAGCCAGGTCAGGTATGGCCCGCGCAGCGGGTCGCCCACCACCGGACCCAGCCCCGCTTGGGGAAACAGGTCGGTCAGGTAAAGGGCGATTGCCGGCGTCTCGAACACGGGCACGCCGTCGTGCACCAGGGCCGGCACCTTGCGATGCGGGTGGATGTCGATGTAGTCCGAGGGCATGTGGCCCGCGCTGTCGGTGCCGCGGATGGACACCATTTCGGTGTCGTAAGGCACGCCTAGTTCCTCGAGCAGCCAAAGTATCCGGAACGAGCGCGAACGCGGCGCATGATAAAGCGTAAGCATGGTCGGTCTCCGTGGAAGTCCGACCATTTTGCCCCGCGGGTCTTACGCCGCCAAGGCCAGCAACACCCCGTATCCCGCCATGCCCAGCAGCACCGCGACGCCGGCATTGCTGACCAGGCGGGCCGCCACGGCGGTCACGACCAGGCCGCCTGCGTAGGGGCCGAGGTTCGCCGCCTGGTCGCCGGCGGCCAGCAGGTCGGGCACGATAACCGCCGCGGCGATCCCAGCCAGCAGCGACGGCCCCAGGGCGGCCAGCGCCGAGCCTTCGCGCGACAGGTGGCGCAGCAGGCGGCTGCGCTCGGACAGCATGAAGGGCAAGGCGCGCGTCAGATAGGTGATGGCCGCCATGGCGATCACCGCGCCCCAGAAACCCAGTCCGTCGGTGTTCATGCGGGCCTCCTCATTCGATACGCCACGCAGCCGATGATCGCGCCGGCCAGGATGGCCAGGCTGGTATGGCCCAGCGCGGCCACGGCCCCGGCTCCGGCCACCGCCGCAACGATGGGCAGGCCCATGCCGCGCTTCGCGCTCTGGCACACCAGGGCCATGAACAGCGCCGGCAGCGCAAAGCGCATTACCTGTGACAGCATGGGGTAGTGGCGCTCCAGGCCGTCTCCCGCATAGACGCCGACGGCCGTGCCGGCGATCCAGGTCAGCCAAGCGCCCAGCCCCAGCGCGATCATCCAGCGCTGGCGGCCCGCGGGCTCCACGGTCTGCAAACGGTTGAAAGCGGTGGCGAAGACTTCATCGGTGAGCAGGAAGGCGACCTTCAGGCGCTCATTCAGTCCCGCCGGCAGGAACCGCGACAACAGCGGGCCGTACAGCAGATGGCGGGCGTTGAGCAGCGAGCACAGCGCCACCACCCACAGCCACGGGGTGCCGGCCTTGATGGAAGCGAGCAGCAGGAACTGGCTGGCGCCGGCATAGACCAGCACGGAAATCAGCACCACCTGCAGCGGAGACAGGCCCGCGGCCACGCCCGCGATGCCGAAGGTCACGGCCACCGGGAAGTAGCCGATCATGACGGGCAGGCAGGATTTCAGGCCGTCGATGCGGGCGCTGCCCGCCAGAGCGGGCGCATGGGCTGGAGGGGTCTGCAAGGTGTTCCGCTGGTCTCTTCAACAACCAGCTAGTTTACCCACCCGCGCACAGCCTACTTGTCCTCCAGGCCCAGCGCGCGCAGTTGCGCCTTCAGGCGACGGACTTCCTGGCTCAGGTCCAGGATCAGCGCCGCAGCGTCCAGGCCGGCGCCGTAATCCCGCACCAGGCGGCGGGCGTCCAGCGCGCGTTGCAGGTCGGCGCTGTAGAAGCGCCATTCGGCGGGCCTGGGACCGCTGGCATTGACGATGCCGACTTCGACCAGCCTGACGACCCATTCGACTTCCTCGCCGCAGGCGCGGGCCAGGTCGTCGGCGGAAAGCGGCCGGGACTTGCCCACGACCGTGGCGGTGGTGACGACTATTTTTTTCATGGTCATACCCCCAGGTGGCGCCGCGGATTGAAGGGCAGGTCCTGCTGCATCTTGCGGTAGGCCTCCTTGGCCGCTTCGCTATCGGCGGGCGGCAACACCAGGTCCAGCACCAGGTAGAGGTCTCCGGGCGGATCGCCCGGAATGCCGCGGCCGCGCAGGCGCAGCTTGCGGCCGTTGGCGGACCCCGCGGGGATCGACACTTCGACCGTGCCGCCCGGCGTGGGCGCATGCACGCTGGCGCCGAGTGCCGCTTCCCACGGCGCCACCGGCAGCGTCATGTAGAGGTCGCGGCCGTCGGCGCGGTAGCGCGGATGCGGCTTGAAGCGGACTTCCAGATAGAGATCGCCGTTCTCGCCGCCGCCGTAGCCGGGCATGCCCTGCCCGGCCAGCCGGATGTACTGGCCTTCGCGCACGCCGGCGGGGATGCGCACGCTGAGCGTGCGGGTCTGCATGTGGGGGCGGCCCTGCTCGTCCATCTGCATGGAACGCAGGCTGATGTCGCGCGTGGCGCCCTTGAGCGCGTCTTCGAGGTCCACCTCGATCGCGGCGTGGTGGTCCTCGCCGCGCGCGCGGAATTCCTGTTGCTGCTGCGCCCCGCCGCGCCGGTTGCGGCCGCCGAACAGCGAAGAGAAGAACTCGCTGAACTGGGCCTCGTCGCCGGGCGCGGCGCCGCGGTGGAACTCGAAGCCTTCGTCCCAGCCGGGCGGCGGCTGGAAGCTGCCCTCGGGCGAGACGCCTGCGGCCAGATTGTCGTAGGCCTGGCGCTTTTCCTTGTCGCGCAGCACGTCATAGGCTTCGTTGACGTCGCGCATGCGCGTTTCGGCGTCGCTTTCCTTGCTGACGTCGGGATGGTATTTGCGGGCGAGCTTGCGGTAGGCGCGCCGGATGTCGTCTTCGGAGGCGTCCCGCTCCACGCCCAGCATGCTGTAGTAGTCCTTGAACTCCATGTGCAGCCCTTGGCAAAGCGTTGCGGCCGCTTCCGGTTGCGTCGGGTCCGGCCTGGGATATCAAGAAGATAGGGGTTATGGGGCGATTTTTCAATGCGCCTTGTCAGGCGTCGGGCATCGCGCATAATGTCCGGTTGGCGCCCGGATGCGCCAGCCCCGACCACGACAGGCCCACAGGAACAGATCGTGCTGGAAATCATCGACGCAGACTTCAACAATCCCGAACACGGCCGCCAGGTGCTGGCCATGCTGAACGAGTACGCCAGCGGCCCCATGGGGGGCAACGCTCCCCTGCCCGCCTACGCACAGCAGAACCTGATCGCCGAACTGGCCCGCCGCCCGACGGCGCGGGCGCTGCTGGCCCGCATCGACGGCGAAGCCGCCGGCGTCGCGGTCTATCTCGAAGGCTTCTCCACCTTCGCCTGTCGCCCGCTGCTCAATCTGCACGACCTGGGCGTCGCGGAAAAATTCCAGGGCCGCGGCGTGGGCAAGGCCCTGCTGTCGGCGCTGGAAGAGCGGGCGCGTGACCTGGGCTGCTGCAAGATCACCCTGGAAGTGCTGGAAGGCAACGCGGTCGCCCAGGGGCTGTACCGCAAGCTCGGTTTCGAAGGCTATGCCCTGGACGAAACCACCGGCCGCGCGATGTTCTGGCACAAGAAACTGCCCGCGCTGGCGTAGTCTCCATTCTTTGGCGGACGCCATTGCGTCCGCGTCACAACGCAGGAATCACCATGAAGATGAGCAACATCCCCTTCGGCACCACCGACTGGTCCGAGGTCGAGCGCACCGAACACGCTGGCGAGACCGGCATGGCCTATTGGCGCACCCGGCAGTTCGGCGACCTGCGCGTGCGCATGGTCGAGTACACGGCCGGCTACCTGGCCGACCACTGGTGCAGCAAGGGCCACATCCTGTTCTGTCTGGAAGGCGAACTGCACACCGAGCTGGAAGACGGCCGGCAATTCGTGCTGACGCCGGGCATGAGCTACCAGGTCGCCGACCAGGCCGAACCGCACCGCTCATCCACCGCGACCGGCGCCAAGCTCTTCATCGTCGACTGAAGCCCCCCGGCGCGACAGCCCGGCCGCAGATGCGTTACGCTTTGACGTATCCGCGGCCCGCCGCCGCGGCACATGCCGTTACCCGTCAAACCGGAGACTAGATTTTGGGCGCCCCGCTTACGCTATTCGTCGATTCCCTGTTCCTCAGCCCCTACGCCATGTCGGCCTATGTGGCGCTGACTGAAAAACAGCTGCCGTTCGAGGTGCGCCCCATCGATCTGGAAGCGGGCGAGCAGCGCATGCAGCCCTACCAAAGCCGCGCGCTGACCTCGCGGGTGCCGGCCTTGACCCACGCGGATTTCAGCCTGACCGAATCCAGCGCCATCACCGAATACCTGGAAGACGCCTTCCCCGCCCCCGAGCACCCGGCGCTGTATCCGCGTGACCTGCGCCAGCGCGCCCGCGCCCGCCAACTGCAGGCCTGGCTGCGCAGCGACCTGGGAGCGCTGCGTCAGGAACGCCCCACGGAAACCGTGTTCTACGGCGCCGCCGGCCTGCCGTTGTCGGACGCCGCCCATGCCGCCGCGGCCAAGCTCATCCACGTGGGCGCCCATCTGCTGGGCGCGGACCGGACCTCGCTGTTCGATGAATGGTGCATCGCCGATACTGACCTCGCGGTCATGATCAAGCGCTTGTTCCAGGACGACCTGCCCGACGCCCTGCGCGCCTACGCCGAGGCCCAGTGGCAGCGCCCCTCCGTCCAGAAATGGCTGGAGCACAACGCCGCCGCGCGCGCCTGAACCGCCCGGGAGCCGCGATGCAACTGCTGGATCACGTCTCCATCACCGTTTCCCGCCTGGACGCCGCCCGCCCCTTCTATGACGCCGTCATGCAGGCCTTGGGCGCGGCCAAGGTCTATGACCGCCCCGACGCGCTAGGCTACGGCGAGCGCTGCCGGGCAGGCAGCAGCCAGCACAGCTATCTCTCCGTGTTCGCCGATGACGCAGCCGCCCCCGCGGCGCGCCGGCACTGGTGCTTCAAGGCGCCCAGCCGCGCCGCGGTCGACGCTTTCCATGCCGCCGGCATGGCCCACGGCGGGCGCGACGACGGCGCCCCGGGCTTGCGCGAGCACTACCACCCGCAGTATTACGCGGCCTTCCTGCTGGACCCTTCCGGCAACCGCATCGAAGCGGTGTGCCACGACCCTGACTGAACCGCTGCCCGGCTGACCAGTCCTAAAGGGGACGGATATATCGGCCACTGCTTGACCTGCATCAAGACGCTTGATGTTGCACCGCAACATCAGTTGCGGTGTAATGGGGAGGTCAACTCGGCCGGTTCCACTCTGAATCGGCGCGGCGGCCCGCCGCCGCAAGCAACCTACAGGAGATCGCCATGGCCGGATCTGGCAACGATCGCGTACCCGCCCCGCCCTTCAACCCCTGGACTGCCGCCTACGAATACGCGGTGGACGCCTGGCAGCGCGGCGTGCTGTACGCCGATGTGATGCGCCAGCGTGGCAACCAGTACCACGAGCACATGGCCAAGCGCGCGCCCAACGTGCTTAGCATGGAGTCCGAACTGGTCATGGACGGCCGCTGTCTGCCGCGCCCCGTCAATTACGGCCTGCTGCGCATCAAGCCGCCGGAAGGCGTGGAAACCGACCCCATCAAACGGCCCTTCCTGGTGGTCGATCCGCGCGCCGGGCACGGCCCCGGCATCGGCGGCTTCAAGCCTGAAAGCGAGATCGGCGTGGCGCTGCGCGCCGGCCACCCCTGCTACTTCGCCACCTTCCTGCCGCAGCCCATGCCGACCCAGACCGTCGAGGACGTGATGATGGCCGAGGCGCGCTTCCTGGAAGAGATCATCGCCCTGCACCCCAACGCCGAAGGCAAGCCGGTGGTGGTCGCCAATTGCCAGGCCGGCTGGCAGATCATGATGACCGCCGCGGTCCGTCCCGAACTGTTCGGCCCCATCATCGTGGCGGGCGCGCCGCTGTCCTACTGGGCGGGCTGGCGCGGCATGAATCCCATGCGCTATGCCGGCGGCCTGCTGGGCGGCAGCTGGCTCACCGCCCTGACCAGCGACCTGGGCGACGGCAAGTTCGATGGCGCCTGGCTGGTGCAGAACTTCGAGAACCTGAATCCGGCCAACACCCTGTGGTCCAAGCAGTACAACCTGTACTCCAACGTCGACACCGAGGCCAAGCGCTACCTCAGCTTCGAAAAATGGTGGGGCGGCCACGTCTTCCTGAACGGCCCGGAAATCCAGTACATCGTCGACAACCTGTTCGTCGGCAACCGCCTGGCCACCGCCGGCCTGGTGACCTCGGACGGCATCCGCATCGACCTGCGCAACATCCGCTCGCCCATCGTGGTGTTCTGCTCCAAGGGCGACAACATCACGCCCCCGCCGCAGGCGCTGGGCTGGATCCCCGATCTGTACCAGGACGAATCCGAAGTGCTGGCGCACGGCCAGACCATCGTCTATGCGGTGCACGAAAGCATCGGCCATCTGGGCATCTTCGTGTCCGGCAGCGTGGCGCGCAAGGAGCACCAGGAATTCACGTCCAACATCGACATGATCGACGTGCTGCCGCCGGGCATCTACCAGGCGGAGATCGCCGACAAGACGCCCGACACGCCCAACGCCGACCTGGCCTACGGCAACTACGTGCTGTCGTTCGAGCAGCGCACGCTGGATGACGTGCGCGCCATCGTCGAGCGCAACGAAGAGGACGACCGCCGCTTCGCCGCCGTCGCCCGCATTTCCGACATCAACCTGGGCATGTACCGCAGCTTCGTGCAACCCTGGCTGCGCGCCCTGGTGACGCCGCAATCGGCGGAATGGTCGCAGCGCCTGCATCCGCTGCGCCTGCCCTATGAACTGATCTCCGACCGCAATCCGGCCATCGCGCCGATTGCCCAAGTCGCCGAACAGGTGCGCGAACACCGCCAGCCGGTGTCGGCCGACAATCCCTTCCTGATGGCCCAGGAAATGTTCTCGAACCTGATCGAGACCAGCCTGAACATCTGGCAGGAACTGCGCGATTCCGCCGACGAACGCACCTTCATGGGCGTTTACGGTTCGCCGCTGGTGCAGGACCTGGCCGGCCTGGGCGCGCGCTCCGGCCCGCCGCGCAAGCATCCGGGCGTGTCGCCCGAGCACCGCCGCTTCATGGAAGAGCGCGCCGCCGAGCTGCGTTCGCTGATGCTGGAAGGCGGCCTGCGCGTTGCCGCGATCCGCATGCTGCTGTATGTGTCGGGCGCCGAAGGCGGCCTGGACGAACGCAGCTACGCGCTGATCCGCAAGATGCGCGCCGAATCGGATACCGCGCTGTCGTTGCAGGAATTCAAGGACATCATCCGCGACCAGGCGTTGATGATGACCCTGGACGCCGCCGGCGCCATCCAGGCCATACCGCACCTGCTGGACAACGCGCCCGCCGCCGCAATCCGCGAAACGCTGGACACCATGAAGCATGTGCTGGAAGCCGCCGAGCCCCTGAGCGAGGCCGCCCGCATCAGCCTGGACGAGATGGAACGCATCTTCGAGTACGCCGAGCGCCGTGCGCAGAAGCGTGAGGAGGCTCAACAGCCAGCGCCCAGGAAAACGGCGACCGTTGCGCGCAAATCGGTGCGCGCTGCGGCGGCCAGGCCCGAAGCGGCCTCGGCCGCGGCCGAGCCTGCCGTCCCGGTGCGCGCCAAGAAGCGTAGCGCCTCCGCCAAACCCGCCGCGCGTCCCGCGCGCAAATCCGCCAAGGCGAAATCCGCATGACGCTGCCTCCCACCTCCCACTACGACAGGCTCATCGCGCGCGCGCAGACGCTGGCGCCGGCGCATTGCGCCATCGCCCACCCCTGCGACGAACCCTCGCTGTCGGCCGCGCTCGAAGCCCGCGACCTGGGCCTGCTCAAGCCCATCCTGGTGGGCCCCGAGCAGAAGATCCGCGCCGTCGCTGCCGAGCACAAGTTCGACCTGGGCGATGCGCGCATCGTCGACGCGCCGCACAGCCACGCGGCAGCCGAATGCGCGGTCGCCCTGGTGCGCAGCGGCGAAGCCGAACTGCTGATGAAGGGCAGCCTGCACACGGACGAACTCATGCACGAAGTGGTGGCGCGCAACACCGGGCTGCGCAGCAGCCGGCGCATCAGCCACGTCTTCATCATGGAAGTGCCGACCTACGCCGAACCGCTCTTCATCACCGATGCGGCGATCAACATCTTTCCGGACCTGGAAACCAAGGCCGACATCATCCGCAACGTGATCGACCTGCACCACGGCCTGGGCCTGGGCGAGCCGCGCGTGGCGATCCTGTCGGCGGTCGAACAGGTCAACCCCAGCATCCCCAGCACCATCGAAGCCGCGGCGCTGTGCAAGATGGCCGACCGCGGCCAGATCGAGGGCGGCCTGCTGGACGGCCCGCTGGCGCTGGACAACGCCATCAGCCCCGACGCCGCGCGCATCAAGGGCATACGCTCGCCGGTGGCCGGCGTGGCCCAGGTGCTGGTGGTGCCCGACCTGGAAGCCGGCAACATGCTGGCCAAGAACCTGACCTTCCTGGCCAATGCCGAGGCAGCCGGCATCGTGCTGGGCGCGCGCGTGCCCATCATCCTGACCAGCCGCGCCGACAGCCCACGCTCGCGCCTCGCGTCCTGCGCGGTAGCCGCCATCTACGCCCACCACCTGGCCCAGCAACAGGCCCGCCCGCTCGCTTGAAGCGCCCCTCGGAATCCGGAATCACAGCGCCATGACCGACACCATCCTCGTCATCAACGCCGGCAGTTCCAGCATCAAGTTCTACCTGTACGACATCGACGGGGCGCAGGAGCTGGCCCCGCGCCTGGGCGGCCAGCTCGAAGGCATAGGCACCTCGCACCCGAAGCTGAAGGTGCGCGACGCCGCCGGCCAGACCCTGGTCGAACGCGAAATCGCGCCCAGCCACGCGCCCGACGTGCCCAACGGCCAGGAAGTCGTCGGCACCTGGCTCAGCGGCCACCTGGGCGGCGCCCCGCTGGCGGTAGGCCACCGCGTGGTGCACGGCGGCCCCGAGCTGTCCGAGCCGGTACTGATCGACGACGCCATCCTGGCCAAGCTCGACACCTTCACGCCGCTGGCGCCGCTGCACCAGCCGAACAACCTGGCGCCCATCCGCGTGATCCGCGAGCGCCGGCCCTGGATTCCGCAGGTCGCCTGCTTCGACACCGCGTTCCACCGCAGCCACTCCGACGTGGCCGACCGCTACGCGCTGCCGGAACGGCTGTACCAGGAAGGCGTGCGCCGCTACGGCTTCCATGGCCTGTCCTACGAGTACATCGCGCAGCGCCTGAAGAAAGCGCTGCCGGACATCGCCGACGGCAAGATCATTGCGGCCCATCTGGGCTCGGGCGTTTCCGCCTGCGCCATGCATCACGGCAAGAGCGTGGACAGCACCATGGGCTTCACCGCGCTGGAAGGCCTGCCCATGGGCACCCGCCCTGGCCGCCTGGATCCGGGCGTGGTGCTGTGGATGATGGAACGCGGCATGACCCATGACGAGATCGAGCACCTGCTCTATCACGACTGCGGCATGAAGGGCCTGTCCGGCATCAGCAACGACATGCGCGAACTGCTGGCCAGCGACGCGCCCTCGGCCAAGCTGGCGCTGCAGTACTTCGCCTGGCGCGTGGCCGAGGGCATGATAGGCCTGGCCTGCGCCATGAACGGCGTGGACGGCATCGTCTTCACCGCCGGCGTGGGCGAGAATTCCGCCGAGATCCGCCAGGCCATCAGCGAGCACTGGGGCTGGCTGGGCATCAAGCTGGATCCCGAACGCAACGCCCGCCATGGCCCCCGCATCTCGGCCGACGACAGCCGCATCGGCGTCTACGTGGTGCGCACCAACGAAGAACTGATCATCGCCCAGCACACGCTGGAACTGGTGAGGCAGCGATGAGCGCGCTGCTGCCGCTGGCGGGCAAGCGCGGCCTGGTGACGGGCATCGCGAATGCGGATTCGATCGCCTGGGGCTGCGCCAAGGCCTTCCGCGCCCTGGGCGCGGAGCTGGCCGTGACCTACCTGAACGACAAGGCCCTGCGCCACGTGGAGCCGCTGGCCCGCCAGGTGGAGGCGCCGCTGCTCTTGCCGCTGGACCTGATGCGCGAGGGCCAGCTCGAAGCCGTGTTCGACAGCGTCGCCGCCGAATGGGGCCAGCTGGATTTCGTGCTGCATTCCATCGCCTTCGCCCCGCGCGACGACCTGCATGGCCGCGTGACCGACTGCTCGCGCGAGGGCTTTCTGCAGGCCATGGACGTGTCCTGCTGGTCCTTCATCCGCATGGCCAAGCTGGCCGAGCCGCTGATGCGCAACGGCGGCGCGTTGTTCTGCATGAGCTACTACGGGTCGCAGATGGTGGTCGAGCACTACAACATGATGGGGCCGGTAAAGGCCGCGCTGGAGTCCGCCACCCGCTACCTGGCGGCGGAACTGGGCCCGCAGGGCATACGCGTGCACGCGATATCACCAGGGCCGCTGAAGACGCGCGCCGCCTCGGGCATCGCCGAATTCGATACGCTGCTGGACCGCGCCCAGTCCAAGGCTCCCGCGCGCAGCCTGGTGTCCATCGACGACGTGGGCGAAGCCACCGCCTGGCTCGCGACCGACGCCGCCCGCCGCATGACGGGGCAGACGATATACATCGACGGCGGCTACCACATCATCGATTAAGCCAAGGCGCCCAGCCGGGGCGCCTTAGCCCAGCGCCGCGGGCGGTGCCTGGCGCCAGCGTTCGATCGCTTCCACGGCCTGCTCGGGGCTGCCGAAGATCTTGTCGCGGCCGATCTTCTTGACCAGGCCGGAGCGTTCCAGCGCGGTGCGGAACTGGCCGTGTCCGCCCGCCACCAGCAGCGTGATGCCGCGCTCGTCCAGCACATGCTTCAGTTCATACAGCGCCTCGACCGCGTCGGCATCAGCCTGGGTCATGGCTTCGGCGTCCAGCACGAACCAGCGCACGTCGCCTGCCTGCTCGATGACCTCGCGCGCACGCCGGCGGAAGGCGTCGGCGTTGAAGAACCACACCGAAGACTCGAACAGCCAGATCACCGTGCCCGGTACCGGCTGGGCCTCGGGATTCAGGTGCAGCTTGCCCAACACCGTTTCGCCGGGCAAACGGCCCAACAAGGCGTCGCGCGGATTGCCCGACACGTACATCGCATACAGCAGCGTGGCGCCCACCGACACGGCCACGCCCTGCAACACGCCAAAGCCCACCACGCCCACCGCGGCAAGGATGCCGAACGCCAGCTCGATGCGCGAGATGCGCGCCAGGCGCATGAAGGCGTGCCCATCGAACAAGCTGATGGCGGCCAGCAGCAGGATGGCCGACAGCACGGCCTGCGGCAGCCAGAACAGCGGCCCGCTCAAAAGGCTCACCACCACCGCCAGCGCCAGCGCCGCGGTGACGCTGACCAGCGGCGAAGAACCGCCAGCCACCAGTCCCACCGCCGTGCGCGAGTCCGCGCCCGTCACCACGAAGCCCTGGAACAGGCCCGCCGCCATATTGGCCGCGCCAAAGCCCACCAGCTCGCGGTTGGGATCCACGTGTTCGCCCGTGCGTGCGGCGAAGCTGCGCGCCGTCACGATGCCGCTGGAGAAGCTCACCACCAGCACACCCGCCGCGCCCAGCAGGATGCCGTCCACGCCCTCCAGGCGCACCGGCAGGCTCAGGGCCGGCAAGCCGGCAGGCACTTCTCCCACGACGGCGATGCCCAGGCCGGGGAAGTTGAACAGCCAGGACAGCACGCAGGCCAGCACCACCAGCAGGATGGGGCCGGGCCAGTTCGGCCGCCAGCGCTTGACCGCCACCAGCAAGGCGCAGGACGTCAGGCCCAGGATCAGGGTGGGAATCTGGATTTCCGGCAGGCGCCGCGACAGCTCCAGGAACGGATGCACCAGTCCGCTGTTGCGCAGGCCCACGCCAGTCAGGCCGCTCAACTGCGACAACGCCAGCGTGATCGCCACGCCCGCCATGTAACCGATCAGCACCGGCCGCGACAGCAGGTTGGCCAGCACGCCCAGCCGCAGGGCGCGCGCGATCAGGCAGCCCACCCCCACCGTCAGGGCGATGCCGGTGGCGGCCACCAGCCGGTCTTCCGGCGTCGTCAGCGCCATGCCGGTCAGGGTGGCGGCGATCAGGGTGCAGGTGGCAGTATCGGGCCCGACGATCAAGGTGCGCGACGAGCCGAACAAGGCATAGCCCAGCATCCCGGCGATCGCCGCCCACAGGCCCGCCACCGGCGGCACGCCCATCATGGCGGCATAGGCCAGGCCCACCGGGAGCGCCACCGCCGCCACGCTCAGGCCGGCGGTGATGTCACGCCGCGCCGATTCCCGGGTGATGCCGCGGAAATTGTTGAGGCCGGGAATGAAGCGTAGGTTCATGGTGCTGCGGAGAAATCGGGGATGAAGCGAGCCCGGGGCGCGCCGGTTTGCGCCAAGGCTACACCAAGCCAGCCAAACCTGGGCAGCCTGGATCAATGCGCCGGCATAAAAAAAGCCGCCCCATCGGGGCGGCTTCGGTCTTGCATGGCAAGACGTATTACTTGGCGTAGCGGGCTTCCAGCACGGCCACGGCAGGCAGGGTCTTGCCTTCCAGGAATTCCAGGAAAGCGCCGCCGCCGGTCGAGATATAGCCGACCTGCTCGCCGATGCCGTACTTGGCAATGGCGGCCAGGGTGTCGCCGCCGCCGGCAATCGAGAAGCCTTCCGATTCGGCGATCGCGCGCGCCACCACTTCGGTGCCGTTGGCGAACTGGTCGAATTCGAACACGCCGACCGGGCCGTTCCACACGATCGTGCCGGCCTGCTTCAGGATCTCGGCCAGTTGCGCCGCGGTCTTGGGACCGATGTCCAGGATCATGTCGTCGTCGGCCACGTCTTCGGCCGCCTTGACGGTGGCTTCGGCGTCGGCGCCGAAGGACTTGGCGCACACCACGTCCACCGGAATCGGCACGGCCGCGCCGCGCTGCTTCATGATGTCGATCACGGCGCGCGCCTGGTCGACCTGATCGGGTTCAGCCAGCGACTTGCCGATGGACAGGCCGGCAGCCAGCATGAAGGTGTTGGCGATGCCGCCGCCCACGACCAGCTGGTCGACCTTGTCGGCCAGCGATTGCAGGATCGAGAGCTTGGTCGACACCTTGGAGCCGCCCACGATGGCGACCAGCGGACGCTTGGGCTCGTGCAACGCGCGGCCCAGGGCTTCCAGTTCGGCGGCCAGCAGCGGGCCGGCGCAGGCCACGGGTGCGAAACGCGCGATGCCGTGGGTGGTGGCTTCGGCGCGGTGGGCGGTGCCGAACGCATCGTTGACGTAGACGTCGCACAGCGCGGCCATCTTCTTGGACAGCGTTTCGTCGTCTTTCTTTTCGCCGACGTTGACGCGGCAGTTTTCCAGCAGCACGACCTGGCCGTGATCGACCTGGACGCCGTCGACCCAGTCGCGCACCAGCTGCACAGGCATGCCCAGCAGTTCGGACAGGCGCTGGCCGACCTTGGCCAGCGAATCGGCTTCGGTCAGCACGCCTTCCTTGGGACGGCCCAGGTGGGAGGTGACCATGACGGCGGCGCCGGCGTCCAGCGCCATGCGGATGCCGGGCACCGAGGCGCGGATGCGGGTGTCTTCGCTGATGCGGCCGGCGTCGTCGAACGGCACGTTGAGGTCGGCGCGGATGAACACGCGCTTGCCGGACAGGGCGCCGGACTTGGCCAGCGCGGACAGAGTGTTGACCTTGGACATATTTGGATTCCTACGATGGGCGTACAAAGGGGACGAACCCATTTTCCGCATACGCGGAAAACAAATCCGTCCCCTCTATCTAGCCGTGTTGCTTACTTGGCCGACATCAGCGCGACGGTGGTGTCGAGCATGCGGTTCGAGAAGCCCCACTCGTTGTCGTACCAGGACGAGACCTTGACCAGGCGGCCCGAAACCTTGGTCAGCGACGCGTCAACGGTGCTGGAGGCCGGGTTGTGGTTGTAGTCGACCGAAACCAGGGGCTCGGTGTTGTAGTCCAGGATGCCCTTGAGCTCGCCTTCCGAGGCGGCCTTCAGGATGCCGTTCACTTCTTCGGCGGTCGTGTCGCGGCTGGCCACGAACGACAGGTCGACCAGCGACACGTTGATGGTCGGGACGCGGATGGCGTAGCCGTCCAGCTTGCCGTTCAGTTCCGGCAGCACCAGGCCCACGGCGGCGGCAGCGCCGGTCTTCGTGGGGATCATGCTCATGGTGGCCGAACGCGCGCGGCGCAGGTCTTCGTGGTAGACGTCGGTCAGGACCTGGTCGTTGGTGTAGGCGTGGACGGTGGTCATCAGGCCGTTTTCCAGGCCCAGCTTGTCGTTCAGCGGCTTGACCAGGGGGGCCAGGCAGTTGGTGGTGCACGAAGCGTTGGAGATGACGGTGTCGGTGGCCTTCAGCACGCCGTGGTTCACGCCGTACACGATGGTGGCGTCAACGTCCTTGCCGCCGGGGGCCGAGATGATGACTTTCTTGGCGCCGCCCTTGATGTGCGCGCCGGCCTTTTCCTTGGTCGTGAAGAAGCCCGTGCACTCCAGCACCACGTCGACCTTCAGCTCGCCCCAGGGCAGCTCGGCCGGGTTGCGGTTGGCCAGCACGCGGATCTTGTCGCCGTTGACGACCATGAAGTCGCCGTCGACTTCGACGGTGCCCGGGAACTTGCCGTGGGCGGTGTCGTAGCGCGTCAGGTGCGCGTTGGTCTTGGGATCGCCCAGGTCATTGATGGCGACGATTTCGATATCGTGCTTCTTGCCACCTTCGTAGTGGGCACGCAGGATGTTGCGGCCGATGCGACCGTAACCGTTGATGGCGACGCGAATGGTCATGACTAAGCTCCTTTTTACAAAACTTGCTTGACGGTCTCGGCCACCTTGTCGGCGGTCAGCCCGAAGAACTTGAACAGTGCGCCGGCCGGCGCGGATTCACCGTAGCGGTCGATGCCGACGACGGCGCCTTCCAGGCCCACGTACTTGTGCCAGAAGGCGGTAACCCCGGCTTCGACGGCCACCCGCGGCAGGCCCTTGGGCAGCACGGATTGCTTCCAGGCGGCGTCCTGGCGGTCGAACACGTCGGTGCTGGGCATGGAGACCACGCGCACGGCGATGCCGTCCTTGGCCAGCTGCGCCTGCGCGTCCAGCGCGATGGCGACTTCCGAGCCGGTGGCAATGATGACTGCGCGGGCGCCTTCGGCATCGCGCAGCACATAGCCGCCGCGGGCGATGGCCTCGACGGTGGCGGCGTCGCGCTGCACGAACGGCAGGTTCTGGCGCGACAGCAACAGGGCCGTCGGGCCGCCGTCGTGCACGTCCATGCCGATGCTGGTCGGGCGCGTCACGGCCGCGTTCCAGGCCACGGCGGTTTCAGCCGTATCGCAAGGACGCCACAGCGACAGGTTGGGGATCAGTCGCAGGCTGGCTGCGTGCTCGATCGACTGGTGGGTCGGGCCGTCTTCGCCCAGGCCGATGGAATCGTGGGTGAACACGTGGACCACGCGCTGCTTCATCAGCGCGGCCATGCGGATGGCGTTGCGCGAGTAGTCGGAGAACGTCAGGAACGTGCCGCCGAACGGCAGGTAGCCGCCGTGCAGGGCCACGCCGTTCATGATGGCGGCCATGCCGAATTCGCGCACGCCGTAGTTGATGTGGCGGCCGAACTGGATGCCCTTGTCGCCGGCGCGGACGGCGGCAACGCCCTTCCAGTCGGTGAAGTTGGAACCGGTCAGGTCGGCCGAGCCGCCCAGCATTTCCGGCAGCAGCGGCGCCAGCGCGGTGATGGCGAACTGCGACGCCTTGCGGGTGGCGACGGTTTCGGCCTTTTCCAGCGTGGCGTCCAGGAACGCCTTGAACTGTTCGGCGTAGCCGGCGGGCATTTCGCCCTTCATGCGGCGCTTGAATTCAGCGGCTTCGGCGGGGAATTCGGTGGCGTAGGCGTCGAACGCCGACTGCCATTCAGCCTGGGCGGCGGCGCCCTGCTTGCGGCCATCCCAGCCGTCGTAGATGTCTTGCGGAATCTGGAACGGTTCCGACGACCAGCCCAGCGCGGCGCGGGTGGCGGCGATCTCGTCCTTGCCCAGCGGCGCGCCGTGCACGTTGTGCGTGCCGGCCATGTTGGGCGAACCCTTGCCGATGACGGTGCGGCAGACGATCAGCGTGGGTTTTTCCGATTGCGAACGCGCGGCCTTGATGGCGGCGTCCACGGCGGCGACGTCATGGCCGTCGATGCCGCGGATCACGTTCCAGCCGTAGCCTTCGAAGCGCTTGGCGGTGTCGTCGGCAAACCAGTGTTCCACGTGGCCGTCGATGGAAATGCCGTTGTCGTCATACAGCACGACCAGCTTGCCCAGCTTCAGCGTGCCAGCCAGCGAGCAGACTTCGTGCGAGATGCCTTCCATCAGGCAGCCGTCGCCGGTGAAGGCGTAGGTGTGGTGGTCGACGATGGTGTGGCCGGGTTTGTTGAATTCAGCAGCCAGCAGCGCTTCGGCCAGCGCCATGCCCACGGCATTGCCCAGGCCCTGGCCCAGCGGACCGGTGGTCGTTTCCACGCCCGGGGTGATGCCCACTTCGGGGTGGCCCGGCGTCTTGGAATGCAGCTGGCGGAAATTCTTCAGTTCTTCGATCGGCAGGTCGTAGCCGGTCAGGTGCAGCAAGGCGTAGATCAGCATCGAGCCGTGGCCGTTGGACAGCACGAAGCGGTCGCGGTTGGCCCAGGCGGGATCCTTAGGATTGTGACGCAGGTTGCCGGCCCACAGGGCTTGGGCGATTTCCGCCATGCCCATGGGAGCACCCGGGTGCCCGGAGTTCGCTTGTTGCACGGCGTCCATCGCGAGGGCGCGGATGGCATCCGCCAAGGCAAGTTTAGGGGCGGTCGGATTGCTCATTCGGAAGGCTCTTTGAAGCTGGCGGGCCTACGGTCAAAATAGGGGCCAGTTGAGTAGGTTGCGAAGCATGGGATTTTAGCATCCAGGGGTTTCCCCGACGCCATCGGCCATAAGGCGGCCCGTGCTAGGCTTCCTTTCTGAATAAAAGAACCATAGATGTCCATGTCAGCCCCCCGCTTCTTCTGCGATATCCCCCTGAGTACCGGCGCCCGCGTGGCGCTTCCCGAAGCCCTGGCGCACCATGCGCTGCGCGTGCTGCGCCTGCGCGCGGGCGAGGCCGTCGCGCTGTTCAACGGCCAGGGCGGCGAGTATCCCGCCACGCTCGAAGTGGAAGGCAAGGCTGGTTTTGCCCAGTTGGGCGAATTCCTGCCGCGCGAGGCCGAACTGGGCGGACGCGTCACCCTGGTGCAGGGCCTGCCTTCCGGGGACAAGATGGACTGGGTGGTGGAAAAGGCCGTGGAGCTGGGCGCCGCGCGCGTCAGCCCCATCGCCGCCCAACGCAGCGTGCTGCAGCTGTCGGGCGCCCGGCTCGACAAGCGCGTGGCGCATTGGCAGCGCATCGCGCAGTCCGCCAGCGAACAATGCGGCCGCAACCGGCTGATGACGGTGGACGCGCCGCTGACCCTGGCCGAATGGCTGCAACAGCCCGCCGAGGGCCTGCGCCTGCTGTGCCACCCGGAAGCGCAGGACGATCTTGCCGGCGCGCTGCGGGCCGCCCCCGGCCTGCAGGCGCTGACCCTGCTGGTGGGACCGGAAGGCGGATGGTCGGACAAGGAGTTGGCGCAAGCCCAAGAGGCCGGCGTGCAGGCCGTGCGCTTCGGCCCCCGGGTGCTGCGCACCGAAACCGCGGGGCTGGCGCTGCTGTCAGCGGCCAGCGCGCTATTGGCCTGGTAGAACGGCCGGGTCAGTGGTCTTCGCCGTAGGGCGCTGCCGCTACCCCGGGCTCGGGGTCCGGATGGCGTCCGGCGTGTTCGATGACATACGAAAAAACGCGGCCGTTTTCGCGGGCGAAATCGGCCGCGTCGGAGCAGACGGTTTCGATGCGGCCCGAGTCTTCTTCCAGTGCCGGATCGCCCGAATGCAGCTTGTACAGCCACAGCACCACGCCGGTCTTGTGGTCCAGCACGGTATCGCACAGGCAGTCGTAGAGGGCGTCCAGGTTGCCGCCGAAGTATTCGGGGAAATCCACTGCCTTGACGATGGCGCGCAGCACCGCGGAACGGCTGCGGGCAGGATCGCAATTGGCGACGAACAGGGCCAGGCCAAGCTCATGGGCGGCGTCCACCACGGCCTTCTTGTCCAGCCCGTCATGGGCCAGCGCACCGCCGCGCATCAGTTGCCGCTGCAGAGTAGATTGGCCATTGCGCGTCATGCCTGAGCCCCCTTGAAAAAGGCGATCACTTCGTCGTTACGCTGCATCGTATCGGCATAACCCAGTTCAATCAATCGCTTGGTGTAGCTGGATTCAAATAAGAGGTAGGACATCAGCGAACCGCCGCCGGGACGGTCTGGATCGGACGATACACCGAGTACGCGGAAAAGAGCACGGGCCTGGGCCGGCATATCCTGCAAATGTTCCAGCGCCATGACGTCCAGCGACTGGCTGGGCGTGATCGTCAGGACCTCGATGCGGCGCGCATGCCCGTGCTGCGCGCCTTCCGGGCCGGACTGATCCATCAGGAAGTTGATGCGCTCCAGGCGCTCGACGTCGGCCGACAGGCCGTCCAGGAAGATGCTGGCCAGCGCATGCCCGCCGACCTGGGCCAGCGACGGGTAAGGCGGCGAGTCTTCGCGGTTTTCCGGGTGGGTTTCGTCGCGGAAACCCGTGCCGATCACCAGCACGCGATGCGCGCCCAGGTGAATGGCCGGACTGATGGGCGCGAGCTGGCGCATCGAACCGTCGCCGCACCACTCCCCCTTGCCGTGCACCTGCACCTGCCGGGCCGGAAAGACGAAGGGGATGGCGGACGAAGCCATCAGGTGGTCGATGCCGATGGGCGTGGGCAACGCCAGGCGCAGATAGCGGTGCCAGGGCTCGATGGGCGTGTGCGCCTGGTAGAAGGTCAGGTGCTCGCCACTGGTGTAGCCCGAGGCCGTGATCGCCAACGCCGACAGCGCGCCGGTTTCCAGGTTGGTGCGCAGATGCTGGAAGTCCAGCACCCGCTCCAGCAGAGCCTGCATGGGACTGTTGTCCAGCAGCGAATGGGGCCGCTTGCGCGTCAGGCCCGAGTACATCCACCCCAGCGACAGCAGGCCCAGCCAGCGCACGCCGGTACGGATCAGGCCGGGCGCGTCGGCCCGGTAGATCATGTCGGTATTCAGGGAAGACCACAGCCGGCGGATGCGGCGCACGCCCAGATGGGGCCGGTCGGCGCGGCAGGCCAGCGCGGCGGCATTGATGGCGCCGGCGGACGTGCCGCAGATGATGTGAAAGGGATTCTGGAAACGCGAATGCCAGTCCGGATCCAGCAATTCCATGATGGCGCTGAGCACGCCCACCTGATAGGCGGCGCGAGCGCCGCCTCCGGTCAGGACCAGGCCGGTCGGCGTGCGCGGGCACGCCGGACCGGGTGGCGTCACGTCAACGCGGCGTATTGACATCGACCACCGTCATCGCGGTCATGTTGACGATGCGGCGCACGGTGGAGCTGGAGGTCAGGATGTGCACCGGTGCGTTGGCGCCCAGCAGGAACGGACCCACCGCAACGTTGCTGCCTGCGGCGGTCTTCAACAGGTTGTAGGCGATGTTGCCCGAGTCCACGTTCGGGCACACCAGCAGATTGGCCTGACCCTTGAGCGTGGACGACGGCAGGATGCGCATGCGCAGCGCTTCGTCCAGCGCGCAGTCGCCGTGCATTTCACCGTCGATCTCGAGTTCCGGCGCGGCCTGGCGCACCAGTTCCAGCGCGCGGCGCATCTTCGCGCCCGAGGCCGAACTGCCCGAACCGAAGTTCGAGCGCGACAGCAGCGCGACCTTGGGCGCCAGGTACATGCGGCGCATCTCGTTGGCGGCGGCGATGGTGAATTCGGCGATTTGCTCGGCCGAAGGTTCATCGTTGACGTGCGTGTCCACCAGCACCACCGTGCGCTCGTTGAGCAGCAGGATGTTCATGGCGGCATACACGTTGTGGCCGGGACGGCGGCCGATGACCTCGTCGACGAAGCGCAGGTGATCATGGTAGGCGCCGACCGAACCGCAGACCATGCCGTCGGCGTCGCCCAGGCGCACCATCATGGCGCCGATCAAGGTCATGCGGCGGCGCATTTCCACGCGCGCCATTTCCTTGGTGATGCCGCGGCGGCACATCAGCTCCCAGTACGTGGTCCAGTACTGGTGGAAGCGTTCATCGTATTCGGGATTGGTGACTTCGACGTCTTCCCCGAGGCGCAGCCGCAGGCCCAGCTTTTCGATGCGGGTCAGCAGTACCGACGGACGGCCCACCAGGATGGGACGGGCCAGGCCTTCATCGACGATCACCTGCACCGCGCGCAGCACGCGCTCGTCCTCGCCTTCGGCGAACACGATGCGCGCCGGGCCGCCCTCGCGCACGATGCGCTTGGACGCCGAGAACAGCGGCTTCATGAACGCGCCCGAGTGGTACACGAACTGCTGCAGTTGCTCTTCGTAGGCTTCCAGATCGGCCAGCGGGCGCGTCGCCACGCCGCCTTCCATTGCGGCCTTGGCCACCGCCGGCGCGATGCGCACGATCAGGCGCGGATCGAAAGGCTTGGGGATCAGGTATTCGGGGCCGAACGAAATATCGAAGGTGCCGTAGGCCGCGGCCACGACTTCGTTCTGCTCTTCTTCCGCCAGCTCGGCGATGGCGTACACCGCCGCCTTTTCCATTTCACGGGTGATGGTGGTGGCGCCCACGTCCAGCGCGCCGCGGAAAATGTACGGGAAGCACAGCACGTTGTTGACCTGGTTCGGATAGTCCGAACGGCCGGTCGCCATGACCACGTCGTCGCGCACCGACTGCGCCAGTTCCGGCAGGATCTCGGGCGTGGGATTGGCCAGCGCCAGGATCAGCGGGCGCGGACCCATGGCCGCGACCATTTCCGGCTTGAGCACGCCGCCCGCCGACAGGCCCAGGAACACGTCGGCGCCCTGGATCACTTCGGCCAGCTTGCGGGCGTCGGTCTTTTGCGCGAAGCGCGCCTTGTCCGGATCCATCAGCGCCGTGCGGCCTTCGTAGACCACGCCTTCGATGTCGGTGACCCAGATGTTTTCCAGCGGCAGGCCCAGGTCCACCATCAGGTCCAGGCAGGCCAGCGCGGCGGCGCCTGCGCCCGAGGTCACCACCTTGACCTGCTTGATGTCCTTACCCACGACCTTCAGGCCGTTGATGAAGGCGGCGGACACACAGATCGCGGTGCCGTGCTGGTCGTCGTGGAAGACGGGGATCTTCATGCGCTCGCGCAGCTTGCGCTCGACGGTGAAGCACTCCGGGGCCTTGATGTCTTCGAGGTTGATACCGCCGAAGGTGGCTTCCAGGCCCGCGATGATCTCGACCAGCTTGTCCGGGTCGGTCTCATTGATTTCGATATCGAAGACGTCCAGGCCGGCGAACTTCTTGAACAGCACCGCCTTGCCTTCCATCACCGGCTTGGAAGCCAATGCGCCGATGTTGCCCAGGCCCAGCACCGCGGTGCCGTTGGTGATCACGCCCACCAGGTTGCCGCGCGCCGTGTAGCGGTACACATTGGCCGGATCGGCCACGATTTCTTCGCAGGCCGCCGCCACGCCAGGCGAGTACGCCAGGGCCAGGTCCCGCTGGTTGGTGAGCTGCTTGGTCGGCGTGACCGAGATTTTGCCGGGGCGTCCAAGCTCATGATATTCAAGGGCGGCTTTGCGGAGATTGGCATCCATAGGGGCGGCTACTGGCTAGAGTGTGTGACACGAAAGGGGGGAATTCTATTCCGATGGCGGGCGCCGCGATACCTCGGCAATGCCCGCCTGCCCCTTGGATAAGCGGGCTCGTCCCATGTTAGCGCTGGCTTACAAATTGTCGCTATTCCGCGATGTGGAATGAGAGAAAACGTCCATCGGGATCGAACAGGGCCTTCACCCGAGAGTCCAGGCGGGTGGTAGCCAGCCCCGGCGGCTCGTTCGGGCAGGCAGGAGCGTGCGGCGCCGGCCCGGCGTCTGCCAGTGTCACCGACTGCACCCAGGCCAGCGTACCGCCGTGCCCCAGCAGCAGATGCGCCAGGTTGACGGTGGCGGGCGCTTCCGGCTTGAGCGCGTCCAGCCGGTAGCGGCCCAGCCAATGCTCGCCGTCCCGGGTGGCGAAGGCGTCCCCCCCAGACGCCAGCTGGAACAGCGCCGGCACCAGGCGCTGCACGGTGGCGGAACGCAAGGGCTGGACGTCCGACTCGCCGAACGGCCCCAACGTTTCCTCTATGCCGTCAGCCAGCATCACGTCCAGCGCCACCACGCCGGAGTCGGCGCAGCGCCCGGCGGGCCAGTGGGCCTTGGCCGCCAGCCATGCAGCCAGCGTCAAGCCCCCGGGCAGGCCGGCGAACTGGCGCAGCCCGGCCTGCGCCAACATCGCCAGCGGCGTGCCCGGCTGCGCGCGCCAGCGCCCGGTTTCGCCGGACAGGCGCACCAGGCCGGTCATGGCGGACGGGTCCACCGTGAGGAGCGGACCATGGACGGTCTCGAAAGGCCCTTCGGCGCCCGCCAGCGCCAGCGTCACGTGGTACTCGGCGCACAGCGTGCGCGCGTGCGCCACATCCGCGTCGCGCGCCGGCGTCAGCAGGCCCCGCGGGCCGCCCTCTCCCGCCTCGCCCGAATCTCGGACAGATCCCTGACAGAGCAGGCTCAACCGCTCCATGAAGGCCGACCACGGGCTGCGGGCCGGACGACGGCCCAGGAGGAAAGCGCGCCGGGATGGCTGCATGACTACAATTCCTTTTTCGCTACAAACGCCTTCGAGAATCCGATGCCCCGCCTTGCCCATCGCACCAATGACTTCCTGACCTTCCAGGTAATGGAACTATTCAAGCAGGCGCAAGCGCTGCAGGCGGCCGGCAAGGACATTATCAGCCTGGGCATCGGCGAACCGGACTTTACCGCGCCCCCCCAGGTCGTGGAAGCGCTGGAGCGCGCGGCGCGCGCCGGCCTCAGCGGCTACAGCCCCTCGGCCGGCCTGACGCCGCTGCGCGAGGCCATCGCCCAGTTCTACCACGAGCAGTTCGGCGCCAGGATCAACCCGGCTCGCGTGATCGTCACCGCGGGCGCCTCCGGCGCCCTGACGCTGGCCTGCGCGGCGCTCGTCAACCAGGGCGGAGAAGTGCTGATGCCGGATCCGTCCTACCCCGCAAACAGCAATTTCGTGCTGGCGGCGGGCGGCGTACCGCGCCTGATCCCCAGCACGGCGGCCAAGCGCTTCCAGCTGTCGGCGCAGGACGTGGCCAGCCACTGGACGCCCGCCACCCAGGGCGTGCTGGTCGCCTCGCCCAGCAACCCTACCGGCACATCCATCGACCATGGCGAGCTGGCCGAGCTGCTGGCGCAGGTCCGCGCCCGCGACGGCTTCGCCATCGTCGATGAAATCTACCTGGGACTGTCCTATGAAGGCCAGCCGCGCTCGGCCCTGACGCTGGACGACGACGTCATCGTCATCAACAGCTTCTCGAAGTACTTCCACATGACGGGCTGGCGCCTGGGCTGGATGATCGTGCCAGAGGACATGGTGGCGCCGGTGGAGAAAATCGCCGCCAGCCTGGCGATCTGCGCGCCCACGCTGGCCCAGCATGCCGCGCTGGCCTGCTTCCAGCCAGGAGCAATGAAGACCTTCGAGCACCGCCGCGAGGCCTTCAAGCAGCGCCGCGACTACCTGCTGCCGGAATTCGAGCGCATGGGGATCCAGGTGCCGGTGAAGCCCGACGGCGCCTTCTATATTTATGCCGACATCGCCAACCTGGGCATGGATAGCGCCGCGTTCTCGCAGCGCCTGCTGCTGGAGGCCGGCGTGGCCGCGGTGCCGGGCCTGGACTTCGGTCCGGCCCACGGCAAGCACACCATGCGCTTTTCCTATGCCACGGGCCTGGACCGTCTGGAAGAGGCCGTCGCCCGCATCGGCCGGTTGCTGCAGGGCTGAGTCCGACAGCCAAACCGCGAAAAACAAAGCGCGTCCCTAGGGACGCGCTTTGCATTCAGGCCAGGACGGGAATCAGTCGCGCGCCAGCGCGATCCCGGAGGCCAGCGCCAGGCGGCGGCGTTCCGCCTGCACTTTGGCGCCGTAGCCGTTGTCGTCCGGTCCGGTGGCGCCGACGTAGCATGCCAGGCCGCCATCGACCGAGCCGCGGCGATTGATGCAATCGCGCAGGATCGTGGCTCCGACCCCGATATTTGCGGCCGGGTCCAGCGCGGTCTTGCCGACCGCGTCGAATTTGTCCTGGTGCACGCTGGTCATCACCTGCATCAGTCCCTGGGCGCCCACGTGGCTTTCGGCCAGCGGGTTGTAGCGGGACTCGATGGCGATCACGGCCAGCACCAGCAGCGGGTCCAGCTTCTTTTCGCGGCTTACCTTGTACACGGTATTCAGCAGCGGGCCGGTGGCGTCATACGCGACCTTGTACTTGCGCGAAATATAGTTGCGCAAGGCTTCTGCCTGCGGGCCAGTGGCGCTCATCGCAACGGGCTTGGGCGCCGCAGGCGCGACACGGGCGGGCCCCAGCATGCCGGTGGCATTGCTGGCGGGAGCAGAAGGAACGGCCATGGCAATTGCCGACGACATGTCGGAACCCAGTTCGGAACCGGCTTCGGATTCGGTGCCGGTTTGCATGGATGTAGGCGCTAGGGCGGTCAACAAGGCTTTGTGCACTTGCAATGCCTGGTCGCGCAAACCAGGCAGGGCGAATCCCATGCTTACCGTCACAATGACCGCAATGCCCAGATAAACGGAGCAAATGCGCAGGGACTCGGCAAGATATTGGTGCACTCCTTGGGCCAGGCTTCGGAACAGGCTGGCCACTGACGCATCGGGCATAAAACCTCCTGCGTTAAAAAGAGGGAGTCAATGTTAACCTCTCTGTCTACCCAATATGTAACCAAATAGCTGGGATCTGTAGTGAAATACCGCGACCTTAGAGACTTCATCGCCCAACTTGAACGCATGGGCGAGCTCAGACGCATCGCTGCGCCGGTGTCCACCCGGCTGGAAATGACTGAAATATCCGACCGCGTCCTGCGTGCGGAGGGCCCTGCCCTGCTGTTCGAAAACGCGCAGCACAATGGCCAGACGGCGCAGATGCCGGTGCTGGCCAACCTGTTCGGCACCCCGGCCCGCGTCGCCCGCGGCATGGGCGCCGACGACGTCAGCGCCCTGCGCGACATCGGCGAACTGCTCGCTTCGCTGCGCGAGCCCGAAGCGCCCAAGGGCCTGCGCGATGCGTTGGCCAAGGTCTCGATGCTGAAGTCCGCGCTGTGGGACATGAGCCCCAAGAACGTCAAAAGCCCCGCCTGCCAGGAAATCGTCTGGGAAGGCAAGGACGTCGACCTGAACCGCCTGCCGATCCAGACCTGCTGGCCCGGCGACGTGGCGCCGCTGTTGACCTGGGGCCTGGTGATCACGCGCGGCCCCAACGCCCGCCGCCAGAACCTGGGCATCTACCGGCAGCAATTGCTGGGCCCCAACAAGCTGATCATGCGCTGGCTGTCGCACCGCGGCGGCGCGCTGGATTTCCGCGACCACGCCCTGGCGCATCCCGGCACGCCCTTCCCCATCGCCGTGGCCCTGGGCGCCGACCCGGCCACCACGCTGGGCGCGGTCACGCCGGTGCCCGACAGCCTGTCCGAATACCAGTTCGCCGGCCTCTTGCGCGGATCCCGCACCGAGGTTGCCAAGGCGCTGGGCAGCGACCTGTCCGTGCCGGCCTGGGCCGAGATCGTCCTGGAAGGCCACCTGCTGCCGTCATCCGACCCGCGCGCCATCGCGCCCGTCGTGCCCGAAGGCGTCAACCCGCCGCCGAACACCGATTACGAGATGGCGCTGGAAGGTCCCTACGGCGACCACACCGGCTACTACAACGAGCAGGACTGGTTCCCCGTCTTCACGGTGGAGCGGATCACGATGCGGCGCAATCCCATCTACCACTCCACCTACACCGGCAAGCCGCCCGACGAGCCCGCCGTGCTGGGCGTGGCGCTCAACGAGGTCTTCGTGCCGCTGCTGCGCCGCCAGTTGCCCGAGATCGTGGACTTCTACCTGCCGCCGGAAGGCTGCAGCTACCGCCTGGCAGTGGTGTCGATCCGCAAGCAGTATGCCGGCCACGCCAAGCGCGTCATGTTCGGCCTGTGGAGCATCCTGCGCCAGTTCATGTACACCAAGTTCATCGTGGTGGTGGACGAGGACATCAATCCGCGCGACTGGAAGGAAGTGGTCTGGGCGATGACCACCCGCATGGACCCGGTGCGCGACACCTTGCTGGTGGAAAACACGCCCATCGACTACCTGGACTTCGCCTCGCCGGTCTCCGGCCTGGGTGGCAAGATGGGCATGGACGCCACCAACAAATGGCCCGGCGAGACCAATCGGGAATGGGGCACCCCCATCACCATGGATGCGGATGTCAAGAAGCGGGTGGATGAGATGTGGGGGCAGCTGGGCCTTTGAGTTCCAGGCTCGCATCATAAAAAAACCCGCCTTCATGGCGGGTTTCTAATTGGACAAGGCCGCAACTTCAGCGTTGCCCACCTGACGGATCATCATCACGGCGCGAGTTCTGCCAGGCCTTGAACAATTGCCAGCCGACAAAGGCGCCGCCGGCGATCTTCAGAAGCTTGGAGCGCTTGCCGCCGCGCATGATCATGGCGGACAGCGATGAACTGACGATGGGATAGCGACGCGCCAGGCTGATTGCCTGCAAGGCCCAGCGCGATGCGCCTCCGGAAGCCAGACCCGGCAGCAGCCCCTTGAGGAGCGCGGCCGGTTCCAGCTTGCGTCCGGTGGACGCGATGCTCTGCGCCAGCGATTCGCGTTCGATGGCGGCGCGGGCGCGCAGCAGTTCGATGCGCACGGCGCGGTCGACGGTGGGAGACCTTTTCGTCATGCTTCAGCCCTCCTCGCGCCGGCGCGCCTGCGCTTCGTCGTCGTCCTGCGCGTCGCGCACCCGATCCAGCAATTCAGCGTCGCGCCCAAGCTCTTCGAGCGTGGCCGCGAACGGCGGCGCGCCGTAGACCAGCCCGCGGCGCACCGCCACCAGCAAGGCCACGCCAACCAGACCGTAGAAACCCGCCAACAGGCCCAGGGCCAGATAGCGGTCTTCAGTGGGCCAGAACGCCACCGCGACCGTGACGGTGAAGACCAGCACCGCCAGCGTCAGGAACAGCAGCGCAGCAAACGCCATGCCCAAGAGCTTGAGCAGGCGCGCCTTTTCGTCCGCTGCTTCCAGCGCCAGCAATTCCAGGCGCGTGCGCAACAGCCCGACCACGCTGGAGGCAACGCCGAAAACAGATTTTCGTAGACCCATGGCTGAGAAGGACGCCGGGCGGGAAGCGCGGCCTTGCGCCCGCGCCGCCCGCCCGGATGTCCTGCCCTATCAGCGGCGGCTGATCAGCAAGCCGAGCAGCAGGCCGGTCACGCCTGCGATGCCGATGGCTTGCCAGGGATTGTCGTGCACGTAGTCGTCGGTCGCGCGGGCAGCCTTGCGGCCGCGTTCCAGCACGGCGTCCTGCGCTTCGTACAGGGCTTCACGCGTGCGCTTCAGGGACGTCAGTGCACGGTCGCGCAATTCGTTGGCCTTGTCGCCCGTGCTGCTGGCAGCTTCGCGCAGCAGGCTTTCGGCGTCATTCAGGCTGGACTTGACACTGTCGATGAGTTTTTCTTTTGCGACTTCTTCGGATTTTCTCGTGGCCATTATTTGAGCTCCTGTTGTGTGTCAATGACGGAACCATCATACCAGCCGCCATGCGGGAGACACGGCGCGCTTGCTACGGTGTGCTACTTGATTTGCGTAATCTCAACGGCGGATTTGACGCCGCCCTGATCGATGTCCTGCTTCATCACCAGATTGATCGCCGGACAGTACCAGTCCGTCACGGTGGTGTTCATGCCCGGGATGGGAATGGTCAGGCCCTGGAACGTGGCCATGGTGGGATCCGAATTGCGGGTGTAGGTAATCGGATGGCAGGACTGCGCGCCCAGCGCGGTGCTCACCGAAGTCTTCTGCCCCACGGTTTTCTCGCCGATGCGCACCGTGGTGCTGGGCTGGCCGCCGACGGGCGCCTCTTTGCCGATCTTCAGGCGGAACGACGAGCCAGGCAATTTCTGGCCGGCGCTGAGTTTGCCGTCATAGGCGAAGAGACCCAGCATGCGCAGGTCGAACTGGCCTTCGGAAGGCTTGGGCGCTTCGCCCGCGGAGGCATAGCGCAGGAAGGTGGCCTGGCCGCCCTTGACCGTCATCAGGTAATCCAGCTTGGACTTGCCCGGGGGCAGGCCCGCATAGCTAAACGTGGCCACGCCCTGCACGCGCGCGCGGCAGTTGTCGCCATTGCTTTTTGTAACTTCGGCGAAAGTAAGGTCGGCGCCCAGCGCCAGATTGCCGCTGCCGGTCAGTTGCACCGCGCCGCCGTCATGCATGAACTGCGCATCGCACACGCCGGCCTGCGCCGCAGCGGCCGCGCCCAGCGCGCCCACCGTAAAAACCAGGGATGCCATTTTTCGCATCGTCACAAGCCACTCCATGAATCCGGATAAAAACCGCCCGCGCCTGGCGCATGGCTGGCTTGATACTACACCGGTTGCGAGACGCGGCGCGTGTCGGAACGTGTCGGCCGCAGCCAAGCTGGCGGCGGCTATGCCGGTGCGGCGGCGCGCGCGGCGCGGCCGATCAGGGCCTGGATCTCCGGCACGCAGGAACCGCAGCCGGTGCCGCAACCCAGCGCAGTCTTCAAGGCCGCCAGATCGCAGCCCCGGGCGATGCCGGCAAGGATCGCGGCCTCGCTCACGCCATTGCAGACGCAGACCGTGCGCGAGCGGACCGCGCCCGCAATCCGTCCGGTCAGCAGCGCCGCCACGCTGGCCGGCGCATCGCCGCCGCCGGCCCAGGACAACAGCGTATCCTGCGCCCGCAGATCGCCTGCCAGCAGAAAGCCGCGCAAGGCGCCTTGCTCCACCTTCACCCTGCGCATCTGGCCGCCCGCGGGATCGTCGAAAGCCACGTCGGGCAGGCGCAGGTCCAGCGCATCCGCCATCGCATCCAGGACCTCTGCCGACGGCGCGGCGGGGGCTGCCAGACGCATCCGCACGCCACCCGCGCCCGCCGGCAGCACGACCGCGTAGTCGAAGCGCCGCAGCCAGGGCTCCAGCCGCGCGCGCAACACGACGCTGTCGCCCTGCAGCCAGCCCGCAGCCTGCCACGCCAGGCCGGCCGGTTCGGCGGACACGGCGCTGTGCTTGAGTTCCGGCTGGCGCGAGAGAGGATCGGCGGCCGGATTGGTCAGCGCGTTGACCCCATGTCCCGCCATGTAGGCGCTGCCCCAATGCATGGGCAGGAACACCAGTCCCTCTGCCAGCGAGTCGTCTTCCTGCACGGGTAGCACCACACTACCCCGGCGCGATGCCAGCCTGGCCAGCGCGCCGGCTTCGAGCTTGAGCCGGCGCATGTCCTCGGGATGCATGGACACCCAGGGTTCCTCGACATGCTGCGTCAGCGCGCGGGCCAGGGATGTGCGCGCCATGGTGTGCCAGTGGTCGCGCAAGCGGCCGGTGGTGAGCCGCAGCGGATATTCCTGCGTAGCGGCTTCGGCGACTGGGCGGTAATCCACATCGCAGAAACGGGCGCGTCCGCTGGCGGTGGGGAACATGCCATCGGCATACAGGCGCGCAGTACCCTGCCCTTGCCGATACGGCCATTGCTGCGGTCCGTGCGCATGCAGCGCCGCGTAATCCAGCCCGCTGTAATCCAGATCCCGGCCCGCGGTCGTGCGGGCATGCTCGGCAAAGACCTCGCTTTCATCCCGGTAGGCGAATAGCGCCGCCTTGGGCGGGGCCATGCGGGCGGCCAGGCGCAGCGCGACCTCCTGTGCCAGCCGCCAGTCCGGCAGCGCGTCGCCAGGCGGATCGATCGCGGCGTGCACCCGGCTGATGCGCCGTTCCGAATTGGTCACGGTGCCGGACTTCTCGGGCCAGGTCGCGGCGGGCAGCACCAGGTCGGCGTAGGCCAGGGTCTCGGTGCCTGCATACGCCTCCTGCACGATGACGAAGTCGGCGCGCTCCAGCGCCGCGCGCACCCGGGCCTGGTCTGGCAGGGACTGCGCCGGGTTGGTGGCCGCGATCCACAGCACCTTGATGCGCCCATCCAGCGCCGCGTCGAACATCTCCAGCGCGGTGACGCCCGGCGCCTGCGGCAAGGCGCCCACGCCCCACAGTGCGGCCGTCGCCTCACGGTCGGCCGCGGACGCGGGATCGCGGTGGCCCGGCAGCAGCGTGGCCATGCCGCCCGCCTCGCGCCCGCCCATCGCGTTGGGCTGCCCCGTCAGCGAAAACGGCCCCGCCCCCGGCTTGCCGATCTGCCCGGTCGCCAGATGCAGATGTATCAGGGCGGCGTTCTTGTCGGTGCCGCTGGTCGACTGGTTCAAGCCCATGGTGTAGAGCGACAGCGCCGCGCCGGCCGCGCCGAACCAGCGCGCCGCCTGGACGATGTCCTCCGCCGGCACGCCGCAGATCTCTTGCGCCGCTTGCGGCGTGTACCGCCGCGCGCGCGCCATCAAAGGCTCGAAGCCTTCCGTATGCCGCTGGATGTAGCCGTGGTCCAGCAACCCCTCCTGCTCCATGACATTGAGCATGGCGTGGAACAAGGCCACATCCGTACCCGGCGCCAGCTGCAGGTGCAGATCGGCGAAGGCCGCGGTATCGGTGCGCCGCGGATCCGCGACGATCACCTTGATGCCAGGACGCCGCGCCCGCGCGGCCTCCAGCCGCCGGAACAGCACGGGATGCGCATAGGCCATGTTGGAGCCGGCGATCAGCACCGTGTCCGCCAGGTCCAGGTCCTCGTAGCAGGCCGGTGGCGCATCCGCGCCGAGCGTGCGCTTGTAGCCCGAGACCGCGCTGGACATGCACAGGCGCGAATTGGTGTCGATGTTGTTGGTGCCGGCCAGCGCGCGAGCCAGCTTGTTGAAGACCGCGTAATCCTCGGTCAGCAACTGCCCCGACAGGTAGAAGCCCACCGCGTCCGGGCCATGCTGCGCGATGGTGTCGGCCAGCCTGGCCGCGGCGATATCCAGCGCCTGGTCCAGCGCGATGGCGCGCCGGGGGTGGGCACGCGTCTCGCGCCATTGCGCCGACAGCACACGCGCGCCATCGCGCCGCACCGTGTCCGCCAGCGCCAGGCCCTTGCTGCAGAGCCGGCCATGGTTGGCGGGATGCTGCTCGTCGCCGCGCACGCGCAGCACCGCGCCATCGCGCGCTTGCACCCGCACGCCGCAGCCGGTGCCGCAATAGCAGCATACCGACGCCACTTCGCGCACGCCTTGCGGCGCCGCGTCCGCGATATCGATCCGGCGAATCATGGGCGCGTCCATCCCTTATTCCTCCGCCGCGCCTTCGCCGTGCATGAGCCGCTCGCGCAATGCGCCGATGCGCCGGCCCTCGCGGATCAAGCGCACATACCAGGCGCTATCCGCCGTGTCGCCGTACAGGCAGGCGCCCACCAGCTTGTCGTCGCGGATCACCAGTTTCTTGTAGACGCCGCCAGGCGTATCGGCCAGCGTGATCGACTCGGTCTGTTGCCCTCCGGCGAAATCGCCGGCGGAAAACAGGTCGATGCCGGTGACCTTGAGCCGGGTCGACGTCACGCTGCCTTCGTAGCGGCCAATGCCGTGCAGCGCCAGATGGTTGGCCGCCACCTTCGCCTGCTCATACAAGGGCGCGACCAACCCATAGGCGGTGCCGCGATGGCTCACGCACTCACCCACCGCGTAAATGCGCGGGTCATAGGTCTGCAAGGTGTCGCTGACCACCACGCCGCGGTTCACATGCAGCCCGCAACGTTCGGCCAGTTCCGTGTTGGGTCTGACGCCCACCGCCATCACCACCAGGTCCGCCGGGATTTCTGCGCCGTCCGCGAAGCGCAGCGCACGCACCCGCCCGTCGGCCCCGCCAAGGATCTCGCGGGTCTGGCGCCCCAGCAGGAACTTCAGGCCGCGCGCCTCCAGGCCGCGGCGCAGCATGGCCGCAGCGCCGCCGTCCAGCTGCCTGTCCAGCAGCGCTTCCCCCAGGTGCACCACGGCCACGTCCATGCCACGCGCGGCCAGGCCGTTGGCGGCCTCCAGGCCCAGCAGGCCGCCTCCTATCACCACTGCGTGCCGGTAGCGCGAGGACGCCTCTATCATCCGGTTCACGTCGCCGATATCGCGAAAGGCGACGACGCCGTCCAGATCACTACCGGGCACCGGCAGAATGAACGGATTCGAGCCCGTGGCCAGCAACAGCCGGTCATAGGGCGTCTCTGACCCATCGTCCGCCAGCACGGTACGACGGGCGCGGTTGACGCCCACGACCTTGCGGTTCAACAACAGGCGGATGCCGTGGCGGACGTACCAGTCCTCATCGTTGAGCACGATATCCTGCAAGCTCTGTTCGCCGGTCAGCACCGGCGACAGCAGGATGCGGTTGTAGTTGGGATGCGGCTCGGCGCCGAATACCGTGATCTCGTACAGGTCGGGCGTCAGCTTCAGCAGCTCTTCCAGCGTGCGTATGCCCGCCATGCCGTTGCCGACCACCACCAGCTTCTGCTTCGCATCCATGGCGGTCCCTACGCGGCGGCGCGCGACGCCCCGGCCTCGGCCAGCGGCTGCGGGTCCGCATCCAGCGCCGCGTTGGCCTGGAGCGCCGCCTGCGAGCGCTCGGGATTGCCATGGCGGCGATGCAGGAAGTCGACCACCGCGGCCCGGCACGCCAGATAGGCCGCGTCATTGGCCAGCCGTACGCGGTCGCGCGGACGGGACAAAGGCACGGGCAGGATTTCGCCGATGGTCGCGGCCGGGCCGTTGGTCAGCATCACGATACGGTCGGACAACAGTACGGCTTCGTCGACGTCGTGCGTGACCATGACGGTGGTGGTGTGCGTCTTGGCGACGATCTTCAGCAATTCGTCCTGCAGGTGCGCACGGGTCAGCGCGTCGAGCGCGCCAAAGGGCTCGTCCATCAGCAGCACGCCCGGCTCGATCGCCAGCGCACGCGCGATGCCGACGCGCTGCTTCATGCCGCCGGAAATCTCGCGCGGCAGCTTGTTCTGCGCTGGCAGCAGGCCCACCAGGTCCAGCGCCGCGCGTGTGCGCTCGACCAGCTGCGGGCGCTTCTCCTTGGCGCCGAACACCCGCTCCACCGCCAGGTACACGTTCTGGAAGCAGCTCAGCCAGGGCAGCAGCGAATGGTTCTGGAACACCACGGCGCGGTCCGGGCCGGGGCCCGTGATCTCGCGCTCCGCGCACAGCAGCACGCCGCTGGTGGGGCGGGTCAGGCCGGCGATGAGATTGAGCAAGGTCGACTTGCCGCAACCGGAATGGCCGATCAGCGTGATGAACTCGCCCTGCTCCACGGTCAGGTCGATGTCGCGCAGTGCCACGAAAGCGCCCTTGCGGGTGTTGAACGTCTGGCCCACGCGCTCGATGCGTACGTATTTCTTCATGGCGCTATTCCTCGGTATAGGTGTAGCGGCGGGCCAGGGCGACCAGCAGGGTTTCCAGCAGCAGCCCGACGATGCCGATCACGAAAATGGCGATGACGATGTGCTCCACCTTCAGGTTGTTCCATTCGTCCCAAAGCCAGAAGCCGATGCCCGTGCCGCCGGTCAACATTTCCGCCGCCACGATCACCAGCCACGCGGTGCCGATCGACAGGCGCACGCCGGTCAGCATGTAGGGCAGCACGGCGGGCAGCAGCACCTTGGTGGTCACCTTCCATTCGGACAGGTTCAGCACCCGCGCCACGTTCAGGTAATCCTGCGGCACGCGCGCCACGCCGACCGCGGTGTTGATGATCATCGGCCAGATCGAACAGATGAAGATGGCCCAGATGGCGGCCGGGTTGGCCGCCTTGAACAGCAGCAGCCCCAGAGGCAGCCAGGCCAGCGGCGACACCGGCCGCAGCAGGCTGACGATGGGCGAGAACATTGCCCGCACCGCCGCATAGCGGCCGATGGCGAAACCCGCGGGGATGCCGACCAGCGCGGCCAGGCCGAAGCCCACCGCCACGCGCTGCAACGATGCCAGCAGGTTCCAGCCTATGCCTTTGTCATTGGGGCCGTTGTCGTAGAACGGATCGGAAAACAGCTCGACGGCGGCGCGCCAGGTCACGCCTGGCGTGGGAATCTCCGGTATCCGCATCGCCACCACCTGCCACACCAGCACAAACAGTGCGAAGCCCGCCACGGGCCCCACCACGGCCCGCAACGCGGATTCCAGGCGCTCGCGCCAGAGGGCGAGGAGTTCATCGCCGCGGCTCATACTCGTTGCGTCAGACATTGCATGCCCCTTTCGTATCGGCGCTCAGGCCTTGACCTTGAATCCGTCGGCGTAGGCGGCAGGGTTGCTGCCGTCCCAGACCACGCCGTCGATGAGTTTCGAAGTCCGCATCTCGCTGGCCGGCAACGCCGCGCCAGCGGCCTGCGCGGCCTGCTTGTAGAGGTCTATCCGGTTGATCTGTTTCGCCATCGCCAGATAATCGGGATGCTCCTTCAGCAACCCCCAGCGCTTGTGCTGCGTCAGGAACCACATGCCGTCGCTCAGGTACGGGAAATTGGCGGCGCCGTCGGCGTAGAAGCGCATGGCGTGCTCGTCCGTCCAGCTTTTCCCCAGCCCATCGTCATAGCGGCCCAGCATGCGATCGACGATGCCGCTCGCGTCCGTGTTGACATAGGACTTGGCCGCGATGGTCTCGGCGGTTTTCTGGCGGTTGGCGGGCGAGGCGTCGATCCATTTGCTGGCCTCCAGGATGGCGGCCGTGACTGCGCGCGCGGTGTTCGGGTGGCGCGACACGAAGTCCGCGCTCGTGCCCAGCACCTTTTCGGGATGGTCGGTCCAGATGCCCTGCGAAGTGACGGCGGTGTAGCCGATCTTGTCCAGGATGGCGCGCGCCCCCCAGGGTTCGCCCACGCAGTAGCCGTCCATGTTGCCCACGCGCATGTTGGCGACCATCTGCGGCGGCGGCACGGTGATGACCTTGGCGTCCTTCATGGGATGGATGCCGTAGGTCGCCAGCCAGTAGTAAAGCCACATCGCGTGCGTGCCGGTGGGAAAGGTCTGCGCAAACGTGTACTCGCGCTTGTCGGACGCCATCAGCTTGGCCAGCGATTCGCCGTCGCGCACGCCCGCCGCCAGCAGCTTGTTCGACAGCGTGATGGCCTGGCCGTTCTGGTTCAGGCTCATCAGCACGGCCATGTCCTTCTTCGGCCCGCCTATGCCCAGGTGCACGCCGTAGACCAGGCCGTACAGCACGTGGGCCATGTCCAGCTCGCCGTTCATGAGCTTGTCGCGCACGGCGGCCCAGGACGCTTCCTTGGACGGCGTGATCGTCACGCCGTGCTTCTTGTCCAGGCCCAGCACCGAAGCCATCACGACCGAGGCGCAGTCGGTCAGCGGAATGAAGCCGATCTTGACCTCGGTCTTCTCGGGCGCGTCGGTGCCGGCGGCCCAGGCGCCGGCACGCACCAGCGGATCGACCAGCGACAGCAGGCTGGCGCCGGCCACCGCGCGCGCCGTGCCGCAAAGCCATTTACGGCGTGCGGCGTTGGCGCTGAGATCCCCGGCCGCGGCGGCTTCTGTGGAGGGGCTACGGGTCGATGGCGTCATGCATGGCTCCTGGCAAAAAAAAACGTCCCGCGCGCCCCGGATTCCCATCCGGTGGCGCTGCGGAACGTCGTTGTCCCTTGCCGCAGGTCGCGGCGCGTTGCGTCGGGCAACCTTCGTTGGCCGCCCGCTTTCACTGAAGCAAACGCTGTGCCAGAAAGAAAAAAACATGGCCTGAAAGGCCGCCAGCCCGCGCCCCCGCTGACGCTGCCTCGCCAATCGGCGCGCACTCCGCGTTGACGGAAAACAGGGTGCGACCCAACTTGGTGCACCTCCGGTTGCGGCAGTGCACCATCCGCGTGCGGAGTGCGCTCCGCGGCTGTGCGCAACTGGCGGCCCGCGCGGCGCAACACGATGGCATGGAACTTGCATGACTGAAAGCATCAGGGGGAATCTCATGCTCAAGGTCATGCTGCTCAACGATGGCGAGGGACGCGCGGCGTCGCTGCGGCAAACGCTGGCCGCAGCGGGCGTACATGTCGTGGCCGAAATGGCGCCGGACATGGATCTGGCCGCCGCCATCGCCCAAGCTGCACCCGATGTGGTGTTGATAGACAGCGACGCCCCCGGCCGCGACACGCTGGAGAACGTATGCGTGGCCAGCGAACACAGCGACCGCCCGGTCGTGATGTTCACCGACAACGGCAATCGCGAAACCATACGCAGCGCCTTGCGCGCAGGCGTCGCGGCCTACGTGGTCGGCGACGTGCCTGCCGGACGCATCGAGCCGCTGCTGACTGTGGCGATCGAGCGCTTCGCCATGGAGAAGTCGCGGCGCGAAGAACTGCGCGAAGCGCAATTGCGCCTGGCCGACCGCCAATGGGTGGAAAAGGCCAAGGGCATCCTGATGAAGGCGCGGGCGATTTCCGAGGATGAGGCCCATGGCCTGTTGCGCCAGCGCGCCATGCAAAGCCAGAAGCGGCTGGGCGAAGTCGCGCGGGAGGTCGTGGAAATGAGCGCGTGGCTGGGCAAGGCCACTTAATAAGCTTTGGTTATATGGAACAAAGAAATCAAAAGTTGTGGGGATGAAGCCCCCTTCCTATGATCCAACGACACTATGCCGGGTACGCCCGAGGCTGGCATTCATGAAGCTTTTCCCGATTTTTGCCGATTTGAAAGACAGGCTGGTCCTGGTGGTGGGCGGCGGCGCCGTCGCCGAACGCAAGACGCTGTCCCTGCTGGAAGCCTCCGCCGACGTGCTGGTGGGAGCGCCGGAACTGACGCCCGCCCTGGCCGCGCTGGCCGCCGAAGGCCGCATCCGCCATTTGTCCGGCCGATTCGATCCCGCCTGGCTCGACGAAGTCTGGCTGGCGGTCGCCGCCACCGACGACCGCGAGACCAACGCCGCCGTCTCGGAGGCTGCCGGCGCCCGGCGCATCTTCAGCAACGTGGTGGACGATCCTGAGCTGTCGTCCTTCCAGGTGCCCTCCATCGTCGACCGCTCGCCCGTGATCGTCGCCATTTCCTCGTCCGGCGTGGCGCCGGTGCTGGCGCGGCGCATCCGGGAACGCATCGAATCGCTGTTCGACCATACCCTGGGCCAGTTGGCCGGACTGGCCGCGAACTACCGCAAGCGCATCCGCGCCAGCCATCCCGACCTGGGCGCGCGCCGCCGCTTCTACGACTGGCTGCTGGACGGCCCGGTGGCCGGCTTCCTGCGCCAGCAGCAGCCGGCCCAGGCCGAAGCCGCGTTGGCGGGGGCCTTGGCGGCGCCGCGAACGCCCGACGCCGGCAGCGTAGTGCTGGTGGGCGCCGGCCCCGGCGACCCCGGCCTGCTGACGCTGAAGGCATTGCGCGCGCTGAACGAGGCCGACGTCATCCTGCACGACCGTCTGGTCAGCGCCGACGTCATGTCGCTGGCGCGCCGCGACGCCGAGCGCGTATCGGTCGGCAAGCTGCCCGGCGAAGACCATAACGCCACCCAGGCCCGCATCCACAGGCTGATGGTCGAGCACGCGCGCGCCGGCCGCCGCGTGGTGCGGCTCAAGGGCGGCGACGCCTTCATCTTCGGCCGGGGCGGAGAGGAACTGGAATGCCTGCGCGCGCACGGCGTGCGTTATGAAGTGGTGCCCGGCATCACCGCCGCGCTGGCCTGTGCGGCCTATGCCGGCATCCCGCTGACGCACCGGGAACACGCCCAGTCCGTCCGCCTGGTCACCGCACATTGCCGCGAAGACGAGGACAACCTGGACTGGCCTGCCCTGGCCCGCGAAAAGCAAACCCTGGCTTTCTACATGGGCGTGGGGCAACTGGATCTGCTGACTGGCCGCCTGCTGGCCCACGGCCGTTCGCCCGACACGCCGTTCGCGCTGATCGAGAACGGCAGCCGGCCCGAGCAACGCGTGCTCTCGGGCACGCTGGAACAGCTGCCGGCCCTGGCCGCCGAACACGCGATCCGCTCACCCGCGCTCTTGATCGTGGGCGAAGTGGCGGGATTGGCTTCGCAATTGCAGTGGTTCGGCCAGCACCTGGACGGACGCCTGGAGCGTCTGGCAGCCTGAGGGGCCGGGGGGCCGGGGGCCCAATGCAAAACGCCAGCCTGCGGGCTGGCGTTTTTGTTCGTGGCCGTACCCCGGCCGCTATTCCGTCTTCTGCGTGGTGCCGAAGATGCGGTCGCCGGCGTCGCCCAGGCCAGGCATGATGTAGCCGTGTTCATTCAGGCCGTCGTCGATGGACGCGGTGTAGATGTGCACGTCGGGGTGCTTGGCCAGCACGGTATCGATGCCCACGGGCGCGGCGACCAGCACCAGGGCGCGGATTTCCTTGCAGCCCGCGCGCTTGAGCAGGTCAATCGCGGCGACCATCGAACCGCCGGTGGCCAGCATCGGGTCGACGATCAGCGCCAGGCGCTGGTCCAGTTCGCCCACCAGGCGTTCCAGGTAGGTATGCGCTTCCAGCGTTTCTTCATTGCGGGCCACGCCCACCACGCTGACCTTGGCGCCCGGAATCAGGCTGAGCACGCCGTCCAGCATGCCGATGCCGGCGCGCAGGATGGGCACCACGGTGACTTTCTTGCCTGCGATCTTTTCGACTTGCACCGAACCGCACCAACCTTCGACGGTGGCCGGCGCCAGCGGCAGGTCCTTGGACGCTTCATAAGTGAGCAGCGCGCCCACTTCCTGTGACAGCTCACGGAAGCTCTTGGTGCTGAGGTCGGCGCGGCGCATGATCCCGAGCTTGTGGCGGATCAGCGGATGGCGGATTTCGTGCACGGGCATGTGCGTAACTCTCCAGAGTATTGATAGACAGGGTATTCGCCTCAGGCGGAACCATGACGGCACGGCGCGCTTTGCGTCGCCCAGCCGTCGAGCCACATTTGAGGATCGTAATCGGTTTGGAAGGGAATTGTTATTGACCGCCCGCAGGATGATCCGAAGATACTCGCCGGCGAGGCGGAGGCATGTTTATTGTTCAGTGAGCCAGGCGATCAGGGCGTCGTCGAAGGCCCGCACGGCGCCCGCCTGTTCATGGTTGACGATGCTGACCACCACATAGCGCTTGCCGCTGGCGCCCAGCACGTAGCCCGCGATGGAACGCACGTCGCGCAGCGAGCCTGTCTTCAGGTGGGCCATGCCCGCCGTGCCGTCGCCCTTGAGGCGGCGACGTACCGTGCCGTCCACTCCCGCGATCGCAAAGGATGAAATGTACTCGGGCATGACCGGCGAGTTCCAGGCCACGGTCAGCATCGACGCCAGGCTGTCGGCCGACACCCGCGCGTCGCGCGACAGGCCGGCGCCGTTGTCGATGACCAGCTCGGGCATGTCCAGGCCCTGCCTGGCCAGCAGCCCCTTGGCCACGGCTTCGCTGCTGGAGACCGTGGCGGGCCGGCGGCCGCGCTCGGCGCCCAAGGTCAGCAGCAAGGTGCGCGCCATGACGTTGTTGCTGCGCTTGTTGATCTGGCGGATCGCCTCGGCCAGCGTGGGCGAATCATGCGAGGCCAGCACCACCGCGTCGGGCGGCACCATGCCGGAACGGACCTGGCCCTTGAACGTGCCGCCCAGCTCCTTCCAGAGCATGCGGAACACTTCGGTGGCGTACTCGGGCTGGGACAGCGCCAGGCGATACAGGCTGAATTCGCCGCAGGAGCCGGCCACCTTGCCGTTCACGCGGATGGTCACGCCCTGCTGGGTGATCACCGGCTCGGTCGTCACCACCGGGGGGCCCGGGCAACGGGCATCGCTCCATTCGACGCGGCCCTCGATCTTCAGGCCCGGCAGCGGCGGATCGATCAGTGGCACCCATTTATTGGCGGCGGGGTCCGGCGTGAAGAGCAGCCGCATCGCGCCAAAACCCACCATCAGGGCGTCCGGACTGGCGTTGTAGGCCCGGTCCGGGGCGCCGTCGAAGGCGCCCGGGTCGGTCGCGACCTGGCCGAAGATGCTGCGGTCGATGACCAGGTCATTGATCTGCTTGACGCCGCGCAGGCGCAGTTCGCGCAGCAGCACCCACAGGTCCTGCAGCAGGAATTGCGGATCGCCGCCAGCCCGCAGGTACAGCGGGCCGCTCAGCACACCCTTGGCGTCGGGACGCGCGCCCGGCGCCGTCATGAATTCGGTGCGCCAGACGTAGTTGGGCCCCAGCTCGGACAACGCGGCCCAGGTCGTGACCAGCTTCATCACCGAGGCGGGATTGCGCGACTCCTTGGCGTTCAGCGCCACCAGGCGCGGTCCGCCCACCTCCTGCACCACCAGGGACAGGGAACTGTCGGGCAGCTTGCTGGCTTTCCAGGCATTCACCACGTTGGGCGGCAGGCCGGGCACCTGCGCCCAGGCCACGCCCGCCACCGCGGCCAGCAGCCCGCCGGCCAGCCATCGCTTCAGCCCGCCCATACGCTTATACGCTTGTCCCGTCATGCCACGCCCACCCGGTTGCTCGTCCTGCAAAACCGAGAGCATACAAAACCTGGACGAATTGCGGCGTGGGAGGCCCTCCCACCGCCAGCCCCGAACAAGCAAAAAGGCCTCTTGAGGACGCGGCAGATACATATTGCATGCGCAACGCCGGGGCCTTCCTCCTTATTTCTGCAGCCTCCACTTGCCGGAAGCCACGGTCGCCATCACCAGCGCCCGCTCATCCAGCCCGTTGTGGTCGGTGGGACTCATGTTGACCACGCCGGTCGCAGTGGGCAGGTTCTTGACGTTCTCCAGCGCATCGCGCAGCGCCGCCCTGAATTCGGGCGTGCCGGGCTTCGCGGTCTTCAGTGCCACCGGGATGGCCTGCTGCAGCAAGAGGCCGACGTCCCAGGTATAGGCGGCGAACAGGGACACGCTGCCCGCCCCGTTTGCCGCTTCATACTTCTTGGCGAAGGCCTGGGCGGTGGACTTGACGGGGTTGGTATCCGGCAGCAGGTCGGCCACCATCACCGGTCCCACCGGCACCCAGGCGCCCTCGCAGGCATCGCCGCAGACCCGCAGGAAGTCGTTGTTGGCCACGCCGTGGTTGAAATAGATCTTGCCCTTGTAGCCGCGTTCGCGCAGCGCCCGCGCCGGCATCGCGGCGGGCGTGCCGGAGGCGCCGACCACCACGGCGTCAGGCGCCGCGCCGATCACCTTCAGGGTCTGGGCCACGGCGGACGTGTCGGTGGGCGCGAAGGCTTCCTTGCCCACCACCTCGATGCCATGCTTCTTGGCCGCCTTCTCGATTTCCACCCAGAAGGTTTCGCCCAGCGCGTTGTTGAAACCGATGAAGGCCAGCTTCTTCACGCCGTTGGCCGCCGCATGCCGCGCGATGCCCTCGGCCATCAGCGAATCGGAGTGCGGAGTCTTGAACACCCAGCGGCGCTTGTCGTCCATGGGCTCGATCAGCCGCGCCGACGAGGCCAGCGTAATCACCGGCGTGGCGCCGCTGGCCACGGTGTCCAGCATGGCCATGGTGTTGGGCGTGGTGGTGGACCCGACGATCAGGTCCACCTTGTTCTCCGAGATCAGCTTGTGGGAATTGCTGACGGCGCGAGTGGTGTCGGAAGCGTCGTCCAGCACCACGTACTCGACCTTGACGCCCCCGATCTCGGTGGGCAGCAGGCTGATCGTGTTGCGTTCGGGGATGCCCAGCGAGGCCTGGGGACCGGTGGTGGACAGGGTGGCGCCGATTTTCACCTGGGCCAGCGCGGGCGCGGCGCCCGCTGCCAGCAGGGCGGCCAGCGCGGCGGCCATGAGGGTACGACGAGGGGTCATGCGGAGTCTCCTTGGATACGCGGATGTCTTATGCTTTGCGCCGATCCGCTACGGCGTGGAACTCTGTTTATACGGCGGGGAACCCGGCTGGCGGGCGCCTCGGTGGCCCGCTGCGGGTTTGTCCGCACGGCCTCGCAGCGCGGCGCGGCTGCGTTCTTGCTGGTCTCCACGTTGCCAGTGACTGGCAAGCGCTGTATTTTTTAGTGATACACGTATTCTAATAAGAGACAAACTCATGTCAACAGATAGCAGCACGGGGATCCAATCAGCCGAAATCGCCCTGGACGTGCTGACGCGGCTGGCCGAATTGGGCGGCGCCCTGTCCGTGTCCGAGCTCGGCCGCAGCCTGGACATGCCGCGCGCCAAGGTGCACCGTTACCTGGTGTCGCTGGAGCGGCGCGGCTATGTGGAGCAGGACGCGGCCAGCGCCCGCTACCGGCTGGGCCCGCAGGCGCTGCACACCGGACTGGCGGCGCTGGCCGAAGTGGATTTCGTGAAGCTGGCGGCCGGCAGCCTGGACGGCCTGAGCGCCGCCATCGGCCAGACCGTGTTCATCTCGGTCTGGGGCCAGCACGGTCCCACCATCGTGCAATGGCGCGACGCGCGGCTGCCGGTGACCGTCAACGTGCGGGTGGGCTCGGTGCTGCCGCTGCTCAACAGCGCCACCGGCCGGGTCTTCGCCGCGTGGCTGCCCGAAGCCCTGGCCCTGCCGCGGGCGCTGTCCGAATGGGAGGCGCTGCAGGCGCATGATCCCGAGGCCGCCCGCAAGCTGGATGCGACTGAACCGCCCGCCGATCTCGCCGCCGCGCTGCGCCGCCAGTGGCAGGCGACCCGCAAGCGCGGCTACGCCAGCGTCAGCGGTCACCTGCTGCACGGCATCAATTCGGCCTCGGTGCCGGTGCTGGATGCCCAGGGTCATCTGGCCGGCGCCATCACCAGCCTGGGACTGCACGGGGGATTCGACCTGTCGGCCGACGGCGAACCTGTGCGGGCGCTGACGGCGGCGGCCGCGGATTGCTCGCGCCGGCTGGGCTGGAGCCCGGCGCGCTGAACCCAGCCGGGAGGCCCATCCGTCCCCAGGACCGGCAGCCCGATCTTGCGGGCGCTTTACAATACAGGGTTGCCCCGGGCCTGCCTGGCCCGTTTCCGCCCTCTTTTTGCCGCCCTTGCCGGACGGATAGCCGCGTGTCCCAGCCCCTCACCGTCGCCGATTTCAATTACGAACTGCCGCCCGAGCTCATCGCCCAGGCGCCCGCCGCCGAACGCACCGGCAGCCGCCTGCTGCACCTGGACGGCGCGGGCCAGCTGCACGACCGGCAGTTCGCCGACCTGGCCTCGCTGCTGCGTCCGCAAGACCTGCTTATCTTCAACGACACCCGCGTCATCAAGGCGCGGCTGAACGGCCACAAGATCACCGGCGGCAAGATCGAGGTGCTGGTCGAACGCATCACCGAACCCGACCGCGTCCTGGCCCATGTGCGCGCCAGCAAGTCGCCCGGTCCGGGCATGGTGCTGCGCCTGGCCGACGCCTTCGAAGCCACCGTGCTGGGCCGCGAAGGCGAACTCTTCGACATCCGCTTCCCAGGCCCCGTGCTGGACCTGCTGGACGCGCACGGCGCCACCCCGCTGCCGCCCTACATCACGCACGAAGCCGACACCGGCGACGACGAGCGCTACCAAACGGTCTACGCCCGCGAGCCCGGCGCCGTGGCCGCGCCCACCGCCGGCCTGCATTTCGACCAACCCACGCTGGACCGCCTGGCCGCGATGGGCGTGGAACGCGCCTTCGTCACGCTGCACGTGGGCGCGGGTACCTTCCAGCCGGTGCGCGTGGACAACCTGGCCGACCACGTCATGCACGCCGAATGGTTCACCGTGCCGCAAGCCACGGTCGACGCGATCGCCGCCGCCCGCAGCCGCGGCGGCCGGGTCATCGCCGTCGGCACCACCAGCGTACGCGCCCTGGAATCCGCCGCCGCCCAGACCGAAGGGCGCACCGCCCCCGGCCTGCCGCTGGCCGCCGCCCAGGGCGATACCCGCCTCTTCATCACCCCCGGTTACCGGTACCGCGTCATCGACGCCCTGGTCACCAACTTCCACCTGCCCCAGTCGACCCTGCTGATGCTGGTGTCGGCGCTGGCCGGCGTAGAACCGATACGCCGCGCCTACGCCCACGCCGTTGCCGAGCGCTACCGCTTCTTCAGCTATGGCGACGCCATGTTTATCGAGTCCCCCGCCCCATGACCGGACTGAATTTCGAACTGCTCGCCACCGACGGCGGCGCCCGCCGCGGCCGCATCACGCTGAACCACGGCGTGGTCGAGACGCCCATCTTCATGCCTGTGGGCACCTATGGCAGCGTCAAGGCCATGATGCCGCACGAACTGAAAGAGATCGGCTCGCAGATCGTGCTGGGCAACACCTTCCACCTGTGGCTGCGCCCGGGCACGGAAATCATGGAAAAGCATGGCGGCCTGCATGGCTTCATGCAGTGGGACAAGCCCATCCTGACCGATTCCGGCGGCTTCCAGGTGTTCAGCCTGCAAGGCATGCGCAAGATCACCGAGGAAGGCGTCAAGTTCGCGTCCCCGATCGACGGCGCGCGGCTGTTCCTGACGCCGGAAGAATCCATGCGCATCCAGCGCTCGCTGAATTCCGACATCGTCATGGTGTTCGACGAGTGCACGCCCTATGAAATCGACGGCCGCCCCGCCACCGTCGAAGAGGCCGCCCGCTCCATGCGCATGTCGCTGCGCTGGGCGCGCCGCTCACGCGAGGAGTTCGACCGCCTGCAGAACCCCAACGCCCTGTTCGGCATCGTCCAGGGCGGCATGTACGAAGCCCTGCGCGACGAATCCCTGGCCGGGCTGCAGGAGATCGGCTTCCACGGCTACGCCATCGGCGGCCTGTCGGTCGGCGAGCCCAAGGAAGACATGATGCGCATCCTGGCGCATGTCACGCCCAAGCTGCCGGCCCAGGCGCCGCGCTACCTGATGGGCGTAGGCACGCCGGAAGACCTGGTCGAAGGCGTGAGCCGCGGCGTCGACATGTTCGACTGCGTCATGCCGACCCGCAACGCCCGCAATGGCTGGTTGTTCACGCGCTTTGGCGACGTCAAGATCCGCAACGCCAAGTACCGCGACGACACCCGACCGCTGGACCCCAGCTGCAGCTGCCATACCTGCGCGAATTTCTCGCGGGCCTACCTGCACCACCTGCAGCGCGCCAACGAAATCACCGGGGCGCGCCTGAACACCCTGCACAACCTGCATTTCTATCTGACCATCATGAAGGAAATGCGCGAAGCCATCGCCGAAGGCCGCTTCGACGCCTGGCGCGCGCAGTTCGCGGCAGACCGGGCGCGGGGGGTGGATTAGAATTTCAGGACCTATATACAATAGTCGGCTTGCCCTATCCATGGCTCGCGCGGGGATGGGCGCAGAAAAACACTAGATACAAACACCCAAACAGACTAAACGCAGGAGAATTCAATGTCCGTTATCGATACCGCCAGCCTCGTCGTGGCTCAGGCCGCCGCCCCCGAGGGTAACGCGCTGATGGGCATGCTGCCCATCATCCTGATGTTCGTGATCCTCTACTTCCTGATGATCCGTCCCCAGATGAAGCGCCAGAAGGAACACCGCAACCTGATCGCCGCCCTGGCCAAGGGCGACGAAGTGGTCACCGCCGGCGGCATGCTCGGCAAGGTCACCAAGGTCAACGACAGCTACGTCACCGTCGAAGTCTCCGAACTGGCCGACAAGCCGGTCGAAGTGATCATGCAGAAGTCCTCGGTCTCGACCGTGCTGCCCAAGGGAACCATCAAGGCCCTGTAAGCGTCCCACAGGAGCCCCCATCGGGCTCCTGTTGCTTGATGGCCCTGTCGCCGCCCGCCGCGCTTGCCGCCCGGGCGGCCCTTTCATCACTTTTACATGAAGTAGCCGGCAATGAACCGCTATCCCCTTTGGAAGTACATTACGGTCCTGGTCGCGGTCATCATCGGCCTGCTGTACACGCTTCCCAACTTCTACGGCGAATCCCCGGCCGTCCAGGTTTCCAGCGCCAAGGCCACGATCAAGGTCGATCCCGCCATGCTGAGCCGGGTCGAACAGATCCTGACCGACGCCAAGATCCCCAATGAAGGGGTCTATTACGAACAGAACGGCACGCTCGGCACCGTGCGCGCCCGCTTCACGTCGACCGACCTGCAGCTGCAGGCGCGCGACCTGATCGACAAATCCCTCAACACCGTCGCCGGCGACCCCCACTACACGGTCGCGCTGAACCTGCTGCCCGCTTCGCCCGCCTGGATGCGCGCGCTGGGCTGGTTCGCGCCCAAGCCGATGTACCTGGGCCTGGACCTGCGCGGCGGCGTGCACTTCCTGCTGCAAGTGGACATGCAGGGCGCCCTGACCGCCCGCTACGACTCCCTGGCCGCCGACGTGCGCTCCGTGCTGCGCGACCAGAAGGTCAACGTGGCCGGCGTCGAACGCTCGGGCATGGCCATTGCCGCCACCTTCGCCAATACGGACGACCGCGACCGCGCCATTTCCACGCTGCGCAGCCGCCTGCCCGACCTGGAATTCACCGAGCGCATGGAAAACGGCAAGCCGCTGCTGATGGCTGCGCTGAACCCGGCCGCCGTCACCCGCGTGCAGGATTCCGCGCTCAAGCAGAACATCAACACGCTGCACAACCGGATCAACGAACTGGGCGTGGCCGAACCGGTCATCCAGCAGCAAGGCGCCGACCGCATCGTGGTGCAGCTGCCCGGCGTGCAGGACGTGGCCAAGGCCAAGGAACTGCTGGGCCGCACCGCCACGCTGGAAATCCGCATGGTCGACGACTCCCCCGCCGCGCAGGCCGCGCTGCTGGGCGGCAGCGTGCCCTTCGGCCTTGAACGCTACAACGACCGCGACGGCCGTCCCATCCTGGTCCGCCGCCAGGTCATCCTGACCGGTGAAAACCTGCAGGACGCCCAGCCCGGCCGCGACTCGCAGACCCAGCAGGCCGCCGTCCACCTGACCCTGGACTCCAAGGGCGCCCGCATTTTCCGCGACGTCACCCGCGACAACATCGGCAAGCGCATGGCCATCCTGCTGTTCGAAAACGGCAAGGGCGAAGTGGTCACGGCTCCGGTCATCCGCGGCGAAATCGCCGGCGGCCAGGTGCAGATCTCGGGCAGCATGAGCTCCGAAGAGGCCGCCGACACCGCGCTGCTGCTGCGCGCCGGCGCCCTGGCTGCGCCCATGTCCATCATCGAGGAACGCACCATCGGCCCGAGCCTGGGCGCGGACAACATCGCCAAGGGCTTCTACTCGACGCTGTACGGCTTCCTGGCCATCGCCGCCTTCATCATCCTGTACTACCACCTGTTCGGCGTGTTCTCCACGATCGGCCTGACCATGAACGTGCTGCTGCTGCTGGCGCTGCTGTCCATGCTGCAGGCCACGCTGACCCTGCCGGGCATCGCGGCAATCGCGCTGACGCTGGGCATGGCCATCGACTCGAACGTGCTGATCAACGAGCGGATACGCGAGGAACTGCGCGCAGGCGCAAGTCCGCAGCAAGCCATCCATCACGGCTTCGAACGCGCCTGGGGCACCATTCTCGACTCGAACCTCACCACGCTGATCGTGGGCCTGGCGCTGCTGGCCTTCGGTTCCGGCCCGATCCGGGGCTTCGCCGTGGTGCACGTGCTGGGCATCCTGACCTCGATGTTCTCGTCGGTGGTGGGTGTGCGCGCGCTGGCCAACCTCTGGTACGGCCGCAAGAAGAAGCTCACGTCGATCTCCATCGGTGAAGTCTGGAAACCGAAGACCAACTGAACATGAGCGCGGGCGGCCCGGCCGCCCGCCACAGATAAAGCCTAAGGCGAAAAATGGAATTTTTCCGTATTCACCGCACCATCCCGTTCATGCGCCACGCGCTGGTGCTGAACATCATCAGCCTCGTCACATTCCTGGCGGCTGTTTTCTTCATCGTCACGCGCGGCTTCCACCTGTCGATCGAATTCACCGGCGGCACGGTCATGGAAGTCAACTACGCCCAGACGGCGCAGCTTGAAAACGTGCGCGGCGTGGTCTCCAAGCTGGGCTACACCGACTTCCAGGTGCAGAACTTCGGCACCTCGCACGACGTCATGATCCGCCTGCCGTTGCAGGAAGGCCAGACCTCGGCCACGCAGAGCGAAACCGTCATGGCCGCGCTGAAGACCGCCGACTCCGGCGTCGAACTGCGCCGCGTCGAGTTCGTGGGCCCGCAGGTGGGCCAGGAGCTGCTGCACAACGGCCTGATGGCCCTGCTGGTCGTGGTCATCGGCATCATGGTCTACCTGGGCTTCCGCTTCGAATGGAAGTTTGCCGTCGCCGGCGTGATCGCCAACCTGCACGACGTGGTGATCATCCTGGGCTTCTTCGCCTTCTTCCAGTGGGAATTTTCGCTGTCGGTGCTGGCGGGCGTGCTGGCGGTGCTGGGCTATTCCGTAAACGAATCCGTGGTCATCATGGACCGGATCCGCGAGAACTTCCGCAAGTACCGCAAGGCGGACGTGCACGAAGTCATCAACAGCGCCATCACGCAGACCATCTCCCGGACCATCATCACCCACGGTTCCACGCAGATGATGGTGCTGGCCATGCTGTTCTTCGGCGGCCCCACCCTGCACTACTTCGCCATGGCCCTGACCATCGGCATCTGGTTCGGCATCTACTCGTCGGTGTTCGTGGCCGCGGCCCTGGCCATGTGGCTGGGCGTCAAGCGCGAAGACCTGGTCAAGCCGGTCAAGAAGGAAGGCGAGGAAGGCGAAGCCGCCTGATCCGTTTCCGCTTGAAGACAAACCCGCCGCAATCACGGCGGGTTTTTTATTGCGCGGCGCTTGCCGTCTTACGCCTGGCCAGGCGCCGCAGGGCCAAACCGCTCGGAACCACGGCGAATTGCAGCAAGCCGGCGTAGAGCCAGGCCCAGGTCCAGCGGAAACGCCACGGAATGAATTCAGGCACCCCGTTGTCGTCGAAGTACGGGTCATGAATGACCAGCGCCAGGCCGACCAGATACGAAAGCACAAGGCATCCCGCCACGAACAGCCACCGCCGCGTAGCCGGGGCCTTCCAACCATGACGCCGGCCATGCACGGCGCCGGCCGCCAGGCTGATCAGCAGGCTGGCCGCGAACAAGACGGGGAATAGAAGAAAAGCCACGGCGTCGCTCCCGACTGCAGGTCCGGCGCCATTGTGCCAGTCGCGATCGCAAATGGCTCTCGGACGCGCACAGGGTGCTTTCCGCTTGACCAATACATAAGTATTGACTAATGTATTGTCATGCTCGAAACCGACATCTTCAAGGCCCTGGCCGATCCGACCCGCCGTGCCATCTTCGAAAAGCTCGCCGCCGGCGGCATGAACGCCAGCGCCCTGCGCGTCGGCATGGAGATCAGCCAGCCAGCCATGTCGCAGCACCTTGCGGTGCTGCGCAAGGCCCGCCTGGTGCGCGAGGAAAAACAAGGCCGTTTCGTGAACTATGAAGTCGACCCCGACGGGCTTGCGCTCATCGCCGGATGGCTGGCGAAGTACCGCGCCTACTGGCCGGCCCGCATCGAAGCCCTGAACGCCCTGCTCAAGGACATGGACCAATGAAGCCGACCGCGCCGCAAGACCCGCCCCAGGACATCGTGCTCGAATACGAACTCGACGCGCCGCCCGAAAAAGTCTGGCGCGCCATCAGCATCCCCGAATTCCGCGAGCAATGGCTGCCTGGACGGGCGCTGGCCAGCGCCGAACCCGCGGACGCGACGCCTGCCGAAGAAATCCAATACCGCATGCGCGACGAGGAGCCGCCTTTCCTCGAAAGCCTGGTGACCTTCCAGATCCGGCCCGTCGCCGACGGCCGCACGCTCCTGCGCATCATCCACGCGCTGGACGACGCGCGGTTCGAACGCCGTGGGCGCCCAGCCGCCAACGACGCCGGCCCCTTCCTCATGCGCGCCGCCTGAACCCGGCCCAAGCGCAAGGCAATCGCAACCCAGGAGATTCGTCCATGCAGGACGTGATGCAATACGTACCCATGGTGGTCGAGCAGTCCGGCCGCGGCGAGCGGTCCTTCGACATCTATTCGCGACTGCTGCGCGACCGCATCATCTTCCTGAACGGCGAAGTCAACGACTCGGTGTCGGCGCTGGTCTGCGCCCAGCTGCTGTTCCTGGAATCCGAGAACCCCACCAAGCCCATCCATCTCTACATCAACTCCCCTGGCGGCGTCATCACCAGCGGCCTGGCCATGTACGACACCATGCAGTTCATCACTGCGCCGGTGCACACGCTGTGCATGGGCACGGCGCGCTCCATGGGCTCGTTCCTGCTGATGGCGGGCGAACCCGGCGAACGATGCGCGCTGGCCAATGCCAGCGTGCACGTGCATCAGCCTTTAGGCGGCTTCCAGGGCCAGGCCTCGGACGTGCTCATCCACGCCGAGGAAATGCGCAGGACCAAGGACCGCGTCACGCGCGTCTACGCCCAGCACTGCGGACGCAGCTACGAAGACGTAGAGCGCACACTGGACCGCGACTGCTACATGAGCGCGGAGGAAGCGCTGGAATGGGGCCTGATAGACCGGGTGCTGAAGCGCCGGGACCTGGGCGTCTGACACTGTACCGCCCGCCCCCGTCGCGCTGTACGGGTACGGATCCGCGCGGATTCGCTACCATAGCCGGACCATGAAACTCGTCATCGATCACCTCGTCATCGCCGCCGCGGACCTGGACAGCGGCACCGAATACGTCGCAGCACTGCTCGGCATCGCCCCCTCGGGCGGCGGCGCGCATCCGCGCATGGGCACCCACAACCGGGTGCTGGGCATGGCCGGCGGCATCTACCTCGAAGTCATCGCCATCGATCCTCAGGCCCCGGCGCCTGCGCGGCCACGTTGGTTCGGGCTGGATCAGGACGCCGTCCGCGCCCGCATCGCCCAGGGTCCCTACCTGGCGCATTGGGCGGCGCGGGTCGAAGCGCCGCTGGATCTGACGCGTATGCAGGCGGAGCATCCCGCACGCATCCCGCCCGCCATTCCCATGGAACGCGGGCAGTTGCGCTGGCGGCTGACGGTGCCCGACGACGGCAGCCTGCCCGCCTGGCGCGAAGCGGGCCATGCGGCCGGCGACGGTCTGCTGCCCACGCTGATCCAGTGGGACGTGGCCGACTACCCCGGCGTCAGCCTGCCGCGCCAGCACCTCACACTCAAGCAACTGTCCGGCAGCCATCCGCAGGCCGGGCTGCTGCGCCAAGGGCTGGCCTGGCTGGGCGCGGATCACCTGATCCAGGTGGAACAGGTCGACGGCCCGCCGCGCCTGAGCGCACAGATCGAAACGGCCGGCGGCCTGAAGATCCTGGCCTGATCGTCCGCCCCGCCTTGCAAAAAAAATCCAGAACATCCGGAGACCCTTTACATGAATGCCACCCGCAAGCGATTCGACGAAGACCCTTACCTGGACCAATGCGAGGCCACCGTGATCGCGGTCAGCCCCGAGGGCGTCGAACTGGACGAGACTGTCTGCTACGCACGCAGCGGCGGCCAGGCGGGAGACAGCGGCACCTTGACGCTGGCTGACGGCCGCGCGCTGACGCTTGCCGACACCGTCTACGCCGAAGACCGCAAGCGCATCCTGCACGTGCTGGAAGGCGACATCGCCCTGCAAGTGGGCGACCGCGTCTCGGTGACCATCGACTGGCCGCGGCGCCACCGCCTCATGCGCCTGCACACCTGTCTGCATCTGCTGGGCGCGCTGGTGCCCGCGCCGGTGACCGGCTGCAATATTTCGCCCGACTCCGCCCGCATCGACTTCGACCTGCCCGAATCCACACTGGACAAGGCCGACCTGACCGAACGCCTGAACGCCCTAATCGACGCCCGCACCGGCGTCAGCATCAACTGCATCACGCCCGAGGAACTGGCCGCACAACCCGATCTGGTGCGCACCATAGGCGCCGCGCCCCCGGCCGGCACGGCCAGCATACGCATCGTCGAGATTCCCGGCGTGGATCGCCAGCCCTGTGGTGGCACGCACGTGGCCAACACCGGCGAGATCGGCGCGGTGATCGTTACGAAGATCGAGAAAAAGAGCCGCACCAACCGGCGCGTGGTGGTGAATTTCGCGTAAGGCGTAGTCTGGAGCCCGCCCCTGGCCGGAATCATGTATGTGTTGTTCGGCCGCCCGCGCGGCCGAACAACACGGGCAGCCCACGACTCGCCCCCGACCACAGTTCCCGCAGCACAACAGACCAACACGCACGTAGCCCGTCGGCGCGGGCGGCGTGGCGGCTCGCAACCTCGATGCGCCCGAGGGAATCTGAAGGAAAGGCCGAAGGCCTTGACGAAGATGACGACGGGGGGGGCCGCCGAGGCCAGTCCGGAGCGAACGCTCCGGACCGCAATCGTGGGCGCGAGCCGCCACGCCGCCCGCGACGACGGGCGACCTACGAAGCACAACCCAACGTCCGCAACAGCAGACCTTATTTCTTCCACCAGCGCCAGGGCGCGCGCAGAGGCCACTGATATCCGGCGCCCAGCACACGGGGCGCCAGCACGTGCCCGACCAGCACCGCAATGCCCGCGGCCGTCATCACGTCCGACAGATAGTGGTCCAGGTTGACCAGCCGGCTCATCGCCACCAGCGCCGCCAGCAGCAGGAAGACCCAGCGCCAGCGCGGCGCCAGGATGCCCAGCACCACTGCCACGGCAAATGCCGCATAGGTGTGGCTGGAAGGGAAGGAGTTGTACAGCTGGGCGCGCGAGAACGACTCGCCCACCCCGTAGATGCCTTTTTCGAAGAACAGCTCGGGACGCGCCCGCGCCACCGAACGCTTGAGCACCAGCACCACCAGTCCGCCGACCGCCAGGGTCGACAGCATCAGCAGGCTGCCGCGCGCCATGCTGGCGTAGCTCATGCGCACCGGATTGCGCCAGCCGCGCGCCAGGCCGACCAACCCGATCACGTAGAAGGCCAGCGCCACGCCGATATAAGGGCCGCTTTCGCCGAGTTCACCGATCCATTCGAAGGATTCGTTCACGCCTTCAGATACCGACTGCTTGATCCACACCGCCAGCGGCAGGTCCACCCACAACGCGCACGCGCTGGCGGCCAGCGCCAGGGCGCAGCCCAGCAGCACCCACGTCAGCGCGGAAAAGGGGTTGCGGAACTGGTCCGGCGCGGGGCAGGCTGAGGCGTCGGATACGGGAGCGGCCGCCGAAGGCGTCAGGGGATTGCTGTTCATCGATACCGCTATCGGGAAATGAGAAACGTTCCTGGGCTGCAAAATCAGCCCAGCACGCTATCGTAACGGCCTGCGCGCGCCAGACCAAGAAGCAAATGCGGGCAAGGGTTAAAATCCCGGGTTTCCTACCATTCTCTGCCCCCGGGATCTACACCCGTCACGGCGACCATCATGCAAGAAACCACCCTCAAGCGCGCCGACGCCGCGCCCGACGGCGCCAGCGCCGCCCTCCCCGCCGCAGACGCCGGCTCCCCCCGCAAGTTGTACATCCGCACCTTCGGCTGCCAGATGAACGAGTACGACTCGGACAAGATGGCCGACGTGCTGCGCGGCGACCAGGGCCTGGAACTCACCGACAACCCGGAAGACGCCGACGTCATCCTGTTCAACACCTGTTCGGTGCGCGAGAAGGCGCAGGAAAAGGTCTTCTCGGACCTGGGCCGCGTGCAGCACCTGAAAAAGACCAATCCCAACCTGGTGATCGGCGTGGGCGGCTGCGTGGCCAGCCAGGAAGGCGAAGCCATCGTCAAGCGCGCGCCCTACGTGGACGTGGTGTTCGGTCCGCAGACGCTGCATCGCCTGCCGGACCTGATCAAGCGCCGCCGCGACGAAGGCCGCTCGCAGGTGGACATCAGCTTCCCCGAGATCGAAAAGTTCGACAACATGCCGCCGCCCCGCGTGGACGGCGCTACGGCGTTCGTGTCCATCATGGAAGGCTGTAGCAAATACTGCAGCTTCTGTGTCGTGCCCTACACGCGCGGCGAGGAAGTCTCGCGCCCCTTCGAGGACGTGCTGGTGGAGGTCGCCGACCTGGCCGACCAGGGCGTGAAGGAAGTGACGCTGCTGGGCCAGAACGTCAACGCCTACCGCGGCCGCATGACCGACAGCGACGAGATCGCCGACTTCGCCATGCTGCTGGAATACGTGCACGAAATCCCGGGCATCGAGCGCATCCGCTACACCACCTCGCACCCCAAGGAAATGACCCAGCGCATGGTGGACGCCTACGCCCGCCTGCCCAAGCTGGTGTCCTTCCTGCACCTGCCGGTGCAGGCCGGCAGCGACCGCGTGCTGGCGGCCATGAAGCGCGGCTACACCACCCTGGAATTCAAGTCGGTGGTGCGCCGCCTGCGCGCCGCCCGCCCCGACTTGACGCTGTCCTCGGACTTCATCGTGGGCTTTCCCGGCGAAACCGAGGAAGACTTCGAAAAGACCATGAAGCTGATCGAGGACGTCGGCTTCGACACCTCGTTCTCGTTCGTGTATTCGCGCCGCCCGGGCACGCCCGCCGCCGACCTGCACGACGACACGCCGCAGGACGTGAAGCTGCGCCGCCTGCAGCGCCTGCAGGCGCTGATCAACGAGCAGGCGGCCACGATCGCCCGCAACATGGTCGGCACGCGCCAGCGCCTGCTGGTCGAAGGCCCCTCGCGCCGCGACCCGAACGAACTGATGGGCCGCACCGAGAACAACCGCATCGTGAACTTCGCCGCGCCCGCGCGGCTCATCGGACAAATGGTCGACGTCATCATCACCGAAGCGCACACCAATTCGCTGCGCGCCCGGGTCGCCGACGTGGACCGCACTCCCCAAGAGGCCGAATGACCACTCCCCGCTCCCGCGCCCGCCGCAGCATGCCCATCGTCGTCACCCTGGACGGCGACAACACCCACCTGGCCAATCTCTGCGGCCCGCTGGACGAAAACCTGCGGCAGCTGGCCGACGGCATGAACGTCAAGCTCTCGCGCCGCGGCAGCCGAGTCACCATCGAAGGCGAACTCGCGGAACTCGCCGGCCGGATACTGCGCCGCTTCCACGAACAGGCCGTGCACCGCGCCCTGTCGGTCGACGACATCCAGCTCGGGCTGGTCGAGATCGGCGTCGGGCGGCAGGAACAGGAACTGAAGGAAGAGCAGGCCCGCGAGGCCGACCCGCTGCCCGCCCTGGACGACGAAAGCGACAGCATCGCCCTGCGCACCAAGCGCAGCGACCTGCGTCCGCGCACGCCGCGCCAGCGCGACTACCTGAACAACATCCTCAAGCACGACATCACCTTCGGCGTCGGTCCCGCCGGCACCGGCAAGACCTGGCTGGCCGTGGCCTGCGCCATCGACGCAATGGAGCGCGACACCGTGCAACGCCTGGTGCTGACACGCCCCGCGGTCGAAGCCGGCGAACGCCTGGGCTTTCTGCCCGGCGACCTGGCGCAGAAGGTGGACCCGTACCTGCGCCCGCTGTACGACGCGCTGTACGACCTGATGGGCTTCGAAAAGGTGCAGCGCCTGTTCGAAAAGCAGACCATCGAAATCGCGCCGCTGGCCTACATGCGCGGCCGCACGCTCAACCACGCCTTCGTCATCCTGGACGAAGCGCAGAACACCACGCCGGAACAGATGAAGATGTTCCTGACGCGGATCGGCTTCGGCAGCAAGGCGGTCATTACCGGCGACCCGTCGCAGGTGGACTTGCCGCGTGGCCAGGACAGCGGCCTGGCGCATGCGGTGAAGGTGCTGCACGACGTGCAGGGCATCGCCACCACCCGATTCACCAGCCGAGACGTCGTGCGCCATCCCCTGGTCGCCCGCATCGTCGACGCCTACGACCGCGCCGCAGAAGATGAAACCTGAACTGTCCCTGTCCGTGCAATACGGCGTCAAGGAAGCCCGCCTGCCCCGCTGGCGCCTGCGCCGCTGGGCCGAACGCGCGCTGGCGGGCGCGGCCGACGACGGCCTGGTCGCGTTTTCCGCGGCGGAGCTGAGCTTGCGGCTGGTTGGCGCGGCCGAAGGCCGGCGCCTGAACCGCGACTTCCGCGGCCGCGACTATGCCACCAATGTGCTGACCTTCGAATACGGCGTGGATCCGCTGGGCGTTGCGCGCGGCGACATCGTCATGTGCGTGCCGGTGCTGGTGCGCGAGGCCCGCGAACAGCGCAAGGCGCTCCTGGACCACGCCGCCCATCTCACCATCCACGGCGTGCTGCACGCGCTGGGCTACGACCACATCAAGGCCCGCGACGCCAAGCGCATGGAGGCCCTGGAGACCGCCACGCTGGCCGCCATGCGCATCGCCGATCCTTACGTGGCAGCCTGACGCGCGGACTCGGGTCAACCCTGAGAAAAATTGGCCCCCACGCTGCGCGCCTTAGGCGCTTGCTGCCCCCCGAGGGGGCGATTTTTGCCTTGGGGCGGCCCGGCGGCAAAAATTGCCGCAAAATGGCGTCCAGCAAGGCGCAGATGGCGGCGGTTCCCCTCATTTTGGGGGCCGCCGTTACAAATTGCAGGCCAGTATCGGTTATGCTGGGCCCTCCATAACTTGTCCTCCCGGACGATGTCTGACCCTTATCCTGCTCCCGAAGCGACGCCTGCTCGCTCCTCCAAACCTGCCGCCAAATCCCTTCTAGACCGCCTGCTTTCCCTCGTGCGCCGCGAGCCTGAGGACCGCGAAGGCATCAAGGCCGTTCTGGAAGCCGCGCACGAACGCCAACTGCTCGACGCGGAATCCTACAAGATGATCAAGGGCGCGCTCGCCGTGTCCGAAGGCACCGTGGGCGACATCATGGTCCCGCGTTCGCGCATGGATCTGCTGGACGTCACGCAGCCCATTCCCTACCTGGTCGCCTCGGTCATCGAGACCGCCCACTCGCGCTTCCCCGTCTACGAAGGCGATCGCGACAACATCATCGGCATCCTGCTGGCCAAGGATCTGCTGCGCTGCATGCTGGAACCCGGCATCGAGGTGCGCACGCTGGTGCGGCCCGCCGTCTTCATCCCCGAATCCAAGCGCCTGAACGTGCTCCTGCACGAGTTCCGCGCCAGCCGCAACCACCAGGCCATCGTCATCGATGAGCATGGCGGCATTTCCGGCCTGGTGACGATGGAAGACGTGCTGGAACAGATCGTCGGCGATATCGAAGACGAATTCGACGAAACCGAGGAAGACTCGATCTTCCCCGAAGGCGAAAACCAGTGGCGCGTCCTGGCGGCCACCGACATCTCGCACTTCAACGACGTATTCGGCTGCCAGTTGCCCGACGACGAGTACGACAGCGTCGGCGGCTGGATGGGCGGACAGCTGGGCCGCATCCCGCGCCGCGGCGACATCGCCGAATTCGACGGCCTGCGCCTGGAAGTGGCCCGCGGCGACGCGCGCCGCGCCATCTGGCTGCGCGTCAAGCGCAACGCCGCACCCCAAGCCCCCCGCTCCTCCGAAGACGCATGACCCAGTCCCCGCGCAGCCATAAACTGCGCGGCGCCGCCGGCCTGGTGCTGGCGGGCGCCGCGCACGCCCTGACTTTTTCGCCCGGTCCCCTGCCGGATTGGGCCTTGGCGGCCACACAGGTCCTGATGCTGGCCATCGTTGCGCGCGTGACCCTGTATGCGCCCTCGGCGAAACAGGCCTGGCTGCGCGGCTGGCTGTTCAGCTTCGCCAGCTACTCGCTGGGCCTCTACTGGATTTTCATCAGCCTGCACCGCTACGGCGATCTGGCCGCGCCGCTGGCCGTGGCCGCGGTGCTGGCGCTGTCGGCCTTCCTGGCGCTGTTCCCGGCCACGGCCAGCGCGCTGGCGCGCCGCTACGCGCCGCTGGAGCCGGGCTCTCCGCCCTCCCGCATACTGTCGGGCACGCTGGCCTGGGCTGCGATGTGGGCGGCCTTCGAATGGCTGCGCGCCGTGCTGCTGACGGGCTTTCCCTGGCTCAATATCGGTTACGCGCAAGTCGATAGCCCCATCGCAGGCTGGGCGCCGCTGCTTGGCGTGCACGGCATGGCCTTCCTGGCCGCCTTCGTCGCCGCTGCCCTCGCCAGCCTCTGGCAGCCCTCGCGTAAAAGCGGGACTGGCTCGCGCCACGCCCTGGCCGCCGGTATCGCGCTGGCCCTGGCCGCCGCTGGCTGGCCGCTGTCCCGCATCGACTGGTCCACGCCGTCCGGCGATCCGCTGAACGTGCGCCTGGTCCAGGGCAACATCGAGCAGTCGCAGAAGTTCGACCCCGCCCTGCTCGACCAGAGCCTGGTGCGCCACCTGGACCTGGCAGCCATGCCGCCGGCTCCCGGCGTGCCCGCGCCGCAGTTGATCATCTTGCCGGAAACCGTGCTGCCCATCTTCCAGGACCAGCTGGATCCGCGCGTCTGGGCGGTCTGGCGCGACCTGGCCGCCCAGCGCAATACCACCATCGCCATGGGCGTGCCGCTGCACGACCGCGTCAATGGCCGCGAGCGCTACACCAACAGCGTCATGGGCTTTGACGGCAATACCCCGGTCGAACAGCTCGTGGCCGGCACCACCGCCATGCGCTACGACAAGCGCCACCTGGTGCCCTGGGGCGAATACGTGCCGCCCGGATTCCACTGGTTCGTCGACATGCTGAACATTCCGCTGGGCGACTTCGATCGCGGCGCGGTACGCCAGACGCCCTTCGCGGTCGGCGGCCAGCACATCGCGTTCAACATCTGCTACGAAGACCTGTTCGGCCCCGACCTGTTGCCCGCGCTGCAACCCGGCCCCAACGGCGAACCGGGCGCGACGATACTGGTGAACGTGAGCAACCTGGGCTGGTTCGGCGACTCCTGGGCCTTGCGCCAGCATCTGCAGATCGGCCGCGTGCGCACCATGGAAACGGCGCGGCCCATGCTGACCTCCACCAACACCGGCATCACCGCCGCCATTGACGCCAAAGGCCGCGTCGCGGCCCAGCTCGCGCCGCTGCAGGCCGGTGTGCTGCCGGTGGCCGTGCAAGGCATGACGGGGCTGACGCCATACGCGCGCTTTGGCGACAAGACGGCACTGGCCCTGATCGGCCTGGCGCTGATCGCCGCGTTCGGCAGCGGCCGCAAGACGCGTCGCGCCTGAGGCGCCCTCAAGCGAACAGATTCGCCGGCAGCGCCCCGCTCTCCCCGGGCGGGCGCAGCGGCCCGCTTCCGGCGCCGGTACGCTCGATCGCGTCCGCGATGGCGTCCATGTCATCGCCATCCAGTTCCAGCGACGCTGCGCCCAGCAGTCCATTCACCTGAGCCGCGCTGCGGGCGCCCACGATCGCGCCCGTGACGCCCGGCCAGGCCAGCGTCCAGGCCGCCGCCACGGCCGCCACCGTGGCGCCGTGGCGTTCGGCGATGGGCTTGAACGCATCGGCCAGCGCCAGGTTGCGCTCGATGCCGGGCGAGGCGAACTCCGCGTTGCGCGCGCGCCAATCATCCGCCGGCAGAGCACGGGCGCGCTCCACGCTGAAGGCGCCGGTCAGCAGGCCGGACTGCATCGGGCTGTAGACGATCACGCCCGTGCCGTTACGTTCGCACCACGGAATCAGCTCCGCGCCCGCGGCGCGCTGAATGGCCGAAAACGGCGGCTGCAGCGTATCCACATGCCCCAGCGCTTCTGCCTGCCGCAGCTGGGCAAGATTGTGGTTGGACAGGCCCACCGCCCTGACCTTGCCCTCCCGCTTCAGATCCAGCAGTTCCTGCCAGTACACCTCCAGCGGCGTGCCATCGCCCGCCGGCCAGTGCATCTGATAGAGATCGATGCGTTCGACGCCCAGCCGGCGCAACGAATCTTCGATTTCGCGCCGGATGCTGGCCGGCGCGCCGGTGCGCCGCGGCATCGCCTGCGGCTGTTCCGCAGACCAGGTCAGGCCACATTTGGTGAACACGTAAGGCCGGGCGTCAGGCGCCATCTGCGCCAGCGCGCGGCGCACGATCTCCTCGGAATGCCCCAGGCCGTACACCGCCGCGGTATCGATCCAGTTGATGCCGCGCTCGACGGCCCGGCGGATCGCCGCCACCGAATCGGCGTCGTCCTGCGGCCCCCACCCCACCGCCCAACCGCTGCCGCCGATGGCCCAGGCGCCCAGCCCGATGCGGGTGATGTCCATGCCGCTCTGGCCCAGCGGGCGTGTGGGGAACGAAGTCTTGCTGCTCATGGCGATGTCCGTGTGTGCGGGTCCGGTGCAAAAAATGCCGGATCGACGAAAAAAATTTCCGCTCACGATAGCATTCTCACAAGTCTTTGATTTACTTGATTTCTGCATCAATCACGCTAGCTCAAGCTGAGCAATAAAAGCGCAAAATCGGCCCTAAAATGCCTTCCAGCCCCCTTTTTTTCACGACTTTTTAGCTTTTTGCCTCATCGCGACTTGCACACCCAATTTAGTTCGTGCATAATCTCGTTTCTTCGCCAACGGCACTAAACAAAACCGGCAACGAACTACGAAAAAGCACTCGGTAAAACGTGTGTTCGGTTTCGTAAAACGTTGAACGGGCTGATTAGAAAGACGGGGGTATAGCTCAGCTGGGAGAGCGCTTGCATGGCATGCAAGAGGTCAGCGGTTCGATCCCGCTTACCTCCACCAGTCAACGGCGAAGGATGCAGTACCAGTTTGCAAGTCCAAGTCCCCTTCGTCTAGAGGCCTAGGACATCACCCTTTCACGGTGAGTACAGGGGTTCGAATCCCCTAGGGGACGCCAGTTCTTCTGGCAGCAGTATGTAGTGATGCAGTTGAAGTGACAATGTAGTTGAGTACGCCGCTGCGGAGCGGTAGTTCAGTTGGTTAGAATACCGGCCTGTCACGCCGGGGGTCGCGGGTTCGAGCCCCGTCCGCTCCGCCAAAGCTCTCGCTCAGAGTCTTTCAAGAGCTCCGTTTTCGGGGCTTTTTTGCTTTATATAGTGTGAGACCTTGTTGTCTGTAGTTTGGGGCATCGAGGATCCTGGGGGGTATAGCTCAGCTGGGAGAGCGCTTGCATGGCATGCAAGAGGTCAGCGGTTCGATCCCGCTTACCTCCACCAGTAAGCAGTACGGTAGTAAAGTAGTTCTGTTTTGTTCAGGTCCCCTTCGTCTAGAGGCCTAGGACATCACCCTTTCACGGTGAGTACAGGGGTTCGAATCCCCTAGGGGACGCCAGTCTTTCTGGCATGTAGTACCAAACTGCCTTGACACCGCAGTGCATTGAAGAAGTCAGAGTAAACCGCTGCGGAGCGGTAGTTCAGTTGGTTAGAATACCGGCCTGTCACGCCGGGGGTCGCGGGTTCGAGCCCCGTCCGCTCCGCCAAGCACATCACGCAGTTCGCAAGCGCCTCGGCCTTGCCAGCCATAGAAAGCTCCGGTTTCCGGAGCTTTTTTGCATTCCGGCCCGCATCATCTAGCGGCAGCCATCTTCCCCGCCATTGCCCCCTACGCTCAGACTCGTCCATTTCGCCATCTGGACAGCCTTTCAGTGCGCCTTCATTCTCTTTGCGTCGTGCCCTGCGAAAAGAAGAGGACTACGTGACCGCGAACGCCGCCGCTCCCCATCCGCACCGCCAGCATCTGCAACGCATCATCGCAGGCCTGAACGAAGGCATCATCCTGCTCGAAGCGGACGGCGCCATCGCCTGGGCCAATGCCAGCGCGCTCAAGCTGCATGGCACCGATAACCTGGATGAACTGGGCGGCACGCCAGCCGGCTACCGCAAGCGCTACAGCCTCAGCTACCGCAATCATCACCGCGTGCCAGCGCGCCAATATCCGCTGGACCTGCTGGCCGCGGCCGAGCCGTTCGACGAACTGCTGCTGGACCTGGAACGCAAGGACGATGACGCGTTCCTGCGCAACATACGCGCCAGCGGCCTGAACCTGGACGGCAGCGAAGGGACCGACTACCGCGTCCTGATCCTGCATGACCAAACTGAGCAGATCAATGCCGAAGTACGCTTCGAGCGCGCCTTCGGCGCCAATCCAGCACCCGCCCTCATCTGCCGCCTGTCCGACCTGCGCTATGTGAAGGTGAACCAGGGCTTCCTGGAGATGACCGGCTATGCACGCGACGCCATCGTGGGCAGGTCGGCCTATGAGCTGGACGTGCTGGACGGCGGCGACGACAAGGACAACGCGATCGCCAGCCTCAACGAGGGGCAGACCATTGCGCAGCGCGAGGGCGTGTTGAAACTGGCGGACGGCAGCGTGAAGTTCGTCATCGTCGCGGGCCAACCCATCGACATGCAGGGCGAGCCATGCATGCTGTTCACCTTCATCGACCTCGAGGCCCGCAAGCGCACCGAACTGGCCCTGCGCGAAAGCGAGGAACGCTTCTCCAAGACATTCCGCCTCGCGCCCGTGCCCATGGCCGTCTGCGAGGGCGAGACCCTGCTGGCGCTGGACCTGAACGACGCTTTTGCCACGGCCGCCGGCGCCTCTGCGCAGGACGGCATAGGCCAGACGCTGACCGGATTGGGACTCCAGCTCGCCGAAGATCTGGAGGCCAGCCTCAAGCGCGGTGAAAGCGCCCGCAACCGCGAGGTGGCATTGGCTGCCCGGGACGGCAGCCGGCTGGATTGCCTGCTGTCGGCCGAACCCGTGACTATCGGCGGGCAGCCGCGCGTACTGCTGGCGGTCCAGGACATCACGGAACGCAAGCGCTCCGAGGCGGAACTGCTGACGGCGATCGAGGCCGTCATGCAGGACACTTCCTGGTTCAGCCGCAGCGTCATCGAAAAGCTGGCGCAACTGCGTGAGCCGGCGCCCGCCACCCGCGACGTGGCAGAACTGGCGCAGCTCACTTCCCGCGAACGCGAGGTGCTGGGCCTGATGTGTCAAGGCCATGACGACGAGGGCATTGCCCGGCAGTTGAAGCTGTCGCGCAACACGGTGCGCAACCACGTGGCCACGATCTACAGCAAGATCGGCGTGCACCGCCGCAGCGCGGCCATTGTGTGGGCGCGCGACCGCGGCATCACCGGGCATGAACAGGCGCAGACGCGAAACAAGCGCGCCAAGGGCTGACATCCCTCGACTATTTACAATTTGATTCAAAATAAACGGCTGCCCGGCGTCCCCGAAGATGTGCGCCACTTAGAAGTCGACGCCCCTCAAAATCTTCCATTTTCCACAAAAATCACAGCAACAGGCCGTTAATTTCGGCCACGCAGCCTTCATTGCGCAAACCCTGCGCAGCTTCTTACGATCCGCCGATCCTGCCCTTGCCCGACAAGCGGCGCGATCCCCGCAAGACCGAAAGGAGCCCATCCGTGCAGACCGCCTACATTCCCGTCCCGACCGTCGCCAAACCGACCGCCGCCCCCGCCTGGAGCGCCGCCGACATCATGGCGCTCTACGAGTTGCCGTTCATGGATCTGGTGTTCCGGGCGCAGCAGACGCACCGCGCTCATTTCGATCCCAACGCCATCCAGCTGTCCAGCCTGCTGTCGATCAAGACCGGCGGCTGTCCCGAGGACTGCGCCTACTGCCCGCAGTCCTCGCACTACGACACCGGCCTGGACGCCGACAAGCTGATGCCCCTGGCGGACGTGGTGGCAGCGGCCCGCAAGGCCCAGGAAGGCGGCGCACAGCGCTTCTGCATGGGCGCCGCCTGGCGCAGCCCCAAGCCGCACCACCTGGAGGCGGTGGCCGAGATGGTCAGCGCGGTGAAGGCCCTGGGCCTGGAGACCTGCGTCACGCTGGGCATGCTGCGCGAGGGCCAGGCCGAACAGCTCAAGAGCGCGGGCCTGGATTACTACAACCACAACCTCGACACCTCGCCCGAGTTCTACGGCAAGATCATCTCCACCCGCACCTACCAGGACCGGCTGGACACGCTGGACCGGGTGCGCGACGCCGGCATCAACGTGTGCTGCGGCGGCATCGTCGGCATGGGCGAATCGCGCCGCGAGCGCGCCGGCCTGATCGCCCAGTTGGCCAACATGGAGCCCTATCCCGAGTCCGTGCCGATCAACAACCTGGTGCAGGTGGAAGGTACGCCGCTGGCCGGCGTCGAAGCCCTGGACCCGTTCGAGTTCGTGCGCACCATTGCCGTGGCCCGCATCGCCATGCCGCGCGCGGCCGTGCGCCTGTCCGCCGGCCGCGAAGCCATGGATGACGCGTTGCAGGCCCTGTGCTTCATGGCGGGCGCCAACTCCATGTTCTACGGCGACGCCCTGCTGACCACGGCCAATCCGCAGATGGAAGCCGACCAGCGCCTGCTGCAGCGCCTGGGCATGCGCATCGACGCCGCCCAGCACACGCACCACGACGCCACGGCATGCCGTTGACTCCCGGCCTCCTCTACCTGCTGGCCAGCGTCGCCTGCAGCGTCACCGTGGCCGTGCTGCTGAAGCTGGCGCGGCGCTATCAAGTCGACGTGCGCCAGGCCATCGCCATGAACTATGCGGTGGCCGCCCTGCTCTGCTGGGCCGTGCTGCGCCCGGACCCGGCGGCGCTGCTGACCCCACAGACGCCGTGGCTGGTGCTGGCCGCGCTGGGCGTACTGCTGCCCAGCGTGTTCCTGGCGATGGCGGCGGCCGTACGCCATGCCGGCATCGTGCGCAGCGACGCGGCGCAGCGCCTGTCCCTGTTCATCCCGCTGCTGGCGGCCTTCCTGCTGTTCGGCGAACCGGTAAGCGGCCGCAAGCTGGCCGCGACCCTGCTGGCCGCCAGCGCCTTGTACTGCCTGCTGCGCCGCGCCCCCCGCGCGCAGACGCCGGGCGAGGACACGGCCGCAAGCAGCCGCGCCATGTGGCTGTGGCCGCTGGTGGTCTGGGTGGGGTATGGCGTCATCGACATCCTGTTCAAGCAGATGGCGCGCGCGGGCACCGCTTTCGCGGGCGGGCTGCTGCTGGCCTTCCTCGTCGCCGGCGTGCTGATGCTCTGCTACCTGCTGTGGCGCCGGGTGCGCTGCCAGCTTCGGCACCTGGCCGCGGGTGCGGCGCTGGGACTGGCGAACTTCGGCAACATCCTGACCTACATCCGCGCGCACCAGTCGCTGCCCGAGCACCCCGCGCTGGTGTTCGCGTCCATGAACATGGGCGTGATCACCCTGGGCACGCTGGTCGGCGCACTGGCCTTCCGCGAACCGCTGACCCGGCTGAACTTGCTGGGCATCGCGCTGGCGCTGGCTGCCATCGTGCTGATGGCGCCCTGGTAAGGACGCGACCCCGGCCTCAGGTGCCGGTGCGCCTCTGGCGGCCGTCTTCGGCCGCGTCGTCCGCCACATCCGCCGCCACATCCGCCGCGGCATCGCCAGGCGGTTCCGCAGCGGGCGGCTCAGTGGCTGCCACGGGCGCCACTTCGGGCTGCACCATTTCCATGGCGATGTCGGTTGCAGGATCCACGCGCGGATCCAGCACCGCCGCGGCGGGCGAGCTCTGCAGCGTGTCCGGCATGGGCACGAAATGCGTGGGCGCTTCTTCCACCTGATGCGCGCCGGTGACGCGCGTGGGACGCACATGCCAGACCAGGATCAGGGCGCAGGCGGAGATGAACACGTAGTACATGCTGGGGCCGGCCAGGGACATCAGCACCCCGGCAATCATCGGCCCCACGCATGCACCGACCCCGTAGGTCATGAGCAGCACGGCCGACAGGCTGACCCGGCGCTCGGATTCCACGTGATCGTTGGCGAACGCCGCGCCCAGCGGGTACAGCGTGAACTGCAGCACGCCGAAGACACAGGACATGGCCACCAGCGCCCAGTACGGCAGCACGATCCAGCCCCACATGACCACCGGCAGCAGCACCAGCAGCAGCGCATTGAAGCGGATCAGACCGGCGCGGTTGATGCGGTCGGAAAGCCAGCCCATGGGCCATTGCGACAGCAGGCCGGCGGTCACTGCTGCGGCCACGAAAATCGCCGCCTGCGAGGTGGACAGGCCATGCTTGGCGCCATAGACGGCCGCCAGGCCATAGAACGCGCCGGAAAGGTTGCCGGCCACGAACAACACCGTCATCGACAGCGGCACGCGCCGCATGAAGAAGCGTATGTCCAGCGGCGCCGGCAGCGGCGTGGGCGGGTGCGAGCGCGCGGTGACGGCGATAGGCACCAGGCACAGCACCAGGCACATGGCCACCAGCGTCAGCGGCCGCAGGTCCAGCGTGGCATAGGCCGTCAGGGCCAGTTGGCCCAGCACGGTGCCCAGGCCGGACACGACCATGTAGACGGAGAAGACGCGCCCGCGCTGGTGATTTTCGGTCTGCTCGTTGAGCCAGCTTTCGATGACCATGAATTCGGTCACCATCACGATGCCCGAAATGACGCGGAACACCAGCCACAGCGGCATGGATTCGACCAGCGTCTGGGCCAGGATCATGCTGGTGGCCACCGCCGCACAGGCGACGAACGCCCGGATGTGGCCCACGCGGATGATGAGTTTGTGCCCCAGGCGGGCGCCGCACACCAGGCCCAGGTAGTAGCCGGCGATCAGGGCGCCGATCCACACCTCGCTGACAGACTGCGCTGTCAGCCTGAGCCCCATATAGGTGTTGAACAGACCCGTGCCGATGAGCATCAGCAAGGTCGCGAAGTAAAGCGACGAAAAGGAGGAAATGGTGGCGAGCATGGCGTCGGCAACCGCTGCTGGCGGCAGCGCAACAGGCCGCGAAAGCGGCCCGCTGCGCTAAGCGGTAAAACAGGAACTGCGTGGGATCAGACTTGCGACAGCATCGTGGCGGCGTCGCTGACTTCGAACTTGCCGGGGCCTTCGACGTTCAGCTGTTTGACCACACCGTCGACGATCAGGGCCGAGTAGCGCTGCGAGCGCACGCCCATGCCGCGCTGGATCAGGTCCAGCTCCAGGCCCAGTTCCTTGGTCCACAAGGCGGAACCGTCGGCCAGCATGCGGACCTTGCCTTCGGTCTTCTGCTCGCGGCCCCAGGCGCCCATGACGAACGCGTCGTTGACCGACACGCACCAGATTTCATCGACGCCCTTGGCCTTCAGGGCCGCAGCCTGTTCCACATAGCCCGGCAGATGCTTGGCCGAGCAGGTGGGCGTGAAGGCGCCCGGCAGGGCGAACAGCGCAATGGTCTTGCCGCGGGTCAGGTCGGCGACCTGGAACGCGTTGGGGCCCAGCGAGCAGCCGGCGGTTTCGGTTTCGATGAATTCGGTCAGGGTGCCGTCCGGCACGCGATCGCCGACTTTGATCGTCATGTAGATCTCCAGGAGGAATAGGGGCAATGCATTGGGGCAGGAGCGCCCCACAGGCTCCATCATAGTTCCTGCGCGGCCGCCTTGCTGGCCAGCCAGCGTCAGGGAAAGAAAGATGCACAGTCTGAAACGACTCCACACCAAGGCTACACGGGCGCGAAACGGCTGATTGCCATAATGTTGTGGTTGCAATCACCGCCCGCGCACGCCGCGCTGCCGGCTGGCGGGCATCTAGCGGAGATTCATCGATGCGCAAGATCTTGACCGGCCTGGCCCTGGCGCTGACCTCGGCCGCCACGGCCTGGGCGGCTCCCGATGCCGCCGAACAGGCCCAATACGACTCCTTCGTCATCGCCGCCGGCGCCTCCAACGGCGCCGCCCGCGCCTGCGGGGCTTCCGAACCCGATCTGGCCCAGCACCAGGCCACGGCCCGCAAGAACCTGCTGCAGTATGCGCAGGAATATGGCTTTCCTTCGGGCGGGTATGACGGGCTGTTCCAGAAGGGACAGGCGCAGGGAACGGCGATGATGGAAGAGATGAAGCGATCGGGGGTGGACGGGTGCCGGGGGGTGTTGGGCGGGTTTCAGGGGGAGAGGGTGATGGAGTATGAGGATATGAAGAGGGCGTTGGCGGAGGTTAGTGATGGGTTGCCGGGGGAGAAGGCGCAGTAGCAGGTTCTGTTTCTGAAGGTTCAGGTTCTTGAGACGCCAGTCGCAGCGGCGGGGCCAGAGGCGCGGGGCAACGATTGCGGTCCGGAGCCTTCGCTCCGGACTTCCCCTTCGTCATCTTCGTCACCGCCTTCGGCGGTTCCTTCAGATTCCCTCGGGCTTATCGACGCCCCGCGCCTCTGGCCCCGCCGCCGCGACTGGCTCTGCTGGTTGAAACTTCCTGGCCCCGAGGACGAACGGTGTGCTTAGGGTTCTCGCCGCCGGTGGGGTTTGGCGATGGATCTTGCGGGGCCCGCCCCCGGCCGGCCGCGCAGGCGGCCTCTGGGGGCTTACGCGGTGTCTTGCGATTCCCGATGGCGCTGCGCGCTGGTGGGGAGTGATCGTGGATATCACGGGCACTTTTTCGTGACGGCCCATCAAAGCCCGTTGGCAAGTCAATCGCCACTTGAACTCCAAAACCGGATGGGTGGCGCGCGTACGGGTCTTCATGCACAAACGGCTGCCCGCCGCGCGCCACCCATCACCGCCCCTCCCCCCTGACGGCGACGCCAGAAGAAATCCAATCGAGGCATGCGCGCCAGCGATCACAATCACACTTCAAATAATGACGTATGTATTAATCGGCCGCCCGCGCGGCCGATTAATACGGGCAGCCCAAGACTCTCCGCCGACCACAGCTCTAGCAACGCAACAAGCCAAGACGCACGCAGCCCGTCGGCGCGGGCGGCGTGGCGGCTCGCAACCTCGATGCGCCCGAGGGAATCTGAAGGAAAGGCCGAAGGCCTTGACGAAGATGACGACGGGGGAGTCCGGAGCGAACGCTCCGGACCGCAATCGTGGGCGCGAGCCGCCACGCCGCCCGCGACGACGGGCGACCTACGAAGACTCGCGGGACCTACGAAGACTCGTGGGACCTACGAAGACTCGTGCGCACTCATAGCGCCCAACAAGCCCCAAGAAGACCCAAACGAACCCACGAAGATCAAAGCCCGTTCTGCTTGAACCAATCCAACATCCGCGTCCAAGCCTGCTCCGCCTCAGCCTTCCGATAAGAAGGCCGATAATCCGCATGAAACGCATGCGGCGCGTCCGGATACACATCGATCCGCGAAGCCTTCGCCGCCGCCGGCCCCTGCGCCAGTTCCAGCCGCATCTTGTCCACGTCCGCCATCGAAATCCCGGCGTCCTTGCCGCCGTACGCCCCCAGCACCTTCGCCTTCAGGTCGTTCACCTGGCTCAGCACCGATTTGGGCTTCAGTTCCGAAGGCTGCCCGCCCAACTGGCCGTACCAGGCCGCGCCGGCCTTGAGCTTCGGGTTGTGGGCCGCATACAGCCAGACCTGGCGGCCGCCCCAGCAAAAGCCCACGATGCCCAGCCGGTCCGGATTGCCGCCGTTGGACGTGGCCCAGGCCGCGGTCGAGTCCAGGTCGGACATCACCTGCGCGTCCGGGACCTTACCGATGATTTCCGCCTGCAACTTGGGGATCTCGGTGTACTTGGACGGATCGCCCTGGCGCGCGAACAGCTCGGGCGCGATGGCCAGATAGCCCTGGTGGGCCAGCCGCCGGCACACGTCCTGGATGTACTCGTGCACCCCGAAAATCTCCGACACCACCAGCACCGTGGGCAGGTCCTTCTTGCCCTTGGGCGCCGCGCGGTATGCCGGCATCTTGCCGTCCTTGACCGGGATGTCCACCTTGCCGGCGACAAGGCCGTTGACGTCCGTGGTGATCGTGGTCTGCGCCACGGCCTGTCCGGCCGCCAGCGAAAACCCCGTCGCCACCGTGGTGGCCATGAAACCCCGCCGGTTCAGCCGCAGGGGCGGCAGCAGGCTGTCGAAGTGCGCGTCCTGGTCATTCATCGAGAATCTCCTGGCAAAAAGCTGGCAGGGGCGGCTGGACGCCGCCTTCCGGACCAGCCTGGTTCACTTCAGGGAGAAGTCCACGCGCGAGGGTTGCCCCTCGTCCTTGATGCCATCCGCGTCCAGTTGCGGCGCAACGATGAACACGCGATCCGCGAGTCCTTCCTGGGCTTGCAGCTTCTCATAAACCGCCTGCGCGCGCGCATCGGCCAGTTGGCGCAACTGCTCGTCGCCCACCGGCGCCACGCTGCGCAGCATCTCCTCCATCTGCGCCGCCGGCACGGATTTGGACATGCCGATGAAGTTGCGCGGCTTGTCCTTGATGTCCGTGTCGTCGTAGACCTCTTCCAGATACTTGGCGCGCTCCGCGCCCGAGACCTCGACGCCGGCCGGGTTCGGCTTCTTGCCGCGCGGCGCGACGTCCGCGGCCTTGGCGGCGCGGATCTTGGCGTCGACCCAGGCCTGGCGCAGGCCTTCCATGTCGGTCTTGGGATCGGCGCGGCCGCTGATGTCCATCTTCAGGGCCGGACGGTCCGTCAGCGCCTTGGTCAGCGTGTCGATGCGCTGCAGGCTGTCCTCGGTCAGCGCCGCGCTGCCAGGCGCAAATTCCACGTAGGACAGTTCTTCCCCGCCGCCGAAGGCCGAGGCCAGCAGACTGAAGGGCGAAGTCACCGCCTTGACCACCAGGTTCAGCAGCACGCGCACCACGATGCCGCCCACCGAGAACTCCGGATCGTCCAGCGAACCGGAAATCGGCAGGTTGATGTCGATGTTGCCGCGCGAGTCCTTCAGCAAGGCCACGGCCAGCAGCACCGGCAGCTTGGTCGCGTCGGGACTGTTGGTCTTGTCGCCGAAGGTCAGCTGGTTCAGCACCACATGGTTGGTGGCTTGCAGCGCGCGGTCCTTGATCTTGTATTCCAGGTCCACCGAGAGCTTGCCGCGCTTGATGGGGTAGCCCACGTACTTGGCCGAATAGGTGTTGAAGCGCGGCAGGTCCACGCCCTTGGCCGAAGCCTTCAGGTCCAGCGACAGGTACTTGGCGAAAGGCTGCACCACCCCGCTGATCGACAGCGGCGCGGTGGTGTAGACGCGCCCGGTAACCTTGACCTTGGCGGGCTGGGGATTGGTGGACGACACCGCCGTGATCGAACCTTCGATGCTGGAGAGCTCGGCCACGTAGTTGGGCTTGACGAAGCGGTCCGTGAAGGTCATGCGGCCGCGGTTCAAGGTGACGCTGTTAACCGAGATGTCCGGCATGCCCCCGCCCCCCTTTGCGGCGGGCGCGGCGGGTGGCGGCGCGGCGCTGCGGCCGGGCGTCTGGGTGTCCTGGGTGATGGAGCCCCCGGCCTGGCCGGGAGCCGCCACCAGGTCCATGACATTCAGGCGACCTTGGGCGTTGAGCAGCACGCGGCCGTAGAAATCCTCGAGCGCGATGTCGCCCAGCTTGGCGCCGATCTTGTCGCCCGCCACCGAGATGTCCATGCCGGTAAAGCCCAGGCGCTTCCAGTTCAGGAAGTCATCCTTGTTGACTCGGTCCTGCAGATCCACGCCGGTGACTTCGACGCCGCCCTTCCAGCTGGCCTTCATCGGCGCCGAACCGGCCGCGGCGGCGAACTCCGCGTTGCCCTTGGCGCCCAGCGTGATGGCGCGCACCGTGGCGTTCAGGCTGGAGGCCGCATAGGGCGCAAAGGACGCGACGTTCAGTTCCGACAGGTCCACGGAGGTTTTCACCGTCAGCGGCTGTGGCGTGAACGCGCCCTTGAGATCGAGCTTGCCATTGCCCTGGATGCCGGCGGCGGCCAGGGTGAAATTGCTCTGGCCCGGTCCCATGGCCAGGCGGTCGGCGGTCACGCGCAGGCTTTGCAGCGCGATGTCCACGGCGGGCTTGAGGGATTCGTCGCGGGCCTTGAATTGGGTCAGGTCGGCCTGCACGGCGCTGGCGGATGCATCCACCGCGCCGTTCGTTTCCTTCACATGAACTTGCGCGCTGGCGGCCAGGCGGCCATCCAGCAGCGCGATCGGCGCCGCGTTGCGCACGGCCGGCGCCAGGGGCGCCAGCGCAATGTTGCCCAAGCGCACGCCCAGTTCCAGCGACAGCGGCTTCAGGACCAGCGGCCCTTTGGCGCGCAGCCAGCCGCCGTCGGTGCTGTTGTCCATGGTCAGCCACAAATTGATGGGCTGGCCGGACACCTGCGGCAGGGCCACGCCCTCGACCGTCGCGGCCAGGCCGGTCATCACGTAGTCCAGCTTGCTGACCGCGTCGGTGACGTAGACCTCGCCTTCGTGCAGATTGAAGGCATCCAGCTCGACCTTCCATTCAGCGGGCGCGGGCGCCGGCTGAGGCGCGGCGGCGTCCACGGCCGGGGTTCCTGCCGGAGTCGTGGCGGGCGGAGCGGCGGGCGCTCCCGCGGCGGGCGTTCCCGCAGCGGGCGCTCCCGCGGCGGCGGCCGCTGCTGCAGGCGCAGCGCCCTTGGCGGAGGGGTCCGAGGTTGCGCCCGCTGCGGCCGGCGCGCCCTGGGCCTGGGGCTGGGCCGGGGCCGCGGCGGGACCGGCTTTGCCACCCGCCTTGGCCGGGTCCAGGCCGCTGGCCTTGCGCAGCTTGTCGGCCACCGGCGTGGCGGTCGGCTCCACGCCGCCCAATCGTTTCAACCCGGCGACCACGTCCAGCCAATTCAGGTTGGCATTGGCGTAGCGGCGCACGTGGATCTGCGGCGCCCACAGGCCCACCTCGCCCACATAGGCGTGGCGCGCAATGGGCTCCAGTTCCAGGCGGGTGACCGTCAGCGCGCTCCAGGCGACGAGATTTGCGCCAGCGGTGTCGCGCAGGTCCAGCCGCCGCAGGCCAAGGTCTCCGACCACGCGGATCTTGGGCGGCGCGTCCTTGGGCTGCTCGAACACCACTTGCAGGTTGGAATCCAGCAGCGCGCTTTCCACCTTGAACGGCAGCGGCATGGGCCAGACGTCCGCCCACTTTTCCAGCTGCAGCCCGTTGAAGGCCACGCGCAGCGTGGACGAGGGCACCTTGTCGAAGGGGCGCGCCACGCCGTTCAGATCAAAGGGGCTGCCGTTGATGCGCAGATGCACGCGCGGCTGCACATCGATGTCGGTGGCGTAGCCGAACGTGGAGATGAACGGCACGCCCACGCCCAGCTCGTCGACCACCTGCTTGCGGCCGGTGACCTTGTCATCCAGCGTGATCGTGCCATTCTCGATCACCATATTGTTCAGCGAGAAGCGCGGCAGCCCTTCGTCCGGCTTGGGCGGTTCTTCGGGCTGGGCGGCCGTCAATTCGGCCACTCGTTGCTGAATATCAGAGAAATTGAAGCGCGTGACGTCCTCGCGGACGATGGCGATGTTAGGCTCGCGCAGCGTCATTCGATCGACGACCGGCGCAAACCAGAACAGGGAAGTCCAGGCCGCGCTGACGTCCAGCTCGGCCAGCGTCAAGAGCGGCGTCTGCGAATCTGGCTGGGCCACGGCCAAGTCGCGCGCGCGGACGGTCAGCGTGAAGGGATTGAAGCTGATGTCGCCGACGGAGACGTCCCGCCCGATCATCTTGGAGACGTCCTGCACCAGGACGTTGTGCAGCACTTTGGGGACTTGCCAGGCGGCAACCCCGAAAAGGATCAGTACGAATGCCGCAATACCCAGAAGAATCTTGCCGACCCGGCGGGTTAACCGAAGCTTGGGCATCCGCAAGGGCATTGCGCGTCTCCTGATACGAATTGAAGGACGAGCGTTTCCGTCCTTCTAATGACTACAGGCGCGATTATCGCGCCCCCTGCACCGCTCGTCTATCATAGGCGTATCGATGGGCCGATCCGGCCAGCCGGGACCGCCCTTTTCAATCATTAACAATTATCGCTCCCGATTCCCATGTCCACGCCCACCCCAACCTTGAGCCACCTGGATGAAGCCGGGCAGGTCCGCATGGTCGACGTCATCGCCAAGACCGACACCGAGCGCGTGGCGATCGCCACCGCCAGCGTGCGCATGAACGCCGTCGCCTATGGCTTGCTGACCCAGCCGGGCCAGGGCAAAGGCGAAGTCCTCAACACCGCCCGCGTCGCCGCCATCCTGGCGGCCAAGCGCTGTGCCGACACCATCCCGCTGTGCCACAGCCTGCCGCTGGCCTTCGTCGGCGTCGAGTTCGCGCTGGACGACGCCGAACACCGCATCGACGTGCTGGCCACCTGCCGCACCAGCTACAAGACCGGCGTGGAAATGGAAGCCATGATGGCCTGCAGCGTCGCCGCGCTGACCATCTACGACATGTGCAAGGCTGCCGACAAGGGCATCGTCATCGAGCAAGTTCGCCTTAAGTACAAGGCAGGAGGAAAAAGCGGTGAATGGCGCAACGATTAATCTTCTCTACTTCGCGCGCGTGGCCGAACTGGTCGGCAAGCGCTCCGAAGCCTGGCCACTGGAAGGCGAGTCCACCGGCGCGCAGTTGCTTGCCGCGCTGGGCGAACGCTACCCCCAGCTGGCGCCCTCCGCGCGCCTGAAGCTGGCCATCAACCAGACCCACTCCAAGCCGTCCGCGCCCATCCGCGCGGGCGACGAGGTCGCGGTATTCGAACCCGTCACCGGAGGTTGAACGCCATGATCAGCGTCCAGGAAGCCGACTTCGACGGCGCCGCGCTCACGGCCGCGCTGCGGGAGAGCGCCGGCCCGGGCGTGGGCGGCATCGTCACGTTCGTGGGCTATGTGCGCGACTACGCGCCCGACACGCCCACCGACACGCTCTTTCTCGAACACTACCCAGGCATGTGCGAACGTGAACTGGAAGAGATCGCCGCGACCGCCCGCGCGCGCTGGAACCTGGCCGGCACGGTCATCGTGCACCGGGTGGGCCCGCTGCACCGCAATGCCCAGATCGTCTTCGTCGCGGCGGCCAGCGCCCATCGCGGCGACGCCTTCCGCGGCTGCGAATACATCATCGACGCGCTCAAGACGCGCGCGCCCTTCTGGAAGCGCGAAACCCTCGCGGGCGGCAGCAGCTTCTGGGTGGAGCAACGCCAATCCGACCAGGACCGCACGCAGTCCTGGGATGAAGACACCACCGCCTAGAAGAGGAAAATCCATGAGCGACGAAAGCCTTGTTTCGCTGGCCTGCGCCGTGCTTACGGTCAGCGACACCCGCAGCGCGGGCGACGACACCTCCGGCAATCTGCTGGCCCATAGCCTCGCGCATGCCGGCCATCAGTGCGTGCGCCGCGACATCGTCAAGGACGACATCTATCAGATCCGCCGCATCATGAGCGACTGGATCGCCGATCCCGAGGTGCAGGTGATCCTGACCACGGGCGGCACGGGCTTCTCGCATCGCGACCACACGCCCGAGGCCATCATGCCCCTGCTGGACCGCGAGATTCCCGGCTTCGGCGAGCTGTTCCGCCAGATCTCCTATACCGAGATCGGCAGCTCCACCATCCAGTCGCGCGCCTTTGCCGGCTCGGCCAACCAGACGCTGATCTTCTGCCTGCCCGGCTCGAACAACGCCTGCGAAACCGCCTGGGCGCAGATCATCCGCGAGCAGCTGGACAGCAGTCACCGCCCCTGCAATTTCGCCACCCATTTCAAGCAACGCGAAGAAGACAACTGACCCATGCTGGATTTTGATCAAGCCCAGACCCTGCTGGCCAACGCCGCGGGGCCGCTGCAACGCAGCGAAGAGGTGAGCCTGGCCGATGCCGCCGGCCGCGTGCTGGCCGCCGATCTCACCGCCACCGTGGACATACCGCCTGCCGACAACAGCGCCATGGACGGCTATGCGCTGCGCGTGGCCGACTGGGGCGCCGGCGTGCGCCTGCCCATCCAGCAGCGCTGCTACGCGGGGGAAATGCCGGAACCGCTCAAGCCTGGCCACGCCATCCGCCTGTTCACCGGCAGCCTGATTCCCGAAGGCGCGGATACGGTCGTCATGCAGGAAGACACCACCGAAGCCGACGGCCAGGTGGAAATCTCGCGTGCGCCCAAGGCCGGCCAGCACATCCGCCGCCGCGGCGAAGACACCATGGCCGGCGCGCCGCTGCTGGCCGCGGGCACCGTACTTGAAGCCGCCCACGTGGCGCTGATGGCTTCGCAAGGCCTGGCCCGCGTGCAAGTCTTCGGCCAGTTGCGCGTGGGCATCCTGACCACCGGCGACGAGCTGGTGCTGCCCGGCCAGCCGCGCGCGGCCGAGCAGATCTACAACTCCAACGGCCCCATGCTGGCCGCCTTGGCGCGCGGCATGGGCGCCCTGCCCGTGCACGTGCTGCACGCCCGCGACACCGAGGCCGACCTGCACGCCGCATTCAAGACGCTGCTGGCCGATTGCGACCTGGTGGTGAGCGTGGGCGGCGTGTCGGTGGGCGAACGCGATCTGGTCAAGCCCGCACTGGCCTCGCTGGGCGGTGAACTGGCGCTATGGAAGGTGCGCATGAAGCCGGGCAAGCCGGTGGCGCTGGCGCAGATCGACGGCAAGCCCGTGGTCGGCCTGCCCGGCAACCCGGTGTCGGCCTACGCCGTGTTCACCCTGCTGGTGACGCCGCTGATGCGCCGCATGCAGGGCCGCGAAACCTTGTTCCCGCCGACCAGCCTGCTGCCGCTGCGCACCGAGCATCCGCGCCAGGACAGCCGCGAGGAATTCCTGCGCGTGCAGCGCCGTCTGGCCGACGACGGCAGCGCCGAACTGGTGCCCTACGGCCATCAGGGTTCGGGGGTGATCAGCTCGCTGCCCTGGGCGACGGGCCTCGCCCGACTGCCGGCCGACGTGCAAGTGCAGGACAAGGACCGGGTCGCCTACTACGACCTGCGTCACTGGTTGGCGTAGCGCTCGGCCCGCGCCAGCTCATCTGGCGTGTTGACGTTCATGAAGGCATCGGGCGCGTCGTCGAAGCAGGCTTCGACCGCGCCCATCCTCGCCTGCCACAGCCCTACCTTGCGGTCCCCGGCCCGCAGGTATGCCAGCAGATCGGGCAATAGCGACGTGCGCAAGGCCATGCAGGCCGAATGGCGCTGTCCGTCCGCCACCGCATAGGCCATGGGCGCATTGGCGGACTCGGCCGCGCGCACCAGGCGCGCTGCCAGATCCTTGGGCAGGAACGGCGTATCGCAAGGCGCCACCACCAGCCAGGCCTCCTGGCGTGCGGCATCCAGGCCCGCGGCAATGCCCAACAGCGGCCCTTGCCAGGCGCCCAGATCGGCTTCGCCGTCCTGCACGACGGCGCCGTAGCGGGCATAGAGATCCAGGTGACGGTTGGCGCTGATGACGAGGCGCGACACCTGCGGCGCCAGGCGGCGCGCCACGTGCGCCACCATGGGCTCGCCGCGCAACACGACCAGGCCCTTGTCCTGTCCGTTCATGCGCGCGCCCTGGCCGCCCGCGAGGATCAGGCCGGCGATGCCCCTGCTGGCAAACGCTTCAGCCACCGATGTAGCTCATCTCGATCTTGCGCGCCGGGTCGGCCATGTTGCGGCCGCGCAGCTCGGAATAATGGTCGTTGCGCCCCGCCCAGATGCCCGCGATGATGCCGGCGAGTTCGGCATCGCTGGCCCCGTCGCGCAGCGGCGCGCGCAGGTCGTAGCCATCGTGCGCAAACAGGCACAGGAAGAGCTTGCCTTCCGGCGACAGGCGCGCGCGCGTACAGCCGCCGCAGAAGGCGTGCGTGACGCTGGAGATGACGCCGATCTCGCCACCGCCGTCCAGGTAGCGCCAGCGTTCGGCCACGCGGCCCATTTCGCCGCTGGCCACGGGTTCCAGCGGATAGGCCGCGCCGATGCGGTCCAGCACTTCCTGGCTGGGCACCACCTCGGCAAGATTCCAGCCGTTGGTATTGCCCACGTCCATGTATTCGATGAAGCGCAGGATGTGGCCTGAATGGCGGAAGCGTTCGGCCATGGGCAGGATCTGCCCGTCGTTCAGGCCGCGCCGCACCACCATGTTGACCTTGACCGGCGCGAGCCCGGCCTCGGCCGCGGCGTCGACGCCGCGCAGCACGTCGTCGGGCGTGAAGCCGCTGTCGCTCATGCCCTGGAACATGGCCGGGTCCAGCGCATCCAGGCTGACGGTGACACGCGTGAGCCCGGCGCTCTTGAGCGCCTCGGCCTTGCGCGCCAGCATGCTGCCGTTGGTGGTCAGGGTCAGGTCCAGCGGGCGGCCGGCGGGCGTGCGCAGGTCGGCCAACTGGCCCACCAGGTTCTCGATATGCTTGCGCAGCAGCGGCTCGCCGCCCGTCAGGCGGATCTTCTCCACGCCCAATTGCGTGAAGATGCCCGCCAGGCGGCTGATTTCCTCGAACGACAGCAGCGCCGAATGCGGCATGAAGGTGTAGCTGCTGTCGAAGACTTCGCGCGGCATGCAGTAGGTGCAGCGGAAGTTGCAGCGGTCCGTGACCGAAATCCGCAGGTCGCGCAAGGGACGCGCGCGCAGGTCCAGCGCGGGCTGTCCGTGCGGCGGCAGTTCGCCGGGCGCCAGCGGGCCGCTGCGGCGATCGGCAAGAAAGATCACTTTGCTCATGGGAGCATCATATCCCGGCGCATCGCGTTTCGCGCTCATGGAAAGGCCTCCTGCAGCGACTGCAGCCTGCCGGTGTCGCGGGCGTCGTAGCCCGCCAGCTGGCCGACGTAGCCGACGTAGTCCGGGCTGCGCATGATGGACAGCAGGTCGCGCATGGCCGGCGTCTCCAGCGAGGCCTTGCGGATGGCGAAGAAATAGCGTTCCCGCACCAGCGGGATGAAGTCCAGCCCGAAGCGGCAGGCGGCCGTTTCCACCCCCACGCCCGTGTCGGCCATGCCGCTGGCGATGTGCGCGGCAATGGCCATATGGGTGAACTCGTTGGTTTCGTAGCCCTGGACCTCGCTGATCGAGACCCCCGCCCGCTGCAGCATCAGGCCCACCAGATAACGCGTGCTGGAGCCGATCTGGCGGTTGACGAAACGCACGTCGGGCCGCGCCAGGTCAGCCATGCCGCGTATGTGCTTGGGGTTGCCGGCGGTGACGAACAGGCCGGCATTGCGCACCGCCAGGTGGATCAGCATGTACTCGTCAGCATGCAGCCATTGGGCGTAGCGTTCCATGATGGGCGCTTCGAAATCGCCCAGCGGCACCTGGAAGCCCGCCAGGTCGCACTCGCGACGCTCCAGCGAGGCCAGCGCCTCGATGGCGGTGCGGTAGCGCAACTCCAGGCCCGGCTTGCGGTTGCCCATGTGCTGCATCAGCGACTCCACCGCGAAGCCGTGGCTGGCATGCAGCCGCAGATGCGGGCCGCTCTCGGGCAGCAGGCGCTCCAGCTCTTCCTGCAGTTCCGAGGCCATGCTGTCCAGCGTGGGCATCAGGCGCGCCTCGATACGGCGGTTGGCCCACAGCAGGCGCTGCGCGAACGGCGCCAGCTGCGTGCCCTGGCGGCGGTTGGTGATGAGCAACTGCGTGCCGAAGATTGCCTCGAAACGGCGCAGCACGCCCCAGGCATGCCGGTACGACAGGCCGCAGGCGCGACAGGCCCCGGCAATATTGCCAGTGGCATCGATCGCGGACAGCAGCGCCAGCATATCCTGCAATGGCACGGGTGCCGGGTCGTCGTCTCCGCCCAGGGTCCATTGCGGCCGCAGGCCGATACGGAACTTATATGTCATTTATTTCTTATTGAAGACGGTGAATTACCCCGTTAGAGTACACAAATAACGCGGCTGGAGGGAGTTTTATATGTTTTTTAAAACATATAAAACCGAACAACACCCAGCCCGGCACAACAGCAACACAGGAGGAGACCGACGTGCATCAGCGCGAGGCAACATCCGATCTGGCGTCCAGCGGCGGCGCCCGCGGCGGCCAGATGGCCCTGGACGCGGCCCAGGCGTCCCACACCCCGGCCATCGCGGCCACCGCCCGCATACTCGCCCGGCTGAAGGACCGGCCCGGCCCGCTGCTGCCCGTGCTGCACGCGGTCCAGCATGAACTGGGCTGTATTCCGGCCGCGGCGGTGCAGACCATCGCCGAGGCCCTGAACCTGTCCCGCGCCGAGGTCCACGGCGTCATCACCTTCTATCCGCATTTCCGCAGCGAACCCGCGGCGCGCCACACCCTGGAGGTCTGTCGCGCCGAAGCCTGTCAGGCCATGGGCGGCGAACATCTCGCCGCCCATGCGCGCACGGCGCTGGGCTGTGATTTCCACGCCAACAGCAAGAACGGCGATTTCACCCTGGAACCGGTGTACTGCCTGGGCCTGTGCGCCCAGTCGCCGGCGGTGATGATCGACGGGCGGCCCCATGCCCGCGTCACGCCGGAAAAGCTCGACCGACTGCTGGCCCGCACGCGGGAGGCGCAATCATGAGCTCCCCCATTGTCATCTACGTGCCGCGCGACGCCGCGGCGCTGGCCATGGACGCCGACACGGTGGCGCGCGACATCGAACGCGCCGCCGACGCCCGCGGTCTGTCCGTGCAGATCGTGCGCAACGGCTCGCGCGGCCTGCTGTGGCTGGAACCCATGGTCGAAATCACTACCCCGCAAGGCCGCATCGCCTACGGGCCGGTGCAGCCCGAAGACGTCGCCGCGCTGTTCGACGCCGGCTGGCTGAGCGGCGGCGAGCATCCGCTGCGCCTGGGCCTGACCGAAGAAATCCCCTACCTGAAGCACCAGGAACGCCTGACCTTCGCCCGCGTCGGCGTGACCGATCCGCTGTCCCTGCAGGACTACGCCGCCCATGGCGGCCTGCAGGGCCTGCAACGCGCCCTGGCCATGGAGCCCGGGCAGATCGTCGACGAAATGGTGGCCTCGGGCCTGCGCGGCCGCGGCGGCGCGGCGTTCCCGACCGGCATCAAATGGAAGACGGTCGCAGGCACCCCCGGCACCCAGAAATATATCGTCTGCAACGCCGACGAAGGCGACTCCGGCACCTTCGCCGACCGCCTGCTGATGGAAGGCGACCCTTATGTGCTGATCGAAGGCATGACCATCGCCGGCCTGGCGGTGGGCGCGACCTACGGCTACATCTACGTGCGTTCGGAATATCCGCAAGCGATCGACACGCTGGAAGCCGCCATCGCGCGGGCGCGCAGCGTGGGCTGGCTGGGCAATGACGTGCACGGCAGCGGCCGCCGCTTCGACCTGGAAGTGCGCAAGGGCGCGGGCGCCTATATCTGCGGCGAGGAAACCTCGCTGCTGGAAAGCATCGAGGGCAAGCGCGGCGTGGTTCGCGCCAAGCCGCCGCTGCCGGCGATCTCCGGCCTGTTCGGCAAGCCCACGGTCATCAACAACGTGATTTCTCTGGCCACCGTACCCATCATCCTGGCCAAGGGCGCGGCCTATTACCGCGACTACGGCGTGGGCCGCTCGCACGGCACGCTGCCGTTCCAGCTGGCCGGCAACCTCAAGCACGGCGGCCTGGTCGAAAAGGCCTTCGGCCTGAGCCTGCGCGACCTGCTGTACGGTTTCGGCGGCGGCAGCGCCTCCGGCCGGCCGCTGCGCGCGGTGCAGGTGGGCGGCCCGCTGGGCGCCTACCTGCCGGAATCGCAATGGGACGTGCCGCTGGACTACGAGGCCTATATCCAGATATCCGCCATGGTCGGCCACGGCGGACTGGTGGCCTTCGACGACACCGTCGACATGGCGCGCATGGCGCGCTACGCGATGGAGTTCTGCGCCATCGAATCCTGCGGCAAATGCACGCCCTGCCGCATCGGCTCCACCCGCGGCGTGGAAACCATAGACAAGATCGTCGCGGGCGGCCCCGGCCGCGAGCAGCAGGTGCATCTGCTGCGCGACCTGTGCGACACGATGCTGGGCGGCTCGCTGTGCGCCCTGGGGGGCATGGCGCCCTACCCGGTGCTGTCCGCGCTGAACCACTTCCCGCAGGACTTCGGCATCGAGTCCTCCCAGTCTGCCGCGCACGCGGCCTGAACCCGAGACCGACATGCTAGAAACCGTCATCAAGCGCGATCGCGACCTGGGCACGCCGGCGCGCGAGTCCGCCGTAACCGTCACCCTGACCATAGACGGCCAGGAAATCACGGTGCCCGAAGGCACCTCGCTGATGCGCGCGGCCGCCGAGGCCGGCATCAACATTCCCAAGCTGTGCGCGACCGACAGCCTGGAGCCCTTCGGCTCGTGCCGGCTGTGCCTGGTGCAGATCGAAGGCCGCCGTGGCTATCCGGCCTCGTGCACCACCCCCGCCGAGAACGGCATGGTGGTCTACACCGAAACCCCCAAGCTGCACGACCTGCGCCGCGGCGTGATGGAGCTGTACATCTCCGACCACCCGCTGGACTGCCTGACCTGCCCGGCCAACGGCGACTGCGAGCTGCAGGACATGGCCGGCGTGGTGGGCCTGCGCAACGTGCGCTACGGCTACGACGGCGCCAACCACCTGAAGAGCGAAAAGGACGAATCCAATCCGTACTTCACCTATGACGCGTCCAAGTGCATCGTCTGCAACCGCTGCGTGCGCGCCTGCGAGGAAACCCAGGGCACCTTCGCCCTGACGATCTCCGGCAAGGGCTTCGAGTCGCGCGTGTCGCCGGGGCAGGACCAGCCCTTCCTGGACAGTGAATGCGTGTCCTGCGGCGCCTGCGTGCAAGCCTGTCCGACCTCCACCCTGCAGGAAAAGACCGTCATCATGATGGGCCAGGCCGAACACTCGGTCGTGACCACCTGCGCCTACTGCGGCGTGGGCTGCGGCTTCAAGGCCGAGATGAAGGGCCAGGAAGTGGTGCGCATGGTGCCCTGGAAGGACGGCCAGGCCAACCGCGGCCATTCCTGCGTCAAGGGCCGCTTCGCCTGGGGCTACGCCACGCATAAGGAACGCGTGCTCAAGCCCATGATCCGCAAGCACATCACCGACTCCTGGAAGGAAGTGTCCTGGGACGAGGCGATCAACTATGCGGCCTCCGAATTCCGCCGCATCCAGGGCCAGTACGGCCGCGATGCGGTCGGCGGCATCACCTCTTCGCGCTGCACCAACGAAGAAACCTGGCTGGTGCAGAAGCTGGTGCGCGCGGCCTTCGGCACCAACAACGTCGACACCTGCGCGCGGGTCTGCCACTCGCCCACGGGCTACGGCCTGAAGCAGACGCTGGGCGAATCCGCCGGCACCCAGACCTTCGATTCCGTCATGCACACCGACGTGGTCATCGTGATGGGCGCCAACCCCAGCAGCGGTCATCCGGTGTTCGCCTCGCGCTTGAAGCGCCGCCTGCGCCAGGGCGCGCGCCTGATCGTGATCGATCCGCGCCGCATCGAACTGGTCAGCTCGCCGCACATCAAGGCCGACTTCCACCTGCAAGTGCGCCCCGGCACCAACACCGCCCTGCTGTCCTCGTTGGCCCACGTGATCGCCACCGAAAACCTGATCGCCGAGGACTTCGTGGCCGAGCGCTGCGAAGCCAAGGCCTTCAAGGAATGGCGCGACTTCGTCTCGCTGCCAGAGAATTCGCCGGAAGCCATGGAAGAGATCACCGGCGTGCCGGCGCAGGCGGTGCGCGGCGCGGCGCGCCTGTACGCCACCGGCGGCAACGGCTCGATCTACTACGGCCTGGGCGTGACCGAACACAGCCAGGGCTCCACCACCGTCATGGCCATCGCCAACCTGGCCATGGCCACCGGCAACATCGGCCGCGAAGGCGTGGGCGTGAATCCGCTGCGCGGGCAGAACAACGTGCAGGGTTCGTGCGACATGGGCTCGTTCCCGCATGAGCTGCCGGGCTACCGCCACATCTCCGACAACACGGTGCGCGCGCAGTTCGAACAGGACTGGGGCGTGACCCTGCAGCCGGAACCCGGCCTGCGCATCCCCAACATGTTCGAGGCCGCGCTGGGCGGTTCGTTCAAGGGCCTGTATTGCCAGGGCGAAGACATCGTGCAGTCGGATCCCAACACGCAGCACGTGGCGGCGTCCCTCGCTGCCATGGAATGCATCGTGGTGCAGGACCTGTTCCTGAACGAGACGGCCAAGTACGCCCACGTGTTCCTGCCCGGCTCCTCGTTCCTCGAAAAGGACGGCACCTTCACCAACGCCGAGCGCCGCATCTCGCGCGTGCGCAAGGTCATGGAACCCAAGAACGGCAAGTCCGACTGGGAAGTGACGGTGGCGCTGTCCAACGCGCTGGGCTACCCCATGAACTACAAGCATCCCAGCGAGATCATGGACGAGATCGCGCGCCTGACGCCCACTTTCACCGGCGTCAGCTACGAAAAGCTGGACAAGCAGGGCAGCCTGCAATGGCCCTGCAACGAAGAAGCGCCCGATGGCACGCCCATCATGCACATCGACGAGTTCGTGCGCGGCAAGGGCAAGTTCATGATCACCAAGTACGTGCCCACGGACGAGCGCAGCACGCGCCGCTTCCCGCTGCTACTGACCACGGGCCGCATCCTGTCGCAGTACAACGTGGGCGCGCAGACCCGGCGCACCCCCAACGTCATGTGGCATGGCGAGGACGTGCTGGAACTGCATCCGCAGGACGCCGAGGACCGCGGCGTGAAGGACGGCGACTGGGTCGGCATCCAGAGCCGCGCGGGCGAGACCGTGTTGCGGGCCACGCTGACCGACAGGGTGCAGCCGGGCGTGGTATACACCACCTTCCATTTTCCCGAGTCCGGCGCCAACGTCGTCACCACCGACAGCTCCGACTGGGCCACCAACTGCCCCGAGTACAAGGTGACGGCCGTGCAGGTCACGCGCGTGTCGCAGCCTTCGGAGTGGCAACGCCAGTGGTCGCGCTTTGCGGACATCCAGCAAAAGCTGCTGCGCGAGCGTTCGCGAGAAAGCGAGGCGGCGCTGACCGGGAAATAACCGCCAGCCCGAAACGCCAGGACGCCGACATGCCCACGCCACCGCCTTCCCGCCCCGATTGCACGCAGGTACAGGTCACCCGCGTGCGGGGCGGCGCCCTGGTCCCCGAGGTCGAAACCGACTCCGTGGCCGAGGAAACCCCGGTGGCGCTGGAGTTCAACGGCATCAGCCACGCCACCATGCTGGCCACGCCGGCCGACCTGGAAGACTTCGCGGTCGGCTTCGCGCTGTCCGAAGGCATCATCGACGGCATCAGCGACGTGCGCGGCATCGACCTGCTGCCGCAATGCGACGGCATCGTGGTCCAGCTGGAAATTTCCACTGCCTGTGAAGTGCGGCTGAAGTCCCGCCGCCGCGCCATGGCCGGGCGCACCGGCTGCGGCCTGTGCGGCGTGGAAACGCTGCCCGAAGTGCTGCGGCCTGTCGCGCCCGTCACCAACGGCTCGCCCGTGCGCATCCAGGCCGTGCTGGCCGCCATGCGCGACATGCGGGCGCGCCAGGCGCTGCACGACATCACGGGCGCCACCCACGCCGCCGGCTGGGCGGGCGCCGATGGCGCCGTCGCGCTGGTGCGCGAGGACGTGGGCCGCCACAACGCGCTGGACAAACTGATAGGTGCACTGGCACGCCAGGCCATGCATGCTGGCGACGGCATCGTGGTGGTGTCCAGCCGCGCCAGCTTCGAAATGGTGCAGAAGACCGCCGCCGCCGGCGTCGCGGTGCTGGCATCCGTCTCCGCACCCACCGCGCTCGCCATCCGCCTGGCCGATGAAGCCAACGTCAGCCTGCTGGGTTTTCTACGCGGCGACGACGCCACACTGTACTCACACCCCCAACGCATCATCTCCTGAACCGGACTTCACGCAAGCATGGAAATCGGCAACCTGATCCGCATGGCCAACCGCATCGGCCAATTCTTCGAAGCCATGCCCGACCGGCCCGAGGCCCTGGAGGGCGTGGCCAACCATATCCACAAGTTCTGGGAGCCGCGCATGCGCAATGAGCTCCTGAACTTTCTCGAACAAAACCCCGACGGCGACGCCGGCGGGGAACGACTGCACCCGCTGGTGCTGGAAGCGGTCACCCAGAACCGCCAGCGCCTCACACCGCTGGCCCGCGTGGCGTAACGCGTCGGCGGCAGGCAAGACGGCAGGAACAATCACAAGAAAAGGCGGCGGGACCGGCCGGATGCCGGACCACGCGCGCCAACGAGCGGCCCCCAAAGAGGAGACAACATGCAAAGCACTGCCACGCTGGACCTGCCCGGTTCGAAGCCGGGTTTTTTCGATAAGGAACGCACCATCGCCGGACCGGGCTTCTCGCGCTGGCTGGTTCCCCCGGCCGCCCTGGCCATCCACCTATGCATCGGCATGGCCTACGGTTTCTCGGTGTTCTGGCTGCCGTTGTCCAAGGTCGTGGGCGGCGCCAAGCCGCTGGCCTGCCCCGCGGACATGAGCCTCGCAGCCGAGCTGTTCGCCACCAACTGCGACTGGAAGATCTCGACCATGGGGTGGATGTACACCCTGTTCTTCGTGCTGCTGGGCTGCTCGGCCGCGCTGTGGGGCGGCTGGCTGGAACGCGCGGGTCCGCGCAAGGCGGGCGTGGTGTCGGCCCTGTGCTGGTGTGGCGGCCTGGTCATTTCGGCCATCGGCGTGTACCTGCACCAGATGTGGATGCTGTGGCTGGGCTCGGGCGTCATCGGCGGCATCGGCCTGGGACTGGGCTACATCTCGCCCGTGAGCACGCTGATCAAGTGGTTCCCCGACCGCCGCGGCATGGCCACGGGCATGGCCATCATGGGCTTTGGCGGCGGCGCCATGATAGGCGCGCCGCTGGCCGACCTGCTGATGCGCCACTTCGCCACGCCTGAATCGCCGGGCGTCTGGCAGACCTTCCTGACCATGGCCGCGGTGTACTTCGTCTTCATGATGTCGGGTGCGCTGGGCTACCGCGTGCCGCCGACCGGCTGGAAGCCCGAGGGCTGGACCGCTCCGGCCAAGCATGCCGGCAACGCCATGATCACGAAGGGCCATGTCCATGTGCAGCGCGTCTGGGGCGTGCCGCAGTTCTGGCTGGTGTGGTGGGCGCTGTGCCTGAACGTCACGGCGGGCATCGGCATCCTGGGCATGGCCTCGCCGCTGCTGCAGGAAGTGTTCGGCGGCGGCCTGATCAACCAGCCTGAACTGGGCTACTCGCAACTGGACAAGAGCCAGTTGGCGGCCATCGCCGCCATCGCCGCCGGCTTCACCGGCCTGCTCAGCCTGTTCAACATCGGCGGCCGCTTCTTCTGGGCCAGCCTGTCCGACAAGCTGGGCCGCAAGACCACCTACTTCATCTTCTTCGTGCTGGGCTTCGCGCTGTATTCGGCCATCCCCTGGACCGCGCACATCGGCGCGCTGGCCCTGTTCGTGGCCGCCTTCTGCATCATCCTGTCCATGTACGGCGGCGGCTTCTCCACCGTGCCGGCGTACCTGGCCGACCTGTTCGGCACGCAGATGGTCGGCGCCATCCATGGACGGCTGCTGACGGCCTGGTCGGCGGCGGGCATCTTCGGACCGGTGCTGGTGAACTACATCCGCGAATACCAGCTGTCCATCGGCGTGCCGCGCGCCCAGGTGTACGACATCACCATGTACATCCTGGCCGGGATGCTGGTGCTGGGCTTTCTGTGCAACCTGGCGATCCGGCCCGTGAACCCCAAGTACTTCATGAATGACGAGGAACTGGCGCGCGAGAAGGCGCTGGCCCACGAACGCGCCGTCGCCACGGAAACGCACGGGGTCGGAACATCCGCGTTCCGCACGCCGGCGGCGCTAGTGGTGTTTGCCTGGGCTTGCGTCGGCATCCCCCTGGCCTGGGGCATCTGGATCACGCTGCAGAAGGCGGTGGTGCTGTTCCACTGAGCCCAAGCGGACGCCGCGACGGGGCGCGAAGCTGCTACATTGGCAGCCCGCGCCCCTTCTTTTTTGCTTTATCCATGACCACCCTGCCCCGCGCGCCCCGCCTTGCTGGAGCGACACGTTGACCGTCCCTGAAATCCGCTGGGAAGAAAACCAGACCCCGCACGCCGCCCGCTGGCGCTCCGAATCCGGCGCCGCGCCGCCCAAGCGCGTAGTGGTGGCGGACGACACCATGACCGCCGACATGGCCTACCGCCAGGCCTGCGAAGGTGTCGGCCTGCTGTGGCGCGGCGACTTCCAGAACGCGCGGCAACTGCTGCAGGCCATCACGCGGCGGGTCGACAAGCGGCCCCGCAAGCCCGTGGACAGCCTGCTGGACGCCTTCAACCAGCACCGCCAGATCCAGTCCCAGCGCGCCCGCATCCTGGGCATGCTGCTGATTCCGTTCGACGCCGGCCACGGCATTCCGCTGCGCCGCGCGCCCGACGCCCGGCTCGCCTGCGAAGAGGCCCATGGCCCCGCCAAGGAGCCCTACGTCGCGTCGCTGCGCGAGCTGCTGGGCCTGATCGGCGCCTTCGAATGGCGCAAGAAGGGCGTGGAAATTCCCGCCCTGAATGCCCGCATCCATCCGCACTACGGCGTGTTCTCGCCGCTGCGCGGCGAGTACGTCGACCTGGTGGCGCGCACCCCGATGCCGCGCGGCAGCGTGGCCTTCGACATCGGCACCGGCACGGGCGTGCTGGCCGCCGTGATTGCGCGCCGCGGCGGCAAGCGTGTCATCGCGACCGACACCGATCCGCGCGCCCTGGCCTGCGCCCGCGAAAACCTGGAGCGGCTGGGCCTGTCCAAGCAGGTCGACGTCGAAGAAACGGACCTGTTCCCCGAAGGCCGGGTCTCCCTGATCGTGTGCAACCCGCCGTGGCTGCCCGCCCGCCCCAGCTCGCCCGTCGAGCATGCGGTCTACGACCCTGACAGCCGCATGCTGCGCGGTTTCCTGAATGGGCTGGCGGCGCATCTGACGCCCAATGGCGAGGGCTGGCTGATCCTGTCGGACCTGGCCGAACACCTGGGCCTGCGCAGCCGCGAAGCGCTGCTGGACATGATCAGCCAGGCCGGCCTGCGCGTGATCGAGCGCATCGACACCCGTCCCACGCACGGCCGCGCGCAGGACGCGAGCGACCCGCTGCATGCCGCCCGTTCGAAGGAAGTCACGTCCTTGTGGCGCCTGGGCGCAGCCTGACGCGGCCCGGCCTGACGCAAGTCCCCGGGGCGCGGCTTCAGGCGCGCCCCGCCGCGACGTTCACGCTGATGGCGATGATGAAGACGTTGAAGAAAAAGGCGATGACGCTGTGCGTCAGGGCTGTGCGGCGCACTCGCCGGTTCACGATCTGCACGTCCGACACCTGGAACGTCATGCCCAGCACCAGCGCGAAATAGGCGAAGTCCCAGTAGTCGGGTTCATCGGTACCCGGGAAATCCAGCCCTTTGTGCATGGCGTTGCGGTGGCCGTAATAGCCATGCGCGTAGTGCAGCGCGAAGATCATGTTCATGTAGAGCCATGACAGGATGATGGTGACGGCGGCGGCCAACATGGCAAGCACGTCGCCCGCGCCGCCTTCCCCCCGCAGTTCGACCCACAATGCCATCATCACCATGCAGGACAGCGCCACGCTGCTCCACAGCACGCCGGTGCGCCCCACGTCCTGCTGCTGCGCATGCTGGCGCATGGCCGCCGCGCTGGTGCGGCCGAACACCCGCGCCGTCATCAGCAGGAACACAAGCGCCCCCGCATCGAATCCCAGCAGCAGCGCCAGCACCCAGGGCACGCCCAGGGCATACAGGCCGCCCGCCGTCACCAGCAGCAAACCAGCGCATCCGACCAGGCGACGATGCGCATGGAAAAACGGCAGGGCGGCGCCAGCGGCGGAGTCGTCCTCGGGCTCGAAATCCTTGAGCGGCGGCATGCGGCTGCTCCTTTTGGTGTGAGCAGCCCTAACGCTAACCGATGCCGAGCAAACCGACCAGCGCGCCGCCAAACAGCAGCCACAACGGATGGATGCGGGTGAAGCTGCCCAGCAGCGCCACCACAGCGGTAATGGCGCCCAGCAGCCAGGTATGCACCGAGGCTTCGGTGATGAGCGCCGCGCTGGCCGCGACCAATCCCACCGTCATCGGGAAGATGCCCGCCTGGATGACGCCGCGCCAGGGCCGGTCCTTGAAGCGTTCCCACAGGCCCAGCGCGATCACAGTGATGATGGACGACGGGCCGAACTTGGCGATGGTGGTGACGAGCATGCCCAGGCCGCCCGCCACATGCCAGCCCACCAGCGTGACCACCATCAAATTGGGACCCGGGGCGGCCTGCCCCAGGGCGAACAGCGCGGAAAAGTCCGCCGCCGTCATCCAGCCATGCACGTCCACCACCTGCCGCTGCATCTCGGGCAGGATGGTGTTGCCGCCGCCGAACGCCAGCACGGACAGTTCGGAAAAGATCAGGGCCAGGGCGATCAGTGTGTGGATCATCGACGTTGCCTCCAGACCATCAGGATGCTCAGCGGCGTCAGCACCGCCATGGTGGGCAGCAGCGGAATGCGCAGCACGGCGATGGCAATGAAGCAGGCCGTGGCCACCACGCCGGCCAGCCAGTCGCGGCGCTTCACCACCGGCACCCCGATCTTCACCGCCATGGAAATCAACAGGCCCGCGGCGGCGGCCGCCAGACCGGCAAACAGGTGCTGGATGTGCGGATCGTTCTGGAAGCGGTCGTACACCATGCCCAGCAGCACCACGATGGCGGACGGCGCCAGGATCAGGCCCATCAGCGCCGCGAACGCGCCGCGCGGCCCGCGGAACTTCATGCCCAGCGCCACCGACAGGTTGATGATGTTGCCGCCGGGCAGGAACTGGCACAGGCCCAGCAGATCGGTGAACTCGGCGCCGCTGAGCCAGCGGTGCTTTTCGACGACCATGCGGCGCGCCAGCGGCAAGGCGCCGCCGAAGGCCGTCAGGCCGAGCATCAGGAAGCCATAGAACAATTGCCCGCACGTGGGCGGAGGCCGCAGATCGGCCTCAGAGGTGGAAGGTGCTGCGTTCATCATTTTCATGCCGGCGCCGCCGAAGCGGCGCGGAGTGGAACCAGGGAAGGACAACGAGATTGCAGCCTACTCTTCGCCTTGGATAATGTCTAATATATGACTATCTATATATTCATATCGGTTGAATATGGCATCCGTAGACTTGAGGCTGTTGCGCTACTTCCTGGCCGTGGCCGAGGAATCCCATCTGACCAAGGCCGCGGCGCGGCTGGGCATACGCCAGCCGCCGCTCAGCCAGCAGATCCGCGTGCTGGAGCAGGAACTGGGCGTGACGCTGTTCCACCGCCTGCCGCGCGGCATGGAGTTGACCGAAAGCGGCCGCGCGCTGCTGGACGACGCGCGCAATATCGTGGCCCTGGTGGACCAGGCCGTGGAAGGCGTGCGGCGCGTGTCGCAGGGCGAGGCCGGGCGCCTGACCGTGGGCTTCACCGGGTCCGCGGCGTTCCATCCCTTCGTGCCGTCCGTCATCCGCCGCTTCCGCGAAACGGCGCCCAATGTGCGGCTGGTGCTGGAGGAAAGCAGCACCGGCGAACTCATGGAGGCCGTGGGCGCGGGCCGCGTGGACGTAGCATTCATCCGCGGTCCCTATGGCCTGGGCCCGGGCGTGGTGGTGGAAACCGTGCTGGAAGAGCCCATGCTGGCCGCGTTTCCCGCCGACCACCCAACCGTCAAGGGCCGGCCGCGCAAGCGCATCGCGCTGTCGGAACTGGCCGACGAATCGCTGATCCTCTACCGCCGCCACAGCGGGCCAGGCCTGTACGACGCCATCATTGCGGCCTGCGGCGCCGCCGGTTTCAGCCCGCGCGTGGCCCAGGAAGCGCCGCGCATGCTGTCCACCCTGAGCCTGGTGGCAGCCGGCCTGGGCGTGTCGCTGGTGCCGGCGTCGCTGCGCCGCGTGAACATCGAAGGCGTGGTCTACGTCAACCTGGCCCAGCCCGCGGAACTGCGCGCGCCGCTGAACCTGATCTGGCGCGACGAAGCGCTCTCCGGCGCGGCCCGCAAGCTGATCGGCGAGGCGCGGCGGCAGCGCGAGGAATCGCCGGCCTGAGCGCGCAGCGCTACACTGCCCGGCACCCCGCACTCCGCATTGCAGCCATGTTCCCAGATTCACCCATAGGCATCTACGACTCCGGCGTCGGCGGGCTGAGCGTGCTGCGCGCCATCCGCGACGCCCTGCCCCACGAATCCCTGCTGTACGTGGCCGACTCCGCCCACGTGCCCTATGGCGAAAAAACGCAGGACTACGTCGAGCAGCGCGCCAGCACGATTGCCGATTACTTCGTGTCGCGCCAGGCCAAGGCCATGGTGGTGGCCTGCAATACCGCCACCGCGGCCGCCATCGCCCAGCTGCGCCTGCGCCATCCGCAACTGATCATCATCGGCGTGGAGCCGGCCATCAAGCCCGCCGCGCACCTGACCACGAGCGGCGTGGTCGGCGTATTCGCCACCACCGGCACTCTGGCCAGCCCCAAATTCGCCGCGCTGGTCCGGCGCGAGGCGCCCGAAGTCCGCATCCTGTTCAGGCCCTGCCCCGAGTGGGTACGGCTGGTGGAGCACGGCGTGCTCAGCGGCCCCGAGGCCGAAGCCGCGGTGCGCGCTCCCGTGGCTGAGCTACGCGAGGCCGGCGCCGACGTGCTGGTGCTGGGCTGCACCCACTTTCCCTTCCTGCGCGACGCGATCCAGGCGGCCGCTGGCGCCGACGTGCCGCTACTGGAGACGGGCGCGCCCGTGGCGCGCCGGCTGCGCCACCAGTTGCAGGAACGCGGCCTGTTGCGCGCCGACGGTCCGGGCGGATTGCGCCTGGAGACCAGCGGCTCGGCCGAGGCATTGAGCATTCTCGCCGCACGGCTGCTCGGGCAGGCCCCGGCCGCGCACGTCCTGGAGCCGCGCTGGCGCTGATCCCGCGCCGAGTCCGCCGCCCGGCGGCGCGCGCTGATTGCGCCCGGTTTGATCCTGCGCATGACGCGCCTGTCCGATTCGGCGAATAATTCGGATACAGTGGACTACAACGCCGCCCGCGGCGCGCACAAGGAGACGCTCATGAAACGCATCCTGATCCCCGTGGACGGCTCGCAGCCCGCCGTCCATGCGGTCCAAGCCCTGCTCGACGCCCGCAGCTACGACCCCATCGAACGCGTGGAGCTCCTCACGGTCCAGATCCCGCTGAAAGCCGGCAAGATCGGCCGCGGCCTGTCGCAAGCCGAGATCGACGCCTATCACGAGGAAGAAGGCCGCAACGCGCTGCAGGCCGCCAGCGAACTGCTGACCCAGGCCGGCGTGCCCTTCCAGACCCACATCGAAATAGGCGCCGCCGCCGAGACCATCGTGCGCGTAGCCGGCGAATCCGGCGCGGACGAAATCTACATGGGCTCCCGCGGGTTGGGCTCGGTGTCGTCCTGGTTCCTGGGTTCGGTCGCGACCCGCGTCCTGCATCTGACGGAGTTGCCCGTCACCCTGGTCAAGTAACCGTCAAGGAGCATCCATGCTGAACATCCTGGTCCCTGTCGACGGCTCCGACAACGCCAACCGCGCCGTCCTGTACGCCCGCCAGCTCGCCCAAGGCGCCGGCGCCGCCCGCATCCATCTGCTCAACGTCCAGACGCCCGTGCAAGGCCGCGCGGGCCTGTCACGCCTGATCACGCAGGACATGATCGACGAGTTCTACCTGCGCGAAGGCCAGGAGGCCGCGGACGAGGCGCGCAAACTGCTGGACGTGACCGGCGCCGACTACACCAGCCACGTGGCGTTTGGCCACGCGGCCACGGAAATCGCCGGCTACGCCCAGGACCACGGCTGCGCCCGCATCGTCATGGGCACGCGCGGCAACGGCTCGCTGACGAACATCCTGATCGGCTCGGTCGCCAATCAGGTGCTGCAACTGGCCGAAGCGCCGGTGACGCTGGTCAAGTGAACCCCCGGCGCCGGCCTCAGGCGGCCGGCAGCCACAACGACACCCTCAAGCCGCCCAGCGGCGAACGCTCGGCTTGCGCCTGGCCGCCATAGGTGCTGGCCAGGTCGCGCACGATGTCCAGGCCCAGGCCCGATCCGGGACGCTGCTCGTCCATGCGCACGCCGCGCAGGAAGATGCGCTCGCGTTCCTCGTCGGCGATGCCCGGGCCGTCATCGTCGATCTGGATGAGCAACTGGCCCTGGCCGGCGGCGCTTGCGCTGACCTGCACCTGGCGCTCGGCCCATTTGCAGGCGTTGTCCAGCAGGTTGCCGACCATCTCCTGCAGATCCTGTTCTTCGCCGCGGAATACCAGGCCCTCGGCAAATTCCGGCATTTCCAGCAGCAGTCCGCGCTGCGCATACAAGCGCTGCATGACGCGCAGCAGCCCCTCGATGGGTTTGCGCAGCGGTGTGCGGCTGTCGGCCGCGCCGGACGCGGCGGCGGCGCGGGCGCGCGCCAGGTGATAGTCGATCTGGCGGCGCGCCATGCCGACCTGCTCCTGTACCAGCGCCGCCAGCGGCCCTTCCTCGCGCGCCGCGGCATTGCCCAGAATCGTCAGCGGCGTCTTCACCGCATGCGCCAGATTGCCGGCCTGCGTGCGCGCGCGCTGCACCATGTCGGCATTGACGTCCAGGACGCGATTGAAGTCGTCGACGAGCGGCTGGATTTCGCTGGGAAAGCGGCCTTCGATGCGCACGCTGGCGCCCCCGTGCTGCCCGGCGAGCTGCCGCCTGAGCCTGGCCAGCGGCCGCAACCCGACCAGGACCTGGACCACGGCCGCCAGCGTCAAGCCTGCCGCCAGCGCGCCCAGCGAAATCAACAGCATGTGATTGAAGCGCTCGATCGGCTCCGCCAGCACCTGGCTGTCGGCCGCCACGATCAGGCGCAACGCCGCTGCCTCGGTCTCGGCCGGTTCCAGCGTGCGCGTCAAGGCGGTCAGCCTGTGCTTTTCCGGCCCCGCGATTTCATACACCCCGTCGGCGCTGTCCGCGGCGGGCAACTCCAGCACCTGATCCCAGAGCGAACGCGAGCGCGCCGCGCCCACGGCCGCCGGACGGCCCTGTTCGTCGAGCCGGTCGATTTGCCAATACAGGCCTGATAGCGGTTGCTCCAGGCGTGGATCGCTCAGGGGCGGCGAGACCACCAGGCGACCGTCCGGAGCCGTGTTCACCGCGGCCGTCAGCTGGTTCAGGTGCAGGGTCAGCTCGGCGCGCAGCTGCTCGGTGATGTGCTGGCGGAACAAGCTGCCCAAGCCCCAGCCGGCCAGCACCACCGTGACCAGGATCCAGGCCAGCGTGCCGGCCAGCAGGCGCCAGCGCAGCGAGCCCGGCGCGCGCGCGCGCTGCGGCATCATGCGGCGCAGGCCAGGCGGTAACCCAGGCCGCGCACGGTTTCGATGGTATCGGGCGGCAGTTTCTTGCGCAGCCGCGCGATGAACACATCGATAGTGTTGGAGTCACGGTCATTGTCCTGGGCGTAGACGTGCTCGGTCAGCTCGCTGCGCGAAATCACTTCGCCCGCGCGTTGCATCAGCACGGCCAGCACCTTGAATTCATGGCTGGTCAGGGACAGCGCCTGGCCGTCCACCGTGACCTTGGCCTGCCGCGTGTCCAGCATCAGCGGACCGCAGCGCCATTGCGCGCTGGCGTGGTTGCTGGAGCGGCGCAAGAGCGCCCGCACCCGCGCCAGCAGCTCTTCCATGTGGAAGGGCTTGGTCAGGTAATCGTCGGCGCCGGCATCGATGCCGGCGACCTTCTCGTGCCAGTTGTCGCGCGCCGTGAGGATCAGCACCGGCATGCCCTGGCCGCCCGCGCGCCACTGCTTGAGCACGGTGAGGCCGTCCATGACCGGCAGGCCCAGGTCCAGCACCACCACGTCGTAGGTCTCGACCGCGCCCATGTACTGGGCCGTTCCGCCGTCCGCGGCGGTGTCGACGGTATAGCCCGCTTGGCGCAAGGCATCGGCCAACTGCGTGGCCAGCGTCGGTTCGTCTTCAACCACGAGTATGCGCATCAGTGCTTGTCCCGGAATTGGATGTCGCGCCCCTTCACGCCCAGCACCTTGCCGTCGCGCGCGTCGATCTTCAGCTTGACCAGCCGGCCGCCGCTTTGCAGCAGCCGGATCTCGTAGATGAACTCGCCGTCGTCCTCTTCGAACTCGACCTTGACCACCTGCCCAGGATAGTCGCGTTCGACGATGTCCAGCACCGAACGCAGGGGCAGCACCTTGCCGGCCTGCAAGGCCTGGCGCGCTTGTTCGTGGTCGCTTTCATCGGCCAGGCCCGCGTTGGGGCCCGCGGCCAGCGCCACCATCAGCGCGCCGCAGGACAGCCAGATTCGGGTACGGGTTCCTCGGGTCATGGTTTCTTTCGCATTCGGGGTCCGCCATAAGAGGCGATTGTCCGCCCAGTTATAGCGCCGGAAAAATGAACGGCACGTGAACGGCACCTTCAGAATTGGTTCATCCGCACACCCGAATAATGCGGTCATGGTCGCCATTCCGGCAACCCGCAACAACCTAGGAGCCATTCCATGACCGCAATCCGCAACACCCTGGCCGCCCTGGCGCTTGGCGCCGCAACCCTGACCGGCGCCGCCGCCGTGCACGCCCAGACGACCGCCCCGGCGCCGGCCCAGCCCGCCGCCACGGCCCCCGCCAACGCGACGCTGACCGTGCGCCAGATCTACGACACGCTGACCGCCGCGGGCTATCGCAACATCACCGAGATCGAGCTCGAGCACGGCCGCTACGACGTCAAGGCCGACAACGCGCAAGGCCAGCGCGTGAAGCTGCGGGTCGACGCCCAGAGCGGCGCCGTCCTGCGCAGCCGCATCAAGGACTGAAGCGCCGGCGCCTACGCGCCTACCCCGCTCCGCCCGCATCCGGCGGGCCGAGCGTCCCGACATGGACACCATCATGAAACCGATAGGAACCGGCGCCGCCATAGGCGGCTTTTTGCTAGTCCTGACCCTGGCCTGGGGCCTGGACGCGTTCATCCTGCAGCCGCCGGCCACCGGCGCCTGGTACTGGGTGGCGCGCCAGCAAGGCCTCTACCTCACCGGCGTCTGGTCCATCGGACTGATGGCATTGATCATGCTGCTGGCGCTGCGGCCCGCGTGGCTGGAACGCCCGCTGGGCGGCATGGACAAGATATACCGGTTGCACAAATGGGCCGGAATCCTCGCAGTATCAGCCGGCGCCGCGCATTGGTTGCTGAAGCTGGCCAGCGGCCCCTTGAAGAGCCTGGCGGACGCGGGCAACCGCCCCGCCCGCGACGTGGTGCTGACGCTGTTCGAAAGCTCGCGCGGCCTGGCCAAGGACATGGGCGAGTGGTCGATCTACCTGCTGCTGGCGATGCTCGCAATCACCTTGTGGCGGCGCTTTCCCTACCGGGGCTGGCGTCTCCTGCACCGCGCGATGCCTGTGCTGTTCCTGGCGCTGGTGTTCCACACGGCAGCGCTGGCTCCCGCGCGCTACTGGAGCGGTCCGGTCGGCCTGCTGCTGATTCCGCTGCTGGCCGCCGGTTCTTATGCCGCGCTGGTGGCGCTGCTGGGACGCGTGGGCAGCGGCCGCCGCGCGCAAGGCAGGATCGTGTCGCTGGCGCACCAGCCAGGCGATATCCTGGAGGTCAGCTGCGAACTCGACGCCAATTGGCGGGAGCATCAGGCGGGACAGTTCGCCTTCGTCACGTTCGACCGCAAGGAAGGCGCCCATCCCTACACCATCGCCAGCGCCCCCGTGGCGGGCGAACCTCGCGTCACGTTCCAGATCAAGGCGCTGGGCGACTACACCCGCGGCCTGGCGCGCACGCTGCGCATCGGCCAACCGGTCGCCGTCGAAGGCCCCTATGGGCGCTTTCAACTGGAGCCGGACGCTGCCGCAACATCGCAGGTCTGGGTGGCGGGCGGCATAGGCGTCACCCCTTTCCTCGCATGGCTGGAAGCCCTGCAGGAAGGACAAGCGCCAACGCCGCGCGTGTGGCTGCACTATTGCGTGCGCGATGCCTCGGCAGATCCTTTCGTGCCGCTGCTCAAGGAACGCTGCGCCGCGCTGGACGGCGTGACGCTCGCCATCCATAGCGCGCACGACGGCGATACGCTGACGGCTGGAGCACTGGCGCAGGGCGAGGTGGCCGCGGGCCGCGTCGCCGACGTCTGGTTCTGCGGCCCCGCCGGCCTGGCCGACGCGCTCAGGCGCGGCCTGCACAAGCTGGGCGCCAAGCCCGTGCGCTGGCATCAGGAGGCGTTCCAGATGCGTTGAGCGCGCCGGGGCTACGGAGGTCCAAGCGTATGATGGACCTCACCGCCCACGGAGCATGCGTCATGCCCACCCCCCGCATTCTGCTGGCCGCCGCGATGGCCGCCGCCACTCTCAACGCCTGCGGCGAAATGGCCACCTTGCCGGTCGAAGCCGGCATGGGCCCGTCGCCCCAACTGCCCGCCCCCAATCCCACCACCATACCCACCGTGAAGACGGCCAAGGCCGTGGGCTGGCCCGCGGGCGCACAGCCCGTCGCAGCCAACGGGCTGTCGGTAACGGCGTACGCCAGCGGCCTGGATCATCCGCGCTGGCTGTACGTGCTGCCCAACGGCGACGTGCTGGTGGCCGAGACCAACGCGCCGCCCAAGCCCGAGTCGGCTTCCGGCGGCTTCAAGGCCTGGGTCGCCGGCCTGGTGATGAAACGCGCCGGCGCCAGGACCCCCAGCGCAAACCGCATCACCCTGCTGCGCGATGCCGACCACGACGGCATCGCCGAAACGCGCAGCGTATTGCTCGACGGCCTGAACTCGCCCTTCGGCATGGCCTTGATCGGCAATCAGTTATACGTCGCCAACGCCGACGCCGTGCTGCGCTTTCCCTACGAAACCGGCCAGGAGCGGATCACCGCCCCCGGCGTGAAGGTCACCGACCTGCCTGCGGGCCTGAACCACCACTGGACCAAGAACCTGCTGGCCAGCCCCGACGGCAGCAAGCTGTACGCCTCTGTCGGCTCCAACAGCAATGTCGGCGAAAACGGCATGGACATCGAAGAGGGCCGCGCCGCCATCTGGGAAATCGACGTGGCCAGCGGCAACAAACGCCTGTACGCGACCGGCCTGCGCAACCCCGTGGGCATGGCCTGGGCGCCCGACGGCAAAACGCTGTGGACGGCCGTCAACGAGCGCGACGAACTGGGCAGCGACCTGGTGCCCGACTACATGACCTCGGTGCGGGACGGCGGTTTTTACGGCTGGCCCTACAGCTACTTCGGCCAGCACGTCGACAGCCGGGTCCAGCCGCCGCGTCCGGACCTGGTGACGCGCGCCATCGTGCCCGACTATGCGCTGGGCCCGCACACCGCCTCGCTGGGGCTGGCCTGGTCGGGCGGGTCGCGCCTGCCCGCGCCCTACACGGACGGCATGTTCGTGGGCCAGCATGGTTCGTGGAACCGCGATCCGCGCAGCGGCTACAAGGTCATCTTCGTGCCGTTTCGCGACGGCAAGCCCGACGGGCCGGCGCGCGACGTGCTGACGGGCTTTCTGAACGAAAGCGGCGAGGCCCAGGGACGGCCGGTAGGGGTGGCGATAGACCGCCAGGGCGGCCTGCTGACGGCCGACGACGTCGGCAATGTGGTGTGGCGGGTCGCTCCCGCTTCTACAATGACCGCTCCCAAATAATTCAAGACCAGGAGTGAGCATGAGCACGGAAAAAGTGGCAATCGTCACCGCCGGCGGCAGCGGCATGGGCGCGGCGGCGGCGCGCAAACTGGCGGCTGACGGCTGGCGCGTAGCCATCCTGTCCTCCTCCGGCAAGGGCGAGGCGCTGGCGCAGGAACTGGGCGGCCTGGGCGTCACGGGATCCAACCGCTCGCCCGAAGACCTGGCGAGGCTGGTGGACGCCACGCAGCAAAAATGGGGCAGGATCGATGCCGTGGTCAACAGCGCCGGCCACGGCCCCAAGGGCCCGCTGCTGGAGATCAGCGACGAGGACTGGCACCTGGGCATGGAGTTCTACCTGTTGAACGTGGTGCGCATCGCGCGCCTGGTCGCGCCGGTGATGAAGCAGCAGAAGTCCGGCGCCATCGTCAATATCTCGACCTACGCCACCTTCGAACCCGAAGCGCTGTTCCCGACCTCGGGCGTGTTCCGCGCCGGACTGGCCGCCTTCACCAAGGTGTTCGCCGACGAGTACGCCGAACACAACGTACGGATGAACAACGTGCTGCCGGGCTTCATCGACAGCCTGCCTGAAAAGGAAGACCGCCGCACGCGCATTCCGATGGGCCGCTACGGCACCGCCGAAGAAGTCGCCGACCTGATCGCGTTCCTCGCATCCGACGCTTCTTCCTACATCACCGGCCAGAACATCCGCATCGACGGCGGCATCACGCGTTCGGTCTGAAGCTCATGCTTTAGGACTAGTCTCTCGTCCGAATGACGGTATTGAAGCCTGCCCGGGGCTTCAGTACCGTAGGTTTTCGCATTCGACGAGGTGCCGCGCATGTCCGCTACGCCGTCAGCGGCTGCGCCGCAGTCCGCCGATACTTCCCACGCAAAACCGACCCCGGGCCAGGCCTCGCGTTTCCTGGCGCAGGCCACGTTCGGCCCCACGCCCGCCGAGATCGACGCCGTGGTGCGCGACGGCTACGCGGCCTGGCTGGACGCGCAGCTGGCCATGCCGCCGTCGCAGACCCACTTCGACTGGCTGCTGCAGCAGCGCAAGAACACCGAGGAGTTCAAGGGCAACGGCATCAACGCGCCCCTGGAATCCACGCTGTGGCGCAAGTTCATCTCGGCCCCGGATCAGGTCCGCACGCGGGTCGCGTTTGCGCTGTCGGAGATCTTCGTGGTGGGCGTATCGTCCATCACCGCATCCTGGCCATTGTTCGGCGCCGCGGGTTTCATGGACCTGCTGGCCGAGCATGCCCTGGGCAACTACCAGCAACTGCTGACGGCCGTCACGCGCAACCTGTCCATGGGCTGCATGCTGACCTATCGCGGCAACCGCAAGGAAGATCCCAAGACCGGCCGCCATCCCGACGAGAACTATGCCCGCGAAGTCATGCAGTTGTTCAGCATCGGGCTGCTGGAGCTGGAACCGGACGGCGCCAAAAGAATGGTCAACGGCGCGCCCGTGGAAACGTATACCAACGCGGACGTGCAGGGGCTGGCCAAGGTCTTCACCGGCTGGGACATCAACGGCCCCGAAACCGACGTCGAATTCCACCGCCGCCCCATGGCCTTGAACAATGCGCTGCACTCGCTGGCCGAGAAGCGCTTTCTGGGCGCGGTGGTGCCGGCAGGCACCGACGGCCATTTGTCGCTCAAGCGCGCCATGGAAGTGATCTGCGCCCATCCCAACGTGGGCCCCTTCATCGGCACGCAGCTGATCCAGCGGCTGGTCACCAGCAATCCCAGCCGCGCCTATGTCGCGCGCGTGTCGGCCGCCTTCAACGACGACGGCAGCGGCAAGCGCGGCAACCTGAAGGCCGTGGTGCGCGCCGTCCTGCTGGACCCGGAGGCGCGCAACCCCGACCTGGCCGCGCCCGGCTGGGGCAAGGTGCGCGAACCCATCGTGCGCTTCGCGGCCTGGGCGCGGGCTTTCGGGGCGACCTCCAACAACGGCGCCTGGGCCATGCCGGACACCACTGACAACACGATCCGGCTGGCCCAGAGCCCGATGCGATCCGCCAGCGTCTTCAATTTCTTCCGTCCGCGCTACGTGCCGCCGGTGACCGAGCTGGCGCGCAGGAACCTGGTGGCGCCGGAACTGCAGATCACCGATGAGACCAGCATTGCCGGCTACCTGAACTTCCTGGCCATCTATGTGGACCGGGGGTGGGAGGATCTGCAGACGCCCTATGCCGCCGAGATCGCGCTGGCGCAGGATCCGTCCGCGCTGGTGGCGCGGGTGGCGCTGCTGCTGGCGGGCGATGCCTATTCCGCCGAGACCGCCGGCAGCATCGCGCGCGCCGTGGCCACGATACCGGCGGGCCGGCCGCGCGACCGCGTGCGCGCCGCCATCATGCTGGTGGCCGCCAGCCCCGAATACCTGGTGCAGAAATGAAGAATTCCCGCCACGCCGCGCAAACCAGCCGCCGCGAATTCCTGCTGCGCGCCTGCGCTTTGGGCGCCACGGGCGCCGCCGCGCCACTGGCGCTGAACCTGGCGGCCCTGGGCGCGGCCGCGGCGCAATCAGCGCCAGCCTCCTCGTACAAGGCGCTGGTCTGCGTGTTCCTGTACGGCGGCAACGACCCCTACAACTCGCTGGTTCCCTACGACACGGCCGCCTACAAGGCCTATGCCCAGGCGCGCACCGACATCGCCCTGCCGCGCAACGCCCTGCAGGCCACGGCGCTGCGCGGCAAGGAACCCGCCTCCGGCGGCGCCCAGTTTGCGCTGGCCCCATCGCTGGCTCCGCTCAAGCCCTTGTATGAAAGCGGCGACATGGCAGTGCTGCTGAACATCGGTCCGCTGGTTGCGCCCACCTCCAAGCAGGAATACATAGGCGCGCGCGTGCCACTGCCGCCCAAGCTGTTTTCCCACAACGACCAGCAGTCGTACTGGCAGGCGCTGGCGCCGGAAGGCGCGGCGTCGGGCTGGGCCGGGAGGCTGACGGACCTGTTCGCGGACGCCAACGCGCAGCGCACCTTCACGGGCATCACCGCGGGCGGCAGTAGCGTGCTGTTGGCCGGACGCAAGATCGCCGGATACCGCGTGGGCATCAACGGCTCCACGCAGATAGACCTGCTGGGCCGCGACATGTATGGCTCCAGCGCCTGCACGGCCTTGCTGCGCCAGCTCATCACGCAGCCGCGCGAGCACCTGATGGAACGCGAGATGTCGCGCATCGCCGCGCAGTCCATCGACGCCGACGGGCGCCTGCGTGCAGCCCTCGCGGACGTGGCCGTGCCGGGCGAGTTCTCGTCCCCCCTGGCGCAGCAGCTGAAAATCGTCGCCCGCATCATCGCGGCGCGCCAGGCGCTGGGCGCACGCCGCCAGGTTTTCTTCGTCTCGCAGAACGGCTATGACAACCACGCCGGACTGAACGACACCCACCCCGCGCTGCTCAAGGAACTGGGCCAGGCGCTGGCCGCGTTCCAGCAGGCGCTTTCCGCGATAGGCGTGGCGGACCAGGTGACCACGTTCACGGCATCCGAATTCGGCCGCACCCTGGGCTCCAACGGCAACGGCTCCGACCACGGCTGGGGCTCGCATCACTTTGTACTGGGCGGCGCGGTCAAGGGCGGCCGCTACTACGGCAGCCATCCGGAAATCGCCCTGGACGGCCCCGGCTTCGTCGACAACGGCCGCCTCTTGCCGACCCTGGCCGTGGATCAGCTGGGCGCGTCCCTGGGCGGCTGGTTCGGCGCCAGCCGCGAGGATCTGGGGCTGGTGTTCCCCAATCTGCGGCGCTTTGATGCGCAGGCGCTGGACCTGCTGCCGCGCGCTTAGGGCCGCGCCGGCGGCGGCGAATTCACAGCTGCCGCGCCTGTTCGCGCAGCAGATACTTCTGGATCTTGCCCGTGGCGGTTTTGGGCAACGGGCCGAACACGAAAGTGCGCGGCACCTTGAAACCGGCCAGGCGGCCCCGGCAGAAGCTGGTCAGTTCTTCCGCCGTCGCGGCGCTGCCATCCTTCAGCGTGACGAAGGCGCAAGGCGTCTCGCCCCACTTGGCGTCCGGCCGCGCCACCACGGCGGCTTCCAATACGGCGGGATGCCCGTACAACGCATCCTCGACCTCGACGGTCGAGATGTTCTCTCCGCCTGATATCACGATGTCCTTGGCGCGGTCCTTGACCTGCAGATAGCCGTCGGGATGCACCACGGCCAGATCGCCGGTATGGAACCAGCCTCCGGCGAAGGCTTCCGCCGTGGCCTGCGGGTTCTTCAGATAGCCCTTCATGAGCGTGTTGCCGCGCATCATGATTTCGCCCACGGTGACGCCGTCCGGCGGCACGGGCGCCAGCGTGGCGGGATCCAGCACGCGGACCTGTTCCATCGTGTGCTTGCGCACGCCGATGCGGGCCTTCAGCGCAGCCTGCTCATCCAGCGGCAGATCGCTCCAGGCCTCGTGCCAGGCACAGCTGATCGACGGACCGTAGCTCTCCGTCAGGCCGTACAGATGCGTGACGTCTATGCCCAGTTCGTCCATCGCCGCGATGACGGCGGCCGGAGGCGGAGAGCCGCCGGTGAGCGCCTGCACCGGCCGGATCGCGCGCCGCTTGATTTCGGGCGGGCTGTTGATGAGCATGCCCAGCACCACCGGCGCGGCGCAGAAATAATCGACCCCATTCGCCTGGATGGCGTCGAAAATGGCGCCGGCCTCGACCCGCCGCAGGCAGACATTGGTTCCCGCCAGCAGCGCGATGGTCCAGGGAAAGCTCCAGCCATTGCAGTGGAACATCGGCAAGGTCCAGAGATACACCGCATGCTGGCGCATATCGCAGGCCAGGGCGTTGCCCATCGCATTCAGATAGGCGCCGCGATGGTGGTACAGCACGCCCTTGGGGCTGCCGGTGGTGCCGGAGGTGTAGTTCAGGCACAGCGACTGCCATTCGTCCGCCGGCCAGGGGAACCCGGCCGCCGCGTCGCCCGTCTCCAGCAGGGCTTCGTAGTTCATTTCCCCGAGCAGTTCGCCCGGCCCGCCGTATTCGGGATCGTCGATGTCCACCACGCGGATGCGCCTGCGGGTCTTGGCCAAGGCCTGCGCCATGACGGGCGCGTACTCCCGGTCCGTCAGCAGCACCACCGCGGCGCCATGATCCAGGATGAAGGACAGTGTTTCGGCGTCCAGCCGGGTGTTCAGGGCATTGAGCACCGCGCCCGCCATGGCGACCCCGAAATGGGCCTCGTACAGCGCCGGGATATTGGGCGCCATCACGGCCACCGTATCGCCGGGCCGCACCCCAAGGCGCGCCAGCCCGCTGGCCAGCCGGCGGCAGCGTGCATAGGTTTCGCGCCAGCTCTGGCGCAGCGCGCCATGGACGATGGCAGTGCGTTCCGGATAGACCTTCGCCGCGCGCTCGATGAAGGTCAGCGGCGAAAGCGCCAGATGGTTGGCGCTGTTGCGTTCGATATCCAGGACTTGCAGGTCGGGGGTGTCGGCGGGCATCGGAGTCTCACAGTAGCGAAACGCTCACCACGCCCTTCAGGCGTCGGCTGGCGGGGTCAGGCCGCGCAGCGTCGCGCGCAGCAGGGAATCGCTCAGGTCCGCATCCGCCTGCATCAAACGCTGCAGCAGGCGGTCAGGGCTGTCGCCGGGAGTCTCCAGATGCCAGCCATACAGGTGCAGCCCGTTCAGCAAATAGGCATCGTCCAGGCCTTCCAGCACGGCATGCCGGCGCGGCGCGCGCGCGGACGGCGGCAAGGCATTGTCGGCGCAGTCCGCGACGAGGATGGAAGTCGGCCTGGAAAAGTAATCCGCCACCCGCACGCGGGCCTCTTCCAGCCGGCGTAGCGCCGCGGCATCCAGAGGTTCATCCGCCAGCCGCACTTTGAGCAGCAGGTTGCGTTGATCGAGTTCAACGATGTGCAGGTCTTTCTCGACCCAGTCCGCATGCACTGGCGCGCTCTTGCGGCGGAAGACTTCCGCGGCCGCCAGCCCCGCTCCCAGGCCTTCGCCAGCTAGCAGCTGCTTGAAAAAGTCGCGCTCGGCCATGGCGCGGTCCAGTTCCTGCAATTCCAGGTCGAGCGCATGGCGCTCGCGCAGGCATTGCGCGCGACGGGCGTGCAATTGCTCGTCTGCCGGGCCGCGCTGCAGATCCAGCCACCCCGCCAGACGCACGCCGCTGCGCTGGCCCAGGCGTTCGATGCAGCGGCGCAGCTCCTGCAGAAACAGCGCCGCGCCCGCTTCGTCCTGCGCCAGATCCGGCGCCAGCGCCGGAAGCAGCAGCAGGCGGCCCGGCGGCTCACTGGCGTAGCTTGCCAGCGTCATGCCCTGGCCGTCCTCGAGTATGCCCGCGCCCGGCGCCTCGGCGAGAGTCGCGCAGGGCTGAAAACAGCGCGCGGCTTCGGTGAAGAGCGTGCGGAAAGGCTCGCCCGCCTGGCGCGGCAGCGCAGCGCCGTCGATCGGCTGGCTGCGCACCCGCCGCGGCCAGAGCGGATCGGACCAGTCGTAAGGAAGAATGTCCTGCAAGGTATGCACTCCCACCGTGCGCGGCGCGGGCACCAACGCCACCAGGGTGCCGCCCGCGGCCAGCAGGCGCTTGAATTGTTCGCGCCAATGGCGGCTGGTGGCCAGCAGCCATTCCGACGCGCCCACCCCCAGCACCGGCGGATCGGCGCGTTCGCAGGCCGCCTCCAGCGCGGGGTACAGGCCGGCGGGATTCCATATGAGCACGTCCGCCCGGTCCAGCGAGGCGGGCTGATCAAAGGACAGAACGGCATCCAGGCTGTGGGGCGGGAGCGCCAGCGCAAGGTCGAGCGTAGAAATATTCATATCGCTAATCCGTACTTGACTTTCGAAATCAATATATCATAAAGTCTAGTTAACTAGACAAATATACAAATCCTATATACATATTCCGGAAACCAGCTGTCATGTCCACTCTTACGAACGTCCGCAGCGAGTCCCCCGTCTCCAGCAGCCCCGTGGCGCTGGACCGCGACTCCCCTCTGCCGCTCTATGTGCAGATCAAGCGGCGCGTGCTGATGATGATCCTGAACTGGCAGCAGGAAAGCGACCGCTTCCACACCGACCACGAGCTGAGCGAACAATTCAACGTCAGCCGCATGACGGTGCGCCAGGCCATCCAGGAACTGGTGGACGAAGGCTATCTGCGGCGGGTCCGCGGTTCCGGCACCTTCGTCTGCGCCCCCAAGATCGACGAGCAGTTCAGCCCGGCCATGGACTTCATCGACCAGTGGTCCGCACACGGCCGTCCCCTCAGCCTGCGGGTGCTGCACTGCGCCCAGGAACCGGCCTCGGCCGCCGTGGCGCGCGAACTGGACGTGGCGCCCGGCACCCCGGTCTGGAGCATCCTGCGCCTGCGCACGGTCCAGCAGGTGCCGATCTCGATCGACTACCGCTATGTGCGCACCGACCGCATCCCGCACATCGACGCCCGCCAGGCCGAGGCGGGCTCCCTGCTGGAGCTGATCGGCCGCCAGGTCGAGCTGGCCTACGGCAACCTCAAGATCGAGGGCGGCGCGGTGCAGGCCGAACATGCCGATTACCTCAGCCTCCTGCCCGGCGACCCCGTCCTGACGCGGCACCTGGTGTATTTCGACAAGCAGGACCGGCCGGTCATGTCCGGCCTGTCGCATTACCGCGCGGACCAGGTCCGGTACTCGGTGCGCGTACCGCTGCAGAACGGCGCAGGCAAGACGGACCAGGTGTCGGACTCGCTCGAGTTCCGCAACCCCCCCGGCGTGGCGGAGGCCTAGCCGACTACGTTTTCGCTGTTCGTGGAAGTTGCTGCACCCCCTTAAATCCCGCATCAGGCACAGGAGTAGCACCATGACTTGCTTAAAGACGTTTCTGGAGTTCTCGCGCCGCGCGGCCATCGCGCTGCCGGCCGCCGCGCTGATGCTGGGCATGCACGCCGCCAGCGCGCAGGATACGGTGCGGATAGGATCCATCCTGTCCGTGACCGGTCCCGCCGCCTTCCTCGGCGAAGACATGAAGGCCGGCATGGAAATGGCCATCGACGACATCAATGCCGCCGGCGGCATCGGCGGCAAGAAAGTCGAATGGGTGTTCTACGACGCCGAAAGCCAGACCGCCAAGGCCATCAACGCCACCAAGCGGCTGCTGTCCCAGGACAAGGTGGACATCATTGTCGGCGGCGGCAACATGAGCGGCATCGCCATGGCCATGGTGCCGATGGTGGACAAGGCCGCCACGCCCTTCATTTCCACCGAAGGTTCGATGCAGATCGTGATGCCGGTGGCCGAACGCAAGTACGTGTTCAAGAGCACCGTGGACGACGACCAGGTGATCGACCGGGTGCTGGACTACTTCGACAAGAAAGGCATCAAGCGCGCCGCCCTGCTGGCCGACAACAGCGGCTTCGGCCAGAGCGCCGTCGAACAGATGAAGCGGCTTGCCGCCAAGCGCGGCATCGACATCACGTATGAATCCTTCAACCCCGCCGACACCGACCTGACCCCTCAGCTCACGCGCATCAAGAATGCGTCGGTGCAGGCCATCATCTGCTGGACCGTCACCCCGGCTGGCGTGGTGTTCATCAAGCAGGCGCAGCAGCTGGGCCTGGACAAGCTCACCCTGGTACACAGCTACGGTTTCGTCGACCAGCGCTACATGAAGCTGGCCGGCGACTCGGTCAAGGACCTGCTGCTGGTCAGCGTCAAGTTCCCGGTGGGCCAGGACCTGCCCGACGCCGACCCGATCAAGACGCGCATCGTGGACCTCAGCAAGCGCTTCGAGGCCCGCTACAAGCGCAAGCCCAACCAGTTCGTGGCCCAGACCTACGACGCCATCATGCTGGCACGCGCCGCCCTGGACAAGAGCGGCGGCGACAAGGAAAAGACCCGCGAACAGCTGACCGCCATCACCGGCTACCAGGGCGTGGGTGGGGTCTTCAATTTCTCGCCCCAGCGCCACTCGGGCCTGGATAAGGACGACATCGTCATGCTGGGCTACCGCGACGGGCAGTTCCGGCTGGCCGACTACAAGTAAAGCAGTTCCATCTCCGCAACCTCCACTCACGCGCGCCGCGGGCGCTGCAAACCAGGGAGTGCAGTCATGAACGTAGCAAGCGCCGAGCCGCGTACGATCCTGGACGATCCGGAAAGCATCTTTCCGCTGGACCTGGACACCCGGATCCCCAAGATCCGCGACCTCTACCACCTGGCAACGGTCAAGCAGTGGGACCCGCGCACCGACATCGACTGGCATCTGTTCGACGCCTCGCAGTACACGCCCGAGCAGCGCTACGCGGCCCGCCAGTACTGGAGCCGCCGGGCCTGGAGCGAATACGGCGCCATCTCGGAAAGCCCTGCCCTGCAGATCCGCTTCTGCCACGACAAGTGCGAACCCGACCTGCGGCTGTTCTTCACCATCCGCTCACAAGAGGAAAGCCGCCACGCCGAAGCCTGCTACCGCATGGCCGAAGCGCTGGGCGGCTACATGGAGCAGCCGGCCCAGGCCGCCTACCAGGGCTCCGTCGCCACCCATGGCGTGCGCAAGATGGCGCTGGATCCCGAGGTGTCGGTCGAGGCCATTCTCGCGGCGCTGGTCTGCGCCGCCGAGGAAATCGCATTCGACGTCTTCCGCCACCTGGTGGAAATCACCCGCGATCCCGTCGCCAAGCAGATCTGCGCCCGCATCATGCGCGACGAGGTTCGGCACTGCGCGTTCGGCTGGCGCTTTCTCGACCACCGCATTCCGCAGATGTCCGCCGCCGAAATCAAGGTGGTGGAAAACGCCGTGATCAACATGATGGAAAAGGTCGAGCTCAACGGCTATCACAGCGCATGGCTGGCGCCCGACAATCCGGCTTCTCGCGCCGAAATGGAAGTGGACCGACTCACCTGGGAAGCCGGCCTGGGTTCCACGGTCGAAGAACTGGAGAAGCCCCTGTTCGTTGAAACCGTGCAGCGCGTGCGCCGCCAGATGGAGCCTTGGGGCGTGCATCTGCCCCTGCTGCACCACCCGAAGATCGGCGAATTCTGAACGCGAGGAAACCCGACATGAACGCAGCCACGACAAGAATTCCCGTTGAGCGCCGCTTCCCGCTGACGCTCAAGCAGTCCATCACCTCGATCCGCGAACTTTACGAAACCGGCAAGCAGCAGCGCTGGGCGCCGGAGACCGATATTCCCTGGGCCAGCCTGGATCCAGGCGCCCTCGACGCGCAAGTCCGCGATGCGGCGCGCCTGACCTGGAGCCGCCGCGCCTGGGTGGAATACGCCGGCTTGAGCGAAACGCCGGCGCTGCTGGTGCGCCTGTGCCTGGAGAGCGGCCGCGAGTCCGACCCCAAGTACTTTCTCACCGTGCGCAACACCGAGGAAGCCTGGCAGATCGAGTGCTTCCACCGCTACGCCACCTTGCTGGGCGGCTACCTGAACCGCCCGCCCAGCCCGCAGCAGGAAGCCATCTTCAACCAATGCCGGCACCGCCAGGTACTGGATGCCGCCTGCCATGCCGACGCCTTCTTCACCACGCACGCCGCGGTGGAAGACGGCCTGGAGCTGGAACTGTTCCGGGCCTACCTGGAGAACGCCCGGGAACCCGTTGCGCGCCGCATCCTGGAACAGTGCGTGCAGGCCAAGGAGCGTCACGCCACCTTCGGCTGGCTCTATGTGGCCGAACGCGCCGCGGCCTGGTCCGACGCCGACCGCGCCGCCGTGGCGCAGGCCGTGTCGGGCTATCTGAACGAGGTCGAACTGCGCGGCTACCACTGCCCCTGGCTGGCAGAGCCCGACGGCGCCGAAAGCCGTGCCAACGCGCTGACGGCCGAAGCGGGCCTGGGCGCTGCGTCCGCAGACCGGGAGTATGAGGTCCTGTGGTCGTACCTGGAGACGGTGACGCGGCGCCTGGCCGAGTTCGGCGTCGAACTGCCCGGCATCGCGCTCACCTCGCGCCGTCCCAACTGAGCCGGCGCCGGGGCTTCGCCATGGACATGTCCGCGCAAATCATCCAACTGCTGGTCGCCGGCATCACCACCGGCAGCATCTACGCCATCGTGGCGGTGGGATTCAACGTCATATTCAAGAGCACCGACGCCATCAACTTCGCCCAGGGCGAATGGGTCATGATGGGCGGCATGGTGGCGGCCGCCTGTTATGCGGTCGCCGAACTGCCGCTCTGGCTGTCCTGTCTGGCGGCGGTGGCCCTGGTGGCCTTGGCGGGCGGTCTGTCCGAACGCCTGGTGATCCATCCGCTGAAAAGGCCCGCGCCCCTGCTGGTGACGCTGCTCAGCATCGGCCTGGCCATCTGTACCAAAAGCCTGGTGATGCTGGGGCTGGGCAAAACGCCGATGGGCTATCCCGCATTCTCGGGCGACACGCCGGTGCCGCTGGCGGGCGCGCAGATTCCGCCGCAGAGCTTCTGGGTGATGGGGGTGGCGCTGCTCTTCATGCTGGGCACGCATTTCTTCTTCGAACGCACCCTGCTGGGCAAGACCCTGCGCGCGACCGCCATCGACCGAGACGCCGCCGCGTTGGTCGGCATCAACGTGCGGCGCTCGGTGACGGTGGCCTTCGTGCTCGCGGCTCTGGCCGGCGGCATCGCAGGCGTGATCATCGCGCCGCTGACCTTCACCTCCTATGACCACGGCACCATGCTCGGCTTCAAGGGCTTCAGCGCGGCCATGCTGGGCGGGCTGGGCAGTTTGCAGGGCGCCTTGCTTGGCGGCGTGCTGCTGGGCGTGATCGAGGCGCTGGGAGGCGGCTTGATTTCCTCGCAATACAAGGACGCGCTGTCCTTCATCGTGCTGTTGCTGGTGCTGTTCTACCGTCCCCAGGGCTTGCTGGGCAAAGCCGAAATCAACAAGGTCTGAAGGGGGTGACGATGAAATCCGAAATCCATCCGCCCGGGGACGGCGCGCGCCACGACCTGCGCATCCTGCTGGCGCTGTGGGGCCTGTTCCTCCTGTTTCCGCTGGTGGCGCCGAACAGCTATGCCGTAGGCCTGGCGGTGACGTTCAGCATCAACCTGATGCTGATCGCCAGTCTCAACCTGCTGATGGGCTACTGCGGGCAGATATCCATGTGCCAGGCCGGCTTCTTCGGCCTGGGCGCCTATGTCAGCGGCGCCTTGTCGGCCAAGTACGGCCTCCCCGCACTCGCCTCCATCCCGGCCGCGCTGGCGGTCGCAAGCACGGCGGCGCTGTTGATCGCCCTGCCCGTGCTGCGGCTGCGCGGTCACTACCTGGCGATGGCAACGCTGGGATTCAACGCCATCCTGTCGGTGCTGTTCGTCGAACTGGTGGACTACACCGGCGGCCCCAACGGCCTGTCGGGAGTCGAGCCCATCACCATCGCGGGCTATGCCTTCGATACCGACCGGCGCTTCTTCTACCTGGCCTGGGCCGCGGGCCTCCTGCTGATGTGGGGCTTCCTCAACCTGACCCGCTCGCGCATCGGCCGCGCCATGATCAGCGTGGCCGGCAGCGAGGTCGGCGCGGCCAGCCTGGGCATCAACACCTATGCGCTCAAGGTGGCGGTGTTCGTGCTTTGCGCCGCGGTGGCGGCCCTGGCGGGTACGTTCTATGTCCACTTCAACCAGTTCGCATCGCCGGAAACCTTCAGCTTCTCCGCCTCGGTGCTGCTGCTGGTCATGGTCGCGGTCGGAGGCTGGGGCAAGTACTGGGGGCCCTTGTTCGGCGCGCTGGTCTACACCGCCGCGCCCGAACTGCTGCGCGCCTTCCACGACGTGGAGCTGCTGCTGTTCGGGCTGGGCATGATCCTGGTCCTGATGTTCTTCCCGGGCGGGCTGGCGGGACTGGCGCAGCGGCTGTGCCGGCGTTCCGCAAGCCTGCCCGCATCCCCGGTGGCGGCAACGAAGGGAAAGGTGCGCCATGGCTGATCACGATTTCCTGTCGGTGCGGGACCTGGGCATCAATTTCGGCGGACTGGCCGCGCTTGCCGACCTGTCCTTCGATCTGAAGCAAGGGCAGATCAAGGGGCTCATCGGTCCCAATGGCGCGGGCAAGAGCACCTTGTTCAACATCGTGGCGGGGCTGCTGCAGCCGGGCAACGGCGACGTTTGCTTTCGCGGCCGCTCGGTGCGGGGCCTGCCGCCGCACCAGCGCGTCAGGCTGGGCATCGCCCGCACCTTCCAGAACCTGCAGATCTTCAAGGACCTGACGGTGCTGGAGAACGTCATGGTGGGCTGCCATGCGCGCTTCGGCTCCGGCCTGTGGGCCTGCATGCTGCGCACGCCCCGCCAGCGCCGCGACGAGCGGCAGATGCGCGACATCGCGATGCAACGGCTGGAGCAGCTGCATCTGGCCCGCCAGGCTGATGTGCTGGCTGCGGACCTGAGCTTCGGCCAGGCCAAGATCCTGGAAATCGCCCGCGCCCTGGCCGCCGATCCCACCTTGCTGCTGCTGGACGAACCCGTCGCGGGCGTGCCGCATGCCGAAGTGGCGCAGGTGGCCCAGGTCATACGCGAAGTGAACGCCAGCGGGGTAACCGTGCTGCTGGTCGAGCACAACATGAGCTTCGTCATGCAGCTGTGCGACGACATCCTGGTCCTGAACTACGGCCGCAAGATCGCCGAAGGCCAGGCCGACGCGGTGCGCGTCGATCCCCTGGTCCTGAAGGCCTATCTCGGGGAGGACATGCCCGATGCTTGAAATCACCAATCTGTGCGCCTCTTATGGGGCCGGCGACGTCCTGCGGGAAACCAGCCTGGAGATTCCCGCCGGGCAGATAGGCTGCCTGCTAGGCGCCAACGGCGCCGGCAAGACCACGGTCATGCGCAGCCTGAGCGGCCTGCTGCGCCCCCTGCGCGGCAGCGTGCGCTTCGAGGGCGAAGCGATAGAGGCGCTACCCGCCGACCGCATCGTCGACCGCGGCATCGTGCTGGTGCCCGAAGGCCGGCGCGTCTTCGCACCGCTGTCGGTCAGCGAAAACCTGGAAATGGGCGGCTACAAACTGCTCAAGCAACGCCGCCAATCCGAGTTCCGCCGCAACCTCGACTTCGTCCTGGACCTGTTCCCGCGGCTGTCCGAGCGCGCCCGCCAGGCTGCGGGAACGCTGTCCGGCGGCGAACAGCAGATGGTCGCGATCGGCCGGGCCCTGATGAGCAGCCCGCGCCTGCTGATGCTGGACGAACCGTCCATGGGCCTGGCGCCCCTGGTCGTGAAGGACATCTTCCTGTCGCTGCGGCGGCTCAAGCAGGAAGGACTGACGCTGTTCATCGCCGAACAGAACGCCAGGCTGACCTTGAGCGCCGCGGACTACGGCTACGTGCTGCAGGAAGGCCGGGTGGCGTATTCGGGCAGCGCCCAGGCGCTGCGCGACGATACACGGGTACAGGCCGCCTATCTGGGCGCCTGACAGGAGACAGGTGAAGCGATGACGTGTTCTTCCCAGGAGCAGGCGATCGATCCGGAGCAGGAAGCGCAGTACAACCTGCGCGCCCGGCACCCCGAACGCGAGGAAATCTACTTTACCTATGCGCGCCGCAGCGCCGACACGCGCAGCCGGCGCGAGGCGCGCCTGGACCTGCGCTTCGGCGAGCGGCCCTCGAGCGTGCTGGACCTGTTCGTTCCCGACCACGTGCCGGCGCCGCCGCTGCTGGTCTTCATCCATGGCGGCTATTGGCGCGCCCTGGACAAGCACGGCTTTTCGTTCATCGCCGACGAGTACCTGGCGCGCGGCGTCGCGGTGGCGCTGCCCAACTACACGCTGGCGCCGCACGCGAGCGTCTCCGAGATCGTCGACGAAGCCTGTACGGCCGTCTCCTGGCTGACCGCGCAGGGAGAGCGCCACGGCTACGACGCCAGCCGCATCGTGCTGTCCGGCCATTCCGCAGGCGGGCACATGGCCGCCCGCGCGCTGTGCCGGGACCTGGTGCCCGCCCTGGCGGGCAGGATACGCGGCTACGTGGGCTTGAGCGGACTGTTCGATCTGGAGCCGCTGCTGCGCACTTCCATCAACCGCGATCTCCACATGAGCGCGGCCGAAGCCCGCAGCCTGGGGCTGTACCAACGCGTCGCGTTGTACGAAGTGCCCATGGTGTTCGCCGCCGGCGCGCTGGAAACCGAGGGCTTTCGCGGCCAGAGCCGGGATTTCTCGCAGCATTGCGCCAGCCATGGCCACGAGGTGGAGAACCTGGTGGTGCCGCAGCGCAACCATTTCGATCTGCTGACCGATTTCGCGGGCGGAAGCTATCCGCTGTTCAACAAGACGCTCGATCTGCTGCTGCCCGGCGCGGGCCGGGCCTGATCTTTCACGAGGAGTCCCTATGGCAGGCCAACCACTCAATCCCGCGGGCGTCTGCGCTCCGCTGGGCCCCTACAGCCAGGGCGTGCTGACCGAAGGCCCCGGACGCTGGCTGCACATTGCCGGCCAGGTGGGAGTATCGTCGGAGGGCGCGCTCGCCCAAGGCTTCGAAGCCCAGGCCCATGCCGCCTGGCGCAACATCCAGGCCATGCTGGAGGCTGCGGGGATGAATGCGGGCGATCTGGTCAAGGTCGTGACCTACATCACGGATGAAAGCCAGTTGCCGCTGCTCGGCCCCGTCAGGCTGGCCTATCTGGGCGAAGCCCGTCCCGCCGCGACGCTGGTCGTGGTGCGCGCCCTGGCGCGGCCCGAGTGGCTGATCGAAGTGGAAGCGTCGGCGTACAAGCCTGCATGACCCGCGCGGCGGCATCGCCGGAAGGAGGATGAGCATGTTCGAGGACCTACGCAACAAGCGGGCCCTGGTGACCGGCGCCTTTGGCGGACTGGGCGCGGAGTTCGCGCGCACCCTGTCCGCCGCGGGCGCGCATGTGGCGCTGGCCGGGCGCAGGCTGCAGGCCGGCGAGCAGCTGGCCGCGGAACTGGCCGCCGCCGACCGGCAGGCCTGCGCCATCGCGCTGGACGTGACCCAGCCCGACAGCGTCGCGGGTCTGTTCGATACCGCATCCGAGCGCCTGGGCGGCGCCATCGACATCCTGGTCAACAACGCCGGCATTACCACCGCGCGCCCTGCGCTGGAACACAGCGAAGCCGACTGGATGGGCGTGATCGACGTCAACCTCAACGGCACCTGGCGGGTGGCGCAGGCAGCCGGACGCCACATGCAGGCGCGCGGCGGCGGCAGCATCATCAACATCGCTTCCATCCTGGGGCTGCGGGTGGCCCAGCAGGTTCCCGCCTACGCCGCCTCCAAGGCCGCGCTGATCCAGCTGACGCAGGCCCTGGCGCTGGAATGGGCGCGCCACGGCATCCGCGTCAATGCGCTGGCGCCAGGCTACATAGAAACCGACCTGAACCGCGAATTCTTCGCCAGCGACGCGGGGCAGGCGCTGATCCGGCGCGTGCCGCAGCGCCGGCTCGGGCAGGCGCGGGAGCTGTCGGCTCCCCTGCTGCTGCTGGCTTCCGACGCCTCTTCCTTCATGACCGGATCGGTCCTGGTGGTGGACGGCGGACACCTCATTTCCACGCTTTGACTCCGGGACGCAATATGGACTTCAGCCTCACGCCAGAAATCGAAAGCTATCGCCTGCGCATCAAGGACTTTGTCGAGACGCACATCCTGCCGGTGGAGGCGGATCCGTCCTCCTACGACGAACACGAGAACATCCGCGAGGAAGTCCTGCAGCCGCTGCGCCGCCGCGCGCGCGAAGCCGGTCTGTGGGCCCTGCAGATGCCGCGCGAACGCGGCGGCCAGGGCCTGTCGCGCGTCGGCATGGCGGCCTGCTACGAGGAAATGAACGTGTCGATCTTCGGACCCGTGGTGTTCAACAGCGCGGCGCCCGACGACGGCAACATGATGGTGCTGGAAAAGGTCGCCACCGAGGCGCAGAAGGCGCGCTGGCTGCAACCCATCGTGGACGGCAAGGTGCGCTCCTCGTTCGCCATGACCGAACCGCATCCCGGCAGCGGCTCCGACCCTTCCATGATGCGCACCACCGCCACGCTGCAGGACGGCAAGTGGCGGGTGCATGGCAAGAAATGGTTCATCACCGGCGCCGGCGTGGCGCAGCACTTCATCCTGATGGCCAAGACCTCGGACGATCCGCGCAAGGGCCTGACGGCCTTTCTGTTCGACGCGGACCAGCCCGGCTGGCGCATCGAGCGGCGCATTCCCATCATGGGCCCGGAGGAACACGGCGGCCATTGCGAACTGGTATTCGACGGACTGGAGATTCCTGACGAAAACCGCCTGCTCGGCGTGGGCGACGGTCTGAAGGTCACGCAGATCCGCCTGGGGCCCGCGCGGCTGACGCATTGCATGCGCTGGCTGGGGCTGGCCCGCCGCTCGCTGGCGATCGCGCGCGAGTACGTGGCGACCCGGCAGAGCTTCGGCACCGCGCTGGCCGAACGCGAAGGCGTGCAATGGATGCTGGGCGAATGCGCCATGGCGATCGAAATCGGCCGCCTGCTGACGATGCGCGCCGCGGTCGCCCTGGACCAGGGCAGCTACGCGCGCAAGGAAGTCTCGATGGCGAAGATCGTCGTCTCCGAAACGCTGCACAAGGCGGTAGACACCGCCATCCAGCTGACCGGCGCGCGCGGCTATTCACGCGATACGGCGCTGGCCTGGATCTACCGCTACGCGCGTCAGGCCCGGCTGGTCGACGGCGCCTCGGAAGTGCACAAGATGGTGCTGGCTCGGTTCCTGATGGACGAAGGCGACGACTTCTGGCGTTGGCAGGCGCAGGACGCGGCCGGGGCGCAATCGTGACGGGCGCGGCGGCGGACGCCATCGACGGCCAGGACGCGCTGGCCGCCTACCTGGTGCGCGCAGGGTATGCGGGACGGGCGGAGGAAGTGGCGCTGCGCCGCCTGGCCGGCGGCCAATCGAATCCGACCTACGTCGTGACCACGGACAAAGGCCAGTACGTGCTGCGCAAGCAGCCCGCGGGCAAGCTGCTGCCCTCGGCGCACGCCATCGACCGGGAATTCCAGGTGATGCGGGCGCTGCAGCGCAGCGACGTGCCCGTGCCGCGCATGCTGGACTATTGCGCCGATGACAGCCTGCTCGGCACGCCCTTTTATCTGATGGACTACGTGCAGGGACGCAGCTTCGTCGACCCCGCCCTGCCGGGCCTCGCGCCCGCCGAGCGCGCCGCCATCTACGCGGAAACCAGCCGCGTGCTCGCGGCCCTGCATCAACTGGATTACGCGGCCCTGGGCCTGGAAAGCTATGGCCGTCCAGGCAACTACTACGCGCGCCAGATATCACGCTGGACGCGGCAATACCGCGAAAGCCGGCCGGCGGCCGACCTGCCCGCCATGGAAGCGCTGATCGACTGGCTGCCGCGCAACATTCCCGCCAGCGACGAAACGCGCCTGGTGCATGGCGATTTCAGGCTGGACAACCTGATCTTCCATCCCACCGAACCCCGCGCGCTGGCCCTGCTGGACTGGGAGCTTTCGACACTGGGCCACCCGCTGGCGGACCTGGCCTACTACAGCATGTGCTGGCGCGTATCGCCGCAGCTGTGGCGCGGCGTGGCCGGCTCCGACCTCGCCGCGCTGGGCATCCCCGGCGAGGACGAAGTCGTGGCCGCGTATTGCCGGGCGCGCGGGCTTGCGGGGGTGTCCGATTGGGGCTTTTATCTCGCCTACAGCTTCTTCCGCATGGCCGCCATCCTGCAAGGGGTTGCCGCGCGCGCCTCGGGCGGCAATGCCGCAGCCGACGACGCCCGGACCATGGGCGCCAAGGTGGAACCGCTGGCCGAGCTGGGATGGGAGTGCGCGCGCAACGGCAGCGCGGGTTGACGCAACGGCGTCAAGGAGCGGGCTGAAAGCGCCAGGCGGCGGACTGGCGTCCGCGGCGCAACCGCTCTATAACCTGATAATCGCGCCGGCGCGTCAGCCGGACGCCCCCAATTTCCCCGCATCCATGACCCAGACCTGCTCCCTGGCGCTGCAACCCGCCACCGAAGACGACCTGCCCTTCCTGCTCACCCTGCGCAAGACCACCATGCAGGAACACCTGCAGCGCGCGGGCGCTCCCCTGGATGACGACCACCATCTGGCCCGCATCCGTTACCGTTTCGAGGACGCCCGCATCGTCTGGCTGGACGGCCGGCCCGCCGGCCTGTTCAAGCACGGCCGGGACCCGGCAGGCTGGCGCATCGTGCAGATCCAGATCGATCCCGCCTTCCAGGGCCGCGGGCTGGGCCGCCGCCTGCTGGAGGGCGTGCTGGACGAGGCCGACGCCGAGGGCGTCCCCGTCACCCTGAGCGTGCTCAAGGGCAACCCTGCCCGGCGCCTCTATGAAGCGCTGGGCTTCATCCCCGTGGAGGAAACCGACCTGGAATATGAAATGCGTCACGAACCCGGCGCGGTCCGGCCGGCCGGCTGACCCTTTGCAACTTCTTTCAGCCCGGCTGGAATAAAGCCGGGACCGGCAGCGTCTGTAGGGGGCAGTCTCCCACTTTCCCTATCTACGTACGAGGCACACCATGCGCAAACACATCGCCGCAGCCCTGGCCATCTCCGCCGCCGCCCTGTTTTCGGCCGGCGCCCAGGCCCAGGCCGTCAAGACCCAGGACGGCATGCTGGTCAACAGCGCCGGCATGACGCTTTACACCTTCGACAAGGATGCCGGCGGCAAGAGCGCCTGCAACGACCAGTGCGCCAAGATCTGGCCGCCCGTCATGGCCAGCGCCGACGCCAAGCCCATGGGCGACCTGACCGTCATCACCCGCGACGACGGCAGCAAGCAATGGGCCAGCAAGGGCAAGCCGCTGTACACCTATGCCAAGGACGCCAAGGCGGGCGACAAGACCGGCGACAACTTCAAGGAAGTCTGGCACGTTGCCAAGCCCTGATACGGTGTCCGCCATCACACGCAGCAACCCATGCGCGCCGAAGACGAAGCCCTGATCCTGGCCTGCATCCCCAGCCTGCGGCGCTATGCCCGCGGGCTGACGGGCGACCCCCACCGGGCCGACGACCTGGTCCAGGACACGCTGGAGCGCGCATGGAGCCGCTATTCGCGCTGGCAGCGGCGCGGCGAGCTGCGCGCCTGGATGTTCGGCATCATGCATAACCATTTCATCGACGGCGTGCGCGCCAGCAACCGGCGGGCCGAACAGACCGCCCCGGGCGAACTGCCCGACGCCCCGGTGCGCGCCACGCAGACAGACCACCTGGAGGTGCGCGACCTGGACCGCTGCCTGCAAGCCCTGCCCGCCGAACAGCGGGAAGTGCTGTTGCTGATATGCGTGGAAGACCTGTCCTATCAGGACACCGCCCGGATACTGGACGTGCCGATGGGCACGGTCATGTCGCGCCTGTCGCGCGCCCGCGAAAAACTGGGCGCGCTGATGCAGGCGCGCGACACCGTCAGCAAGCTCCATCGCGTGAAATGACATGAACGAGAAACGCCTCCATGCGGTGCCCGGCGCGGGCACCCCGATTACCGAAGCCGACCTGCATGCCTATGCGGACGGCCAGTTGCCGCCCACGCGCCGCGCCGAGGTCGAAGCATTCCTGGCCTCCCATCCGCAAGACCAGGCCCGCGTCGACGAATGGCGCGACCAACGGCGCCTGCTGCACGCCATGCTGGACCCGGTGCTGGACGAGCCGCTGCCGCTGCGCCTGCCCCTGGCGCGGCCCTCGAACCCCTGGCCCTGGCGGGCCCTGGCCGCCGGCGTGGCGATCGCCGCCATCAGCGCCAGCGCCGCCTGGATCACGCGCGGCGCCATGGACGCCCGCCAGCTGCAGGCCGCACTGGCGACCGCCGCGCCCGAACGCATTGCGGGCGGCTATGCCCAGCGCGCCGCCATCGCCCACGCGGTCTACGCGCCCGACATGGGCCGGCCCGTGGAAGTCGGCGCCGATAACGAAAAAGGCCTGGTGACCTGGCTGACCAAGCGCATGGGCGCGACCATGCGCCCGCCATCCCTGTCGCAGGCCGGCTATGAACTGGTGGGAGGCCGCCTGCTGCCCGGCGGCGCGGGACCGGTCGCGCTGTTCATGTACGGGGCGGCCGACGGCCAGCGCCTGACGCTGTACGTCACCCGCGAAGCCGCGGGCGGGCAGACGGCATTCCAGTTCACCCAGGAAGGCCCGGTGCGGGTGTTCTACTGGGTCGAAGGACAGTTCGGCTATGCGCTGTCCGGCGCAGTCAGCCGCGACGAGCTGCTGCGCGTGTCGCAGGAGGTCTACCAGCAGCTGCAGGGCTAGTCGGGCAGCGCCAGGCCCCGGCCGCCCGCGTGCTCGCGCGCCTGGTGCAGCATGTGCAGCGTAATCTTGCGCACCTCGGCGCGGCTCATGCCGATATGCGAACGCAGCATGCGCGTGGCCTCGTCGGCCCGCCGCGCCAGCACCGCGCGCAGGATGGCGGCGTGCTCATCATAAGTGGCGTCCACGCGGAAATCCTTGGTGAAGTCCAGCCGCCGCACGATGCGTATCTTCTCGGTCACGTCGCGATGGATCTGCGCCATTTCGGGATTGCCGGCAGCGGCCACCAGCGAACAATGAAAAGCCTCGTCCAGTTGCGCCACCAGCCGGCCGTCCAGAATGCGCTGGCGCGGCGGCGCCAGCCACACGTCCTTCAGCGCGCCCAGCATGCCTGCCTCGTCCATGTGCTCGCGCGCGCACAGCCGTTCCACCGCGGCCTGCTCCAGCACCACGCGCACGTCATACAGCGCCTCGAAGCGTTCGAAGTCGAAAGGCCGCACCTGCCAGCCGCTGCGCGGACGGGGCAGCACGTAGCCTTCGCGCTCCAGCCGCGCCAGTCCCAGCCGCACCGGCGTGCGGCTGACGCCCAGCCGCGCCGCCACCTCGGCCTCGGTGAAGCGCTCGCCCGGCAGCACGCGGAAGTCGAACAGGTCGTCTTTCAGCCGCTGATAGACCTGGTCGGCCAGCGAACCGGCCAAGGCCGGCGTCTGGCGGATGGCGGGAGCGGCCAGCGCGGATTCCAGGCGCATGGTCAGGCCACGGGGCAGGTCGCGTCTTCGGCCAGAACGATGAGCGGGTCGCCCGCGTTCACCGGTTTGCCCGGCACGCAGCGGATCGCGACCACGGTCCCCGACGCCGGCGCGATGACGGACAGCTCCATCTTCATGGCCTCGACCACCACCAGCGTGTCCCCCGCCGATACGCTCTGACCCACCTGCACCGGGATCTTCCAGACGTTGCCGCACATGTCGGCGCTGACCAGGCTTTCGCCTTCGCGCAAGGCCGCCTCGGCGTCGGGTTCGGGGTCGGCCGCCACTTGCTCCACCGCCGCATCCTCGCTTTTCCACAAGGCCACTTCGGCGTCGAAGGCGCTCTTCTGGCGCGTCTGGAACGCGGCGATGCTGTCGGCCTCTTCCGCCAGGAAGCGCTGGTGCGCGGCAAAGTCGAACACCTCTTCCTCGATGCGGACCGTGGCCCGGCCTTCGCGGAAATCTTCGCGCAACGCATCGAGTTCGGCTTCCGTCACCGGATAGAAACGCACCTGGTCGAAAAAGCGCAGCAGCCAGGGCTTGCCGTCCTGGAACACCGGGTTCTTCAGGAATTTGTTCCAGATGGGCAAGGTGCGTCCGACCAGCTGATAGCCGCCAGGCGAATCCATGCCGTAGATGCACATGTAGACCCCCCCTATGCCTACCGTGCCTTCGGCGGTGTAGGTGCGGGCCGGGTTGTACTTGGAAGTCAGCAGGCGGTGGCGCGGATCTATCGGCACCGCGCAGGGCGCGCCCAGGTACACGTCGCCCAGGCCCATGATCAGATAGCTGGCGTCGAACACGATATCGCGGACCTGCTTGCGGCTGGCCAGGCCGTTGATGCGCCGGATGAAGTCCACATTGTTCGGCAGCCACGGCGCACTGGCGCGCACGGTTTCCTGGTAGCGCTGCACTGCGCCCAGCGTGGCCGAATCCTCGAACGCCATGGGCAGGTAGACCACGCGGGTAGGCACCTTGAGCGTGGCCACGTCGGCCAGGCCGCTCTCGATCCGCAGCAGGCGCTCGATCAACGCGCCTTGCAGGATGACACGGCTGTCGTAGCGGATCTGCAGCGAACGCACGCCAGGCGACAACTCCATCACGCCGGCGACGGGCTCGGCATTGAGCGCCTCCATCAGCAGATGGATGCGCATGCGCAGCGCCAGGTCCAGCACGTTGTCGCCGTATTCCAGCAGCAGGTAGCCGTCGCCCGCCTGGCGGTAAGAAACCGCAGGCCGCGCGCCCTGCGCCGGCAGCGCCGCCACGATGGGTTCCGGCACGGCGGCGGGCGCCAAGGCTTGCGTGGGCTGCGCGGGCGCCGCCAGTTCGGCCACGCAACGGTCCTGCGCCGCCTCCAGCGCCACCGCCTGCTGATAGTCGATGCGCACGAAGCGGATCCGGTCGCCCGGTTTGACCTGCCCGACTTTCCACAGTTCGGCGCGGGCGATGGTGACGGGGCAGACGAAGCCGCCCAGGCTGGGGCCGTCGCGCGTCAGGATGACCGGGCTGTCGCCGGTAAAGTTGATGCTGCCGATGGCGTATTCGCAATCGTGGATGTTGGACGGATGCAGGCCGGCCTCGCCGCCGTCCTCGCGCGCCCAAGTGGGCTTGGGGCCGATCAGGCGCACGCCCAGCCGGTTGGAGTTGTAGTGCACTTCCCAGTCCGCGGCGAAGAAGGCCTCGATGGCTTCGGGCCGGAAGAAATCCGGCGCGCCGTGCGGGCCGTAGAGCACGCCGATTTGCCAGGTATTGCCATAGGCCGGAATCAAGCCGGCGGGCGCGGCCTGCGGTTCGGACACAGGTGCGGTGGCACCGCAGTCCCGCTCAGGACGGATCCGCGGCAGCATGTCGCCCACGCGCAAGGTGCGGCCGGCATGCCCTCCAAACTGGCCCAACACGAAAGTGGAGCGGCTGCCCAGGTAGACCGGCACGTCCAGGCCGCCGCGCACCGCCAGATAGCTGCGGCAGCCCGACAGCGCGCGGCCGGTCGCCAGCACCTGGCCGGAACGCACGGCCACCGGCGTCCACATGGGCACGGGTTCGCCATCCAGGGTGGCGGCGCAGGCCGCTCCCGTCAGCGCCACGATGGCATCGCCGTGAAAGCGCAAGGTCGGGCCGACCAGCGTGGCCTCGATGCCCGCTGCGTCGGACGCGTTGCCGACGATGCGGTTGGCCATGCGGAAGGCATAGTCGTCCATCGGGCCCGAGGGCGGCACGCCGATGTCCCAGTAGCCCACCCGCCCAGGGTAGTCCTGTACGCTGGTGTAGGTGCCTGCCGCCAGCACCTCGATCGCCGCGGGCCGGTAGGCAAAGGTTTCAAGAAAGCGCGTGGACAGCTCGCCTGCGCGAAAACGCGCGTCATCCACGATCTGCCGCAGATAGTCCAGGTTGGTGGCGATGCCGTGCAGGCGCGTGCCGGCCAGCGCGTGCGCCAGCTTGTCCAGCGCGGCCTCGCGCGTGCCGGCATGCACGATCAGCTTGGCCAGCATGGGGTCGTAGAACGCCGGCACCTCGGTGCCGGTCGCGACCCAGCCGTCCACCCGCAGGCCTTCCGGAAAGAACACGTCGGTCAACACGCCAGGCGACGGCTGGAACTGGCGCAGCGGATCCTCGGCATACAGGCGCACCTCGATGGATGCGCCTTGCGGCGCGCGCGACATGGCGGCGTAATCCAGCGCTTCGCCCGCGGCCACGCGCAGCATGCACTCCACCAGGTCCAGCCCGGTGACGGCTTCCGTCACGGGATGCTCTACCTGCAAGCGGGTATTGACCTCCAGGAAATAGAAGCTGTCGCGCGCCGGGTCGTAGATGAATTCAACGGTGCCGGCGGAACGGTAGTTGACCGACTCGCCCAGCCGCACGGCGGCAGCGTGCAGCGCCTGGCGCGTGGCGGCGGGCAAAAGCGGCGCGGGCGTCTCTTCGATGACCTTCTGGTTGCGGCGCTGCACCGAGCAATCGCGCTCGCCCAGGGCCAGCACACGGCCGGCGCCGTCGCCGAAGATCTGCACCTCGACATGGCGCGCATTGTCGACGTAGCGCTCGATGAAGGCGCCGCCGTCGCTGAAGAAGTGCTCGCCCATGCGCTGTACGCTATCGAAGGCCGCAGTCAGCTCGGCCTCGTTGTCGCAGCGCGAAAGGCCGATGCCGCCGCCTCCCGCCGTGCTCTTTAGCATCACCGGATAGCCGATGCGCTCGGCCTGCGACAGCGCGGCGCCCAGACTGTCCAGCAGGCCCGTTCCCGGCGTCATCGGCACGCCGGCCTCGGCCGCCAGTTCGCGGGAACGGTGCTTCAAGCCGAACTCGCGGATCTGCAAGGGCGTAGGGCCGACGAACGCAATGCCCGCGTCTTCGCAGGCCTGCGCGAACTCGGCGCTTTCGGACAGGAAGCCGTAGCCGGGATAGATGGCTTGCGCGCCATGCTCGCGCGCGGCGGCCAGCAGCAGGTCCATGCGCAGGTAGCTGTCGGCGGCCTTTTCGCCGCCCAGAGCCACGGCCACGTCGGCCGCGCGCACGTGCGCGGCATTGCGGTCCGGGTCGGAGTAAACGGCCACGCTGCGGATGCCCAGCCGCTTGAGGGTGCGGATGGCGCGGACGGCGATCTCGCCGCGGTTGGCAATCAGAACGGTATCGAACACGGTGCGACTCCCTGGTGTCTTGCGGGTTATCGAAAGCGGAGATCAGGCCAGGCTGGCCAGGTAGGCGCGCCAGCCGCCGAACTCCGTGATGTCGCGCGCGCCCTCCAGGCCGCGCGGCTCGCAGATGAATCCCTTGACCTGGCGGCCGTCCGCCAGCTCCAGCGTGCCGATGCCCAGCGGCGCGGGGATCTCGGCCACGAAGGCGCCGAAGGCGGCCAGCGGTACGTCCCAGAGTTCGACCTCGATGGGCGCGCCGCTCGCGGACTTCACCAGTCCGGGCTTGGGCGGCGTGGTGTTGGCCAGGGCGTACAGGCGGTAATCGCCGGCCGTGCGCGCCGCTTCGACGAACACGGCGCGGCGCGAGGTCAGTTGGTGGTTCAGCGGCATGCCGCGCAGGTGCGCCCCCACCACCGACACGCGCACCGTGTCACGCGGGGGGAGGACCGCATGCTCGGCTGCGGGCAGCGGCGCACCGGTGGCGCCCAGCGGCAGCGCCAGACGCGCCTGCCACTGGCGTCCGAACTGCGCCAGCGCATGGTCCTGCCAAGCCATGCCGATCAGCGTGATGCCCGCGGGCAGGCCGTCGCCGCGCATGCCCGCCGGCAGCGCCAGCGCCGACAGGTCGGCCAGGTTCGTGAAGTTGGTGTAGATCCCCAATCTCGAGTTCAGCGTCACCGGATCGGCTTCGAGCTGGGCGATGGTGTAGATCGTGGGCGTAGTCGGCACCACCAGCGCATCAAAGCCCGCCAACGTCTGATGGATGCCGCGCGTCAGATCGGCGCGCCGGTACTCGGCTTTGAACGCGTCCAGCGCGCTGTAGTTGGCGGCCTGTTCGACGATGCCGCGCACCACCGGATGGATGGCCTCGGGGTTCTGCTTCCACAACGCTTCCACGACGGCAAAGCGCTCGGCCACCCAGGGCCCTTGGTACAGCAGCGCCGCCAGCTCGCTGAATGGCGTGAAGTCGATGGGTTCGACCGTTGCGCCGCTGGCCTTCAGGTCGCTCACGGCCTGATCGAACGCCGCCGCGGCCTGCGCATCGCCGAAAAATTCCAGCTGCGCGGGAATCGCCAGCCTGGGTTGCGCCGGCCAAGGATTTGCGCTCCCTACAGGCTGAGCGCGCGAATAGGGGTCGCGCGCGTCCCAACCCGCCGCGATGTCGGCTACCAGTTCGGCGTCGTCCACCGTCAGCGCGAACACCGACACGCAGTCCTGCGTGCGGCATGCCGGCACCACGCCTGCCGCGCTGAGCCGCCCCTTGGTGGGCTTGAGGCCCACGATGTTGTTGAACCCCGCCGGCACGCGGCCCGAGCCCGCCGTGTCGGTGCCCAACGAGAAAGCGGCCAGGCCGCGCGCCACCACGGAAGCCGAACCCGAACTGGAGCCGCCGCTGACGTAGTCCGGATTGAACGTATTGGGCACCGCGCCCAGCGGCGAACGCGTGCCCACCAGTCCGGTGGCGAACTGGTCCAGGTTGGTCTTGCCCACCAGGATGGCGCCGGCCGCGCGCAGGCGGGCGACCACGGTCGCATCTTCCTCGGGCGTATATGCGAATTCCGGGCAGGCCGCCGTGGTGGGCCAGCCGGCGGCGTCGATATTGTCCTTGATGGCGAACGGCACGCCATAAAGCGGCAGCCGCGTCAGGTCGCCGTTGGCCGCTTCCAGCAGCCCTTGCAGGGCATCGAGCTGCCGCGCCAGCATGGCGCCGTCCACGCGCTTGATCCAGGCATTGTCTGGCGCGTTGCCGCGTTCGGCCCAGGCGGCCAACAAGGTCTCGGGCGTGGCGCCCTCATTGCGATAGGCGGCCTGCCACTGCGCGATCGTCCAGGCGACGGGGCCTTTGTGCGTTGCTACGGCGTTCATGCTGGAATCCTTTCTTGTATACAAGTACGGATTCCCAAGCAATCGGCGTGCCATGTCGGACGCCGCCCCGCGCCTGTCCCGATTCCCTGCGGCAAGGGGCCGCCTGCGGCACGAAGCCATCGCCGCGGCGCCACATGCGCGCACCGCCAGCGGGCGGCGCGCGCACCCATGTTGTGCACGCGGCACCAGATCGGCCCGTGCCGCCTGGCGCGCCGTCATCCGTGGCGCGCCCTTCGTCTACCCCTTTCATATAGCGAACTGCACGTGCCCGCGCGGTTGGCATGCCTTTTGCTTTTAGGTCCTCGTTGTCGTGTGTTTTCAGATCGTTCTCGCCGGCACGGCCGGCACATTCCAATCAGGAGTCACCATGAAACGCAGACTAGCCCTTAAGCAACTGACCTCCGTGAGCCTGTTGGCCATGTCCGGATGGATGCCGCAGGTATTCGCCGCCGAGGACACCATCAAGGTCGGCATCCTGCATTCGCTGTCGGGCACGATGGCGATCTCGGAAACGTCGCTCAAGGACGTGGCCCTGATGACCATCGACGAGATCAACGCCAATGGCGGCGTGATGGGCAAGAAGCTCGAAGCCGTGGTGGTGGACCCGGCGTCGAACTGGCCGCTGTTTGCCGAGAAGTCGCGCCAGCTGCTGTCCCAGGACAAGGTGGCGGTTGTCTTCGGCTGCTGGACCTCGGTGTCGCGCAAGTCCGTGCTGCCGGTGTTCAAGGAACTCAACGGCCTGCTCTTCTACCCCGTGCAATATGAGGGCGAGGAGCTCGAGAAGAACGTGTTCTACACCGGCGCAGCGCCCAACCAGCAGGCCATACCCGCCGTCGAATACCTGATGAGCGAAGACGGCGGCGGCGCCAAGCGCTTCGTGCTGCTGGGCACCGACTACGTCTACCCGCGCACCACCAACAAGATCCTGCGCGCCTTCCTGCATTCCAAGGGCGTCAAGGACAGCGACATCGACGAGGTCTACACGCCTTTCGGCCATTCCGACTACCAGACCATCGTCGCCAACATCAAGAAGTTCGCCACGGGCGGCAAGACAGCCGTCATCTCCACCATCAATGGCGACTCCAACGTGCCCTTCTACAAGGAGCTGGGCAATGCCGGCCTGAAGGCCACCGACGTGCCGGTGGTGGCGTTCTCGGTGGGCGAAGAGGAATTGCGCGGCGTGGATACCAAGCCGCTGGTGGGCCACCTGGCCGCGTGGAACTACTTCCAGTCGGTCAAGAACCCGGTGAACGACGCCTTCATCCAGAAATGGAAGGCCTATGCCAAGGCCAAGAACCTGCCCAACGCGAATACGGTGGTGACCAACGACCCGATGGAAGCCACCTACATCGGCATCCACATGTGGAAGCAGGCGGTGGAGCAGGCCAAGACCACTGACGTGGACAAGGTGATCGCAGCCATGGGCGGCCAGAAATTCAACGCGCCCGACGGCTACACCATCGAGATGGACAAGACCAACCACCACCTGCACAAGCCGGTCTACATCGGCGAAATCAAGGCGGATGGCCAGTTCAGCGTGGTGTGGAAGAGCAAGGGTCCGATCCGCGCCCAGCCCTGGAGCCCGTACATCCCGGGCAACGAAGGCAAGCAAGGTCTCTAACGCACCGGGAACAAGCAGCCATGCGCATCGCGGCAATCGCACTCTACTTGCGTCGTTTCCTGCTGGCATGGCTGGTGTCCCTGCCGCTCGCGGCCGCCCCGGCGGCGGCAAGCGGCGTGGACCCGGCCTTGCTTGCGCCGCTGGCCGGCGACGACACGGACGCCAGGCTCCAGGCGATTGCCGCGCTGGGCCAGCTGCCCGAACCCGAGGCGGCAGCGGTGCTGCAGGCGCTGGGCGAGGACCGGCTCTACGCCGCCGATGACGGCCGCGTGCTGATCGGCAACGGCGGTGCGCGCGCCATCGATGCGGCGACGGGCGCCGCCGCCGAGCTGCCCCCAGGCGCAGGCGCCATCGGCATCAATAACCGCCTGCGGCGCGCCATCGAGGCGGCGCTGGCGGGTTCGCGCCTGTATTCCGAGCAGCCCGCCGAGCGCCTGGCTGCGGCGCGCCGTCTGCAGCAGACCGGAGACCCGGCGCGCCTGCCCATGCTGGAAAAGGCATTGGCGTCCGAAAAGAACGAAGCCGTGCGCGACGCGCTGCTGATCGCGCAGGCCAACCTGGAATTGAAAAGCGGCGATCCCGTCAAGCGGCGCCATGCGGTCGAGGTGCTGGGCGCCACCCGCAACGCCGCATTCCGTCCCACCCTGGCCGCGCTGGCCGAGGAGCGCGACGGCGCCTACGCGGAACCCGACGCCGGCGTGCGTGAGGCCGCGGGCCACGCGCTCAAGCAGATCGACCGCCACCTGGCCACCATCGAATGGGCCGGCAACCTGTTCTACGGCATCAGCCTGGGCAGCGTGCTGCTGCTGGCGGCGCTGGGCCTGGCCATCACCTTCGGGCTGATGGGCGTCATCAACATGGCGCATGGCGAACTGCTGATGATAGGCGCCTATGTGACCTACGTAGTGCAGACGGCGTTCCGCGCCTGGCTGCCGGGCTGGCTGGACTGGTATGTGCTGGCCGCGTTGCCGCTGGCCTTCGCCGTGACGGCGCTGGTCGGCATGGCGCTGGAACGCACCGTCATACGCTGGCTCTATGGCCGGCCGCTGGAAACGCTGCTGGCCACCTGGGGCATCAGCCTGATCCTGATGCAGGGCGTGCGCACGCTGTTCGGCGCGCAGAACGTGGAGGTGAGCAATCCCGGCTGGATGTCCGGCGGCGTCACGGTACTGGGCGGACTGGTGCTGAGCTACAACCGCCTGGTCATCATCGGCTTCGCCTTCTTCGTGGTGTTCCTGGTCTGGGCGCTGCTGAACCATACCCGCCTGGGCCTGTTCGTGCGCGCCATCACGCAGAACCGCCGCATGGCCGACTGCGTGGGCGTGCCCACCGGCCGCGTCGACATGCTGGCCTTCGGCCTGGGCTCCGGCATCGCCGGGCTGGCTGGGGTGGCGCTGTCGCAGCTGGGCAACGTGGGGCCGGACCTGGGCCGCGGCTACATCGTCGATTCGTTCATGGTGGTGGTGCTGGGCGGCGTGGGCCAGCTCGCCGGCACCGTCATCGCCGCGCTGGGACTGGGCGGCGTCAACAAGTTCCTGGAGCCCTATGCCGGAGCCGTCATGGCCAAGATCACCATCCTGGCGCTCATCGTGCTGTTCGTCCAAAAGCGGCCGCAAGGCCTGTTCGCCCCTCGCGGCCGGAGCGTCGAATGAAACAGAACGCGCTGACTGACCTGAATCTGCTGACCCGCCGCCCGCTGTACTCGGGGCGGGTGTGGGCGGCCCTGGCAGCGGCAGTGGCGCTCCTGGCGCTGCTGCCCTTGCTGAATCTCGCTTTCCCTCCCGGCCATGCGCTGCATGTGTCGGCCTATGTCGTGGCGCTGCTGGGCAAGTTCATGTGCTACGCAATGGCGGCGCTGGCGCTGGACCTGGTGTGGGGCTATGCCGGCATCCTGTCCTTGGGCCATGGCCTGTTCTTCGCGCTGGGCGGCTATGCGCACGGCATGTACCTGATGCGCGCCATCGGCCGCGACGGCGTCTACCAGAGCGACCTGCCCGACTTCATGGTGTTCCTGGACTGGAAGAGCTACCCCTGGTACTGGTCCTTTACCGAGCACTTCTGGTACGCCATGCTGCTGGTCGTGCTGGTGCCGGGCGTGCTGGCCTTCGTGTTCGGCTACTTCGCCTTCCGCTCGCGCATCAAGGGCGTGTACTTTTCCATCATCACGCAGGCGCTGACCTTCGCCGCGATGCTGCTCTTTTTCCGCAACGACACGGGCTTCGGCGGCAACAACGGTTTCACCGACTTCAAGCGCATCCTGGGTTTCGACATCACCGCGCCCGGCACGCGCGCCGCGCTGTACTGGATCACGCTGGCCGCGCTGGCAGGCGCGCTGGTCCTTGCGCGCGCGGTCACGCAGAGCAAACTGGGCCGCGTGCTCACCGCCGTGCGCGATGCCGAGAGCCGCCTGCGCTTCATCGGCTACGACCCGCTGGGCTTCAAGCTCTTCGTCTGGACCCTGTCCGCGGTGCTCTGCGGCATCGCTGGCGCGCTCTACGTGCCGCAGGTCGGCATCATCAACCCCAGCGAGATGTCCACAGAGACCTCGATTGAAATGGTGATCTGGGTCGCCACCGGCGGACGCGGCACGCTGGTCGGCCCCATCATCGGCGCGGGCGCCGTCAACGGCCTGAAGACCTGGTTCACCAGCGTGCTGCCGGAATTCTGGCTGTACGCGCTGGGCTTGATCTTCGTGCTGGTGACGCTGTTCCTGCCCACCGGCATCGTCGGCCTGGCGCGCCGCATCTGCGCCCGCATCCAGGGGAACAAGGCATGAGCAGCACGCACATCGAATCCGCCGCGCTCGACGGCGGCCCCAGCGGCGATGCCGGCTACGGCCGCGTCAGCCCCAAGGGCCTGGACACCAGCCACGGCGCCATCCTTTACCTGGAAGGCATCACGGTCAGCTTCGACGGCTTCAAGGCCTTGAACGACCTGACGCTGGACATAGGCGTGGGCGAACTGCGCTGCATCATCGGCCCCAACGGCGCTGGCAAGACCACCATGATGGACGTCATCACCGGCAAGACCCGGCCCACTTCGGGCACGGCCTACTTCGGCCAGAGCATAGACCTCACCACGCTGAACGAAGCGCAGATCGCGCATGCCGGCATCGGCCGCAAGTTCCAGCGGCCCACGGTGTTCGAGCAGCACAGCGTGTTCGAAAACCTGGAGCTGGCGATGAAGACCGACAAGCGCGTGCGGCCCACGCTGTTCGCGCGATTGAGCGGCGAACAGGCCGACAAGATCGGCGAGACGCTGGACCTGATCCGGTTGCGGCCCGAAGCGGCGTTGCCCGCGGGGCTGCTGTCGCACGGCCAGAAGCAGTGGCTGGAGATCGGCATGCTGCTGATGCAGGAGCCGCAATTGCTGCTGCTGGACGAGCCGGTGGCGGGCATGACCGATGCCGAGACCGAACGCACCGGCGAGCTGCTCAACGAATTGCGCGGACGCCATTCGCTGATGGTGGTGGAGCACGACATGGATTTCGTCAATCAGATCGCGGGCGACGGCAAGGTCACGGTGCTGCACGAAGGCTCGGTGCTGGCCGAAGGGCCGATGAGCAAGGTGCAGGCCGATCCGCGGGTCATCGAAGTCTATCTGGGGCGCTGAGATGCTGGACGTAAACACGATAGACCAATACTACGGCGGCAGCCATACGCTGCGCGGCGTGTCGCTGTCCGTGCGCCAGGGCGAATGCCTGGCGCTCTTGGGACGCAATGGCGTGGGCAAGACCACATTGCTCAAATGCGTGATGGGCGTGCTGCCGGTGACGCGCGGCGACATCGCCTTCGACGGCGCGGACGTCACGCGCCTGGCGCCGCACCAGCGCGCGGCGCGCGGCATGGCCTATGTACCCCAGGGCCGTGACATCTTCGCCCGCTTGACGGTGGAAGAGAACATCCTGATGGGCATGGCGACCAAGCCGGCGGCGCGCGCGCGCCGCATCAAGGAAGAGGTGTACGAGCTGTTCCCCGTGCTGCGGACCATGCTGTCGCGCCGCGGCGGCGACCTGTCCGGCGGACAGCAGCAACAGCTGGCCATCGCCCGCGCTCTGGTGGCCGAGCCCAAGCTCATCATCCTGGACGAGCCCACCGAAGGCATACAGCCGTCCATCATCAAGGACATCGCCCGAGTCATCCACATGCTGCGCCAGCGCGGCGACATCGCCATCCTGCTGTGCGAACAGTACTTCGACTTCGCTCGCGAACTGGCGGATCAGTTCGTGGTGCTGTCGCGCGGCGTCGTGGTGGCGCGCGGCGACCGCGACGCCATCGACGGCGAGGATGTGCGGCGGCATCTGTCGGTTTAGGGTCTGCGCCGGACCTCGATTATTCCTGGCAAACGCTGGACGGCAGCCCCATCTGCTCCGATATAATCGGGCGCCATGTGCTCCGCTGCCTACCTGACCCGCCCCGCCGTGTGGATCGCGCTCGTCGCGATCCTGTGGGCGTCGTTGGCGCCGTCGCTGGCGCATGCACTGAGCCTGTCTCCGGCCAGCCACAACGCCCATCGCATCAGCGTCGACTTCTGCACCAGCGAAGGCGCGGGGCAAGCATCCCTGACCCTGGAGGTGCCGGGCGGCAGCAATGACGGCACCCAGGGGGACGATCACGGCGACAGCCATCATTGCCCGCTTTGCCGCAACCCCAACGCTGACGTGGGCATTCTGCCCGCGCCCGTTCCCGTCGTGCCAGCCCCTCTCGGCCGCGCCATCACGTATCCGCCGCTGTTCTTCCTCGCGGCCCATCCTCTTCATGCCTGGAGCGCGGCCCAGCCGCGCGCACCGCCCGCGGTCTGAGCCGGCGCGCCCCGCCGCCTGACGGCGGCCGGTTTGCGTCCACCGCTGTTATCCCGCCGCCACGTTCCGTCCGCGCCTCCCGGCGCGCCCGGATGCGTGCCGTCATTCAGGCTCATGCGTCCCGGCCAGCCCCGCCCGCTTTGCGAGGGCCGCCGAGCGCGCGGGCCGGACCACCGGTTCCAGACATGAAGAAGACCACGACCTACACCCTGCTGCTGGGCGCGCTCGCCAGCGGCTCCGCCCAGGCCCTGACCACGGAACCCGCCGTGCCCACCCTGGCGCCCACCACCGTGCACGGCGCCGCCTCCGAAGAGCCCGCGCCCAACGGCCCCATCGACCTGAACGTGCGCGACAGCACGGGCAGCCGGCTGGGCCTGACCCTGCGTGAAACGCCAGCCAGCGTCACCGTGATCTCGCGCGAACAGATCGAGGCGCGCGGATCCTTGAACACGCAGGAGATCGCCCGCGGCATCCCCGGCGTGGACAACGCCTCGCCGCCAGGCAACGCGGGCGCGGTCAGCTACCGCGGATTCTCCGGCGGCCAGGTCTCGCAACTGTTTAACGGCATTTCCGTGCAGTACGACTCGATCGCGGCGCGGCCGGTGGATAGCTGGATCTACGACCGGGTCGAAGCGATCGGCGGTCCCTCCACCTTCCTGTTCGGCGCGGGCGCGGTCGGCGGCGCCATCAACTACGTCACCAAGCTGCCCGAACGCGACACCTTCTACGACGGCCAGCTGCGCGTGGGTTCGTTCGACAGCCGCCAACTGTCGGTGGGGCTGAACCAGCAACTGGCGGGCGAGCCCGGCGGCCGCGGCCACTATCTGCGCATCGATGCCAACACCGGCTCCAGCCACGGCTGGGTCGACGGCAACCATTCCCGCGCCAGCCAGGTGGCCGCCTCGCTACTGTCCGATCTGGGCGCCGACGTGACCCAGACCTTTGCCTTCGAGTACCAGCGCGAACAGGTGGACCGGCCCTACTGGGGCACGCCGCTGAAAACCGACGCCAACGGCGTGGTGCAAGGCACGGGCCGCATCCTGGATGGCACGCGCTTCAAGAACTACAACGTCAACGATGGCCTGTACGAGCAGTCGGTGCTGTGGGCGCGGTCCCTGACCGAATGGCGCGCCGGCTCCAATCTGACCTTCAAGAACACGCTCTACTACTATCGCGCCGAGCGCGATTACCGCAATCTGGAGAACTACCGCCTGAACGCGGGCAACAGCCTGGTGCTGCGTTCCGGAGCGCTGTTGCAACGGCACGAACAAAGCTTGATAGGCAACCGCGTCGAGGGCCTGTACCGCTCCACCCTGGCCGGCCTGCCCAGCGACTGGTCCTTCGGCGTGGACGTCAGCCAGAACAAGATCACGCGCTATCCGACCAGCCTGCCCGGCCAGGTCGACGCAGTGGATCCCTACGACTTTTCGGCCGGCGATTTCTACGACATCCCCGGCATGAAGCGCGGCCACGTCGCCGACCGCGACAACCGCATCCGCACGCTGGCGCTGACGATGGAGAACCGCACCACGGTGCTGCCGGGCGTGGCCATCGTGTCGGCATTGCGCAAGGACTTCATCGACATGGACCTGACCAATCGCCGCGCCGTCACCGCCGCCTCGCCCGCCAGCGCGCAGCGCAGCTACTCGCCGCTGACCGGACGGCTGGGCGTGAACTGGGAGCTGAGTCCGGAGGCCTCGCTGTACGCGCAGTACGCCACCGCGGCCGATCCTCCCTCGGGCATCCTGGCCACCGCCTCGTTCGCCGACGTGCTGAACAATGACAAGCTCACCACCGGCAGGCAGGCCGAGGTGGGCGGCAAGTTCAACTTCTGGGACGGCCGCGGTTCAGCCACCGTGGCGCTCTACGAGATCAAGCGCAAGAACATGGCGACCTCGGACCCTAACAATCCCGGCGTCAGCGTGCCCGTGGGCGCGCAATCGGCGCGCGGCATCGAGCTGGCCGGCGGCCTGCAGCTGACCTCCCAGCTATCCCTGCAGGGCAATGTCGCCTTCGTCGATCCCAAGTACGACGACTTCTCGCAGTCCGTGGGCGGCGTGGCGGTCTCGCGCAACGGCAACGTGCCCACCAACACTCCGCGCCGCCTGGCCAACGTCTGGCTGGACTATGCCTTCCTGCCCGACTGGACCGCCAGCATGGCCGCGCGCTACGTGGGCCGCATGTACGCGGACGCCGCCAACAGCGTCTGGACGCCGTCCTACACCGTGTTCGACGCGGCGCTGTCGCACCGGATCAACCGCAACCTCAGCGTGACGGCGCGCGTGCGCAACCTGACCGACAAGGTCTATGCCGCGAACGCAACGCCGACCATGTACTACCTGGGCGCGCCCCGCTCGTTCGAGCTCACCTTGCAGGCCCGCTTCTGAGCGGCGCGCCAGGACAGACCGCCATGAACACGACGCTACCCTCCTCCGCCCGCCATCGCGCCGGGCCGCCGCTGTCGGCGCGCGCCAAGCGCTGGCTGTACCTGATCCATCGCTGGGCGGGCATCGTGCTGTGCCTGTTCTTCGCCATGTGGTTCATCTCCGGCGTGGTGATGATGTACGTGGGCTATCCCAAGCTCACGCCGCAGGAACGCCTGACGCACTTGCCCGCGCTGGATTCCGGGGCGATCAGTGTCACACCCGCGCAGGCGCTGGCGGCGGCGGGCGCCAAGGACGCCGCCGGCATGGCGCTGGCCGCCGCCCGCGGCGGCGCGCCGGTCTACGTGATTCCCGGCGAGGCGCGCCGCGCGCCCAGGATGGTGGACGCCGCCAGCGGCGCTCTGTTGCCCCCGGCCGATGCCGCGACCGCGCTGGCCACGGCCCGTGCCTGGTCGGCAGGCCAGTATGCCGCCCGCTACCTGGGTACCGTGGACGAAGACGCCTACACCCATTCACGCGCGCTCGGCCCCGACCGGCCGCTGCACCGGGTGGACCTGGACGATCCCGCGCATACGCGGCTCTACATCTCGTCCGCCACGGGCATGGTGGTGCTGGACGCCACCCGCGCCGAACGCGTCTGGAACTACGCGGGCGCCTGGATCCACTGGCTGTATCCGTTCCGCGGCAATGCGCTGGACGGTTGGTGGCACGACATCGTGGTGTGGCTGTCGGTCGCAGGCGTGCTGCTGGCCGTGACGGGCACGGTGGTCGGCATCCTGCGCTGGCGCTTTTCGCGGCCCTATGCCAGCGGCAGCCGTTCGCCCTACCGCGAAAACATGATGCGCTGGCACCACCTGAGCGGCCTGCTGTTCGCGGCCATCACCATCACCTGGATCTTCAGCGGACTGATGTCGATGAATCCGTGGAAGCTGTTCAGCAGCGGAGCGCCGCCCTTGGCCCAGGGAGCCTATGCCGGCGCGCCGGGGAACACGCTGGCCACGCCCGGGGAACTGATCGCAGCCCTGCCCGCCGCCCCGCGCGAATTGCGCTGGGCCCGCGCCGACGGCCAGGACGTGGTGCTGGCGCGCAGCGCCGCAGGCGCCCCGCTGGTGCTGTCGGCCGGCAACGCGCAGCCCTACACGTTCGACCCGGCGGCCCTGCGCGCCGCCGCCGCCCGGCTGGTCCCCGGCGCCCGGCTCGCCAGCGCCGAAACGCTGCAGGCCTACGACTTCTATTACTACGCCCGCGACGAGCACGCGATGCTTGGCCATGTCGAGAAGCCGCTACCCGTATGGCGGCTGACCTATGACGATCCGCAGGCGACCTGGGTCTATCTGGACCCGCGCACGGGACAGATCGTGAGCCGGCAGGACAGCGGTTCGCGCACCAGCCGCTGGCTGTTTGCCTTTCTGCATAGCTGGGACTGGACCGGCCTCTTGTCGCGCCGTCCGCTGTGGGACGCCCTCCTGGTGTTCCTGAGCCTGGGCGGCGCGGCGCTCAGCCTGACCGGCGCGGTGATAGGCTGGCGGCGGCTGGGCAAGAAGCTGCGGGCCTGAAGCGCCGGCGCGAATGCACTATGCTCACAGCCTTGCATGACGATCTACCGGAAAGAGGAGCTTCCATGTCCGACGTAACCATCTATCACAACCCCAAGTGCGGCACCTCGCGCAACACCCTGGCCATGATCCGCAACGCCGGCATCGAACCGGAGGTCGTGCTTTACCTGGAAACGCCGCCCTCGCGCGCCACCTTGAAGGCACTCTTCAAGAAGGCCGGCGTCAGCGTGCGCGAGGCCCTGCGCGAGAAAGGCACGCCTTACCTGGAACTGGGCCTGGACGACGCTTCCCTCTCGGACGACGCGCTGCTGGACGCGATCGAGCAGCACCCCATCCTGCTGAACCGCCCCTTTGTCGCTACGCCGCTGGGCGCGCGCCTGTGCCGCCCGTCGGAACTGGTGCTGGACATCCTGCCCGCCCCGCAGCAAGGCGCCTTCGCCAAGGAAGACGGCGAAGCCGTGATCGACGCGCAGGGCAAACGCATCCAGAAGTAAAAGGACGCAGTCCGCGGCCTTTTGTAAGCGGACTGACGGCTGGGATCATTACCATCGCGGCAATCGTTTCATTACGCCGCGATGACAAGTCATGAATTCCCTTGAAAGCCTCAACCAGTCCCTTTTTCTCTCGATCAACGCCGACCCGGCCACTCCGGTTTGGCAGATCCACGCCGCCATGCTGGTGGCGAACCGGCTGATCCTGCTGGTGCCGGTCGTGTTGGCCGCCCTGTGGCTGTGGGGCGGCCGGCCGCAGCGCGAGGTCGCGCTGAAGGCGCTGGCCAGCATCGCCGTGGCGCTGTTCGCAAGCTACCTGTGCGGCGCGCTGTGGCCGCATGCGCGGCCCTTCGTCATCGGCCTGGGACACGCCTTCTTCCCGCACAAGGCGACGTCGTCGTTTCCCAGCAACCACACCATCATCATCGCCACGCTGGCGTTCGCGCTGATCTATGACCGGCGCTGGGCCGGCTGGGGCTGGCTGGCGCTGGCCGCGGCCGTGCTGGTGGGCGCTTCCCGCGTCTACCTGGGCGTGCATTTCCCGCTGGACATCCTGGGCGGACTCCTGCTGGCGCCGGTGGCCGCCGCGCTGACCGCAATGGCGTGGCGCCGCTGCGGCGAACCGCTAACGGGCCTCACGCAGGGGCTGTACCGCAAGGTCCTGGCCCTGCCGATCGCGCGCGGCTGGATCCGCGCCTGAACGAACGCCGCGCTCAGTTGATCGCGACCTTGGCGTCCTTGACCAGCTTGGCGTAGTTCTCGGTATCCGTGCCGATGCGCGCCTTCATCTCGGCTGGCGTATCGCCGATAGGCACAGCGCCGATCTCGGCCATCCGCCGCGAGAAGTCGGGCGAACGGATGATCTTGACCATCTCGGCATTCAGGCGCCCGACCACGTCCGCAGGCGTGGCCGCCGGCGCCAGCACGCCAAACCAGGTCCCCATGTTGAAGGGCTTCAGACCGGCCTCCTCCATGGTCGGCACATCCGGCAACGCGGCCGAACGCTGATTGGTGGTGACAGCCAGCGCGCGCAGCTTGCCACTCTGGATGTGTGCCAGCACCGGCGTCACCGTGTCGAAGGACATGTCGATCTGGCCGCCCAGCAGGTCGGTGGTGAGCGGCCCGCTGCCCTTGTAGGGCACGTGCAGCAACTGCACATGCCCTTCCTTTTCGAACTGCGCGCCAATCAGGTGTTGCCCCGTGCCCATGCCGTTCGAGCCATAGGTCAGCTTGCCCGGCTGGCCTTGCGCCAGTTTCAGCAAGGACTTCACGTCCTGCGCCGGCAGCTTGGGATTGACCACCAGCACGTTGGGCACCAAGGCCACCGTGGTCACCGGCGCGAAATCCTTCTGGAAGTCGTAATGCAGGCTCTTGTAGACGCTGGTTGCGATGGTGTGGTGCACGGCGCCCATCAGCAGCGTGTAGCCGTCGGGCGCGGCCTTGGCCACGTAGTCCGCGCCCAGGGTCGAGCCCGCGCCTGGCTTGTTCTCCACCACCACCGGCTGGCCCAGGCTCTTGGCCAGCTCCTGGCCCAGCGCGCGCGCCAGCACGTCGGTGGTGCCGCCGGCCGGAAACGGCACGACCAGGTTCACGGGCCGGGCCGGATAGCCCTGCGCCTGCGCGCCGCCGGCGAAGGACAGGCCCGCCAGGCAGGCCAGCGCCAGGATGCGCGCAGGGTTCGTTCTCTTGTGCATGCTTGTCTCCTCGGTACGAATGGAATTCGCTTGTTCTCGTGGATCCCGCAGCGGGCCTGAGGTCTTGCGCCCCGATCCCGCTTCGGGTTTGCTTCGCCTATGCGGCCTTGGCCCTGTCCGCAGCCGCCAGCTTCGCGCACACGGCCGCCGTGACTTGCTCCGTGGTGGCGGTTCCGCCCAGGTCGCCCGTGTGCAGAGAAGGATCGGCAGTCACGCTTTCGATCGCCTGCATCAGCCGCGCGGCGGCCTGCGTTTCGCCCAGGTGCTCCAGCAGCATGACCACGGACCAGAAGGTGCCGACCGGGTTCGCCAGGCCCTTGCCCATGATGTCGAAAGCCGATCCGTGGATGGGTTCGAACATGGAGGGATAGCGGCGTTCCGGGTCGATGTTGCCGGTGGGCGCGATACCCAGGCTGCCGGCCAGCGCCGCCGCCAGGTCGCTCAGGATGTCGGCGTGCAGGTTGGTGGCGACGATGGTGTCCAGCGAGGCGGGGCGGTTCACCATGCGGGCGGTGGCCGCGTCGACCAGTTCCTTGTCCCAGGTCACGTCCGGAAACTCGGGGCTCACCTCCATGGCGATCTCATCCCACATGACCATGGCGTGGCGCTGCGCATTGGACTTGGTGACTACCGTCAGCAACTTGCGCGGACGGGATTGCGCCAGCTTGAAGGCGAAGCGCAGAATGCGTTCGACGCCCGCGCGGGTCATGATGGACACGTCGGTCGCGGCTTCCAGCGGATGGCCCTGGTGGACCCGGCCGCCCACGCCGGAGTATTCGCCTTCGGAGTTCTCGCGCACGATGACCCAATCCAGCTGTCCCGGCGCGCAGCGCTTGAGCGGCGCGTCGATGCCGGGCAGGATGCGCGTCGGACGCACGTTGGCGTACTGGTCGAAGCCCTGGCAGATCTTCAGCCGCAATCCCCACAGGGTGATGTGGTCGGGAATGTGCGGATCACCGGCAGAACCGAACAGGATGGCGTCCTTGCCGCGCAGCGCATCCAGGCCGTCGGCCGGCATCATCACGCCGTGCTTGCGGTAGTAGTCGCCGCCCCAGTCGAAATCCTCGAACTCGAAACTCAGGCCGCCGTCCCGGGCCAGTTCCTGCATGATGCGCTGTCCGGCGGGTATTACTTCCTTGCCGATGCCGTCGCCGGGGATGGTTGCGATGCGATAGGTCTTCATGTGCCGACTGGGCTCCTTGCTGGTGAGATGCTGTCGGCACTGTACTGAGGCCCGCGGCCTGCGGGCGCCGTGGAATTCACAACATCTTTTACCTGGAGTTGAAGGTGGCAAACGGAGAAAGCGGACGCACATGAAAAAACAGCGCCCGCATGGGGCGCTGTGTCAGGTTGCGGCCATGAACCAGCCGCGGGCGCGCTGCGATCAGCAGCGGCCGATGTTCAGGTCGGAGATCAGGTTGTTGAAGTTCTGGCGCAGGCTGTTGGCGTCGTCTTCGATGGTGGGACGCATCATCTTGAACGCGCCGGTGCGCGCGGCGTCTTCCTTGTAGCGGCCATTGTTGGTGTGTTCCAGGATCTTGCGGCCGGAGGCCAGGAAGCCGTTGACGTTCATCATCATGCCGGAGCAGCCCTTGGCGTCGGCTTCACGCGTCTTCTTGTCGAAGCCCAGCGCCATTTCGTTCATCTTGTCCAGCTCCTGCTTGAACGCGTCCTGGTCGGCGCCCAGGCCCTTGCCCTCAAACACGCCCGAGGCCTTGTCCATTGTGGCCTTGCCGTAATAGACCATGCCGGCGCGGTAGTAGGCGACCGTGTCCTTCTTGGCTTTCTCGAAGGCTTCTTTGGTGTTGGCCGTGTCCTTGATGGAGATGCCGCGGTAAAAGCCGTTCTCCGCCTTCACGACTTCGGTCAGCGCCGCGACATAGGCCGGACTCTTCTCGCGCGCCAGCGCGCCGTTGTCGGACAGGAAGGTCTTGGCTGCGGCATAGTTCTGCAGTTCGTGGCTCAGCGGCGCCAGCTTGCCCAACGCATCCGAGAATTCCTTGGCCGGCCCGTCGATCTCGGCGATGGGCGTCGTCATCGCCAGCGCGCGGTCGAGCTTCTCCTTGGTGCGCTGGATCGTCGAATCATTGCTGATGACAAAATCCTTGAGCGGCTTGCCTTCCTTCAGCGCCGGGACGGCATAGGCCTCGTAGCGTTCCAGCGCCTGCTCGAAAGTCGTGGAAATGCTGTTGGCGGTGTCGACGTACTGGTTGTACTTGGTGATCTCGGCCTGGGCGGTGGCCGCCTCGGGCGCTTTCGCTTCCTTCTTGGCGCTATCGTCGCCGCACGCGGCGAGCGCCAGCGTGACGGCCAGAACTGCGGACATGCGCAAGGGGCGCGGCATAAACATCTTTGTTTCCTGTTGCGGGTTGCTCTGAAGGGGACGCATGATATGCCCATCAGATGCTTAACAAGCTACAAATCTATTCAACCCTGTCACAAGAATTTTCAAGCCATCTCTGCTCGTGATCCAGCAGCCAGCGCTTGCGGTGCAGTCCGCCGCCGTAACCGGTCAGGGCGGCGTCAGCGCCCACGATGCGGTGGCAAGGCACGACGATGCCTATGGGATTCGCCCCATTGGCCGCGCCCACCGCTCGCACGGCTGCGGGACGCGCGATGCGATGCGCCAGCGCGCCATAGCTGATCGACTGGCCGCCCGACACTTCGCGCAACGCCCGCCACACTTCCCGCTGGAAGTCCGTGCCGCCCGTGGCCACATCCAGCGCGTCGATGGCGCGCACGTCGCCGTCGAAGTAATCCAGCAGCGCGCGCCGCGCGGGCGAGGCCTGGGCCGCATCGCGCAGCGCCACGTTCTGATGGCGGTACTGCCTGCGCAGCAACAGATGCATGCGCGCTTCGTAGTCCTCCCAGTCGACCGCCCGCAGGCGCCGCTGCTCGTCGCTCAGGACCAGCATCAGGCCGATGGGCGTGGGTACGCGTTCAAGCAGAAATGTCTGGGTACGGGCTGGCATGGGATGGCCTCCTGCGATGATCGACGCAAACAATATAGGCGGGGGAGCGAGCCATGCGCTGGCGGTTTTCGGACAGGAATGCCGCATCCACAACACTGTCCGAAAACCGCTAGATCCGACGCCCGCCGCGGCGTTAGCATGATTCCATGGACCTGAACCACGACGCCTGCTACAGCGCCATCCAAGTGCGCGACTCCCGTTACGACGGCCGCTTCTTCACGGCAGTGAAGACCACGCGCATCTATTGCCGCCCGGTCTGCCCCGCGCGCACGCCATTGTCGAAGAACGTCACGTTCTACGCCACCGCGGCGGCGGCGCAGGAAGCCGGCTATCACCCCTGCCTGCGCTGCCGACCCGAGACCGCGCCGGAAGTCGGACCCGGGCATGAACTGCCCGACAGCGTGGCGCGCGCGCTGCAACTGATCGAACTGGGCGCGCTGGACGAGGACGGAGTGGACGCGCTGGCGCAGCGCCTGGGCGTGGGCGAACGCCAGTTGCGGCGCCAGTTCCGCCAGCACCTGGGCGCCTCGCCCGTGGCCGTGGCCCAGACGCGGCGCGTGCTGCTGGCCAAGCAGCTGATCCACGAAACCCGGCTGCCGATGGCGGAGATCGCTTTCGCGTCGGGCTTTGGCAGCATCCGCCGCTTCAACGAGATCTTCCATGACCTGTTCGCGCGCGCCCCGGGCGAACTGCGGCGCTCCGGCAAGCCGGAAGTTTCCGCGGCGCAGGAGGGCGAGATCAAGTTGCTGCTGCGCTACCGCCCGCCCTACGACTGGGACGCCATGCTGGCTTTCCTGCGGCTGCGCGCGATTCCCGGCATCGAACACGTCACGGACGACAGCTATGCGCGCACTGTCCTGCTGGACGGCTGCCAGGGCACGGTGACGGTGCGCCCGGGCCGCGGCGATGCGCTCGAGGCCACGGTGCGCTTTCCCCGGCTGCAAGCGCTGCCGGCCATCATCGCGCGCCTGCGCCGCGTCTTCGATCTGGCCAGCGATCCGGTCGCCATCGCCGCGCAGTTCGCCAGCGATCCCGTCATGACCGAACTGATCCGCGCGCGGCCCGGCCTGCGCGTGCCTGGCGCCTGGGACGGCTTCGAGCTGGCCATGCGCGCCGTGCTCGGGCAGCAGATCACGGTGGCTGCGGCCATACGCCTGGCCGGCAAGCTGGTGGCCGCGCACGGCGCCGCCATGACCCGTCCCGAAGGCGCGCTGACGCATGTGTTCCCCTTGCCTGAAGCCGTGGCGGCGGCCGAGCTTGCGTCGCTGGGCATGCCGCGCAGCCGCGCGGCCACCTTGTCGGCGGTCGCCGCGGCGGCAGTGGCGGACAAGCATCTGTTCGATGCCGCCGGCGGCCTGGAAGACGCAGTGCGCCGGCTGCGCACGATACGCGGCGTGGGCGAATGGACGGCGCAATACATCGCGCTGCGCCAGTTGCGCGAGCCGGACGCGTTTCCGTCCGCCGACATCGGCCTGATCCGCGGACTCGAAAGACTGGAAGCGCGGACCTATACCCCGGCGCAATTGCTGGCCCGCGCCGAAACCTGGCGGCCTTGGCGCGCATACGCGGCGCAGCACCTGTGGACGGCCTGAGCGCGGCCCGGGTTCACCACTGGTCTTCCGCGCCCTTGCGGAAATACGCCACCAGGAAGTCCACGAACACGCGCACCTTGGCCGACAGGTGGTGCCGTTCCGGAAAGACAGCGTAGATGTCGGCTTGCGGCAAGGCGTAGTCTTCCAGCACCTGCACCAGCCTGCCGCTGCGCAGATAGCGCGCCAGATCCCATTCGGCGCGCTGCAGGATGCCCAGGCCGGCCAGGCCCCAGGTCAGCGTCACTTCCCCGTCATTGCTGCTGAGGTTGCCGCGCACCTTCACGGTCTCGCTGCGGCGTCCCTTGGTGAAACGCCACAGGCCGTACGCGGCTTCATTCTGCCGCAGCACGATGCACTGGTGCCGCGCCAGGTCGTGCGGCGTGGCAGGCACTCCGTGGGCCTTCAGGTAGCCCGGCGACGCGCAGACCAGGCGCCGGTTAGGCGCGATCTTGCGGGCGATGAGGCGGGTGTCGGGCAGGTCGCCGAAGCGCACGGCCACATCGACGGCGTCCTGCACGAAGTCGGCCGGGCTGTCGGTCAGCTGCAATTGCAGCGACACCTCGGGATATTTCCGAGCGAACTCCGCAATCGCGGGCGCGATGTAGCTGCGGCCGAAACCCAGCGGCGCGTTGATCTTGAGCAGGCCGCGCGGACTGTCCTGGCGGCTGGCGATCAACTGGTCCAGGTCTTCGATCTCGCCCAGGATGCGGCGGGCGTTCTCCAGGTAGACCTCGCCTTCCGCGGTCAGGCTCAGGCGTCGCGTGCTGCGATTGACCAGCCGCACGCCCAGCCGCGCCTCGATCTGGGCCAGCCGCTTGCTGACCGCGGCCGGCGTGACGCCCAGCTCGCGGGCGGCGGCGGACATGCCGCCGGCGCGCACCAGTTCGACGACCAGCTGCAACTCGTTGGAATGTCCCATGGCCCCTCCAGGTCCGCAGGGTGCGCGGCACCCTGGCGCGGGGCGGATCAGTCGCGGAAGTTTTCGAACTGCAGCGGCAGGTCGACGTCGGTCTTCTTCAGCAGCGCGATGGCGGTCTGCAGGTCGTCGCGCTTCTTGCCGCTGATGCGCAGCTTGTCGCCGTTGATCTGCGATTCCACCTTGAGCTTGGCGTTCTTGATGGCGGCGATGAGCTTCTTGGCCACCGGCTGCTCGATGCCTTGCTTGATGGTGACCTTCTGGCGGGCGCCACCCAGGTTTTCAAGGGGATCGGCCACGTCCAGGCAGCGCACGTCGATGCCGCGGGCCGACAGGCGGCCGCGCAGGATGTCCAGCATCTGCTTGAGCTGGAAGGCGCTGGAAGCGACCTGGGTCACGACAAATTCGTCGAGCTCGAACTTGGCGTCGGTGCCCTTGAAATCGAAGCGGGTGGCCAGTTCGCGGTTGGCTTGATCGACAGCGTTGGAGAGTTCGTGTTTGTCGACTTCGGAGACGACGTCAAAAGTAGGCATGACACGGGGTCCTGTTGGGTAAATGTTGAAAAAGGCGAATACCAGCGTAACGCCTATTTTACCGGCCCCACAGCCCGAGTCACGCCATCAGCACCAGCAGGCGGCCGGCCTGCAGGGGATGCGCGATCACCTGCGCGTCGATACCGTAGGCCAGATACAGATTGGCCGGCGTCAGGACCTCTGCCGGCGTCCCCTGGGCGATGCCGCGTCCGCCGCTGAGCAGCAGCAGGCGGTCGCACCAGCGGGCGGCCAGATTCATGTCGTGCAGGATCACCAGTACACCCGTATTGCCGGCATGGGCCAGCTCCCAGGAGCGCCGCAGCAGGTCGCCCTGGTGCTTGGGATCCAGGCTGGCGGTGGGTTCGTCCAGCAAGAGGTAGCGCGGCTCGTCGCGTTCGCGCGCGGCATGGCATTGAACCAGTACGCGGGCGAACTGGACGCGCTGCTGTTCGCCGCCGGACAGCTCGGGATAGCGCCGCCCGGCAAGATGCGCGGCGTCGGCCTCGCCCAGCGTTTGCGTCACCAGCGCGTCCACCACGGATGGCGCCAACTCCGGGAACGGATAGGCGCCCATGGCGACCACCTCGCGCACGCTCAGGTCGAAGGTCAGCCCCGGCTTTTGCGGCAGCACGGCGCGGCGGCGCGCCTGCTGCCGGTGCGGCATGGCGGCAAGCGAGGTTTCGCCCAGACTCAGCTGGCCCGCATCGGCAGGCAATTCCGCTGACAACACGCCCAGCAAGGTGGATTTGCCGGCGCCGTTGGCCCCCAGCAGGCCCACGACTTCTCCCGGACGAATGTCCAGCGATACATCGGTGAGAATGCGCGCTGCGCCGCGATTCACCGTCACGTTTTGCGCGGTTAGCGTCATCCTATCCTCCGTCCGCGCGCCAGCAGCCACAGAAAGAACGGCCCGCCCACCAGGCCCGTCACCAGGCCGATAGGCAGCTCCGCCGGCACCACCACGGTACGCGCCAGCCAATCCGCGAGGATCAGCGCCAGGCCGCCGGCCAGGATGGTCGCAGGCAGCAGCCAGCGGTGATTGGCGCCCAGCGTCATGCGCACCAGGTGCGGCACCACCAGGCCGACGAAGACAATGGTGCCCGTGGCGGCGACCAGGGGCCCGACGATGAGCGCGCTGGCCAGCACCAGCCTGGCCCGCACGCGCTTGAGCGTGTAGCCCAGATGCTGGGCCTCGCGCTCGCCCAGCAGCAGCGCGTTCATGACGCGCCACTGGCTCATCAGCCACAGGCTCACCAGCAGCACCCAGGGTCCCAGGAAGGCCAGCACCTTCCAGTTCGCGCCGCCCAGGCTGCCCATGTTCCAGAACGTCAGGTCGCGCAGCTGCGCGTCGGTGGCGACGAAGGTGAACAGGCCGATCAGGCTGAACGCCATGGCCGTGATGGCCACGCCTGCCAGCAACAGGCCCGCCACGCCCGGCACGCGCCGGCCCACCGCGTAGGCGCAAAGCGTGGCCAGCAGGCTGCCGGCGAAGGCGGCAGGCGCGGTGATCCAGAAGCCGCCGGACGTCAGCACGATGGCGGCCACCGCCCCCAGCGCGCCGCCCGCCGAGATGCCGATCAGGCCGGGTTCGGCCAGCGGATTGCGGAACAGCGCCTGCATGGCCGCGCCGGACACCGCCAGGCCCGCGCCCGCCACCAGCGCGAACAGCACGCGCGGCAAGCGGATGTCGATCAGCACATTGCGCCACAGGGCAGTCTCCGGCGTGGGCGCGCCCCACAGCAGGGACGGCAGCTCGCGCAAGGGGATCGCCACCGCGCCGTTGGCGGTGGCGGCCACCACGGCCAGCATCAGGGCCGCTGCCAGCAGGCCCAACGCCAGCGGCGCGCTAACGCGCCATGACATGCGCAACCTCCTGCTTGAGCTGGGTCAGCGCCAGCGGCAGGCGCGGTCCCATGCCCAGGATGAGCAGGTCGTCCATCACGACGACGCGCCGCTTCGCCGCCGCCTGGGTGGATGCGATGCCAGGCATGCGCAGGAAGGCGTCCATGCCGCCGCCGGCGTCCAGCGATGCCTGCGTCACGATGATCAGGTCGGGCGCCAGCGCCCCCATGGCCTCGGCCGACAAGGGCTTGTAGCCATGCTGGTCTTGCAGCACGTTCACCAGCCCCGCCAGGTGCATGACTTCGTTGGCGGCGGTGTCGCGGCCGGCGCCTTGCGGCGAGCCTGTGCGATTGATCAGCAGCAGCGCCCGCGCGCGCGTCGCGGGTACCGCCTCGGCGCGCGCGAGCTCGCGCGTGACGTCTTCCACCATGCGTTCGCCCGCCGGCGCCACGCCCAGCGCATCGGCAATGCTGCGGATGCGCGACTTGAGCGAATCCACCGACGGCGCGTCCGACACGGTGACGACGCGCACGCCGACATCCGCCAGGCGCTTGAGCGCGTCCGGCGGTCCGGCCTGCTCGGAAGCCAGCACCAGATCGGGCTTGAGCGACAAGACGCCTTCCACCGGTACCGAACGGTAGTAGCCGACGCGCGGCAGCTTGGTCGCGGCCTCGGGATAGAGGCTGGAGAGATCGTCTCCCACCAGCTTGTCGCCCTGCCCCAGCTGATACACGATCTCGGTCACGGTGCCGCCCAGGGTCACCACCCGGGCGGGCGGCGCCGCGTACGCGCCGAGCGCGATTGCCCAGCCCGCCGCCATTGCCAACCATTTTTTCATCGCTACGTCCTTATGGGCTCAGGCGGCCAGCGGCACGCTGCACAGGCTGATCATCAGTTCGCGCCATTGCGCCAGCTCCGGCTTGCCGGGCTTGCGCTCGCCGAAGAACTGCGCGATCAGGTCGCCGGTGGCGGAATACAGCTCCAGCGAGGTGACCCAGCCGTCCGTGGTCGGCTTGTTCACCACCCAGGCGGACGCGATGGCGGTGGTGTCCAGGTGCAGGTTGAACTTGGGGTCCAGCACGTTGTACCAGGGGCCGGTGCGGCGCAATTGCTGCACCGGGCCGGTATGGATCTGGATCATGCCGCGGTTGCCCACGAAGCACATGATGGACAGCCCGGACTGCGCCGCGGATTCCAGCATGCGTTCGACGGCATCGGCCGGCACCTGCTGCGCCAGGTCCTCGCCCGCGGCCGCCAGGGCGGCCAGGCGCGACACCTTGAACTTGCGCAGCAAGGGGAAGAATTCGTGCGTGTCCTGCATGCCCAGCCAGGCCTCGCGCCATTGCGCGCCGTCCTCGACCCGGTCGGCGTCGGCGGCGGGCGCATAGGGCTGGGTCTCGGGCCATTGCGCCTCGCCCGCGAACTTGGCGACCAGGGCATCGTAGGCGGAGGCATCGGTGGCGTCGGTGCGGTAGACCTTGTGCACCGCCACGCCCGCGCCGTCGAAGAACTGCAGGCTGTGGCGGCCGTCCTGCTCGACCGCCCAGGCCGACTTCCAGGCCGTGAAGAAAACACGCAGGTCGATGTCCGGCCCCAGCACCAGGCCTACCGGACCGTCGGCCTGGATGTCCTCATACACGCCGTGACGCTCGTGCACACACCAGTCGTTGCGCGTCAGCGCCATGACCGGGCCCAGCGTGCCCAGTTCGCGGAAGATCTCCTGGGGCGTGCCGTGCAGGGCGGTGGCCTTCAGGCCGCTGCATTCGGCCGCGACCCACTCGGCTTCGGACACTCCCAGCGATTGCGCCAGGTTGCGGGCGCGCAGCTTGGGTTGCGAGGCGGCCAGGGCCTCGTTGCGAGCGCGCAGTTCCTGGGCGCGGGACATGAAATCGGTGTTGCTCATCGTGGGCCCTCCGGCCGTTGCTAAGGTTTGCGTAGACCGCCGCCGTCCCGGCATTGCCCGGACCGGCGGCGGGTCAGGATCAATACTGGTATGTCAGTGAGACGCGCAGGCTGCGTCCCGGTTCCGTGTACCAATCGACCGGTCGCGGAATGGCGATGGCGCCGGCGGTCGGCACGTTGATGGCCTCCCAATACTTCTTGTCGAACAGATTGAAAACGCCTGCCTGCACCTGCAGCCCCTTCACCGCGGCCGGACGCCAATAGCCCATCAGGTCCACCACGCCGTAGCCGGGCGCCTGGAAATCGGGATTGCGCGCCGTGGCCGTGGCCTCGGGATACTCGACCTTGTCGCGCTTCAGGGCGGTGGTCAGCATGGCGTCCACGCCCCACACGTCGCGGCCGTAGCCCAGGCCCAGCACCGCCTTCAGCGGCGCCACCGAGTTCAGGTACTGCCCCGTGCTCTCGTCCTTGCCCACGGCCCACGCCAGCGAGCCCCAGGTGCGCCAGCCTGGCGAAAACTTCCAGTGCGCGCTGGCTTCGGCGCCATAGATGCGCACCTTGGCGCGGTTGACGTTGCCGGTCACGCCCAAGGGATACTGTCCGGCCCAGCCCGGCTGCCACTGGGGCGAGGACGCGTTCAGCGGCACGTCGCCATCGATGAAGTTCTGGTAGCGGTTGTCGAACAACGATACCGCGCCGCCCAGGGAATCGGAACCGATCTTGGCGCCCAGCTCCCAGCCCTTGCTGGTTTCGGGCTTCAGATAGGGATTGCCCACGCGCAGGTAGGTGCCGGGGCCGCCGTAGTTGGTGTAGAGCTGGGTCGGGCTGGGCGCCTTGAAGCCGTAGGCGTATTGCGCGTAGAGGCTCAGCTCATCCGCGGCCTTCCAGGTGGCCAGCAGCTTGGGCGAGAAACGGCTGCCGCTGTTGGACGGCGGCAGCGCGCCTGCGTTCGGATTGCTTTCGTAGCTGGCCGTGGACTGCGGCTTCTGTTCGTAGTGGTCGTAGCGCAGCGCCGGCATGATGGTGTAGCGGCCGTCGGCGAAGCTGAATTCGTCCTGCACCCACAGGGCCCATTGATTGCCCTTGGATTGCGGCACATCGGCCTGGTTGGTGTGCAGCATGTCGCACAGGCGCGGGCCGAAAATCGGCCGCGGTGCGCCGGGAGGGATCACGGGACAATTGTCGTAGCCGCCGGAATACTGCTCGGTCTTGTTGCCATACCACTCCCCGCCTACGGTCCACAACTGCGACACCGAGGCGCCCGCCAGGCGCTTGGTGACTTCGGCATTGGCGCCGAACATGGTCTGCCGGATGGAGTTGCTGCGGCCATAAGGCCCGCTGGGATAGCCGTAACGGAACGGATCGCCCGGTATGGCGTAGGCCCGGGAATCGACGCTGCGCACGCCGCTCAGCGAGCTGTCCAGCTGCAGGCGCTGCCAGTAGAGAACCGCGGTGGCCGTGTCGATCAGGCTGTCCGCACCGGGCGCCTTGTACGAGTAATCGAACGACACCCGTTGGCGCTCGGTTTCCTTGCGGGTGCTGTTCTCGCCGTACAGATAGCTGGTGCCCGCGCCCTGCTCGAACATATTGTCGATGTCGGCGTTGCGCTTGAAGTATTCGCCGGTCAGGCCGAAGCGGTGGCCGCCTTCGACGCGCTGCTGCAGCTTCAGCAGGAAGCTGCGCTGGTCGTAGTCTTCCGGGCTGGGTTCGCTGCGCTTGGGTCCGTAGCCGCCCACGTCGCCGCGGTTGTCCAGGGCATGGCCGTTGCGTACGCCCGCCTGCACCAGCCAGAACGTATTGCTGTGGATCTGGCCCGCCAGGGCGGCGTTGGCGCCCCAGCTGCTGTCGGCCGTGTCGTAGTCGGTCTTGGCCAGCGCGCCGAAGGTCTTGCCGTCTGTCAGTAGGTCCGACGGTTGCAGCGTGTACAGGTCGGCAGTGCCGGAAATCGCGCCGGAACCGCCGCCGCTGGCGTCGGCGCCGCGCACGATGTCCAGCCGCGACAGGCTGTTGAAATCCACCGCTTCCAGCCCGCCCTTCAGGCCGCGCGCGCCGTCGTCCAGCCACGGCAGGCGGATGCCGTCCACGCGCGTCAGCACGCGATCCTGATCCAGGCCGCGGATGTTGATGCTGTTGGTCGTGCGGTTGAAGCTCACGCCGGGCTCGGCGCGCTTGCCGAAATCGCTCCAGTTCTTGACCTGAAGTTCGTCCAGGCGCTTGCGGTCGGTGCTGGTTTCCCAGGCCGGCGCGACCGGCGCGCCCTCGCCTTCCACCTGGACGGGCGCCAACTGCGTCACATCCGCGGGCAATGCCTGCAACACGTAGACGCGGGCGCTGCGCTCCTGCACGCCCAGGCCGCTGCCCGCCAGCAGGCGCGCAAAGCCCTCATTCACGGAATAGACCCCATCGAGCCCCGCCGTGCGGCGCTGGCCCACCAGCGCCGCGTCGAACAGCACCGTCACGCCCGCGCTGTCGGCAAAGCGCGGCAACGCCTCGGCCAGCGTGCCCGCGGGAATGCGATAGCCGCGCGCCTGCGTCTGCTGCGCGGATTGCGCCCACGCGGCGCTTGCGGGCAGCAAGGCGGCGGACAGCGCGGCCAGCGCCAGGGCGGCCTGCACGGCGGCGGCTAGATGCGTCATGCGGCATTGCAGGCCTCGGGCTGGTCGGGAGCCGCTTGCGCGGCCGGCGGGGAGATAAGCCATGGTCGTCCTTTCGATCCAAAAGGTGTCGGCATTCGTTTGCCTCTACAGACCATGACCCTCGTGAAATCCGAATCGGACAGCTGGCCCTCCACTTTTTTGTAACAGCGCGGGTTCAGGCCTCGGCTGCCGCGCGCAAGGTGATCGTCACCCAGTACGGCGTGCGGTAGCGCACCTGCACCGGCAAGGTCGCAGGCAGTGCCGCCAGGACCGCATCGGTGTCGCGCACCTGGAACGCGCCCGAGATGCGCAAATGCGCCGCCTCGGGATCGCAACGCAGGATGCCGGAACGGTAGCGGCCCAGTTCGGCGGCAAAGGCGTCCAACCGCATGCGGTTGGCGTACAGCACGCCGCGCTGCCAGTCGCTGGCATGCGGGTCCGCGGGGGATGGCGGCGATGCGCCCTCGTCCGTCAGGCTGCTCTGTTGGCCAGCTTCCAGGCTGATCAGGCTGCGCGGATGCGCGGCGCTACCGACGCGGACCCGCCCTTCCTGCACGCTGACGCGGCACAGGCCGCCTTCCTGGCGCACGCAGAAACGCGAGGACTGCGCCTCGATGTCTCCCTGGCTCGTGCGCACCACGAAGGGCCGCGGCGCAGGCGCCGTGTCGGCCACGGCATGCACCGCGATCTCGCCGGCGCGCAGGCGCACCAGCCGGGCCGTGGAGCTGTACATCACGTCGACGGCGCTGGCTGTGTTCAGCAGCAGCGTGGATCCATCCGCCAACGCCACTTCGCGCCGCTCGCCCGGCGCGCTGCGGTAGTCCGCGGTCCAGTCGAGCGGATCGGCGCGCCAGGCGGCCCAGCCGACAGGACCGGCCACCACCAGCGCAATCAGTGTCTTGAGCGCGGCGCGGCGGCTTCTGAGCTCGGGCCGGTTCAAGGTCGCCATACCCAGCGCCGCCGGGATCAGGCCGAAGCGTTCGTTCACGCGCTGCGCGCGCTGCCAGGCGTGCTCGTGCTCGGCCTTGCTGGCGCGCCACAGTTCACAGGCCCGCTGGTCGGCGTCGGTTGCGCGGCCCGAACTCAGCCGCAGCAGCCAGCGCGCGGCCTCGCGCGCCACGCTGCGTTCGACGGCGGGCAGTTCGGACGCCACCTCGGCCTGGGCGCTCAGATCGACGCCATGATGCATTGTTCGAATCCCTTGGCGATGTAACGGTGCACGGTGCGCAGCGACACGTTGAGGCGGGCGGCGATTTCGCCATGGCTCAGTCCTTCCAGCTGCGCCATCAGGAAGGCCTGGCGGGCCGGCAGGGACAGGCCAGCCAGCATCTCGTCGATTTCCTGCAGCGTTTCCAGGATGATCAGGCGCTGTTCGGCCGAGGGCGCCAGCGCCTCTGGCATCAGGGCCAGGGCTTCCAGATAGGCCTGCTCCACCGAGCGCCGCCGGTGGTGATTCAGCAGCAGGCGCTTGGCGATGGTGGTGAGATAGGCGCGCGGTTCGCGCAGGGCGTCCAGTTCATGGCGGTGGCGCAGCACCCGCACGAAGGTGTCCTGCGCCAGATCGGCCGCGTCGAAGCTGTTGCCCAGCTTGGCGCGCAGCCAGCCATGCAGCCATCCGTGATGAGCGCGGTACAGCAGTTGGACGTTGTCGCTGGCGGCGACCGCGGGATTCGGCACGGGTGGCTCCCTGAACTGTCAATCACAAATAGAAATCAATCTCATTCTAAATGCAAAACCATGATTCCGGTCAAGTCCGCGCGCCGCGCTTGACGGCGATATGATGGGGACGGATTCCTCCCTACAGGCCTGCCCCATGCTCTATGCCGCGCTCAAATTCATCCACCTGATGGCCGTGATCCTCTGGGTCGGGGGCATGCTGTTCGCGCACTGTTTCCTGCGGCCGGCGGCCGCGCAACTGGAACCGCCGGTCCGGCTGCGGCTGATGGCGTCGGTGCTGGGGCCATTCCTGAATGCCGTGCTGGCGGCCATCGTGCTGATCCTGTTTTCGGGCGCGCTCATGATCGGCCAGGAAGCGAGCCAGGCCGCGCAGACGGGCGGCTCCTTCTTCATGCCGCGCAGCTGGACCCTCATGGCCTCGGGCGGCCTGGTCATGACGGCCATCTACGCCTACATCCGCTTCGTGCTCTACCCGCAGTTGCGAGCGGCGGTCGCCGCATCCGACTGGCCCCAGGGCGGCCAGGCCATGGGCGGCATACGCCGCTGGGTCGGCATCAACCTGCTGCTGGGCATCGCCATCGTGGCCATCGTCTTTTTTGCGTAGGCGGATATCAGCCGGCGCCCGCCAGCTATCGGGCATGCGCAGGCTGGTATCGGAATTCTTTTGCTTGGTGCAATACGCATTACATCCGCGCTGGCCACACTGCGGATGACTCTCGCGGGCCTACACAAACAAAAGGAATCTCCATGATCAAGCGTGTCTTCCAGCTGGCCGCCCTCGGCCTGTTCGTATCCGCCTCGGGCGCGCATGCCGCCGCCCCCATCGACAACAGCGCCCTGGACCAGACCGGGTTCCGAGAACACAAGGCGACCTATGGCGTGGTCTACCGTCTGCCACAGGACGTCAACGCCATCCTGGACGCCAAGATCAATGGCACGCTGAAAGCCGACCTGCTCAAGCTGGGCCTTAAGACCGAGGCCGAAACGCCCAACATGCCGCACGTGACGGTGGTGCACATCCACAGCGCCGACCCGCAAACGCCCGCCCGCATGCTCAAGGCCCTGCCCAAGCCGCCGGCCCCGCTGCAGGTCACGCTGAAGAACTTCTATCCCACCGAAGCCGCCAAGGGCGCGGGCCATCCGTGGTGGCTGGACCTGGGCGTGGTCAAGAGCGGCCAGGGCTTCGAGGACATGATGCGCTACAACACCGTCGCCACCGCCGCCCTAGCGCCGCTGCGCGACGGCCCCTTGCCGCGCGTCACCGGCCCGGTCTACGCCAAGATGGGCGACGCCGGGAAAGACCTGGTCAAGACCATGGGCGTGAGCGGCGTGAACATCATGCAGGACGGCAAGGAAGTGCGCGCGCACAATCCGCACACCACCCTGGTCTACAGCATGGCGATGTACGACACGCGCCTGCAGGACGCCATGAAGCAGGAGTCCGACAAGTTCAACGCCGTGCTGCCGGACGGCATCAACACCACCTTCAAGGACGTGTCCATCGTCGAGATCGGCTTCGCCGGCAACGTGGTGCGCGAGATCTACCGCGTCAGCCTGGAAGACGGCTCGGCCATCGACGTGGCGACTGGCAAGAAGGTCGGTTCCTAAGCCGCACTGGCTGCGGGAGCGTCCACGCGTTCCCGCAGCACCTCGCGGATCTGCCCGCGCAGCCAGGCCTGCAACGGCGACGTATGCAGGCGCCGCGGCCACACCATCACCAGTTCGATCTTGCGCAGGCTGGCAGGCAGTTCCAGCGTCGCCAGCGGGAAATGCCGGCCATGCACCTGCGCCACGCTGGCCGGCATGGTGGTGGCGTAATCAGTGTCCAGCAGCACATAGGGCGTGATGCCGAAGCCGGACAGGTAGGCCGAAAATTCCAGCCGGCTGGCATCCGGCTTAAGCGCGCGGTCGAAGTTGGTTTCCCGGCCATACATGTGCGCGAAGGCGAACCACTTGATGGACGGCAGATCCGCCAGCGCCAGCGCGCGCTTGCCTGCCCAGGGATGCCGCGCCGACACCACGCACACGCGCCGGTCCTTCAGCAGCGTATCCCGATGAAAACGCGCCGGCACCTTGCCGAACAGGCCGATGGCCATGTCCAACCGCTCCGCGTCCAGATCGTCCGGCACGAAGTCTCCGTGCACCGACTGGAAGCGCAGTGTGATGCCTGGCGCGGCGCGGTGCAGACGTTCGATCAGCGGCGCTGCCAGCAGGATCTCGCTATGCGCGCCGGTGCCGATATTGACCACGCCGCTGGCCTTGGCCGGGTCGAAAGCCTCGGCCGGACGCAGCGCCGCTTCGATCTGCGCCAGCGCGTCATGCACCGCCGAATGCAGTTCGAGCGCCCGCTCCGTCGGAATGAATCGGCCCTTCACCACCACCAGCAAGGGATCTTCCAGCCGGCGGCGCAGGCGCGCCAGGTCACGGCTGATGGCGGGCTGCGTCTTATGCAGCAGGGCTGAACTGGCGGTGGCGCTGCGAGTGCGCATCAGGACGTCGAACGTCAGCAGCAGGTTCATGTCCAGCCGGCGCAGATAGGGCAAGGATTGGGCGTCGCTCATGCCGCCCATACTATGCCTGAAATGCATGCATTGAAAATTCCATACCGTTTTCGACATATACGGCTTGCGCAGCCAGCATTGGGCAAGGCGGTCAGCCTTGGCTACAGTCCGCGGCAGATCGGGGCCTTCCGCACCCGACCCGACTTTCCGGAGACTGCCGCAATGATCCCCCTGGGCCTGACCGCCGCGCGCTGGCGCGCTTCCCCCCGCCGCTGGATGGCGGCCGCGCTCACCGGAGCTGCGCTGCTACTGGGCGCCGCACAGCCGGCCGCTGCGGCGGGCTTTCCCGAACGTCCCGTGACGCTGGTGGTGCCCTTCCCCGCCGGCGGCACGCCCGACATCCTGGCCCGCATCCTCAGCGACAGCCTGGCCAAGCGTCTGGGCCAGCCTCTGATCGTGGAAAACCGCGCCGGCGCCGGCGGCAATATCGGCGCGCAGGCGGTGGCGCGCGCCGCGCCCGACGGCTACACATTGCTGATGTGCGCCTTCGGCTGCACGGTCGCGCCCTCGCTCTACCAGCCCGCTCCCTACGACATCGTCAAGGACTTCGCGCCCGTCGCCATGGTCGGGACGGTGCCCAGCGTGCTGGTCGTCAATCCCAAGGTGCCAGCGCAGACCGTGGCTGAGCTGCTGGCCTACGCCCGCGCCCATCCGGGCAAGCTGAACTCGGCCTCGTCGGGCGTGGGCGGCTCGGCCCACCTGGCCACCGAATTGCTGAAGCTGCGCACCGGCATCGATGTGGCGCACATTCCCTACAAGGGCGCCGGTCAGGTCGCGGCCGACCTGCTGGGCGGCCAGGTCGACATGTATTTCGACAACCTGCCGGCTTCGCTGGCGAACATCCGCGCGGGCAAGCTGCGGGCGCTGGCCGTGGCCAGCGCCAAGCGCGCGCCGGCCATTCCAGACGTGCCGACCTTCGCCGAAGCCGGCGTGGCCGATTTCCTGATCACGCCCTGGTTCGGCATCATGGCGCCGGCCGGCACGCCGGACGCCACGCTGGCCGCGCTGCACCAAGCCTTCAACGACGCCTTGCAGGCGCCGGAGGTCGCCGCCAAGATGCGCGAATTGGGCGTGGAGACTGCCGCCGGGCCGCGCCAGGCGCTGGGCGACTTTGTGGTGGCCGAGACCGCGCGCTGGAAAGACGTGATCCAGGCCAACCGCATCCGGGCCGAATGATGACGGACGAACCCGGCCGCGACGCATCGGACGCGCTCGCGCCGATCCGGCTGCGCGACATGGGCGCCTTCCACGTGGGCGGACGCGAGGTCAGCCTGTCGGGCCTGCCGCGGCGCGAGGTGGTGATGGCCGAAGGCGGCCAGCCCGTCGCGCTGGACCCCAACGGCACCTACCGCGTCGAGCAGATGTATGCGCAGTACTTCCTGGCCGAGCCGGCCAGTGGCCGCCCGCCGCTGGCCTTCTGGCATGGCGGCGGCATGACCGGCGCGGCGTGGGAGACCACGCCCGATGGCCGCCAGGGCTGGCTCCATGCCTTCCTGCGCCGCGGCTGGGACGCCTATCTGTGCGATGCCGTGGAACGCGGCCGCTCAGGCTACGCGCCGGTCCCCGAGATCTGGCCGGAAGGGCCCATCGTGCAGGCGCAGGAAGACTGCTACACGCGCTTTCGCATCGGCCGCCCGGGCACGCGCCCCGGCCCCGGCAGCGCCTATGGCAACACGCAGTTCCCGGTGCAAGCCTTCGGCGAGCTGGCCGCGCAGATGGTGCCGCGCTGGGTGCATACCGACGCCGCCGTCCTGCGCGGCTATCTGGCCTTGCTGGAGCGGGTCGGCCGCATGATCGTCATCTGCCATTCGCAGGCGGGCGTATTCGGCATCCGCGCGGCCGCCGCCCGGCCCGATCTGGTGCGCGCCGTGGTGGCGCTGGAGCCGGCCAGCATCCCGCAACTGGACGCCGGCTACCGCACGCCCACGCTGGTCCTCATGGGCGACAACATGGACACGGACCCGCGCTGGCCGCGCATGCGCGAGCGGGTGCGCGATTTCGCGCGGCGGCATCCCTGCGTCACCTTGCTGTCGCTGCCCGAGCTGGGCATCGCCGGCAATTCGCACATGCTGATGATGGACCGCAACAGCCTGGACCTGGCCGCGCGCGTGCACGAGTGGCTGATGACCCTGCCGCCGGCCTGAAATCCCGCTGCGGACGGAGCCCCGCCTGCTGCCATTTCGTGGCAGCATTATGGATCCTCCATCCCCGCCCGCCCCCATGTCCCGCACCGAACGCCTCCTGGGCCTGATGCAGACCTTGCGCTGCCATCGCCGCCCCGTCAGCGGCCGCCAACTGGCCGCCGACCTGGGCGTCAGCATACGCACGCTCTACCGCGACATCGCCACCCTGCAATCGCAGGGCGCCGAGATCGAGGGCGAACCGGGCGTGGGCTACGTGCTGCGGCCCGGTTTCATGCTGCCGCCGCTGATGTTCAGCACCGAGGAGATCGAGGCGCTGGTGCTGGGCACGCGCTGGGTCGCGGACCGGGCCGACCCGCGCCTGGCGCAGGCGGCGAGCAACGCGCTGGCCAAGATCGGCGCGGTGCTGCCGGCGGAAATGCGCGACGGGCTGGATGCGATACCGCTGCTGGTCGGGCCCAGCGCGATGCAGGTGGTGGACCGCGTGGACCTGTCGCTGATCCGCCACGCCATACGCTGCGAACAGAAGATCGACATCACGTACCGCGACGACAAGGGCGCCGATTCCGCGCGGGTGATCTGGCCGTTCGCGCTGGGGTTTTTCGACAGCGTGCGCATCGTCATGGCCTGGTGCGAACTGCGCCAGGACTTCCGCCATTTCCGCACCGATCGCATCGCCACGCTGACGCCCGGTGAGCGTTATCCCAAGCGCCGCCATGCGCTGCTGAAGGAGTGGCGCGCGATCGACCGATCGCCCAAGCAATGCGGATGAAAATGCAGATAAAAGCTACTGCCAAAAACTGACAGCACCCCTGTCTAAGATGAGCGCATCTACCACCCGGAGCGCATCATGTCAGACACCAATTTCGTGATTTTCTACGTCGAAAAGCCCGCCGCCAGCGCCGCGTTCTACAGCGCCCTGCTGCAGCGTCCGCCCCTCGAAAGCTCCCCCACCTTCGCACTGTTCAGGCTGGATTCCGGCCTGATGCTGGGCCTGTGGTCGCGCTATACCGTGGAGCCGGCCGCTGCCGGCCGCGGCGGCGCGACCGAACTCGCCTTTACCGTTTCGGACGCGCAGGCGCTGGACCGCCGCCACCTGGACTGGAGCTTGCGCGGCCTGCCCATCCTGCAGGCGCCCACCGATATGGATTTCGGTCGCACCTTCGTGGCGCTGGATCCCGACGGCCACCGGCTGCGCGTGTTCGCGCCGGCGCCGCAGGAACAGGCTGCGCAGCAGCCTGCGCCCGCCTTGGCCAGCGCCTGAAGCCCGGCCATGAAATACGGGCCTGAGGCTTGCGCCTCAGGCCCGCGTCTGAACCGGGCGCAGCTATGTCAGGAACGCTGGCCGCGCGGGGTCAGCGCAACGGCTTCGCCGCGCCGACGGAACAGCAGCTGATAAAGCACGGCCAGCACCAGCAGGAAAGGCACACCGAACACCAGCGTCATCTTGAAGACGCTGGTGAAGTAGGTGGTGGCCAGGATCGCCAGCATCGCGCCCGCGCCCAGCAGGGTCAGCACCGGAAAGCCCGGCATGCGGAACGACAGCTTGCCGCCACCTTCGCGCGCCCAGCGGCGGCGGAAGCAGTAGTGGGTGACGAAGATCATCATCCACGTAAACAGCGCGCCGAACATCGAAATCGCCATCATCAGCGTGAACGAGGTCTCGGGGTACAGCACGTTCAGCACCGCGGCGATGGCAATGCCGCTGGTCGACAGCAGCAGCGCGTTCAGCGGCGTGCCGCTGCGCGTCAGCTTGCCGAACGCGGACGGCGCATGGCCGGCGCGCGACAGGCTGAACATCATGCGCGTGGTGATGTAAAGCTGGCTGTTCATGGCCGACAGCGCCGCCACCAGCACGATGAAGTTGATGACGCCCGCCGCCCCCGGAATCTCCAGCGCCTGCATCACCTTGACGAAGGGACTGCCGCCCTTGCCGGCCTCGTCCCAGGGCACGATGGCCAGGATCAGCGCCAGCGTCAGCAGGTAGAACACCACCAGCCGGACGATGGTGGCGCGGAACGCCTGCTTGACCGCGCGTTCGGGGTCTTCGGCCTCGCCCGCGGCCACCGCAATCATCTCCACGCTGAGGTAGCTGAAGATCGAAATGACCACGGCGATCCACATGCCCCAGACGCCGTTCGGGAAGAACCCGCCGTGCGAGGTGTACAGGGCGGTGCCGTACTGCGGATTGCCCCAGACCACGTAGGCGCCCAGGATGATGAAGGCGACGATGGCGGTGATCTTGATCGTGGAGAACCAGTATTCGACCGTGCCGAAAGTCTTGACGCTCATGGCGTTGATGAAGATCAGCACGGCCGAGAACAGGCAGACCCACTGCCAGCCGGGCACGTCCGGAAACCAGAACTTCATGTACTCGGCCACGGCGGTAACTTCGGTGCCTACCGCCAGCACCACGCAGGACCAGTACGCGTAGCGCACCAGAAACCCCGCCAGCGGGCCGACGTAGTGCTCGGCATAGGCGCCGAAGGAACCCGAGGTGGAATGCGCCACCGTCATTTCCGCCAGGCAGCCCATCAGCAGCAGCGTGATCAGGCCGCCGATGGCGTAGCTGATGATCACGCTGGGTCCGGCAAAGCCGATGGCGAACTTGCTGCCCAGGAACAGGCCCGTGCCGATGGCGCCGCCGATGGCGATCATGCTCATCTGCCCCGACGTCAGCCGCCGCTTCAGGCCCTGCTCGCGTTCGGCGATCTGGCCGAATCCTTTTTGTTGTTGCATTGTCTCCTCCAGGTCCTGCGCTCTCTTTGTGGATGTAGGGCCGGTTTGGCCCGCGCAATGGGGTTGTGTTGCGGCGCTCAGGTCACGGCGGCGCGGTGCTTGAATTCCGGCTTGTCCCAGGAACGCGTGTCCAGCACGTCCTTCAGGATATCCACGGCATCCCAGACGTCGGCGTAGCCGAAGTACAGCGGCGTCAGGCCGAAGCGCAGAACCTCGGGTTCGCGATAGTCGCCGATCACGCCGCGCGCGATCAGGGCCTGCATCACTTCGAAGCCGTTGGGGTGGCGGAAACTGACATGGCTGCCGCGGTCGGCGTGCTTGCGCGGCGTCACCAGCGTGAGCGGATGGCCGGCGCAACGCTCTTCGACCAGCGCGATGAACAGGTCGCCCAGCGCCAGGGATTTCTTGCGCACCTCGGCCATGTCGGCGGCGTGCGCCACGTCCAGGCCGCATTCCACCAGCGACAGCGACACGATGGGCTGGGTGCCGCACAGGTAGCGGCGCACGCCGCCGGCCGGCTCGTAGGCCACGGTCATATCGAATGGCCGCGTGTGGCCCCACCAGCCGGATAGCGGCTGCCAGAAGTCCTTGGTGTGGCGCGGCGCCACCCAGATGAAGGCGGGCGAACCGGGGCCGCCGTTCAGGTACTTATAGGTGCAGCCCACGGCGAAGTCGGCGTCGGCGCCGTTCAGGTCCACCGGCACCGCGCCCGCGGCGTGCGCCAGGTCCCAGATCGCCAGCGCGCCGCGCTCGTGCGCCAGCGCGGTCACGGCGGCCATGTCGTGCATCTGGCCGCTGCGGTAATTCACGTGCGACAGCAGCATCACCGCCACGGACTCGTCCAGCGCCTTTTCCAGCGGCAGTTCATCGTCGATCAGGCGCATTTCATAGCCCTGCTGCAGCAGGTCGATCATGCCCTGGATCATGTAGAGATCGGTGGGGAAGTTGTCGCGTTCGGACAGGATGACGCGGCGCTTGGGGTGCTGGTGCTGCTGGATGCGCAGGGCGGCGGCCAGCGCCTTGAAGATGTTCAGCGAGGTCGTGTCGGTCACGACCAGTTCGCCTTCGCGCGCGCCCAGCAGGCGGCCCAGCTTGTCGCCGAGTCGGGTGGGCAGTTCGAACCAGCCCGCGGTATTCCAGCTGCGGATCAGGCCCGCGCCCCATTCCTGGCCGATCACGGCGGCAGCACGGCCGGCGGCCTCCTTGGGCAGCACGCCCAGGGAGTTGCCGTCCATGTAGAGGACGCCGGGCGGCAGGTCGAAACGGTCCTTCAGGGGCGCCAGGGGGTCCTGGCGGTCGGCATTTACGCAGGCTTCACGGGTGTTCATTTTGTGCTCCGGGGGGCTATATTCTGGATACATACTATCAGCGCGATCAGGCTGATAAATTGCAAATTCAGGCGCGGATTACCCTAGGTTTCCGCATTGAATTGCACATAATCAACTTTTTTGGAATTTGATTGCATCATGCATATCGACGCCATAGACCAGCGCATTCTTTACCGGCTGCAAGAGAACGGCCACCTCAGCAACCAGGACCTGGCCGAGCAGGTGGCGCTGTCGCCCTCGGCCTGCCTGCGGCGGGTGCGCGCGCTGGAAGAAAGCGGACTGATCCGCAACTATCGCGCCGTGCTGGACGCCGAAAAACTGGGTTTCGAGCTGGAGGCCATCGTCCACGTGTCGCTGGACCAGTCGCGTCCGGGCTGGCATGAAGAATTCCTGGCCGGCATCGCCCTGCATGACGAGATCACCGAGGCCAGCATCGTGACTGGCGCCTCCAACTACATCCTGACGGTGTGCACGCGCAACCTGATGGCGTTCTCGCAGTTCGTCGAAGACAAGCTCAGCAAGATCCCGGGCGTGCGGAACCTATCCTCGCATATCGTCATGCGCAAAGTGAAGAACCGCGGCGGCATGCTGCCGCTGGCAAGCTGGCGCTAGCGGCCCGCTGAAGCCCCGCTCAGGCCGGGCTCAGCCGCAGGAAGCCGAACACCGTCACGAAGTGGCAGGCGGTGCCGCCCATGACGAACAGGTGCCAGATGCCATGGGCATGCGGCCAGCGCTGGTCGTTGGCGTAGAACAGCGTGCCGGCGGTGTAGACCGCCGCGCCCGCCAGCAGCCAGGCCAGTCCGGCCGCGGACAAGGCGCCCGCGATCGGCGCGGCGAACATCACGCCCAGCCAGCCCATCGCCAGATACAACGGCAGGGCCGGCGCCGCGCCGCGCGCCCACCACAGCTCGCGGCTGATGCCCACCGCCGCCAACAGCCAGATCGCCACGCCCATGGCCGCGCCCCAGCCGTGCTCCACCGGCCCGTAGGCCAGCGGCGTGTAGGTGCCGGCGATAAGCAGGTAGATCGCGCAATGGTCGGCCTTGGCCCACCAGGCCTTGCGGCGGCCGCGCGAGCAATGGAACAGCACCGACGAGGCATAGACGGCGATCATCGAAGCGGCGAACACGGCGCAGGCGATGACCTGCCGCGTATCCACCTTGAGTTCCGCGGCGCGGGCGATCAGGGCGCCCGATGCGGCCACCGCCAGCGCCAGGCCGGCCAGGTGCGTCGCGCCGTTGAATCGTTCGCCCTTGTACATGCACGCCCTCCGCCAGCCGGCCACGCGCCGGCGCCATCCATGATGGCGCCCTTGTGTGACAGGCCGAGGTCAGGCCACGCGGCCATCAGGAAACGAAGTCCACCGCCGCCGGATAGCCCTCCAGCGCGCGCGCCGACAGGATGGCGCGCTGCACCGCGATCGCCATCGCCTCGGCCGCCATCACGCCCAGCAGCATGACGTTGCCTGGCTTGCCGGACGTGCCCGTGCCCAGCGCAAAGATGGTGTCGCCATCCAGCATGGTGTGGATGGGATTGATGGTGCGTGCCAGGCCATCGTGCGCCATGCCGGCGATCTTCTGCGCCTGCGCCTTGGTGAGCTTGGCGTCGGTGGCGACCAGTCCTATGGTGGTGGCGGTGCCCGGGCGCATGGACTTGGGCAGATCGCCCGCCAGGATCGCCGCGCGGGTATCCAGCAACATCTTGCCGTCGGCAGTGCGCGCGCCAGCCAGGACGCGCCCGGTGGCCGGGTCCACCACGTCGCCCACCGCATTGACCGCGACGATGGCGCCCACCGTCACGCCCGCCACGGTCAGCGAGGCGCTGCCGATGCCGCCCTTCATGGCGCGCTTGGGACCGTACAGCTTGCCCACCGTCGCGCCCGCCCCCGCGCCCACGTTGCCTTCCTGTGGCGCGGCGTCCGTGGCCGACTTGCAGGCCTGGTAGCCCGCGGCCGCGTCAGGCCGGATCGAGGCGTCGCCCACGCCCAGGTCGAACAGGATGGCCGAAGGCACGATGGGCACGTGCGCCACGCCCACGTCGAAGCCGATCTTCTTTTCCTCCAGATAGCGCATGACGCCCGAGGCCGCATCCAGGCCGAAGGCGCTGCCGCCGGACAGCACCACGGCATGCACTTTCTCCACCATGTTGACGGGATTGAGCAGGTCGGTCTCGCGCGTGCCCGGCGCCGCGCCGCGCACGTCGACCCCGGCGGTCGCGCCGGCCTCGGCGACGATGACCGTACAGCCCGTGGGCCGGCGCGTATCGGTGTAGTGCCCCACCCGCAAGCCCGCCACCTGCGTGATGCTGCCGCTGCCCGGCATCAGCCGCGTACCGTCCGCGGCCTGGGCAGGCATTGCACTTGCTGCTGCCGCGCCGGCGGCCGCCATCATGAAAGCCCGCCTGTTCCATTGCTGTTCCACACCGATCTCCACTGAAGTCCTGCCTGGATGGACCCCGGCGGCAAGCGCCGGAGCAAGGGTATCGCCATATGACTTGCCGCTATATTTTTACTATTCCTTATGCTTTGTGGAAAAATAGACGCGTTGTTAGAGTGCGGCTACGCCGGAGGGCATTGCAGGCACGGATGCTCTCCACCCGAGATATCTGCCATCCGTGGAGCACCGCCATGAAACTCTTCCGTACGCTGTTCGTCGCCGGCCTCGTCCAGGTCGCCGCGTTGTCCGCGGCCCATGCCCAATCCGGACTGGACCAGATCAAATCCGCCGGCGTGTTCAAGATCGGCACCGAAGGCACCTACGCCCCCTTCACTTTCCATGACGCATCCGGCCAGCTTACCGGGTTTGACGTGGACATCGGCCGCGCCATCGCCGAACGCCTGGGCGTCAAGGCGCAATTCGTCGAAGGCAAATGGGACGGCCTGATCGCCGGCCTGGACGCCAAGCGCTACGACGCGGTGATCAACCAGGTCGGCATCACCGACGCGCGCCGCGCCAAGTACGACTTCTCGGATCCCTACATCTCGTCGGCCGCCGTGCTGATCGTGCGCGACGACAACACCAGCATCAAATCCTTCGACGACCTGAAGGGCAAGAAATCCGCCAACACGCTGACCAGCAACTTCGGCAAGCTGGCGCAACAGCATGGCGCGGAAGTCATTGCTGTGCAGGGCTTCAACGAAGCCATCGACCTGCTGACCTCGGGCCGCGTCGAAGCCACGGTGAACGACAACCTGTCGTTCCTGGACTTCAAGAAGCAGAAGCCCAATGCCAAGGTGAAGATTGCCGCCACCGACAAGACCGCCGAGTTCAGCAATTCGGGCGTGCTGATCCGCAAGGGCAACCCCGAGCTGCAGGCCGCCATCAACAAGGCGCTGGCCGACATCAAGGCGGACGGCACCTACAAGACCATCTCGGTCAAGTATTTCGGCACGGACCTGTCGGCGCAATAAGCGAGCGGAGCGCACATGACGCTACCCCCCTGGCTGCAATCCGTCCTGCCCGACTGGCTGCTGGCGCAACTTGGCAATTGGGCGGTGCCGGCCTGGGTGCAGCTGATGCTGGACTCGTTCTGGCCGCTGCTGCACGCGGGGCTGGTGTTCACGGTTCCGCTGACGCTGATGTCGTTCGCGCTGGGCCTGGCGCTGGCCTTCGTGGTCGCGCTGATCAGGCTGTTCGGTCCGGCGCCGCTGGTGGCCGTGGTGCGTTTCTACGTCTGGCTGATCCGGGGCACGCCGCTGCTGGTGCAGCTGTTCGTGATCTTCTACGGCCTGCCCAGCGTCGGCATCGTGCTGGATCCGCTGCCGGCCGCGCTCATCGGCTTCACTCTCAACGTGGGCGCGTACAACTCGGAAGTGATCCGCGGCGCCATCGAGTCCATCACCAAGGGCCAGTGGGAAGCGGCGTACTCGCTGAGCATGACGCGGGCGCAGGCGCTGCGCCGGACCATCCTGCCGCAAGCGGCGCGGGTGGCGGTGCCGCCCCTGTCCAATTCCTTCATCGCGCTGGTCAAGGACACCTCGCTGGCGGCGGTGCTGACGGTGCCCGAGATCTTCCAGGCGGCGCAACGCATTGCCGCCGTGACCTATGAACCGCTGATCCTGTACACCGAGGCGGCGCTGATCTACCTGGTGTTCAGTTCCGTCCTGTCCGCCGCGCAGGTGCGCCTGGAACGGCGCTTCGGCCAGCACGCGGTCTTTACCGAGAAAAACCGATGATCCGCCTGGAAAAGATAGAAAAGGCGTTCGGCGGCAATCCCGTGCTCAAGCAGGTGGACGTGAGCATCGCCGAAGGCAGCGTCACCGCCCTGATCGGCCCGTCCGGCAGCGGCAAGAGCACCTTGCTGCGCTGCGTGAACCTGCTGGAAGTGCCGGACCGCGGCACGCTGGAGATCGGCCCGGAAACGGTGCATTTCGAACCCGGCCACAAGCTCTCGCGCGATCAGGTCCAGCGCGTGCGCAAGCAGACCGGCATGGTGTTCCAGAACTTCCAGCTGTTCCCGCATCAGACCGTGATCGGCAATGTCATGGAAGGCCTGCTGACCGTGCAGAAGTGGCCGCAGGACCGCGCGCGCGCCCGCGCCGAGGAACTGCTGCGCAAGGTCGGCATGCTGGAAAAGCGCGACGCCTGGCCCGCCAACCTGTCGGGCGGACAGCAGCAGCGCGTGGCCATCGCCCGCGCGCTGGCGCCCGCGCCGCGCGTGCTGCTGTGCGACGAACCGACCTCGGCGCTGGATCCGGGCCTGGCCGCTGAAGTGGTGGACGTGCTGCGCCAGCTCGCCGCCGAAGGCATGACCATGCTGATGGCCACCCACGACCTGCGGCTGGCGGCCAGCGTGTCGCGCGAGGTGGTATTCCTGCTGGACGGCACGGTGGTCGAATCCGGCGATTCGCGCACGCTGTTCAGCCAGCCGGCCGACCCGCGCACGGCGGCGTTCATCTCGACGTTGACGCAGGAAGCCGCGCTGTAGATCAGCCTACTTCGGCGGCAGGGACCCCGCCGGATCGACCGCCTGGCCGTCATAGCGCAGCTCGAAATACAGCCCGACCTGCTTGCTGTCGCTATTGCCCATTTCAGCGATCTTCTGCCCCTGGCTGACGCGCTGCCCTTCCTTGACCAGCAGCTTGCTGTTGTGGGCGTAGATGCTCAGGAAGCTGGCGTTGTGCTTGACGATGACCAGGTGGCCATAGCCGCGCAGGCCGCTGCCGGAATAGGCCACTGTGCCCGGTGCCGCGGCCACCACCGGCGTGCCGGAGGAATTGCTGATGACGATGCCGTTGGAACCCGATCCGTCGTAGCCGCGCGTGACCTTGCCCTGGGCGGGCCAGACCAGCGAGATTGCGCCCGGCGGCGCGGTGCGGCGCTTGGCGGTCGAGGTCGACGACTTGGGCGAAGGCGCAGGCTTGCCGCGCGCCTTGCTGGGCGCGGTGGACGTGCTGGCCTGCCCGGCCGGCGGCTCGACCCGCAGCAATTGTCCGACTTCGATGGAATTGGAATTCGACAGCTTGTTCCAGCGCACCAGATTGCTCACGCTGGTGCCCTGCTTGCGCGCGATCTGGGTCAGCGTGTCGCCCGATTGCACGCGGTAGTAGCCGGGCTGGACCTTGGTGGTGCCGCAGGCGGACAGCAGGGCCAGCAGCGCCACGGCCAGCACGCACATCCACAGGCGGAAGGACGGCCTGCCCTGGCGGACGACGGCGGGCAACGTGGGAAGAGGCAGGGTCTGGGCGGACGAGGAAAGCACTGAAACCTGGGGCACTGAGTGGGATGTCGGGGATTTGAGTGCGTTCAAGGGTACCAAGATTTTGGCGCGCCATGGGCGCTGGCGTCAGATGCTTGCGCCCGTCGCGCGGGATAGAATGCCGCCATGACCCGCCTGATCCGCCTCCAGCACCTCGGCAGCGCCGCACGCGCGCGGGGCGTGCTGTGGCTGGCGCTTCTGGCCCTGGCGCTGCGCGCGCTGGTGCCGGCGGGCTACATGCCCGACGCCCGGGCGCTGCACGACGGCCGGCTTGAAGTCACGTTCTGCTCGGCCGCCGGCGATGTCTCGACGCTGGCGCTGGCGTTGTCGCCCGAAGACAAGGGCAAGGCCGGCCACGACACCGCCGATGCCGGTGCGCTCTGCCCCTTCGGCCTGCTGGCGCACGTGGCGCCCGCACCTGCCCCCGCGCTCACTCCCCTGCTGCTGGCCGCTGGCCGGCACGCACTGCCCGCGCCCGCCAGCGCCACCCCGCCCGCGCCCGCCGCCGCGGGTCCGCCGCTGGGTTCGCGCGCCCCGCCACGCCTCGTCTGACTCCGCCACAACGCGCGGCTCCGCCGCGCCCCTGGACGAACCGTCAAGCGACGAGGTTTTCATGCATTCCCCCCTTCTGCGCGCGCCCGCCGGCGCGGCGCGCTCCCATGCGCCCGATCCGCGGCGCCGCCTGCTGCTGTCCTCTTTCGCCCTGCTGGCCCTGGCAGGCTGCGGCCCCGATGCGCCCAAGCTGCACGGCATGGATCTTTCCGGCATGCCGTCCGGCGACTTCCAGCTGCAGGACACCGAGGGCCGCGAACGCAAGCTGGCCGACTACGCCGGCCAGCCGATCATGCTGTTCTTCGGCTTCACGCAATGCCCGGACATCTGCCCCACGGCGCTCACCCGCGCCGTCGAGATCAAGAGCCTGCTGGGCGCGGACGCCAAGAAGCTGCGCGTCCTTTTCATCACCGTCGATCCTGAGCGAGACACGCCGGAAATCCTGCGCGCCTATACCCAGGCCTTCGACCCGGACTTCGTCGGCCTGCGCGGCGATGCCGAACAGACGCGCGCCGCCGCACAGTCATTCAAGGTCTTCTACCAGAAGGTCGCCACCGGTTCGTCCTACACCATGGACCACACCGCGCTGACCTACGTCATCGACGCCAGCGGCAAGCTGCGCATCGCCCTGCGCCATCAGCAAAGCGCGCAGGAGTGCGTGGACGACCTGCGCACCGTGCTCTGACCTGAATCCATATATAGAGAGGCAACCCTCATGAAAAACACCGCGATCAAATCCCTGGCGGCCGCCGCCTTGGCCTTCTGCGCCCTGGCCGGCGCCAGCCCCGCCGCATTGGCCCAGGACGCCGCCCTGAAGGTGGACGACGCCTGGGTGCGCTCCACCGTGCCCAGCCAGCACGCCACCGGCGTCTTCATGCGCCTGACCTCCGTCTCCGGCGGCCGCCTGGTCGGCGTGGAATCGCAGGCGGCCAAACACGTGGAAATCCATGAAATGGCGATGCAGGACAACGTCATGAAGATGCGCCAGGTACCGGGCATCGCCCTGCCCGCGGGCCAGGCCGTGGAGCTCAAGCCCGGTGGCTATCACGTGATGCTGATCGACCTGGCCGGCCAGATCTCGCCCGGCGAGCACGTCGCCCTGACGCTCATCGTCGAGGATGCCGACAAACGCCAGCGGCGCGTGCCGGTGGACGCGGTGGCGCGTCCGCTGAACGCGGCAGCCGCCCCGGCCGCCGGCCACGGCCACTGAGCCCGCGGCGTCCCCATGAAAGTGGCTTGACAGCTGTGCTGCACGCCTGAAACAGCTTCCTTGCAACAAGGCCGTCCTGCGTGCAACGCCGCGCCGCGCGCCGGGTCGAATTGGAAAAGGCCCGGCGCGCGCCATCGCGGCGCGCCGGGCCAGGCTTTCCCGCATCCAGGAATCGCCCGCGGACAGCATCGCGGGCGTAGGCGCGGCCCGCAACGGCCGCAAGCTTTGATTGCCAGGAGCGTTTCATGAAGACCCTCAGCAAGACCTTATTGCTATGCGCCGGCATTGCAGCCGCCGGGGCCGTCCAGGCCCAGACCACGCAGTACACCCACGACCTCTATGGCGACTGGCGCGTCACCTATGCCGCCCCCGCCGCCAAGACGGCGGACCAGGTCAGCGCCGAACTGGCCCAGGCCAAGGCCAACGGCCAGTACACGTTCGGCGACGAGGACTATCCACCCCCCGTCATGTCGCACCAGTCTGAAACCCGCGCCCAGGTTGAACAGGAGTTGCAGCAGGCGCAGGTCCAGGGGCAGATGGCATCCGACCAGGAAGACTACCCTCCTCCCGCGATGGCCCACAGCGGCACCTCTGACATCCATTAATACAGAGGCTGCAACCGCGGCGGATCCGGGCGTCGCGCCCAAATATCAGGGACACACCAATTCCCCGCCGACCGGCGGCGGCGCCTGATTCGCCATACAATGCCTGCACATCCACCGCCGGCCAGCCTGAAGGCGCGGCGGGGCAGCCGGCCTCCCAGCGCCGCGCCCCGGATGCCAGCGTTCCGCGCAGCCGGGCGCGTACCCGCCGGCAGCCTGCCGGCACCTCTGTGTCTGGATATGCCCGGTAGTTCCGCCTTTTCATTCCTGCGTACCCTCTGCAGCCTGCGCTGGCTCGCCATCGCGGGCCAGGCCGCCACCATCCTGCTGGCCAGCAGCGTCCTGGGCCTGGCCCTGCCGCTGGAGCCGCTGTGGATCGGCGTAGGCGCCCTGATCGGCTTCAACGTCTACGCCAGCCTGCGCCTGCGCCACCGCCGCGACCTGTCCCACGCCACCGCCTTCGGCCACCTGTTCGTGGACATGGCGGTGCTGGCCTGGATGGTGGGCTGGAGCGGCGGCATCAGCAATCCCTTCGGCATGATGTTCCTGATCCTGACCGCGCTGGCGGCCCTGGCGCTGCCGCGCAACTGGGCGCTGGCCGCGGCCGTGGCAGGCATCTCGGGCTACGTGGCGGCCGCGATCTTCGGCCAGCCCCTGCGCGGCGACGTCGATACCCATACCCTGCTGCTGTGGGGCATGGGCGCCAACTTCCTGATTTCGGTGGTGGTGGTGCTGGTGTTTTCGACCCGCCTGGCCTCGGACCTGCGCGACCGCGAGCGCGAATTGGCACGGTTGCGCGAACGCTTCACCCGCAACGAAGGCATCGTCGCCCTGGCCACCCACGCGGCGGCCATGGCGCATGAACTGAACACCCCGCTGGCGACCATGACCCTGCTGGCCGACGAGATCGCCGCCGAGGTCAAGGACGAAGACCTGCGCGCCGACGTTTCCACGCTCAGCCAACTGTTGGCCCTGTGCCGGGAACGTATCCGCAATCTGGCGGTCCCAACCGCGGTGGACCTGGTCCGCGTGGTGGGGCAATGGCGTCTGATCCGGCCGACCATCGATCTGCAGCGCTCGGGCACCCTGCCCGGTAGCCTGCGGGTCGATCCGGCCATCGCCCACTTGCTGCAGGCCCTGCTGAACAACGCGGCGGACGCCGGCGAAGCCGCCGATGTCCCGCGCGTGGACCTGCATCTGGAATACGGTTATGGCGCCCTGCGCGGCGAAGTCAGGGACTACGGACGGGGTTTCGATCCCGACCAGACCCTGCTGCCGGCGACCAGCCTGTTCAACAGCGGCAAGCCGGGAGGGCTGGGCGTGGGCCTGGCGCTGTCGCACGCCACGGTGGAACAGATGGGCGGCGAAATGACCATGACCGCCGCCGAAGACGGCGGCACGCGTATCCGCTTTTACCTCCCGCTGGGGAGTACCGGGACTTGAGTGCAATGAACCCAACCGATCTTGGCCTGCTGATCGACGACGACGAGCTGTATGTGCGCACCTTGCAGCGCAGCCTGTCGCGTCGCGGCCTGGAAACCCGAACCGCCACCGGCATCGCCGAGGCGCTGCGCGTGGCCGAGGAAATCCGCCCCGCCTTCGCCCTGGTGGACCTGCGCCTGGGCGAAGACTCCGGCCTGACCCTGATCCGCCCGCTGCGCGCCCTGCGCGCGGACATGCGGATCCTGCTGGTCACCGGCTACGCCAGCGTGGCCACCGCGGTCGAGGCCATCAAGCGCGGCGCGGACGACTACCTGCCCAAGCCCGCCACCGCGCCAATGATCCTGCGCACCCTCGGCCTGGTGAAGCCGGAAAACGTTACGATCGAAACCACCATGACGCCGTTGCACCGCCTGGAATGGGAGCACATCCACCAGGCCCTGCACGAAACCGGCGGCAACGTTTCGGCGGCGGCGCGCCTGTTGGGCATGCACCGGCGCTCCCTGCAGCGTAAACTGGCCAAAAAACCGGGGCCGGAACGCGAAGTCCTCATCGACTGATTTGTGCAGATGCGACAAATCGTCGCATACCCTGCATGTGCGGGTGCGACATATCGTCGCACCCTGGAACCTTGCAGCAAGCCCCTGCCCCCCTAGGAAAACCCTGTATCTGCTCCCCTTGGGGCGGAATCCTCCCAGGCAATGCGACCATTCGTCGCATGCTTGACCCATATCAAGCCGATAGGATGGACGTTGCTGCCTAGCAGCATTCCAGTCTGCTGCTATGCAGCATTTTCCACCTTCCATCCAAGGCTGTACGTGAAACACCCCCTCCTTGCGACCCTTACGCGCATTCTCAGCGTCGGCGCGGTCATGCTGCTTGGCGGCTGCAACATGGAAATCCTCTCCCCCAAGGGAGATATTGGCATCCAGGAAAGGACTTTGCTGTTCACGACGACCGGGCTCATGCTCATCGTCGTGATTCCGGTCATCGTCATGATCCTGGTTTTTGCCTGGAAATACCGCGCATCCAACACCAAAGCTGACTACCAGCCCAAGTGGGCCCACTCCACGGCGATTGAAATCGTGGTCTGGACCGTCCCTTGTATCATCGTGGCCATCCTGGCCGTGATCACCTGGCGCTCGACGCACGCGCTGGATCCCTACAAGCCGCTCGTGTCCGAACACAAGCCGGTGACCATCGAGGTGGTTTCGCTGGATTGGAAGTGGCTGTTCATCTACCCCGAGTACGACATCGCCACGGTCAACGAGATCGCCTTCCCGGTCGATGTTCCGGTCAATTTCCGGATCACCTCGGCCACGGTCATGAACTCGTTCTTCATCCCCCAGCTGGGCAGCCAGATCTACTCGATGGCCGGCATGGAGACCAAGCTGCACCTGAACGCGCGCGAAGCCGGCACCTACGCCGGCATCTCGGCCAACTACAGCGGCGCCGGCTTCTCCGGCATGCGCTTCAAGGCCATCGCGATGTCCCAGGACGGGTTCGACAACTGGGTCAAGGAAGCCAAGGCTGCCCCGACCGCGCTGACCCCCGAGGTCTATGCAGAGCTGACCAAGCGCAGCGAGCACAACCCGGTCGTCAAGTACTCCTCGGCGCCCCCCGCCATGTTTGATTTCATTCTTGGCAGCACCATGACCAAGATGGCCGGCGTGGACTCCGCCACGTGCACCCCCACGTCGAACAATCTGATCGCAGGAATTAACTAACAATGCTCGGGAAACTCACCCTCGAGGCCATTCCGTACCATGAACCCATCGTCATGGTTACGCTGGCCGCCGTGTGCCTGGGAGGCCTAGCGGTCTTCGGCGCCATCACCTACTTCCAGAAGTGGAAGTACCTCTGGACGGAATGGCTGACCACCGTCGACCACAAGCGCATTGGCGTGATGTACATCATCGTCGCCCTGATCATGCTGCTGCGCGGCTTCGCCGACGCCATCATGATGCGTACCCAGCTGGCGGTCGCATCCGCCGACTCGGCCGGCTTCCTGCCACCGCATCACTACGACCAGATCTTCACCGCCCACGGCGTCATCATGATTTTCTTCATGGCGATGCCCTTCATCACCGGGCTGATGAACCTCGTGGTGCCGCTGCAGATCGGCGCCCGCGACGTGGCGTACCCGTTCCTGAACTCGCTGAGCTTCTGGCTGTTCGGCGCCGGCGTCGCGCTGATGATGATCTCGCTGTTCGTGGGTGAATTCGCCGCGACCGGCTGGCTCGCCTATCCGCCGCTCTCCGGACTGGACTACAGCCCGAGCGTGGGGGTGGACTACTACATCTGGGCACTGCAGATATCCGGGCTGGGCACCACGCTTAGCGGCATCAACTTCATCGTGACCATCCTGCGCATGCGCGCGCCGGGCATGAGCCTGATGAAGATGCCGATCTTCACCTGGACCTCGCTGGTCACCAACGTCCTGATCGTCGCCGCCTTCCCCGTGCTGGCTGCAACGCTCGCGCTGCTGACGATGGACCGCTACCTGGGCACGCACTTCTTCACGAACGACATGGGCGGCAACGTCATGATGTACGTGAACCTGATCTGGATCTGGGGCCACCCCGAGGTCTACATCCTGGTGCTGCCGGCGTTTGGCGTGTATTCGGAAATCGTCGCCACCTTCGCCCGCAAGACCCTGTTCGGCTATAAGTCCATGGTCTACGCCACGGCCGCCATTGGCGTGCTGTCGTTCCTGGTCTGGCTGCACCACTTCTTCACCATGGGCGCGGGAGCCAACGTCAATGCCTTCTTCGGCATAGCGACAATGATCATCTCGATCCCGACGGGCGCGAAGATCTTCAACTGGCTGTTCACCATCTACCGCGGCCGCCTGCGCATCACCACGCCGGTGCTGTGGACGCTGGGCTTCATGATCGTGTTCGTCATCGGCGGCATGACCGGCGTGATGCTGGCCATCCCCGGCGTGTCCTTCGTGCTGCACAACAGCCTGTTCCTGATCGCCCACTTCCACAACACCATCATCGGTGGCGTGGTGTTCGGCTGCATCGCCGGCATGACCTACTGGTTCCCCAAGGCCTTCGGCTTCAAGCTGAATGAGCGCCTGGGCCGCTACTCGTTCTACTGCTGGTTCGTCGGCTTCTTCCTGGCCTTCATGCCCCTGTACATCCTGGGCTTCAAGGGCATGACGCGTCGCCTGAACCACTACGACAACCCCGAATGGCAGCCGTACCTGCTGGTCGCCCTGGCTGGCGCCGCGCTGATCATGCTGGGCATCTGGTTCCTGCTGCAGCAAGTGTTCGTCTCGATCCGCCAGCGCAAGCAGAACCAGGACATCACGGGCGACCCCTGGGATGGCCGCACGCTGGAATGGGCCATCTCTTCGCCCGCTCCTTTCTACAACTTCGCCCACGTGCCGCACGTTGACTCGCTGGACCAGTTCTGGGAAGACAAGCAGAACGGCAAGGCCTACAAGCGCCCGGCCAAGTACGAAGACATCCACATGCCGAAGAACACCGCCGCCGGCGTATTCATCGGCGCCTTTGGCCTGGTCATGTGCTTCGCGCTGATCTGGCACATCTGGTGGCTGTCCATCGTCGGTTTCGTCGGCATGATCGGTTCGTTCATCGTCCGCGCCTATGACCGCGACGTCGACTACTGGGTCCCGGCCGCGGAAGTCGAACGCATCGAAAACGCTCACTTTGACAAAATGCAGAAGGCCGCCTGAGCCATGATTCAAGCCGTAGCCACTCACCCCCACGCGGGTCACGACGATCACGCGCATCATGACGATGGATCCAAGACCGTATTCGGTTTCTGGGTCTATCTGATGAGCGACTTGCTGATCTTCTCGGTGCTGTTCGCCACGTTCGCGGTGTTGTTCAACGCCACCGCGGGCGGCCCGACGGGCAAGGAACTGTTCGATCTGAAGTTCGTGCTGGTCGAAACGCTGTTGCTGCTGTTCTCCAGCTTCACTTTCGGCATGGCCAACCTGAACGTGCACGCCAACAACAAGAGCCGCGCAATGGGCTGGTTGATGGTGACGTTCCTGTTCGGCGCGGGCTTCATCGCGATGGAAGTCTATGAATTCCATCACCTGATCTCGATCGGCGCCGGCCCGGGCCGCAGCGCGTACCTGTCGGCGTTCTTCACGCTGATCGGCACGCACGGCCTGCACGTCACCTTCGGCCTGATCTGGATCATCGTCCTGCTGGACATGATCCGCCGCCATGGCCTGGACTCGATCAACAAGCGTCGTCTGGCGTGCCTGAGCCTGTTCTGGCACTTCCTGGACATCGTCTGGATCTGCGTCTTCACCTTCGTCTATCTCATGGGAGCCATCTGATGTCGCACTCCGCTGCGGCCGCACACGGCCACGACGATCACGCCGCCGACCACGGCAGCCTGAAGTCCTACATCATCGGTTTCGTGCTTTCGCTGCTTCTCACCTTCGGCTCCTTCGGCCTGGTGATGAACGGCGGACTGTCCCACGCCATCACCATCGCCGGCGTGGTTGCGCTGTGCGTGCTCCAGTTGCTGGTGCAACTGGTGTACTTCCTGCACATGGGCGCATCGAAGTCGGCCCGCGACAACCTGGCCACGTTTGTCTTCACCGTAATGATCATCGCCATCATCGTCGGCGGTTCGGCATGGGTGCTGTACAACATGAACGTCAACATGGGCCACGCCATGTAATGACGGCTTGCCGTTGAAGCAAAGACAGGCGCCTGCGGGCGCCTGTTTTTTTTGTGCGCCGGCCGGTGGGGCCAGCCTTGCGGCCAGGCAAGGATTGCGGAGGCATTTCGTTATATATTCAACACCATAACGATTTAATTAACAGTTTAATTACTGCTCCTGGCCCAACCATGCACGTCGTTTCCATCGCCACCGCAGCCCCCTCGGCCGACAGCGCCGGTCCCACTTTGCGGTTCGCCGGCGCGCTGCTGCGCCATGCGCCGCCCGGTCATCCCGACGCGGGATTCTTCGCCACGGTCATCGGCAAGAGCCTGGCCTGCGGGGACCTGGGACGCTGCGGCCTGTCATCCCGGGAACTGGAAGGCCTGATCGCGCGCCTCTTTCCAGGCGCGCTGACGGGCCATGACCCCGCGCTCGCCGCCTTGCGCGAGCAAGCCGCCATCTACCCGGCCCGCGCCATGGATGCGGCTCAAACCGAATTCACGCGTCTGCTGCGCGCGCTGCTGGACACCTGGGCCGCTCCCGGCGCGGGGACCACGCCCTGGGTCAGCAGCGTGCTGACCCAGGCCTGTCTGCGGCCCGACCATCTGTGGCGGGACCTGGGTTTGTCCGGCCGCGAGGACGTGACTTTCCTGCTGGCGCGCCACTATCCGGGACTGGTGGTGCGCAATGTGCGCAACCTGCGCTGGAAGCAGTTCCTGGCCTATTCCGCCTGTGAACAGGCGGGCCTGCCGCCGGCCGCCGCACCGGGCTGTCCGGCCTGCGAGGACCATGGCATCTGCTATCCGGAAATGCCCGACTGAAGTCCGGCTTCAGAACCGGTACGTCGCGCCCAGGCCCGCTCCCAGGCTGCGCCCTGCCGCCGGTTCGTAGTAGCGCCCATTGGTCTCGTTGACGATCACGGAGCCGGCGTAGCGGCGGTCGAACAGGTTGTCCACGCGCCCATAGGCGTTCAGTTCCCAGGGCCCCGCCTTGAACACATAGCCCGCGCTCAATGCGGCCACGAAGTAGGCGGGCGCATCGCCGTCGTTGGCGTCGTTCACGTAGATCTTGCTGAGGAAACGCCCTTCCACCGTGGCCTGCCAGCCCTCGGGCGGCGCCCAGGCCAGCGAGGCGAAGGCGGCCTGGGCTGCGATGCCGGGGATCTTGTTGCCGGCGCGGATGTCGCCGGGTCCGTCATCGGCGTAACGCGCATTCAGCCATGTATAGGCGAACTGCGCACGGCCGTGACGGGCGAATTCGCCGGACCAACCCAGTTCCACGCCGTCGCGCCGCGTGCGGCCGGCGTTCTGGTACGTGGTTCTTCCGCCCGAGCTGCCCGCGGACACGATTTCATCGTCGGTGCCGGTATGGAACACCGCGGCCGTCAGCAGGCCGCCAGCCAGGTTGGCCTTTACGCCCGCTTCCAGGTTGGTGCTGAGCGCGGGCGCCAGCCCGAAATTCAGGCCGGGCTGGCCGCCGGGCCGATACGAGATCTCGTTGAGCGTCGGCGTCTCGAAGCCCCGGCCATATGAAGCGTAGAAGCTCAGGTCGGCGTTCGGCGCATAGCGGATGGCCGCCACCGGCAATGCCTTGCGATAGCGCGCGTCGCCGCTGTCGTCGGCATTGCCCGGCGCGATGTAGTGGTCGCTGGAATCGAAGCTGACGGTGCTATAGCGCAGGCCCGCATCCAGCGTCCAGCGTTGCGACACCTGCCAGGAAGCCTGCAGATAAGGATCGGCGTTGTAGACGGTATTGGTTTCGTCGCGCCGCAGCGCCCCCTGCACGCCCAGTTGGCGGCTGGCGCCCGTGCCGGTGTAGTTCTGGTAGCCCTTGCGGTCTTCGCGCATGGAATCGTAGGCAAAGCCGCCGATCAGGGTCAGCGGCCGGCCGGCCATCGCCAGCGCGGAGGTCCAGCGCAGGTCCGCGCCGCCGTACTGGCGCTTCAGGTCGATGACCCCGCCGGCCTGGGTGGGCGCCATCTGCGCGGCAGGGGGAATCGCCTGGTACTGCGTGGTATCGCGCTGGCCGTAATAGACCATCACCCGCAAGCTATTGCGGCTATCGACCTGGCGCTCGTAGATCGCGCCGCCCTGGGTCTGCCTGACCGTCTTGCGGGTGTCGTACTGCTCGGCCAGCGGCGCCGCGCGCGGGTCGTCCTGGAACTGTTGATAGGTCAGGCCCAGCGGATCCTGCGCCTTGAGGTCCACGCTGTTGGCCACCAGGGTCAGCCGGCTGGCGTCGTCCAGCTGCAGGCCAAGCTTGGCGTTGCCCAGGTTCTTGCGGGCGGCGCTGTGGTCGCGGTAGCCGTCGGTGGTGAAGCGGGTCAGGTCCAGCACGTAGTCCAGTCCGCCGCTGGCGCCATTGGCGCGGGCGCCGTAGCGCCAGGTGCCATAGCTGGCGCCCCAGCCGCTGGCCGTGAGCGACGGCGGCGCCACGCCATCCTCGGTCGACACCTGGATCACGCCGCCCGAGGAATTGCCGTACAGCGCTGAAAACGGCCCCCGCAGCACTTCGACGCTGCCGATGGAGCCTATGTCGATGTTCGAGGTCTGTCCCTGGCCGTCCGGCATGGTGGCCGGAATGCCGTCCACGTACAGCCGCACGCCGCGCACGCCGAAGGTGGAACGCGCGCCAAAGCCGCGGCTGGAGATCTGCAAATCCTGAGCGTAGTTCTGGCGGTTCTGGATCTGCAGGCCGGGCACGCCGGCCAGGCCCTCCGACAGGTTGATGCCCGGCTGCTGCAGGCGCATGGCCGCGCCCTCCACCACATTGACCGAAGCGGGCGTGTCCAGCACCGCGGTGCCCAGGCGCGTGCCGGTCACCACTACCGCAGGCAAGAGCGGCTCAGCCTCCTGGGCCCAGGCAGTTCCGGCCGGAAACGACGCCAGCAGGCCATGCACGGCCCAATGCCCCACGCCCGTACGCCACCATCGCCGCTGCGTCAAACACGCCTCCTGTAGGGGCCGCGGCGGGAATCGGTTCTAATACCCGCCATGGATAACTTGCAAGACATCGAACGCCGCCTGCTGGAGCTGGAGGTCAAGGCCAGCTTCTCGGACGACATGCTGGAACAGCTCAACCAGATCATCGTGCGCCAGCAACAGCTGATAGACCGGCTGATGCGCGAAGTGGCCGACCTGCGACAGCAGGCGCCCGAGGGCGGCGCGCCCTTCCGCAGCCTGCGCGACGAAATACCGCCGCACTACTGACGCTGCGCCTGCGGTACTGGCGGCGCATCCACGCTGCCCTTCTCTCCAAGCCCCCAAACCGCATGGAATCGCCGTATTCCAGGCTTGCGCACGCCTGATAGTCCGTCCCCAGTTCCATCAATGGAAAATATATCCTAAGAAATTCGCTATCTTTCCACTGATGGGAATATCTTTTACCAATATACGGGTTTATCCCTAGTCCGATTCAGCGCACTATTGAGCCATCGGGAAACAGCAACGAACCAGACGGATAGGCCGCCGATTCGCTCCCAAAGCTCTTGAAATCGGAGATTTACCATGAAGACCCTCGCTACCGCTTTGATGATGTCCCTGGCCGCGCTAAGCGCCGGCGCCTACGCCGCCTCGCCCAACATCGAACCCAACAACGTCCCGTTCCAAGGCGTCTACGGCACCCCTTATGAAGGCCCGACCCGCGCCCAGGTGCAGGCTGAACTGGCCGCCGCCAAGGCTGCCGGCCAGATGGCTGAAGTGGAACCGAACAACGTGCCTTTCCAAGGCGTCTACGGCACGCCCCACACCGGCAAGACCCGCGCTGAAGTGCGCGCCGAACTGGCCGCCGCCCGCGCCGCCGGCCAGATGGCCGATGTGGAACCGAACAACGTGCCCTTCCAAGGCGTCTACCACGGCAACTAAGCGCACGCAGATTTACCCCTCCCCTTGTTGTACCTTGGCCGCCAGTGTCTGGCGGCTTTTTTTCGCCTGTGCGGAAAGCGCCGGCCGCGCTTCATGTGGCGGGACGCTCCGGGCTCAAGTGTGGCCCAAGGGTAAAAACCGCGAGTTTCAACGCCCCCCGCAAAGCACTGTTCCATCCGTTCGCGTACTATCGCCCCAAGATCAGGCATAACACTACGACTCAACAGGGAGCCCATCTTGAAACACACCCGCGTTCTCGCCTCTTTGCTGGTGGCTTGCGGCATCGCCGCGCCGGCCTTTGCCGCGCCTCCGGTGATGCTGAACAATGCCATCATCACGCAGATCCCCAAGGCCGATCAGCCCTCCTTCCATGAAGCCGTGGCACAGTCGCTGAACAGCTCGGCCGACGGCCAGCGCACCCAGTGGAGCAGCACGCACCAGCCGCGCAAGGCGCCTCCCATCACGGTGCAGCTAACCCCCACGCAAACCAGCAAGGTCAAGGACGACCGCGTCTGCCGCTTCCTGGTTGGAGATTTCGCCCGCGGCGCCACCACGGAAAAATGGCAGTTCTGGTTCTGCAAGCAGCCGGACGGCACCTGGAAGGCCAGCAGCAACTAAGCGTGCCGGATTCCAGCGCCCGAGCGCATAAAAAACGCGCCGCTCCATCCCGGGATGGAGCGGCGCGTTTTTTCTCGCCTTGTCTGCGCGCCGCAACGGCGCGCAAGCTGGATCAGGCCGAGGCTTCGACGCGGTTGGCGTCCAGCACGGTCATCGCGGTCATGTTGATGATGCGGCGCACGGTGGAGCTGGAGGTCAGGATGTGCACCGGCGCGTTGGCGCCCAGCAGGAACGGACCCACTGCAACGTTGCCGCCTGCGGCGGTCTTCAACAGGTTGTAGGCGATGTTGCCCGAGTCCACGTTCGGGCACACCAACAGGTTGGCCTCGCCCTTGAGCGAAGACGAAGGCAGGATGCGCATGCGCAGCGCTTCGTCCAGCGCGCAGTCGCCGTGCATTTCACCGTCGATCTCGAGTTCCGGCGCGGCCTGGCGCACCAGTTCCAGCGCGCGGCGCATCTTCGCGCCCGAGGCCGAACTGCCCGAACCGAAGTTCGAGCGCGACAGCAGCGCGACCTTGGGCGCCAGGTACATGCGGCGCATCTCGTTGGCGGCGGCGATGGTGAATTCGGCGATTTGCTCGGCCGAAGGTTCATCGTTGACGTGCGTGTCCACCAGCACCACCGTGCGCTCGTTGAGCAGCAGGATGTTCATGGCGGCATACACGTTGTGGCCGGGACGGCGGCCGATGACCTCGTCCACGAAGCGCAGGTGGTCGTGGTACGCGCCCACCGTGCCGCAGACCATGCCGTCGGCGTCGCCCAGGTGCACCATCATCGCGCCGATCAGGGTCAGGCGGCGGCGCATTTCCACACGCGCCATTTCCTTGGTGATGCCGCGACGGCACATCAGTTCCCAGTACGTGGTCCAGTACTGGTGGAAGCGTTCGTCATATTCCGGGTTGGTGACTTCGACGTCCTCGCCCAGGCGCAGGCGCAGGCCGAACTTCTCGATGCGCGACAGCAGGACCGCGGGACGGCCCACCAGGATGGGACGGGCCAGGCCTTCATCGACGATCACCTGCACCGCGCGCAGCACGCGCTCGTCTTCGCCTTCCGTGAACACGATGCGAGACTTGCCGCCTTCGCGCACGATGCGCTTGGCCGCCGAGAACAGCGGCTTCATGAAGGCGCCCGAGTGGTACACGAACTGCTGCAGCTGCTCTTCGTAGGCTTCCAGGTCCGCCAGCGGACGCGTCGCCACGCCGCCTTCCATCGCGGCCTTGGCCACCGCCGGGGCGATGCGCACGATCAGGCGCGGATCGAAGGGCTTGGGGATCAGGTATTCAGGGCCGAACGAAATGTCGTAGGTGCCATAGGCCGCCGCCACGACTTCGTTCTGCTCTTCTTCCGCCAGCTCGGCGATGGCGTACACCGCCGCCTTTTCCATTTCACGGGTGATGGTGGTGGCGCCCACATCCAGCGCGCCGCGGAAAATGTACGGGAAGCACAGCACGTTGTTGACCTGGTTCGGATAGTCCGAACGGCCGGTCGCCATGACCACGTCGTCGCGCACCGACTGTGCCACTTCCGGCAGGATCTCGGGCGTGGGGTTGGCCAGCGCCAGGATCAGCGGACGCGGACCCATGGCCGCGACCATTTCGGGCTTGAGCACGCCGCCCGCCGACAGGCCCAGGAACACGTCGGCGCCCTGGATCACTTCGGCCAGCTTGCGGGCGTCGGTCTTTTGCGCGAAGCGCGCCTTGTCCGGATCCATCAGCACCGTGCGGCCTTCATAGACCACGCCTTCGATGTCGGTGACCCAGACGTTTTCCAGCGGCAGGCCCAGGTCCACCATCAGGTCCAGGCAGGCCAGCGCGGCCGCGCCTGCGCCCGAGGTCACCACCTTGACCTGCTTGATGTCCTTGCCCACGACCTTCAGGCCGTTGATGAAGGCGGCCGAAACGGTGATGGCCGTGCCGTGCTGGTCGTCGTGGAAGACGGGGATCTTCATGCGCTCGCGCAGCTTGCGCTCGACGGTGAAGCACTCCGGGGCCTTGATGTCTTCGAGGTTGATGCCGCCGAAGGTGGCTTCCAGGCCCGCGATGATCTCGACCAGTTTGTCCGGGTCGGTCTCGTTGATTTCGATGTCGTACACGTCCAGGCCGGCGAACTTCTTGAATAGCACCGCCTTGCCTTCCATCACCGGCTTGGAGGCCAGCGCGCCGATGTTGCCCAGGCCCAGCACCGCGGTGCCGTTGGTGATCACGCCCACCAGGTTGCCGCGGCCGGTGTACCGGTACACATTGGCCGGATCGGCCACGATTTCTTCACAGGCCGCCGCCACGCCAGGCGAGTACGCCAGGGCCAGGTCGCGCTGGTTGACCAGCGGCTTGGACGCCACGACGGAGATCTTCCCCGGGGTGGGGAACTCGTGATAGTCCAGTGCTGCCTGGCGATCCGATTGCGTATTCATGGGGCTGAGCCTCCTAGTCTTGATATAGGAAAAATTCTAGGCTCCAATACATAAGCAGATCATTCAACTTTAATATCGTCCCATAATCTTTACCTTATGCATCACCTATGACAGCCTTTGATCCGGACCTGGTTATCCGGAAACTGACCTCGCGGCTGAAGATGCGCCACCTGGTGCTGCTGCTGCAGATCGAGCAGCACGGCTCGCTGACCCGGGTGGCCGAGCACATGGCCACCAGCCAGCCAGCCGTGACCAATGCCCTGGCCGAACTGGAAAGCATGTTCGACGTGCCCCTGTTCGAACGCTCGGTGCGCGGCATGACGCCCACGCCGCTGGGCGCGGTGGTGCTGGCCCGCGCCCGCGCCCTGGTCCACGACCTGGGGCATCTGGTCCAGGAAATGGAGGCCGTGGCGGCCGGCCACGCCGCCCATCTGCACATCGGCGTCATCCCCTTCGTGTCCGGCCAGATGCTGTCGTCCGCCATCAGCCGCACCCTGCCCCAAGGCCGCCGCATCACCGCCACCATCCACGAAGGCCAGGGGCCGGCGCTGCTGCGCCAGCTGCGCGACCATACGCTGGACATGGTGGTGGGCTGGGCCACTCCCTCGGTGGACATGGACAACCTGGGCTTCGAGGTGCTGTACCACCAGCAGCCGCGCCTGATCGCCAGCCGCAGATTGGCGGCCCGCCTGGGCCGCTCGCGGCTGGAATGGAACCGGCTGGCCGACCTGGACTGGATCCTGGGCACGCCGGACAGCCCGATCCGCGAACAGGTGTCCGAGATCTTCCTGCGCGCCGGGCTGGCGCCCCCGACGCCGTCGGTGCAAAGCGATTCGTCCAAGCTGATCGGCGAAATGATCGTGGCCAGCGACCGCGCCGTCGCCATCCTGCCCGCAGACATCGCCGACGAGCTGGTGCGCATCGCCGGCGCCGCCATCGTGCCGTATTCCTTCGACTGGACCCTGCCGCCGATCGCGCTGTTCACGCGCGCCGAGGGCCTGCGCCGCAACGTCGACGCGCTGTTCGCCGCCGCGCTGCGCGAGGCCTACACCAAGGGCGCGCGCCTGCCCGCCTGATCCGCGCGGCAGGAAAATTGCCAACAAATGCAAATACGCTCGCGCCGCGGCGGCGCGCCCTCCTATACTTCCCGCGCCAAGCAACAAGCAGGAGGGCACGCAGTTTGTTCACACTTCCGCCTATCAACCCGGGCCGCGGCGCAATCGCCCTCCTCACCCTCGCCGCGCTTGCCGGATTGTCCGGCTGCAATTCGCTGCTGAACGAAGGCACGGGCGCCGCGGCCGGTATCGCCGGCACCGCCATCGCCAACAAGGTCACTGACAACGCCACCGTCGCCACCGGCATCGGCCTGGGCGTGCAGGCCGGCGCCAAGGCCGCGCTGGCCTACGCCCAGCGCAAGACGCGCGGCGAAGAACAGGACGCCATCGCCATGGCCGCCGGTCCGCTGGCGGTGGGCAAGGTGGCCAACTGGCAGGTCAAGCACCAGCTGCCCATCGAAAGCGACGCGCAGGGCCAGGTCACGGTCAGCCGGCTGATCGGCGGCGTGAACCTGGAATGCAAGGAAGTGGTCTTCTCCATAGACACGCCGGCCGACAAGGCTGGCGCCGATCCGCAACGCGAGTTCTACGTCACCACCGTGTGCCGCGACGGCGAGCACTGGCGCTGGGCCAGCGCCGAGCCCGCCACGGCCCGCTGGGGCTCGCTGCAGTGAGGCGCGCCGCAAGCCTGCTGGCGCTGGCCGCCTGCCTGGGCCTGGCCGGCTGCCAGAGCTCCTCGATCGGCGGCGCGGCGGGCGCCGTGGTCGGCACCGTCAGCGGCGCAGCCACCGCCAATCCGGTGGCGGGCTACGCCATTGGCGTCACGGTCCAGGCGGCGCTGGATGCCACGGTGAAATACGTGCTGCGCGAGTGGAAGAACGACCAGCAGAACGTCATGGCCAACGCGGCGGGCGCCCTGCCCATCGGCCAGGTGCGCCAGTGGGAAATCCGCCAACCGCTGTCCATAGGCAACGAGCGCGGCGGCATCCAGGTGGTGCGCGACATCGCCACGCCGCTGACCCATTGCCGCGAGGTGCTGTTCACGGTGGAGCAGAAGGACGCACCCGCGCCCGCCTACTCCAGCATGATCTGCCAGCAGCCTGGCGGCCAGTGGAAGTGGGCCGCGGCCGAGCCCGCGGTGGCACGCTGGAACGGGCTGCAATAGCCTGAGCGCCGGGCCGCTGGCCTCTTGATCGCGCCGGGGCGGGCGGGTGATACTGCCTGCAAGCCCCTTGCCCCAGACTCCCCATGAACTCAGGCCAGTTCGTCATGCAGCGCAGCGCCCTCGCCGGCGTGCAGGCCGTGGCCGCGCACAGCCGGCATGCGTTCGCGCGCCACACGCACGAGCAGTTCGGCATCGGCGTCATGCGCCAGGGCGCCCAGGTCTCGCATAGCGGCCGCGGCCAGGTCGAGGCCGGCCCCGGCCACGTCATCACGGTGAACCCCGGCGAAGTGCATGACGGCGCCCCCATCGGCAATGGCGAACGCGCCTGGCAGATGCTGTACCTGGACCCCGAGGTGGTGGCACAGGCCGCAGCCGAACTGGACGCAAGCGGCCTCGGCTACGAATTCGAGCACCCAGCACAGGACCGCCCAGCGCTGGCGCGCGACGTGCTGGCGCTGTATGCCCAGGCCACTGCCGGCGCGGCGCCGCTGGCCTGCGATGCGCTGCTGCTGCGCATCCTGGCGCAGGCGCGCGACCGCGATGCCGAGCGTCTGGCCCGGCCCGCGCGCGCCGCCCCAGACGCCATCCGCCATGCCCGCGCGCTGATCGACGACGACCCGGCGGCCTCGCTGTCGCTGGCCGACCTGGCCGCGGCCAGCGGCCTGAGCCGCTACCAGGTGCTGCGGGCGTTCGCCCGCGACACCGGCCTCACGCCCCACGCCTACCAGGTGCAGCGGCGCTTGCTGCTGGCGCGCAGCCTGATCCGGCAAGGCTCGGCCCTGGCCGATGCCGCGGCCGCGGTCGGCTTTGCCGACCAGAGCCACATGACCCGGCTGTTCGTGCGCGCCTACGGCGTATCGCCGCGCCGCTACGCGCTGGCCGCAAGCTGAGCCCTGCAATTTCGTTCAAGACCCGGCCGCGCCCGGCCGCTTAGCCTGGGCGCCTCTCTCTGAACAGGCGTGGGTCGGGTAATGAACAATCGGATGCAGGGCTATTGCTATCTGGCGGCCGCCATGGCGCTGGTGGGCAGCACGGTAGCCGCCAGCAAGATCATCGGCACGGGCTTGCCGCCCTTCACCGCGACGGCCTTGCGCTTCGCCATCGCACTGCCCTGCTTCGCCCTGCTGATGGCGTTGACCGGCGCGCGCCTGCCGCGGCTGGCGCCGCGCGACTGGCTGCTGCTGGCCGTCCAGGCCATCGCCGGCAGCGTCGGCTACACCGCGCTGCTGATCGCCGGGCTGCAGCGTGCGTCGGCGGTGGACGGCGGCATCATCCTGGGCACCTTGCCGCTGGTCTCGGCTGCCATCGCCATCCTGCTGCTGGGCGAACGCCCGGGCAAGGCCACGCTGGCCGCCATCGTCGCCGCGGCCTTCGGCGTCTGGCTGATGATGCGCCATTCGGCCGGTCAAGGCGGCGCGCGCTCGCTGGCGGGCAACGCGCTGATCCTGGGCGCGGTGCTGTGCGAAGGATTATTCATCCTGTTGAACAAGCGGCTGCGCCAGCCGGTGGCGCCGCTGGCGCTATCGACGCTCATGACGGGCTTTGGCCTGGCATTCTCGACCGTGGCATGCGTGGCGGAAGCGCCGTGGGATCTGAACTTGCCCGCTTCGGCGGTGGCCGCGGTGGCCTACTACGCGCTGGTGCCCACCGTGGGCGGCTTCCTGCTCTGGTATGCGGGCGCGGCCCGCGTCAACGGCGCCGAAGCCGCCTTGTTCACCGCGCTGGCGCCGGTATCGGCGGTAGCGCTGGCCGCCGGACTGCTGGGCGAATCCTTGGCTCCCGCGCAGCTGGCCGGCATGGCTTGCGTGCTGGGCGCGGTGCTGGCGCTGGGCGGGTCCGGGCTGCGCTCGCGCGGCCAGCGGCTACCCGCCGGACCCGCAGCCGCTGCCGACGACGCCCCCAGCGGCCCTAGCCGCGGCTGAAGGCCAGCGCAAACTCGTCGGAAAAAATATCGGCCAGCGAGCGCCGCAACGCGGCGGCGCGTTCGGCCCCGTAGGCCGCCTCGAAGCGGCGCTGCGCGTCTTTCCACAGACGCTTGGACTCCGCCAGCTTGGCGCGTCCCGCGTCTGTCAACGCCACGCGGCGGCTGCGCCCGTCCAGCGGGTCGCGCGACATCTGCACGTAGCCGTCGCGCTCCAGCGGCTTGAGATTGTGCGCCAGCGCCGAGCGGTCCAGCACCATGTTGCGCGCCAGGTCGGTCATCGACGGCGTGCCCGCGCGCGCGATATGCACCAGGATGGAATGCTGCGACACCTTCAGGCCGCAGGGAGCCAGCACCGTGTCGTACAGCTGCGAAACGCGCCGGGTCGCCTTGCGCAGCGCCGCGCCGTTGCAGATGAGCGGATCGGGTGCAACGGAAGCGGCGGAAACGGAAGGCTGTTCGTCGGGCATGGCAGGCGCAAGAAGTGGAGGACGGCAAGGACTCAACGCTACCGCCGGCGTGGAATCGAGTCTAGCGCAATCTTGACTTTTATTGGCATATGCACGTAAATATTCGAACGCCACCCAAGGGTTCCTTCCCATGTCCGCGCCACCGCCGCCCCGTCCCGCCAATGCGCGCCTTCAGACCATGCTGCATGCGCCCATCGCCCCCACGCTGGCGCGCCTGGCGTGGCCGAACATCCTGATGATGCTGGCGCAGTCCTCCACCGGATTGATCGAGACCTGGTTCCTGGCGCGCTTGGGCACGCCGGTGCTGGCGGGCGTGGCATTGGTGGTGCCGGTGCTGATGCTGATGCAGAACATGTCGCAAGGCGCGATGGGCGGCGGCATCTCGGCCGCGGTCGCAAGATCGCTGGGCGGCGGCCGGCAGCGCGAGGCGGACCAGTTGGTGCTGCACGCCGTGGTGCTCAACGGCCTGCTGGGCCTGGCGTTTTGCGCACTGCTGCTGCTTGGCGGCCCGTGGCTTTACCGCGCGCTGGGCGCCGAGGGAGAGGCGCTAGAGGCCGCCCTGGCCTATTCCGACGTCATCTTCGGCGGCATCGTCCTGATGTGGCTGATGAACGCGTTCGCCAGCGCCATCCGCGGCACGGGCAACATGCTGGTGCCTGGCGCCGTGATCTGCGGCGGCGCCCTGCTGCTGATCCCGCTGTCTCCGTGCCTGATCTTCGGCTGGGGGCCTTTTCCCGCGCTGGGCGTGGCCGGCGGCGGCTGGGCGCTGGTGATCTACTACGCCCTGGGCGCGCTGATCCTGGGCCTGTACTGCGCCAGCGGACGCAACGCGGCGCGGCTGGTGCCCAGCCGCCTCTATCCGGGCCTGATGCGCAATATCCTCAGCGTGGGCGCCCTGGCCACCATCAATCCCCTCCTGACCAACGCCCTGGTGGCGCTGACGGCGGCCCTGGTCGGCGCCTATGCCGGCACCGCAGCGGTCGCCGGCTATGGCATCGCCGTGCGCCTGGAGTACCTGCTAATGCCCATCGCCTTCGGCTTGGGCGCGCCCATGGTGGCAATGGTGGGGTCCAACATCGGCGCGGGCCAGCCCGAACGCGCGCTGCGCATCGCCCTGACCGGCGGCGCGATGGCCTTTGTGCTGGCGGAGGCCATCGGACTGGCGGCGGCGTTCTTCCCCGAGGCCTGGCTGCGCCTGTTCGGCGCGCAGGACCATATGCTGGAAGCCGGCGCCAGCTATCTGCGCACCGTCGGCCCGGTCTACGGCTTCTTCGCCCTGGGTTTCTCGATGTACTTCGCTTCGCAGGGCGCCGGCCGCCTGAAATGGCCGCTGATCGCGGGATTCCTGCGTCTGCTGCTCGGCATCGGCGCCGGCGCCATTGTCTTGCGCCTGACGGGATCGCTGAGCCTGTTCTTCGCCATCGCGGCGCTGGCGATGTGCGTCTATGGCCTGGTCATCCTGGGCGCCGTCGCGTCGGGTTCCTGGTTCGACCGCCCGGTCCAGGGCTGGCGCCGGCTGTTCGCGCGCTCCTAGCGGTCCGGGCGCGCAGGCGCGTCGCGCAGCGCGTATTCCACCAGCGCTGCCGCGTAGGCCGGCAGCGTGTCGCGCACGCATAGCACCAGGTCGCGCGCGGCCCAATCGTCGGCCAACGCCACGCGCCGCACACCCGCGGCCCGGCCATAACGCGCCGCCGCCACGCGCGGCACGATGGCAATGCCCACGCCCTGCCCCACCATCCGGCACACGGCATCGAAACTGCGCAGCCGCACGCGGTACGACAAGGCCTTGCCGCCACGCCGCGCGTGATGGGCGATGTGTTCCTGCAAGGCGCTGCCCTCGACCAGCCCGACGAATTCCTGGTCGGCCACGTCGGCCAGCAGCACCGACTGGCGGCCGGCCAGCGCGTGGTCCGGCGGCACGATCAGCGTCAGGGGATCATGCCGGAAGGTCTGCGTATGCAGGCCGTGCAGATCGGCCGAATCGGCCAGCACGCCGATGTCGCAGGCGCCTGCCCGCAACGCGTCGGCGATCTCGTGGCTCAAGCGTTCTTCCAGGTCCACCGAGACGCGGGGATGGTCCTTGAGAAATGCGCCCAGCACCGGCGGCAGGTATTCGCTCAGGGCCGTGGTGTTGCACAGCACGCGCACCAACCCTTTCAGCCCCAGGCCGTAATGGTCCAGCTCGCCGCGCATGCGATCCATCTGCGCCAGCACCACGCGCGCATGGTGCGCCAGCGTGCGGCCCGCCGGCGTGGGCTCGACCCCGCGCGGCTCGCGCAGCAGCAGCGGCACGCCCAGCGTATCCTCCATGCCGCGGATGCGTTCGCTGGCCGATGCCAGCGTCATGTGGGAGCGCTTGGCCCCCGCGGTGATGGAGCCGGTTTCCTGTACGTTGAGGAACAGCCGCAGATCGGTGAGATCGAATCGCATGCAAAAAGCGTAGCACGGCAAGCCTCAGGCTGTGCCATAGGACAACTACGCGAGATCCCGATACAAGATCCAAGGCGCTGCGGATGACAATGAACTCCCGCCCTTCCAATCCAGGGAAATCCCATGAAAACCATCATATCGCGGCGCCCCCGGGTCCATTGGCCCGCTCTTGCCCTGCTGGCCCTGAGCCTGCAAGGCTCAGGTTTGGCCGTAGCCGCCAGCCTGGACCCTCACACCACGCCAGCGCAGAAATACGCGCTGGCGCTGGAAGCCCAGACCCAGGGCGACTATGCCGCCATGACGCAGTGGCTGCGCGCGGCCGCCAGTGACGGCCACGCGCCCGCGCAGCGCATGCTGGGCATCGCCCTGCTGGGCGGCCCGACGCTCTACGGTGAGTCCCTGCGCGCCGACCTGTGCGAGGGACGGCGGTGGCTGCTGCGCGCCGCCCGCCAGGACGGCAAGGGCGCGGACGACGTCGCCTACGCCCTGTTCGGCCGTCCGCGCGACGGCCTCACCGTCCGCTGCGAGCCCGCATGAACCTCCTGGACCTGTTTCCCGGCGGCACGCCCGTGCTGCTTGCCATCACCGTATCGGTGTTCATCCTGGCCGGCGTGGTCAAGGGCGTCGTGGGGCTGGGACTGCCCACCATCTCCATGGCCATGCTGGCGCTGGTCATGGCTCCCGCCCAGGCCGCGGCATTGCTGATCGTGCCGTCCCTCATCACCAACCTCTGGCAGGCCCGGCCTTGGGTCACGCTGCCCCAGGTGCTGCGCCGCATTGGCGCGATGCAGGCCGGCGTCTGCGCGGGCACGATAGGCGGCGCGTTGTGGCTGGGTCCGCCTTCGGGACACTGGGCCAGCGTGTGCCTGGGGCTGGCCCTGGTGGCCTATGCCGCCTGGGGCCTGTTCGGCTCGCCGCCCAGGGCGCCGCAGCGCCATCAAGGGCTGGTGGGCGTATCGGTCGGCGCCATTACCGGGGTCATCACCGCGGCGACCGGCGTGTTCGTCATCCCCGCGGTGCCTTATCTGCAAGCCCTGAACCTGGGCAAGGACGGCTTGATCCAGGCCATGGGCATCTCGTTCACGGTGTCCACCGTGGCGTTGGCGATCGGCCTGGGCGTCACCGGCGGCTACACGCCCGAAGCCGCCGGCGCGTCCCTGCTGATGTTGCTGCCGGCGCTGGCCGGCATGGCGCTGGGCACATGGCTGCGCGGCAGGATGTCGGCGCAGGCCTTCAAGCGCTGCTTCATGGTGAGCCTGGCGCTGTTGGGCGCCTACCAGGCGGTGCAGGGCTGGACGGCCTGAGCCCGGCTCTCAGCCGGAGCGTCAGGCGGCCATCCGCCTTTCGTCCACGAAGCCGATGGACACGGACATCTCGCGCCAGCGCGCCAGTTCCTGCTGCACCGACTGGATCTTGGCGCGCGCCTGGTCGAAGGCGTCGCGCCCCAGGAACAGGTGCAGGGGCGCATATTGCGCCTGCGCCGCATTGATCAGCGTGCGCGCCATCTTGGCCGGATCGCCGTCCGCGTCGCGCGCCTGCGCATCGCGCGCCGCGAGTTCGGGCGCTTGCTCGCCGTCCGCCGTGCGCAGCGCGCCCGGGTAGACCAGCGACACCCGGATGCCGAACGGCGCCGCCTCGGCGGCCAGGGCTTCGGTCAGGCCGCTGACGGCGAACTTGGCGGCGCTATAGGCGCCCCAATCGGCCCTGCCACCATCGAAGCCCAGGATCGACGAGATGTTGAAGACGTGCCCGCTGCGCTGCGCGCGCATGCGCGGCAGGACCGCGCGGATCACGTTCAGCGTGGCAAACACATTGATGTCGAAGGTGCCTCTCAGGTCCTCGTCCGGCAGGCTATCCAGCGCGCCGCGCAGGCCATGGCCCGCGTTGTTCACCACCACGTCCAGGCCGCCGAAGGCGGCCACCGTGGCATCCACCGCGCGCTGCACCTTGCGCTCGTCGGCCAGGTCCACCGTCAGGGGCAGGAACTGCCCCTCCAGCTTGGCGCCCACCGCGTCCAGCAGCGCATCGCCGTCCTGCGAGGTCGCCGCAACCTTGTGGCCCAAGTCCAGCAGCATCTTCACCAGGACCAGGCCCAGCCCCGCGGATGCGTCCGTCACCAACCAGATTTTTTCGGTATTCATGCGATTCCCTTCCCTTGCGTGCGCTGCCGGCAATGCGCCCGGCAGCGTGGCAGAGCCAGCGCATCCGCAATGGACACGCCGTCTCGACCCTGGTAGAGATGGTAAGAATCGCGAGCCTGCGCGTACAGGCTCGTTCTTGCGTGAATCCTGCCTATTCCTGCAACGGTGTGTTCCGCTGGCGCTCAGCCCAGCGCGCTGCGGTAATGCTCGCTGTCGAATGCGGGCGCGCTTGCCGCCTGCGGCGCTGCTGACGGTTCCTGCGCCGCGCCAGGCGTCTCGACGCCGAAGAGAGAGAGTTCCGCGTTGACCAATGCCAGTATGAAATTTGCCATGATGACTCCTAGGATTTCGCGTCCGGACCGGCGCGGGCCGCGCAGGTCTTATAGAGGACATGGGTGTCATGGTGCGGGCCTGGCCGCGCGCCGTCCATTTGCTTTGTTCAATGGCGCCGATTGACGGCATGCAAGCCTGGAAGCGCCCGCAGCTGGAATGACGGATAATTCGGGTGTTTCCTGCGGCGCCGCGGGGAACGGCACAGTTTTTCCGGGCCACGTGCCCGCCCGCATTCGGAGTCAGTCATGCATCGCGGTATCGAGGCGATCGAAAAATTCATGGAATCCGTCGGCCTGGCCTGGCGCCCCGGCTCGACCGAGCGCGCCGAACTCAAAGTCAGCTACCGCATCGGCAATACCCGCCCGCTGGGCATAGACCGCACGCTGGTCGAGTTCCACTGCGATCCCAAGCGCGCCAAGGTCTGGGTGCCGGAATTCTCGCGCACCAGCTTTCACCAGTGGTTCGAGGTTCCGTACCAGGAATTCGAATTCACCCCCGGCGGCTCGATGCTGAAGATCAAGGCCCCGGCGCGCGGCAATGCCCCGCCTTACAGCGTGGGCATCAAGCCCCTGGGCTAAAGCCCTGCCGCTGCCGCCCGCGGCGGCAGCGTCCGCTACAGCTGCTTGTACATGATGGTGGTGCCGTCCAGCTTGGCGGCATCATGCGGATCGCGGCTGAATCCCGGTATCACTCCCACGGTCTGATAGCCCTGCGACGCGTACAGCGGCTCGGCGCTATCGCCCGTGCGCGTGTCCAGCGTGATCAGGCTGCGTCCCTGGCGCCGCGCCATGGCTTCCGCTTCGGCCAGCAAGGCGCGGGCCAGGCCGCGGCGGCGGAAGTCCGGATGCACCAGCAGCTTGCGCACCTCGGCGCGGTGCGGCTGATTGGGCGGCGTGTCCCAATCCAGCTGCACCGATCCCGCGACGCGTCCGTCCTGCCGCGCCACCCACAGCGCCGACTTGCCGCCGGCGACCGCCGGCAGCACCTTGGCCCGCCAGAACGCCTGCGCGTCGTCCGACGAATACGGCAGCACGAAGCTGACGCTGGCGCCGCCCTGCACGCAGGCGCGCAGCAGTTCGCCCAGCTCGGGCACGAGAGCGTCGGCGGCATCCGCTGACAGCAGGATCAATTCAGGATTCGGATGGGACATGGCAGGCTCAGACGATGAAGAGCAGATAACGGGCGCCGCAATGCGGCGGGGTTGAAAATTCGCTCGCGCCGAATAGCTGGTAGCGCAGGCAGTCGCCCTGGGAAAGGCGGTGCGCCTGCCCATCGACGGTGATGGCCAGCTCGCCGTCCAGCATCAGCAGGTGGTGTTCAAGCCCTGGCCGGGGCGACCGCTCGTAGGCGATGCGCGTACCAGGCTCCAGCTCGCACGCCAGCACCTCGCCCGCCAATTGCTGCGCGGGCGGGGACACCGAGCGGCGGCGGAATCCCGCGCTGCCGTCCACCCACACGGCCTGCGCCTGCTGCGGCACCAGCGGCACGAAGTCATCCTCGACCATCAGCATCAGGCGCGACATGGTCAGGCCATAGGCCGCGCACAACTTGCCCAGCGCGCTGGCGGTCGGGCTGACTTCGGCGTTTTCCAGGCGGGACAGGGTGGCGCGGCTGAGACCGGCGCGGGCGGCCAGCTCGTCCAGCGACCAGTTGCGCTCCTGGCGCAACGCCTTGAGCCGGGCGGCGATGCGGCCGTCCAGATCGGCCTCGGCGCTAATGTTGTTTTCCATATAAGAGAATTTCTCTCAAATACGGAAAACCGTCAAGCTTCCCAGAGAAAGGTGGCTGCCAGAACCGGCCCGCGCCGCGATTTCGGCACAATACGGGTCATGTACCTGGCCAAACCCTTGATGATGACTGCCCTTTGCCTGAGCCTGCTGAGCGGCTGCGGCTTGCCGCCGCTGGATAACCGCAGCGAATCCCATGCGCTGACGCCGGAAGCATCGCAGGACACCCCGCTGGGCCGGGCCATCGCGCCGCTTGCTGCCCAGCACCCGGGCAAGTCCGGCATCCACCCGCTGCCCGACGCCTATGACGCCTTCGCCGCCCGCATGCTGCTGGCGCGCGCCGCCGAACGCAGCCTGGATGTGCAGTACTACATCTGGCACAAGGACATGACGGGCACCATGCTGCTGGAGGCCCTGCACGAAGCCGCCGACCGCGGCGTGCGGGTGCGGCTGCTGCTGGACGACAACGGCACCTCGGGGTTGGACGAGGAGCTGTCCGCCCTGGACGCGCATCCCAACATCGAAGTGCGGCTGTACAACCCCTTCGTGCTGCGCTGGCCCAAGCCCCTGGGCTACCTGACGGACTTCAGCCGCCTGAACCGCCGCATGCACAACAAGTCCTTCACCGCCGACAACCAGGCCACCATCATCGGCGGGCGCAACGTCGGCGACGAGTACTTCGGCGCGGCCAGCGGCGTGCTCTTCACCGACCTGGACGTGCTGGCCATCGGCGCCGCGGTCAATGACGTGTCGACGGATTTCGACCGCTACTGGGCCAGCGACTCGGCCTACCCGGTCGACCGGCTGCTTAAGAAAACCGACCCCGGCGAACTGGACGAACTGGAACAGGCCGCCGCCCGGGTCGAGCGCTCTCCCGAAGCCGCCGCCTATGCCGACGCCATGCGCAAGCTGCCCTTCATCCAGCAGCTGCTGCGCGGCGAGCTGACGCTGGAATGGGCCGACACGCGCATGGTCAGCGACGATCCGCGCAAGACGCTGGGCACCGCGCCGCCCGAGGCAATGCTGCCGCATCAGCTGCATGAAATCATCGGCACCCCCACCACCGATCTCGAACTGGTGTCGCCCTATTTCGTGCCTACCGCCGTCGGCACCGAGTCCTTCGGACAAATGGCGCGCAGCGGCGTCAAGGTCAAGGTCCTCACCAATGCGCTCGAAGCCACGGACGTCGCCGTGGTGCATTCCGGCTACGCCAAGCGCCGCAAGGATCTGCTGGCCAGCGGCGTGGAACTTTACGAAATGAAGCGCATGGGCGCCGAAGTCGAGCGCAACAAGAGCATGGGCCCCTTCGGCAGCTCGGGCTCGAGCCTGCACGCCAAGACCTTCGCCGTCGACGGCAGGCGCATCTTCGTCGGCTCCTTCAACTTCGACCCGCGCTCGGCCAAGCTCAACACCGAGCTGGGCTTCGTCATAGACAGCCCCACGCTGGCGCGCCACATCGCCGACGCCTTCGACAAGGACATCCCCAAAGCCGCCTACCGCGTCTGCCTGGACGACAAGGGCCAGCTCTATTGGCTGGAACAGCGCAACGGCGACACCATCCGCCACGACACGGAGCCCGGCACGACCGTGTGGCAACGCCTGTCGGTCTGGTTCGTGTCGCTGCTGCCGCTGGAACCGCTGCTGTAGGCCGGCATGGCTACCAACCTGGACCTGTTTGGGGAGGACGGCGACGACGGCGCCGCGCAAGGCGGACGCGTCGCGCTCGGCCCGCAATCCGTGGTGCTGCGCGGTTTTGCCCTGCCGTTGGTGGACGCGCTCCTCGCGGGAGTCGATGCCGTGACCGCGCAGGCGCCCTTCCGGCACATGGAAACCCCCGGCGGCTACACCATGTCGGTGGCGCTGACCAATTGCGGACAGCTGGGCTGGACCAGCGATGCGCGCGGCTACCGCTATGCGCGCATCGATCCGCTCTCCGGCCAGCCCTGGCCCGCCATGCCCCAGGCCTTCATGCAGCTGGCGCAGGCCGCCGCGGCCGAAGCCGGCTTTCCCGGCTTCGAGCCAGACGCCTGCCTGGTCAACCGCTACGAGCCAGGCTCGCGGCTGTCGCTGCACCAGGACAGGAACGAACGCGACTACGGCGCGCCCATCGTCTCCGTATCGCTGGGCATGCCCGCCATGTTTCTCTTCGGCGGCGACCAGCGCGCGGACAAGGCCAGCCGCACGCCGCTGTTCCATGGCGACGTGGTCGTGTGGGGCGGGGTCGACCGGCTGCGCTACCACGGCATCATGCCCATCAAGGACCTGCCGCATCCGCGGCTGGGCAGCCAGCGCATCAACTTCACCATCCGCCGCGCCGGCTGAGCGCGGCATGAGGGTTCCCCGCGTCTGGCCGGGCGCAAGCGGCGGCTCTACTATTGCGCACCCCTCATGCTCCGCCTACCGGATTCCCATGCGCACACGCACCGCCCTGGCTTTGCTCTGCACCCTCGTATCGGCGCCTTCCTGGTCGGGTGAAGCGCCCACCCTGATCGAAAATTCGCTGGGCATGACCTTTGTCCGCGTGCCGGCCGGCAGCTTCCAGATGGGCAGCGACGAGACGCCCGAGGCGCTGGCGCGCGACTATCCGCTTTACCCGCCGGACCGCTACGCCCAGCTGTTCGATGAAGCGCCGGTGCATACGGTGCGCATCACCCGTCCGTTCTACCTGGAACGCACGGAAGTCACCGTGGGCCAGTTCCGCCGCTTCATCGAGGCGTCCGGCTACGTGCCGGAGTCGGAGGCCGACGGCACCGGCGGCTATGGCTACAACCCGCAGTACGACCCCGACAAATCCGAGCGCGGCGACGCTTTCGAAGGCCGCGACCGCCGCTATTCCTGGCGCAATCCAGGCTTCGCGCAAGGCGATGACCATCCCGTGGTCAACATCAGCTGGAACGACGCCACGGCGCTGGCCCGCTGGCTGACCCAGACCGAAGGCAAGGTCTACCGCCTGCCCACCGAAGCCGAATGGGAATACGCCTGCCGCGCCGGCGCGCGCACCCGCTACCAGAACGGCGACGATCCCGCCGCCATGCCCGACGTCGGCAACGGCTTCGACGCCGACGCCGCGCCGCTCTGGCCCAAATGGCAGGCGCATGCCTCCGCCCGCGCCGACGGCAACGCCTTCACCGCCCCGGTCGCCAGCTATGCGCCCAATGCCTTCGGCCTGTACGACATGCACGGCAACGCCTGGGAATGGGTCTCGGACTGGTATGGCGAGGACTACTACGCGCATTCACCCGTGGACGACCCGCAAGGCCCCGCCAGCGGCAACGTGCGCGTACGGCGCGGCGGCTCCTGGCATACCTGGGCGTTGTACACGCGCGCCTCCTACCGCAACTGGAACACGCAGGAAACGCGCTATCCTCTGGTGGGATTGAGGCTGCTGCGGGAGGCGGATTGAAACAAGACTGGATATTGCGAGCCGCGCCCTCGGGCCAGCTGGAGCGCATCGAAGCCTATTTCGGCGGTCCAGGCTACGGCATGCACCGCCACGACACCTACGCCATCGGCCGCACGCTGTCAGGCGTGCAGAGCTTCCACTACCGCCGCGGGCTGCGGCACAGCCTGCCCGGCGGCACCATCGTGCTGCATCCCGACGAAGTCCACGACGGCCAGGCCGGCACCGAAGCCGGTTTCCACTACCGCATGATCTACGTCGAGCCGGCGCTCATCCAGCAGATCCTGGGCGGACGGCCGCTGCCATTCATCCCGGGCGGCATCTCCGCCGATCCACGCCTGTACGCCGCCAGCGCCAGCCTGCTGCAGGACACGCATGATCCGATCGACCCGCTGCAGGAAGACGACGCGCTGTACGAGCTGAGCCATGCCCTGTGCGCCGCGGCTGGCGGCAAGCCCGGCCGCCGCAGCGCCGACTACGCCGCGGCCGAGCGCGCCCGCCAATACATCCACGCCTCGCTCGAACGGTCCATCACCCTGGAACAGCTGTCAGCGGCCGCGGGCAGGGACCGCTGGAGCCTGTCGCGCGACTTCCGCGCGCTGTTCGGCACCAGCCCCTACCGCTACGTAATGCTGCGCCGCCTGGACCAGGCCCGGCGCCTGATCGCCGCGGGCATGCCGCTGGCGCAAGCGGCCGCCGCGTCGGGCTTCACCGACCAGAGCCACCTGACGCGCCGCCACGTCCAGACCTACGGCATGGCGCCCGACCGCTGGCGGCGCATGCTGCGCCGCTGAACGCGGATTCGCGCAAAGCTGCTCGATCGTACAAGACGGCGTCGGCGCAGCCTTCTATGCTGGGGTTTGCTCAACCCTATGCGACAGTCCTCCCCATGCCCGAAATCCGCACCATCAACTTCGCCGACAAACTGGCGCTGATCTCCGAACACTGGATGCCCAAAGTCGTCGCCGAGATGAACGACTACCAGTTCAAGCTGGTGAAAATACAGGGCGAATTCGTGTGGCACAGCCATGCCGACACCGACGAGACCTTCATCGTCATCGAGGGCCGTCTGCGCATCCAGCTGCGCGACGGCCACATCGACCTGGGCCCTGGCGAAATGGCCGTGGTCCCCAAGGGCGTGGAGCACAAGCCCTGTGCGCCCGAGGAAGTCAAAATGCTGCTGATCGAGCCGCGCGGCGTGCGCAACACCGGCGACCAGGGCGGCGAGCGCAGCGCTCCCAACGACGTCTGGATCTGAGCCCGCCGCCATCTGCTAAGGTGTAATCCCATCAGGAGCAAGCCATGTCAAAGATCATGCTCGTCACCGGCGGCGGCCGCGGCATCGGCGCCGCCGTCGCCAGGCTGGCTGCCCGCCGCGGCTACGCGGTAGGCGTCAACTACCATTCCAATGCCGACGCCGCGCGCGCGGTGGTCGAGGAAATCGTGCGGGGCGGCGGCCGCGCCGTCGCGCTGCAGGCCGACGTCTCGCAAGAGGACCAGGTGCTGCGCATGTACGGCGAACTGGACCAGCAGCTGGGCCGCATCGACGCGCTGGTCAACAACGCCGGCATCCTGGAGCAGCAGATGCGCGTGGACCAGATGAGCGCCGACCGCCTGCTGCGCGTGCTGTCCACCAATGTGGTCGGCGCCTTCCTGTGCGCCCGCGAGGCAGTGCGCCGCATGTCGACGCGCCATGGCGGCCAGGGCGGCGCCATCGTCAACGTCTCGTCCGTGGCCGCCCGGCTGGGCTCGCCCAACGAGTATGTGGACTACGCCGCCTCCAAGGGCGCCATGGACACGATGACCATCGGCCTGTCCAAGGAAGTCGCGCCTGAAGGCATCCGCGTCAACGGCGTACGTCCCGGCACCATCTACACCGACATGCACGCCAGCGGCGGCGAACCCGGCCGCGTCGACCGCCTGAAGGGCGCGATTCCGCTGCGTCGCGGCGGCACGGCCGAAGAAGTCGCAGGCGCCGTGATGTGGCTGTTCTCGGATGAGGCCGGCTACACCAGCGGTTCGTTCATCGAGGTGTCCGGCGGCAATTGAAACGCCCTACGGCTTGGCGTCGGAAGCAATGACCTTGTGTTCGTGCCTGGCGGCGATGCGCGCCTCGACGCGCCGCAGCACTGCCAGCACGAACAGCGCCATCACGGTGCTGACCACGGCGGTGGCTTCGCGTCCCATGCCCGCCGCCACCCCGATCGCCGCTGTCATCCAGATGCCTGCCGACGTGGTCAGCCCGCGGATCTCGCGCTCGTCGCTCAGCTTGATGATGGCGCCCGCGCCCAGGAAGCCGATGCCGGCGATCACGCCCTGCAGCACGCGGCTCAGGTCGCCGACTTCCATGCCGCCTTGCAGCGGCACCAGCACGAAGATCGCCGCCCCCAGCGCCACCAGCATATGGGTGCGCAAGCCGGCGTCCTTGCCGCTGCGCTCCCGCTCATAACCCAACAGGCCGCCCAGCAGCATGGCCATGCCCAGGCGCAGCACGATGCGGGTCGCCTCGCCCACATCGGGGATGTCGGCGAATTCGCTGCGCACGGTGGACCAGATTTCCAGCCAGATTTCCGTCATCGCCGTCCCCTCATGGGAAATGGTCGGACCAGCATAGCAGGCGCCGCGCGACGGCTGCCATGCTGCGCACGCACTGGCACATGTGGGCACAACTGGTTTACAACCGACCTGGCGTCGCGCGGCATCGCGGACGGAAACGACCGGAGGGTTACATGGATTTGCAGCTAGACGGTAAACGCGTGCTCATCACGGGCGCATCCAAGGGCATAGGCCTGGCCTGCGCGCTGGCCTTCGCCCGCGAAGGCGCCGAACCGATACTGGTGGCGCGCGACGACGCGGCGCTGCGCACGGCGGCCGAGACCATACGCGATGCGACCGGGAAGCAGGCGCGGGCCGTCACGCTGGACCTGGCCCAATCCGGCGCGGCGCAACGCCTGAGCCAGGAAGCGGGCGATATCGACATCCTGGTGAACAACGCCGGCGCGGTGCCGGGCGGCGCGCTGGACCAGGTGCAGGACGAGCGCTGGCGCGCGGGCTGGGAACTGAAAGTCCACGGCTACATCGACCTGGCCCGCCACTACTACCCGCGCATGCGCGACGCCGGCGCGGGCGTCATCGCCAACATCATCGGCATGGCGGGCTCCGCGCCGCGCGCCGACTACATCTGCGGCGCGGCAGGCAATGCCTCGCTCATCGCCTTCACTCGCGCCCTGGGCGGGGATGCGCCGCGCCACGGCGTGCGCGTCTTCGGCGTGAATCCTTCGCGCACCCGCACCGACCGCGTGCTGACGCTGGCCAAGCAGCGCGCCCAGGCGCGCTGGGGCGACGAAAACCGCTGGCAGGAGACGCTGTCGGACCTGCCTTTCGGACGCCTGATGGAACCCGGTGAGGTGGCCGACATGATCGTCTTCGGCGCCTCGCCGCGCGCGGGCTACCTGAGCGGCACGGTGATAGACCTGGACGGCGGCGAGCAGTACGCGCGTTGAAGCCCGTCCCGCATGTCTGGCCCTAGGCGGCCTGGCGCCAGCCCGCCAGCAGACCGGGCAAGGCGGCCATGTCGGTGAACACGTGGGCCACGCCCACGCCGCGCAAGGCTTCGGCGCCGCTATGCCCATTGGCATCGGGGCTGTAGCCGAACACAGTAGCGCCGGCGGCCACCCCAGCCGTGGCGCCGGTCACCGTGTCTTCCACGATGGCGCAACGCCGAGGGTCCACGCCCAGCGCCTGCGCAGCGGCCAGGTACACGTCCGGATACGGCTTGCTGCGCGGCATTTCGTGGCCGCTGAAGACCCGCTCGCGAAAGCATTCGGCAATGCCGACCTTGGCCAGCTGCAGCTCCACCTTGCGGCGGTCCGCGCCCGAGGCCACGGCGATGCGGCCGTCCAAGGCCACGTGCAAGGCCCGCACCGCGTCCGGCGCGCCGGGGATCTCGACCAGGTCGCGGTCCAGCGCGGCATTGCGGCGCTGGCGGAACTGATCGAACCAATCCGGCGTGATCGTGGCGCCCGTGCGCGATTCGATCAGCGGCAGTTCGTCCCTGACGGCCTTGCCCGTGAAGATCTGCATGGTTTCCGCATGCGTGATGCCCCAGCCCAACTCATTGAGCATGTCGGTCAGCACGCGGCTGGTGATGGGTTCGGAATCGACCAGGACGCCGTCGCAGTCGAACAGCACGGCATCGAAGGGAAAATCAGTCATTGCAGCAACGTCGGGAATGTCCATGAAGCCGGTAAGCATACTGCAGGCCTCCTGCGCGACGCAGGAGGCTCGCCTGGCATCAAATTCCGACAGACCTGATCCGCAACGGCGGGCCATGATCCCGCCGGCGCCGAGCGCACTGGACGCCGTCATGCGCTGAGCCCGCGACGGACGGGCTCCAGGCGACTTCGGCGCGGACCTCGAGGCATCCGTCCCAGTTTTCTATAATTGCATTTTGACAATTCAATATGCAAAATGACGGTCATGCATATCCCTGCCGTCACGCCCCGCCACGCCGCCTTCACCCTCAATGGCGTCCTCCATACCTGCCTGGACCTGCCCGGCATGTACGGCGCCCAGTACTTCCGCCTGCCCGTAGTGCTGCGGCTGCTGCTGGAAAACGCGCTGCGCAACATGCACGACGCGGAGCGCGACGCGGCCGCCGCGGCGCTGTTTGGCTGGCTGGAGCACGGCACCAGCGAAGCCGAGATCGCCTTCCAGCCCGGGCGCGTGCTGATGCACGACACCACCAGCACCCCGGCCCTGGTCGACATCGCCGCGATGCGCGACGCGCTGGCCGAGGGCGGCGTGGATCCTTCCGCGCTGAATCCCGTGCTGCCCGTGGACGTGTCGGTAGACCATTCGCTGGCGGTGCAGTCCTATGCGCGCGCCGACGCCGCGGAATTGAATCTGGACCTGGAGCTGCGCCGCAACGCCGAGCGCTACCGCTTCCTGCGCTGGGCCTCCAAAGCCCTGTCGAATGTGCGCATCCATCCGCCAGGCACCGGCATCATGCACACCATCAACCTGGAACAGCTGGCGACCGTGGTTTGCGGGCAGGAAGATGCCGACGGCATCGCGCTGCATCCGGACATGATGATAGGTACCGACAGCCACACGCCCATGGTCAACGGCATCGGCGTGCTGGGCTGGGGCGTGGGCGGCCTGGAGGCGCAGACGGTGATGTTCGGCATGCCCACGCTGCTGCGCATTCCGGACGTGATCGGCGTGCGGCTGACCGGCGCGCTGAGCGCGGGAGTCAGCGCGACCGACCTGGCGCTGACCGTGACGCAGCGCCTGCGCGAGATCCAGGTGTCCGGCGAATTCGTGGAGTTCTTCGGACCCGGCGTGGCCACGCTGCCGGCCGGCAGCCGCTGCGTGGTGGCCAACATGGCGCCCGAGTACGGCGCCACCACGGGCTACTTTCCCATCGACAGGCAGACGCTGGCCTATCTGCGCCAGACGGGCCGGCCCGAGACGCTGATCGCGCAGGTACAGGCCTACGCCGAGCGCGCCGGCATCGCCTATGACCCCGCTGCCGCGCCGCGCTACACCCGCGTCGTCGACATCGCGCTGGACCGCGTGCAGATGCATGTGGCCGGCCCGCGTCGGCCGCAGGACCTGCATCCCTACGGACACACCAAGGCCATCCTGGCCGGCTTGGCGGACGCGCCGGCGGTCCCTGCGCGCGGCCTGCCCCGCTACGCCGTGGCGATCGCAGCCATCACCAGCTGCACCAATACCTCGGATCCACGGCTGCTGTCCGCAGCTGGCCTGCTGGCCCGCAAGGCGCGCCAGGCCGGCCTGCGCGTGCCCGCCTGGGTGAAAACCTCATTGGCTCCCGGCTCGCCCGCGGCGGCGGCGTATCTCGCGCGCGCCGGGCTGCTGGAAGATCTGGCCGCCGTGGGCTTCGACATCGTGGGCTACGGCTGCACCACCTGCATCGGCAATTCCGGCCCCCTCCCCGAGCCCGTGCGCGCGGCCATGGCGGCGGGCGCGGTCCATCCCGTGGCGGTGCTGTCCGGCAACCGCAATTTCGCTGGCCGCATCCATCCGGACCTGGACCTGGGCTTTCTCATGTCGCCGGCGCTGGTCATCGCCTACGCGTTGGCGGGCGACGCCGAACGCGACCTGAGCTGCGAACCCGTGCAGACCGCCCCCGACGGCCGCGCCATCCATCTGCGCGAGCTCTGGCCTGACGACGCGGAGATAGACGCCGCGCTGGCCGCCGGCCAGCAGCCCGCCGATTTCCGCCAGGCCTTCCGGATCGCCAGCGCCAACCCGGCATGGCATGCGCTGCAATCGCCGGACTCGGCGCGCTTTCCCTGGGACCCCGCCTCCACCGCGCTGCGCCGCCCGCCGTTCGCCAGCACCGAAGCGGCCGGCCAGCTGGGCCGCTACACCGCGCATCCCCTGCTGGTGCTGGGCGACGACGTGACCACCGATCACCTGTCGCCCGCCAGCGCCATTCCGCCGGACAGCCTGATCGCCGACTTCCTGGTCGAACGCGGCGACGACCGCAACGACCTGAACGTCTTCGCATCGCGCCGCGGCAACTGGCAGGTCATGCTGCGCGCCGCGTTCTACAGCAAGAGCCTCGTCAATCTGCTCATACCCGAAGCGCCAGTTGGCCACACCCTGCATGCGCCCAGCGGCCGGGTGGAGCCGATCTGGGAGGCCGCCGGCCGTTACGCCCGGGCCGGCCAGCCCGTGGTCCTGGTGGCAGGCGAACGCTATGGCACGGGTTCCTCGCGCGACTGGGCCGCCAAAGGACAGCGCCTGCTGGGCATCCGCTGCGTGCTGGCGGTCAGCTTCGAACGCATCCACCGCTCCAACCTGATCGGCATGGGCATCCTGCCCTTGCGCCTGCCCGCCGGCGTCACGCCGGCAACGCTGCGCATCCGGCCCGGCGACCGGATCGAGATCGATGCCCCGGCCGCCGCGCTGACGCCGCGCATGCCCGTGGCCGTGCGCCTCTTGCGCGCCGGCGGCACCGCCGAGACGCTACAGGCGACGGCGGCGGTCGAGACCCGGCTGGAAGTCAGGCTGCTGCGCATGGGCGGCGTCATTCCCGCTATCCTCTCGGACACCATCCATTCCGCCGTCCGCAACGCATGAGCGCCCAATCCAATACCGCCGCGAAAATCCTGGCGCTGATCCAGGCAGACCGCCTGCCCGCGGGCGCGCACCTGACCGCGCAGAAGATCGCCGACCGGCTGCGCCTGTCGCGCTCGCCGGTCAACGACGCGCTGGGCATCCTGGAGCAACGCGGCATCGTCTCGCGCAAGCCCAACCGCGGCTACTTCCTGGAACGGGATCACGCCGCGCTGGCGGACTTGCACGGGGACCTGGCACCGCCCTCCGTCGACGACATCGTCACGCACAGCTACTTCAAGCTGGCCGATGAACTGCTGCGCGGCGAACTGCCCATGCAATGCAGCGAAGCGCTGCTGCGCGCCCGCTATGGCCTGACGGCGGCGCAGACCCAAGCCCTGCTGGGCCGCATCGCGCAGGAAGGCTGGGCAGAGCGGCGGCCCGGCTATGGCTGGGAATTTTCATCCATGATGACCACCCCTGACAGCCTGCTGCAGTCCTACCGCCTGCGGCTGGCGCTGGAACCGGCCGCGCTGCTCGAACCGGGATTTCACATCGACAAACAGGTGCTGGCGCGTTGCCGCGCGGCCGAAAAGCACCTGCTGGACGGCGGCATCGCCACCGACACCGCCGACCAGCTGCACGAGCGCGGCGTACGCTTCCATGAATCTCTGGTGGAGGCCTCGGGCAATCCCTTCTTCATCGACGCGATCAAGCGGGTGAACCGCGTGCGCCGGCTGCTTTCGTACCGATCCATGCAAGACCGCAGCCGCTACAAGCAGCATTGCGAACAGCACCTGGCCATCCTGGACCTGCTGGAACACGAACGCAACGAAGAGGCCGCGGCGCAGCTGGCGGAGCACCTGCGCAGCACGCTGGACAACCTGGCCCGCATCAGCGGGCTGCTGGCGTCCTAGCGCCGGTCAGAAGTCCATCGACGCGGATAGCATCAACGTGCGCGGCACCCCTTGGGAGATCGTGCCATACGAGGCCACGCCCGACCAGTAAGCCTTGTTGAACACGTTCACCACGTTGGCCCGCAGCGTGAGGTCCTTGCCATAGACCTTGGTGGCATAGCGTGCGCCCAGATCGAAGGTGGTCCACGATGGCACCGACTGGGTATTGGCCTGATTGATGTATTCGCTGCCGGTGTGCATCACGCTGCCGGTCAGGGTCAGGCCCGCGACCCAAGGCGTATCCCATTCCGCGCCCAGGTTCACCGACACCTTGGGCACGCCCACCGGCCGGTTGCCGACCAAAGCACTATTGCCGGCGCGCGTCAGCTCCGCGTCCAGCCAGGTCACGCCGCCCAGCAGGCGCAGGCCGCGCCACGGTTCGCCGGCCAGGTTCAGTTCCAGGCCCCGATTGCGCTGCTCGCTGTCCGCGCCGTACACGCCGTTGGTCAACTGGCCGCTGGGCTTGGTGATCTCGAACGCGCTCAGGGTCAGCATGGCGCTGTCCAGGTCCACCTTCACGCCCACTTCCTTCTGCCGGGCCTTGTAGGGCTTGAACACCTGGCCGGCGTTGGAGGCGGTGGCCGGCGCCACGTCGCCCTTGCTCAGGCCTTCGATGTAGTTGGCATACAGCGAGACATTGCTCCAGGGCTTGATGACGATGCCCGCCAGCGGCGTGGTCGCGCTTTCGTCATAGCTGACGGTGCGCGCGCCGGTCGTGGCATTGAAATTGCGGGATTGGATGCGCTGCTGGCGCACGCCCAGCGTAAGCTGCGCGCGCTCGTCCAGGATGCTGAGCGTATCGGCCAGCGCCAGGCCGGAAAGATCGGACGAGGAAATCTTGGGCACGTTGGCCGGCGCCGGGATATCTTGCTGCGGCCGCGTGATCGGATGGTAGATGTTCGACGTGAGCGGCGTACCCGTCACGCTGGCCTGCGAATTCCGGTCGCTGTACAGGCTGCCCATGAAGCTGATGGCATGGCGCACCGGGCCTGTGTCCAGCTTGGCGCGCAGGCCTGCGTTGTAGGTGCTGCGGTTGACTTCGAACCTGAAGTTGTTCGGCGTGACCACCGTGTCCCCCGCCGCGTTGACGATGGTGGGCGTCTGGTCCGACAGGCGCGCCACGTTCGTGTCCGAGCCGCCCGCGTCGGCGAATACCGTCAAGCGGTCGCTGATGTCGTACTCGACCCGCAGCAGGGCCGATTGCCCGTCTGACTTCCACCAGCCCCAGGGCTGGGTGGCGTTGCGCCGTCCATCTGCCGCATGCGGCACGTCGATGCCGGCGGCCACCAGGAACGGCCGCGTGGGCGCGTCGATCTTTTCATTCTGCGTCAGCAGGTCCAGCGAGGCGCGCAGCCGCTCGCCCTGGTAGTCCAGCGACAGCGCGCCGATGTCGGTGCGCGAATACAGATTGTCCAGCGGCGTATCGCCCTGGCGGTGCATGCCGTTGACGCGCACGCCCCATTCCCCGTCCTTGCCGAAGCGACGGCTCAGGTCCGCGCGCGCGCCGAATTGCGAGTCGCCCACATAGTCGGCGGACACGCGGCTCAGGTCCTGCGGCAGCGCCCGCTTGGGCACCATGTTGATCACGCCGCCCACGCCGCTGTTGGGCGACATGCCGTACAGCAGCGCGGCCGGCCCTTTCAGCACTTCGACCCGCTCGATGTAGTCGGTGAAGACGTGATAGTTGGGCGCCACGCCATAAACCCCGTCAAAGGCGATTTCGCCCAAGTTGCCTTCGCCGATGGGAAAGCCCCGGATGTAGAACGAGTCGGTCACGCCGCCGATCTGTCCGGTGAAACGCACCGAGGGTTCAACGTTCAGCGCGTCGGCCAGCGTGACCGCCTGACGGTTCGCCAACAGGTCCGAGGTGTAGTTGGTGACGTTGAACGGCGTATCCATCACATCGCGGTTGCCCAGCAGGCCCAGGCGTCCGCCCCTGGCCACCTGGCCGCCCTCGTACTCCGCCGGCAGCGCGAAGGGAGCCGCAGCGGCGCCGGCGACGGTGACCGCGGGCAGCACGGTGGCCGACTCGTCGGACCCCGACGGCAGCTTGCGCAGCGAATAGGCGCCGCCGCCCTGCTCCGACAAGCCATAGCCCGACCCCGACAGCAAACGGGAAAAGCCTTCCTTCACGGTGTAGTCGCCGTCCAGTCCGTTGCTGTGCAGTCCCGCCACCATGGCCGGATCGAACGACAGCGGCACGCCCGCGACGGCGGCGAACCGGGCCAGCGCATCGCCCAGCGGGCCTGCCGGGATCGCGTAGGACTTGCGCGCCGCCGCGCTGACGGCGTCGGCGGCCAGCGCTGGCGGCGTGGTCCCCGCCCCAGCCAGCAGGGCCAAGCCCATGCCGGCGGCCCGCAGCAGCGCCGCCAGCGGCGGCAGGACAGCTGTTCCACGGGCCGGGCATGGCGGACGGGAGATTCGGGAAACCATGAAGCTATCCTTCGTAAGGGTCTGGGTGGCGCGCGATACGCGGCGGTTCACCCGGTACACCGGACGAAGCGGAAAAAAGGTTCAGCCCGACTGCGATTAATTTGTAACGCCGGCGCGGGCGGCAACCGTGGTCCAGTACGGCGTGATCCGGCTCACTCTCACGGGCAGGGTCTTTTCCAGCAACCGCAAGCTGGCATCGGTGTCGTTCAAGGGAAATGCCCCCGATACCCGCAGCCCTGCCACCGCCGGATCACAGCGCAACACGCCGCGGCGATACCGGCCCAGCTCATCCACCAGGTCCGCCAGGCGCCAGTCGCGCACGGCGAGCATGCCCTGCTCCCATGAGGCGGCCGTGGCGTCCACCGCCGCCTGGGGCCGCACCTCGCGCCCATTGAAGACGGTCTGCTGCCCGGCCGGCAGCACCGTGGCGCCGGCCCCCGCCGACTTGGGCCGGATCTCCACTGCGCCCTCGAACACCGCCACGCGCACGGCGTCGCCTTCGTCGCGCACCAGGAACCGCGTGCCCAGCGCGCGTATCGCGCCTTGCGCGGTCTGGACGACAAAGGGCCGCTGCAGCTGTGGCGAGTCGCGGCCCGTGGTCAACAGGATTTCGCCCGCCCGTAGCCACAACGTGCGCTGCCTGGCGGTGTATTCGATATCGACCGCGCTGGCCGTGTTGAGCACCAGCTGCGTGCCGTCGGTCAGGTTCATGCGGCGCTGTTCGCCCGTCGCAGTGCGCGCATCCGCGCTCCATTCGCGCCAGGGCAGCTCGCGTCCGGCCAGCCAGGCCGCCGGTCCCAGCACCAGCAGGCCAGCCAGCGCCCGCAGCGCCTGCCGGCGTCGCGGGCGATCCAGCCGCCGCAAGGTATCGGCGGCGACACGCGGCGGCACCTGGCCGAATCCGCGCAGCATTTCTTCGGCACGCTGCCAAGCCGCGGCGTGCGCGGCGCTACGGCCGCGCCAGCGGTCGAAGGACTCGCAGTCCGCCGGCGACAAGGTCTCGGATTGGAAGCGCACCAGCCAGCCGGCCGCTTCCTTCAGGATGGCGGGATCGATCACGCGTCGGCCTGGCTTGCGATCAGGCATGCGGCCAGCGCCGCCTGCACATGGCGCTTGACCGTGGACAGCGACACGCCCAGGCTTTGCGCGATCGCGTCGTAGCCCATGCCGTCGAACTGCGACATCAGGAAGATCTCGCGCGTTTTGGCGGACAGCGTCCGCAACGCCGTATCGATGGCGCGCAAGGTTTCCAAAATCAGGGCGCGCGCTTCGGGCGAAGGCGCCTGCTGCTCGGGCAATTGCGCCAGCGCGGCCAGATAGGCCTCTTCCAGCGCCCGCCGGCGCCAGTGGTCCACCACCAAGCCCTTCGCAATGTGGGTCAGCAACGCGCGCGGCTCGGCGCCCGCGTCCGTCCTGCGCCGCCCGGCCATCAGCCGCACGAAGGTATCGTGGGCCAGATCCGCCGCGTCGAAAGAATTGCCCAGCTTCCTGCGCAACCAGACCGACAGCCAGCCGTGGTGGTCACGATAGAGTTGCGCGACGGGATCGGCGGGCGGCGAGTCGGACGTAGGCAAGGCGCACCTGGCTATAGAATCTAAATAGGAACTATTTATATTCTAGCGTATCCCCGCGCCCGCCATGGACGCGCCCGCGGCTACAGCGGCATGCCAGGCGCCGCACGGGTAATGCTTGGTAGCGGACAGGCCTGCCTATCCCGTCAGTAATCCATGGGAACGTGGCTTTGCGCCTCTCGCAGTTCCTGGATGTGGCGCTCGGCTTCCTGTCTTTCGACGGCTGGCGGCAAAGGGCGCCAGCTCACCATGTTGCCGGGCGTTTTCACCGGCATCCAACCCAGCACGCTGTACAGCGTGATGGCCGTGCATCCTGTGTCGTATCGCGTTTCGTAGTACCCCTGCCGGTCCGGCTTGGTATCGCCGGACGTCCAATCCAACTGAGACATCCACGTCTCCTCTTTCTGAAGCTTGTAGTCCCGCCACCGGGCGAACGACGCTTGATCGTATAGCGTCCCCGTGTGCCTGTGCTGCCACCTTGCGCCCGCTTTGCAATTCTTGATAGAGGGGAATCCCTGACATTCTGTTAGGCGTCGATTGCTAAACCGGGAAAAGCGGGGCTAGGATGTAGCAAAATATTCTTACAAACACGGGAGCGGGGGGGTCTTCGCTTGCACGGACTATTGGGCGAACCGCCATGCCGAAACTGGCCCTGATGCGTTATCCAAAAGATCGGCTGGCTGCGCTGGCGGGCGCGAGCGCGTTGCGCGCCATACGCGAGGGCCTGCTCTGGACCCTGCCGTGCCTGCTGGTCACGGCGCTGTTCCTGGTGCTGTCCGTCGTCGCCCGGCAACTGGGCCTGCCAGCCACCGTTGTGGAACTGCTGACCGCCGTCCACGACAAGCTGACGAACCTCATGCCTATCCTGGCCGGCACATCCATCGGCTACATGCTGTCGTTCCGCCACCGGGTGCCGCATCTGCCCACCGCGTTCCTGTGCCTGTCCTACGTGATGATCGCCGACGGCCTGATGGCGCCCTACCCCCAGGCCGCCGCCACCCTGGTTCTGTTCATCGCCATCGTTTCGCCCTTGTTGACCGTGCCATTGATGGCGTGGCTGCACCGCCGCCGCTGGACCCAGCTGGCGCCCGACGGCGTTATCAGCGAAAACGTCCGCGACACGCTGAACATGGTCGTGCCGGGCCTGCTGACGGCCACCCTGGTCGTGCTGGCGTTGTCCGCCGCGCTGCAGATTCCCGCCGTGGCGCAATTCAACATCCCCTTGAGCCTGGCCTCGCTGGACAGCCCCTTCACCTCGGGCGCGCTGGTCGCCGGCCTGAATTCCCTGCTGTGGTTCTTCGGCATACACGGCTACCACGCGCTGGCTCCCCTGATGAGCGTCATGGACCAGGCGGTCATGCTGAATGCCGCCACCCAGTCCGCCGGCTACGAAGGCATGTATGCCTTGAACAGCACCCTCCTGGGCGCTTTCGTCTTCATCGGCGGATCGGGCGCGACGCTGTCGCTGGCGGTGGCCATGCTCGTGTTTGCGCGCGGCGAATCGCTGCGCCTGCTGGCGCTGGCCAGCCTGCCAGTGGCGCTGCTGAACGTGAATGAAATCCTGCTGTTCGGGCTGCCCCTGATCCTGAATCCGCGCCTGCTGGCGCCGTTCATCCTGGCGCCGGTGACCAACGCCATCCTCGCTTTGGCCGTCGTGCAGCTGGGCTGGCTGCCTTCCGCGACGACGACCCTGCCGCTGACCTCGCCGGTGCTGTTCAACGCCTACATCGCGGCCGGCGGCAGCCTGGGCGGCGTGGCGCTGCAGCTGGTGCTGGTGGCGCTGGGCGCGTGTTTGTACGCGCCCTTTGTCGTCGCGCTGGAGCGACAGCGCCAGGAAAGCGCCACCGTCTACTTCAAATCGCTGGACACGACCTTCACCCGGTTGCAAGAAGAATCGCTGCTGTACGCGCACGATCCCGTGGTGCAGACCTATGCCGACCGCGCGCGCCGCAACGCCGAAAACACCCGCATCCGCGCCATCAGCCAATACGACTTCCATCTGGAGTTCCAGCCGCAGGTGTCATTGCGCAGTGGCCTGTGCACGGGTTGCGAAGCGCTGCTGCGCGCCACCGGCCCCGACGGCGCGCGGCAAACGCCGGTGGAATTCCTGCGCTGGCTGGCGCAGGCCGACCTGATGCGGGAGGTGGACCTGTGGGTGGCCAGGCAGGCCGTGCAGCAATGCCTGCAATGGCGCAAGCGCGACTTCGCCTTGCCGATGACCATCAACGTCACGGCCGGCACGCTGACGTCCGGCGACTACCTGGAGAAACTGATCAAGGTGCTGGCGCAGGCTGGCGGCCAGGTCTCGGTCGAGCTGACCGAGGACGCGCTGGTGGAGGACACGCAGGCGCTGCACACCGCCTTCGACCGCCTGCACGCGATAGGCGCCCGTATCTACATCGATGATTTCGGCACCGGCTATTCCGCCCTGAGCTATCTGCACCAGTTCGAAATCGACGCGGTCAAGATCGACCGCAGCTTCGTCGTGGCGCAAGACAGCGCCCGCGGCGCGCTGGTCCTGAACGGCCTGCTGCGCTTTTGCGAAGCGCTGAACCTGCAGATCGTGGTGGAAGGCGTGGAAACGGACCAGCAGCTGATGGCGCTGGAATCCCCCGCCGAGATCGTCGTGCAGGGGTGGTACTACAGCAAGGCATTGTCGGGCGACAGCCTCATGGACTACGCGCGGCAGCGTCAGGCTGCACCGCCGCTGCGGGCGCAGCCTGCGCCCGCGGCGCCTACTTGATGCCGATGAACGGCAGGGCCGCGTTCGGCACCTGCGTGGTCGGCAGCACGCCGTCCCACTTCTCCACCGCGTTCAAGCTCACAAGATTGGTGTTGGCGGCCAGGGCCTCGGCCTTGGCGCGGATCGCGGCCGCTTCGGCGTCGCCGCGCATGCGGATGCCGTCGGCCTCGGCCGTGAACTGCTGGCGGCGCGCGTCGGCTTCCGCCTTGGCCTTCACCACCTGGATTTCGGCGTTGATCATCGCCGTTTCCTTCTGCTGGCGGGTCGTCTCGATCTGCACCTGCGCCAGCATGCGCTGTTCGATCGAATGCTCATAGGCCTGCGAGAAGCCGACTTCCTCGATCTGCACGCCCACCACCTGCACCGGCGCGCCTTCCATCGTCTTGAGCACGGCAGTGTTCACGTCCTGGCCCAGCTTCTGGCGTTCCTGGATGGCGCGCACCGCGGTGTACTGGCCGAACACGTTCTTCACCGAATCCGGCGTCTTGCGCTCCAGCACGCGCATCTGCAGATTGCTGATGGTGCCGTACTCCGAGTACAGCTCGGCCACGTGCTCGGGCGGCACGCGATAGGTCACCGACACGCGTAGCGTGGCCGGCTGTTGGTCATAGCTGTAGGCTTCCAGCTTTTCAAACACGAACGTGTGGTCGCGCACCGACACCGTCATCACGTTGTCGATGAACGGGGTCTTGAAGTCCAGGCCCGGCTCCGACACGCGCACCAGCTTGCCGTTGCGCAGCACCACGCCGCGCTCGCCCTGATCGACCTGGAACCAGGAATCGAAAGCCAGGAACAGGATCAGCAAAAACAACACCGCCGTGATCAACGCGATCTTGAAACTACGCGGCTTTACGGCACCAATCGTCTTGACCATCTGGATATCTGTCGGCTTCACTTCGAATCCCTTTCTGATTTTGAACGTTTACGGTCCGAGAGCACGGCGGCGATGCCGCGCGCCAGCAAATAAGCGACCACGGCCGCCCCAACCAAGATCAGGAAATACCTCATCGTGCGTTCCCCCCCGGAAAATAAGCAGGGGATTCTATCGCGAGTGGAACATCAAACGAATTGTGGCGATTGTTGCGATGGCGACGGCAACAGACAGTGGCGCGAGTCCAACGACAGCGCTACGCTAGGCACCTCTACACTGCAGGAGCCGCAACCATGCACCGCACACCCTCAATGATCATTGCCATCCTTGCCTGTGCCGCCGCGCTCGGCGCGCCAGCCCAGGCCGCGCCGCCCGAGGGCAAAGGCAAGCCGGATCACGCGGGCCAAGGCAATGGCAACGGTAACGGCAATGGCAATGGCAAGAACAAGGGCCAGCAGAGCCAGGACGGCGGGGTCAGCGTCACGCTCAGCACCGCGGGCATCACCGTTTCCACCGCGCGCGGCTATGCCGTGCAGGCCGGGGCGACGGGCTATGGCTCGCTGCCGCCGGGCATACGCAAGAACCTGGCGCGCGGCAAGCCCCTGCCTCCGGGCATCGCCAAGAAGATGGTGCCCGGCCCCATGCTGGCGCGCCTGCCCGTGCACCCGGGCTACGAATGGCGCGTCGCGGGCAGCGACCTGATCCTCGTGGCCATCGCCACCGCCGTCGTCGCGGACGTCCTCACGGGCGTGTTCAACTAGGCGCCGCGCGTCATGGACGCCGCCACGCGGCGTCCATAGTTCCTAGCATCAGGCCGCACACTGTTACGTCCCTGCCGCGGATCTATCTGCTACCGTTGAATCGCCTCGCGCCGCGGCCCTGGCCCGGCGCCCACGACGGAGACCGCGCATGCCACGTCCTTCCGAGTCCGCGCCGCTGATCGGCGTGATCCCCCCCTACATGCTCGATCGCCTGGCGCAACACGCCGACGCGCGGGTCAGCATGCCCGCGGTCAAGACGCTGATCATCGACCAGCAGCAGCGCAGCCTGCGCGAGATGGCGGTGCAGCCGCCGCGCGCCAAGCCAGCCCGCCCCAAGAAGGCGGCGCCCGCCGGCACACCCCAGCGCGCCGTGCACGACGCCGCCAACACCACCACGCTGCCTGGCAAGCTGGTGCGCGCCGAAGGCGCCCCCGCCAGCGGCGACGTGGCAGTGGACGAAGCCTATGAACATCTGGGCTCGACCTACAAGCTGTTCTGGGATGTCTACAAGCGCCACTCCATCGACGGCCTGGGCCTGCCGCTGGTGGGCACCGTGCATTACGGCGAAGACTACGACAACGCCTTCTGGAACGGCGCGCAGATGGTATTCGGCGATGGCGACGGCGAAGTGTTCAACCGCTTCACGGTGGCGGTGGACATCATCGGCCACGAGCTCACGCATGGCGTGATCGACGCCGAGGCCGCCCTGCTCTACCAGGGCCAGTCCGGCGCCCTGAACGAATCCCTGTGCGACGTCTTCGGCGCGCTGGTCAAGCAGCACACGCTGGGCCAGGACGCGCGCGACGCCGATTGGCTGGTGGGCGCCGGGCTGTTCAAGCCCAGGATCCGCGCTCGCGCGCTGCGCTCCATGGCGGAGCCCGGCAGCGCCTACGACGATCCCCTGCTGGGCAAGGATCCGCAGCCCGCGCACATGCGCGACTATGTGGACACGCCAAACGACAACGGCGGCGTGCACATCAATTCCGGCATTCCCAACCGCGCCTTCTATCTGGCGGCCACAGCGCTGGAAGGCCCCGCGTGGGCCGGCGCGGGCCGCGTCTGGTACGACGCGCTGTGCGACAAGCGCCTGCGCCACGACGCCGACTTCGTGCAGTTCGCGAAACTGACACTGGCCGTCGCGGCGGAACGCCATGAGGCCGCCGTGCGCGACGCCGTCGCCCGGGCGTGGGCCGGCGTGGGAGTCCAGACATGATCGAGCTGCCGTCCCTGGACCTTGCCATGCTGGTGCGCCTGACCCGCGAAGGCGGGCTGGCCTATGTGCCCGCATTGGCGCAGCCTCGCAGCATCGACCTCGTCACCTGCCCGCCGGACCTGCGGCAGGAGGTCTGCGACGCCCTGCAACGCGCCGCGCCGGTGGCCGTTCCGCGCTGCGCACCGGCGGGCGGCGACCAGCGCTACTTCCACGTCGAGGTCGTGTACGAAGGCGACGGCGTCGCGGACGTCAGCTTCGACGTGCCGGAGACCGACGCGCCCGAGCCGCTGGTGCGCTTGTGGAAAAGCCGGGCCGGACAGCCTTGAGCGCGGCGTCCCGGTATTGCCCGATCTGGATGGCGCGGCCCGCATAAAGACCGGTAGCCGCCATCGCCAGGCACAAGACCGCGCACAGGGCCAGCGCCAGGCTCCAGTCTCCCTGCGTGTCATGCAGCGTGCCCGCCAGCGCAGGACCGCTTGCCGCGAACAGATAGCCCACGCATTGCGCCATGCCCGACAGCGCCGCCGCCTGCTGCGCATGGCTGGCGCGCAGGCCCACGAATGCAAGGCCGAGGATGATGCCGCCGCCCGTGCCCAGTCCCATCAGGACGATCCATAGCGTCGCCCAGCCAGGCGCGACGATCAGACCGGCAAACGCGACAAACGAGGCCGCGGCCGAGCAGAACGCCGCGCCGCGCTGGTCCTTCAGGCGCCGCACCACCGGAGCCAGGAACAGGGCCGGGACGGCCGACATGAGCTGCAGCAGGCCATGCAGCGCGCCGGCGCGTTCCGCCGTGTAGCCGGCATCGCGCAAAATGGCCGGCAGCCAGCTTACGCCCACATAGAACACGAAGGAATTGATGCCCAGGAACAGCGTCACCTGCCACGCCAGCGCAGAACGCCACAGGCGGGGGCCGTGCGGCGCATGCGCCGTGGATGCCGCAGGCGCGGTGTGGTTGGCCAGTTGCGGCAGCCATAGCAAGGCGCTGAGCACGGGCACCACCAGCAGGCAGCCCGAGGAAAAGCGCCAGGTCGCGTCGGACAGGCCGGCCAGCGGGATGGCGATGGCGGACGCCAGCCCCGCGGCCAGGCTCATGGTCAGCACGTAGGCCGAGGTCAGGCCCGCGACCTGCTGCGGGAAATCGCGCTTCAAGAGGCTGGGCAACAGCACGTTGCCGATGGCGATGCCGGCGCCGATGACCACGGTGCCCAGGAACAGGCTCCAGGCCGGCCCCAGCGTGCGCACGACGATGCCCGCCGCGACCAGCAGCATGGCGGCAAACAAGCTGCGCTCCAGCCCGTGGCGGCGCGCCAGGCCCGCGGCGAACAGCGACACCACGGCAAAGGCCAGCAGGGGCAAGGTGATCAGCATGCCCGCGGCGGTGGCGCTCAGCCCCAACTGCTCGCGGATCATGCCGGTCAGCGGCGGCACGCCGGTAATGGGCGCGCGCAGCGCCATGGACATGCAAAGAATGCCGGCGATCAGCAACACGGGATGGCCGGCGGGACGTTTGGAAGTAAGGGGATGCGAATTCATGCCATCAGCTTAAGCATCGCCGCCTTCGCCGAATTTCGACATAATGACAAATTATCCCTAAATTCTGTCAAGGTGATATTCAATGCACCGCCTGGACGATCCCGCCCCGTTCTTCAACCCCGATATCGACTCGCAATGGACCTATGCCATGCGCGTGCACGCGGACGAGAACGATCAGGAATCCCCGCCGCACCGGCACGCAATGGGACAGCTGGTGCTGTCCTTGCAGGGCGGGGTGACCTGCTCCGTGCCGCAAGGCCTGTGGATGGTGCCGCCGCAATGCGGCGTCTGGATTCCTGGCGGCGTGCCGCACAGCAACCGCGTCACGCAGAACGGCCGGGTGTGTTTCCTGTTCGTACCGCCAGACGCCGCGGGCCTGCCTGGACAGTGCTGCACGTTGGCGATCTCGCCGCTGGTACGCGAACTGGTCGTCTACCTGGCCGACCTGGCTCCGCAGGACACCGCCACGCCTTCCAACCGGAAGCTGGCTGAAGTGCTGGTCGAGCAGTTGGCGCGCATGCCGGCCGAACAACTGCACCTGCCCATTTCGGAACACCCGCGCCTGCGTGAAATCGCCGATGCCCTGCACGCCGATCCCGCCGACCGCAGCACGGTGGCGCAATGGGGCAGGCGCATCGCCATGAGCGAACGCACGCTGGCGCGCCTGGTGCAGCAGGAGCTCGGCATGAGCTTCGGCCGCTGGCGCCAGCAGATGCACATCATCCAGGCCTTGCAGCGCCTGTCCGCGGGCATCTCGGTGCAGCGCACGGCGGAAGACCTGGGCTACGAGTCCGTCAGCGCCTTCATCACCATGTTCCGCAAGACGCTGGGCAAGACGCCTGCCCGCTACTTCGCGGACAAGGCCGACGGTATCAATTGACGGCGGGCGGATAGTCCAGTTCGCCCGATTTCATCTGGCCGCGCAGGCGCGCCTCGCGCAGTTCCGCGACCGTCTGGTCCCTGGTCTTGTCCGATTGCGACGGCAGCGCGGGCGGATAATCCTGTTCGCCATACGTGACCAGGCCGGCCGCGCGCGCGGCGTCGAGTTCTTCGCGCACCTGCTGGCGGGTCTTGGTGCTGACATGAGGCAGATCCACCGGGTATTGCTGTTCGCCATAAGTCACCAGGCCGGCGGCCTTGGCTTCCATCAGTTCTGCGCGCACCTGTTCACGGGTCTTGCCTTCGGCATGCGCGGCGGCGCCGACGAGCGCCATGCTCAGCGCCAGGACGGAGAGTCGAAATGTATTCATGAAATCCTCTGCGGTTAACGAGTGCTGCAATATTCGTTCGCCTGCCCGCCGGGATAAATCCCGCGCGGCGCAATCGAAGATTGCCCGCCGCGCAAGCCTCGCCGCACACCCGCGCAGCACCCCACGCACCCTTGCGTCGGGCGCAAGGGTGGGTTGATCCAGGGATGGTTTTTCCGCCCCCCGCATCTACCTAGACTGAATAGCTCCTGTTATCCAAGGACGCTATTCCATGTTGTCTTCCTCATCTCCGGGCAGGGGCGGCCCACGATCATGACGGCCGCCGCTCCCCCCACCCCGCCCGCTGCTGCGGCCTTCGGCTGGCGCATCCTGACCGGATTGCTCGGCGTGCTGCTGGCAGTGATCCTCGCTGGGCTCAACGAAAACGTGACCAAGATGGCGCTGCCCGACATCCGCGGCGCGCTGGGCATCAGCTACGACCAGGGCACCTGGTTCGTCGCCGTCTACGCGGCGGCGTCGGTATGCGCCATGGCGTTCGCGCCCTGGTGCTCGGTCACGTTTTCATTGCGCCGCTTCACGGTCACGGCGCTGGCCGCCTTCGCGCTGTTCGGCGCGCTCTGCCCGTTTGCGCCCAACCTGCCCGTGCTGCTGTTCCTGCGCACGCTGCAAGGCCTCGCGGGCGGCGCGCTGCCGCCCATGCTCATGACGGTGGCGCTGCGCTTCCTGCCGCCAGGCATCAAGCTCTACGGCTTGGGCGGCTACGCCCTCACGGCCACCTTCGCGCCCAGCCTGGGCATACCGCTGGCGGCCTTCTGCACCGAGGTGCTGGGTTGGCGCTGGGCCTTCTGGCTGATCGTCGCTCCCGCGGCGCTCGCCGCATGGGCCGTCTGGCGCGGACTGCCCCAGGATCCGCTCAAGCTCGAGCGCTTGCGCCTGTTCGACTGGCGCGGCCTGCTGCTGGGCGCCCCGGCGCTGTCCATGCTGGTCATCGGCCTGTTGCAGGGCGACCGGCTGGACTGGCTCAACTCGCCGCTGATCTCCGTGCTGCTGGGCGGCGGCGGCGTGCTGATGGTGCTGTTCATGGTCAACGAATGGTCGCATCCCCTGCCGTTCTTCAAGATCCAGCTCCTGCGCCACCGCAATCTCAGCCATGCCTTGCTGACGCTGGGCGGCGTGCTGATCGTGCTGCTGGGCGTGATCCTGATTCCCTCGTCGTTCCTAGCGCAATTGCGCGGCTACCGGCCGCTGGAAACGGCGCCGGTGCTGCTCACCATGGGCCTGCCGCAGCTGATCGCGCTGCCGCTGGTCGCGGCGCTGTGCAACCTGCGCCAGGTGGATTGCCGCTGGGTGCTGGCCTCGGGCCTCGGGCTGCTGGCCGTATCCTGCCTGCTGGGGTCGCAGCTGACGCCCGTCTGGTCGCGCGAGCAGTTCTATCTGCTCGAAGCCGTGCAGATCTTCGCCCAGCCCATGGCCGTGATCCCGCTGCTGATGCTGGCCACGGGCGGCCTGGCGCCGCAGGACGGCCCCTGGGCCTCATCGTGGTTCAACACCATCAAGGGTTTTGCCGCGGTGGCCGCCACCGGCCTGCTGGACGCGCTGACCACCTCGCGCCGCAATTACCACTCCAGCATGCTGGCCGACCAGCTGGGCAACTTTCCGCTGAGCACGGCCGGCGAAAACGCTGCGGCGCTGTCCCGCCGCATCCAGGAGCAGGCCGCCGTGCTGACCTCCGCCGACCTCTATCTGTGCATGGCCGGCGTGGCCGTGCTCCTCATCCTGCTCATCCCCTTCGTCGCGACCCGGATCTACCCTCCGCGCGCCGCGGCCTGAAATCGAGTCCATATCATGCCATTCCCTCTTTTGACTTCTCCCCTTCCCCGCGCCGGCGCCCTCGGCGCCCTGGTCCTCCTGGCCTATGCGGGCTGGTCATGGTCCGCCACCGGCGCCGCTGAATCCACCGACGACGCCACCGTCGTCGCCGATCACACCATCGTCGCGCCGCAGGTGTCCGGCTTCATCGACGCCGTGCTGGTCGAAGACAACCAGGCCGTCAAGCAGGGCCAACTGCTTGCCCGCATCGACGACCGCGACCATCAGGCCGCGCTGGCGGCCGCAAGCGCCGAGCTCGCGGTGGCGGCGGCGCGCCTCTCGGACGCGGCCGCCACCCTGGAACGCCAGCAGGCCGTGATCGAGCAGGCCGTCGCCGTCACGCGCGCCGACCTGGCGGACATCCGCTATGCCGAAAGCGAGGCCCAACGCCACCGCAGGCTGGCCAGCGAGGGCGCGGGCACCCAGCAAGCCTATGAACAGGCGCGCAGCCGGCTGGACATGGCGCAGGCTCGGCAAGCCGAACACACAGCTACCTTGCAAGCCGCTCGCAAGCAGCGCGACGTGCTGGAAGCCAACCGCGAGGCGGCACAGGCCGGGCTGCTGCGCGCGCAGGCCCTGAAGGACCGCGCGGAACTCAATCTGTCGCATACCCAGGTCGTCTCCCCTATCGATGGCATCGTCGGCCGGCGCTCGCTGCGCGTGGGCGCCTACGTCAGCCCGGGCACGCCCATCCTCGCAGTGGTGCCGCTGCAGCAAGCCTATGTGGTGGCCAACTTCCGCGAAAAGCAGTTGACCCGCATGCGTCCGGGCCAGCTCGCGACCATCACGGTCGACGCCTATCCGGATACGCCGCTGCGCGGCCGCGTCCAGAGCATCGCGCCAGCCACGGGCCTGAGCTTTTCACCGGTAGTCCCCAGCAATGCCACCGGTAACTTCACCAAGGTCGCGCAGCGCCTGCCCGTCAAGATCGTGCTGGATGCGCCGGCCGAAGGCGCGCCGCCGCTGCGCGCCGGCATGTCCGTCGAAGCCGTGGTCGATACCGGCGCCGCGGCAGAGGAGTCCACGCAATGATCCCGCGCCGCTTGCTCAATGCCATGCTGGCCTGCACACTTTCCGCCTTGGCAGGCTGCGCCGTGGGCCCCGACTTTCAGGCTCCCCAGGCGCAATTGCCCGCGCAGTGGCGAGTACCCGACGCCTCCGCCGCGGACAGCGTCCCCGTGCCGCAAGATGTGAACACGTCCTGGTGGGACAGCTTCGGCGATCCCACCCTGAGCGCCTTGATCGCCGAAGCGACCGAGGCCAACCTGGACATACGTATCGCCCACGAACGCCTGCTGCAAAGCCGCGCGGCCTTGCGCGTGACCGAAGCCGACGGCCTGCCCGCCGTCGGTGCGGGCGCAAGCTACAAGCGCGGCCAGAACAGCGAGGTCGGCCTGGCCGACCCTTCGGGCCACGGCGGCAAGTCCTCATTCAACCTGTGGCAAGCGGGCGTGGACGCCAGCTGGGAACTGGACCTGTGGGGCCGCGTGCGGCGCGAAGTCGAACAGGCCGGCGCCCAATCCCAGGCGGCGCTGGAGGCGCAGCGCGGCGTGGTCCTGGCCATCCGCGCCGAAACGGCGCGCAACTACATCCTGCTGCGCGGCACGCAGAACCAGCTGGACGTGCTGCGCCAAACGCTCGCCAATGCCGAACGCAACCTGGCGCTGACCCGCCTGCGCCAGCGCGAAGGCGTCGCCACCGAACTGGACGTTTCACAAGCCGATGCGCAGGCCGCCTCCATCGAAGCCGGCGTGCCGCCGCTCGTGCTGCGCATCGAACAGCTGATGAATGCGCTGGCGCTGCTGCTGGAGCAACCGCCCGGCGCGCTGCAACCGCGCCTGGCGGCGGTGGGCCCGATACCGGGCGGTCCGCTGCAAGTCCCCGTCGGGCTGCCGAGCGAACTGGCCGAACGCAGGCCCGACATCCGCCGCGCCCAGGCCAATCTGCATGCGGCCGTCGCAGCCATCGGCGTGGCCGAGGGCGATTTCTATCCGCGCATCACGCTATCGGGCAACCTCGGCCTGCAAGCCCTGCAGTTGCGAGACCTGGACTCCGACAATGCCGGCGTCTTCGGCGTCGGCCCCGCGTTGCAGATTCCCATTTTCCAGGGCGGCCGGCTGCGAGGCCGGCTGCGGCTGCGCGAATCGCAAGCTCAGGAAGCCGCGCTGCTGTACCAGAAGACCGTGTTGAATGCCTGGCATGAAGTCGACAACGCCATGACCGCCTACCAGGCGCAGCAACTGACCCGGGTGAGTCTGGAGCGCGCCTCCGAGAGCGCCCGCCAGGCGTTGCTCAACGCGCAACGCCAATATGCCGCGGGCGCGTCGGACTTCGTGAACGTGCTCAGCGCGCAGAACGCGGTGCTGGCCAGCGACCAGGCCCGCGTGTCGACCCAGGCCGCGGTGTCGCTGGTGCTGGTGGATCTGTACCGCTCGCTGGGCGGCGGCTGGGAACCGCCCGCTGCGGGTCTCAGCCCTGCTTCGGCCCCGCGATGATGAACAGCCGCGGGAACGGCAGCAGCACCGTGCCGTCGGCCAGCGCCGGATAGGCCTCTTCGATCAGCGACTGGTAGCGGGCCAGGAAACTGGCCTGCCCGGCGGCGTCCAACCGGTCCAGGTAGGGCCGCAGCGCCGTGCCCTTGAACCACTCCACGACCGCCGCCGCGCCTGCCAGCGGGTGATGATAAGTCGTGCGCCACACGTCCAGCAGGCCGCAATGCGGCTTGAGCAGTTCGTAGTACCAGGCCGCGCTGTGCCGCGGCGGATGCTTGAATCCGCCGATGGCGGCGGCCCAGGGCGCTTCGCCTGCCACCTGGCGCGCCAGGCGGTGGGCCGGCTCTTCCAGGTTATCCGGCGTCTGCACCGCCAGGCTGCCGCCCGGAGCCAGCTTGCCGACCAGGCGCGGATACAGCGTCGCGTGGTCCGGCACCCATTGCAGCGCGGCGTTCGCCAGGATCACGTCGTAGGTCTCGGGCGGATTCCACGTGGCGATGTCGGCCAGTTCAAATTGCAGCCCCGGCAGGCGCTTTCGCGCCGACTGCAGCATGTCCTCCGAGCTGTCCATGCCGCTGATTTCGGCGTCGGGGTAGCGGCTGGCGAGCACTTCGGTGGAGTTGCCGGGGCCGCAGCCCAGGTCCACGGCGCGCTTCACGTCCTGGTTGGGCAAGGCGGCGACCAGGTCCCGCACCGGACGGGTGCGTTCGTTTTCAAAGGCGGAATACTGTTTGGCGGACCAACTGGTCATGACGGCTCCTTGCGGCTTTTGGACTGTCCAGCACTCTACGCCCGCCGCACAGGCGCGACAAATCCCAAAAAATGCGCCCGCCATATCCGTTGGATATGGCGGGCGCTTTGCCTCTGGTCGCGGGATTATTCAGCCGCGAGTTCCTGCTTGGAGGCGTCCGAGCGGGTTTTCCACAGCGAGAACAACACGCCGCCAGCAATCAGGCCGAAGGTTACCGACAGGGACAAGGCAGCCGGCACCTTGCCGATGAAACCGACCAGGAAGATCTTGCCGCCAATGAAGACCAGGACCAGAGCCAGGGCGTACTTCAGGTAATGGAAGCGGTGGATCATCGCAGCCAGCGCAAAGTACAGCGCACGCAGGCCCAGGATGGCGAAGATGTTGCTGGTGTAGACGATGAACGGGTCTGTGGTGATGGCGAAGATTGCCGGCACGGAGTCCACCGCGAACAACAGGTCCACAAACTCGATCAACACCAGCGCCAGCAACAGCGGCGTAGCCCAACGCACCTTCTTCGACGTGGCGGGATCGGTCTCCATCACCCAGAACGCGTTGCCGCGCAGCCCTTCCGTGACGCGCATGCGGCGCTTCAGGAACTTCAGGATCGGATTGGACGCAATATCCGGCGTCTGGTCCGCAATCATCCACATCTTGATGCCGGTGAACACCAGGAAGGCGCCGAACAGATACAGCAGCCAGCCAAAATTGCTGACCAGCGCCGCGCCCAGGCCTATCATGATGGCGCGCAGCACGATCACGCCGAGGATGCCCCAGAACAGCACGCGGTGCTGGTACTGGCGCGGAATCGCGAAGAAACTGAAGATCAGCGCGATCACGAAGACGTTGTCCATCGACAGCGACTTCTCGATCATGAAGCCCGTGTAGTAGGCCATGCCGCTGGCGGAACCCATCTGCCACCAGACCCAGGCGCCGAACAGCAGCGCCGCGGTGATGTAGCCAGCCGAAAGCAACAGGCTCTCGCGCACGCCGATCTCACGGTCTTCCTTGTGCAGCACGCCCAGGTCAAAGGCCAGCAAGGCGACCACGATGCCGATGAATAGCAGCCAGCTCCAGGCCGGGGTGCCGAAGAAATCGGCGGAGAGTAAGGTGAGCAAGGTGTCCATGATGTTCCCGCTTGTGTTCGAAGGGGCTCATGATCCGGATCCGAGGCCGATGGAGAAATCAGCCTGAAAGTGAGTTAAGGTTCGAAAAAACCGAAGTGATTCCTGCCATGCTCAATTATCGACACCTGTATTACTTCTGGATGGTCGCCAAGGAAGGCGGCTTTTCCCGCGCCGCCGAAAGGCTGGACATGGCCATCCAGACCATCAGCGCGCAAGTGCGCGAACTGGAAAAAAACCTGGGCCACCAGCTGCTCAAGCCGGCCGGGCGCGGCGTGGCGCTGACCGACGCGGGCGAGGCCGCCTTCGCCCGCGCCGAAGAGATCTTCCAGATCGGCCAGATGCTGCCCCAGGAAGTCCGCGCCGCCGCCACCAAGCCCGTCATACGCCTGTCGGTGGGCCTGTCGGACGGCATTTCCAAACTGGCCGCGCAGGCCCTGCTGGGCCCGGTGCTGCACACGCCGGACCTGCGCCTGACGTGCCACGAAGGCGAGGTCGAGGAACTGCTGGGCGAACTTGCCCAGCATCACCTGGACCTGGTGCTGGCCGGCCAGGGCGCGCCCGCCAACCCCAACCTGCGCCTCACCAGCGACCGCCTGGTCTCGTCGCCAGTGGACTGGTACGGTCCCGCCAAGCTGGTGCGCAAGGCCGACACCCTGGACTTTCCACGCTGCCTGGAACGCCTGCCGGTGCTGCTGCCCACCGGCCATTCCGTGCTGCGCCAGACGCTGGACCGCTGGTTTTCCGAACAAGGCATCTATCCCAACGTGGTCGGTGAATTCGAGGACAGCGCCCTGATGTCGGTATTCGCGGCCCGCGGCCTGGGCGTGTTTCCGCTCAGCCGCCTGGGCGGCGGCGATATCGGCGTGCTGCGGGGCTTGCGTCCCCTTGCCCGCTGCGACGACGTGCACGAGGAAATCCACGCCATCCGCAACCGCCGGGGGCAGCACCATCCGCTGGTCCAGATCGTGCTCGCCAAGGCAAAAACTTCGGTTTTTTCTTAACGTTTGTCACAACCACGCTGGTTTTTCAGAAATAGAATCCGCCTTATCGTGGACCCTCTTTTGAAACATCGGAGTACCACCTCAATGAAAAAGATCATCTGGCTCGCCTTCGCCGTGCTTGCAGCACTCTGGACCGGGCTGGTTGCGCTGACGCTGCAGCTGACCAACTGGGTCCTGTCGACCATCGCCACGACCCAGGTTCCCGGCACGGCGCTGGATACCTCGCAATGGGTTCCGCCCGCCTGGGCGGCGGCCTGGGTCGACCCCGCCTGGCTGCAGACGCTGCAGGGCGGCCTGGTCTGGGCCGCACAGGGCCTGAACCAGATGCTGCCCTTCGCCGGCAGCCTCGGCACGCTGATCTCCGTACTGGCCTGGATCTTCTGGGGCTTCATCATCGTCGGCCTGCTGGTGCTGGCGCTGATCCTCCACTGGCTGGCCGGCAAGCGCGAGCAAGCCGCGGCGCCCGGCCGCCAAGTGGTGTAATAGGGCAGGCAACGCGGCAACCCGGCGCGCTGCCCCTTACAAGAGGAGCGTACCGTGCCCACCGTTCATTCCCCTGCCCCGAAGCTGTTGCTGGCGGCCCTGCTGGCCATGGCCGCCACGGCGGCGCAGGCGCACCCCGTGCGCTCCGCCTACGGCGTCGAGGTCTGCACGGTCACGGGCACTTCCGGGGAATACAGCGTGCGCGTGCGCAACACCGGCACGGCGCCCCTGGCCCGCGCCGAAGTCAACGGCGTCAGCCTGGATTCCAGCGGCCACGCGGCCGGTCCTCTCACCGTCAATCTGACCGACATCCCTGCCGGCAAGTACAAGACTGCCGTGCTGGGACGTCCCGGCAATGCCGCCGCGCTGGTCAGCATCGCCACTTATGTCACCGCCAATGGCGCGGAAACCCACCAGCAGGATCTGTTCGCCGGCAAGGTGGCGCACGTTTCGCCGGGCTCAGCCCTGCAATACACCCTGGCTCCGCTGGCCGTACGCGGCTGGACAGTGGCCTATGGCACCAAACAGGATCCCAAGCTGGAAGCCGGGAGCGCCGTGCTGCTGATCTACCCCGTCACCCTGGGCAAGAAGCGCGACGCGACGCGCCCGGATGCCGGCCGCACGCCGGCCGACGTGGTGCCGCTGGCGCCCTGCGGCGCGGCCGCCGGAGCAAAGAAATCCTGAACGCGTTCAGGTGCCGCTGAGCAGGTCGCGCTCGTTCAGGAGCGCATAGACGATCTCGGGCCGGTTATCGAAACCGCGGCGGATGGCGGCGGGAATCGCCGTGCGCGTCTTGCGGCACAACCCCAGCTGGTCCTCCAGCTGGATCGCAATGCCGCGCGAGGTGCGCACCTCGTTCTCGCTGGGCGTGATGTGGATCACGATGCCCAATTGCGCATGGATACGTCCCTGCATGGCGCGCAGGTCCTCCAGGCTGGAGATGTTCTCCAACCGCGCCACAAGGCGCTTTTCCTCTTCCTTGGTCAGCCGCAACACACGGACGTCGGCAGACGGATCGGCCAGCAGCCGGTCACGGTCACACATACAGGCGCCCGGCGGACATTCTTGGCGGATGGGAAACGGAAAATTCATGGCGGGCGGAGCGCGTCGCGGCAATCTTGCGTATCTTGGAATTCTACCCAGGATCCTGCGCCGCCCGCCGGGCGGCAAGTCCTGGTTTCCCCGCAAGCCGCTGCGGCATAATGCCTCACCGAGTTCACGGCGCGGAGGGCGCCCGCATGAAAGGATTCCTGTCGCTGGCGGCACTGGCCGCGCTCTTCATGCCCGGCCAGGATGCCGCCGCGCGCGACTACTCGTACGCTGTCCGGCCCGGCCTGCCTGCCGTGGTGACCATTACCGAGTTGCCGCAACAGCGCCTGAGCGTACGCGTGGGGGACGGGTCCGCTCAGCAAATCGCGGACATCTCCGGCGACGAGGAGGTGGACCAGTTCCAGGACGTGGACGTCGACCATGACGGCTACCTCGACTTCGTCATCGGGCAGACTGGCGGCAGTACGCAAGCGATTTCGCGCATCTTCCTGTACCGCCCCCAGGACGGGCGCTACCAAGAGATCCCGTATCCCGATGCAGTGGCCAGCCCATGCCGCGGCTTCGTCAATCCCGAATTCGACGCGGCCAAGCCCATTATTTCCGTGGCGTGCCGCTACAGCGCCGACACCTATGGCTTCGAGCAGTACCGGGTGTGCCCGGACGGCTCGGCGCGGATCATTTCCTGGACCCGGCGCGAAGGCGAATCGGAGCGCAAGATTCCGCATCCCGGCGCCAAGGGCGCCACATGCGCCGCGCGGACTGGCCGCTAAGGCGCCAATCCCCCCGAAAATCCCCCCCTGCGCAATGGCGCCGCAAACGCCGCGGCCGCTATAGTTGCGCTTCCGCCCACCAGGCTCTACGTCCGAGGACACCCCCGCCGTGCTGATTTTCCACAACCCTGTCCACGAAAAACACGCTGGCCGACAGGAAATGTTCCGCGGCAAGCTGGTGCCCTGTCACGAAACCCCGGCGCGCCTGGAGTACGTGCTGCAAGCGCTGAACCAGCGCGGCATCGGCGCATTGCGCACGCCATCGGCGGCGGACCTGGGCTTGGTCAAGCGCGTGCACGCCCCGCGCTACGTGGACTTCCTGGAAACGGCCTGGCGCGACTGGGTGGCGCTGGATCCGGCCAATGCCGGCCTCGACATCCTGCCTTCGGTCTGGCCCGTGCGCGGATTCCGCCACGACATCGAACCGACCGACTTCGCCGCGCGGGTCGGCCTGTTCTCGTTCGACAGCGGCTGCCCGCTGACCGCGGGCACCTGGGAGGCCGCCACCGCAGGCGCCGCCTGCGCCATCGACGCCGCGCGCGCCGTTTCGGCGGCGAGCGGCCCTCGCGTCGCCATGGCGCTCACGCGCCCGCCCGGCCACCACGCGGGCCCTGACTTCTTTGGCGGCTACTGCTTCCTTAACAACGCGGCGCTGGCCGCGCAAGCGCTGCGGGAAGCCGGCGCCGAACGCGTTGCCATCGTGGACGTCGACTACCACCACGGCAACGGCACGCAGAGCATCTTCTATGAACGCGCCGACGTGCTGACCGTATCGGTGCACGGCGACCCGACCACCGAGTACCCCTTCTACCTGGGCTACGCCGATGAGCGCGGCGCAGGCGCTGGCCTGGACGCCAACCTGAACCTGCCGCTGCCCGCCGGCACCGGTTTCGCCGCCTGGACGCGGGCATTGGAACAAGGGCTGTCCGCCGTGCGCGCCTTCAAGGCTGACGCAGCGGTGATCGCGCTGGGCGTGGACACCTACGAAGGCGATCCCATCTCCAAGTTCCAGCTCAAGAGCGCCGACTACCTGCACGTGGGCCGCCTGCTGGCAGGCCTGGGCCTGCCGGCGGTGTTCACGATGGAAGGCGGCTACGCCGTGGCGGACGTGGGCGTCAACGTCGCCAACGTGCTGGAAGGCTACGCAGGCTGAACGGCAGACGCTTTCAGTCGCGCGTTTCGAGCACCTTGTTGATACGCAGCGCCAGCAGCGTGCAGGCAGCCCCCGACAACAGGTAGACGCTGACCGCCACCAGCCCGAAACGCGCGGACAGGCCCAACGCGACCAGCGGCGCAAATGCCGCGCCGATCAGCCATGCCATGTCGGAGGTCAGCGCAGCGCCGGTATAGCGGAAGCGCCGCGTGAAGTTCGCGGTGACAGTGCCCGAAGCCTGGCCATAGGACAGCCCCAGCAGCACGAAGCCCACCAGGATGAACGCATCCTGCGCCTTGGGCCCGCCGCCCAGCAGCCAGGGCGTGAACAGCGCGAACACGGCAATCAGCAGGGCCAGCAGGCCCAGCGTGGTGCGCCGTCCGATGCGGTCGGCCAGCCAGCCCGAGGCAATGGTGCCCAGTATGCCCAGCACCGCGCCGACGATCTGCACGATCAACACGTCCTGGATCTGCTGGGTAGCGCTGACCGCAATCCAGGACAGGGGAAACACCGTGACCAGATGGAACAAGGCATAACTGGCCAGCGCCGCGAATGCGCCGATGAAGAGGTTGTAGCCTTGCTCGCGCACCATCTGCGCAACGCTGATCGGTTCGAGTTCGCCCTCTTCCAGCAGCTGCGTGTATTCCTCGGTGACGACCAGGCGCAGCCGCGCGAACAGCGCCACCACATTGATGGCGAACGCCACGAAGAAGGGATAGCGCCAGCCCCATTCCAGGAAATCGGCTTCGGTCAGCGTCACGTGCAGGAACAGGAACAGCGCGCTGGCCACCATGAAGCCCACGGGCGCGCCCAGCTGCCCCAGCATGGCATACCAGCCGCGGCGGTTGGGCGGCGCATTCAGCGCCAGCAGCGACGGCAAGCCGTCCCATGACCCGCCCAGCGCCAGCCCTTGCAGGCAGCGGAACACCGCCAGCAGCGTGATCGCATGCGCGCCGATGACGTTGTAGCCCGGCAGGAAGGCCATGCCCACCGTAGCCGTTCCCAGCAGGAACAGGGCGATGGTGAGCTTGGTCGCACGCCCCCAGCGCCGCTGCGCCGCCATCGAGAGCGCCGTGCCGATGGGCCGCATGATGAAGGCGAACGAGAAGATGACAAAGGACCAGAGCGTGCCTTCCAGTCGCGGTTCGAAGGGGAAGAAGACCTGCGGAAAAACCAGCACGCAGGCGATGCCGAAGACGAAGAAATCGAAGTATTCGGAAGCGCGCCCCACCACCACGCCCACCGCGATTTCCCCTGGCGCCACCTTGGCGTGGCTACCGCCGCCGGCCGCGGGGAGTGAGGGAGCATGACCGGGATATTGCGTGGTGGTCGCCATGTGAATGCTCGCTGAAAGGAGGTTCGGAACAGATCCTGAAACACACCCGCGCGCCTGCAGCCCATATCGCGCAGAGCCGCTCCGTCATTGGGATGCAGCCCTGGTCTGCGCGCGTCGCCCTGCACATTTTTGTTCTTTTTACCCTAGATTTTTCGCGGCTTCCAGCGTAGTGTTGCGTTTACTTCCCACGGTTACGTTTCGGGGTATGGTCATGCCGTCCTTCCCAAGGTTCCGCGGATTGGTCCTGGTTGCCGCGCTGCCATTGCTCGCCGGATGCAATGCAGTCCTGCTCTCGCCCTCGGGCGACATCGCCTTGCAGCAGCGCAACCTGATCATCATTTCCACCGGCTTGATGCTGTTGATCATCGTGCCGGTGATCCTCCTGACTTTCGTGTTCGCGTGGCGCTACCGGGCCAGCAACAAGGAAGCGCACTATGACCCTGACTGGAATCACTCCACCATGCTGGAGCTCCTGATCTGGGCCGCGCCGCTGCTGATCATCATCGCGCTGGGCGCGCTCACCTGGGTCAGCACGCACCAATTGGATCCTTACCGCCCGCTAGTGCGCCTGTCCGAAGGCCGCGAAGTGCCGGCCGGCACCAAGCCGCTAGTCGTGGAGGTCGTGGCGCTGGACTGGAAGTGGCTGTTCATCTATCCCGAACAAGGCATCGCCGCGGTGAACGAAATGGCGGCCCCGGTGGACCGTCCCATCCAGTTCAAGATCACGTCGTCCACCGTGATGAATTCCTTTTTCGTGCCCGCGCTCGCGGGCCAGATCTACGCCATGCCGGGCATGCAGACTACCCTGCACGCGGTGATCAACCATCCCGGCGAATACGAAGGCCTGTCCGCCAACTACAGCGGCTCGGGCTTTTCCGGCATGCGCTTCAAGTTCCACGGCGTGGATCAGCAGGGCTTTGACAAATGGGTGGCTGACGCCCGCGCCTCCAACGCCACGCTCAGCCGCGAAACCTACCTGAAGCTGGAGCAACCCAGCGAACGCAACCCGGTGCAACGCTATGCGTCCAGCGCGCCCGGCCTGTTCGAGGCGATCGTCAACCGCTGCGTGGAACCCAACCGCATGTGCATGCGCGACGCGATGGCGATCGACGCGCAAGGCGGCATGGGCATACCCGGCGCGCTCAATGTCACCACGCTGGACGCCGGAACGCGCGAGCGCCTGGGCCTGACCGGCGCGCCGCGCAAGTATGTGGGCGCGATGTGCACCGCTACCGAAGGACTGGTCCTGTAGCGGATCGCTGGCGCACGGGGCTTCGTGAAATTGCGGTCTTTTTGCTGGAATCGAGATGCCTGATCAACCAGACCTCACCAAGCTGATCTTCGGTAAGTTGACCTGGGAAGCCATTCCCTACCACGAACCGATCCTGCTCTTCACCTTCATCGCGGTCGCCATCGGCGGCATCGCGGTGGTGGGCGCCATCACCTACTTCGGCAAATGGGGCTATCTGTGGCGCGAGTGGTTCACCAGCATCGACCACAAGAAGATCGGCATCATGTACGTCATCCTGGGCATCGTGATGCTGCTGCGCGGCTTCGCCGACGCCATCATGATGCGCCTGCAACAGGCGGTGGCGTTCGGCGATTCCATGGGCTACCTGCCGCCGCACCACTACGACCAGATCTTCACCGCGCACGGCGTGATCATGATCTTCTTCGTTGCCATGCCGCTGGTCACGGGCCTGATGAACTACATCGTGCCCTTGCAGATCGGCGCGCGCGACGTGGCCTTTCCGTTCCTGAACAACTTCAGCTTCTGGATGACCACGGGCGGCGTCATCCTGGTCATGATGTCGCTGTTCGTCGGTGAATTCGCGCGTACCGGCTGGCTGGCGTATCCGCCATTATCGGGGATCCTCCAGAGCCCCGACGTGGGCGTCGATTACTACATATGGGCCCTGCAGATAGCGGGGGTAGGCACACTGCTTTCCGGCGTCAACCTGCTGGTCACCATCGTCAAGATGCGCGCGCCGGGCATGACCATGATGCGCATGCCCATCTTCACCTGGACCGCGCTGTGCACCAATGTGCTGATCGTGGCGGCTTTCCCGGTGCTGACCGCGGTGCTGGCGCTGCTGTCCATGGACCGCTACGTGGGCACCAACTTCTTCACGGCGGACTTCGGCGGCAACGCCATGATGTACGTGAACCTGATCTGGATCTGGGGCCATCCCGAGGTCTACATCCTGATCCTGCCGGCCTTCGGCATCTTCTCCGAAGTGGTCTCCACCTTCTGCCGCAAGCGCCTCTTCGGCTATGCGTCCATGGTGTACGCCACGGTCGTGATCACGGTGCTGTCGTACCTGGTGTGGCTGCACCACTTCTTCACCATGGGATCAGGGGCAAGCGTGAACTCGTTCTTCGGGATCACCACCATGATCATCTCGATCCCCACCGGCGCCAAGATCTTCAACTGGCTGTTCACGATGTACCACGGCCGCATCCGCTTCGAGGTCCCCATGCTGTGGACCCTGGGGTTCATGGTGACCTTCGTGATCGGCGGCATGACGGGCGTGCTGCTCGCCGTGCCGCCCGCCGACTTCGTCCTGCACAACAGCCTGTTCCTGATCGCGCACTTCCACAACGTGATCATCGGCGGCGTGCTGTTCGGATTGATGGCCGGCATCACGTACTGGTTTCCCAAGGCCTTTGGCTACAAGCTCGATCCGTTCTGGGGCAAGTGCTCGTTCTGGTTCTGGCTGGTGGGCTTCTACGTCGCCTTCATGCCGCTGTATGTGCTGGGGCTGATGGGCGTGACGCGGCGCGTGAATCACTTCGAGGACATGTCCCTGCAGATCTGGTTCCAGGTGGCGGCCTTCGGCGCGCTGCTGATAGCCTGCGGCATCGCCAGCTTCCTGATCCAGCTGGTGGTCAGCTATCGCCGCCGCGAGTCGCTGCGCGACGACACCGGCGACCCCTGGGACGGCCGCACGCTGGAATGGTCGACATCGTCGCCCCCGCCCAACTACAACTTCGCCTTCACGCCGCGCGTGCATGACCAGGACGCCTGGTGGCAGATGAAGCAGCACGGCTACCTGCGGCCGCAGCAGGGCTTCATTCCCATCCACATGCCCAAGAACACCTGGGCGGGCATCGTCCTGGCGGGTATCAGCGTGGTGATGGGTTTCGCCTTGATCTGGCATATGTGGCCGCTGGCCGTGCTGTCGTTCGCGGCGCTGATACTGGTGTCCATCATTCACACCTTCAACTACAAGCGCGACTACTACGTGCCGGCCGAAGAGGTCGTGCGCGCCGAAGACGCCCGCACAAGGTTGCTAGCGAAAAATGTCTGATACCCTGGCCCCCAACCTGCCCGGCGGCGCCGCGCCGCCCGCGGAGCCCATGTTCCACGTCCCGGGCGAACACCACCCCAAGAACGGGACCCTGCTCGGGTTCTGGGTCTACCTGATGAGCGATTGCCTCATCTTCGCCTGCCTGTTCGCCACCTATGGCGTGCTGGGACGCAACTATGCGGCTGGCCCTTCCGGCGCGGACCTGTTCGACCTGCCGCTGGTAGCGGTGAATACCGCGCTGCTGCTGCTGTCTTCCATCACCTACGGTTTCGCGATGCTGGAAATGCGGCGCAACCGCGTCGGCGCCACCCAGCTCTGGTTGGCCGTGACCGGCATCCTGGGGCTGGGCTTTCTGTCGCTGGAACTGTACGAATTCGCGCACCTGATCCACCAGGGCGCCGGCCCGCAGCGCAGCGCCTTCCTGTCGTCCTTCTTCACCCTGGTCGGCACCCACGGGCTGCACGTCACCTTCGGCATCGTGTGGCTGGTGACGATGATGATCCAGGTCCAGATGCACGGCTTGATCCCCGAAAACCGCCGCCGCCTGATGTGCCTGTCCATGTTCTGGCACTTCCTGGACCTGATCTGGGTGGGCGTCTTCACCTTCGTGTACCTGATGGGAGTGCTGCCATGACCGCGCACCTGGATCATCCGGCCGATCACGGCCACGGCGGCCACGACCACCACGACGACGATGACGGCGCCGCCCATGGCACCTTCAAAAGCTACATGACCGGCTTCGTGCTGGCGGCCATCCTGACCGCCATCCCGTTCTGGCTGGTCATGAACCAGGTCTTCTCTCAGTCCCGGACCACCGCGCTGGTGATCCTGGCGTTCGCCGCGGTGCAGATCGTGGTCCACATCATCTACTTCCTGCACATGGACACCAAGTCCGAAAGCGGCTGGAACATGTTGGCGTTAATATTCACGCTGGTGCTGGTCGTAATCACGCTCAGCGGATCCATCTGGATCATGTACCACCTCGACTCCAATATGATGCCCATGTCCACACACGACATGCGGAAAATGCCCTGATGGCCGCAGTAAACGACTCCACTTCCCGCGACACCTCCTCCCGTAATCCGCGCAGCAAAGTTACCCTGGTCATCCTGGGGGTGCTTGCTGTTGCCATTTTTGCGGGCCTCTGCGCCCTGGGCACCTGGCAGGTGCACCGGCTGGCCTGGAAACGCACCCTGATCGCGCAGGTCGAACAACGCGCCCATGCGGCGCCCACGCCGGCGCCGGCCCAGGCCGAATGGCCCGCGCTGACTTCCGACAACGCCGAATACCGCCGCGTCACCGCCAAGGGCACCTATCTGTACGACCGCCAGACCCTGGTGCAGGCCGCGACCGAGCTGGGCAGCGGCTACTGGGTCATGACTCCGCTGCAGTTGCCCGAAGGCGGCACGGTGCTGGTCAACCGCGGCTTCGTGCTGCCCGAATGGCGCAAAAGCAAGTCGGCCATACAACAAACGCCCGAAGAAGCCAGCGTCACCGGCCTGCTGCGCATGGGCGAGCCGGCTCATGGTTTCCTGCGCAACAACGATCCGGCGACCAACCTCTGGTACTCGCGCGATCTGCCCGCCATCGCTGCGGCGCGCGGCCTGACCGACGTGGCCCCCTACTTCATCGACGCCGATGCGACGGGCAAGGACGGCAGCGGGCGCACCGCTCCCGTCGGCGGCCTGACGGTGCTGAACTTCCCCAACAATCACCTGAGCTACGCCATCACCTGGTACGCCCTGGCAGCCATGGTGCTGGTCGGCGTTTTCATCTTCGTGCGCGAGGAAAAGCGCGCGCGCCGCAAGGGCTGAATCCGCCGGCTGCGGCCGGTGTCCTACAATGAGGGCTGGGAACAGCGCTGAGCTACATGCTCGCGTGCTGTTCCCTTTTGTTTTTTCCACCCCTCAACCAGGAGTCCCCAAGGATGAAAAAGACGCTGCTCGCCGCCGCAATGTTCACGACTTTTGCAGGCGTTGCTCAGGCAGAATCGTCGGTAACTCTCTATGGTGTCATCGACACCGGCATCGGCTACAACAAGATCAAAGGCGATGGATACGACGGTAGCAAGATAGGCATGATCAACGGCATCCAGGCCGGCTCGCGCTGGGGCCTGCGCGGCGCCGAAGATCTGGGCGACGGCCTGCGCGCCACGTTCAAGCTGGAAAGCGGATTCGACTCGGCCAACGGCCAGCGCGGACAGTCCGGCCGCCTGTTCGGCCGCCAGGCCACCATCGGCCTGGCCAACGACGCCTGGGGCTCGCTGGAGTTCGGCCGCCAGGCCACGGTGGGCTCGAACTACCTTGCCGACATCGACCCCTTCTACACCAGCTACACCCAGTCCAACATGGGCCTGGGTTTCAGCGCCGCCAACACCATGCGCTGGGACAACATGGTGATGTACAAGACGCCTTCGGTGAACGGCTTCGAACTTGGCATCGGCTACTCGTTCAATGCGGACGACACGACCGCCGACCAGACGGGTTTTCGCACCGCCGACAATACCCGCGGCATCACCGCCGGCCTGCGCTACGTGCAAGGTCCGCTGAACGTCGCGCTGACCTACGACCAGCTCAACGGCTCCAACCGCGGCTCCATCGACCATGACGCCACGCCGCGCCAGTACGCGCTGGGCGTGTCCTACGACCTGGAGGTCGTGAAGCTCGCCGCCGCCTACGGCCGCACCACCGACGGCTGGTTCGTCGGCCAGGACCTGCCGGCAGGCACGCCCTTCAGCGATGAATTCGGCACCAACCGCTTCGTGGACGGCTTCAAGGCCAACTCCTACATGCTGGGCGCCACTCTGCCCCTGGGCAGCGCAAGCAGCCTGTTCGCGTCGTGGCAACACGTGTCGCCGAACAACGACAAGCTGACCGGCGGCGACACCAACATGAACGTCTGGAGCGTGGGCTACACCTACGACCTGTCCAAGCGCACCAACCTGTACGCCTATGGTTCGTACGGCAAGGACTATGCCTTCATCGACGGCCTGAAGAGCACGGCCGCCGGCGTCGGCGTGCGCCACACGTTCTAAGCAGGTCAGCGGAGCGGCTGCGGGGCCGCTTCCGCTGTCGGCGAATCCGTCCGATTCGAAGCCCCCTGGTATCGGGCTTCTTTAATATCGCCCGAGAGCCTGACGTCATCCGCATGTACGTCCAGGAGGCTCTCATGCACAAACCGCTCCCCCATACTTCTGCTTTCCCCGCCGCGGGTACGCTCGCGGTATACGCCGCGCTGGCGCCGGATCACCGGCAACTGGTCAAGGACACCATGACCCAAGATCTCGATGCGCTGGAGCAAGCCGCCGAGAAACCCGACGCCCTTGCCACCGCCCAGATGCTGCACCGCATACAGGGCGCGCTGCTGGCCCTGCAGATGCGCGCGCCAGCCTCGCACTTCGAGGCGCTGGAAGAAGAACTGGCAGAAGGCCTGTCCGCCGCCGCAGCCGCCAGAATCCGCCGTCAGGCCACCGTCGTGCGCGGCCTGATGGACAGGCTGCATGCGTGGCAACCCGTTCCGGTGCAATCTGCAGGAAACACGCGTCCCTCATGATCGGCTATCTTTGAAACCAGATCCTGAAACGGACCATGCCCTCTACCTCTCTTCCCGCGCGTCGCGCTTTTCCCGCCCGCCGGCAACGTTTGTTGCATGCGTTGGCCGCGGCTTTGCTGCCGCTGGCCCTCGCAGCCTGCAACGGCGGCGGCGACGACCATGACGACGAACCCGTCACCGTCGCGCCGCCTCCCGTCGAAGAAACGCCCCCCGCAGAAACCCAGCCGCCGCGCAATACGGCCTATCTGCAGGCCAAGCCGGGCGACGTCATCCAGGTCCGCATCGAGGAACTGCATCCCACCCAGGCCGCCATCGGCTACGACCAGATCTACTACAAGCTCGGCCGCTGGCAAGGGGACTTCGAACGCCCGACCTGGGCGGACAAGCCGGCACTGCAGCTGGACTACCTGAACCGCACGGTCGGCAAGAAGTTCGACGACTACTGCGAAGACATGGGCGGCGCCGAGCGCGCGCAGGAATTCCAGAGCATCGCCGAGGCGCGCGCCGCCCGCCTGGACCAGCCGGCCACCTATGCCTGCAAGAACGCCCCAGGCACCAACGCGGCCAACCTCAAGACGGTGGTGGTCGGCTGGGACGGCAACCTGTATCTGACCGACGGCCACCATACCTTCTCGTCGCTGCGCGAAATCGCCGATGGCGGCCCCAAGCTGCCGGTCTGGGTCAAGGTCGACGCCAACTACAGCACCCTGCCCAATGCGGCGGCGTTCTGGCAGCGCATGGTCGACGAACGCCGCGCCTGGCTACGCGACGGCCAGAACCAACCCATCACCGTGGACCAGTTGCCCGCCCGCCTGGGGCTGGCCAGCGCCCAGGAAGCCGGCGGCATGCAAGAGGACCGCTACCGCTCGCTGGTGTACTTCACCCGCGACATCGCCTACAGCAATGGCAACCTGCCGGAGTTCGCGGAGTTCCTGTGGGGCGACTGGCTGCGCCGCCAGGCCGCGGGCGGCCAGCTGCCGGGCCTGGACCAGTACAAGATGATGGCGCCCGCCGCGCCGGCGCAGATCCTCGCTGTCAGCACGCTCGACAAGAGCCTGGCGCCTGCCGGCTCCAATGACAGCTATGCCGCCGCGGTGCGCGACGCCTCCCTGAAGATGAGCGCATTGAAGGACACCGACATCGTCTTCGATGACCGCGACGCTGCCGGCCTGGGACGTATCGCGCTGTCGCCCGACGCCGCCAGCGGCTCGCCCACCAAGAAGGCGCGCGACACCCTGGAAGAACTGCCGCGCAACGACGCCAAGAACGATGGCAGTCCGCGGGGCGCAGGCAAGCTGTGGTTCGCCGTGAACTACCGCAACTGCGGCAAGCCCGCGACCGGCACCTGCTGGGGCTGGTAAGCCGCGGCCCCCGCCCACGCGCGCTAAGCGTCGATCTGCATGGCGGGCCGGGCCTGGACCCGGTCCATCCATGCCCGCACATGCGGATGCGACGCCACCCTGGCGCCCAGATAGGCGCTGTAGCCGACCACCGAACCGACCACCAGATCGGCCAATGAGTAGGCCGCGCCCAACATCCAGGGCTGCCGCGACAGATGGCCGTCCAGCACGGCCAGCAACGCGTCCACGTCATCCAATACGCGTTCCGCCTCGACGCCGCCGGGCGCGTCAGCGCCCTGCGTGGCGAGATACAGGCGCATCACCGCCGCGCCGTAGCTGACATAGGACCAGGCGCACCACGACATCGCCAGCAGGCGTTCGGGCGTGCCGGCGGCGGGCCACAGGCCGCGCTCCACGCCGTAGCGCTCTCCCAGCCATAGCTGTATCGCCAAGGTTTCGAACAAGGGAGCGCCGTCCACTGTCAGCGTGGGGACCTTCCCGTTGGGATTGAGCGCCAGGAATTCGGGGCGATGCTGTTCCCCCGTCCTGATGTCCACCTTGATGCGTTCATGCGGCACTTGCAGTTCAGCGAGCGCGCTGGCAACCGGGGTTGCGCTGGACATGGGGTGCCAATAGAAGACGATAGACATGGGCAAATCTCCAATTCGATCAAGGGATGTGCGTCGCGGCCCCTGCCGCTGACTACGGGAGCCACTGTAGAATCCATTGAGGACAGATTCCGCCCTCGATACGCGCTATCGTGCCGCCATGCTTACTTCCAGCAACCGCCTCCTGCGCCTGCTGTCGCTGCTGCAGACCCGCCGCCATTGGGCCGGGACCGAACTGGCCGCGACGCTGGCGATCCACCCCCGCACCCTGCGGCGCGACATCGACAAGCTGCGCGAACTGGGCTACCCCGTCCATGCCAGCAGCGGCGTGGCCGGCGGCTACGCCTTTCGCGCGGGAAAGGCGCTGCCACCCCTGTTGTTGGACGACGATGAAGCGCTGGCCGTGGCGCTCACGCTGCGCACGGCGGCCACGGGCACGGTGGGCGGCATCGAGGAAACCGCGCTGCGGGCGCTGGTGAAGCTGGAGCAGGTCATGCCGCAGCGCCTGCGCCACCGGGTCGACGCGCTGCGATCGGCCATCGTGCCGATCCCGCGCGACGGCGCGGCCGTCGACGCCACCCTGCTGGCCACGCTGGCAGCCGCCTGCCGCGACCAATTGCGCGTCGGCTTCGACTATGCGGACGGCAAGGGCCGGGCAAGCACCCGGCTGGTGGAGCCGCAAGGCTTGGCGCATACCGGATACCGCTGGTACCTGGTGGCCTGGGATCCCGCGCGCGAGGACTGGCGCACCTTCCGTATCGACCGCATCGCGGGCGCCCCGGAAGTCGGCGCGCATTTCGCGCCGCGCCCTCCGCCCGAAGGCGGCGATCTGCGCGCCTATGTCTCGCGGTCGGTCAACATGGCGCCGCACCAGGAACCCGCGCGCGTGATCCTGCACGCGCCGCGCGCCGTCATGGCCACGCGCATCCCGCCGGGTGCCGGCCAGATCGAAGCGCTGGACGACGCACGTTGCGTACTGCAATGCGCCGTGCCCAGCCTGGACGCGCTGGTGTATTGGCTGATGGCGCTGGACGTCGAATTCGAGGTGCTGGCGCCTGCGGCGCTGCAGGACCGCCTGCGTCTGGCCAGCGAACGGCTGGGGCGCAGCCTGGAAAAAATGGCAGTTCCCAAAGCGCGCGGATAGCGGTCGGATTTGGCTGTTTTTCGGCCTATCCCATTCTGTGTATTTCGCCCGCGATTCGAGTATCTTGGCTGCTTTCCAAACATTTCCAGAAATCACGCCATGAGCAACGTTCCCGACGCCGACGCCTTCCTGCAATTCCTCGTCAACCTGGTGAACAACGGCAGCCAGATCGAGAGCATCGGCGTCACCCTGCAGATGGGCGGCATGCTGGTGTCGGGTTCCATCGTGTCCGGGGCAGAGTACTTCGACAGCTTCGCCGCCAGCTTCACGGGATCCCTGGACAAGGTGGACGACGCCACTCGCAAGGCCGTGCATGCCTCGCTGACGGAACTGGGCGACGTCTTCCGCGTGCCCCAACCCGCTGACCCGCTGCCGAACTACATCCATCTCGCCGACGCCCTGTTCTTCACTGCCGACGGCACCCCCATCGCCGGACAGCCCACGCTGTGGCGCGGCCGCACCAGCGCGGTCGACGGCTTCGTGCTGGGCCGCCTGCAGGAAGAAGCGGCCGGCTGAGGCCGCCGATATCCCTATTGCGCATAGGTCCCCGCCCCGGTTCTCGGGCGCGGGGCGCGCCGCTACGCAAAAACCACTACGCTATGGGTTTGCCTCCGCCCCCAACCCTGAGTCCGCCCGCCTTCTCTCCACTTGAAGCAAGGGCTCGCTTGAAGTCACTCCCCCGCATGGAAAGACTCCGCATCGTCCTGGTCGACGACCATCCCCTGGTCTTGATGGGGATGCGCGACCTGCTGGAAAAGGACCTCAACTTCGAGGTCACGGCCACCCTGCCCGGGCCGACCGCGCTGATCCAGCACCTGCAACGCGATATGCCGCACGTGGTCATCACCGACTACTCCATGCCCGGCGACGACACCTATGGCGACGGCATCCGCCTGGTCAAATACCTGACGCGGCATTATCCGGACGTCCAGATCGTGGTGCTGACCATGGTGTCGAACTCCATGATCATCTCGGCGCTCTACGACGCCGGGGTGGCCGCCGTGGTGCTCAAGCGCGACAACCTCACCGAAATCATGACCGCGCTGGAAACGCTGCATGCCGGCCGCAAGTACTATCCGCCCGGCTTCCAGCGCGACGGCGCGGCCGATGAGCGCAGCAAGTTCATCGGCGAACGCATCAACAGCCTGTCGCCCAAGGAATTCGAAGTGCTGCGCCACTTCATCCGCGGCGAATCCATGATGCAGGTGGCCGAGGCCTTGAAGCGCAGCGTCAAGACGGTCAGCGGCCAGAAGATCTCGGCCATGCGCAAGCTCAACGTCCGCACCGACCAGGAACTGATCGCCTTCTGCGTCGAAAGCGAAATCTTCCAGTAGGCTGTCCGTTTTCCGGAAATTCAGGCAGGAACGCGCAGCATGACGCAAAAAGCAATCGAGACGGTGGCGGGCCAGGAAGTGGACCGCAAGCTGATGCAGGGCTTGATCGAACAGTCGGCCGGCCGTCCGCTGTCGTTCCATGACTGCGACTTCCAGGACGCGGATTTTTCGCGCCTGGATCTGCGCGGCGCGCAATTGACCGCGTGCGCGATCGCTGGCGCTTCCTTTCAGGGCGCCACGCTGGCGGACTCTGTCTGGCTGCGCTGCCGCGGCGGCCAGGTGGATTTCGCCTCATGCGACGCCAGCGATGCCGTCTTTGAAAACTGCGACCTCAACAATGCCAACTGGCGCCGCGCCCGGCTGGCCGCCGCCCGTTTCCAGGGCTGCAAGCTCACCGGCAGCGACTTCGACGGCATCGCCTGCCTGGGCTGGTCGCTGGAGGAATGCCTGCTGGTCGGCGCGCTGCTGCGCGGCGTGTCGTTTCGCAAGACCGACGTGCGGCACCTGGACTTCTCCGATGCCGACCTGACCGGCAGCGATTTCCGCGACACCGTGTTCCATGGCGGCAGCCTGCGCAACGCCATCCTGAAGAATGTCCGCTTCGAAGGCGCCGACCTGCGCGAAGCCGACCTGGGCGGCCTGGACCTGAATTCGGCCGCGCGCCTGGCAGGCGCCACCATATCCAAGACTCAGGCGGCAGCCCTACTGGCCGAATTGCGCATCAGCGTGATCTGAAGCGCGCCGGCTGCGGCGGACAAAGCGCTGCTCGACCACCACGCTGCCCCACTGCCGGCCTTCGGACTCCTCGGCCAGCGTGAAGCCGGCAGCCTCGTAGAGATGCCTGGCTGCATCCAGCCCCTTGAAGGTCCACAAGTACGTCTCGTCGTAGTGGGCGTCGACAAACGCCATGGCCCGCTCCAGCAGGACGCGGCCCACGCCCATGCCGCGCAGCGACTCGTCGACGATGAACCAGCGCAGGTGCGCTTCACGGGCGGCAAGATCGCCATCGATGACGATGGAAGCCAGCGTCCTGCCGTTGTCCACGTACAGCCAGATGTTCTTGCCGGTGGCGGGCAGGCCTTCGGCGAACTCGGCCAGCTCGCTCGCGACCTTGCGTTCGAAGTACACGCCGAATCCCGAGGCCTGCGCGTAATAGCGCGCATGCAGGCTGGCCACGTCGCCGATGCAGCCGGGCAGGTAGCCCGCGTGGATCTGCTCTGCGATGCCGCCCGTGACGGCGGGCGCGGTGTTGGGGTTCTCGTGCGACAGGGCGTCGGCGTAAAGGGAAAGAAAGCGGATCAGCGACAGCTGGTCCTCTGGCGCCAGTTGGCGCAATGCCCGCGAAACCTGGTCGGTGGCGAACTGGTCTATCTGCGTACGCAGCCGGGTGCCGGCTTCGCTCAGGTACAGCCGCGACGAGCGCGCATCGTCACTGTCGGCCTCGCGCGTCAGCAGCCCGGCTGACTCCAGCTTGGCGACCTGACGGCTGGTATTGGACTTGTCCAGCCTGAGGATGGCCGCCAGATCGCGCGCCTGGATGCCCGGCTGCAGGCCGATCTCGATGATGGCGTGGACGGCGGACGGCGCCAGCTCGCTGCCGGCCAGCGAGCTGCGCATGAAGCCCAGCTCGCGCACCAGTTTGCGTGAGAACTCCCGCAAATCCCGGATCGTCTGATCGCGGGACTGGATGGGGGTATCGATCAGATCCATGGCGCGCCCTTAAAGTTGCGATTCGCAACCAATATACTTGCGGATCGCAACCAATTCAACATTTTTCGCGTCAGTCGCTGCCGCGGCCTATTTCGGCCGCTTGAACCCCGCGCGCGCGGCCTCGACCGTATGGCGGCAGACGCAGCCGCTCATGTGATCGTTGACCATGCCCACGGCCTGCATGAAGGCGTACATGGTTGTCGGGCCCACGAAGGTCCAGCCGCGCTTCTTCAGGTCACGCGACAGCGCCGCCGACGCCGGCGAGGTCGGATTGCCATTCCAGTAGTCCAGGTCCACGGTCGCGGGACGGTCCTGGGCCGGCGGCTCATGGCTCCAGAGCCAGGCCGACAATGAACCCGTCTCGTCGGCCAGGGCGCGTGCGCGCCTGGCATTGTTGATGGCGGACACGATCTTGCTACGGTTGCGCACGATGCCCGCGTCGCCCATCAGGCGCTCGACGTCGCGCTCCGTGTAGCGCGCCACCCGCTCGAAGTCGAAGTCATCGAAGGCCGCGCGGAACGCCTCGCGCTTGCGCAGGATCGTGATCCAGGCCATGCCGGCCTGAAAACCCTCCAGGCAGATCTTCTCGTACAGGCGACGGTCATCCGCGACCGGCCTGCCCCACTCATGGTCGTGATAGTCGGGCATGGACGGCTGCCAGAAGCAGCGCGCCACGCCCTGCTCGTCCGTGATCAGGCCCGGATCGTTCTTGTTCATCTCATCGGTCTTCATGCGGCGGCTTACTGCTTGCCCGGCACCGGGCAGCTCAGGTCGCCTTCCTCGCACTTCAGGTAGGCCTGCAGTTCCTTGGTGCGCGCCTGCGTCAGTTTGTCCAGGCACAGGCTCAGCGTCATGGGATACGCGCTGCCGCCGGACGTGCTGCTGGACGCGAAGGCGCACTCCGCATCGCGAAAGAACAGCCAGGCCTTCTGGGCGGCATGCAGCTGGGTCGTCGCGTCCCGGTCGTTCTTCAGGCGCGCGGTCACTTCCTTGTAGGCGGCGTTCAAGGCGGCGTCGGACTTGCGGTACGCCTGGTCGGCGCACAGGCTCATGTCCGTCTGCGTGGCCGCGTTGCCGCAATCCAGCGGCTGCGCCTGCGCGCTTGCGGCCAGCGCAAGCGCGGCAGCGGCGGTCATGATGGCGATACGCATGGAATTCCTCCTGTGTGGCTGGTGAACCAGGAAAGTGTCGCATGGAACAATGGCCTCCCGCAGCGGCGGCTGCGCCGCCAGTGGCCTAAGATGGCGGCTATGAAGATCCAATTGCTCTCCGACCTGCATCTTGAAACCGACCCGGATTTCCTGGCCCGGCCCGCGCCCGGCGCCGATCTGCTCGTGCTGGCCGGGGACATAGGCTCATACCGCCGCGGTTCGCTCATGACCGGCGACGACTTCGGCCTGGGCAGCTATGCGCCGAACAAGGGCTGGCCCACGCCCGTGGTGTATGTCCCCGGCAACCACGAGTACGACAACGTCGATTTCGACGAGACCCACGCACGGCTGCGCCAGCTTTGCGGCGAACTCGGCATCCACTGGCTGGAACGCGAGACGCTGGTCATCGATGGCGTGCGCTTTGTCGGCACCACGCTGTGGACGGATTTCGACGCGCTGGCCGCGCCCGGCGACACCGTCAGCGCGGCCCTGAAGAAGCGCGAAAAAGCGTTTCGCGCGGCGGACTTCTATCTGGAAAAGGCCGAAATGCGCCGCAACGGCGCGCCCTTCATGGCCGAGCAGATGCGCGAGCAGGGGCTGCTATGCCAGCAATGGCTGCAAGACGCCCTGCGCGCGCCCCACGACGGGCCGACCGTGGCCATCACCCACTTCGCCCCCACCTTGGCGAGCGCGGATCCGCGTTACGGCGTCACCCCCGGCACAGCAGGGTTCTGCAATGCGCTGGACGCCCTGCTGCCCCTGGCCGACGTCTGGATGCACGGCCATCTCCACTGTCCGCAGGACTATGTGAAGAATGGCTGCCGCATCGTGGCCAATCCGCTGGGCTACGCCAAGAAGGGCGAACAGCAGGACTTTGCGCCTGACCGCCTGTGGGACGTGACGGCGTCTAGAACTTGAGGCTGGCGCTCAAGGCGTAGGTGCGCGGGTCGCCCGCCTTCACGTAGTCCGGCGACTGGTATAGCCAGTAACGCTTGTCGGCCAGATTGTTGATGCCCGCGCGGAACGTGGTTTCGTAGCCGTAGATGCGCGTGTCGTAGGTGGCGCCGATATTGACGATGGCGTAGTCGGACACCTGGACCGCATTCGAAGCGCCCAGCATGGTGCTGCCGGTGTACTTCACGTCGGCCCTGAGCTTCAGGCCCGGCAGTTGCGGAACCGAATACGCGACCTGGGCGGCGGCGACGAACTTGGGCGCGCCCGCGACGCGGTTGCCGGTGAAGCTGGAGCCCTTCTTGTATTCCGAGTCCAGGAACATCAGGCTGCCGCCCACATTCCAGTTCGTCGCAATGCGCGTGGAGGCTCCCAGCTCCAGCCCTTGGTAGATCGACTTGCCGTCCTGCACCAGCTCATTGGCGGCGTTGGTGTATTCCGCCTTCTTCTCGATGCGGAACAGCGCCGCCGTGGCAGCCCAGCCGTCCTGGTTGGTCTTGATGCCCAGTTCGTACTGCTTGCTCTTGAGCGGGTCCAGCAGCGCGCCGAAGTTGGCGTAGGTATTGCCCACCGACGCCCCCGGCTCCAGCGACTCGATGTAGCTGGCATAGGCCATGGTCTGCGGCGTGATGTTGTACATCAGCGCCACCGTCGGCGTCAGCACGCCGTTCTTGTCGTAGCGCGAATTGCGCACGCCCGCGGCGTCGAAACCGACCTGTTCGTAGTCGGTATAGCGCAGGCCGCCCAGCACGGACCAGCCGCCGGTCAGGTCGATGGTGTCGCTTGCGAACAGCGCCTTCTGCGTGATCTCCGCGGCGCGGTACAGGTCCAGGCTGCCCTCGCTGTAATAGGTGTTGGTGTTCTGCGTGCGCAGATTGCCCGTGCCTTGCAGCTGGTACACGCCGTTGGCGCTGTAGTCGTTCTTCTGCTTTTGCCAGGACGCGCCCGCCACCACCTGGTGTTTCAGCGGGCCGGTGCTGAACCTGCCTTCGAGCATGCCCTGCCACTGGTTGTAGGCATAGGCCTCACCGTAATCCGAGCGATAGTCCTGGTAGTCGCCCGCCTGGTTCTGCAGGAACAGCACCGATTCATTGCGGCGGGTGCGAGTGGAGCTGTAGCTGTAGTCGGTGCGCACTGACCAATCGGACGACAGCTGGTACTTCAGCCCGGTCGAATAGAAGCGGAATTTATTGTCGGCATACGGGCCCTGGCCCACCAGCCTGCCGTTGTCGTTGCGCACCGGCGACGGCAGCTCCGAGCCCGCCATCTGGCCAGCGTAGATGGTCGGCTCCTGCCCGATCGCCTTGCGGTTCTGGTAGATGGACTGGAAGTCCCAGGTCAGCTTGTCGGTCAGGCGCGCGTCCAGCGCCAGCGACACCGAATCCCGATACAGCGAGCCGCCGTTATAGGTATTGCCCTCTTCATGCGTGGCGTTCAGGCGATAGCCGAAGCGGCCGTCGCCGCCCACGCGCCCGCCCAGATCGACGTGTTCACGCAGGAGGCCCTTGGACACATAGCCCAGCTCGATGCTGCGCACCGGCTCGTCGGTCGGCTTCTTGGTGACATAGTTGATCAGTCCGCCCGGCGAACCGAAGCCGTACATGAAACCGGATGCGCCCTTGAGCAGGTCGATCTGTTCGAAGTGCTCGTAAGGCAAGGTGGTGACGTAGCTAAGGAAGGGCTTGCCGTCGATGCGGTAGGAATTCTGCCAATCCAGCGGCAGGCCGCGCACGCTCAGATAACTGGCCCAGGCGCCGTAGGAGGCGCTGTTGTCGGTGACGGATGCGTCCAGGGCGAACACGTCGCCCAGCTTGCGGACCTGCCGCTCCTCGATATCCGCGGCGGTGACCACGGCCGTGGAAAACGGCGTCTCCAGCTGGCTGCGGTTGCCCAGCGCCCCGCTGTTCACCGGCGCGGACAGATGCTCCAGCGTGTCGTCCAGCGAGGTCGCGTTGACGGTCACTGCCGGCAACTGGGCCACGCCTTGCGCATCCCCCCCGACCGTCGGCGGCGGCGTGCCGGCGGCCTGGGCCTGGACGCCCCCGGAATGAACGATGCCCAGGGTCAGGGCTAGGGCATAGGGTGCAACGGCATGCCGCGCGTGCTTGCGCGCGCGGCACTTCCTGGCGGAAGCGGGACGGACCACGTTGAATTCTCCAGAGCGGGAGGGGAAGAAATGTCGATTTCTTATAAATAAGACTGATTCGCAATTATATTAACAACTGCGAACTTCCCCATGCCGCTCCGGCCCTGCGGTCACTGCTTGGACGCTTTCTCCAACTGATCGCGCAGCCGCTCCTCCTGGGCGCGCAGCTCCGCCGTGAACTCCTCGCCGAAGTCGTCGGCCTCGTACAGCGGGCGGATCTCGATGTCTGACGGGCCGGGCATCGGATTCGGACAGCGCTTGACCCATTCGATCGCCTCCTGCAGCGAGGCGCACTCCCAGAGCCAGTAGCCGGCGATCAGCTCCTTGGTTTCCGCAAAGGGGCCGTCTATCACCTGCCGGCTGCTGCCGGAAAAGTGCACCCGTGCGCCCTTGGAGCTGGGTTTCAGGCCGTCGCCCGCCAGCATCACGCCCGCCTTGACCAGTTCCTCGTTGAACCGCCCCATGTCGGCCAGCAGTTGCTGGGTGGGCATCACCCCTGCTTCGCTATCGGCGGTGGCCCTGACTTGAACCATGAATCGCATCTCGGTCTCCTTGTGTGGATGGTGGAACTTGCATGCTCCATCCACACGACGAACCGCGCCAGTCGAAATCGACAGCCGCCAGGAAAAAAAGTGTATCCGTGGCCGGGTCGGCGTCCTCCATGAAAAAACCCATGACGCCCGGAAAGCGTCATGGGTTCTTGCCGCCATGGCTGACGGGGCGATCAGCGCATCACGGCGCCGGATTCGGCTGGCGGGCGTGGATCTTGTCGATCGCCTCCAGCACCTCGGCCGACAGGGTCACGTCCACGCTGTCGATGTTCTCCTTCAGCTGTTCCAGCGTGGTCGCGCCGATCAGGTTGCTGGTGACGAAGGGGCGCTGGTTGACCCAGGCCAGGGCCAGGTGGGTGGGCGAAATGCCGTGCGTGCGCGCCAGTTCGACGTAGGCGCGGGTGGCGGCCTCGGCCTGCTCATTGCTGTAGCGGGTGAAGCGCGTGTAAAGCGTCAGGCGGGCGCCGGCCGGGCGCGCTCCGTCCAGGTACTTGCCGCAAAGCATGCCCATCGCCAGCGGCGAATAGGCCAACAGGCCCACGCCTTCGTGGTGCGAGTACTCAGACAGGCCGATCTCGTAGACGCGGTTCAGCAGGCTGTAGGCGTTCTGGATGGTTGCGATGCGCGGCAAGCCCTTGTTCTCGGCATGCCGCAGGAACTGGCCGACACCCCAGGGCGTTTCATTGGACACGCCGATGTGGCGCACCTTGCCGGCGCGCACGAAGTCCTGCAGCACCTCCAGCGTTTCCTCGATCGGCACGGTGTACTCGTCCTGGACCCAGGGATAGGACAGCTTGCCGAAGGTGGCCGTCGTGCGGTCGGGCCAATGCAGCTGATACAGGTCCAGGTAGTCCGTTTGCAGGCGCTTCAGGCTGGCATCCAGGGCCGCGGTCAGATTCTTGCGGTCCAGGTGGGTCTTGCCGTCGCGGATGTGGCCCGGACGCTTCGCGTCGCGCACGGGGCCCGCCGCCTTGCTGGCCAGCACGATATCCTGGCGGCGCTTGCTGCGCGCCAGCCAGGTGCCGATATAGGTCTCGGTGAGGCCCTGCGTTTCGGGCTTGGGCGGCACCGGATACATTTCGGCGACGTCAACCAGATTGATGCCACGCTCCAGGGCGTAGTCCAGCTGCTGGTGCGCCTCGGCTTCGGTGTTCTGCTCGCCCCAGGTCATGGTGCCCAGTCCGATCAGGCTGACATCCAGGTCGGTACGGCCGAGTTTGCGGTATTTCAATTTCTGCTCCGTGCGGTGTCGCTTACTAGGGAAGCGACACCTTACTCCAAGAAGCTTTTCAAATACCTGGCAACGATCCGCGGCTGCGGGTTATTCGCCCCTTGCCCGCCGCGCCGCACTCGGCATACGCTCTATCCCCAAATAACCACCGGAAATCAACGTGCTGCGCGAAATTGATGAAACCTACGTGTTTTTCATCTGCGTAATCGCTTGCCTGGCCATCATCGAGCTGGGCTTCCGGTTGGGGCGCAGGCACCGCCGCGCTTCCGACGACGCCGCCAAGACCCATATCGGCGCGCTCCAGACCGCCTTGCTGGGCCTGCTGGCGCTGCTGCTGGGCTTTACCTTCGCGATGTCGGTGACGCGTTTCGAAACGCGCAAGAACCTGGTGCTGGAAGAGGCCAACGCCATCGGCAACGCCTATTGGCGCTCGCAGCTGCTGCCTCCTGCGGCCCGCGATCCCATCGCGAAGCTCTTGCTGGAATACACGACGACGGCGCTGGAGTTCAGCGACGCCGACAACGACAAGGAGCGCCTGGCCGCGGCCAGCGTGACGTCGCGGCGCATCGAGCGCCAGATCCGGAGCACGGCTGCGAGCGTCCTGGAGAACCCGCCGTCGATATCCACGGTCATGTTCATCCAGGCCATCAACGAAATGGCCCAGGTCAATGAAAAGCGCCGCGTCGCGCTGGAAAACCACGTACCCGAGCCCGTCTTCTATCTGCTCTTCATCGTCACCGGCGGCGCAATGGGCTTCATCGCCTACGGCACCGGGCTGCACAAGCGCAGGCGGCTGATCTCGACCGGCCTGTTCGCCACGCTTATTTCCCTGGTGCTGACCTTCATCCTGGACATCGACCAGCCAGCCAGCGGCGTGATCATGGTCAGCCAGGAGAGCATGGTGCGGATGAAGGCGACGCTGGAGCAGGAACGCTAGGCGCGCGGCGCCTGCGCCCCCGGTCCTGGCACGCGTCAGTACTGGTAGCGCATTGTCAGCATGGCGCTGCGTCCCGCCCCCCACGCGCCCTGGCTGTAGAACCCGATCTGGCTGTAGTACTTGCGATCGAACAGGTTGTTCACATTGAGCTGGGCGCTCAGGTTGCGATTGAAGCGGTAGCGAGCCATCAGATTGGTGATCGCATAGCTGCCCTGACCGACTCGCTCTTCTCCGTTCGGGCCGCTTGCCATCGTGTACACATGGCTTTGCCAGTTGACGCCGCCGCCCACCGTCAGACGGTTCCAATCGCCAGGCAGCGTATAAGTCGTGAACACGCGCACCAGGCTGCGCGGCTGGTCGGTCTGTATGGCATTGCCATCGCCGTCGCGCGCAGTCCAGTGCGACCAGCCCGCGGCAAGGTTCCATCCCGGCATCACTTCACCCGAAACCTCCAGGTCAAAACCGCGGCTGCGCGTGCCCTGCGCAGCGGTGTAGGCCTGGTTGATGGTGCCCGGCACCATGTAGCCCGGATCGACCTGGGCCACATTGTCCTGCTCGATCTGGAACACCGCGGCGCTGGCGTTGAGCTTGCCGTCCAGGAACTCGCCCTTGATGCCCGCTTCGTAAGACTTGCCCTCGAGCGGATCGAGCCAGTTGCCGCTGCGGTCCTGATAGCTCTGCGGATTGAAGATGCCGGTGTAGCTGACGTAGGCCGTGTAGGTATCGTTGATGTCGTAGAGCAGGCCGGCATAGGGCGTGAATTCGTTCTTCTTGAAAGACTGGCGGCTGCCGCCGCCAAAGCCGACCGAATCCGTTTCCCACGTGCTGTAGCGGCCGCCCACGATGAGCTTGAGCGGATCGGCAAGATTGAAGCGCAAGGCGCCGTACCAGCCCGTTTGCTTGGTGGTGTACCGATTGGCGGTGACCGAATCGCTGCTCCATTCCGGCTCCGGATACGAGCCGTCCCAGTCGAGGAAATTGCCCACGGCCGCGCTCGACAGGGCCGAGCGGTAGTCGAAGTCGCCGTGCTGGCGGTTGAAGCTGGCGCCCACGACAGCCTCGTGGCGGCGGCCGAACAGCGTGAACGGACCGGATGCCTTGACGTCCAGGCTGTTCTGCTTGCGGTCTCCCACGTACCACGCCGGCGATGCGTTCACACCCAGGCCGGTGTCGCGGTCGGGCCAGCCATAGAGATAGAGAAGCTTGGCATCCATCTCGTTCTTTGAATGCGATCCCACCGCGTTGACAGTCCAGCCATTGTCGAAGCGGTGTTCCAGGCTGGCGAAAGCGCCCTGGGTCGTGCTACCCCACGAACTCCAGTCCGCCCCGGTGTTCAGCGAACGGCTCCAGTCCGTGCGGCCGCCGTCGGCGTACCAGAGCGGGAAGCCGCCCCAGCTGCTGCGTTTCGGGTCGTTGTCCTGGTAATTGAAACCCACGCTCAGCGTCGTGCGGGAGGTGATGTCCGCGTCCACCACGCCATAGAACACCTTCTTGCGGTTCTGGTAGCCATCCAGGTAGGAGTGATTGTCCTGATAGGCCGAGACGATGCGTCCGCGCACACTGCCGGCGGAGTTGAGCGGCGTGGACAGATCCACCGTGCCGCGATAGGTGTCCCAGTTGCCAGCGCTGACGCTCATGTCCGCCTTGAACTCGCGGCTGGTGGCATGCTTGCGTACCAGGTTGATCGACGCGGACGGATTCCCCGCGCCGGTCAGCAGGCCGGTGGCGCCCCGCACCACCTCGACCCGGTCATAGATGATGGGATCGAGCGATGACTCGCCCGCGGCATAGCCGGTGTCGAAGCTCGTCGGAATTCCGTCATACATGTAGTTGCTGACGCTGAAGCCGCGGGAATTGAACGAATACCGCTCGCTGTCATAGTTCTGCACCGAAATACCCGGCGTGCTCGCCATCACGTCAACCAGCGAAAGCATGTTCTCGTCGTCCATGCGTTGCCGCGTGACCACCGTGACCGACTGCGGCGTTTCACGCAATGTCAGCGGCAGCCCCGTACTGGCGGCGGTGGCGCGCGGCGTATACGAACCGGTGCCCTCGGTGGTGGTGCTGTCGGCGTTGCCGATCACCTGCACGGACTGCAAGGTGGCCACGCCCTCGTCCTGAGCCGTGGCAGTGCCGCAGGCCAGTGCCATCAGCACCAGGCAAGGCGTGCGCCGCAGGACGAGGCGTGGACGAACGGAACGAGTGCGGCCGGCGGGCCCGGGGTGTTGCATGTTGGCTTCCTTTCCCATGTTGAAACTTCTAATGGGAAGAAAGTGTAATGCAAACAATTCTCAGGTGCGTTATTGAATAACCAAGCATCACCTGCTGGACGTCCGTATCGTTTTGGGGACGCAACCTGGTTGCAGGCAGACCGCCCGGCCGGCCGGGTAGCTTGTCGAATGGCGCGTCAAAATGAAAACTGGCGCGGCCATCGTCGCGGCCGCGCCAGAAATTCCGGCTACCCGGTAGCGGCCAAGGCCGCTCGTGGCTGTGCCTCAGCCCGCCTTGCCCGCCGACGCCAACGCCTGCGCCGCAGGCTCGCCCGCGTCCGCACAGGCCGCCGGGCTGCGCTCGGCAAGCGCTTCCAGCAACTCGGACGACGGCACGAAGAACAGGCCGCCCGTGACCGCGTGGCTGAAGTCGAGCAGGCGGTCGTAATTGCCGGGCGGACGTCCGACGAACATGTTCTCCAGCATCAGCTCGATGGGACGCGGCGAACGCGCGTAGCCGATGAAGTACGTGCCGAATTCCCCGGATCCCGGCCGGCCGAACGGCATGTTGTCGCGCAGGATCTTCAGTTCCTGGCCGTTTTCCTCGATGGTCGTCAGGGCGCTGTGCGAGGACGAGGGCTTGATGTCGTCGTCGAGTTCCACGTTGGACCACTTGTGGCGGCCGATGACCCCTTCCTGGCCTTCGACCGTCAGCGCATTCCAGGCCTTCATGTCGTGCAGGTACTTCTGCACCAGCACGTAGCTGCCGCCGGCGAACTCGGCGTCCTCGTCGCCGATGACGGTGAAGTCGAATGCTTCCTGCCCTTCCGGATTCTCGGTCCCGTCGACGAAGCCGATGATGGCGCGGCGGTCGAAGTAGCGAAAGCCATGGACCTCATCCACGACCGTCACGGCATCGCCCAATCCGCCCAGCAACAAGGTGGCCAGTTCGAAGCAGAAATCCATCGAGTCCGCGCGGATGTGCAGCAGCAGGTCGCCCGGCGTCGCCATGGCCAGGCGCTCGCCGGAACCGAACTCGCGGAAAGGGTGCAGCGCGGCGGGACGCGGCGCGCCGAAAAGCGTGTCCCAGGCCGTGGAGCCGAAGGCGGTGACACAGGAAAGATTCTGCTCGGGCGCGCGCGTGCCCACCGTGCGGACAACGGCGGCGACATCGGCGCACCAGCCACGCACGGTTTCGGCAGCGGCGGCGCCTTCATTGAGGGTGGCCACGATGAAAATCGCGTGGCGGGTCGTCGTATTGTGGACGGCTTGGGATAGGGGCTGACGGTCAGACATCGGATCGGGGACCTCAAGAAAGCGAGCGCGGCGGCGCGAAAGGGCTAGTCCGATTCTAAGCGCGGACTGTGTACGTGCGCACCCGATTGGTTACGGCACCGCCCTCAACCACTCGCTCACCACATCCAGCACGATGCGGCTTTGTTCGCGGTGCGGCACATGCCCGCAGTTCTCCAGCAGCACAGGGCGGCCGCCGGCCAGCGCCGCGATCTTTTCCTGGTGTTTGGGGGAACCGTATTCGTCGATTTCGCCATGCAGGGCAAGCACGGGGCAACGCACCTGGCGCAATTGCTCGTCCAGGTTCCAGGCGGCAAACTCGGGCGACAGCCAGGTGTTGATCCACGCGCCCAGCACCCATTCGGCTTTCTCGCCGTGATACTTCTTCAGCCGGTCCAGCTGGCCGGGTTCTGCGAAATTCTGCTTGGCGGCCCGTATGCCTTCCAGTGTGCGGTCTTCGGCAAACATCTGTGCGGACTCGGTGATCAGCGCCCGGCAATCGTCGGCATACACGCCGGCGCAGCAGACAGCCATGCCACCGCCCACGCTATGGCCGAACCCCACGTAGGGGCCGATGCCCAGCGCTGCGCGCAGGCTGCGGAATCCGCCCTGCGCTTCTTCTTCCACAAAGCCGGGTTCGAACACGGCGGTATTGGGATCGGAGCGGCCAAAGCCCAGGCGGTCATAGGCGATGACGCTGCGCCCGGTGGCCTGCGCCAGTTGTTCAGGGAAATCGCGCCACAGCTCCACGCAACCCAGCGAATCATGGAACAGCACGATGGGCGCTGCGGCAGCGGTCTCACCGGCGGGATCCCAGCGCCGCGCGAAAAGGCGGCCCTGGCTGGTGTTCACGTAGACATCCTGGCTGGTAACGGCAAGCATGAAAAGTCCTGGGGAGAGTATGCGACGATGCGCCATCGCACCGCGCTCCGATTATAGGAAAGCCGGCGGCCTCACCGCAGTCCGGACACCACGCCTGCGGCGATGATGAGCAGGACCAGCGCGGAAATCGCCGTGTAGGCGTAGTCGCGCTCGCGCAGGAAAATGGCCAGCATCAGCGCCACCCGCGCCACTGGCAGCAGGATGAACAGGGCCACCCCGACCTTGACGAGTCCAAGGTCCCGCAGGCCGCCATGCGCGGGCAACAGGAAATCCACAGCCATGCCGGCGGCGATGAGGGCCGAGGCGAGCCAGGTTCCGTGCCACAGCAAGCCGGCGATGGCGCGGTCGCGCCGCGCCTGTTTGTCCACCGTCTGCGTCATGCCGGGCCTCCCGGGATATGCACGCCCAACGCGCTCAGCAGCATCTGCACAGCCAGCAGGGACAGCACGATCACGAAGAACAGCCGCAGCTTGTCCGCCGGCAGGCCCATCAGCAGGCGGGCGCCGAGCAAAGCGCCCGCGACCGAACCCAGCGCGACCGGTCCGGCGATGCCTATGTCGATGTCGCCGCGCACGAAATAGGCGCCGGCGCTGGCGGCGGCGGTCACGCCGATCATGAAATTGGACGTCGCCGACGAGACCTTGATGGGCAGCTTCAGCGCGGCATCCATGGCCGGAATCTTGAGCACGCCCGAGCCTATTCCGAGCAAGGCCGAAATCAGCCCCGCGCCATACATCAGCGACAAGCCCAGCGGCACGCGGTCCACCTGATAGTGCACCTCCCGGCCCAGCGCGCGGTCGGGGAAGCTTGCGTGCAGGCGCAACGCGGTGGCCCAGCTGGCGGCGCCGGGCGCAATCGCCACGGCCTCGCGCCGGCGCGCCAGCATCTGCTGCGCGGACAGCGCCAGGATCACTGCGAACAGGCCGTAGAGAAAGCCGGTCGAGACGATGCCGATGAGGAACACGCCGGTCAGCGCCCCCAACGTGGTGGCCGTCTCCAGGACGATGGCAAGCCTGACGTTGGTCAGCCGCCCTTTCAGGAAAGGCGCGGCGCTGCCGCAGGAACAGGCGATCACCGAGATGATGCTGGCCCCGATGGCGACATGGATGTCCACGCCGAACAGCAGCGTCAGGATGGGCACGATGAAGATGCCGCTGGCCATCCCCAGCACCCCGCCCAGCGCGCTGGCGCCGAAGGCGGCGGCGAACAGCCAGAAGATCGTAGAGGTCTCCATGGCCGCCGCTTCAGGCCGGCTTGCGTGGCTGGCGCGCCAGGCGGGTACTGAAGCGGATCAGGTCGCCGCGGTAGTACAGCTTTTCGTAGTCGACGGGCCGCTGTCGCTCGGTGTAGGACGTGCGCTCGATGAGGAAGATCGGGCTTCCCGTAGCGACGCCCAGCGCCTGCGCGACGCGTTCGTCCGCCGTCACCGCTTCCAGCTGGTACTCGGCCTCGATCAGAGGCAAGTCGTAGCGCAGCTCCAGCAGGTCGAAGATGGGCTCGGCCTCCAGGTCGTTGCTGGCGACTTTTTCGCCCACGTCCAGCGGCAGATAGGTTTCATCAAACGACATGGCCACGCCGTCCGCCAGCCGCACTCGCTCGATCCGATAGACCAGCGCGCCGCGCGCCACGCCCAGTTGGCGGGCGACGTCTTCCGTGGCCGGCACCGGGCGCTTGTCCAGCAGGCGCGCGGTCGCCCGGCGGCCGAGCGCGGTCATATCCTCGACGAAACCGCTCAGGGCCGTCAGCGGCTGCATCAGCTTGGGCTCCGTGACGAACGTGCCTTTGCCGCGCCGGATTTCCGCCAGCCCGCGCGCGACCAGGTTTTCCACCGCCTTGCGCACGGTGCTGCGGCTGACGGCGAAGCGCTCGATCAGTTGGTCTTCCGTCGGCAGCCGGTCGCCAGGCGACAGGCTGCCGGACGAGATTTCCGCAGCCAGGGCCATTTCCACCCGGGCATAAAGAGGAGCGCATTCGGCTTCGTTTTGCATGAAGACATCATAACATCATGATGTCATGATGTCTCAAGCAGCAATGCGCGTTACGGATGACGACGCCGGCAACTGGTAGTCTTCGCAGGCCTGCCCGGCGCCTTCCGCGCCGGCGCCACTCTCAAGCGAGACACGATATGAGCAATTTCATGCACAGCGCCTCCGTTCCCGTCCTGACGCAAATGCTGTCGGCCCTGTCCGACGTGCTGAAGAAAGCGGAAGCCCACGCCACGGAAAAGAACATCGATCCGGACGCCTACCTGGGCGCCCGCCTGTTCCCCGATATGTTCCCGCTGTCGCGCCAGGTGCAGATCGCCGCGGATTTTGCCAAGGGCATCGCCTCGCGCCTGGCTGGCGCGGAAGTGCCTTCGTGGCCGGATAGCGAAGCCACCTTCGCGGGCCTGCAAGCCTTGATCGCCAAGACGCTGGAGCACCTGGCTTCGTTCGGCCCCGAACAGTTCGCGCAGAGCGAAGCGCGCGAAATCGTGCTGCGCCCCGGCACGCCCAAGGAAAAGAAACTGAGCGGCAGCGCCTATCTGCTGCACTATGGGCTGCCGCAGTTCTTCTTCCATGTGACCACGGCCTACGACCTCCTGCGCCACAACGGCGTGGAAATCGGCAAGCGCGATTACATGGGCAAGTACTGATCCGTTTCAGCGGGCCCCAAGCCATTGGGGCCCGCGCCCGGCGGCTACTCCGCGTAGCCCGGGTTGCGGCGGTCCAGGCGGCGCAGCAGTCCCGGCCAGGCCAGCATGGCCTTGTGCGCGCGGTCGGCCTGCGATTCCACCGTGGCGTTCTTCAGGATGTCAGGCGGAATGTAGGTCAGTTCGCCACCGGCCTGGGCCCGCACCTGCACCATGCAGGCGGCCTCCAGCCGGTGCATGGCCTGGAACGCTTCGGCCATGCTCTGCCCCACGGTCAACAGGCCATGGTTGCGCAAGATGAGATAAGTGTTGCTGCCCAGGTCCCGCACCAGGCGAGGCTGTTCCTCGGGATTGAGCGCCAGGCCTTCGTAGTCGTGGTAGCTGAGCGAACGCAGCACGATGAACGCGAACTGCGACAGCGGCAGCAGGCCGGCCTTCTGCGCCGACACCGCCACGCCGTTGATGGAGTGCGTATGCAGCACGCACATCGCGTCCTTGCGGGCCGCGTGGATACAGCTATGGATGGTGAAGCCGGCTGGATTGATGTCGTACTCCGACTCCATCACCTTGCGCCCGTCCAGATCGATCTTGACCAGGCTCGATGCCGTGATTTCGTCGAACATCATGCCGTAGGGGTTGATCAGGAAATGTTCGGTCCCCGGCACCTTGGCCGTGATGTGGGTGAAGATCAGATCGTCCCAGCCGAACAGCGCCACCAAACGGTATAGCGCCGCCAGATCCTTGCGGACCTCCCATTCCGTTGCGCTGACCTGTTCGCGCACGCTGGCGCCCTTGCCTGCCGTATCCATGTTGTCTCCGTGTCTTGATGATTGCCCGCCGCGATCGGGCGGACGCTGTCTGGCACTTTATTCGTTTTGGCGGCGGCCGGCACGGGGCGCGGCCAAGGAGCGGTCACCCCGTCTCATGGAAAAAGGGCGCCCGTCGGACGCCCTGTTCATTTCCCGCCGTTTATTGCGGTTCGATCACTGCGGTTCGATCTTCGCGTCGATCGCGCGCTGGGTCCAGACCTGGCGCTGCGACTGCGCGAAGGCCTGGTGTTCAGCCACGCTGTTGGGCGAGACCTGCATGCCCAGGGATTCGAAGCGCTGCAGCACGTCCGGCTCGCGCAGGATGGCGGCGACTTCCTGGTTCAGTTTCTGCACGATGGCGTCGGGCGTCTTGGCCGGCACGGCCACGCCGACCCACACGACCAGGTCGAACTTCTGGTAGCCCAGCTCGGCCAGCGTCGGCACGCTGGGGAACTCCTTGGCGCGTTCATGGCCCGTGTAGGCCAGGCCGCGCAGCTTGCCGGCCTGCATGAACGAGGTCACGACAGAGAGGTCGGCGAACAGGTAGTCGACGTGGCCGCCCAGCAGGTCGGTCACGGCCGGCGGCTGGCTCTTGTACGGCACGCCGTTGGCCGCGGCGCCCGCCACCGTGTTGAAGGTGGCGCCGGCGATCTGGCTGGTGGGCGAGCCATACGCGTAGTTCAGGGGCTTGGCCTGCGTGGCCTTGACCAGTTCCTGCAGCGACTTGTAGGGCGCGTCCTCGCGCACCACCAGCATCATCGGAATGGTGGCGATGCGCACGACGTGGGTGAAGTCGCCGGTGGGATCGAACGGCAGCTTGCGGAACAGCGCCGGCGTGGCCGAGTGCGTCGAGCTGCTGGTGAGGATCAGCGTGTAGCCGTCGGGCTGGGCGCGCGCGACGAACGAGGCGCCGATGGTGCCAGACGCGCCGGGCTTGTTCTCGATGACGACGGGCACGTTCAGGCGTGGGCCGAGCTTCTCGGCAATGATGCGCGCGCTGGTGTCGGTGGCGCTGCCCGGAGAGAACGGCACGACGATGGTGATGGGCTTGTCAGGATAGGCGCCCTGCGCCAATGCCACGGACGGCAGTGCGCCAGCCAGCGCGGTCAGGACGGTGAGGCTGCCAGCGGCCAGCAGGCGGCGGCGGACGCCGAACGGTCGGATCATGCTTGTCTCCTGTGAGGGGCCGCGGGTCGGCCTCTTGAACTCTGACCGTATGATGCTTGCGACCCGTTTATCCCAACAAGGGACTAATTTTCATAGACTTATTCCAAACTGGGATTAATTCTCTGAAGCCTGGCGCTGCCGCAGATATTCCTCGGTCGCCTGTAGGAAGGCTGAAGCCGCCAGCGACAGCCGCGCGTTGCGGCGCTGGATGAGCCAGAGTTCGTGCCCGTGCTTGCGAGCGCCGTCTATGGCGAGGATGCGCAGGCCCAACTGCCGCGCCAGATCGCAGGCATAACCGGGCACGACCGTTATCCCCAGGCCCGCACCGACCAGCTTCAACGCCGAGGTCAGCATGCCGGCCTCGATGCGGTAGCGGAATTCCAGGTTCAGGTCGGCCGCCACGCGGTCCAGGCTGCGCCGCACGCTATACACGTTGCGTAGCATGATGTGATCATGGGCGGCCACGTCGGCCCATGACACCGAACGCTTGCGCGTCAACGCATGGCGCGGCGCGCACACCGCGTACATGGTGTCGCGATAGATGACCCGGGTGGCCAGTTCTTCCGAAGGGATCTCGACCGAGACGATGCCGAAGTCGGCGCGGCCGTTGCGCACGTGCTCGATGGTGTCGTCGGTGGAAAGTTCGAACAAATCCAGCTTCACGCTGGGATGGGCGCGGTGATAGTCGGCCACCACCTCGCCCAGCAGGCCAACCATCATCAGCGGCGAAGTGGCCACGCCCACCGTGCCGCGCTCCAGCGTGCGCAGGCCCGACATGCTGCGCTCGGCGGCGCGCACGGTGCCCAGGATTTCCTGGGCATAGGCGTAGAAATCCGCCGCGCCGTCGCAGGGCGTGACGCTGCGGGTGGAGCGCTCGAACAGCGGCTGGCCGACCTCGGCCTCAAGTTCGGCGCAGAGCTTGCTGACGGCCGATTGCGTCACGAAGGCTGCGCGCGCGGCCGCCGTGAAACTGCGCAGTTCGTATAGCGCGCAAAACACGCGCAATTGCTTGAGAGTGATGTTCATGGTCGAAGTCGCCGCCAGGCGCCGCCGGCCATGCCGGCCTCAGCGCGCAGGCTCGAGCATATCGCGATCGGCATCCTGGCGCGGCGCCTGGCGCCTGATCTCGCCCGGCGTGCGCGAGAAGCGCACCGGGATGCCGGCGGCCACCAGCGGCCCTTCGGTCGGATGTTCCACGCGCTGGAAGAAGCCCGTCGCCTTCAGGTGCGGATCCTCGAACAGGGCTTCCGGCGTGTTCACCCGCGAGTGCGGAATGTCCGCGTCCGCCAGCAGCGCCAGCCATTCCTCGGTACCACGCAAGGCGACGATGTCCGCCAGGTCCTGATAGAGCTCGTCGAAGTGCCGCGCGCGCGCGCTTGCGTCGACATAGCGCGCGTCCGCCGCCAGGTCCGCACGTTCGGCCAGGGCGAAGAAGCGCCGCCACTGCGCGTCGGTGTAGGGCAGCAGCGCCAGGTAGCCGTCGCGAGTACGGTAGGGACGCCGCTGCGGCGACAGCACGCGGCTGTAGCCCATGGGTCCCCGCGGCGGCACGAAGCTGTGGCCGCTCATGTGTTCGATCAACGTGAAGGAGACCAGGGTCTCGAACATGGGGACCTCAACCGCCTGCCCCTGACCCGAACGCTCGCGCTCGTACAGCGCCATGGGTATGGCGTAGGCCAGCGTCAGGCCCGCCACCTTGTCCGCAAGGATGGTGTTCACATAGGCCGGCGCGCCGCTGTTGCGCCCCTGCAAATCGGCCAGGCCGCTCATGGCCTGGATGATGTCATCGAAGGCCGGACGCGCCGCATAGGGGCCGTCCTGGCCGAAGCCCACGGCCGAGCAATGGATCAGGCGCGGGTTGCGCGCGCGCAGCGTGTCCGCGTCCAGGCCCAGGCGCGCCAGGGCCGCCGGACGCACGTTGGACACGAACACGTCCGCGCCATCGATCAGGCGCAGCAGGCTTTCGCGATCGGCCGGCGTCTTGGCATCCAGCGTCACGCTGTACTTGTTGCGGTTGAGGTTCAGGTAAGCCGGCCCCATGCCCGGACTCGCGGCCGGAGCCGAGGTGCGGAACACGTCGCCTTCGGGCGCCTCGACCTTGATGACATCCGCGCCCATGTCGGCGAGGATCTGCGTGCCGTACGGCCCCATGGCCACCGACGTCAGGTCGATGACGCGCACGCCCGCGAGCGGACCGGCCATTACTTGGCCTCCTGCTGCTTCTTGCGATTGACGAAGGGCGCCATGTAGCGGCGCGGCTCGTCGGTGGTGAAGGCCTCGCCGAACGCCGCCACGCTGCGATCCAGGCCGGCTTCGACAGTCGACTCGCTCCAGTAGCGCAGCAGGGCCTTCTGCGAACGCACGGCGATCGGACCGCTTTCGGCGATGGGCGCCACGGTGCGCTCGACCAGGGCGTCCAGCGCGCCGGTCTCGCTGACGAATTCCAGGAAGCCCCACTGCCGGGCCTGGGTCGCGTCCACGGTCTCGCCGGTCAGCAGCAGCCAGTTGGTGGGGCCGGGACCGATGATGGCCGGCAGCAGCACGGCGTGGATCACGGACGGAATGCCCACGCGCACCTCGGGCATGCCGAAAACCGCGTCCGCCGAGCCCAGGCGGATGTCGCAGGCCGCGGCCAGCTCCATGCCGGCGCCCAGGCAGAAGCCCGGAATGCGGGCGATGGTGGGCACCGGAATCGCGGCCACGGCGTCGCACAGGTCGCGCAGCCGGGTGATGAACTCGCGCGCGCCCTGCGGGTCGAGTTCGGCCATTTCATAGATGTTGGCGCCGCCCACGAAGGCGCGCTCGCCCGAGCCGCGGATGACGACCGCGCGGGCATCGTCCTGGGCCGCGATCCAACGGGCAGCCTCGGTCAGGCTCAACGTGACCGCCGAGGCCAGGATGTTCAAGCTCTTGGCGTCGTGGATCTGCAGGGTATAGACGCCGCGCTCGTCGCGGGTCACGAGGGCATGGGAAAAGGCGGGAACAGGCGCGGTCATGGAAACTCCAGCTAGGGTTATGGCAACGATGCTAAGGGCGAGGTTTCATCACAACAAACGAGTAATTTTCATGAAATAAGTCTGGAATGGAATAAATACCGAAGCACGGGCGGCTTGGGTACGATAGCCGCCCAACCGCAACCCGCGCGGATGCTCGAAGCCCGATGAACCACGCCCCACCCTCGCATCATTACACGCCCGGCCGCCTGACATCCTTCTACTGGAGCGGCGACGCCATGCGCAGCCGCAGCGTCAGCGGCACGGTGCTGACCGCCACGCTGGACGTACCCGTGCCGCCCGCGCGCGTGCTGTCGGATTGGGAGCGCGAGATGGCCACGCGCCTGTATCTGGAACCCGGGGACGTGGAGCAGATGCCGCTGGCGCGCACGCAGGCGCGCTGGCCCGAATACGGACTATGCCTGCAAGCCATGCGCGACTGGACGCACGACCGGGGGCTGTCCGACGTGCTGGCGAGCGCCGACATCGCCCTCATGGCCTGCCGCGGCGCCCGCTACCACCATGACGGCGGCCAATATGGCGGCGCCGCCTTCTGCAATCTGTTCCTGAGCGAAGACCGGGGCCTGGACGTGCATTTCCCGGCCGCCGGCCTGCGCATTCCGCTCGTGCGCGGCACCGCCATGATCTTCGATACCTGCCAGCCGCATGCCGTCATCCCGCGCGACGGCAAGGGTTTTCGCGAGGCCGACTTCGCGGCCGGCCTGGAACTGGCGCAATTGTTCCTGACGTGGGAACTGCCTATTGAAGACGCCCGCATCGCAAACGCGCTCGGCATCGCCTTCGATGTCGATCCGGCTACCGCCGCGCGGCTGGATGAGGAACAAGTGCGGATGGATGGAGCCCGGGCGGCGATCGATCCGGAATCCGGGCGGTGGCTCGCTGAGGACTGAAGCGGCAACGCAGCACGCCGGCGATCAAGACCCCGGCAGCGCCGCCCCCATGGCGGCAAACAAACCGCCGCACACCTTGTTGAAACGCCGGCCGGCGCGCTCCAGCCAGGGGCGCACGCGATGCGCCAGTCGCGCCAACACGTACTCGACCAGGAACTCCACCACCACGAAGGTCCCGGCCATGATCGCGAACTGCGTGTACAGGCTGCGCGCAGGATCAATGAACTGCGGCAGGAAGGCGCCGTAGAACAGCAGGGCCTTGGGATTGGAAATGGCCGACAGCAGGCCCTGGCTGAACATGCGCATGCCACGTATGCGCGGCATGTCAGGGGCCGGCTGCAACTGCACGCCCGGGGCGCGCCAAAGCTGGATGCCGAGCCAGATCAGATAGGCCCCGCCCGCCCACTTCAATACCGTCAGCGCTGGGCCCCAGGCCTTGAGCAAGGCGCTGATACCCAGCATCGACAAGGCGATGAGCGCGACAAAGCCCACTGCGCCGCCCGCGATGGTGCACAGGGCCTTGCGGTGCCCATGCAGTGCGCCATGGGTCAGCGCGAGCAGCGTGTTCGGTCCGGGGGTTACCGACAGGCCGATGACCGCGACCAGATAGATGAGCCAGCTATGCAGCGCCATGGCGGAGTGCGTGAAAGAAGGGAAAGCGGCCAGTCTAGACCGCGGCGCCAGAGCTGCGCAAATGCGGCCGGAATGGAAGCGGACCGGCAGGCGCCGCTCCCCCCTTCCGCGCCGCCTGCTCTGGCGGCCTGCCGCTCAGCGGCGGAACCCTCCACCATGGAATCCGCCGAAGCCGCCGCCCCAGCCTCCCCGGCCGCCCATGCCGCGCCCCTGCCAGCCGCCGCCTTCCGCGCCCCCCATGCCGCGGTCGCGCCAGCCGCCGCCCTGCATTCCGCGGTCCTGCCAACCGCCGCCCTCCATGCCGCCCATGCGGTCGTCGGAATAGTCGCGCGCCTGGCGCTGGCCGTTCAGGTAATTGCCGCCGGACTGCGCGCTGGGCTGCACGGGCTGCCAACCGGAACTGGTGTGCTGCTGCCAGCCGTTGTCGTTGTGCTCGTAGACGTTGCCGTTGTGGTCCGCGTACACGTTGCCGTTGTTCCATGCCATGCCGCTGTTCGTGTTGCGGTCGTACGTGGCGCCGCGCCGGTCCACGCTGCTGACGCCGTCGCCCGCCGTGCCGGTCGCCGTGGCCGACGAGATGGTGCTGCGGCCGGTGTTGGCATTGGTGCGCACGTCCTGGCGGCCGGCAGCCCATTGGCCGTCGTCGTTGGCGACCACGCCCGCCCGGCCAGCGCCCGAAGCGCCGGTCGCCGGGTTGGTATAGGCGTCGCGCCGCCCGGCAGCCGCATTGCCGGTGTACTCGTTATAGGCCGCGCCGCGCGTGCCTTCGAAGGCTGCGCCGGTCTGGGGGTTGTAGCCCTCGGCGTGGGTGCCCTGCCATTCGGTGCCGGTCCAGCCGTTCCAGCCGGCCGCGTGCGTGACCACGCCGGAGCCGCCCCAGGCGCCATAGACGTCGACCTGGTTCACGTTGACGCCGCCCCAATAAGGCGCGCCCCAGTATGGCCCCCAATAGGGCGCCGCGCCGCCCCAGGTCTCGCCAGCGACGAAGCCGAAGGCGAAACCGGTCGCGGTGGCGAAGGCCGCGTCGTAGCCATAGCTGGGCGGATAGCCCACCCAGGTGTCCTGCACGATGACCGGCGGATACGCGTAACCCGTGCCATACACCACGGTGCCGTCGGGACTGGCCACCACGCCCATGTAGCCCGGCGTGTAGCCGAACACCACGCTCTGCGGGGTGGATCCGTACACCTGCACGTAGGTGACGTAGTGCAGCGGCGAGCTGACGGGTATGGCGTAGATGATCGCCGGCACATGGTCAGCCACGCGCCACGGCCCCATGGGCGAATCCGATACGAACCAGACAGCGCGCGACAACGCGTAGTAGCGGCCTTCGGCCTGTATCACCGGCACCTGCGAATTGGCGGCGTAATACAGCGCCGTACCCTCGATGGGCCGCAGCGTCGGGGAGCCGCCGGCATATTCCACCTGCAATTTCGCCGCGCTGCGCGACACCGTGGCGGTCTGCGGAATGGTGGAGGCAATCAGCGCCTCCTTGGCCTGCGGCGTGCCCGGCACCGAAGCCAGCACGCCCGACTGCGGATCCTTTGACGGAATCTTGGCGAAATCGCGCGGCAGCTGCTTGCCCGGCACGTAGGACCAGGGGCCGTCCAGGCTGGCGCCCCGGAACCAGCGGCCGGACACCAGCACGTAGTAGCGGTTGTCGCCCGGATTCATGAACAGGGCATGATCGGCATTGGCCACCGACAGCAGCGAAGTCCCTGGCACCGGCCGCATTTCAGGCTGGCCGACGGTCACCAGCAACTCGGCCGGCGCGGTGGACACCGCGATGGCGGGCGCGCGGTGCGGCGCCTTGCCGCCATGCGGCAGCATCGGGTCCGGCTCGGCCTTGCGGCGCGCCGCAACAGCGGCGGCCAGCAGAGCCTCGGGCGGCTGCGGCAGGTCCGTCCACGGCCCGGTGGCGGTGCGCGCTTCGTACCAATGGCCAGCGGCCTGCAGGAAATAGCGGCCCGCGTTGTCCGCCAGCATCAACGCGCGCGTGTTGACGACCCGGCGCCAGCCTGCGGCATCAGGCACCTCGGCCAATACAGGTCCGCCGTCGATCAGCACCAGCACGGTCGGCACCGTGCGGTAGATGATGCGCGGCGGCGCGTTGTCCACCGGGACGGTTTTCGTGGCCGGGTTGTTCTGGGACAGCGTATAGCTCAGTTGCAGTGCATCAAGCCGCGTGACCACGCCCTTGGCCGGCAGGCGCGCTTCAAGCTGGCTGCGCAGCTTGGCGGCGGCTTCCGGCGAGGTGGGCACCTGCACGCGCTCGATCCGGATGTCCGACAGATGCACCAAACCCGCCGGCTTGTTGACCTCGGCACGGGCGGAAAAGTCTGCCACGCCGTAGGTGGGATTGCCCTTGGCGGCGCCAACCGCCACCGCCATGCGGCCCGTAATGCGGTCGGCAGTCCAGGTATCGATCTGGGGTTGATAGAGCTCCACGCGCGTGCCGTCGGCGGCCTCGAAACTGCGCGGCCATTGCAGCGAACGCGCGGCCTCTTCCTGCGCATCGGATTGGGCGGGCGCCGTTTGCGCCGGGGTCTGTCCCTGGGCTTGCGCCTGCGCCGCGCCGGTTGGCGTCAGGCCCGCGCCGGCAGCCATGCCGGCCACGGCAAGGGCGAGAGCGAGGCGAGAAAGGCGCCCGGGCGGGTTCGCGGGCGCTGACGATGTTGTCGGGAAAACATGCACGCGCCACAGTCGGGTCAGGCTACACATCTCGCGCTCCTCGTTGAGGGCCGCGGCCGCCAGTCGGGCCCCCGGCCACTCTGATTTCCCGCAGCGCCGCCGCTACGGGCCAAGCCTCGACCGGCCTGCCTGCAAGGCGTCCTGCAAGGGCCGGCTTCTGAATAAGCAACAGAACGTTAACACCGCTGAAAAGCTATTGCCCGCTTTTATCAGACCTTCTATAAAACATCTCATCAGGGCTGCTGCTTATGCCCGATTGCCTTTCCGCTGCAATCCAACTAGAAGCGCGGCGCAACGCCCGCCAGACGCCCGCGCTACGGCGTGTCGCGCCCACGCCCGGCCCTCTGTCCGCGGCGCTTCGGCCGTCCCGCGAAGACTCTCCTGCTGCAGGTTCACGCCATCAAGTCGCCGTGGAAAGGAGCAGTTCATGGTCCCTGCCCTGACTCATCCCGGGGTGTATGTCCAGGAAATTCCCGCAGGCGTGCGCACCATTGCAGGCGCGCCGACCTCGGTTGCCGCGTTCCTGGGCACGGCCATGCGCGGACCGCTCAACCATCCCGTCCACATCCAGGATTTCGCCGACTACGAACGCGAGTTCGGCGGGCTGGCCGAGGGCTGCGAACTCGGCTACGCGGTGCTTCAATTCTTCCTGAACGGCGGCGCTCAAGCCTGGGTCGTGCGCGTGGCGCAGCCTGCGCAGAACGATCCGCTGGACGCGCATGCCGCTTTCATCGGCCAGCGCGCGCAGCGCCGGGGCCTCTACGCGCTGGACGATGCCCATGCCTTCAACCTGCTATGCCTGCCCGGCATCACGCACAGCATCGTGCTGGCCGATGCCGTGTCCTACTGCAAAGAGCTGCACGCCTTCATGATCATCGATGCGCCGCCCGCGGCGGCCGATGCGGCCTCCATGGCGGCCGCAGTCATGGGTGCGGCGCTGCCCAGGTCCGATCATGCCGCGCTGTATTTCCCTTGGACCCGCGCGGCCGACCCGCTGAAGAATGGCCTGCCGCGCCTGACCGCGCCTTGCGGCACGATCGCGGGCCTGTATGCGCGCACCGACGCCGACCTCGGCGTCTGGAAAGCGCCAGCCGGCATCGACGCGGGCCTCGCTGGCGTCCTGTCCCTGGCCGCGGCGGTCAGCGACGACGAGAGCCGCAACCTGAATACCCTGGGCGTCAATTGCCTGCGCACCTTTGCCGGACGCGGCGCGGTCTGCTGGGGCGCGCGGACCCTGCAAGGCACGGACCACTTCGCCTCGGAATACAAGTACGTGCCGGTGCGCCGCCTGGCGCTGCACCTGGAACAATCGCTCTTGCGCGGAACGCAGTGGGCCGCGTTCGAGCCCAACGACGAGCCGCTTTGGGCGCAGATCAGGCTGAACGTCAGCGCCTTCATGAATGCACTGTTCCGCCAGGGCGCCTTCCAGGGCGGCACGCCCCGCGATGCCTATCTGGTCAAGTGCGATGGCGAGACCACCACGCAACAGGACAGGGATCGCGGCATGGTCAACATCCTGGTGGGATTCGCTCCGCTCAGGCCGGCCGAGTTCGTGGTCATCCGGGTCCAGCAACGCGCCGGGCAAACGGAAGGAAGTCCCCCATGAACGCACCCACGGAACCGCGCATCCTCGCGTTTTGGGACACCGGCGTCCAACATGACCCGCGCGCACGGGCGCAGGCCTTCGAGGCTGCCGAGGAACTGGCGCGCGATACGGGGCTGGCGCTGCATCGCATCGACCTGTCCAGGATCGTCAGCAAATACATCGCCGAAACCGAGGAAAACCTGAGCCGCCTGTTCGAGTCGGTCGAGCAGCGCGGCGCGGTCCTGTACTTCGACGAAGCCGACGCTCTCTTCGGCAAGCGCGCGAACGTCAAGGACAGCCATGACCGCTACGCCAATATCGAGGTCAGCTACCTGTTGCAACCCATGCAGTCCTACCGCGGCCTGGCGTCGCGGGCCGCCAGCCTGAAGTCCAACCTGGACAGCGCATTCCTGAGGCGGCTGCGCTTCGTGGTCCAGTTTCCGGCGCCCGCGCCGGATCAGCGCGCGCGCCGCTGGAGCCGCGCGCTCTTTACCGCCGACACCGGCGCCGAAGTCACCATGGCGCGCCTGCTGCAAGCCGTCCGCGCCGATGCAAGCCAACACGCCCGGCCCCTGCCTGGCCTCAAGACGAGAGAACATCCATGAAACCCGTGATCAACGAATACGTACGCGAACTCAGCCACCCCGGTTACAACGCGGCCCAACGCAATGCCTTCGTCGCCGCCATGGTGAGCAAACGGCTGATGCGGCGCACGGAGCAACAGCCCGCAGCGGACGAGGCCGCCCCCGCGCTGGCCAGCTCATTGAACGACAGCGCCGGCGCCGCTGACGCGCGCGCCGGCAACGACCCGACTTGAGCGCCGCGCCGCCGCAGAATGGCGCTGCGTGCGATGCGGGCGCGGCGCGCGCAGGAAAACCTGGCCGGCCGCCACGGTATCATCAGACCTGTTGCACCGGCTTGCCGCTTTCCCGCGGCAAGCCGGCCATGCCACTCCCGCCCACATTCTGCATGACGCGATGACCCCCTATATCTCGGCCGGCATACTGCTTCTAGGCGCTCTCGCCGCCATCGCTTACCGCCGCAGGCGGCAACACACAATGGGCACTGCCGGCCGGCGCCTGGGCAGCGATCTGGTCGCGGGCGGCGCACTCTACGGCGTGGCCGCGCCGCCCATCGGCGGCGCAGGCGTCATCATCGCGCTGACGGCCGTGACCCGGGATCCCGAGAACCTGCTCATGCTGGTCTACGCCCTGCCCTGGTTTTACATTTTCGGCTTCGTGCCCGCCCTGCTGTGCGGCATCGTGGCCGGCGCGTTGCGGCCGGCGCATCCGTCCTGGCGCGCCTATGCCGCGATGGCGCTGGTCGGCGCCGTCTATGGCTTCGTTTTCCTGACGGGTTTTATCTCCCAGGGCAGGCCCTGGCTGGAAGAGCTGGGCTTCCCCCTGACCATCGGCGCGGCGCCCGGCGCGCTCAGCGCGTTCCTGTGCGCGCGCCTGCTGTATGGCAAGCCTGGTCGCCGCGGCGAGCCGGGCGCAAAGACGCCGCAAACGGCTTGAAGCCGCAACTGCCTGGAGCAGCCGCCAGCCTCACGACTTGCGTCCGCTGACGCGCCCTGGCGGCTCGGCGTGCAGGTCGCGCGCAGCGCCGCCGCCGAACGCCGTCAAGGCGCGAGGCGTGGGTGGCGACGTGGAGATTTGCCTGGCCGTTTCCAGCATCATCGGAACGAAGCGCGACACCGCGCGCTTGACCGTCCACTTGGCCGCCGACACGGACAGCTGCAGGCCCGCCACCACACGCTGGTTCAGGTCGTAGACCGGCACCGCCAGCGCCAGATCCCCGCGGTAGTACTCCTCTTTGCAGCAGGCGTAGCCCTGCTCGCGCGACAGGCGGATCTGCGCCATCAGTTCATCCAGGCCGGTCAGCGTGTTGGCCGTGTACTTCACGCGCTCGCTGGCCTCCAGGGCCTCGCGAGCTTGCTCGTCGCTCATGCCGGCGAGGTACACGCGCCCGGTGGAGGAGCAGTACATCGGGATGCGCCGGCCCACCGGCATGTGCACCAGTAACCGCAAGGGGCTGGGAAAGCGGCCGATGTAGATCATGTCCTGCCCGGCCGGCTCCGCCAGGTTCACGGTTTCGCCGGCATTGCGATTGAGTTCCAGCAGGAAGGGATTGGCGCGGTCCAGCAGCGGATGCGATTCCAGGTAGCGGCAACCTGCGTCCAGCGTGCGGGACGACAGCGAATAGCGCTTGCTGACAGGGTCCTTGTTGAGCAGCCCCAGCGCTTCCAGCGTGAACGCGAAGCGCTGCGCCGCGCTGCGGGTGATGCCCGCGGCGGCGGCAATGTCCGGCAGGCTCATGGAGGTGTGTTCGGCATCGAAGGCATCGAGCACGGCGATGCCCGTGGCCAGCGATTGGACGTACAGCGTGGAGGTTTCCGGATTCATGGCTGGGCTGGGCGGCGCAGGCCGCCCAGTCTATTAGTGTTCGATACGCAGAGATTGCATTCCAATTCAAATGAATGCAAGGAAAAGCCGCGGTTCTTTTGATGCATTCTACCTTTTTCGCATCAGGTAATCTCGGGAAAACCCTTAAATAAAAAGCGCTTAGCTAAAACCGGAGTTGATTGACAGGCTTTCCTTGGCCGGATTATAAAATCTACATGCGATAGAAGCTTATCGCTATTCGATACGATAATGCGCACCTGACAAGGACGAAATCGGACGTCCGGTACACCGTGCAGGCGCGCGATTCCAGCTTCCAAGGGGATTCCGATGCTGCACAAAGTGTTGAAAACGTTGTTGGCGACGGCGCTGTGCGCCGCCGCCCTGTCGGGCGCGCACGCCCAGACCGTCAAGGTAGGCGCCACGCCGACCGCGGTGCCGTTCAACTTCCTGGATCCGAAGACCAATACCCTGCAGGGCGTGATGATCGACATCGCCCACGCAGTGGGCAAGCAGGCCGGCTTCACTGCAGAAGTCATGCCCATCCCGTTCGCCTCGCTGGTGCCGGCCCTGCAGACCAACAAGATCGACATCATCGCCTCGGCCTTCGCCAAGACGCCGCAGCGCGCCGAAGTGGTCGATTTCACGCAGTTGGTGGTGGAGTACGGCGAGGCCCTGATCGTGCCGGAGAAGGACAAGACCGATTACAAGAGCATTGCCGACCTGAAGGGCAAGACCGTCGGCGTGCAGATCGGCACGCTCTACGTCGAGCCGTTGAAGGCCGCGCCCGGCCTCAAGGAAATCAAGATGTACGAAACCATGTCCGACCTGGTGCGCGACGTGGCGCTCGGACGCCTGGACGCGGCCTTCGGCGACGGACCGGTGATTTCCTACCAGGTCCGCACCCAGGGCGTGCGCAACGTGCGCTACGTCGAAAGCTATCAGCCTGCCATGCCCACCAACATCGCGCTTGCCGTGCGCAAGGGAGACGCCGAACGCGTCAAGCAGCTCAACGCGGCCATCGATGTGCTGCGCCAGGACGGCACCCTTGCCGCCATCATGAAGAAGTGGGGCGTCGCGCCCTGATCCCGAGCGCCGCGGCCCGATCCGCCGCGGCGCGCCGCATAACAGGTATCCAAGATGTTCCAGTCATTTTTCAGTGACGCCGCGGAGTTCTTCCCGGTGCTGATGCAGGGGGTGCTGACGACCATCGCCATTACTGCGGCGGCGCTGGTCATCGCCACGGCGCTCGGCCTGTTCTGGGCTCTGCTGCGGGTCAGCGGCGTTGCGCCGCTATCGCACGCCAGCCGCATCCTCACCAACATCATCCGCGGCGTTCCCATCATCGTCGTGCTGTTCTACATGTACTTCGTGCTGCCCGAAATCGGTATCAGCCTGACCGCCTTCCAGGCCGGCGCGCTGGGCCTGGGCATCGCGTACTCCTCGTACATGTCGGAAGTGTTCCGCTCGGGCATCGACGCGGTCGATCCCGGCCAGTTCGAAGCTGCCCAGTCGCTGGGCATGTCGCGCGCCAAGCTGATGCGCCGCGTGGTGCTGCCGCAGGCCTTCAAGGTCGCGCTGCCGCCCTACGGCAACAACGTGGTCATGATGCTGAAGGATTCCTCGCAAACAGCGGTCATCACCGTGGTCGAGCTGTCCATGCAGAGCAAGCTGATTGCCTCTTCCACCTTCAAGAGCGCCACCATCTTCACGCTGGTAGCCCTCATGTACCTGGCCATGAGCCTGCCCATGATGTACTTCATCGGCAAACTTGAACGCCGCTTGGGGCGCCGCCAATGATCAAGATCGAAAACCTCAGCAAGTCGTTCGGCGCCCACCGCGTGCTGGAAGGCATCGACGCCGAAATCCGGCAAGGCGAAGTGGTCTGCCTGATCGGACCGTCCGGCTCCGGCAAGTCCACGCTCCTGCGCTGCATCAATGGCCTGGAGCGCTACGACGGCGGCCGCATCACGATAGACGGCATCACCGTGGACGCGCGCCGCAAGGACATCCAGAACATCCGCCAGCGCGTGGCCATGGTGTTCCAGCGTTTCAACCTGTTCCCGCACCGCACCGCGCTGGAGAACGTCATTGAAGGCCCGGTGCACGTCAAGGGCGAAAGCGTCGAGTCCGCCACCGCCCGCGGCCGCGAGATTCTGGCGTCGGTCGGCCTGGCCGAGAAGATGAACCACTATCCGCAGCAGCTCTCCGGCGGCCAGCAGCAGCGCGTGGCCATCGCCCGTGCGCTGGCGATGGAACCCGAGGCCATCCTGTTCGACGAGCCGACCTCGGCGCTGGATCCGGAACTCGTGGGCGAGGTGCTGTCCGTGATGCGCACGCTGGCCGAGAAGGGCATGACCATGGTCATCGTCACGCACGAAATGGACTTCGCGCGCAACGTCTCTGACCGCGTTCTGTTCCTGGAAAACGGCCGTATCGCCGAACAGGGCCCCTCGCGCGAAGTGCTGACCAATCCCCGCAACGAACGCATGCGTGATTTCCTCAAACGCGTCACCCACGCCCAGTAGCTCCGGCACCATGAACAACGATCTGTTTTCGCCCGCAGCCACGCTGTGGGCCGCGACCGCGCCTGCGCGCGCCGCCTCGCCGGCGTTGGCCGGTCCGCTGCATGTCGACGCCGCCGTGGTCGGCGGCGGCTTCACCGGCCTGTCGGCCGCCTTGCATCTGGCCGAAGCCGGCTTCAAGGTGGCGCTGTTCGAATCCCATGAAGTGGCCCACCGCGCCTCCGGGCGCAACGGCGGCCAGGTGGTGCCGGGATTCAAGCCCGGCCCTGCCGCGCTGATCCGCCGCTTCGGCGCGGACACGGCCACGCGCATGATGCGCTTTGCCTACGGCAATGCCGATTACCTTTTCGAACTGGCCGAACGCCTGCGCATCGATTGCTCGCCCACCCGCAATGGCTGGATCCAGGGCGCGTTCTCGGCGGCGTCGGGCAGCTATCTCAAAAGCCGCGCGCGCGAGCTGAACGCCCACGGCGGCGACGTCGAATACCTGGACGCCGACGCGATGTGCGCGGCCACCGGATCCTCGTTCTGGCCCGCGGGCCTGCGCGAAAAGCGCGCAGGCGCGGTGCAGCCGCTGGCCTTCGCCCGCGGACTGGCGCACGCGGCGCAGGTCGCAGGCGCGGCGGTGCACGACCACTCGCCGGTGTCCGCCATCGCGCCCACGCCGGACGGCGGCGCGACGCTGAGCGTGAACGGCTTTGCGGTCCAGGCACGCCACGTCGTACTGGCGACGGACGCCTACACCGACCGGCTGTGGCCGGCCGTCGCGCAGTCGTATGTCAACGTATCCAGCGCACAGATCGCCACCGATCCCCTGCCGCAAGCGCTGCAGGAGCAATTGTTGCCGCTGCGCGCCGGCATCTCCGAAACGCGCAAGATTACCTACTACTGCCGCATCGACCCGGAAGGTCGCTTCGTCATCGGCGGCCGCGGGCATTCGTCCGAGCGCCTGGATCCGTCCACCGGCGAACAGTTGCGCCGCGCCGCAGTCGCGCGCTTCCCGCAGTTGGCCGACGCCGCGTGGCGCCATGGCTGGGCTTGCCGCGTGGGCATGACCATGGACGACCTGCCTCGCGTGCATCGGCTGGCGCCGGGCATCTGGACCGCTTACGGCTATTGCGGGCGCGGCGTGGCCATGGGCACGGCGCTGGGCCGCGTGCTGACCGACGCCATCCGCGGCGTGCCGGCGGGCGAACTCGACTTCCCCGTCACGCCCATCGAGCGCATGCCCTTCTACCCGGCGCGGCAATTCGGCGCCACGCTGGCCATCAACTGGTACCGCCTGCGCGACGCGCTGGGCTACCCCGCCTGACCCCCTGCCCTGGCGCTTTCACTTTGCCATGACGACACAAACGCAATTTCCTGCCACGGTGGACGTGGCCATCATCGGCGGCGGCATCATAGGCGTGAGCACGGCGCTCGCGCTGGCGCGCGCAGGCGTGCGCTGTGCGCTGTTCGAAAAAGGCACGCTGGCCTGCGAGCAGTCCTCGCGCAACTGGGGCTGGGTACGCACCTTGGGACGCGACCTGCCCGAAGTGCCGCTGGCGCTGCGCGCCAACCAGCTCTGGCGCGAGATCCAGGCCCAGGTCGAAGTCGGCTACCGCCGCAACGGGCTGGTCTACCTGCAAGAAAACGAGACGGACGCCGCCGAGCACGAAAGCTGGCTGGCCAAGGCGCGCGCCTATGGCGTAGAGGCCGATATGCTGGGCCGCGAAGCAGCCCTGCGCCTGCTGCCCAGTTCCGGACGCGCCTGGACCGGCGCGCTCTACAGCGCCGCCGACGGCGTGGCCGAGCCGCAGATCGCCACGCAGGGCGTCGCGGCGCTGGCTCGCCAGGCCGGCGCGCTGATATACGAAAACTGCGCCGTGCGCGGCGTGGAGACCAGCGCTGGCCGCGCCGACACCGTCATCACCGAACGCGGTACGCTGCGCGCGCAGGCGGTGCTGGTGGCCGCCGGCGGCTGGTCGCGCCTGTTCTGCGGCAATCTGGGCGTGGACTTTCCGCAGTTGAAGGTGCGCGGTTCGGTGTTGCGCACCGAACCTTTCGACGCCGGCGTTTCGCTGGCAATCAACGGCAAGGACTTCACCTGCCGCAAGCGCGCCGACGGCGGCTATACCGTCTCGCAGTTCTCGGCCTCGCTGGCCGAACTGGTGCCGGACAGTTTCCGCCTGATGGGCAAGTTCCTGCGCGCCTGGATCGCCAACAACTCGCTGGTCCGGATCCGCTTCAGCAAGCGCTTCTTCGAAGAACTGGCGACGCCGCGCCGCTTTCCGGCCGACCGCGAAACGCCTTACGAGCGCTGCCGCGTGCTCGATCCCGCGCCTTACAAACGCGGGATCGACCAGGCCTGGGAGCGCCTGCTGCGCGCCTTCCCCGTGTTCCAGCAGGCCCGCATCGCGCAATCCTGGGGCGGCTACATCGACGTGACGCCGGACGCCATGCCTGTCATCGCGCCGGTCGCCGCCGTGCCGGGGCTTTACTTGGCATCCGGCTTCTCCGGACACGGATTCGGCATCGGTCCCGCGGTGGGTGAAACCTTGGCCGCCCTTATCCAGGGGAACGAAACGCCCGTCGACATCAGGGCGTTCCGGCTGGAGCGGTACGCCTGAGGCATGCGCGCTGCCCGGCCTTCCAGGACGGCGCACGCGCCGTTTACCCCCGCAGCGCCGCCGCCAGCCCCCGCACCTCGTCCAGCGCGCCCGCCACGCCCTGCTCCGCCAGCACTTGCGCAAGCCGCGAGCCGACCACCACCAGATCGGCATGCCGCGCGACGAGCCGGGCTTCATCAGGCGAACGCACGCCGAAGCCCGCAGCCACCGGCAGCCTGGTATGCGAGCGCAGCCGGTCCAGATCCTGCGCGATGCGGCGCTCGTCAGGCAAGTCCGCACCCGTCGTGCCGGCCAGCATGATGTGATAGACAAACCCGCTGGCGTCGCGCAGCAAGCCCGCCAGCCGCGCGTCCTCGGACGTGGGCGCGGACATCCGGATCAGATGCAGGCCATGCGCGCGCGCCGCGCGGCTGATCTCGTCGGCATGTTCGAGCGGCAGGTCAATGAGGATCAGGCCGTCCGCGCCCGCCGCGGCCGCGTCCTCGATGAAGCCTTCAACCCCATGCCGCAGGATGGGATTCAGATAGCCCATCAGCACCAAGGGCGTATGCGCGTCCGCCTCGCGGAAATCGCGCACCAGGGTCAGCGTGCGCTTCAGGGTCTGGCCGCCGGCCAGCGCACGCACGTTGGCCCGCTGCAGCACGGGACCGTCCGCGACCGGATCGCTGAACGGCATGCCGAGTTCGATCACGTCCGCGCCCGCCGCGCGCAAGCCGCGCAGCAGCTCCAGGCATGCGGCAGGATCGGGATCGCCCGCCGCAAAATAGGTCACCAGCCCACTGCGTCCAGATTGGCGCAGCTCCGCCAAGGTTCGATCAAGCCGGGTCATGCCGCCACCTCGCCAAATTGGGTCACCGTGTCCATGTCCTTGTCGCCGCGTCCGCTCAGGCACACGACGAGAATCTCGTGGGGCGCCATCCGCGGCGCCAGCTTGCGTACGTAGGCCAGCGCATGCGCGCTTTCCAGCGCGGGCAGGATGCCTTCCTTGCGCGTCAGCCAATGGAAGGCCGACACGGCCTCGGCATCCGTGACCGACACGTAGTCCACGCGCTTGCGGTCATGCAGCAAGGCGTGTTCGGGCCCGACGCCCGGATAGTCGAGGCCGGCCGATATCGAATGCGCGTTGACGATCTGGCCGTCTTCGTCCTGCAGGTAATAGCTGCGGCAGCCGTGCAGCACGCCCTCGTGGCCCGCGCTGATGCTGGCCGCGTGCGCCCCGCTGGCCAGGCCCAGCCCGCCGGCTTCGACGCCGTACAGACGCACGTCTGCCAGTTCCAGAAAGGGGTAGAAAAACCCCATCGCGTTGGAGCCTCCGCCTACGCAGGCCACCATGGCGTCGGGCACGCGGCCGGTCTTGGCCGCGATCTGCTGGCGCGTCTCCTCCCCGATCACCTTCTGGAACTCGCGCACCAGCCAGGGATAAGGATGCGGTCCGGCGCCGGTGCCCAGCAGGTAGTACGTGTCGGCGGGATGGGCGATCCAGTCGCGCAAGGCCTCGTTCATCGCGTCCTTCAGGGTGGCGGTGCCGGCGTGCACCGCGCGCACCTCGGCGCCCAGCATCCGCATGCGGCGCACGTTGACGGACTGGCGCTCCATGTCTTCGGCGCCCATGTAAACCACGCACTGCAGGCCGAACAGGGCGCAGACGGTGGCAGTCGCCACGCCATGCTGGCCCGCGCCGGTTTCGGCAATGATGCGGCGCTTGCCCATGCGGCGCGCCAGCAGGATCTGCCCCAGGCAGTTGTTGATCTTGTGCGCGCCGGTGTGGTTGAGGTCTTCGCGCTTGAGGTAGACCTGCGCGCCGCCCAGCTCCCCGGAAACGCCGCGCGCCAGGAACAGCGGGCTCGGCCGGCCCACATAGTCGGCCAGCAGGCCGCGGTAGGTCTGCCAGAAGTCCTCGTCCGCCAGCGCCGCCTTGAACTGGCGTTCAAGTTCGTCCAGGGCGGGGACCAGCGTTTCGGGCATGTAGCGGCCGCCGTAGGGGCCGAATTGGCCTCGGCTGTCGGGCGCGGCCGGATGGATGGCGAGTGGCATGGATAGGTTTTCCGTGACGGGATGAGTAGGATTTTCCTTATGCTATCGTCACAAAATACTTATTTGAATCAATGATTTATTTCCCATATATGTAAGCTCAGCTAACAATCATGAGACGTCTGCCATCCCTCAATGCCCTGCGATTCTTCGACAGCGCGGCCCGCCAGGCGAGTTTCACGCTGGCCGCCAAGGAACTCTGCGTGACCCATAGCGCAGTCAGCCAGCAGATCCGGCAACTGGAAGAATGGCTGGGCTGCGCCTTGTTCGAGCGGCGCGCGGGGCGCGTCCACCTGACCGCGGCGGGCCTGGACCTGCAGCGCGCGGCGCATGACGCCTTCGACCTGCTGGAGCGCCGCTGCGACGAACTCAGGCGCGGCACGCAGCCGGCCGAATTGGCGGTGGGTGCGCCCGCCAGCTTTCTTTCCAACTGGTTGATCCCGCGGCTTGAACAATTCGAAGCCCTGCATCCGGACATCCGCATCAGGCTGCAGACAGCCGCAGATGCCGCCCTGTTGAACACGCAGCGCGTGGATGCGCTGATCCTGGCCGGGCGCGCCTGGCCGCAAGAATGGGGCGTCACCCCGCTCTTCGCCGAAACCATAGGCCCGGTCTGCACCCCGACCCTGGCCGCGCATATCCGCGATGCGGCCGACGTGCTGGATACGCCGCTGCTGCACACCAGTTCGCGGCCCGACGCCTGGAAGGATTGGGCGGCGCGCCAGGGCATCGCGCTGACGCCACGGCAAGCGGGGCGCGAGTTCGACCATCTGGGCCACATGCTGGAGGCCGCCGCGGCCGGGTTGGGCGTGGCCATCGCGCCGGCGGTGCTGGTGGAGGCCGAACTGCACCGAGGCAGGCTGGCCGCGCCGCTGGGCTTCATCGAAAGCGGCGCGGCCTTCAGCCTGTGCCTGCGCAAGGATGCGGTCCGCGCCGACGCCGCGCATGAACGCCTGCGCGACTGGCTGCTGGCCAGCGCCGGCGCGAACTGACGCCCTCCACGCTGCGCGCGCAAACCGGTTACCCTTGCGCGCCGAACCACACTGCCGCAACGTATCCATGAAAAAGCTCTGCGCGATGTTGGGCCTGCTGGTCCCCACGCTGGCCAGCGCCGCCTACAGTCTTTCCGCCACCGAGGCGGCCGTGCTGGAAGCCGTGCTGCGCGACGAGCTCGGCACCTACCTGCAAGGCGGCAACAGCCTTATCGGCGCAAGGCTCGGCCTGCCCGCCGCGACCGCCGAAACCGTGTCCCGGGCTTATGCCAACGGCCCGACTGCGCGCTTTCCTGCGTCGCTGGATGTGACCATGCTGATCGCCGGCCCGGTCGATGCCGGCAAGCGCACGAACGGACGGATAGTGTCGTTCGCCACCTCGGGATCGCCGACTGTCCAGGCCCAGTTGCCGGCGGGCCTCCTGCCCGCTCCACGCCTGGCCTTGGCATGCAGCCGCATGGAATTGATCGACGAGTCACCCACCTTCATGGACTGCCGCGACGGCGCGCTTGCCGGCAAAGAGGAGACTGCCCGCCTCAAGCGCGACCTGGACGACTTCTACCTGGGCAAGCCGACCGCCGTCCAGGTGTCCCAGCTGGCCGTCAACATATCGGTGTACGCCAGCCTGCTGGCGCCCGGCCACGGCTGCCCGAAGGACATCGAAACATGCCGCCAGGCCATCCAGGCCGTCGACGGCGCAAGCCAAAGCAAGCAACTGCCGGCAATCGTGCGGCGCTTCCAGCGGGCGGGGCTGGATCTCAGCCCGTACCAGGGCGATAAGGCCGTGGCCGCGCCGAACCGCTAGCGCGGGCGGACCGGCCGCGCCATGCCGGAATGAGGGCCACGGGGCCGTCTGTACCGCCCCCATTTACCGCCATCCCACACCGCTATACTGGTCCCACCTCAATACCCCTTACGCGCCGCGCCTTTTCTGCTGCGCCCCGTTATGCACGTCTTGTTGGCCATGCTGCGCCCCCTTGGCCGGGCGCTACTCTGTACCGTCGCCACTCTGCTCTCCGCCCAAGCGTTCGCCGCTCCGCCGACGCTGGCGCAATGCCATGGCATCAAGGACATGGCTTTCGTCGCCCACCTGGACGACGACCTGCTGTTCATGAACCCGGACATCGCCTCCAACATCCAGGCAGGCGGCTGCGTGCGGCTGGTCTACCTGACCGCAAGCGATGCCGGCGAAGGCGATACCTACATGCTGGGACGCGAGCGCGGCGTGCGCTCCGCCTATGCCTATATGGCGCATCAACCGGACGAATGGAAGGAAGACGCCGGCATCGCGGGCGGACGGCACATCGCGCGCTTTACCCTCAAGGGCAATCCGCGCGTGCAGCTTTGGCACATGCGCCTGAAGGATCCCTGGCTGGGCAAGGGCTGGGGCAGCCTGACGCCGCTGAGCCGCACTGAATCCGTACCCGGCCAGAACGTCGACACGCTCGGCCCCTATGCCGAGTCCTACACGCGCGAACAGTTGATCGACACCCTGGCCGACCTGATCCGCCAGTACGCGCCGACCACGGTACGCCATCTCGACGATACGATCGCCGTGCCTTACACGCAGCTGTGCTGGCGCTGCGCCGGCCATGGCCATCCCGACCATATCGCCAGCGCGCGGCTGGCGCGCGAAGCCATGCTGCGCGCGCCCGGCAACTACGCCGAGATGGGCTACGTCGATTACCCCAGCCAGGAACGCGCCACCAACCTGACTCAGGCCGAAATCGCCAGCAAGTCGCTGACCTTCCAGCACTACGCCTGGAACGACTACCACTATTGCGCCGGCCCCACCGGCTGCAAGGAGCCCGCCGGCCCCGCGGCCGCCTGGGTGCAGCGCGCCTATTACGTGTCGCGCCAGGACATCGCGCCGCAGCTCTACCCGGACGGGCGCGGCGGCCTGGTGGTGTTCGCTGCCGGCGAAACCAATGGCGCCGTCAACCGCTGGGACGCGGACCAGCGGCGTTGGCAAAGCCTGGGCGGGCGCACCAACGGCCCGCTGGTGTCGTACACCCATACCGACGGCACGGCCGGCCTGATGGCGCGCGACCCGCTGGGCGGCGTGTGGGCCAACAAACAGCGCCACGACGGCACCTGGCAAGGCTGGCAGGCCTTGGGCGGCCTGCGCGTGACCCAGATCCCGGCGGTTGCGCCGCGCGGCGAAGCCGCCGCCGTGGCGCTGGGCTACGACGGCCTGCTGCACTGGATCACGCCCTCCGGCGTCGACGGCAGCTGGGGCGCCTGGCAGGACCTGCCGCCGCTGGAGGGCGTGACCGGCGCCCCCGCTGCGGCGCTGGGCGGCGACGGACGCTACATCATCTTCGCGCTCACCGGGACCGGCGAGCTCCACTACACCCGCCAACTGCCGGCCGCCAAAGGCCAGCTCCCCGAATGGCAGGACTGGCGCCGCGTGCCCGCGCCCCAGGCCGCCGGCGGCCTGGCGGCGATCCGCAATCACCAGGACCGCGTCGAACTCTATTTCCGCCAGCGCGGCAACAACCATCTGACCCGCCTGATGGAGACCGGCGACACCACCGATCTCGACATGGAATGGAGCGCGCCGACCGACATGGGCGTGCCCTATATCGGCCGCCCGGCCATTAGCGCCGACGCCGGCGGCAACGTCATGATTGCCGTGCTGGAACGCGCCGGCGGACAACTGTGGCTGGTGGAACACGGCAGGCCGTCCAAGCTCGACGCCCAGGCCGCCTCGCCGCCTGCGCTCAATCTGGTCAATGGCACGCTCTACATCGTCGCCCGCGCCACCGGCGCCCCGCAGCGCTACGAGGTGCTGTCGCGCCACGATGGCAACTGGACCCGCGGCGTGACCCTGGAGGGTGTGCCATCGGCCGGCGGCGGCCCCTTCGAAACCGTGGCCGCGCGCCCCATCGACCTGCCCAAGCTCGGCGCCAACGACGCCAACAAGGCGGCGGTGGTGCGCCCCTCTGCAGAGGATCCCGGCACGCTCAGCGTGGGCCGCATGCCGACGCAGGCCTCCCAGGCGGCGACGCCGACCACGGTGCGATGATGATTTCAGATCTTGTCATCCCTCGTTACCAGAGGGAAAATCCAGCCTAGCCGCGGGGCCCGGCCCGCGAGCGCGCCAAGCGCCATGTCGCCGCAGGGGGGAACCGCAAGTGAAGGATGCAGTCCAGTACCAGACTCACCCCGCCACCCTGCTTGAACCCGATCCCTCGTCGGACTGGCTCTACCACTGCGCGATGAGCCTGCTCAAGCTCCCCGCCGACGACGCGATCTCCGAACAGCTGGCCTACATGGGCGAGACCTCGGACGTGGACCGGTCATGGATGATCGAGTACCGCCCGGACATGCTGCGCCTGCGCAATACCCATGAATGGTGCCGCGGAAAGACCGAACCCTTCGTCGCCGAACTCCAGGACGTGCCGACCACGCTGATCGCCTGGCTGCACAAATTCATGGTCAAAGGCCAGGCGGTCGCCATCCACGACGTCAACGACCTGCCCCGCACCGCGCGCGCCATCCAGGTCGAATTCCAGCGCCAGGGCAACAAGAGCGTGCTGAGCGTGCCGGTTTTCCATGACGGGAAGCTCTACGGCATCATCGGCTTCGACACCACCGTGCGGCACCGGGCCTGGTCCGCCGCCGAAGTCCGCGCCCTCTACCAATGCGCCAACCTGATAGGCCAGGCCAAATACGGCAACAGCCGCGAGCGCGGCCGCGCGCCGCGCTACGACAGCGCCACATCGGTGATCTATCTCAGCATGCGCGGCGTGGTCCGCGGCGTGCAGCCTGAAACCATCGTAGGCGTGCGCTCGGCGGGCAACTACAGCGAAATCTGGCTGGAAGACGGGTCGATGGTGCTGGACTCGCGCGCGCTGGGCATATGGTCGACCCTGCTGCCGGAACAGACCTTCTTCCGGGTGCACCGCACCGCCATTGCGAACGCGTTGCATGTCATGGACGTGGACCGCCGCAGCGTGGACAAGTGGCTGATCCGGATGCGGGCCGTGGACGAGACCTGGCCGGTGTCGCGCTCCTACCGCAAGCCGCTGCGCGAACGCATGGGCATCTGAACCCGGCGCGCCTCTGAAATATGCAGTTCGTCATGCCGGCATGTTGTTTCGTCCTGCCGCAAGTGGCCGCGCAACGAGTTTTTGGGATCATCGCAGGCGAAGGAACATCCGTTCCCAAAGTCCCGCAGAGAGAACCGCATGCTGACGTCCCGCATACTGCCGCGCATCACCTCCCTAGCCTTGAGCGCCGCCTGCGCACTGGGCGCCAGCCAGGTCCGCGCGGCCGACCTGGCGCTGCAGGATGCCGTCTCCATGGCCGGCATGCAGCTGTACCTGAACTCGGGTGCGCCAGGAATGATCATCGCGGCCGTGCGCGGCGACGAGGTCGTGATTCAGGGCTATGGCGAAACCGCGCCCGGCAGCGGCGTGGAGCCGGATGGCCGCTCCATTTTCAGGATCGCTTCAGTATCCAAGGTGTTCGCTGGCGACGTGTTGGCGGCGTTGGCAGCCAAGGACAAGCTCAAGCTGACGGATCCGCTGGCCAAATATGCGCCAGAAAACGCCAAGGTCGAAACCAACGGCCGCCCGCTGACGCTGCTGGACCTGGCCACGCATTCGGCCGGCCTGCCGCGTGAACTCCCCAATCCTGACGCCAAGCCCTCCGACAATCCGTTCGCCGCGTTCGACCGCGCCTATTACTGGAAATGGATCGGCAGCCACAAGCCGGCCTATGTGCCCGGCACCACCACGCTGTACTCCAACCTGGGCTTCGGCCTGCTGGGCGATGCGCTGGCCAAGGCCGGCGGCGCGGACTATTCGACCGTGCTGGCCAACGAGGTGCTGAAGCCAGCCGGCATGACCGACACCACCAATGCGCTTAACGAAGCGCAGAAAAAGCGCCTGATGACCGGGCTGGATCCCTTCGACAAGCCCGATCCCAATGCCCCGGTGCCGGACGTGATGTACGCCAGCGCCGGCATCTACTCCACCGCCGACGACATGGCGCGCTGGATGCGCTGGCACCTGGACGGCGCCAAACAATCGAAGCAGGCGTCGTTGCTGGCGCACACGATGTGGCTGCCCTATGACGGACTGAAGTCCGTCGTAGGCACGGAAGTCACCGACGCCGACGGCATGGGCCTGGGCTGGGTCGTGACCCTGCCGCGCAATGGCGCGCCCTTGCTGCTGGGCAAGAGCGGCGGCCTGGGCGGCTTCATGTCGTATGCCGTGCTGTCGCCCAACCGCGGGCTGGGCGTGTTCGTCGTCGCCAGCCGCGTGAATTTCGCCATGTTCAACAATATCCATTCCCAGGTGCGTGAACTGGCGGCCGAGCTGGCGCGGTGAACGGACCCTGCCGGCCGCTGCGCCAGGCCGCAGCGGCCGCGCTGCTGGCCGTGGCCGCGCAAGGCGCGTGCGCGCAGGAAGCTCGGGACATCTTCAAGACGGAGATCTTCCTCACGCCCTACAGCGAGCTGGGCGAGGGCGGCGAAACCTATCCGCAGCTGAATGGCCGCTTCCTGCTGATGACCGGCTACACCGGCTTCTTCGGCGTGCAGGACGACAACGGCCAGCTTCCCCGCTCGCACTGGAGCAGCGTGCAGCCCACGGCGGAGGCGGCCCTGGTGCTGCAGCTGACGCGGCAGTTTTCGATCCGCACCAAGGCGACCTTCAACTCGTCCACCAACGACACCAAGGACAATGCGTTTTCCGACCTGGGCGTGGACCTGGACAACCTGTTCGCCGCCTATACGGCGGACAACTACGCGCTGTACGGCGGCAAGATGGACCTGGGCTTTGGCGACGCCTGGCACGTGGTCGACGGCTTGTACACGGGTTTCAACGAGAACTCGGAGTTCCGCGGCTCGATCGGGGTGGGCGGACGCTACACCCTGGATACCGCGGGCCGCGGAACGCACTCCGTGGCCGCCATGCTGTTCAAGCGCGACAACACCGCGATGAACCGACGCTTCAGCCTGGACGGCGGCCTCATCGGGCCCGATCAGCCGCCGCTCTTCAGCGACCAATTGAAGTCCTTCATTCTCTCCTACGACTTCCGCGATCTGCCCGGACTGGAAGGATGGTCGGGCGGGGTGGACGCGGGCCGGCTGCATCTGGATCCGGATCAAGGAAAAAGCGCCAATACGGTATCGGCCCGCTTGCGCTACGACGCGCCGCTGGCCAACTCGTGGAACCTGAGCTGGTTCAACGAAGCCACCTATTCCAGCGCCTTTCGCGGCGCCCCCGTGTCCAACGGCAACGGCGTGACCTCGGTCTCGTTGTCGCGCGACCGCTGGCAGCTGACCGCGACAGCAGCCGTGCGCAAGCTTTCCGGCAGCGGCCAGAAGCTGGCGCAGTACGGCCTGCTGGACGATACGGATTGGGGCATTTCAGGCGCGGTTACCTACGTCACGCCCATGGGCTTCATCGTGCAGGCCGGACTCACGCATCAGCGCGACCAGGCCCTGCGCATCAACCAGGGCGTTTTCCGCATCGCTTACCAAGCAGGATTCTGAGGCCATCATGAACCGCAAACACACGCTCGTCACCGGAGTCATCCTTCTTGCGCTGGGCGGCGCCACCGCAGCCTGGTCGCAGTCCGTGCCCATCGCCAGCGCGCCGAATCCGCCCGCGGACGCCGTCGCCATCCCTGCAGGCAGCAAGGAACGCGCGCTGCGGGAACTGCCGCAAATCATCGCGGACATCATGCAGCGCAGCCAGGTTCCGGGCATGGCCGTGGCCGTGGTCATCGACGGCAAGACCGTGCTGGCGCAGGGCTACGGCACGCGCGAGGCCGGCAAACAGGCGCCGGTGGATGCGCAGACCGTGTTCCAGATCGCATCGATCTCCAAGTCGCTGTCGGCGACGGTGGCGGCCATTGAAGTGTCCAAGGGCCGCGCAGCCTGGGACGATCCGGTCTCGCGCTACCTGCCGGACTTCAAGCTGAGCAATGCCTACGTGTCCGAACGCGCCACGATCGGCGATTTCTTCGCGCATCGCTCCGGCCTGCCGGGCACGGCGGGCGACGATCTCGAAGACCTGGGTTTCAGCCGCGACGACGTGATCGCCCGCCTGCGCCTGCTGCCGCTGGACGCCTTCCGCACGTCCTACCACTATGCCAACTTCAGCACCACCATCGGCGCCCAGGCTGTGGCCAAGGCGGCCGGACGCCCTTGGGAGCAGTTGGCCGACGAACAGCTTTTCAAACCATTGGGCATGAAGTCGACCAGCTACCGCTACGGCGACTTCGAGGCGCGCGGCAATCGCGCCGTGCTGCACGCCTACCAGAACGGCCGCTTCGTTCCCACGGGCCAGCGCGACGCCGACCAGCAGGCGCCCGCGGGCGGCGTGTCCTCCACCGTCGTCGACCTGGCGGAGTGGCTGAAGCTGCTGCTCGCCGATGGGCAATACCAGGGCAAGACCCTGATCGCCCCAGGCGCCCTGCTGCCGGCCCTGTCGCCCCAGGCATACAGCGCCCGTGCGCATGACCTGGACTCGCGCTCCGGCTTCTACGGTTATGGTTTCAACGTCAACACCGAACTGGGCGGACGTCCTTCGATGGGACATTCCGGCGCCTTCCTGATGGGAACGGGAACAACCTTCCGCATCGTCCCTTCCGCCGGCATCGGCATCGTGGTGCTGACCAATGGCGCGCCAGTGGGCGCGGCCGAATCCGTCGCGGCATCGTTCACAGACACTGCGTTGTACGGCAAGCCCACGCGCGACTGGTTCGCGGCCTACAACGGCGCCATGAAGGCGTTCTTCGAACCCCAGGCCGATCTGTCCGGACAGGCCGATCCCGCCAAGCCGGCGGCGTCGAAAGCGCTGTCGCAATACGCCGGCAGGTTCGACAATCCCTACTACGGCCCGGCCGAGATCCAGGAGGCCAACGGCGCGCTGACCCTGGTGCTGGGGCCCAAGGGCATGCGCTTCCCCTTGCGGCACTGGGACGGCGATACCTACGCCTTCTCGCCCGCGGGCGAAGCCGAACTGGTCGCCTCGCTGGCGTCCATCGTCTTCAAGATGGACCAGGGGCGGGCCCAGGGCTTCGACATCAAGTTCTACGACGACAACGGCCTGGGCCGCTGGGTCCGCAAGTAGCCTTCCACCCTGCCGCGCCGCTTGCTTAGAAGCGGTAGGCGGCGCGCAGGGTCAGGGACTGGTCGCGGTATTCCCCGTTGCCGCGCAAGGCGTATTCCGTCTTCAATTCCACGCCCTTGGGCGTGACGTATTCCAGGCCGGCTGACAGGTTGCCGTAGGTTCTGGGCATGCCCGACCGCAACGTGAAGGGCGTCGCGCCCGGTCCATTGAGCTGCATCGTCGTGACCACGTCGCCGCCGCTCAGAAAGCTCATCCCGCCGGCCACGTATGAGCGCAAGGTCGCGCCGTTGGCCAGGTCCTTGCGCCCGCCCAGCTCGATCATGGGCGAAGCCATGAACGAGGTCGTGTCGTTGCCGCGCACTTTCAGGTTCAAGGCGCCCGCGCCCTGTTCGCTATAGCCGTCCTGCCGGATATGATTCACGTCCAGATCCACATAGGGCCGCAAGTACCAGGACGGCTGGCTGAACTCGTAGGCGGTGCGCAGCCTGGCCGCAAGAAAGGACGACTCCGGCTTGCTCCTGGCCGTGCCGTCCAGCGTGCCGCGCGACATCCTGCTCTTCTCCACGCCGCCGTGCACGGCAAGCGAGACCTGCCACGGCGCATTGTTGTACTTCAAGGCCAGGCCGCCCGCGTAGGTATCGCTGTTGCCAGAGAAGTCGGCGGCCGACGTGGTCTTGCCATAGGCATAGCTCAGCGAACCGCCCAGGAACCAATTGGTGGCGAACTCGCGTTGCGCGCCCAGCGTGAGCGTGCTCTGGCGAACGCGGTACCCCTCGTCGTCCGAGGTGGCCTTGCGCTCGGTCCAGTTCGTGTCCAGGCGGGTCCAGACGCAATCGCCCTCGCGCAGGATCGTGCTTTCGCCGACGAAAGTCGGGCAGCTCATCATCCGGTTCATCGACGCGTAGGAGGCATGCATCTGGTTGGCGGCGCGGGCGAACTGGCCGTCGTGGGCGATGCGGTTCAGGGCGTCGCGGTACTGGTCCGCGTTCTGGACGCCCGTGAACTTGTCGAAGGTGGACGCATCGCTCGCTTTCCCCTGGTCCCACAGCATCTGCAGGGAATTCGCGATCCGCGCGCGATCCGCGGAAAGCGGCAACGCCGCGGGCGTGAAGTTGGCATCCACGGAAACGAGCGGGTCGCGCAGGGAGCCCGCGCCATTGTTCTTCAGCGCGTAGCTGAACAAGGGACTGTCGCTGGCGGTCGCGGGCATGCTGGTTTGCGCGGCGGCGAAATGGCCTATTCCCAGCCATACATTCTTCACGGGATTGTGCAGCACCGGCTTGACGGTGCCTGCGAAGGTCGATGCGCCCGTCACCGAAATGAAGTCGCTGTTATGGCCGCCGAAATTCAGATCGGGCCGGTAGGTTCCCGTATGGTTCAGCGCGCCCGTGATGCGCGTGGTCGTGTACACGCCCGGTCCGCCCGGATTCAGGAGGCCGGCGCTGTCCAGGTTGCCCTGGAAGCGGGCGCCGCTGTACAAGGCGCCGCCCGCGTTGTTGTGGAAGAGGCTGCCGCCGCCCATGAGCACGTCGCCCGCCACGGTTCCGTTGTTGTTGACGACGGCTGCGCCGGCCACGTCTATGGCGGTCTGCGCCTGGATGACGCCGGCGTTGGTGATGGTGGCGCTGGCCAGCGGCGTGATCGCCAGGATGCCCGTGCCGGATGTGCTGCTGGCGCTGACCAGGGCGTTCTGACCCAGGTTGATCGAGATGGCCCGGCCTCCGCCATAGGCGCCATTGCTGATGGCGACCACGGCCGGCGAATTGGCGCCGGTGGCGACCACCTGCGCCGCGTAGCCGATGTCCACGCTTACCGGCCCGCCATAGGCCGGTTCGTTGCCGGGAGTGCTGTACTGATAGAGGCTGCCGTCCTTGAACACGCCGCCCCCGCCCACGCTCATCGCCAGGATCGCAGGCGCGTTCGCGCCCGAGGTCTGGACCGTGCCTCCCGTGCCGATGGCCACGTTGACGGCCCCGCCATTGCCCATGCCGCCAGTGAGGCCGGCGTTCTGTATGAGACCGGTCGTGTAGTGCGCGGCTGACTGGTCGCCCGCCAGCCCGCCGCCGCCGCCCACGCTCTGCGCCAGTATCCCGGCGGCGCCGCTGCCCGAGGTGACGATCCGGCCCGCGATCGACAAGCTGACGACGTTCCCGTCACCGCCTTGCGCGGGAGACGAGACGGGCTTCAAGGTCACCAGCCCGGGCCGCGTTGCCAGGCCGGCGATGCCGCCCCCGCCGCCTATGCTTTGCGCGACGATGCCGTGCGAATTTACGCCAGCGGTGACGATGCTTCCGCCCACGTCCTGCGTCACGCTGACCGTTCCCCCCGGGCCGGCCATCGGCGCGCTGGAACCGAACGTGATGTTCGCCACGCTCGAGGCGGGCCCCGAGCCGTTGTCCATCGTCACCAGGCCGCCGCCGCCGCCCACGCTCTGCGCCAGCACGCCGAAGGAAAGCGCGCCGTGGGTCGCGATGCTGCCGCCCAGGTTCGACACGGCAACCGTGCCGCCCGCGCCGTTCACGCTGCTCGAAAAAGGGCCACCCGTATCGGTCGCCGCGCTTCCCACCCGGATATCGACGCCGCTAAGCGCCGCGCTGGACGACACCGCCGCCATGCCGCCCCCGCCGCCCACGCTTTGCGCCAGAATTCCCGGCGCAAACCACCCTTGCGTGGCGATGCGGCCGATGTTGTTGGCGACGCTGACCGTACCGCCGGCAACTTGGGCCAGGCCGAATCCGCTGCTGTTGTTCGACGGATAATCGCCGCCCAAGGTGATCGACAGGGACGCGTTCTGCTGGATCGCGGCCAGGCTGGCGTTGCGCAAGGCGAGCGTGCTGACGCCGCCCCCTCCCCCCACGCTCTGCGCCATGATCCCGGCGGAGCCGCCCGCGCCAGTCGCCAGCGTCCCGCCATGGCTGACGTTGACCGCGCCGCCCATACTCGTCGTCATGCTCTGCCACGAGTCGCCCGTGGCCCCCAATGCGACGGTGGCGGCGGTCTGGCTCCACAGGAACAAGGGCCGGTCGACCATCGATATGCCGCCGCCTCCGCCCACGCTCTGGGCCAGGATGCCGGGCGCCTGATAGCCCTGCGTGCTGATCCGGCTGGCCGAGGCGCCGGCGTCGACCGTGACCGCGCCGCCCGCGCCGCTGGCCCCGGCCACGCCGCCGTTGCGCACATTGATCAGGGATCCCAGCAGCAATCCGCCCTTGGTTCCCAGGATGCCGACGATGCGGGTGATCTTGTCGATGATCTCGGGCGCCTGGCTGCCGGCGCCCGCGGCCACGACAGCCTGCAGGTCCTGTCCGCTGGCCGCGCTTCTGCCGCCGCCACCGCCGATGCTCTGGGCGACAATGCCTGCCGAGCCGCTGCCTTGCGTGGCGATCGTTCCCGTGTTGGTGACGATGGCCGGATTGGACGCGCTGCCTCCGCCCACTCCCGCCGCGCCGCCGTTGCCGCCGGTCTGGTGGGTGATGCTGGTCTGCGGCAACGCGACCGTGAACAGGTCCTGCGCGCCGGACTCGGCGGCCTTGATCAGCGCATCGATGCTGGACAGCAGCGTGGACGCCCCAGCCGAATCTATCGCCCCGGCATTGCCGCCACCACCGCCGATGCTCTGCGCCAGGATGCCCGGCGCCTGGTCTCCCGCCGTCGCGATGGCGCCATCGTTGCGCACGTCGAATGCGCTGGCAGCGCTACCCGCGCCGCCGTTGCCGCCGGTCGTGACCCCGACGGACAGGCTGACGGCCTTGCTGAACGCCAACTGCGGCCCTTTTTCCAGCCAGTCCGCCGCCTTCTCCAACAGGCCGGCGAGACTACCCGGCGCGCCCAGGATGTCGTTGAAACTGGCAGCGTCGTGCATCTGGACGATGCCGCCATTGCCCCCGCCCCCGCCTATGCTTTGCGCGACGATGCCCGCCGACCCGGCCCCCGCCGTGGCAATGGCGCCGGTGCCGGCGTTCGCTGCCTGCACCCGGCCGCCGCTGCCGCCTTGCCCACCCTGCCCGCCATGCCGCACGGACAGTTGCAGATCGATCAGCGAATTGCCGATGACCGGCGTCTTGACCGGCGCCAGGACCCCGCCGCCATTGCCCCCGCCCCCGCCTATGCTCTGGGCCACCACGCCATTGCTTTGCGCGGCCGAGGTACGGATGCCTCCTTCATTCGTGACCAGCGCCGTGCCGCCGTCGCCGCCCCCTTGTCCCACGCCGCCGTTGGACACTGCCAGCGTGACCGCGCCGCTCGGGTTGTCGCCCAGCTGCGGCGCGATCGTGACGACGCGGGAATTCGCCAGCCCGCCGCTGCCGCCGCCCCCGCCTATGCTTTGCGCCAGCACGCCATTGCTGTGCGCGCCCATGGTCGTGATCGTGCCCTGGCGGGCTTGCGTGAATGACACGGTGCTGCCGGAGCCGCCGCTGCCGCCCTTGCCGCCCGTCGCCACCGTCACGTTCAGCCCCACGCCCACGCCGACCGCATTGGCCGAACCGCCGCTGCCGCCTCCGCCGCCTATGCTCTGGAGGATCACGCCCGAAGCATTGCCCGCGCGGGTCAGAATCCTGCCTTGCGAGGAAAACTGGATCAGGCCGCCGTTGCCCGCCGCGCCGCCCGCGCCGCCAATGGCGACCGACGCGATCACGCCGGTGCTGTTGGCGTCGCCGCCCACGCCGCCGCCTCCGCCTATGCTTTGCAACAGCGCCGCCGCGCTGTTGTCGCCCGAGGTGTCGATGCCGCCGCTGTTGGCCATGGCGATGCCGCCTCCCGCGCCACCCGTGCCGCCATGCCCGCCGCCCACGGCGATGATGCCGTTGCTGGACGAAGCCAGCCCGCCGCCGCCCCCCGCGCTGTTGGCGAAGACGGCGGCCGCATCGTTGCCGTAGGTGCTGATGACGCCCGCATTGGTGATGGAGATCGCCTGGCCCGCAACCGCGCCCGCGCCGCCGTCCCCGCCCCGTCCAAAAGCGCCGCTGGCGCCCCCGGGGCCGCCTTCTCCGCCCAGCACGCTGGCCACGATGCCTTTCGCGCCGACGCTGCCGTTGCTGCCAGCCGTGATCTTCCCCGTATTGACGATCGAGATGGCGCCAGGCGATCCGCCCGCGCCGCCGTCGTGTCCGCCGGACCACGAACCGTTGCCGCCGTTGCCGCCATTGCCCCCCTGGGTCAGCGCATAGACGCCGATCCCCCGGTTGCCGTCGGTCCTGATGGCGCCGCCGTTGGTCACGCTGACCTGGCCGGCATTGCCGCCCGCCGCGGCCTTGGTGTCAACGCCATTGGACGTCGACGCATTGCCGCCGATGGAACGGGCGATCACGCCGTACACGCCGTCGCCGTGGCCGCTGACTGACGTTCCGGCCGAGGACGTGAATATGACCGTCGAGGCATCGCCGCCCCGGCCCGCATCGCTATGCCCGCCGAAATCGCCCGTGTGCTCGGCCGCGCCCGCGGGCCCGCCCGACGAGATCAGACCCACCGCGGCACTGACATCACCCGGCCCCGGTCCGCGCGCCGTCACCGAACTCGTCCCTTGCAGTATCACGGACGCGAGTCCGGCGCTGCCGCCGTGGCCGGACGTGTAAGCGCCGCTGAAACCGTCGGCGATGGCGCTGTCAGTCCCCGCGCCGCCCCAGGATTGGACCGCGACGCCGAACCCCGTGCCCATTACCGTAGCGTTGTCGAGCGTGATGCGCGCCTGATGCCCGTCGCCGCCGATGCCGTAACCGCCATTGGGTCCGTCCGCATTGCCCCACAGGCCGCCATTGCCGCCCGCGGAATACAAGTCTATTCCGCGGCCAGCAGCGTTGACCGTGCTGGCCGACAAGATGTAGTCGATGATCCGCCCGCCGCCGCCATTGCCCCCCCAGTGATTTTGGTTGGCATCCCTGCCGTTGCCGCCATGGCCGCCGCTGACGTCGATCAGGATGCCGGTCTGGCCGGCCCCATTGGCGCTGATGCGCTGGTTGCGGTCCGTCTGCACGAAGTCGCGCTGGCCCCATTGGCCGTCATGGCCATTGTTGGGATGATTGCCGCTGGAACAACAGGCGCCGTCGGCGCCGCGCAGTTGATAGGACAGCGGCGCGGTCTGGGAGAACGCCGGCCGCCCGAAGACGTAGAGGGCGGAGATTCCCGCATGCAAAAGCAATGCCAGCCTGGAAAGCCGCAGGCCGTTGCGGCCGGGCTTTGGAATATCTTGCGGGGAGATCATGGCTGCAGCGGCGGAATTGGGCAAATTGAGAAATTCGCCGTTCACCGCGCGCCGTACAAGTCCAAGATGACGAATCAACCATCCCGGCTGACGAGTCGCCGCTTCCGGCCCCCCTATTTCGAATCGCGCACCGCCGCGACCACCTTGATCTCCACCGCCAGACCGGGTCGCGCCAGCGCGGCGACGCCGAGTATGGTCCAGGCCGGGAAGTCGGACCGTATGTACTTTTCCTTCACCGCGCGGAACCCGGCAAGGTCCGCGCCGATGTCGACGTGATACGAGACCATTTCGACCACGTCGGTAAAATCGAGGCCCAGATGGCCGAGCACCGCGGCGATGCGCCGGAACGCCACGTCGGCTTGCTCCGCAGCCGATTCGGGCACGGAACCGTCAGCGCGCAATCCGATCTGCCCGGCGATGAAAACCAGCCCGTTGGCCGTGACCGCAGGCGAGTACTGGAACAGGTCGAAGATCCGGTTGCCGCCAAAGGCGGGATCGTCATCGGGAAGGCGCAGGCGCTCGATCTTGCTCATGGAAGTCCTTGTGCAACGCGGGCGTTGCTCGCTTATCGGGATTTGCAACTCTACTAGGGAACGCCGCGATGTCCACCTCCCCCGCCGACAACGTGATCACGCTGTATCGCGAACATGCCGACGCCTTCGAGAAACTGCGCGGCACGCAGCTGGCCGAACGCGCCTGGCTGGACGCGTTCCTGGATCTGCTGCCCGGCCCCGCTCCCCAGGTGCTGGACATAGGCTGCGGCAACGGCGTCCCCATCGCCCGCCATCTGATCGAACGCGGCTGCAGGCTGACCGGCGTGGATGCCTCGGACGCGATGCTGGCGAGGGCAAGAGCCTCGTTCCCAGGACACAGCTGGATTGAAGCGGACATGCGCAGCCTGCCGCCCTTGCGGCCCTTCCAGGGGCTGATCGCCTGGCACAGCTTCTTTCACCTGCGGCCTGAAGACCAGCGGCCCATGTTCCAGACCTTCGCACGCTTTGCCGCGCCGGGCGCGGCGCTGATGTACACCAGTGGGACACATCTGGGGGAAGCCATCGGCCGGTTCGAAGGCCAACCGCTCTATCACGGCAGCCTGGACAGCGCGGAGTACCGCGAACTGCTGCGCCAGGCCGGCTTCGAAGTGGTGCGCCACGTGGAAGGCGATACGACCTGCGGCGGCGCCAACATCTGGCTGGCGCGGCGGCATACATAAAACCTTTGAGTTACATCAAGGTTTGACCGGCCGACAACGCCGGCAAACGCCGCCCCTGCGCCATAATCAGAATGCCGCGGCCCCATTGGGGCCGCGCGGGGCCTACCCGGCCCCTTCGGTTTCCCCAACCTCAATCAGGCGGACCCGGCATTCATGCAAAGACTTATCCTCCCGCTACCCGGCAACGAAGGATTCGCCAAGCGCCTTGCCGCCCTGTGCCAAGGTGAACTCGGCGCCGTCGAAACCCGCCGTTTTCCCGACGGCGAAAGCTATGTGCGGCTGCATGGCGACCCGCGGGGACGCGCCGTCGACATCGTCTGCACGCTGGCCCGGCCGGATCCCGGTTTCCTGCGCCTGATCTACGCGGCCGACACTGCGCGCGACCTGGGCGCCACAGAGGTCAACCTGATCGCGCCCTATCTGGCCTATATGCGCCAGGACAAACGCTTCCAGGACGGAGAAAGCGTCAGTTCGCTGTCGTTCGCGCGCCTTGTGTCGTCGACCTTCGACCGCCTGCTGACGGTCGATCCGCATCTGCACCGGCATCCGTCGCTGGCCGCGCTGTACACCATCCCGACCACCACGCTGCATGCCGCGCCGCGGCTGGCCAGCTGGATCGCCGGCAATGTGCAAGCGCCGCTGATCGTCGGCCCCGACGAGGAAAGCGAGCAATGGGCCGGCTCCATCGCTGCGCGCATCGGCGCGCCGCACGTGGTGCTGCGCAAGACCCGCCACGGCGACCGGCAGGTCGACATCGAGACGCCCGATCTCTCCGCCTGGCGCGACTGCACGCCCGTGCTGGTGGACGACATCGCCTCGTCCGGCCGTACCCTGGTGACGGCCGCCGGCAAGCTGACGGGCATGCGGCCGCCGCAATGCGTGGTGGTGCATGCGCTCTTCGCCGAGGACGCCTGGTCCCAGATATCCGCCTGTTTTGAACGCGTCGTATCCACCGACGCCGTGCCCCACCCCAGCAACCGCATCGAACTCGCGCCCCTGCTGGCCAATGCGCTGCTGCGCAATCTGCGCGATTGATCACCCGATTTGAAAGGAACCCGCGATGACGCTACGCGAGCATTGGCTATCCGGCCACGGCCCCATCCAGCACCGCGCTGACACCGTAGAACGCATCGACGCGCTGGTGCAGCGCCTGACGGCCAGCGGCCGCGTCGCCAACGCGGACGATGCCTACGCCATGCTGGCCGCGGCCGACCGCCTCAGCTGTGCCGCCATGAACGTGGTGGCGCACATGACCTACGCGCGCCGCATCGACCTGAACGGCGCGCCGCTGGCCGCCGACGACTTCAAGCCCAACCCCGAGGGCCACACCGGCGGGTCGCTCAACATGGCGCCCGCCTTCGTCGCCTACCTGCTGGCCAATGCGTTAAGCGGCAAGACCCGCGGCTGGCTGATGGGCCAGGGCCACTGCGTCGCCGCGATCGAGGCCGTCAACGCCCTGACCGGCGACGTGTCGCCGGCGCAGCGCGGCCGCTATGACCGCAGCGAAGCCGGGCTGGGACGCCTGATCACGGACTTCTATTCCTACGCCATCGACGCCCGCGGATTGCCTGCCGTGCCGCTGGGCAGCCACGCCGGCCCCAACACGGCGGGCGCCGTGTCGGAAGGCGGCTACCTGGGCTTTGCCGGCCTGCAATACGTGCACATGCCGCTGCCGGGCGAAAGCCTGGTGGCCTTCCTGAGCGACGGCGCGTTCGAAGAACAGCGCGGCTCCGACTGGGCCACGCGCTGGTGGCGCGCCGAGGATTGCGGCCAGGCCGTGCCGGTCATGATCCTCAATGGCCGCCGCATCGAGCAGCGCACGCAGATCGTGCAGGAAGGCGGCGCGCATTGGCTGGCCGAGGACCTGCGCCACAACGGCTTCGATCCGCTCATCGTCGACGGCCGTGATCCGGCGGCCATCGCCTGGGCCATCCTGGCGGCGGAAGACGCGCTGGCCGCAAGCCTCGCGGCGCCAGGCTTCCAGTACCCCGCCCGGCTACCCTACGTCATCGCCGAAACCGAAAAGGGATTCGGCTTTCCCGGCGCCGGCACCAACGCCGCGCACAACCTGCCGCTGGGCGGCAACCCTCATACTGACAGCGGGGCCCGCGACGCTTTCAACGCCAGCGCGGCCCGATTGTTCGTCCCGGGGCCGGAACTGGACGCGGCGCTGGCGGCGCTGGCCAATCACGGAGCGCAGCAACGCCCGCTGGAAAGCGGACACCCCATGGCGCACCGGCATCCCGATGCGCCTGCCCTGCCCGAACCCGCCTGGGAAACCGCAGGCGCCCAAGGCAGCGCCATGGCGGCGCTGGACCGCTGGTTCGTCGAACTGGTGCGGGCCAATCCGCGCCTGCGCGTGCGCATCGGCAATCCGGATGAACTGGCCAGCAACAAGATGGGCGGCACGCTGGCCTTGCTGAAGCACCGCGTCGACCATCCGGAGGCCGGCGTGGCCGAAGACCAGCACGGCGCCGTCATCACCGCCCTGAACGAGGAAGCGGTGGCCGCCGCCGCGCTGGCGAACAAGGGCGGCCTGAACCTCATCGTCAGCTACGAGGCCTTCGCGGTGAAGATGCTGGGCCTGCTGCGCCAGGAAATCATCTTCGCGCGCCGCCAGAAGGAACTGGGACAATCCCCGGGCTGGCTGTCAGTGCCGCTGGTGGTCACCTCCCATACGTGGGAGAACGCCAAGAACGAGCAATCGCACCAGGATCCCACCATAGGCGAAGCCCTGCTGGGTGAAATGTCCGATACCTCCCGCGTGCTCTTCCCGGTGGACGGCAACAGCGCCGCGGCGGCGCTGCGCGCGGTCTACGCGCAGCGCGCGCAGGTGGCCTGCATGGTCGTGTCCAAGCGCGAGGGCACGCAGCGCTTCGACGCCCAGGCCGCGCAGACGCTGATCGAACAGGGCGCCGCGCACGTCGCCGGCGACCCGAAGACCAGCGTGCTGCAGTTCGTCGCCATCGGCGCGTACCAGCTCGAAGAGGCGTTGAAAGCCCGCACCCATCTGGCGCGGCAGGGACGCGAGTGCTGCGTATCCGTGGTGCTGGAACCTGGCCGACTGCGCACACCGCGCGACGAGCTCGAATCCGCTTTTGTCCTGTCCGACGAAGCCGTCCACGCGCTTTTCCCGCCCGGCCTGCCGCGCGTGCTGCTGTGCCATACGCGCCCCGAACCCATGCTGGGCGTGCTGCGCCGGCTGGACGGCGGCCCGGCCCGCACCCGGGCGCTGGGCTACATCAGCCGCGGCGGCACGCTGGACGTGGCCGGCATGCTGTACGCCAACCGCTGCACCTGGGCGCATGCAGTAGATGCGGCCGCTGCCGTCGCGGGCTGGCGCCGCGTAGACGTGCTGGACGCGCCGCGCCTGCAAGCCCTGGACGGCAAGGGCAATCCCGCCGACCTCGCCTGATCATTCTGATGCTGCACAAGGAAACCATGCTCACACTGACCTGCCTGGGTGGAGCCGGCACCGTTACCGGCTCCAAGCACCTCCTGAGCCACGCCGACACGCACCTGCTGATCGACTGCGGCCTGTTCCAGGGCCTGAAGAACCTGCGCGAACTCAATTGGCAGCGACTGCCGCTGTCGCCCGCCGACATCGATGCGGTGGTGCTTACGCACGCGCATCTGGATCATTGCGGCTATCTGCCGCGGCTGGTGGCCGAAGGCTTCAAAGGCAAGATCCACGCCACGCCCGCAACCCGCGACGTCGCCGAGCTGATCCTGCTGGACAGCGCCAATCTGCAGGAAAAGGACGCGGACTTCGCCAACCGCAAGGGCTTTTCCAAACACAAACCCGCGCTGCCGCTCTATCGCGTGGTCGACGCCGAACGCGCGCTGACGCATTTTTCCGATGTAGCGCTGCACCAGGAAACCGCCTTGCCCGGCGGCGCGAAGCTGACCTTGCGCCGCGCCGGCCACATCCTGGGCGCAACGACCGCGCAGATCGATATCGGCGGCATGCGCGTGGTGTTCTCGGGCGACCTGGGCCGCTACAACGATCCGGTGATGCACGATCCCGAGCCCGTGCCACGGGCCGACTACATCGTCATCGAGTCCACCTACGGCAATCGGCGTCACGACCCGGCCGATCCCGTCGAAGCCCTGGGCGCCGTGATCGAACGCACGGTGCAGCGCGGCGGCACGGTCGTCATTCCAGCCTTCGCCGTCGGGCGGGCGCAGACCCTGATCCATGCGCTGTGGAAGCTGCGCCAGGCCGGCCGGCTGCAGAACATCCCGGTCTACCTGGACAGCCCCATGGCTACCAGCGCCACCGAACTGCTGGACCGCCATGCCGGCGAGCACAAGCTCTCCCCACGCGAATACGAGGCCGCCTGCTCGGCCGTGACCTATGTGCGCGACGTCGAAGAATCCAAGGCGCTGTCGGCCAACCGCTATCCCAAGGTCATCATCTCGGCCAGCGGCATGGCCACCGGCGGCCGGGTGCTGCACCATATCGCCGCCTTCGGCAGCGACCATCGCAATACCCTGCTTTTCTCCGGCTTCCAGGCCGCCGGCACGCGCGGCCGCAAGCTGCTCAATGGCGCGACTGAAACCAAGATCTACGGCCAGTGGACGCCCATCAATGCCGAGATCGCCGAACTGCCCATGCTGTCGGCGCATGCCGACAGCGACGAACTGATGCGCTGGCTGTCCGGCTTCCAGGAAGCGCCGCGCCGGGTCTTCATCGTCCATGGCGAACCCGAGGCCTCCGAAGCGCTGCGCGAACGCATCGAGCGCGAACTCAGCTGGCATGTCACCGTCCCGCTGCAAGACCAGAGGTACGAGCTGTGAGCAGCGTGCCGGAACTGAAGCCGCCCGCGCTGCGCGCCACGCGCATGCGCCTGCACGCGCAGCATCAGCCGATAGCGCTGATGCGCGCGGACTGCCACGTCTGCCGTTCCGAAGGCCTGGCGTCGCGTTCGCAAGTGCTGATCATCTCGAACGGCCACGAAGTACAGGCCCAGCTCTACCAGATCGACAGCGACCTGCTCGCGCTCGACGAGGTGGCGCTGTCCGAGGAAGCCTGGGACGCGCTGGACATACGCGACGGCGACAGCGTGCAGGTCCGCCACCCGCCGGTGCTGGAGTCCCTGGCCGGCGTGCGCCAGCGCATCTATGGCCGCCGCCTGGGCGAAGAGGATCTTGCCGCCATTGTCCGCGACGTGGTGCGCGGCCGCTACACCGACGTGCACCTGTCGGCCTTTCTCACCGCCACGGCCACGCTGCCGCTGAGCGTCGACGAGACCATCTTCCTGACCAAAGCCATGGTCGAAGTCGGCGACCGCCTGAGCTGGCAGGCGCCGATCGTGGTGGACAAGCATTGCGTGGGCGGCCTGCCCGGCAACCGCACCACCCCGCTGGTGGTCGCCATCGCCGCGGCCAACGGCTTGGTCATGCCCAAGACCTCGTCGCGCGCGATCACTTCGCCGGCGGGCACGGCCGACACCATGGAAATGCTGGCGCCGGTGGACCTGGGCATCGAGCAGCTGCAACGGGTGGTCCAGGCCGAGGGCGGCTGCATCGCCTGGGGCGGCGCCATGCACCTGAGCCCGGCCGACGACATCTTCGTGCGGGTGGAACGCGAACTGGACATCGACACCGAGGGCCAGCTGATCGCCTCGGTGCTATCCAAGAAGATCGCCGCCGGGGCGACGCATGTGGTGATCGACATCCCCGTCGGGCCCACCGCCAAAGTCCGCAGCCGCGAGGCTGCGGAACGCCTTGCCGGCCACCTGATAGAAACCGCCGCGCATTTCGGCCTGACCCTGCGCTGCCTGTATACCGACGGCAGCCAGCCCGTCGGCCGCGGCATCGGCCCCGCGCTGGAAGCCCGCGACGTGCTGGCCGTGCTGCGCAACGACGCCGATCAGCCGCAGGACCTGCGCGAACGCGCCGCTCTGGTCGCGGGCGCCGTGCTCGAAATCGGCGGCGCGGCGCCGCCCGGGCAAGGCATTGCGCTGGCACTACGGACCCTGGACAGCGGCCAGGCCTGGGAGAAGTTCGCCCGCATCTGCGCCGCCCAGGGCGGCCTGCGCGAACCGCCGCAGGCCGCGCACGTCGAACCTCTGGTCGCGTTGCAAGCCGGCCGCGTGACCCATATCGACAACCGCAAGCTGTCGCGCCTGGCCAAGCTGGCCGGCGCGCCGGAACGGCCTGCAGCCGGCGTGTCGCTGCACGCGCGGTTGGGCGATGAAGTCGCGCGCGGGCAGCCCTGGCTCTATCTCCATGCGCAGACCCGCAGCGAAATGGCCTATGCGCTGGAGTATGCGCGGCACGCCGGGGATATCGTGACCATCGAAGCCTGAAGCGGGCGGCAGCGCCGCCCGCCATTCAGCCGCCCGCCTAGAACTCCATCGAGGCAGACAGCATGAAGGTGCGCGGCGCGCCCAGCGCCAGGCTCGACAACTGCGGCATGCCCCAATAGGCCTTGTTCGTCAGATTGTTGATGGCGGCTCGCAGCACGATCGGGCGCTCAGCCACCTTGGTGGCGTAGCGCGCGCCTACGTCGTAGGTGGTGCGTCCCGCCACCGATAGCGAATTGTCGGCGCTGATGTACTGTTTGGACACGGCGGTTGCATTGGCCGTCAACGTCAGTCCCTGCACCGCCGGCACATCCCATTCCACGCCCAGCTTGCCCTGGAGCTTGGGAACACCGGTCGCCTGCTTGCCCTCGTTGGCGGCGATGGCGGTCTTCGTGACCTTGGGGTCGATGTACGCCACACCGCCCATCAGGCGCACACCACGCATCGGTTCGCCGAAAAAGCCCCACTCCACGCCCTGGTTGCGCTGTTCGCCGCCGAACGAGAAGACGTTGGTGACGGGGTCCGTATAGCTGCTGGGCCGCTTTATCTCGAACAGGCTCACGGTATGGGTGAAATCCCCCAGATCGACCTTGACGCCGACTTCCGTCTGCTTGGTCTTGTAGGGCGGGAACACCTGTCCCGCGTTGGCGGCGGTGACCGGCGCGGTCTGGCCCTTGCTCAAGCCTTCGATGTAGTTGGCGTACACCGAAACGTTGTCGGTCGCCCTGATCAGCAGCGCGGCGGCGGGCGTCGTGGCGCTGGCGTCATAGCGGCTGGTCCGCGCCCCGGTCGTGACGCTGTAGCTGTCGGTGCGCACTTCCTGCCGCCGCGCGCCCAGCGTCAGCTGCACCCGGTCCTCTGCGAAGGACAAGGTATCCGCCAGGCCGTAGCTCACCAGACGCGTCTTGCTGTGCAGGATCGGCGGCCAACTGGTATCGGGGGCCGGCCCCCACACAGGGTGGTAGATGTTGGTGACCCAGTCCGCCCCCGGCACCGTTCTGCGGCCGTAGTCCCGCTGGTTGTCCGAGTAGTACGTGGCATTCAACACCCACTGGTGCTTGATGCCGCCGGTCTGCAATTTGCCGCGCAAACCGGCTTCTCCGGACGTCTTTTTCACGTTCATGTTCAATTGGCCCATCGAGGTGCGATAGTCCCCCGCCTCATTGAACACCTGCGCCACCATGGCGCCGTTGTAGGTGTATTCGGACCGGCTGGTGCCGATGGCGGCGTAGGCCATCAGGTTATCGCTGACATCGAATTCGCCGCGGATCATGGCTGCCTTGTCCTGGTTCTTCACATAGGCCCAGTCCGGATTCAACAGGGTTTCAGGCTTGGGCGGCTTGGGCACGCCTATGCCAGGCGCCAGATTGATCCCTCGGGTCACGCCGTCCACACGCTCATCGCTGTCATACATGTCTATGGAAACGCGCGCGCGTTCGCCGCGCCAATCCAGGCCCAGCGCGGCCAGCTGCGCCTTTTTCTTCTGGTTGTCGACTGGGCCGTCGCCGTCCCTATACACACCATTGAAGCGCAGGCCGAACTGCTGGTTCTCGCCGAAGCGCCGTCCCAGGTCTATGTGCCCGCCGAACTGCGAGTCCGACATGTAGGTCGCCGTCAGGCGCGTCAGGGGATCCGCGCCCGCGCGCTTGGGCACCAGGTTGACGGTACCGCCGACGGAACCGCCTGGCGGCATGCCGTTGAGCAAGGCGGACGGACCTTTCAGGACTTCGATGCGCTCGAACATTTCCGGCGTGGTCCGGTAGTACGGCGCCATGCCGAACAGTCCGCCAAACGAAATATCGGTAGTGCTGGAGCTGAAGCCGCGGATCGAGTAGTTTTCGCTCCAGGCGCCGGTCACGCCGTTGCTGAACACCGAAGGATCGGTCCGGGCGATTACGTCGGTGATGTCCTGCGCCTGCAAGTCCTCGATGTACTTTTCCGTGTAGCTGATGACGGAAAATGGCGTCTCCATCGAATCCTTGTCGCCTAGAAAGCCCACGCGGCCGCCGTAGGTCACCTGTCCGCCGGCATAGGGCGCGGCGGGCGCTTCGGCCTGGCCCGTGACAGTCACTGCCGGCAGTGTTTTCACTCCTGCCTCGGCCGCCTGCTGGGCCCACGCCGGCGATGCCGCGCCGACGCTCAGTCCGAGCAGCGCCGCGGCGAGATAGTTGAGGGAAAAGCCAGAATGCGCGTGCCGCACCCGCGATGGCAGGCGTGCGGCGCGGCCGCTATGGCGACGTTTGCTCATGAAGTGCTCCGTTCGGTTGAGCTTGGGGCCGCCTGCGAAATAAGGCGACTGGGAATCATTTACATATGGACCGGCAATTTCCCCCGATCCCCGGACTGCATCAGTTCTGATAGGCCTTGAGAACGTCGTCGATCATGAGCGCCAGCGACTGTGCGCTGGCAGCCATGACGTACCAGGCTTGCGCATCGGCGAAGACCACGCGGCCGTTCTGCCAGGCGGCGGTCTGGCGCAAGAGCGGATTGCTCAAGCTCTCGGCGTTCAGCGTTGGCCGGCGCTCCATCACGGCAGTGCGATCCACCACGTAGATGATGTCGGGGTTGGCCTGCTGGATGAATTCGCTGGATATCGGCTGGCCATGCAGGCCGGCCTCCGCGTCGGGACTCGCAGGCTTCACGCCCAGCGCCCTGAAGATGAAGCCGTAGCGCGACTGGACGCCGAAGGAACTGAAGGCGCCGTTGTTGTGCAGCACAATGAGCGCTCTTTCGGGGCGGTCCTGGATGAGGCGCTTCGCCTCCTGAACCTTGACGTCCAGCGCGGCGGCCTTGTCGCGTGCCAGGCTTTCCTTCTCGAAGATCCGTCCCAGCGTGATGAGGTGATCCTTGATGATCTCGATGTGATTGGCTTCGCTGTCGCGGTAGTCCACGTCGAAGTGGATCGTCGGCGCGATCTCGCTCAGCTCCTTGTAGTGGTTCGCCTGCAGCGAGGTGATCAGGATCAGGTCAGGCTTGGCCGCGTGCACCCGTTCCAGATTGGGCTGGACGATCGCGCCCGTGTCCTGCACATCCGCGGCGTTCTTGTACTTCTCCAGAAAGTGAGGCACGAAGTCCTTCGGCATGCCGGCGACCGGAACGCCCAGCTGATCCAGGAAATCCACCTCGTTCATGTCCAGCGCGACCACGCGCTGCGGCAGCTTGCCGATCACCGTGGTTCCCAGCTTGTGCTGCACAGAGACGGGTTGGTATGCCCCTTGCGCCGCGGGGCTGGTGGCGGCCGGCCGCGCCGCCTTGGACGATTCCGCCGCCTCCTGCCCGCAGCCCTGCATCACGGCCGTCGTGGCGGCCAGCAGGGCAAGCGCCCATGCCCTGCGCCCGTGCTTGAGGATCATTTCAGTTCTCCTGATGGATTGAAGTAGTTGCACAGGCGTCCGCGTGCGCCTTGCGTGATCTCGAAGTCCAGCCCATAAAGTTCCCGCAACCGGTCCTCGGTCACGACTTCGGGCACGCTGCCGGCGCAATGCACCGCCCCGGCCTTCATTGCAACGATGTGGTCGGAATAGCTGGCCGCAAAGTTGATGTCGTGCACCACCAGGATCACGGTGCGGCCGTGCTCGTCGCACAGGCGGCGCAACGCGCGCATGATCTGGACCGCATGCTTGATGTCGAGGTTGTTGAGCGGTTCATCCAGCAGCAGGCAGTCCGTCTGCTGGGCGATCGTCATGGCCAGGAACGCCATCTGGCGCTGCCCGCCGCTGAGTTCGTCGAGATAGGCCGCGCGTAGCGGTTCCAGCGAGAGGAACGCAATCGCCTCGTCGATCACGCGGTGGTCTTCCTGCGTCAACGCGCCGCGGCTATATGGGAACCGCCCGAAGGCGACGAGATCCTCCACCGTCAGGCGCAGATTGAAATCGGGCGATTGACGCAACGTGGCCACGCGCTTGGCGTAATCGCCGATACGGATACCCGATGCCCTGGCGCCCTCGATCAGGATCTCGCCCTCGCTCGGCTCCAGCAGCCGCCCTGCCATCATCAGCAAGGTGGTCTTGCCCGCGCCGTTGGGGCCGATGAGCGAGGTCATCCGCCCGGCGGGGAACTGCAAGCAGACATCGCGCAGCACCGTCTTCGGGCCATAGCTCTTCGAGAGATTCTTGATCGTGATCATGCGGTGCCTCGCGAGCGCGCCATCAGCGCCAGGAACCAGGCGCCGCAAACCAGGTTGACCAGGATGCCGACGCTGGTCCGGTAGTTGAAGAGATGTTCGACCGCAAGCTGCGCCAGGATGAAAATGCCGACCGCGATAGCGCAACCGGCCGACAGCGTGGCGCGGTGGCGGCGCGTGCGCGTCAGGGCATAGGCGGTGTTGGCGACGAAGATGCCCATGAAGGCGGTGGGTCCCAGCAGACTGGTCGACACCGCGACCAGCACCGCAATCAGCGCCAGATGCAGCCGCAAGACGCGCTGATAATCCACGCCCAGGGAGATGGCCTGATCGCGTCCCAGCGAGATCACGTCCAGCGCCGGCAACGTCTTGACTCCAGCCAGGCACACGCCCGCGACGACGATCGCGGAAACCAGCAACTGGCCCGGCTCCGCCTTGTTGAAGGAAGCCTGGGTGAAGCCGAGCAGAATGGAGAATTCGCCAGGACTGGTCTTCAATTGCACGAACTGCGTGAAGGTGCCGATCACCATCGTCAGCACCAGCCCCACCAGCAGCAGGAAGTACACGTTCTGCCTGCCATCGCGGAACAGCCAGCGGTGGATGATCCACGAATAGCCCAGCATCAGCAGCACGGACAGGAAGAAGTTGCCGTTTGCGCCCAGCAGGACCAGGCTCTGCGCCCCCATGGCCAGGACCATCAGGGATTGCAGCAACAGGTAGACGGCTTCGTAGCCCATGATGGCCGGCGTCAGGATCCGGTTGCCGGTGATGGTCTGGAACACGATGGAAGACCACGCGATGCAGATCCCGCCGATGAGCATGGCCGCAAGCCGGGCAAGCCGCTTGGGAATGATGTAGTCGAAGTCCAGGTTGGAACGGAACAGCAGGAAAGCCAGGGCCAATGCGATGACCGTCACCCATGCCGCCTGCCGGGGAACCGCGCGCATCACCGGTGCCTCCAGAAGATCAGCATAAGGAACAGGATGCCGCCCACGCCGCCCGCGGTCAGTCCGATAGGCACTTCGAACGGATAGATCAGAAGGCGGCCCAGGATGTCGCAGGCCAGCAGCAGCGTCGCGCCTCCCAGCGCGACGACGGGCAAGGTGCGACCCAGGTTGTCGCCGTAGCGCAGCGCGACCAGATTGGGGATGACCAGCCCCACAAAGGGAATAGCCCCAACGGTAATGACCGTGGCGGACACGGTGACGGCCACCAGGATCAGCCCCAGCGCCACGGTGGCCCGATAGTTCAGGCCCAGGCTCGCCGCCATGCCTTCGCCCATGCCCAGGACGGTGAAGCGGTGCGCGTACAGATAGGTCAACACGACGATCGGCAGGATCAGGTAGATGATCTCGTAGTTGCCCTGCACGATCTTGGAAAAGTCGCCCAACATCCAGCCCTGCATGCTCTGCATGATGTTGTTGCGATACGCGTAGAACTCCGCCAGGGCGCTCAGCACGCCGCCATACATCAGGCCGATCACGGGCACGAGCACCGAATTCTTGAACTTGATGCGGCGGACGACTGCGACGAAGAGCAGGCTGGCCGCGAAGCAGAAGCCCAGCGCAAACAGCATCCGCGCCGCCGGCCCGGCGGCAGGCATCGACAGCATCGACACCAGGATGCCCAGCTTGGCGGCATCCAGTCCGCCCGACGTGGCGGGTTCGACGAACTTGTTGCGCACGATGTGCTGCAGGATCACGCCGCAGACGGCCAGCCCGACGCCCGTCAGCACCAGCGCCGCCAGGCGCGGCAGCCGGCTTGCGGTCAAGGTGAGCCAGGCATCGCCCGACAGCGAGTACAGCTGCGGCCAGGCGATCTGGCGCGCGCCCACCAGCAGCGACGCGCCGCAAAGCACGATGAACAGGCCGACCAGGCTGGCACGCATCAGGCGTGCGCCCCTGCAATGCGCCAGCCGCGGGCAGCCTTGCGCTGATCCAGGAACTGCGCGTACCGCCCCTGGCTCTCACGCAGCGCTGCGGGCGTGCCTTGCTCGGCGATACGTCCGTCCTCGAGCACCACGATCTGGTCGGCCATCGCCACGGTGGAAAGCTGGTGCGCGATCACCACCAGCGTGCGCTTCCCGCGCAGCCGCGCCAGCGTCCCGGTGATGATGGCCTGGTTCTCCGCGTCCAGCGCCGCGGTCGCCTCGTCCACCAGCATGATGGGCGCAGGGTTGAGCAGCGCGCGGGCGACGGCGATGCGTTGGCGTTCGCCGCCGGACAGCCGCGCGCCGCCCTCGCCTACCGGTGTGTCCAGCCCTTGCGGCAGGCGCGCGGCGATGCCGTCCACGCCGGCCTGTTTGGCGACATCCATCAACTCGGCATCGCTGCAGCCCGGCCTGCCGGCGCGGATGTTTTCGGCGATGGATCCCGTGAACAGATAGTTGTCCTGGAAGACCTGGCTGATCTGGCCGGCCAGCCTCAAGCTGGAAATCTGCCGCACGTCCACGCCACCGACCAGCACGCCGCCCTGGTTCACGTCGAAGAAACGCGCAATCAGCCGCGCCAGCGTGGTCTTGCCGGAGCCGGACGCGCCAACCAGGGCAACCATGCTGCCCGGTTCGATACGCAGATTCACACCTTGCAGCACCTCGGGCGCGTGATCCGCGTAGCGGAAATGCACATTGCGCAATTCGATCGAAGCATCGCGCGGTTCCTGCGGCGCATCGGACTCCGGCAGCGGCGGGACGGCATACAGCGCTTCGATGGCGTCGAGTTGCCCGCGCGCGCCGCGCAGCACCTCCCCATAGCCGACCACCTCCAGCAACGCATCGATATAGCGGACCGCAAGCATCAGCGCGACGATCGCGGCCACGATCTGTCCGGTTGCCAGCGGGTTGCCCAGGATGCCGTCGAGCCACCAGGCTGAGGCGGCCAGCAGGACGGCAAAGACGGCCTGCACGGCCCAGACGTTGAGAACGGCCGCCCCGGCCGACAGCCAGATCACCCGCGCCCCGGACGCGCGCTGTTGTTCCACTGCCTGTTCGAGCAGTCGCGTGCCTCCGCCAGCTCCGTTGAACGCGCGCAGCACCGACTGGGCCTGCGCGAATTCGACCATGCGCTGGCTGGCATCGGCAAAGCGCTGCTGGAAAGCCTCATCCGCGCGCCGCGCCAGTCTTGCCGTGAGCGCCAGCAAGCCTGCCAGCAACGGCAGCGCCGCCAATGCGATCAGGCCCAACAGCCAGTGCTGCGCAAACAGTGCGACGACGAGCACCGCTGGCGTCACCACGCCGGCGATGACGGGCGTGAAGACATGCGCGGGGAGCTGGGCCACAGACATCATGCCTTGCGTGACGACGTGCCCGAGACGGGCCGTATTCTGCGGCGTGAACCAACCCACGGGCAGGCTGGCCACATGGTCGCCGAGGCGATGGCGGGCGTCTTGCAGGATGGCGACGCCCACGCGCACGCCGGCCCGCTCCACATGGCGCCGCAGGCCCCAGCAGACCGCTACCCCGGCCAGCAGCGCGGCCAGCCACGGGGCGGCAGCCTTCACGTCCGCTTCAAGCAGATGCGTGAGCAGCGGCGCCAGCGCGGTAATGGTCAGCCCGCAAAGCACTCCGTAGGCCACGGCCATCCAGCCGTAGCGGCGCAGGACAGGCGCGTCCTGGCCCAGCAACAGCATGAAGGTCTTCAGCATGCGGCCACCTCTTTGTCATCGGAGCTTTCGTAGCCGCCCTGCGCCCACAGCCGGGCATAACTGCCGCCTTGCGCCAGCAACTGCTCATGCCGGCCTTGTTCGACGACGGCGCCGTCCTCGACGACCAGAATGCGGTCGGCGTGCATCACCGTATCCAGCCGGTGCGCGATCACCATCACCGTGCGCCCCCGGGCGAAGCGCGACAACGCGCCCTGGACCGCCGCCTCGTTGCCGGCGTCGGCCGCCGCCGTGGCCTCGTCCAGCACCAGCACGGGAGGATCCAGCAGCACGGCGCGCGCAATGCTGGCGCGCTGGAGTTCGCCGCCGGAAAGCTGCGCGTCCTCGCCGATCACCGAATCGTAGCCGCGCGGCAGCGCCAGGATGCGCTCATGGATATTGGCGGTGCGGGCGGCGTCCTCGATCTCTTGCAGGGTCGCGGAGGGCCGGCCCAGCGCGATGTTGTCGCGCACGCTGGCATGGATCAGGCGCACTTCCTGCAATACGAAGCCCACGCGCCGGTAGAGCTGCGCGCTCGCGATCCGCCTGAGATCGGCGCCGCCCAGCGTGATGCGCCCTTCGTCGGGGTCGAAGAATCGCAGCAGCAGCCGCGCCAGCGTGGACTTGCCCGCGCCCGAGGGCCCGACGATGGCGGTGACCGTGCCGGGTTCCAGCGTGAAGCTGATGCCCGACAGGGTCCGGCGCTCCCCGCCATAGGAATAGCCCACGCTCTCGAACCGGACTTCATGGCCCTCGGGGATTTGTTCCTGGCCGGGCGCCAGCGGTTCCAGCACCGGCGTCTCCAGCAGCGCCTGCACGCGCTGCGCGGCGCCCGCGGCGCTGCCCAGATCGTGCAGCAGCGTATGCAGCAACAGCACCGGCGCGCATATTCCCGGCGCCACCAGCGCGAACGGCAGCACATCCACCGGCGCCATCCAGTCCAGCCCGACGAACAAGGCGCCAAAACCCAGCACCACGCCCAGCACCGTGACCGGCGCGATCATTGCATGGGCATGCGCCATCGCCGCCACCAGCGGACGGGTAAAACTGGCAAACGCCTCGGCGAAGGCGTCGACGGCCTCGCGATAGCCGCGATGCGCCTTGCCTGCATCGCCGAATGCCTTGACCACGGAGATGCCGCCGACGAACTCGACCGTTGCGCCATTGAGGCGCCCAAGCCGCTCGACGAATTCCTGCATGTTCGCCCCGCCGGCCTTCATGGCCCGGCGCAGGAACAGGAAGAAGCCGGGGAACGGCAGCAACGCCGCCAACGCCATGCGCCAGTCCTGCGCGAACAGGTAGATGACCGAAATCGCAATAGCGCCCGCGGCGCGTCCCACCGCCGTGTAGAAATGCGCGGCCAGGCTGTGCAGCGTGCCGATGTCGTCCTGCATCGCCTGCTTGACCTCGCCCGACGCCCTGCTGGTGAACCAGCCCAGCGGCACCTGCGACAGCCGCTGCGCGGCGGCCAGGCGCAGTCGATGCGTAAGGCGGTTATCGGCCAGATGAGCCGTCAATTCGCCGGCCGAGATCAGCGCCATGCCGGCGAACATGCACGCCAGGCTGGCGACGACAGTCCACCAGATTCCTGGCCAGGCTTGAGCGGTTGCGGAAGGCTCGGCGCCAGCGAGGACGATACGGGCAATGTGCGCGATCCCCGCCAGCGGCACCAGGGTAAGCATGGTGCCCACCGCGGCCAGCGCTGCGGCGGCCATCAATTGCCCGCGTACGGGGGCCAGCACCAAGCCTAGCGGACCGGGTTTCCCAGGCTTGGCCGCGGCTGCTCCTGAACTGCTCATGAAATCGACTTACCCAGATGTTGGTGATAATTATTTGCATCACTATAAACTAAATTCTCGAATTAGTTTCATTGCAATAAACTAAATAAATCGGGCCGGGTTAAAGTGAAGGCTGAATGACGCCAAGGAACCAGGAACAGCCATGACACCGCCAGAGCGCCGACCAGCGCGGGGACGCCCTCCCACCATCACCCGGGAGCGGATTGCCGACGCCGGCATAGCGATGGGCCTGCCGAACATCACCTTCGTCGGGCTCGCGGCGGCACTGGGCGTCAGCCATATGGCGCTGTACAAGCACGTGCCCAGCCTGGAGGAACTCAAGCGCCTGGTCGCCGAGGAGATCTTCAAGCGCTGGCAGATACCGCAAGCCTGTAGCAACGACCGCGGCGAACTGAAGGAATACCTGACCACTTTTGCCGCGTCCGTGCGCGAGTTCGTCAAGGCGCACCCAGGCGTCACGCCCTACGTGATCCGCAGGCTGGCTGCAACGCCTTCCATGCTCGCCAAGATCGACGAACAACAGCGGCACATCGCCAAGGCCTACGGAATTTCCAGGGAACAGTCCCGCATCCTGCTGGCGACGGTGGCCTTCCACGGCATGGCGGTGGCCGACACGGTGTATTCGGTCGCCGGGCTGGAGCCGGTCGTGGAGGCGGAACGCGCGGCGGAAGAATCCGAGATGGAAGTGGAACTGGACCAAGGCATGCAGGCGCTGATCATCGGCCTGCTCGCCATGCTGGATAACGGCCCCCCGCGGTCCGACGCCGCCGCGCCCAAGAAGCGCGTCCCCGGACAGGAAAGAAAGCCGTCCAAAGGCTGAGGGCCGGCCGCGCGGCCCATTGCCGGAATGGCAATCCCGCTACGCAATCGGCCATTTCGGCAGCCTGGCCTTGCGGTACGGCAAGCTGCTCCAGTCCGGGCTGGCGGAACCGGGCGCGGCCACGTACAACACCGCCTTGGCCAAGGGCGCGTACCTGGCGTGGAAGTGGTGCGCGGACTTCACCACGATCAGGCGCTGCGCCGTCAGGTCGCAGCCCAGCTGGGTAAAGAGGTCCGTGTGATAGGCCTGTGTACGCAGCGAGACCAGGACGACCAGGATGCCGTCCACGTCGACCAGCGCGCAGTCGCCCAAGGCGATGCGGGTGTTGGAGTTACCCGTCATGTACATGTCCGCATGCGTCGCCACGACCCGGCAGCGCGCGTCCACGGGGCTGCCGGACAACGGACCGACCTTGCCGCCGATACGCAGGTCCAGCTCCGCGCCGGGGCCGGCGTCGAACGCAATGCGCGCCGCAACCGGATCCCACAAGGGACCGATGGCGGCATTGCGTATGCCGCGCTCGCGCATCCTGGCCAGCAGATAAGTGGAGTCTCCGGCTGCGCCGCTGCCGGAATTGTCCGAACGGTCGGCCAATACGATCGGCCCGTCGCCATGGGCCAGCGCTTCATCCAGCGCCTGGTCCACGCTGCGGTAGGACACCATGAGCTGCTCGCGCATGCCGATGAGTTCATCGGCCAGGCGGCGCGCCAGCGCTTGCGCGGCGCTAGCGTCGCCATCGGCGTAGACCAGCACCTTGGTGCCCATTTCCGGCACGTCTCCCGTGGCGAAGCCTTGCGCCGCCGAGATCGACAGGATGCCGTCGCGGCCTTCCAGCGCCTTGATACGGCTGACGAAGCCCTGCGCCGGTTCGCGCGTGGTGTGCATGGGCACGATCATGTCGCAGTCGATCAACGCCGCGACGGGTCGCGTGCGCCCGGCCTGCGCGTCCAGGCACAAGGCCAGCAGGTCCTCGGCGCGCTCCAGTACATCGGTGTGAGGATATTCCTTGAACAAGACCAGCACCGTGGCCTGCTCCACCATCAGCGGCGTGAGATGCGCGTGCGGATCCAGCTCCGCGCCCACCACCACGTCGGGGCCGACGATCTCGCGCACGCGGCGCAGGATGTCGCCCTCGCAGTCGTCGTAGCCGTCGGCCACCATGGCGCCATGCAGGCCCAGCAAGACCATGTCCACCGGCAGCGCCGCGCGCAGGTCGGCCAGCAACTCGTCTCGCAAGGTTTCGTAGGCCGCGCGCGTGGTGGTGCCGCCCGGCTGGGCCGAAGCCACCAGCCCTTCGACCAGCGTCCAGCCTCCTGCGCTTGCGCCTTGGCGCGCAACCCATAGCGGTCCGGCGTAGAACGTCATATGGTCGGGATGCGTGCCGCCGGGAAGATACTCGCGCGACTTGAACGCTGCGAGGCCGGTAGGCAAAGGCGAGAACGTATTGGTTTCGGTGGCGAGGGCGCCGGTGAATATGCGCATGGGGCGACTCCAGGGCGCGGCGCGCCGCTAGCGGTTGAAAGGCGACGGCCTTGCGGCTTGCCCGCCGGCCAGGAACAGCTCCAGATTCTGAGCGCCGCCAGACCCGCCCACAAATTCCAAATCATGAACTGTCCATAACCTTTCATATGCGCGCGGAAAGGCTTTCGGCCGGCCTATCGTTTTCCCTTAAAAGCAGCCGATCTGCGCGCTTTTCGCCGCGATTTTCCCCGAAAAAGCGCACACCATAACCTTGGGTTATCCATGGGAACACGTTAGCTATTTGTGCCTCGCTGGTGTGCCGCCGATCATCCGCGATACGGAACGCAGTGCCTCTCTCATGTGGCGGCAATGACGGACATCCGATCCATACAAGGGGAAAATTATGTCGTCGACCTGGACCGCCGCGCGCGCCGCGGCGCATGCAGCAGCCTGTCCGGAGGCCCGGCCATGAAGATCTTCAGCGCCGGCCTGGGCACGGAAACCAACACCTTCGCGCCCATGCCCACCAGCCTCGCCTCCTTCCAGGACCGCGACTACTATCCGGCGGGCACGCATCCGGACTCGGTGACCTTTGCAGGCGCGCCGCTGTACGTGGCACGGCAGCGCGGCCGCGAGGCCGGCTGGACGCTGGCCGAAGGCCTGGTCACGTCCGCGCAGCCGGGCGGCACGACCACCCGCGCCGCCTACGAGACGCTGCGCGACCAGATCCTGGCCGACCTGCGCGCGGCGATGCCGGTGGACATGGTGTTGCTGGGCCTGCACGGCGCCATGGTGGCCGACGGCTACGACGACTGCGAGGGCGACATCCTGCGCCACGTGCGCGAGATCGTCGGCCCCGATGTGGTGGTGGGCGCCGAACTGGATCCCCATGCGCACCTGAGTCCGTTGATGGTGGAACAGGCCACGGTGCTGGTCCTGTTCAAGGAATATCCCCACACCGACATCCGTGAACGCGCGGAAGACCTGCTGGCCTTGTGCCTGGACGCGCAGGCCGGGCGCACGCGACCCGTCGCGGCGTTGATCGACTGCGACATGATCGTGCCCATGCACACCACCCGCGAACCGGCGCAGGGCTTCGTCAGCCGCATCAAGGCGCTGGAAGGCCGCGACGGCATCCTGTCGATCTCGGCGGCGCAAGGCTTCGCCACCGGCGACGTGCCGGAAATGGGCACCAAGGTGCTGGTCTACGCCGATGGCGACGCTAGCGCCGCGCAAGCGCTGGCGCGCCGCCTGGCCGATGAACTCATCGGCATGCGCGAGCAGCTCATGGTGCCCTACCGCAGCGTGGACCAGGCGCTGGACGAAGCGCTGGCCTTCGGCGACGGTCCGGTGGTGCTGGCCGACCGGCCCGACAATCCCGGCAGCGGCGCGCCCGGCGACGCCACGTTTGTCCTGAGCCGCATGCTGGAACGCGGCGTGACGAACGCGGCGCTGGGTCCCATGTGGGATCCGGTTTCGGCGCGCATTGCGTTCGACGCCGGTCCCGGCGCGGTGCTGGACCTTCGCATTGGCGGCAAGGTCGGTCCCTTGTCCGGCGACCCTCTGGACCTGCGCTGCACGGTCAAGGCCATCCAGGCCGACATGATCATGACGGGCCTGTCCGGCGCGCCGGCAGCGATGGGGGACTGCGCGCTGGTCGAGACCCAGGGCATCGAGATCGTGCTGACCTCACTGCGCAACCAGGCCATCAACATGGACCTGTTCACGCAGCTGGGCTGCGATCTTTCTTCCAGGAAGATCGTGGTGGTCAAGTCCGCGCAGCACTTCCATGCCTCGTTCTCGAAAGTCGCGCGCCACATCATCTATGTCGGCGGCAAGGGCGTCGCCACGCCCGACTGGAAAACGCTCACGTACCGCAATATCCGGCTGCCCAAGTGGCCGCTCTAAGAACCTGCCGGCGCGCGGACGCCGGCGCCTCCACCAACAAGATGGGAGCCTAGCGCGATGAAAAAACGCCTGCTTTGCCTGTTCTCGACGGCCACCCTCGGCCTGGCCTTCACCCTTGGCGCCGCGCCGGCGCACGCGCAGCAGGCCAAGACCCTGCGCATCGTGCCGCACGCCGACCTGAAGGTGCTGGATCCGACCTTCACCACCGCCTACATCACGCGCAACTTCGGCTACATGGTGTACGACACGCTGTTCGCGATGGACTCGCACAGCAAGCCGCAGCCGCAGATGGTGGAAAAGTATTCGGCCAGCGACGACAAGAAGACCTGGACCTTCACGCTGCTGCCTGGCCTGAAGTTCAGCGACGGCCAGGCGCTGACCACCGCCGACGTGATCGCGTCGCTGCAGCGCTGGTCCGCGCGCGACAACATCGGCCAGGCCATCACGCGCGCCGGCGGCAAGTGGGAAGCCGTGGACGCCAACACCTTCAAGCTGACGCTGGACCAGCCGTTTGACCTGGTGCTCGAAGGCCTCGCGAAGGTGTCCAGCTATCCCGCGTTCATCCTGCCCCAGCGCCTGGCCTCGCAGCCGGCCGACCGCCCGCTGACCGAGGTCGTAGGTTCCGGCCCTTACCTCTTCAAGCGCGCCGAATGGGTGCCCGGCAGCAAGATCGTGTTCGAGCAGAATCCGAACTACGTCGGCCCCAAGGCCCAGGCCGACGGCCTGGCCGGCAACAAGACCCCGCACATCCCGCGCGTGGAATGGCGCGTGCTGCCCGATTCCAACAGCGCCACGGCCGCGCTGACCAACGGCGAAGTCGACATGATCGAACAGGCGCCGGCGGACTACATCGACGCCTTGCGCGGCAACAAGAACGTCAAGATCGGCGTGATGGAGCGCGCCCAGGGCTACATCATCCTGAACCAGTCCATGCCGCCGTTCAACAACGAGAAGGCGCGCCAGGCCGTGGCCCACCTGGTGGACCAGGACAAGTTCACCGCCGCCATGGGCTACCCGGACGACCTGCGCATGAAGTACTGCGCCACGGTCTTCATCTGCGGCGGCCCCAACGACACCACCGCCGGCGCGGCGCCCTACGCCAAGCCCGATCCCGCCCTGGCCAAGAAGCTGCTGGCCGAAGCCGGATACAAGGGCGAGAAGGTCGCGATCCTGCTTCCCACCGACCTGGCCTACCTGAACTCCGCCACGCTGGTCGCCATCCAGGCGCTGCAGGACATCGGCGTCAACCTCGACATCCAGTCCATGGACTGGGCCACGCTGACCGCCCGCCGGGCCCGCAAGGAACCCATCGACAAGGGCGGCTGGAACATCTTCCTGTCGGCCGCTTCCGAGTTCAACGTCGACTCGCCCATCAGCAACACCTACCTGGGCGCGGTGTGCGGCAACAGCCTGCCGGGCTGGCCCTGCGACAAGAAGCTGGACGAACTGCGCGCCCAGTGGATCGCGGCCACCAGCTCGGACGAGCGCAAGCGCGTGCTGGACCAGTTCCAGGAGCGCGCCTATGAAGCCTTCCCCGCAATCTCGGTGGGCCAGTATTCGCGGGCATTCGCCTCGCACAACAGCCTGAAGAATGCGGAAAAGATCTGGAGCCTGCCGAACCTGTGGGTGCTGGACAAGTAATCCGCAGCCAGCCTAATCGATACGCGAGACAACCATGGGTTACATCATCCGGCGAGTGCTTGCCATCGTGCCTGTCATGGCAGTGGTGGCGGTGATCGTCTTCCTGCTGATCCACCTGTCGCCGGGAGACCCGGCGGCGCTCATCGCCGGGGATTTCGCCTCCGCCGACGACATCGCCAAGCTGCGCGTGGCGCTGGGCCTGGACGAGCCGCTCTGGCGGCAGTTCGGGCTGTGGGCGGGCAAGCTGCTGCAAGGCGACCTGGGCACGTCCATCTTCACCCACGTGCCCGTGACGCAGCTGCTGGCGCAGCGGGTGGAACCCACGTTGTCCATTGCCGCGCTCACGATGCTGGTCTCCATCATCGTGGCCGTGCCGCTGGGCGTGCTGGCCGCCTACCGCGCCGGCACCTGGATCGACCGCCTGGTGATGCTGTTCGCCGTGCTGGCGTTCTCGGTGCCGGTGTTCCTGGTCGGCTACCTGCTGATCTACGGCTTCGCCATCAAGCTGCAATGGCTGCCGGTGCAGGGCTATGTCAGCCTGTCCGAGGGCGTGGGCCCGTGGCTGCGCAACCTGACCCTGCCCTGTATCAACCTGGCGCTGGTATACATCGCGCTGATCACCCGCATGACCCGCGCAACCGTGGTGGAAGTGCTGCACGAGGACTACATCCGCACGGCGCGCGCCAAAGGCCTGGCGGTGCTGCCCGTGCTGGAGCACGCGCTGCGCAATGCCGCCATCCCGATTGCCACCACGGTGGGCGTGGGCATCGCGCTGCTGATCGGCGGCGTGGTCGTGACCGAGACTGTGTTCGCCATTCCCGGCATCGGCCGGCTGGTCATCGACGCGGTCCAGCACCATGACTATCCGGTGATCCAGAGCGTGCTGCTGCTATCGGCCGGCACCTACGTGCTGATCAATCTGCTGATCGACCTCAGCTACCGGCTGTTCGATCCTCGCATCCGTTACTGAGCCGCCGCAGGAAAGAATCATGTCAGAAAGCTCGATTTCCACCAGCCCGCCCGTGGTGCTGCACGAGGCGCTCAGCGCCAGCGGCCGCCGCTGGCGCTGGATACGCAAGCACCCCACCCTGATCCTGGGCCTGGCGCTGCTGTTGATCGTGGCGGGCCTGGCCATCGCCGCGCCCTGGATCGCTACGCACAACCCTATCAGCATCAATCCGCTGCAACGCATGAAGCCGCCGTCGGCCGAACATTACTTCGGCACCGACGCGCTGGGCCGCGACGTGTTCAGCCGCGTGGTGTGGGGCGGCCGCGTGTCGCTCGTGGTGGCCATCGTGGTGGCGCTGATCGCGACCGCGGTCGGCGTGGTGCTGGGCCTGATGGCGGGCTTCGTGCGCTGGGCCGACGCGATCATCATGCGCATCATGGACGGCATGATGGCCATTCCCGACATCCTGCTGGCCATCGCCCTGATGGCGGTGATCCGCGCCAGCCTGACCACGGTGATCATCGCGATCGCCATTCCGCAGGTACCGCGCGTGGTGCGCCTGGTGCGTTCGCTGGCGCTGACGCTGCGCGAACAGCTTTACGTCGAGGCTGCCCACGCCGTGGGCACGCGCCTGCCGGTGATCCTGCGGCGCCACGTGCTGCCCAACATGGTCACGCCGCTGGTGGTGCAGGCCACGTTCATTGCCGCCACCGCGGTGCTGACCGAAGCGGTGCTGTCGTTCCTGGGCGTAGGCGTGCCGGCCCAGGTGCCCAGCTGGGGCAACATGATGGCCGACGCCCGCAACTACGTGGCGGTGGCGTTCTACACCATCCTGTATCCGGGCATCCTGCTGGCCGTCACCGTGCTGGCGATCAACCTGATGGGCGACGGCCTGCGCGACGCGCTCGACCCCCGCCTGACCAACCAACGCTAGGAGCACGCCATGGCAATCTCTCCCGCCGCCGTCGCCCCTGGCGATGTGCTGCTCGAAGTCGACAACCTGCGCACCTACTTCGATACCGTGTCCGGCACCGTGCGCTCGGTGGACGGCGTGTCCTACCAGGTGCGGGCAGGCCGCACGCTGGGCGTGGTCGGCGAGTCCGGCTGCGGCAAGAGCGTCACTGCGCTGTCCATCCTGCGGCTGATCCCGACGCCGCCCGGGCGCTATGCCGGCGGCCAGATCCGCTACCGCGGCACCGACCTGCTGGGCCTGACCGAAAAGCAGATGCGCCAGATCCGCGGCAACCGGATCTCGATGATCTTCCAGGAACCGATGACCTCGCTGAACCCCGTGCTGACAGTGGGCCGGCAGATCGCGGAAACGGTGATGCTGCATCAAAAGCTCGGCCGCCGCGAGGCCTACCGCCGCGCCGAGGAAATGCTGCGCCTGGTGCAGATCGCGGAACCCGAGCGGCGCGTGCACGAGTACCCCTACCAGCTTTCCGGCGGCATGCGGCAGCGCGTGATGATTGCGCTGGCCCTGGCCTGTAATCCCGAAGTGCTGATCGCCGACGAACCGACCACGGCGCTGGACGTGACCATCCAGGCGCAGATCGTGGACCTGCTGCGCAGCCTGCAGCAGAGCTTGGGCATGGGCATCGTGCTGATCACCCACGACCTGGGCGTGGTGGCCGAATGCTGCGACCGCGTGGCCGTGATGTACGCAGGCCGCAAGGTGGAAGAAGCTCCCGTCACCGAACTGTTCGACCGCCCCCTGCATCCGTACACGCGGGCGCTGATGGCGTCGATGCCGTCGATGAACGCGTCGACGCAACGCCTGGCCGAGATCCCCGGCATGGTGCCCGCGCCCAGCGAGCTGGGCAAAGGCTGCAGCTTCGCGCCGCGCTGCGCCTACGCCACCGACCGCTGCCGGGCCGAAGCGCCGCAATTGCTGGAACATGGCAGCGACCACGTGGTCGCCTGCCACGAAGCGGCGCGCGTCGCCGCGCAACCGGCCCCGCAGGCGGCCGCTTCGACGCCCCCCGGCGCCGCCCTGACTGGAGTCCAAGCATGAGCGCCCGCAACCAGCCCGCCGCCCCGGCCACGCCCTTGCTGGAAGTGCGCGACCTGAAGATGCACTATCCCGGCGCGGGCGGCTGGTTCAAGCCGCGCCGCAAGGTCATCCAGGCCGTGGACGGCGTTTCCTTCTCTGTCGCCCGCGGCGAGACCCTGGCGCTGGTGGGCGAATCCGGCTGCGGCAAGACCACCACCGGCAAGTCCGTGCTGCGCCTGATCCAGCCGACCTCGGGATCCGTGCGGCTGGAAGGCGAGGAAATCCTGGCGCTGTCGGCCGAGCAGATGCGCAGCCGCCGGCGCGACATGCAGATCATCTTCCAGGATCCGTACGCGTCGCTGAATCCACGGCTGACGGCAGGCGACATCGTCGGCGAACCGCTGCAGAACTTCCCGGCCTCGGGCGGCCGGTCACGCGCCGATGAGATCGCCTGGCTGTTCTCCAAGGTCGGCCTGCGTCCGGAGGCGATGAAGAAGTTCCCGCACGAGTTCTCCGGCGGCCAGCGGCAGCGCCTGGGCATCGCGCGGGCGCTGGCCCTGCGGCCCAAGCTGATCGTGTGCGACGAACCGGTGTCCGCGCTGGACGTGTCGGTGCAGGCGCAGGTAATCAACCTGCTGATGGACCTGCAGGAAGAGATGGGCATCGCCTACCTGTTCGTCGCGCATGACCTGGCGGTGGTGCGCCACATCAGCCATCGCGTGGCGGTGATGTACCTGGGCCGCATCGTCGAGGTCGCCGACCGCGACACGCTGTTCTCGCGCCCGCTGCACCCGTACACGGAAATCCTGCTGTCGGCCGTCCCGGTTCCCGATCCGCACAAGCCCGCGCAGCGCAAGCTGCTGCAGGGCGATCCGCCCAGCCCGGCGAATCCTCCCAGCGGCTGCCGCTTCCACACGCGCTGCCCGCTGGCGCAGCCAGTGTGCAAGGAGAAGCAGCCGGTCCTGACCCAGCGGCCAGACGGCTCGGACGCCGGGCAGCACTGGGTGGCGTGCCACTTCCGATGAGCGCGCCGCGCCTGCTGGCGGGTCCTCTGCCGGGCAGCGACCCGGTCTTTGGCCGCGGCATCGCCGAGCTGCGGTCGGCCATGGCAGCGGGCGCGCTCAGCGCCATGGACCTGGTGCGCGCCTACCTGGCGCGCATCGCCGCGCACGACCAGGCCGGGCCAGCGCTCAACGCGGTCATCGCGCTGAACAGCCAGGCGCTGGCCGAGGCCGCCGATCGGGACAGGGAAAGACAGCGCGGGGCGGCGCTGGGGCCGCTGCACGGCATTCCCCTTCTGCTCAAGGACAACATCGATACCGTGGGCATGCCCGCCACCGCTGGCTCGCTCGCGCTGGCCGGCCGCCGCCCGCAGCGCGACGCCGACGTCGTGCGCCGGCTGCGCGAAGCCGGCGCCGTGGTGCTGGGCAAGACCACGATGCACGAACTGGCCTGCGGCATCACCAACGTTTCTTCACTATCCGGCCGCACGCGCAACGCCTACGACGCCGCCCGCGTTCCCGGCGGATCCAGCGGCGGTAGCGCCGTCGCGGTGGCGTCCAGCTTCGCGGCGGCCGCGATAGGCACCGACACCAGCGGCTCGATCCGCATCCCCGCGGCCTTCAACCAGGTCTGGGGCCTGCGGCCCACGGCCGGACGCTACAGCAACGCCGGCGTGGTGCCGCTGTCGCCGACGCTCGACACGGTCGGCCCGATGGCCCGCAGCCTTGCTGATATCTCAGCCCTGTGGTCGGTGATGGCGGGACAAGGCGAAGACGCGCGCGGCGCGGACCGGGCCTGGCGCATCGGCACGCTGGAAGCATTCTTCGGCCCAGCCGGCGCGGAACTGGAGGTGTCGCGCCACGTCCGCGCGGCGCTCGCCGGTTGGCAAGCCGAGGGCGCACAGATCCAGCCAGTCGCGCTGGCGCTGGAAGACGCGCGCCTGACCGCCGCCAACGTCACCGGCCATGAATTCCGCGACGCGCTGGCCCTGTGCCTGCGCGATGCGGGTCTGCCCGTGCGCAGCCTGACCGACATCCTGGACGGCGGCTATCCCCACCCGGAAGTCGCGCCGCTGCTGCGCGAGCGCGATGCGCTGCGCGATCCCGACGGCAGCGCGCGCCTCGCGGTGCTGGCCCGCGCCCAGGTGCTGCGCGACGAATTGTTGACTGCCATGGACCAAGGCCAGCTGGACCTGCTGGCCTATCCCAGCGTGCGTGGCGCGCCGGCACTGCTGGGCCAGGCCCAGCGCGGCGGCAATGGGCTGCTCGCGGCGGTGACGGGGCTGCCGGCCTTGAGCGTGCCCATCGGCTTCACGCCCAGCGGAATACCCGTCGGCCTGGAACTGCTGGGTCGCGCGGGCAGCGAGCGCCAGCTGTTTCAGGCTGCGCGGCGCTTCCAGGCTTGAAAACTCCTTGCCGCGTAAGCAGCCGTAGCGGTCACGCCCTGGCCTCCTCGACGATCCAGTCGATGAAGGCGCGGACTTCCGGACGCTGGACCGCGCCGGGCCTGCTGACGGCGTAGTAGGCGAACCTCGCGGGCCAGGGCTTGTCCAGCGCCTGCACCAGGCGTCCGGCCGCGATCTCTTCCTGCGCGTGCGCGGCGGGCACCAGCGCAAGTCCCTGGCCCGCTTCCGCCGCCCGGATCAGCAGGAAATCGTCATCGAACGCATTGCCGCGCTGCGCCCGGGCATCCTGGGCCACGCCATGCGCGCTTAGCCACAGCGGCCAATCGGCGCGGTCCGCATCGTGCAGCAGCGGGTAATCCAGGCAGTCCGCCGGTTCGGCCAGCGCCGCTGCGAAGCCTGGCGCGGCCACCGGCACGAGCACCGGCGCCATCAGCGGCACCACATCCAGTCCCGGATAGTCGCCCAGCCCGTGGCGCAGGGCGACATCGACGTGGTCGCGCCGCAGATCGACCAGGGCAGGCGTCGCCTCTACCCGGATTTCGATGTGCGGATGCCGTTCCTTGAACCGCCCCAGGCGTGGAACCAGCCAAGACGCCGCGAACGTCGCCACGGTGCTGACGGTCAGGCTTTGCCGCGCCTGCTTCGCGGCCAGCATGTCCACTGCCTTGTCGATCTGCGCGAACGCCGCGCTAAGCATCGGATACGCCTCGGCGCCCGCCTCCGTCATGCGCATGCCGTGGCGTTCGCGCACCAGCAGGGCGATGCCGAGCCGGTCCTCCAGCAGCCGGATCTGCTGGCTGACGGCGCCCGGCGTGACATGCAAGGCCTGCGCCGCCGCGGTGATGCTGCCGCGCTGGCTTACCTCGACAAAAGTGCGCAGCGCCTGCAGGGGAAGCGTTGCCGTCATTTTAGATTTCCTAAATTTAAAAGTGAGAAATGATCGCTGTACCGGATCCCGCTCAACAAAGAAAATTTCAATGCCGCCGCGGATCCTGAATATTTAGCTAATCTTAAATGAGCAAGCCCATGCTGAATCTATACACCGATAGTTCTCCCAATGGCTACAAGGCCACCATCGCGCTGGAAGAACTGGAACTGCCCTACCGCCTGCACCATGTGCGCATCGCGCAGGGCGAGCACCGCCAGCCGGATTTTCTGGCCCTGAATCCGCACGGCCGCATTCCGGTACTGACCGATGATGAAACCGGCGTGGCGCTGTTCGAATCGGCGGCCATACTGCTGTATCTCGCGGAAAAGATCGGGAGGCTGCTGCCCACGGACATCCAAGGCCGCTGGGAAGCGATCAAGTGGCTGCAATTCCATTCCAGCAGCGTCGGTCCCATCATCGGGCAACGCGTGAACTTCGAGGTGTTCGACAAGGCGCGCAACCCCGCCGCGCTCGAACGCTACCAGCGCCTGACCGAGGATGCGCTCGCGGTGCTGGACCGCAGGCTGGCCGATCAGCCCTACCTTGCCGGCGACGCCTACTCCATCGCCGATATCGCGCATTTCGGCTGGAGCCACATCGCACGGATCATCGATTTCGATTTCAGCCATCACCGGCACCTGAGCGCATGGCACGAACGCGTGGCAGCGCGGCCCGCGGTCGCCAAAGGCATCACCCTGCCCGCGCCGGCAACGGGCGCTTGAAGGAAACAAGGACAGTCGGAATGGACACCACCCTCTCTCTCCATGGCACGACGGGAGCGTCGTACTTCGCTTTTTCCGCGCACCCCGGCTATCGGCGGATGTTCGCGCCCGACCGCCTGACGCTGGGCATCTTCCTGCCGCTGCGCTTCTATGAAGGCAGCATGGCGGTCCTTGCGGGGCAGGCCGAACTTGTGCGGCAGATCGACCGGCAGGAGTTTGCCGCCGTCTGGGTGCGCGACGTACCCTTGTACTCCCCTTCGTTCGGCGATGCCGGCCAGGTCTTCGATCCGTTCACCTACCTGGCCTTTCTGGCGGCGCAAACGAAGAAGATTGCACTGGCCACGGGCAGCGCGACCTTTTCCCTGCGCCCCCCCATCGATCTGGCCAAGGCGGCGACAACCATCGACCAATTGTCGGGCGGCCGGCTGGTGCTGGGGATTGCGTCGGGAGACCGTCCGGTCGAGTTTCCTGCCTATGGGCTGAATCACGACGAACGCGCTGCGCGTTTCGCCGAGGCGGTTTCGTACTTCCGTCAGTTGATGCGCCCAGGACGCCTGGAGATCGATTCGCCGCTGGGGCGCTTCAGCAACGCGGAATTCCTGCCCAAGCCCGCCGCGGGCGTCATTCCACTCATCGTCACCGGTTCGTCGGGGCAGTCGCTGCCGTGGGTCGCCGAACACGCCGATGGCTGGCTGACCTATCCCGACGCCACCGATACATCGACAGGACCCAAGCGCCTGGGGGCCAAGATCCGTGCCTGGCGCGCCCAGATTCCCGACGGCGGCTTCCGGCCGCACATGACCAATGAATGGCTGGACCTGGCCGAAGACCCCGACCATCCCCGCACGCCCTTGCATAACGGCTTCGTGCTGCGCACGGGCAGGAAAGGCTTGATCGCGTTGCTGGAGGAATGGCAGGAGGCCGGCGTCAATCACGCCGCGCTGGGCATCCAGTTCTCGCAACGGCCCGCGGCGGACGTGCTGCAGGAACTGGCGGAGGAAGTGCTGCCGCATTTCCCCACGCATGAAGGGCCTGGGACTTTGCCGGACGCTTGGTAGCTCACGCAGGCGGCTACGCTATCCTTGACGGTTTTCATCCTCCAACCCCGTCATGGCGCAGCCCTCCGCCCGCATACTCGAAGGAACCATCGACCAGATCCGCCTCGCGGTGCCGCTCGTGCGGCACGATGCGTTCCTGCGCGTAGGAACAGAAAGCGTGATCGCCGCCGGGCTGGAAGCGCCGCAGATCAATCAATTGCAGCGCCTGCATCAGCAGGGCATGCCGGCGCGCCTGGGTGTGATGGACGGCGAAGAAGGGCCGGCCGTCTTCTCCTGGGCAGTTCCGGCGCGTGGCGATCCCATCCCGCCGCGCTACTACCAAACCCTGAAACGGCGCGGCTGGCGCGAGGTCGTCATCGGCGGCGCGGTCTGCGCGGCGTTCGTGTGGCTGGCTTGGCTGCTCGGCATCGCCAGCCTCACACGCGTGTTCCTGATGGTCTTCTCGCTGGTCGTCGCCCTGGTGGCGCTGGTGGTGGCGGGTTCGGCCATGCACGGCCTCTGGCACAACCGCCGCCACCGCCCGCTGATCCTGGCCACCGAAGCGCTTTTCGATCCCGAGCAAAAGCCGGTTGCCGGCATACCTGCCCCGCCGCCCGAGCCGCCACGCCTGGAGCCGCTATCGACGCAGGACGAGGGCGAACCGCCCATCGGGTACGTGCGGGGCCGCCTTACCGGCCTCACGCATGAGATGCGCCAGGTTCACAAAGGGCCGAACTATGGCATCTACCGCTACACGGTCAACGGCGTGGACTACGCGATGATCGCCCAGGAAGCGTTCGGCGACGCGCTGCCCTTCCTGGCCGAGGGCGACCGCGTCGAATTGGCAGTGCGCACGGCCTCCGTCCACCAGGATGGCCGGCGCGCCGTCTATGCGCTGCGCAATCTGGAAGATGGCCGCTGCTATATGTGCCACCGCTACTACGGCGGCGAGCTAGGCAGGGACACGCCTATCCGCGTGGGCATGAGCCAGCGCGCGCGCCTGCTCAAGCTGATAGGCGCGTTGATGCTGACGGCCTGGCTGTTCGTGGTCGGCCTGCAGTTTTTCGCCGGACCGGACGACGGTTCGTTCCGGGACTTTCCCGAACTGGCCGTCTTCCTGCTGGCGCTCTTCTTCATCGTGTGGCTGGGCTTCGCCCTGCCCCTGCTATGGCTGGACACGCGCTGGCGCATGGGCCGGCCCACGCGGCGGCAGCGTTTCACGCAGCGGATCTACGCCATGCTGGACCTCGGTACGCCCCTTGCGCCCTCGCAGCGCATCGAAGACGTGTAGCGCGCGCAGGCCTCAGTTGCCCAGCAGCTTCACCGTCTGCGGGTTGTAGCCGGAATACGCGCCGCCGCAGCCCGTATAGGCTTGCGCGGCGGCGGGCAGGCCGGTAGCGCGGACGGAGAGTTCGCCGCGCGCGCGGATCTCCCTGTAGCGTTCGGCAGCCACCGTCTCATCCGGCAGGAAGTACAGCCGCACGCGCTGCAGGCCCTTGCCTGGGTCCTTGCCGCTCGCCGCGCTGAAGGCCGGGACGTTCACCGTCGCCTCGCGCCAGGTCCCGGGTTCTTCCAGCGTCTGCCAACGCACCCGCAAGGGCTGCTCCAGATCGAGCAGGACCGGGCTACCGCCACGCACCGGATCGCAAGGCTGCCGCAGCACGCTGCGCGCCGCCTGCGAGCCCATGTCATAGGCCTGGCCGTTGATCTCCACCCGGGCGATGGTCTGCGGCGTCAGGTTCTGCAGGCTGAAAATCGCCACCCCGGGCATCCCGGCCGCCTCCATCCGGTCGTCGGTGGTGCCAGCGAAGCGCGCGATGCCCGGCGCCACCTCGACGTGATCGGCATAGTGGTAATAGTGATAAACCACCAGTTCCGCTTCGCCCTGCGCGGACGCCGAGGGCAGCTTGCCCATATCCGGATACGGCAGGCGTTTCAGCGGCACGGACGGGCCTGGCGTTCCGTCCTGGCTGGAGTACACGTAGCGATCCACGCCGTCCTTCAGGCGCGCGCCGTCGTAGGGGAAATTCTCGCTGGCCGCGGCCCCCTGGTTCGGATAGCGGCGAAAGCGCGAAAACATGTATTGCGCCACCGACCCGGGCTCCAGGTACGGCGACGAGCCCGACGACACGCTCCCGCCGCGCCTGTCCGTCCAGATCGTGCGCCCGCTCAGATTGACGTGCGCTTCCTCGATCGCTGGGTGCGACGCCTGGAAACGGTCCCACCTGCCCTGCTCGATGGAGTCGCTGACGGGCACGATGGCGAGTGCCAACACCGTAGGCAGGAACATCAACGCGTGGACGCGCCCCGGCACCTGGCCTTTATCGCGCACCATGTAGATGATCCAGCACAGCGCCAGCACCAGGGCCAGAGGCCCGCCGAACAACACGCCATAGCTCAACAGCGCCTGCGCGCCCCAGCCCAGATTGGGGCTGGAGACGAACACGATGCCCAGGAACGCCAGCAGTCCCGCCAGCAGGAAGGAGACGATGATGCCAAACAGGTAGTGCCGGATTTGCTTCAAGTGCGCAGTCCTCGCCGGTCGCGGCATCGGCGCCATCCCGGTAGGCATGGCAGCCGACGATCTAGTCTGGCGGCAGGATAACGCTAATTCCAGTTCCGCTCTGGATCGGGAAGCGGATTTTGCCTGTCAATCCGCCAGCGCCCGCCCTGTTCTCTACGATGACGGGCGGCCCTTCCAGCGCCCCCCGAGGCTCGTCGCCTACTTGCCCTTGCGCAGCGACAGCGGCACACCCCAGATCGGGTCTTCCATGCCCTGCTTGCCCAAGGGCGTGATCTGCATCGGTGTCATCTTGGCCAGAAGCTGACGGTGTTCCGCGCTTACGTTCTCAAGCCGCTCGATGTACTTCTGCGTGAACTCCATGGGCGCTGGACGCGTGTAGACGGTCAGATCTTCGAGCGGGCATTCGATCATCTTCGGATCGACCGCGCGGCAGGCGGACTGCCGGTACTTGTAGCTCGGCGTCTTCAGGTGCATGCGCTGGCTCAGCACCAGTTGGCCGCTCTTGAGCGTGAAACTTGCCAGCGCCTGCTGCGGCGGGATGCGGGCCTGCACCTTGATCGCGGGGATATCGCGGGAATCGGTCTCTTCGCGATAGCCGGCCGCACCGAGCTGCGTGGTCTCGCTGTATTGCTGCTCGCCCCAGCTCACGCAGGCGCCCGAAGCCGCGTGCACGGCGGTGCAGACCGTGCGCGTCTTGGTCTCGGTGCCATAGGTAGCGTCGCGCCAGTTGGTTTCCCGGTAGAACTCGCGATAGAGCTCGGGCGACAGATAGGCGGTGCCGTTGGCGCCGCGGCCCGAACCCTCCTTGCCGCTCGCAGCGCCGACCTGGTCAAGCAAGGCATTCAGCTTGTAGTCGTCGCCACCGGTCAGCAGATATTTGCCCGGCGGCAGGATATGCACCTCGAAGGCCTGGAACAGATAGGTCGTCTTCTTGTCCCGTTGCAGCGAGTTGGTCTGAAAGCCGCGGCTGAAAGTTATGCGCGGATCCTTTTCGTACATCCAGATGACGCGCGAGGTCCATTTGGTCATTTCCAACGCGTCGCTCAGCGAACGATGCGGCATGATGTCGGCCACCAGCACCACGGCCATATCGTCCTTCAGCGCCGCGTCGATCAGGTCCAGCAGCTGGGCATAGCGCGGATCGTTCCTGGTGCCTTCGGCGCTCAGGAACGGATGAGGCGCGCAGCCGGACAGGGCCAGCGCGAGCGCCAGGGCGGACAGGGCAAGTCGCGGACGCGTCAGGGTCATGGATCAGTCCTTGGTATGAGCGGGATCGGTCGGTTGAGCGCGCATACTACTGGCTCGGGGCCAGATCGCAATCCTTGCATAGCGGCTGAAACACACGCCGGCCGGCTCCGATCCGGCGTTCATGCGGACCCGCGCAAGCGCCCGGCCATGCATCGCAGCCGCCAGGCCAATAACGGCGGGGCCGCGGCCCCCCCGTACTGCCGCGCCGCCTCGCATGGGCGCTCGGATCGCTGACACAAAAGGTTTGAAATTATTTGTTGCGATTGTTTCTCGTCTCGGCGACGCTAGGCGTCGTCCATCGCGATTCCGCCCCGGAGACCCCCGCCATGTCGCTCGCCCTTTACGGCCATCCCTTCTCCTCCTACACGCAGAAGGTGCTGATCGCGCTGTACGAAAACGGCACTCCATTCGAGTTCCGCTGCATCGGCCCCGACACGCCAGAGCACGCGGCCGAATGGCTGCGCCGCTGGCCCCTGCACAAGTTCCCGCTGCTGGAAGACGGCGGCCGCAACATCGCCGAGACCAGCATCATCATCGAGCATCTGCAGCTGGATCATCCCGGGCCGCAGCGCCTGCTGCCCTCCGATCCCAGGGCGGCGCTGCAGGTGCGCTTCCTGGATCGGTTCTTCGACCTGCACGTCATGAACTGGACGCAGCATGCGGTAGGTGGCGCGCTCTCGGGCGACGAGAACAAGCGGCGGGAAACGCTGGCCCTGGCGGTGGAAAAGCTGGAAGTCGCCTATGCATGGCTCGAAACGCATCTGGCCGGCAAGACCTGGGCGGCTGGCGAGGACTTTACCCTGGCGGACTGCGCCGCCGCGCCCTCGCTGTTCTATGGCGACTGGACGCACCGCATCGCCGAATCGTATCCGGTGCTGCGCGCTTATCGGGCGCGGCTGCTTGCGCGTCCATCGTTCGCGCGGGCCGTGGAAGAAGCGCGGCCGTACCGGCCGCTGTTCCCGCTGGGCGCGCCGGACCGGGATTGACCCCGGGCCGGCAGACGCGTCACTCGTTGCCGGCGGCCATGTCCCACACCTTCTGGGCGATGGGATTCTTCTGTTCCTCGATGATGTGCGCCATCAGGCCCACCGAACGGCCGATCATCGTCAAGGCCTTGCCCAACTCCGGCGTCAGGCCCATATCGAGCACGATGGCGCCCTTGGCCCCGGTGGCATTCAGCGGAATCTTGCGGCCCGACTGGCGGGCGGCCGCCGCGGCCAACTCGACGGCAAAGCGCGAGTAATTGCCGTAATAGCCGCAGTCCCTGGCGATCTCGAACATCTTTTCGCAACGGGGATCGCCGTCCACGTGTATGGGATGCCCCACGCCGGGAATCTTGCGCTTGGCCGCCTTGTTGGCCGCGACGCATTCCTCGGCATAGCGGCGCAGTTCCTCGTCCGTGTAGCTATCCTGCTTGGGCAGGGCGTCGCGCAGAAAGCGCGCGGCGTATTCGATCACGCCAAGAAAGCGGCTGCCTGCGCCCAGCAATCCCGCCGCCAGGGCGCCCTGCATGGCCTCGGGCGCGCCGTGCAGGGTCAGCCGCGCCGACAAGGCGCTGGGCGTGAGGCCATGGTCGGTCGCGCTCACCAGGAACAGGTTGAGCATGGTCTTGAGCTGCGGCGTGGGGAACTCGCCCAGCAGCTCCAGGGCCAGCACGTCGATGAAATCGCGCTGGAACAGGTCCTGCACCAGGTCATGGCCTCGCACCAGGATGGTATGGGCGTCGCCGCCTCCGATCTTGCTGTCGAACATCTGAAATCTCCGTGTTTTTTTCCGGGCAGCGGACGGCCGCTGCGCCGGCCTGCTATTCGATGACGGCATCCAGCGCCACCACGCCGCGCCCTTCGTCCAATACCACCAGCGGGTTGACCTCCAGCGATTGCACGTCGTCTCCCAGCGCCGTGAACAAGGCCGCGATGCGCAGCATGGCATCCACCAGGGCCGCCCTGTCGCGCGCCGGCAGGCCGCGATGGCTGGCCAGGCGGCGCGCGATGCGCGTTTGGTCCAGCGCGCGCTCGATCTGCTTGCGGCTGGCCGGCAGGTGGCAGCGCGCCACGTCGGCCTCGACCTCCACCCACACGCCGCCCGCGCCCACGCTCAGCACCGGGCCGAAGACCTCGTCGCGATGCAGGCCCACCAGCATTTCCACGCCGTCGACCACCATCTCCGACACCAGCACGCCGCGGATGGCCGCGACGGGCACCTGATGCCGCGCCGCGTTCGCGACGATGTTCTCGAAAGCCTGCCGCACTTCGGCTTCATCGCGCAGCCGCAGCTGCACGCCGCCGATCTCGCTCTTGTGCAGCACGCCGTCGGCCACCAGCTTGAGCGCCACCGGAAAACCGATGGCGCACGCGGCTGCCGCCGCCTCTTGCGCCGTGGCCGCCTGGGATTCGCGGGGCGCGCGCACGCCGTACTGCGCCAGCAGCGCCTTGGCCTGCGCTTCATTGCAGGGCAGCGTTACGACAGGCGCGGCCGCCGGCAGGCCTGCGGGCGGAGCGTCCGGCGCCTCGTCGGCCCCCAGGTCCGCGTACGCGCTGACGCGCTTGAGCGCCTGCATGGCGTTGCGCAGGCTGTAGACCGGCGCGAATCCTTCCTGGATCAGAAGGTCGTGCGCCGGCCCGCGGCGGCTGCTCATCCAGACGGGCACGAAGGCCTTGGCGCCGCCCTGTGCGACCGCCAGCATGTTGCGCACCAGCCCTTCGGTGCTGGCCGAATAATTGGAGGTGATGGGATAGAGCACGGCGTCCACGCCCGGGTCCGCAAACAGCGGCGCCAGGCAGCGCCGCGCCAGATCCGGGTCGGTCAGCGCCTTGGTGGTCAGGTCCACGGGATTGGTCAGGGCCGCGTAGGCGGGCGCGTGCCGCGCCATCTCGGCCACGGTTTCATCCGCCAGCGCGGCCATGGCCAGCCCGGCTTCGCCCACCTTGTCGGCCGATAGCACGCCCGCGCCGCCCGACGATGAATACACGCAGATGTTGCGCAGGCGGCGCACGCCCACGCGCGATATCAGGCTGGCGACGTCCAGCAGTTCGTCCAGGTCTTCGACGCGGATGACGCCGTACTGCGAGAACACCGCGTCGTTGACGGCATCCTCGCCCGCCAGCGAGGCAGTATGCGATTGCGCCGCCTTCTTGCCGAAATCCGAGCGGCCGATCTTCAGCGCGATCAGCGGCTTGCCCGCGCGGCGCGCGGCCGCCGCCGCCGCAATGAAACGCGGGCCGCTGCGTATGCCTTCCATCACGGTGCAGATCAGGTCGGTTCCCGGGTCATGCGCCAGCCAGTTGATGAAGTCCGCGCTGTCCAGGTCCAGTTCGTTGCCGGTGGAGAACCAGCGCGAAAAGCACACGCCGCGCTCGTTGCCCTGCATGAGCGAACGGCCCAGGCCTCCGCCCTGCGTCACCAGGCCGATGCGCGAAAGCTTTCCCGTCCTGCCGTCGTTGCGGAATTCGGTGGAAAAGGTCAGGCCCAGGCGCGGCGCCAGCATGGTCATGCCCGCGCAGTTGGGACCGTACAGGCGCATGCCGCTGCGCTGCGCCAGCGCCAGCATCTCGGCCTCGACCGTGCGCCCCGCTACGCCCAGCTCGGCGAAACCGCCCGTGAACACGATGACGTAGCGCACGCCCTTGGCGGCGCAGGCGCGCAGCGTGGCGACGGCGGATTCGGCCGGCACCAGCAGCAAGGCCACGTCGATGCCTTGCGCCGGCACCGCGTCCACGCTGGCATGCAAGGGTTTGCCGAAGAGTTCGCCGCCCTTGGGGTTGACCAGGTGCACCTCGCCGTCGAAATCCGAGTGCTCCAGCACGTTGACCACGGTGGTATGGCCCAGCGTGCCAGGCTTGCTGGAGGCGCCCACGATCATGACCGAACGCGGCCGCGTCAGCTCCACCAGATCGTCGAAGCGGACGTTGGGATCAAACTGGGAAGGACTGGCGCTCATGCGGCCTCCGGTCGGCATTTCATCAGGGTGGTCCATTCCGACTCCACCACGACCTCGCCGTTCTGGTTCTTCACCGTGCGCAGCATGGTCACGCGGCCCGTGCCGGGGCGCTTCTGCGACAGCGTCTTCTCGCCTATGCTCAATTCGACATGGATGGTGTCGCCGATGAGCACGGGCTTGCGCCACACGCAGCGCAGTTCGGTCAGCGCCAGCCGGGTGCCGTCCATCAGGCGGTACACCGGCATGCGGGTGGTCAGGCCCGACGCGATGGCCAGGGTCAGCATGCCGTGCGCGGCGCGCTGGCCGAAGGGATGGCTGGCGGCGAATACGGCATCCGTGTGCAACGCGTTGTAGTCGCCGGACAGCCCGGCGAACTGCACCACATCCGCTTCGGTGACCGTGCGGCGCGGACTTTCCCAGGACTGCCCGGACGCCAGGTCCTCGAAGTACAGGCGGCGGCCCAGATGTTCGTCCAGATCGAATGGCGTGCTCATGCGTAACGCCCTCCCGTCACGTGCACGGTCTCGCCCGTGGTGAAGCCGGCCAGGCGCGATGCCAGGAAGGCTACCGTCGCGGCCACATCGGCCGGGTCGCCCAGCCGGCCGACCGGCGTGTTGGTCTTGGCGCGTTCGGTCAGCTCTTGGTAGTCGGGGCGCTTCTGCATGCGCGGCGTCGAAATGACGCCCGGGGCGACCGCGTTGGCGGTGATGCCGAACTTGCCGGACTCCAGCGCCAACGAACGGGTAAAGCCGATCAGCCCGGCCTTGGCGGCCGAGTAGTTGGTCTGCCCGGGATTTCCCAGATGGGCGCGCGAGGCGATGTTGATGACGCGGCCGAAGCGCTGTTCCATCATCAGCGGCAGCACTGCGCGCGAGCAATGGAATGCCCCTTGCAGCGTCACGTCCAGCACCGCGTGCCAATCTTCCTCGGACATCTTGGTCAGATAACGGTCGCGCGCGAAGCCCGCGTTGTTGACCAGGATATCCACCTTTTTCCAGCGCTCGACCGCCTGCTGCACGGCGCGGCCGACCTCGTCCTTGTTGGTCACGTCGGCGCGCACGCCCAGGACGTTCCCGCCCAAGGCAGACAATTCGGCGCAGGCGGATTCGATCGCCTCTTCATTGGCGTCGCACACCACCACATTGCAGCCTTCCTGCACGAAGCGCCTGGCCATTGCCATGCCCAGCGTGCCCGCGCCGCCCGTGATGAAAGCGGTGCAACCCTTCAGTTCCAGATCCATGATGCCATTCCATTCGAGTTTCAATGTTCCTGCCACGCCGGGCCCGCCCGGGCCCGGCGTTCAATCGACCTGCAGCCGCGCCTTCTCCACCAGAGCCTGGGCGCCGGCCCTCTCCTTGGCCCAGAAGACCGCGAAGGCTTCGGGCGTGCTGCCCACCAGCGGCGTGTAGATGCGCGCGAAGCGTTCCTGCACTTCGGGCATCTGCAGGGTGTCGCGCAAGGCCTTGGAGAACTTGTCGACGATGGGTTGGGGCGTGCCCGCCGGCATGACCACGGCCTGCCAGGTCGTCACTTTGAAGCCGGGCACGCCGGACTCGGCCACCGTGGGCACGTCGGGCATGTCCGCCACGCGCTGGTCGCCGCTGACGGCAAGGGCGCGCAGCGCGCCTTCCTTGATGAAGGGCGCGGTGGTGGAGCGGCTGTCCACCATGAAGGACAGGCGCCCGGCGATCAGGTCCTGCAGCGCGGGCGCGCTGCCCTTGTAAGGCACGTGCGTCATGGGCGCGTTCAGGGCCAGCGACAGCGCGGCGCCCGCCACGTGCATGGAACTGCCGTGCCCGGCGGACCCGTACGACAACCCCGCGTCGGGCTTCTTCGCCGCCTGCACCAGGTCCTGCATGGTCTGGAATGGCGAAGACTTCGGCACCACCACAACCAGCGGCGAATCGGTCAATTGCGTGACCGGCACAAAGGCCTTGCCCGGATCGACCTGCACGCCCTTGTAGAGATAAGTGTTGATGGCCAGCGGCCCGACGTTGGCCCACAGCGCCGTGTAGCCGTCGGGTTCGGCCGTGGCCACGGCCTGGTTGGCGATGTTGCCGTTGGCGCCGGGCTTGTAGATCGGCACCACGGGCTGGCCGAGCTTTTTGGATAGCTCGTCCTGCACCATCTTGAACGCGATGTCCGAAGCGCCCCCGGGCGCGAAACCGATGACCATGCGCAGCGGACGGTCGGGCCATTCCGCGTGCGCGCCGGCCGCCAGCATGCAGGCGGCCAGGCCCGAGGCCAGCTTAACGATGAACTTCATGTTGTCTCCTGTGGGCGCCACGCTAGATCGTGGTGTCGTACTTGACGTTCTTGAGCTGGGTGTTTTCGTAGATGGCTTCCAGCCCGCGTTCCTTGCCGATGCCAGACTGCTTGTAGCCGCCAAACGGCGCATCGAACGACGTCCGCAGGCCGGTGTTGATGGCCACGCTGCCCGACTGCAGGCCGCGCGCCATGCGCAGGGCGCGGCCGCCGTCGCGCGTGTACAGCACCGCGGCCAGCCCGTAGCGCGTGTCGTTGGCGATGCGCAAGGCGTCGGCTTCGTCGCGAAAGCCGATCACGGATTGCACCGGGCCGAAGATCTCGTCCTGCGCGCTCTGCATGCGCGCGTGGGAGTTCAGCAGCAGCGTGGGCGGCACGAAGTAGCCCTTGGCCGTGTCGCCTTCCAGCTTCATGTTGCCGTAATGGACGGGCTGCGCGCCCTCTTCCCGCGCCAGCGCCACGTACTTCTCGACGCGCTGCTTCTGGGCCGCGCTGACCAGGGGGCCCATCTCGGTCGCTGGGTCCGCGGGCGAGCCGATGCGCACGGTGTCCAGGCGCTGCTGCAGCAGGCCAAGGAATTCCTCGCGCACGGAATCCTGTACCAGCAGGCGCGTGCAGGCGATGCAGACCTGGCCGGAATTCTTGATGATGTCGCCCGCGGCCACGGCCGCCGCCTTGTCCAGCGGCGCGTCCTCGAACACGATCAGCGGCGACTTGCCGCCCAGCTCCAGCGTGACGCGCTTGACGTCGGCGGCCGCGGACGCCTGGATACGCGCGCCGGTCACGGTGCCCCCGGTGAACGACACCCGTGATACCAGCGGATGAGTGACCAGCCGTTCGCCCACCGTGGCGCCGGGACCGTTGACCACGTTGATCACGCCGGGCGGAAAGCCGGCTTCCTCGAACAAGCGTGCCAGCGCCATGCTGGACAGCGGCGTCACTTCCGAGGGCTTGAGGATCACCGTATTGCCCGCGGCCAGCGCCGGACCGAGCTTGTTGACGGTCAGCGTCATCGGGTAATTCCACGGCATGATGAGCGCGCACACGCCCAGCGGCTCGCGTATCGTGAAATTGAGCACGTCGGCATTGCCCACCGGTATGGTCTCGCCGCGCAGGGCCGGAATGATGCCCGCGAAGTACTCCAGCGACGCCGGCATGCCCTTGAGCGAATCCAGCGAATGCGTAATGGGCTTGCCCACGTTCAGCGTTTCGATCCAGGCGAGCTTTTCGCGGTCGCGCTCGAACAGGTCGGCCAGGCGCCGCAGCAGCTTGCCGCGCTGCGCCGGCGTGGTCTTGCGCCAGTGCGTTTCAAAGGCGGTGTGCGCAGCCTGCACGGCGGCGTCCACATCTGCCGCCGAGGCTTCGTGCACGCTGGCGAGCACCTGCGCCGTGGCCGGGTTGCAGGTATCGAACGTGCGGCCTTCGGCGCCAGCGCGCCAGTTTTCCCCGATCAGCAGTTCATAGGGGCGGGAATCGATGACATCCATGCGGGCGCTCCTTACGCGGCCATTTGCAGGTATAGGGATTGGATTTCTTCCGGCGCGAGTACGCGCGGATTGATGGGCATGGACGCGCTCAGCATGGCCTGGCTGGCCAGCTGAGCGGCGTCCTGCTCAGACAGCGCCAAGCCGGAAAAGCGCAGGGGAATGCCCGCCAGCCGCGCCAGCGACTCGACCGCCTCGATCAGGGCCAGGGCGTCCTGTTGTTCGTCGCCCGTCGCGGCTATGCCCAGCGCGCGGGCGGCCTCGGCGTAAGGCGCGGCGGCGGTCTGCGCCGTGTGGCGCGCCACCACGCTGAAGATCGGACCCAGCACTTCCGCATGCGCCATGTGGACGCGCGACTCCAGCGGCGTGCACATGGCGTGCACGGCGTCCACCTTGCTCATGCCGATGGCCAGGCCCGCCATATATGCGCCCATCTGCATGTCGGCGCGCGCGCGCAGGCTGTCCGGGGCGCGCAGCACGTCGGGCAGCGCCCGCATGCACAGGCGCAGGGCCTGCAAGGCCATGGCCTTGCCGACAGGGGAAGGATCGGTATTGATCCAGGCGCCCAGCGCATGCAGCACGGCGTCGAAGCCGCCCTGCGCGGTGGGGCGCGGCGGCAGGCTGAGCGTAAGCTCGGGCTGCAGCGCCACCAGCGCCGGACGGGCGCGCAAGGAACGGTACAGGCGCTTGCGCCCGTCGTCGCCCTGGATCAGCGCGGCCGAGCTGCTTTCGCTGCCGGTGCCCGAAGTCGTGGGCACGGCGATGAAGAGCGGATCGGCGGGCTCGGCGGCGGCGTTCAGCCAGGCTTGCCCACACGGCGCCTGCAATTCGTCGGCATCGAACCCGCCCGCCAGGCAGGCGTAGACCGCCTTGGCCACGTCGATGGCGCTGCCCCCGCCCACCGCCAGCACGCTGGCGCAGCCCTGCTCGCGCGCCACGTGCAGCGCGGCCCGCACCTGGTCCATGGCGGGATTGGGCACCACGCCGTCATAGACATGCCATTGCAGTCCCGGCATGGCGGCAAGCGCCGCTTCGACCGCGGCGCCCGTTGCGCCCCAGGTGCCGGCATCGGTCACCACCAGCGGCAGGCGCAGGCGTGCGCCCGCGGCCGCCAAGGTTCTGGCCAGGGCCTTCCCGCCCCAATGGCAAACGCCAGGCCAGGACATCACGCCCTGGGCCTGTGGCGCACAATCCTGCTGACCGCTCATTCGTCCTCCTGATCTTGCATAATTTGCTATGCGAATTTATAATTCATTTAGTGAATTGATAATAGAAAAGGAGCTTGCCCATGTCAAGAGCCTCGCCTCGCGCGCCCAAGAACGACGCCACCGAAGATTCCGCGGAACCCGACCGCCAATTCGTCACCGCGCTGGCCCGCGGGCTGGACATCCTGCGCTGCTTCAGCGCCGAACGGCGCATGCTGGGCACGACGGAACTGGCCCATCTGACCGGCCTGGCCCAGCCCACGGTCTGGCGGCTGTGCCATACGCTGCAAAAGACGGGATTCCTGGCCGCCGTGCCAGGCAAGGACAAGCTGCAACTGGGCATCGCCGCCATCGCGCTGGGCGGCGCGGCGCTGGCGGGGCAGGAAGCGCTGGACATCATCCGGCCCATGTTGCAGGCGCTGGCCGACCGCTATCAGGTCGCGGTGGCGCTGGGACGGCGCGACGGCGACAGCATCGTCTACCTGCTGCGCTGCCAGGGAAATTCGCCGCTGCTGATGAATCTGCGCGTGGGTTCGCGCATACCGCTGTTCCATAGCGCGATCGGCTGGGCCTACCTGGCCTGCTGCTCGCCCGAGGAACGCGAGGCCCTGCTGCAAGAGGCCCGCGCATCCGGCAAGGCCGGCGATGCCACGGAGCAACAGGCCATTGCCGACGCCATCGCCCGGTATCCGGAGCGCGGCTTCGTCTATCACGAGCGCCCCGCCTATCAGATCAACACCGTCGCCGCCGCCATCGAACTGCCCGCCGGCGAACGCTACGTGGTCAGCTGCGGCGGCCCGGCGGCGCTGCTGCCCCGGCAACTGATGCTCGATGAAGCCGGCCCCACGCTACGGCAGTTGGCGCATGAACTGCAGCCCATCCTGCTGATGGGGAGGCACGTGTGACCCAGCCTCTTGCTCCGGCCATTCCGCAACGCTGGCCCACCCGCATCACCGAACTGATGGGCATACGCTGGCCGTTGCTGCTGGGCGGCATGATGTGGCTGTCGGATGCGCGGCTGGTCGCCGCCATGGTGCGCGCAGGCGGCATGGGTTTCATGACCGCGCGCAGCTCACGCACGGACCAGGACTTCCGGCAGGCGCTGCGCGATTGCGGCGAACTGACGGGCGGCCTGCCGTTCGGCGTCAACCTCACGCTGTCGCGGCGCGCGGCCAATAACGAGTCCATGCTGACGCGGCTGCGCATCGCGCTCGACGCGGGCGTGCGCCTGTTCGAAACGGCGGGCCTGCCGCCCACGCCGCTGCTGCCCGCGCTGCGCGAGGCTGGCGCCATCGTCATCCACAAGTGCGCGCATGTGCGCCATGCCGTCGCGGCGCAGAACATGGGCGTGGACGCAGTCACGCTGGTCGGCATGGAAGAAGGCGGCCACCCCGGCAGCAACCAGCTGCCCACGTTCCTCAACGGCGCCTATGCCCTGGAACAGCTGCGCATTCCGCTGGCGCTGGGCGGCGGCATCGGCCACGGCCGGCAGATCGCCGCGGCGCTGGCCCTGGGCGCCGACGCCGTGGTGATGGGCAGCGTCTTCACGCCAGCGCAGGAGACCCCGGCGCACGCCGCGTACAAGCAGCGCGTGGTCGACACCAGCGAGCACGGTACCCGCGCCGTGCTCGGCAGCCTGGGCGACACCTGGCGCATCCTCGACAACGAAAACGCCCGCAAGGTCGCCGCGCTGGAACAGGCGGGCGCCAGCAGCTACGCGGACTTCGGCGAACTGATCAGCGGCGAACGCACCCAGGCCCTCGCCTATCAGGCGGGCCAGCATGAAGAAGGCATGCTGTCCATGGGTCCGGCGGTGGGCTTTGCCCGCGGCATAGAACCCGTGGAAAGCATCGTCCTGCGGCTGCAGCGGGAATGCATGCAGGCCAGCGCGCGCTTCAGGCACATGCTCGATTCCGCTTGAATCCGGTCCCGCGCCAGCGGGCCGTTTCTCACCTCCCGCATCCCTGCCCCGCCCTGTGCGCGGCAGGGATTTTTCATGCGCGAACGGCGCCGAATCCAGCCGCCGGTCGAAAACCCGTTATTGCAGCGTCCTGATGGCCGCAGTATCATCAATTCATTAAACGAATTATTAATTCGCAATGCGAATAACAAACGGATCACCCAAGAATCCGTCCGCGCAACGCAAGCGCGCTCAACCCAGAAAAACAGGAGACAGGAATGAAGTTCAGCAAGATGGTTGCGGCAGCCCTGCTGGCCGCGGGATTCGCGACGGCGGCCTCGGCCGCGGAATGGCCGGACAAGCCGATACGCGCGGTGATCGGTTTTGCGCCCGGGGGACCTTCCGACATCGCGTTCAAGATGATGCAGGACGAGCTGAGCAAGAAGCTCGGCCAGCCCGTCATCCCGGAATACAAGCCTGGCGCCAACGGCAATCTCTCGCTGCTGGCCGCGGCCAGCGCGCCCGCCGACGGCTACACCATCCTCTGGACCAATGCGGCCACCATCGCCGTCAACCAGTACCTGTACAAGGACCTGAAGATCGACCCGGCCCAGGCCTTCGCGCCCGTCGCGCAACTGACCGATTCGCCGCTGGTGGTGGTGGTGCCCAAGGATTCGCCCTACCAGACCATGGCGGACCTGATCAAGGCGATCAAGGCGGACAAGCAGGCGACGATCACCTACGGATCGCCGGGCTACGGCAGTTCGGCGCACACCGCGGCGTCCTCGCTCGCGCTGGCCTTGAACACCAAGCTCACGCACGTGCCGTACAAGGGCAGCGCGCCCGCGCTGCAGGACCTGGTCGCCGGACGGTTGACCTTCATGATCGACAGCCGCTCCAGTTCCCTGCCCTACATCAAGGACGGCATGCTGCGCCCCCTGGCGGTCAGCGGCGCCACCCGCGTCAAGGATCTGCCGGACCTGCCCACCATCGCCGAGTCCGGCGTCCCGGGCTTCAAGGTCACCACCTGGCAGGCCGTGGTCGTCCCCGCCGGCACGCCCAAGCCCATCATCGACAAGCTGGCCCGGGCGCTGGAAGAAACCGCCGCCATGCCCATCGTGCAGGAACGCTTCGAACGCATCGCCACCCCGCTGGTCAGCAGTTCGCCCGAAGCGTTCGCCAAATTCTGGGCGGAGCACCGCGAGGTCACCCGCGACCTGGTGGAACGCGCCAACCTGAAGCTGGAGTAAACGCATGAGCAACATCGACCTGACGCCCGAACAACAGGAGCTGCAGCACAGCATCCGCCGCTTCATGCTGGCGGAAGTGGCGCCCATCGTCGCGCAGCACGAAAAGGCGCGGACCTTTCCGTTCGAACTCATGCCCAAGCTGGCGGAGCTGGGCTACCTGGGCGGCAACCTGCCCGAAGACCAGGGCGGACACGGCATCGACATGCCCACCTGGGCCATGATGATGGAAGAGCTGGGCTACCACTGGCTGTCGCTGCGCACCATCGTCAACATCACCAACGGCTCCATCAAGCGCCTGGCCGCCCACGGTTCACCGGCGCAGAAAGAGAAGTACCTCAAGCCGCTGATGGCCGGCCGCCTCAAGGCCTGCACAGGCCTGACGGAGCCGAACACCGGCTCCAACATCGCCGGCATCCAGACGCGGGCCGACCTGGTCGGCGACGAGTGGGTGCTGAACGGCCGCAAGCTGTGGATCACCAACGGCTGCGACGCCGACTTCGCCATGGTGGTGGCGCGCACCTACAGCCCCACCTGCGAGGGCAAGCTGTCGACCTTCATCGTCGAACGCGCCCTGGCCAACTATGACGTGCGCAAGCTCGACACCATGGTGCTGCGCTGCACCGGCACGGCCGAACTGGGCTTCGCCGACGTGCGCATCCCCAAGGAAAACCTGGTCGGCGTCGAAGGCGCGGCCCTCGCCGGCACGCTCAAGGGCCTGGATGCCGCGCGCCTGAACATCGCCATGGGCGCCGTCGGCGCCGCGCAGGCGGCCCTGGACATGTCCATCGACTACGCGAAACAGCGCGAACAGTTCGGCCGCCCCATCGGCAGCTTCCAGCTGGTGCAGAAGCACATCGTAGACATGACGGTCCGCGTCGAAGCGGCGCGCGCCCTGGGCATGCGCGCGGCCCATGCGCTGGAAGCGGGCAAGGACGTGCGCCAGGCCTGCTCCATCGCCAAGCTCTACGCCACCGAGGCCGCCCACGAAGTGGCCAACATGGCGCTGCAAGTGCATGGCGGGTTGGGCTACTCGGAGGAATATCCGATCGAGCGCATCTTCCGGGATACGCGCGGCGGCATGATTCCCGAAGGCACGACGGAGATCCAGACGCTGATCGCGGGGCGGGAGATCCTGGGGATGAACGCGATAGCCTGACGGGCGGAGCGCCAGCCCTCAGCCATCCCGCTCATGATTGGTGATGAAGTCCGGCGGCAACGCCGGGCCCCACACATACAGCGAATCCTCCGGCGGATAATCCCCCGACGGCCACTTCTGCCCTTCGGCGATAAAGTCGATGTCGTACGAATACTCGGCGTAGCTGCCCCAGGGATCGCGCACATAGCGGAAATAGTTTGAACCCAGCACGTGCCGGCCCACGCCCCAGCCGTCCGCATACCCCGCCGCGCCCATCTGCTCCATGCCTTGCCCCACCGCATCGATGGACGGCACGCACCAGCTGCTGTGATGCAGGCCCAGGCCATGCGACTTGGCCAATGCGATCAGGTGATGGTCGCTGCCGTGCGGACTGTGGATGAAGGCGATGGCATCGCCCGAGGTATCCGACACGCGCAGGCCAAGCGCGTCCACGTAGAAGCGCGTGGCCCGAACCACGTCGGCGCTGAACAACAGGATGTGCGACAGATACAGCGGCCGCACCTGCCGCACCTGGCTGCGCGCGGGCGCGCGGCCGGCGCCGCCGCTGGCCTGTGGCGGCTCTTGCGGCGCGGGGGCCGACGGTGAAGACTTGGCTGCAATCCGCAATTGCAGGGCCAGCCCGTCGGGCGCCTCAATCCAGAGCCCTGCGGGGTCGGCGTCCTGCGGCGCGTCGCGGCGGGCGATACCCAGGCGGTCCAGATGCACGGCGAACCGTTCCAGGTCGTCCGCGTGGATCCCCATGCTTACCCACAGCAGGCGCTTGCGCGCCCCCTGCAAGATGCGCGCCCAGCGATGCGGATGGCCATGGGTATACAACGCCAGGCAGCCGCCTTCATCCCGCACGTCCAGGCCGAAACTCGAATAGAAGCGCCTGGCCTCTTCGAGATCGGGAACGCTGAACACGAACTCGTCCACTGAGTGCACGGCGAGCGGCGCTGTCTGCGCATTCGATTGCATGTCTGTCTCCAAGAATCTTGTTCTGGTTGCGGCAGGCTGTCCTACCCTCACTGTTCGACGGCGACCTTCTGCGCCAGACCCTGGTACAGCGCCGTCTCCGTCTGGTAGAAGTCCCGCATGTCCGCCACCGAGTTCTGCGCCACCAGCTCCATGCCGGTGGAAACAACATACTCGCGAAACGCGGCGTCTTCCATGGCCTGGACGATCGCGCGGTTCAGGCTGGCGACGATCGCTTCCGGCGTCTTGGCCGGCACCAGAAAGGCGATCCACGTGCCGTATACGAAGTCCCGCAGCTTTTCGCTGGATGCGGACAAGGGCGGCACTTGGGGCAGCCTGGGACTAGGTGCGGCGCCGGTCGTCGCGTAGGCCCGTATGCGGCCGGACTCGATCAGGTCCAGCGTCGACCCGCCCAGCGGCAGGAAGCTCAGTTCTATCTGACCGCCCATCAGGTCCTGCGTGACGGGCGGAACGCCCCGGTAGACGACGTGGTTGAGCTTGAACTGGCTTTGCCGCGCCCATTGCTCGCCCAATAGGTGGATCATCGAGCCCGGACCGATATGTCCGAAGTTCAGTCCCTTGTCTCCCTGGGCCTGCGCCAGTTGGGTCAGTTCGCCCAGGTTCTTGGCCGCGACCGCGTTGCCGCCGGTCAGGATGTAGGGCAGCCGCGCCACCACCGCCACCGCGCGCAGGTTCTCCGCCCGGTACTTCACATGCTGCATCGTGGCCGGGGTCAGAATGGGTTCGGTCTGGGACGCGATCAACAGCATGCGTCCGTCCGCTGGCGCATTCAGCACCCGTTGCGTGCCGATGGAACCGCCCGCCCCGGGTTGGTTCTCGACGATGATGGTCCTGCCCAGCGCGGCCTGCAGCAGCGGCTGCAGCTTGCGCGCCACGCCGTCGGTGGGATTGCCCACCGGCTGCGGAACGACGATGGAGACGGGCGGCGCGTCGGCCTGGGCTTGCGCGTTCGCGCACGCCAGGATGCCGATCAGGAACTGCAGACTCGCGGCCACGCCGCTACGCAGTGCTTTCATTGCGGGCCTTTCTGGTTGAACTCGTTGGAAAGCCAAAGCTGCCGGGGATCTGGAATCCCCGCCACGGCATCACTCAAGTTGCAGGCGCGACACCATGGGGCCGAACTGGACGAACTGACTTTTCAGCAAAGCACTCATCTGCTCGGGACTGGAACCGCTGGCCTCGGCGCCCAGTTCGGCTAGGCGCTGGCGGATGGCGGGCTGCTGGACGGCCTTGGACACCGCCTGGCCGATACGCGCCACGACGGCGTCGGGCGTCTGCGCCGGGGCGAGCAAGCCGTTCCAGCCCTCGGTATCGATGCCGGTAAAACCCAGTTCGCTGACGGTGGGCGTGTCCGGCAGGGACGGCGAGCGCTGCGGCGAGGTGACCGCCAGCGCGGTCAAGGATCCGGCCCGGATGTCGCTCAGCGACGAAGACAATTGGTCGCCGCCCATCTGGATGCGGCCCGCCAGCATTTCGCCCTTCAAGGGCGCAGCACCCTTGAAGGGCACGTGCGTCATCGACGCGCCCGTCTGTTCCTGGAACCACATGCCGAACACGTGGATGTACGAACCGGGTCCCGTGGAGCCGTAGGCGTAGTGGGTCGAAGGATTCTTTTTGAGCAGTTCCGCGAATTCCTTCAGGTTGCGGGCCGGCACCGAAGGCGTGGAAGTGATGACCAGCGGCACGTTGGCCACCACGCTCACGCTGCGCAGGTCGGCCGAGGGATCGAAGTTCAGCCGCTTCGCGCCCTGCGCCACCAGGGCGGCCAACGGATAGGAGATGTTGGCCATCAATACGGTATAGCCGTCGGGCGCCGCCTTGGCGACGGCATCGGCGCCCAGCAGCCCGCCCACGCCCGGACGGTTCTCGACCACCACCGGCTGCCCCAGCTCTTGCGACATGGGCGTTGCGATCAGCCGCGCGATCAGGTCGGTGGTTCCTCCGGCGGCAAACGGCACCACGATCTTCACCGGCCGCGCCGGCCAATCCGCCGCGCTGGCCACGCCCAGGCTGGACGCCAGGCCTGCGGCCAGCAACAGCCTGGCCCAACGACGCCGGGCGGGATTGCTCACGGACGACTTCACAAAAGCAGTTGCGATTCGCATGTCTGGAGTTCCAAGAGTAGATCGTGGCCGTGCGCCCCGGCGCGGATGGCGCCGGGGCCGCTGGATGCGTGGAGAGAAACCTAGGCGGACGGCGCCTCGTCGCGGATGCGGTTGCGCAGCGTACCGATGCGCTCGATGTCCACCTCTACCGTGTCGCCGTCCTTCATGTAGAGCTTGGGCGTGCGCCCGAAGCCCACGCCGGCGGGGGTACCGGAGAAAATGATGTCGCCGGCCTGCAAGGTAATGGCCTCGCTGACGGTCGAGATCACGGTAGCCACGTCGAACAGCATGTCGCTGGTGTTGGACGATTGCATGGTTTCGCCATTGAGGCGGGTCTCGATCCGCAACCCGCTACCGCCCGCCGGCAGTTCGTCAGCCGTGACCACGTATGGCCCCCAGGTGCCCGTGCCGTCGAAATTCTTGCCCACCGTCCACTGCGGCGACTTGAACTGGTATTCGCGCACCGAGATTTCGTTGCCCACGGCGTAGCCGAACACGTGGTCCAGCGCCTGTTCCTTGGCGATCCGCCGTCCGCCCTTGCCCAGCACCACGACCATTTCGCCCTCGTAGTCCAGCGTATCGCTGATGGCCGGACGCTCCACCACCGCGTCATGCGCGCCCAGGCTGGTCGACACGCGCAGGAACAGCGTCGGGTAATCGGGCTGGTCGTACGGGCTTTCCTTGGTGTGGTCGGCATAGTTCAGGCCGACGCACAGGATCTTGGGAGGTTCGATCGACGGCGACAGAAAGGTCGCGGCAGCCGGATCGATGAACTGCGTGGCCGCGGCTGCCATGCGCTCCAGATCGGCCAGCGTCTTGCCCTGGCGCAGCAGCGTACCCAGATCGACGCCTGGAGCGGACAGCAGCGCCAGGCGGCCCTGCACGAGTGCGGCGGCGCGAGGCGCGCCGTCGATTTGTAGGGTGGCCAGTTTCACGTGATCTCCTGATGGATGAGGGTTGAACGAAGAATATGTAATTCATAAAAATATATATATTCTGGTTTTCCCTGGAAAACTTGAGCTTCATAGATAAAAACCTTATCGTTTCGCATGACCTCCGTTTCCACACCTTTCCGGACTGCGGCATCGGCCCTGGCCAATGACATCCGCGCAGACATCATCACGGGCAACCTGCCCCCGGGGGCACGCCTGCGCATCAAGGATCTCTGCGAACGCTACGACAGCGGCGCGATCCCGCTGCGAGAGGCGCTTTCGCGCCTGGCCACCAGCGGATTCGTGGTCGCGGAAGACCAGCGCGGCTTCCGCGTGGCGGACGTGTCGGCGGAAGAACTGCTGGACATCACCGAAACCCGGATCCACATCGAATGCGAAGCGCTGCGCCGCGCTATCGCGCTCGGCAGTCTGGACTGGGAAGAGCGGCTGGCCGGCGCGCACTACCGTCTGAGCCGCCTGCCCCTGCACGCTACGGACGGCTCCGGCTTGTCGGCTGAATGGGAACAAGCGCATTCCGCTTTCCATTCGGCGCTGATCAGCGGCAGCGATTCAAAGTCGCTCATCGCCATAGCCGAGCTGCTGCGCGACCAGACCGCGCGCTACCGCTACCTGTCGGTGCAGCTGAATTCCGGGACCAAAGCCGCCTCCGGCTCGAAAAAGGGCAAGGAACGCAACGTCGCCGACGAACACCGCAAGCTGCTGGAAGCCGCGCTTGCCCGCGACGCCGATACCGCCGCCAAATTGCTGGCCCAGCACCTGCGCCAGACCACGCAGCTGGTGCTGGCCCAAATTCCCAGCCATTAGAAATCTCCCCGCCTAGCGCCGGGCTGTCGGTCTTCCCAGGGAGCCGCCTCGCTACTCACGTCAAAATCACAACCTACCAAAAGTAAGTTACTATTGGTAGGTTAATTATTTTGATGGAGTGTAGACGCCATGCATGCGCTAATCGTTGTTGCACATCCCGATCCCGCGTCGCTGACCCACGCGGTGGCGCGACAGGTCGCTGAAGGAATTTCCGCTGCCGATGCCGGGCATACGTTCGAAGTCGCAGACCTGGCCGCCGAAGGTTTTGACCCTAGGTTCACCCAGCCGGACGTCGCGCTGGCCATGGGCAAGGGGGAGCCCCTGCCGGAAGTCGCCGCGGAACATGCGCGGCTTGAACGCGCCGATGCTCTGGTGCTGGTCTACCCCGTGTACTGGTGGTCCTTCCCGGGCTTGCTCAAGGGCTGGATCGACCGGGTGTTCACCCAAGGCTGGGCCTACGAAGATGCGGACGGCAAGCTGGTCAAGAAGCTGCAACGCCTCAACGTGCATCTGGTCGCTCTGGGCGGCGCCAACCAGCGCACCTATGCGCGGCACGGCTACTTCGGCGCCATGAAGACGCAGATCGACCACGGCATCTTCGGCTACTGCGGCGCCAACGTCGCCACCTCGGAATTGCTGCTGCCCTCCGACGCGGGCTTTCCCGCCGCCCATCTCGAAGCCGCCCGGACGATAGGCCAGAAGATTTTCTCCTCGCGTGCTGTAATCCACGAGGAGGAAGTCCAACAATCATGACCGCAAAGATGCCAAGCCCCGCCAGAGCCAACCCGCAGCGCCGCCTGTCGCGCGACGATCGCCAACGCCAGTTGCTGGACGTCGCCTGGAAGCTGATCAGCGACGAAGGCACGGACGCCCTGACCCTGGGACGGCTGGCCACGGAAGCCGGCATCACCAAGCCCGTGGCCTATGACCACTTCGGCACGCGCAACGGGCTGCTGGTGGCGCTGTACCAGGACTTCGACGTCCGCCAGACCGCGCTCATCGACGCCGCGATCGCCGCCAGCAAGCCGGCCTTGAAGGAAAAGGCCCGGGTCATCGCAGCGGGCTACATCGAATGCGTCATGACGCAGGGCCGCGAGATTCCCGGCGTGCTGGCCGCGCTGGGCGGCTCCCCGGAACTGACAGCAGTAAAGCATCAATACCAGCAGGCCTTCATCAAGAAATGCCAATCCATACTTGCGCCTTACGCCGGATCCACGGGAATATCGCCGGCCAGCATGTGGGCGATGCTGGGCGCGGCTGACGGCCTGGCGCACGCGGCCGTGGCTCAGGACATCAGCGTGGATCAGGCGCGCGACGAGTTGATGGATACCATCATGGCGATGGTCAAACGCAGCAAGTAAATCAGCGCAGCGGCATCGCCACCGGACGCAGCGGCGCCGCATCGCCGCCGCGGATCTTCAGCGGCCCGCCGATGAAGGCGAATTCATAGACCTGGTCGCGCGACAACTCGTCCAGCGCCGCCAGCTCGATGATGGGCACGCCCTTCTGCGCCAGCAGATAGGTATGCAACGGCACATAGTCGTCGGACACCTCTGAAGGGAAGGTCTCGAAACTGAGGTTGTCCGCCCCCAGAATCATGGCGCCGCCCTCCTCGACCAGATAACGCGCCGCGTCCAGGCCCATGCCCGGCGGCTTGGCCATGTAGGCCGCCGGATCGTTGTACAGCTTCATGCGGCCAGTGCGGATCAGGACGATGTCGCCTTCGCGCAGCTCGGTCTTCTGGCGCGCCAGCGCAGCTTTCAGGTCCTGCCGGGTAATGCGGTACTGATCGGGAAGCATCTCCACGCCCTTGAGCGCGGCCACGTCGATCAGCACGCCACGCGCCACCAGCGGCGGGAATTTCTCGATGCCCGTGCGCTTCCAGCCGCGGTCGCCCAGATGCTCGTCGGCCCGGAAGCCGTTCCAGATCTTGCCATGGATGCCGAAGTGGTTGAGCGCATCGATATGCGTGCCGGTGTGGCTGTACATCGAGAACGCCGTGCCGGTGTAGCTGCGCATGGCGTTCATGTCGCGGCCCATGCCCATGGGATCGTCGACTTCGGTGCCGCGCGGCGTGTGCGTCATCCAGAACTGGTAGTGCGGATCGCCCGCGTCCTGCCAGCTGGGCATGCCCACGTAGTATTCCGTGGCCAGGTCATAGACCTTGCCGCCAGCCACGCGCGACATTACCGCGGCGCGCGATTCGGGCGTGATCAGGTTGAGGCGGCCGATCTCATCGTCCGGTCCCCAGGGGCTGATGCCCACCTCCTGTCCGGAGGCCGGCGCCCGGGCGGGCGCGCCGTGCGCGAGCGCGTTGAAGCTGAGGGTGGCGCCCAGCGCCAGGCCGAGCAATTTTTGGGTGTAACGGGTAGTCATGATGCACCTTGTGCGTTTGGCTTCCGTCCCGCGGACGGAAAAATGGAAAGAAGGAAGACGTGGGCGACGCGCCGATACCCGGCGATCAGGCCTCGACCGCGGCGGGCATCAGCGCCCGCAGCCTGTCCCGCAGATCGGCCGTGGACATGGTGTGCAGACGGGCCCGGTGCGGCCCGGCTATCAACGTGGGTATGGAGTCGATGGCCAGCCGCGCGGCGGCGGCGCGATCGGCCTGTACGCGTAGCAGGGCTTCGTCGCCCTGCATGAGGGCGGCGAATTCGGCCCGGTCATGGCCCAGCCCTGCTGCGATGTCCAACAGCACGGCGTGATCGCCGACATTACGATGCTCGCTCAGGTGGGCATGCTGAATCGCGTCGAACATGTCCCAATGGCCCGCGTCGCCGGCCAGCAGATGCGCGGCCTGGCAAGCCAGCGCGCCGGCCATCCCGCTGGGGTAATCGAATGATTCGGCGCGCATGCCCTCGACGTCGATGCGGGGCAGGTCTTCATGGCGGGCGCAGGCTTCCCAATGGCCCAGGATCACCTGCTTGGCGCGCGGCATCGAGCCGAACACCTGGCACATCTGTTCAGGCGATTCCTGCAGCACGAAGCTGCGCTGGCGCACGGCAATGCCCAGTTCGGCCGCGACCTGGCGCAGGCGGGGAGACATGACATAGCACCAGCCGCAAACCACGTCATGGAAGAAGTCCACGGTCAGCGGCGCGGCGGGTGCGTAATTGGAGGTCGAAGTCATGATGGCGTCCATCTCGTTTCAATGGACGCCAGCTTAAGGACGGGCCGGCGCGGGAGTAAGGTGTCCGCCGGCAGGACTTTATTCGCTGCGCGTCAACAATCGCCGCGCATGGCCGCCGGCAGATGGTCCGCCATGAAATCCACAAAGGCCTTGACCTTGGGCTGCAAGTGGCGGCTGGTCGGATAGACCGCGTAGACATGGCGAGGCGCGGCGGGCTGTTGGGGTAAAACGCGCACCAGCCTGCCGCTGGCGATGGCGGGCGCGGCCAGGAACGACGGCAAGGCGCCTATGCCCAGCCCCTCTTCCAGCAGGTCCCGCAGCATCAGGCTGTTGTTGACCTGCACCAGCGCGGGTCCGGCCAACGGATCCGCCTGCAGGCCTGCATCCTCGTCCGCAACCGCGCCAGGGCTTTCGGCCAAGGTATAGCTGAGGATGTCATGCCCGCGCAGCGCGTCCACGCTTTCCGGAGTGCCGCGGCTGTCGAGGTAGGACGGCGCCGCGCACAGCACCTGCGTCAGCGACGCCAGCCGGCGCGCAATCAGCGAAGAATCGTCCAGTTGCGCGCGCAGCCGTATGGACACGTCAAAGCCCTGTCCCACCGCATCGACCAGCCGGTCTTCCATCGCCAGGTCCAGGCGCAGTTCCGGATATTGGCGCAGAAAGCGCGCCAGCAGCGGCGTCAGCACGCTCAAGGCAAACGAGACCGGCGCGTTCACGCGCAGCCGCCCCGACACCAGGCGGGACTCGCGCCTGACGGATTTTTCCAGGGCGTCCAGTTCGTCCAGCAGCCGGCAGCATTCGGCGTAATAGGCCGCGCCCGTGTCGGTCAGGCTCATCTTGCGGGTGGTCCGCTGGATGAGCACGGCCCCCAGGTGGGCTTCCAGCGCCCGCAACTGCTTGCTGAGCCCGGCGGACGACATATCCAGCGCCTCGGCCGCCTTGGCCAGGCTGCCCAGTTCGACGATGCGCCGGAAGGCGCGCATGTAGTTGAAGGTGTCCACCTGCGTTCAACCGCCGTCCGGCCGCGCCGCCTCGACCAGGTTGTCGCGCAGCGCGACAACCTGCTCCCTCAACGCCGCGAACTGATCGCCCGTGAGACCGCAAGCATCGCTCAGGTTGATGCTTGCGGTCTTCTCGCGCAAGCGCCGCCCTTCGTCGGTCACGCGCACCCGGACCAGCCGCTCGTCCACCGAGTCGCGCACGCGTTCCAGATAGCCCATGCCTTCGAGCTTCTTGAGTATCGGCGTGAGGGTGTTGGATTCAAGAAAGAGCTTTTCGCCCAGGCTGCCGACCGTCTGATCGTCCTCTTCGAAGAGGGCAATCATCGTCACGTACTGCGTGTAGGTGAGCCCGAGCGCGTCGAGGATGGGGCGGTACACGCGGCCGAACGCCAGGTTGGTCGAATAAACCGCGAAACAGAGGAATTCCGCCAGCTTTCTCTGGGATGGATCGTTTGGGGTCTTGGGCTTCATGTGCACCTCGGTATCTGGTCTGCCTGATGGCGCCACTTTACATCGCATGCGATGCAGTCGTAAACGATTTGATACGAATTTCCTCGCTTCAGCCTCTTGACGCCGGGACTCGCGCTTCTTACCATGCGCTTCAATCGCATTCGATTTAATCGAATCCGATTTAAATTCCAACTGACAAGGAAGTTCCCCATGCCCGCCCGTATCCAGAAAGTCCTTTTGACTGGCAAGACCCATACGACCCTCTCTCGCAACTATGTCTCCCAGGGCGGCGAGGAACGGCTCGATATCCGTCTTTCGACTCCCAACAACCCGGGCCTGGTCCAGGCTTTCGAAGACATCCAGCCGCATCCGACCGCCGAGCAGCTTTTCGCGGGCGCCTGGTCCGCCTGCTACACCAGTGCGCTGGACGTCATTGCCAAACAGATGAAGGTGCAACTGCCGAACGATCGCGCGGTGGACGTGGAAGTGGATCTGGGCATGGCGGGCAGCGCCTACCTGCTCCAAGCCCGCTTCAACGTGTTCCTGCCCGGATTGGGCCAGGCGCTGGCCGAGCAGATTGCCCACGCGGCCGATGAAATCTGCCCGTACTCGAAAGCCACGCGGGGCAACATCGATGTGACCCTCAACGTCCATGCGGCCTGAAGGGGAACCGACATGCGCAAGCTCCTGCTCGTACTCATCCTGTTTGCCGGCGGACTGGCGCATGAGCTGCGCAACCCGCTGAGCTGCCAGACCATCACGGCGCGCAACGACAGCGGCGCGCGCCGGCAAAAGCGCGAGTCCTGACTCTCGCGCCCCTCTCTCCTTGCGTCGCGGTGCCTACCCATGCTGATCATTCTTGTAGCTTTTCTTGGCGGCGTTCTCACCATCGTGAGCCCCTGCATCCTGCCCATCCTGCCCTTCGTGTTCGCACGCGGATCAGGTTCATTCCGGACCCATGCCTTGCCGCTGCTCGCGAGCATGGCCGTCGCGTTCGCGGCGGTCGCCAGCCTGGCGGCGTTCGGCGGCGCCTGGGTCGTGACGCTCAATGAGAGCGCGCGCTACGCCGCGATGGCACTGTTGGCGCTCTTCGGACTTGCGTTGCTGCTGCCCGCCGTGGGCGACTGGATGAGCCGGCCGCTGGTTGCGCTTGGCAATCGCCTGGCAGGAGCGCCTCCCGGCTCGCCGCGCGCGGCCGGGCTGCTTTCCATCGGGCTGGGCCTGGGCACCGGCCTGCTGTGGGCGCCGTGCGCCGGCCCCATCCTGGGACTGCTGCTTACCAGCGCGGCGCTCAACGGCGCGAACATCCAGACTTCCTTGCTGCTGCTGTCATTCGCCTGCGGCGCGGCGGTGGCGCTGGCCGCGGCGCTCTGGCTCGGACGCGGCATGGCCGCGACGTTGCACCGCTTCCTGCCTGCGGCCCAAGGCCTGCGCAGGGTGGCCGGCGCCGCCGTCATGGCCGCGGTTGCCGTGTCCGCGCTCGGATGGAACCCGGCGCTTCTCTCCAGCGCCTCTGCCTCGGGCGCAGCGCGGCTGGAGCAGCAATTGGTCGAACAGCTACGCCCGAACAATCCGGCCAAGACGTTCGCAGCCGCGAACGGTCCGCTGGCATCCCTGCAGGATGCCAACGGCTGGCTGAATTCCGGACCGTTGGGCGCCGCCGATCTCGATGGCAAGATCGTGCTGGTCGACTTCTGGACCTATTCCTGCATCAACTGCCTGCGCACGCTCCCCTATCTGAAGGCCTGGCACGACAAGTACAAGGATGCTGGGTTGGAAGTGATAGGCGTGCACTCGCCCGAATTCGCATTCGAGAAGAGCGCCTCCAATGTGCGCCGGGCGGTCGCGGACCTGGGCATTCAATACCCCGTCGCCCTGGACAACGGGTTCCGGATTTGGCGAGCGTTCCGCAATCAGTCCTGGCCCGCCTTCTATCTGCTCGATGGCCAGGGCCGCGTGCGGTACACGGTCGCGGGCGAGCACGATTACCAGCAGACGGAACGCGTGATCCAGCGCCTGCTCGCGGAAGCGGGCCGGACGCTGCCCGACGCCGATGCCGCCCGGCCCGCGGCGCGCGGCGTGGAAGCGCCGCCGCAGTGGTCGACGCTGCGTTCGGGCGAAAGCTACCTGGGCTATGGCAAGGCCACGAGCTACGCGCCGGGCGGCACGCCGATCAGGCAGCATAAGGACGCGGTCTACCAGCCCGCGGGCGAACTGGGCGCCAACCAATGGACGCTGGCCGGATCATGGCGGCTGGAGCCGGAACTTGCGGTGGCCACAGGCGCCAACGGCCGCGTCATCCAGCGCTTTCATGCGCGCGACCTGCACATGGTGCTGGGCCCTGCGGCGGACGGCCGGCCGGTGCGATTCCGCGTCACGCTGGACGGCCGGCCGCCGCTGGCGGATCACGGGGCCGACATCAATGAGCAGGGAGAGGGCGTCATCGAGGGGCACAAGCTTTATCAGCTCGTGCGGCAACAGACGCCGGACCGCGACCGCGTCTTCCAGATCGAGTTCCTGGAGCCCGGCGTTGAAGCCTACGCCTTTACTTTCGGCTGATGGCGATCTGGGGTTGCTTCGGAACGCCCTGCAGCAACCCCTTGAACGTGTCCAGGAACGCCTGGGCGCGCGCGGAGACCACGCGCGTCTGAGAGAGCGCATACAGGGTCGTGGGAGGCAGTTCCCACTCCGGCAACACACGCTCCAGCGTGCGCCGCGCCCCCCTGTGGTCCAGCAGCAGATCACACGGCATCCATGCGATGCCCGCGCCTGCCATCGCCAGCTGCACATTGAGCAAGGCGCTCTCGGTCACCACCGTCGATGAAACCGGAATGCGGCAACTCTCGCCGTTTCGGCGCAGTTCCCAGTCCGTCTCGGTCGCGACCACAAGCAACTCATGGTTGTGCAAATCCGCCGGGTCCCTGGGGCGCCCCGCGGCGTTCAGGTAGGCGCGCGATGCGATCAGGACGCGCCTGAGCTCCAGCACCGGACGCTGGATAAGCAAAGAATCGCGCTGAGGACCTCCCCGGATCGACAATTCAAAAGGCATCGGATTGTGGCCCGTTTCCCCTCCCCCCACCACGATGTCGAGCCTGACCTTCGGATAATCCCGGCGCATCGCCGCGACCAGGATAGGCAGCAATGCAGTGAGACTGGAAGGAATCGAAACGCGCAGCGTTCCTTCGGGTCGGCCGACATACGATTGAATGACCTCGTGCGCATTGAGCGCGGCCTCGACGTGGCCGACGCATTCCTCGAAATAGCGGACACCGGCCGTCGTGGTGGACACCTTGCGCGTCGTGCGTACCAATAGCTGAGCGCCCAGCTGGCTCTCCAGTATCGACAGCCGCCTGGACACCGTGGAAACAGGCATGTCCAGCATCGCAGCGGCGGATGTGAATCCGCCGTGCTTGACCACTTCCACGAAGATGAGAATGTCCTGCAGGGATATTCCGCGATTTTCCATGAGCGTCCTCGGCGGCCCTTGATTCGAACAGCCCGACGCGCTTCCCCAGTTCGATCCCGCCCGCCTTGCGCCGCAGCTCTTTGCAGCTGCTGTCATGCTGCGGGGCGAGTGAGCCAATTCTGGAAGCGCGTCGGTCCGATGTGCGCATGCGCGCCCGCGACCAGCGAACGGTCGTCCAGCTCGCTGCCGTAGTAGCGCGCATGCACGTCGGCAACAACGGTGCGGGCATCGCCGCGCGCGGCCAGAAACTTGCGGCCCAGCTCGTCAAGTGGAAAGCGGTCCGGCCCTCCCACTTCGACCGTGCCATTGACCGGAGTCGCGACGGCCAGGTCGGCCAGCACCGCCGATACGTCGTCGGCCGCGATGGGCTGGATCAGGGCGGGAGACAGCCGGATCATGCCATTTTGCGCACCCGCGCTCACGATGCCCTCTACGAACTGGAAGAACTGGGTTGCGCGCAGGATGGTGTAGGGAATCTTCGATTCCCGGATCAGCTTTTCCTGGGCCACCTTGGCGCGCATGTAGCCGCTGTCCGGCAATCGCTCAGCGCCGACCACGGATAGCGCCAGGTAATGTTCCACGCCAGCCCGGGTTGCCGCCGCCAACAGATTGCGCCCAGCGGTTTCGAAGAACGCCATCACTGCCTGATCCTCGAACGACGGAGAATTGGACACGTCCAGCACTGCCTGCGCCCCGGCCAGGGCCTCGGCCAATCCCGCGCCGGTCAAGGTGTCCACGCCCGTCCTGGGCGATGCCGCAACGGTTTCATGACCGTTTGCGCGCAGCCGTTGCACCACATTCGACCCGATCAGGCCGGTACCGCCGATAACCACGATTTTCATGTTCCGCTCCTTGCTTGATTGCCGTCCCGTCGCACATCCCGACCGGGTGCTTGCAGTATGCTTAGCACCCGGGCGGAAGGCTTTGCGGCCGCCTTGTTTTTCCCTTGGATTTGGCTTGCGCATTCGTCCAGCCGACTGACCTGAAGCCAGGCGCACAAGAACGGCACAAGGAGTACGGAATGCAATTCTCTTTTGACAACTGCGTGCTGGACCTGGACCGGCGCGAGCTGCTGCGCGCGTCCAGCGCCGTTGCCACGGCGCCCAAGGTTTTCGACGTACTCGCGTACCTGATGGAGCACCGCGACCGCGTCGTCAGCCGCGACGACCTGGTCAACGCCGTGTGGCAAGGCCGGATCGTGTCGGAGTCGACCTTGGCCACCCACATCAACGCGGTGCGCAAGGCTGTGGGCGACGACGGGCAACAACAGCGCGTGATTCGGACCGTCGCCCGCAAGGGCTTTCGCTTCGTCGCGGCAGTGACAAGCGAACAAGCGCCGCAGGCCGCAAGCCTTCCGACGGCTTCCGCCTCCGCGAGCCAGCCGGTAATGCACGCCACGCCTGCTGAAGTTTCCGCTTCCGCGCCGGCGGTTCTCGCCAAGCCCTCCATCGCCGTGCTGCCGTTCGTCAATCTCAGCGGCGACCCGGAACAGGACTATCTGTCGGACGGCGTGATCGAGGACATCATCTCGGCCTTGTCCCAATACCGCTGGCTTTTCGTCGTCGCCAGGAACTCGAGCTTCGCGTACAAGGGGCACGGCGTGGACGCCAAACAGGTGGGCCGCGAACTGGGGGTGCGCTATGTGCTGGAAGGCAGCTGGCGCAAGTCGGCAAACCGCGTGCGCACCTCGGCGCAACTGATCGACGCGACCACGGGAATACTGCATTGGGCGGGCCGCTTCGAGGGCGTGCTGGGGGACATCTTCGAACTGCAGGACCAGATCACCGAAAGCGTGGTGGGCGCCATCGCGCCACAGCTGGAGCGGGCCGAGATCGACCGCGCCCAGCGCAAGCCTACCGGCAACCTGGACGCCTACGACTACTATCTGCGCGGCATGACCAAACTGCACCAGGGCACCCGCGAATCCGTCGACCAGGCGCTGCAACTCTTCCATACCGCTATCGCGACCGATCCGGATTACGCGTCGGCGTATGCAATGGCGGCGTGGTGCCACTGCTGGCGCAGGGTCAACAACTGGATGACGGATGTCGGGAAGGAGACCGCGGAGGGTATACGCCTGGGTCGCAAGGCCGTCGACCTGGGGCCGGACGACGCGGTTGCGCTGACTCGGGGCGGCCACGCGCTGGGCCAGCTGGGCGGGGACACCTCGGGCGCCATCGCGCTGCTCGACAAGGCGCTCAGCCTCAATCCGAATCTGGCCGCGGCGTGGTTCCTGGGTGCGTTCCTCAGGCTTTGGCGGGGAGAAGTCGAGGACGCCGTGGAGTTCTTGAAGCATGCGATGCGGCTCAGTCCCCGTGACCCGGAGCTCTACCGCATGCAGGCAGGCATGGCCACCGCGCATCTCTTCCTGAAGGATTTTGACGCGGCGGCGTCATGGGCGGAGAAGGCCTACCAGAACCTGCCGAGCTTCCAGATGGCGGTCGCGATAGGCGCGGCCAGCCACGCGTTGGCCGGACGGACGACGGACGCGCAACGCGGGCTGCAGAACCTGCGGCAGCTCAATCCCAGCCTGCGTCTGTCCACGCTTGCGGAATGGGTGCCCATCTGCGCGCCGCAGCATCTCGCAACGTTGACGGAAGGCCTGCGCGCGGCGGGCCTGCCGCAATAGCGGCGGCCGTCCCCCTCGATTCCATCAGTCATCGACCAGGATTTCGGGCGTGACCGACATGCCCACCTTCAGATTGGCGGCTGCTGGCTGATCCGCATTGATGCGAATCCGCACCGGCAGCCGCTGGACGATCTTGGTGAAGTTACCGGTGGCATTGTGCGGCGCGACTGCGGAATAGCTCACGCCGCTGGCGGGCCCCAGGCTTTCCACCGTTCCCGCCAGCACCTCGCCCGCCAGCGCATCGACCTCGATAGCCACCGCCTGGCCCGGCCGCACGCGCGCCAGCTGCGTTTCCCGGAAGTTTGCCGACACATAGACAGCGTCCAGCGGGACTATCGCGAGCAAAGGCTTGCCGACAGTGACGAAGGCGCCGACACGCACCGATTTCTGCCCCACGGTGCCGTCCACGGGCGCGGTGATGCGGGTGTACGACAACTTGAGTTCCTCCGCGGCCTGCACCGCCTGCGCCTGGGCGAAGGCGGCGCGGGCCTTTTCCAGGTCCGCCTGCAGGACATCCACCTGCTGGCGGGCAGCCAGCAGGCTGGCCTGGGCCTTTTCCAGGCTGGCCTGTTGAACGCTGGCCTGCATTTCGGCCTGCTGGCGCGCCTGGACGGTTCCCGAGCCGTCCGTCGCCAGGTTCCGATAGCGCGTCTGGTTGGCACGGGCCAGCTTCAGCGCGGCCTCATCCACCGCCACCGCCGCCTGCGCCTGGCGGATGGAGGACTCCTGCTGGACCAGCCGGGCTTGCAGGCCGGCGACGCTGGCCTGGGCGCTGGCCGCCTGGGCCCGGGCGGCATTGGCGGCGGCGACGAAATCACGGTCGTCCACGGTGGCGAGCAGTTGCCCCTGCCTGACGGGCTGGTTGTCCTCGACCAGCACCTTGTCGATCCGGCCCGCGACCTGCGGCGCCACCATCGTGAAATCCGCGTGCACGTAGGCGTCGTCGGTGGACTGGGTGGATGCCCGGGATTCGGAACGGTTGAGATACAGGCCGCCGCCGATCAGCAGCATGAGCAGCAGCGCCGTGGTCGTGATCTTTGCTTTCTTCGGTAATGCCATGATGGACTATCCCTGAATGGAAGATGGAACTGTGGAAGGACGCGAGACCGGGCGCAGATCGGGAGGGGGGATGTAGTTCAGCCTCAACACGATGGGAATCAGCAGCAACGCCAGGACGCCCAATACGCGGTAGGCATCGGCGATCGACAGCACCAGCGACTGCTGGCTGACGATGCGCATGAGCTGCCCGGGCTCCAGGCTGTCCGGGACGTAGTTGCCGACCAGCGCCGCCTGGCCCAGCAGCATTTCCGCATGGAAGCGGCCGCGCACGGTCAACAGCTGCCCGACCACGGCGGCGCCCAGCACCGAGCCCAGCGCGCGCAGCGTATTGATTGCCCCCGAGACATAAGGCCCTTCGTGCGGTTGCACCACGCTGGTGATCAGGAACAGCATGGACACCACGGCCATGGGCTGCCCCATGGCTTGCAATGCCTGTGCCAGCACGAACTGCTCGCGGTTCCACGTGACCGTCAACTGCGCGCCTGCCAGGCAGGCGAGCGCGATCAGGACCAGCCCCGCCGAAAACACCATCCGCGCATCCACCCATTTCCGATACAGCAGCAACGCCACCGCAAAGCCCAGGACCAACTGCGGCAGCGCCACGATCAGCCCGATGGATGCCATTTGCGCGGGCCTGTAGTCCTGGATCGGCGCCAGATAGCCGGCCGGCAGCAATGAGCCGGACAACAGCACCACCAGCAGGAAAACGAACAGAGTGAAGCCCAACACCAGATTCCGGCGACCCAGAACCTGCAGCTTGATGAACGGCATGGGGTGATACCACTCCGTCAGCAGATAGACGACCAAAAGAATCACGCCCGCTGCCAGCGCAAAGGTGACCAGGGGCGAGTTGAACCAGTCCAGCCGGACGCCCTGGTCCAGCGCGACGGCGATCAATCCGAACGCCGGCACGCCGCAAGCCATGCCGAACCAATTGGCCTGACGAAAGCGCCCTGCGTCCACAGGCTCGCGGTGCAGCCCCCAGCCGACCAGCGCCGCGGCGATCACGGCCAGAGGGATGATCTGCCAATACACCCAACGCCAGTCGAACAGCGCGTCGGTCCACAGGCCGGCCAGCCAGATGGAGAGATTGGGGGCAAAAGTGGCGGTCATCGCATACAACGCCAGGCCGTACAGCCTGATGGGCGGCGGCAGGAACTTCAGCGCCGCCATCATCAACAGGGGAATCGTGGTGCCGCTGGCGAGACCCTGCAGGAACCGCAGGGCCAGCAGCAGATGCAGGTCCTGGACAGCAGGCAGGACCAAGGCCAGCGTCGTGCACGTGCCCAGCATCCAGAGTTCGAAGCGGCGCACCGACAGCGTGATGGCGAACCACGCCGCGAACGGCATGGCAATCAGTTCTCCCGCACTGTATGCCGTCGTGAGCCAGGAACCCCCGTCAAAGCCGGCGCCCAGCGCGCCGCGCAAGTCCGCCAGCGCCAATGCGCCGACACGGTTGTTCAAGCCAGCCATCATGGCCGCGAGAAAGATGCCCAGAAGTCCGGCCATGGCGCGCATCGAAGGCTTGGGCTGGCCGTGCGCCGCTTGAGCGGATGGCGTGGCGCTCATGGCGTGGCCTGCTCTTGCGAATTCCAGCCGCCGCCCAGCGACTTGTACAGATTGACCACCGTAAGCGTGCCGTCGGTGGCGCTGGCGTTCAGACGGGTCTGGCTGGCAAGCAGGTTGCGCTGCGCGGTGAGCACGGTGAGATAGTCGGACGCCCCCTGTTCATAGCCGCGCTCGGCGGCCCGCAGCGCCTGCAGGTTCTGCTCATACGACACCAGCAGTTCATCGTGTTCGCGTTGCTGCTCGGCCCAGGCATCCAGTGCATTGTCCACCTCATGCCAGGCCTGCAGGACCGTCTGCCTGTAGGCCAGCGCCGCCGCCTTCTGCCGCGCTTCGTTGAGCGCCAGGCGCTGCACCAGCCTGCCGCCCTGGAAAATGGGCAGGTAGACCGTCGGGCCGATCGAGAAAAAGCGGGAGTCCCAGCTGGCCAGGTCGCTGCCATCGAACGCTTCCACTCCAAGTTGGCCGACCAGGGCGATGCGCGGATAGAAGTCGGCCTTGGCCACTCCTATCGCCGCCGTGGCGGCATGGAGCCGGGCCTCGGCGCGCTGGATGTCGGGTCGCCTGTGCGCCAGCTGCGAAGACACGCCGACTGGCACGCTGGCGGGCAAGGAGGGCAGCGGCATCGTGCCGCGCAACGTTTCGTCCAATGCGCGCGGCCGCTCACCCAGTAGCAGCGCCAACGCATTCAGCAGCGCGTTGCGGCGCTTGTTCAGCTCAGGCAACAAGGCCCGCACCGTCGCCAGCTGCGCGCGGGCCGTGGCGGTTTCGAAACGGGTGGCCACGCCATTGCGTTCCCGGCTCTGCGTCAAGCCCAGAACCCGCTCGGCGACCGCCAGGTTCTGCCGGGCGATGTCGAGCTGGGCTTGGGTGCCGCGCAGTTGCAGGTATGCGCGGGCCACCTCGGCCGCCAACGCCACCTTTGCGGCCTCGCGGTCGTACACGGTGGCTTCCAGGGAAGCCTCGGCGCCTTCGCGCAGGCGCCGGGCGCGGCCCCACAGGTCTATCTCCCATCTGGCGTTGAACCCCAGCCGCCAGAAGTCGTCGGGGGTGCTGGACGCGCCCAACGCGACGAACTTGCCGTTTTCGCTGAGCGCTTCGCGCGCATAACTGGCGCCCGCGTCCAAGCTGGGCAAGAGTTCCGACGAGGCGATCCCCAACTGCGCCCGGCTTTGTTCGATGCGCGCGGCGGCCATCTGCAGATCGAGGTTGCCGGCGGCGGCCTGGGCCTGAAGCCGGGCAAGCACGGGATCTTCGAACAGCAGCCACCATTGCACCGGCACCTCGGCGTCGGACAGCCGCGCGTGACCGGCAGGCTCCTGCCTCGGCGCGAGATCCACCTCGGCCAGTCCATCGGCCGGCCGGACGAAGTCGGGCCCGACCGCGCAGCCCGCCAGCATCGCGGCGCACAACGCCGCGCTGGCGCAACGCCATAGCGGCGAACGGATCGGTGTCAACATCACGGCAGTTCCTTGTAGGTGAGCAACGCATTCGTCGGGACAAGCGACGAGGCCAGTATGCTCAGCCCCTTACGGGAACGCTTCGCGTACACCTTGGATTTCCATTGAGTTTGGCTTGGGGATTCGTCCAATCCACCCGTAATCCTGGACAACCGCTGTCAGCCCGAAGTTGTGTCTTTTCATTTCGATTTTGGCTAAAGAACGGGACAAAGATCCGCTATGTCTCAGCAACGGCCCAAACCGGCTTGAGCAGGCCCGGAAAATTCGCGCCTGGGACAGCAACCGAAGAAGTTAGAAATAATGCGAAATAAATTGCACTGCCCCCTCCGCTAAGGTCGAGCTAGCCATTGACTTGGAGGAGAGCGAGCATGAAGGCCATCGGTTCTGCTGCGATTCTGTCCGCGACTATCGGCTTATCCCTGCCCGCCGCGGCCCCCGCTCAGGTCTACCAGAACGGGACCGCGACGGCGACTTTCAATGTTTCCCTGACGGTGCAGGCAAACTGCACGATTGCGGCCGATCCGCTGGTCTTTCCCTCTACCGGCCTCTTGAGCGCCGCGGTGAATCAGGAAACTACAGTCAGGGTCACCTGCACCAACACCACGCCCTACAACGTAGGCCTGGACGCCGGCACGGCGGCGGGCTCGACGATCGCGAATCGCCTGCTCGTGGGCACCGCGCCAGGCAACACCACCACCAGCGTGGGCTATCAGCTCTACCAGAATGCAGGCCGCACGACGATCTGGGGCAACACGCAAGGCACGGACACGGTGGGCGGCACCGGCACGGGCGCGGCCCAGACGCTGACCGTCTACGGCAGGGTGCCGCCCCAGGCCGCCCCCAAGCCGGATACGTACCAGTCGACGGTCACGGCCACCGTCTACTTCTGACCGCGGATCGACATGACGACGCTTGGGATCGTACGCCAGGCGGCGGGGGCCTGTTTGTTCGGCATGGCGCTGCAAGCGCATGCCGCCAGCCTGCAGATCTCGCCGGTAATCCTGAACCTGGACGGCGCGGAACGCGCCGCCAGCATGACCTTGCGCAACGAAGGCGCCGAACCGATCTATGGCCAGGTCCGCGTGTACGCATGGAGCCAGACCACGACCGAAGACGTGCTGCAGGAGACCTCGGACCTGGTGGCCAGCCCCCCGATGATCCAGATCGCGCCGGGCGGCACGCAAGTCGTGCGCCTCTTGCAGCCCGAGGCCGCCAAGCGGCCCGGCGAAGCGTCGTACCGCCTGATCATCGACGAAATCGCGCCACCCGATCCTTTGCGCGCAACGGGCGTGCAAGTGCGGCTGCGCTATTCGGTGCCTGTGTTCGTGGGCGCGGCCCCGCAAACTCCCGCGCAGCGGCACCTGGCCTGGACCCTGGTGCGCAACGGTCCCGACTGGGCCCTGCGCGTCGACAACAGCGGCACGCACCGCGCGCAGCTCAGCGACGTGGCACTGGTCTTCAACGGCCAGCGCCGCAGCCTGCGGGATGGCCTGCTCGGCTACGTCCTGGGCGGCAGCGCGCGCCAGTGGCCCCTGCCCTTCCAGCCCGCCATGCACGGGGCGGTCACGGTCAACGCGCGGGTGAACAGCGTTCCCGTCCAGGCCGACGTGCAAGCCGATACAGGGAAGTGAAACATTGCACGCGCGCCATGCAGCTGACTCTGATGCTCGCCGCCGCAGCGGTTCATGGCGGCGTGCGTGCACAGGCCGCGCCTGAGACGGCCGTGGGACTGGCGGCCATCGACGTCTATCTGAACGTCAGCATCGGCGGCCAGCCCAGCCATCGGATCGCGCGATTCGAAGACGAGCATGGCCGCCTGTCGGCTCGCGGCGCGGACTTGCGCAGCCTGGGGATCGATACCCATGCCTTGGGAATAGCAGACGATGCACGGATTCCCCTGGAAGAGATCCCCGGCCTGAAGTACCGCTACGACGCGGCCGCGCAAGACGTCGATCTCGACCTGCCGGACCGGTACCGCATCGCGAACCGTATCGATGCGCGGGGCTTGAATCCCGTCGCAGCGGCCACGGCGGATCGCGGCCTGCTCATCAATTACGATCTTTATGCACGCACCGACCGCGACAATCCGCTGGCGATCTGGAGCGAACAACGCTATTTCGACCAATATGGGGTCTTCAGCAATACAGGCACGGCTTACCTGTATCGCGACCTGCGGCGCTATGTCCGCTTCGACTCCAGCTGGACCCACTCCGACCCCGCCACATTGACGGCCACCCAGGTGGGCGACACGATTTCCGGATCGCTGGCCTGGTCGCGCTCCATACGCATGGGCGGCCTGCAATGGCGGCGCAATTTCTCATTGCGGCCCGACCTGGTCACGTTCCCCATGCCGGACTTCGCCGGCAGCGCCGTGGTGCCGTCCTCCGTCGATGTCTATATCAACAACATCCGCCGCTATTCGGGTGACGTCCCCAGCGGCCCCTTCGTGGTCGACAACGTCGCGGGCATCACGGGTTTCGGGCAGGCAAACGTCATCACGCGCGACGCCCTGGGCCGGCCCGTGTCGCAGTCGGTGCCCATCTACATCGATACGCGGCTGCTGGCGCAAGGCATGTCCAGCTATTCGGTCGAAGCGGGCTTTCTGCGCCGCGCGTATGGCTGGCGCTCGTTCGACTACAAGGACGATCCCGCCCTCAGCGGCACCTGGCAATACGGCGTCTCGAACGCACTGACCGTTGAAGCGCATGGCGAAGCCAGCGCCGGCCTGTACAACGCGGGGGCCGGCATGCTGGCCAAGCTGGGCATGGCGGGCGTCGTCAACGCGTCGCTGGCCGGCAGCCTGGGCAGGAACAGCGGCCTGCAGGTGGGCCTGGGCTATCAGTACGTGGACGAGCGCTACTCCATCGACATACAGAGCCTGCGCGCGATTTCCGACTACGCCGATCTGGCGGCCAACGACGGCATCCCCGTATCGCCCGCCAGCGACAGGGCGACGCTGGCCGTGCCCCTGGGCGGCGGGCAGACCGTATCGCTGAGCTATATCGGCCAACGCTATCCGGGCGTCGACGCCGCCCACATCGGTTCAGTGGCCTACACCACGCGGCTGGGCAACCGCGCCACGTTGAGCGTGAGCGCCTACCAGGACTTCAACGACAGCGACAGCCGCGGCGCGTTCCTCAGCCTGGGCATCACCCTGGGCGAAACCTCGTTCAATGCCATGGCCGGACGCCAGGACGGCGGCTCATACACCAACGCCAGCGCAATCCGCAGCCCCGATTACGGCGGCGGATTCGGCTGGGGCGTGCAGGCCGGCACCTACGAGGCGGGCCGCTACGAGCAAGGCTGGGGCCGCTACCTGGGACGCTACGGCGAGATCACGCTGGGCGCGCAGCGCTACGACGGACGCACCACGGGAGAGCTCGACGTGAATGGCGCCTTCGTGTTCATGGATGGCGCGGCGCAAGCGTCCCGGCGCATCGACGACGGCTTCGCGCTGGTCTCCACCGGCGAACCCGGCCTGCCCATCCTGCATCAGAACCGGGTCATCGGCCATACGGGCTCGAACGGCCGCCTGGTGGTGCCGGACCTGAACAGCTACCAGACCAACACGCTGGAACTCGACGGCATGGACCTGCCACCCAACGCGCAGGTGTCGGCCTATGCGCTCGACGTCGTGCCCCAGTCCCGATCCGGCGTGCTGGCGGAGTTCGGCATCACCCACGAGGCCGCGGCCACCGTCGATCTCGTGGACGGCAACGGCAAGCCGCTGCCGGTGGGCGCGCGGGTCGTGCACAGGGAGAGCGGGTCCGAGGGCGTGGTGGGCTACGGCAGCCAGACCTTCGTGCGCAACCTGGGCAAGCGCAATCATCTGGACGTCCAAGGTCCGGATCTTGCCTGCACGGCGCGGTTCGACTTCCAGGCCCCCGCCGACGGCAGCCTGCCGCGCCTGGGGCCGGTGGCATGCGTGGAGGCCCGGCCATGAAAACACTGATGGCCGCATTGCTGCTGGCGGCCCTGTGGCTGGGCGGGAACGGCGCGCATGCGCAAACTTGCACCGTGTCCATGACACCCATCACGTTTCCGAACTTCAATCCGGTGCTCGGCGCATCGGTAACGCAGACCGGCACGCTGACGGCGACCTGCACCTGGGGCCTGCTTACCCCGGGATATGCCCGCGTGTGCGTGAATCTGGGCATCGGCGGCGGATCGACCGTGCAAGACCCGCGGCAGATGGCCAATGGAGTCAATCGCCTGCAATACCGGCTATCGCCGAACTCCTCCATGAGCCCGCTGTGGGGCTCGGCCGCCAACGGATCCACGCCCGTCATCATCGACCTCACGCAGCCCCTGCTAGGCAGCCAGGCCACCGTCAACCAGCCCATTACCGGGCAGATCCTGTCAGGCCAATACACGGTACCCACAGCCAACAACGCCACGACCGCGTACTCGGAAACTTTCACCGGCGTGGCAACCTTCGACTACGGATTCTCCATCCTGGTCCGGCCCGCCTGCTCGTCGCTGACCACTCGCGGCAGCTATAACTTCACGGTACGCGCCAACGTGACCAACAACTGCACCATTTCCGCCTCCCCGTTGAACTTCGGGTCGATGGCTGACTTTCGCTCGGCGCGCCTGGCCAATACGACGCTGGCGGTGCGCTGCACGAACAACGACGCCTACCGAATACGCCTGAATGGCGGCCAGAACGGCACCGTAAGCCAGCGCTACCTGCGAGACGCCACCGGCACGCGGCTGGTAAGGTATGACCTGCACACGTCGGCGGACCGCACGATCCCCTGGGGCGACGGCACCGCGGGCACCGCCTTCGTCACCGGCACGGGAACCGGCAACATCCAGCAGGTGCAAGTCTATGGACGGGTGCCCGCGCAGACGGCGCCACCCCCCGGGCAATACAGCGACGTGGTGACCGCGACCATCGAATTCTGAGGGTCAGAACACCACTGTCCAGTATTGGTCGCCCCCCGCGCGCTGCGCATGCCAGGGCGTTCCCTGGGAACATCGCACCGCGGGACGAGCCGGTCCCTGGCTGACCGTGCAGAGGCTGGGAACCGTGAAGCGCACGAGCATCGGCGCAAGCGGCGCGGACTTTGCCTGCTGGGCCGCCAGCCCGATGCTGCCTGCAAGCAAGAGTCCCAACGCCGGGAAGACAAATTTGGAGGTCATGAAAAAGCTCCAGACCAGAGTTGAGCCATCTGCACTAACGGCGACGCGCCGGATTTCTTAAGCGCGGCACGACTTCGCCCCCAATTTTTTGCCCAGATCGCACAGGAGATTCACTAGTGGTTAGATCCGCAACGACAGCATCGGTTCATTTCCCGCCTGCCGTCCTGGCAGCCCCATTGCGGCGGCGCCGACGGCCCAGGCCCTGGCTGGCGGCCCTGCTGCTGGCGACAATGCTGTGTTGCCTTGCCCTTTCCTGGCAAGCCCAGGCCGCGGGGCTGCTACAGCCGCAAGCCGCGGCGGCGTCTTCCTCGGCGCTGACTCCGGCGGCCCTGGCGGACTTGCTGGAGAATCCCGAAGCGCGCAAGGCGCTGGTGGATGAGTTGCGCGCGCAGGCCACCGGCGCAAAGCCTGCCGCTTCCCGTCCCGCAGGCGCGGCCCCTGCGTCCGCGCAGCCCGCCGAACCCGGGTTGCAGGAACGCATGGCCGACAACGTCCAGCGCTTCCTGACCGGCCTTGCGACCGACATGGGCCAGGGCGTGGAAGACATGCGCGCACTGGCCTCGGGCAGCAGCCTGCGCATGGACGGCGACGCCGCGGGCCATGCCCTGAAGCCTCTCGCCCTGGCCGCGGCCGCCACCATCCTCGCCTTCATCCTGCTACGGATGATCGCCATGTACGTCTACGGACGCATCGACCGCTGGGTCGCCGAACAGCGCCCCACTCCCGAAGCGCCGCCCAAACGCGGCGCGCCTGCCTCCATGCGGGTGCTGTACCGGCGCGCCGGAGCCATCGTGGGCGCGCTGGCCATCGATGCCGGCGTGGTGGTGCTTGCCGCCATGGCGGGCGGCGCCGCAGCCCTTTGGAGCACGCCTGGCCGCGGCACGCTGGACACGCTGGCCGCGGTATTCCTGCGCGCCTTCGTCTCGGTGGAAATCGTCAAGGTGCTGGTCCGCACGGTGTTCGCCGTCAAGCATCCGCACCTGCGCCTCTTGCCCATGACGGATGACAACGCCAGGTACTGGAATGCGTGGCTGCTGCGCATCGCCACCGCGGCCGGCTACGGCACGCTGCTGATCGATCCCGTGGTCTCGGCCTCGCTGTCGCCCGCGCTGGGGCGGCTGGCCAACCTGCTGATCATGCTGGCCGTGTACGTGTATGCGGTGCGCGTCATCTGGCGCAACCGCCAGACCGTGCGCGGGCACCTCGACCGGCGCGCCGCCAGCGCGACGACGTTCATGGGCTCGCGGCTGCACATTCTGGCGCGCGTGTGGCATGTGCTGGGCATAGGGTACTTCACCATCCTGCTGGTCGTCAGCCAGGTAGACCCGACCAACGCCCTGCCCTTCATGGCCCGCGCCACCGCGCAGACCCTGCTGGTCATCGGCGTGGGCAGCCTGCTGATCCTGCTGCTGAACACCGTGCTGGCCAAGCCCATCAGGCTGCCGGACGACCTGCGCAAGCGCCTGCCGCTGCTGGAGGCGCGCGTCAACGCCTATGTGCCCGCCACCTTGAAGCTGGTCGGCCTGATCATTCGCATCGTGCTGGTGCTGCTGGTCCTGGACGCGTGGCGCGCTTTCGACCTGTCCCGCTGGCTGGCCTCGGATGCCGGCGGCGCCGCCATCCGGATGACGGTGAACATCGTCATCGTGCTGCTGATCGCGGCGCTGGCCTGGACCGTGATCGCCAGCATCATCGAGCATCGCCTCAGCCAGAGCGAAGGTCGCGGCATGCCCAGCGCGCGCGAGCGCACCCTGCTGGCGCTGTTCCGCAACGCGGCGCTGATCGTCATCGTGACGATGACGTTGATGGTGCTGCTGTCGCAGATCGGCATCGACGTCGGACCGCTGATCGCCGGCGCCGGCGTGGTCGGCCTGGCCATCGGTTTCGGCGCGCAGAAGCTGGTCCAGGACATCATCACGGGCGTCTTCATCCAGCTTGAAAACGGCATGAACGAGAACGACGTGGTGCAGGTCGCGGGCGTATTCGGCACGGTGGAGAAGATGACGATACGCTCGGTGGGCATCCGCACGCTGGACGGGGGCTACCATCTGGTGCCGTTCTCGTCCGTGGACGTCGTCGCCAACCACATGCGGGACTTCTCGTACCACCTGGGCGAATACACCATCGCGCATCGCGAGAGCGTGGACGACGCCATCGTGCATCTGCGCGCGGCCTTCGCCGAGCTGATGACCGACACGGTGCTTGGGCCCGAGATCCTGGAAGACATCACGGTCGCCGGGGTCACCGCGGTCAACGAGAAGGGCGTGACCATCCGGATCCTGATCAAGACCACGCCGGGCATGCAATGGGCCGTGCAGCGCGGCTACAACCGCCTGCTGAAGAAGCACTTCGACGCCGCCGGCATCGAACTGCCCTACCCGCACACCGTGGTGTACTTCGGCCAGGACAAGCGGGGCTATGCGCCGCCGGCGAATGTCTTCGTGCAAGCCGAGCGGCCCGACGAAGGCGAGGACGCCCGCGCCGCCGGCCACACCCGGCGCCCGCTGGAACCCGCGCCGCGTGGCGAGGACTCGGCCGAGGTGCTGGGCAACGAGCTGGAGGCGCGCGAGGAAGGCGAAGCGCCGCGCACGTAGCCATACGCCAAGAGCATCCATGGGCCCGGCCAGGCAAGGAGCGTCCGCCCCTTGTCGCGGGCGCGCTTACGCATTGACCGCGACGTCATATTTTGATAATTTCTTAACAAATTATGTCATCGCCGAATTGCCCTGCGCAGGGTGCTCCGCGGCGCTCCGGAGCCAGCACCGCCCCCGCCGGCAGCTGGCCACCCTACCCGGAGATTCCCATGACGGCTGTGCTGATGGTCGACGACCACGCAATGTTTCGCGAGGGTCTGCAACTGACCATTGCACGGCTGGCGCCCTCCCTTGAAATCTGCCTGGCATCGAACGGCAACGAGGCCATCTCGATGCTTGCAGCCCGTGCGGATATCAGTTGCGTGATCATGGATTACTACCTGCCGGACATCGGCGGCAGCGCGCTGCTCAAGCGCCTGCGCCAATTGCGCCCCGGCATACGCATCCTGGTGATGTCCGCCTCCGAAGACCAGAACGACCGCGACCGCGCGCTGATGGCAGGCGCGCGCGGCTTCCTGCACAAGTCCGCAAGCAGCCAGATGCTGCTCGCAGCGCTGGAGGAAATGCAATCGCCGCAAGGAACAGGCGCGCAGCCGCCCACCGCCGCGGCCATACCGTGCGCGGCCATGACCGATGAAATTGCCTTGCTCAGCGAATTGACTCCCAGGCAAAGCGACGTGCTGCGCCTGATATGCGCCGGCATAGGCAACCGCGAGATTGCGCTGCAACTGGACGTGGCCGAGAAAACGGTCAAAACTCACATCACCGCCATCCTGTCTGCGCTCGGCGTGCAAAACCGCACGCAGGCCACACTATTGGCGCGCCGGGGCGGCTTGCTGGGCAAACCCAAGTAACCGTTCCGCTATTCGTTCAACAGCGACAGGTACCGCGCCATTCCCCCCTCTTCCTGCGCGACTTCCTGCATCAGGTCCGCCAATGACATGCCGCCCCAGGCCACTGCCTTTCGCAACAGGTAGGGCGTGGGGCTGTGCGGTTCGATCGCCGCCAGGTAATCGGCGATGCGCGATAGCTGGCGGTAGGCTTGCGCGCGATTGGTCAGCGGACCCAACGACGCCACGACACCGGCGTCCACAGGATCATGAATGGCCGCGGCCTCCTGATCCGCATGCGCCCGGCCGGGCATTGTCAGCGCCGGCGCTTTCCTGGCATCGCCGGCGATGGTTTCGCCCTTTCCCCCTGACCGGATGCTGTGTTCGGCCAGCAGGCCGCCGGCCACGCGCGCCAGCCGGGCCAATACATCGGGAGTACGCCGCAGCCCCGGCGCGTCGCGCCCCAGCCGTTCGTCCAATCTGCGTTCCAGCCCTTCCCATGCGGCTGCGGCCGCGTCGACGAACCTCACCATGGACTGAAGTCCCGCACGGTTGGCCGGTAGCGCCGCATACGGCATCAAGGCATCCCGGCTGAGCGCAGGCTCGGCAGGTTCAGATTCAGATTCCGCATCCGTTTCGATGCCGGAAATCGCACGGGACGTATTGCAGGCGCGCTCCCAATCGTAGAGATTGATCTCGGGCGGCTCCCTGTCTTCGGCGCGCAGCAACGGCAGATGCAGCGTGCAGGCCAGCGACAGGGTGGTGTCCAGCCAGATGAACGGCGCACAACGCGCGTCGGCCGCGTCTTCGTCTTCCATCCGCGGCCAGGCGGTTTCCCAATAACGCTGCAGCAGGCCGTCCAGCACACGAATCCCCGCCGCCAGGCCTTCCAGGCCATGCAAGCGCGTCCAGGCTTCGCATAACCATGCCGCCACCTGCAGGTCCTTGCCCTGCGTTGCCAGAGCCTCCTGGCACAACGCGGCAACCAGCGGCCAATCCGCTTTTTGCAACGGACGGTCCCAGTCGCCCATCGGCAGACTGGCGTCGTCATGCCGGCGCGCATCCTGGATCTGCTGGTACACGGGTGCATAGCGCAGCGCGGCACCCGCGCCGCCTTCCAGCGGCAACGGCGCCAGCAGGGCTTCCAGTACCGCCCCCTCCAGCGGCATTGCTTCGTGCTTGCTCATTGCGCGCTCCATTCCGGCGCGCGCGCCGGAAAACTGTTCGGCCATTGCAGCGGCGTCTTCCTGCCTGCCGGCATCAGGGCGATGCGCAGGAACACCCGCCCCTCTTCCAGGTCCGGCACCCGCGCCATTCCAGCCGCGTTGGCCATTCCCAATGGAAAATCGAAGCGCAGCAGCGGGCCTGCTCCGCGTGGCCCGGCGTCGGCGGCCTGGTGGCGCTGCATCATGGAGATCAAGGCCCAAGGATCGCTGAATTGCCACGTCAGGATTCGCCCGTCGGTCGTCAGGGCGGGCTGCCGCGGGTCCGCCATCGCGATCAGCGGCGAATCCTTGGCTAACCGCAGCGTCAGCGTGACCGGCGTGCCGTAATTCCAGTGCAGGGTCCTGGACGCGTCGCCCAGAGCGAGGCTCTGCCCCCCTATGTTCAGCGTCCAGTCGATCAATTGGTTGGCGGCCAATTCATCGCTGCGGTTGGCCCGGAACTCCACATTCAGGTCATAGCCGGCCACCCCGGCATCCTCGGACGGGTACAAGGGCGCGAACAGGGCGCGGACCTGCGCGAAATTGTCGATGAACCTCATGACCGATCCGGATGGAGTCGCGCCCCTGGCTTCGCCGTCCGCATCCCGGTATGTTCCGGCCACTCCGTCATAACGCTTCAAGGTCTGGCCAAGTTGCCCGTAATCCGCCGACGCCAGCCCCGCGGAGCCTTGTGCGGCAATGGCTCCCACGCTGGCATACCGCGCAACCGCACCCACCGCGCCCGGATTGAACGGCGCGCGGCCCGCCACCAGCACGTTGAAGGTCGCGGAGAAATCCTCCCACTGCTGGCGCAGGTCGGACACATACCGTTGATTGCAACGTCCCTGCAGCGCGCTGTACAGACGTGCATACACGGCGCCGAAGTAATCGTCGCCGCCGGCCGGCGGCGGACCCGCGGGGCGCGCCCTGCAGCCGCCCGAAGCCGGGTCCGCCACTGCCTGCACGAACTGTTCCAGGCGCAGCAAGCTGCTGTTTGGATTGCGCAACCGATACCGCTCCAGATCCTGATTGATGGCGCGCCACCGTTGAGCCAGCGGCGAGGCCGCGCTGATGGGATCCAGCGCCGCCAGGTACACCCCGGCCTCGGCGCCCAAGGTCAGGGCGCGCGCCGACTGATGGTCCAGATAGGGTCCGAGGCCGGCGGCGTCAGCGACGCCGAACATCGCCAGCACGGAAGTGCGCACGGCCGGCGCGGCGGCTTCCGCATCGAACCGGGTCGCGTACAGCTCCGAACGCTGCAGGCGCCGATCCACCTGGCGCAAATGCTCCATCGCGTCGCGGGACACCAGGGCATCCAGCGTGTCCGACTGCCGCGTCGCGCCCAACTCGGCCAACAAGGCGCGGATCCGCAGCAAGCGATTGCGTGCCGCCGTGAAAGCAGCGCTGTCTTCTCCCGCATCGGCCTGCGCCGGCGTGGCCGCTGCCATGGTCTGGTCGAACACCAGCCTGCCGAACTGCACGTCCAGCGTCCGTTCCACCACCGGTGACAAGGTGGGCGGCACGCTCTTCATCCCGTCCGCGAGAAAGCGCTTGCGCACCTCGCCCAACGCCAGGGCCTGATCCAGCTGCACGCGGTTCCAGACGATGACCGCGCCGCCGTCCAGAACGGGCGGCTGCAGGTCGCGTGGCGGGGCCATGAAAGGCTGCGCCAGCAGACCCGCGAACGCGTCGCGCAACGCCAACCGGGAAGGAGACAACACATAGCGCGCCTCCTTGTCCTGCCACAGCAGGCCGCTGTCCGGCCCGTCCAGACGCAGGGCTCTTTCGCTCTTGAATCCCTCGAAGTCCGCGCGGTCGCGCTCGCGCGCCGCGGCTGCGGCCTCCGGCCCCAGCAGACGGTTCTGGGCAGCGCGAGCCATCGCGCGGTCATAGGCGGCGCCTGGCGTGAACACGGCCTGACGCATCCATCCTCCCTTGCCGGCCGCCAACAGATCCTGTTGAGCGGTGATCGCGGTAACCAGCCTGCGATAGCTGCCGCTCACCTGCGCCGCGTCTTCCGCGTTCATGGCGGCGTCCGTGATCTGGCGCGTGGACTGCGCCACGGCGCGCTCCGTGAGCAGCAGCGGATTATTCGCAAACAGGCGCCGGTTCAGCTGCGCCGACGCCTTCTCGAACGCGCAGCCGAATGCCTGCTGCAAGCTGGCCAAGCCCTGCTCTGCCGTCGGCGTCATGCCGTAGAGCACGTTTCGATCGTGGCCGCGGCTGAAGTACGGAAGCACGTTACCCAGATCGCCTTGCAGATCGGCGCCTAGCGCGTAGCGGACCACCTGCCGCAGCGCGTCGGCGTTGCCGCCGCCCGGCTGGCGCAGATGCTGAAACGCCCGCAGCGCCGCATCGAACTGGTCGGCGCCCGCCACGTACCGTTGCAATGCACGCAGTTCGGGCTGTTCATCGATGCTCAGACTGCCGGCGCTGCTTTCATCGCCCTCCAGACTGGCGGACGGAGCGCATATGCCGTCCGACGCCAGCAAGCCGCTCACCGGGTCCAGTCCTACCCCCGTCAGCTGCGACGCGCGCGCGGCCAGCTCACGCTGGATAGCCGTCACGGCAATTTCGCCGAACTCTCGGGCAAAGCGCGCACGCACGCGGGGAGTCAGATCGTCGATGCGCGACCAGGATCCCGGCATGAAGACGGTCCACCCGGAATCCACCTGCAGCCCCTGATCCAGCGTCAGCAAGGCCAGGGCGCGCCGCCGGTACCATTCCGCCGGCAGCTCCTGGCCCTGTTGCAACGCCACGGCGCGCTCGCGCGCATCGCGCCGGGTATCTTCCAGCGCTGCGACCAGAGGCGCGTTGTGCCGTCCCAGTTCTACCGTGGCGATGATCAATCCCCCGCCCCACACCCCGAGCAAGGCGATGCCGCCCCAACGTACCGCCCGGTGCAGCACGGGCCGGGTCAGATGTTGCGAGCGCGAAGGCCGGGTCAGTCCGTACTCCTGGAAGATCTTGCGTTCGAAAAGGTCCCGCAGGAAGGCCGGTTGGCGCAACAGGTCCGCCAGCGCCGGATTCGCGGCCTCACGGCCGTCGCCCAGGTACGGTTCGGCGTCACCGGCATCCACTCGCGGCCCTGACTCGGCTTGCCGCCCGATCGTGCGCGCCGCCAGCTCTCCGCTGTCTCCGGTCAGATAAATGCCGCGAAAGAAAAAAGGCTCGTGATAAGCGCTGGGCCGCAACAGCTCGTCCACGTATAGCTGCAGCTGCGCCTGCATAGCCTGGATGCGCGCCGGCAGCAGCAGGAAGCCGCGCGCGTCCGCGACGCCCGCGTCGACCGCGAACAGTTCCGCGCTGGCGTCCGACACGGCGCCAGTGATGGAGCGCATCGCCGTCTCCACCCAATCCGATTGATATGTGGTGGACAGGTCGTAGGGGGAAGACCAGCCCAGCATGCTGGCCCGCAGCGGTTCCGGCAAAGCTCCCGCGAACTCGCTGAAGCCCTCCAGGGCTTCGCAGTCCGTCACCACCACATAAACGGCAAACCGCATGGCGAACCGGTTCTGCGCCAACCACAGCCGCCGATGCGCCAGCTTGGCCCGCCGGGCAAGTTCCAGCTGGGAGTCCGTGTCGGCGGTCAGCAGCATGCCAGCAGGCACCGTGATCACCACCGAGTCAAAGGGCCGCTGCGGACGATAATTCCGGCACAAACCCAGGAATTCGTCCCAGGGCTTTTCGTTGCTGTCCTGCCCCGGCGCATCCAGATAGGCCGCCTTGATATCGATGACAATGCCGCGGTCGAAGAAATTCCACGAAATCCCCTGCGTCGACGTCGGCCCCGCGGCTTCCGAGCCCAGCACGCTGGGTACGCCCGCCTGGGCTATCGGCAGTCCGCCGCTGCCGTCGCCCTCGTTGAGCACCATGATCCACGGTATGCGGTAGCGTTCGCCGCGCGCGGCGATGTTGGCCTCGATCAGCTCGACCGCCTGGCGGAAGGCATTGCGCAAGGAATCGGAGCGCAGCCGCACGACCTTGCGGTCCTGCTCGGGTTTCTTATGGGCGCCATGCCTGGCGAAGTACAGGACTATGCCCAGCACGGCAAACACAACCAGGGTCAGCACGACGACCGACAACAGGAACAGATTGCTCGTCAGCATGGCAAGGCTCCCTGGATCACGTCACGGATGATCTGCATGGCGTCAGTCCCGGGCAACATCGGCGTGCAGCGCCTGACGCACCGGCCATGACTGCCATAGCCAGGCGATCTCCGACACGGCCAGCAGCGACGCCATGCCCAGCAGAAAGATGAAGGTCCATCGGCTGACCGTCGGCAGCTTGCGCGGCGCGACGTGCGACAGGATGTTGGAGTACGCCGCCGGCGCCAGGACCCGGTCCCGGCCTCCCAGGTCCGCCCGCCGCTGATAGACGAATTCGTACAATTCCTCGCGATAGCCGCGCAGCCGTTGCGCCGCATCCGCACCGCGATAGCGGCCCTGAAACCCCACCGCCAGCGCAAACAGGTACAGGCGGGCGATGCTGCGGCGCGATGGCTCGCGCCCCGACAACAATTGCTCGATGCGCTGGAAAACCAGATCGCCCGCCACGTTGGTGCGGAACAAGTTGGATTCGAGCAGATAGGCGGTCCAGCGGTCACGCCCCGCCCACTCGGCATTCAACAGGATCTCATCGGCCAGGACCGCCTTCAGGTAGCGCGCGTCGGCCAGGTTCTCGGCGTCGAACCGGGTGCTGTCACGGCGTGCCTGCAATGTCTGGATCTCAAGCAGGCTCAGCATGTGCCGGCTGAGCTCCTGCGCCGCAGCCTCGGCCGATGGCGCCTCGCCTGCCGACACCCGCATCCGCACTCTCTCCAGTTCGTCCAGAAACCCGCGGAACTGGCTGGTCACCAGGTCGTCTTCGTCCCCATCGGGCCGATTGCGTGTCAGATTCGCCATGATCTCCCTTCCCTCAGCCCTTCACGAACAACAGCATTTCCTGGGGCCGCTGCGCACTTTCGCCCTCGTTGGAATTGGCGATCAGCAATGGCTCATCGCCGTGCACCAGGCCCGAGGCGGCCTGGATCTCGAACAACAGGTATCCCGAGCCCGAACGCAGGCCCAGTTCTTCGGCGTACTCGACATTGCGCCGTACAGCCCCCAGCACGCGACGGCTGCGCAACGATGGATAGACAGGCTGGGACCCGATGACCGCCCCTGCCATCCACGCCAGCAGGTCGCGGTCCGATTGGCCCCGCACGCCGATCACGAGCCGCTCCCCTATCCATTCCGGGCGCAGCTTCAGCGCGAAGGCGCCGTGGTCGAAGTCGAACTTGTACTGGCGGAAATCCTCGTTGATCTCGGAGCTTGCTTCCCGCAGAAAGCGCAGCATGGGCGTAAAGACGGAAAGCGGATCCGCATGGTCGTAGTCGGGTGGCGGCGGCGATATCGCGCCAGGCTTGAGCAGGCATAGCGATCCCGCCAGGGACGCCAGCGCCAGATACAAGGTCCAGGGGTGCAGATGCGGCGTGCGCAGGACGGCCTCGGCCATGGGCAAGCCTGCGAGCAGGCTGCGCAGCCTGTCCCTGAGCTCCAATTGGGTCAGCCGGTCATCCACCCGGGACGATGGATTGGCCGTCTGCCGGGCGATGAAGGCAGCCTTGCCGCGCAACTGGCCCAGCAACGCCGAGGCGGCGACCCAGAGCGGGTTGTCGTGTTGCACTTCCAGCAGCGGCGGCAGGCGTTCGCCAACCCTGACGACCTCATTGTCCTTGTAGAGCGATCCCAGGCGCAGCGCCACGAACTGCGCGGCAGGCACGTCCCCGGCCGACAACGCCAGGTTGGGCAGCAGGCGCGAGATATCCGCCGCAGGGGCGTCGGACACCTGGTCCTCTACCGGCGCCCCGGCCACGGAACGGAATCGGCGGACTTGCCCTTCGCGTCGCGCCAGGGTCGCGACGGGCAAGGTCACGTAAAAGTCGATCGGACCGTCGGCCAATTGCGCCGCATGGGAATCCAGCGCCAGTTCCAGTCTTTCCGCCGTGTCCGTTCGCGCGGCATAGGCAATGGCAGTGCCGTCCGGCATGATCGCTTCCAGCTCCAGAACCCGCACGATGCCGGCGGGCAACAGTCCGCTGTCCAGCACCAGCCGGCGCACGCCCCAGCTGAAGGGCGCCGCCGCCAGCGTCTGCCACGCCACCAGCGTGTCGACGCGCGAGGCCAGCAACTGGAAGTGCTGGGGCGCCAGCAGCATGCCTTCATGCCATTCCACGGCATCCGTCACCACAGTTTGAAGGCGGGTCATGCGGCGGCCCTCCTGGCATGCGCACCGGGCGCGCCGGGCAAGAATCGAATCCTATTCATCATTGGCCCGCCGTCACGGTAAATCCCTTGTTCTCCAGGCGGATCAGCAGCCGGCCGCTGAACGCGTCCACCCGCGCCCGATGAGCACCCGGCGCCGCATAGCGCGCAAACACGAATGCCCCCGCCACGCGCGGGCCTTCGAGTTTGTCTCCGGGTACGCTCAGATGCTGGCCCGGAACCACCTCCCAACCTTCATATCGCAATCCCTGCGGATAGGTGTTGAGCAGGTCGTCCTTCCCGGCGAACCACTTGGCTGCCGTCAGTTCGGCAAAGCGCGCCAAGAGGGCTTCGTCCTTGACCAGCACCAGGTCGACCGCCACCGGACTATCGCCATTCGCGTCCGTGGCCGCGGATACCACCACCTGCTTCCACGCCGGCTTTTCGCCTTTGAAATAGTCCAACCCCAACGCGGAACATCCCGTCAGGGCCGCCATCAGCATCAATACCCCGCCTCGCGCAGCGCGCCATGCCCACCCCGTCGCTCTCATCACCTGGCTCCCAACCCGATACCCAACAATACGATCAGCAATCCCGCCAGCACCATGCAACTTCCCATCAGCATCAGCTGCATGCCGGAAAAGGCCAGTTGCAAAGGAGCGCGCCCCGCCGTCCCGTCGCGCCCGGCCGCCCGTTCGGACGAAAGGCCGTCCGACACCCAGGCCACGACCACGCACACGCATAGCAGGCTGAGCACCGTCCGCAATCCGTCGCACAGCAGGTCAATGGCCACGAACAACACGCCTGCAGCTTCCACCGGCAGCTCGAGCAGCCCCAGCGTCAAGCCCGCGAACGCCACGTTCGCCGCTCCGCCATGTCCTGCCGACACGAAGGCCGCCGCCATCGAACCCGCCGCGACCAGCACGAGTTCCGCGCCGCCCAAAGGCCTGCCGTAAAGATTCGCGACGAATAGCGTCACCAGCGCGAAATACAGCGCCGCCCCGCCCCTCAGGAATACCGCACCGAAGGGCAAGGCAAGCTCAGCCACGCCGCGGCTGAATCCCAGGCGCGCGCTCATGACTTCGATGGCATGCGGAACTGGCGCTGTCGCGCTGCCGGAGGCCAGCCCGACCAGCAGCGGTCCTTTCATCTCCGCCAACACGGACAGGAACGGCAGGCCTGCGCGGGCCGATATGACGGCCATCGCCGCGATCGACAGCACGATCGCCGACAACATGAAGCACAACAGGAAGCCGCCCATGGCGCCCAGCGTGGCCGCCTGCGCGTTCGACGTCAGATACGCGCTGGCGCCAAACGCCAGGACCGGAATCAGCAGATTTGCCCGGTCGATGATGATCCCCAACGCCCGGTACGAGCTTTCAAAGATTCCATCGAGCAACGCGGTACGCTCGCGCGACAACGAAGCGAAGGCCAACCCGAACAACAGCGTCGCCACCAGAATTCCCAGCGTGTTCCCCTGCGCCAGCACGCGAAAGAAGTTGTCGGGCAGCAGCCCACGCATCACGCTCTCCCGCCGCGATGCGCCATCGCCCATTGCCGCGCCGGCATCCGGCGATTCCATCAGGCTGACGCTGTTCTCGGACAGCGCATTGCCCTCGCTCCAGACCAGCTCGCCCAACTGGGCATGTTCCTGCGGGCTCAGGTGCTTGCCCGGCATGACGGCCGCGCCCAGCAGGGTGCCGCTCACGGCGCACGCGCCCACCAGCGCCACCGCCAGGGCCGCGGTCAGCGCAATCCGCCTGCCCGGGCGCGGCATATCCAGCACCTGGCGCAAACCGAAGAAGATCGCCACCACCAGCAAGGGCATGGCGGCCATGTTCACCACCACCAGGTAGAGCTTGCCGACCAGGTAGGCGGCGTGCCCCAACGGCTGCGCCATGACGCCCGCCAACGCCCCGGTCGCCATGCAGAAGGCCAGCAATACGGTGCTGCCGGAGAGGCGGTTCAAGGCGCTCATGCGGACACGTTCCAACCGCGCGTCAACGCATAGCGGACGGTTGCCGCCGCCAGCTCCTGCGTGCTGTCGATCAGCGGCATGGGCGCGTGCGCGATCGCCCCCGCAGCCAAGGGAATCTCCGTGCACCCCATCACGGCCGCCGTCGCCCCGCCGGCTTCGAGCTGCCGCAACGCCAGTTCCAGCTGGCTCGCAGCCGCCGTCAGGTCTCCCGCCTTGACCTGCGCGATGCAGGCGGTGATCCGCGCCTGCTCCACGGCGCCCGGCACCAGGAAATCGATACCTCGTTCGCGCAGGCTCGCCTGGTAGAAGCCCGACACCAGCGTGCCGCGCGTGGCCAGCACCGCGACCTTGCCGCCTTGCGGCACGGCGTCGGCGCAAACCTCGCCGATATGCAGCATGGGCGCCGCGCTGCGCCGCTGCATTTGCTGGTACCAGTGGTGTGCCGAGTTGCACGGCACCACCAGCAATCCGACGCCGCTGCGATTGAGCAGGTCCACGCCCGCGTACAACGCCGGCAACGGATCCAGGCCATCCCCCAGGATCGCGGAAGAACGGTCTGGCGTATGCGGCAGGTTCGCCACCACCATGGGCAGATGATCCTGGTCGCGCGCGCCCTGTGTCAGGCGAACAATGCGTCCCATGAAGTCCACCGTCGCCAACGGCCCCATGCCCCCAAGCACTCCGATCATCGTCATCGCGGCCTCCTATACCCGCAGCGGCCGCGGGCAAATGACCGACACCGCCGCCGAGTTGCCGATCACCAGGATCAGGGTGCGCAACATGTCGCATAGCGGATCGATGGCCAGGAAGAGAATGAAGGCGGCCTCGAACGGCAACCCCAGATAGGCGCAGGTGATCCCGATGAGCGACACGGTCACCAAGCCCGTCATGCCGGCCGACGCAAAGCCGGCCAGCACCGACACCAGCAACACCGTGGCCACCTCGCCCACGCCCAGCGGGCGTCCATACAGCTGCGCAATGAACAGCGTGGCGCATACGTAATAGACCATCGGCCCGACCCGCAGCAACGACACGGCCAGAGGCACAAGCAGTTCCACCCGAGCCCGGGCGAATCCGAGCTTGTCGGCCAGGCTTTCGATCATGCTCGGCATGCAGGCCGCGCTGTTGCGCGTCGCCAGCGCCAGCGCGAACGGCGCGCGCAGGGCTTCCAGCGTCACGGACAGCGGCTGGTTCGAACGCTTCCAGATGACCACCACCGCCAGCGACAACAGCAGCACGGCCACCGCAAAAAAGGCCAGAACGAACTGCGTCATCGCCTGCAGCGGCTCGATGCCAGACTTGGCCATCTGCGAGGCGCTCATGCAGAACAGGATCAGAGGCAGGGGCAGGCTGAGCCAGTGCATCAGCTTCTGGCAAGCGCAATACACGGTCTCGAGCACCTGGCTCAAGCCTACCGAAATGCGCTCAGGCACATAGCCCACCGCGATCCCGAACAGCAACGCGAACACCAGCGACTTCAAGGCGTCGCCGCTGGCCAGCGCGGCGAAGATATTGGTCGGCACCAGGCTGCCGAGCAGGTCGGCCAGGGTCAACGTCTTGGCGGGCACATCGGCGCCGTACAGATTCATCACAGTGACGCTGGAGGCGGAATCGCTGCCGACGATGAGGCCGAATGCCTGCAATGTCGCGCTGGACAGGTCGGCGCCGGGGTTCAGGATGAGCAGCACGGCCGCCCCGACCAAGGCCACCAGCGCGGCGGTGCCGGCGAAGACCGCCAGCACGCGCAGAAAAAGACGCGATGCGCCGCCGTCGCGAAACAGGCGCTGCAGGCTGAATATCACCGCCGAGATCATGAACGGCAAGGTCGTCATCTTCAGGAAATCGACGTACACCTCGCCGATCAGCGACAGGCTGCGGGAAAATGCCGGCAGGTAAAGCCCGGCAAGGCCGCCCAGCACCAGGCTCCCCAGCACCAGCCAGGGATTGAGGACGATCGCGTAGAGTCGTTTCAGAGTCATGATGGTCCAGCTTGCGCCTGCCTCAGTGATTGGTGGCCTGCAAGACCACGTTGACGTCGAACCGCTCGCTGCGGTCCGCCAGGTACAGGTTGATAAAGCCCAGCAGCGCCTGATCCGACGCATTGACGGCCATGCCGAGCGTGTCCTCCAGATCCTGCAGCGTCACGACCCGCAACCGCAGCGAAGCCGTGGGATCGATCTTCAGCACGCGCTTGACCTCGAATTCGTCACGGTAGGCGGCGGTGACCTCTCCGCTGTCCAGCGCGGCCAGCACGGCCTGCCAGGTGGGGTATTGCCGCACATCGGCCTGCGGAAAGTTGGCCGTCACGTAATCCGCATAAGAGGATTTGGCCACCACGCCGATCGTGCCGGTATAGGCGCGTATCACCTCCGGCACCGAGCGGCCCCGCGCCAGTTGCGCGAACTTGACGCGGTTGAGCAGCAGGGCGCGCTTGAGCGACAGGTATGGCGCGCTGAAGCTGACGACCCGCGCCCGCGATAGCGTGCGCGACAGCTTGCTGATGGCAAGGTCCGCCTGGCCTTCGGCCAGCAGGGTCACCACGCCGTCGAAGGTCTGGGCCTGGCGGTTGAAGCGCACCCGCACTCCCAGCTTCTGCGCGATCTCCCGCGCGAAATCCACGTCAAAGCCACTCAGCTTTCCATTCCGTTCTTCGAAGAACGGCGGCTGGTCCACGCCCAGCAATGCGACCACCAGTTCCCCCCGGTTGATGATCCGGGCAAACTCAGGCGCCAGCAGGGCGCCGTTGTCCATCCGCACCACGCCGGTCTGCGCCTGAGCGGCCGCGCCCCAGGACATGGCCGATGCCGCGCAGAAGAACGTCGCCAGCACGGCGAGACGAACGGACCGGAACAGGGTTTTCAATAGGTGCAACATGCAAGGCTCCGGCCTGTCAGTAGCCAAAAGGAAGAAGCGGGGAACTCAGTCATGGCGGTCCGCCTTGGGCGCCGCGGCCTCTACCGTGGCGGGCGCGGCGGCGGCGATACCCGGCGGCGCGGCTGGCGGTTCCGACAGGCGGGCTCCGATCTGGAAGCCCAGCAGGAACAGCAGCACGCAGAGCAGGACGGCGCAGGCCAGCGTGACGGTCAACATTCGGGGAGTCAGGGAGAATACGTAAGACATGCGTTCACATCCTCAGGGAACCAAAGTCGTGACCTGCGCGGGCGCCGTGATCCGGATCAGTCCACCCCAGGTGCAGAGCAGCATCGACGCGTCCTGCAAGGCGGGCTTGCCACCGATCAGCACGGTGGGTGAACCGGGCAGCCAGGGGCCGGGCGTAGCGGGCATGCAGGGCATGGGCGTCAAGGCGCCCAAGGCCGCGGCGGTGGCCGCGGCAACCGCCGGATTGCCCAGGCAACTGCACATGCCGAAAGGCGCCACATTGGCGACTGGCGCATGGTCCATGATGGTGGCAGCTGGCAATGCCCCCGCCAGCACGCCCGCAGGCATTACATTCAGCACGGACGGCGCCGCGCCAAAGCTGCACATCAGGGCCGAACCCGTGGTCACTTGCAGGGCCATGGCTATCCTCTGATCCACTTTTCCAGGCGCGCGCCGAAAGTGGGAGATGACGGTTCGGAGTCTGCCGGCTCCAGGCGGCGCCAAGGCTGCTCCGGCGCACCATTCACGTAACGGCGCTCGGCCAGCGCAGCGCCATCAGGCGCGTAACGGCGGGCGATGCCGTGCAATACCCCCGCGCGGTACGGAGACGCTGCCAACAGCGTGCCGTCCGCAGCGTAGTCACGCGTTTCGCCATCCAGGAGGCCCAGGCGATAGCTTTCGCGGCGGACCACGACACCATCTTGCAGGTATTCGGCCATGCCATCGAGCCTGCCCATCAGGTAGGTCTGCCGCAACGTCTCCAGGCCCGACTGCGCATATGCCACGCAAGGTCCGTGCAATAGCCCGAGCTCATACTGCTGGCGCGACGCCAGCTTGCCATCGCGATAGGACAGCGCTTCGCCATGCAACCTGCCCTCGGCGTAAGACGCTACACGCAGCAACGCGCCAAATTCGTCGTGTATCCGCAGCGAGCCGGACAGGCGGCCCTGCCGGAACTCCGCCTGCAGCAACACTTCTCCGTCAGCGCCATATCGCGTCATCGGGCCTTGCGCCACGCCGGCCTGCCAGGAACTGCGCGCCGAGAGGCGGCCGGCCTCGTCCAGCTCTTCCATGATCTGGATCTCGGGCAAGGAGGTATCGGAGCTATGCATGGCGCGCCTCAGTTGATCTTGACCAGGCCGCCCTTGAGCGCCAGCAGGCCGCCGCCATCGACGGTCTGCGTCGCCGTCGCCTTGTGTTCGATCGTCAGCGCCTTGTTGCTCAGCGTGGTTGCGGCTTGCGCGGTCAGCGTCGACGCGCTTTTGATGCTGATGGAGCCTGTGACGTCGATGACAAGATTGCCGCTGACTTTCAGCGTGTAATTGCCGGCCACGTCCTGAGTAAATGCCGCCCGGTTGGCGTGCGTTTCCTCGCCATGGACCTCGACGCTGCGCACACCCTGCACCACATGCGATTCCTTACCCTTCTGTACCTCGATGCGGCGGTCTCCCCGCTTGACGATGCGGCTTTCATTACCGCCAACCTCCGTCTCAAGCGCGTCCTCGATGACGACCCGCATGTCCTTCTGCGCATGCAAGTACAGTTCTTCCGCATCGAGTTTGTCCTCCATGCGGATCTCATTGCCCGCCACGCCGCGCTTGGACGAGCGCGACCGCATGACGCTCTGCGTCTGCTCCGCCGGCAGCTGCACGGGCAAGGTCTGCTGCTTGTTGTAGACCGTACCCGTCACCAGAGGCCGGTCGGGGTCGCCATCGACGTAACTCACCACCACCTCCTGGCCGACTCGGGGCAGGAACCAATGCCCCCACCCCTGCCCCGCCACACTCTGCGATACCCGTACCCAGCAGGAGCTGTCCTGGTCTCGCGCGGGGCCGTCATCCCAATGGAACTTCAGCTTCACCCGCCCATGCGCGTCGGTCCATATCTCTTCACCCGCCAGCCCCACCACCTGGGCGGTATGCGTCCCGGTGACCATGGGCCGGGGCGTCACAGGCCTGGGACGGAACGGCACGGCCTCCGGCAGCACGTCAAAGCGGTTCCGGTATCCCTCCTGGGTCGCGTCGTGCGTGACGGCCCGCAGAACGTAGGACACATTCAGAGCGCTGTCCGGGTGACCGGCCAGTTCAAAGCGGGAACCGGCCGACAGGCCATGGCATCCGCTGACGCCGCTGCCCACCTGCCCGTCGGCCTGTTGCGCAGCCAGCCTGATGGCGGCCTTGCGGTCGCCGTCCGCGGCGTCGGCGTACTTGCCGGGATAGACATAGTGCCGGGCGTCGGGCAACAGCGCCGGCTTGCGCGATGCGGCAAGGGAAGTGCTCGCCGTGAGATAGTCATAGTCCGCCAGCACATGCCCCGGCGCCACGATGCCGTGCGCCATCTCGAACGCATGCACGCGGTCCGGGTCCGCCCCATCGTCCTTGTCCAGCGCGCACTGCAGGCGGGCGGCATGCGCATTCACGGAATGCGCGGCGGGGCTGTCGGCCAGCACCAGCGTATGCCTGCCATCGGCGCCGTCGAAGAAATAGAAGATTCCCTCTTCTTCCATCAGGCGGGAAATAAAGTCGAATGGGCTTTCGTCGTACTGCACGCAATAGGGACGCCGCGGATAGGCGCCCGCTCCCAGCCGGGTCTCGAATGCCACCTCGTAGCGTCCCAGCGTTTCCTTGACGATGTCCAACGCGGTCTTGTTCTGGTGTATGGCACGGTCCCGCCCCAGCGTCAGCAGCCACAGGCGCGGCTGCAGTTCTGCCAGGTAGTAGGCATGCCCGCGGTCCGCGCCCAGGTGCACGAAGCGCGTGACGATTCCGTTGAAGTGCCGAGGCCGCTGACGCGGGCGCTGCAATGTCACCGTGACGGCCTTGCCGACGATCGCTCTCGCATCCAGCGCCTTGTTGGCCGACCTCATCCTGAGATCGAACCGGAACAGCTCCGACATCGCCTCGCGCCCGCTGAAGGATTCCAGCAACAGGACGTCCTTGCCGAACGGCGTGGATACCGAGGCAAACCAGTGGGCTTGGGTCTGATCGGCGGCCATGGGCTTATCCGGTCTCCGCGTCGCGGAATCGGAAATCGATCGCACCCGCGGGCGTCAGGCCCAGATGGACGCCGCCGAACGGCGCGGCCACGGAAATGCGTTCCAGCACCTGGCGCGCCAGCTCCGGCAACACCGCCTGCGTCAGGATATGGTCCACATTGCGCGCCCCGCTGTCCACTTCCTTGCAACGCGCCGCGATCGACTGCGCCACGGCGTCGTCCCAGCTCAGGTTCGCGTGGTGGTTGCGCGCGAAACGCCGGGCCAGGCGTTCCAGCTTCAGATTGACGATGGCATTGATCTGGCTATCTCCCAACGGGTAGTAGGGAACCATCACCAGGCGGCCCAGGAACGCCGGGCTGAACTGCCGCAACAACGGGGCGCGCAAACGCTCGGCCAGGGCCTCTGGGGAGGGCCGCGCCCCGCCCCGGCAGGCATCGGTGATGACGTCCTGCGACGCATTCGACGTCAACAGGATCAGGGTGTTCTTGAAGTCGATGGAAACGCCCTCGCCGTCCTCCATGGTCCCTTTGTCGAACACCTGGAAAAAGAGCTCGAGCACGTCGGGATGCGCCTTCTCCATTTCGTCCAACAGCACGACGCTGTAGGGACGGCGCCGCACCGCTTCGGTCAGCACGCCCCCGCGGCCGTATCCCACATATCCTGGCGGCGCGCCTTTCAGGCCCGACACGCTATGCGCTTCCTGGAACTCCGACATATTGATGGTGATCATGTTGCGCTCGCCGCCGTACAAGGTATCGGCCAGCGCGCACGCGGTCTCGGTCTTGCCGACGCCGCTGGGACCCAGCAGCAGGAACACGCCCACCGGTTTGCCAGGATCGTCCAGGTCCGCGCGGAAAGTACGGATGCGCCGGGCGATGGCGTCCAGGGCTTCGTCCTGTCCCACGATGCGTCCGGACAGTTTCTCCTGCAGATACAGCACGGTGTGCAGCTCATCGGCCAGCATCCGGCCCACCGGAATGCCGGTCCAGCCGGAAATCACTTTCGCCACGACCGAAGAGTCCACGCACACCGGCACGATGGGCTCGTCGTTCTGCACTGCCTCAAGGCCTTTTTCCAGGCGGGTCAGATTGGCGGTCAACGCGTCCAGGTCCTCTTCGTCCGCCGCCTTGTCGCTGCCGGCCACGACGCGGTCGGCGATACGGCGGCGCCACGTCAGGATTTCAGCCACCGCGCTGCGTTCGGCTGCCAACTTCTCTCCCAGTCGGCGGTGCTGTTCGCGTTGATCCTCTATCTGACGCTGCGTCGCCGCGATCGCGTCATGACGGTCCGTGCCCGTGGCGGCCTCGTGGCGCAGTATGCGCAGCTGGTTCTCGGCCGCCTCTATAGCGCGCCCAAGGGCCTCGATTTCTTCCGGCTCCGCGCTCTGGCCGATCGCCACCCTGGCGCAAGCCGTATCCAGCACGCTGATCGCCTTGTCCGGCAACTGCCGGCCGGAGATATAGCGGTGCGACAGCTTCACGGCGTCCCTGACCGCGGCATCCAGGATCTCGACGCCATGATGGGCCTCCAGCCGTTGCACCATGCCGCGCAGCATTTCGACGGCCGCCGCCTCGGTGGGTTCTTCCACCTTGACGACCTGAAAGCGCCTTGCCAACGCCGGATCCCGCTCGACGTAACGCTTGTATTCGGCCCAGGTCGTGGCGGCGATGGTGCGCAATTCGCCGCGCGCCAAGGCCGGCTTGAGCAGATTGGCGGCGTCGCCCTGCCCTTCGCTGCCGCCCGCGCCTATCAACTGGTGGGCCTCGTCGATGAACAGGATGACCGGCGTCGCCGACGCCTTCACTTCACTGATCACCGATTTCAGCCGGTTCTCGAATTCGCCGCGCACGCCCGCCCCGGCCTGCAGCAGCGCCAGGTCCAGGGAGCGGACCGATACATTGCACAAGGCCGGAGGCACGTCGCCTTGCACGATGCGCTGCGCAAAGCCCTCGACCACGGCGGTCTTGCCCACGCCGGCCTCGCCCGTAAGAATGGGATTGTTCTGCCGGCGGCGCAGCAGCACGTCGACCAACTGCCGGATTTCCGCATCCCTGCCACGCACCGGGTCGATCGCCCCTTCGCGCGCCAGGGCCGTCAGGTCGATCGTATACAGCTCCAGCGCCGATTGGCGCGTCCCGCCCTCGCCCGGCGTCGGCATGACAGGCGCGCCGCCGGCGGGCAAGCCCGCGGCTCCCGGCCCGGACGGGGGAGACGAGGTTCCAGCGTCTTCCGCGCTGCCCGCCAGGATGGACGGCAATGCCGCTCGCAAGTCGGCCCGGGAGATGTTCAGCAATCCCGGCGCCGACTCCAGCAGCAATCCGCGCAGGCTGTCGACCTCCAGCAACGCCAGCAGCAGGGTGCCGGACCGGATCTGCTGCTGCCCCAGCAGCATCGAGCTGAGCAGCCATGCCTCCTGGAACATGGGAGGGAAATTCGGCGACAAGGACGGAGTGCGGCCGTTGCCCCGCTTGAATTGCTCCTGCGCGCGCTGCAATTGCGCCGACACGTCTTCCGCCCGGATCTGGTAATGATCCAGCACCGCTTTCAGATCGGGAGCGGCGGTTTCCAGCAGCGTCAGCAGCAAGTGCTCGACATCCACGTTGTAATGCGTCTGGCGCACGCACTGCTGCGCCGCCAGTTCCATCGCGTGCTTGCAGACCGGGTTGAGCCGGGCCAGCAGCGTGCGGATGTCGATATCCATGCCGGATTTGCCTTATGTACGGTTGGCCAATGGGGAAGCGGACGCCATGCGCGCCGTCAGGCGCACCGGCGCCGGAGCGAGGGTCTGCCGCTTAGCGGTGGCCCAGCTGGTCCACCCCAGCCGGGCTGCTGCCGCGCCGCCCAGCACGCACGCACCGGCGCGCGGCTGCGCGTGCAGCACGAAATCCACGTTCAGGTCTCTCCGGAGGTGACTGCGGATCAGCCACAGCGCCAGTTCGTGGTCCGCGCCCCCGGGTAACAGGCGCTCGAACCGGGCGGGACTCAGGTCCAGGAATTCGATACGGATCCCGGCCCCCTGGTCCCATACCCGGCGGCCCAGCGCCCGCGACGCATTCAACGCCAACCCCTTTCCGCCCAGGCGCGAATGATCCTTCGCGTCCAGCGTCCGCCATTGCCCGATGAATTGCCGGCCCAGCACCTTCAAGCCCAGACGGTCCGCCAGCAACGCCAGCAGCCCGGTCATCGATCGCGTCGCCACGCCCAGCAGACCGGCGTGCCTGACCCACAGGCGCTGGCCTTGCGGACCGGCCTCGTCGCGGGCATAGCCCAGGTCGCTCAGCGCATCCAGGCAGCCCACCAGCGCCGACGCATGCGGCGCGGACGCGTTAAGGCCCAGCGCGTGCTTCTTGCGGCTTCGGTAGAAGAAGGACAGGAAGCGGTGGTTGAAGATATCCAGGAAATCTGCGGTGGCGTGATCCCGCGACGCCCGCCGCTGCAGCACCAGTTCGGTGTACGCCAAGGGCAACGGACTGCTGGCGCCGGCAAGTGTCATCACCGGCGTAGTCAAGGCGTAGCGTGTCTGCATGGCCTGGCCCCAACGCCCCGCGTCCTGCTTCCGGGCGATGGCACGCACGTCGCTGGCCTCGAACGCGACCGACACATGCCCGTGCAGGCGCACAGCCTCGCCGTCGCCATTTCCGCGGCCCAGCGGCGCGGCCGCTGGCGTCGCGCGCTCCAGCAGGGCGATCGCCTGGAACAGGTTGTAGCGTTGCGGGCGGGAGAGCAGCCGGGCGATCATAGCGATTGCTGGTAGCCCGTCATGGGCTGCCACTGCTTCCATATTTCGTCGCCCCGGCGCACCGCCAGCCGCACGAACGAATTGACCGATGTATACATCGCAAAGAACCGCGCCAGCACTGCGCCCAGCAGCAGCGGCGATCCTCCCACGAACGCATCGGCGTCGAACTCCACCGTGACTTCCATGCCGTGGCAGAAGCCGCGCCAGGCCTCCTTGCCCACATGCGCCGTGACTGGGCGCGCACTGACGCCCTTGAGGCCGCGGATCAGATCCTGCTCACGCGTGCTGCCGGACGCGAACAACTGCAGGATCTGCTGCAGGCGTTTGTGTCCGGTCGATGACTCCACCAGCGACTGCTGATTCAACGTCAGCAGCGACACCAGGCGCCACAGCGCGTCGCCGCCCAAGGGCGGGTTGCGCTGCGCGGTGGGCTCGTACAGGCATTGCACCGATACGTTCTGCGCCACACGTTCGAACACCATGCGGGCGCCCACTGGCACCTGCTCGGCAAGGCGCCGGTTGGTGCAAAGCAGATTGGCATAGACCACGGGTTCAACGGGCCGGCGAATCTCGTTGCGGGCATCCACGAAGCTCAGGAACATGTCGGTGCCGCTTACGCGGTCACGCAGGCTGTGTTCCCTTCGGGCAGACCAGAACAACGTACCGCGAGCGGCGTCCGCGTGCTCGACCTCCGCATAGCTGGGCACGGGAATCGAGCGCTCGGCCGCCGGATCGGACAGGATCACGGACAGCACCGAATGCACTTCCGTCGTCTCGTCACGGCGCTTGTCGGCCACCAGGCGATATTCGTAATGGCTATCGTCGATCGTGACCGGTTCGCTGGTCTGCGCGTACAGGTTGATCACCGGCGTGCAACCCAGGCGGAAATGCTGGGCGCCTATCGCGCCCAGGCCGCGAGCCTGCCTGTCCAGGTGCAGCGCGATCTGGCAACGGCGCCCCTTGAACGGCAGCCCCCGCGGCAAATCCAGGTCAAAGAAATGGAACTTGCGCGGAAATGCGAAGTACTCCTGCATCAGGCCGTGCGCCGGCAATCCATTCGGCGGCTGCGGCAATACGCTCTCTTCCGGCGCATATCCCACTTCGCGCCAGGCCGTCAACGGCAGCGGCACAACGCCGCCCCCTTCGGCATAGAGCGATATGCCGGCCACGCCCGCCGCCAGCAACTCGTACAGCGGCATCGTCACCATCCAGTCGCCCTGCAGGTGGATGCGCAGTGTGCGGATTTCCAGCTCCGACAGCTCCACGCCGGAATCGCTTTCCAGCTCCAGGCGCAAAGCCTGGTCTTCAGAGAAGCCGGCGCTTCCTATCCTCAAGGGCCACAGCGTGGCATCCCAGGCGGTGCGGAACCGGCAAAGTTCGCCGGCCTCGGTCCGCGCCGCCAGGCCGCTATGCCGCGGCACGGGCAGTCCGGCCGTCACTTTTCCCTGGCTGCCGTCCAGAGCCAGCTGCACCACGGTCATCGACGGGATGGGCTGCACCAGCGTCGGACAGACGTTGTCCAGCATCGCGGCGGCGATCTGGGGAAACTCCTGATCCAGGTCGCGGTGCACCCGGGCCGCCAGGAACGCAGTGGCTTCTATCAGGCGTTCGGTATGCGGATCTGGCGATTCCGTGCCATGCAGCGCCAGCCTGGATGCCACCTTGGGATAGCGCAGCGCGAAGTCCGCCCCCTGATTGCGCAGGTAGGACAGCTCGCGCTTGTAGTACTGCAGGATGCCATCGGACGCCAGATCGGTCATGACCCGCCCCCCGTCCCGCTCTGCGCGCCTGCCAGCAGTTCGAATGCCACGTGGTTCACCGCGCCGCCGACCCGCATGTCGGCCCGGATCTCCAGCCGGCATGGGCCTATCCCGTTCGCGGCGGGCGCCATGTCCACCGACACATTGGACAGGCGGGGTTCATAAAGGGCAATGGCCTGCTTGACTACAGCAGCGACGGCCTCGCGATCCGACGCCGACACCGGCGACCGCGCCGAGTAGTCGGGCACGCCGTAGTCGACCACCGTTGCCGCCGAGCGTGAAAAGGCCTCGAAATCCAGGCGCGAACGCGTGTTCAGCAGGCGCTCCAGGTCCCTGGCCACCGCCAGTCTCTGCGCGTCGGCCCCCGCCAGTTGCGACTCCGCATCAGCCGCCAGGCGGTCAAACAAGGGCACGGGCGAATAAAGGGTATCGGTCGGCATGTTGCGGGCGTTCCTGTACGTGCACCGGCGCCGCGCCCGCACATGCGGGAGCGGCGTCCGGCATTACTTCTTGGGCGCGGCGGTGGACTTGTTCGTCGCCAGGTCCCAGCCGAACGATGCCGTGCCGGCCTTGTTGCCGGCGGTGGCCTGCTGGGTGTATTCGATGGAGAGCTTGCTGAAGCACAACGTGAAGCTGTCGCTGCCGCCGCCCTCGCCCAGCGCGGAGTTGATGGACGAGACCATCGCATTGCCCAGTACGTACTTCACGTGCAACAGGAACGACCCGCTCTCGTTGCGGCCGATGAGTATGGTCGCGTCGTTCAGCTTGGCGCCGGACGCGCACGCGTTGTATAGCGCGGGCGTGGACTGGTCCATTACCTTGGTAAACGCCATTTCCGAGAAGCTGGGCCGGCCCAGGGCGCGCTCGGTGTTGGCCATGTCCATCGACATCGGCAACATCACGCCATGCGAGGCGCCCAAGAGGATGATCGCGTCGGCATGGCCGTCCAGAGTGGAGTTGCCTTTGATGTTGTTGATCTTGAGCAGGATGGTATCCATGGAATTCCGTGTTCGAAGAGGATTCGGTTGGCGTGCGCCGCCGACTGGCGGCGCGCGGTTCGAAAGTTCAGGCAGCCGCGGCCGGCAGGTCTGCCACCAGGCGGATGGACGCGGTCAGCTCTTCCATCTGGAAATGAGGCTTGATGAAGCAGGTGGCGCGGTACGCGCCGGGCTTTCCGGGCACCTCCGTGACGTCGACGCGCGCCTCGCCCAGCGGATAGCTGGCCTTCTGTTCCTGCGAGGCCGAGGGGTTGATCAGCACGTAGTCCGCAATCCAGTTGTTCAGATAGTTCTCGACGTCCGTACGCGACTGGAAGCTGCCCACCTTGTCGCGCATCATCACCTTGATGTAATGCGCAAACCGCGACGCGGCCAGCACGAACGGCAGGCGTGATGACAGCTGCGCATTGGCATTGGCGGCATCCTTGTTGTAGACCTTGGGCTTGTTTGCCGTCTGGCTGCCGAAGAACGTGGCCTGGTTCGAGCCCTTGGCGTTCACGAACGCAATGAACCCCAGGTCGCTGAGTTCCTTTTCGCGGCGGTCCGTGATCGTCACTTCCGTCGGGCACTTGAGCGCGATGTCGCCTTCATCGGTCTTGTAGGCATGCGCGGCTATGCTCTCCACCTTGCCGCCGCCTTCCACCCCGCGGATCGCGGTCGACCAGCTGTACTTGGCGAACGCGTCGGTGATGCGCAGACCCAGCTGGTAGGCGGAATTCGCCCACAGATACTTGCTGTGATCCGAGCCGTCGACGTCCTCTTCGAAGTTGAACGTATCGACCGGCTTGGTCTTGGCGCCGTAGGGCAGGCGCGCCGCATAGGACGGCAGCACCAGCGCCACGTAGCGGGAATCTTCCGACTCGCGGAAGCTGCGCCACATGGCGAGCTCGGCGCTTTCGAAGACCTTGGAGAGATCGCGCGTGACGCCGAGGTCCGTGTACGATTTCAGGTCGAAGAGGCTGGGCGCGGCAGAGGCGATGAACGGCGCGTGCGCGGCGGCCGCGACCTTGGAGATGCGTTCCAGTAGCGCCAGATCCTGCGGATGCCGGCCAAATGCGTAATCGCCTATCAGCACGGAATACGGACTGCCGCCGAACGTGCCGTACTCGTCTTCATAGACCTTTTTGAAGAGCAGGCTCATGTCGTGATCGACGGCCGACTCCAGGTCTTTCAGCAATTCCTTCTTCTTGACGTTCAACAGCCGCAGCTTCAGCCGCGAGCTCGTCTCGGTGCCATGGACCATATCGTGCAAGCCGGTCCACGATGCTTCGAGCGCCTGGAAGTCCGGCGCATGCATGATGGCGTTCAGCTGATCCGTCAGCAGACGGTCGATTTCCGCCACGCGCTCATTGATCATCGCCACCACCGACTTGTCCGGGCTGGTGCGCATGCCTTCGTCCAGGATCTGGGACGCCAGCTGCCCGAGCAGTTTCTTCGCGTAGGAATTCTGCGACGGCTCCACCGCCATATTGCCTTCCTGCACGATGCGGTCCAGCAGGCTGAGTTCGCCCGCCTGCGCCGCTTCCTGCGTTGCGTTGCCTCCAACCGCCGCCGTATCGGCCGTCTGTTTGCTTGCCATGTTCGTCACCCTGAGAATTGAAATTGCCCGCGCGCGGCTTCGGCGCAAGGCCTGCCCTGCGCGCGCTGACGTTGCCGTCCGCGTTAGGCCGACGGCGCCGTTGCGGCCGGTTCGGCCACATCGCCGGCCGTCCCGCCAGCCTGCGCTTCGCTCTTGACGGCCTTGAGCTCCTCGGTGCTGCGCACGATGCGCTCAAGGATGGAGTCCAGCTCGTCATTGCCATCCAGCTTGGCCAGCAGGTCGCGCAGTTGATGCCGCGCCTCCAGCAGCTTGGACAGCCGCGGCACCTGCTCGACCAGGGATTCGGGATGGAAGTCGGCGAACTTCTCGAAGTTCAGCTCAATGCGCAGATTGCCTTCGCCCTTGGCGGTGTCGGGCACGGACAGGTCCAGGCGCGGGCGGATCTTGCCCAGGATTTCGTCGAAATTGTCGCGGTCGATCTCGACGAAACGGCGCTCTTTCAGCTTGGGCAGCGGCGTGGCCGGCTGACCCGAAAGATCCGCCAGCACGCCCACCACCATCGGCAATTCACGCTTCTCGATCGCGTCGCCGGTTTCAACGTCATACGTGATCTGAACCCGCGGCGGGCGGTTGCGGCCCACCCATTTCTGCAAGCTATTGGACATGACCCTCTCCGAAGAAACCACTCGTACCGCACAGCGAGCGCTGCGCTTTGCTGGTGCGAACAATAGCGCCGGCCTTCGGGGGCTACATCGGACTTTAGTCGTAGTATTTTGAAATTATCAGAAATTTCCATCCTGCTTTTGGATGAGAAATGACTTAGGCGCAACCTTGAAACTGCGGGCCCGACCCGCGTCAGCCCGGCTTCGCGGGGGAGCGTGTCCTTGCCAGAAAATTTCCCGAGGGCTGTGCTGACATCCACTGGATTTTCTCGACAATTTCCTTCGGGCTGCCCGTGGTGGAAACGAATTCATTGGCCTCTGGAGCGGCGGCTGCGGCATTGGCAACAGGTTCCCGCTTCGTCACGAGCAGGCAGGAGCGCGCCATGCCCATGTCCCTCGCAGGTCGTGCCTCGCGCAGAGCTCTCAAGTGACTGGCCGGCAGAAACTCCCCACGGTGCACCAACTGGCGGCATTCGGCCACAAGCAGCCCGACGCTGGCGGCATAGCAGACTTTCGCCACATTCTTCGCGCCATGCAGGGTCGCGTTCTCGGGCGCGCGCCGGTACTCGAAAAAGGTCGAAACGTAACGCTCTGTGCCCGGAACGGACCCCAGGCTGCCGGGACCGGCACTATCCATCCAGACCATCAAGCCCTGGAGGTTGTACGACCAGAGCAAGAGAGACTGGCCTGGCCTCAGCTTGCCTATGCGCCAACCTACCGGCGGGGCGGGTTTGGAAAAGAACTGCCCCAGCGTCTCCGGCTTGCTCCGCACCCGATTTGTCTCCACCTTGTCCAGTATTGTCCTACCCAGAATCAGACTCATGAGCCACCCCTTCCTGTGCTCTGCCCTTGGCAGCAAGCCCGCAGGATAGCTACCGTCCGCGGGCCGCGCATGGGACTTTGGTCTTACTGGGGCAAAGACTCGAGGACGGCGCACGGACAGCGGCGGGGCATTGCCGCCCGTGCGCCGGATGGGGCCGGCCGTCTACTTTCCATACGTCGCGATCAGCGTTTCCAGCGGCACATGGCCCTGGCACAGTCCCGGATAACCGGGGCTTGCTCCCTCTTCCAACGAGATCGCATATTTGACCGCCGGGTCGCTTTCCAGCCGCTGCCGCAGCGCCGCCAGCCTGGGCCAGCGGGACTGGGCAGCGACCTCATGGAAGTCCAGCCAGCGCGCAACGCCCACCAGCACGGCGTCCGCCAGAGTCGGACGATCGCCCATCAGGAACGGAGTCTCGCCCAGCATCGCTTCGAGCTTGTCATGGCGTTCTATGACGCGTTGCGCCCCCCACTCCCGCAGCGTTTTCTGCAAGGCCGGATCAGGCGGATCCATTTCCAGGGCGACCCAATGCGGGGTGAAGGCGGCGGTGAAACCAGTGTTCAGAAAAGCCATGAACTGGTGCATGCGGTCGGATTCCGGCGACAGCGGGTCAAAGCTGATCCTGCGCTCGTCATCACGGTTTTCGATCCAGCGCGCAATCGCCATGGTTTCCGTGAAAACCGCGCCCTGTTCGCTGACGAATGCAGGCGTCTCGTGGCGCGCGTTGATCCGCGCATAGGAGGGCAGACGCATTTCGCTCAGCATGTCCACGCGGCACAGGCGATAGGGTTTGCCCAGCCACTCCAGCGCAGCGACGAGCCCCATGGAACTTCCCAGCGGAAAGCCATAAACAAGAATGGGTTCCAAGATTTCTTTCTCCGTAGATGAGGGTCACGCTGCGCAGCGGATTGAATTCTACGGATCTGCTAGGCTAAGTAAATTACGCACATTTTTGTCACCATGACCCGCCCATGAAAGACCTGGTTTCGCGTTGCCCCATCGAGGAAGTCATGCAGATACTGAGCGGCAGATGGCCGACGCTGCTGGTCTATTACCTCAAGGAAGGCACCAAGCGTTTCAGCGATCTGCGCCGCGACAATCCGACCATCTCGCATCGGATGCTGACGCTGGAGCTGCGCAAGCTGGAGTTGGCCGGGATCGTCCAGCGCACTGATTTCGATGGCTATCCGCGGCGCGTGGAGTACGCGCTCACGCCATCGGGAAAGACGCTGGTGCAGCTGCTGGATGCGCTGGGCGACTGGTGGGATGAGCACGGCGAGGCGTCCGAAGACGCCTCCTGAGCAGGCCTGCCAGCTTTCAAGCCGGGCTTATCCGCCCCCCTGCTTGCCAGTGCCGATCAGATCCAGCAGGCCATCCGACAAGGTCCCGCGCCAGACCAGGTAATCATGTCCGCCCGCCACCTCGCGGTGCGTAACCAGATAGCCCTTGGCACGCAGCACATCCCGCAGATGCCGGTTGGTCTCCAGGATGCCCGGCTGGCCGCCGCGTCCGGACTCGAACAGGCCGGCGCCAAGGAAGAAGCGCACCGGCAGCTTGCGCACCGCGACGAATTGCCGCGTCAGCCACTGGTCCTCCTCGCCCGCCGGCGACCACCAATAGGAACCTGATTGGCTGAGCACGTTGCCGAACACTTCGGGGTGGCGCAACGCCGCATAGGCCGATGCCAATCCGCCGTAGCTGGAACCGCCGATGACGGTGCGCGCGGCAGGCGCGCTGATGCCTTGCTTGCGCGCCCACGGCATCAGCTCTTTCGCCAGGAAGTCCGCAAAGTCCGGGTTGGGCGGCAATTCCTGGCTGCGGGATTCCGCCGTAGGGTTGTCGATGAGCAGCGCCGCCGTCGGAGGAATGACGCCTGCGGCGATCATGTTGTCCAGAATGGTGGGCGTGGGCACGCGGCCCAGATAGGCGCCGGCGTCGAACAGCACCAGCACGTGATTGTCCGCTGCGCCAGACTGCCAGCCAGCAGGACGGTACAGGTGGATCTTGCGCGTGTTGCGCATGAGATCGCTGCGCAGCTCCATGGTCTCCACCGTTCCCTGCCGCACGCCCGCGCGGGGCTCGACCCAGGGCTGCTGCGGCGCGTCCGCCAGTTCCAGCATGGAATAGGTCTGGTACGCGTCGACGCCGCGCGCCGGGTATGCCTTGGGATTGTGCGGATCGGCCTGCGCCGTGGCCAGGATCGCGCGGCGCCGCGCCATGCCGGAGCCCGGAAGCTCGGGCACATCGGGCGCCAGGCGATATGACAGGCGCGTGGACCTGGGGACGACGAAGCTGGCATGCCAGACATCGGAGTTGCCCAGCCGCGCCAACTGAGCATGGTCCGACGACGGCCCGCCGAACAGGCGCACATTGCGTTCGGCGCCGCGCCACAGGAATGTGACGCGGTCATGCCCGGCGTCCACGGCCTCGACCAGCGGCGTGCCTTGCTGCGCCACCTCATCCCAAAAGGCATCCGTCGTGCCGCCCGCGGCCAGCGTCGCCGCCAGCGCGGTCAGGCGCGGGCTGTCGAGCGCCGCCGCGGGCGCACGTTGTCCCGCAAGGGGCAGGCGTTCCGTCACGGCCCAGCGGAACAGGCCCTGGCCCTGCGCGCGAACGGTGTAGAGGCCATCCTCCGGCGCCACCAGCATCAGGGCTCCGGCCGGCTTTTCGCCGTCGCTCAGCCGGCGTACGTGCTGCCCGGCGCTGTCCAGAAGATCCAGGGTCACGCCGGATTCGGCGGCCCAGGTGCCCGCGAGGAACTCTCCCTTCTGTAGCGAAATTCGTTCGTCCACATGGGCCTCGGGTGTGACGGCGCCCTGCCTGGACTGCGCCGCGGCCATGCCCGGCGCCACGCCTATCATCGACACCGCCAGCGCAGCCGACGACATCCAATCCCGCCATTCCAATCTGTTCTTTTTACGCATGTTCATCCATTCGTTTGTTCACGGCCCGTTCGCGGCGGTCCGCTATCCCTCGCGCGCGGCGAGCCTTCTGGGCGCCCATACGCTGTCCGCGTCGCCCCGTCCGATCCTGCGCGCGCTGGCCTTTGCCATCCAGGCAAATCCCAGCCCTGCCGCCAGGGCCGTCGCGTCCACTGCCAGCGCCGCGGCCGACGTGTGCGCCCAAAGCCCGGAGGCAGGAAACAGCCCGCCCACGAGCGAGGCCGCGGGTATCGCCAGCGTCAATGCTGCCGCGACCCATAGCAGATGCACCCCTGCCGCCGCGCCTCCGCGCAGGAAGGCCCAGGCCAGGCTGGCGAAGAACGCCATGTAGTACAGCGCCCGCAGCCAGGCATTCAGATCGCCGACGTGCCCGCTCAACCCTTTGGACGCGACCATCATCAACGAAATGCCACACACGCATCCCAGGCAGACGCCCACTGTCGCCGACGCCATCAGCCGCGTGTCCAAGCGCTGCACTGGAATCTCGCCCGTCTGCCGGTCGGCGCGCTTGCGGCGGGTTTCTATCCACAGCAGGTTGCCGCTATAGAACAGCCATGCGCCCGCCAGTCCAAGCAGGAAATAAAGCCACTGCACTGCCGCGCCGCCGAAGGAAGCCATGTGCAGCGCGAAGAAACTGCTGACCCAGAGGTTGGGCGCGTCCTGTCCGCCCGGCAGATAGTCGCGGTTGAGCACCTTCCCGCTGTAGGGATCGAGCGCCACGAAGCCGCCTCGCGCCCGCGGCGATACCGCACTGTCGTCCTTGCCCCAGACGCGTACGATGGCGCGCGGGCTGGCGACCTGTTGATACTGCAACCCATAAGGCTCGAAGCCCGGGGCGAGGGCGCGCGCCTGGGTCAGCAGTTCCGCCGGCGTCAGCATGTCTGCAGGATTCCGGACCTCTCCAGCCGGCGCGCCGCCGCCGGACCGCTGGAAGACGGATTCCAGCTTGCCTTCGTACATGAGCTTGTCCTGCAGATCGTAGATTCCGTCGTGGAACGCGAACACGACGGAGCTCAGCGCCATGACGATGTGAAATGGCAGCGAAACAATGCCCACCACGTTATGCGCATCCAGCCACATGCGCTTCAGGTTCTTCCCGACCCGCAACGCGAAAAAGTCCTTGACCAGCGACGGCAGCAGCACGATCACTCCCGACACCAGGGCAATTGCATAGAGCGATGCGACGATGCCCATGAACCAGCGGTTGGGATCGCTGTCGACAGGCAGGCCCACCACGCGGTGAAGCACATCGATGAACGGCATCAGCCCACTGGGCGCGGCCTCCTCCAACCGCAGCTCGCCGCGCGCATCCAGATAGGCGACATGGTGGCGGATCGACGATTCATCGTGATCGTCGGCCTGCCCGTCACGGACTTCCCAGGACATACGGGCCGGCACGTGTTCGGCGTCCTGCAGATGGATGCTGAACCCCTTGGCCACATCCGGCCGCGCTTGCAGGGTTCTGGCGATAAGGTCGGGCGCGTCTTCCAGCGCCACGGGCGCGACGGCCGCGGGCGGCGTAGCCCAACGGGTCAGCGGCTCTTTGAATACGGTCAGCGCACCGGCGTAGAAGGCGATGAACAGCGCCATGCCGGTCAGGATGCCCGTCCAGGTATGGACGGATTTGTAGATGCGTATGTAGTCGGCTCTCATGATCGCGGACTCCCTTCAGATCGCCTTGACGACAAGCAGTCCGCCATAGAGCAGCACGCAGGCTCCGCCCAGCCAGATCCACGCGCGCAGGCCGCTGGCGAAAAAGTAGACGGTACTCGCGACGCCGAGCCAGACGGGCGGCACCAGCCACATGGCCAGCTGCGAACGCGTCGCCAACGGAATGCCGGCAGTCAATGCGGCCAGCGTTGCGCTGGCGCCCATGGCCAGCGCGAAGCCGAGCAATGCGCCCGCCAGGCTCTTCGATATCCAGTCGCGCCGGATCGGCGCGGGCTTAACGGGCTTCATGCGTATCGCTACCGCGCAGGCCCGCCAGTACGCCCAGGTACGGCATGAGGCTGAAGAACAACATCAAGGCGGTGCAGAAAACGAACACGGCCGCGACGGCAGAGAATGCGCGCAGGCAACCCCAGCCGCCCAGCGCGAGCAGCAGAATGCCAGCGACGCGGGCGGGCAGGACCGGCCAGGACGTGGCGCCCCATCGCTGGTTGGGCGAAGCGCGATAGATACAGAAGCTGCCCAGGAACAGGCTCGCCAGGCTGGAAAGAATCAGGACTTCCATGGTCACCCCAGGATGAAATGCCCGAGACCTGCCTGCCAATCCCTGCTCCGAATCGACTGTCCGGAACAGGGACCGGCAAAACATCCCGCATTCAGAAACTGATGCTGGCGGAGGCGGTTACGGTGCGCGCCGGCCCCAGCGTCACGATAGGCGTCGTGTCGCTGAAACTGCCGGCGTAATAGTGCTTGTCGAACACGTTGTTGACATTCAGCCGGTACACGACGTCCCGGCCGTTGATCTGCGTGGCGTAGCGGGCGCCCAGGTCCAGTTGGCCCCAGCCCGGGATCTGCAGTTTGTTGGCCGCATCCGCGTACTGGCTCGAAGTCGCCTGCACGCGCGCGCTCAGCGTCACGCCGGGCACCCACGGCGTGTCCCATTCCAGCCCGGCATTGGCCTGCCAGCGCGGCGCGCCCACCGCGGTATTGCCGTCATAGCGGCCATACGAGGTCTTGACCTGCGTGCCTTGCGTGTAAGTGACGCCGCCCAGCACGCGCAAGCCCGCAGCCAACTCGCCGAAGGTATTCCACTCCACGCCGCGGACACGCTTCTCGCCGCCGTCCGCATACGTAGGCTTGGCCGTGGAGCCCTCCGTCACCAGCATGGGCTTGTCTATCTGGAAGAATGCCAGGGTATTGGTGAAAGTGCCGGCATTCCACTTGACGCCCAGCTCCTGCTGCTTGGTCTTGTAGGGCGCGAACACCTGGCCATAGTTGCTGGCGCTGGTGTCCGTGACGCTATCGCCCTTGCTCAGGCCCTGCACGTAGTTGGCATACAGCGAGACGTCCGGTCCCCAAGGTTTGACGACGATGGCGACAGCCGGTGTCACGGCGTCCTCGTCATAGCGGGCCGTCGTCTTGCCGGTCTTGTCGAAGTTCGTCGTCTTCACGCGCTGGTTGCGCAGGCCGCCGGTCAGGAGCAGCTTGTCGTCGAAGAAGGACATGGTATCCACCAGCGCCAGGCTGGACAGCGTGTTCTCCGCCGTCTTGGGCGCGCTGCCCGGCACCGCAGGCATGACCGGCGTGATCGGGTCGTAGATATTCGACTTGAAAGTCGATGCCGGCCCGGTGGCCGACCCGTCTTCCAGCTTCAGCAAGGAAGCCTGGAGCACCAGCTCGTGCCGTACGTTGCCCGTGTTGAACCGCGTGCGCAGCCCGCCCTCGGCCGAGGTGGCATCCGTGTAGGCGCGCTGGCCGATGATGGAGCCGGTGAAATTGCCATTGGCGTCGATCTGCCGCGCATGGGTGCCATTGATCAGGCCCGATTGATGGCTGTCGCGCCTGCCCACACCGGCAAAGGCCGATACGCTGTCATTGAAGCGGTATTCAGCCCGCGCCATGACCGCGTTGCTCTGGATGCTGCCATAGCCGGTGCTGAACTGGTTGATGCGAGGATCGGGCGCTTCGGGCACGACCGAACCGCCGAACCAGAACATGGCCGGCGTGCCGCCCGAAAACGACTCCTGGCTATGGTAGGCGTCTATCGACGCGCTCAGGGCGCTGCCGCGATAGTCCAGGCCGGCGGACAGGAACTCGCGTTTTCTGGATTGGCCGTCCAGCGTGGTGGCGCCGTCGCTGAAGGAACCGTTGACGCGCGCGCCCCATTCATTGGCGGAGCCGAAACGGCGGCCGGCATCGATGGTCGTGCCCAGCTGGCCGTCGGCCTGCCAGTTCACGCCGAAGGTGGCATTGGGCGTGTCTTCCGCCCGCTTGGGCACCAGGTTGATCGTGCCGCCCACCGCGCCGCTGGGCGCCATGCCGCTGAACAAGGCGTTCGGGCCTTTCAGCACCTCCACCCGCTCGACGAACTCCAGCGGCGTGCGCCCCATGGGCGCCAGGCCATACATGCCGTTGATCGCCACGTCGTTCTGGTTGACGTCGAAGCCGCGGATGCGGAAGTTCTCGTAGGCGTGTCCGCTCGACGTCGTGAACCGCACGGAAGGATCGTTGGCCATCACGTCCGCCAACGTGCGCGCCTGCTGGTTCTGGATCAGCTCGGAGGTATAGCTGGTGACGTTGAATGGCGTATCCATCACGTCCTGATTGCCCATCAGGCCCAGGCGCGCGCCCTGCGCCACCTGCCCGCCGGCATAGGGCGCGGGCAAGTCTTCCTCCGAGACCGAACCCGCGGTCACGGTGACGGGCTGCAGCGTCGTGGTTTGCGCCGCGGTCTGGGCGGCGGCGCTGGCGGGAAGAATCAAGGACAGCGCGACTGCCGGGCTAAAGCACTGGACGCACAGCGAGATAGTCAACTGAGTTTTCTTGGCCACAATTCATCGTTCCGATATCTAAATGCGAATGCTTATCAGATGAATTATATATTTAAGAAAGCACCGTTCGCCAAGAAATCAGGAGTCCGCGGCCAGAATCCGCTCGAATTGGCACGCAATTCAATAAGAATCAAAGGCTTATATTTTTTTGATTGACATCCCAACGCAAAATTCTGCGGCCTCGGTTTGGAAGTCGCCAGCGCGGGCGCGCTTGGCAGAAGCGACAAGGCCATCCCGGCGTCCCCAAGCACAGTCCCCGCCGGTAAACTGCGCAGTCCTCTCGGCGCCGACAGGCCCATCGAACGCTTATATAACCCTGGAGAGCTACACAAGATGATCCGTCATCTGGTCCTTGCAGCATCGTTGGCCGTGGCAGGCAGCGCCGTGGCAGCCCCCTCTTTCAACTGCGCCAAGGCCGCGACTCCGGTCGAAAAAGCCATTTGCGCCCACCCGGCGCTGGCCGACCAGGACGCGGCCATCGCGCAGCAGTACAAGGCGGTACGCGGCAAGCTCGACGCCGAGGCAGTCAAATCGCTGACCGCCGACCAACGTTATTTCCTGGGCGTGCGGGACAATATCTATGCCGAGCCCTTTTCGGGCAGCACGCCGGTCAAGGAGATCGGCACCAGCATGCGCTACCGCCTGAATTTTCTGAAGTCCATCGATCCGCAGCCGCCTGCCGGCTTTGTCGGCAAGTGGAAGAACGTCGAAGGTGAAATTGAAATCACCCGCGGCGCCGACGGCCAACTGCTCGTGGCCGCCAATTCGGCCCAGCCCTACAACGGCCGCTGGGTCTGCGATCTGAGCGGCAAGGCTGTCGCCGTAGGCGACAGCATCATCGTCACCTATCAGGACGGGCCGCCGTGGACGCTGGACCTGACGCGCCGCGGCGCTGTGCTGGTGGTGCGAGAAACGCCGCCCGCCGGGGTCGAGAAAGACGGCTTCGGTCCGCCGTTCTGCGGCATGAACGGCAGCCTGGAGGGAGACTGGTTCGCGGTGCGCTGATCAAAGGCATTCCGCAGCCGCACGCAAACTCGATGCGACTGCGTGCCGCCGGACACCACGATTACACCGATGACGCAGCTGTTCCAAGGGCTGCGGCCAGCAAATCGGCCAGGCCACGCCCGGCCCTGCCATCTTCATCAAGACGCGGATTGTAGATAGTGATCTCAAGGCCAACGGCCTTGCCGCTCGACAGGGCAATCCGCAGCGTGGCCGTCAGCTCTTCCCACGACAAGCCGCCAGGCACGCGGAAATCGACGGCCGGCATGATGGCGTCGTCAAGACAGTCTGCGTCGAGGTGGATAAAGAAACCATCCAGCTCTGCTCGCGTCAGATGATCGACTGCCTGCCGCGCAGCAGCCTCGATGCCCATCGAACGCACTGCGGGGAGATCAAGCGTCTTGAGCGCTTCAGGGAGCGGCTGGCTGCCGTACTCTTCCTGGTCCTCATGATCGCGATACGCGAACGCAACGGCGTCTTCAGGGCGGACCAACGGCCCGCGCCCTTCGATGTCGGCCAATAACGGCGGACCATGGCCGGTGACGAAGGCAAGATCCATCGAAGCGCCTTCGCCGTTGGGTTCCGCCTCCGGTTGGAAAAAGTCCGCGTTGCCGTCGATGAAGAGCAGACCGTAACGGCCGCGCCTGCGCAACGCGAGCATGGAACCCAGCAGGATTGTGCAATCGCCGCCTAGCAGCACCGGAAACTCGCCCGCATCAAGCAGCGCGCCCACCGCGTCGGCAAGCTTGGGCGACCACGCCGCAATGGCCTTGGCGTTCAGGGTGCCGGTCTCGGGATCCGGCGTCGGATTCTTGGGAGGTACGGCAAGTCGCCCGGCGCGGCGTGCACGGATGCGCTCAGCAAGGCCGTGGGCCAGCAGCTGATCAGGCAGGCATTCCACACCGTCGGTCGCCAAGCCTAGCGTGGAAGGGGCTTCGAGGATTGCATAGGAGAGAGTCGGCATCAGCGCCTCCGGGGCGGCCATTCCGCAAAAAATATGATGCCAGACTACAAATTGCGGCGCGAAAGCTCAATCCGACACCGTATCTTCCGTTTCCCTACGGAGACGCGGGCGGCTCCCATGACCCGTGCGAGCCCTGGAGCAAGACCCTCAAGCCTGCGCGCGGCGCGGCAGCCAGCGCCAGAACACGCCGGCCGCCACCAGCCCCAGCGTGCCGACACCGAACGATGCGCCGCCGAGCGACACCAGGGCGGTCAGCACCGACAGCGCCACGGGTCCGCCGCTTGAGCCAAGGTCGGCCATGAAACGCCAGATGCCGAGGAACTGCGTGCGCGCGCCCGCTGGGGCGGCGTCGGCGCCCAACGTCATGACGATGCCCGATCCGATGCCGTTGCCGAAGCCCAGCAGCGCCGACACCAGGATGAAGCTCGCCACCCCGTCGGTAAGCGGGATCGCCATCAGGCTCAGCCCCATCAGCAGCGTGCAAGGCAATGCCACCCACAAGCGGCCGCGCTGGTCCATCACTTTGCCCGCCGGATAGAACACCGACATATCGACTGCGGCGACCAGCCCGTAGATGAGCGAAGTGGTGGCGGCGTCGAGGCCCAGGTGGTCTGCCCACAGGGGAATCACCACCTGGCGCGACGCGCGCAGCGCGCTGATCAGCATCACGCCCACGCCGAGCGTGGCGTACACGCCGCGATGGTCGCGCGCAACCTCGCCCATGCGTGCGCGCGGCGCGCCCGCGCCCGCGCCCGCCGAAGGCTCGATATCAGGCGCCTTGATGGCAATGAGTCCTGCGCCGAGCATGGCGCAGATGGCAATCCAATAGGCGCCATCCAGCCCCACGAAATGAATCAGGGCCGCACCCGCGAACGGGCCGAAGAAAGTACCGATCCGCGTCGTACCGCCGAGCGTGGACAGGGCGCGCGCCCTGTACGCCAGCGGCACGACCTCGATCATGTAGCTCTGGCGCGCCAGCTGAAACACCGACTGCGCGCATCCTTGCATCAGCATGGCCAACGCCAGCACCCAGAGGTTGGGCACGCCAATCACGAGCAGCAGGCCGACCACGCTCAACACCGCCGCGCCAGCCATGGCGCGCTTCTCGCCGAAGCGATGGGTGATCAGCGCGGACGGAATATTGGAAAGCAGCGAGCCAACCCCGATGAGGGCGGCTATCAGGCCGGCGGTGGCTATCGACGCTCCTTGATCGCGGGCGGTGAGCGCGATCACGGGAAGAATGGCGCCGTTGCTGATGCCATAGAGCAGCGACGGGCCGAACGCCGGCACGGCGATCTGCTTCAGATTGAACGAATCGGGTTGCGACATGGCGGGAGAATGGGAGACCGGCCGCCTGTCCGCCGCCTTGCCACGGGGCACGGGACCGGTCCGGCGGACATTGGCGCGGGATGCCGGAAGTGTAGCTGGCGCCCCTCGCGCCCGCCTGTCGGCCAGCTGACAGCCGCCGCGTCTCTCGCCAGCTGTTCAACGTCCGGCAGATACCGCTTTCCCTTCCCGGCGAAGCTGGCCGCATCGCTTGACAATCCTTGACTGTTGAGTCCTGGCGATACATTGCAACACACTGTAATCTTTTTCCATACAAATTGTGTCGGCCGAGCATGCGCTCGACTGTGTACCGTTCCACGTATTCGCCTGTCCATGCCCGCAACCCTTCTTGAATGGTCCGTGCCTGCAGCGATCCTGATGTGCGCCATCGGACTCTGTGCTGCACGCTTCATCGGCTTCAATACGCTCCGGTGGGGCTGCGCCCTGGCCAGCCTGGGCGCAGGCTACGCCATCATGCTGGTGCAGGCCAGCGCACTTTCCCCATATAAACAGGTTGTCGAGGATGCTTTCATTCTGGGCGGCGTCATCCTCGCCTGTCGCGCCCTCCAGAGCCGCAGGCGCAGCCAGGTTCCCCCCTACTTCGATGCTGCGGTCCTGCTTGCCTCGACGGCGATGGTAGTTGTCTCGGTAGTGCTGTTTGCCAGTGCGAAGCTGGAAACGTTCTTCGTGCAAGCCTGTTGCGCGCTCGTGACCTGGCGGGCCACGCTGTCCTTCGCCAGGCATGCCGTGACCACGTCGGACAGGGTGCTCACCGCCGCGTTCCTCTTCATCTCCCTCGTGTTGACGGGCCAGTGCATCCTGTACATTGCCGCCCCGATTCCGCCGCTCTCAACGGGCGAATGGAGAACGTCGGTCTGGGGCATCCTGATCCAATACACCGGACTGCTCGGAAGCATAGTCCTGACCTTCGCGGTCTTCATCGCGACGAGCTACGACGCCATAGAGAAGTACCGTCGCCACGCCCATACCGACGCCTTGACGGGCCTGCTGAACCGCCAAGGACTCGATAGTCTGCTTGCCTCCGGGCGCGCATTCTCGGATGCGGCAACGCCGACCGCGCTGATCATGGCCGACATCGACAACTTCAAGCGCATCAACGATGTCTTCGGCCACGCGTTTGGCGACATGGTGCTTGCCCGATTCGGCGCCCTGCTCAGGCCGCTAACGGACACCCGCATCCATGCGGCCCGGCTGGGAGGAGAAGAATTCCTGCTGCTGCTGCCCACGGCAAGCCTGGAAAGCGCCACCGCAATCGCCGAAGAGATCCGTGCCAGTTTCGTGGCGCAGCGCTGGACGCCACAGGTTCCAGATTCCTGTTTCACCGCAAGCATGGGAGTGACCGTCGTGCAGGCAGGAGAACCTTTCGCCAGCGCGTTGAAACGGGCAGACGACCTGCTTTACGAGGCGAAGCGACGAGGACGGAACTGCACGGTTGCGGGCATGGCGCCGGCCGAGGCCGGGCATGGCCGCCACGCGCCTGGCGACAACGCAAGCACTCAAGCGTGTTGCGCACAGGCATGAAGTCGCCGGCGCGGCCCGCGCCGCGCTCATAGCGTCATGACCGGCTCGTCTTCAATCCGAAAGAACAAGGCGCTCGGCCCCATGATGCCCGTTCCGTCGAGATACTCGAAAGCAACGCGCTGGCCCGGCGCGGCAGCTTGCCCTAAATGCTCGACCCGGTACATCACGCCCCCGATGCGATAGTTGTGAACCAGCGTGGAAATGTTCGAGTTGGACGCGCGCACGCGATAGGTCACGACTTCCTCGACCAAGCCGCGTACCCCGTGCTTGTAGCGGGCCCGCTTCAGCCTGGGGCTGCGCATGCCCAGCACGAATCCCGTGAGAACGAAGAATGCGGCCAGCAGGATCAAGGGCCCCAGGAACAGGCTGCCGACCAGCGGGGCCAGGGCGAGCACGTAGAAGAACTTGCGCAGGCTCAATTCTTCCTTGCGCACGGCCTCGCGGTCGGCGTTGCTGACTTCCTCGACCGAATTCCAGGCCTGCGCGCTCATCGGGTACTCGGCCAGCAACAGCACGGGTGGCGCATCGGGGTCCAGCGTCAGCAAGTGCAGGCGCACGGGTAGGTCCGTCAGCGCCACGGCCGTCACAGGCCGGAAGCCTTCTCGAGTGTCCCTGGCGATCTCGTTCCAAAACGGCAGAGCTACGTCCACGCGCTGTTCGCCGAAGACGTAGCAGATGCCGGGACTCCCGGCCGGACCAAAACCGGTCAGGTGCCCGGAAACGATCTGCTTGGGTACACGCCCCTTCAACACCCGATTGAAGCGGCGCCAGGCTTGCGGCAGGCGCAGCAACCTGCGTCCAAGAAAGACCGCGAAGCAAGTCATCGCCACTGTGCACAACAGGATCACCACGCCGTCAGCGCCGCGGCGCAGGCTGCGATCGGACGCGCCAAGCACGACGAACATGATCGCGCTGCTCGCCAGTAGCAGGAACATCAGCCCCGCGAACACGGCCGTCAGGAATCTGCCGCGACGGCCACGGCGCAGGAGCACGATGTCCTCATCGGCCAGGGGTTCTTCCGTGACTTGCAGCATTGCGCTCATGCTACCCCGGCAGCTTGCGCTGCTTGCGCGCCGCGCGTTCGGCCAGCCGCTGCGCCATATCCTGCTGGCGCTGCAGCAGATCGGCTATCTGCTCGGCGTAGAGGTCGGTGAGGTCGCCGGCCAGCGGCTCCACATCGGTCAGGTCATCGATCGCCACGACCGTCCCCGCCTGATCCACGCCCCAGATCCGGCTGCCGTCACCCACGACCTTCAGCACGGGCAGGATGCCGGGCAAACCGGCCTCGGCAAGCTGGCGCTGCTGCGCCGAGATGCTGGCCCATTCGGGCAACTCCGGCGCATCGATGCCCAACAGCACCAGGCCGCGCCAGAAAGTCCAGGCGGGGCCGACTTCGAATTCCTTCGCATGCGGCCAGACTTCCTCGCGCGCCATCACGCACAGGCCGTTGGTACGCTGGCAGAAGGCCGCAAACGCCGAAGGCAGCGGGAAGCCTACAGCGGCTTCCAGCCCGGCGATCGCCTCCGCATCGGGCGCGGGCGCGGCCACGACCTCGAAATGCTCGGTGTCCACGGGATCCAGGATTTCCCACATGCGTTGATGAAACTGTTCGGCGGTCATGGTCATGCAAGCATCCTGAAGCTAAGAAAAGTCCTGGTTCGCCGCGAAAGCGGGAGCCTTGAAAGCGCACCACTATATCTTTGATTGCGGCGGCAAGCGCTTCCACGACCTGCGCACACACCTCGACCTGCCTGGCCGCCATGACCGTTCAGCCCCGCCGGCCAAACAGCATCGTCAATCCGAACAGCGCTCCCAGCCCGCCAACGATAGCCAGCGACATCGACGGTTCGCGCAAGCTCAGCGCCATCACCGCCACACCTGCCCCCAGCGCGATGATCAACAGGCCCACCAGGCGTCCTGCCGTGGAACCATAGAAATGTGTGCGGCGCGCCGCCTGCGTACCGGCGGGCTGGCGCGTATTCCACGCCGCCAAGGCCTGCTCAAACTCGCGCAACAGACGTTCACGTGTGGGCCGGTCCACTGCACTGACCAGCAACGTCGGCAGGCCGGGACGGACCAGCTTGAGATAATCGTCGGTGCCCCAGCGGGACAATTGGGCGAAGGCGACGGCAGAGCGGCGCGAAAACTCCAGCCCTTCGGACGTCACCTTGACGGTATTGCGTGTGGGAAAGCCCTTGAACGCCACCAGCGGCGGCGCCAGCAACCCCAGCACCGCCAGCACAACCGCCAGAACAATCGGCCCACGGTTGAACACCACCAGCATGAAGCTGCCCGCCGCCAGGGCGAAGGCCAACGGCACCGACAACTGGTGCCATCGGGTATAGACCGAGACCTGAATCCCGTCGTTGCTAGTCATGTTTGAGCCAATTGCATGTCGACTTCTCCGTGAATGACGCACGTGTCACGATCAGAGTGTAATCATGCGCCTGTGCGGAACCTGACGCGGCATTGCCTCCACGCGCCAAGAGGCCGCTTTGGATACGGTGGCTCGGATCAGGATTCGCAGATCCAGTCCGCAGGCCGGTCATCCGCCGCGAAGCATACGGCCGGCCAATAGCCATCCATGAACCAGGTCGCGTCGCGCGGCGCCAGATGCAGCACGTAGCCCCCGTCGGCCGCGACGATCAGGTCGGATGGCGTGAAGTGTTCCAGGAACGTCACAGGGGGATCTTCGGGGTCGCCGGTGTCGCGTCCCGCCTGCCAGAGGAATTGCAACGCGGCGTCGCGGTGCGTCGCCAGCGCTTGAGCGATCGAGCGGGCCCGCGCCAGCAGCGGCGCCGCCGCCTGCGGATCGGCTGCGAGCAGCACCACGCGCAGCCGGCCTCCGTCGGCGGTCGCGCAGTCCAGCCAAGTTTCCTGGGCCGGCATGTGGTCGTGGGTATAGGGCTGCATGGAAGGTCCGCCTATCGGCGCTGTCGCGCCTCGGCGCGACGCCGGCCGACGTGCATGATGGCCATGCCCGAGATCGCAAGGGCGGCGCCGATGAACAGATTCGCGGGCGTGGCTTCGCCCAGCCAAAGGCTGGAGAACAGCACGCCGAAGACGGGCACCAGCGTGATGTAGCCCGACGCCGCGCCGGCGCCCAGCGCCTTCACGCCTTCGAAGTACCAGGCGTAGGCGATCGCGGTCGCCCCGAACGCCAAAGCCAGCAGGCTGCCCCAGGCGCTGGCCGGCGCCTGCCCCAGCTTCTGCCAGGCGGGAACGCCTTCCACGATCAGACTGGTGAGCAGCAGCATCAGCGCGCCAATCACGGTGGTCACCGTGGTGGTGGTCAGGGCGTCCACGCCTTTGAGCACCAGCCGGCCGATCAGGGTGTAGGCCACCCAGCAGGCCACGCAACCGAGCAGCAGCAGTTCGCCGATGCCTACGCCGGAGCCGGCGGCTGCTTGTGAAACCCCGCCGCCGATGGCGATATACGCACCGATGGCCGAAAGAACCATGCCGGCCAGGATGGCTGGATTGAGATGTTCGCGGAACAGGATTGCCGCCAGCAACAGCGTCGCGCCGGGGTTCAGCGTCACCACGATCGCGGCCTTGCCGGCCGGCACCAGCTGCAGGCTCAACATGAAGAAGCTGGAGTAGCCAAAGACGCCCGCCAACGCGGCGGCGGCCAGGCCAAGCCATTGGTTGCGCGTCAGGGACTTAAGGCCGCGCAGCGCCGAGGCGCGATGCATCCACAGAACCAGCACCACGCTGGCGAACAGGAACCGCAGGCTGGCCGCGGCCAATGGAGCCATGGCCTGGGCGACGACCTTGCCCCAGGACCACGACGCGCCCCAGAGCGCGGCCATGCCGACCAGGCGCAGGTGCGTGGCCATCAGCGTATTTTTCATCTGTGCTTCGAAGGTGAGCTGCGGTGGTCGCGCGGGGCGACGGTGAAAAGCAATGCGTCGAGGTTGTCTATCCGTGACAGCCGTCAGCGCGCATGCGGGATTTTAGCTGGCGCAGTTTCAACGCGATATTGCAGTATGGCTTCTTCACACGGTCAAAGGCTCCTCAGGAAATCGACGAGCGCCTTGTTGACTGCCTCGGGGGCTTCCTGTTGCAACCAATGCCCCGCGCCGGGAATGACTTCAGCAGCGCGCAGTTGGGGAACTAGGGCCGGCATGGCCGCGATGATCTGGTCCATGCCGGGAATCGCCAGGCCCGTATCCCTTTCCCCTACGAGATAAAGCGCAGGCACATCCACCGTCTTTCCCTCAAAGGCCCCCTGCAGCGCCCAATTGCGGTCCAGATTCCGGTAATAGTTGAGGCCGCCACGAAAACCGCTGGCGGTGTAGCTTTGGACAAAGGTCGCCAGATCCGACGGAGTAAGCCAGGCCGGCAACGTCTGGGGGACAGGCAGCGAATCGAGCAGGCCACGGCCAGCGGCTACCATGCCAAACGGATTGGGCGTGGCGGGGTCGTCACGCGGCCCGGCGTCGCCCGATGCCGCGAAGTAGATGGCGCGCAGGGTCGCGCTGATGTCGCGCTCGAACTCCTCTTCAGCAACTCCCGGCTCGTTGAAGTAATGCGTGTAAAACGCAGCGGACTCGGTTCTGGGGAAGAGGCGGCTGGGTGCAACCGGCGCTCTGCGCATCATGGGAACGCCCAGGGCGACGACGGCCCGAAAGCGGTCCGGACGCAGTTGGGCTGCCTGCCATGCGATGCTGGCGCCCCAATCGCCCCCCACGATCACCGCATCATCGGCCCCCTCTCTTTCGATAAGCGCGACCAGGTCGCCGATGACATCCAATGTTGTGAACGCCGCCACATCCGCCGGACTGTCGCTGGCTCCATACCCGCGCAAATCCGGGGCCACGGCGCGGAATCCCGCATGGGCCAGGGCGGGCAGTTGATGGCGCCAGGCATAAGCGGTCTCGGGAAAGCCGTGGCACAGCACGACGAGTGGACCTTCGCCCTGGGCCGTGACGCTGAGCGCGATGCCGTTGACGGTCACATCGCGTGTTTCAAGGTCGATCATCGGGCAAGCTCTCAAGAAGTATCCGGTGCAGCTATAATACCGTAACACCTGTAGTTACGGTAATTGATCCCATGGCCAATGACACCCGCCTTGCCCGTCTGCTGCACGTCTTGATCCACATGCATTTGCGCGGCGGCACGACCACTTCTGGAACGCTGGCCCAGATGCTGCATACGAATGAGGTGGTGGTGCGCCGATCCATGGCGGCGCTGCGTACCGCCGGCATGGTGACCTCCACGGGCGGGCGCAACGGCGGCTGGGTACTGGCCAGGGGACTGGAAACCATCACCGCGCGCGATGTCCATGAAGCCATCGCCCATGGCACGGTCTTTACCATCGGGCCAGCCGACGACAATCCTGCCTGCCCCGTGGAACGAGCCGCGAACCAATTGGTGGCGGATTCCCTGCGCGAAGGCGAGCATGCCTTGCTGCAACGCTTGGGCGCGGTATCGCTTTCCGAGCTTGCCGCGGAGATTGCCTCGCGCGAGGAAGGATGACGCCGTAGAGTCGAATGAGCTGCGCAGGCAGAGCGTTTATCGTTGTTCTATCTACTGTTCCTTCAGCCCCAACGACTTCATCAACGGGGCGAACAAATTCTTTTCGTCCTGCACGCGCGCGGCATAGTCCGCCACACGCAGCGGTAGCGCCTCGGCGCCCGCATCGAGAAAGCGCGCCTGGATCTCCGGCCTCGCAAGCACTTTGTTGATTTCGGCGTTCATGCGATCGACCACGTCATCGCGGGTGCCAGCGGCGGCATACACGCCAAACAGGCTGTCTGCGAAAACACCGTCGATGCCGACCTCGGAAAAGGTTCGTATGTCGGGCGCCACGGCAGCGCGTTGCCGGCTTGCTACCGCAAGTACCTTCAGTTTGCCCGCTTGCACCATGGGAAAGACCGTGGCGGGTCCAAACGCAAAGTCGATCTGGCCCGCTGCCAGGTCTTGTATCGCTGGCGCCACGCCGCGATAAGGCGCATGGGTAGCCTGCATGCCAGTAGCCTGCTTGAGCAGTTCGCCGGCCAGATGCGGCGTCGTGCCGTTTCCGGCCGAACCGTAATTGAGAGGAGCTGGCTGCTTGCGCGCGTATGCCACGAACTCTTCGAGCGTATTGACGCCAAGCGAGGACCGGACAAACAGGAACAACTGGCTATTGGCCAGCAAGGCAACCGGCCGCAGGTCCCGCTGCGGATCGAACGGCATGCTGGCGAACATCACTGGATTGACCGATTCGGTCGTCGATGGATTGAGCAGGAAGGTATGGTTGTCGCCACCGTTGCGCACAACCTCGGCTCCCGCCACGTTGCCACCCGCACCGCCCCGATTCTCCACGATAACGGTCTGCTTCAAGGCCTCGGCCAAGTGCGGCTGCACCGTGCGCGCCAACACGTCGACCAGCCCTCCGGGTGCCAAACCCACGACCAGGCGCACGGGCTTGACGGGCCAGGCCTGAGACGGCGTTTGCGCATGACTGCCCGTGGCCCAGCCAGTCAGCGCCAGCATCATCATGGCCAGACAACGTCTACGCAACAGCATGCGATTCTCCTTATGGGGGCTCACCCCGCGATCCCGCGCTCGGTGCGTCACATGCCGCACCACGGAGAACCGCCTCGATGCCTCATGCGGCGGCGGTCCTGCGTCTGCCGCTCATTCTTCATAAAAGTTTAGGCTTAAAGAATCCCGGATTACCCTAATTTTCCAGCGGCACGGGCGGCGTATCACGCTACCTCCCACAACGCCGCTGTCACACCCAGCAACAGCAGCATCGCCGACGTAATGAACCACCGCACGGTTTTCCGGTATTCATTCTCGGCTTCATCCTCCAGACGCAAGGCGCGGTAGAGAGCAATTATCTGCAGCAGGCTGGCGAGCAACAGGGACACGCCGGGCAGCACGGACAGCGCGCTCCAATCGCCCGGCGCGTCGAAGCCCCAGTAGCGCAGGAAACCCAGCGAAAAGCCGAGCAATACCGTGATGGCCGTAATCAATCCAGCCCGAAAACCCTGGGGCAGTGGCCCGTGGTTGCGGGTCCGTACCGCGTCGTCGCCTGGCGTTTCCGGTGTCATCATTGAGATATTCCGCACTGAGTACGCTACGGCCCACCCGCTACCGGTTTATGTGGGAGCCAAACCTGAACTCCTGCCTTCACTCGAGACCAGGTTGAATTGATTATGGCTGCTATCACAGCGTACTGGGGCTGTTTCCCTCCCCGTGTTTGCACGCCTGTCCTTTGTCGCCGTGCTTGCCGGCTGCTCGTCTAACTTCCGCCTCAATGAAGTTAGACGCCATCCAGCTCCCCAATATGTAACAACCAGCCCCCTCCCCCTTGAACCCTAGAACATCATCCCTATAATTAGCACTCGACACCGGTGAGTGCTAACAAGCGTTCCCGGGCCTAACCGATCATTTCCTTCTCTTTTTTGCAACAGGAGTTCCTCATGGCCTTGCGTCCCCTGGGCGATCGCGTGATCGTCAAACGCCTCGAAAACGAGCGCAAGACTGCATCGGGCATCGTTATCCCCGACAGCGCCGCTGAAAAGCCCGACCAGGGTGAAGTCGTGGCCGTCGGCCCCGGCAAGAAGACCGAAGACGGCAAGATCCTGCCGGTCGACCTGAAGGCTGGCGACAAGGTGCTGTTCGGCAAGTACGCCGGCCAGTCCGTGAAGGTTGACGGCGAAGAGCTGCTCGTCATCCGCGAGGACGAAATCCTCGCCGTGGTCCAGTAAACCCCGCCTCAAACGAATTTTCGAAGGAAGCTAAGAAATGGCTGCCAAGCAAGTATTGTTCGGTGACGACGCCCGCGTGCGCATCGTCCGCGGCGTGAATGTTCTCGCCAACGCTGTCAAGACCACCCTGGGCCCCAAGGGTCGCAACGTCGTGCTGGAGCGCTCGTTCGGCGCCCCGACCGTGACCAAGGACGGCGTGTCCGTCGCCAAGGAAATCGAACTGAAGGACAAGTTCGAAAACATCGGCGCCCAGCTGGTCAAGGACGTTGCCTCCAAGACCTCCGACAACGCCGGTGACGGCACCACCACCGCCACCGTGCTGGCCCAGGCCATCGTCATGGAAGGCCTGAAGTACGTTGCCGCCGGTTTCAACCCGATCGACCTGAAGCGCGGCATCGACAAGGCTGTCGCCGCCGCCGTCGCTGAACTGAAGAAGCAATCCAAGCCGGTCACGACCAGCAAGGAAATCGCCCAGGTCGGCTCGATCTCCGCCAACAGCGACACCTCCATCGGCCAGATCATCGCTGACGCGATGGACAAGGTCGGCAAGGAAGGCGTCATCACCGTCGAAGACGGCAAGTCGCTGGAAAACGAGCTGGACGTCGTCGAAGGCATGCAATTCGACCGCGGCTACCTGTCGCCCTACTTCATCAACAACCCGGACAAGCAAGTTGCCGCTCTGGAAGATCCGTTTGTCCTGATTTTCGACAAGAAGATCAGCAACATCCGCGACCTGCTGCCCGTGCTGGAACAAGTTGCCAAGTCGAGCCGTCCGCTGCTGATCATCGCTGAAGACGTCGAAGGCGAAGCCCTGGCTACCCTGGTTGTGAACAACATCCGCGGCATCCTGAAGACGACCGCCGTCAAGGCTCCTGGCTTCGGCGACCGCCGCAAGGCCATGCTGGAAGACATCGCCATCCTGACGGGCGGCACGGTGATCTCCGAAGAAACCGGCATGTCGCTGGAAAAGGCCGGCCTGGCTGAACTGGGCCAAGCCAAGCGCATCGAAGTGGGCAAGGAAAACACGACCATCATCGACGGCGCTGGCGACAGCAAGTCGATCGAAGCTCGCGTCAAGCAAATCCGCGTCCAGATCGAAGAAGCCACGTCCGACTACGACCGTGAAAAGCTGCAAGAACGCGTGGCCAAGCTGGCCGGCGGCGTTGCCGTGATTCGCGTTGGCGCTGCCACCGAAGTCGAAATGAAGGAAAAGAAGGCTCGCGTCGAAGACGCCCTGCACGCCACCCGCGCTGCAGTGGAAGAAGGCGTTGTGGCTGGCGGCGGCGTTGCTCTGCTGCGCGCCAAGCAAGCCATCGCTGACCTGAAGGGCGACACGCCTGACCAGAACGCCGGCATCAAGCTGATCCTGCGTGCTGTGGAAGAGCCGCTGCGCACCATCGTCACCAACGCCGGCGAAGAAGCCAGCGTGGTCGTCAACACCGTGCTGAACGGCAAGGGCAACTACGGCTACAACGCCGCGACCGGCGAGTACACCGACCTGGTCGAGCAAGGCGTGCTGGATCCCACCAAGGTGACCCGCACCGCCCTGCAGAACGCCGCTTCCGTCGCCAGCCTGCTGCTGACCGCCGAAGCTGCCGTGGTCGAACTGGCCGAAGACAAGCCCGCTGCTCCGGCCATGCCCGGCGGCATGGGCGGCATGGGCGGCATGGACTTCTAAGTCCCGCCATCCTTGCAAGGCCTCCCCGGCTCCGGCCGGGGGATGCAGTATCCCGAAAAACCCCCGGTCCTTCGCCCCGGGGGTTTTTCTTTTTTCCGCAACGCGGCCTCGCCAAAGAACACGTTTGCGCACAATCTGCGGGTTTCGCCGCAGCGCATGCGTCCCTACAATGAAGGCTCCCCCAGAACGAGCCGAGTCCCATGCGTTTGCCCTCGACCCTGTTGCGCGCCCTGCGTCCGTCCGAAATCGGCGGGCTGTTGATGGACTCGGCCAAACAGTGGTCCACCCATCGCGCCTCCAGCAAGGGCGCGGCGCTGGCGCTGTACATGGTGTTTTCGCTTGCGCCCATGCTGATCCTGGTGATCGCGGTGGCGGGCGCGTTCTTCGGCGAAGACGCGGTGCGCTCGGAGTTGTTCTCACAACTGCGCGAGCTGACCGGCGAGCGCGGCGCTGAAGTCATCCAGACGGTGCTGGCCAGCGCCCATGAATCAGGCAAGGGCTGGATCGCGGCGCTGATCTCGATCTTCGTGCTGATCTTCAGCGCCACCACGGCCTTCGCGGAACTGAAGGCCAGCCTGGACGAACTGTGGGAAGTCTCCGCCAACCAGAAAGGCGGGCTGCACGGCATGGTCCGCAGCCGCATGCTGTCGTTCGGCCTGGTGCTGGTGCTGGCGCTGTTCCTCTTGATATCGCTGACGGTGAACGCCGCGCTTGGAGCCGCACGGGGTTATTACGGCGATCTCTGGACGGCTTCGTCCTTCGCCCTGGTGGCGGAGTGGATTTCCAGCCTGTTTTCCTTCTCCATCGTGGTGGCGCTGTTCGCGGTCATCTACAAGCTGCTGCCAAGCGCGAAGATCTCGTGGCCGGACGTGATCCCGGGCGCCATTGTGACCGCGGCGCTGTTCCTGGTGGGCAAGTGGGGCATCGGCGTCTATCTCAGCCGGGGCGCGGCGGTGTCGGCCTACGGCGCGGCGGGGTCGCTGATCGCGCTGCTGCTGTGGATCTACTATTCGGCGCAGATCTTCTTCTTCGGTGCGGTGTTCACGCGCCAGTTCGCGCTGCGCTTCGGCAGGAAGAGCGCGCCCGCGTCGGACTCGGCGGACTCCACGCCCGCAGCAGACGCCTAAGCTTGGCGCCATCAGCCCCGAGCGTCGTCCTGCTGCTCCAGACCCGCCATCAAGCGCAGACATTTCAGGAACACCGGCCGCAGATCCTCGGGGATGGGGGCCAGCACCTCCGCCTCCACGGCAGCATCCTGCGGCAGAATGCGCGCCAACAGAGCAATGCCCTCTTCCGTGATCTCCAGCGCATAGGCGCGCCCGTCCTGGGCTGAGCGCTTGCGGCGCACGTAGCCCTTTTTGGTCATGCGCGCGATCATTTCAGCGAAGGAATTGCGGTCCAGCGCGATCAGTTCGGCGATGCGATTCTGGGTCGCGCCGGGATTCTGGTAGACGGTGATAAGCAACGCCTTCTGGCGCGGGGTCAGGTCTTCGTCGGGAAAGGCCTGGGCGAACAGGGCTTCGGCCCGGAAATGGGCCCGGCGCAGCAGATGGGACGCGACCTGGGTCAGGTCGAACGCCTGCAAGGCCTGGGGAGCGGCCGGGTCGGGAGGGATACGTCGGGATCTAGCGGTCATCGGGCTTCCAAGGGATGGATGTCGGCGATCATGGCATTGCTGCGCGGGTCCATAAGATAGCTCACGCCCCTTTCAGACTTCATCATGCCCTGCCTTTCCGGTAGTCGGTCAAGCCCACGCCGGTATGGCGCTTGAAGAACTTGCCCAAATAGGAGGCGTCGGCGAAATGCAGTTCCTCGGCAATTTGCTGCACGGATTTCCTGGGCTGGGTAAGGCGCTTTTTTATCTCCAACACGACCTGCCTGTCGATCAGCGTTTTGGGCGCGTCGTTGAAGAACCTCCTGCTCAACTGCGACAGATAGTATGGAGTGATATGCAGCAGCCCTGCATAGAACGCCACCCCGCGCTGTTGTACGCAGTGCATCGAGATCAGCTCCCAGAATTTCCAGCAGACCGCTTCCGATCTGCTGAAGTCATTCCTCATGCCGGCCCCAAGGCCGTCTGTCTTTTCACAGATCCACAAGAACAGGTTCTGGACGTGGTTGACGATCATGGTCCGCTGGTAGGTGACGCACTGCTCATGGATCAGCGCCGCCTGGCCTTCCCAGGCCTTTGAATACCGCGGCGACAGCTTTTCGGCAGCGAAGAACGGCGAACGGCTCAAGAAGGAAAACAGGCTGTTGGGCAGGGCGTGCGCAATCTCCGCAGCGATGGACCGGTTCATCAAATAGCAGGCGCATGAATAGTCATCCGACTTGCGTTTGATGAGCGCGATGGAATCTTCCGCCAGGACCAGGAGATCATTTTTCTTCATCCGGTGCGGCTTGAAGTTCACTTCCCACTCGGCGCTGCCCTCGCGGCAGATCAACACCACCACATACGCCAACGCCAAGGGGTGCCCCACCTGTTCGTCAAAGCTGTTGAGGCCGATGGCCAGGTCTTCGATGCCTGTATCCGAGAGCTGAGAGAGCGTTTTCATTTACGCTGAAATTTTAAATCATCACCCATGAATTCCCGCAATCTTGTTTTCAAAATTACCTAATCTGCTCAACCCTGTCTATTATCAGTTGCGCCCTCGGATCCTAGAATTGCGGCTGCTGTTTTCATTGCTGAAAGGAAGGGAAATCATGCTGCGCACCGAACGCCTCATTTTGCGGCCCTGGCACACCGACGACGCGCCGAGCCTGTTTGCGTATGCAAGCGACGAACGGATCGGCCTCGCCGCGGGCTGGCCTGCTCATACAAGCGTCGAACATAGCCGGGAGATCATCCAGACAGTTTTTTCGCGGCCACTGGCCTATGCCTTGACACAGAAGGGAGACAACACCGCCATAGGCCTGGTGGCGTTGCTCATGGGGAAGGACAGCAATTTCGACATTGCTGACGACGAAGCCGAAATCGCGTATTGGATCGGCGTACCGTTCTGGGGCCAGGGGTTGATTCCTGAAGCAGTCAGGGAACTGATGCGCCATGCGTTTGAAACGTTGAACTTCAACGCGCTATGGTGCGGCTATTTCGCCGACAACGAGAAATCGCGCAGAGCCCAGGAAAAGTGCGGCTTCAAGCACCATCACACCGAGGAGAACAAGTTCAATCAGTTCATGAACGACTACCGGACGGAGCATGTCAGCCGCATCGGCAAGGAAGAATGGCAGACGCTGACGGCTTCGGAATCGCATTGACTTGAGGCGGGGCGCTGTCTATGATCCAAAATATAGTACGTATACGTATTTATTTTGCATCCAGACCGAGCCCTGCACATGACGATCCGACAATTGCGCAACTACATCGACGGCCGCTTCGAAGACGGCGCGTCCACCTTCGACAAGCACAGCCCGGTGGACGGGCGCCTGGTCGCCCAGGTCCACGAAGCCAACCGCGACCAGATCGACCGCTCGGTGGCGGCGGCGCACCGCGCCCTGCCCGCCTGGGCGGGGCTGTCGGTGGCCGAGCGCACCGATCATCTGCTGGCCCTGGCCGACGGCATCACGCGGCGCTTCGACGATTTCCTGCAGGCCGAGATCGGCGACACCGGCAAGCCGGTGGGCTGGGCAGGCAAGATCGACATCCCGCGCGGCGCGGCCAATTTCCGCGCCTTCGCGGAACTGGCGCGCACGCTGGACATGGAAAGCTACATGACGGATACGCCCGATGGCCGCCAGGCGCTGAACTACGCCTACCGCAAGCCGCTGGGCGTGGTGGGCGTGATTTCGCCCTGGAACCTGCCGCTCCTGTTACTGACCTGGAAGGTGGCGCCGGCGCTGGCGTTCGGCAATACGGTGATCATGAAGCCGTCGGAAGTCACGCCGTCCACGGCCACGCTGCTGGCCGAGGTCGCGCATGAAGCCGGGCTGCCGGCCGGCGTGCTGAACCTGGCGCATGGCTTCGGACCTGGCTCGGCGGGCGAATTCATGACCACCCATCCGGACATCGACGGCATCACCTTCACGGGCGAATCCGCCACGGGCGCCGCCATCATGCGGGCCGTGGCGCCGGGCGTGAAACCAGTGTCCTTCGAGCTGGGCGGCAAGAACGCCGCGCTGGTGTTCGCCGATGCGGATTTCGATGCCGCGGTGGATGGCGTGACGCAATCGGTGTTCGCCAATTGCGGGCAGGTCTGCCTGTGCACCGAGCGCGTCTACGTCGAACGCCCGATCTATGAGCGCTTCGTCGCCGCGCTGGCGGCGCGCGCGGAAGCCCTGCGCATAGGCTGGCCCATGGATCCGGCCACCGAGATGGGACCGCTGGTGTCGCGCGAGCATCGCGAGAAGGTGATGTCGTACTTCGCCCTGGCGCGCGAGGAAGGCGCGACGGTGGTGTCCGGCGGCGGCGTGCCGATATTCGGCGATGCGCGCGACGAAGGCGCCTACGTGCAGCCCACGATCTGGACCGGCCTGCCCGAGACCGCCCGCTGCATCAAGGAGGAAGTCTTCGGCCCGGTCTGCCACGTGACGCCCTTCGACACCGAAGAAGAAGCCATCCGACTGGCCAACGACACGCGCTACGGCCTGGCCGCGGCCGTCTGGACGCAGAACCTTACGCGCGGCCACCGCGTGGCGCAGGCCATGAAGGTCGGCCTGGCCTGGGTCAATTGCTGGTTCCTGCGCGACCTGCGCACGCCGTTCGGCGGCAGCGGCCTCTCGGGCATCGGCCGTGAAGGCGGACGCCATTCGCTGCATTTCTATACCGAACCCACCAATGTCTGCATTAAGCTCTGACCACCCCACGCAAAGGAAGACGCGATGAACCAACCCCAGCCCGGCGTCAGCGCCACCGTCGTCGCCGGCAAGGCCACGCCCCGCGGCAAGTATCCGCACATCAAGCGCGCGGGCGATTTCCTGTATGTCTCCGGCACCAGCTCCCGCCTGCCCGACAACCGCATCGCGGGCGCCGAGGTCGACGCCATGGGCACCGCCACGCTGGACATCCGGGTGCAGACGCGCGCCGTCATCGAGAACATTCGCGACATCCTGGCCACGGCCGATGCGACGCTGGCCGACGTGGTCGAGATCAGCACCTTCCTCGTCAACATGAATGATTTCGGCGGCTACAACCAGGTGTACGGCGAGTACTTCGACTCCGACGGTCCGGCCCGTACCACCGTCGCCGTGCATCAGCTGCCGCACCCGCAGCTGCTGATCGAGATCAAGGCGGTCGCCTACAAGCCGCAAGTGCGCTAGCGGCGCATGTCGGACTTCCGCATCACGCCCAACGCGCTCAGCCGCAAGCTGAAGCTGCACCAATTGCAGGTGTTCGAGCGCGTGCTGGCATGCCGTTCGCTGTCGCGCGCCGCCAGCGAGCTGCATCTGACCCAGCCCACCGTCACCAAGGCCATCCACGAACTGGAGTCCTTCTTCGGCGCGTCGTTGTTCGACCGTTCCAACCGCGGCGTGACGCCGACGGAGCTGGCCGTGGTGCTGGGCCGCCGGGTCCAGGCCATGATGGCCGAGATCCGCTACATGGCCGACGACATCGACGCGGTGCTGGGCGGGGCCAGCGGCCATGTGGTGGTGGGTACGCTCATCGCTGCGTCGGCCAAGCTGCTGCCCGAGGCGATTGCGCGCCTGATGACCGCGCACCCCGGCATCCAGGTCAGCGTGCGCGAAGGGCCGACCTCCCAGTTGCTGCCGGCGCTGGCCACGGGCGACCTGGACATCGTGGTGGGCCGCCTGCCCGGCGCCGACATGGCATCGATCTCCGGCGTGGCGGTGGACCATCACAAGCTGTACCGCGAGGAGCTGTGCCTGGTGGCGCGCGCCGCCCATCCCCTGGCCGGCGCGCCGTCCGCACCGCTGGCCGCGCTGACCGATCACATCTGGATCCTGCCCGCCGCCAGCTCGCCGCTGCGCGCTTCGATCGAGCGCAGCTTCCTGGACGCCGGCCTGCGCCTGCCGGCCCGGCATGTCGAATCGCTATCGCTCCTGACCAATATCGGCGTGCTCATGCACAGCGACGCGCTGGCGCTGCTGCCTTACGACGCGGCAGCGCCGTTCCTGGCCACGGGCATGCTCGCGCGCCTGCCCACCGACGCCTTCGGCGCATTCGGCGACGTGGGCTACTCGGTGCGCGCGGACCGCCCGCTGACGCCGGCCTGCCAGCGCCTGGTGGACCATCTGAAGCAGATCGCGGCGCAGCGCGCTGAAGCTGTCGGTTGACAGACAGGTCAGGGTTATCCCGCCATAGACAAGCCGCATACCCGGCGGCGTAATTTCTATTGTGCAGGCCCGCAAGGTCCCGCCTAGACTGCGGGCTATGGGGCAGCCCCGGTCCGCCCCCAGACTTCCGGAGATCCGCATGCCTGCCTATGGCCCGCCGTTGAACTTCCAGCGCTGGATAGACGACCACGCGCACCTGCTCAAGCCACCGGTCGGCAACCAGCAGATCTGGCAGGACGCCGACTTCATCGTCACCGTGGTCGGCGGCCCGAACCACCGCACCGACTACCACGACGACCCGCTGGAAGAGTTCTTCTACCAATTGCGCGGCAACGCCTGGCTGTCGCTGTGGGTGGACGGCAAGCCCGAGCGCGTGGATCTGAAGGAAGGCGATATTTTCCTTCTGCCGCCGCACGTGCGGCATTCGCCGCAACGACCCGAGACCGACAGCGCCTGCCTGGTCATCGAACGCCAGCGCCCTGAAGGCCTGCTGGACGGCTTCGAATGGTATTGCCCGCAATGCCGCAGCCTGGTGCACCGCGTGGAGGTACAGCTCAAGAGCATCGTGACCGACCTGCCGCCGCTGTTCCAGGCCTTTTATTCCAGCACCGAGAAACGCACCTGTCCCAGCTGCGGAGAGATCCATCCGGGCAAGGGGCATGCGCCCTCCGCGCAGGCGGCCCCGGCCTAGGGGCGTTTCCTTTTGCCCGATCTTGCGCCACACCGCCACGCGCCCGACCGACTTCTTTTCCTTTGCACATGACCCAGAAAATCGACATGCACGCGCACTTCTTCCCGCCGATCACCCGGCAGGAAGCGGCGGCGCTGGACCCCGTCAACGCGCCCTGGCTGCGGCTGGACGGCGACGGTTCGAGCGGCCAGATCATGGCGGGTGACCGCCCGTTCCGCCCGGTGGACGCCACCTTGTGGGACCCGGCCCTGCGCCTGGAACAGATGGACCGCAACGGCGTAGACCTGCAGATCCTCTGTGCGACGCCCATCATGTTCGGCTACTCCTATCCGGCCCGGGCCGCCGCCGACTGGGCGGCGCGCATGAACGACCTGGCGCTGGAACACTGCGCCCATGCGCCAGCGCGCCTGAAGGCGCTGGCGCAGGTGCCGCTGCAGGATCTGGAGCTGGCCTGCAAGGAAGCGTCGCGCGCCCGCGCCGCCGGCCACCTGGGTGTGCAGATCGGCAACCACGTCGGCCCGCTCGACCTGGACGACGAGACCCTGGTGCAGTTCCTGATCCACTGCGCCAACGATCACATCCCGGTGCTGGTGCATCCCTGGGACATGATGACCGACGGCCGCATGAAGAAATGGATGTTGCCGTGGCTGGTCTCCATGCCCGCTGAAACCCAGCTGGGCATCCTGTCGCTGATCCTGTCCGGCGCGTTCGAGCGCATCCCGCGCAGCCTGAAGCTCTGTTTCGCGCACGGCGGCGGCAGCTTCGCCTTCCTGCTGGGCCGCGTGGACAATGCCTGGCGCCATCGCGACATCATCCGCCAGGACTGTCCGCAGCTGCCCTCTTCGTACACCGACCGCTTCTACACCGACAGCGCGGTGTTCGACCCGCGCGCGCTGCGCCTGCTGATCGACGTAATGGGCGAAGACCGGGTGCTGCTGGGTTCCGACTACCCCTATCCCCTGGGCGAACAGGAAGTGGGCAAGCTGGTGACCCACGCTGGCCTGCTGCCGGACGTGCAGCAGAAGATTCTGAGCCGCAACACGATGGAGTTCTTCGGCCTGGTCCGCTGACGCTTCCTGCGTAGCGGGACGGCTGCGCTCAGGCCTGGCCGTCCAGCGGTGTGAACGGCGGCAGCGCAAGCCCCAACCTGGCGCTCCATTCGGCCATTTCGGCCTTCAAGGCCGGCGGCACCGGAATCCCCGCGGCCTGGCGCTGCGCCTGCGAGGCCAGTTCGGGATCGCCCGGCATGCGTGGCGAACCGGGCTGCGCCGCCAGTTCGGCCGCCATGCCCGCCACCACGGCAGCCAACGTCGCGCCGCCCGCGAACCGGGCGGGATCGATGACGATGAAGAACGCCCCGAGTTCGCGTGGACGATCCAGCTGCTCGTACATGGGACCGATGTGCGGTCCATGGGGGTTACCGTTGAGCGGCCCGCACAAGAGTTCGACCATCATCGCCAGGCCGTAGCCCTTGTGGCCGTAGTCGCCGCCCAAGGGCGTCAAGGCGCGGACACGCCGCGCGTCGGTCACGCTACGTCCCTCGGCGTCCAGCGCCACGCCTCCGGGCAGTTCTGTGCCGTCGCGGCGCGCGTTCATGACGCGATTCCATGGAATTGAGGTCGTCGCCATGTCCAGGCACAGCGGCTCGCCATCCTGTCTGGGGAAAGCGAAGGAAATGGGGTTGGTGCCGAAATACGGTTGCCGGCCGCCGAACGGCGCGGCAATGGAATCGGAATGCGTGTAGGCCATGCCAATCAGCCCTTGCCGAGCGGCCGCGCGCGTGTACAGGCCGATGGCTCCGCAATGCGAAGAGTCGCTGACGCCGACGGCGCCCACGCCCGCCTCGCGCGCCAGCGCCATGGCCGTCTCGTTGGCCCGGTGCGCCACCACGATGCCATGGCCCCTGCCGCCATGCACCTGCGCACAAGCCGCCCCGCTCTGCTCGATACGGATTTGTGGCCGCGCCAGGATGGAGCCATGGACGACCCGGTTCAGGTAGTGCGGCAGCCGCGCGATGCCATGCGAGTCAATGCCCCACAGGCTGGTCTGCGCCAGGCTGGATGCCAGGCAGTGGCCGTCGTCTTCATTGAAATCCAGGACCCGCAAGCACGCTTCGCCCCATTCCTGCCAATGCGCCGCGCCCACGCCTTCCGACCTTGCCATGCTGCGCTCCTTATGGATGCTGGCGGCGCGCCGCCAGCGGTCAAGCGGCCGGCACGGGCTGCGCCGAGTCTTCCCTCGCCGCGTCCTGCTCCAGGGCCTCCAGCGCGCCCAGCACGCCCAGCGTGCGCAGGCGTTCCAGCTGCAGGGCCAGCGCCTCGACAAAAGCGGGCTTGCTGCCCAGATCGCCGAACACAGGCCGGAATCCCGCCATCACAGTGGCTCGCCGATGCGCTGCCTGGGAGGGGGCCGAAGCCGTTGCCGCCACCTCGGCGCGCGCCAGCAGTTTGGCAAGCGCGCCGGCCAGCGGATCCTGGATGGCATAAGTGTTGCCCTGCTCGTCATATCCGCGCAGGTAATGCAGCCAGGCGGCTACGGACATGGCCAGCCGGCTGAAATCGTCGCCCCGTTGCTTGCGGTCGCGGATGGCGGCCAGCAGGCGCTGCGGCACCTTCTGCGAACCATCCATCGCGACCTGCCGGGTGAGGTGAGGCAGCGCCGGATTGGACACGCGCGCCAGGAAGCGCTGGCGATACTCATCCAGCCCTGATCCCGGAACGCCGCGCAGCGTGGGCGCAAGCTCCAGCCGCATCATGTCGTCGACATAGCGGCGCAGCGCCGGCGTCGCGGCGGCTTCGCTATTGGTGCGCAGACCCAGCATCGAGCCCAGGTACGCGAACGCGGAATGCGGCGCGTTGACCATGCGCAGCTTCAGGCGCTCGTATGGCGCCGCGTTGCGCACGAAGTTCGCGCCGGCCGCGTCCCAGGCAGGCCTGCCGGCCGCGAACTTGTCCTCGATGACCCAGTTGAGGAAGGGTTCACCCACCACCGGCCAGGCGTCCTCGAATCCCAGGCGCTTTGCCACGCGCGCGCGGTCTTCGTCCTGCGTGCCCGGCACGATGCGGTCCACCATGGAATTCGGAAAAGTGCAGTTGTTGTCGATCCATGCGGTCAGGCCCACGTCGACCCGCAAGGCGAAGGCCAGCACCAGGCTGCGCAGCGTGTCACCGTTGGCGTGCAGGTTGTCGCAGGACAGCAGCGTGACGGGGGGCAAGCTGCGTTCGCGCCGCAGCGCCAGGCCGTACACCAGGATGCCGATGGTGCTGCGCGGCCTGACCGGATGCGCAAGGTCGTGCACGATGTCCGGGTCATCCCAGCGCAGGTGGCCGGTGGACGGTTCGTGGCTGTAGCCCTTCTCGGTGACGGTCAGGCTGACGATGCGCGTCTGGGCGGACGCGATGCGCTCCAGCACCGCCTGGGGATCTTCCTCGGCCACCACGACCCGCAACACCGACCCGACCACCCGCAACTGTTCCCGCAACTGCCCATCCGGGCCGGCGTCGCGCAGCGCCAGGGTGTACAGGCCGTCTTGCGGCGTCAGCGCGTCGCGCGTGGCGGGGCTGCGCAGCGAAACGCCCACGATGCCCCAACTCAGGTCCCCGCTGGCGGCCATGGCCAGGTCCGTCACCACCGCCTGGTGGGCGCGGTGGAAAGCGCCTATGCCCAGATGCACAATGCCGGGCGTGACCCGGCTGCGGTCATAGGCGGGAGATTCCACGTCCTCGGGCAGATGCGCCAGGGACTCCGAATTCAAACGTTCGAGCATGGATTACCAGTGCCATAGTGCGCCATCATGCGCCTGCCGGTTGACCGGCAGGTAGGCGCGTTGGTAGGGATATCTGGCGGCGAGCTTTTCGTCGATGTCGACACCATGGCCCGGCGCGTCGCCAGGGTATAGCATGCCCTGATTGAAGCTGTAAGCATGGGGAAACACTGCGTCCGTTTCGTCCGTGTGCCGCATGTACTCCTGGATGCCGAAATTCGGCACCCACAGGTCGAAATGCAGAGCGGCTCCCATGCAGGCTGGCGACAGGTCGGTGGCGCCGTGGCAGCCGGTCCGGACCTGATAGAGCGCGGCCAGATCGGCAATGCGGCGCAGATGCGTTATGCCGCCCGCATGCACCACCGTGGCGCGGATGTAGTCGATCAGCTGGTTTTCGATCAGGTCCTTGCAGTCCCAGATGGTGTTGAAGACTTCGCCCACCGCGATCGGCGTGACCGTGTGCTGGCGGATCAGCCGGAAGGCTTCCTGGTTTTCCGCGGGCGTGGCGTCCTCCATCCAGAACAGGCGGTAGGGCTCCAGCGACTTGCCCAGGCGGCCGGCCTCGATGGGCGTGAGCCGGTGATGCACATCGTGCAGCAGATGGGTGTCCCAGCCCACTGCGTCGCGCACCCGCTGGAACAGGCGCGGCGCGTGGTCCAGATACTTTTCCGTGGACCAGTCATGCTCGGAGGGCAACGACCCGTCGGCGGGTTCGTAGAACATGCGGCCGCGCCCCACGCCATAGACCGAGTTCAGGCCCGGCACCCCGCTTTGCGCGCGGATGGCCAGATAGCCCATCTCGCGGTAACGCAGCACCTCGTCCACGGTTTCGTCGATGTCGCGGCCATTGGCGTGGCCGTAGACCATGACGCCCGAACGGCTCTTGCCGCCCAGCAACTGGTAGAGTGGCATGCCTGCGGCCTTGGCCTTGATGTCCCACAAGGCCGTGTCCACGGCGGCGATCGCGGACATGGTGACCGGACCGCGCCGCCAATATGCGCCACGGTACAGGTACTGCCAGATGTCTTCGATCTGCTGCGGATCGCGGCCGATCAGGCAGGGAATCACGTGCTCGGTCAGGTAGGCCGCCACGGCCAGCTCGCGGCCATTCAGCGTGGCATCGCCGATGCCGTACAGGCCTTCATCGGTTTCGATCTTCAAGGTAACGAAATTGCGGCCGGGGCTGCAGACGATGACGCGCGCTTGGGTAATCTTCATGGATGGTCCTGTGGAATGCTGGAAACCCCTGGCCGACGCCGGGCGCTTACATCACCGCGCCCAGTTGCCAAGGCACGAACTCGTTCTGGCCGTAGCCATGTTCCTCGCTGCGCGTGCGCCGGCCCGAAGCCGTTTCCAGCATCAGACGGAATATGCGCTCGCCCATCCCGGCCACGCTTTGCGCGCCGTCAACCACTTCGCCGCAATTGATGTCGATATCGTCGGACTGCCGCTGCCACAGCGCCGTGTTGGTCGACAGCTTCAAGGACGGCGCGGGCGCACAGCCGTAGGCCGAGCCGCGGCCGGTGGTGAAGCAGATCAGGTTGGCGCCGCCCGCGACCTGGCCGGTGGCGGACACCGGGTCGTAGCCCGGCGTATCCATGAACACCAGCCCGCGCGCCCTCACCGTCTCGGCGTATTCGTACACGTCGGCCAGGCGGGTCGTGCCGCTCTTGGCGATGGCGCCCAGGGATTTCTCCAGGATGGTGGTCAGCCCGCCCGCCTTGTTGCCGGCCGAGGGGTTGTTGTCCATTTCCGCGTCGTTGCGGGCGCAGTACTCCTCCCACCAGCGCAGCCGGGCCAGCAGTTTGGCCGCGACCTCGGGCGTGGCGGCGCGCCGGGTCAGCAGGTGCTCGCCGCCGTAGATCTCCGGCGTCTCCGACAGGATGGCGCTGCCGCCATGGCGCACCAGCAGGTCCACCGCGGCGCCCAGCGCCGGGTTGGCGCTGATGCCCGAATAGCCGTCGGACCCGCCGCACTGCAGGCCGACGGTCAGCATGCTTGCAGGCACGGGTTGGCGCTGGACGCGGTCGGCCTGCGCCAGCATGGCGCGCACCAGTTCGATGCCATGCTCCACGGTCTTGCGCGTGCCGCCGGTCTCCTGGATGTTGAAGGTATGCAGCAAGCCGCTCTCGCGCAGTCCTTCCTGCTCCATCAGGCCGCCGATCTGGTTGGTCTCGCAGCCCAGGCCCAGCACCAGCAGGCCCGCGAAATTGGGATGGCGGGCGTAGCCGCCCAGCGTGCGGCGCAAGAGGCGCAGCGGTTCGCCCTCGCTGCCCGTGGCGCAGCCGGCGCCATGCGTCAGCGCCACCACTCCGTCCACGTTGGGATAGGCCGCCAGCGCGTCCGGATGGATATCGCGACGGAAATGGTCGGCGATCGCGCGCGCGGCGGTGGCCGAACAGTTCACGCTGGTGAGGATGCCGATGTAGTTGCGCGTGGCGACGCGGCCGTCGGCGCGCACGATGCCGTCGAACTGCGCGGGCGCGTCGACGTAATCGGTGGCGCGCGCGTCGACGCCCACGGCGTAATCGCGCTCGAAGTCGGAGAACTCCAGGTTGTGCGTGTGGACATGCGCGCCGGGCGCGATGTCGCAGCGCGCGACACCGATGATCTGGTTGTAGCGGCGCACCGGCTCGCCCGCGGCGATGGCGCGCGTTGCCACCTTGTGCCCTGGCGGCACCAGGCCGCGCACGACGACGTCTTCGCCAGCCAGGCGCGTGCCGCCGGCCAGCTGGCGCCTGGCGATCACCACATTGTCCGCCGGGTGGATGCGTATGACGGCGGTATCGGTTTCAGACATGAATGCCTCCTGGCGTTCTCGCGCCGCTAACCGTCGATCAGCGCAGGATCCCAGGCGTGGACGCGCTGCTGCTGTTCGCCCAGGCCGGCAATGCCCAGCCGCATCTCGTCGCCGGCCTTCAGGTACACGGGCGCCGGCTTCTGGCCCATGCCCACGCCCGGCGGCGTGCCGGTGCTGATCAGGTCTCCCGGGTACAGGGTCATGAAGCGGCTGACGTAGGACACCAGTTGCGCCACGCCGAACACCATGGTGCGGGTGCTGCCGTTCTGATAGCGCTTGCCGTTGACCTCCAGCCACATGTCCAGCGCCTGCGGGTCGGCGATCTCGTCGGCGGTGACCAGCCACGGGCCGACCGGGCCGAAGGTGTCGCAGCCCTTGCCCTTGTCCCAGGTGCCGCCGCGCTCGATCTGGTACTCGCGTTCGGACACGTCGTTGACCACGCAATAACCGGCCACGTGCTTCATGGCGTCCGCCTCGCTGACGTAGCGGGCCCGCTCGCCGATCACCACGCCCAGCTCGACTTCCCAGTCGGTCTTGACGGAATCTTGCGGCAGCACCACAGGATCGTTGCAGCCGACCACGGCCGAGGTGGGCTTCATGAAGACCACAGGCTCGGCCGGCACCGGCAGGCCCGACTCCGCTGCGTGGTCGGCGTAGTTCAGACCGATGCAGATGAACTTGCCCATGCCGCTCCAGGGTGGAGCCAGGCGGCCCGGGCGGTCCACCAGCGGCAGGCTGGTCGGGTCCAGCGCGCGCAGCGGCGCGAGGCCCCCGCGCGTGAGCGTGGCGGCGCCTATGTCCGGCAGGACCGCCGACAGGTCCCGCACCTGCCCGCGAGCGTCCAGCATTCCGGGTTTCTCCGAGCCTTTCGCTCCATAGCGCAACAGTTTCATCGCATGTTCCTCATTTGTATGTGGTGAATGTTCAGTTGGACCAGCCGCCGTCGATGACCTGGGCGGTGCCGGTGGTAAAGGCGGACTCGTCGCTGGCAAGGTACACCGCCAGCAGGGCGATTTCCTCGGCGCTGCCGATGCGGCCCATGGGCTGGCGGGCGACGAAGGCGGCCTCCACCACGGCCAGCGTCTGCCCGCCGGCGCTGGCCTGCGCTTCGATGCGCTGGCGCAGCGAAGGCGATTCCACCGTGCCCGGGCAGATGGCGTTGCAGCGTATGCCCTGCCCGACGTAATCCGCGGCCACGGACTTGGTCAGCCCGATCACCGCTGCCTTGGTGGCGCCGTAGACGCAGCGGTTGGGCGCGCCCTTGATGCTGGACGCCACCGAGGCCATGTTGACGATGGAGCCGCCGCCCCGCGCCAGCATGCCGGGCAGGCAGGCGCGGATCATGCGGTACATGGATTTCACGTTCAGTTCGAACGAGAAGTCCCAGGCCTTTTCGTCGCATTCCAGGATGGTTCCGGCATGCACGAAACCGGCGCCGTTGAACAGCACGTCCACCGGCCCCGCCTCGGCGACCAGCGCGCCGATGGCGGCTGCGTCGGTCACGTCCAGCGTGCGGCGCCGGCATCCCGCCAGCGTCTCCAGCGCCCCGCCGTTGATGTCCAGCGCCAGCACGTCGGCGCCTTCGCGGACGTAGGCCTCGGCCACGGCGCGGCCTATGCCTTGACCAGCAGCGGTGACGATGGCGGTCTTGCCTTGCAGCCTTCCAGTCATGACGTCTTCCTTTTTACTTGGCCATGCCCATGGCGGTGGGCAGCCAGAGTGTGATCTGGGGGATATAGGTAATGGCGATCAACGCCAGGAACAGCGGCACCAGCCACGGCAGGATCGCGACCGTGGTCCGTTCCACCGACAGCTTGGACACGCGCGCCAGCACGAACAGCACCATGCCCATGGGCGGATGCAGCAGGCCGATCATCAGGTTCAGCGTCATGATCAGGCCGAAATGGATCGGGTCGATGCCGAGCTTGAGCACGATGGGCAGCAGGATAGGCACCAGGATGGTGATGGCGGCGATAGTGTCGATGAAGCAGCCCACGATCAGGATCAGGACGTTGGCCATCAGCAGGAACACCCATTTGTTCTGGGTCACGCTGAGTATGCCGTCGGTCAGCGCCTGGGCCGCCTGGGTGGTGGTCAGCAACCAGGCGAACACCGAGGCTGCGGTGACGATGAACAGCACCGACGCCGTGGTCTCGATGGTGTCGAAAGTCGCCTTGGCCAAGGTCCGCAAGGTCATGGAGCGATAGCGCACCAGTCCCAGGAACAACGCCCATATCACCGCGGCCACCGCGGCCTCCGTGGGCGTGAACCAGCCCAGCGTCATGCCGCCGATCAGGATGACGGGCGCCATCAGCGCCATCACCGCCGAAAAGTTGTAGCGCCAGTCCAGCGCCAGCAACACGGCAAAGGCGATGCCTGCTGCCAGGTTCGCCGACATGCCGGCCTCGGTCATGAGCCAGATCGCCAGCGGGAACGCCAGCACGATGCCGACTTCCAGCCCGGCGGCGCCCAGGCGCTTCCAGTCGAAGGACACGTCGCCGCCCCAGTTGTTGCGGCGCGCGTAATAGGCCACGGTCAGCATCATCAGCACGGTCAGGACTGCGCCGGGAATCAGGCCGGCCAGGAACAGCGAGCCGATCGACACGTTGGCCATCATGCCGTAGATGACGAAGGGCAGCGACGGCGGAATGATGGGACCCAGCGTGGCCGAGGCGGCCGTCACCCCCACCGCGAACTCGGTTTCGTAGCCGTGATCCTTCATGGCCTTGATTTCGATGGTGCCCAGGCCCGCGGCGTCGGCAATGGCCGTACCCGACATGCCGGCGAACACCACCGAACCGATGATGTTCACCTGCCCCAGTCCGCCGCGCATCCAGCCCACCAGCGCAACCGCGAAGTTATAGATGCGGCCGGTGATGCCCGCGATGTTCATCAGGTTGCCGGCCAGGATGAAGAACGGCACGGCCAGCAGGGGGAAGGACTCCACCCCTGCGATCATGCGCTGCGCCACCACCACGTCGGGCACGCTGCCCGAAATCAGCACGAACAGCAGCGATGCGCCTGCCATGGCCACCGCCACCGGCAGGCCGAAGATCATCAACAGCAGAAAGGTTCCGATCAGTATGCCCATGTCTCGCTTCCGGTTGTCGTTGTCGGATTCCGGGGCCGCCCCGGCTAGTCCTGCGACTCGTAGGCCGCGGGGTTTTCCAGGATGGAGTAACCCTGGCGCCAATTGCAGATCGACACCTGCACCGAGCGCAGGAACATCAGGACGAATCCCGCCAGCGCCATCCAGTAGACATAGGCCTTGTTCCAGAACAGCGTGGTCATGGGCTCGTCGCCCACCAGCGCGATGTAGCGGTAGGTGAGCCACACCGCATAACCGAAGAACGCCGTGCGCAGCAGGTCGATGATGGTGGCCAGCGTGCGGCCGACGGGGCGCGGCAGGTAGCGGTACAGGAAATCCACCTGGATGTGGCGGCAGGCGCGCACGCACATGGCCGAGCCGATGAACACCACGCCGATCAGGCAATAGACGGCCAGTTCCTCGGTCCAGGCGTAGGAGTCGTTAAGCACATAGCGCGAAAAGAACTGCAGGAAGACCAGCAGCGCCATGGTCCAGAAAATACCCAGGCAGATCCAGTCCTCGGGCTGGTAGCCCGCCAGGCTGACCTCGTGATGATCGGCTTCCTCGAAACTCTGGACGATCTCCTGCGCCGTGGCCGGCGGCTGGTGCCCCGCGGGATGGACAGGGTTGTTGCTGGCGGCCGCCATCACGGCGGCCTTGGCATCGGAATGCATGGCGTTCCCCTTGTGCGGAGTCGGACGGGTCGATGCGGGGCCGCGGGGCGGCCCCGGGCGCGCTTACTTCACGGCCTGGATCCGTTCCCAATCCGATTTTTCGTAGCCGTACTGCTTGAACGGCACTTTCTCCAGCACGGTGTCGCGGAAGTCCTGGACGTTCACCTCCGCCACGTTCAGGCCGCGCTTGCGAAACACCTCGACCATCTTCTTCTCGCTTTCGGCGACCTCGGCGGAAGCCTTCTCGGCCGCCTGCTGCGCCACTTCGGCAAAGATCTTCTTGTCCTCGTCGGACAGGCTCTTCCACAGCTTGCCCGAGATCACCGTGTTCAGGTGATCGACGATATGGCCGGTGAGGATGATGTTCTTCTGCACTTCGTAGAACTTCTTGGCCTCGATGGTGGTGAGCGGGTTCTCCTGCGCCTCAACGGTGCCGTTCTGCAAAGCCAGGTAGACCTCGGCGAAGGCGATCGGCGCGGTGTTGGCCCCGCAGGCGCGCGGCATGGCCAGATAGGCGGCCACGTCAGGCACGCGGATCTTCAGGCCCTTCATTTCGGAACACTTGGTGAATGGTCGGTTGGACGTGGTCTGGCGCGTGCCGTAGTAGGTGGTGGCGACGATGTGGTTGCCGCTTTTCTCGTCGTAGCCGCGCGTGAGTTCCTTGTAGATATCGCTCTTGGTGTAGGCTATCAGGTGCTCTGGATTGCGGAAGATGTAGGGGTAGTAGGTGACGCCGATACGGGGAAAGCTCTTGGCCGCGAAGCTGGAGCCGGAGATGATCATGTCCACCGTACCGAGGGTCAGGCCCTGGTTGATGTCGTTTTCCTTGCCCAGCTGCGAGGCCGGGTATACGTCGATCTGGTAACGGCCGTTGGTGCGCTTGCCGATTTCCTGCGCCGCCCAGACGGAGGCGGTATGGAAGGGTTCGGATGTTTCGTACACGTGGGCCCACTTGAGCTTGGTTTGCGCCACTACGCTGCCGCTGGCGGCGAGCGCCAGGGCGGCAACCAGCGCCTTGACGGCGTTGCCTAGGTTCATGTCGTCTCCTCGTTGTTTTTTGAATGCCCGGCGTGGCGGCCCATGGTGAGCCGCCAGCGGGGTCACGCTTCAACTACAAGTTGCACCTTGGTACTGCGACTGCGATCCGCCGCCAGCTCGAAGGCCTCGAACGCCTGCGACAACGGCAACTGCGCGCTCATCAGGGGCCGCACGTCCACCTTGCGCGTACGCAGGTAGGACACGGCCCAATCGAACTCCACGCCCGCGCGGAACGCGCCGACGTAGTCGAGCTCCCGCGCCATGATGTTGTTGGCCGGAAACGCAATGCCCTCGGCGGGCAACGTTCCCACTTGCACGATGCGGCCGCCGCGCCGCGTCGCCGTCAGGCAGGTCGCCAGCGCCGCCGGGCTGCCGGCGGCCTCGATGCTGATGTCGGCGATATCGGTCAGATCGGCGGGCGCGAGCTGGTCGCTGCGCACGGCCAGGTCGGCGCCGACCTGGCGCGCCATGTCCAGCGGCCGGTCGGCCACGTCCGCCACGGTCACGTGGGCCGCGCCCGCCAGCCTGGCAGCGAGCACGGTCATGCAACCTATGGTGCCGCCGCCCGTCACCAGCACGCGCTTGCCCATCATGGGACCCGCCCGGTTGACGCCATGCAGGCCGATGGACAGCGGCTCGGCACAGGCGATCTCGCCCAGCGTAACGTCTGCTTCCGGCACCGGCGTGAGTTGGCGTTCGCCCATGACGAAGCGCTCGCGGAACATGCCTTGCACGTGCGGATAGATGCTGGCGCTGCCGAGAAAGCGCATGTTGCGGCAAAGATTGTCGCGGCCGGCGCGGCAGTAATCGCAGCCGCCGCAAGGATGGGAAGGATTGATGGCGACCTTCATGCCCGGCGCCACCGACCGCACGGCATCGCCCGTGCGCAGCACGACGCCCGACGCCTCATGACCGGGGATGAGGGGTTCGCGGATGACGAAGGCCCCCACGCGGCCATGCAGGAAATAGTGCAGGTCGGATCCGCAGATGCCCGCGGCGCCCAGCCTCAGCTCCACCTCGTGCGGCGCCAGCGGCGCGACTTCGTCCGGTTCCAGGCGCAGGTCGCGCGCCCCGTGGATGCGACAGGCCAGCGTCATGGCGACTTGCTCCTTGGCGTTCCGAACATCGGGCATCTGCGTGCGATGCTCATGATTCCGTCTGCTCCCGGCTATCCAAGAGCTGACCTGACGCGTCCGCGCCGGGCCAGCTTGCGGTAAGACGGTCGTGCGAGCAGGCCAGATGGTGGTGCATGGCGGCGCGCGCGCCGCGGTCGTCGCCAGCGCGGATGGCGTCGATCACCTTGCGGTGTTCAGCGATGGCGGCAGCCCAGCTGGACGGATTCTCGAAGTAGTCGCCCAGCTTCACAGACAGCGGATTGTGGCGCTCGTCGAACAGTTCGCTCACCACGCGCACCAGCACGGCGTTGTTCGCCATCTCGGCCACGCGCAGATGGAACAGGCGGTCTCCGCGGATCGGCACGTTGCCGGCCAGCGCCTCGTCTTCCATGGTGCCGACGGCTTCGGCCAGCCCATCCACCAGCGCGGGCGTATTGCGCAACGCGGCCTGCGCGGCCAGCTCGCCCTCGATCACCTGGCGGGCGCGTATGGTTTCCAGAGGGCTCTCTGCCGTCAGGCTGGCGCGCGGCCCGCCGGCCAGGCTTTGCACATAGACGCCCGAACCCATGCGGACTTCCACCCAGCCTTCGACCTCCAGCGCGATCAGCGCCTCGCGCACCGAAGGGCGGGACACGCCGAGCTTGAGCGCCAGATCGCGCTCGGGCGGCAGACGCGCGCCGGCGGGGAACTCGCCCGACTCGATCAGCAGGCGCAGCTGGTCGGCGATCTGGCGATACAGGCGGCGGGGTTCGATGGTCTGAATGGGCATGGACTACGGTGGCGTCAGTCGGAAATTCAGGCCAAAAGGTAAAGTGGCCTTACCAATTGACCAAATCTTGCGCCCGCGCCGGATACGTCACAATTAGGGTTTGCCCAAAGATGCGTGCGATGGCTTCGCGGGCAATGCATATCTGTTAAAAAGCCGCCACACCCAGCCCATTTTCCGCACCCATGTCACAGAATCCGCATCATTCGCCCTACAAAAGCACCGGGGGCCTGCGCCGCATCCTGAATGCGCTGCGCTACTCCCTGCAGGGTCTGCAGGCCGCGATCAAATACGAGGCGGCTTTCCGCCAGGAGCTGGCGCTGGCCGTCCTGATGATCCCGGCCGCATTCTTCCTTGGCCGCACGACGGTTGAAGTGTTTTTCCTGGTGGGCACGGTCATCATGGTGCTGGCGGCGGAGCTGCTGAATTCCGCCATCGAGGCGCTGGCCGACGCGCTTTCCGTCGAATCGCACCCGCTCCTGGGGCGGGCCAAGGACCTGGGCAGCGCCGCCGTGATGCTGCTGCTGATCTTCGCCGGGACAGTCTGGGTAGGCGTGGCCATCAGCCGTTTCGTCATGCATTGACACCGCTAGTCATCTCCCGGGAGATGCGCCGCTATTTATACTGGAAGCCATGATGCCTAGATCGACGCCCGACTCCTCTGAGCGCATTGTCATCGTCGGCGGCGGCGCCGGCGGCCTGGAATTGGCGGCCAAGCTGGGCCGCGTGCATGGCCGGCAGCACATCACGCTGGTCGACAGCCGCCCCTTCCATATCTGGAAGCCCTCGCTGCACGAAGCGGCCGCCGGCACGCTGGACATCCACCAGGAAGGCCTGTCCTACCTGATGCTGGCCCACATGAACGGGTTTTCGTTCGCGCAGGGCCGCCTGGAACACATCGACCGCGAGCAGCGCCGCATCACCGTGGACGCGGTGAACGACGCGCAAGGCCAGGAAGTCCTGCCACGCCGCGAGCTCGCCTACGACACGCTGGTCCTGGCTCTGGGCAGCACGTCCAACTTCTTCAATACGCCCGGCGCGGCCGAACATGCGGTCACGCTGGATTCCACCGAAAACGCGGAGCAGTTCCGCCTGACCATGCTCAAGGCCATGGCCCTGGTGGATCAGGCCAAGGTGCGCAATCCCTCGGCCCGCCTGGATCTGGTGATCGTGGGCGGCGGGGCCACCGGCGTCGAGCTGGCCGTGGAGCTGGTCGAGGCCAGCCACGTGGTCAGCGCCTACGGCCTGCCGAATTTCCGCGCCGAACGCGATCTGGCCATCACCCTGGTGGAAGGCGCCCCGCGCATCCTGTCGGCCCTGCCCGAGAAGATCTCGGTCGCGGCCACCAACCGCCTGACGGAACTGGGCATCCGGGTGGAAGCGTCCTGCCGGGTCTCGGAAGTCACCGCCGACAGCGTCAAGACGGCCGACGGCCGCGAGTTCCCGGCCCAGCTCTGCATGTGGGCGGCAGGCATCCAGGGCCCGGCCCTGCTGGCCGGCCTGGACCTGCCGCTGAACAGGGTGGGCCAGGTGGAGGTGAACGAACGGCTGGAAACCGCCGATCCGCACATCCTGGCGCTGGGCGACTGCTGCGCCGCGCCGTGGCGCGACGGCCGCAGCGTGCCCGCCCGCGCGCAAGCCGCGCACCAGCAGGCCGACTATCTGGCCAAGAAACTCACCGCGCGCCTGCGCCATACGCCCGAGCCCACCACGCCCTATGTCTACGAGGACCATGGCTCGCTGGTGTCGCTGGGCCAGGACGCTGGCGTCGGCAGCCTGATGGGCAAGCTGGCCGGACGGGGACTGTTCGTAAGCGGTACACTGGCACGCCTGATGTACATGAGCCTGCACCTGATGCACCACAAAGCGGTGCTCGGCATCTCGCGTACCGCCTCCCTTGCCCTGGCCCGCCTGCTCATGCGGCGCACGCGCCCGCGGGTCAAACTGCACTGAACTCCCATGAATTTCCTGCAAAAACTCGAACACGCCTGGACCACCAGCAACTCGCTCCTGCAAGTCGGGCTGGATCCCGACCCGCAGCGCTTCCCCCGCGAACTGCAGGACAAGCCCGACGCCATCTTCCAGTTCTGCCGCGACATCGTGGACGCCACCGCGCCCTATGCCTGCAGCTTCAAGCCGCAGATCGCCTACTTCGCCGCCCATCGCGCCGAAGACCAGCTGGAAGCGCTGTGCCAGCACATCCGCGAAAAACACCCTGACCTGCCCATCGTGCTGGACGCCAAGCGCGGCGACATCGGCTCCACCGCCGAGAACTACGCCCGCGAAGCCTACGAACGCTACCAGGCGCACGCGCTGACGGTCAGCCCCTACATGGGCCTGGACTCGGTCGAGCCCTATCTGGCGTGGCGCGACCGCGGCGTGATCGTGCTGTGCCGCACCTCCAACCCCGGCGGTTCGGACCTGCAATTCCTGAAGATGGACAATGGCGAGCCGCTGTACCTGCACGTCGCAGGCCTGGTCGCCGACAAGTGGAACGCCAATGGCCAGTGCGGCCTGGTGGTGGGCGCGACCTTCCCGAATGAGCTGGCCGCGGTGCGCGCACGCATCGGCGACGCGGTGCCCCTGCTGGTGCCAGGTATCGGCGCCCAGGGCGGCGACATCACCGCCACCGTGAACGCCGGCGCCAACGCGGCCCGCAGCGGCATGATGATCAACTCGTCCCGCGCCATCATCTACGCCAGCGGCGGCGACGACTGGCGCGAGGCCGCCGGCACGGCGGCCAAGGGCCTGCGCGACGCGATCAACGCTGTGCGCTGATCCGGGGCATGGGGGCCGGCAGCCCCCTGCCGCGCAATCCGTTTCTCAGCGCCGGTTGACCGGCGCGCCCAACAATTCCAGCAACCCGCGCAGCGCGTAGTCCACCGCCGCCTGGCGCACCTGCGCACGGTCGCCGGGGAACACGTGCGTGACGGCGCGACTGCTGATGCCTTCGCCCGAACGTTGCGCAAAGCCGAAGCACACCATGCCCACCGGCTTGCCCGGCGTCGCGCCGCCCGGCCCGGCGATGCCGGTCGTGGACACCGCCACATGCGCGGCGGGAGACGCCAGCAGCACGCCGTTGGCCATCTCCAGCGCCACCGGTTCGCTGACGGCGCCGAAGTGGTGCAAGGCGTCGGGCGATACGTCCAGTTCAGCAACCTTGGCCTCGTTGCTGTAGGTCACGAAGCCGCGCTCGAACCAGTCGCTGGAACCGGCCACCGCCGTCATCGCGCCGGCCAGGAGGCCTCCGGTGCAGGATTCGGCCGTGCCCAGCATCCAGCCCTTGCGCCGCAGCGTTTCGCCCAGCCGTTCAACCAGCGCCAGCGAAGTGGCTTGCGCCAGTTGTTCGGCCGACAGATTGGGCCGGGTGCCTTCTTGTTGTCCGCTCATCCCAAGACTCCTGTGCGCACGACCAGCGCCATGACCAGCAGGGCGTATCCAGCCGCCACGATATCGTCCCACATCACGCCGAAACCGCCTTTGATATGGGCGTCAAAGAACTTGATGGGAGGCGGCTTGACGATGTCGAACGTGCGGAACAGCACGAACGCCAGCGCCTGCGGCAACCAGCCCGCGGGCGTCAGCCAGAGCACCAGCCAGAACGCCACCATCTCGTCCCAGACCATTCCGACATGATCCGACTGCTGGAGTTCACGCCCGACGCGATGGCAGGCCCAGCAGCCATACAAAAAAGCCAGCGCCAGGAATGCGCCGATCGCCCAATCCGAGGCTGCGGGCGCGGCGGCGACCCAGATCGCCCAGGCCAGCAGCGTGCCCCAGGTACCGGAGGCCGGCCGGATCAGGCCGCTGCCAAAGCCAAAGGCGATGAGCCGGCCCGGATCGCGGCAGACCCAGGACAGCGGCGGGTATGCGGTCCGGGCTCGGTCGCGCATGGAGGTGGGACGGTTGTCGGTCGACGGCATGGGTATGCGGGTTGGGACGCGGCGGATCAGGCCGCGGGAAAGTGATCGAAACCGGCCGGCAGCTCGGTCAGGGGCTGGCCCTGGCCGTCCAGCACGGACAGGCCCGGCTGCGCCTGGATCTGCCCCACGCGGGTCACGCGCGCGCCGGCCGCAGCCGCCGCCGCAAGCACGGCCTCGCGTCGGGAGGCGGGCGCGGTGAAGCATAGCTGGTAGACGTCGCCGCCGCCCAGCACCGCGCGGCGCAGCGGCGCTTCTTGCAAGCCAGCCAGGGCGGGCGACACGGGCATCGCGGCGTAATGCAGCATGGCGCCCACGCTGCTGGCAGCCAGGATATGACCCAGGTCCTGCAGCAGTCCGTCGGAAATGTCGATGGCGGCATGGGCGATGCCGCGCAAGGCCAGGCCCAGCGCGACCTGAGGCTCAGGCCATTCCAGCGCGCCGCGCGTCGCCGCCAGCAGCGCCGCGTCAGAGGGGTATTGCCCGTCCAGCAGGCGGTAGGCCACGTCGGCCGCCCCCAGCTCGCCGGACACCCAAATGTCGTCGCCAGCCCGGGCGCCATCGCGGCGCAAGGCCTGCCCGGCCGGCACGGCGCCGAACACAGTGACGCTGATGGCAAGGTCATGCGCGCTGCGCGTCGTATCGCCGCCGATCAGCGGGCAACCGTGAGCCGCAGCCAGCGCATGGAAGCCTGCGGCAAAAGCCGCAAGCCAGGGCTCGTCCAGCCGCGGCAAGGCCAGGCCCAGCACGCAGCCGATGGGGCGTGCGCCCATTGCAGCAAGGTCGGAAAGGTTCACCGCCAGGGCCTTATGCCCCAGCGCTTGCGGATCCACATCGGGAAAGAAATGGCGGCCTTCCAGCAGCAGGTCCGTGCTGGTGGCCACCTGTTCGCCGGGCGGGACCGGGAACAGGGCGCAATCATCGCCCACGCCCAGCAGGCCGGCAGGGGCCGCGCGGGTGAAATAGCGCGCGATCAGATCAAATTCGGACGCCAAGGCAACTCCGCAGTCCGGCACGGCAGGCCGGCATTGAAACCTACGGGGGCTTGCCGCCCCCACAAATCATGCGGCGCCCCGCACAACCAGGAAGAAACCCCAACCCACTCCTCACGCGGCAAGAAACAGGTGCCCCCCAAATCCGGGCCGCGCGGATCCGGCTCTGCCGGTCCGCAGCGGCGCCCCCCTGGGGGGGAAGCGCGCAGCGCTTCGGGGGGGGGGGAGAGGAAGCTACCTCTTGTTGACTTCGTGGGCGCGCACGTCGGCCGCCAGCTTATCGAGCACGCCGTTGACGAACTTGAAGCCGTCGGTGCCGCCGAACGACTTGGCCAGTTCGACGGCTTCATTGATGGCGACCTTGTACGGCACTTCGACATGATGAATCAGTTCGAAGCTGCCGATCAGCAGGATGCCATGCTCGACAGGCGACAGTTCGGCCAGCGGACGGTCGACGTAGGGCGTGAAACGCTCACGCAATGCGGGCGCTTCGCGCAGCACGCCATGCAGCAAGGTCTTGAACCATTGCGCGTCGGCCTCGGAAAAATCCTCGGTGTCGCGCAGATGGGCGTCGATCTCGCCGGCGTCCTGCGTACCCTCGCCGCCGCGCAGCAGCCACGCGTACACGCCCTGCAGGGCGAATTCGCGTGCGCGGCGGCGCGCGCTGCGCGCGTTGGCGCGGGCCTGCGCCGCGCTATCAGCGCTGGTCGTCGTCTTCTTCGTCGTCAAAATCTTCGTCCTCGTCTTCGTCGTCTTCGTCTTCTTCCTCGGGTTCCAGGGCCGCCACCAGGTTGGCCATTTCAACGGCCACCTGGGCGCAATCGCGGCCCTTGCCGGCCGCGCGCGCCTGCGCCTGCTCGTCGGTGTCGACGGTCAGCACGCCGTTGGCGACGGGGATGCCGGTTTCCAGGGAAATACGGGTGATTGCAGTGGCCATTTCATTGCTGACCACTTCAAAGTGATAGGTCTCGCCGCGGATGACCGCGCCCAGCGCGATCAGGGCGTCGAATTCAAACGTTTCGGCCATATGGGACAGGGCCACGCCCAGTTCCAGGGCGCCGGGAACGGTGGCGACCATCACGTCGCGCTCGTCCACGCCCAGTTCGGCCAGTTCCTTCAGGCACGCTTCGAGTTCGGCCTGGCCGATTTCTTCATTGAAGCGGGCGCGTACGATGCCGATGTGCAGCCCTTCGCCGTTCAGGTCGGGGGTAAGGATGTAAGGGTTCATAGGTCGGCCTTCAGTGTGTTGCGGGAGTATTCGGAGGGTCGCAATCGTAACCCGTAATGGTGAGCGAGAAGCCCGCCATGCTGGGCATCTTGCGCGGCCGGGCCAGCAGCTTCATCTGGCCCACGTTCAGGTCACGCAGAATCTGGGCGCCAATCCCGTAGGTACGCAGGCCGTAGCGGTCGGCGTTGCCGGGGTTGGCCTGGGCCTTGGAATCGTTCCAACCGGCGATCTGGCCAAACAGGTGTTCCGTGGACGACTGGCAGTTCATCAGCACCAGCACGCCGGCGGGCGAGGCCGCGATGGCCTGCAAGGCCTGCGCCACGCCCCAGCTGTGCGGGCTGGCGCCGGTGTCCAGCACGTCCAGCACGGAGGCCGGCTCGTGCACGCGCACCAGCGTCTCGGCGTCGGGAGTCACGTTACCATGCACCAGCGCCAAATGGGCGGAGCCGGTGGCGGCGTCTTCATAGGCCACGGCCTCGAATTCGCCCCAGGCGGTCTGCATGGTGCGCTTGCCCACGCGCTTGACGATGGATTCGTGTTCGCTACGGTACTGGATCAGGTCGGCGATGGTGCCGATCTTCAGGCCGTGTTCGCGGGCGAACTGCACCAGGTCCGGCAGGCGGGCCATGGTGCCGTCCGGCTTGAGGATTTCACAGATCACGGCGGCGGGCGTCAGGCCGGCCATGGCGGTCAGGTCGCAGCCCGCCTCGGTGTGGCCGGCACGGACCAGCACGCCACCGGGCACGGCGCGCACCGGGAAGATGTGGCCGGGCTGGACCAGGTCCGCGGGCTTGGCGTCGCGCGCCACCGCCACCTGGATGGTGCGGGCGCGGTCGGCGGCCGAAATGCCGGTCTCGACGCCTTCGGCGGCCTCGATCGACTGCGTGAAGTTGGTGCCGTAGCGCGTGCCGTTGCGGGCCGCCATCAGGGGCAGGTCCAGTTGGCGGCAGCGCTCTTCGGTCAAGGTCAGGCACACCAGGCCGCGGCCGTGCGTCACCATGAAGTTGATGGCTTCGGGCGTGACGAATTCGGCGGCCATGACCAGGTCGCCCTCGTTTTCACGGTCTTCTTCGTCAACCAGGATGACGATGCGGCCGGCGCGCAGCTCGGCGATGATTTCGGCAACAGAGGCGATGCCGAAGGATTCCGGCTCGGAGCCGGGCAAAGGGGACAACTGGACGGACATGGCGGGCACGTAAACCAGGCGGGAAAGCCCGGATTTTACCGCCCCTGGAGGCGGAACCCCTATCCGGCCCTGCCAGCCCCGCCGGCCGGGGGTGTCCGGTAAACTTTCGCCCGGAGACCACCCCTAAAAAACCGAGCCAAGGAAACCCCACATGCAAGCCCTTGCGGCCATGCCTTTGACCGTCGCGGCGGCCGTCCGCGTCGTGCTGACCGACATCGACGACACGCTGACCACCGAGGGCCGCCTGCCGGCGGACGCCTATGCGGCGCTGGAGCGCCTGGAACAGGCCGGCATCCAGGTCGTGCCCATTACCGGCCGCCCCGCCGGCTGGTGCGACCACATCGCCCGCATGTGGCCGGTGCGCGCCGTGGTCGGCGAAAACGGCGCCTTCTATTACGCCTATGACCGCCAGGCCCGCCGCATGACCACCCACTACTGGACCGACGCCGCCTCGCGCCAGGCCAGCCGCCGGAAGCTGGACGCCATCCGCGACCGCGTCCTGGCCGAAGTGCCCGGCGCCGCCGTGGCCAGCGACCAGGACTACCGCGTGGCCGACCTGGCCATCGATTTCTGCGAGGACGTGCCCGCCCTGCCCGATACAGCGATCACCCGGATTGTCCAGATCTTCGAGGAAGCCGGCGCCCAGGCCAAGGTCAGCTCCATCCACGTCAACGGCTGGTTCGGCGACTACGACAAACTCACCATGACGCGCACCATGTTCCAGCGCGAGTTCGGCGCGGACGTGGCCGGCGCCCTGGACAGCACCCTGTTCATCGGCGACTCGCCCAACGACGAACCCATGTTCGCCTACTTCCCGATTTCGGTCGGCGTGGCCAACATCCAGGCCCAGCTGCACCGCCTGACGCACCGCCCCGCCTTCGTCGCCGCCTACCATGGCGGCGCGGGCTTCGTGGAAATGGCCGACCGGCTGCTGGCCGCGCGGTCCCCCCAAGCACAGCCGGCCTGAGGTCCGCATACCGTGGCGACATCCCCTTCCGCTTCCTCTCCGGCCGCCAACGACGGCCGCCGCAGCATCCAGTCGATCGAGGTGGGCGTGCCGCTGCTGGCCGCCCTGGTCGACGCCGGCAAGCCCCTGACCCTGCGCGACCTGGCCGCGGGCGCCGGCATGACCTCGGCCAAGGCGCACCCCTACCTGGTCAGCTTCATCCGCGTCGGCCTGGTGCAGCAGGACGCCATCACCGGCCAGTACGAACTGGGCCCCTTCGCTCTGCAGATGGGCCTGGTCAGCCTGCAGCGCCTGGACCCCGTGCGCGTCGCCATGCCGGAAATCGCCAAGCTGCAATCGGAAATCGGCCACACGCTGGGCATTGCCGTGCTCGGTTCGCACGGCCCCACCATGATCCACATGACCGAAGCCAGCTACCCGGTCCACGTGAACATGCGCAAGGGCACGGTGATGTCCATGCTGCACACGGCCACTGGCCTAGTGTTCGCGGCCTGGCTGCCGCCCAAGGTCAGCGAGCACTACATCGCGCGCGAGGAAGGCGACACGGCCGTCATCGCCAGCATGCCACCGCCGCGCAAGGCGTCCCGCGCCAACATCGAGGCGCAACTGGCCGACATCCGCGTGCACGGCATGGCGCGCGCCCTGGGCAACCCGCTGCCAGGCGTGGACGCGCTGTCGGTGCCGGTCTTCGACAACACCGGCAATATCGCCCTGGCCCTGACCAGCCTGGGCCCCACGGGACTGTTCGATGTGGCCTGGGACGGCGCCATCGCCCGGCCGCTGCTGGCCTGCGCGCAGGAAATCTCGCGCAAGCTCGGTTACCGGAGCTGAGCCAAACGGCGAATTTCGCGCAAAAACGAACACAAATCGAACAAATCGAACAAAAGCCGAAAAGAAACACAGGGACTTTCCCGAGTGCGTCCCCTCCTCTTCCATGTTTGAATTCAGGTTGAATTAAGTGACACGTCACACAAACAAAGAAAGAGGAGACACAAGATGCAAGCTCTGCGCCTGCTTCAAGCGGCCACGCTGGCCGCCTTCGCCCTGGGCACGTCCGCCGCGCAAGCCGCCGACGCCTGCACCAACCGCGGCGACCTGGACCAGATGTACTGCGACGCCAACAAGGACCTGGCGGCCGACACGCCCACCGATCCGGCCAAGCTGAAGACCCCGTCCACCCTGGTGTTCACCTACACCCCGGTGGAAGACCCGGCGGTCTACGAAGACATCTTCAAGCCCTTCACCAAGCACCTGTCCGAATGCACGGGCAAGCGCGTGGTGTTCTATCAGGTGCAGAGCAATGCCGCGGAAATCGAGGCCATGCGCTCGGGCCGCCTGCACGTGGGCGGCTTCTCGACCGGCCCCACCGCCTTCGCCGTGAACATCGCGGGCGCCGTGCCGTTCGCGGTCAAGGGCTATGCCGACGGCTTCCAGGGCTACAACCTGATCGTCATCGTCAAGAAGGACAGCCCCTACCAGAAGCTGACCGACCTGAAGGGCAAGAAGCTCGCGCACACCGCCCCCTCGTCGAACTCGGGTCACATGGCGCCGGTCGCGCTGTTCCCCAAGGAAGGCCTGACTCCCGACAAGGACTACAAGGTCATCTTCTCCGGCAAGCACGACCAGTCCGTCATGGGCGTGAACTCCGGCGACTACGACGCCGCTGCCGTGGCCTCGGACGTGTTCAAGCGCATGGTCGAGCGCGGCCAGGTCAAGGAAGCCGACTTCCGCGTGATCTACAAGAGCGAGAAATTCCCGACCTCGTCGTTCGCCTACGCGCATGACCTGGAGCCCAAGTTCCGCGACCAGATGCTCAAGTGCTTCTACGACTACCGCTTCCCCGCGGAAATGTCCAAGGCCTTCGACGGCGCCGACCGCTTCTACCCGGTGACCTACGAGAAGGACTGGGCCATCGTGCGCCAGGTCGCCGAATCCGGCGGCGAAAGTTTCAACCGCGCTGCCTACGACCGCGAATCAGCCAAGAGCAAGAAGTAATTCCGTATGACGACGTCGCTACGCATTTCCGGCCTGGTGAAGGAATACCGGGCCGGCCGGCCGGTACTCAACGGCATCGACCTGCAGATCGCGGGACAGGGGCTTACAGCCATCATCGGCCCCTCGGGCACCGGTAAAAGCACGCTACTGCGTTGCATCAACCGGCTGATCGAACCCACCAAGGGCGAGATCGTGCTGCAGTCGAACGACGGGTCCGTGGACCTGGCCCGCGTGCGCGGCGCGTCGTTGCGCCGCGCGCGCCGCCGCATCGGCATGGTGTTCCAGGAATACAACCTGGTCGAACGGCTGACGGTCATGGAAAACCTCCTGACCGGACGGCTGGGCTACACCTCCGCCGTGAAGGCCTGGATGCGCCGCTTCGAGCCCGAGGACATCCAGCACGCCTACAAGCTGCTGGACACCGTGGGCCTGGCGGGTTTCGCCGACCAGCGCGCCGATGCGCTGTCGGGCGGCCAGCGCCAGCGCGTGGGCATTGCCCGCGCGCTGATGCAGCGCCCGCAGCTGCTGCTGGCCGACGAGCCCACGTCCTCGCTCGACCCCAAGACCTCCGTCGAGATCATGGAACTGCTGTCCGAACAGGGCAGCGCCACGGGCATTCCCGTCATCGTCAACATCCACGACGTCGAACTCGCCCGCCGCTACGCCACCCGCATCGTCGGCATGTCCGGCGGCCATGTGGTCTATGACGGCGACGGCCAGGGGCTGGACGCCGCCATGCTCAAGACCATCTACGGAGGCGAGTCTTGGCTGGAATGATCCCACCCAAGGGCGCCCGCCCCTTCGCCATGTCCGGGCGCGCCAAGGCCGGCGTGCTGCTGCTGCTGGCCTACACGCTGTATGCCGGCGCGCAGCTGGACTTCAGCTGGGCGCGCTTCGAAACCGGCATGGGGCACGCGTCGACGTTCCTGGCGCGTATGTTTCCGCCCAACTTCGAAAAGCCCGCCACCTTGTGGAAGGGCATCGCGGAAAGCCTGGAGATCGCGGTGCTGGCCTCGGTGCTTGGCATCATCATCGCGCTGCCCATCGGTTTGCTGGGCGCGCGCAACATGATGCCCACCTGGGTATCGTGGCCCGCCCGCGCCATCGTGGCCCTGTGCCGCGCGCTGCATCCCGTCATCGTCGCCATCCTGTTCGTCAAGGCCGTGGGCTTTGGCGCGCTGGCCGGCATCCTGGCGCTGACGGTCGCCTCGGTCGGCTTCATCGGCAAGCTGTTCACCGAGGCCATCGAAGAGATTTCGTTAAAGCAGGTGGAAGCCGTGCGCGCCACGGGCGCCTCGTTCGCCAACGTCATCATCTTCGGCGTGCTGCCGCAGGTATTCGCCCGCTTCATCGGCTTTGCCACCTACCAGTTCGACTCCAACCTGCGCAACTCCACCATGGTGGGGATCGTGGGTGCGGGCGGCGTGGGCGGCACGCTGTTCTCGGCGTTCCAGCGCTTTGACTACGATTTCGTCAGCGCCATCCTGCTGACCCTGATCGCCATCATCATGCTGGGTGAAATCCTGGCCGGCTTCGTGCGCGCCGTGTTCCTGGACAACCTGGGATTCGAACGCATCCTGCAAGGCCGCTTCGCGGGAGCGCGCGGCATCGGCAGCGGCGCAACTCCGGTCAAGCGCCGTGCGGAGGTGGACGAATGAACGCCCACGCATCCACCTTCAATCCACCGGGTTCGCCGCGCGTCTGGCAACGCTACAGCATGGGCCAGCGCCTGCTGCGCTTCGCGCTCTACCTGCTGGTGGTCGCGGCCATCGTGCAGGCGATCCGCGGCGTCGAGATCATTCCGGAGTTCCTGTACGACGCGCCCGAGCAGATGGCCGATCTGTTCCAGCGCATGTGGCCGATAGACTGGGCCTACTACCCGGAAGGCGTGCACGGCGCGCTGATCGAAACGCTGCACATCGCCACGCTGGGCACCATCCTGTCCGTGGTGATGGCGGTGCCGGTGGGCCTGCTGGCGGCCAACAACCTCACGCCCAGCAAGACCGTCAACATGCTGGCCAGGCTGATCCTGGTGTCCAGCCGTTCGGTCAATTCGCTCGTGTGGGCGCTGCTGTTCATCGCCATCTTCGGGCCCGGCGCGCTGGCCGGCACGCTGGCCATTGCGTTCCGCTCCATCGGCTTCGTCGGCAAGCTGGTGGGCGAAGCCATCGAGGAAGCGCAGCGCGGCCCGATCGAGGCCGTCACCGCCACCGGCGCCAGCAAGGCATCCGTGATCTGGTACGCCTACTGGCCGCAGATCCGCCCCGCCTTCTGGTCCATCGTGCTGCTGCGCTGGGACATCAACGTGCGCGAATCGGCGGTACTTGGCCTGGTGGGCGCCGGCGGCATCGGCATGGCACTGGACACGGCTCTGAACCTGTTCCAGTGGGACCGCGTGGCGCTGGTGCTGGCTGCCATCTTCGCGGTGGTGGTCGTGGCCGAAATCATCATCACCCAGGTCCGCAAACGCATCCTCTGACGCGTCCGCGGATCCCTACAGCGTTCCTTTGCTCCGCCCGGAAACGGGCGGTTTTTTTTGGGGGCTGATGAATCAGAACCGCACGCTCACCCCTGCCCTGACGCCGTGATCTTGCGCCCCGCTGGCGAGCTGTCCTTGGTAGGACAGATCGAACGACACCTTGCGCGACACCTGCACGTCCAGCCCCGCTTCCAGCACCGCGCTGTTCTTCGCGATGGGCACGCCGGCCACGGCAAAGGCATCGCCCGCCGCGAAAGCCTGGGTGGCGGCGGGCTTCAAGTCGCCGAAGGCGTAGCGCCAGCCCAGCGATCCGCGAGCCGTGGCTTGCGCGCCGCCCAGTTCGAAGCTGGACATGAGCCGCGAACCCAGTGTCGTGTACGTGGTCTCGGTGGTCTGGCTGTTTGCACGCAGGGCGGCTGCGCCGCCGCTCTCGCTGTAGCCGTCGGTCTTGAGGTTGACGTAGGCCAGGTTGGCGAACGGCTCCAGCGCAGCGACGCGCGTGTCGATGCGATAGCTGAGGTCGGCAAACGCCTGAACGGTGCGGCCGTCGTAGTTGGCCTTGAGGCTGTCGGAGTAGCCGGGCATGGATACCGAGCGCCGAGTCGCGATGTCGTGCCAGCTGTAGGCCAGCCCGCCGCGCAGGCCCACCGCGCCCCACTGGCCGCCGCCGTAGGCCCCGAGATGGTAGTTGTCGCTGTCGCCCGATGACGCGCGATCGCGCACGTCGAAATCCGTGCGGGTGTAGCCCGCCATCAGGCCCAGCCGCCAGGCATCGGACACCGGCGCATCCACGCCCAGCAGAAAGCCGCCGGTCGAGCTCTTGACCTGGGCAGCATTGCCGTCGCCGTCGGTCTGGCGCCAGGAACCCAGGCCCTGTATCCAGCTGGCGGGCCCCGTCGCCGTTGCCGGAGCCAGGCGGGCGCCGCCCCCTGCGGACGCCAGCACCGGCGTCGCCGACGCGCCGACCGCGCCCGCGGCCGAGCGCAGGCGCTCGCTGGCGGCGTCGCGCACATAGCGGCTGTCTTCGAGCAGCACGGTCTTGGCCGACGCGTGGATTTCGCCGGATAGCTGGTCGAAGCTGGAACGCAGCAAGCCCTTGTCGTCCGGTAGCACGGCGAACGCGTCGTAAAGCCCATTGCCCGCCGCCATGCCGATGCTGTCGATGGCGCCCGCCGCCGCGCGCTGGTTGCGCGTGTCGGCGGCCGTGGCCATCGCGGTGCCGTTGCGCGCCAATTCCAGCGACACTCGGCCCGCGCCGTAGTCGTAGCCGAGTTTCGGCGTCAGGAAGGCATAGTCGGACGTCACCGTATCGAACCGGCCGGACAAGGCGCCGTCGGCCGCCAGTATCGTGTAGACGGAACGCAGCCCGTAGTCGCCGCCGATACCGATATGCGCGACCGAGCCGCCATTGATCGTGGCATTGCCCGTGACATGGATGAGGTCGGCATCGGCGCCCTGCGGATTGGTTTCCACGGCGTAGCGCGCGCCGCTCTCGATGACGAGATCGCCGTCGACGGTCAGCGTGCCGATGGAATTCCCTGGCGCCAGCGTGCCGCCGGCCGCCACGGTCACCACCGAGCCAGCGCCCGAGCCCACTGTGCCGCGGCCTCCGAGCACGCCGCCCTGGCCGATATTGAGCGCGCCGCCAAGTTTGCCGTTCAAGGCCAGCCGGCCGCCCTGAATCGTGGTGCTGCCGGTAAAGCCCGAGCTGTCGCCGCTCAGCGCCAGCGTCCCCGCGCCGCTCTTGACCAGCGCGCCGCCACCGGAGATGGCGCCGCCGAACGTTGCGTTCGCACCTTGTTCGAACACCAAGGAGCCATTGTTGTCGACATTGCCCCGGATCGACCCGACATCGCCGATTAGCGTGCCTTCCCGGATGACGGTATTGCCGTAGGCGTTGCCCGCGTTGTCCAGTCGCAGCGTGCCGGCTCCGGTCTTGATCAGGTCGGCGTTGCCCAAGACTGTGCCGACCAGCCCCAGCGTTGCGCCGCCAGCCACCTCGAAGCGCCCGGCCTGGGTCAGCGTCATGGCACGCGCGGTATCGAAGGACGCCGATGCCGCCAGCGTGCCGCCATTGAATGCCACGCCGCCAGAAGCCGCACCCAGGTTCGCATCGCTTGCAACCTGCAACGTGCCCCCGGCTATCGTGGTGCCGCCGCTATAGGTGTTGTTGCCGCTCAGGACCAGCGTGCCGGCGCCGGCCTTGAGCAGCGATCGTCCGCTCCAGCCCGTCGCGGCGTTGGCCGCCTGGTCTGCCAGATCCGCGCCGACTACGAACCGGTTGGCGGCATCGCTCAACGTGAACGTGCCGTGCGCCAGATTGTTGTTGGCGGTCCAGCTCAGGTCGTAGCTGGCGAGGTATTGCAGGCCATCGGCCGACTTGCGCGTGTTGACCGTGAGGTAATCCACCGCGCCGCTGAAGCCGCCCACGCGCACCGACCCGAAGTCGCCGCGAATGCCGCCACGGGTGTCGATCAGCACCTTGTCGAGCTGGCTGGCGCTGCCTATGCCGCTGAGGGCGAAGGCGACGCCCTCGCCCAGCGTCAGCCCGCCCGCCTGCAAGGACGGGCCGCCCGCGCCGGCTGCGATATCCAGGGCTGTGCCATCCGCCAGATTGACATTGCCCGCCACCGCCAGCGACGCCGGCCCCTGCACCGACAAGGCGCTGCCCGCTGCGCCGACGTTCAAGTCCCCTGTCAGACTATTGGCTGCGCCGGCTACGCCGTCGCCATATTGCAGGACGCCGCCCGTGACTTCGGCGGAGCCGCCCAGCGAACCTTGCACCACGAGCCTTCCGCCGGACACCGTGGTCTTGCCGAAGTAGGAGGAACTGTTGCCAGCCAGGCTCAGCGTGCCCGCGCCCTTCTTTACGAGCGCGCCGTCGCCCGAGATGGCGCCGGCAAAGCGCGCATCGGCGGTCTGCTCGAACACCAGCCTGCCGATGCTGTTGATGTCGACGTTGCCCGAGATCGAACCGGCATGGCCGACCAGGGTGCCAGCGCGCACCCAGGTATTGCCGTAGGCGTTGGCCCCGTTGTCCAGACGCAGCGTGCCGGCGCCGGACATGAACAGATCACCGCTGCCCGTGACGGCGCCGAGCAACCCCAGCGTCGTGCCGGCGGCCACGTCAAAACTGCTTGCCTGCGTCAGTGCGACCGCCCGCGCGGTATCGAAGCTGCCCATGGTCGCCAAGGTGCCCCCGTCGAAACGCAAGCCGCCGGACGCAGCGCCAAGGCTCGCATCGCTCGACACCTGCAACCGGCCACCTGCAATCAACGTACCGCCGCCATAGCTGTTGTTACCGCTGAGAACCAGCGTGCCGCCGCCGCTCTTGGCCAGCGCGCCCGCGCCCGAGACCGCGCCGGTCAGGCCCAGCGTGGCGCCCGCGGCCACATCGAATCGCCCCGACTGCGCCAGGGCGACCCCGCGCGCGATGTCGAAGGTGGTCGTCACCGCAAGCGTGCCGTCGCCGAAGGCCAGGCCGCCGGCCGCGGCCCCCAGGTTGGCATCGCGGTCGATCTGCAGCGTGCCGCTGTCGATCGTCGTACCCCCGCCGTGGCTATTGCTGCCGCTCAAGACCATCGTGCCCGCGCCGCTCTTGACGAGAGCTCCCGCACCCGACACCGCGCCGGTCAGGCCCAGCGTGGTGTCTGCCGCCACGTCGAAACGTCCGCTCTGCGCCAGCGTGACGGCGCGCGCGGTGTCGAAGCTTGCGGTGGTCGCCAACGTGCCGTCGCCAAAATGCAGGCCTCCGACAGCTGCGCCCAGGTTGGCATCGCTATCGACCTGCAACGTGCCGCCCAGGATGGCCGTGCCGCCGCTGTACGTGTTGGCGCCTTGCAGCACCAGCGTTCCGGCGCCGGCCTTGGTCAAGCTCTTGCCGTCCCAACCGGCGGCGGCATTGGCTGCCTGGTCGGAAAGCGGCACCCCCAGCGTGAACCAGTTCGACGCATCGGCCAGCGTGAAAGTGCCATGGGCCAGGTTGTTGTTGGCGGTCCAGCTCAGGCCGTAGGTGGCGAGGTACTGCTTGTTGTCCGCGGACTTGCGTGTGTTGACGGTGAGATAGTCGACCTCTCCGGTAAAGCCGCCCACGTTGACGGCGCCGAAATCACCGTCGATGCCGCCTGTGGGCGCCTCGATCAACACGGTATTGAGCCCGCTCTTGTCGGCGATGCCGCTCAGCCTGAACACCACGCCATCGCCCAACGTGACCTTGTTTGCCTGCAACAGCGGGCTGCCCGTGCCGGCCATCAAGTCCAGCACAGTGCCATCGGCCATTTCCATGTCGCCCGTGACCGCCAGCGTGGCGCCCCGATGCACCGCCAGCGTGCTGCCGGTGCCTGAGACATTCAGGTTGCCGCTCAGGGTGTTGGCCGCGCCCGTGGCGCCGTCTCCGTACTGCAAGACCCCGCCCGTAACGGCGGCCGAACCTCCCAGCTGGCCCAGCACCACCAGCTTGCCGCCCGACACCGTGGTCCTGCCCTTGAATGCGCTATTCGCGCCCGTCAGCAAGGTGGTGCCGGCGATCTGGTTCAGACTATGTGAACCGGCGCCTGTGCTCAACAGCGGCGTCGAAAACGTGTAGGCGGACTCGGTATGGTTGAAGTTCACGGTGGCAATGCCGGCGCCGAACTGGATTGCGCTGGCGTTGAGCGTGCCGGCGCCTACGGCCGGCTGCCCCGCCGCCGCGCCGATATTGATCGTGCCGGTGGTGGGAAAGAAAAGAAACCGGTCCTGCGCCAGGGACACGGCCCCTCCGCCGCTCGCGCCAACGCTCACTGTGCCGCCTTGCGCGATCGTCAGGCTGCCCGCCCCCGTTCCCACGCCAAATCCCAGGGTCATCGCGCCGCTGTTGTCCCAGATGGAGCCGGCGCCGCGGACAACAACGTTGCCGCTACCGCTCATGCTGCCCACATAGCTGTCTTTGTTCGAGACGAAGCCCCCCGATTCGATGGTCAGTGTGCCCTGACCGGACACATCGCCCACCCTGAGCTCGCCGTTATTGATCCAGGTTGAACCGCGCCCCGACACCAGGAAGGCGCCATTGCCGTTCTGGATGCGCCCGACAACGCCATCGACGCTGGTCGCATATCCCCCCGCCAGGATCGACACGCTGCCCCTCCCGCCTTCCGAACCAACCAGCAGCACCGCGCGATTGCTCCAGAGCGACCCGACATCGGAAACCGTCACTTTCGCCGCGTCATTCTGCCGGGCATCCACCGTCGCAAACTGGTTCGAGACCGTGCCGCTACTGAAGATGCTCAGCTCTCCGGGTCCGGCGCCGCCGACAAAAAGGTTGTCCGTCAGCGCCCAGGTCGAGCCGGGGCTGAACACGCTGACCCGGGCCGTGGCGCCGGGAGCTTGCCCGGCATCGATACGTCCTTCCGCGGTACCCAGAACGTTGAGGATCTGCAGGTTCCCGCCCGTGACGGTGGTGTTGCCGACGAAGCCTGAACTATTACCGGACAGCCGCGTGGAGCCGGCATAGTGATTGAGCTGGTGCGTGCCCGCCGCGCTGCTGACCAGCGCCGCGCCGAAGTCGTAGAGGTTGTTGGTGTTGAAATTCAGCGTGCCGGTACCCGCGCCGAACGCGAGTCGCTGCGTTACCAGGAAACCAGCGCCCGCGGGCGCGGCGCCGGGAGCCGCGCCGATGTTGATCGTGCCGTCCGCCGAGGCCGAGTCGGCCAGAGACACTGTGTTGCCGAGCGACATCAACAGCTCGCCGCCATCGGCGATAGTCACTGTTCCCACGCCGAATATACCCACGGAGAGCGGGACGAAGACCGTAATCTTCGGGCTTGACATGGATCCGACCGTGGTATCGCCCGTGAAGGAGACCAGCGGCCCCGCTTGTGTTTCGCTGGCCGTGCCCAGGGCAACCAGCAACATCGCCATCAACGGCAGGCTTCCGCGCGCGGATCGCCCCCTGCGGCAACCGCCCTTGCCCTGCCCGCGAGCATTTTCACTTACCACTTTCCACAAGCCTGCGCTGCGGTTGAAGACGATGCGATACGTATGATTCATTGGGCTCTTATGTAATCGGGGCCCGCACGAACAGTTGCCGGGCAGACGCGGGTAGAAGCCGGGGCCGCGAAGCGCGTTACCCGCCAATTACAATTAGAAAAGCGATTCGTAACATTGCATATCACTGAAACTTGGTAATTGAACGAAGCCGGCCAACGCTTCGGCATGCGGCTGCCAGCGTCTCCCCCTGGCTTGCGGGCAAGGCTGCTCACCCGGTTGTTGATGCGCCGCAAACACGTTTATGCTCCATGTGAAATAAATATGACCGGTCATCAAATCGCCCGCCCCGTTTGATTAAGATCTCGGCTTTTGCCGTTGGACGCCCGCCGCCATGTCGGAACAGGAATTGAAACTGCACGTGCCTGCGGCCTCGCGCCAGGCGGTGCTCCGAGAGGTCAAGCAGCGCGAGGCGACCCGCATCCGCCTGCACGCCATGTATTTCGATACGCCGGAACGCGAACTTGCGCGGGCGCGCATCGCCATCCGGCTGCGCCAGGAAGGCCGCGACTGGGTGCAGACGCTGAAGATGCCTGGCATCAATGCCATCACGCGCATCGAACTCAATCACCCGCGGCCGGGCCCGGTGCTGGACCTGTCGGTGTATGCCGGCACCGAGGTCGAAGCCGCGCTGGCAGCCATCAAGGGCGAACTGGGCCTGCGTTATGAAACCGATGTGCAGCGGCTGCTGCGCAAGGTCCGCACGCGCTACGGCACGGTGGAACTGGCCTATGACACCGGCATCCTGCGCGCCGGCGCGCTGGAGCTGCCCATCTCCGAACTGGAATTCGAACTGGTGTCGGGCCGCCCCGCCGCTATCTTCGCGGCGGCTCGCGGCTGGCAGCAGCGCCACAGCCTGGTGCTGGACCCGCGCAGCAAGTCCGAACGCGGCGATGCGCTGGCCCAGTTGGCTCAGCGCCTGGCAGATGCGGACGCCATTCCGGGCGATGACCTCGAAGCCCGCCGCGCCCAAGCCATCGCCCAGTTCTGGGCGCCGCGCGGCGCCGCATCGGTCAAGCTGCGCGAAGACATGACGGCGCCCCAGGCCATGGCGCGCATCGCGGCGGAATGCCTGGACCAGATCGCGCGCAACGCCTCGGTGCTGGCCGAGGTCGACACCGAGGGCGTCTACCGCGCCGGCAACTCCGAACACGTGCATCAGCTGCGCGTGGGCGTGCGCCGGCTGCGTTCGGCCTGGAAGCTGTTCGACGGCTGGATCGCACCGATTCCAGACACTCTGCTGCAAGGCGTGCGCACGCACTTCGCCGCCTTCGGCGCCAACCGCGACCAGGACGTGCTGAACGAAACCGTGGCGCCCGCGCTGATGCGCGCAGGCATGCCGGTCATCCCCATGGAAGCCGCGCCCCCGGAACAGGACGCGCGCAGCATCGCCGGCGGCAAGGCCTTCCAGGCCTGGATGCTGGAGCTGCTGGAATGGAGCCTGGACGTGCCGCCGGCCCTGCCGTCCGCGGAAGGCCAGACTATAGCCAACGGCACCCCCAGCGACGCCGCGCCCGAGCCCGCCATCCGGCTGGAAGGCGGCGTGGCGGCGCCCAGCGTCAAACCCACCATCATTCCGATGCTGGCGCCCGAACCCGATCCGCAGCGCCTGCACAAGCAGCTTGCGCGGCGCCTGCACCGCTGGCATAGCAAGGTGGCCGACCAGGGCACGCAATTCGCGACGCTCGACATTCCCACGCGCCACGAACTGCGCAAGCGCGGCAAACGGCTGCGGTACAGCCTGGCATTCGCCGAGTCGCTGCTGCCCGCGGGCAAACTGCGCGGCTATCGCAAGCTGCTGTCGCGCGTGCAGGACGTGCTGGGCGAAATCAACGACCTGGCAGTGGCCAAGGACTACTACGAGTCGTGTACCGCCACCCATCCGCAAGCCTGGTTCGCCCTGGGCTGGATCAGCGCGCGCCTGGAAGAACTGGCGGACGACGCGCAGCAAGCGTTCGACGATCTGGCCGCCAGCAAGCCATTCTGGAAGTGACGCGGGCTTGAACGCAAAAGGGACGGCATGCGCCGTCCCTTTGTTTTTTCCGGCGCATGCGCGCCGGACCCACGGACCTCAATCCGCCAGCAAAGCCCCGGCGAACTCGTCGGCCACGAAAGGCTGCAGGTCTTCCAGGCTTTCGCCCACGCCGATCCAGTACACCGGGATCGGGCGCACGCCCTGGCTGCCCGCGGCCACGGCTGCCAGCGTGCCGCCCTTGGCGGTGCCGTCCAGCTTGGTCACGACCAGGCCGGTCAGATTGATGGCGGCATCGAAGGCGCGGATCTGCGCCAGGGCGTTCTGGCCGGTATTGCCGTCCACCACCAGCAGCACTTCGTGCGGCGCGGCGGCGTCCGCCTTGCCGATGACGCGGCGGATCTTCTTCAGCTCTTCCATCAGGTGCAGCTGCGTGGGCAGGCGGCCCGCGGTATCCACCATCACCACGCCCATGCCGCGCGCGCGGCCGGCGTTGACCGCATCGAACGCCACAGCCGCCGGATCGCCGCCGTCCTGCGAGATCACCGTCACGTTGTTGCGGCTGCCCCATTCGATGAGCTGCTCGCGCGCGGCGGCGCGGAACGTGTCGCCCGCGGCCAGCAGCACGCTGGCGCCCTGGCGCTGGAAGGTGTGGGCCAGCTTGCCGATGGAAGTGGTCTTGCCGGCGCCGTTGACGCCGGCGATCATGACGACCAGGGGTTGCGTGCGCTTCAGGTCGAAGGCGCGCTCCAGCGGGCGCAGGTGGTCGGCCAGCAGTTGGCGCAAGGCCGCCTTGACCTTGGCGGGGTCCTCGATGCGTTCCTTCTTGACCCGCGCGCGCAGCGCCGTCAGGAGCTTTTCCGTGGCCTCCAGGCCCGCATCGGCCATAATGAGCGCCGATTCGAGTTCCTCGAACAGGTTCTCGTCGACCTTCACGCCGATGAAGATCCCGCCGATGCTCTGGCCCGTACGCGACAGGCCTTGCTTCAAGCGGGACAGCCAGGAAGCCTTCTTGGGGGCTTCGGCGGCGGGCTCGGGGGCTGGGGCCGGCGCCGCAGCCGGAGCCACCGGAGCCGCAACCGGCGCGGGAGCGGCGATCGGAGCTTGCGTTGCCACCACCGGCGCGGGCGCCGCGACAGGAGCGGGGGCCAATGCCGGGGCCGGCGCTGGCGCCGGAACAGGCGCTGGCGCCGATACCGTAGCGGGTGTCGGCGCAACCGGCGCGGGCGTCACGGCCGGCGCCTCATGCGGCGCAGCAACAGGCGCCACAACGGGCGGTGCCGCCGGTGCGGCGACGCCCGGGTCAATGCTCGGTTCGCGGCGCGGTTCGGCGGCCACAGGCGCCGGCGGCGCGGGAGTGACCGGGACGGCGGCGGGCTCGGCAGGCGCGGCTACGGCGTCTGCAGCCTCCGGCGGCGGCGCGGGTTGAACCGGCGCGGCGGGCGGAGGGGATTTTTTCTTGAAGAAGCGGCTAAACATGGGTAACAAGTATATTCGTATCGTCGGGGGCCAATACAGACGCACCCCCATTGCCGTGCCCGACGTGGAGACGCTGCGCCCCACGCCCGACCGGGTGCGCGAGACGCTGTTCAACTGGCTCAATCACCTGTGGGGCGGCGAGTTCGCCGACAAGCAGGTGCTGGATCTATTCGCCGGCAGCGGCGCCTTGGGCTTCGAGGCGGCCTCGCGCGGCGTGGCGCATGTACAGATGGTCGAGCGGGACAAGACCGCTGCGTCCGCGCTGCGGACACTGCGCGACAAGCTCAAAGCCGACATGATACGCATCCACGTGGGCGACGCCATGCAGGTCGCCGAGCGCATGGATGCGTCCCGATTTGACCTGATCCTGCTGGATCCGCCTTTCGGCCAGGGCTGGCTGCCGCGCCTGTGGCCGATTCTGCCAGGCATTCTGACCGAGCATGGGCTAGTCTACGTAGAGGCGGAAAGCCCCATCGAAGCCCCCGAGGGATTCACGATCTTGCGGCAGGACAAGGCAGGCGCGGTCCACTACCACCTGCTGGAATTTGCTGCATTGCGCAAATAGGTCAATAATCCGAGCTTCGGAGGATGGTGTAAACCACAAATAACGGTACGGAGCTCGTATGATCACCGCTGTATATCCCGGCACTTTCGACCCGCTGACCAGAGGCCACGAGGATCTGGTCCGCCGTGCCGCCACGCTTTTCGACAAAGTCGTGGTCGGGATCGCCATTAGCCGCAACAAGAAGCCCTTCTTCAGCATCGACGAGCGCGTGGAAATCGCGCGCGAAGTGCTGGGACACTATCCCAACGTGGAAGTGCAAAGCTTCGGCGGCCTGCTCAAGGACTTTGTGCGCGACCAGGGCGGGCGCGTGATCGTGCGCGGCCTGCGCGCCGTGTCCGACTTCGAGTACGAATTCCAGATGGCCGGCATGAACCGCCATCTGCTGCCCGACGTCGAAACGCTCTTCATGACGCCCTCGGACCAGTACCAATTCATCTCCGGCACCATCGTGCGCGAGATCGCGCAGTTGGGCGGCGACGTGAGCAAGTTCGTGTTCCCGTCCGTCGAGCGCTGGCTCCAGGAAAAAGCCAAGGAACGTCGCGAACAGTCCTGGCCGGGCTGAGCCCCGCCGCAGGTATTGCTCCACCCTCGAAGGGCGCGCAAAGCGCCCTTCTTGCGCTGCGCGGCCCGGGCGCGCGGCGGCGGTACAATGCGCTTAGCCCTACCCGCCCCATACCGCAGCCCGCCATGGCCCTGACCATCACCGAAGAATGCATCAATTGCGACGTTTGCGAGCCCCAGTGCCCGAACGAAGCAATCTCCATGGGCGAGGACTATTACGTCATCGACCCTGACCGGTGCACCGAATGCGTGGGCCATCACGACGAGCCGCAATGCAAGGTCGTGTGCCCCGTGGAGTGCATCGAGCTGCACCCGCAATGGAATGAAGGCCAGGAACAGCTCATGGCCAAATACCGTCGCCTGACCGGTGCCGCATGAGCGACGCCGCGCAGTCCAGCATCAACCTCCCTCCTTCCCGCCACCACGCCCGCCGCGACCTGTCCGCATCGGCCATCGCCGCCGGCCTCGTCGCCGTGCTGGTCAGCTTCGGCGGCACCGCCGTGCTGATGGTGCAGGCAGGCCATACCGCGGGCCTGGATTCGGCGCACATCGGCTCCTGGATCGGCTCGCTCAGCCTGGCGTTCGGCCTGGGCGGCGCCTTGTACAGCCTGCGCACGGGCCTGCCCATCGTCATGGCCTGGTCCACGCCTGGCGCGGCGCTGCTGGTCACCGCGCTGGCCGGCGTTCCCTTCAATGAGGCAATCGGCGCCTTCATCCTGGCCGCCGCGCTGACGTTGGCCTGCGGCCTGTTCGGCTGGATCGATCCCATCCTGCGCCGCATCCCCGGCGAAATCGCCGCGGCCATGCTGGCGGGCGTGCTGCTCAACTTCGGCATGGGCGTCTTCAGCAACATCAAGCAGCAGCCCGCGCTGGTGCTGGCGATGTGCGTCGCCTATCTGCTGTGCCGGCGCTGGGCGCCGCGCTACGCGGTGCTGGTCGTCATGCTGGTGGCCATCGCCATCGCCTTCGGCCTGAACCTGATCCAGCTGGACCTGCTGGACTGGCGCCTCACCGAATTCGTCTGGACCACGCCCGCCTTCAGCGCGCAGGCCGCGGTCAGCCTGGGCATTCCGCTTTTCGTGGTCGCGATGGCCTCGCAGAACCTTCCCGGCCTGGCCATCCTGCAAGCGGCGGGCTACCAGCCGCCCGCCTCGCGCCTGGTGGCGGCCACCGGCCTGCTGGGCCTGCTGGCCGCGCCCTTCGGCGCGCACAGCGTCACGATGGGCGCCATCAGCGCGGCCATCTGCACCGGTCCCGAAGCGCATCCGGACCCGTCCAAGCGCTACATCGCCGCGGCCACCTACGGCCTGGGCTACGTCGTGCTGAGCGTCGTAGCCGGCGCCGTGGCCGTGTTCTTCCAGGCCTTGCCCTCCGCCCTGCTGGCCGCGCTGGCCGGGCTGGCGCTGCTGGGCACCATCATGGGCGGCATGGCCGCGGCCATGGCCAACCCGCAACGCCGCGAAGCCGCGCTCATCACGCTGCTGGCCACGGCATCTGGCTTCAGTTTCTGGGGTATCGGATCGGCCTTCTGGGGCCTTCTGGCAGGCCTGCTGGCCCACGCGGCTTTCGAATTCAAGCGCTCTGGCGCTCAGGCTTGAACGGCCCTTGCGCCCGGCCCGCTCAGGCCGGCCAGGCGGCCACGGGCGTATCGGGATGCACCTTCATGATGCGGCAAGGCACCTGGACGAAGTTGGAAATCCAGGCCGCGGCCAGTTCCCCTTCGTCGATCACGTCCACCACCTGCTCGCCCACCTTCATGCTGTAGCGCACGCTGTCGTCGTCTTCGATGACGTCCAGCGGAATGTCCATGCGCAGCATGCCAGGCGCCTTCAGCACCAGGTAGCCCAGCCGCAGCTCGACCGAAACGTCGGCCAGCCGCGGACACAGGCTGCGGTTCAGCCACTGCCCGGAATCGTTGGCGACCAGCCATTGCCGGTGATAGCCCGCGGCCTCGGCCTGCGTGGTGACGCCGCACTCGGCCACGGGTTGGAAGTTCTCGGCGTTCATTTGCCCAGCAGTCCCTTCAAAGCCTTGTCGACGGCAGCGCCGCCCTTGCCCTTGCCCGTCACCGCTTCGCGAAGCTTGTTTTCCAGGCTGCGCTGGAGAATGCCGCCGATGGCGTCCTTCCAGAGCACGGTATAGGTCGGCTTGTCGAACGGTCCCTTGACGTGCACGGGGATGGTCACGTCCTTCAGGTCTAGCAGTTCCTTGCCTTCCGGATCGGCTGCCGGATTGACGACGCGGGCTCGCGCCACCAGGTCCAATTCGCTCTTGACGAAGTCAATGGTGGCCGGATCGCCCTGCGTCACGCGCAACAGGGGCGACACCACGTTCAGGCGCTTGACCGCGGCCACGCCCTTGGTGAAGGCCAGGTCGGCGTCCATCTCGGAGAATTCCGTCTGCTTGCTGGTGTCGGACGCGACGGTTTCATTCTGCGATTCCGGTTTGAAGGCGGCCTTCAGTTCGCGCAGCGTCTGCGTCAGGTTGATGCCCTTGACCGCGCCATCGCGCAGGCGCAATTGCATGGTGCCGCCCAGGCCGCTCTTCATGGCGTAGGCATTGGCGCCGGCTGTCTTCAGGTCCAGCGCAAGGCTGCCCGTACCGCTCAGCACGTTCTGGCGCGCCAGGTCCATCAGGAACGGTTCGATGGCGATACCGGCCAGCGACATCTTGGTGGCCAGCTGGTTACCCTGCGCGGCGTCCACCGACAAAGTGCCCGCCAGCTTGCCGCCGTACAGGCCGGCAGTCAGGCTGGAGATATCCAGCTTGCCCTTGTCCAGCTTGACCGCGGCGCCGACGTCGTCGGCCTTCAGGCCGCGCACGACCAGCTTGCCAACCTTGATCGTGCCATTGACGCTGGGACCGATCAGCGCAGACAGGTCGATCGTGTCGTCGGCAGGTTTGGCAGGCGCCGCAGGGGCTGCAGGCTGCGCGGGCTTGCCGTCTTCCTTCTTGGCTTCGGCCGGCTGCTTGGGCGCCGGCTGCGCGGGCGTTGCCGCAACCGGCGGCACCAGCTTGTCCAGGTCCAGCGTATCCACCACCAGTGCGAAATTCACCTTGGGCGCATCGCTCAGCTTGGTAATGTCCGCGCTCAGATCGAACTTGCCGCCTTCCAGCACGGCGTTGATCTTGCTCGTGGCCTGATCCTTCAGCAGATCCGCGGTCACGCTGCCGATCACGGGGATCTGCAGGCTGCCCTTGGGCAGTCCAGGATCGGTGATGTTGACGTCGCCCCGCAAGCCAGACAGGCCGCCGCTGCGCTGCAACAGGTTCAAGGACAGCGGCGAGGCGAAGTTCAGCTTGACGATCCGTTCGCCATTCTTGGACGTGCTGTCCAGCTTGGCTTCCTTGATCTCCAGCTCACCGGCGTTGCCGCTGATGCCGTTCAAGCCGAAACTCGCGTCCAGGCCGCTGATGCGCACGCGGCCCGTCAGCGCCTCACCCGTGGCCGACGCCGGAGAGATATTGAGCGCGGGCGCGTCCACGGCGAATTCGAAGGGACCATCGGCCACGCCGCCCTTGGCGCGTATCGCCAGTTTCTCGATCTGCAGCTGGCTCTTATGCGGGTCGATCGCCAGCTTGGGGATGGCCACGCTGGCATCCACATTGGTCGCGCGCGCAGCGGGATCGGTGACGTCGCCCTGGAACACGACTTCCAGGCCGGCGATGTCCAACGCCGACTTCTGGCCGTTGAAGGCCAGATTGCCGCGCATGGCCAGGCTCTTGGCTTCGGCCCCCGGCAGCTTGCCGTCCATGCGCAGGTCCAGCTTCTGCGCAGCGTAGCGCTTGGCCGACGGATCCAGCGTAAGCAGGGCCTGGCCGGTCAAATTGGCGTCCACGCGCGGATCGCCACCCTCGACGCGTGCGGTCATGCGCACATCGAACGGTTGATTGAAGGTGACGCGGCCGGTGTTGGCGTTGATCTTGGTGACCGCCACCGCCATGCCCGTGATCTCGTCCTGCAGCTGCACCTGGCCGTCCTTCAGGTCCAGCCCGGCGATGTCGATCTGCATGTTGTTGCGCGGCTGCGGCAGGTTGCCGTTGGCGATGGCCTGCACCGCGCTCTGCGCCGCGCCCGCCAAGGCTTCAGCCGGATTGGCCGGCGCCGCCGTGATCGGCGCGGTGCCGCCCACGAGATTGCTGAAATTGAAATGGCCCTGCTTGTCCCGCACCACACGGGCCTTGAAACCGGTGATCGCGACGTGGTCCACCACGAAGCTGTTGGACAGCAGCGGCCACACCGCGACCGCCAGACGGGTGCTATCGATGGAGGCGAAGGTTTCGGAGCTGTCCGGCTCGGACAGCGACACGCCCTGCACCGACAGCCCGATGCGCGGGAAGAGCGACAGCTCGATCTCGCCGTCTATCGTCAGCGTGCGTTGGTAGCGTTGCTGGACAAGCTCTTCCAGCTTGTACTTGTACGCGTTGGGGTCGAATGTCAGCAAGAAGATGGCCAGGCCAACGACGGCCACGACAACCAACACTACCAGGCCTATCAAAATGCGCTTGAACCACGTTTTCATTGCTGCCCCGTCGGTACCTCGACTGGAAATCCTTGAATGCCGTCCGCTGCGCCGGGCGCGCGGAAGGTGCTTTAGCTGCGGAAAAACCGCCAGGCCCATGTAGCCACGGCCTTTCAGGGCGTGCCCGCTCTCTTGCCGAGCCTGGGGCTGCGGCGCCGAAAATGGAATCTGCCAAGGAAAGCCTGATGAAGACGCCAGCCGAGCCAGCGTACAGATAGCGCTATCGTAACAAATCGGGCCGACTTCGCGCGGATGGCCGGGCGCGGCCGCGCAAAATCAACACTATCGGTATCGATGCGGCGTCTCGAAATCCGGCCTCGGACCTGACAACTTTCTGTCTCGCGGATTGTAGGGCTAGAATGATTGATACATCAATCATTGATAGATCCAACAATGTCCGCCCCCGCTACAGGCACCCCGCACTCGCCCGGCCAAGTGCTTCCTTTCCGCCAAACCCTGCTTGCCATGCTGGGCATGTGCTTCGTCATGATGATGGTCGCCATCGATCAGACCGTGGTCGGCACCGCGCTGCCGACCATTGTTGCCGAACTCAAAGGCTTCGAACTGTATGCATGGGTAGCGACGTCTTACCTGCTTACCTCCGTCATCACCGTGCCTATCTTCGGCCGCCTGGGCGACTACTACGGGCGCAAGCCGTTCGTAGTGGCAGCCATCGTATTGTTCACCCTGGCCTCGGCGCTATGCGGCGCGGCCGACAGCATGTTCACGCTGGTCCTGGCGCGGGCGCTGCAAGGCATAGGCGGCGGCATGCTGGTAGGCACGGCGTTCGCGTCCATCCCCGACCTGTTTCCCGATCCCCACGTGCGGTTGCGGTGGCAAGTCATGCTCAGTTCCGCCTTCGGCATCGCCAACGCCATCGGCCCGACCTTGGGCGGCGCGCTGACCGAGCACTATGGCTGGCGCTCGGTGTTCTACGTCAACCTGCCCATTGGCCTCCTCGGACTCTGGTTCGTCGCCCGCTATCTGCCGCATCTGCGCAGCCACACGACCGGCCGCGTGCGGCTGGACTGGCAGGGTGCGCTGCTCATCGCCGTGGCGCTGGGCAGCCTGCAATTGCTGGTCGAGCTGTTGCCCAAGGAAGGGCTTAGCGCATCCCTCCTGCTGCTGGGCGCGGGCAGCGCGGTAGCCTTCGCCCTGCTGTTCTGGTGGGAACGGCGCTGCCCCCACCCGCTGCTGCCGCTGGACATGTTCCGCAACCGCGGCCTCGCCATGCTCTTCACGCTGGCCCTGCTGGTGGGCGTGACCATGTACTCGCTGCTGTTCTACGCGCCGCTGCTGCTGCAAGGCGGCTTCGGGCTGTCGCCCCAGGACGCCGGCCTGCTGATCACGCCAATGGTGGTTTTCATCACGGTGGGCAGCATCGTCAACGGCCGCATCATCACCCGCATCCGCAATCCCAACCGCATGCTGTATGCGGGCTTCATCCTGATGGCGCTCTCGTGCCTGGGCATTGTTACCACCCATAGCTATACGTCACATGCGCTCATCGCTGCATACATGCTGATGGCCGGGCTGGGCATGGGTTTCATCATGCCCAACCTGACGGTCTTCGCGCAGCAGACCGCCGGCCGCAGCCACCTGGGCATCGCCACGGCGCTGCTGCAATCCCTGCGCATGATCGGCGGCATGTTGGGCACGGCGATCGTCGGCACCATGATCAACCACAGCTATTTCAGCGGCGTCGAATCCACGCTGCGCGGCGCTTCCGCCCGCTGGCTGCCAGAGCTGAATGATCCCCAGATGCTCGTCAATCCCGAGGCCCAGACGCAGTTCCTGGCACAATTGGCGCACCAAGGCCAGGACGGAACCTCGCTGATCGAGATCGCGCGCGTCGCGCTCGTCGGCGCCATCCACGAAGGGCAACTCATAGCCCTGGCGGTCGCGGTGTTCGCGCTCTGGTGCGTGCGGCGCGTGCCGCCGGTCCAGTTGATCCGCCCTTCCACACCAGAGCCGGCCGGCGTCGGAGAATAGCTTTTGCCCAAACAACAACAAGGCTTGCAGGTCATCCAGCACATGGGACAGGCCTACCGCGGCATGCAGAGCGCGTTCAGCAGCACCGTCGGCCACGCCCTGCCCCGTTGGCGCATTTTGCTGGCGCTGCATGAGTGCGGCCAATGTTCGCAGAAGCATCTGGCCGAACGCTGCCGGCTCGATCCCGCGTCGCTCACACGGCAGCTGCAGGCCATGGAAAAAATGGGCTGGATCGCGCGCGCAGTGGATCCGCAGGACAACCGCCTGACCAACGCCAGCCTCACGCCGGCCGGCCAGGCCGTGGTGGACGAAGCCCTGCCCAAGCGGGCGGCGTTCTTCGAGGAGTCGCTCAAGGGGTTGTCGGCCGCGGATATCGACACTTTGAATCGCGTGCTGAGCGTGCTGGAAGCGAATTTCCTGCGGGCGGCGGACAAGGCGCCAAGCTAGCACGGGCTCCGCCGCCATAAGAAGCACGGTATCGGCCCATAGCAAAACACGATTCGCGAGCCATAAGGATCATCCAGAATACAAACCGACTCCCCCACATAAGAACAAAGAGGCGGCAATGGATTCGGTGTATTTGGTGGTGACGCTGGGCGCGGTCATCGCGGGCTTCCTGCAGGGCCTGTCAGGCTTTGCCTTCGGCCTGGTGGCGATGTCGTTCTGGGCCTGGGTGCTGGACCCGCGCCTGGCCGCGACGCTCGCGGTCTTCGGCGCCCTGGTCGGGCAGATCCTCGCCGCCATCACCGTGCGCCGCGGCTTCGATCTGCGGCGATTGCTGCCCTTCGTGATCGGCGGCCTGTTCGGCATTCCGCTGGGCGTGGCGCTGCTGCCGCGCCTGGACATGGACTGGTTCAAGACCATACTCGGCATCCTGCTTGTGATCTGGTGTCCCGCCATGTTGTTGGCCAAGAACCTGCCGAAGATCGCCGCAGGCGGGCGCGCCGCCGATGCGGCCGTCGGCATGGCCGGCGGCGTGCTGGGCGGCATAGGCGGCTTCACAGGCACGCTGCCCACCTTGTGGTGCACCCTGCGCGGATTCGACAAGGACGCGCAACGCGCCATCATCCAGAACTTCAACCTGTCCATGCTGCTGGCGACCATGGGCACGTATCTGGCCAGCGGCATCGTCACGCGCGCCATGCTGCCCATGTTCGCCATCGTCGCCGCCGCCATGCTGGTGCCGGTGTTGCTGGGCGCGAAGCTTTACATAGGCATCAGCGAGGCGCGCTTCCGGCAGATCGTGCTGGGGCTGCTGACGGCTTCCGGAGTCGCGTTGCTGGCCTCGGCGGTGCCGCGGCTGCTGGAGCGCATGGCATAGTTCCGTCCGTGAACGCAATACGGACAATCAATGCCCATGAATTCCGACCGCCGCTACCTCGTCATCCAGGCCCACGCCAGCGAGTTCCCCGAACCCATGCTGGTGCGCAAGGGAGATCGCGTCACCGTCGGCGAACGGTACGATGGCCCCGAGGGCTGGCCCGACTGGTATCTGTGCACGCCAGCAGGCCAACAAGCCGGCTTCGTGCCGGCGCAATTCCTGGACCGCCACGCCGACGGCAGCGCCACGATGCTGGAGGATTTCACCAACAAGGAGCTGGATGTCGCGCAAGGCGAAATGCTGCGCGGAGAACGCGAACTGAATGGGTGGGTGTGGGCGGTAAGGCTTGCGGATGGAGAGACGGGCTGGGTGCCGCTTGAAAACCTGCGTCTGTGCGATCACACCATCTGCTGATGCGGTCCAACCCGGCCGCTGCCAGTCATCCCGCTTTTCGCCGCAACCGATTGTTTCTCATCCCTCATACCGTTCTCGCAAAGCCCTTCCTGAAGCGGCGCGCATCGCTGTTGACGCCTCACCAAAAAAAGCACCCCAAAGATCGGACACAGGTCTGATCTTTGGGGTGCTTCGCGGGATGTGCTGTTTCGCTTAGACGTTGAACAAGAAGTTCATCACGTCCCCATCCTGCACGATGTATTCCTTGCCTTCCGCGCGCATCTTGCCCGCTTCCTTGGCGCCCTGCTCACCCTTGTAGGTGATGTAGTCGTCATAGGAGATGGTCTGGGCGCGGATGAAGCCGCGTTCGAAGTCGGTGTGGATGACGCCAGCGGCCTGGGGCGCGGTGGCGCCGATCGGCACGGTCCAGGCGCGCACTTCCTTAACGCCGGCGGTGAAGTAGGTCTGCAGGCCCAGCAGCTTGAAGGCGGCGCGGATCAGGCGGTTCAGGCCGGGCTCTTCCATGCCCATGTCCGACAGGAAAGCCTGGCGGTCGGCGTCGTCGAGGTCGACGATCTCGGATTCAATGGCGGCGCAGATGGCGACCACGGGCGCGTTGCGCGCGGCGGCGAATTCGGTCAGGCGGTCGAGCAGCGGATTGTTGGTGAAGCCGTCGTCCGCCACGTTGCCCACGTACATCGCGCGCTTGGCGGTGATGAAGCAGAGCTGGGCGATGTCGGCCTTTTCCTCGGTGGAGAGGTCCAGCGCACGGATCGGCTTGGCTTCGTTCAGCTGGGCCACGCACTTTTCCAGCACGGCCACGATGCGCTGCGATTCCTTGTCGCCCGAACGCGCGGTCTTCTGGTGGCGTTGCAGGGCCTTTTCAGCGGTCTGCAGGTCGGCCAGGGCCAGTTCGGTTTCGATGACTTCGATGTCGGCGATGGGATCGACCTTGCCGGCCACGTGGATCACGTTGGGATCTTCGAAGCAGCGCACCACGTTGACGATGGCGTCGGTTTCGCGGATGTGCGAGAGGAACTGGTTGCCCAGGCCTTCGCCCTTGCTCGCGCCGGCGACCAGGCCCGCGATGTCGACGAATTCGACGGTGGCGGAAAGGATGCGTTCGGGCTTGACGATTTCAGCCAGCTTCTGCAGACGCTGATCCGGCACTTCGACCACACCAACGTTGGGTTCGATGGTGCAGAACGGATAGTTCTCGGCGGCGATGCCGGCGCGGGTCAGAGCGTTGAAGAGGGTCGATTTGCCTACGTTGGGCAGGCCGACGATGCCGCATTGCAGAGCCATGGGAATCCTGTGTAAGTACGGTATTGATCGTTAACGTTCTAGTTTACCCCGGCTGGGCGCTCAGGCCCCGCCGGCCGGGCCGCCGTTGCGGCCCCGGTCAGGCTGCGGCGGCGGGAACCCAGCGCATGATGATCCAGATCATCAAAATGGGGCCAGCGTTGAAAGCAGAATGCAGCAATATGGCTGCGCCGATTCCGCGACGCACGCGCATCCAGCCCAGCACGAGGCCCGTGAGCCATTGCGGCAGCACCAGCAGGGGCAGCAGCCAGTATGGCGTCTTGCCGTAGACGAAGTTGGTCAGGTGCACCGCGGCAAAGGTCAGCGCGACCAGGTGGAACACCAGGCCGAAATGCTGCAAGTAATAGCGCCGCCAGGTGGTGTCCCAGCCTCGTAGCGGTTCGGGGCGCTGGCGCGCGCCCCAGCAGGCCAGGATGACGAATGCAGCCAGCAGCAGGCCGGTCCAGACCTTGGGCCCCCACAGCACCACGGGCACCATCGCCGGGATCAGCCATAGCGCCTGTCTTGGACGGCGCAGGCCATAGCGGAACAGTATCTCTTCCACCAGCGGCGCCCAGATGACGGCGGTCAGCCAGGGGATGTTGGCGGGATCGAGCCGATGCGTAACGCCGCCGAGCCCGGCGGCGGCCACCGCCACCGGCCCCAGTGCGAACAGGTTCACGGCCCACAGCAGCGCGGCCCAGGCCAGCAGGCGTCCAGGCCCCAGGCCCGGCCACCAGTCGGCCACCAGCCCGCTCGCGGACGCGCGGCCCGGCAGGCGCGAAGCCGGATGCGGGTGCCGGATGAAACGCCAGAAATCCGCAACTTCGCTGCGAAAGCGAAGTTTTCCGCCAGATAGCGAAGCCGATTGCCGCTGGTCCGTCATCAGGCCTCGTTGCCGCTGTGGAGTTGGCGTGTCGCCAGGGGAAAATCTCCGGCCAGCATCGCCGGCACGACCGCGCGACACCGGTCGATCACCGCTTCGATCTCTTTCTGTTCCTCGCGGCGCGGCGGATGCAGCACGAAGTCCGCCACCTGCTGGGCCAGGCCCAGCGTGCGGGGATGGCCGATGCCAATGCGCAGGCGCCAGAAGTTGGGGCTGCCCAAGGCCGCCTGGATGTCCTTCAAGCCATTGTGGCCGGCGTGCCCACCGCCCTGCTTCAGTTTCACCTGGCCGGGCATCAGGTCCAACTCGTCATGCAGCACCAGCACCTGCTCGGGCACAAGCTTGTAGAAACGAGCCAACGCGCCGACCGCCTGGCCGGAACGATTCATGTAGGTATTGGGCTTCAACAGCAGCACGTTGTCGGCGCCCAGACGGGACTTGGCCACCATGCCGAAAAAGGACTTCTCCAGCGCAAAAGAAGCGCGCAAGTCGTCCGCCAGATGGTCGGCCAGCCAGAAGCCGGCGTTATGCCGGGTCGTTTCGTAGTCAGGGCCGGGATTACCCAGTCCGACGATGAGGCGTATAGGAGTAGACATGATGGGGGGTGTTTAAACCAAAAAACCCTGCGCATGCAAATGCACACGCAGGGTTTCGGGTACCAGCCGTGGAAAGCCCGAGGGCTTTCCGGCAGGACTTAGGCGGCCGGAGCTTCGGCAGCGCCTTCGTCGGCGGCAGCGCCGCCCTTGACCACGGCCGTGGCGGCCAGCAGCGGGTTGGCGTCACCGCCGTGGGGCACGTACGTCACGCCCTTGGGCAGCTTGATGTCGGCCAGGTGGACCGAAGCGCCAGGCAGCAGATCCTTCAGGTCCACTTCGATGAACTGGGGCAGCGCTGCCGGCAGGCAGGTGATTTCCAGTTCGGTCAGGACGTGGCTGATGATGGCGCCGCCCAGCTTCACGGCCGGCGAGACTTCAGCGTTGATGAAGTGGAACGGGACCTTGGTGTGCAGGGCCTGGTTGGCGTCCACGCGCTGGAAGTCCACGTGCAGGACTTGCGGCTTGTAGGCGTGCCATTGAACCGAACGCAGCAGGACTTGCTCTTCCTTGGCTGCGCCTTCCAGCGCCATTTGCAGGATCGACGCGTGGAATTCTTCCTTGCGCAGGGCGTGGTAGATCTCGTTGTGGTCGAGTTCGATGTTCAGGGGGGCAGCCGTACCGCCATAAACGATGGCGGGAACGCGGCCCGCGCGGCGCAGGCGGCGGCTCGCACTCGAACCCTGGACGCTACGCGCAGTGGCATTGAATTTCATGGAAAACTCCAAAAACAATAAATGGCGAAGAGACTTCGCCGATTAGTGCACGGCACGCGAAATGCACGCCGTGTTTGTTGCGCCTTGCCGCGACCAGCAAGGCGCAAAACTCTGTATCCGGACTACCCGTCCGAGGGCCGCTACGTCTTAATCGACGAACAGCGAGCTGACCGATTCCGCGTTCGAGATACGCAGGATGGTCTCGCCCAGCAGCGCGGCGCACGACAGCTGGCGGATCTTGCCGCTGGCCTGGCCTTGCTCGGAGAGCGGAATGGTGTCGGTGACGACCAGTTCGTCCAGTTCCGACGCTTCGATGCGGTCGATGGCGCCGCCCGACAGCACGGGGTGCGTGCAATAGGCGTAAACGGCGCCGGCGCCGCGGTCCTTCAGGGCCTGGGCCGCCTTGCACAGCGTGCCGGCGGTGTCGACCATGTCGTCCATGATGATGCAGGTGCGGCCGTCGACTTCACCGATGATGTTCATCACTTCCGACACGTTGGCGCGCGGACGGCGCTTGTCGATGATGGCCAGATCGGCTTCCAGCTGTTTGGCCAGCGCGCGGGCCCGCACCACGCCGCCGATGTCCGGGGACACGACGACCAGGTTCGAGAAATTGCGGCGCCAGATGTCGCCCAGCAGGATCGGACCCGCGTAGATGTTGTCCACGGGGATATCGAAGAAACCCTGGATCTGGTCGGCGTGCAGGTCCATCGTCAGGACGCGGTCGACGCCAGCCACTTGCAGCATGTTGGCCACGACCTTCGCCGAGATGGCCACGCGCGCCGAGCGCGGGCGGCGGTCCTGGCGGGCATAGCCGAAATAGGGAATGGCGGCGGTGATGCGGCCAGCGGAAGCGCGGCGCAAGGCATCGACCATCACCATGATTTCCATCAGGTTGTCGTTGGTGGGGGCACAGGTGGGCTGCAGGACGAAGACGTCCTTGCCGCGCACATTCTCGTTGATCTCGACCATCACTTCGCCGTCCGAGAAGCGACCGACGGTCATCTTGCCCAGGGACATATCGAGGTGGTTGACTACGTCCACGGCCAGCCGAGTATTGGCGGTGCCCGTGAAAATCATGAAGCTATCGTTTGCCATGATGGATGATGCGATGGTCGTTTTAAGACACTAACGAGATGATGCGAGGTAATGCACCAGCGGACCCGGAAAATAAAAAAGCTGCTGAACCCGGGCCAGTGTCTTACAGGCGTGTTCAACAGCTTTTTTATGTATTCGGTTGGCTGGGGAGGAAGGATTCGAACCTTCGCATGCCGGAATCAAAATCCGGTGCCTTAACCAGCTTGGCGACTCCCCAACTATCTTGCAATCCAATTCCGCAACGGATGTTCAGCTAACCCAGTACATGCCTGCACTAACCGAAACCGTGGATGCGTTTGGCTGAATGTTTTATCAGCGCCGCGCATTATAGCGGATATTTCTGCTTCTGCCAAAACGGCTTCGGAGAGTTCGGAAAATTCGGCGAATAAACACGCGCCAGATCCCGACATGCGAACTGGAGTTCCACGAAGGACCTCCTGCTCAGCAAGCCACCGCGATGCCCCAAGCACTTCTGGGTAAAGGCGGTAGACCACCGGCTCCAAATCATTCCTGCCGAAGCGGGAAGTAGGCGAAGCAAGAAAGACCGCTATTGTGATGGAAGAAGAATCTCTTGTCAAATCAGGTGCGGAAAATATTTGTGGCGTGGGCACGCTGGCGTCCGGCTGTGCCACCAGATATGCACGATCCGGCAGCGTCACCGCCGTCAGGTCTTCGCCTACACCCTGGGCGAATGCGGATTGACCGAAGACAAACACGGGCACATCGGCGCCCAGAGGCAAGGCCAGCTCCATGAGTTCGCGCCGCGACAGCCCGGTATTCCACAACTTGTTCAGCGCGATCAGCACGGATGCCGCATCGCTGGAGCCGCCGCCCAGGCCGCCGCCTTGCGGGATGCGCTTTTCCAGGCCGATCTGCACGCCCTGCTTCGTACCCGTGGCCCGCTGCAGCGCATGCGCCGCGCGCAGGGTCAGATCCTGCTCTTCGGGCACGCCAGGCAGCTCCGTGGCGCGGCTGATGACGCCGTCGGCGCGCACATCGAAATGCAAGGTGTCGCACAGGTCGATAAAGCGGAAGGCGGTTTGCAGCAGGTGATAGCCGTCGGCGCGCCGGCCTACGACGTGCAGGAACAGATTGAGCTTGGCGGGAGCGGGTACGTCGTAGAGAGTCACGGCTGAACAAACAAAAAAAAGCGGTCGCCCCGATTTTACCGGGCGACCGCTGATTCCGGGCCAAGACGGCCCGCCATTCAAGGCTGATTGACGACCAGACGCAGCATGATGCGCCGGCCCGGCTCCTGGCGTTCCAACACCAGCAATTGGGGACCTAGCGTGTCGTAACGTGAGAGCCGCGCGCGCCAGCCGCCCTGCTCAAAAGCCGCCAGGCGACCCAGTTCGTCGCGCGACACTTCGGTCGCTTCGGGCGTGGCCGCCAGCTTGCCCCGCAGCCAGTCACGCAGCCCGGACACGGGCATGCTGCTGCCCAGCGCTTCCGCGGCCAGGGCATCGGGATTGTCGGCGACCAGGCGGGTGCCGTCGGCCTTGGTCAGGCTGGCCGCGCCGGGCCGTCCTTCCACCCGAGCCTCGGTCGAACCCAGCGGGTTGGTCAGGTCCAGCACATACTGGCGGCCATCGTCCGACCACGAGAAGCCGCCCTGCACGGCGTTCTGCTTGCCGCTTTCCTCGTTGACGGTAATGGCGAAGCGGCCGATGCGCGAAAACGCGTCGGCGCTGGCGCCTTCGATCGGTTTGGGCGTGGTGCAGGCCGCCAGCGTCGCCGCCAGCAGTGCCATCAGGAACCAGCGCAGCGGCGCGGCGGCGCCGAGCGCACGTTGAAACACTGCGGTCACAGGCTGATCCCCAGGCGCTTGGCCACGTCCTGAACAGTCTTGTTCTTGGGATCCTTGGCCACCGCGGCGCGCAGCAACTCGACGGCCTGGTCGCGCTTGCCCTGGGTCCAGAGGACCTCGGCCAGGTGGGCTGCGATATCTGCTTCCGGACGCACGCTGTAGGCGCGCCGCAGGTAGTCGGCGGCAGCTGCGGAATCGCCCATGCGGTACTTGACCCAGCCCATGCTGTCGAGGATGAACGGATCGTTGGGCGCGAGCTCCAGCGCTTGCGTGATCAGATCCAGGGCCTCGGGCAGGCGCTGGTTGTGATCGGCCAGCGTGTAGCCCAGCGCGTTGTAGGCATGCGCATGATCAGGGTCCAGCGCGATGACCTGGCGCAGCATGCGTTCGAGGTCGGCCAGACGGTTCTGGCGTTCGTACAGCATGGCCAGTTCGTACTTGATCTCGACCGTGTCGGGCAGCGCCTGATCGGCCGCTTCCAATACCGACACCGCCTGCTGCACGCGGTCGGCGTCGCGCAGGATCTGGGCCTTGGTCAATACGCCGAGCGTACGCTCTTCCTCGTCCTGCGGGCCGGCGGCGTCGATCATGGCCAGCGCGTCGTCAATGCGACCGCTCTTGGCGCGCAAGGCGGCCTGGCGCATGCGCACCGAGTAGCGCAGCGTCGGATCGTCGATACGGCCCAGTTCAGCAATGGCGTCGTCGTAATGGCCCTGGTCTTCGGCGATGCGGGCCAGCAAGACATGGGCGTCGGCCGCGGCGGCGCCGGCATCGGTTGCGCCCGGGACGGTCGCGCGCTGGCGTTGCTGCTGCACGTCCAGATACTGTTGCAACAGGCTCTTGGCCTGCGGCAATTGCCCGGCCTTGTAGGCCAGTTGCGCCTGCATGAACAGGAGGTCGAAATCTTCCGGCGAACGGCGCGACATGGCCTGCAATTCAGCCAGCGCGCCGTTGTAGTCGCCGCTGTCGGCCAACTGGCCGGCCAGCATCAGGCGCACCTTGCGGGCGTTGGGATTGCGGGCGATATAGGCGCGCGCCTCGGCCTGCGCGCGCTGCGGGTCCACTTTGTAGCCGTATTCCAGCACGCGCAGGGCCGCGGGTTCCGACTTGGGATCCGCCGCCAGGGCCGCGCGCGACTCCTGCGCGGCACGGGTGTAGTCGCCCGAGGCGGAAGCCACGTCAGCCAGCGCCAGGTGCGCTGCCGGCAGCTTGCGCACGCTGTCGCTCAGGGATTCGTCGAGGATGCGCAGGGCGAGGCGGCGGTCGTTCAGGCGGCTCAGCACGGCCAGGGCCTGGCCGATGGCGGCCGGCTTGTCGCGCGAGGAATCGATGCGGTTGCGCAGGGCCTGCGACAGGCCCTTGGTCTGGCCGTTGGCGGCGGCCAGCGCCAGCTCGGTGGAACTGGCCTCCACGTCGTTGGGAGACAGGCGCGCCCAAACCCGCGCGGCGTCCAGGGCGCCGGGCAGGTTGCCGCCGGCCAGTTGGAATTCGAGGGCGCGGCGAGCCAGGCGTGGATCGCCGGTATCCCGCGCCAGGCCCAGCATGGTGGTAGCCGCGGAACCGTACATGCCGCGCTGCGCGGCGATCTCGGAGGCGAGCACGCGATAAAAAATGTCCGCGGTCAGCGAGACATAGGGCAACTGCCCGGGGCGCAGCCGTATGACTTCGGTTTCAGGGTGGCGGCTCTGGGGCGCCATCCTGGGCCCGGTCGCATCGCGCGTCCGGCTGTCGGCGGCCTGGGCCGGCGGGGTCAGTATTGCTGCCAGCGCAAGCGCTAGCGCGGCGATCCCGATGTTTATAGGTTTGAAAGACGACTTCACGCGGCCCGTCCGGTTGATGGCACAATCTTCGTACACGCAATTAATGATCTTACACTGGCTCATGCCGGAACTGCCTGAAGTCGAAACCACGCGTCGGGGAATCGACGCCGTCATCACCGGCCGGACGCTCACGCGCCTGGTCATCCACGAATCCCGCATGCGCTGGCCGATCCCGCAGGATCTGCCGTCGCTGGTCGCTGGCCGCGCCGTGCTGGAATGCGCGCGCCGCGGCAAGTACCTGCTGCTGCGATTCGAACACGGCACCCAGATCGTGCATCTGGGCATGTCGGGGTCGCTGCGCAGCGTCGCGCCTGGTGAATTCCTGCGCAAGCACGACCATGTCGAATGGATCTTCGAACAGGCCGTGCTGCGCCTGCATGACCCGCGGCGCTTTGGCGCGGTGCTGTGGCACCCCGAATCCGACGGCCCCATCGAAGCCCACCCCCTGCTGGCCAAGCTGGGCATCGAACCCTTCGATCCACGGTTCGACGGCGCCTGGCTGCACCGCCATTTCAAGAACCACAGCGCCGCCATCAAGCAGGTGCTGCTGGCCGGCATGGCGGTGGTGGGCGTGGGCAATATCTATGCGTCGGAAAGCCTGTTCCGCGCCCGCATCAATCCCAAGACGCCAGCCAACAAACTGTCGCCCGCCCGCTGCGAGCGCCTGGCCGACATGGTGCGCGCCACCCTGGCCGATGCCCTGACCTCCGGCGGCAGCACGCTGCGGGACTACGTCGGAGCCACCGGCGAACCAGGCGCCTACTTCGAGATCCACGCCGCCGTCTACGAACGCGAGGGTCTGCCCTGCCGCGTCTGCGCCACCCCCATACGGCGCATCGTCCAAGGCCAGCGCGCCACCTACTATTGCCCGAAATGCCAAAGGAATTGACCGCTGCCGCCCCGGAAATCCGCGGGAAATCCCTGTAAAAACAAGACCATTTGTTTATAGCAAACGTATTGCACGAAAACTAACGTCAAGCTATATTCCTTCCACACACCCTATTCCTATAAAAGTGGAAGGAGCCTCCATGAGCAAGCAATTCGCCTCGCACGCCGACCTGGACGACAAGGTCGTCTCGTTCGAAAAACTGTCCGACAACGCCTATGCCTACACGGCCGAAGGCGATCCCAACACGGGCGTGATCATCGGCGACGAGGCCGTCATGGTGGTCGACACCCAGGCCACCCCTGTCATGGCACAGGACGTGATCCGCCGCATCCGCGAAGTCACGGACAAGCCCATCAAGTACATCCTGCTGTCGCATTACCACGCCGTGCGCGTGTTCGGCGCGTCGGCCTACAACGCCCAGGAAATCCTGGCCAGCCGCGACACCTACGACCTGATCGCCGAACGCGGCGAACAGGACAAGGCCAGCGAAATCGGCCGCTTCCCCCGCCTGTTCCGCAATGCCGAATCGATTCCGCCGGGCCTGGTCTGGCCGACGATGACGTTCAAGGGCGAAATGACGGTCAACCTGGGCAACCTGGAAGTCAAGCTGCTGCAAGTGGGCCGCGGCCACACCAAGGGCGACACCATCGCCTGGTTGCCCGAGCAGAAGATCCTGTTCGCTGGCGACCTGGTCGAATACCAGTCCACCCCCTACTGCGGCGACGCCTACTTCCGCGACTGGCCCAGCACGCTGGACGCGCTGTCTGGCTTCGAAGCCGAGAAAATGGTCCCGGGCCGCGGCCCCGCGCTGAAGAACGCCACCGAAGTCCGCCAGGGCCTGGCCGGCACGCGCGCCTTCCTGACCGACCTGTACGGCGCGGTGAACCGCGGCGTGGCCGAGGGCAAGGACCTGAAGACCATCTACCGCGAGGTCTACGACTTCATGAAGCCGCGCTACAGCGACTGGGTAATCTTCGACCACTGCATGCCGTTCGACGTGTCGCGCGCCTATGACGAGGCCACCGGCTACACCCACCCGCGCATCTGGACCGACAAGCGCGATCTGGAGATGTGGGCGCAGCTGGAAGGCTGATCCCGGCGGGCCGCCAATGGCCCATCCGAGCACCAACCGGAATCGCGCGCCGCAAGGCGGCGCGCGGCTTCGTGACATAAAAACAATATGACCCACACAGGAGACAACCGTGGGAGACATCGACTTTCAGGCGATGGAATTCGCCTATGAAAAACACGCCGACCAGGCCGCCAGCGAGCTGGCGCGCCATCAGGTGGTGGTGGTGGGAGCCGGCCCGGTCGGTCTGACCACGGCGCTGGACCTGGCGCGCCAGGGCGTGCGCGTGGTGGTGCTGGACGACGACTTCCGCCTGTCGACCGGCTCCCGCGCCATCTGTTTCTCCAAGCGCACGCTGGAGATCTGGGACCGCCTGGGCGTGGGTCAACGCATGATCGACAAGGGCGTGTCCTGGAACGTGGGCAAGGTCTTCTTCCGTGAGCAGGAAGTCTGGCGGTTCGACCTGCTGCCCGAACCCGGCCATCGCCGCCCGGCCTTCATCAACCTGCAGCAGTACTACGCCGAAGGCTATCTGTACGAGCAGGCGCGCCAGGAACCCAACATCGATCTGCGCTGGAAGAACAAAGTTGTCGGCCTGGAGCAGCGCGATGACGGCGTGGTCCTGAACGTGGAAACCCCGGACGGCGCGTATGCCCTGCATGCCGACTGGCTGATCGCCTGCGACGGCGCGCGTTCGCCGGTGCGCAAGCTGATCGGCCAGGAAAGCCACGGCCGCATCTTCCGCGACCGCTTCCTCATCGCCGACGTCAAGATGCAGGCGGACTTCCCGACCGAGCGCTGGTTCTGGTTCGACCCGCCCTTCCATCCCAACCAGTCCGTGCTCTTGCACCGCCAGCCCGACAATGTCTGGCGCATCGACTTCCAGCTGGGCTGGAACGCCGACCCGGTCGAGGCCGTCAAGCCTGAAAACGTGCTGCCGCGCATCCGCGCACTGCTGGGCCCCGACGCGCGCTTCGAGCTGGAATGGGTCAGCGTCTATACCTTCGCGTGCGAACGCATGGACAAGTTCCGCCACGGCCGTGTCGTCTTCGCCGGCGACTCCGCGCACCGCGTATCGCCGTTCGGCGCCCGCGGCGCCAACAGCGGCGTGCAGGACGCGGAGAACCTGGCCTGGAAACTGAAGCTGGTGCTGGCCGGCCAGGCGCCCGAGACACTGATCGACAGCTACGCCGTCGAACGCGAATACGCCGCCGACGAGAACATCCTGAATTCATCGCGCGCCACCGACTTCATCACGCCCAAGAGCGACATCAGCCGCAATTTCCGCAACGCGGTGCTGAACCTGGCCAAGACCCATCCGTTTGCGCGCTCGCTGGTCAACAGCGGCCGCCTGTCGCTGCCCGCGACCTACGCCGGTTCGCCGCTGAACACGCCGGACACCGACGCCTTCAGCGGCCGCATGGTGCCGGGCGCGGTGGCGCTGGACGCGCCCGTGAACGCGCAAGATTGGTGGCTGGCGCAATTGGACGGTGAATTCGTGCTGGCGTTCTTCTGTGGCGACGCCCTGCCCGACCGCAACACGCTGCTTGCCCTCCAGGCGCTGCGCATGGCGCCTGTGCCGGTCAAGGCCGTGCTGGTCGCCAGCCCGCAATGCGATCTGTCCGCGCTGCCCAAGGAGCTGGCGTCCGTCACGGACCGCGAAGGCTGCCTGGGCAAGCGCTATGACGCGCAAGCCGGCACGGCCTACCTGATCCGCCCCGACCAGCACATCACCGCCCGCTGGCGCGCCTTCGAGGCCGACGCCGTCACCGCGGCCGTCAGCCGCGCCACGGGCCGGGCCTGAACTTCGAGATCACTCCATCATGCTGATTACCGAAACCAACCTGGTCTCGCCTGACGACTTCTACGAAGCGCTGATCGAGACCCACCGCGACCTCACCAACGAGCAAAGCCAGGAGCTCAACGCGGCGCTGATCCTGTTGCTGGCCAACCACTTGGGCGACATGGAAGTGCTGCGCGAGGCGCTGCGGCAAGCGCGGGCGTCCGTGGCGCCGTAGTTCCCTTCACGCCCCGACCGCGAACGCATTGACGATCAACGCGCGCAGCCATTGGTTGCCGCTGTCGCGGTCCACCCGGCGCTGCCAGTACATGTTGGTCTGCAGCGCCGGCACTCTTATCGGCGGCGTCATGTAGCGCAGGCCGAATGGCGGCGCGGCGCTGGCGGCAAGTTTTTCGGGCACGGTGGCCAGCAGGTCGGTCGCGCTGACGATGTAGGGCACGGCCGAAAAATGCGGCACGCTGAAATGCTCGGCCAGATCGACGCCGGCGCGTTCCATGGACTGGTTGACCTGCCCATAGGGCGCCGCGCGCGACACGATGAGGTGGCGCTCGGCCCGGAAGGCCTTGAGGCTCATGCCGGCGTGCGCCGTCGGATGCGCCTGCCGGAACAGGGTCGCATAGCCCTGGCGGAACAGCATGCGCTGTAGCGTACCCGCCCCCATTTCATCGAATGCGCCGATCGCCAGATCCACCCGCCCCGCCTCCATTTCCCGAGGCAGATCCGGTCCCTGCACCCGCACCGAATCGATGCGCACCTGCGGCGCCACCTGCACGCAGACTTCCATCAGGCGCGGCATGAAGTGGATCTCGCCCACGTCCGTCATCGCCACCCGGAAGCGGCGGGTGCTGGTGGCGGCATCGAAGACGTCCTGGTCTTTCAGGGCCTGCGACAACATGGTCAACGCCTCGCTGACTGGGCCCGCCAGGCGCTGCGCGCGCGGCGTGGGCAGCATGCCCTGCGCCGTGCGCACGAACAGATCGTCGCCGAATGCTTCGCGCAGGCGGCGCAGCGCGTTGCTGACCGCGGGTTGCGACAGGTCCATGCGCCGCGCCACGGCCGACAGATTGCGGTCCTCCAGCAGATGCTGGAACAACAGCAGCAGGTTCAGATCGACATCGCGCAGCTCGGCCATACGCCCCCCTACTATTCACAAAATTTATAGTCTCTATTTTTGCATTCCCATAGCCGTAGCGGGGATTTTTTCCGACAATGCCATATGGGCTCCGGAAACCTTCCGCACGAGCCACCCGCACCAGGCCGCGCGGCCAAGCACCGCGCCGCCGCTCAGGAGGAATCTATGGAACTGCAATACCAGACTGGCTTCGGCAACAGTTGCGCTACCGAAGCCCTGCCCGGCGCGCTGCCGCTGGGCCGCAACTCGCCGCAGCAATGCCCCTACGGCCTGTACGCCGAGCAGTTGTCCGGCACCGCCTTCACCGCGCCGCGCAGCGAAAACCGCCGCTCCTGGCTCTACCGCATCCGTCCCGGCGCGCAGCACAAGCCGTTCGAGGCCTTTGACGGCGCCGCCGGCTGGCAAAGCACCTTCGGCCAAGGTCCCGTCACGCCCAATCAGTTGCGCTGGAGCCCGTTGCCCATCCCCGCCGCCCCCACCGACTTCCTGGAAGGCGTGAAGACCTGGGGCGGCAACGGCGGCCCCGACGAACTCAGCGGCGTAGGCATCCACCTGTATGCGGCCAACCGTTCGATGCAAGGGCGCTACTTCTACAACGCCGACGGCGAACTGCTGCTGGTGCCGCAGGAAGGCCGCCTGCGCCTGGCCACGGAGCTGGGCCTGATCGACCTGGAACCGCTGGAAATCGCCGTCATCCCGCGCGGTGTGCGCTTCCGCGTTGAACTGCTGGACGGCAACGCGCGCGGCTACATGCTGGAAAACTTCGGCGCGGCCATGCGCCTGCCGGAGCTGGGCCCCATCGGCTCGAACTGCCTGGCCAATGCCCGCGACTTCAAGACCCCGGTGGCCTGGTACGAAGACCTCGAAGGCGACTTCGAACTCATCGCCAAGTTCACGGGCGGCTTCTGGCGCGCTTCCATCGACCATTCGCCGTTGAACGTGGTGGCCTGGCACGGCACGCACGCGCCGTACAAGTACGACCTGCGCAACTTCAACACCGTCGGCTCCATCAGCTACGACCATCCGGATCCCTCGATCTTCACGGTGCTGACCGCGCCGTCGGACACCCCGGGAACGGCCAACATGGATTTTGCGATCTTCCCGCCGCGCATCCTGGCCATGGAGAACACCTTCCGTCCGCCCTGGTTCCACCGCAACATCGCCAGCGAATTCATGGGTCTGATCCAAGGCGTCTACGACGCCAAGGCCGACGGTTTCGCGCCGGGCGGCGCCAGCCTGCACAACTGCATGAGCGGCCACGGCCCCGACGCCGAGACTTTCGAAAAGGCCTCGCACGCCGATACCAGCAAGGCCCACTACATCCGCGACACGATGGCCTTCATGTTCGAGACGCGGCGCGTCATCCGCCCCACGGAGCAGGCGCTGGCCTCGGTAGAATTGCAAGGCGACTACTACCGGTGCTGGCAGGGCATCGCCAAGCATTTCGACCCCAGCAAGGCGTGACGCGCAGGCCTTCTGCCATCCACGCCCGCGGCGATGAGCGCAAGCTCATCGCCGTTTGGCATTTGTAATTTCCGGCGCCTGACGCCCGGCCACCGCATAACCACACTGAAAGAGACACGCAGCCATGACCACCATCAACGAAACCCACGACCCGTCCCTGAAGAGCTGGATCGCCAGCGCCAACACCGGCGAGTCGGATTTCCCGGTGCAGAACCTGCCCTATGCCACCTTCCGCCGCAAGGGTTCGACGGAGTCGTTCCGCCCCGGCGTGGCCATCGGCGACCAGATCCTGGACCTGGCCGCGCTGGCCGCCAAACAGCCCTTCGAGGGCCTGGCAGCGGAAGCCCTGGTCGCGTGCGCCACGGACAGCCTGAACGCCCTGATGGCCCTGGGCCAGGCCCACTGGAGCGCCCTGCGCCTGGCGCTGTCGCGCGCACTGCGCGAAGGCGCTGCCCTGCGCGGCACGGTCGAGCCCCTGCTCGTCGCGCAAGCCGACGCCGAATACACCACGCCCGCCCGCATCGGCGACTACACCGACTTCTACATCTCGGTGCACCACGCCACCGCCGTGGGCAAGCAATTCCGCCCCGACAATCCCCTGTTGCCGAACTACAAGTGGGTGCCCATCGGCTACCACGGCCGCGCCTCCAGCATCGGCGTGGACCAGAAGTTCCCCCGCCCCGTCGGCCAGACCCGTCCCGCCAATGAAGGCGAAGCGCCGCAGTTCGGCCCCTGCGCCCGCCTGGACTACGAACTGGAACTGGGCATCTTCGTCGGCACCGGCAACGCCCAGGGCGACCGCATCCCCCTGGCCGACGCCGAATCGCACGTGTTCGGCCTGTGCATCCTGAACGACTGGTCGGCGCGCGACATCCAGGCCTGGGAATACCAGCCCCTGGGCCCCTTCCTGGCCAAGAACTTCGCCTCCACGATCTCGCCCTGGGTCGTCACCATGGAAGCGCTGGAACCGTTCCGCACGCAGTGGATGCGCGGCCCGTCCGAACCGCAGCCCCTGCCCTACCTGGCATCCGATGCGAACCGCGCCAAGGGCGCCTTCGACGTGCAGATGGAAGTCCTGCTGACCACCGAAAAGTCGCGCGCCGACAAGCAGCCGCCGGCCTTCCTGTCGCGCAGCAACTTCCGCGATGCCTACTGGAACGTGGCGCAGCTGATCACCCACCACACCGTCAACGGCTGCAACCTGCAACCCGGCGACATGCTGGGCACCGGCACCCTGTCCGGCCCGCAACCTTCGGAAGCCGGCTCGCTGCTGGAGCTGTGCAACGGCGGCAAGAACCCCATCGACCTGCCTTGGGGCGAAAAGCGCACCTTCCTGCAGGATGGCGACCAGGTCATCATCCGCGCCGAATGCGTGAAGGCAGGCTATCCGCGCATAGGCTTCGGCGCCTGCTCCGGCACCGTGCTGCCCGCCCGCGCCTGATCCGCGCCTAGTCCGCGCCGGCGCCCGCCCTGGCGGGCGCCGTCAACGCCTCGATCTCATCGTCCTTGGCCTGCCACTGCTGGCCCAGCCAATGGTGAAAGGTCGTACGGAACGCCTTGTCGCCGGAGTAGTTGCCTTCGCAAAACTCCGGCGGCACCGGCAACTGCCGCATGCGCACCAGCACCTGCCCCGCACGACCGCAGGCCAGATCCCAGAAGCTGGGCGCACCATCCGGATAGACGATCGTCACGTCTATCATCGAACGAAACCGCTTGCCCATCGCATTCAACGCCACCGCCAGTCCGCCCGCCTTGGGCTTGAGCAGATGCCGATACGGCGATCCTTGCGCAGCGCGCTTGGCAGGGCTGAAACGCGTCCCTTCAGCAAACACCATCACGCTGGTCGGCACCAGCGAGAACTTCGCGCAGGCCCGCCGCGCAGTCTCCTGATCCTGCCGCCCCAAATCCGGATTGCGGCGCAACGCCGCCTTGCCGTGGCGCTTCATGAACGGAAAATCCAGCGCCCACCACGCCAGCCCGATCACCGGCACATAGATCAGCTGCTGCTTCAGGAAGAACTTCAGCAACGGAATACGCCGGTTCAGCGACTGCTGCAACACGAAGATATCCACCCAGGACTGGTGATTGCAGTTCACCAGATACCAGTCCGCATAGCGCAGGCCCTCATTGCCCTGTACATCCCAGGGCACATCCTGGATCCGCGCCAGCCATCCGGCGTTGCAGGACACCCAGGCCGTGGCAATGCCGTTGAGCACGGGATCGACACCCCGCCTGACCGCCGCGAATGGCAGCAGCAGCTTCAACAAGGCCAGCGGGAACAGCAGCAGGCACCAGAACACCGTGTTGAGCGCCAGCCAGACGGTGCTGATAACGCCCGTCACCCAGGCGAAACGTCCACGCGGCAATGGCAGCACGCGACGGCGCGCAGGCACGCGAGCACTGGATTTGTTTGATTGGGCAGGCGCAGCGCGGCCAGCCCCGGAAGACGATTCAGGAAAAGTCATGCGCCAGTTTCCTACCTTCAGCAAAAACTCGACTTGCGCAGAATCAAGCCACGATCAGCGCGCAGCGCACAGCGCCCCCCCCCACGGCAACACAGCGCAAGACACCACGTATGCTCGATCAGGCCGCCCGGGCGGCCTGATCGAGCGGGCACCGCAAAATCTTCCACCGCCCCGCCGCCCGCGGCAAGCACGCCAAGCAAACCACCCACCCCCGCGACGGTAAAGTTTCAAAAACCGAAGCTTGGGGCGTTGGGGGCCTGGGGCGCGCGGGGCGTCGATAAGCCCGAGGGAATCTGAAGGAAAGGCCGAAGGCCTTGACGAAGATGACGACGGGGAAGTCCGGAGCGAAGGCTCCGCACCGCAATCGTTGCCCCGCGCGCCCCAGGCCCCCAACGCTCCAAGCGTCTTAAGAACCAGCAGCATCCCGCACAAACCACGCCGCCATCAAGGCAACCGATACCGCTCTTCCCGATAAGCCCAACTAGCCCACAAAGCATGCGCCAAAGCCTCTTCCGAGAGCCGAGGATCCAAAGGTTCCACCGGCGCATAAACCTCATCCCGCCCCACAGGCGCAGCCTCATACCTGAACTGCCGCGGCGCCTTCGAAGGCTCCAGCACCAGCAATTGATCCCCCCGCAAATACCCGAAATTATCCGCGTACTGCATCATCGCCCGATCAGGATCCCGCTGCGTCAGGTCCACGCCCAGCATCGGATTCACGTTGTCCAGGCCCATCAAGGACAGCATGGTAGGCGCCATATCGATCTGGCTGACCAACCGTTCATCCTGCCGAGGCGCAATCCCCGCCCCCAGAATCAGCGCAGGAATCTGGAAATGCCGCACCGGCACCGGAATGGAACCGTAAACACGCGAATCGTGATCAGCAATTACCAGGAACACCGTGTTGTCCCAGTACGGCGCCTTGCGCGCCTTATCGAAGAACTGCCCCAGCGCCCAGTCCGCATAGCGCACAGTGTTATCCACCGTCGCCGGATCGCCCACCGGCTTGATGCGCCCTTCCGGATACTCCCACGGCGAATGGTTCGTCACCGAGAATGCCAGCGTGAACACCGGCTTGTCGCCATCCGCGCGCAGCAGCCGGTCCACCTGATTGAACATGTCCTCGTCCGACGCTCCCCACGACCCCTCGAACACCGGATTCACGAACTTGGGACGATCCACGATTTCGTCGAAACCGTTGCCCAGGAAAAAGGCCCGCATATTGTCAAAGTGCGACTCGCCCCCGTACACGAAACGCGAATGGTAGCCATGCTTGCCCAACACCTGCGCCAGCGTGAAGAAACCCGTCTGCGAACGCGGCAGCTTCACCACCGCGTCGGCCACGCTGGGCAGGAACCCCGCCGTCACCGCCTCGATGCCCCGCACCGAACGCGTGCCCGTCGCATAGGCACGGTGGAACATCCAGCCTTCCTTGCCCAGCCGGTCGATATTGGGCGTCAGGTCACGCCCGCCCAGGCTGCCCACATACTGCGCGCCCAGGCTTTCCTGCAGGATGATGACCAGATTCAGCGGCTTGTCCCGGCGCACCGTCGCCTTCTGCTCATGCAGGCTGGGATAGCGCGCATCCAGCGGCGCCCCCGTCAGTCCCGCCTTCTCACGCACAATGGCATTCATTTCGTCCACAGCCATCTTGGGATACATCGCGGCCGAGGAACGCTCATCGCGCATGCGGTAGGCGGCATCGAACACGCTATACAGCGAATTCAGCGCCAGCGCGTTGACCATGGCGTCCGAACTGTAGGCAACCTTGGCCGGATTGATCGGACGATGCTCCAGCGTGCCGCGCGCGCCCAGGAACACCAGCGCCAGGATCACGAATGAAGCCACCGGCCGCTTCCACCACGACATGAAGGGGTCGCGCGTGCGGGTCGGAAACAGGCGGATCGACAGCCAGGCCGCCAGCACCAGCACCACAAAGGCCGCCAGCAACACGCCCTTGTAGCCCTGCCACAGCATCGAACCGACCTCCTTCGGATTGAGCAGATAGATGAAATAAAGCCGGTTTGGCCGCGTATCGTATTCCGCGATGAACTGCGGCGTGGAAACCTCCAGCAGCACGAACAGCATCCACCAGGCGCGGAACCACCAGGCGGTGATGCGGGCGGCCAGCGGCCGATGCCCGAACCAGGGCGAAAACACCGCCGGCAGCGCGATCACCATGGACATCAGGCAGACGTCGATTCGCAGGCCGCCCAGCACCAGCGGCCCTAGCCCCCCTGCCGCCTCCACCCGGTCCCACATCCAGAAGGCCAGCCCCAGCCGCGACAGCGTCAGCAGCGCCAGGACCGCAATGATGAACCGCAGAGTCAGACGGCGCATGCGAGCACCTCCCCCTGGCGCCGCAACGCCTGCTCAGATGAAAGAATGCCGCTGTATATGCCGAGCAGAGCCATGCCGCCTCGTGGTTCGAAATTGGAAAACGCGCAAAGGTTAACGCGGTTTGGGACGATTCCGCGGCCGCTCTTACTGGGCGCGCCGCAGCCGCTCGCGGCTGTTGCTCAGATGCGTGCGCATGGCTGCGCGCGCGGCCTCCGCGTCCTGGCGCTGGATCGCACTGTAGATGTCTTCGTGCTCGAGGTTCACACGCGCCAGGTAGGCGGCGCGGTCCTCGTGTGCGAACTTTGCCGAATTGATCCGCGTGCGTGGAATGATGGCCGAACCCAGATGCGACATCAGATCCGCGAAATAGCGGTTGTCCGTGGCTTGCGCGACCAGCAGATGGAACTGGAAGTCCGGCGTGACGGTGTCCCCGTCGTTTTCCAGCGCGCTCTTGAAGGCCTCCAGCGCGCGCCGCATCTCATGCAACTGCTCCGGGCTGCGCCTGGCCGCAGCCAGGCCGGCAGCCTCGCTTTCCAGGCAGATGCGCAGCTCCAACAGCACCAGCACATCGCGCACCGTGGCGATGTCGGCAGGATCCACGCGGAAATCCCCGCCGCCGCTGGGCTCCAGCGCATATGTCCCCACGCCGTGATGCGTCTCTACCAGGCCCGAAGCCTGCAGTCGCGACAGGGCTTCGCGCACCACCGTACGGCTGACGCCGAACTGGCGCATGATCTCGGATTCCGTCGGCAATTTTTCGCCGGGCCGGATGTCCCCGCCACGGATGCGTTCCGTGATGCTCTCGACCAGCCCCTGAGCCAGGTTCCGGGGACGACGCCGCGGCGTGACGGGAGTATCGGCGGGAACATTCATTGGCTAGGATCCGAAAACAGTTGAGCGCGGCCGGGGACCGAGCGTCGCCGCTCATTGTACTTTGGGCCGGTATCGAGTCCGCGCGCCAGAATGGCGCCGGCGACGCGCAGCATGCCGCCGTTTCGCCCGGAGCAACCGTCCCGGGAGTCCCACGGCTAATGGTTCAAGCCCGAGACGGCCGGACGCGCAACGATGAGGGGATAGAAAAACAGGGCCGCCAGGAACCACATCAAGGTAGCGGACCAGAGCGTCTGACTGAGAAAATGGGCGCCCTGCAAGATACGCACCGTGGAAAAACCCACTCCTCCCGCGATACCCGCTGCCAGCCCCCACCAGCGCCATGCCGGACGCCCCAGCGCCCAGCCCAGGAAATACAGGGTCAACATCGAATAGCCCGCGCCCGCATGACCGCTGGGCAAAGCGCCGCCCCCTCCTGCCCGCACCCAGGTCCACCAGTACGACGGATAAGGGGTGTAGCCGCCCAGGGAGTCCAGATCATAGGGACGGGGCAGCGTCGTGTAGTGCTTCAGTTGGTTCACCAGCACCTGCCCGGTCAGGCAAGTTGCCGCCAGCACCAGCGCCGGTCCGCGCCACGGCCGCCAGGCCGGAATGCGATAGCTTGCCGCCGCCACGCCCACCGCGGCCAGTCCTATCCCGATAGGCAGGGCCAACACCATGCGATGCCCGATCAGATCCAGCCAACGGTTCAGACGCAGCGGAAAATCGTCCAGCGCCGGATCGAACAGCGCTCGAGCGATGCGCATATCCAATCCTGAGACATTGGCCCACCAAGCCAGGCAGGCCAGCGCAAGCGTGATCGCAAAGACATGGATCGACAGATACGATGCCGGCGTCGGCTTGCGCAACGCGGGCGGCGATAAAGGCGGCATGGTGGCGACAGGATGTCCGTCAGGCAAACGGGCAGCTTAGGCCGCCGACAGTCAAACTTTCGTCAAATTTGACCTTGCGCCCCGCCGGCCGCCGCCATCGCATGCCCCTCAGCGGCCTCAAAACGCAGCGTGAAGCAGGTGCCGCGCTGCTCGCCCTGGCGCGAAGAATCGACCGTCAGCGACCAGCCCTGCATATCGCAGACGCGCTTGGCGATCGCCAGTCCCAGACCGCGCGCCGTCTCGTCGGGGCCGCCCGCGCCCGAATCCCGCATGCGGCCGCTGTAATAGCGGCGGAACAGGAAGGGCAGATCGTCGGCGGCAATGCCTTTGCCATCGTCGCGCAGCTCCAGCGCGCCGTCGGCCGCCATGCTGGCGGTCAGCGTCGCGGGCGCGGCGTGTTCCACCGCGTTGCGGATCAGGTTGCGCAACACGGTCAACAAGGCATAGCGATCCAGCATGCGAACCTGACCGGCGGCGATCCGGTTTTCGAAACCGAGCCCGGTCAACCCCGCCTGGGTTTCGTACCCGCGCCAGGCGTTGTCCATGCATTCGCCGAGATCGACGGACTCCGCCGGGCGCAGTTCGTCCCGCGCCATAGAGCGTGCGCTCTCCAGCGACACGATGACATCGTCCACGTTGTCCACCACGCGAGTCAGCCGCTGGCGTTGGTCCGGAGTCAATACCTGGGTCAGCAGCATCAACTCGCTGTCCGAGCGGATCGCGGCCAAGGGCGTGCGCACCTCGTGGCTGAGATTGCCCGCGAATTCGCGCTCGCGCGCAATCGACCTGTCCACCTGGTTCTGCACCCGGTTGAAGGCCTCTATCAGCCGGCCCGCCTCGTCGTCGCGCGTCACTGCCATATCGGGCGACCCCGGCGCCCAGGTGGCCAGCCGGTCGGTCAGGTCCAGCAACGGACCGACCGCGATGGCCGCCACGCGCCGTGACAACGCATAGGCGCCCACCACGCAAATGGCGCCCACGCCCAGCACGATCAGGCCGAAGTCATGCACCCGCCCTTCGTTCTCGGTGGCGTCGTACAGCAGGTACACCTTGGCCCGTCCTGTTTCGGCCACCATCACATGCCAGGTGTAGGCGCCCGGCTCCACCAGATGCAGGCCGCTATCCAGAGACTCGATTTCCGGCGGCATGTCGGCGGGCCGATTGCCGTCCAAGCTGACCCAGGCGCGCATCGAACCGCCCAGTTCGCGTACACCTTCGCGCGGCAGGAAACCGTCGCTGACCCGGGCGTGCTGCACCAGCCGGTCCATTTCGGTGTTGAGGATGTCGTTGACCAGATCATCTTCCATCTGATCGAAGGTCAGGTAGGCCAGCAGGGCCAGCGCCGTCACGAACAACGCCACGGTTCCGGTCAACGCCCAGACCACGCGCTGGGTCAGCGTACCCCCCGCGGACGCCGACGAAATGCCGCTCATCTTGTCGCCCCGGCTTCCAGCGTCAGGCGCCAGCCGGTGCCGTGGATGGTTTCGATACCGTCGAAACCGGCATCGGCCAGCGCACGCCGCAACAAGTGGACCTGGCTGCGCAAAGCATCGGACGAAGGCGGCTCGTTGCCCCACAGCGTGGACTCCAGCTCCTCGCGCGACACCACCCTGCCGGGATCGCGCAGCAGCGCCTCGATGATGAGGCTGGCCTTGCGTGTGAGGTGCACGGGGCTGCCGTTGACCGACACCGCACGGTTGCGGGTATCGTAGGACAGGGGGCCAAAGGCCCGCACCGAGTCCACTGTCGCGCCCTTGGCGCGCTGGATAAGCGCCACCAGGCGCGCTTCCACTTCCAGCAGCGCGAAAGGCTTGGTCAGGTAGTCGTCCGCGCCATGCGAGAACCCGGCCAGCTTGTCTTCCAGGCTGTCGCGCGCCGTCAGCATCAGCACCGGAACATCCGCGCGCATGTCGTTTCGCAGCGTGTGCAGCACTGCGTTTCCGTCCATGCCCGGCAGGCCGATATCCAGGATCAGGGCGTCGAAGCGCTGCTCCTTCAGCCGCTCCAGCGCGGCCGGCCCCGAATAGGCGGCATCGGGCAGAAAGCCGCGCGCTTCCAGGAAGGTGTACAGATTGCCCGAGATGACCGGATCATCCTCGACGATCAACACCCTGTAATTCGCGCCCGCCGCGGGACTGGTTGCCATGGTTGCGATTCCCTTTCGTGCGCGCCACCTCAGGCCCGCAGTACCTTGCCCGGATTCATCAGACCTTGCGGGTCCAACGCTCGCTTTATTCTGCGCATCAGATCCAGTTCGATGGCGCTCTTGTAGCGCGGCAGTTCGTCGATCTTGAGCTGCCCGACGCCATGTTCCGCGCTGATCGAACCATGGTGCGCGTGCACGCTGTCGTGCACCACGCCGTAGATGTCGCCTTGCAGCGCCAGCAGTTCGGTCTCGGTCTGCCCCGGCGCATGGGCCACGTTGTAGTGCAGATTGCCGTCGCCCAGGTGCCCGAAGATCACATGGCGCACGCCAGGAAATCGCGCCTGCAGCAAGGCGTTGGTCTTGTGCACGAAGCCGGCGATGGCCGAGATCGGGATCGACACGTCATGCTTGACCGACTTGCCCAGCTCCGCTTCGGCCAGCGGAATACTTTCACGCAAGTGCCACAGCGCCTTGCTTTGCGCCACATTCGCGGCAATGGCTGCATCGTTCACGAGCCCGCTTTCGATGGCCTCGCCTAATACGGTCTCGAAGCGTTCGCGCGCGTGCGCCTCGCTTTCGCTGTCGGACAGCTCAAGCAGGGCGAACCATGGCGATGCGGCGGAATCCCCCTCGAAGGGCAGGCGCTGCTGCGGGAATAGTCGAACGACCGACTGCAGGCAGGCACCGCTCATCAGTTCAAAGCCGGTCAGCGCCGCGCCAAAGCCCGCCCGGGCGCGCGACAGCAGCTCGACGGCCTGATCGATGCCGTCCAGGGTCAGCAATGCCGTGCATGAAGCCACGGGCCTGGGAAACAGTTTCAGCGTGGCGGCGGTGATGATGCCCAGCGTGCCTTCGCTGCCGATGTACAGGTCGCGCAAATCGTAGCCGGTGTTGTCCTTGCGCAGGCCGCGCAGGCCGTGCCAGATCTCGCCTTCGGCGGTCACGACCTCCAGGCCAAGAGTCAGTTCACGCGTGTTGCCGTAGCGCAGCACCTGGGTGCCGCCGGCATTGGTCGCCAGGTTGCCGCCTATGGTGCAGCTGCCTTCGGCGGCCAGGCTCAGCGGAAACAGCCGGCCCGCCGCGGCTGCGGCCTCCTGTACGGCCTGCAGCACGCAGCCCGCTTCCACGGTAATCGTGTCGTTGTCGGTATCCAGTGCGCGCACCGCTGTCAGGCGGGTGGTGGACAGGATCACCGCGCTGCCGGACAGGTCAGGCGTGGCGCCTCCGCACAGGCCCGTGTTGCCGCCCTGCGGCACCACCGGCACTCCATGGGTAGCGCACAGTTTCACGGCCGCCGCCACTTCCCCGGTCGAGCCGGGACGGATAACCGCCAGCGCGGCGCCTCGATAACGGCGGCGCCAATCCAGCACATACGTGTCGGCGTCCGTGCCCGTCAGCACGTGGGATGCGCCCAGAAGGGACTGTAGATCGCTCAGCAAGGTCATAGCGCGGCACAAGTAGCGCCTGGGGCGAGCCCAGGCTGGGGGTGTGCGGTCTATTGTAGGGGGTGAGCGCCCGGGTCACAGCACGGCGGGCATGCCGCACCCGCCGGCAGAGTCTTTCAGCCGACGGCCTGATCCAGCCGCGTACCCGTCAGGCCCGAACAATAGGCCCGCGAGGCGATGCGGTTCATCAGGAAGGCCCGGTCCACGCCCGCGGGGCCGGGCATTTCCGACAGCGCGCGGTAGGCGCGGCGCAGGACCTCGCCCCGGGTCGCGCCGCACACCAGCAGCCGCGTGCACGGCAGGCGGCGGTCCACGCAACCATCGATGCGCAGTTCCAGCGCATGGGCAGCGACCGGTTCGCAGTCATGCACGGCCGTGCCCGCATGTGCCTGCGCCTGGGCGTCGATCACGCGGAACACGCCGCTGCGATCGTCCAGCGCGAAAGCGACAGTGCCCATGCCCTGCCAGCCGCGATCCCGCGCCACGTCGGCGGCGACGGCGCGCAACGCGCTTTCCACGGAAACCGGCAGATGAGGCGCCGGACACTCGGCGATCAGCACGCGGGCGTCGCGCCATACGCAGCGTTCCCAGGCGCGGCCTGTGGCCAGGCCGCCCGCCTCGGAAACGAACACGTGAATGTCGAGCCGGCGCTCGCGGCCTGCGGCCGGTCCGGCGTGATCCGTGGGCGGGCCCCGCCGGTTTGAGGCGCCCCTGGATGACATGACAGTAGAAACTTTGGCGCCCATGGCCCCTCCCGGTCTTTCTGCTTGCATAGCAAGCGTATCACCTTCGGAGGACGAGCAAGTTTTGTGCCATGCCCAGCCCACTGGGCAAACCCCGTAGCGCGGCCTGCCGCCGCACCGGAAACACGCGTGGGAGCCCGTGGGCGCACCAGATCAGGGCGGACGTCCCGCCACGGTGCAAGAAGGGAAAAAGCCCTACGCCGTCTGCCGGATGAAGGGGGAGCGCCAATGGGGGATAATTCCGGTTTAATCCCTAGCCAGGCGCGTTTTGATATGCGGGTTTACCAGAATCCGCTTCAGAACCCGAGCTGGAACCCAACATCCAAGGAACCGTCGTGGGCAACAACACGCAATTTCCGGGCTCGGTCTTCAAGGCCTATGACATCCGCGGCACCGTGCCCGACCTGATCGACGCCCGCTTCGCCCGCGCCTTGGGCGTGGCGCTGGCAGCCCGCGCGCGCGAACAAGGCGTGCAGACCCTGGTCGTCGGCCGCGACGGCCGCCTGAGCAGCGAGATGCTGTCGGTGGCGCTGCAGGAAGGCATGCTGGAAGGCGGAGTGGACACGCTGGACATCGGCATGGTGCCCACGCCGCTGGTCTATTTCGCCGCCAACGTCATGCAAACGGGATCGGGCGTCGCCATCACCGGCAGCCACAACCCGCCGAAGTACAACGGCTTCAAGATGATGATGGGCGGCCGCGCGCTCTACGGCGAGGACGTTCAGGCGCTGGCTGCCAGCATGAACGGCCCTGCCAGCGCCCCGGCGGCCCGGCCCGGCGTGCGCCGCCAGCTGGACTTGGTGGCGTCCTACATCGCGCGCGTCGCGTCCGGCATCAAGCTGGCGCGGCCCATGAAAATCGCCATCGACTGCGGCAACGGCGTGGCCGGCGCGGTCGCCCCGGCGCTGTTCCGCGCCCTGGGCTGCGAGGTCACCGAGCTGTTCTGCGAAGTGGACGGCACTTTCCCCAACCACCACCCCGATCCCGCCGAACCCAAGAACCTGCAGGACCTGATCAAGTGCGTGGCCGAGACCGACTGCGAACTGGGCCTGGCTTTTGACGGCGACGGCGACCGCCTGGGCGTGGTGACGAAATCGGGCCAGATTGTCTGGCCGGACCGCCAACTGGTGCTGTTCGCCCGCGACGTGCTGGACCGCAATCCGGGCGCCACCATCATCTATGACGTGAAGTGCAGCCGCCACGTGGGCCTGTCGGTCGAAGCGGCCGGCGGCGTGCCGCTGATGTGGAAGACCGGCCATTCGCTGGTGAAGGCGAAGCTGGCCGAGACCGGCGCCCCGCTGGCCGGCGAGATGAGCGGCCACATTTTCTTCAAGGAGCGTTGGTACGGCTTCGATGACGGGCTCTACACCGGCGCTCGCCTGCTCGAGATCGTGTCGCGCGACGCCGATCCCTGCGCCGTGCTGGAAGCCCTGCCGCAAGACGTTTCCACCCCCGAACTGAAGCTGGAGATGGAAGAAGGCCAGCCCTTCACCCTGGTCCAGGCCTTGCAGGAGCAAGGGCAATTCCCCGGCGCGAATCGCGTGATCACGATTGACGGCGTGCGCGCGGAATATCCTGACGGCTTCGGCCTGGCGCGCCCCTCGAACACTACGCCGGTGGTCGTGCTGCGTTTCGAAGCGCAAACGCCCGCAGCGCTGGAACGCATACAAGCCGACTTCCGCCGCGAACTGAGCAAACTCGCGCCGCAAGCCGATCTGCCTTTCTAGTTTTGCCTATGTCCTTATCGAACAGCCCAGCCTGGCAACAGTTCCTCGCGGCCACACACGCCGCGCCGCGCAGCGGCGAACAATTGCGTGTCCTCAATGCCCCCGGCCTACGCCTGGACCTGAGCGCGCAGGCGTATTCACCGGACCTGCAAAAGGCCGAGGCAGCCCTACTTGAACAACAGGGGTTCGACGCTGCCCGGTCCTGCCTGTTCGACGGCGGCAACGCAAACTGGACCGAACAACGCGCCGCCTGGCACACCGCGCTGCGCGCCCCCCAACCGCCCGCCAGGGTGGCCAAGTCCGTCCTCGGCGAACGCGAGCGCATGCGCGAATTTGTGCGCCAGGCCGACGCGGCCGGGCGCTATGGCAGCGTGCTGCACCTGGGCATAGGCGGCAGCGACTGGGGGCCCCGGCTGGTCACGCGCGCCCTGCGCCACGGCGGCGCGCGGCGCGAAGTGCGTTTCGCCTCCAACGTGGATTCGCATTCGGTCGCGGACGCGATGAGCCGCCTGGATCCGCACGACACCCTGGTCATTGTCGCCTCCAAGTCGTTCACCACCACTGAGCCGCTGGCCAATGCCGAGGTCGCCATGAACTGGCTGCGCGATGCCGGCGTAGCGGATCCGATCAGACAGGTCGTGGCGGTCACCGCCAACGTCGAGGCGGCCTTGAACCTGGGCATCCTGCCCGATCACATTTTCCAGATCTGGGATTGGGTGGGCGGACGCTATTCGCTATGGTCGGCGATCAGCCTGCCGGTCGCACTGGCGCTGGGCACAGACTCCTTTGACCAACTACTGGCGGGCGCCGCCGCCATGGACGAGCATTTCCGCACCGCGCCCATCGAGGAAAATGCGCCCGTCCAGCTGGCGCTGGCCGGCGTCGTAAACCGCAGCGTGCTGGGCTACGATTCACTGGTGATTGCACCCTACGATTCGCGGCTCTACCACATCGTACCCTGGGCCCAGCAGTTGGAAATGGAATCGCTGGGCAAGGTCGCCACCGCCGACGGCAGCCCGGCCGGCGTGCCCACCGGCCCGGCCGTCTGGGGCATGTCGGGCACCGATTGCCAGCACACCTTCTTCCAGTGGCTGCACCAGGACACCCGGGGCGCTCCCGTCGACTTCATCCTGTGCGAAAAACCCGACCACGCCTACGCGCGCCACCACGAGCTGCTGATCGCCAACTGCCTGGCACAGCGTTCCGCGCTGCTACGCGGCAAGTCCTTCGAGGAAGCGCTGGCCGAAACCTCGGCGATTGAAAGCGATCCCGACCGCGCCCGGCTGCTGGCGCAGCACCGCGTCCATCCGGGCGGACGGCCCTCCTCGCTCATCGTGCTGCCCCACCTGGAGGCCTATACCCTGGGTGCGCTGCTGGCGCTGTACGAGCACAAGGTGTTCACCCAGGGCGTAGTATGGGGCATCAACCCCTTCGACCAATGGGGCGTTGAATTCGGCAAGGCCTTGGCCAAGGGCATCATGCACGAGTTGAATTCGCAGCAAGCCAGCCAGCAGGATCCCTCCACCCGCTACTGGATCGACGCGATCACGCGCCGTCCTTAAGCGCGAACCGGCGCCTTGCCGGCGCCGGTGCTTCCATTTCAGGCGCTGAGCGCGTCGTAGATTTCCACGTGGACGCGCGCCACGCGATCGATGTTGAACTCGCGCTCGGCCAGCGCCCTGCCGGCGGCGCCCATGGACTGCCGCAAGGCCGGATCCTCGGCCAGACGGGCAATGGCGTCCGCCAGCGCCTGCGCATCGCGCACCGGCACCAGCAGTCCGGTTTCGCCCGGTTCGATCGCATCGCGGCAACCCGGCACGTCGGTGGTCACGACCGCGCGCGCGCAGGCCGCGGCCTCGATCAGCGACTTGGGCAGGCCTTCGCGATAGGAAGGCAGCACGGCGATATGCGAGGCTGCGTACAACGCGGCCACGTCGGAACGTTCGCCTAATGCGCGCACGCAGCCTTCCTGCTGCCAGGCGTCCACGTCGTCCTGCGTCGCCGAGGCCGGATTGCCTGCGTCCACGCCGCCAACCAGCTGCATCGTGACAGGCAAGCCGCGCTCGCGCAGCAGCCTTGCCGCCTGCACGAATTCCTGCACGCCCTTGTCGCGCAGCAATCGGGCCACCATGGTGACCACGACCGGCGGCGCCGGCGGTTCGGGTTGGGCCCGATACTCATTCAGGTCCACGCCCGCGCCCCGGATCATGACGACCTGGGCGTCGCGCACCGCTCCCAGCGACTTGAGCAAATCGCGGTCGCTGGCGTTCTGGAAGATCACGCGGCTATTGGGATGGCCCAGCGCCAGCCGATACAGGCGCGCCACCACGGCGCGCACCAGCTTCATCTTCAGCGAATTGGACAGGAACACGAAGCCCAGGCCGGAAATCGCCGCGACCATGCCCGGCACGCGCGTCAGACGGGCAGCGATGCCGCCATAGAGCACGGGCTTGATCGTGACCAGATGCACGATCTGCGGTCGCAGATGCCGGAACAGCCGTATCAGGGCCAGCAGCGTACCCAACTCCTGCAAGGGATGCTTGCCGCTGCGCGTCATCGGTATGGCGTGATGCGTCATGCCCAACGCCTGGATGTCGGCCACGGCCGGACCGTCCATGGTGGCGACATGCACCTCGTAGCCCGCCTGTTGCGCGGCCAGCGCCACGGGCACGCGGTGCGACATGAAGAAGGCCGGATTGTTGACGACAAACAGCAGGCGGCGCCCTGCGCTCATGCTTTGACTCCCGAGATGCGGCGCCACACCGCGATATAGCTTTGCACCATGCGAGCCAGGTCGAAATTTTCCAGCACGCGGGCGCGGCCCGCTTCGCCCGCGCGCATGCGGCCGCGCGAGGCCACTTCGCACAGGGCCGTCTCAATGCCGCGGGCCAGCGCCTCGGGCTGCTCCGGCGGCACAACCACGCCGGCGTCGCCCACGATAAAGGCCGCGTCGCCCACGTCCGTCACGACGCAGTAGACGCCGCAGGCCATGGCCTCGGCCACCACGTTGGGAAAGCCTTCCGCGCAGCTGGACAGGACATGCAGGTCCAGCCCGTTCATTGCGGCGGGCACATCGTCGCTTGGTCCCGCCAGCACCAGCCGGTCGCGCAGGCCCAGCCTGTCGATCAAGGACGCCAGCTCGGTGTTTGCGGGATCCATGCCGCGGCCGATCAGCACGCAGCGCAGTCCCGCGTCGCGTCCGTCGCGCACCAGCGCGGCGACGGCGCGCAGCAGGTTGGCGTGGTCCTTGAGCGGATCCCAACGGGCCACGCAACCAATGGCCGGCAGGTCCTGCGGCAAACCCCATTGCGCGCGCACCCGCTGCCGGGCTTCATCATTCGGCGCATAGCGCGATAAGTCATAGCCATTGGCGATGACCACCATGCGTTCGCGGTCATAGCCTTTGTCGGCATGGCGCTGCGCCGACTTCTGGGCGGCGCACACGATGGCCTTCGGTATGCGGCCCGACAGCAGCGCGCAGGCCCGCAGCACCAGGCGAGCCGAGCGGCTGCTGCGCTCCAGGTGTTCGCCCGAATTGCGGATGCCCCAGGCGATGGCGCGCACGCCCGCCAGGCGCGCCGCCAGGCCGCCGATCAAATCGGCGTGGTACATCCAGGTCTGCACCGCATCGGGACGCGTCGTCGCGATCAGCGAGCGCAGCGCCAGGAAGCCGCCCAGGCTGACTCGTCCGCGCTTCATGGCCAGCGTATGCACGGCGACGCCTGCCGCGCGCAGACGCTCGCCATAGATGCCTTCGTCCGTCAGCGACACGACGACATGCTCCACGTCAGCCCCGGGATAGGTCGCCAGGCGGAACAGCACGGATTCGGCCCCGCCCTGCCCCAGGCCGGTGATGATGTGCAGGACACGCAGCCGCCGGGCGTTCATCGTCCCTCCCGCACGGCATCGAATAATTCATCCCATTCCGCCAGGACGCTGGCCAGCGCATAACGCTGGCGCACCGCGGCAGCACCGCGCATGCCCAGTTGCTGACGCAGGGAGGCATCGCCCAACAAGCGGCGCAAGGCCTCGCGCAGGGCATCGCGATTGCCGGCGGGCGCCAACAGGGCGTCCTCGCCGTTGCGCGTCATCTCGCGCGGTCCGCTGGGACAATCGAACGCCACGCAGGGCAGGCCCAACGACATGGCTTCCAGCAGCACATTGGGGAAGCCTTCCACCAGCGAGCTCAGCACGAATGCCTGACCGCGCGCAAGTTCCTCCCAAGGCGCCTCGGTGCGGCCGGGCAGGCTGATGCGCGACTGCAGGCCCAGGCGTGCGACCTGCTCTTCCAGCGCGCCGCGTTCAGGGCCTTCGCCCCAGATGCGCAGATTCCAATCCGGAAAGTCCGGCGCCAATTGCGCGAACACGTCGATCAACAGGTCGAATTGCTTATCAGTGACCAGGCGTCCCATTGCCAACAGTTCGCGTGGACCACCGTCTTCTCGTTGCGGCACCAGCGGCGCATCCAGCAAGGGCGCGGGCAGAGGATTGGGAATCACGGCCAGACGCTTGATGCCCGGCACCTGCCGCGCGAACGGGCCGGCGGTATCCTCCGCCTGCACCGTCACCATGTCGGCGCGGGGATACAGGACGCGGCGCAGCTTGCGCCACACCGCTCGCGTCGTGGTTTCGGCCACCGGATTGGTGCGCTCGCAAACGATGAGCGGCGCCTTCAATCCCAGGGAAGCCAGTATGGCGGCCACATTGACGTTGGTCAGGAAGGACACCACCACGTCCGGCTTTGAATCGCGGATGTGTTTGCGCAGCGCGAGCAGACGCTTGAATGCGGCCATGGCTCCCGACGCACGCGTGCCTGCCAGATCCGCCAGCCAGGCCAGTTCGACCTTGTCCGACAGCGGATAAAAGCAGCTGCCCTTGGACGAGTAGGTGGGCGTCAGAATGACGGAATCCCCGCGTTCGGCCCATGCGTTGACCAGCGTGGCGGCGACCCGTTCGGCGCCGCCCGCGTGCATGGAACTGACCAGCATCAAGATTTTCATGCGTCAAAGACTCCCAACCGATCCTCCCTGTTCCTTGCCGCCGCGGTAGCGGTCAAGCCAGGCCTGCATCATCAACACGCCCCACAGATGGCTGTCCCAATTGCGATGGCCCGAACTGTGCTCGCGCCATTTGCGCAGGATGGGCTCGGGCTCGAACCAGCCCTCCTGGCGCAGGCGCGCCGGGTCCAGCAGCGCATCGGCCCATTCACGCAGCGGGCCGCGCAACCACGCGGCCAGCGGCACGGCGAAGCCGCGCTTGGGACGGTCCACCAGCGCTTGCGGCACATGACGGTGCAGCACCTGGCGCAGCAGCCACTTGCCCGTGTTGCCGCGCACCTTGTATTGGTGCGGCAGGCTCCAGGCGAACTCATACACCCGGTGATCGATCAGCGGCACGCGCGTTTCCAGGCTGACGGCCATGGCGGCGCGGTCCACCTTGACCAGGATGTCGTCCGGCAGGTAGGTCACCGTGTCCAGCTTCATCATGGCTTCGAAAGTGGAACCCTGCATCGCCCGGGCGAATTCGGACACCGGCTCCACCCCGCCCTTCACCACGCTGGAAGGATCGGCCCAGTACGACACGAAATGGCGGTAGAACTCGCCGCGCGTATCGGTGCGCAGCAGCTCGCCCAGCTTGCCGACCTTGCCGCGCCAGGCGCCGCGCCCGGGCAGATGGGTAGACGCACTCAACAACGCGCCGGCGGGCTTGCGCAGCAGCGCCGGGACGCGTTCGCATTGCTGCCACCAGTTGTTCACACGGAAATAGCGCGAATAGCCGCCGAAGAGTTCATCGCCGCCATCGCCGGACAGCGCCACGGTGACGTGCTGGCGCGCCATGCGGGTGACCAGCGAGGTCGGGATCTGCGACGAATCCGCGAACGGCTCGTCGTACATGTCGGCCAGCGTGGGCACCACGGCCAGCGCGTCCTCTGCCGTCACGTACAGTTCGGTGTGGTCGGTGCCAAGATGCGTGGCCACCGCCTTGGCATGCTGCGCCTCGTCGTAGCCCTTCTCGTGAAAGCCGATGGCAAAAGTGCGCACGGGCTGCGAGCTTTGCGCCTGCATCAGAGCCACGATGGTGGACGAGTCGATGCCGCCGGACAGGAAGGCGCCCAGGCTCACGTCCGACAGCATCTGGCCGCCTACCGCCTTGGACAGCACGCCTTCCAGCGCGTCAGTGGCCTGCGCGTCGGATTCGAAAGACAGTAGCGATTGCGCGGAAGTGTCCGCGGCTTCGCGGGCCGACCAGTACACGCGCGGCTCGGGCATGCGGCGGCTGCGGGTGTCATCGGCCGTGAATTCGACCCAGGCGCCCGGGGGCAACTTGGCGATACCCTGGTAAATCGACTGCGGCGCTGGAATGTAGTTGTGCCGCATGAACGACGCCAGCGCGTTGCGGTTGAGCTCGCGGCCGAAGCCCGGAATCGGCATCAGGCCCTTGAGTTCGGACGCGAACACCAGCTCGGCGCCTGAATAGCCGTAGTACAGCGGCTTTTCACCCATGCGGTCGCGCGCCAGCATCAGCTTGCGCGAGGCGCGGTCCCACAACGCGATGGCGAACATGCCCACCGCGGCCTGCAAGGTCGCCTCGATGCCCAGGGCGGTAAAGCCCGCCAGCAGCGTTTCCGTATCGGAATGGCCGCGCCACGACGGCGCCAGCGCCGATTGTTCGAGCTGCTTGCGGATGTCGAGGTGGTTGTAGATTTCACCGTTGAACACCATGACATAGCGGCCGCAGGCCGACGTCATGGGTTGGTGGCCGGCCTCGGTCAGGTCGAGGATCGCCAGGCGCACATGCGCCAGCGCCAGCTCGGCCTCGGGATCCTCCCAGAAACCATTGCTGTCCGGCCCGCGGTGGCGGATGCGGCGGCAGCTTTCCGCCAACACCCGCTCCTTGTTCCCGACAGGGCCCCAAATCCCGACTATTCCGCACATGATGAAGTTCTCGTTGTCACTGTAGCAACGGCGCGACGCGCGGCCTCAACGGCCGGTTCCGCGCACACCGTCAAAAAGTTCTTGCCATTTCTGCAGCACGCGCGCGGCCGAAAAACGGTCGCGCACGTCGGTCGCGGCCTGCGCCATGCGTACACGGTCCGCGTCATTGCGCATGACGGCGTCCAGCGCCTTGCATAGCGCGGGCACGTCGCCATTGGGGCGCACCAGCACGCCGTCCACGCCCTCGCGGATGATCTCGCGCGGCCCCGTGTCGCAATCGAACGACACGGCGGCCAGCCCGCTTGCCATGGATTCGAGCAGGGTATTGGACAGCCCTTCGAAGCGCGACGTCAGTACGTACAGATCGGCGCTGTCATACCAGTCGCCGACGTTGCCTGCGCGCCCCGGCATGAAAATCCGCGACGCCAGGCCGGCCTCGCGGACCTGCGCCTCCAAGGCGCGGCGCTCGTCGCCCTCGCCCAGGATAACCAGATCCCAGCCAGGATGCGACGCCGCCAATTTCGCGTAGGCCTGGATCAGCAGGTCGAAACCCTTGTCGGCGTGCAGGCGCCCCACCGCCAGCAGGCGCTTGCGGCCGTCGCCCGACACCGGCGTCAAGACCGGTTCAGCGCGAGGCAGGGGAAAGTGTACAGGGTTGGGAATGACGGCCAGCTTGCTGCCCGGCACGTGCTGCGCCAGCCAGTCGGCGGTGCCGCGGGTCAGCGCCACCACGCTGGCTGCGCGCGGATATGTGAGGCGGCGCAGGCGCTGCCAGAAGCCCGACAGGGTCTGCGAAGGCGGATGGGTATGCTCGGTGGCGATCACCCGGCAGGACAGGCCCGCGCAGGCCAGTACCGACAGTACCGACGCCGTCGTCATCATGCCCAGCACGATGTCCGGGCGGAACGACTTGACCACGCGGCGCAAGGCGCGCACCCGTTGCACATTGCTCCAGATGCCGCGCAGGCCACCGCCCTCGCCCGCCGTATGCAGGACCTCGCGGCGCACCTTGGGGTGCAGCGTGTAGACGTCACCCTCGGCGCTGGCCTGCGTCACGACCATGACCTCGCGGCCCATGCCCGCCCAGTGCGCGCTCAGGTCCGCGGCCACGCGCTCCGCGCCGCCGCCATGCAGGGAGTGGATGAACAGCAGGACGCGCGGCGCCGGGCCGGTATCGGTCACGGGCATTCAATCGGCCTCTTTGGGTTCAGGCTTGCGCATTGCCACCAGCAGGTAGCACGCGAAGGACAACAGATACATGAGGCTTGTCGCCAGCATGATGCCGGCAGCTCCCATCCTGGGCGCCAGCACGGTATTCAACACCGCCTTCAGGGCGAAATTGGCGACGGCAATGGCCGCCATCACGCGGTAGCGGTTCTGGCTGGCCAGCAATTGCACCAGGATCAGCACGCCGAAGTAGAACGGCAGTTGCAGCAGCCCCCAGCGAAACACATGCGCCACGGCCTGGGTATTCTCGGCGGTGAAGGCGCCACGCTGGAAAAGCACGGAAACGCCCCACGGCGCCAGTATCCAACCCACGGCGACGGCGACGGCGCCTGCGGCCACCATCAGCACCGACCATTTAAGCGCCATCCCTCGCGCACGAGCGGTGTCGCCGCGCGCCTGCACATCGGCCAGCACCGGCAAGGCCGCGCGCCCCACCGACACGGCGCCAATCCCCAGCACCAGCGACAGCAGCCGGCTGGCATAGCCCAGCGTGGCGTTGGCGTTCGCGCCCAGATTGGCGGCGGCGTACTGGTCCAGCGGACCGACGAAACTCATGGCCACCTGGCCGATCAACATCACGCCCGCGGCGCCCAGCAGTTCGGGCCAGTGCGGCGATTGCAGCGTCAGCCGGGGCGCGCCCCAGAAGCCGCCATCGGCGCGCGCAGCCAGCCACGCGAGCCAGACGGTCTGGATCGCGTAACCCACCAGCGTGCCCCACAGCAGCGGCCCGACGCCGTCGGCGCTGGCGGCCAGCATCACCCAGGCCAGCGTCGCCACGGCCGGCACGCTGTCCAGCAGGGTATTGACGTGTCTTTCCTGCGCCCGCAGCCGCGCGGCGCTGATGCCGGCAACCAGCAGCAGCGCCGACACCGGCGCGAAGGCGACAAGCAGCTGGCCCGTCATGTCGCCCACGCGGGCCGACAAACCCTGGCCCAGCACGCCGACGACCTGCGGCCAGGCGAACCAGGTCAGCAGCGCCAGCGCAATGCCCGCGGCGCCCACCCAGCCCTGCAGCTCGCGGATGAACAGATTTCTTTCGGCGACATCGGCTCGGCGCAGCCGCACCAGCACCGGGATCAGGACCACCGACAGCACGCCCACGATGGTGACCGGCAGCCAGGTGGCCATGGTCATCGTGAACTGGTAGGCGTCCACGGCGTCGCTGACGCCGTAGCGGTACGCCACCGCCATCTCCTTGATGGCGCCGGCGGCCTTGCCCAGCAGCAGGAACACCGCCACCCGGAAGGCGCCCTTGAAGATGCGCTGGTGGTCCGGATGGATGCTGCCGAGTTTTCTGACGAGTGCTTTCAAATCAACGCAGGAATTGCGTGTACCAGGGCATGGCCACTTCCAGGCCTTGCAGCACGGTGTGCGTAGGCTCGTAGCCCAGCAACCGGCCCGCCTTGCTGACGTCCGCCTGCGAATGGCGCACGTCGCCCGCGCGGAAGTCGGCGTAGACCGGCTTCTTGCCATAAACCACGTTTTGGTTGCCCAAGGCTTGCACCAGGAAGCCGAACAGCTGGTTCAAGGTGCTGCGGCCGCTGACCGCCACGTTGTAGACCTGGTTGCGGCCTTCCGGCGCGGCCATGGCCGCGAGGATGTTGGCCTGCACGGCATTTTCCACGAAGCAGAAATCGCGGCTGGTCTCGCCGTCGCCGTTGATGGTGACGTCCTCGTTCTGGATCATCGCGGCCGTCCACTTGGGGATCACGGCCGCGTAAGCGCCATTGGGGTTCTGACGCTTGCCGAATACGTTGAAGTAGCGCAAGCCCACCGTTTCGAAGCCATAGCAGCGCGCAAACACGTCGGCATAAAGCTCGTTGACGTACTTGGTAACCGCGTAGGGAGACAGGGGCTTGCCGATGTTTTCCTCGACCTTGGGCAACGCCGGATGGTCGCCGTAGGTCGAGCTGGAGGCTGCGTAGACAAAGGATTTGACCTCCGCATCACGCGCCGCCACCAGCATATTCAGGAAGCCGCCGATGTTCACTTCGTTGGACGTGATCGGATCCTTGAGCGAGCGCGGCACAGAGCCCAGCGCAGCCTGGTGCAGCACTAGCTCCACGCCTTGCATCGCACGGCGGCATGCTTCCAGGTCGCGGATATCGCCTTCGATGAAGGTGAAGCGGGCCCACTGCTCGGGCGTGACGGAATTGCGCACTTCGTCCAGGTTGTGCTGAAAACCCGTCGCGAAGTTGTCCATGCCGGTCACGGTCTGGCCCAGCTTCAGCAGGGTTTCCAGCAGGTTCGAACCGATGAAGCCGGCGCAGCCGGTCACCAGCCACTTGCGCGGCGCGGCCGACAGTTCCTTTTTGATGGTCTCAAAGCGGGTGGTCATGGGCAGTCCTTACAGGCGCAGATCGGATTCGGAAGGCGAAAGCACGTACTTCAGGTCATACAGGATGTGCTGCGGCTTGCCGAGCTTGCGGATGCCTTCCGCACCCAACGCCTTGAACTGGTTGTGCGCCACGCCCAGGATCACGGCGTCATACTTGCCTTCCTCGGGCTTGGCCACCGGGGTCAGGCCGTATTCGTGCATGGCTTCTTCGGAATCGACCCACGGGTCGTACACGTCGACATCGACGTTGTAGTCGCCCAGTTCCTTCACGATGTCCACGATGCGGGTGTTGCGCAGGTCGGGGCAGTTTTCCTTGAAGGCCAGGCCCATGACCAGCACACGGGCGCCCTGCACGTGGATGCGGCGCTTGGTCATGGCCTTGACCAGTTGCGACACCACGTAGCTGCCCATCGAGTCGTTCAGGCGGCGGCCCGCCAGGATGATCTCGGGGTGATAGCCGATGGATTGCGCCTTGTGAGTCAGGTAATAGGGATCAACGCCGATGCAGTGGCCGCCGACCAGGCCCGGACGGAACGGCAGGAAGTTCCATTTGGTGCCGGCCGCCTGCAGTACGGCTTCGGTGTCGATGCCCATCTTGTTGAAGATCAGGGCCAGCTCGTTGATCAACGCGATGTTCACGTCGCGCTGCGTGTTTTCGATGACCTTGGCGGCCTCGGCCACGCGAATGCTGGAGGCCTTGTGGGTGCCAGCGGTGATGATCTGCTTGTAAAGCTGGTCGACCAGTTCGGCCACTTCGGGCGTCGAACCGGAGGTCACCTTCTTGATCGTGCTGACGCGGTGGTCCTTGTCGCCCGGATTGATGCGCTCGGGGCTGTAGCCGGCAAAGAAGTCCACGTTGAACTTCAGGCCCGACACGCGCTCCAGCACCGGCACGCAGTCTTCTTCGGTGGCGCCAGGGTAGACGGTGGATTCGTAGATGACGATGTCGCCACGCTTGAGCACGGCGCCGATGGTCTCGCTGGCCTTGACCAGCGGGGTCAGGTCCGGCTGCTTGTACTCGTCGATGGGGGTCGGCACGGTCACGATGAACACGTTGGCCTGGCCAAGCACGGCGCGGTCCGCCGTGTAGCTCAACTGGGTTGCTTCCTTCAGCTCTTCATCGCTGACTTCCAGCGTATGGTCGTGGCCCGCCTTGAGCGCGTCGATGCGGCGCGTATTGATATCGAACCCGATGACCGAACGCTTCTTGCCGAACTCCACAGCCAGCGGCAGGCCGACATAGCCCAGGCCGACAACAGCGAGTTTCACATCCTGAATTCGCAACATAACTCTCCCTTCACCGTAGAACGATTACGGCATTTCAAATATGGTCGGGTAATTAGAAAAAGATTACCGAGCCCCCGGCGGCAGCCGCCGGGGCGCCCAAAACTAATCGGAAGCCCGTAAAACGGATGGCAGCAGCAGCCAGCCCGGACGACGCCAGGACACAAGCCGCGAATACAGCCAGATATAGACGGCGGCGAACACCACAAGGCTGACGCACAGCGCCCAGGCGTTGTCCCACCAGATGGTCGCGGGCACCAGGCCGATCAGGGCCAGCACCCACATGTAAGGCGAGGCCAGCGCATTGCACAGTGCCGGCACCGCATGCCGCCGGCCGCGGCTGAACGTGACACGCACCAGACGGCGGAACACCAGCTGGTGCAGGTGCAGCGCATCCGGCTGGTCCACCGGCACGCCGCGCTTGAAGCGGCGGCGCCAGATCGAAAAACCGGTTTCGAAGACGGGATAGAACAACACCGCCAGCGCGTAGAACGGCGACACCGAAGGATTGCGCACCACCAGCAGCACGGCCAGCTCGGCCAGCATGAAGCCCAGGAAGTACGCGCCCCCGTCGCCCAGGAACACGCGCCCGAACGGGAAGTTCCAGACCAGGAAGCCCAGCGTGGCCGAGGCCAGCGCCGCCGCCACCAGGAAAATCGGCACGTCGCCCACTTGCAGCGCCACCAGGCTGATCGAGACGGCCATCAGCGTGGCCACCATGCCGGCCAGGCCGTTCATGCCGTCGACGATATTCAGCGCGTGCGTACAGCCGCCCACCGCGAACATGGTGAACAGCAGCGACACCGGCCAGAAGGAAAGCACGTAATCCACCGGCGCCATGCCCACGCGGCTGACGCCGCCCAGCAGCCACCAGGCGATCGCGGCCGACAGGAAGGCCGCCAGCAGGCGCTTGCTGGCGCCGATGTCCTTGGTGATGTCTTCCAGCAGGCCGGCCACGAACACGGGCAGCGCCGCGACGAATAGCGCGGGCCACAGCCAGGTCAGCGTCATGTTGCTGGGTCCAAGAACCAGCAGGCCCGCCAGCGTGCCCGCGAGCACTGCCAGCCCGCCGACGCGGGGCGTGGCGCGGGAATGGTTGGCTTGGGGCTTGTTGAGGTCGCTGTCGCCGGTGAAGGCGCCATGCCAGCGCTCCGACGCCACGATGAGTCCCCCCACCATGAATGCGACCACGCAAATGTACAGCCAGGTCACCGAGTCACCTCTGGTTGGTCTATCGAGACAGGCCCGCCATTATCGGAGGCAGGTGTAACGCCCATATATGGGAGGAATAAGGAAGTGCAATTCACCGGCACAGAACGTAACGCATTGCGCCATGCCGGCAGCACCAGGTTGGAACTGCCATTTGGCTCGATCGCCAAGGCGAAACCGCGCAGGCGCGGAAATAGGGATTTCATGGAACGATTGTAGAACTTTCCGCCCTGGCGCACGCGAAATATCCAAGGGAAAACGCGCAGACCGCCCCCTGGCATAAGTGCCATGAAGGGCTACGGTCGATGCTCTGTTCCAGTTAAATGGGGACACATTTAAAGCATCGAAAAAAAAGCCCGAGATCGTGAGATCTCGGGCTAAATCCACCAAAGGAGGAGGGTGGAGGAGACAACCGTGGCATGTTGGGAGCTGGCCTTCTGCTCGCTACGCTTTCGGGGTTTTGCACCGCGCCGACTGCGTTTCAACATCCGATGAATGAATAGTACCGAGGTTTTTTGTGCGATGCAAGAATTTTTTTAGTCTGCCGCACAAGAGATTTTTTGCGTTGCAAATTTGCCGCAACACCCCAAGCATCCCTCTGGAAACCCGCGCCAATCAATGCCCGTTCCAAAAACAGGGTTTTTGCCGAATGGGTAAACCCACCCGGGGCTTACCCTAGCCATCATCGGGTTATCCCGCTCTGGATTTCGCACCAGAACGGTGCGCCCGGCACCGAGTTGCAGCTATTTTTGCGCATTGCAACATTTCGCTTTCCAACTGCTTCAGACCCAGTAAGCGGTAGTCGTCATGACCTTGGACATCGCCCGCATCGCGGCCTTCACTGGCCCCGGCAAGGGCACGCCGCCCGCCGCTTCCGCACTTGCGCGATGCTGCGCCTCGTCCTCTTTCATCTTCTGCACGATCTGGCGCGACCGCTCGTCTTGCACCGGCAAGGTGCGCAGATGTTCTTCCAGATGCGCTTCGACCTGTTTTTCGGTTTCCGCCATGAAACCCAGATTGCGCGGCACGCCGGCGTAGCTGGCCAGCACGCCGAGCGCAAACGAACCCGCGTACCAAACCGGATTCAGCAGGCTGGGGCGGCTGCCCAGTTCCGTCAGCCTTTGATTGCACCAGGCCAGATGATCCACTTCCTCGGAAGCCGCGTTCAGCAGCAATGCCCGCGGCGCGGGTTCGCGGCATACCGAAGCCTGGCCCCGGTACAGCGCCTGGGCGCAGACCTCGCCGACATGATTCACCCGCATCAAGCCGGCCGCGTGGCGCTTTTCCTGGGCCGACAGGGCTTGCGGCGCCTCATCGGCGGTGGCCGGATACGGACGGCCGGCAGTGGCGCTGCCGGACAGCACCCGCAACGCGCGGTCGGCCTCGGCCAGCAGGGCATCCACGGGGCTGATGCGGCGCAGGAAGGAAACGGGGCTGGGGCGTGACAGAGCGGTGTACATAGGGCAACTCCTCGGCAAGGCTGGCGCACACACCCCTGATGCGGGGCGGGGCTCTCATGCCCGGAATTGTACGCAACAGGTATCATCAGCCATTGACAGCGCTCAAGCTCAAGGACACGACAATATGGAATGCACGATCGACTGGGGCGGCCCGAACGGCATGCTCTTCACCGCCAGCACCGGCAGCGGCCACGTGGCCGTGATGGACGGCGCCGTGGACGGCGGCGGGCACAATCTGGCCCCCCGTCCCATGGAAATGCTGCTGGCCGGCACCGGCGGCTGCACCGCCTATGACGTGGTACTGATCCTCAAGCGCGGGCGCCATGCCGTCAGCGGCTGCAGCGTCAAGCTCCAGGCCGACCGCGCCGATACCGACCCCAAGGTCTTCACCCGCATCCATTTCGCCTTCACCGTTACCGGCCACAACCTGCCGCGCGCCGCGGTCGAGCGCGCGGTGCAGCTGTCGCACGAAAAATACTGCTCGGCCTCGGCCATGCTGGAGAAGACTGCGGCGCTGACCTTCTCGGTCGAGATCGTCGACACGCAGGAAACGCCGGCCGCCGCCTGAACCGCGCCCGCGTGGTGTAATTCGTCTATTCCTAACTTATAAGAGCCGCCGCGATCCGTTCGCGGCGGCTGTCTGCGTCACCCGCCGGGCGAGCGTGCGCAAGGACCGCCATGAAACAATACCTGGACCTCGTTCAATCCATCCTGGACACCGGCGCGTGGCAGGAGAACCGCACGGGCATACGCACCCTGAGCATGCCGGGCGCATCGCTGCGCTTCGACCTGCAAAAGGGCTTCCCCGCAGTGACCACGAAGAAGTTGGCCTTCAAGTCCGCCATCGGCGAAATGGTGGGTTTTCTGCGCGCCTCGCGCAGCGCAGCGGAATTCCGCGAGCTTGGCTGCAAGGTCTGGGACCAGAATGCCAACGAGAACAGCCAGTGGCTGGCCAACCCGTACCGGGAAGGACCCGACGACCTGGGCCCCGTCTACGGCGTGCAATGGCGCCAGTGGCCGGCCTACAAGATGCTGGACGCCAGCCGCTCGGCGCAGATCGCCGACGCCCTGTCGCGCGGCTACGCCAAGGTCTCCGATCTGGAGGAAGGCGGCGTGCCCAAGGTGCTGCTCTACAAGGCGGTGGACCAGCTGCGGCAATGCCTGGACACCATCCATGAGCGGCCCGGCGACCGCCGCATCCTGTTCCACGGCTGGAATTGGGCGCAGATCGAGGAAATGGCGCTGCCCCCGTGTCACCTGCTCTACCAATTCCTGCCGAACGCGACGACCCGCGAGATATCGCTGTGCCTGTACATCCGTTCCAACGACGTCGGTTTGGGCACGCCATTCAATCTCACCGAAGGTGCGGCCCTGCTGCATCTGGTCGGCCGACTGACTGGCTACACGCCGCGCTGGTTCACCTATTTCATCGGCGACGCGCACATTTACGAAAACCACCTGCCGATGCTGCGTGAGCAACTCACGCGCGAGCCCTACGAAGCGCCCACGCTGGTGCTGTCGGACCGCATTCCCGATTTCGCGGTCACCGGACGCTATGAGCCCGAATGGCTGGAGAAGGTGGAACCCAGCGACTTTTCATTGTCGGGCTACACCCACCACGCCCCCCTCACCGCCGCCATGGCCGTATAGACCGTGGCAGCCTGCGTGCTCATGGCCGCAGGTGAAGATTGGTGAGCATCTGGAAGCGTGTTTTCGGTATAACCCATCCCTTAGCCATGGACGCGCGTCCAGAAATGCCCGCGCGCCATTGCTTCCGACCGGCACCTGCCGCGCCGTGCCTGTCGCTCGCCGCGACCCGGGCAGTCCGCCCGGCAGCGCCGTCCGCAGGCGTTGCTCAGCCGCACTCCCCTTCCCAAAAAGAGAGCACGTGTATCACCAGCGTCGACCGCCGAATTCTGTCTTGCGACCGACTTGCAACCATAGACTACCAATTGAATTGATATGAAGCCCGCGCGGCGGCAGCATGCGCCAAGGACAGGACCCTACAAATGCTCGTCGGAACTTATAACCCTTCGCTCGTCCTCGTATCTCTAGGAGTCGCCATCCTGGCGTCGTACACGGCGTTGGGCATGGCCAACCGCGTCAGGGCCTCGCACGGGTTGCCCAGCGCGCGCTACTGGTTGGCGGGCGGCGCGTTCGCGATGGGCGTGGGCATCTGGTCCATGCACTTCGTGGGCATGCTGGCCTTCAGCCTGCCCATTGCCATGGGTTACGACCTGCCCCTGACCGTCCTGTCGCTGGTCATTGCCATCGGCTGCTCCGCCTTCGCGCTATGGACCGTAAGCAAGGATGAGCTGCCGCGGCGACGGCTGATGATCGGCGCCCTGCTCATGGGAGCCGGCATCGCGGCGATGCACTACCTCGGCATGGCCGCCATGCTCATGGAACCCGGCATCGTCTACGACGCCAAATGGTTCGCGCTGTCCATCGTGATTGCCGTGGCCGCCTCCGGCGCGGCGCTGTGGATCACCTACCGGCTGCGCCACGGCGGCCCCCGCGTGGTCTGGTCGCGGCCGCTGGCGGCAGTGATCATGGGCATCGCCATCGTCGGCATGCACTACACCGGCATGGCCGCCGCCGGATTCCCCGCGGGCAGTATCTGCATGGCGGCCAACAGCGGCATTTCGGCCGGCTGGCTGGCCATCGCCGTGACCGCGGTGACCCTGAGCGTGCTGGCCATCGCCCTGCTGGTCGCGGTGCTGGACAACCGGCTGGAGGCGCGCACCTCGGCCCTGGCTTCTTCGTTGGCCGAGGCCAACGAAGAACTGGTGCAACTGGCGTTGCACGACACGCTGACCAAGCTGCCCAACCGCATCCTGCTGGAAGACCGGCTGGAGCAGGCGATCGAAAGCGCCAGCCGCCGCAAGGGCTACTTCGCAGTCCTGTTCTTCGACCTGGACGGCTTCAAGGCGGTCAATGACGCCTACGGACACCACACCGGCGACGCTTTGCTGATCGACCTGGCGCAGCGCATCCGCCAGGCCCTGCGCACGCAGGACACCGTGGCGCGCCTGGGCGGCGACGAGTTCATCGTGCTGAGCGAAGTGATCGAACCCACCGACGCAGCCAACGTCGCCGACCGCCTCATCGACGCCATCGCGCGACCCGTCACTGTCTACGGGCATGAGGTGATGGTGACCTCGAGCGTGGGCATCGCCATCTATCCCAACGACGGCCAGGACACCCACGCCCTGCTGACCAACGCCGATGCGGCGATGTACCACGCCAAGCGCCTGGGCGGCACTGGCTACAGCTTCTTCGAACCGTCCATGAATGCGGACGCGCACGAGCAGATCGAACTGCTGCACGACCTGCGCCTGGCGCAGGAGCGCAACCAGCTCGTCCTGCACTACCAACCCAAGTACGAAGCGCCCGCCGGCCCCATCATCGGCGCCGAGGCGCTGCTGCGCTGGAACCACCCGACCCGCGGCCTGGTGGGCCCGGACCAGTTCATCCCCACGGCGGAAAAGACCGGCCTGATCCTGTCCATCGGCGAATGGGTGATCAACGAGGCCTGCCGCCAGATGCGGGAATGGATCAACGCCGGCCAGGGCCACTGGACCGTCGCCGTCAATATCTCGGCCCTGCAGTTCGCCCACGCCAGCCTGGTGGAAACGGTACGCTCGGCCCTGGACCGCCATGGCGTGCCGCCGGCCTGCCTGACCCTGGAAGTGACCGAGTCCACCGCCATGCGCGACGCCGAGGCCAGCCTGGCGGTGCTCAAGCGCCTGTCGAACCTGGGCGTGACGATTTCGATCGACGACTTCGGCACCGGCTATTCCAGCCTGCTCTATCTGAAGCGGCTCCCGGCCACCGAGCTGAAGATCGACCGCGGCTTCGTCAACCAGTTGGAGAACGACAACGAGGACGCCGCCATCGTCTCGGCCATCGTCGCGCTGGCGCAGCAACTCAACCTGCGCATCGTCGCCGAGGGCGTGGAAACGCCGGCGCAACAGAAGTTCCTGACGGGCCTGGGCTGCGATTCGCTGCAGGGCTTCCTGCTGGGCAAACCCATGCCCGCCACCGAATTCCTGGAACACGCGGTCGACTGAGCGGCCCGCGCGGCGCAAGCCGCCGCGCAAATTTGCTACGCTTGCCGTAGCCAACCGGCCGAACCCCTACCGTCCCGACCCCGCATGCCCGCCAGCCTTACCCTCATCGTCGCCTACTCCACCAATCGCGCCATCGGACGCGACAATGCCCTGCCCTGGAAACTGCCGGGCGATCTGGCGCATTTCAAGCGCAGCACCCTGGGCCACCCCATCATCATGGGCCGCAAGACCTGGGACTCGCTGGGTCGGCCGTTGCCCGGCCGCAGCAACATCGTGATCAGCCGCAACCCCGATTTCAGCGCTGCGGGCGCCATCGTGGTGCCGTCGCTCGAAGCAGCGATCCAGGCCTGCGGCGACATCGATGCGGCCTATGTGATCGGCGGCGCGCAGATCTACGCGCAAGCCCTGCCGCTGGCCCAGCGCGTGCTGGCCACTGAAGTCCGCGCCGAGGTTGAAGGCGACGCCTTCTTCCCCCTGCTGCCCGCCTTCCAATGGAAGGAAACGGCGCGCGAAGCGCAGCCGGCCGAAAACGGCTACGAATACGATTTCGTGACTTACGAGCGCCAGTGACTCAGGCCGCCGCCCCGGCATTTCGCATGAAGCGCCAGAGCGCTGGCGCCTCCGAGTAAGCGACGTTGAAACGCACCCAGGGCGTATCGGCCTCGTCCGCCTCGAAATAGGAACCGGGCGCCAGCCAGATCCCGTCCTTCAGCGCCAGTTCCGCGAGTCCGTTGGCGCCGCGTTCGCGCCACTGCCCGGCCACCTTGGCCCACAGGAAAAGGCCGCCTTGCGGCCTCCCATAGATCTCGAAGCCATGCTGCGCCATCAGCTCGCCCACGCCGGCATGGGCCTCTGCCAGCCGTTCGCGGGTGCGGGCGATGTGGGCACGGTAGCGGCCTTCGCGGATGACCTGGTGGACGATGCGCTCCATGATCTCCGGCGAGGTCAGGCCCACCGCCATCTTGGTGCGCGCGATGTCGCGCGCCAGATCGCGATGCGCCACCACGTAGCCCACCCGCACCGATGGACTGATAACCTTGGAGTAGCCGCCCAGGTAAACCACGCGCCGCGCCCCATCCAGGGCGGCCAGCATGGGCGTTACGCCGGGCGCAAGTTCGCGCGAGATATCGTCTTCCACCACCCACAGGCCATGCCGCTCGGCCGCCTGCAGGATGCGGAAGGCATTGGCCATGCTGATGCTGGCGCCCGACGGGTTCTGCAAGGCGGTATTGACGACCAGCGCTCTCGGCCGGTGGCGAGCCACCACCGCTTCCAGCGCCTCGCAGTCCAGCCCGTCCGGCGTGCGGGGCACGGACACCGCCCGCAAGCCAGCCAGACGCAGCATCTGCAGCAGGTTGGCGTAGGCGGGCTGTTCCACCACCACCGTGTCGCCCGGCCGCAGCAGGGTGCGTATCACCATGTCCAGCCCGTGCGTCACGCCCTGGGTCAGCACGACCTGCGAGGCTTCGACCTCCATGCCCTGCGCGCTCAGGCTGGCCGCGATGGTCTCGCGCAGCGGCGCGTAGCCGTAGGGATGGCCGTAGTTCGCGATACGCATGGCCGGCACCCGCCCCATATGGCGCAGGGCCATGTGCAGCCCCTCTTCGTTCAACCATTCGCCCGGCAGCCAGCCGCAGCCCGATTTGATGGGGATGGAATGGTCCGCGAAGATATCCGACAGCAGCCAGCCGGCGTTCAGGCGCGGCGGCTCCCAGGATGGCGGCTGGGCGGGGCGCGCCGGCGCGTCCGGCGTCGCGACCCGATAGCCCGCGCCCGGCCGCGCCGCCAGCCAGCCCAGCGATACCAGCCGGCTGTAGGCGCTGGCCACCGTGAAGGTGCTGACGTCATACAGGCGAGCAAACTCCCGCACCGAGGGTAGGGACATACCCGGACGCAGTGTCTGTTCTTCGATGGCGCGCAGGATGGCGGCGACCAGCTGCTCGACCAGGGTCGGCGCCTGGCCGCGAGCGCGGTTGGGCTGGAAATCGATCACGGAGATAACTGTACAGTTGTGTCGTTCATAACTATACAGTTAGCCGCATTTGCGCGGATCGTATATTTTCATTCCTATCCGGACGCACCAGAATCGTTTCAATCCCGCTGGCTGCACAACCGTCGCCCAAGTCCAGCGCTTGTCCGTCCCCTGGAGCCGCCATGAACGCCCCCGACAAACTGCCTGACCTGTCCCACCTCTGGATGCCCTTCACTGCCAACAAGCAGTTCAAGGCACACCCGCGCATGCTGGCGACCGCCAAGGGCATGTATTACACCTCGACCGACGGCCGCCAGATCCTGGACGGCACGGCCGGCCTGTGGTGCGTCAACGCCGGCCACGGCCGCGAGGAAATCGTCGCCGCGATCGCCAAACAAGCAGGCGTGATGGACTACGCGCCGGGCTTCCAGCTGGGCCACCCGCTGGCCTTCGAGGCCGCGACCGCAGTCGCGAGCATGATGCCGCAGGGCCTGGACCGGGTTTTCTTCACGAACTCGGGCTCCGAATCCGTCGACACCTGCCTGAAGATCGCCCTGGCCTATCACCGCGCCCGCGGCGAAGGCCAGCGCACCCGCCTGATCGGCCGCGAGCGCGGCTACCACGGCGTAGGCTTCGGCGGCATCTCGGTCGGCGGCATCTCGACCAACCGCAAGACCTTCTCCGGCGCGCTGCTGCCCGCCGTGGATCATCTGCCGCACACCCACAACATCGAGCAGAACGCCTATTCCAAGGGCCAGCCGGCCTGGGGCGCGCACCTTGCCGACGAACTGGAGCGCATCGTCGCCCTGCACGACCCGTCCACCATCGCCGCGGTCATCGTCGAACCCATGGCGGGTTCGACCGGCGTGCTGATCCCGCCCAAGGGCTATCTGGAAAAGTTGCGCGAGATCACCTCCAAGCACGGCATCCTGCTGATATTCGACGAAGTCATCACCGCGTACGGCCGGCTGGGCGCCGCCACGGCCTCCGAGTTCTTCGGCGTCACGCCGGACATCATCGCCATGGCCAAGGGCGTGAGCAACGCCGCCGTGCCGGCTGGCGCGGTCGCGGTCAAGCGCGAAGTGCATGACGCCATCGTCAACGGCCCGGCCGGCGGCATCGAGTTCTTCCACGGCTACACCTATTCGGCGCACCCGCTGGCCGCCGCCGCCATCCTGGCCACGCTGGACATCTACCGCCGCGAAGACCTGTTCGGCCGCGCCCGCAAGCTGTCCGGCGCCTTCCAGGAAGCCGCCCACAGCCTGAAGGGCGCGCCGCACGTCATCGACGTGCGCAACCTGGGTCTGGTCTGCGGCATTGAGCTCGCGCCGCGCGCGGGCGCTCCCGGCGCGCGCGCCGCCGAAGTCTTCCAGAAGTGCTTCGACAGCGGCCTGATGGTGCGGTACACCGGCGACATCATCGCGATCTCGCCCCCGCTCATCATCGAAGAGGCGCAGATCGGCCAGATCTTCGAACAGATCGGCCGCATCCTGAAAGAAGTCGCCTGATCGTCCGCCGCCCCGCGAGGGGCGGTTTTTCGCCTGGGCGGCCGACGGCCGCCCTGTGGCATTTTTCAAAGCCCCAGATTCGAGCGTTCCCATGAAGAAGATCCCGCATTTCATCAATGGCCAGCACTACGACGGCCGCAGCAACCGCTACGCCGACGGCTTCAACCCCGCCACCGGCGAAGTCACCGCGTCCATTCCGCTGGCGTCGAATGACGAAGTCGCGCTGGCCGTGGCCGCTGCCAAGGCCGCGTTTCCGGCCTGGTCCGAAACGCCCGCGCTCAAGCGCGCACGCATCCTGTTCAATTTCAAGGCGCTGCTGGACAAGCATCAGGACGAACTGGCAGAACTGATCACCCGCGAACATGGCAAGGTCTTCTCCGACGCCAAGGGCGAGGTCACGCGCGGCATCGAAATCGTCGAATTCGCCTGCGGCATTCCGCAGTTGATGAAGGGCCAATACTCCGACCAGATCGGCGGCGGCATCGACAACTGGAGCATGCGCCAGGCCCTGGGCGTAGTGGCCGGCATCACGCCGTTCAACTTCCCCATGATGGTGCCGTGCTGGATGTTCCCGGTGGCCATCGCCTGCGGCAACACCTTCGTGCTCAAGCCTTCCGAGCGCGACCCGTCGGCGTCCGTGCGCCTGGCCGAACTGCTGGCCGAAGCCGGCCTGCCCGAAGGCGTGTTCAACGTCGTGCACGGCGACAAGCAGGCGGTAGACGCGCTGATCGCGCATCCCGACGTCGAGGCCCTGTCCTTCGTCGGCTCGACGCCGATTGCCGAATACATCTACGCCGAAGGCACCCGCCGCGGCAAGCGCGTGCAGGCGCTGGGCGGCGCGAAGAACCACATGGTGGTCATGCCCGATGCCGACCTGGACCAGGTCACCGACGCGCTGATGGGCGCGGCCTATGGCTCGGCCGGCGAACGCTGCATGGCCATCTCGGTGGCGGTGGCGGTGGGCGACGTGGCCGACAAGGTGGTCGAACGCCTGACGCCGCGCGTCAAGGCGCTGGTGGTCAAGGACGGCATGCAAGGCGATGCAGAGATGGGCCCGCTCGTCACCTCGCAGCATCGCGGCAAGGTCGTGGGCTATATCGAAGACGGCATCGCTGCCGGCGCCACGCTGGTGGTCGACGGCCGCGGTTTGAAGGTACCTGGCAACGAAAAGGGCTTCTTCCTCGGCGGCACGCTGTTCGACAACGTCAAGCCTGCCATGAACATCTACCGCGAAGAAATCTTCGGGCCTGTGCTGTGCGTGGTGCGCGTGCCGGACTTCGCCTCGGCAGTCGAACTGATCAACGCCCATGAATTCGGCAATGGCGTGGCCTGCTTCACGTCCGACGGCGGCGTGGCGCGCGCCTTCGCGCGCCAGATCAAGGTCGGCATGGTCGGCATCAACGTGCCGATCCCGGTACCCATGGCCTGGCATTCGTTCGGCGGCTGGAAGCGCTCGCTGTTCGGCGACCATCACGCCTACGGCGAAGAAGGCATCCGCTTCTATTCGCGCTACAAGAGCGTGATGCAGCGCTGGCCCGACAGCATCGCCAAGGGCGCCGAGTTCACCATGCCTGTAGCGAAGTGAGCCCACCCCCGAAGCGCTGCGCGCTTCCCCCTCAGGCGGGCCCCCCTCAAGGGGGCGTCGCTGCGGACCGGCAAAGCCGGATCCGCGCGACCCCGCTTGGGACGATCTTGCCAGTTAGTTGCGTTGTGCCCGTTTGCAGCGGGAACTGAAACGGGCGCGGCGTAGCCGCGCCTTCCTCATATCAAAAACGACAAGGGGAATCCTGATGCGCATCGGGATAGGCGGCTTTCAGCATGAGACCAATACGTTCGCGCCTTCGCGCGCGGCGTGGGAAGATTTTGCCGAGAAAGGCGGGGGCTGGCCCAAGCTGGTCAGCGGGCCCGCCATGTTCCAGGCGGTGGCGGGCGCCAACATACCGGTGGCGGGCTTCATCGAAGCCATGGGACGGCACACCTTGCTACCTACTACCTGGGCGGCGGCCAGCCCCTCGGGTCCGGTCACCAAGGATGCGTTCGAACGCATCAGCGCGATGATCCTGCAGGGGCTGTCGCAGGCGCTGCCGCTGGATGGCGTCTATCTGGACCTGCACGGCGCCATGGTCACGGAACACCTGGACGACGGCGAAGGCGAACTGCTCAAACGCGTGCGCGAGCTGGTGGGTCCGGACGTGCCTGTCGTGGCCAGCCTGGACCTGCATGCCAACGTCACCCGCGCCATGGTGCGCCACGCGGACGCGCTGGTCTGCTATCGCACCTATCCTCACATCGACATGGCCGAAACCGGGCAGCGCGCAGCCGAACTGCTGGCCGCGCGGCTGGCGGGCGCGCCGCGGCCCTGCGTGGCCCTGCGTGCGCTGCCCTACCTGATTTCGCTGTGCTGGCAGTCCACCGACATCGAACCCTCGCGCAGCCTGTACCAGATGGTGGGCGACATCGAAGCGCGTGGCGCCCTCAGCCTGTCGTTCGCCACGGGTTTTCCCGCAGCCGATTTCCCCGAGTGCGCGCCCACCGTTTGGGCTTATGGCGCCACCCAAGCCGACGCCGACGCCGCTGCCGACGAAATGGCGCGCGCCGTGCTCAACGCCGAACGCGACTTCGGCGGCAGGCTCTACACGCCCGACGAAGCCGTGCAGGAAGCCATGCGCCTGGCGCGCGACGCGCACAAACCCGTGGTCATCGCCGACGCGCAGGACAACCCGGGCGCGGGCGGCAGCTCGGACACCACCGGCGTCTTGCGCGCCCTGATCCGGCACGATGCGCGCGACACCGCCATCGGCCTCATCGTCGACCCCGCGGCCGCGCTGGCGGCCCATCGCGCGGGCGCTGGAAACAAGGTACGTATTGCATTGGGTGGACACTCGGGTATTCCCGACGATGAACCGCTGGACACCGAGTTCATCGTCGAGAAAACTTCAGATGGACGCTTCGATACGCACGGCGCCTTCTATCGCGGCTTCCATATGGACCTGGGCCCCAGCGCCTGCCTGCGCGTGGGCGGCGTACGCATCATCGTCGCCTCCAACAAGGTGCAGATGGCCGACCAGGAGATGTTCCGCTTCGCCGGCGTGGAACCGCAACGCGCAGCGATCCTGGTGGTCAAGAGCTCCGCCCACTTCCGCGCGGATTTCACCGGCATCGCGGAAAAGATCCTGGTATGCGCGGCCCCGGGTTCCATGCTGATGGATGCGGCAAAACAACCATGGACACGGTTGCGTCCCGGCATCAGAATGGCGCCTTGCGGACCTGTCTTTTCGGGCGGGCCCGCTACCGCCTGAAGCTCGCACGCCGCCACCGCGCGGCGGACCAACGACGCAGCGGCGCGATGGCGCCGCTCACCACGCATCAAGGGGAACATTCATGCTGAAGTACGTCCGAGCGGCCGCGCTGGCCGGCGCCACCATGATGATGGCTCACGGCGCCTACGCCGAGACCGTCATCAAGTCGGTGATGCACTCGCCTCTGCGCCTGACCGACCCGCATGCCACCACCGCGTACATCACGACGTGGCACGGCTACATGATTTACGACACCCTGCTGGCCACCGACGCCGACAACAAGATCCAGCCGCAGATGCTGGAAAAGTGGGAAGTCTCCCCCGACGGCAAGACCTACACCATGACCTTGCGCGACGGCCAGAAATGGCATGACGGCAAGCCGGTGACGTCCGAGGATTGCGTCGCTTCGATCAAGCGCTGGGCCGCCGGCGACGGCATGGGCCGCACGCTGCTGAAGTTCACCGACAAGATCGAAGTCATCGACGACAAGAATTTCCGCATCGTCATGAAGGAACCCACGGACCTGGCGCTGCGCGCCCTGTCCAAGCCCACCGGCACCGCGCCGTTCATGATGCCCAAGCGCATCGCCGAACAGGCCATCGGTCAGCCCATCACCGACATGACCGGCTCGGGTCCGTTCAAGGTCATCGAATTCAAGCCGGGCGTGAAGACCGTCTACGCCAAGAACGCCGACTACGTGCCGCGCAAGGAACCCGCAAGCGGCCTGGCCGGCGGCAAGGTCGTCAACGTCGACAAGGTCGAATGGGACGTCATGCCGGATGCGCTGACCACCGCCAACGCGCTGCTGGGCGGCGAGATCGACTTCGTCGAACAGTTCCCCTATGACCTGCTGCCGATGATCGAAGGCAACAAGGATCTGAAGGAAGAGTCGCTCAGCCCGGTCGGCTACTTCACGATGTACCGCTTCAACTTCAAGTACCCGCCCTTCAACAACAAGAAGGTGCGCCAGGCCGCGATGTACGCCATCGGCCAGGAAGACGTGATGAAGGCGCTGGTCGGCAATCCGAAGTACTGGAAGACCTGCGCCTCGCTGTGGGGTTGCGGCACGCCGCTGGAAAGCGACATCGGCAAGGACATGGTGGTGCCGTCCAACATCGAGAAGGCCAAGGCGCTGCTGAAGGAAGCGGGCTACGACAACACGCCCATCCTGGTCATGCACGCGACCGACGTCGGTACGCTGTCGGCGCAGCCGGTGGTGATGGCGCAGGCGCTGCGCAAGGCCGGCTTCAACGTCAACCTGGCCGCGATGGACTGGCAAAGCGTCGCAACGCGCCGCGCCTCGAAGGCTGCGCCCGCGGAAGGCGGCTGGAACATCCACAACACCAACTGGTACGCCACCGACGTGATGGACCCGGTCCGTTCCGCCCCGGCCGCGGCCAACGGCGACAACGCCTGGTTCGGCTGGCCCGACTTCCCGCAGATCGAAGAACTGCGCACCAAGATGGCGCTGACCTCCGACCCCGCGGAACAGAAGAAGATCGCCGAGGAAGTGCAGCGCATCGGCATCGATGAAGGCCTGTACGTGCCGCTGGGCCAGATGTCCGTGCCCACCGTCTACTCGACCAAGCTCTCGGGCCTGGTGCACGCGCCGGTGTTCGCGTTCTGGAACGTCAAGAAAGCCCCTTGATGGGCAAGTAGTTCAGGGGGAAATACATGCTGGCATTTGTCTCACGCCGGCTCCTCGCGACCATCCCCGTTCTGGTGATGGTCGCGGTGGTGGTCTTCGCGATATTGCGTTTCAGCCCGGGAGATCCGGCCATCATCATGGCGGGCGACGGCGCCACGCCCGAGCGCATCGTCCAGATACGCCAGACGATGGGCCTGGACCAGCCGGTCATCAAGCAGTTCTTCATCTGGGGCGGCAAGCTCCTGCAAGGCGACCTGGGCACTTCGCTCATGTCGGGCGTGCCGGTCACCAAGCTGATCGGCCAGCGCCTGGAACCGTCGCTCAGCCTGGCGGTGCTGACCCTGGTGTTCACCCTGCTCGTCGCCATTCCGCTGGGCGTGCTGGCCGCATGGCGCCAAGGCAAGCTGCTGGACCGCGCCGTGATGGGCTTCTCGGTGCTGGGATTCTCGGTGCCGGTCTTCGTCACGGGCTACCTGCTGATCTGGCTCTTCGCCATCAAGCTGGGCTGGTTCAACGTGCAGGGCTACGCGCCGCTGGCCAAGGGCTTCTGGCCGTACCTGCACCGCCTCATCCTGCCGTCGCTGGCCCTGTCCACGGTCTACGTGGCGCTGATCGCGCGCATCACGCGCACCAGCGTCATCGAGGTCATGGGCGAGGACTTCATCCGCACGGCGCGCTCCAAGGGCCTGGGCGAAACCGGCGTGCTGCTGGGCCACGCCCTGCGCAACGCCGCCGTGCCCATCGCCACGGTGGTGGGCCTGGGCATCGCGCTGCTGATCAGCGGCGTGGTCGTGACCGAATCGGTGTTCAACATCCCCGGCCTGGGCCGGCTGGTGGTGGAAGCCGTGCTCGCGCGCGATTACCCCGTCATCCAGGGCCTGACGCTCTTCTTCGCGTTCGTCTACGTGTTCATCAATCTTGTTGTCGATTGCGCCTACACGGTGTTCGACCCTCGGATCAGGTACTAACACCATGCAAACGCCAACCGATGCCGCCGCGCAAGCGGCCGCAGATCTCCCCGGCGGCGGCACGCCCCAAGCCACCGCCTGGCGCCAGATCCGCCAGGGCCTCAAAAGCTGGCCCGTGATGCTGGCGCTGATCGTGCTGGTGGCCGTCGTCGCCATCGCGCTGTTCGCACCGCTGCTGGGTACCGTCGACCCCACCTCGATCAACCCCGGCGCGCGCCTGAAGCCGCCCTTCTCCGATTACCTGCTGGGCACCGACGCCTTCGGCCGCGACGTCTGGTCGCGCGTGGCCTACGGCGCACGCGTCTCGCTGATCGCGGGCCTGGGCGCGGCGCTGGTCAGCGTCGCCATCGGCCTGGTCATCGGCGTGATCGCGGGCTGGTTCCGTTCACTGGACGGGCTGATCATGCGCACCATGGACGCCATCATGGCCATCCCCGGCATCCTGCTGGCGATCGCCCTGGTGTCGGTCACTGGCGCCAGCATCACGACCGTTCTGGTCGCCATCACCATCCCCGAAATTCCGCGCGTGGTGCGGCTGGTGCGCGGCCAGATCCTGACCGTGCGCGGCGAACCCTATGTCGAAGCCGCGCTGGCCCTGGGCACGCCGCTGCCGCTGCTGCTGTGGCGCCACATGGTGCCCAGCACCATCGCGCCGCTGACGGTACAGGGCACCTATGTGTTCGCGTCCGCCATGCTCACCGAAGCCATCCTGAGCTTCCTGGGCGCGGGCATCCCGCCCGAGATCGCCTCCTGGGGCAACATCATGTCCGAAGGACGCATGTACTTCCGCATGCTGCCCGGCCTGATCCTGTTCCCCGGCCTGTTCCTGTCGCTGACCGTGCTCAGCGTGAACATCCTGGGCGACGCCTTGCGCGACGCGCTGGACCCGAAAATGGTGCGCAGGATCTGATGCCGATGACCTATTCCCCCACTCCTCCCGCGGGCGATACTTCGACCGCCATCCTGGCCATCCGCAACCTCTCGGTGGAAGTCGCCGGCGCCGGCAACCGCGTCGTGCGCAACCTGAGCCTGGACGTGCATGCCGGCGAAACCGTGTGCGTGGTCGGCGAATCCGGCTCCGGCAAATCCGTCACCTCGCTGGCCGTCATGGGCCTGCTGCCTCCCGGCGTGCTGGGCGTCAGCGCGGGTTCGATCCGCGTGGAAGGCGAAGACGTGGTCACGGCCACGCAGCGCCGCCTGCGCGAGATGCGCGCCACGCGCATGGCCATGGTGTTCCAGGAACCCATGACCGCGCTGAACCCCGTGCACACCGTGGGCAAGCAGGTCGACGAAGTGCTGCGCCTGCACCGCAAGCAGATGTCGGCCGCGGAGCGCCGCGCCAAGGTGCTGGACATGTTCCGGTCGGTGCACCTGCCAGACGTCGAACGCATCTTCGAAGCCTATCCGCACCAGTTGTCGGGCGGCCAGCGCCAGCGCATCGTGATCGCCATGGCGCTGATCCTGGAGCCCAAGCTGCTGATCGCGGACGAGCCGACCACGGCGCTGGACGTCACCACGCAGAAGCAGATTCTGGCGCTCATCAAGGAACTGCAGGTCAAGCACCAGACCGCGGTGCTGTTCATCACCCACGACTTCGGCGTGGTGGCCGAGATCTCCGACCGCATCGTGGTGATGAACCGCGGCGACCTGATCGAAAGCGGCACGCGCAACGAGATCCTGGCCGAGCCCAAGCAGTCCTATACCCGTCGCCTGGTGTCGTCCGTACCCAGCCTGGTGCCCTCGCGCCGCGAGGCGCCGGCGGGCATGCCGGTGCTGCACGTCAAGGGCCTGGGCCGCACCTACGGCACCAAGAGTTCGCTGTTCTCGCGCCAGGCCGCGCGCAACGTGATCGCGGCCGCCGACGTCAACCTGACGCTGCGCAAGGGCGAGATCCTGGGCATCGTGGGCGAGTCCGGTTCAGGCAAGTCGACCGTGGCGCGCTGCATCGTGCGCCTGATCGAACCCACCGCCGGCCACATGATGATGGGCGGCGAAGACCTCAGCACCCTGTCCGGCTCGGCGCTGCGCCCGGTGCGCCGCCGCATCCAGATCGTGTTCCAGGATCCGTACCGTTCGCTGAATCCGCGACGCACCGTCGGTGAGTCCATCATCGAAGGCCTCTTGAACTTCGGCGTTGCCCGCGAGCAGGCATTGAAGCGCGCCGGCGAAACGCTGAGCGTGGTGGGCCTGAGTCCGGACGCAATGAACCGCTACCCGCACCAGTTCTCCGGCGGCCAGCGCCAGCGCATCTGCATCGCGCGCGCCCTGGTCATGGACCCCGAGGTCCTGGTGGCCGACGAAGCCGTGTCCGCATTGGACGTGTCGGTGCAGGCGCAGGTGCTGGAACTGCTGGAACAGGTGCGCCAGCGCACGGGCGTGGGCGTGCTGTTCATCACCCACGACCTGCGCGTGGCGGCACAGATCTGCGACACCATCATGGTCATGCAGCGAGGCAAGGTCGTCGAAACCGGCTCCGCCGAAACCGTGCTGACCGAACCGCGCCACGAATACACGCGGGCCCTGATCGACGCCGCCCCCGGACGCGACTGGGACTTCCGCAACTTCCGGCCGGTCGCCGCCGGCCTGGGCCACGCGGCCGCGCCCTGAAACTCGCAGCCTGTACACACACTGGAACCGAAATGCCGCAACCGCATGAACTGTCCGCCGTGGAGCTGCTCCAGGCCTACCGCGACAAGACGCTCTCGCCCGTCGAAGTCACCCGCTCGGTGCTGGAGCATATCGCCCGCTGGGAACCCCAGCTGAAGGCCACCTACGCGCTGGATGCGGACGGCGCGCTGGCGCAGGCCCGCGCCTCCGAGGCTCGCTGGATGAAGGGCGAACCGCTGGCGGCCGGCGGGCACACGCTGGACGGCGTGCCCGCCACCATCAAGGAAAACATCGCCACGCGCGGCGTGCCGGTGCCGCTGGGCACGGCAGCAACGGAATTGAAGCCTGCCGCCGCCGATGCACCGCCGGCCGCCCGCATGCGCGAGGCGGGCGCCGTGCTGCTGGGCAAGACCACCATGCCCGACTTCGGCATGCTGTCCTCGGGACTGTCCAGCTTCCATGAACTGACCCGCAATCCCTGGGACCTTTCCAAGAACCCCGGAGGCTCCAGCGCCGGCGCGGGCGCCGCGGCAGCCGCAGGCTACGGCCCGCTGCATATCGGCACCGACATCGGCGGTTCCGTGCGTCTGCCGGCGGCCTGGTGCGGCATTGCCACGCTCAAGCCCAGCCTGGGCCGCATTCCCATCGACCCGCCGTTCATGGGCCGCTGCGCCGGCCCCATGACGCGCACCGTCGCCGACTCGGCGCTCATGATGGGCGTGCTGTCGCAGCCCGACGCGCGCGACCACATGAGCCTGCCCTACCAGGACTTCGACTGGCTGGACCTGGAACTCGACCTGCGCGGCCTGCGCATCGGCTTGCTCATGGATGCGGGCTGCGGCCTGCCCCTGGACCCGGAAATCCGCGCCGCGGTCGAGGCCGCTGCCCGCGCCTTCGAGGCCGCCGGCGCCATCGTGACGCCGATGCAGCCCTGGATGACGCCCGACATGCTGGAGGGCGTGGACCGCTTCTGGCGCACGCGCTCGGCCATCGATCTGTCGGCCTTGCCGCAGGCCCGCCGCGACAAGATCCTGCCCTTCATCCGCACCTGGGCGGAAAGCGGCGGCGGCCAGTCCGGCGAAGCCGTATTCCGCAGCTACTACGAGACCATGAACGTGCGCGCCAAGACGGTCGCGGCCTGCGCGCCCTACGACTACGTGCTCTCGCCCGTGGCCCCGGTGGTCGCCTACAACGCCGAATGGCCGTCGCCCACCAACGAGGTCGCGACCACCATGCACCACATCGGATTCACGCTTCCGTACAACATGAGCGAGCAGCCCGCGGCGTCCGTCAATTGCGGCTACACCAAGGCCGGCCTGCCCATCGGCCTGCAGATCGCTGGCGCGCGCTTTGACGACCTGGGGGTGCTGCGCATGGCGCGCGCCTGGGAAGCCATGCGACCCGAACAACACCCCTGGCCCCAGCCGCCCCGGGCGGCCTGACCGATCCTCAACAGCAAACCCACAGGAATTCCCATGCGTTGGCTTTTGGCAATGATCAAGCACGAGACGAATACGTTTTCGCCCGTGCCTACCCCGCTTGAGCGCTTCTTTCGCGGCAACCCGGAGGTCCTGGCCGGCGACCGCGCCATCAAGGCCTACGAGAACACCGACAGCGGGCTGGGCGGCTATATCGAAGTGGCGCGCCGCGAAGGCGCCGAGATGGTCGTGCCCGTGGCGGCCGAATCCTGGCCCAGCGGCCCCGCCAGCGCCGAAACCCATGAACGGCTATGCAAGCTGGTCCTGGACGAGGTCCAGCGCGGCGGCTACGACGCCATCCTGCTCGACCTGCACGGCGCCATGGTCGCCGAAGGCGTGGAGGACGCCGAGGGCGACCTGCTGCGCCGCCTGCGCGAGATCGATCCGCACACGCCCGTGGCGGTGACGCTGGACATGCACGCCAATATCTACGACGACATCGTCAAGCATGCCACGGTCATCACCGGCTTCCATACCTATCCGCACGTGGACATCCGCGCGGCCGGCCTGCGCGCCGCGAACGTGATCGCGCGCACCCTGAAGGGCGAGATCAAGCCTGTCATGTCCTGGGCCAACAAGCCCATGCTGCCGCACATCATGTGCCAAGGCACCCACGCGGCGCCCAACAAGCCGCTGCAGGAACGCTGCAAGGAACTGGAAGCCGGCGGCGTCCTGGCCGCCTCCGTCTTCGTGGGATTCCCCCACGCCGACATCCGCGAAGCCGGCCTGAGCGCCGTGGTCTGTACCGACGGCAACCTGGCCCAGGCGCAGCGCCACCGCGACGAGCTGCTGGACCAGGCCTGGAACGGCCGCGCCGACTGGGTATTCCACCCGGAGCCGCTGGCGCCCACCATAGCCCGCGCCAAGGCCATCGAACAAGGCCCGGTCGTGCTGCTGGACCATTACGACAATACCGGTTCCGGCGGCACCATGGACACCACCGCCGTGCTGGCCGAAGTGCTGCGCCAGGAACTGGAGAACGTGGTCTTCTATGCCATTTGCGACCCGCAGGCCGCACTCGATGCGGCCGCGGCAGGCGTGGGCCAGACGATCACGATCCAGCTCGGCGGCAAGCTCGCCATGCCCGCCATCAAGGAGCCCAGCGAGCCGCTGGAGGTTACCGGCCGCGTCAAGCTGGTGTTCGACGGCGTCTACCTGAACCGCGGCCCCATGTACCGCGGCGTGCGCAACGACACCGGCCTGACGGTCGTGATCGACACAGGCCGCGTGGAAATCGTGGTGGTGTCCCGTCACCAGGAGCCGTTCGACATCAACTGCCTGCTGTCGGCCGGCATCGATCCGCTGCAAAAACGCTATGTCGTGCTCAAGAGCCGGGTGCATTGGCGCGCGGGCTTTTCCGACATGGCAACGCAGGTCATCGAATGCACCGGCGTGGGGGTGACCACCTCGGACTACGGCCAGCTTGATTTCAAGCACGTGCGCCGCCCCATCTATCCCCTCGATCCGATGTAAACCGGACCGCCGTCGCTGTACCCCGGAAAGCCGGCGCAACTGCGCCGGCTTTCATTTTGAAATCTTCTGTAACGGCGAGCGCCCTCAGATGACCATCGGCCTCGGTATACTCGCCGCGGGCCTTACAGGCCGATGAATACGCGTATTCCGATGGCGGGCGTCAGTAACGGCGTCCGGCGGCCAGAAGCAGCCGCCGTTCACCGGATATGACTCGATAATCAACGATACAAGCAGAACGATGAAAAAGAGCGTAGCGATCACCCTGGGCGTGGTCATAGTGGGAGCGGGAAGCTGGGTCGGGGCCACGTGGTACACCGGCAAGCGCATCGAGGAAAGCTCGCAGCGCCACCTGGCGGAAGCCAATGAAAAGCTGGCCAAGATCACGCCCCGGTTCGGTCTGCGCATCGATCAGCTGAAGTACGAGCGTGGCCTGTTCTCGACGCAGGCGCGCTACGGCGTGTCGCTGGTCAAGGGCGACAAGGTCGCCGAAGACATGCCCAAGGGCATGATCGAGTTCGATGCGTCCATCGAACACGGCCCCTTCCCCAAGAGCGCCCTGGCGCGCGGCGCCATCGCGCCCAAGCTGGCGTTCACGCACGCCGAGCTCGCCAAGACCGACAACATCAAGGAACTGTTCGAGCTGACCAAGGGCGTCGCGCCCCTGAGCGCCGACACGGTCATCAGTTTCGGCGGCTTCGCCACCTCCACCGCCAATATTGCCCCCGTGCAGATCACGCACGAAGGCAACGCCGTCAATTTCAGCGGCATGGCGATCAACGGCACCTTCGACCGCGCGCTGCAGGCCGTCACGGCGCACGCCCTGGTCGAAACGCTGTCGGTGGACGGCGAAAAGTCGGATGATCCCGTCAAGATGCTGATGTCCGGCCTGACCATGGACGTAGACAGCCGCATGGGCAAGTTCGGCCTCTCCATCGGAGATTCCAGCGTCAAGCTCAAGCGCCTCGACGTGACCCGCGCCGGCGACGACATCAAGGTCTCGGTGGACAATCTGGGCTACGGCGTCAAGCTGGCCGAAGACGACAAGAACGTCAACGTCGAAGCCACCTACCAGACCGGCACCATCACGCTCAACGACGTGGCGCTGGGCAACGGCCAGGCCGTGATCAAGCTCGCCAAGCTGGACGGCGCCGCCATCAAGCAGCTGTCGGACACCTACAACCAGATCGTGCGCCAGTACATGCTGGGCGCCAGCGACGAAGGCCTGAAGGACGAGCAGTTCGACGCCGTGCTGGAAAACGCCGGCAAGCTGCTCAACGGCAACCCCACGTTCAGCATCGACCCGATCAGCTGGAAGACCGACAAGGGCGAAAGCAAGCTGACCTTCGCGCTGGACCTGACCAATCCGCCCAATGTCAAGGACCTGACGCCGCAGGAGATCATGGTCAAGGCCATCAAGCAGATCGACGCGACGCTGGTCATCTCCAAGCCCATGGTGCGCGAACTGATCGTCCAGTACGCCGTCAAGAAGCAAGGCTTGACCGCGGAAAAGGCGGCCGAGGAAGCCGACGACCAGATGCGCTCGATGTCCGGCATGGCTGAAATGCTCAACGTCGGCAAGAACGACGGCGACAACATCATCGGCAAGTTCCACTACGCCGATGGCATGGGCGACCTGAACGGCCAGAAGATCCCCGCCGACGAACTGTTCTCGGGCCTGCTGGGCGCGACCGGAATGGACGACGACATGGATGACATGGACGGCATGGAAGAGGAAGGCGAACCGGCCGAAGGCGCGGAACTTGCCGCGCCCTCCGACACCGCGTCCGTGGCCGGCTACATGCAGGACTTCGACCTGGACACCGTGACGACCATGCTGGACGACATGGTCTACAACCCCCGCAAGCAAGACGGCGACGAAGGTCCCGTCCTGATCCTGGATCCCCGCGACACCGGCGCCAGCGAGCTGCGCGTCGACTTCCTGTGCAACGACTTCACCGAGAAGTGCCATGACCTCGTCGTGACCGCGACCTACAGCAGCAAGAAGCCGGTCTCGCTCAAGGCCATCAACGCCTGGAACCAGGAATACCGCTGGACCCGCGCCTACCTGGACGACAAGAACCGGGCCGTGCTGCAGATGGACATGAACTCGGAAGGCGGCATCGGCAAGGAAAACCTGCAGATCATGCTCAACACGTTCTTCAGCATCGCGGAAGACTTCTCGGTGGCCAGCAAGGCCGCGCCGGCGAAGTAAACCTCGGCTGACGCAAGGCAAAAAAATCCCCCATCTTTCGGATGGGGGTTTTTTTTGCCTTGGGCCCGGCTCGCGCCGGGCCTCGCGGCCCGCATTTATGCGTAGGCTTCGATCGGCAAGCAGGCGCACACCAGGTTGCGGTCGCCGTAGGCGTTGTCCACGCGGGCAACCGGCGGCCAGTACTTGGCGTCGCGCAGCGAGGCCACCGGGTAGGCGGCCTGCTGGCGCGGGTACGCGTGCAGCCATTCCTCGGCCAGCAGCATCTGCGCGGTGTGCGGCGCGTTCTTCAGGACGTTGTCCTCGGCATCGCGCTCGCCGCGCTCGACCTGGGCGATTTCTTCGCGGATCGAGATCATCGCGTCGATGAAGCGGTCCAGTTCGGCAACGCCTTCCGATTCGGTCGGCTCGACCATCAGCGTGCCGGCCACCGGGAAGCTCATGGTGGGCGCATGGAAGCCGTAGTCCATCAGGCGCTTGGCGATGTCTTCGGCGCTGATGCCGCTGGTTTCCTTGAGCGGGCGCACATCGAGGATGCACTCGTGCGCCACGCGGCCGTTGCGGCCCGCGTACAGGACCGGATAGTGGTCACGCAGGCGGGTGGCGATGTAATTGGCGTTCAGGATGGCGACTTCAGTGGCGCGGCGCAGGCCGTCGGCGCCCATCAGCGAGATGTACACGAACGGAATCGGCAGGATGCCCGCGGAACCGAACGGCGCGGCCGACACCGGGCCGACCTTGGCGTCGCCAGGCAGCTTGCCCTGCTCGTTCACCACGCCCGGCAGGTAGGGAGCCAGGTGCGCGCGCACCGCCACGGGGCCCACGCCGGGGCCGCCGCCGCCGTGCGGAATGCAGAAGGTCTTGTGCAGGTTCAGGTGGGACACGTCCGAACCGAACTTGCCCGGCTGGGCCACGCCCACCATCGCGTTCATGTTGGCGCCGTCCAGGTAGACCTGGCCGCCGGCCTGGTGCACCAGATCGCAGATCTCGGTGACGGCTTCCTCGAACACGCCGTGGGTCGACGGATACGTGATCATCAAAGCGGCCAGCTTGTCGCCGACCTGTTCGATCTTGGCGCGCAGGTCGGCCAGATCGACGTTGCCGTTGGCATCCGACGCCACCACCACCACGTCCATGCCGGCCAGTTGCGCCGAGGCCGGGTTGGTGCCGTGCGCCGACGACGGGATCAGGCAGATGTTGCGCTGATGCTGGCCGTTGGCCTGATGGTAGCCGCGGATGGCCAGGAGGCCTGCGTACTCGCCCTGCGCGCCCGAGTTGGGCTGCAGGCTGATGTTGTCGTAGCCGGTGATCTCGCACAGCGCGGCCGACAGGCGGTCGATCAGTTCGTTGTAGCCCTGGCTTTGCGAAGCCGGCGCGAACGGGTGGATCAGCGCGAACTCGGGCCAGGTGATGGGGATCATCTCGGCGGTCGCGTTGAGCTTCATGGTGCACGAGCCCAGCGGAATCATGGTGCGGTCCAGCGCCAGATCCTTGTCGGCCAGCTTGCGCAGGTAGCGCAGCATGTCGGTTTCCGACTGCACGCTGGAGAACACCGGGTGCGTCAGGATCGCGCTTTCGCGCGCCACGCCGGCGGGAATGCCGCTGGCGGCGGCCGCGTCCAGCGCGTCGATGTCGAGTTCGACGTCATCGCGTTCCAGGCCGGCGGCGAAGACGTTGACCAGCGCCTGCAGGTCAGCCGCGGTCACGGTCTCGTCCAGCGACACCGCCAGGCGGGCGCCATCGACGCGGCGCAGGTTGATGTGCGCGCAATCGGCGGCGGTCAGGATGGCGGGCGTGGCCGCCCCGGTTTCCAGCAGCAGCGTGTCGAAGAAGGTGTCGTTGACGACCTTCACGCCCAATTTGACAAGTTCGGCGCGCAGGATGGCGGTGCTGCGCTGCACGCGCTCGGCGATGCGGCGGATGCCGGCCGGACCGTGCCACACGGCATACATGCCAGCCATCACGGCCAGCAGCACTTGCGCGGTGCAGATGTTGGAAGTGGCCTTTTCGCGGCGGATGTGCTGTTCGCGCGTCTGCAGCGCCAGGCGCATGGCCGGGTTGCCCTGCGCGTCCTTGGACACACCGACCAGGCGGCCAGCCATGTTGCGCTTGAAGGCGTCCTTGCAGGCCATGAAGCCGGCATGCGGGCCGCCGAAACCGAACGGCACGCCAAAGCGCTGGGCCGAACCGATGGCGATATCCGCGCCCCATTCTCCGGGCGCGGCCAGCAGGGCCAGCGCCAGCAGGTCAGTCGCGACGGCCACGATGGCGCCTTGCGCATGCGCGGCTTCGGCCAGCTTGCGGTAGTCGGCGACGGAGCCGGTGCTGTGCGGGTACTGCAGCAGCACGCCGAAGCACTCGGGCAGGCCTTCGGCCTCGTCGCCGATGGTGATTTCGATGTCCAGGCCTTCGGCGCGCGTGCGCACGACTTCGATGGTCTGGGGATGCACGTGGCGCGAAATGAAGAACACCGGGCTCTTCGACTTGGCGCTGCGGCGCGCCAGCGTCATGGCTTCGGCGGCGGCGGTGCTTTCGTCCAGCAGCGAGGCGTTGGAGATGTCCAGCCCGGTCAGGTCCGCGACCATGGTCTGGTAGTTCAGCAGGGCTTCGAGGCGGCCCTGCGAGATCTCGGGCTGGTAAGGCGTGTAGGCCGTGTACCAGGCGGGATTCTCAAGAATGTTGCGCAACACCACGTTGGGCGTCTGCGTGCCGTAGTACCCCTGGCCGATGTAGCTGCGGTAGACCTTGTTGCGGCCGGCGATCTGCTTCAGTTCGGCCAGCACGTCGGTTTCGCTGCGCGAGGCGGGCAGCGCGAGCGGGGCCTGGCTGCGGATCTTGGGCGGCACGACTTCTTCGATCAGGGCGTCCAGGCTGGCGCTGCCGATGACGGCAAGCATGGCGGCCTGGTCGGCGTCGGAAGGGCCGATGTGGCGGGGAATGAAGTCGGTGTGGGTGTCTAGGGCGCGCGACATGGAGAGGTCTCGGGATAGCGGGTGTCGTCGGAGGACGGACGGTATTGCATCTTGCGGAACAGGCGCGTGGCGGGTGCCCTGCGCCCGTTCCAGCCAGGCTGGCTTAGCCGTTGGCGACGGCTTCGTAGCCGGCGGCGTCGAGCAGCTTGTCGGCGTCGGCGGCGTTGACCGGCTTGATCTTGAAGATCCAGGCGGTGAAGGCCGATTCGTTGATCAGGTTGGGATTGTTTTCCAGCTCTTCGTTGAACGCGACGATCTCGCCAGCCACGGGAGCGTAGATGTCCGAAGCGGCCTTGACCGATTCGACCACGCCAGCGGTTTCACCGGCGTTCAGCTTGGCGCCGACCTTCACGTCGCCAACGAAGACCAGGTCGCCCAATTGATCCTGGGCGGTATCGGTGATGCCGACGACGAACACATCGCCTTCGGCTTTGACCCATTCATGGGACTCGGTGTACTTGCGATCGGTGGGCAGACTCATGGGAACTCCTGAGGGAATGCGGGTAGATGAATGGTGTTGCGCGCCTCGCGCGGGCGGCCGTCGCCCCAGGGGCCGGCGGCTCGCGCGAAGCTTCGAGTTTACGAGTGTTCGACCGCTTTGCCGTTACGCACGAACGGCAATTTGCAGGCCAGGGCGGGCACCCACTTACCGCGGATGTCGACTTCGACCGTGTCGCCCGGCTTGACGCCTTGAGGCAGACGGGCAAAGCCGATCGATACGCCCAGCGTGGGCGACATGGTGCCGCTGGTGAGCTCGCCCGTGCCTTCCTTGGTGCGCACGGCCATGTGCGCGCGCATCACGCCGCGTTCTTGCAGCTTCAGGCCGATGAAGGTGGCGGGGGTAGCGAATTGTTCCAGCGCGTCGCGACCGATGAAGCGGCGCTCGGCGTTCTTCAGGGACACGGTCCAGGTCAGGCCGGCCTGGTCGGGCTGGGTCAGCTCGTCCATGTCCTGGCCGTACAGATTCATGCCGGCTTCCAGGCGCAGCGTGTCGCGCGCGCCCAGGCCGCAGGGCCGCACGCCCTGGGCGACCAGGTCGCGCCACAGCTGCACGACTTCGGCGGCCGGCAGCACGATTTCAAAGCCGTCCTCGCCGGTGTAGCCGGTACGGGCCACCAGGGTGTCGTCGCCCACGCGGGCGGCCACGAAGGGGGTAAGCGGCTCGCTGGCGGCCTGCCAGGCCGGGCGCGCGGCCCAGACCTTGGCGCGGGCGTTGGGGCCTTGCACGGCCACCATGGCCAGATCGCGGCGCGGCGTGATGGCAACGTCGAACTGGCCAGCCTGCTTGACGCGCTGCATCCAGGCGACGTCCTTGTCGGCCGTGCCTGCGTTGACCACGACGCGCCATTCGTCGGCGGCGAAGAAATAGATGATCAGGTCGTCGATCACGCCGCCTTGCGGGTTCAGCATGCAGCTGTACAACGCCTTGCCGGGCACGGTCAGCTTGGACACGTCGTTGGCGACCAGGCGCTGCAGGAAGGCGAACGCGTCGGGACCGGCCACGTCGACGTTCAGCATGTGCGACACATCGAACATGCCGGCGTCCTGGCGCACGGCGTGGTGCTCTTCCAGCTGCGAACCGTAGGCCAGCGGCATGTCCCAGCCGCCGAAGTCGACCATGCGGGCGCCAGAGGCGATATGTTCTTCGGCCAGCGGGGTGCGTTTGAGGGTTGCGGACATGCGCGGAAACTCCGGGGCGGCAGTGTTGCCAGGGTTACGGAATGCCAGTGGTGCCAAGCGGGGTGCGCTTGTACAACGGCTGAATCTTCCGCCCCTCTGTCCTTTTGCCTGAGAGTTGCCCCGCATGGCGGGTTTGCACCTTCGGCGCCTGGGCTGCTCGCTATGTCCCTAGTTCAGGGTCGGCGCCAGGTCTCTCCAGAGTACTGTTTTGCCGCGTCCGCACGGTGAGAAAACCGGGACAGGGCAAGCATGGGCGGTATGGGTTACCTGAGCGATTCCGGGCGAATTGCGCCTTCGGCGGCGGCCGGACGTACAGGCCGCTCTCTCCCGCAACATGCGTGACAGCGGCGCAAGCATACAACGAAAGCCGCGGCCAGGGAATGCCCGCGGCGGCTCAGCCCAGCGCCGTGTCCAGCAGCATCATCAGCACGAAACCCAGCATCAGGCCGCAGGTCGCGTAGACCTCATGCCCCTTGCGGTGCGATTCGGGGATGATCTCGTGGCTGATCACGAACAGCATGGCGCCTGCGGCAAAACCCAGGCCCCAGGGCAGAAGCGGCTCGGACCAGCCGACCACTGCGGCGCCGAGCACCGCGCCCAGCGGCTCGACCAGGCCGGACAGCATGCCCAGCGCCACCGCGAAGGCGCGCTGATAGCCCGCCGCCAGCAGCGCCACCGCCACCACCAGCCCTTCGGGAATGTCCTGGATCGCAATGCCGGTGGCCAGCGCGGTGCCGCGCATGGCGTCGTTGCCCGCGTAGCCCACGCCTATGGCCAGGCCTTCCGGCAGGTTATGCAGGGTGATGGCGAAGACGAACAGCCAAGTGCGGCGCAGGCGGTGCGCCTCGATGCCTTCCCGGCCCTTGATGAAATGTTCGTGCGGCAGGGTACGGTCCATGAGCAGCAGCACCGCCGCCCCCAGCAGTACGGCCGCGCCCACCGTCAAGCCGGCGCCCCAGGGGCCATAGCCCAGGTCGCGGCCCGCGGCGATGCCCGGCGCCACCAGCGAGAAGGCGCTGGCGGCCAGCATCACGCCGGCGCCGAAGCCGAACATGCTGTCCTGCATTTTCTGGGGGATGGTCCGAGCAAACAGGATGGGCAAAGTACCCAGGGCAGTAGCGCCCGCGGCCACCAGCCCGCCCAGGAGGGCATCGGCCACGTGCGGCGCGCGCACGTCCAGATAGGCCCACAACTGGTGCAGGCCCAGGCATGCCACCAATACGGCCAGGGTCCACACGCTGATGCTGGTGGCCGCCGGCCGCACGCGATGACGGCTGAAGGTATTCATGTGCCGCTGCCCTCCTTGCGAGAGATGCGCTCAGCGCTGGGCTGCCGCGTAGCGGCGCGCCACTTCAGGCCAATTCACGACATTGTAAAAGGCGCCGATGTACTCGGGCCTGCGGTTCTGGTACTTCAGGTAGTAGGCGTGCTCCCACACGTCCAGTCCCAGGATGGGCGTGTTGCCGTGCATCAGGGGGCTGTCCTGGTTGGCGCTGCTTTCCACCGCAAGCTTGCCGGCCGGCGTCACCGAGAGCCAGGCCCAGCCGCTGCCGAAGCGGGTCAGCGCAGCCTTGGTGAACGCGTCGCGGAAGGCGGCCTGCCCGCCCAGTTCGGACTCGATGGCCGCTGCCAATGCGCCGTCCGGCTCACCCCCGCCCTCGGGCGACATGACCGACCAGAACAGGCTGTGGTTGGCGTGGCCCCCGCCGTGGTTGCGCACGGCGCCGCGGATGGCTTCGGGCAACTGCTCCAGCCGCGCCACCAGGGACTCGACCGGCTCGTTGGTGACGATGCCCGCGCCTTCCAGCGCAGCGTTCAGGCTGTTGACGTAGGTCTGATGGTGCTTGCTGTAGTGGATCTCCATCGTCATCGCGTCGATGTGAGGTTCCAGGGCGTCGTAGGCATACGGCAGGGGCGGAAGAGTGTAGGCCATGCATGTCTCCGTTGGATCCGCCCCCCGATTCAGGGCTTGGATCAATATCGAAAACATAAATGATAAGTATTTTTATTTGATATAACAATGGCAGGCTTCCAATACCTGCCATAGCGCCGGCCTATCGGCGCCCTGTCCCGCCAGAGGACGCTACAGCGCCTTGCCGCAGGCCACGCCCGAAGCCCAGGCCCACTGGAAGTTGTAGCCGCCCAGCCAACCCGTGACGTCCACGGCTTCGCCGATGAAATAGAGGCCGGCGACGGTCTTTGCCTGCATGGACTTCTGGTCCAGGCCGCGCGTGTCCACGCCGCCGCGCATGACTTCGGCCTTCTTGTAGCCAGCCGTGCCGCTGGGCACCAGGCTCCACTGATGGATGTCCTGGGCCAGCGTGCGCAGGGTCTTGTCCGGTGCGTCGGCCAGGCGCAGCGCCGCCAGGCCCGGCTTGCCGCCCTGCTCCGCCAGGTGCAGCCAGCGGTCAGCCAGGCGCTTGGGCCAGAGGCCCGCCAGGACGGTATGCAGCTGCTGCCGGTTGCCCGACTTCGACGCCAGCAGTTCTTCCGCCAGGTCGCGGCCAGGCGCCAGATCGATCACGATGGGCTCGCCAGGTTTCCAGTAGCTGGAGATCTGCAGAATGGCAGGTCCGGACAGGCCGCGATGGGTAAAGAGCAGGTCCTCGAGGAACTCGCCGCGCGCCTTGCCCTGCCCCGTGTGCAGATTGACCTCCAGCGCCACGCCGGACAATTCGGAAAGGGACCGCCACTGCTCGGCATCGAAGGTCAGCGGCACCAGGGCGGGACGCGGTTCCACGACCTTCAGGCCGAACTGCCGCGCGATCTTCAGGCCGAAATCGGTGGCGCCCAGTTGGGGAATGGCCATGCCGCCGGTCGCGATCACCAGTTTCGCGGCGCGGATCGTGCCCTGGCTGGTGCGCAGCTCGTAACCCTGCTCGCCATGGCCGATCTCGGCCACCGAGCATCCCATGCGCCACTGCACCCTGCCCGCGTCGCACTCCGCGCGCAGCATTTCGATGATGGATTCGCTGGAATCGTCGCAGAACAGCTGGCCGCGATGCTTCTCATGCCAGGCGATGTGGTGGCGCTTCATCAGCGCCAGGAAATCCTGCGGCGTGTAACCGGCCAAGGCCGAACGGCAGAAATGCGGATTGTCGGAGAGGAAGTTGGCGGGGCCGGCGCCGATATTGGTGAAGTTGCAGCGGCCGCCGCCGGAAATGCGGATCTTCTCCGCCAGGCGCTCGGCGTGGTCGACCAGCACCACGCGCAAGCCGCGCTGGCCGGCGACCGCGGCACACATCATGCCCGCGGCGCCGGCGCCGAGTACTGCTACATCGAACATCAGTCTTCGATCAGGCAGTCGACGTAGTAGCGCTTTTCGCCATCCGGACCCACTTCGTCGGCCAGGCCGTGGATGTAGGTTTCGAAGCCCGGGAAGCGCTGGTTGAACTCGCGCGCGAACTGCAGGTACTGGACGATGGTGCGGTTGAAGCGTTCGCCCGGGATCAAGAGCGGGATGCCCGGAGGATACGGGGTCAGCAGCACGCCAGTGACGCGGCCTTCGAGCTTGTCGATGTCGACGCGCTCGACCTCGCGGTGCGCCATGCGGGCGAAGGCATCCGACGGCTTGAGGGCCGGCACCATGTCGCTCAGGTACATCTCGGTGGTCAGGCGGGCCACGTCACGCGCGCGATAGGCTTCGTGGATCTCCTGGCACAGGTCGCGCAGGCCCATGCGCTCGTAGCGGCGATGGTCGCGGCAGAATTCCGGCAGGATGCGCCACAGCGGCTGGTTGCGGTCGTAGTCGTCCTTGAATTGCTGCAAGGCGGTCAGCAGCGTGTTCCAGCGGCCCTTGGTGATGCCGATGGTGAACAGGATGAAGAACGAATACAGGCCGGTCTTCTCGACCACCACGCCGTGCTCGGTCAGGTACTTGGAGACCAGCGCGGCGGGAATGCCGGTTTCGCCGAAGCTGCCCGACATGTCCAGGCCCGGGGTGATGATGGTGGCCTTGATCGGGTCCAGCATGTTGAAGCCTTCGGCCATTTCGCCGAAGCCATGCCAGTGGTCGTTGGACTCCAGGATCCATTCGTCGCGGTTGCCGATGCCTTCCGAAACCAGGCGGTTCGGCCCCCAGACCTTGAACCACCAGTCGTTCTTGCCGAATTCGGATTCCACCTTGCGCATGGCGCGACGGAAGTCCAGGGCTTCGCGGATGCTTTCCTCGACCAGCGCGGTGCCTCCCGGCGGCTCCATCATGGCGGCGGCCACGTCGCAGGACGCGATGATCGCGTACTGGGGCGAGGTGGACGTGTGCATCAGGTAGGCTTCGTTGAAGACGTTGCGGTCCAGCTTGCGGGTCTCGGACTCCTGCACGATGATCTGCGAGGCCTGCGAAATGCCGGCCAGCAGCTTGTGCGTGGAGTGGGTGGCGAACACCATCGCGTCCTGGCTGCGCGGGCGGTCCTGGCCGATGGCGTGCATGTCCTGGTAGTACTCGTGGAACGACGCATGCGGCAGCCAGGCTTCGTCGAAGTGCAGCGTGTCGACGTAGCTGCCCAGCTGCTTCTTGATCATTTCGACGTTGTAGATGACGCCGTCGTAGGTGCTCTGCGTCAGCGTCAGGATGCGCGGGTTCTTGTTCACCGCTTCGCGCGCGAAGGGGTTGGCCTCGATCTTCTTGCGGATGTTGTCCGGGTGGAATTCTTCCAGCGGGATCGGACCGATGATGCCCAGGTGGTTGCGCGTGGGGCGCAGGAACACCGGAATCGCGCCCGTCATCGTGATGGCGTGCAGGATCGACTTGTGGCAGTTGCGGTCCACCACCACCACGTCGCCCGCGGCCACGTTGGCATGCCACACCACCTTGTTGGAGGTGGAGGTGCCGTTGGTCACGAAGAAACAGTGGTCGGCGTGGAAGATGCGCGCGGCATTCAGTTCGGATTCGGCCACGGGACCGGTGTGGTCCAGCAGCTGGCCCAGTTCGTCCACGGCGTTGCAGACGTCTGCGCGCAGCATGTTCTCGCCGAAGAACTGGTGGAACATCTGGCCCACCGGGCTCTTCAGGAATGCCACGCCGCCGGAGTGGCCGGGGCAGTGCCAGGAATACGAGCCGTCCTGCGCGTACTTGACCAGTTCACGGAAGAACGGCGGCGGCAGGCTGTCGACGTAGCTGCGGGCTTCGCGGATGATGTGGCGCGCCACGAATTCGGGGGTGTCCTCGAACATGTGGATGAAGCCGTGCAGCTCGCGCAGGATGTCGTTGGGGATGTGCTCGGAAGTGCGCGTCTCGCCGTACAGGTAGATGGGGATGTCGGCATTGCGGAAACGCAGCTCGCCGATGAAGGCGCGCAGGTTCTTGATGGCGCTGGCCACGTCCTCGGGCGAATCCACGTCGAACTCTTCGTCGTCGATCGACAGGATGAAGGCGCTGGCCCGGCTCTGCTGCTGGGCGAACGAGCTCAGGTCGCCGTAACTGGTCACCCCGATCACCTCGACGCCCTCGGCCTCGATCGCCGCGGACAAGGCGCGGATACCCAGACCGGACGCGTTCTCGGAACGGTAGTCTTCGTCGATGATGAAAATGGGGAAGCGGAATTTCATGCAGGCGCTCCTGGGGGCAAGGCGGGTTCGGACGCGTAACGCGGCGCGAGTGTACTTCTAGTAAAAATCCGCCTGATGACAGACGGCGCGAGCACCCGCCAGGGCGGCGGGAATGGCCGAATTGTAGGGCTGTTTTTCTTACAGTCCTAAGGGAAATCCCGGAATGGCCCGGACGGCCGTTGTCATCGCGCCAAAAGCGGACGTTTTCAGCACAGAGAGCCGGGCCGCACGGGGAAGCAAACCGGGCGCCCGAGGCGCCGGGACGCTAGCGGATGGTGCGGGCCTCGCCCGCCTGCAAGGCCATCAGGAACTGCTCGAAATAAGGTGGGATGGCCTCGGCGGAGCCGTAACGGATGCGCCTTTCGACCTTGGCGATGGCGCCGAAGCAGACCTCGGAATCGGGCTCGCCGCAGACCAGCACCACTGGGTCCTCGTCATCGCACACTTCGTAGAGGCCGCCATACGCGCGGCGTCCCACCTCGTAGAGGTAGGCGGCGGCGCCGACGGTCTGCATGGGAGTGAGAGGCAAGGTCCCGAGATGGGCGGCCTCCAGCGCTTCGTCCAGCGCATGGACGCTGGATGGCGTGTAATCCAGCACGGCGCCAGCCGAGCCGGCTGCCTGGACGAAGTCCTGCGCAGCACCCGCCACGCGCGCCACGAACTCTTCCTGGACTTCGTCGCGCTTGGCGTCCTGGTTTGTCTTGAGGAAACCGAACATCATTGGCTCCTTTGTGAAAACCGCAAGCGGCGTTAGGACCATTATAGGCAGCGCGTCCCCCTATACTGGCGAATCCACCGCCGAACGTTCCCTATTCCCAACACTTGCCGACCATGTCCCCGATCACCGTCCGACGCCTTGTTCCCGCCGACGCGGCGCCGCTGCGCCAATTGCGCCTGGACGCCCTGGTGGAAACCCCTGAATCGTTCGGATCGAGTTACGAAGAGGAACACACGCTGACATTGGAGGATATCCGCGGCTGGATCCTGCCTTCGGACGACAGCGCAATGTTTGGCGCGTTCTGCGGCGGGGTCCTGGCCGGCATGGTCGGCGTGGGCCGACAGCGCAAACTGAAGATGCGCCACAAAGCGCACATCTGGAGCATGTACGTGGCGCCGGCGCAGCGCGGTCAGGGCCTGGCCCGGCAACTGATGCAGGCGGCGATCGCCCATGCCTCGGGCATGCGCGGCATCCGCCAGGTGCAGCTGAGCGTGACCGCCAACAATCAGGCCGCCACCGCGCTGTATCTAAGCCTGGGCTTTGCCGAATACGGGCGCGAGCGCGAAGCGCTATGCGTCAACGGCGAACTCTACGACGAAGCGCTGATGGCGCTGCCGCTGGCCGGCAAGTAGCGGCGCGGCATCAGGCCGCGCCAGTCCGGCGCCGCGTGCTGAACGCCCGCACCAGATTGCGGCCTTCGTCCTTGGCTTTGTAGAGCGCCTGATCCGCCGCCTTGATCACCGCGTCGGGCGCGCGCAGGGAGTCGCTGCGTTCGGCTACGCCTATGCTGACCGTCACCCGCAGCGGCCGCGCATTACGCGCGTCGCGCCCGCCGCGGCGGCGCAGGCCGATCTGGTCGGCCTTGGGGCGCACCGGCTTGTCGCGCAGGCGCATCTGGTAGGCCTCGATGGAGCGCCTGACGCTTTCCAGGTGCGGCATGCTTTCCGCCGCGGTCTTGCCCGGGAACACCAGCGTGAATTCCTCGCCGCCGTAGCGGTAGGCCCGGCCGCCGCCCGGCACGCGCCGCAACTGCGCCGCCACCATGCGCAGGACCTGGTCGCCTACGTCATGCCCGTGGGTGTCGTTGAAAGCCTTGAAGTTGTCGACGTCGGCCATCGCCAGCGTATAGACGCGCCCCATGCGCTGCAGACGCTCGTTCAGCGCGCGCCGGCCCGGCAGGCCGGTCAGCTCGTCGCGAAACGCCATGTGGAAACCTTCGTGGGCCAGCGAGATGCACAGGGCCGTCAGCGCGGCGGTAGACATCAGCGCCAGTTCGACGGGATGCTCCGCCCCGCGCGGCAAGGCCCACGCCATGCACACGAATCCTAGCCACTGCCCCGCCTGCTGCGGACGCCCATAGCGCAGCAACAGCAGGGTCAGCGTCAGGCCCGTGGCCAGCAAGGCGATCAATCCTTCGATCGGCACGCTCAGGTGGGCCAACCTGCCCTGCACGGAGAGCATGCCAAGCAGATCGTTCACGCCGTCCTTGCCGGCCAGCGCAATCGCCGCCGCGCCGGCGGCGATCATGCCGATGCGGGCGGCCAGGTCCAGCAACATGCTGGAGCGCTCGGACCACAGGGCGTTGATGGTGTAGGCCAGGGACCACCACGCCAGCGCCGGTCCGACGGCCCAGGGCGCTTCCGTGGCCAGCGCCGGCCAGGCCGCCGTGGCGGCCAGCACGCTGAGCATCAGCACCATGGTCTGTGCGCGCTGGTACATCAGGCACACGGCAACGCCGATCAGCGCCATCACCCAAGGCACGAACGGCACGATCTGCGTCAAGGCCGGCGGCCATTCGCGCCACAGCAGCAGCCCCACCGCAGCGGCCACCGGCAGCGCAGGATAGAACAACAAAGGCAGCCAGGGGATATGGGGGTAACGCACGGGTCGGGGCTTTTTTACGCTTGCGGAGATGACGTCGCCAAATCGGCAAACACATGTACTGTCATTTACGGACGCGGCCGCGATGTTCTTTAGCGGATTTGCAAGTAACACCGCGCGCCGCGGCCATGATATGTTTTTTTCTTCACTCAGCAGACGGCCCCCCAATGCACATCCTGGTCAACATCGACGTGCCCGATCTCGAACACGCCATCGACTTCTATCAACGCGCGTTCGGCCTGACGCTGCGACGCCGTATAGGACCGACGGTGGCCGAGATGGCAGGGGCCGAGGCGCCCATCTATCTGCTGGAGAAGGCGGCGGGTACGCCTGCCGCCGGCGCCACGCGCCAGCCGCGCGACTATGCGCGGCACTGGACGCCGGTGCATCTGGACGTGGTGGTGGAGGACGCGGACCGCGCGGTCGCACAGGCGGTGGCCGCTGGCGCGCGCCTGGAAGACCCGGCCGTCTCGCACACCTGGGGCCGCATCGCCCACCTGAGCGATCCCTACGGTCACGGTATCTGCATCCTGCAGTTCCTGGGCCGGGGCTACGATGAGCTGTCCACGCCGCAGCTGCAATACGCCCCGGTCTCGGAAGCGGATTTCGAAGACCTGCTGGCGCTGCGCATCGAAGCCATGCGCGAAAGCCTGGAGCGCCTGGGGCGCTTCGATCCTGAACGCGCGCGCTCGCGGCTGCGCAGCACATTCCGGCCGGAACACACCTGGTCCATCGAGCAAGATGGCCAGCGGATCGGGTTTTACGCGCTGCGCCCGGAGGGTGACGGCTTGCGCCTGGATCATCTGTACATCCGCCCCGCCGCGCAGGGTTCGGGGCTGGGCGGACAGGTCATGCGCAAGATCCTGCAGGAGGCCGACCGCCTGGGGCTGGCGGTAAGCCTGGGCGCGCTGCGCGACAGCGATTCCAACCGCTTCTACCGCCGGCACGGGTTCGTGCAGACGGGCGAAAGCGAGTGGGATATCGACTACCTGCGTCCGGCGCCGCGGCGCGCGGACTGAGACTTCAGGTGCGCGGCAGGGTCACGCCGCGCTGGCCCTGGTACTTGCCGCCGCGATCGCGGTAAGAGGTCTCGCAGACTTCGTCGCTTTCCAGGAACAGCATCTGCGCGCAGCCTTCGCCCGCGTAGATCTTGGCCGGCAGCGGCGTGGTGTTCGAGAACTCCAGCGTCACGTGGCCTTCCCATTCGGGTTCCAGCGGCGTGACGTTGACGATGATGCCGCAGCGCGCATAGGTGCTCTTGCCCAGGCAAACCGTCAGGACGCTGCGCGGGATGCGGAAGTACTCGACCGTGCGGGCCAGCGCGAAGGAATTGGGCGGGATGATGCAGACGTCGCCCTTGAAATCCACGAACGAGCCTTCGTCGAAGTTCTTCGGATCGACGATGGTGGAATTGATGTTGGTGAAGATCTTGAACTCGTCCGCGCAGCGCACGTCGTAACCGTAGCTGCTGGTGCCGTAGCTGACGATACGCCCGCCATTGGCCGTGCGGACCTGCCCTGCTTCGAAGGGTTCGATCATGCCGGCTTCGGCCTGGCGGCGGATCCAGCGGTCGCTTTTGATGCTCATGGTGGGAATGGTGCTAGGGAATGGAATGGACGCCATTTTATCCCGAGTGCGGATGCGCCACCGGCGAGGGGCCGGGCGGGACCGTGCCGCCCGGTTCCGCCTCAGTTCCCCCAGAAGGTCCGGTAGACCAGCGCGATGCCATTGACCGCCCCGCCCTTCAGGTCCACCGACAAACCGCGCGCCAGCCTGTAGCTGGCGCGGCCGACGGTATCGCTGCCCGCCAGCGCCTGCTCCACGCTCAGGGTGATGCCGTTGGCGAAGGTCTTGCTGGCCACCAGGAATTGCGTGGCCAGCTGGCTGTCGCTGTCCCGGTTGACGTCGCCGGCCACCGTGCGGTCCGGCAGGATGCTGCCGGAACTGCCGATGTTGCCCGTCTTGATGCTGACGTCGTCCAGGCCGAACTGCTTGTAGAACGGCTGCCCGCCGCCCAGCAGCGCGGTACCCACCGACATCAGCAGCGCCGCGTCGCCGCCGCTTTCGTCGGGGCCGCGGCCGAGCAGCAGCCAGGACAGCTTTTCCACGTCGCTGACGTCCGGGTACGACACCAGGTCGATGCGCGGCCGCTGCGCCGTGCCGACCACCTTGACGCCCGCCTCGACCTGTTCGCCCGTGCGCAGCGCCTCGATATCCAGCAAGGGGTTGTCCAGACGGCCCTGGAAAGTCAGCGTGCCGCGGCTCAGGCGCAGCTTCTGGCCGTAGGCTTCGATGCCGCCGCCACGGGTGCGCAGCGCGCCCACGCCGGTCAGGCGTCCATCGTTCAGCATGATCTGAATGGAGCCCAGCAGGCCGGCGTCCAGTCCCATGCCTGTGATGTAGAAGCGCGGCCCCATGTCGAACTTCAGGTTCATGCTGGTCTGCAGCGGCGTGGAGACGGTGCCGGGGTCATCGCCCGGCCGGCGCACCTTGACGTCATCGTCCAGCGACGGCACGCCCTGCAGGATTTCCAGGCTGAACCAGCCGGCGTCCGCCTTCAGGTCGCCCACGATGTCGATGCGCGGCATGGCCGCCTTCACGTCGATGACCCCGGACACCATGGCGTAGCGGTCCGAACGCTGCAGCGCCGGGAAGCGGTACAGGGTCAGCCGGATATCGCCGCCGCCATCGATGAAATTCCACTGCCCCTTGGCTTCGGCGTAGCCGCCCTTTGCCTCGGGATTGGTGGTGATCCATTCCTTGGTGCGCCATTCGGCCGGCATCACCCGCAACGAGGCCGGGAAGCGCAGGCTTTCCAGCACCACCCGGTCGCCGTCCAGGCGCGCGGACAAGGTGCCGTCGATCAGCCGCACGCCGTCGTCGATGCGCACCACGCGCAGCTTGTCGCCGCGGATGCTGCCGCTGGCCGACCATTTGCCCGCCAGGGTGCCCTGGGCTTCCAGATTGGCCTTGACCGTGCCGCCGACTTCCATCGAGTCGCCCACGAACAGGCCAACCCAGGCCAGGTCGGCGATATCCGCGTCCAGCTTGGCGCGCAGCGGCTGGCGCGGGTCCAGCGCCATGCCGCCCTTGGCGTCCACCACCAACACGGCGGTGCCGGTGCCGTTGATGAGGCCCATCTTGTCGGTGGCCAGATTGACCTTGGCGTCCAGGCGGCTGGCGTTGGCGGAGGTCGGCGTGGCGGTCAGGTCCAGCACCAGCGCCTTCAGTCCCAGCGGGATGGGAGGATCGCCCGGTATCAGCAGGTCGCCCTCGCGGCGCGCGATGCGCGCGCGGCCGCCCAGCCGGCCGTCGAACTTCAGGTCCCACAAGACGTCCAGCGCGATGCGGCGCTGGCCCTCGGGCACCATCGCGTTCACGCGGCCGGGCCGCTTGCCCAGCTTGGCCGCGGCCTCGGGATCGAAGGCGCCTATCACCTGGCGCGCCATGGCGGCCGTGATCACCAGGTTGTCGGCCTTGCCCGCCGTGTCCCAACGCTTGCCGCCCCCCCGCGAACCCTGGTGCGCCAGGACCACGCGCTCCTTGCCAGGCAGGGTCAGGCTCAGCGCCGTCTGCCCCACCTGCCACTGCCATTGCGGTTCCACGGCGGAAGGCACGAAAGCCAGCGTGACCGGACGGTCCACGGCCACGGTGAAGCCGGCGGTCTCTGCCGTCAGCCTCGAGAACGTGCCGCGCCATCCCGGCAGGGCTGCGTCGGGCGTGCCGGCTGGCCCCTTGCCCCAGGAACCGGCAAAGACGATGTTGGCCTTGGCGGGCGCCTCGCCCAGCACGCCCGCGCGCGGCTTGGGCGGCGTGTAGCCGGCAGCAAGCTCGCCGCGGTGCGCAGCCAGCGTGCCCGCCAGCTTGCCTTTCAACTCCGCGCCGCCGGGGATGCCCGGCCAGAACGCGTCGAGCTGGGGCGCTTGGGCGTCCAGCGACAGCGCGCCGTCCTTGGCGTCCAGCTCGCCCCTGGCCTGGACCCGGTTGCGGCCCAGCTTCAGGTCCACGTCCAGGCCGTGGATGCGCAGTCCGGCCAGAGGATCGGCCTCGGGCGCGGCAGCACCGTTCGGCACGGCGGCGGGTCCCCCGTTATTGGTCGCTGCGGCGATATCCACCTGGGCCTTGAGCGCGCCAGTCAGGGGCTGCTTGTTCCAGCGCGTGCCCTCTTCGAAGCGCAGATCGACCGCGGCGTGGCGTAGCTGGCTCAGGTTCTCGATGTCGGCTTGGACGTCGCCGCGCACGGTCAGGACCGCAGGCGGAACATCCTTGCCCAGCCAGGGCGACAAATCCAGGCGCTGGGCGCTTATGGTGCCCGCGATGCGGTCGCGGCCCGTCCCTTGCGTGCTATCGGATTGCAGGTCTAGCTGCGCGGCCAGGGTCGATTTGTCAGGCAGTTGCGCCTGCGCCCGGGCGCTGCGCAGCACCAGCGCCGTGCGCGGCGCAAGGTCGGCGGTCAGGTCCAGCAGCAGGCCGGAGCCCTCGCCCTCCAGCTTGGCCTGGATACCATCCAGGGAACCGGCGGCATCGGCGCGCAGCACCACCTGGCAGGCGGGCCGGGGCGGCTCGGAAGGCGTCGCCTTGGGATCTGTCCTGGCCCCGGCTTTGGATTCATCCTTGGGGTCGGCCTTGGCGCCAGGCTTGGGCTCAGGCTTCTTGGCAGCGCCCGCCTGACGCTCATACACGCCACTCAGCTTGTCGGCTTCGCACAGCGGGGAATCGGAGCCGGTCCCGCGCGCGGTCACGTCCAGGCGAGCGGCGAACGGCCAGGGATCGGCCATGCCTTGCAGTTCGGCCTGCCCGGAGATGTCCGCCTGCGCAGCCTCGTGGCCCACCCGCAGGCTGGCGATGCGCAACTGCGCGCCCTGCTTGCCCGCGGCGAAGGAGGCGTCCAGATTGCCCAGGGTCACGGGCAAGGGTTCGCCGTCCTGGTCCAACTGGAAGTCGCCCAGCGCCACCCGGTCGATAGCGATGTCCACCGGCAGTTCGGGCAAGGAGAAAGGCTCGCCGTCGTCCTCGGCAGGCGCCGTCTCGGGCGTTGCGGTCAGGCCGATGTAAACCGAGCCCGCCGATACATCGCGCACGTGCAGCAGACGGTCGCCCAGGGCGCGCCAGTTCACGTCCAGGTGCAGGTCCGTGATGTCGACGCGGGTGCCGCTGACGTCCAGGTCCAGCTTGCCCACGGAGACGCCGCGCAACAGCGAGCCGCTCACGTCCAGCGCCTGGCCATTCAATTGCTGGGCGGCGGTGGTCAGGAGCAGCCGCGTGCCGTTCTGCGAACCGACCAGCCAGAACAGGAAGCCGCCCGCCAGCACGGCCAGCATGGCCAGGCCCGGCAACCACCACACCAGCACATGGCGCAGGAATTTGCGCAAGGCCTTCAAAACGCGATCCCCAAGGAAAAGTGCAGGCGCAGGTCGCGGTCGCGCTGGCCGTAGGCCACGTCCAGGAACAAGGGCCCGGCCGGCGTGCGCACGCGGGCGCCTACGCCGTAGCCCACCGCCATCGACATGTCGCCGAACGATTCCGCGGCGTCGCCCGCGTCCACGAACACGCCCATGCCCCAGCGCTCATTGAAATAGTGGTCGTACTCGATGCTGCCGACCAGCAGCGTGGGCGCGCCCACCACAGCGTCGTCTTGCTTCACGCCTATGCTCTGGTACTTGTAGCCGCGGATCGAACGCGCGCCGCCGGTGCGGAAACCGAAATCGTCCGGCACGCGCACCTTGCTGTTGGACCAGACCCGGCCGACTTCGCCGCGCACGGTCAGCACGTCCAGCTTGCCGATAGGCCACCATTTCTGGGCCCTCAGCCGGGCGCGGGTGTAGGGTTCGCCGGAGTCCAGCGTCACGCCCACGCCGCCGCCCACCGCGATCAGGTTGCCTTCGCGCGGGTCGTACTTGTTATCGACATCGCGGCGCAGCCATTCGGCCGTGGCGGTCAGGGTCGGCAGTTTGTACTGGTCGCCGCCGTCGATCTTCACGTGATCCTCCGCCAGCAGCAGGCCCCAGCGGGTCTCGTATTCGACCCGGCTATCGCCCGCGCCCTTGCGCTCCTGCAGGCGCGTAGCGCCCAGCGCGTAACGCGTCACGTCCAGCCCCTGGATGTCGGAGTGGTCGTACAGGACCCCGAAGGAATCCTTGTAGCCGCGCTGGTTCGGCGGCAACAGGAAGTCCGCGTAGGCGCGCTGCTGCAGCCGGTCCACGCTGAAGCCCGTCTCCAGGGTGACCGGCTGGCCAAAGACCACGTTCTGCCGGTACAGCGACTCCACGCGCAGGCCGGCCTCGTCGTCCACGCCTATCGATCCGGTGAACCGCTTGGGCGGCGCTTCCACCACCCGTACCTGCACCGGCAAGGTCACTTCGCCGTTCGAGTCGTAGGCGGGCGCAGGCGGCGGCATGCCGCCGGACACGGAAGGATCTCCCGCCGGCGTGGCAGCCGCCAGATCGGTCGAGCCCGGCGCGCGTGCCCGGTCGGCATTGGGCGCAGGAGTCGGCTGCGCCTGGCCCGGCTGCTCCAGCGACACGAACGCGCCGCGGAAGAACGCAGTGGATTGCAGGTCCTGCTGCCAGGTGTCCAGCTTGTTCTGGTCATAGGCGGCGCCCGGCGAGTAGCGCACATAGCGCTCCACCAGCTTCTCTGGCACCCGTTTCAGGCCTTCCGTGGTGAGCTCGCCCATGCGCACCTGGGGGCCGCTGTCTATTGTGACGCGCAGGGCGGCCGATGCCGTATCGGCCTCGATTTCCGCCTGCGACGCGGTCATGCGCGCCAGCATGAAGTCACGCGAGGACACCGCGTCCAGCAGGTTCGACTTGGCCTTGTTCCAGTCGCTGTTGATGAAGGGCTGGCCCGTCTTGAGCTGCCAGTCGTCGCGCAGTTTCTGCACCCGCGCCGCGAACTCGGGCCGGGTGATGCGGCCGGTGAAGCTCAGGTCCACGGACGTAACGGTGGTGCGCTTGCCCGAAACGATACTGATGTCCCAGGTTTCTCCGCCGATATCGGTGCCGGCTTCGAGCTTCACCGTGGGCGAGAAATAGCCCTGGGTGGCCAGGGCCGCCAGCGTCGCGTCGCGCGCGCGCCGACGCAGGCGGTTGATTTCACCGCCGTCCTGGTCTTCCGCCAGCCGCGCGATCGCATCGACGGCTTCGGTAATCGCCTGCAGGGCGGCCGGCGGCACGCCGCCGGGGTCCACAATGATTTCCGGGCGCTTGGCCAACGCCTCGCCCGTCACCACAACAAGTCCTGCCAAGAAGGCGCGGGCTGCCCACCGCATGCGTCAGGTCGGTTGCTGCACGACGATGGACGGGAACTTCCCGGCCATGTCGCGGGGAAGCGCCGCCACGCCAGCTGCCAGCTTGCGGGCGATGCCGCGATACAGCGCCGCGGCTTCGCTGCCCGGATCCGACACCACGGTCGGCGAACCGGCATCGGTCTGCTCGCGGATCGCCAGCGTCAGCGGCAGGCTGCCCAGCCAGGGCGTCTGGTATTGCTCCGCCATGCGCTGGCCGCCGCCCTCGCCGAAGATATGCTCGGCATGGCCGCATTGCGAGCAGATGTGGATGGCCATGTTCTCGACCACGCCCAGGATCGGCACATCAACCTTCTGGAACATGCGCAAGCCCTTGCGCGCGTCCAGCAGCGCCACGTCCTGCGGCGTGGTGACGATGACGGCGCCCACCACCGGCACCTTCTGCGCCAGGGTCAGCGCCACGTCGCCCGTGCCGGGAGGCATGTCGACGATGAGGTAATCAAGATCGCGCCAATTGGTCTGGCGCAGCAGTTGCTCCAGCGCCTGCGTCACCATTGGGCCGCGCCAGATGGCGGGCGAGTCGGCGTCGATCAGGAAGCCGATGGAGTTGGCCTGCAGGCCGTGGCCCGTGAGCGGCTCCATGCTCTTGTTGTCCAGGCTTTCGGGACGGCCCGAGATGCCCAGCATGGTCGGCACGCTGGGGCCGTAGATGTCGGCGTCCAGCACGCCCACCTTGGCGCCTTCCGCCGCCAGGGCCAGGGCCAGGTTCACGGCCGTGGTGCTCTTGCCCACGCCGCCCTTGCCGGACGCCACCGCAATAATGTTGCGCACATTGGGCAAGGGCTTCAGCCCTTTCTGCACGGCATGGGCGGCGACCTTCCAGCTCACCTCGACCTGGGCGTCGGCCACGCCGGCCGCGGCCAGCGCCGCCACGGCGATATCGCGGACCTGGGTGCGCGCGGCATCGGCCGGATACCCCAGCTCCAGCGCCAGCGAAACCCGTCCGCCTTCCAGCTTGATGTCACGATCTTTTACAGAAACGCCCAAATCCATACCGGTATTCGGGTCCTGCGCGGCGCGCAGCGCGGCGCGAATTTGTTCTATCGTTATACTCATGTCACTATGGTTCCGTAGGCAGCGCGGCTTCTGCGGCCCGCCATCCCCTAAAGGATAGCGGATACCCGGGAACCTTTCCCTGCGTTTTGCATCCGATCTTCATGACCAACACACTTATCCGCTTCTTTCGTGCCGTCCTATTCGCCGCCCTGGCCTTGATCGGCATGGCGATGGCGCTGGTGTTCATGCTTTCCACGGCGATCGCCGTGGCGATCCTGTACGTGGTCGCCAAGGTGCGCGGCAAACCTTTCGGCGTACGCGCCTATTGGAGCCAGCGCCAGGGCGCCCGCCCGGGACCGTTCCAGTCCGCCACCGCCCCCTTCGCCACGCAGCCGCGCGGCGACGTGATCGACGTCGAAGCCCGCGAAATCCGCTGACGGCGGCTTTCCAGCATGCTTGCGCCGCCCGCGGCGCAAGCGGACCGTGGGCTTGTGCGTCCGCGCGGCGGAATTGCCGTGTATTCGCGCCCATCCCCGCATTCTTTCGCAACCCGCCTGATTCGCCTGCCCCGAAGGGCGGGTTGAGCCATTGACGGGCCGCTGTCCGGCAAGTCTGCGCGCTTGCCCTAAAATGGCCGGCCTACCCCTTTTTTCCCTCAACCTCCAAAGACAACCATGTCTCGCACCCTTTTTGTCACCACAGCGCTGCCCTACGCCAACGGATCTTTCCACATCGGCCACATCATGGAGTACATCCAGGCCGATATCTGGGTTCGTTCGATGCGAATGGCGGGCCACACGGTGCACTTCGTGGGTGCGGACGACGCGCACGGCGCGCCGATCATGCTGAAGGCGGAAAAGGAAGGCATCACGCCGCAGGCCCTGGTGGCGCGCTACGCCGCCGAGCGCCCGCAGTACCTGAACGGCTTCCACATCCGCTTCGACCACTGGCACTCGACCGATTCGGCCGAGAACGTTGCGCTATCGCAGGACATCTACCGCGCGCTCAAGGCCCAGGACCTGATCGAAACCCGCTCCATCGAGCAGTTCTACGATCCGGTCAAAGGCATGTTCCTGGCCGACCGCTACATCAAGGGCGAATGCCCCAAGTGCCACGCCAAGGACCAGTACGGCGATTCCTGCGAAGTCTGCGGCGCGGTCTACGCGCCCACCGAGCTGATCAACCCGTACTCGGCCCTGACCGGCGCCACGCCGGTGCTGAAGTCCTCGGACCACTTCTTCTTCAAGCTGTCCGATCCGCGCTGCGTGGAATTCCTGCAGCAATGGACCACCGGCTCCAACGCCGCCGGCGGCAAGCATCTGCAGCCTGAAATGCTGGCCAAGACGCGCGAGTGGCTGGGTTCGGACGATGGCGAGGCCAAGCTGGGCGACTGGGACATCTCCCGCGACGCGCCCTACTTCGGCATCGAGATCCCGGACGCGCCGGGCAAGTATTTCTACGTCTGGCTGGACGCGCCCGTCGGCTACCTGGCCTCGCTGAAGTCGTATTGCGCGGTCAAGGGCATGGACTTCGATGCGCTGCTCGATCCTGCCGGCCCCACCGAACAGGTCCACTTCATCGGCAAGGACATCGTGTATTTCCACGCGCTGTTCTGGCCCGCGATGCTGAAGTTCGCCGGCCGCAAGACGCCTGACGCCGTGAATGTGCACGGCTTCATCACCGTCAGCGGCGAAAAGATGTCCAAGAGCCGCGGCACCGGCATTTCGCCGCTGCGTTACCTGGAACTCGGCATGAACGCCGAATGGATGCGCTACTACATCGCCGCCAAGCTGAACGCCCGGGTCGAAGACATGGACTTCAACCCCGAGGACTTCATCGCCCGCGTCAACAGCGACCTGATCGGCAAGTACGTCAACATCGCCAGCCGCGCCGCCAGCTTCATCACCAAGCATTTCGATGGCGTCCTCGGCTATTCGGGCGACACCTCGGCGCTGGCCGCGGAGTACGCCGAACAGGCGGAGTCCATCCGCGCCGCGTTCGAGGCGCGCGAATACAACCGCGCCATCCGCGAAATCATGGCCTACGCCGATCGCATCAACCAGGCGTTCGACACGGCCCAGCCCTGGGTGCTGGCCAAGGGCATCGCCACCGCCGATGACGCTCAGAAGGCCGCCCTGCAGGACATCTGCTCGCGCTCGCTGGCCGGCTTCAAGGCCTTGTCCGTGATGCTGGCGCCGGTGCTGCCGGCGCTGTCCGAACGCGTGGCGCTGGAACTGTTCGGCGCGCAGGCGCCTTTCACCTGGGCCGATGCCTCGGTGCTGCCGCAGCGCGTGGCGCCCTTCAAGCACCTGATGCAGCGCGTCGAACCGCAGATGCTGGAAGACCTGTTCGAGCCGCCGGCCGCCCCCGTGGTGGTGCCTGGCGGCGAGCCCATCGCCGAGACCATCTCCATCGACGACTTCGCGCGCGTCGATCTGCGCATCGCGCAGATCGTCAACTGCGAACACGTGGAAGGCTCGACCAAGCTGCTGCGCCTGACGCTGGACGCGGGCGAAGGCCGTCACCGCAACGTGTTCTCGGGCATCAAGTCGGCCTACAAGCCGGAAGACCTGATCGGCAAGCTGACCGTCCTGGTGGCCAACCTGGCTCCGCGCAAGATGAAGTTCGGCGTATCCGAAGGAATGGTGCTGGCCGCCAGCCATGCGGATGAGTCCGTGGACGCCGGCATCTACGTGCTGGAACCGTTCCCCGGCGCCAAGCCCGGCATGCGCGTGCGCTGATCCCGCGCCCCCGCTGAATGCAAAAAGCCCGCCAGTTCAAATCGGCGGGCTTTTTGTTATTGAGCGCGGTACATCAGGCCTTGCTGGGCGCCAGCGCCGGGTCCAGCGAAATGCGTTCGTCGAAGACGAAGCATTTGCCGTCATAGCCGGGACCGCCGGTTTCCTCGAAGTACTTGAGGATGCCGCCATCGAGTTGGTAGACGTGCTCGATGCCGGCCTCGTTCATGTAGATCGCGGCCTTTTCGCAGCGGATCCCGCCGGTGCAGAAACTGACCACGGTCTTGCCTTCCAGTTCGGCCCGGTGCGCCTGCACCGCCGCAGGAAATTGCGTGAAGCGTTCAATGCGCCAATCGATGGCGTTCCTGAAGGTGCCTTCGTCGACCTCGAAGGCGTTGCGCGTGTCCAGCATGACCACGGGCCGTCCGGCGTCGTCCATGCCGGCCTCGAGCCAGCGCGCCAGCGTCTTCGCATCCACGCCGGGCGCGCGTCCCGCTTCCGGGCGGATCGCCGGATGATTCATGCGGATGATCTCGCGCTTGATCTTCACCAACAGCTTGCGGAACGGCACCGCCGCGCTATGGCTGAACTTCACTTCCAGGTCGGCGAAGCGCGGATCGGCGCGCAGGGTGCGCAGAAACGCGTCGATGCCATCCGCCGAACCCGCCAGGAACAGGTTGATGCCCTCTTCGGCCAACAGGATGGTGCCCTTGAGCGCGGCCAGGCCTGCCTCGTCCAGAAGGCGGGCGCGCAACTCGGGCAGAGCATCCAGCGAAACGAATTTGTAAGCGGCGATATTGACGACGGAAGTCATGGAAAAGCGGAAAAAAGCGGGCGGCGAAAGGCGTAATAGTAATCGCTGGGCGGTTTTCCCCGCCCGCCGCCCCGTTTGATCCGGCTCAACGATTGACGATTTCCTGCTCGACCACCGCGTCCAGCACCCACTGCAACGTCGACGCGTCGGCCGGCGGATTCGGGTTGCGGACCTCGACCACGCGCAAGCGGTAACGCACGCCAGGCTGGAAGTTGAACCCCGTGATTTCGCCGTACCAGAGCTGCCAGGGCTGTCCGGCGCTGTCGCGCACCTGGTAGCACATGGCGCGGCCCGCGCCGGCGGTGCAAGGCACGCGCTCCGAATTCACGTAGACCAGCTTGGTCGGTCCCTGCTGGCCGCCTGCGATGGGATCGGTGCGGCGTCCGAAGTCCAGCCTGTCGCCCGAGCTGAGCACCCAGGTCATGCGCTGCGGATTGTTGGCGTTGTCCACCGACGTGGCGGTGATGCTGGTCAGCGCAGCCAGGAAATCCTGCTCCAGCTTCATGTTCTGCGGCGCGCAGGCCATCATGGTCGACACCGGGCGCCCCTGCACGATCAGCAGGCCATTGGCAACGGTATAGGAGCCGTTGTACTGGTTGCAGCCGGAGAAACCGGAAATGCGCGGCGCCCCCTGGTCATGGACGAAGCTCGCCGTAAGCGGGCGCGAATTGGAAGAGGGATGCGGAATCTGCCGCAAGCCGCCGCCGGGCAAGGTCCAGCGCGCCAGATCCCAGCTGGTCTGCGCCAGCATGTCGGAAGCGGAAGCGGGCTGAAAGCGCGGATCCTGGCCATCCGCGGCACGCTTGGGCGGCGCCGAGCAGGCGGCCAGGCCGATGGACAACAGGCAAGGCGCCAGCCAGCGCAAAGACGCGGGAAGGGGCATGAGGGTCTCCGAAAAAGCAAGGAATGCAGCGCCCGCGCAAGGCGGCGGGCCGGACCACGCCATTGTAGGCGCGGCCTGGCGCCGTTATTCGCGGCTTAACACTCTTTGATACGCGGTCCGCTGGCTACGTCAGGGGGTGGGCGGATCCTGGCGCCGCGCGAACTCCAGCACGTCGCCGCCGCGCAGATTGAAGGTCAGGTGCCGCGGCGCGCCGCCGTTGTCCAGCGTGAACGTGTCGATGGACGCCAGGCCGCGCAGATAGTCCGCTTCGAGGCGGGCGCGTTCCGGCGCGGGGCAGGCCATGCGCGTGGCGGCGGGCGCGTCGATGTAGAGCTTGCCGCCTTCGAGCTTGTAGGTGCCCATGTAGCGGTTGCAGCCGGAAAAGCCATTGACGCGATATTGCTTGCCTTGCGCCAGGAAGGTCAGGCGTACCGGTTCGCCGTTGTCACCATGGGGAATGTCGCGCAGCGCGCCGCCCGCCTGCGTCCAGCGCACCAGTTCCCAACTGGTCTGGGCCAGCGAATCCGCGCTGCTGGCGGCGTTGGCCGCAGCTGCGCCTTGCGGGCGCGCGCCGCCAGTCGATCCGGCGCAACCGGCCAGGGCCGCGGCCAGCAGAGCCGGAGCAATCAAGCGGCAACGCGTGGACAAGAGCTTGGACATGTACGGGACTCCATCAATTACACATCCCTCGACTGTAACCGCCCTTTCGGTCCAGCACGCGTGTTCTAAGCCCATAAGCGGTATCCAAAAGCAGCACGGCAAATGCATGGCCACGCTCCAATTGCATGGCCTTGCTGCATCGAACGCCCCATGGCGGCGGCACACATCGACGCGCAGAATCAGTACAGATCGTCACCCGTGCCTGGCCGGCATGCAAGGCGCGGCAGCCGATCGCAACGACCGCAGGCGCAGGTGTCCGGCTCCTCACGGGGGCCAAAAATAAGATCAATCCGGGGGAGACACGGCGATGGGCTTTTTGAGAACCTTGTTGGCATTGTCGGTGGTGCTGGACCATCTGGGCGCAGGCGCCACCGATCATCTGGTGGGCGGCCGTCTCGCGGTACAGCTGTTCTACGTCATTTCGGGCTTCCTGATTTCCTATGTGCTCACCGCCACCGACCACTATCAAGGCGCGGTGGGCAAGTTCTATGCAAACCGCTTCCTGCGGCTGTTCCCGATCTATCTGGCCGTTGCGGCGCTGACGCTGGCCGCGCACGTGATGAGCGGCGGCGCATTCTTCCGCATCTACGACGCGCTGCCCTTCAGCGCCGAACTGTTCCTGGTGCTCTCCAACATTTTCATCATGGGCCAGGACTGGCTGATGTTCTTCGGCATCGAACATTCCGCGCTCAAGTTCACTGGCAACTTCGCGCACAGCGAAGTCCCGCTTTACGAAGGGCTGCTGGTGCCGCAGGCCTGGACCCTGGGCGTGGAGATGAGCTTCTACCTGGTCGCTCCCTTCATCCTGCATTCGCCGCGCCGGCTGCTCGCATTGCTGGCCGCATCGCTGGCGTTGCGCGGCGTGCTGATCGCCACCGGCATAGGCTTGGGCGATCCCTGGACGTATCGGTTCTTTCCGACCGAACTCGCCCTGTTCCTGCTCGGTTCGCTGTCGCACCAGGTGCTGTTGCCGCGCTATAAGGCCTGGACGCAACGGATCAAGCGCCTGCCGGAAATCGGCACGGCCGTGCTGGCGGTCTACTGTGTGCTGCATTTCTCGATCGCCATGAACCAGACCGTGCGCGACGGCCTGGCCGTGCTGCTGTTCGCGGCGCTGCTGCCGCTGGCCTTCCTGTTCCAGTCGCGCCACAGGCTCGACAAGGCGATCGGCGAGTTGAGCTACCCGATCTACATCTGCCATTCGCTGGTGATCATGTTCTTCAAGTGGCTGCTTGAAGAAGCGCATCTGGACCAGCCGCTGCTCTTCATGGCGCTGGTGATCACGAGCACCATCGCATTCTCGGCCCTGCTCAACAGCGTGATTGCGGATCCCATCGAGCGTCTGCGCAGCCGCCTGCGCACCGACGACCGCGATCCCGCGCCCGCGTCCGACACCCGGCGGCGCCCCGCTGGCGCGCCCGCGCAGCCCCTCGGGTCTATTCGCCGCGTGCCTTGATGTAGGCGGCCAGCACTTGTTCGATCTGCCGTTTTTCCTGGGAGCTCAGGCGCGCATAGGTGGCATAGGAGATGGATTCGAACGGCCAGGCGGCGGGGAGCGCCACACGCTCCGCGCCCGCCTGGATGACGCCCGGCTCCGGGTTCAGCATCGGCCCCTCGCCGGTGCTGAGCCACATGGGATTGACGCATAGCGCGCGGGTCAGCTTGATGAGCGCGTCGCTGGATGGCCGCCGGCGCTGCCCGCTCTCGTAGTTGCCGATAGCGCTTTGCGACAGGTTGCTTGCGACCGCCAAGTCCTTTTGAGTCCATCCCTGAAGCATTCTTGCGTTGCGCAGACGATGGCTAAACGTGTCCAATCGATCAACCTGAGACATTAATAAGAATTTATTTATTTGATTAAAACATCTCAATACTGGCGCCAAATAAACGGATTACACCCGAATTGCGGGGCTAATCCGTAAATCGCGCCACGTAGCCGACTGCGCGCGCTTCAAGCCTGTTCCAGGCGCCTCGAAGCGCGTCGGCGCGCCATCAAAAAGACCATATCTATCATTGGCTTGCATTGCCACATCGGTATTGCCGCGCAGCTGCGGCCCCTGTCATGCAAGCGTGCCGCGGCGGCAAGAGCGTGGCGAGTTTAGGGCGTTTCACGTATTCAAAATCGAAAATAATGTATCGGCGATACATAATGCGTTAACACCCGCTTCCCAAAACAAACAGTATTTCAAGCGTTTCCATAGCGCTGCCCCTGCACTTTCTGTTACTGTCAGAAACTACAGAAACGTATCTTCACAAAAAAACACGCCCGTGTTTAAATGAAACACGGGCGTGACTTCCAAGCAGCATCGAAGCATGGGCGGCCATCGGCGTAAGCACGAAACCAGGGGCAATCCCCCCCGGCCTCGCGCCCATCCGAACAACACCGCCCGGCGCTCTCGCGCCTCGGCGCGCAGCACAGGGAGACGGGTATGACACGCAGCGCCCCGCCTAGGCATCAGGCACAGCCGCCCAGGCCTGTCTCCTCATTGGAAGCATCAATGAACAACACGCTGGATGTCATATTTCTGGGCCACGACGACGCCAGGCATGCCGGACTCATCGAAGCCCTTTCGCACCTGGGTTTCAATGTGCGCCGCTGCCATGACCTGGCCGACGTCTACGACAGATACTCGCGCCGCCCCTGCCCGCTGGTGGTGCTGAAAGCGCCCCTGCCCGACATCCACAATGCCGCCGTCCGGCTGCGCGCCGTGGACCGAGGCCTGGGCATTGTCGCCATTGCCGCATTCGCCGATGCCGAAAGCCGCATCCGTACGCTGCTCTGCGGCGCGGATGCCTGCCTGCCGCCGGACGTATCCGGGCTGGAGCTGGCGGCGGCGCTGCAGGCGCTGGTGCGCCGCGCCGTGGGCCTGGACGGCGCGGACGCCGCATCCGACGGACACACGCTGGATGAATCCATGCACGACACCTGGCGCCTTGCGAACAAGGGTTGGACCCTGATCAGCCCCACGGGCCGCACGCTGGGGCTGACCACCGGCGAGCGCGACTTCCTGTCACGGCTGGTCAACGCGCCCGACCGCAAGGTCAGCCGCGACGCCTTCTACGCGGACGGCGCGGACGAGGCCGACAGCGGCATCTCGCGGCGCCGCTTCGTGGACGTCATGATCAGCCGCTTGCGGCGCAAAGCGGCGGCCAACGAGATGACGCTGCCGATCCGCGCCGTGCATGGCTGGGGCTACATGTTCGCAGCGGACATCACGCTGGACCTGGAATTTCGGGTATCTGGGGAAGAAAGCCGCCTGGAGGCCCAGGGCGACTGGCGCCGAGAAACGGCGGACGCGAACGCGTCCATTTGAGGTCCGGCCCGCAACGGGCCAGGACGAAAAAAACGCGGCGCTGCCTCGAAAGGTAAGACGCCGCGCTAAAACAACACGTGAGCCTGGAGTCATCAGCCGGCACTGATGCCTACTACCTGGATCACGCGATTCCAACATTCGTGCCTCATACTGCTCACGTACGGTCAGACCGTGAACCTGGGCGGGGTCTCTAGTCCCTGCACAGGCTGCAACGTGATCAACGCCAGGCGATTCGTCCGTTTGCTAAAACAGCGGCCGTCCCGCCCTTATCAGCGGCGTTCCTCATGGATAGCCGCTTGATGCACGAAGTTTAGGACCTCGGGCAGGTTTGCAGTAATTCTTTGTTGATAGCCTTCCATACATATCTGGTATAGCGCGGCACGCCCCCTACAATGCCGCCAAAGGACTTGGGATCCGTTCCCGCCAAAGCCATGCCCACACTACCCGTTCCCCTCAAGCACCGCTTGCGCAAGCTGCTGGCGCTGTTTCCGCCCAACTGGTGCCTGGCCATCCTGGTGGCGCTGGACGGGTACGCCTTCATGCATCCGGTGCTGCGCGAGGTGCGGGCGCGCGAATACGGATTCTGGCTCGCCATCGACAACTGGCATGAGGTCATGCGCGTGGTGGGCCTGCTGGAGATACCGCGCCTGGTGTTAGGCGTGGGGCTGCAGGTCATCGCGCTGGGACTGATCCTCAAGGCGCGCATCGCCTGGGCGTTCTCGCTGGTGCTGCTGATCGGCGTGGGCACCTTCGCCATCATGGGAGACAGCGGCCGCGCCGGCCTGGGCATCTATACGCTGGTCCTGGTCATCGCGCTGATCGCCTACTGGCGCCGTTTCGACCGCGCCAGCGTGACCGCCGGCTCGCTGTTCGCCCTGGTCAGCATGCTGTCGCTGCTGATCTACGCGGTCTTCGGCACGCTCTATCTGGGCAATGAATTCAATCCGCCCATCACAGACGCCACCACCGCGCTCTACTTCTCCATCGTATCCATGTCCACGGTCGGTTATGGCGACATCACGCCGCACACCGGAACCGCGCGGCTGTTCACCGCGTCGATTATCATCCTGGGCATCACCATCTTCGCCACCTCCATCAGCGCGATCGCCGGGCCGGTGATCGGCGGCAATCTGAAACGGCTGGTCAAAGGCAGGTTCTCCACCGCCATGCGCAAAAATCACATCATCATCGCGGGCGCGACGCCCCTGGCCATGAGCGTTTACGACGGCCTGCGCCGCCGCGGCGACGAAGTCACCGTCATCGTGCCTCCTGGCGTGCCGCAGGAATATCCGGCGGCCACGGACCTGATCGAAGGCGACCCGTCCAGCGTGGATGTGCTGCACAACGCGGGCGTGACCCGCGCGCGCTACGTGCTGGCGCTGCGCGACGACGACGCCGAGAACGCCTTCATCGTGCTGGCCGCGAAAGAAGCTTGCGGCGAAAACGGCGCCAAGACGGTCGCGCTGGTCAATACCAGCAAGCACCTGGAGAAGATCCGCCGGGTGAATCCCGACCTGGTGTTCTCCGTGCAACTGCTGGGCGCCGAGCTGCTGGCCCGCGCCATCAACGGCGAGCCCATGGACAGCCAGAGCATCACCGACCTGTTCTTCGCCAAGGCCGCCCCCAACGGCAAAGCCGCCTGAAGACTACGCGTCGCCGGGCGGTTCATGCCCGGCGTACCAGCGCACGAACTCGGCCGACGGCATCGGCCGCGCAAACAGATAGCCCTGGATGAACGCCACGCCGCGCGCCTTCAGATAGTCGAACTGATATGGCGTTTCCACGCCTTCCGCCACGACCGACAGCCCCAGACGGTGCGCCAGCGTGATGATGGCGTCCAGCACTGGCGCTTCCTCGCCCGCGGGCCCGATGGCCTGCACGAAGCCCTGGTCGACTTTCAGGTAGTCCACCGGAAATTTCTGCAGGTACGACAACGAACAGTGGCCGGTGCCGAAGTCGTCGATCGCCACGCGCAGGCCCTGGCCGCGCAAGGCATCGATGTTGCGCCGTGCCTGCCCGTTGTCCATGATCAGGCTGCGCTCGGTGATCTCCAGCACCACCAGCGGATGCCGAGCCGCGATCTTGGCCGCGAAGGCCTGGACGTCGGGCAGCAGTTCCACGCTGGATAAGTGTTCGGCCGCGATGTTCACGCCGATGTGGAAATCCGGCGGCGTGGGCCAGGTCCGCATGTCACGTTCGATCAGCGTGAGCAGATGCTGGGTCAGCGGAATGATCATGCCTTCGGCCTCGGCCTCGGCGATGAAGACGTCCGGGCGCACCGGCCCGATGCCCGGCCTCTCCCAGCGCATCAGCGCCTCCACGCCCTCGCAGCGGCCCGTGGCCTGCCCGTACACGGGCTGGTAGTGCACCAGGAACTCGCCAGCCCGCATGGCGCGGCGCAGGCGTTCCTTGAACGAACGCCTGCTGACCTGCAGCCGGTGCGTGGCCACGGCCAGGCCCAGCCCGAGCAGCAGCGCCACCGGCAGATACGTCGCCATGGACCGGGACCACGCGCGCACCAGGGTCTCTGGCGGCGCCAGGACGTTGACTCTCAGGCCCGTCGCGGTGGCATCGTCCTCGTCGCGCAGCGGCACCGCGCGCGCCGCCGCGCCGCCCCAGGAATCGCTGCGTATCGGCGCGCCGTTCCTGCCGACGACCAATTCCAGCTGCAGGTCGTCCATGGTGGCCACGGCATTCACCAGGTCCTGCACGTAGCGGCCATCCACCACCACGATGCCGCCATGGCCGTCGGCGCCGGACTTGCCTATGAGGATGGCCGGCCGCTCCGGCGCCAAGGGCGTGCCGGCCACCGAGATCTGCCAGTGGTCCGACACGATGTTGATTTTCCACTTGCTGAAATCGTCGAGCGAGGCGTCCACGGCGCCTACCGCCGATGAGCAGTAGACGCGCTGGTTACGTACCAGGACCAGGGAACGAAAATACGGATTCAAGGTGCCCCAGCGCTGCAGCATGGGCAGCACCTCGTCACAAGGCTTGCCCGCCTGTTCCGCCACCCGCCCCAGCATGTCCTGGGATTGGATGAGGATGCTCTCGGCCTGGGCGCGCACGATGCGCGCGGCGGTCTCGCCTTCGAGCCGCTGTGCGTTGTGCGCTTGCAGCCATGTCCAGCCAACACAGGCCAGGATGGGAAGCACCAAAGCCAGGGCCACAGGCAGATAACGCCAGGACGGTGTGTCGCCAGTCACTCCCGATGTCGCCATGTCACCTCGCCGCGTAGGTCGTGCATGGCCGCCGCGCGACCAACTCTGGATAGGACACCAAGCCGGGCGCAGCGTCAAGGAACTCCGGGGCCCTCCGTCACGCAGGGCTCTGGCGCAGAAGCTCGCAGATCAGCGCCACATGCGCCTGCCGCCGCTCGGGCAGGTCGATGCGCTCGTCAGGTCCCATCAGCGCAGACATGACCAGGGTATGAACGATGGGCGACAGCAGCAGCCAGGGATGCTTGAGCGCGACGCAATCGGCGCACAGGCCGCGGTCGCGCGCGCGCTCCAGCAGCCGCGCGATGTCGGTTTGATGCGCCTGCGCGGTCTCCTGCCGCCAGCGCGCGGCCAGGTGGGGCACGCGCCCGCTTTCGGCCAGCAGCAGCCGCATGGTGCTGATCATGGCCGCGTTTCCGAGGCTGACGTAGAGATGATTGACGATGCGTTCGGCCAGATGGCGCGGCGACTGGGCGCCATCCACCACCGCCTCGATGTCGAGCCGCGAGGGGCTGAGGTGGCGCGTCAGCAGGGCTTCGAACACCGCTTCCTTGCTGTCGAAATGCGCATAGAGCCCACCCTTGGACAGGCCAGCCCGCAGCGCGATGTCATCCATCCTGGCGCCGGCATAGCCCGCCTGCGAGAACTCCTGGAGCGCGGCATCGAGAATCTGCCCGATCCGCACCACCGGAGGAAGACGACGGCGCTGCATGACCATCCCTCTGCTCCCTGTATATGTGCAATTCATTAAAAACCGACCAGTCAGTCGCTACTTTGATTCTGATCAAGGAATGCGTAGCCGCCGCACTGCACAATATCTGCAAGCATGAACCCGGTATCGGGTCCGCCCCGAAGGCGGCGTCACAAGCCTGCCCAGGGACGCGCCCGGCCCCCGCGCTGGAGAGACCCCGCATGACACTCCGCCCGTTTCCGGCCACGATCGCCTCGCGCCTCGTTCCCGCAGCCCTGCTGACGCTGCTGGTCAGCGGTTGCGTGTCCATGGCGCCCGACTACGAGCGTCCCGCGCTGCCCGTGCCTGCCGCCTATACAGCCCCGGGGCCCGAAGCGACCGCGGCCAACGCCGCAGCCGCCGCCGAAATCGGCTGGCGGACCTACTTCCCCGATCCAGCGCTGCAGACGCTGATATCCACCGCTCTGGACAACAACCGCGACCTGCGCCGCGCCCTGCTGCGCGTGGAAGAAGCGCGCGCGTTGTATGGCATCCAGCGCGCCGACCAGTTCCCCACCATAGGCGTGCAAGCGGATGGCTCCCGCGCCCGTGTACCGGGCGACCTGAACCTCACGGGACAGCCGCTGGTCTCCAGCCAATACCAGGTGGGCCTGGGCATGGCCAGCTGGGAGCTGGACTTCTGGGGCCGCGTGCGCAGCCTGAAGGACGCCGCCTTGCAGAATTACCTGGCCTCTGATGCGGCCGCGCGGGCCGCGACGCTGAGCCTGGTCGCCGAAGTGGCGGACAGCTACCTGTCCTTGCGCGAACTGGACGAGCGCCTGGCGCTGACCCGCGAGACCATCGCCTCGCGCGAAGAGTCGCTGCGCATCTTCCGCCGCCGCTTCGAGGAAGGCGCAATCTCCAAACTGGACCTGACCCAGGTCGAAACGCTGTGGCAGCAGGCCAAGGCGCTGGGCGCGGACCTGGAACAGACCCGCGCCGCCCAGGCCAGCGCGCTGGAGCTGCTGGCGGGCGCGCCGCTGAACCTGCCCAAGCTGCCCACGCGCCTGGACGACAACGCCGTCATGCGCGAGTTGCCGGCGGGCCTGCCCTCGGACCTGCTGGTCAACCGCCCCGACATCGTCGCCGCCGAACATCAGCTCCAGGCCGCCAACGCCAACATCGGCGCGGCCCGCGCCGCCTTCCTGCCGACCATCACCCTGACCGGCGCGTTCGGCACCGCCAGCAGCGAGTTGGACGGCCTGTTCTCGGGCGGCAGCCGCGCCTGGAACTTCGCGCCCAGCATCAGCCTGCCGATCTTCGACGGCGGCCGGCGCTCGGCCAACCTGGACCTGACCGAAGCGCGCCGCGACCAAGCCGTGGCCGCCTACGAACAGACCATACAGACCGCCTTCAAGGACGTGTCCGACGCGCTGTCCGCGCGCTACTGGCTGGCGGAACAGGTGGACGTGCTGCGCGCCACCGTGGCGGCGCAGAGCGAACGCGCCCGCCTCGCCCAACTGCGCTACGACCATGGCGCCTCGCCCTATCTGGAGGTGCTGGACGCGCAGCGCGATCTGCTGGCGGCCCAGCAGAAGCTCGCGCAGACGCGCCGCGCCCTGCTGTCCAGCCGCGTGCGGCTGTATGCGGCGCTGGGCGGCGGCACGCAAGCGCCGCCCACGGCGCAGACCGCCTCCGCGCCAACCGCCAGCCCCCGATAAACCAATAATCAAGGATCCCCGATGCGCCTGCCCACCCGAAAACTGGTCCCTGTCCTGATCGCCCTGGCGGTTGCCGCCGGCGGCTACTACGGCTGGCGGTTGCTGTCCGACAGCGGCCCGGGCGAGGGATTCATCAGCGGCAACGGCCGCATCGAAGCCACCGAAATCGACGTGGCTGCCAAGCTGGCCGGCCGGGTGCAGGAAGTGCTGGCGGTCGAAGGCGACTTCGTCGCCGCCGGCCAGCCGCTGGCGCGCATGCAGATCGACACTTTGCAGGCGCAGCGCGAGGAAGCGCGCGCCCAGCATCAGCAGGCCGTCAACGGCGCGGCCAGCGCCAGCGCGCAGGTCGCGCAACGCGAGAGCGACAAGCTGGCTGCAGAGGCCGTGGTGGTGCAACGCGAAAGCGAACTGGACGCCGCGCGCCGCCGCCTGGCCCGCTCTGAGACGCTGTCCAAGGAAGGCGCCTCGTCCATCCAGGAACTGGACGACGACCGCGCCCGCGTGCGCAGCGCACAGGCCTCGGTGCATGCCGCGCGTGCGCAGGTGAAGGCCGCGCAGGCCGCCATCGACGCCGCGCGCGCCGCCGAGGTCGGCGCGCAATCCGCCGTCACCGCCGCACAGGCCACCATCGCCCGCATCGAGGCCGACATCGCCGACAGCGAGCTGCGCGCCCCGCGCGACGGCCGTGTGCAGTACCGCGTGGCACAGCCTGGCGAAGTGCTGGGCGCTGGCGGCAAGGTGCTGAACATGGTGGACCTGGCCGATGTCTACATGACGTTCTTCCTGCCCGAGCAGGCGGCCGGCCGCGTGGCGCTGGGTCAGGACGTACGCATCATCCTCGACGCCGCGCCGCAATACGTCATCCCCGCCAAGGTCTCCTTCGTGGCCAGCACCGCGCAGTTCACGCCCAAGACGGTGGAGACCGCCAGCGAACGGCAGAAGCTGATGTTCCGCGTCAAGGCCCAGATCAGCCCCGAGCTGCTGCAGCGGCACCTGAAGCAGGTCAAGACGGGCCTGCCGGGCGTGGCCTGGCTGAAGCTCGATGCCGACGCGCAATGGCCCGCCAATCTTGAAGTCAAGGTGCCCTGATGACCTCCCCGGACACCGCGCCCGTGGTGACGCTGTCCGGCGTCAACCTGCGCTACGGCAAGACGGTGGCGCTGGACGGCATCACCCTGGACATTCCCGCCGGCCGCATGGTCGGGCTGATCGGCCCGGACGGCGTCGGCAAGTCCAGCCTGCTGGCCCTGATCGCGGGTTCGCGCGCGGTGCAGGAAGGCAAGGTGGACGTGCTGGATGGCGACATGGCCAGCCGCGGGCACCGCGACGACGTGTGCCCGCGCATCGCCTATATGCCGCAGGGCCTGGGCAAGAATCTCTATCCCACCCTGTCGGTCGAAGAGAACCTGCAGTTCTTCGGCCGCCTGTTCGGCCATGACGAAGCCGAGCGCCGCCGCCGCATCGACAGCCTGACGCGCAGCACCGGCATGTCGGCCTTCCTGTCGCGCCCGGCCGGCAAGCTGTCCGGCGGCATGAAGCAGAAGCTGGGTCTGTGCTGCGCCCTGATCCACGACCCCGACCTGCTGATCCTGGACGAGCCCACCACCGGCGTGGATCCGCTGGCGCGCGCGCAGTTCTGGGACCTGATCAACGAGATCCGCCGCGAGCGCAGCGGCATGAGCGTGATCGTGGCCACGGCCTACATGGACGAGGCGCAGCGCTTCGACTGGCTGATCGCCATGGACGAAGGCCGTGTGCTGGCCACCGGCACGCCCGCCGAACTGCAGCAGCGCACCGGCGCGGACTCGCTGGAAGCCGCCTTCATCTCCTTGCTGCCGGAAGAAAAGAAGCGCGGCCACAAGCCGGTGGAGATCGTGCCGCTGGCCATCGACCAAGACGCCGAGATCGCCATCGAGGCGCGCGACCTGACCATGCGCTTCGGCGATTTCGTCGCCGTGGACCATGTCAACTTCCGCATCCGCAAGGGCGAGATCTTCGGTTTCCTGGGTTCCAACGGCTGCGGCAAGTCCACCACCATGAAAATGCTGACCGGCCTGCTGCCGGCAAGCGAAGGACAGGCCTGGCTGTTCGGCGCCGAGGTCGATCCGCGCAACATCGATACCCGCCGCCGCGTGGGCTACATGTCGCAGGCGTTCTCGCTGTATGGCGAGCTGACCGTAATGCAGAACCTGGTGCTGCACGCGCGCCTGTTCCACGTTCCGGAGGCCGAGATTCCGGCGCGCGTGGACGAGATGGTGCGGCGCTTCGACCTGGGCGAAGTGCTGGACACCTTGCCAGAGAATCTGCCCATGGGCGTGCGCCAGCGCCTGTCGCTGGCGGTTGCCATGGTGCACAAGCCCGAGCTGCTGATCCTGGATGAACCGACCTCGGGCGTGGACCCCGTCGCGCGAGACAACTTCTGGCGCCTGCTGATCGCGCTGGCGCGCCAGGACCAGGTCACCATCTTCATTTCCACCCACTTCATGAACGAAGCCCAGCGCTGCGACCGCATGTCGCTGATGCATGCGGGCAAGGTGCTGGTCAGCGCGTCGCCCGACGAGATCACGCGCATGCGCGGCGCGCAGACGCTGGAGGAAGCCTTCATCGCCTACCTGATCGACGCGGGCGCCGGCACCAAACCAGAAGACGCTGACGCGCAAGCCGCCCCCCCCTTGGCGTCCGCCTCCGCCGAAACGCCGGAACACCGCGGCTTCAGCCTGCAGCGCATGCTGAGCTACATGTGGCGCGAATCGCTGGAACTGCGCCGCGACCCGGTGCGCGCCACGCTGGCCCTGGCCGGTTCGCTCTTGCTGATGTTCGTGATGGGCTTTGGCATCAGCATGGACGTGGAGGACCTGCGCTATGCGGTCATGGACCGCGACCAGACCGGCCTGAGCCACAACTACAGTCTGAACCTGGCGGGCTCGCGCTACTTCATCGAACATCCGCCCATTTCCAGCTACGAGGAGATGGACGCGCGCATGCGCAGCGGCGAGCTGTCGCTGGCCATCGAGATACCGCAAGGCTTTGCGCGCGACGCGGAGCGCGGCAACGGCGCGCAGATCGGCGTCTGGATCGACGGCGCCATGCCGCAGCGCGCCGAGACCATCCGCGGCTATGTGCTGGGCATGCACCAGGGCTGGCTGATGCAGCAGGCGCGCGAACGCCTGGGCTCGGACGCGACCCTGCCGGTCAGCATAGAGACGCGCTTCCGCTACAACCCGGACGTGCGCAGCCTCCCCGCCATGGTGCCCGCCGTGATCCCGCTGCTGCTCCTGATGATGCCGGCGATGCTGACGGCGCTGGCGGTGGTGCGCGAAAAGGAGCTGGGTTCCATCATCAATCTGTACGTCACGCCCGTGACACGGCTGGAATTCCTGCTGGGCAAGCAGGCGCCCTACGTGGCGCTGGCCATGCTGAATTTCCTGCTGATGACGCTGCTGGCCGTGACGCTGTTCGGCGTGCCCATCACCGGCAGCTTCCTGACCCTGCTTGCCGCCGCGCTGATCTACAACGTGGTGGCCACCGCCATCGGCCTGTTGGCCTCCACGTTCACCCGCAGCCAGATCGCGGCGCTGTTCTTCACCATGATAGGCACCCTGGTGCCCGCGGTGCAGTTCGCCGGCCTGCTCAACCCGGTTTCGTCGCTGGAAGGCGCCGGCCGCCTGATCGGACAGGTCTACCCCGCCACGCACATGCTGACCATCAGCCGCGGCGTCTTCAGCAAGGCCCTGGACTTCTCCAATCTGCAAGGCTCGTTCTGGCCGCTGCTGATCGCCATTCCCGTCATCCTGGGCGCCTCGGCGCTGCTGCTGAAGAAACAGGAGACCTGAGATGCGGCACCTGGCCAATATCTACCGCCTGGGCGTGAAGGAGCTGTGGAGCCTGGCGCGCGACCCGATGATGCTGATCCTGATCCTCGTGTCGTTCACGCTGATGATCTACACCGCCGCCACGGCCGTGCCGGAAACCTTGCACAACGCTCCCATCGCCGTGGTCGACGAGGACGTCTCGCCCCTGTCCGCGCGCATCACGTCGGCCTTCTATCCCCCGCACTTCACACCGCCGGAAGTAACGACTTCGGCCGAGGCCGATGCCGGCATGGACGCGGGGCGCTACACCTTCTCGGTCAACATTCCGCCCAATTTCCAGCGCGACGTGCTGGCTGGCCGGCCCGCTGAAATCCAGCTCAACGTGGACGCGACCCGCATGAGCCAGGCGTTCACGGGCAGCAGCTACATCCAGCAGATCATCAGCGACGAGATCAACGAGTTCGTCAAACGCTACCGCGCGCCCACCGAACTGCCGGTGGAGCTGGCGGTGCGCATGCGCTTCAACCCCAATCTGACCCAGGCCTGGTTCGGCGCGCTGATGGAGATCATCAACAACGTCACCATGCTGTCCATCATCCTGACCGGCGCCGCGCTGATCCGCGAACGCGAGCACGGCACCATCGAGCACCTGCTGGTCATGCCGGTGACGCCGACCGAGATCATGGTCGCGAAGGTCTGGTCGATGGGGCTGGTGGTGTTGGCATCTGCTGGGCTATCGTTGACTTTCGTGGTACGCGGCTTGCTGCAAGTGCCGATCGAAGGATCGGTGGCGCTGTTCCTGGTCGGGGCGGCGCTGCACCTGTTCGCGACGACCTCTATGGGCATATTCATGGCCACGCTTGCGCGCAGCATGCCGCAGTTCGGCATGTTGCTTGTACTAGTGCTGCTGCCCCTGCAAATGCTGTCGGGCGGCACCACGCCGCGCGAAAGCATGCCGCAGTTCGTGCAGGACATCATGCTGGCCGCTCCCACCACCCACTTCGTGGAACTCGGCCAGGCCATTCTCTACCGCGGCGCGGGCTTGAGCGTCGTGTGGCAACCCTTCCTGGCGCTGGCGCTCATAGGCTCGGTCCTGTTCGCGTTCTCGCTGGCGCGCTTTCGCAAGACCCTCAGCCAGATGGCTTGAGGCCTGTGTGTTCGTTACCCCTTACCACTCTCTTAAAAGGACGGATGATGAAGAAAACCACTGCCTCCACGCCTCAGGGCCTTGCCAGCGCCAATGCCGCCTATTGCCAGCGCATGGCGCAGCTTGCGCAGGAAAGCCAGCAGCGCTGGGTTGAACTGGGCCGCCGCCTGGCCGGCGGCAACGCGGAACAATACCTGGCCGCACTGGCGCCCTTGCAACAATCCGGCAACTGGCAAGAGATCGCGCCCGCGCTGGGCGAAATGACGCGCAAGCAATGGCAAAGCCAGCTTGAAGCCAGCCAGGCCATCACCCACGCGCTGCTCGAAGAACAGGCCACCCTGGCCGCCGGCATGAGCGAAGCAATGCGAGGCTGGCTGAAGCAGGCCACCGGCGGCGCCATGGGCATCGAAGACACCCCCATGGCGCAGATCTGGAAGACGCTGTCGAACCAGATGGCGTCGGCGTGCTCGGCCATGCGCGACGCAAGCCAACCGGGATCCCATCATGACGGCTGAACGCACTGCGCTCGTCACAGGCGGGGCCGGCTGCCTCGGGCAAGCCATCGCGCGCGCCCTGCGCGATGCCGGCCACCAGGTCATCATCACCTACCACTCCAGCGAAGACGCCGCGCGGGCGTGGGTGGACGCGGAGGCGGCCCAGGGCCGCCGCTACGCCATGTACAGGGTGGACGTGGCCGATTACGACTCGTGCCAGGCGCTGGCGCGGCGCCTGGAGGAAGACGGCCGCCAGATCGACATCCTGATCAACAACGCCGGCCTTACCCGCGATGCCAGCCTGCGCAAGATGAGTCACGAAAACTGGACGGACGTGCTGCGCGGCAACCTGGACTCCATGTTCAACATGACGCAGCCGCTATGCGGCGCCATGGCCGACCGGGGCTGGGGCCGCATCGTCAACATCTCGTCCGTCAACGGCAGCAAGGGGTCGTTTGGCCAGACCAACTATGCGGCCTCCAAGGCCGGCATCCACGGCTTCACCAAATCCCTGGCGCTGGAGCTGGCCAGGAAAGGCGTGACGGTGAACACCGTATCGCCCGGCTACCTGGCGACGCGCATGGTGGAGGCCGTGCCCGAAGAGGTGTTGAAGGAGAAGATCCTGCCGCAGATCCCGCTGGGCCGGCTCGGCCGCCCGGAAGAGATCGGCGCGCTGGTCGCCTTCATCTGCAGCGATGCCGCGGCGTTCATGACCGGTAGCAATGTCGCCATGAACGGCGGCCAGCACATGTATTGATGCGGCTAGGGGCCGCCGCGGCTCATTCCCGCGGCGCGCCCAGTTCTTCCAGCAGGAAGTCGACGAAGGCGCGCACCTTGGCCACCATGTGGCGGCGCGAGGGATACACCGCATACACGTAGGTCTCGTCGGGTTTCCAATCCTGCAGCACCGCCTGCAGCGCGCCGCTGTCCAGGTCCTGCTGCACGTATACGCGCGGCACCAGGCTGACGCCAAAACCGGCGCGCAGCGCATCGCGCACCGCCAGGCTGGAACTCACCCTGTAGCGGCCCCGCACCGGCACGCGTTCGGTCTCGCCCGCGCGCTTGAAGGTCCATTCGTCCGCGTGGCCAGACAAGGTGAACTGCACGCGCTCCATGTTGCGCAGCGCCAGCGGCGAGGCCGGCACGCCATGGCGCTCGAAGTAGGCCGGCGCGCCGCAAAGCACGTGGTCCAGCGTCATCAGCTTGCGCGCCACCAGGCTGGAATCCTCCAGCCGGTCGGTGCCGCGGATGGCCAGGTCGTAGCCTTCCTTGACGATGTCGATGCGGCGGTCCTCCAGGTTGAGGTCCAGCGATACCTGAGGATAGCGCTCCAGGAAGCGCGGCATGGCGGCGGACAGCCGGACCAGGCTCAGCGACATGGGCGCGCTGACCCGCAAGGTGCCCGACGGCGCCTGCTGCAAGGGCCCCAGCGATTGCTCGGCTTCGCTCAGGTCGTCCAGGATGCGCACCATCTGTTCGTAGTAGCGCGCGCCGGCTTCGGTCAGGCTCATGCGGCGGGTGGTGCGGTTGAGCAGGCGCGCCGCCAGGTGGGTTTCCAGTTCGGCGATGTTCTTGCTGACCGCGGCGGGCGACAGGCCCATCTGCCGCGACGCGGCTGCGAAGCCGCCCCGCTCCACCACTTGCCTGAACACCCTCAGCGCCGTCAGATGATCCATAGATTATTCACTATTGGTGAATGATATTGCCATTGAATTGGATATTATCGCCAAACAAGGATTCAATTAGCCTGTGGACATGGAGACGGCGCGCATATGGCGAGCCGGCAATCTCAGCAAATCCCAAGGATGGCAGCCATGAACCACGCCCTGACCGACGCAATCGCGCAACGCGTTTCCGCCAACTTCTTCGATCCCGCCCGCGACGTGAACGACGACATCATCCGTACCCTGGTCTCCTGGGCCACCCGCGCGCCCACCGCCTTCAATCTGCAGAACTGGCGCTTCATCGCCGTGCGCAGCCAGGAGGGCAAGCGCCGGCTGCGCGAGTTGGCGTGGAACCAGCCCAAGGTGAGCGAATCGGCGGTGACCTTCATCGTGCTGGGCGTGCTGCCCCAGGCCGCCTGGATGGCCGACCGCCTGCAACCGTCCGTGGACGCGGGCTTCATGCCCGCGGCCATGGTGCCATCCTGGGAAGCCGCGGCCAGCCGCCTCTATGCCGACTCGCCGCAGACGCAGCGCGACGAGGCCGTGCGCAGCGCCACCTTCGGCGCCTCCACCCTGATGCTGGCAGGACAGGCCCAAGGCCTGGCCGCCAGCCCGATGACCGGCTTTGACGCCGCCGGCGTGGCCCAGGCCTTCGGCTTGCGCCAGGAGGAGGTGCCGGTCATGCTGGTCGCCATGGGCTACGCGCAGGAAGGCAATTGGCCGCAGAAGCCGCGCCGCCCCGTCCACGACGTGCTTGAACTTGCCTGAGCTAGCCGGAGCATGACAATGAACCGCGGTTCCGATCTGCTGTTGACTGCCCTGGCGCCCGCCATCTGGGGCAGCACCTACGTCGTCACCACCCTGATGCTGCCGCAGGACTATCCGCTGACGGTCGCCATGCTGCGCGCGCTGCCGGCCGGCTTCCTGCTGCTGCTGATCGTGCGCCAACTGCCGCAAGGCATCTGGTGGCTGCGCGCCTTCATCCTGGGCGCGCTGAACTTTTCCGTTTTCTGGGCTCTGCTGTTCGTGGCGGCCTACCGCCTGCCGGGCGGCGTGGCCGCCACGCTGGGCGCGGTCCAGCCGCTGGTGGTGATACTGCTGGCACGCAGCCTGCTGGGCACACCCGTGCGCGGCCTGTCGGTGCTGGCGGCGCTGGGCGGCCTGGGCGGAGTGGCGCTGCTGGTGCTGACGCCCAAGGCCGCGCTGGACCCGGTAGGCATTGCGGCCGGATTGATCAGCGCCGCCTCGATGGCCCTGGGCACGGTACTCAGCCGGCGCTGGCAGCCGCCGGTATCCGCGCTCACCTTCACATCGTGGCAGCTGACGGCGGGCGGCATCCTGCTGGCGCCGCTGGCCTTCGCCGCCGAGCCCGCCCTGCCGCCGCTCACCGCGCTGAACGTGGCCGGCATCGCCTACCTGGGCTTGATTGGCGCGGCGCTGACCTATGTGCTCTGGTTCCGGGGCGTGGCGCGGCTGGAGCCCGCGGTGGTCTCCTCGCTGGGCTTTCTCAGCCCCATCACCGCCGTGCTGCTGGGCTGGGGCATGCTGGGCCAGCAGCTGAGCGCCGCGCAGATCGCCGGCATGGTGATCGTGGTCGCCAGCGTGTGGCTGAGCCAGCGCGCCCAGCGTCCGGCCGCCATCACGCCTGCCCCGCGTCCGCTGTAACGGCACTGGCGCCGCCGCAAATAGTTGTGGCGGCGCCGTCCTGGCCGGCGCATGATCGTTGCTCCATCCCGAGGAAGGAGCCGCATCATGAGCAGCAAACCCAGCATCATTCTTGTGCACGGTTTCTGGGGCGGCGCCGCCCACTGGAGCCGCGTCATCCTGGAACTGGCGCGCAAGGGCTATCAAGACCTGCACGCCGTCGACATGCCGCTGGCCTCCCTGGCCGGCGACGCCGAACGCACGCGCAAAATGATCGCGCAGCAGAAGGGCCCCGTGCTGCTGGTGGGCCATTCGTACGGCGGCGCGGTCATTACCGAAGCCGGCAACCAGCCCAACGTGGCCGGCCTGGTGTACATCGCCGCCTTCGCCCCGGACGCGGGAGAAAGCCCGGGCGGCATCACTCAGGAAATGCTGCCCGCGGCTGCGCCCAACCTGGCGCCCGACAGCGACGGCTACCTCTGGCTGCGCGCCGACAAGTTCCATGAGAGCTTCTGCCAGGACCTGTCCGCCGACGAGGGCCTGGTCATGGCCGTCACGCAAAAGGCGCCCCTGGCCAGCGCCTTCGGCGAAACCGTGTCCGTCCCCGCATGGCGCAGCAAGCCGTCCTGGTACCAGATATCCAGCCAGGACCGGATGATCGCCCCCGAAAACCAGACGCGCATGGCCGCGCGCCTGAACACCCGCAAGACCATCACGCTGGACGCCAGCCACGCATCGCTTGCGTCGCGCGCCGCCGAGGTGGCCGGCCTGATCGACGAAGCGGCGCGCGCCTGCGCATCCTAGGCGCCGGCCTGGCGGGCTGCGCACTCAAAACCAGCGTATCAGGGGACGCACCCGCCTTTTCTGTGCTGCTTTTTTTGTAACTTCATCGTCTTCGCAAGACTTGCAGCACAGATGCTTTCCCTATGAAAAGCGCATTTTCTTCCGGCAATCCATCCAAACTGATCCGCTTTTTTATTCATGCTCTGAATCTGTACTGATCCAGGCTGCGGCTCTAACTTCACGGTGTAGGTCAAACACCCGTCAGCGCACGCCGTCTTGTGGCGGTTGAGGCGCGCTGGCGAAGAAGTCAGGAATACCGCCATGGATAGCGACGCGCTATTGCTTGCCCGAATACAGTTCGGCTTCACCATCTCGTTTCACATCATCTTCCCCGCCATCACCATCGGCCTGGCCAGCTATCTCGCCGTGCTGGAAGGCCTGTGGCTGCGCACGCGCAACACCGTCTACCGCGACCTCTACCATTTCTGGACCAAGATCTTTGCCGTCAACTTCGGGATGGGCGTGGTGTCCGGCCTCGTGATGGCGTATCAGTTCGGCACCAACTGGAGCTTCTTCTCCGATTTCGCCGGCAGCGTGACCGGGCCCTTGCTGGCCTATGAAGTGCTGACCGCCTTCTTCCTGGAAGCCGGCTTCCTGGGCGTGATGCTGTTCGGCTGGTCGCGCGTCGGGCCAGGCCTGCATTTCTTCTCGACCGTGATGGTGGCGCTGGGCACGCTGGTGTCGGCCACCTGGATCCTGGCCTCCAACAGCTGGATGCAGACGCCCGCCGGCTACGAAATCCTGGACGGGCGCGTGGTGCCCACGGACTGGCTGGCCGTGATCTTCAATCCGTCCTTCCCCTACCGCCTGGCGCACATGGGCATCGCCGCGTTCCTGGCGACCGCGCTGATGGTGGGCGCATCCGGCGCCTGGCACATGTTGCGCGGCGACCGCAGCCCCGCCGTGAAGAAGATGTTCGCGATGGCCATGGGCATGCTGCTGCTGGTGGCCCCGCTGCAAGCCGTGGTGGGCGACTTCCATGGCCTGAACACGCTCAAGCACCAGCCCGCCAAGATCGCGGCCATCGAAGGCCATTGGGAGAACGAGCCTGGCGCTGGCGTGCCGCTGACACTGTTCGGCATCCCCGACATGGAGCGCGAGGAAACGCGCTACGCGGTCAACATTCCGCGCCTGGGCAGCCTGATCCTCACGCATAGCTGGGACGGCCAGTTCCCGGGTCTGAAGTCCTATCCGCCCGAAGACCGTCCCAATGCCACGGCCGTGTTCTGGTCGTTCCGCGTGATGGCGGGCCTGGGCATGCTGATGATCGCGCTCGCCCTCTGGGCCGCGTGGTCGCGCTGGCGTGGCCGGCTGTACGAATCGCGCTGGTTGCACCGGTTTGCGCTGTGGATGGGACCTTCCGGGCTGATCGCCATCCTGGCCGGCTGGTACGTGACGGAAATCGGCCGCCAGCCCTGGGTGGTGTACGGCGTCATGCGCACCGCCGACGCGGCCACGCCGCACGGACTGGGCGAACTGACGCTGACGCTGGCGCTGTTCGTGGTGGTGTACCTGCTGGTGTTCGGCGCCGGCGTCTCGTACATGCTGCGCCTGATCCGCATGGGCCCCAGCCCCGCCCCCGGCCACGCGCCGCTGTCGGGCGGCCCGGGAGAACCGCGCCAGCCCTCGCGGCCGCTGTCGGCCGCCTCCACCCTGGCGGGCATCGAGCCCGCGCAACGCAAGCATTCGGGAGTCTGAGGCCATGGGCATCGACCTTGCACTGGTATGGGCCGTCATCATCCTGTTCGGGGTGATGATGTACGTGATCATGGATGGCTTCGATTTGGGCATCGGCATCCTCTTTCCGCTGATCTCCGATCGCGAGGAACGCGACGTCATGGTCAACACCGTGGCGCCCGTGTGGGACGGCAACGAGACCTGGCTGGTGCTGGGCGGCGCCGGCCTGATGGCCGCGTTCCCGCTGGCCTACTCGGTGATCCTGAGCGCGCTGCACCTGCCGCTGGTATTCATGCTGCTGGGCCTGATCTTCCGCGGCGTGGCGTTCGAATTCCGCTTCAAGGCGGACGAGCATCACCGCCCGCTGTGGGACCGCGCCTTTGTGCTCGGTTCCGTGTGCGCCACGTTCTTCCAGGGCGTGACGCTGGGCGCCTACATCGAAGGCATCCCGGTCGTGGACCGCGCCTATCAAGGTGGCGCCTGGGACTGGATCAGCCCGTTCTCGCTCTTCACCGGGGCGGGGCTGGTGGTGGCTTACGCGCTGCTCGGCTGCACCTGGCTCATCATGAAGACCGAAGGCCGCCTGCACCGCCACATGTGCGACATCGCCCGTCCGCTCACGCTGCTGCTGCTGGCCGTGATCGCGGCGCTCAGCGTCTGGACGCCGCTGGCGCAGCCGCAGATCGCGCAGCGCTGGTTCAGCCTGCCCAATATGTTCTGGTTCCTGCCGGTGCCGTTGCTGGTCGCCGTGACCGGCTTCGATCTCATCCGCCGCGTCAAGGGCATGCCCAACGCCGGCCCCTTCGTGCTGTCGCTGGCGCTGCTGTTCCTGGGGTACAGCGGCCTGGGCATCAGCATCTGGCCCGCCATCATCCCGCCTGACGTGTCCATCTGGACCGCATCCGCGCCGCCGCAAAGCCTGGGCTTCGCGCTGGTGGGAGCGCTGGCGATCATTCCGATTATTCTCATGTACACCGCCTGGTCGTACTACGTGTTCCGGGGCAAGGTGCGCCTTGGCGAGGAGTTCCACTGATGAACGGCTCCCAATCCTCCCTGCCCTCATGGCGCAGCCGCCTGCTCTGGCTGGCGATGATCTGGGCATGCAGTGTCGCGGCCCTGGGCGTGGCGGCCTATGCGCTGCGCCTGGTGATGAGATCCATCGGCATGTCGACCTGAACCCGCTCCAAACAAACGGACCCGCCCCATGAAGCGCTATGAACGGCTGACAGAAGAAATCACCGCCTCGATCCGATCGGGCCTGCTGCAGGCGGGCGACCGCCTGCCCTCGGTGCGGCAGACCAGCGCCAGCCGCGGGGTCAGCCCGTCGACGGTGTTCAAGGCCTATTACCTGCTGGAAGCGCGCGGCCTGATCCGGGCGCGCGACCGCTCCGGCTATTACGTGCTGCGCGCGCCGCACGCCACGCTGCCGGAGCTGGACGGATTGTCCAGCGCCAGCGCCGGACGCCATCCGGTGGACGTCAGCGACAACGTGCTGCAGGTGCTCAACGCCACCCTGCGCCGCGACATGCTGCCCTTCGGCTCGGCCTTTCCCAACCCGTCGCTGCTGCCCTACGGACGCCTGGCGAAGTTCATGGCAGCCACGGTGCAGCGCCTGGACCCCTGGGGCTCGATCGACGACCTCAGTCCGGGCGACGCGGCGCTGCGCCGCGCCATCGCGCTGCGCTACCTGGCCGACGGCATGTCGGTGCCGGTGGACGACATCATCATCACCAACGGCGCGCTGGACGCGCTGAACCTGAGCCTGGCGGCGGTCACCGAGCCCGGCGACGCGGTCATCGTGGAATCCCCCACCTTCTACGCCGCGCTGCAATCGCTGGAGCGCAACCACCTGCACGCCATCGAAGTGGCCACGCATCCGCGCGAAGGCATAGACCTGCGGGCGCTGGAGCAGGCCATCCTGCGCCACCGCCCCAAAGCCTGCTGGCTCATGACCACCTTCCAGAACCCGCTGGGCAGCCTGATGCCCGACGACAAGAAGGAAGCGCTGGTGCGGTTGCTTGCAAGCCACGACGTGGCGTTGATCGAAGACGACGTCTACGGCGAGCTGTACTTCGGCGAGCAGCGTCCGCGCCCCGCCAAGGCCTACGATCGCGATGGCATCGTCATGCACTGCTCTTCGTTCTCCAAGACCCTGGCGCCGGGCTACCGCGTGGGCTGGGTGGCCGCCGGCCGCTACACGCGGCGCATCATGCGCAACAAGCTCACCACCAGCCTGGCCACCGCCGCGCCTACGCAGGCCGCCATCGCCGCCTATCTGGAAAAAGGCGGCTTCGACCGCCACCTGCGGCAATTCCGCCAGGCGCTGGCCCAGCAGCAAGGGGAACTGCTGCAAGCCATCGCCCGCTACTTCCCCAAGGGCACGCGCGCCACGCGACCGCTGGGCGGCTACTTCGTGTGGGTGGAGCTGCCGGCCCATATCGACACGCTCAAGGTGCACCGCGCCGCGCTGGGACACGGCATCAGCGTCGCCCCGGGTCCGCTGTTTTCAGCGTCAGGCGCCTTCGGCAACTTCCTGAGGCTGAACGGCGGCCATCCCTGGAATCCCGAAATGGAGCAAGGCATGGCGACGCTGGGCAAGCTGCTGGCGGGCGGCTGATCCGCGAGCGTCGTTCAGCGGCGCTTTCTCGCGGCCTCCAGATCGCTGCGCAAGGACGCAGCGTCCGGCCGCAGGGGCAGCGCCAGGACGCCCTTGCGGTCGATGGCGCCCCAATCGCCGCCGACCATCACGGAATGCTCGCCATCCTGCACGCTGACGCAATAGCTGCACACTGCGGCCAGACCGCCGCTGAAAGGCTCAGCCCACGCATAGGAGGTGGCCAGCGCCAGGTCCAGCTGCTTGTCGTAGTAGGCCATGCCTTCCGGCCTGCGCCCGCGCGCCAGCCCTTCCTCGAACTCGTCCGGGCCGTTGTCGTAGGTAATCACGGACACCGACCGGCCATCCGGCCGCACCCAACGCCAGCCAGCGACGGCCGCGGGCGCCAGGCCATCGGCGCCGAACTGCATGCGGCGCAAGATTTCGGGGTTGAAGACGATGCCGCCGCCGTCCTCGCGGGCGCACTGTTCCGCGTGGCCGAATGCGCCTTCGTCGGTCTTGTCCGTATAGAAGCAGGAAAGTTCGAAGGCAGCCGCGTTGCCCGTTGCCAGGGCCAGCGTGGTGAGCAGGGCAATAAGCATGCGTCATTCTAGGACACTGCCCCGCTCTACGCCCCCGGTATCAGTTCGCCGTGGCGCCCGAATCCTTGACGGCCTTGGCCCAGGCCGCGATCTCGCTCTGGATGAAGGCGCCAAACGCCGCCGTGTTCAGGCTGGAGGCCTGCGCGCCCTCTTCCATCAGGCGCTGCTTGACCGCAGGCGCGGCCAGCGCGCCGCTCAACGCCTGGTTCAGCGTGGCGACCACCGCGTCCGGCGTGCCCGCCGGCGCAACGATGCCGTGCCACGACACGGCCTGAAAGCCCGGCAGGCCCGATTCCGCCATGGTGGGGATATCCGTCATGGCGGGCGAACGCTGCGGCGAGGTAACCGCCAGCGCGCGCAGCGTGCCGGCCTTTACGTGCGGCAGCACGCCGGGAATGGTCGTGAACATGAAGTCGATCTGGCCGCCGATCAGGTCGGTGATGGCCGGACTGCCGCCCTTGTAGGGGATGTGCGTGAACTGGAGCTTCGCGGCGCTCTTGAACATCTCGCCGGCCAGATGGCCAGGCGTGCCCGCGCCGGCCGAGCCCATGTTGATCTTGTCGCCCTGCGAACGGATGTAGGCAACCAGCTCCTGCACATTGGCAGCCTGCACCTGCTTGCCCACCACCAGCACATTGGGCACGGTGGCCAGCAGCGTCACGGGCGTGAAGTCCTTCACCGCATCGTACGAAATCCGCGAGTACAAGGACGGATTGATGCCATGCGTGCTGGCAGTTGCCAAGAGCAGCGTGTAGCCGTCCGGCGCGGACATCGCCACCTGCTTGGCGGCGATGGTGCCGTTGGCACCGCCCTTGTTGTCGATGACGATGGTTTGCCCCAGCGTCTTCGCCGCCTCCGCCGCAACGGTGCGCGCCAGGATATCCGAGGTGCCGCCCGCGGAATGCGGCACCACCAGCGTGATCGGCTTCGAGGGGAAGGACTGGGCTTGCGCCGGCAAGGCCGGCAGCAGACAGGCGGCCAGCGCGGCACGCGCCAGCAAGGAAGTGCGGAACATTGAAGTCTCCTGGTTTGTTGTCGGTCGCGGCGCCGTCGACGGACGCCGTCATGGCCGCGCGGCTGCGCGGTGCTTCAATCCGAGCCCAGTTGCAGCTTGTTGGGCTGGCGTTTCTCGATGGCCCACTTCAACAACGCGGCCGAACGATAGATGCCGTGGGCGAACTTGCCGTAGGGCAGCGTCAGGAATAGCGCCATCACCACGCCCAGGTGAATCGCCAGCAGCAGCGCCATCGCGCCGCCGTCGCGGCCGGCCAGCAAGGCCAGGCCCGTGGCGCTGGTCAGGAACAGCAGCGCAATGAAGCCGCGGTCCATGGGCTTTTGCGCCGCGTCGCCCTGCTGCGGATGACGCTTGAGGTTCAACCACAGCAGTCCCGCGGGTCCGATCAACAGGCCGACGCCGCCTGCCGTACCCAGCAGCACAGGCGCGCTCCAGAAGGGATACGGCGCCTGCTGGTCCAGCAGATAGTGATACAGCGTCGCCACGCTGGTGGCGGCGAAACACAGCATGAAGCCGTAGAACGTGAAGTGATGGAAGCGGCGGCGCCACAAGGTGAAGGCGTCGTCCGCGTTGTTGCAGCCCTTGCCATGCCCCCCATCCAGGTAGCGCAGGCGCAGGGCGTCATGCGCCGCTTCCGCCACTGCAGCGCCTGTGGCCGCGCCCGGACTGACATTGCGCCAGAAGCGCGTCACGCCCACGCCCAGCGCCAGCATCGCAAAGCCGAACACCGCGCCGAACATCAGCGCCAGCGTGTTGTGCGGGAACACCGCGTAGAAATTGCCGGCCATGGGCTCATGGAACAAGCCGCCCGCCATCAGCACGGCCATCGCCAGGAACAGTGCCAAGCCCGCAGCGGCGGCCAGCGACACGGTCAGGCCATTGCGCTTATACAGGGCGCCCAGCGCTGCGGGCCAGGCATAATCGGTGTACGTCTGCATCCGCACCCGCGCCATGGATTGCGGCACGTTCACCGCGAACTCGTGCGGCGGCGCGTACTGGCAGGCATGCAGACAGGCGCCGCAGTTGTGGCACAGGTTGGCCAGGTAGTTCAAGTCGGCCTTGCCGAATTCCAGGCGACGGGTCATGGCGGGAAACACCGCACAGAATCCTTCGCAATAGCGGCAGGCGTTGCAGATCTGCATGACGCGGGCGACTTCGGTTTCATCGCCCGTCAGCAGATCCGCCCGGCGTTCGGCCTGTTTGCCATGCCAGCGCACCGGCTGCTCTGCCATGACGGGCGCTGCCTCGCCATGCTGCGTGGAAAAGGACTGGGCCTCGCGGGCCAGGGCTTCAAGCTGCTTCATGTCGTGCTTCCGCGTTATGCCGGCCGCGCGCGGCGGCGGCGGCCCGGGTGCCGGCGATGCGGCCGAAGGCCGTGCCGATGGACATCCCCACCCCGGCCGTATAGCCCTTGCCCAGCACATTGCCTGCCATCATTTCGCCCGCGACGAACAGGTTGTCGCTGGGCACGTCGCTGAACCGGACCGCGGCGGTGTCGTCCACCTTCAGGCCCAGGTAGGTAAAGGTGATGCCGGGCCGCAAGGCATAGCCATAGAACGGCGCCGTGTCGATGGGCCGCGCCCAGTGCGTCTTCGCCGGCGCCAGGCCTTCGGTATGGCAGTCGTCCAGCGCCGTATGGTCGAACTTGCCGACGCGGCAGGCCGCGTTGTAGTCGCGCACGGTCTGCTCGAAGACCGCCGGGTCCAGCCCCAGCTTCACCGCCAGTTCCGGCAAGGTGTCGGCCTGCACGCCCGGGAACACCGGCGGCATGAAGCGGCCCACGGCCTTGGCGTCAATGATGGAATAGGCGATCTGGCCCGGCTGCATGGCTGTCAGGCGGCCCCAGATCGCGTAGCGCTTGGGCCAGAAGTCCTCGCCCTCGTCGTAGAAGCGCCTGGCCTCCCGGTTGACCACCACGCCCAGCGACACGCAATCGATGCGCGTGCAGATGCCGCCGTCGTACAGCGGCGCGCGCGCATCGATTGCCACGCAATGCGACTGCGACGGATCGCCGATGCTGTCCGCGCCGGCGTCCAGCATGAACTTCAGCAGCACGCCCATGTTGTAGCGCGTGCCGCGGATCAGGAAATTGTCGGCCGGCCATTCGCCGCGCTCGTTCTGGCCCCAGGCTTCGCGCAGCCACTCGCGGTTGGACTCGAAGCCGCCGGCCGCCAGCACGCAGGCGCGCGCCTCGATGCGCTCATGGCCGATGCGCGCCGCCACGAAGCGCCCTTCCTCCAGCTCCAGCGAGTCGACCGGCGCGTCGTAGCGGATCTGCACGCCCAGCGCTTCGGCGCTGCGATAGTAGGCGTTGACCAGGGCCTTGCCGCCGCCCATGAAGAAGGCGTTGGTGCGCGCCACATGCAGCGCGCCGGACAAGGGCGGCTGGAAGTTCACGCCATGGCGGCGCATCCAGTCGCGACAGGTGGAGGACTCGCGGATGACCAGCCGCGCCAGATGCTCGTTGGTCAGCCCGCCCGTCACCTTGAGCAGATCCTGCCAGTATTCTTCCTCGGGATAGGCCTCGACCAGCACGTCCTGCGGCGCGTCGTGCATGCAGCGCAGATTGCGCGTGTGCTGCGAATTGCCGCCGCGCCATTCGCGCGGCGCCGCTTCCAGCAGCAGCACGCTGGCGCCGGCCTCGCGCGCCATCAGGGCCGCGCACAGCGCCGCGTTGCCCCCTCCCACCACCAAGACGTCGACCATGCCATCGTTCCTCTTCCAAGGAACGGACTGTAGCGAGCGGCAGCGCCCGCCGATATCAGCCAGCCGTCAACAGGTCTTCATGAATCGTGAAGAGCCACCACCGGCCATTTGCCCTCGCGCGCCAGCGTGCGCGACACATCGGCCAGCACCAGGCGGGCGGCCAGCGCCGCAGGCGACAGCTCGTCCTCCGACAGGCTGGCCAGCAGATTGGGGCGGTACAGGTGCGCGTCGTCGATGCGCGCCATGTGCAGCTGGCCCGGCGCGATCCGGGCCATGGCGGAACTGGGCTGGATGGTGGCCACGTGGCCCAGTTGCACCACGTCCATCAGCACCGGCAGGCCGTCCACCTCCACCGCCACAAGCGGCGTGCGGCCCGATTGCTGATACGCGTTGTTGACCAGCGCCCGCAGCCCGTGGCGTCCACTGGGCAGGACCAGAGGCAGATGCGAAATGGCCTCGATGCGCGTGGTCTCGCCGGCAGGCAAACCCGCCATGTCCGGCCGCGCCAGCAGGAACAGCGGCTCGTCCAGCAAGGGCGTCACGCTCCAGCGGCGCGCGGATTCCGCCTGGAACACGATGGCCAGGTCCAGCATGCGGCCGTTGAGCATGTCGCTCAGATGGCCCGACAGCGCCTCCACCAGATGCAGACGGATGTCGGGATAGCGCTCGTTCATGGCCTGCACGAAGGGCGCGCCCAGGATGGCGGCGGTGGTGGAAGGCAGGCCCACGCTGACGTGGCCCGCCAGCCTGGCCTGCTGCGCGGCATGTACCGCATCGTCGGCGTGGCGCAACGCCAATTGCGCCTGACGGAAGAACGCCAAGCCCGCGTCGGTGGGCTCCACGCCGCTGGCGCTGCGCCGCAGCAGCCGCGTGGACAGCTCGCCCTCCAGCCGGCTGATCTGTTGGCTGAGCGCCGACGTCACCATTCCTATGGACTGCGCGGCGCGGCCGATGCTGCCCGCCTCCACGACGCGGACGAAGTAACGCAGTTGGCGCAGTTCCATGGGCGGCCCCGGCTTTCCAGAAGGGATGACAGGGCCGATTGTAGAGGCAGGGTACGCGCGGCGTTATCCGGGGATCGTCAGGCCCCTGGCCACCGCAGGACGCGCCACGAAGGCTTCCAGCACCCGGGCGACATTCTTGAAGCGCGAGAACTCCACCAGCTCGCCCGCGCCGTAGAAACCCACCAGGTTGCGCACCCAGGGCAGGATGGCGATGTCGGCGATGGTGTACTCGTCGCCCATCACCCAGTCACGGCCTTCCAGGCGCTGGTCCAGCACGTTCAAGAGGCGCTTGGATTCTTCCGCGTAGCGGTCGCGCGGGCGCTTGTCTTCATAGTCCTTGCCCGCGAACTTGTGGAAGAAGCCCAGCTGGCCGAACATCGGGCCGATGCCGCCCATCTGGAACATGACCCATTGCAGCGTCTCGTAGCGCCCCGCCGTGTCCGCCGGCAGGAACTTGCCCGCCTTGCTGGCCAGGTAGATCAGGATGGCGCCGGACTCGAACAGGCCCAGCGGCTTGCCCTCGGGACCATTGGGATCGAGGATGGCCGGGATCTTGTTGTTCGGGCTGAGCGACAGGAATTCGGGCGAAAACTGGTCTTTGGCGTCGAAGCTGACCCGGTGGACCTCGTAGGGCAGCCCGGTTTCCTCCAGCAGGATCGACACCTTCACGCCATTGGGCGTGGGCAGCGAATACAGCTGGATGCGGTCGGGGTGCCGGGCGGGCCACTTCTTGGTGATGGGAAAGGCGCTGAGGTCGGTCATGCGGGGGCTCCAGGGGGAGGGGCGGAAAGGTCGGGGTAATCCTAGCGCAAATCCGGTCCGCCGCGCCGCCGGATGAAATCCCCTAGCGCAGGTCTTCGGGATTCATCGACGCATCGCGCACGTACTTGTCGCCCGGCTCAGGTTGCAGCGTGGCCTCGATCTCCGGCGGAAACGCCGGGATCTTGCTGGTCTGCATCACCGCCCAGCGCATGATGGCATGCAGGTAGTTGAAGGGCACCATGACCAAATACATGAGGCCAGGGCTCTGCGCATCATTGGCGAAGATGCGTTCCTTGCTGAAGGCGAAACTCTCGCGCTTGCCGTCGACGGGCATGCAGTACAGGACCGCATCCAGCACCGCCTGAGGACCCTCTTCCATGTACCGGCGCAGGAACTCCCAGTGGGAATAGGCATTTTCGACGCGGCTGGTGGCGATGCAAAAGGCGAAGGTGTCCTGCACCGTGACGCCGTCCTCGGCCAGGATCAGGCCGCGTATGTCCCAGTTGAGCCAGCCGAACGTGCCCTTGCCTCGGCCCAGCGTGAAGTAAATCTTGTCCCAGGGCGCCGTCAAGACGGTGCCATTCAGCCGGAACACGTGTACCAGCCGGCGCTTGCGATCCAGCGCGATGGGATAGTAGGTCCAACGGAACATCTCCTTGCACGCAATCCAGACGCCAGCCAAGCCCAGCATGGCGAACATCGCCATTCCGATGAAGATCGCTTCCCAGAGACCGTTCTCATTGGGCAGATCGCCCGCTACCAGAATCCAGGCCAGCATCAGGATGCCACCCACACCAAAGGCGATTCCTATGGCGCCGATCAGTGCAATAAAGCCTCGCCAGCCATACCAGCGATCCACCGACAGCAGGCTGTTGGAATTCATCTTCACGACGCAGAGCTGCGCCAGCAGCGGCACATCGAGACGCTTCTTTTGCAGCAAGCGATGCTCGCGGTCGAACTCCGAAAGCGGACGATCGTTAGGGAACCTGGACATCAGTCCCGTAAAGTCCATCACGACCCTCCCAAGGCCACGCGCAGGCTGTTCATCTCTTGCTGCACCCCATAGTAGTAATCGGCCCCGGCCTGTCCCTGCAGTTTCCCCCACAGACAGCGCTTCAGCCATTCATCGATCTTGTTGCCCTTGAACTTCTCTATCAATATCGCCACGATGATCAGGAGCACCGCCGCGATCAGGCCCACGACCGTGGCCGACAGGGCGAACGCTCCGATGACAACCAGGCTGAGGATACCCGAGGCAAGGTAAAGCCCGCCCATCAAGCCGTTCTTTTCAATCGTGAATTGGTCCGCGGCAGATTTGAAATCGAACACGGCCATGATGACGCCAGTGACGACGCCTATGCGGCCGCCCCATCGCACCAGCAGAGAACCGGTGGTTTCAAGTCCCACCCCAATCCCCAGCCGCATACCCGCGGCCTGCCGGCTCTTGAGCGCCACGCCCAGTACGTCTGCCACCGAGCCGCCCGCCGACGCGATGCCGACCACGAACTTCCAGCTCGCGTCGCTGCGTTCGTGAGGCATGGCCGATTCCAGGTCGCTCCAGAGCTTGTACACCGCCACAGTCTGGAACAGGCAGCCGACGACGCCGACACGGACGTCCGTGTTGATCGCGGTGCGCCAGCGCGACAGTTCCCGGGCTTCGTATTCCTCGACCGTCATGGTGGTCTGCGCCAAGGCCCTGGCCCTATCCGCGGCCCGCAGGTCCGTTGACACATTGGCGGCAGCGTCCCTGTCCACCAGCATGAACCAGCGCTTCTTGTCGGTGCCCTCCAGCTGTTCGCCGCGCACCTCCAACCGCCGCAGCTCGTCCGCCACCGCCTGCTCCATCTGGCGCATGCTCACCTGGCTGCCATGCTGGCGCAGTACCTCGCGGATCAGCGCGGCGCGGAAAGCCTTCTTGCCGCCCTCGACTTCCACGATCGCCACGTTCTGCCGCGCCAGCAGGCCCACGTACATCGCCAGCTTGCGCGCGATGCCGCTATCCACGCCCAGCCTGAGCACATGCACAACCGGCCCCATGACCTGCTCCAGCAGGCGCGCGGTCTTGTCCATCTGACCTTCGCTCAGCACCTTGAGCCCGGTCTTGTAGGCCTCGTGCAGATTGCCCCAGGGGATGGCCTTCCAGTCGAGCGCCGCTTCGTGCGCCTCGACCACCTTCTTGACCACGAAATCCTGGTTGTGGAACATGGCGCGCAGCAACAGGTTGCGCGTGTCGTCCGGTTCCCCCTGTAGCCAGTCCGCATACTGCTTGAAGCAAATGCGCTTGTCCTGGGTTCCGTCGATGCACAACGCAAGGACCGTCTGGTAAACCGCACCGCTATCCGCGTTATTGGAGTCGTAGTTGCATTCGAACGAATCGAGCGTTTTCTGGCAGGTGATCCACGCCACGTGCGCCTTCGCCAAGGGCACGATGGTCGCCGCGTCGAATTGCGCCAAGCGCTCGTCGAATCCCTTCTGCCATGCCCTGCGCGCGTTCTCGTCGTAATTGTCGAAGTACTTCGACCAGGCTTCCCAGCGCACCTTGCCGCGCTCGGCCTCGGTCGGATGGCGATAGTCCTCCGCCTCGGCCATGCGCTGCTTCTTGTTCTCCGGCATCAGCCAGTCCGCCAGCATCTGGCCTACCGCCAGCCCCCCGGCCCCCGACCCTCCCGGGCCGGCTCCCATACTCGGAGTCGTGGTCCCATAGACCGTATGGTTGGTGGCATCCCGGCCTCTTTGCTCCAGGAACTCGCTCTCGGCCGACTGCATGATGATTTCGCTAAGAGACTCGATGGACTTCGACACGGTCAGGGGACGCAGGTCCTCCTTGTTCGATACGAAGTCGTCGAAGCGTATGCGCATCAGCCGCGCGAGATCCTGCAGGATTCCGGTGCTGTCCGGCAGCGCCAGCATCAGGCCCTTGCCGGGCAGGAAGGCCTCCGCGGCGTTCTCGATCATTTCCCCCATCCAGCCCTTCACGTCGTAATAGCCGACGGTGCTCCAACCCAGCAACTGCTGCTTCTGATGTTGATCCAGGTCGCGCTTGCGATGCACCTGGTAGTCCGCGGCCGTATCCTTCAGGGTGTTGATGCTCTTGGCATTTGCGTGCTTGCCGCTGCTGAGCCAGGCCTGCACATCGAACTTGAACATGTGCCGCTCGCGCATATCGGCGCCCTTCTTGCCCTTGTGCGCCTTGCACACGTCCTTGGTCCACTGCACGTCCGAAAACGCCAACCATACGAATGTCGCTTTTTTGGCGTTCGGAATAGTCAGCAGCGAAGCCTTGGCTTCGTGGTCCATCGTGCAAGTAAAGGTCCGGTCGCAGTCCTGCACCGGCTTGTCGAGATCAAAGTTGTACAGCGTGGCGTTTTCGTTGACGTAGTAGCCCTTCAGCTCAGAGCGCGCCTCGTCATAGACGTACAGATAGCCCGGACGCAGCAGCCGCACGCCATAGCGCGCGCTGTCACCCAGGGGCCGCTCTGCCAGCTGCGGCGTGTTCAGGTCGCCGTCCAGCGCCGCAAAGGCACCGTCGTTCTTCAGCACCGCGTAGCGCAGCGGCATGATGGGCAGGCCGATCCGGTGAAACGGGCAATCCTCTCCGCAATCCAGCGACGAGCGCTTCTTCCCGCAGTTCTTTGCATCATCGGCCATCGGGCTCTCCAGTTCGTTCCATATCCGCGCGCACGCTGGACCAGTCCTCATCCGACAGGTCCTGGACCGCAGCAAGGTAGGGGTAATCATCTTCGGGCTGCATTGCTGCCAGGCAGGCGCGGACCCGCTCGTGGCGGTGGAAGGCGGGGTGCACGTCCAGGGCATGCCGTGCAAACGCCTTGCGCTCCTGCGCGGTCGCCAGGCCCAGTTCGCGGGCCGTGCGGAAATGCGCCATCACCTTCTGGCCCAAGGCGACGCGCCCTTCGGGCTCCAGCGTATCCAGGTCCGACAGCACTTCATTCAGGGCCTGCAGCTGGGTCAAGGCGAAGGACTGATCCACGCTCAGCTTCGGACGCGCCGCCCCCTCGGCGTCGGGGCGCGCCACCGCACGCCATGCGCCATCCAGGTGGAACACGAAGCGCTGCACCGGCCCGCAAAGCCAGACCAGCTGCGCCGGGTCCAACATCCATGGCAGCTGGACCAAAACGCGCGGATCAAAAAAGCGGAAAAAGCACGGGCCCTGTCCCGCGATGTCGACGATCATCCGCGAGCGCAGATGCGCGGCAACGGCATCGGCGGGCTGATCGGACTGCAACAGCAGCCCCAGCCAGAGATCCTCGCCATCGAGCAAGGCCTGGTTCAGGCTAGCCAGCGCCTGCACCTTGTCCGCCGCTGGCATTGCGGTCAGGTCCACCAACCGGGGCATGAGTCCCGGCATTTTCCGTAGCGCCGGCGGCACCAGGGCTTCGGCCTGGACGCAGGCCGGCACGCCGGCCGTCCGCTCGTCCTGGATGAGGCCAAAGCCATGGGCGCTGAAAGCCTGGTAATCGAGCATGCCGCCTTCCTCCCGCCTCAACCCAGCGGCACCACGGCGCCGCCGCGCTGGGCCGCGCCGCGCACGCGCGCTTCGCACAAGGGGCTGGCTTCGTTGAAGACCAGGTTCGCCTGGCTGCTTTCCGGGCCGACCCAGTTATGCACGCCGGCCTTCAGCTCGACCTTCCCCGGCGCATGGAGCTGAATGCCGCCGCCCTCCACCCGCACATAGGCGCCGCCGGCCGTCGCCAGCACGCGCTTGGCCGCCTGCACCGTCACGCCGGCCTGCGCCGACGCGAAGGTCACCGCCTTTTCCGCGGACAGAGTCATCTTGGCATCCTGACTGTGCAGGCGCAGCTTGCCGCCCGCCGCATGCAGCAGCAGCCCCTGGCCCTGCACCGGGCTGCCGCCGGACGCCTTGCGGCCAAGCGTGAACAACACCGCGCCGCCGGCCACGCCCACCGCCAGGTTGGCGCTGCTGACCCAGTTCACGTCCGGCGCCACCTGCGCCAACGACGCCCCGGCCGCCAGGAAGGCGTTGGCCGGCGTGTATTGGCCGATGCCGCTGGGCGCGCTCACTTGGACCTGTGGTTCGCTATAGGCGGCAACGGGCTCGCCCTCGGGCGCGTCCTGCTTCGCGTCGATCACCTCCAGGACGTGCTTCAATGCATCCTGCGCCGGCAGTGTTTCCGGATCGTCTTCCAGCACCGCGTTCTGTCGCGCTGCCGCCTGCGCCAACTCCTCCGCTGAACGCGCCGCCCGCTCGATCTGCTTGGCCGCTTCCGAGCTGTCCAGCAACGCACCCTCGGCGTTCCCGCGCAGGTCCGCGCTGATCAGCAGACCGGAGCCGCCGCGCAGCGCCACCGCCTCTCGGGTCGACAGTTCCGCGCCGTGGCCCAGGTCCTGCAGTCTTTCGTTGTCGCGCTGCTGCTTGATATGGCCCAGGTTCAGGCGGCTCTCGGCCTGCGTGGTCGAAGCCGTCAGACGCGACTGTCCGGGCGTGTCGTCGTGCACCAGCTGGTTGTAGCCGCCGGTGCCCTGGCCGCTGCTGGCCAGCGCCTGCGTCTTGAAACCGGACATCACCACGTTGTGCGCATGACCGTCGGCGCCGCCCGCGAACCAGGCGGGCGCGTTGCCGGTGGCGTTGGCGGCGCCGCCTTGCACCTGGTTATGCGCGGCGTCCTCGGCGCCTGCGCCGTTGTAGAGCGCCCCCACCACCACGGGCCGGTCGATGTCGCCGTGCAGGAACTCGACCAGCACTTCCTGGCCGACGCGCGGCACGAAGTTCCCGCCCCAGTCGCCGCCCGCCACGGACTCCGCCACCCGCACCCATGTGCCAAGTTCGTCCTTGGCCGGCGCGTTCTCGTCGCCCGAAGGATGCTCCAGGCGGCTGCTGGAAGCCTTGCCGCGTTGCCAATGGAACTGCACCTTGACGCGGTGATCGCGGTCGGTGTGCACCGGCGCCTCGGCGCCCACCACCAGCGCGGTCTGCGCGCCGTACACGGTGGGCCGCGGATGCAGGCGTTCGCCGTGCCCGTCGCGCGTGGCCTTGCGGAATTCCGTATCGATGCCGATGCAGGTAAAGGTATTGCGGTAGAAGTCGGCCTCGGCTGCCTGCGGACCGGTCTCGCCCAGCGCCTCGCGCACGGCGCGGCCCAGGTCCTCGTCGAAGTTGTTGCGGGCCTCGTGCCGCACGGCGATCGCCACATAGGCGGCCCCGCCCTGCTGATAATGCCCGGTCAGCTCAAAGCGCTGGCCCGGCGCCAGCGTGCGCACCGTGCCCGCGCCTTCGCAGCTGTCCTGGCCCACGCGCAGCGCGGCCAGCGCGATGTGCGCCAGGCGTTCGCCCTGCGCACTGTCCTCGTAGGCGTACTGGCCGGGATAGTCATTGACGACCAGATCCATCGCGCCCTTCGCGCCGCCGCCATCGACCTGGGCCGCCACCGGCCTGGCCTGGGCGCTGCGGTAGTCCCAGCTGGCCATGCGCACCGCATTGGTTTGCCAGCGTGCGCGCCGGCTCCATTGCTGGATGCTGTCCTCGGTCTCCGTCACGTCGGCGCGCGCGAAGCGCACGCTGGCCTGCGCGCCAGGCTGAAAGGCGCCGTTGTGGTCGGCAATGATCAGCGTGTGGCTGCCCTCGCCTTCGCCGGCCTCATGCTCCACCCAGTAGAACAGGCCTTCTTCGGCCAGCAGGCGCTCGACGAAGGCATGATCGGTTTCGCGATACTGCACGGTGAGGCTGCGCTTGGGGTAGGCGGCGCGGTCCTTCACCACCCAGCGCCATTGCGGCGCCAGCCCCCCCTGGTCCTTGTAATCGCCGAAGATGCTGTCGACGATTTCAATGACTGTCTTGTCCTGATAGGCAAAGCTGTCGCGGCGCGCGCGCAGAAACGCGAGCCAGGGCTCCAGCGTCAATCCATAGCGCGCCAGCCCGCCGTTGGCGCCCTGGAACTCGGCCGCCATGATGTAGCCATTCCAGACACGGGGCTGTTCGCGGCCCAGCGCGGTCTGCAGGCGCAGCGTCGCCGGCTTGCCCAGCAGTTCGGACAAGGGGATGCCGGCATCGTCCGACAGCGCAGTCAGTTCCAGCCGGAACGCGCCGTCCGACAGGGTCTCCGTGGCGGACAGCGTTTCCGCGACGAGCCGGTTGGCGCCCAGCGGCGTGCGCAGGTCCAGCAAACGGTTGGCCTGGTCGACCGACGCGATCGACATTCGGGAAAGGCCGGCATTATCCATCGGCATGTCAGGCTCCGGCGTCAGGCAAGGCGGTAACGGAAATCGCCGTTCTTGCCGGCGGTAACGCGGATGCGGGCGATGGCCTCGCCCTGCGCCATGCGGCCCAGCACCTGTTCCGCGATTTGCGGCAACAGCGTGCCATTCAGGATGTGGTCGACGTTGCGCGCCCCCGTATCCACCTCGGTGCAGCGCGCCAGCACGGCCTCCACCAGCGCCTCGTCCCATTCGAAGACGGCGCGGTGATTGGCCTGGACCCGCTGCGCGATGCGGCCGAGCTTCAGCCCGATGATGCGGGCCAGCGCGTCGTCGTCCACCGGGTAATAGGCGATGGTCTTCATGCGGCCCAGGAAGGCGGGCTTGAAGGCCTTGTACAGCTGCGGCGCCAACAGTTCCTGCAAGGCCTCGGGATCGGGCCGTTCCTCCGCGCTCTTGTTCAGGCACGCCTGCATGATGGCCGAGGACCCGACATTGGAGGTCAGGATGATGAGCGTGTTGCGGAAATCGATTTCGCGGCCTTCGGCGTCGTCCATCACGCCCTTGTCGAACACCTGGAAGAACAGCTCCAGCACGTCCGGATGAGCCTTCTCGATTTCGTCCAGCAGCACCACGCTGTAGGGCTGGCGGCGCACCGCCTCGGTCAGAACGCCGCCCTCGCCGTAGCCCACGTAGCCCGGCGGCGAGCCCTTCAGGCCCGATACGCTGTGGGCTTCCTGGTACTCGCTCATGTTGATGGTGACCAGCTTGCGTTCGCCGCCATACAGCACGTCGGCCACGGCCAGCGCGGTCTCGGTCTTGCCCACGCCCGAGGGGCCGATGAAGAGGAACACGCCCTTGGGTTTGTTCGGGTCCTCCAGGCCGGCGCGCGCGGTGCGCACGCGCTGCGCGATGGCGTGCAAGGCATGGTCCTGGCCGATGACGCGTTCGGCCAGCAGGGGCTGCAGTTCCAGCACCGTGCGAATTTCGTCATTGACCATGCGGCCCAGCGGAATGCCAGTCCAGGCCGACACGATCTCGGCGATGACCTGCGCGTCCACGAAGGCCGGCACCAACGGCGCCTCGCCCTGCAAGGCGCGCAGTTGCTGCTGCAGTTCGGCCAGTTGCGCCTGGCCGGGCGTGGCGACGGGTTCGGCCGCCTTGCCCGAGCGGCGCTTGCCGGCGGGCTCCGGCGTCACGTCCGTTCCCGCCGCTTCCAGTTCCTCGCGCAGCGCGTGGATCTGCCTGACCAGCTCGCTTTCCTGCTCCAGCCGCGCTTCCGCGTCCGTCAACGCGGCGCGCGTGGCGTCCATTTCCTGATCCAGTTCGCGCAGGCGCGCGGATTGCGCCGCGCCCGCCGCGGCTTCGCGGCGCAGGGCGGCGCGTTCGGTCTCCAGGCGCGCCAGGCGGTGGCGCGCGTCATCGATCAGTGCCGGCGTGGCGCTGCGGCCCAAGGCCACGCGCGCGCAGGCCGTGTCCAGCACACTGACGGCCTTGTCCGGCAGCTGGCGGCCGCTGATATAGCGGTGCGACAGACGCGCGGCGGCCACGATGGCCTCGTCCAGCACGCGCACGCCGAAGTGCTGCTCCATCAGCGGCGCCATGCCGCGCAGCATGCTGGCGGCCAGTTCCTCGCTGGGTTCTTCCACCTTCACGACCTGGAAGCGGCGCGCCAGCGCGGCGTCCTTCTCAAAGTACTTCTTGTATTCGCTCCAGGTGGTGGCGGCGATGGTGCGCAGTTCACCGCGCGCCAGCGCCGGCTTGAGCAGGTTGGCTGCGTCGTTCTGTCCGGCCTGCCCGCCCGCGCCTATCATGGTGTGGGCTTCGTCGATGAACAGGATGATGGGCGTGGAGCTTTGCTTGACCTCGTCGATCACATTCTTCAGACGGTTCTCGAATTCGCCCTTGACGCTGGCGCCGGCCTGCAACAGGCCCATGTCCAGCGTGCGCAGGGCCACGCCCGCCAGCGCCGGCGGCACGTCGCCCGCCACGATGCGCAGCGCCAGCCCCTCGACCACCGCGGTCTTGCCCACGCCGGCCTCGCCGGTCAGGATGGGATTGTTCTGGCGGCGACGCGTCAGGATGTCGATCATCTGGCGGATTTCGGCATCGCGCCCGATCACCGGATCGATCTTGCCTTCGCGCGCGCGCTCGGTCAGGTTGGCGGTGTATTGGTCGAGCGCCGGCGTCTTGGACAGGCCTGCAGCAGGGGCCGCGCCGTCCTGGGCAGCGTCCGCCGCCGGACTGTCGCCCAGCGCCACCGACTGGCCCGCCTCTTCGGAGCCCGCCGTCAGCGCGGCGAAATCGTGCTTCAGTTCATCCAGCCTGAACGATTCGAACAGGCGCGAACCGCGGCGCGCCAACTGGGCCAGGTCGGGCTCGGTCAGCAAGGCCAGCAGCAGATGGCCGGAACGGATGCGCGTGGTCTGCGTGTCCAGCGAAGCGATCAGCCAGGCATGTTCGAACAGCCGCGGCAGATGCGGCGAAAACACCGGCGTGCGGGTGTTGCCATTCTTGAAGCCGCGGATCTCGGCATTCAGGTCCGCTTCCAGCACCGAAGCCTCGATACCGCTGCGCCGCGCCACGATGCTGAAATCGCTGGCCGGCTTTTCCAGCAGCGCCAAAAACAGGTGTTCCAGGTCCACCTCATAGTGCCCCTGGGCCATGCACAGGCTGGCGGCGCGCTCGGCCGCCTGGCGGCAGGTCTGGTTGAGCTTTCCAATCAGGGTCTTCAAGGGTGTGGCCATATTCCAGGTCGTCTAGTCTCAATGTATGGTGTGCAATTCGTAGCTGGCGTCATCGCGGTCCGATGCCACCGCTTCGGTGCAAAGAAAGGAGTTCCAGCCCAGACGCGCGCCGCCGCCTTCGCCCAGCACGCTGCCGCCCACGTCTTCCTTGGCCATCACCAGCCGCACTTCGTATTCGAAGCTCATGCCGCCGAACATGGTCAGGAGTTTCTCCAGCGCCTGGGCGCGTGCGCCGCCGGGCAGGAAGTCGGTGAACGCGTCCTTGGACAAGGGGCCGATCCACAGCCGGATGCGCATGTCGCGCTGCCAGATGCGGTCGCCGGCCATGGCCGACACGCCCAGCACCGCGCCAGGCATGCCCAGCTGCGTGCGGTTCTGCGGCGGCACGTGATACCAGCGCCCGACGAACTGCTCCACCCGCAGCGGCACCTGGAAGTAGTCCGCCAGTACCCGTTGCAGGTAGGCCGCCGATACCGGCCGTTGGCGCGCGGCCGCGGCGTAGTGCGCCAGCGATTCGTCGAACACCCGACCCTGCCCCGACTGCAGGCGGTCGCGCAGCGCCGGATGGCCGATGCCGCCCAGCGCCAGCAGCAGCGGCAGGTAATGGTGGTCCTGTTCGGTCTCGTGCCGCACCGGCATGCGGTACTTCTTCCAGGCCGCGTAGAACAGCGCCGCCGCCCGGTTGGAGAAGATATCGAAGAAGGCGCGGGCGCCGCGGTCGCGCCGCGAGCTCTCGCGCGTGCTCAGGATCTCGGTGTAATGCAGCGGCATGGCGCCCTGTGCGCCCAACAGGCCAAAGAAGGCCGGTTCGATCTCCACTCGTCCCAGGTTGCCTGCTGCCAGCGCCGCCAGCCGCGCTTCGGTGTCTTCCAGCGCCTGGCCCTGCTTGTCATAGGCTGTCAGCGCGGCGATCTCGCTGGCGGGAAAGCCCAGCGAAGACGAGTTCAGGAAGCGCAGGTGCGCGGGCACGGCATTGCGCGCGCGGCTGCCTTCCTGCCGCGCGAACCACGACTCCAGCACCCGCACGGCCTGGAAGAACTTGAAGCGCTGCGGCTCGGCCAGCAGCGATTCGATTACGCTAGGATCGCGTCGCCGTTGCATGGAGCGCACCGTAGGATTTCTTCCGCGCCGCGGCGCGACAGCACAACCAGCTGCACGAAGCTGTTGGCATGCACGTATAGGCCGAAAAAGCGGTTGATCACCGCCACGAAGGCATGCAGGCTGGTGCCGACGAAGTTGTCTTCGTTGATCGTCAGCCGGATCTCGATGCCGCGCACGAAGGTCGCGAACGGCTCGCCGGGCATCCAGTGCGTGGCAGGCTTGTAGTCCAGGCCGACCAGCCCTTCTATCTGGCGCGCCGCCACCGCGGAGTGCGACAGGTCATACAGCCGCAGCGTCTCTTTCAACGCAGGCAGACCGCTGTGGACCAGCGACAGGTGGTTCAGAGCCAGATGCGAAATAAGGCGCCAGTGCGCCGCCCGCCCCTGCTGGAAACGATGCGTGTGCGTCGGCCGGCGCAACATGCGGATCTCACGCGCGATCGAGCCGCCCTCCAGGAACAGGTCCCCGCCCGGCTGCCCCACCGCCAGATGCGCGGGCAGGTCACGGTTGGTGCAGGTCAGTTCCAGGCTGAGGGTCTCGGTCTGCGGCAGCGAGGGATCGAAATCGATGTCGACGATGGACAACTCCATTTCGTAGCCCGGACTGCGCTCGGCCACCATGGCATTGCGTCGCGCCGTCCAGTAGTGACCGGCGCCCTCGGGCGTTTCGCCATGATGCAGCGAATAGAAGGGTCGGAATTCCACCACCGAATCGCCCTGCATGTTCTGCCGCACCTGGCGCACGCGGTCGATCGAATAGATCTCGTAGCCATAGGCGCGGCGCGCGTCGGCCACCACCGGATAGGACGCCTGCGCATGGGTGACGCGGATGGGATCGGCGCGTTGCGCGAACAGGTTGACCACGGGCGTGCAGCCCAGCCGGAAATTTTCCGCGGAGGCCGACTCCAGCAGGCGCGCCGTGTTCGAATCCGCGCGCACGCCCTTCAATGCCAGATGCAGGGTGATTTCACGCACCGGCCCTGCCGCGCGCCTGAGCGCCGCGAGGTCGATGTCCACGAAGTTGAATTTCTCGGAGAACGCGAAGTACTCCGCCAGCAGCCGGTAGGCGGGATGCGAGCTGGCCGGGAAGTCGATCAGGGCTTCGTCCTCGGACAGCCCCACCTCCGCCAGCGGCACATCCTGCATGCGGTTCCAGCGGCCCGGCTGTGTTTCAAGATAGGCCGCGGCGGTGCGCAGGAACAGGCAGTCTCGCAGCGCGGCTACGAATGAGGGCTCGCCATGCAGGTATACGCGCAGGCGGTCCACCGCCAGGGTGGAAAAATTCTGGGTTTCTGCCAGGCAGGCCAGCGTCAGCGACAACCGGCCCGTCACGCCCGCCGGCAGGCTAGCTGCAGACGGTGCATTGGCCGTGGCCGCGAACACCGCCTGGCGTACGCTCACCGGCGCCAGGGTCACGTCGTACGCCGTGCGGAAACGGCACGCCACGCCGCGCACGGGATGCGACTTCAATTCCGTGCCGCGCGCCATGCGCACCGGCGCGGTCAGCTGCGAGGCCATGCCGCCCATGTCGAACTGCGCCACCGAGCACGAAGGGAACGGGCGCAGGTAATGCGGGTACATGACCTCGAACAACGCTTCCGTGAATTCCGGATAGTCGTCGTCCAGTTTCTTGTTGATGCGTGCGCCCAGCAGCGCGAACGATTCGATCATCCGCTCGACGTGCGGATCCTCGCAGGTTTCGCCGGATAGCCCGAGCCGCGCGGCGATCTTGGGATAGCGCTGCGCAAAATCGCGCGACGAACCGCGCAGAAAGCCCAGTTCGCGTTCGTAGTAAGGCAGCAGTTCTTCCATCTTTCCCTTCTTCGCCGGCGGCGTGCCGCCGGCGCCCGCGTGCATGGTTTGTTATCAGGCGGCCGCCGCGGCCTTGGCCCGGCCCTTGCTCACCGAGTACTGCAATGTCGACGGCTGCAGCGTCGCGTCGAAAGTGACCGGCTCATGCGCAGGCCCTACGTCCAGCATCGCGGTAATCGCGAAATACAGCACCGAGGTCGCGCGGCTGTCCACCTGCAGCAACACCCGCACATGCGTCAGGCGCGGCTCATGGCGGGCGATCGCCTGCTCCAGCGACCGGCAGATGAACTCGCGGTCGTAGTGACTGGCCAGGCTCAGGCCGGAAAAATCCGACAAGCCATAGGTCAGGATGGACCGCTGGCAGTTCGGAAAGCGCTTGAGCGAGTCTTCTGTGAAGACCATGCGCGTGTTGAGCAGGGCCTCGATGTCGCGCGCGACCGTTTCCTTGATTTCTTCCACCGACAGGCGTCGCAACGCATGCGGTGTCTGCCCGTCGCCGTCGAACAACTTGTCGAACAGGCTGGGTTCGAATCCCTTCATCGCGGCCTCATTGAGCAAAGGCGCCGGACCGGCCGGGGCCTTTGCCGTTCATGCGGTCAGGTTCAGACCGAGTACGTCTTGTCGTTCTTGGTGAGGCTCCATGCGCCCTGGGCGTTGCCGCCCTGGTTGCCGCCCACCTTCTGCTGCGTGTACTTCCACTGCACGGCGGCGTACTTCAGCGAGAACGATTCGTGCGGCAGGCCTTCGCTGACGACTTCCGGCGCCACGCGCGAGATGATCACGTACTTGAGCTTGATTTCCAGGTACTTGACGCGGTTGCCTTCGCCGTCGGCGCGCAGGAAATCGATGGTCACTTCGTCGAACGTCGTGCCGCCGGATGCGTGCTGATACAGCAGCGGGCTGACCACGTCCAGGTCCTTGGTGAAGACCATCTCGCCATGCTCGGTGCGCTCGGCGGTGTGGCCGCCGGAGGTGGAGGCGGTAGCCGAACGCGGCTGGATGATTTCATGGCGCCACGATCCGACTTCGATCCAGTCCGGATGGTCCTTGTCCTGCGACTCGCCCTTGAGTGCGGGGTTGCCGAATTTGACGTAGATGTCCTTCATTAATAGCCTCTCTGGTTAAAAATCGTCGAATCCGACGGTGGTCACGACTTCTGGGCTTGGGCGGGGAGTTCCGCGACCAGGCGCAACGAAATCGAAAGCTCATCGAGCTGGAAGTGAGGCCGCAGGAACGCCACGGCCCGGAACACGCCGGGACGCCCCGGCACCTCGGCAACCTGCACCGATGCTTCCCGCAAGGGGAACTGCGCCTTCTGCTCCTGGCTCGCGTTGTCGTCCAGCAGCACGTACTGCGAGACCCAGCGGTTCAGGAAGCTCTCGACAGATTGCGCGGAGGCAAAGCTGCCGATCTTGTCTCGCATCATGGCCTTCAGGTAGTGCGCCACGCGCGATACCGAAAAGATGTATTGCAGCTGGGCCGACAGCACCGCGTTGGCGTTGGCGCTGTCGGTGTTGTACTTCTTGGCCTTCTGCACCGACTGCGCGCCGAAGAACGCGGCGTAGTCCGAGTTCTTGCAATGCACCAGCGGAATCAGGCCCAGGTCGCTCAATTCCTTTTCGCGCCGGTCGGTGATGGCGATCTCCGTCGGGCACTTCAGGGCGATTTCGCCGTCGTCGGTCTTGAAAGTGTGGGTCGGCAGGTTCTCGACCAGGCCGCCGCCTTCCACGCCGCGGATCGCCGCGCACCAGCCGAAGTCGGCAAAGGCCGCAGTCAGGCGCGCGCCGAAGGCCCAGGCGGCGTTGCACCACAGGTACTTGGCATGGTCGGTGCCGTCCACTTCCTCGACGAAATTGAAGCCCTCTACCGAAGTGCCTTCCTTCGGGTCATAGGGCAGGCGGCCCAGGAAGCGCGGCATGGTCAGGCCCACGTAACGCGAGTCTTCCGAATCGCGGAAGCTGCGCCACTTGGTGTATTCCACGGTATCGAACACCTTGGCCAGGTCGCGCGGGCGGCCCAGGTCGGCAAAGCTGTCCAGGCCCAGCAGCTCGGGCGAGGCCGAGGCGATGAAGGGCGCATGCGAAGCCGCGGCCACGTGCGACATCTGTTCGATGAAGTACATGTCCTCGGGCTGGCGCGTGATCTCGAAGTTGCCCAGCAGCGCGCCGAACGGCGAACCGCCGAAGGTCCCGAACTCTTCTTCGTAGACCTTCTTGAACATCAGGCTCTGGTCGAAGTCGATGGCGGTCTGGAAGTCGCGCACCAGATCGCGCTTGGTGACGTTGAGCACCTTGATCTTCAGCATCGGGCCGGTGTTGCTCTCCTGGCACAGGTAATGCAGGCCGCGCCAGGTGCTTTCCAGCTTCTGGAACTCGGCGCCGTGCATTACTTCGCTCAGCTGGGCCGAGATCAGGCGGTCCAGCTCGGCCACGCGGGCGTCGAGCATCGCGGACAGGTTGTCCGAGACCACGACGGTGCCCTTCATGACTTCACGGGCCAGCTCGCCGATGAGATCCTTGGCGCGGTCGTGCTCGGCCGTGGACTTGGCCACGCGGCTCTGTTCGACGATCTGGTCCAGCAGGCCCGAGTCGGCCTCGGCGGCGGGCGCGGATACGTTCTGCGCGGCGGCGGAATTACTCATTGCTGCCTCCCTTGCCGTTCTTGCCGGCTTCGCTGGTCAGTTGCTGCAGTTTTTCAGTGCTGCTGAGCACTTCGCCCAACAGGTCTTCCAGCTTGTCGTTGCCCGCCAGCTTGTTGCGCAGGTCGGCCAGCTTGGTGCGGATGTCCAGCAACTCCTTGAGCGGCTCGATCTGCTGCACCACGGCCTCGGGCCGGAAGTCCTCGACCGAGCGGAACTTCAGGTCCACGCCGAAGGTGCCGCCTTCGTCGGTCAGGCGGTTCTTCACGCGGTACGCGGCGCGCGGCTCCAGGCCGCGCATCACGTCGTCGAAGTTGTCGACGTCGATGTTGACGAACTTGCGGTCTTTCAGGCGCGGCAGCTCGGCTTCGGACTGCGCGCTGAAGTCGCCGACCACGCCCACGACAAACGGCAGTTCCTTCTGCTCGATCGCGTCGCCCTTCTCGACGTCATAGGTCAGCTGCACGCGCGGCGGACGTACTTTCTGGAGTCTTTTCTGAACGCTTTCTTTCTTAGCCATGGGGGCTCCAAGCGAAGTGCATAGTGAAGAGGCCGTGGGGCCCGATCAGGGTTTGAGGAGGTTGCCGAACGGATCCGGCGCGCGGCCGGCCGGCGCGGCGCCGGAAGCAGCCGGGGCCACAGGCGGCTTTGCGGCGGGAGCCGCAGCGGAATTCGCCGCGGGGGCCGCAGGCGTAGCGGGCGGCGTCGCCGCCGCCGCGTTGGCGGCAGGCTTGGCCTGTTGCGCGGCGGCCGCGCCCTGCGCATCGTTGCGCCGCGGCTGGCGCGGGCGCGGGGGCTTGTAACCCTCGGGGAACAGCACGTCCTGGCCCAGGGTTTCACGCATGGCGGCAGCCAGCGCCACCGCATCAGTGCGGGCGTTGCCCGCCAACAGCGCGTTGGCGCGCAGATCGGCCAGCGATTGCATGGCCACGCGCAGGCCGCCCACGGCCCGCACGGTCTTGGCGGTGAAGTCTTCGGGGTCACGGTTCAGCGCTTCATCGGCCGCGACGATGGCCTCGCCGTACTTCTGCTCGTCGAAGCGGATCTTGGCGATGTACGACCACGGCTCGCCGCGCGCGGGATTGAGCAGGGCTATTTCCTGGAACTCGGCAACCGCCTGATCGTTGCCCTTGGCAGCCAGCGTCTGCGTGGCGTGCGTCATCGACTGCTTGTACTCGGCGTCGGTCTGCGGCTTGGGGGACGTGGCGCAGCCCGCGAGGAAGGCCATCATTGCGCCGATGAGGAGAACCCGGGATATGTGCATTTTTTTGGTATGTAGGAGGGTGTAACCAAGGCCGCGTATTTCAACAACCTTTTGTTAGCGCAGCACTACAGTGCATTACTTCATGTAACTCGCGCAGAAACTTCGCTCATCGTGCCGTGATCTGTATGTTGTCGCAGGCTTCCGGTATAAAGAGCCATGTCAAAACATCTCTATTTTTCTCGGTGCATGGCAGCAGCGGCCATCATCGCGGCAAGCCCCGTAATCAGCGGTTGCGCAGCGGTTTCAGCGATCGGAGCGGTGGCCGGAATGACCGGCGGCATGATGGATATGGCGGGCCTGAAAAAAGACCCGAATGCGCCAATCGATGTGAAATTGGCGATACATGCCGGAGAAAATTTGAATGCGAGTAGCGGACAGCCAATGGCTGTGGTTACGAAAATATACTATTTGAAGAATGCCGAGGCATTTCAGCGCGCACCGCTCACGCAATTGGTTGATACTGACGCCGAAAAGGCGGCGTTGGGTGACAGCATCATCGCTGCACGCGAAGTCACACTGACGCCGGGACAGCGCTACGAACACCTGGAAAAAGTGCCTAAAACCGCTGCCTACATCGCTGTCGCGGGCTTGTTCTACGCGCCCGCGCCGCAGCGTTGGAAATACGTATTCGAAGTGAAGACCGCCGAGGACACCGGCATCGTCATGGGCGCCCATGCCTGCGCGATGACCGTGGTCACCGGACAGATAGTGTTGCCACCGGGCGTGCCCGGCTTCGACCCGGCCCGCCTCGGCTCGGTGCAATGCCCGAACTGAACGCAAGCCGCGCCTAGCCGCCGTCATCGACGCCCTCTATATATAAGAAGCAAGAGCCAGCAAACGTGAGCCATTCAGCGAAGATACTGTGGGGAGAGGGGCTGTTCCTGCGGCCCCAACATTTTCAACGCCAAGACGCGTACCACGAGGCCCGCCTCGCGGAAATGAGCCGCGCGCTGCATCCCTATGCATGGGGCTTGCGCGCGGCGCGCTTCGACGCGGCGGCGCTTGCCAACGGCATGCTGCGCGCCACCGAGCTCTCCGCGATATTTCCCGACGGCGAAATCTACAGCGCCCCCCATAACGACGACCTGCCGCCCGCGGTCGCGCTGGACGGCCTGGACGGCGCCAGCACGGCGGTGTTCTACCTGGCGCTGCACCCGATGAAGGACATCGGCGGCAACTATCGGGACACGCGCCAGGAACAGGGCTTCGATGCGCGCTATGCGCACCAGGACAGCCCCGCGCCGGATCTGTACACCAACGCCAGCACGGCCGAACTTGCCTTCCTGCGCAAGAACGTGCGCCTGCTGTCGGAACACGAGCCACGCGACGCGCTGCTGACCATTCCCGTAGCGCGCGTGCGCCGCACGGCCAGCGCCGGCTACGAGCTGGACACCAGCTTCATCGCCCCCAGCGTCACGGTGCAGGCGTGCAGCGCGCTGTTCGAACAGCTGCGCCGGCTGCTGGACGCACTGCAGGCCAAGGTCAACGCGCTCTATGGCTTTCACCGCGAACCGAACAAGAACATCATCGAGTTCCGCTCGGGCGATGTGGCCTCGTTCTGGCTGCTGCACACCTGCAACGAAGCCTATTCCGCGCTGTCGCACCTGTTCCACAATCCGCAGCTGCATCCCGAGCGCCTGTTCCAGGAAATGCTGCGGCTGGCCGGCGCGCTCATGACCTTCTCCAAGGTGCACACCCTGGCGGACCTGCCGGCCTACCAGCACGACGCGCCGGGCGCGGCCTTCGCGCAGCTGGACGAAATCCTGCGCGACCTGCTCGACACCGTCATCTCCACCCGCTACTTCTCCATCGTGCTGGAAGAACTGCGCCCCTCGTTCCACGTCGGCCGGCTGGATTCCGGCAAGCTCGACGAGACCACCGCGCTCTACCTGTCGGTATCCGCCGCCACGCCGGCCAGCGAACTGGCCGAGACCGTGCCGTTGCGCTTCAAGGTGGGCGCGCCCGACGACGTGGAAAAGCTGGTGCTCTCGGCCATGCCCGGCGTGCAGCTCGTCTACACGCCGCAGGTTCCGCCCGCCGTGCCCGTCAAGCCGGGCGCCTGCTACTTCACCCTGCAAACACGCGGCTCGCTGTATGACCGCATGCTGCAGGCACGCAGCATCGCCATCTATGCCCCCTCGGGCATACCTGAACTGAAACTGGACCTCATCGCCGTCACCCGCTAGAGCCTGCCCATGACCGCCGCCGCGCCTACCCTGATGCCCGGAGCCTCGCTCCCTCCCCGAGCCGCCGATTTCTATGGCTCGCGCCCCGCGAAGTCCCTGCTGGACCTGCTGTACGACGGCTTCCTGATGCTGTTCCTGCTGAAAAGCGGCCAGGAACCCGTGGACGCCGCCTCGTTCTCGGCGCGCGTGCAGCAGTTCCTGGCAGACTTCGAGCGCAGCGCGAAGAAGATGGACATTCCGGCCGAGGACGTCTACGCCACCAAGTACGCATTTTGCGCCGCGGTGGACGAGACCGTGCTGAATTCGGGCTTTTCCATCCGCGACGCCTGGATGCTGCAGCCGCTGCAGCTGACCCTGTTTGGCGAACAGCTTGCGGGCGAGAATTTCTTTGCGCGCCTGGAAGACCTGCGCGCGCAGGGCGCGCCGCGCCTGCAATCGCTGGAAGTGTTCTACATGTGCCTGCTGCTGGGCTTCCAGGGCAAGTACATGATCGAAGGCCAGGAGAAGCTGGGCTATCTCACGGCGCGGCTGGGCGATGAAATCACGTTGCTGCGCGGCAAGCGCGCGGGCTTCGCGCCGCACTGGCCCCTGCCCGACAAGATCGCCCACACGCTCAAGCGCGACGTGCCGCTGTGGAGCATCGGCGCGTTGTTCGCGCTGCTGGGGCTGCTGGCCTATCTGGGCATGAGCCACTTCCTGAACCGCGACATGCAGACCGCCATGGCTCCGTACCATGACATCGTCAAGATCGGCCCGCGCGCCGCGCACCTGACCATCTCGCTACCCTGAAGGCCTCAGGCCACCGCTCAGCACCATGACCGACCGTTCCCAAGCGCCCGCCGGATTCAGCAGCCTGGATGTTGCCGCCCTCTCCCAGAACGCCCGCATGCTACAGGTGCGCACGCCCCTGGATGCGGCGCTCGCAGTGGAACGCATGGTCCTGCGCGAAAGCGTCTCCGAACTGTTTGCCCTGACGCTGGACTGCCTGGCGTCCTCGGCCGAACTGGATGTGCAAGCCCTGCTGGGCCGCGAGATCAGCGTCAGCCTGCTGCTGGCCGACGGCAACAGGCGCCAATGGCATGCAGTGGTGGAAGGCGTGGACGCGCTGGGCGCAGACGGCGGCCTGGCGCGCTACCGGCTGCACGCCGCGCCCTGGCTGGCAGCCCTGGGCTTGCGCCGCGACAGCTTTCTGTACCAGGACAAGTCGGTCACTGACATCCTGAGCGAGATCTTCGCCGACTATCCGCAGGCGGCCTATTCGTTCGACATCGCCGAACCGCCCGCGCCGCGTCCACTGCGCACGCAGTACCGCGAGACCGACCTGGCCTTCGTACTGCGCCTGATGGCCGAAGCCGGCTTGAGCTTCCGCTTCGACCACCAGCAGGGCGAACAGCAGGACGAAGCCTCGGGCGGCGCGCGGCACCGGCTGGTCGTGTTCGACACTCGCGCGGCGCGGCCCGTCTGCCCCGATGCCACGCTGCGCTTTCACCGCAGCGACGCAACGGAAACCGAGGACAGCATCACGCGCTTTGGCGCGTCCCGGGCGGTACGGCCTAATGCCGTGACGCGCCTGGCCTGGGACGACCGCAAGCTGCTCGCGCATGCGGCGCATGCGCAGTCCGACGTCCAGGCCGGCGCGGTGCCCCGCCTTGAAGACTATGACTACGACGGCCACGGCCGCCATGCAGACGGCGACAGCGCGGAGCTTGCCGCCGCGCGCAGCCTGCAGGCGCATGAAGCCCGCATGGTGCGCTTCGACGGCGGCGGCACGGCCCGCCAGATGATGCCCGGCCATGACTTCACGCTGACGCAGCACAGCCGCTACGCCGCGGGCTCGGGCCAGGCCGTCGATGAGATGGGCGGCAACCGCTACACGCTGCTGCACGTCGAACACGAAGCCGCCAACAACCTGGGCAGCCAGGCCGCCCAGGCGCTGGGCGATTCCGATCTGGAACATGGCTCATACCGCAATACCTTCGGCGCCCTGCCGGCAGCCGCGCCGCTCATGCCCGGCTGGCGCGCCAAGCCCACGGCGCCCGAAGGCCTGACGGCCGTCGTGGTGGCTGCGCAGGACGCGCCCATTTCCTCGGGCCGCGACCTGCGCATCAAGGTGCAATTCCCCTGGCAGCGCGGCGCGCGTCCGCTACCGGGTGGCCTGGCGCACCGCAGCCATGGCGACGACACCGGCAATGCGCCGGGCGACGACAGTTCCGGCACCTGGCTGCGCGTTGCGGGCGCGCAGGCCGGTCCCAATTGGGGCGCGCACCATCTGCCGCGCAAAGGCACCGAGGTCCTGGTCGAATTCCTGGACGGCGACATCGACCAGCCCGTGGCCTCGGCCCAGCTGTACAACGACGCCGACCTGCCGCCCTGGTCCGCCGGCGAGGACGCTGAAGCCAATCATCCCGGCAGGCTCAGCGGCTGGCACAGCAAGGGCCTGGACGGCGAGGGCCACAGCCAATGGCTGTTCGACGACACGCCGCGGCAGATGCGCACGCGCCTGTCGAGTTCCATCGGCGCCACGCAGCTGGGCCTGGGCTATCTGGTCGCACAGGGCGCGGATGAAGCCAGTCGCGGCGCATGGCGCGGCACCGGCTTCGAGCTGCGCTCGGATGCCTGGACCGTGGTGCGCTCAGGACAAGGCATGCTGCTGTCCGCCAACGCACGCGAGGACGCGCGCTCCACCCAGGCCGACGCGCAGGAAGCGCTGGCGCTGCTGCGCGGGGCGCAGAATGCGGCGCAACGCCTGGATGCCGCCGGCGCGCAGCGCCAGGCGCGCGCGCTCGCGGCCACCAGCCAATACGACACGCTGACCCGCGCCATCGATCCCAAGGGCGATGGCCGCTATCCGGGCAGCGTAGGCGGCCAGCAGGCGGTCAAGGCCAGCGGCGGCGAACGCACCGGCACGGACGCAGTGGAGCGCATCGACGGCGCCCGCATGCTGATCGACGCGCCGTCCTCCCTGAACTTCGCCACGCCCGCCTCGGCCATCCTGCACGCCAGCGAAAACCTGCACGTCACCGCGCAGGCCGACGGCCACGTGGCAGCGCGCCGGACCTTTGCCACGGCCTCCGGCCGCTCCACCAGTCTGTTCGTGCAGGACGGCGGCATCCGCGCCGTCGCCGCCGAATCTCCTGTGTCGATCCACGCGCATACCGACATGCTGGAAATGCTGGCCGGCCAGGACATCACCGTCACCTCCACTACCGACAGCATCGAGATCCTGGCGAACCAGAGCATCACCCTGCAGGCCGCCGGCGCCAGCATCGTCATGAACGGCGGCGACATCCTGTTCAAGGGGCCGGGCATGTTCTCGGTCAAGGGCGCATCCCACAACCTGATCGGGCCTGCCAGCGACGCGGCCGCGCTGCCCGCGCTGCCGTCCTCGCAAGTGGGCGATCCCATGCTGGTCACGGCCGAACTGGTGCACCGCCCCAAGGCCAAGTTGCAGGCGCAAGCCGGCTCCGGCCAGGCGCTGAATGCGGCCGGCGCGACGGGCGCGGTCGCCTCGGCTCCAGCGGCTGGAGGCCCCACAGCAGCTGCAGCCAGCGGATCGCAAAGCTCGCTGCTGGGTAGCGCGGGCGCGGCGCTTGCGAGCGGCGCAACCGCCGTATCCAAGGGCCTGTCCGCCGCGGCCGATGGCGCCTCCGGCATGCTGAACCAGGCCAAGAGCATGGCTGGCGAAGCGCTCAAGCCCGTGCAGGAATTGGGCGCGATGGCTGGCAAGACCATGCAGGCAGCGGGCAAGGCGGGCTCGGAACTGATGTCGGGCGCCATGGCAAAGGCCGGCGGCATGGCGCAAACGGCCATGCAAAATGTGGCTCCGTCGCTGACTGGCGGCGCCACGTCCTCACTGGCTAACGGCGCCACGCAGTCCTTGGCCAGCATGGCAACGCCGTCGCTGATGGACGGCGGCCTCTCCACCATGAAGATTCCACAGGGCGCTGGCGACGCGCTGGCCGGCGCGGTTTCCATGCCCCAGGCGCTGACTGACGCGGCAGGCGCCGTGTCCAAGGCCGGCGGCATGGCTACGCAGGCGTCGGCCCTGGCCTCGCAGGCGTCCACCGTCGCCTCGCCGGCCGCAGGCGCCGGCCCGTCGGCCTCGGGCATGCTGTCGGGCGCTTCCAGCGCCGCCACGGCAATGGGCAACGCCACGGCGGCATCCGCCCTGGGCGCCGCCTCCAACCTGACCGCCGCCGGCAGCGGCGGCGTGGGGTCCGCCATCGGCCCGGTCATGACGCAGGCCATGGGCGCCATGGGCGGCCGCCCCGCCGCGCTGAGCTCGGCGGTGAACACGCTACTGACCATGCCCGACGTCAACCAGGGCAATCTGCCCGCGGTGGCGGGCGCCATACTCAGCACGCCGGGCCTGACCGACTCCGCGATTCCGTCCGTGGTCGGCGCCATCCTGCAATCGCCCACGATATCCAACGTCACGCTGCCCAAGGTGGCGGAGGCGATCATGAACATTCCCGCGGTGGCGAACTCGCCTTATCCGGCGATGGCCAAGCGGGTCATGGAAATGGCCGGCGTCGGCCTGCCCAGCCCTGTGGCGAGGCCCGCTGGCGCGCCCGGCGGCCAGGACGCGGGCGGCTCCGCAGCGGCCGGGACGCCGGATGCCGGCGCACCCACGCCGTCCGCCTACCGGGCCAGGAGCGGCGCCAAGCTCCAGTACGTCAACCTGAAGGAAGAGGACGAGGTCTGGAACGATGGCCAGGCGCTGGACAGCCTGGATCGCCAGACCAACAAGCCCAGGATCCGCGTGCGCTTCAACAAGGCCGGCCAGCATCGCTTCAGCGTCAAGGTCAGCCCGCGTCCGGGCAACGCGGTGTACTCCGCGCGTGAGCAAAGCCGCCAACCGCTGTACCGCGAGCCCAACCAGCGTTCGTACAGCTACGTAACCGACGCCGACGGCACCAAGGTGGTCGACAACATCACCCTGCCCGCCGCCGGCCTGAACACCTATACCTTCGAGGTGGTGAACGACAAGAACCAGATCATCTCCACGGAGCAGGTCGAGACCGCAAGGCGGCTATATCTCCAGGAGATCATGCTGCCCGGCCCCGAGGCTCTGGCGCGCCGCCACGGCTTCCAGCCGACCGCTACGGAATACGCGCGGCATGGTGTGGACGTCGTGCAATTGCCGCCGGTCAGCACGCGCGGCGACGCCAACATGGACGTGTTCACGGACGACGGCTATGAACGCCTGCGCCGGCTGGCCGCCTCCGTCTATCCAGGGTCGCAGGGCCCGGATCACGAGCCCTATACGCTCGTCGTCTGCCACATCGACCGGCTGGCCACGATGCTGCCCGTCCAGCCCATTTACGTGCAAGCCTCGGCCGGCCCCGGCGCGGCCGACAAGCAGGTGCAGTTCGTCAACGCCGACGGCACCCTCAGCTTCCTGTGGTATCACATCGAACCTGGCGTGGACTGGTACGTCGAATGCCTGTTCGAGTACACCGACCCTGCGGCCGGCATCAGGCAGGTCCCCATCCCCAAGGATCGCATGACCCCGGTGCCTTACGACCCTGCGAATCCCAAGGCCTGCGATACCCTGAACATCCGCATGGCGGGCCTGGTGCCCGTGCCGACCTCGGGCAAGATCATTCTGAAGGTCCGGTTGCTGGAAAGCTCCGCAGGCGGCGTGGCGTTCCCTGGCACCAACCTCCTCGGCGTGGCGGCGATGAGCCCCTGGGAGCCCAACACGCTGGATTATCTGCAGCAGACGCTGGTGCACGAGATCGGCCACCTGATCGGCATGACGCCCAGCGGACCCGAGTGGGTACGCGCCCACCCAGACGAAGCCGACATGGACTCGTCCAAACTCGACAAGGGTCCGTATTTCTACTCCCAGTTCGGCAACCACTGCCACTTCGGCCTGCCCGCCAGCCAGGCCGATCCCAGCCACACCGGCTCCTGCGTCATGTTCGGCGGCGACTGCGTCAGCATCCGCTTCTGCGCCAGCTGCGCCCAGGCCGTACGCAAGACGGACATGTCCAATGGCTGGCCCTCGTTCTGACGCGCGGCGCCGCGTGGCGCCGGCGCTGGCCCTGCTGCTCGCGGCCGCGATGGCCATGGCCGCGCCTGGCGCCGCCACCGCCGCGCGCCCCACCCCACATACCCAGAAGACCACGATGAACACCGACTGGATCGACCCGCCCTCGTTCGCCACCGCCCCCATCGGCACGGTGCGCGACCATGCCTGCATTCCGCCCAACCATGGCAGCGACGACCAGCTCAACATCGCCGCGCCCGCGCGCGTACGTCCGCAGGCGTCCGGCGCGCTGGTGATCCCGGTCTGCGCGCAAGGCATCATTCCCGTATCGCAGAACCAGAAGCTGCCGCGCTTCGTCGCCGTCAATACGCAGACCAAGGCGGTTTATGAAGGCGTGGCCTACGAATACAAGCCGCGCAAACGCCCCGGCATGGAAGTGGACGAGATCCCCAGCTCGCGTCCGCCCAAGGGCATCCCCATCAGCCCGGGCATCAGCGTCGGCACGCAGTTCAGCACCGACCTTGCGGCGCAGGTGCAGCTGCCCAAGGATCCGGCGGTCTACGAGGTGTATATCGAATCGAACGGCGTGCGCTCGAATACGGTGAAGATCGAAGTGCAGGCGGCGAAGTAGGCGCCCTGCTTGCAGCGGCCGCCTCAGCCGCCAGGCCGGCGATTCCATATCGCGCCGCCCCATATCCAGCCCACAAGGGCCAGCGCCAGCATCGCGATCATGAATTCAACCCGGTGCTCCTGCGGCACAGGATTAAGGTGGGACAAGGTTAGAAAGGGTTCCACGGACAGCAGTTCGGTAGCCGCAAGCGAACTGAAAAGCATCGCCAGAACCAGCCCCGTAAAGCGCGGGCGCGCGCCGCGCGTCTCCTTGTCGCCCGTGATGAACCACAGCAGGCGGATCAGCTGTATCGCCGTCGCGGCGAACGGCACGCAGATGGCCAATGCCAGGGCGCCCAACGCAAGAAGACCGTAGATCGACATCATGCGTCCACCCTGGCGGCCGCTAAGAGGCGCGGGGCCCGATCATGCGCAGCACGCGGTCCCGGATCGACCGCCCATAGGCCCAGCACCAGACGGCCAGCGCCAGCATCGCGACAGTGAAGTAGGCCCTGGCCTCGATCGGCACTGGATTCATCGCCGAGATCGTCAGAAAGGGTTCATAGCCCACGAAATCGCTGGCGGCCAGGGTGCTGAAGACCAGCGCCAGCACCGGCCCCGTAAAATGCGGCCGATCGCCGCGCGTGGTCTTGTCGGCCCAGAAGGACCAATGGATGAAACGGCTTAGCTGGATCGTCACCGCGAACAGCGGGATGACGACGGCAAGCATCAGGACGATAAGGGCGACGAGGACTTGAGGCGGAAGCATGGCGGGATTTTAACGGCTGCGGGAAACGGCGCCGCGCCCGATACGGGCGCGTAGCGCCAGCCCGAACACCGCCATTCCCATCGACAGCGACAGCAAGCGCAAGGCTTCCAGCGCCTTGTCGAAATAGGCCGGCTGATCGAACTGGACGGCGACGCCATAGCCGAAGACGGCGTAAGCAATGCAGGCCAGCAGAAACACCGCCATCAGCGCGATCGTGACGTCACGCACCGCGCGCCAGGCCTTGGCCGAAAGCCCCGGCAGATTGGACTCCAGGCACAGCAGGATTCCAGCGCCCCACCAGAGCGGAACGATCTGGAAAATCCCCCAGGCCAGCAATTCGCCGGACTGCAGGACATTGGCGGGATACACCTCATTCATGGCCGCGCTCCCGCTTCGCCATTCTCCGATGGACCAGCAGGACAATTAGGGCGGTAAGTAGAGACGGGCTCATGTACGGCATCAGCCCAAGCAGCGGAAACTCGTAGCCGCTGTCATGGTTGGTCGCCAGCCAATAGAACATGCCCAGCAGGACCAGCGCAAAAACCCAGACGGCCAGCATGCCAGCCGATATCCCGCGTCTGAAGGAGCGCGTCCCCAGCCTGCCAAAATGCTGGGGCCACCGGCAGATGATCAGCGCCAGGATGCCCGCCGCCGGCACCAGGTAGGCGGTCGACTGGGCCATCAACATGCCAGACTCCGCAATCGCAGCAAGGACCGCACGCAAATTCTTCTCCCAGGGCTAGAACCGACGCTCTCAGCGCAATCTGTGGCGCAGTGTCGGGCCGATCCGAGGCAGGATCAGCGAGGGCCCCAGATAGTAGGGCAAGCGGGGCAGAAAAGTAAGCGTACTGCCGGTCATAAGTCGAACGACGACATGGATGGTTCGAATGGGGTGGCCATTCAGGCCCTGCCGGCGCCATCAAAGATTCGACTCCCGACCCATTCCCGGAAGCCCTGGCGCCACGTTGTCAACCATTGCCCCTTTCCGCTCGGCGCATCTTGTATCGGACAATCCCCCCAATGAGCGACAAGATCATTGACGGCCCCAGATAAGCCAGGAAGGAGAGCAAGAGGAAACCATAAGACCGCGAATAGTTCTCGGTGACATGATTGAGCAACAATGCGCCCATAGCGAAGAGCCAGACCGCAATCATGACAAAGGAAAATGCCCTGCGTGACGCTGAAGATCCCAAAACCCCAAATCTGCCAGGCCAGGCCTGGACGGCGACTCCGAAAAGGCAGACGAGTGGCAGCGCGTACATCGACGCCTGCGCCGTCCGAAACGCCTTTTCGGCGGACCAGAGCATCAGGTCGTCCAATACCGTCTCCCAAGACATTCAGAGAAACTGAGCTGACGCTCTAACAGAGCAGTCCGGCCAGGCGGTCCGAATGCTGAACGAGCATCGAGAGTGCCGCATCGCCGGCTGACTAGCGATCCGATTTGGGCCGGCGAATGAACCACAACACCACTCCTGTCGCCGCCAGTGCTATCGACAGCCACATTCTGGACAACGTGTGGCTAGCCAGATTCGCGAATCCAACATGATCGAAATGGGCGGCCGCCCACAATCCGTATATGCCGTAAGCGACTGCAAGCATCAGAAAGATCGCCATCGCCGCCGCCATAAGATTGCGCAAAAGACGCCATGCCGCCCGAGACAATCCGGGCCAGTCATGATCAATACATAGCAACAAGCCTATGACCCATATCGCAGGCAAAACTTGCTGCCAGTTCGTGGCGAAAGTCTCTCCCACAACTAGCAACAATGCACGCTGGTCATCCATTCTCCTTTTTCCTCCCGTACATCTTGTGCTGGATTACCAGTCAGACCAGCGACAGAATCATTGAGGGCCCTAGATAGCCAACAAGAAAGAAGAACCCGAAACCTTCCAATCGAGAATGGTATTTCCAAACGTAGTAGAGCAGCAGGACACTGACGGCTGCAAACATCCAAACAGCCACCATGGCCACAGCCCAGTACCTTTGCGCGGCTGGAGATCCCAATATCCCGAATCGGCTTGGCCATATTTGAACCGCGATTCCGAAAAGGCAGAGCAGCGGCAGTGCGTACGTCAAGTCGTGCGCCAGTTGAAACGTCACCCCTTCGACCCCAACAATCACTTCATGCACGCACACCTCTTAAGGGATTATGAGACACCGACGCTCAGCACATTGAACAATTTTTTCGCCCCAAGAGCGGCCAGGCCACATGTGAGCGACGATTCCGAAGACCGGTGGCATCACGTATTTCAAGGGTTCCGTGATGCGAGGCCCCGCTGCAGCAATGCCCTCAAAAAAGCAATCTAGACGACGGGCCGGATACGCGCACGCAGCACCAGTCCGAGCATCGCCATCCCGATGGATAGCGACAATACCCACAAGGCATCCCCGGTCATACGAAAATATCCGGGCTTATCGAAAATGGCAGCAACGCTGTATCCGAAGATGGCATAGACACCGCACACCAACAGAAAAACAGCCATCATGACGGCCACGATATCCCGTACCCTACGCCAAACTTTCGGCGACAGCCCAGGAAGAGCGGACTCGACGCATAAAAGAAATCCTACACCCCAAACAACTGGAAGAAGCTGAAAGACGCTTACGGCCAGGGACTTGCCAGAAAGAAGAATATTGACGGGAAACTCATACATGTTCGCGATCCCTCCGCGCCAATCGCCAATGGATCAATAGCGCAACGAGAGAAATGATGAGCGATGGAATCATGTAAGTCATCAGCCCAGGCATCGCGTAGCCGTATCCATTGTCATATCGGCTAGCAACCCAATAAAGCAGCAAGAGCAATGACAGCGCGAACACCCAAATCGCTGCCATTCCTCCCGAAATCCAACGCCTGGAAGCCACCGTTCCCAGCTTGCCAAAGCGCTGTGGCCAAAGATTGATGATCACCGCCAACACGCATGCGAGCGGCAATACGTGGCAGGAAGACCAGGCAATCAAAATTCCGAGCTCCGCGAGCGCCATCAAGATTTCCCGCAAAGCAGTCTCCGTCTTGAGCTAAGTTGCCTAACCAACTTTCCGGATTGCGTCATGCATTTCGATCACGTTTCGGCCCCGGCAGTGCCATCAGGAATTCGACTGCCAGCCCGTTCCCGGATACTCTGACGCCAGGCCGCCGAACTTCGATACCAATAGCAGCGCGACATAGCGAGCGCCGGCATGGCAGCGCGCTCCCCCCTCGGGATAAATGCGCAACTCCAGTACAACCTCGCCAGGGGGTGCCAACTTACCTATGGCCCCCTCCCAGCGCTTCTAGCCTGCAGTCGTTACCCCGGGGCCCTCAGCCGAGCAATCTTTTCTTCAGGCAAGGTCTTCATTGCCCTGGCGAAATCTCCAGGCTGGCGCCCCGGCCTTGCCAGTATCGCTGCGATCTCCGAATCGGCGTCGAAACTCGGCGAGACAGTGAAATACAGGTACATGTACTGCCTCATGTCTTGCTCATCCTCGATGCGATACTTTATCCACGCCGTTTTCGCCACTTTCACCAGGGGCTTATGCAAGTCAGAGATGTCCTCATACTCCTTGAGCGCATCAGGGTGTGTCCTGTACAACCAGCGCGTCGTCTCGACAATCGGAATTCGTGTTTGACCCAGCAACTTGCGACTTAGAGCCATCTCCATATGCTCATCGGGGTAGATATGCAGCTCGAGATTCAGCGGATCATGGCCCGGCGGGATCGCGGTGGAGGGAAAATTCACCGTCGTTTCCTTGTCGATGAACATCTCTTCGAATTTCCCGTCGTACATGTGCTTGCGCAAGGCATCGCCATCAGCGACCCGCCATCTAACCTTGAAGCTCGTTCCCTTCAAGGTATAACAGCACGTCACCGACCCCTCCCCGCCCCCCGGGCGGATGGAACCAGTACCAGCCCGCCCCCCCGATGCGTCCGTAATCTGAATGTAAGCCACATCCCAGGGCGTGTAGTTGTATGCGATCAGGCTGACGCCCTGATACGCGGGCTCGGCCGTGCAACCTGCGAGCAATACTGGCGCTATCAAGGCCATTAGACGCTTGGACATCCCCAATCTCATTCCTTGACGGCCAGTTCCGACGCCTGCCCGCCGGCGACTAGAACGGCAACCCCAATAGCAGTGGATTCGGTGTCGCCATGTTGGAGAAGGTTGCGTCGGCCGCCTTCTTCAATTTTTCCGTAAATGTGGGCTGCCGCGTATCGTCGCCATCGTCTATATAGCGGGACCGGAAAAGCCGTGCATTGTTGGGCAGGCGTTGAATCGCCCAACCATCATCCGGCGGATCCACCGGATCATGCATATAGCCCGAAAAAATACGCATAATCGCCGGCCCCACACGCAGACGCTCGTTCTCCGGCAACGACGACACCTCCATGCAGGCACGTTGATAGTCGTCGGGAGGCGAGATGCGGGATCCCCCGTAGAACGTCACCTTGCCGGGGTGCTTATGCATGATCTCCAGGCGCGCAAAGTCGATCGCGGCCTGCATCGCCGTGATGTACAAATACCCCGGAGCAGCGCCAGTTCGTGCGTCATTGAGCAACATCCGCAGCCAGGCCACGTAAACCATACGATGAAGGTAGAGTTGCCGCGCAAGCGTCTTGTCGCCTTCCATACCATCGATCGCGTCCTGGGCATGCCGTAGCCCCAGCAGCTGTTGGGAAGGCCGCGCCAGCTGTTGCTGATAGCTGCGCAGATCATTACGTACCCTGGAGGTCGCGGCAATATCGAAATCAACGCCGAGCTTGCCGGCGTTCACCCTGGTTTGTTCCAGCCCATCGAAAGGCACGCCGGAAAGCCTGGCTATCCGCCACATTTCCTGTAGCGTGACGCGGCCGATACCGGGATCGCGCTGCTGAAATCCGGGCGGGTAGCACCCCGACAGGTCGGCGCCCAAACCTGGATATATACGTTCTTGGCGAGCGGGAGGCGACATAGGCGTTTCCATCAATGGCAGCAACGTCGCACCGCCCAGCGTATGTACACGCCATCTCAGCTCATGCGCAGAGATAAAATGCGCCGCCTTCGCGAGCGCTCGCGGCAGCTCCTGGTCCTTGGCGGCGGTGTTGCTCAAGAATCCCCATGATGCTTTCGAAGCCAAGAATCCAACGACAGAGTTGTCGCGATACCCTACAGCGTCAAAAAATCCAGCAAACACCATCTTGAGCGGGACCTTGCGCTTATCCGCCAGTGTCCATTCCAGCTTGTCGCTATTGGCATCGCCGTCGCATTCCTTGCACAGCTCATTGAGAAAAGCCCGAGCCAGCGCCGCGCCCCAATCGCAGCCAAAAACCGAGACCTGAATTTCCTCAAGCCTTATCTGAGACGAATCGATGATCGCCTTGAACCCCGTCACGCCTTGGGAAATGCGGGGTTCCACTCCCGAATTTATTGCCTCGAACATGAATCTAGAATCGCGTACCGGATCAAGTTGATCCAGGATTGCTCGCGTAATGTTCCCGGCCGCATCCTTGATTACCTTGACTCCAGTCCTGCCTGGATTTCGCACGGCTTCCCCGACATCCCGCCGCACCTTTCCCGGCAGCCCTTTCAACGTGTCGCCGATCGCGTCTCCTACGCGCTTGCCCTTCAGGATTTCCATGCCGACGTCCTTGGCGGCATCTGTGGGAACTCCCTTCGCCGGATCCAGGGTCACGCTTTTCAGCATATCGCCCGAGATCGATCCGGCCCGGTCTTTCGCGAATTCATAGGCATTCAGATTCATTTCCGTGCCGAGCCCCGGAATGTATATCCGCCGACGCAAAATTGCTCCGAGAGCCCCCTGCCCAAAGCCCCTGGACAATCGACCTACGTTGGACGGAGGTAGAGAAGATTCTTCGATACTCAGACCGACTCCGTCAAAAAACACGGCAATATGCATCTTGCCGTGGCATCTGACTCCGTTGACGGGCTCACATTGGAGGGCTCGTGCAGCCTCCCGCTCCTCATCTACCGATATTTCCCTCCAGCTGTCGCGATCCGTCATTGGTTTGTCACCCAGTCATTCCCCGGAAGAGCGGGGTCCACATCGCTGAATTCCGATACCAGCGGGCGCGTGACATAGCGCGCGGCAGCCTTGCCATCGGGATAGATGCGCAATTCCAGCACCACCGCGCCCGCTGGCCGCCGAGGCTGCGGCAGCGTCACTACAAAGGGGTAATCTTCCTCTGCCGTTTCCTGAGGGCCGGAGTCATAGCGCCACGATATTTGCATCGGAGCATCGGGCGCGGCGGGCTTATACCCGAACAACTGCATATTGTCTCCCCTGGCGGAATTCGCTCTTGCGAACCACCGACGACCAGGCATCAACGAATACGCCACGTCGTACTGCGTAAAGTTGTACGCGTAGACCGCCACCGATCCTTCCAACGCGCTTCGCTGAAAATTTTGCGTCTGGCTTCGCTCTACGTAGACATAAGCCCCAGCCGCCACGGCGATCACCGCCAGCACGCCCAGCGCGACCCACCGTCCCAGTTTCGAACGCCCCGACTTTCCCTGACCCCGCTCAGACATCCCCGACATCCCTCTATCCCTAGTTGATCATTGACTGACCCAGTCGCCGCTATTCCACACCGATTCCGGCGCATCCATGGGCTCTGGCATTTCTTTTTCCGTCGCAAAGCGGGCCTGTACCCGGTCCGCTGCGGTAAAGCGCAGCAACAGCACCGCGGCATTTCCCGGACGTGGAACCTTCAATTCGGCGCTGTGCGGATACTGCTTCTCGCTGCCGTTGATGGCCCCCCACACGACCTGCACAGGTTTGCGGCGGCTGTCCGGGCCATAAAAGCACGCACCCGAAAGAGGCCCGCCAGGAGCTCCCGACGCTCTCGCGACCCGATCGCCCGGGAATGCGCCGGACGAGTCCTCCAAGCGATAGCCGATATCGACCTCCGTGTCGTTGCGGGCTTCGCAGATCAGCAATGGCGGCAAGAGTGCGACGTAGGCCCAGCGATAGAATGGCGGACCTGCGATGGCGCCAATGGCAACCAGGGCCAATATCAGTACCGTCCATGGCCACAGACGTTTGGACTTCATGCAACTCTCCTATGTGCGGACTCTGTTGGCAGCGGCTCAATGGCATAGCCTGCCGGAGCCTCAAACTCCGGCGCGCCATCCTGCATGGCCAACTCCGCCCTGACAGCGGCGCGCTCTTCGGAGGCAAGACGCTCCAACGCACTATCCAGTGCTTCCCCACCCCGTAAACGAGCCTGGACCACCGAGCTGCGGTGCGCCATGGGATGCAGATCCAGCGCATCCAGCGCGTAGCAGAACTGGCGCTCGAAGGTCGTCAGCCCATGTGCCGCCGCCACCCGCGAAAGATGGCAAGCCAAGGCGTACGGCGTGGGGCGCGTCCAGGGGGCCAGCATGGCTGGCACCCGCTGCATCAGCGCGTCGAGCAGAGGGCCGGGTTCGCACAAGCGCATCAGGGCCTCCGTCTGCGGCTGCGTCAGAATCCAGGGCGGCGAGCTTGGTCCCTCTGCCGGCCCGTCCGACGCCGGCGTCAGGGAGCAGCCCCGGTTCCAGGGATCGACCCAGGACCAACTTTCGCCCGGATTCAACATGCCGCGCAGCACGTCTACTCCCATCAGCGTCAGCATGGGTTCCGCATGGCGCGGATCGTAGTAGCGCAGCAGGAAGTCCAGGCCATCGTCGGTCCGCGCATCCAGCCAAACCGCCAGATGCCGGGCCATCTCTTCCAGAGGCCGTTCGGTCCATATCCACGATACGGCATGATGCGCCTGTCCGACCCGCCACAGCCACTCCGCCTGCGCGAGATCGGGCTGCGCCAGCATCGGGCCTATCGATGCCGCCACAGCCTCGTGGCGCCGCGCGTATAGCGATGCATCGCCAGGTTCCCTGAAATGCCGCAGCAATTCGGCGGGCGCGGGATCCCGGCAGCCATCCAACATGCCGGGTTCGACCAGGGCATAGAGATTGAGGTCCGATACCTGGACGCGAGCGCTGGCCAGGACCTTGGCGTGCAGGCCGTCGAGATCGGAATGCAAGACCAGCGGACGAACCTGATTGCTCATGTGCGAAACACCGCTGGCAATGCCTGCTTCATGGCGTTCTTCAGGCATTCGACGCAAACCTGGCCAGGCATGGCGGGAAACTGATAGGGCATCTGGTCCGGCCCCGCAAACTGCTTGTTCCCCGTCTTCACATCGATGCGCCCCGGCGCGGTCACCGTGATGTTGCCGCCTTCCAGCACGATGCTGGCGCCGGCCGCGGTGGCGATGCGGATGCGTTTGGGCGCGGCATACTCGACGTTGGTCTGCGCGCTGCCGATGGTGATGTCCTTCTGCGCCTGCACGCGCAGGATGTCGTGCTGGGCCTGGACGTGCACGTCGCCGGTGGCGGAGATCAGGTCCAGGCCGGAGTCCGCGCCGCCCTGCTGCAGGCCGGCGACGATGCCCAGGCCCTGTCCGGTGTGCACGCGCAGCGCGCCCATCACGGCCAGGTTCTGGTCCTTGCCGGCCGACCAGTGCACGGTCTCGCCGGCGGTGTATTGCATGTGTTGACCAGCGACCTGCGCCAGTCCCGCGCGCGCGGCCATGAACACGACCGGATCCGTCAGGTGCGGCACCTTGCCCTCGGCCGCCTGGGTGTGTTTGGCCGAAGCGTCGCTGCGCGCACCATCCAGGCTTTCGCCTGCGACGGTGCCGGACACGGCGCGATGCATGGCGGCCAAAGGCGCCTTGCCGTCGTCCAGCACGCTGGCTTCCGCTCCCTTGGAGCCCAGCGCGCTCGCCAGGCGCAAGCCCTGGTGCGCGCCGACCACGCCATCCAGCGAACGCGCCATCTGGTCGGCCTGGCTGGCCAGCGCCTGCAAGCCCGCAGCCTCGCCTGCGGGGCCGGCGCTGGCGCCAGTGCCGGCGTAGGTGCTGAGCAGCACGCCCGCGCCGCCGCGCACGGCGCCGTAGGCGTCGGTGCGCAGCTCGGCGCCCAGGCCGCGCAGTCCGCCGCGGTAGTTGCCGGCCTGATGAATCAGGTGGCCCAGGTTCAGTTCGCTGGCTTCCTGGCTGCTCTTGATCTGCAGGCGCAGTTGTCCGTCGCTGTCGTCGAACACGATCTGGTTGTAGCCCGAGCCGCCGAACTCCTTGCTCTTGAAGCCGCTCAGCGCGGCGGCGTTGCGGTGGTTCTCGTCGCCGCCCGCGGCGCCATGCCAGGCAGGCGCATTGCCTCCCGCCAGGTTGGCCTGGGCGCTGGGTGCGGCATCGCGCGCGGCGGTGTAGACCTGGGTGTCGGCTTTACCGCCGTCCCGGCCGCCCGGCGTGGCGGGCGTGCCGCCCTCGCCGCGGCCGTTGTACAGCGCGCCCACGACGATGGGCTGGTCAACGTCGTCGTCCAGGAAGCGCACCAGCACCTCCTGGCCGATGCGCGGCACGAAACTCATGCCCATGCCTGCGCCCGATTGGCGCTGCGCCACGCGGGCCCAGCGGCTCTTGGCCACCCCCTCGGCATCGTCTGCCTGCCAATGGAATCGGATGCGCACGTCGCCGCGCTTGTTGCGCAGGATCTCGTCCTCGCCCTGCGCCTGCACTGCGCCGTCGGCGCCCGTGACGATGGCCGTGTGCACGCCATGGACCGAAGGCGCGCCGCTCAGGCGCGCGCCGCGTGTCTGCGGCAAGGCTGGCCGCCAGGGGCGGTCGCAACGCACCGCCTGGAAGCGGTTGGCGTAGCCGACCTCGCGCGCTTTCGCCAACACCGCGGCGTCGGGCCGCGACGGATCGGCGTTCGAACCCGCCGCGCCAGGCGCCGCGGGCGCCTCGGTATCCAAGGCCAAATGTGCGTCCAGCCCACCCAAGCGCTGCGACAGCGAGGCTCGGGTTTCTGGCGGCAGGTTGTTGATGCCGACGTGCTCGACCCGGTCCAGCGCAAAGGCGGGCTCGAAGCCTTCTTCGTCGGCAGGCCCCAGTGGAGACATGTTCTGCAGCGTGAAACGCGTGCCGGAACGGAAGGTACGCACCCCGCCCTGGCCGACAAAAGTCTCAGCGCCGGCTTGTACGGCTTCCATCGCGAGCGTGGCCTGGCGCCGCGCCTCGGCCTCATCAGCAAAGCTGCCGTGGCCTGCCACCTCGTACCATTCCAGGCCCGCGTCGTCAGTGCTGTCTGCCGGACGCGCCAGCGCCTCTGCCGCCACGGCGCGCTTGCCGCCGCCGTGCCAGCCCAGGACGGTGACGCGGTCAGGACCGCGCCGCCACTGGCGCGACATGGCCTGCACGGTGTCGCGCGACTCGGTCGCGCCGGCGCGGTGAAAGCGCACGCCGCCGCCTGCCGACTCGGCATCCTCGGCCAGGCCGCGGCTGTCGGCGAAGATCAGCGCGACGTGGCGCGCGGGAACCTCCGGATCTTCGACCGTCGTCCAGCCCAGGCCTGCTTCGGCCAGCAGGCGGCTGATGAAGTCATAGTCGGTCTCGCGGTACTGCGTGGTGTAGGGGCGCGGCGCCACGCCGGCCTGCGCTTCGGCCGCATCGGGAGCCACGCGATGCACATAGCCTTCGTAGCCGCCCAACACATGGCTGACGATGTCCAGCACGGAACGCGCTTCGAACACGCGGCTGTTGCGCTGCTGCGTGGCCAGCCACAGCCAGGGCGCGACCGTCAGGCGGTAGCGCGCCAGGCCCGCGTCGCCCGACAGCAGCTCGGCTTCGCGGACCAGACCGCTGCGACTCGCGCGGCTGCCGTCGGCGCGCGTGGTCCACAGTGTCACGGGGCGGCCGATCATGTCGCGCAATTCCAGGCCGGCGTCGTCGGACAGCGCGACCACGCGCGTCTGCGAAACGCCCGACAAGGCTTCGCGCGCGATCCAGCCCTCGACCTGCAGCGAGGCGAGCGCGCCCTCGCCCTCCAGGCTGTAGAGGCGGGCGTCGGAACTGAACAGGCCAGGCGTTGCAGTCGGATCCATTGCGGAAAAAACCTTCTCTGAAGACTCAGGGTTCGACCTGGGCTTGCGGATTGGGGCATTCGGGCGCCGTGCCCCAATAGCCCGAACACACCCGCAAGCGGCATTGCTCGCTTTCCAGGAAGCCCAGCTTGCGGCATTGCTCCAACCGGGCCGCCAGGGGCGAGCCCGGCAGTTCGCGGACGAAGACGCCGTCGTTCTTGTAGACCTTGGTACCGGGCGGCGACGCCGGCGGCAGGCCATAGGACATCAGCGCGGCCAGCAATGCGGCGTCGGAATCGTTGCGCGGCGTCTTGGCGCGCTGCGGCGCGGCCTGGGGCGACGCTTTGGGCGAGCCTTGCGAAGTGATCGCGCGCGGCACCGTGGGCCCGGCTGCCTTGGGCGCAGCGGCCTGCGCCTGCAACGCAGCGCGAGGCTGCGGCGGCGCGGCGGTGACGGCCAACGCAGACAAGGGGTTCTCGGGCGCGCGGTCCTCATCGGCATTGGGAAGTCCCAATTGCGCGAGAGGATGGTCTTCGATGACGGCCGCGGAAGAAGGCTGCGGGTCGGGATCGGCAGCGGCCACGCGCGCACCCGCTGTTGGAGCGGCTGGCGCGGCGGCGGGCTGCGCTGGCGGCGTAACCGGAGGAGTCGATTCAGCGACCACAGGCAGCGGCGGCGTATCGAACACGCTATATAACACCGCGCCCGCAGCGCCCGTCAGCAATAGCAGCAGCAAGGCCAGCGGCAAGCGGGAACGGCGCTTGGGCGCCAGGTGTTTGACTTCGGCGTCCGGCACTCGCCCCTCTAGCGCGGCGAGGATGCGCGACGCTGCGCGTTCATCCGGTGACGGTGAGCGTCCTGCGAGCAAGCTGGGAACAGAGGTCGGTGATCGCGATCTTTTTTCGTCTTCTGCCATGCGAAGTCCCGTGTCTGCAGAGGTCGTCTAAACCCCTGTAACCAAGGGGTTCGAGAATACCTGATGACTTCTTTCGCATCATCGATTCTTGTTACGAGTTCTAAGCCACAGACGCGTTTTGCAACGTCCAAGCGCTTGCCTGAATCCCGAATAGAACAAAAGATTACGCCTTCGTAACTGAGGGACCTCCTTGCTTCTCCTGCTGCCTCTCTACTTTCTGCTCGCCATCGGCGTTTCCGCGTTGCTTGTCTTTCCGTCCTTGCGGGAGGCCACGGCAAGGGGAGCGCGCGCGCTTGCACAGGGAATACGCCAGGGCATGGCGCGCGGCGCGGGACACGCAGGAGGGGCGATGGGCGACTCCGCACAGGCGCTGCGCACGGGCTTTGGAAAGGCTGGCGGCGCGTTTTCGGCATACCGCTGGCACATCGCTGCGGGCCTGCTGGTTGTGTTGCTTCCGTCACTTTTCGCTTTCGTCATGCGACACAATCACACATTTGTTTACGAGGATCGGACCGCGGGTCCGGACCCTCGCATCCAGGCTTTGCTGACCGGCGAAAGACTGGTCCCGCCGCCTCCGCTGCCGCCCGAAGCGTTCACCACGCGCGAAGTGGAATTGGTGCGTCCCAACCTGGGCGGCGCCAGCCGCGACTGGAACCTGCTGGACGCCGATTACCGCCAGCGCCTGCTGGCCGCGTACCGCGTGATGCGTGAAGAGCACGGCTACGAGATGGTGCTGATCGAAGGCTATCGCAGCCCCGACCGCCAGGCGGAGCTTGCCAAGATGGGCTCGCACGTGACCAATGCCGGCGCCTACCAGAGCTATCACCAGTTCGGCCTGGCCGCGGACAGCGCCTTCCTGCGCGACGGCAAGGTGGTCGTGTCCGAAAAGGATCCCTGGGCCATGCGCGGCTACGAACTGTTCGGCGAAACCGCCGAGCGCGTCGGCCTGACCTGGGGCGGCCGCTGGAAGATGATGGACTTCGGCCACACCGAGCTGCGCCGCCCCGGCGTCATGCGGCGCAATGGCGGAGCCGCGCAATGATCAACTCCGAAAGCGTCATATCGCATCCATGAGCCGCATACTCAAAACCGGGCTGTTGCTGGCCCTCGTCTTCGGCGTGGTCTGGCTCGCCGTCATCATCTGGTGGCAGGAGTCGCGCACGCTGCCTACGGGCGTGGACATCGGCCTTTATCTGTTCGCGCTGCCGCTGGCGTTGATCGCCGCCGCCTGGAGCGGCGCGCGCATCGTGCGTGCGCGCCGCGAGGCCCGCGCCGCGCCGGCGCAGCCCGCGCAGGACGACGCCGCCCAGACCGCCGAACCCGCTCCCCAGGCCGCGAGTCTGCGCGTGCTGGCCAGCGCTGCCAGCGCCGCCGTAGGCAGCGAGGCCGTCGCGATCCATACCGCACTGGCCGCGCAGCAGCGTCCGGATCTGGACCCTTCCTTCAAGAACACGCAAGGCTTTCCTGTCTTCAGCGCGCGCGCGCCGCAGCTCGATACCGATGCGCTGCGCGCCGCGGCGCGCGAGGCCCGCGCCCCGGCCGCCGCGCTCGAAGAAGAACGCGTGCGCGCAACCGCCCTGCTGGCAGAGGTGGTGGAGGCGCTGGCGCTGGAAGCGCGCGCCATCGTGCTGAAGCAAGGCGAACCGCAACATGACGAAGCATGGCCGCTGCTGCAGCTGGAACTGCTGCTGCCCGCCGACTGGTCCGACGCCGTGCGCGACCATGCCGTGGACCAGGCACTCGCGGCGGCGGCGTGGCCTGCCAGCCGCATGGTCCAGCGCCTGCACGCCGCGCCAGACGCGCTCACCAGCGATGGACTGCTGCGCCAGCTGGCGCAGGAACCCCTGACCGCGCGCAGCGCCACGCTACGCCTGGTTGCTGTCGCCGACTCCCACATCGATGCGACGCGCGTCGAGCAATGGGACGCGGCCGGCCGGCTCATGTCGAACGCCAATCCCCAAGGCCAGGTGCCCGGCGAAGCCGCGGCGGGCCTGTTGCTGGACCTGGGCGCCCATGCGCCTGGCGGCGAGCCCGCACGCAGCGACTCCGCGCTGACCCTGACCCTGTCCGCACAAACACAGCGCGCGGTCGACGCCGACGCGCGCGGCGCGCTGCATGAGCCACGCGTGACCGAGTTGGCCACGCAATTCCTGGCCGAACAAGGCCAACCCGCTGATGGCGTGGCCGCGCTGATCAGCGATGCCGACCACCGCGGCAGCCGCCCGCTGGAGACCGCCGGCCTGGCTGCTGCGCTGTTTCCGGCGCTGGACCCCAACCAGGACTGCCTGGCAGTAGGTTCCGGCTGCGGCCATACCGGCGCGGCCGCGCATCTGCTGACCGTGGCCGTCGCGGGCGCCGCCTGCGCCCAGGCCGGCGCGCCCGTGCTCGCCCTCATGACCCAAGACCCGGCGCTGCGGACGCTGGCGCTGGTGTCGCCTTCCGAAACCCTTCCCGCCTGACCCACAAGAACATAGTTCAAACCATGCGCAGCCCCTCCGATCTCCTATCCGGCGCCTCCCGCGCCATCAGCGAAGGCCGACATTGGTCCTCGCGCGCGCTGGCCAATCCGCGCACCTTCATGGCGCTCGGGCTGCTGGCCCTGGTGGTCTTCCTGTTCCTGTTCGCCGACACGGTGGAGATCGGCCTGGTCTGGGCGGGCATCGCCCTGGGCGTATGCGTGCTGCTGTGGCTGTGCGCCTATCTGTGGCGCCGGCGGCGTACCCGCAAGGCCAACAAGAACCTGGGCGACATGCTGGAGCAGCAGGTGCAGACGGGCGCCGCCGCCAACCGCAACGACGTGGAAGCGCTGCGCACGCGGCTGACCCAGGCGGTGCGCACCATCAAGACCTCGAAGATCGGCCAGACCTCGGGCAACGAGGCCCTGTACGAGCTGCCCTGGTACATCGTCATCGGCAACCCCGCGGCCGGCAAGAGCAGCGCCGTGATCAATTCCGGCCTGCAGTTCCCCTTTGCGGACAAGAACGGCGCGGCGGTCCGCGGCGTGGGCGGCACGCGCAACTGCGACTGGTTCTTCACCACCGAAGGCATCCTGCTGGACACCGCCGGACGCTACTCGGTGCATGAAGAGGACCGCAACGAATGGATGGGCTTCCTGGACCTGCTCAAGCGGCACCGTCCCAAGGCGCCCATCAACGGCATCATCGTGGCCGCCAGCATCGACGAGCTGACGGGCGCGGGTCCGGAGTTCGCGATCAACCTGGCCAAGAACCTGCGCCAGCGCGTGCAGGAGCTGACCGACCGCCTGGAAGTGTTCGCGCCGGTCTACATCATCTTCACCAAGGCCGACCTGATCTCGGGCTTCAGCGAGTTCTTCTCCGACAGCGACCAGAGCGAGCGCGACCGTGTCTGGGGCGCGACCCTGCCCTACGGCGCCGAGGAAAACCGCGACGTGCTGGCGCTGTTCGACAGCCGCTTCGACGAACTGTATGAAGGCCTCAAGGAAATGGGCACGGCGCAGATCTCCCTGCGCAACAGTCGCGACCTGCCGCCAGGCCTGCTGACGTTCCCGCTGGAATTCGCCGGCATCAAGCCGGCGCTGCGCACGTTCCTGTCCACGCTGTTCGAGACCAATCCGTTCCAGTACAAGCCGGTGTTCCGCGGCTTCTACTTCACCAGCGCGCTGCAGGAAGGCATCACGCAAAGCACTTCCACCGAGCGCCTGGCCGAACGATTCGAACTGCGTCCCGCCGCGCGCGCGCAGTCGCGCAGCGTCACCTCCAACAATGGCTTCTTCCTGCGCGACCTGTTCTCCAGCGTGATCTTCGCGGACAAGAAACTGGTGCGCCAGCACGCCAGTCCCGCCAAGACGCGCATGCGCTACCTGGCCTTCTTCGGCCTGGTGCTGGCGCTGGGGCTGGTACTGGGCGGCTGGAGCTGGTCCTACCTGGGCAACCGGCAACTGGCGCAGAACGTGCAAGCCGACCTGGACAAGGTGGTGCGCCTGCAAAGCGAGCGCACCGACCTGCAAAGCAGGCTCGAAGCAATGGAAATCCTGCAGGACCGCATCGAACAGCTGGATCGCTATTCCTCCAGCCGTCCGTGGTCCCTGGGGCTGGGCCTGTACCAGGGCGATGTGCTGAAGGAGCGGTTGCTGGCCGAGTACTACAACGGCGCGCGCCAGTTCATGCTGACGCCGGTGAAGGCCAGCCTGGAAGACTTCCTGGCCAAGGTCGACACCTCCGCCGCAGCAGCCAGTGGCAACGCGCCGCAACCGGCGCCGCAGCAGGCCCGCGCCGCGCACGCGGTCAATGGCGACACGCTGTTCCAGGACGCCTCGCCCACCAACGCGGACGACGCCTACAACGCGCTCAAGACCTACCTGATGATGGCCAACCATCAGCACGTGGACCCCACGCACCTGTCCGACCAGATCACGCGCTTCTGGCGCGGCTGGCTGGAAACCAACCGCGGCGCCATGCCGCGCGACCAGTTGATCCGCAGCGCCGAGCGGCTGATTTCGTTCTATGTCGGCCGCGCGCAGGACGAAGGCTGGCCGCAGATCGACACCAATCTGGCGCTGGTCGAAAAGACCCGCGGCAGCCTGCGCGCCGTGATGCAGGGCATGCCGGCGCGCGAACGCGCCTATGCCACGCTCAAGGCGCGCGCCGCGACGCGCTTCCAGGCCATGACGGTGGCGCGCATCGTGGGCGAGAACGACGCGGGCGTGGTCGCCGGCAGCTACGCCATCCCCGGCACGTTCACGCGCGAAGCCTGGGAACAGTACATTCAGCCCGCCATCGGCGAGGCCGCCAAGAAGGAAGTGCAGACCAGCGACTGGGTGCTGGGCGTGAACGCGCGCGACGACCTGACGCTGGAAGGCAGCCCGGAGCAGATCCAGAAAAGCCTGGCGACGATGTACAAGACCGAGTACGCCGAGGAGTGGCAGAAATTCCTGCGCGGCGTGACGATCAAGCCCTTCACCAGCTTCGAGCAATCGGTGGGCGCGATGAACCGCCTGGGCGATCCGCAGACCTCGCCCATCGCCAAGCTCATCAATACCACCTATGAGCAAACCTCCTGGGACAACCCTTCGCTGATCAACGCCGGGCTGCAGCAGGCCCAGAGCGGCGTGGTCGGCTGGTTCAAGCGCGTCATCCTGCGCCAGACGCCGCCGTCCGCCGCGCCCGCCACCGCCGCCAACGGCGAGGCGATTCCGATGGGTCCGGTGGGACGCGAATTCTCCGACGTGGCGCGCCTGGTGGTCACGCGCGACAACCAGTCGCTGCTGGGCAACTACATGGGCGCGCTGTCCAAGATCCGCACCCGCTTCAACCTGCTGAACAACCAGGGCGATCCCGGCCCCGGCGCGCTGACGCTGATGCGCCAGACGCTGGAAGGCAAGGACTCGGAACTGGCCGACGCGCTGAAGCTGGTGGACGAGCAGATGCTGGCGGGCATGTCGGCGACGCAGCGCGAGACCCTGCGCCCGTTGCTGGTGCGCCCGCTGATCCAGGCCTACGCCGTAACCATGCAGCCAGCGGAATCCGAGTTGAACAAGGTCTGGAACGCGCAGGTCTACCGCCCGTTCAACCAGACCCTGGCGGAGAAGTACCCCTTTGCCAGCCGCGCCAGCGTCGAAGCCAGCAGCGATGAGATCGGCCAGGTGTTCGGCCCGCAGGGCAGCATCGCCAAGTACGTCAACGACACGCTGGGTCCGCTGACGGTGCGCCGCGGCGACATCCTCACGGCACGCACCTGGGGCGACATGGGCGTGAGCCTGCAGCCCACCTTCACGGCCAATTTCGCGCAGTGGGTGGCGCCGCTCTCGGGAGGCGCGGCCGGCAGCGGCGCGGCCAGCCAGCCGCAGACGCTGTTCCAGATCCAGCCCAAGCCCGCGGCCGGCGTGACCGAGTACACCATCGAGATCGACGGCCAGCAGCTGCGCTACCGCAATACCCCGCCCCAGTGGGTCAATTTCGTGTGGCCCAACGCCCAGGGCGCCCCCGGCGCGCGCATCACCGCCACCACCTTCGACGGCAGCGTGGTCGAGATCGTCAACGAACCCGGCCGCTTCGGCCTGGAACGCCTGATCTCCACGGCCCAGCGCACCGCCAACGCCGACGGCAGCTTCAACATGAGTTGGGGCAAATCCAACGTGACGGTGCCGGTGAAGCTGCGCATCATCAGCAACGCCCAGGCGCCCGGCGCCGGCGGCAGCGAGCCCGGCGGCAGCCAGGGCCTGCGCAACCTGCGCCTGCCCTCGTCCGTGATCGGCGCCTCTCCCGAATCCTCCGCCCAGACGCAACCCGGAGCGCCGCAATGAGCAGCCCGCAGTCCCCCTTGTTCCGCACGGCCTACTTCGGCAAGATTCCCAGCCGCGGTGATTTCGTGAAGAACACTTCACATCCGCAGCTGATGGCCACGCTGGATGCCTGGGTCGCCAGCACCATGGAGATGTTGGCGCAGGAACCGCACTGGAAGGCGCTTTACGACGAAGCCGAGCCCATGCCGTTCGCCATCCTGGGGTCGCGCGGCAAGCTGGCCATCGCGGGGCATCTGCAGCCCAGCCAGGACCTGTCGGGCCGCCGCTACCCTTTCCTTTCCGCCACCTCGGTGGAAGTGCAGAAGCCGTTGGCCTTCATTGCCCGCAGCCCCATTGCCTTCAGCCGCATGTGGAACCGCATGAGCGGCGCCGCCGCCCTGCTGATGCAGGACGGCGATCCCGCCTCGGCGCTGCAAACGCTCAACGAACTGGAAGGCGAAATCCGCACGGCGGCCGACGACGGCTTCGACGCCTTCGTCGACCTGCAGACCGTGGAGCGGCTGGAGGCGATGCTGCGCGGCAACGGCCACGCCGCGCGCGTGCACGACATCATCCTGGCGCTGGGCATCCTGCTGGAGCCGGTGATGTCCAGCGGCTCCTCGCAGCTGGACAAGGGACTGTCGCTGCCGCTGCCGGACGATCCGCTCTACATCAACCTGGTGGCCGCCTATTGGATGACGCTGATCTCGCCCTTCCTGTCGCGCGCGGACTTCGAGATCACCCTCTTCATCGGCCGCATCGCCGGCAAGCACCGGCTGGCCGTGGATTTCCGCGGCGCCTCGCCGCAGACGCTGGCCAGCCTGCTGTCCACGCCGCAGGCATATGCCGAACAGCACATCGTGCTGGAGGACGCGCCCTGGGTCCGCAACCACGTATCGGCCAGCCACGGTCTGGCCAAGCTGTCCAGCTATCTGGACCAGCCGCGCCTGTCCTTGCGCCTGGCGCTCGACACCTTTCTTGAAGTCTTTACCGGAGCCTGACCATGCGCCTTTCCTTCCTGCTCATGGCGGCGCTGTATGCCTGCACGGCCGCAGCCCAGGACGCGGCCACGGTGGTGCCCGCCAACGTCATCCCCCAGCCCGGCCAGGTCGTGGCCAGCGGCGCCGTGCCGGACGAAGCCGCCAAGGCCGATGTGCTGGCCCGGCTGCAGCAGGTGTATGGCGTGGGCAACGTGATCGACCAGATCGATGTGGGCGGCGTGGTCGCGCCGCCGAACTGGTCGGAGCACGTCGGCAAGCTCATCGGCCAGCCATTGAAACAGATCAACCGCGGCCAGCTGGAGATCGACGGCACCCAGATCCGCCTGCGCGGCGAGGTGCAGAATGAAGCCTCGCGCCAGCAGATCGCCAGCGCCTTCGCGACCTCGCTCAATCCCACCTACAAGATCGTCAACGGCCTGCGCGTATCCGCCAGCAAGGACGAACAGGGCTTGCTGGACCAGGTACTGACCAATCGTGTGGTGGAATTCGAGACCGGCAGCGCCACGCTCACCGCGCGCGGCCGCGAGCTGCTGGACAAGGTGGCGGACGTGGTGCCCAAGCTGCATAGCGACAAGGTGCAGATCATCGGCCACACCGACAGCTCCGGCAGCCGCAGCACCAACCTGGCGCTGAGCCAGGCGCGCGCCGATGCCGTCAAAACCTACCTGGTGGACAAGGGCCTGCCGCCCGCGCGCTTTGAGACGCTGGGCGCGGGGCCTGACCAGCCGGTCGCCACCAACGCCACGGCCGAAGGCCGCGCCAAGAACCGCCGCATCGAGTTCCGCGCCAGCCGCTAGGCGCCTGGCGCTTGGCCGGCCCGCGCGGGCCGGCTTGTGCAAACAGTGACTTTGCGTTCAGCCGTTGTGGTCCGGCGGCTTGGGCACGCCCAGCAGCTCTTCCAGGCCGGACAGCGCATCGCCGTTCTTGAGGACGGTGCGCAGCCACAGGTGCAGCGACATCTCGCCCCAGCTGGCGGCCTTGTCGGCCAGATAGGCCACGGGGCTGTGAGGCTCGGTGCGGCGGAAGAACTCCGCCACTTCGCGCAGCTGCGCCAGCGCCTGCTCGCGCGTTTGCAGCGGGCCGCGCGCGGCTGCGGGCGCGGCGGAAACAGGGTCGGCAGCGGACAAGGTCGGCTCCATCCGGGCAGCTGCGGGCGCAGCGGTGGGAGCGGCCGGCGCCGCGGTATCCGCGCGCACCAGCAGCCCGGCGTCGCGAGCGAAGCGGCGGGTCAGCTCGGTCACGTCGCGCAGCGCGTCGCGCACCGGCGAGAAGGCCGGGCCGTCGTCGCCCAGGCGTTGCGCCAGGGTCTGTTCCAGCGTATCCAGCGCCGCGAAGCAGCTTTGCAGATTGCCTTCCAGTTCGGAATAGAAAGCGGGCGGCGTGTCGCGCCGCGCCGCGTCGAACTGGTCCAGCGTGAGCTTGCCGCGCGTGATCTCGGCCGCGTTCTGCGGCGCGCGCTTGACCGCGTTGGCCAGTTGCGAGGCGCTGTCCCACAGCGCCGCGCCATAGCGCCCGCCCTCCGACTGGGTCAGCGGCAGCTCGCGGATCAGCTGTTGCGAACGTGCCAGCAGCCAGGCCAGGTTGCCCACGCGCTGCTGCACGTCGCCCTCGTCCGGCACGGGATGCAGGCCGTCCCAGTAGTGGCTGCACAGGCCGTCCACCAGCAGATAGCCGTCGCGCAGGCCGGCGAAGCCGCGCGTCTTGGCCCAGGCCTCGGCCAGCCAGGCGGCCACGCGCACGTCCTTGCTCTGTTCGCGCAGCACCGTGGTGCAAATGCGGATGACTTCCGGCCAGTCGGCCTCCTTGATGTCGATAACCCAGTCGCCCTGGTCCAGGTTCGGATCATCGTGGCGGCGGGCTTCGCGGATGGCGTCAAATTCGGCTGAGAACACCATGTCGACGCCGCAGGGCGCCTCGCCCGCAATGGGCTGCAGCAATGTGTCGATATCGCTCATATAAATCTGGTCGGATGGCAGGATCGCGGCCGCCGGGCCAGCGGCGGGCAGCGACAAGAGGACCGATCCTCCCATATCTGTAACGACTGCGCGTTTGAAGATGACACGTCCTATTACAAAACGCATCACGGACCCTGGATATCATGCGGGTTCCCCAGGACAAGGATGCGCGATGAACAAGTCATTCCACATGATGCCCGACGGCCGCTTCATCATTGGCAAGCCGCGCCGTTGCCCCGACGGCACCTACGTCGGCGACGGCGGACCCATCACCCGCGCGCCGGATGGCACTTACGTTGCCGGCAAGCCGCAGCGCGCGCCTGACGGCCGCTATCTGGGCGGCGACGGTCCGGTGCGCATGGCGCCCGACGGCAGCTTCGTCACCGGCACGCCGCGGCAGGCGCCGGACGGCACCTATCTGTAAGCACACATAACCAAACTGACAGGGCAACAGGCAGCCATGGCGCAGCTATCGGTGATACGCAAGGGCGACCGCACCTCGCATGGCGGAGTGGTCGTCACGGGCGACGAAACAGTAATGATCTTCGGCCAGCCCATGGCCCGGCTGGGCGACCGCGTCACCTGCCCCAAGTGCAGCGGCACGCATACCATCGTCGAAGGCGCGGCCGCCGTCAGTTCGGACCGACGCACCGCGCTGGAAGGCATGAAGACATCCTGCGGCGCCACGCTGATCGCAAGCCAGCAGTTCTACCGGCTGGAGCAGGGCTAGGCCCCGGACCGCGCAAGCAGGCGCCTCAATCCCAGGCGCAGCGCCAGCACGGTGAACGCAATAGGCAGCACCATGCGCCACTGCGCCACGAACAATTCCATCGTGGCCTCGCCAGGCGCCCAGGTGTTGCCGAACACCTGGGCCTCGGGCGGCGCCAGATAGAGCGCAACCAGCGCGGCGGCCAGCGTCGCCGCGGCCCGCCATGCGGCCGAACGGCGCACCCGCGCCGCGCGCTCGGCCAGCGCCAGCGCCAGCAGGCCGGCCAGCCCCGCCAAGGCGGCATCGACGTAGAAGTCGAACGGCCCGTACATGAACGGCGCATCCGGAATCATCCAGCCGTAGGCATCGGTCTTCAGCACTGAAGTCAGGCAAGCGCCGAACAGCGCCGCCGCAGCAGAGAGCAGCAGGAAATCACAGAACCGCAGGAAGAATTTCGGCATCATGGAACGGGAATGCGCCGCGTGCGGCGGCGGGGTGCGGGCGCAAGAATGCCACAGGAGGAATCCCGCTGCATCCGATACGCACCGTCCGGCGCGATTGCTCGCCAGGCAGCGACGCGCCGCGTTCTCTGAGAGAATGCCGCCTGTCTCTCAGGCTCCACCGCTCAGACCTCAAGCAGCACCCATGACGCTTCCGCAATCCAGGCTGTACCCGTTGCTGTTGTCCGGCGCGCTCGCGCTTGCCCTGGCGGCTTTGCCGGCATATGCCTCCGCCGGCTCGTCCTCCCGGAAAGCCGCCACCCGCAACACGCCCGCGACGCCGCCCCAAGGCATGCCGCAGTACGGCAAGGGTGAACATGGCCGCTACCTGATCCTGAGGCTGGACAACAGCCGCGGCGGCGGCATCGCTCCCAATACGCCATACCGCCTGTTCCTGACAGGCGCGGACAAGGCCATCGAGGGTACGCCCGACCACGACGGCATCGTGCACGGCGTCACCGACGCGCTGGGCCGCAGCGCCTGGATCTGGACCCGCGAGGCGCATTCCGCCGAAGACTTCACCTTGATCCGGCGCATAGGGAGCGGCGCCTGGGGCAGTGTTTTCCAGCTGCAGAGCGGCGGGGATAATGGTCCGCTGGGGGGGTGGCCTTACATCACCACCATGCATGTGCGCTGGGGTGAGCAATGGGTAGACCTTGGGTACAGCACCGCGCAGGGCAATACCGCCTACTTCAGCCACGCCCGGCCGGCGGCCTCCCTTTCGATCTCGGTCGAGGCCAATGCGGCAGAGAACCGCCGCTGCTTCGACGAGCTGGACGCCATCAACCGCAAGTTCAGCCAGGGCGATGCCGAGGGCGCGCTGCAACTGGTGGATGCCGCCGCCTGCGGCGCAGAGCCGCAGCAACAGCTGGACATGGCCAACCTGCTGCTGATGGCCGGCCGCGCCGACCTGGCGCGCCTATGGCTGGAACGCGCCCGCTCAGGATCCGAGCCCGTGGATCATGACGTGCTGCGCGCAAGATTCAAGCTGGAACGCCTGCTGGGCCTGCCCGCCCTGGCGCTGGAGGACGCGCTGGAATTGCAGCGGCGCCAGGCCGACGTCCCGCTGCGGGACGATCCCGACTGGGCCAACAGCATCGCCTACTATCTGGCGGATTTTCCCGACTACCTGGCGCAAGCCGAGGCGCAAGCGCACAAATCGATAGCCACGGCCGGCGCCCTTCCCTACAACCTGGGAACGCTGGGCTGGATCCTCGTCCTGAGGGGCGACGTCGACGGCGGGCTGGACCTGCTGAAGCAGTCCTACCGCGAGATTCCGCGCGACGAGGAAATCGTGGCCGATTACGGCCTGGCGCTGTGGCGCCACGGCCAAAAAGACCTGGCCACTGGGCTTTGGAAACAGGCCGAGGCCCAATGCGTGTGGGGCGGGCGCATGTACGACGCGCTGCGCGAGGCCGGTCATCCGCACCCCTACTTCCAGGCCGCGAATTCCCGAGCGGTGCAGGCCTATCAGCAGCGCTGCGCGGCGCCGCAGACCAAACGCAAGATCAGGACTGGCGCTGCCGTCAAAGCGTAAAATAACGAAGACAGACCAGCAGCGCCCCGCAGCAGCGGTACGCGCAGGAGACCACCATGAAATCCGCCCTGATCCGCTTGCTTACTCTCATGGCCACGGCCCTGGTCCTGGCCGGTTGCGCGCAGGGCAGTGGCGGCCCGCCCCATCCCGGCGCGGTCAATCCCTACAGCCAGGGCGGCTTCCACGACGCCGGCCCCAACTACCCCGACACCGGCCGCTGACCAGCGCCGGCCTCAGGCTTCCCGCAGCGCGCCCGACTTCAGCAGGGGCGCCAGGATGCCGGCGGTGTAGACCCGCGCCAGGTTCACCAGGAAGTCAGTGAAGTCCGCCTTCGCGGCATGATCGGCCTGATCCGAAATCACCCTCAGCACAGCGAAGGGCACGCCGAATTCGTAGCAGACCTGCGCCATCGCCCCGCCTTCCATTTCCAGGCAGAGCGCATCGGGCAGGCGCTGGCGTAGCTGGTGCGCATAGTCATTGCTGTTGACGAAGACGTCGCCGGTGGCGATGAGCCCATGGTGCACCCGCGGCGGCTGTCCGCCTGGTCCCACCGGCAAGCCGCCCTGGCGCACGAACTGTCCCGCGCTTTCCAGCAGCCGTTCGCTCAGGACCGGATCCGCATCGAAGCGTTCGCGCCCCAACAGGGGAATCTCATGCTGTCCAAACAGCGGACGCGCGTCCATGTCGTGCTGCATCAACGCACTGGCCACGACCACATCGCCCACCGCCACATCCTCATGCAAGCCGCCCGCCAGTCCGGTGAAGACCACCCGCGACGCCTTGAATTCCTGGATCACGATGGATGCCGTCGCAGCCGCGGCCACCTTGCCAATCCGGCTCAACGCAATCACGCAAGGCGTGCCCCACAAGGTGCCGACGTGGAAGTCGCGCATGGCAATGCGGTGAATGGCGGCGCCCGGATCCATCGCCGCCAGCAGGTCGGCGATCTCTTCGTGCAAGGCGCCCAATATGGCTAAACGTCCCATGTACATCTACTCGATTGATGCGCGGCCCGCGGCCGCCCTGCCCCGCAACATACTCCATGCCCGGCGCGGCCGCCAACGCGTGCGGGCCTCCCCGCGCTTGCCTGGAGGATTGCTACTTTTGATGTAGTGAAGTTTTCCTCCTGCGCCCGCGCCGCCGTGCGAACCCAGAAAATGCGCTGGATTGCGACCAATTAGCTAGTCAAAAAAGCGGTGTACGTCCATGCAGCAGGGAAACCATGCACCCGGCGTTGTCCGAACGCCGTGCTAGCTTACCGTCGCGCACGACGCGGACCATGCCAGCAAACAGATTCATTGCAAGACTCAATCTGTGGAGAACGATCATGGTGAAGAATCTGGCCGTATTCTTCGACGGGACCTGGAACGAACCCAATGACCGCACCAACGTCTACGAACTCTACAAGGCGGCGCCCGAGACCTCCACGCAGGAGACGTTCTATATCGAAGGCGTAGGCACGCAGGGCCAGGGCCTGTGGGCGGCCATCGACAAGTTCGCCGGCGGCGCCTTTGGGGCAGGACTGTCGGCCAATATCCGCACGGGCTACCGCTGGCTTTGCCAGCGCTACCAACCGCGCGACCGCATCTTCCTGTTCGGGTTCAGCCGTGGCGCCTACTCCGCCCGCAGCCTGGCCGGCATGGTGCGCAAATGCGGCCTGCTGAACGATCCCTCCGACAACAACGTGGAGCAAGCCTATGCGCTCTACCGCGACGACTGCATCCCCTCCTCGCTGGAAGCCGCGACCTTCCGCGTGAATTTCTCGCGCGAGACCGACGTGCATTTCGTCGGCGTCTGGGACACGGTCGGCAGCCTGGGCATACCGGTAGGCGGCATCCCTTTTCCGGGTTTCTCCAGGTTCTACAACTTCCACGACACCGAACTCAGCAACCACGTCCATCACGCCTATCACGCAATCGCCACCAACGAATTCCGCGAACCGTATGCGCCTACCCTGTGGACCCGGCTGGCTGACTCCGAGCCGCGTCCAGCCGACCATCCGGTCGAGCAGCGCTGGTTCATCGGCGCCCATTCGGACGTCGGCGGCGGCTACCGGGACGGCAGCCTGCAGACGCTGCCCGCCTCGTGGCTGCAGGAGAAGGCGCGCCAGGTCGGCCTGGAGGCCGGACTGGCGCAACGCGTCGCCACGGACTACGACCAATGCGAGCCGCACGACTCCTACCGCGAGTTCACGGAGAAGGTGCTGATCCATGTAAAAAAGCGCCCCAGGCTGTGGGATGGCGCGACCGTGCTCAATCTGACGGTGGACGACCAACTCCTGAAACGGTTCGGGCGCAGCCTGGATTTCCTGAAGGAGTATCCCGACTTCAAGAACGCGCTGGAAAAGCTGCCCGTCTCACGGCCATGATGGGCCCGCCGCGCATGTTGGAAGAAGCCCTGAAAGCGCTCGCAATAGAGTGATGCAATGCGCTGGCAAATGAGACTTTACGACTTAAAGCGATACAAACTTCGTTCCGTCGGACTGTGGCGGGAAAACCATGCATTGGGCGGCCCATTTCAAGTAACCTCCGGCCACCAGTCATTGTTCCGAGCCGATGTTTACGCATGTTCCGCAATGTCTTTGCTCTCAAATCCCTTGAAAGGTATTTCCTGACGCTGGCAGCCAGCGTAGCGCTGCCGGTCTCCATGCTGACCGTGATCGTGGTGCAGCAGAACTGGCGGTCGCTGGCCGCCACCGACGACGCCATGCGGGGCTTCATCGTAGTCCGCACGACCCTGATGACGATGGAAGCGGTATCCGCCGAACGCGGCCCAATGAACTCGGCGCTGGGCTCCGACCTGCCGGTCCCCGAAAACATCCTGCGTGCGCTGGCCGAAGCCCGCCAGCGCACCAATGCGCAAGTCGCCGACCTGCTTGCGCTCTACCGCGCACCTCTCAATCCCAACGGCGCCCGCGAATTCACCAACATCCAGCGCATCCGCGAGTCCCTGTTGAACGCCCGCGCCAGCGCCGACGCGGCCATCGCCGCGCCCCGCGCCAACACGTCCGGCCACAACCTGTGGACAGTGGTCGGCGACATGGTGGCGGTGGTTCCCGAACTGCGCGCCGCGATGTCCGACGGCATCGGCCTGGTCGCCCGGAACCAGGGCGAAGACTTCGACCTGCTGTCCCTGGCGCTGCTGGCCGGCGAACTGCGCGAACAGGCGGGACTGGTCGGCTCCACGTTCGCGCCGGCCCTCAGCAAGCGCCGCACGCTGACCGCCAGCGATCAGCTGAGGATAGAACGCGTGATCGGCCGCATCGACGAACTGCGCGCCCTGATCGACGCCAACATCGCCAGCATGCCGCGATACGCATCCTCCCTCGCCTACCGCGAGCTGCAGCAGCAGTACTTCGGCGATGGCATGAGCTACCTCGACAGCGTGCGCGCCATTGCCGAACGGGCGCCCGAGGAGTCATTGGTGTCGATGTACGAACTCGGCGCGAACTATGTGCCGCGCATGAAGTCCATCGTCCGGTTTCGCGACCTGATGCTCAACGAAGTGGAGCGGCGCATCGGAGAAAACCGCCAGGCCGCGATCCGCGTGCTGCTGACCACCCTGGCGGCCGCGGCGATGCTCACGGCCGCGTTGATAATCGGCCTGACCATGTTCCGCAAGCGCGTCATCCGGCCTTTCGTCCGCGCCACGAACATCATCGGCGCGATCGCGAAAGGCGGCGATGTGCCGCCCATTCCCGCCGACCAGTACCGGGGCGAAGTCAACGGCATGTTCAAGGCGCTGAACGTGCTCAACGACAACGCCACCGCCGTCCGTAAGCTGGAACTCGAACGCGACCGCCTGATTCAAGACCTCGCCATCATGGCCGAAACGGATTTCCTGACCGGCCTGCTGAACCGCCGCGCCTTCGAAAAGCGCCTGGAAGCTTCACTGGACGATATCCGCAACGATCCGCAGAGCGGTCTGGGCTTCATCCTGTTCGACATCGACCACTTCAAGTCCATCAATGACACGCACGGCCACGCTACAGGCGACGAAGCGCTCAAGACCGTGGCCGATCTGTGCCGCAAGACCTTCCGCGAATCCGACGTGGTCGCGCGCGTGGGCGGCGAAGAGTTCGCGGTGCTGTGCCGCAGCCGCAACCCCGACCGCGTCCGGGACATCGCGGAACGCATGCGGCTGAGCATCGCGCAAACGCGGCTCAGTGCCGGCGCAGGCGCCAGCTTCAGCATGACCGCCAGTTTCGGCGTGGCCCACGCCCGCGGCAGCGATACGGCAGCGCTGGAAAACCTGTCGCGTCGTGCCGACGAATTGCTATATAAGGCCAAGCTGACCGGCCGCAACTGCGTGCTGCTCGAACAGATGGCTTGACGCCACGAGCCACTCAAGCCGCCAGCGTTTCCCGCGCCGGCGCGCGGTATTGCTCCCACAGCCCGGCTTCCCGCGCGCGCGCCCGTTCGACGTTCTGCTCCTTGACATGGCCATAGCCGCGGATCGTGTCAGGCAGCTCGGCAAGTTCCAGCGCCGTGGCGTGATTAGCCGCGTCCAGCGTGCGGGAGAACTCCTCGGCCAGCGCCAGGTAGTCGGCCGCCAGTTGTCGCTCCATGCGGCGTTCGGCGGTCTTGCCGAACACGTCCAGCCAGGTGCCGCGCCACCGCTTCATGGGCGCCAGCGCGCGAAACGCCAGTCCCATCCACGAACCGTAGGCGCGCTTCTGCAGGCGTCCGCGCGCGTCGCGGCGCGCCAGCGCGGGTGGCGCCAAGTGATAGCGCAGCCGGTAGTCGCGGCCGGGTTCTCCTTCGAACTGCTCGCGCAGCCGGGCCTTGAAGGCCGGATCCACGTACAGGCGCGCCACCTCGTACTCGTCCTTGTAAGTCATGAGTTTGGCGAGGTTGCGCGCGACCGCCTGCGTGACCTCGAAACGCTGCGGATCCGCCAGCGCGGCTTCGCGCGCCCGCACCGCTGCCACCGCATCCAGGAAGCGCGCGGCGTAGGCCTCGTCCTGATAGGCGCGTACGTGTTGCGCCAGCCGCTGGATCTGGCCGTCCAGGGACTCCGGCAAGGCCATCACCTGCGCCCGCGGCGCCGGCTTGAGCGCGGCGGCGCCATGATGCGCGGCTTGCCGGCCCAGTTCAAAGGCGGCCAGGTTCTTTTCGACCGAGACGCCGTTCAGCTCGATGGCGCGCCGCAGGCTGTCCAGCGCCAGCGGCAGGCCGCCCTGCTGCCAGGCATAGCCCAGCAGCAGCGGATTGGCGTAGATGGTGTCGCCGAGCAGGGCCTCGGCCAGCGGGCCGGCCTCGATGAAATCGCAGTTGCCGCCCGTGCTGCGCGCCAGCGCGGCTTCGGCTTGCGCGCCGGGGAAGCGCCAGCTCGGCTGCGACAGGAAGGCTGCCGTCGGCGCGGCGCTGCTGTTCACCACGGCGCGGCCATGGTCCGGGCGCAGGCGCGACAGCACTTCGGGCGACGCCGACACCAGCGCGTCACAGCCGATGACCAGGTCGGCCTCGCCCAGCGCCACGCGCGTGGCATGCAGGTCCGCGGGGCGATTGGCCAGCTGCACGTGGCTGAGCACGGCGCCGCCTTTCTGCGCCAGCCCGGCCATGTCCAGCACGGTCACGCCCTTGCCTTCAAGATGCGCGGCCGCGCCCAGCAGCGCGCCTATGGTCACGACGCCGGTTCCGCCCACGCCCGCGATCACCACGCGGTAGGCCCCAAGCGGACGGATCCCTGCCAGGTCGGGCTGCGGCGGTTCGGCCAACGCGGGGAGATCCCTGCCCGTGCCCGGCTTGCGCAGCGTCGCGCCTTCCGCCGTGACGAAGCTGGGGCAAAAGCCCTCCACGCAGGAAAAGTCCTTGTTGCAGGACGACTGGTTGATGCGGCGTTTCGTGCCCAGCGGCGTATCCAGCGGCTCGACCGACAGGCAATTGGATTGCACCGAGCAGTCGCCGCAACCTTCGCAGACCGACTCGTTGATGAAGGCGCGGCGCGGCGGATCGGGATACTCGCCGCGCTTGCGGCGGCGGCGCTTCTCGGTGGCGCAGGTCTGGTCGTAGATCAGCACCGTCGTGCCAGCGATGTCGCGCAAGGCGCGCTGCACGTCGTCGAGCGCCTTGCGGTGGTGCACCTCCACGCCCTGCGGCAACGCGGTAGCGCCGGCGTACTTTTCCGGCTCGTCGGTCACCACCACGGTCTTGACCACGCCTTCGGCCTGCATCTGGGCGGCGATCTGCGGCACCGTGAGCACGCCATCCACCGGCTGCCCGCCCGTCATCGCGACGGCGTCGTTGTAGAGAATCTTGTAGGTGATGCTGGCGTGCGCGGCGACTGCCGCGCGTATGGCCAGCAACCCCGAATGGAAATAGGTGCCGTCGCCCAGGTTGGCGAAGATGTGACGCTCAGCGGTGAAATCCTTCTGCCCCAGCCAGGCGACGCCCTCGCCGCCCATCTGGCTGAAGGTGTCGGTCTTGCGGTCCATCCACATCGCCATGTAATGGCAGCCTATGCCGGCCACGGCGCGCGAGCCTTCGGGCACGCGGGTGGAGGTGTTGTGCGGACAGCCGGAACAGAACCAGGGTTTGCGCTCTTCCACCAGCGTGGGACGGGCAGCCTCGCGCTCCTTGGCGTCGACGACAGCCAGCCGCGCCGCGATGCGCGCTCTCAGCGCGTCCGACAGGTCGGCCTTTTCCAGCCGCGCGGCGATGGCGCGGGCGATCAGCGCGGGCGACAGCTCGTGACGCGCGGGCAGCAGCCAGCCGCCGCGCGGCGTGGACCATTCGCCGCCGCCGTTGTCGCGTTCGTCGAACTTGCCGTAGACGCGTGGCCGTACATCGTCGCGCCAGTTGTAGAGTTCTTCCTTCAGCGCGTATTCCAGGATCTGGCGCTTTTCCTCCACCACCAGGATCTCTTTCAGGCCGGTGGCGAACTCGCGCGCATCCTGCGCGTCCAGCGGCCAGATGCAGCCCACCTTCAGCACGCGTATGCCGGCCTCGCTACAGGCCGCCTCGTCCAGGCCCAGGTCGTTGAGCGCCTGGCGCACGTCCAGATACGCCTTGCCCGCGGTCATGATGCCGAAATGCGCTTGCGGGGAATCCAGCACCACGCGGTTCAGCTTGTTGGCGCGCACATAGGCCAGCGCCGCATACCACTTGTGGTCCAGCAGCCGCGCCTCCTGCGCCAGCGGCGTGTCGGGCCAGCGGATGTTCAGACCGCCTTCGGGCAAGACGTCTTCGGGCAGCACCACCTGCACCCGGTCCGGATCCACTTCCACCGAAGCGCTGGACTCGACCACGTCGGTCACGCATTTCATCGCCACCCACAGGCCGGTGTAGCGGCTCATGGCCCAGCCATGCAGGCCGTAGTCCAGGTACTCCTGCACGTTGGACGGATACAGCACTGGGATGCCGCTGGCGATCAGCACGTGCTCGGACTGGTGCGCCACCGACGAGGACTTGGCGGCATGGTCGTCGCCCGCCAGCATCAGCACGCCGCCATGCGCCGAACTGCCGGCGGAATTGGCGTGCTTGAGCACGTCCACCGACCGGTCCACGCCCGGCCCCTTGCCGTACCACATGCCGAATACGCCGTCGCGCGCCGCCCCCGGAAACAGGTTCAGCTGCTGCGAGCCCCATACCGCCGTGGCGGCCAGGTCTTCGTTCACGCCGGGCTGGAACACCACGTCGTTGGCCTGCAGGTGGCGCTTGGCCTTCCACAGGGCCTGGTCCAGCCCGCCCAGCGGCGAGCCGCGGTAGCCAGAGATGTAGCCGCCGGTGTTCAGGCCGGCCTGCAGGTCGCGCTGCTTTTGTAACAGCGGCAGCCGCACCAGGGCCTGGGTGCCACTCAGATAGATGCGCCCGTGGCTGCGGGTGTACTTGTCGTCCAGCGTCAGGCCATGGGTATCGGCCGCGCCTGCGGAAAGGGGGGTGTCCACGCTAGTCTCCTGCGTTCCGGTTCTTGGTGTTTTGCCGCAGTGTAGGAAGCAGACTGGTTATCGTATATTCATATATTCAGGTATCAGGTATTCGCTAAACAGATGGCTAACGATGTCACCCTGCGCCAACTGCGCTACTTCGCGGCTGCCGCCCGGACCGGCCGGTTTTCCATGGCCGCCGCCGACGAGCATGTCTCCCAATCCGCGGTCACCAACGCCGTCCTGGCGCTGGAGGCGCAACTGGGCGTGCGGCTGTTCGACCGCCATCCGCATGGCGTCACCCTGACGCCCGAAGGGCATAACTTCCACCAGCGGGCGCGTGAAGTGCTCGACTCGCTGGACGACGCCCTGCGTGAACCCGGCTTCCAGCGCTATGCGCTGCGCGGCGCAGTGAGGATCGCCGCGTCCTACACGGTGCTGGGCTACTTCCTGCCCGACCTGCTGGCGCGCTTCCGGCGGCGCTATCCCGACGTGGAGCTGGACCTTGTCGACCTCGACCGGCCCGAGATCGAAGCCGCCGTAACCCGCGGCGAGGTCGAGCTGGGCGTGGCGCTGCTGTCCAACGTGGAACGGCGCGAGCGCTTCGGCCACCAGGTGCTGGTGCGCTCGCGGCGGCAGCTATGGACCGCGTCCGGCCATCCGCTGGCGCAGGCATCGGCGCCGTCGCTGGCCGACATTGCCGGCTATCCCTACATCCTGTTGGAAATGGACGAAGGCGAACGCTCCGCGCTGGCCTACTGGCGCGCCCACGGCCTGCAGCCCGACATCGCCTTCCGCACGCGCTCGATGGAGGCGCTTCGCGGGCTGGTTGCGCATGGCTTCGGCGTCACGATGCTGTCGGACATGGTCTACCGTCCGTGGTCGCTGGAGGGCCGCAAGATCGAGGCCGTACCCATTACCGATGCCGTCCCGCCCATGGAGGCCGGGCTGCTGTGGCATCCGCAAGCGCGGCTGGCCAAGCCCGCCGAAGCCTTCCGCCAGTTCATGATCTACGCCTGCGGCGTCTAGCGCCGCAGCACGCCTGGTCGCTATACCAGGATCGCGCCCTTGCGGCGCGTGAACTGGGCCAGGGAACGCAGGGCCAATGCATGCATGGCAGCCACCGACGGCAGCAGCGTTTCTTCCTTGCGGGTCAGCACGCCGACGATGCGCTCGACCGTGGGTTCGGCCAGCGGCACGAAGGCCAGTCCGGTCGCGGCGGCCGGCCGCGCCAGCACCGGCAGCACCGTCACGCCCAGCCCGCTGACCACGCTGGCCAGGAGCGACGCGCGGTTCGACACCACCATGAACGGGTCCTCGATGGCGCTGCCCAGTTGCCGGTTCTTCAGCGTGTCGAAGGTGGCATTGCCTATCAGGCGCTCGCCCGCCAACGCCGACCAGGGCACGGGGCCGCGCCGCCGCGCCAGCGGATGGCTCTTGCGGCACACCAGGCCGAACGCGTCGCGCGCCACCGGCGCGAACGCCACCTCCGCGGTGCGCGGCACCTGCCCCGCCACCCCTACCTGCACCTCACCGCTCAGCACCAGCCGGTGCACATCCTGCGACGACTCGTCGACGGCGCGGATGCGGATCGCGGGGTGGCTGCGCGCATAGCGCTCCAGCAAACGCGGCAGCCACTCGTCGGCCAGCGACGGCATCACCGCCAGCGATACCGGTCCCTGGCTGCCCAGGCCGAACTGACGCGCCGCGTCCAGCACCCGGTCGTGGGTGGACAGCAGTTCGCGGAATAACGGAGCCACGGCGATACCCAGGGGCGTGAGCTGCGCGCGCTTGCCGGGTTCGAACAGCGGCGCGCCCAGCTGCTGCTCAAGATCCTGCATGGCCGCCGACACGGCCGCCTGCGAACGGAATGTGCCTTCGGCCGCCAGACGGAAACTGCCGTGGTCGGCCGCCAACAGAAACTGGCGCAGATGCTGGATCTTCAAGGGCACGGACATGGCTTCAGGGCTGCAGAAAATTCGGATTTTCCGAAATTAACTTGAGTTAATTTGGATTGTCAAAACTCCGCCTTGCCTTCAACAATGGCCGCGTCTTTCATTCCTACAGGTACTGGAGCAGCGGTTATGTCTTTGCAAGTGCGCAAGGTAGTCAGCTATGTGGAAAAAACCCTGATCGAAGGCGGTCGCGCCGCCGAGCGCCCGCTGGTGATGGTCATCGCCGCGGCCGTGATCCGCAATCCCTGGGCCGGCCAGCCGTTCCAGGAAGACCTGCGGCCCAAGATCCTGGAAGCCGCGCCGCCGCTGGGCGAGCTGCTGGTCGCGGAAATCCTGCGTCAGGCCGGCTCGGCCGACCAGGTTGAAGCCTATGGCAAGGCCGCGGTCGTAGGCACGGCCGGCGAAGTCGAACACGCCTCGGCGCTGATCCACACCCTGCGCTTCGGCAACGCCTATCGCGGCGCGGTTGGCGGCACCAGCTACCTGAGCTTTACCAATATGCGCGGCGGCCCCGGCTGCGTGATCACCGTGCCGCTGATGCACAAGCTCGACGAAGGCCTGCGCTCGCACTATCTGACCGTGCAGACAACCATCAACGACGCGCCCGCCCCCGACGAAATCGTGATCGCCCTGGGCGCGGCGACCTCGGGCCGTCCGCATCATCGGATCGGCAACCGCTATTCCGACCTGCAGGAACTGGAACGCGAGGCGCAGGCCAAATGAGCGCGCATTTTCGCCGTTCGGGCCGCGGCGTACCGCTAGTGCTGCTGCATGGCGTCGGCCTGGACCACACCTTGTGGGACGATCTGGCGCCGCTGCTGGAGCCGCATTTCGAGGTGCTGCGCTACGACATGCTGGGCCATGGCCGCGCCCCCGCCGTCGCCGATGGAGTGACGGTGCAGGACTACATCGCGCAGCTGGACGCGGAACTGGATCGCGCCGGCTGGCAAAGCGCCAATCTGCTGGGCTATTCCATGGGCGGCCTGATCGCGGGCGCCTATGCCGCCGCACGCCCGCAACGCGTCACGCGCCTGGCCTTGCTGAGCACGGTGTTCCGCCGCAGCGCGGACGAAACGCGCGCCGTGCTGGCGCGGCTGGAAGCAGCTGCCACGCAGGATCCCGCAGCCGCGGCCCAGGTCTCGCTGCAGCGCTGGTTCACGCCCGCGTTCCAGGCCCGGCGTCCCGAGCGCGTGGCCAGCATCGGCCAGCGCCTGCTGGACAACGACCGCGCCAGCTTCCTGGCCGCTTACCGCGTGTTCGCGCAGGGCGACCCGATCCTGGCGCAGGCCGCGCCAGACATCGCCTGTCCCGCGCTGGCGCTGACCGGCGAACTGGACGTCGGCTCGACCCCGCGCATGACACGGGAACTGGCCGAAGCGCTGCCCCATGCGCAGGCGCGTGTGGTGCCAGGCCAGCGACACATGCTGCCGGTGGAGGAACCGGCCATCGTAGCGGCGGCGCTGCATGGATTTTTTCTGCCGGCTGCCGGCGCGCCAAGCGCGGCCTAGCCCGCGTAGAGTGGATACGGAGACAAACAATATGAATCGCAGAACCATCCTGAAGAACATGGCGGCCCTGGCGCTCACGCCGCTGGGCGCAGCGCTCGGCGGCGCCGCCAGCGCGCGCGAAGCCCCTTTGCGCGTCATCGTGCCCTTCCCGCCCGGCGGCGGCACCGACGTGCTGGGCCGAGTGATCGCCGCCACGCTGGAAGGCGCGCTGGACCGCCCGGTGGTGGTTGAGAACAAACCCGGCGCCAGCGGCATGCTGGGCGCCGACTACACCGCCAACGGCGCCAAGGATGGCAGCGTGCTGCTGTTTGCCGGCCTGGTGCCATCGGTGCGCTACTACGCCAAGCCGCCCGAGGACGTGCTCAAGCAACTGGCGCCGGTCTGCCCGATTGCGCGTTCGCCCTACATGGTGGCGGTCAATGCGGACCTGCCTGCCAAGACCCTGGGCGAACTCGTCGCCCAGGCCAAGCGCGAGCCCAAGGGGCTGACCTTCGGCTCCCCCGGCAACGCCACGCCGCAACATCTGGCCACCGAATTGCTGCAGGCCGCCTGCGGCATCGACATGCTGCACGTGCCCTACCGCGGCACGGGTCCGATGATGACGGACCTGCTGGGCGGACAGATCCAGGTGGTGGTCGCCACCGTCGCAGCGGTGGAACCGTATCTGCAAGGCGGACGCCTGCGCGTGCTGGCCGTGACCAGCCCGGAACGCCTGCCCAAGTACCCCGACATTCCCACGGTGGCGGAAGCCGGTTACCCCGGCTTCTCGGCGCAGATCCAGTTCGGCACCTATTGCGCGGCCGGCACTCCGGAAGCCGCCATCGCGGCGCTGAACCAGGGCATCAACCGCGCGCTGCAGACCGAGACGGTGCGCGCCAAGCTGGGCGAACAGGGCTTCCAGCCCACCGGCGGCACGCCCGCGCAGCTGCAACAGGCGTTGCTGGCGGAAATCCGCGACGTGGCGGGGCTGGTGCAGGCCGGCAAGGTCAAGGTCGACCTGTAGCGTCCCCCATACGTCCCGATGCTGGATAACCAGCATTTACAGGCGTGTCGTCCTCTGTGCATGCTGGCCGTTGATCCGGCGCAGATCGGGCGCAACATGGAGACGACATGCCTAGTCAGGAATCCCTGCACTCCGCCCATATCCGCGAGATCGAACAAGTCGGCCAGGGCCGCCCCACCCAGCGCGACGCGCACGTGGTCAGCAGCTGGCTGCGCTGCCTGGACCAGTACCGGCTGGATCCCGCCCAGGCCTGCGAGGCCTATATCGTGCCGGATGGCCGGCTGCGCGAACACCGCCAGCAGTCCGAAGCGCTGATTTCCATTGCAAGGTCCGGCCTGGACCATCTGTTCCGCCAGGTCGCCGGCCAGAACTACGTGCTGCTGCTGGCCGATCGCCAGGGCGTCACCGTGGAATTCCTGGGCGACGCGCAGCAGACCGCCAGCCTGCGCAAGGCCGGACTGTATCTGGGGTCGGAATGGTCGGAGCGCCGCGCCGGCACCTGCGCCGTCGGCGCCTGCCTGGAAAGCGGCGAAGCCCTTACCATCCACCAGACCGACCACTTCGACAACACCCACACGCCCCTGTCCTGCACTGCCGCCCCCATCTACAACGCCGACGGCGAACTCGCGGCCGTGCTGGACATCTCGCTGCTGAGCTCGCCCATCCTGAAAGCCAGCCAGAACCTGGCGCTGCACCTGGTCACCAGCACCACGCGGCGCATCGAGATGGCCAACCTGATGGCGCGCACCAGCAACGAATGGGTGCTGCGCTTCGCGCGCTCGCCCGAATTCCTGGACGTGGACCCGGAGGCCGCGATCTCGCTGGACGGCTCCGGCCGCATCCTGGGCATGACGCATACCGGCGCCAAACTGCTGGCGCGCGCCGCCGGCCTGGACTGGCGCAATCCCGCCGGCCTGATCGGCCAGCCCGTCACCCGTTTCTTCGACGTGCAGCTCGATGACCTGCCGCGCTACACCCGCGCCCATGCGCCGCAGCAACGCCTGATCGCGGCCCGCGACGGCAACGCGCTGTTCGCGCACGCCATCGAACCCAACCGGCACGCGCGCGGAACCTCGGTCGCCGTGCGCGGCGCGCCGTCCGCGCTGCGCGGTCTGGATGGCGGCGATGCTCGCATGGCGGCCATGCTGACGCGCGCAGCCAAACTGGCCCGGCAGGGGCTGCCCCTCCTGCTGCAAGGCGAAACCGGAGTCGGCAAGGAATACCTGGCCCGCGCCATCCACGACAGCAGCCAGCGCGCCGGGCGCTTCGTCGCCGTGAATTGCGCGGCGATTCCCGAATCGCTGATCGAAAGCGAGCTGTTCGGCTACCTGCCCGGCGCCTACACCGGCGCGGCGGCCAAGGGCCGCAAGGGCCTGATCGAGGAATCCGACGGCGGCACCCTGTTCCTGGACGAGATCGGCGACATGCCGCTGGCGCTGCAAAGCCGCCTCTTGCGCGTGCTGGCCGAATCCGAGGTCACGCCCATCGGCGCCAACGCCCCGCGCGCCGTGCGCCTGTGCCTGGTGTCGGCCTCGCACCGCGACCTGGCCGCCCTGGTGCGCGAGGGGCGCTTCCGCGAAGACCTCTATTACCGCATCAATGCGGCCACGCTGACCGTGCCGCCGCTGCGCGAACGTGCGGACCTGGAATGGCTCATCGCCCGCCTGCTGGCGCGCCACCAGGACGAGTCCGGCGCCCCCGTGCTGGCGCCCGCCGCGCTGATGGCGTTGAAGGCGCATGCCTGGCCCGGCAATATCCGTGAACTCGCCAACGCCATCGCGGTCGCCGCCGCGCTGTGCGAGAACGGCGTGATCGAACCCGCCGACCTGCCCGACGCACTGGCGCCCGAGGCAGCCGTCGCCAGCCCGGCAGAAGCCGCCTTGCGCGCCATGCTGGCCAGTTGCGGCGGCAACGTCTCCGAAGCGGCGCGGCGCCTGGGCGTGGACCGCTCCACCGTGCATCGCCAGATGCGGCGCCACGGCGTCTCCTCGCGCTCCTGAGGCCCACGGCCGGGCGCCACCCCAGGCGCCACACCCTTGCGCCACAGGTGTGGCGCGGCGCCACGGCATCCAGTCCAGCTCTCCTGCGCGCCAGGGCTGGCATGCCGATTGCTTGATCGTTATCGACGCCCACCGGCCGGCACAGGCCGGGGCCGCCAGCGGACCATGTCCCGGTCCGCCACGACAACGATCGCCCGCCACGGGCAAGGAGACTAGACATGCAGACCGATCAAGCCGGCGCCGCCCTGGACGCCGTGCTCACGCGCCTGAACACAGCGCTGGGCAACAAGGACATCGACGGCGTCGCGGCCCTGTTCCAGGATGACTGCTACTGGCGCGACCTGGTGCTGTTCACCTGGAACATCCGCACGCTCGAAGGCCATGGCCAGATCCGCGACATGCTGCAACACCAGCTGTCGCAGGTGGAGCCGGTGCGCTTCAGCCTGGATCCGAAGGAAACCGTGTCGCAGGAGGCCGGCCTGCTGCAAGGCTGGATCGAGATCGAGACCAACCGCGCGCGCGGCTACGGCCACATCCGCGTCCAGGACGGCAAGATCTGGACGCTGCTGACCACCATGTCCGAACTCAAGGGGCACGAGGAACCCAGCGGCCTGCGCCGTCCCAAGGGCGCCGAACACGGCAGCAGCCGCACGCGCCAGACCTGGCTGGAAAAACGCGAGCAGGAAGCCGCCGAACTGGGCTACCAGACCCAGCCCTACGTGCTCATCATCGGCGGCGGCCAAGGCGGCATCGCGCTGGGCGCACGCCTGCGCCAACTGGACGTGCCGACCATCATCATCGAAAAGAACGAACGCGCCGGCGACAGCTGGAGAAAGCGCTACAAGTCCCTGTGCCTGCACGACCCGGTCTGGTACGACCATCTGCCCTACATCCCCTTTCCTGAGAACTGGCCCGTCTTCGCGCCCAAGGACAAGATCGGCGACTGGCTGGAGATGTACACCAAGATCATGGAGCTCAACTACTGGACCTCCAGCGTCTGCCAGTCGGCCCGTTACGACGAGCAGAAACAGGAATGGGAGGTCACGGTGCTGCGCGAGGGCAAGCCCGTGGTGCTGCGGCCCAAGCAGCTGGTGCTGGCCACCGGCATGTCCGGCAAGCCCAATGTCCCCACCTTCCCCGGCCAGGACGAATTCCAGGGCGAACAGCAGCATTCCTCGCAACACCCCGGTCCCGACGCCTACCGCGGCAAGAACGTGGTCGTCATCGGCGCCAACAACTCCGCGCACGACATCTGCGCGGCGCTGTGGGAAGGCGGGGCCAACGTCACCATGGTGCAGCGCTCGTCCACCCACATCGTGCGTTCCGACACGCTGATGGACATCGGCCTGGGCGGCCTGTATTCAGAGCAGGCGCTGGCCAATGGCATGACCACCCGCAAGGCCGACCTGACTTTCGCGTCCCTGCCCTACAAGATCATGGCGCAGTTCCAGATCCCGCTCTACGACCAGATGCGCGAACGCGACGCCGGGTTCTACGCCAAGCTCGAAGAGGCCGGCTTCATGCTGGACTGGGGTGATGACGGTTCGGGCCTGTTCATGAAGTACCTGCGGCGCGGCTCCGGCTACTACATCGACGTCGGCGCCTGCGATCTGATCATCGACGGCAGCGTCAAGCTGCAGTCACGCACCGACGTCAGCCACCTGACACGCGACGCCGTGGTGCTGAAGTCCGGCGTCAGCCTGCCGGCGGACCTGGTGGTCTATGCCACCGGCTACGGCTCGATGAACGGCTGGGCCGCCGACCTGATCAACCGCGAGGTCGCGGACAAGGTCGGCAAGTGCTGGGGCCTGGGCTCGGACACCACCAAGGACCCAGGCCCATGGGAGGGCGAGCAGCGCAACATGTGGAAGCCCACGCAGCAGGAAGCGCTCTGGTTCCATGGCGGCAACCTGCACCAGTCGCGGCACTACTCGCAGTACCTGTCCTTGCAGCTGAAGGCGCGGCAGGTGGCCGTGCCGGTGCAGGTCTATGGCTTGCAGGAAGTGCACCACAAGCGCTAGGCGCCCGCCCTGCGTCCCATAGGGGCGGGCTTGCGCCCGCCCCGCCGCCGAGGTAAATTGTTGACAATCTTGCGTCACACGGCGCTTTTTTCCGAATTTTTCTTCCCATAGCGGAAAGATTGTCAACACAATGAGCAAGGTGCTGACCCTGCCCGGCGCCGCCCCCGGCGACAACGAGACGCTTGCGGAACACATATTCCGCAAGATCCAGTCCGCCATCGTCAAGGGTGAAATCGCCCCCGGCAGCAAGATTTCCGAGCCCGAGCTGGCCCGCATCCATGGCGTCAGCCGCGGCCCGCTGCGCGAGGCCCTGCACCGCCTGGAAGGCCAGAAGCTGCTGGTGCGCGTGCCCCACGCCGGCGCCCGCGTGGTGTCGCTGTCGCAGCAGGAACTGTCCGAACTCTATGAAATCCGCGAATCGCTGGAAGGCACGGCCTGCCGCCTGGCCGCCGAACGCATGCCGCCCTCGGAAATCGCCGAGCTGCGCGCCGTGCTGGAAGCGCACGAACGCGATGAAGCCTTCCAGGCCGGGCTGGGCTATTACCAGCAGGAAGGCGACTACGATTTCCACTACCGCATCGTCAAGGGCAGCGGCAACCAGATGCTGTTCCGCATGCTGTGCGACGAGCTCTACCAGCTGGCGCGCATGTACCGCATCCAGTATTCGACCACCCCCAACCGCCCCCGGCAGGCCTACGCCGAACACCACCGCATTCTGGATGCCATCGCCGACGGCGATGGCGAGTTGGCTGAAATCCTGATGCGCCGCCACATCCGCGCATCCCGTATCAACATCGAACAGCAGATCGCGCAGGGCAACCTGCAGCGCACCGAGGCATGAACCAAAACTACCGCAAGCCCCTGCCCGGCACCCGCCTGGACTACTTCGACACCCGCGCCGCCGTCGAGGCGATCTCGCCCGGGGCCTACGACCGCCTGCCCTACACCTCGCGCGTGCTGGCGGAAAACCTGGTGCGCCGTTGCGATCCGGCCATGCTGACCGACGCGTTGAAGCAGCTGATCGAGCGCCGCCGCGATCTGGACTTCCCGTGGTTCCCGGCGCGCGTGGTCTGTCACGACATTCTCGGCCAGACCGCGCTGGTCGACCTGGCCGGCCTGCGCGACGCCATTGCCGACAAGGGCGGCGACCCCGCCAAGGTCAATCCGGTGGTGCCGGTGCAGCTGATCGTCGACCACTCGCTGGCCGTGGAATACGGCGGCGACGACCCCGACGCCTTCGCCAAGAACCGCGCCGTGGAAGACCGCCGCAACGAAGACCGCTTCCATTTCATCGACTGGACCAAGCAGGCCTTCCGCAACATCGAAGTCGTGCCGCCGGGCAATGGCATCATGCACCAGATCAACCTGGAACGCATGTCGCCCGTCATCTACACGCAGGACGGCGTGGCATTCCCCGACACGCTGGTCGGCACCGACAGCCACACGCCGCACGTGGACGCGCTGGGCGTGATCGCCATCGGCGTGGGCGGCCTGGAAGCCGAGAACGTCATGCTGGGCCGCGCCTCGTGGATGCGCCTGCCCGACATCATCGGCGTGGAACTCACCGGCCGCGCGCAGCCCGGCATCACCGCCACCGACATCGTGCTGACCCTGACCGAATTCCTGCGCAAGGAGAAGGTCGTGGGCGCCTACCTGGAGTTCTACGGCGCAGGCGCCGCCAGCCTCACGCTGGGCGACCGCGCCACCATCTCGAACATGGCGCCCGAGTACGGCGCCACCGCCGCGATGTTCTCGATTGACCAGCAGACCATCGACTACCTGCGCCTGACCGGCCGCGAGGACGAGCAGATCGCCTTGGTCGAGAACTACGCCAAGACCACGGGCCTGTGGTCCGACAGCCTGAAGCAGGCCGAATACGAACGCGTGCTGCGCTTCGACCTGTCCAGCGTGGTGCGCACCCTGGCCGGTCCGTCCAATCCGCACCGCCGCCTGCCGGTCAGCGACCTGGCCGAGCGCGGCATCTCCGGCGTGGTGGAAAACAATCCCGGCCAGATGCCCGACGGCGCCGTGATCATCGCCGCCATCACCAGCTGCACCAACACCAGCAATCCGCGCAACGTCATCGCCGCCGGCCTGTTGGCGCGCAACGCCAACCGCGCGGGCCTGACCCGCAAGCCCTGGGTCAAGAGCTCGCTGGCGCCGGGATCCAAGGCAGTCTCGCTGTACCTGGACGAAGCCGGCCTGACGCCGGAACTGGAACAGCTGGGCTTCGGCGTCGTGGCCTTCGCCTGTACCACTTGCAACGGCATGTCGGGCGCGCTGGACCCGGTCATCCAGCAGGAAATCATCGATCGCGACCTCTACGCCACCGCCGTGCTGTCCGGTAACCGCAACTTCGACGGCCGCATCCATCCCTATGCCAAGCAGGCCTTCCTGGCCTCGCCGCCGCTGGTCGTGGCCTATGCCATTGCCGGCACCATCCGCTTCGACATCGAGCGCGACGTGCTCGGCACGGACGCCGCCGGCCGCGAGATCCGTCTCAAGGACATCTGGCCCAGCGACGAAGAGATCGACGCCGTGGTGAAGTCGGCGGTCAAGCCCGAGCAGTTCCGCAAGGTCTACGCCCCCATGTTCGGCATCCAGGACGACCGCAAGGCCGCCGTCAGCCCGTTGTACGACTGGCGTGCGCAGAGCACCTACATCCGCCGCCCGCCATACTGGGAAGGCGCGCTGGCAGGCGAGCGCACGCTGCGCGGCATGCTGCCGCTGGCCGTGCTGGGCGACAACATCACCACCGACCACCTGTCGCCATCCAACGCCATCCTGATGGACAGCGCCGCGGGCGAATACCTGCACAAGATGGGCCTGCCCGAAGAGGACTTCAACTCCTACGCCACCCACCGCGGCGACCACCTCACCGCGCAACGCGCCACCTTTGCCAACCCCAAGCTCTTCAACGAAATGGTGAAGAACGCGGACGGCACGGTGAAGCAAGGCTCGCTGGCCCGCGTGGAACCTGAAGGCAAGGTCATGCGCATGTGGGAAGCCATCGAAACCTACATGGACCGCAAGCAGCCGCTGATCATCGTGGCCGGTGCCGACTACGGCCAGGGCTCGTCGCGCGACTGGGCCGCCAAGGGCGTGCGCCTGGCTGGCGTGGAAGCCATCGTCGCCGAAGGCTTCGAACGCATCCACCGCACCAACCTCATCGGCATGGGCGTACTGCCCCTGGAATTCAAGGCGGGCGTGAACCGCAAGACGCTGGCCCTGGACGGCACCGAAAGCTATGACGTCATCGGCGAGCGCAAGCCGCGCGCCGACCTGACGCTGGTGATCCACCGCCGCAACGGCGAAACCGTCGAAGTCCCCGTGACCTGCCGCCTGGACACGGCCGAAGAGGTCTCGATCTACGAAGCCGGCGGCGTGCTGCAGCGCTTTGCCCAGGACTTCCTGGAAGCTTCCGGCGCCGACAAGAAAGCCGGCTGATCCGCCATAGGCGGGACGGGCGCCGCGGCGCCCGCCCCAACACCCATCATCAGGACTGCCCCATGACCCATGCTCCCCAGACCAAGATAGCCGCCACCTACATGCGCGGCGGCACCAGCAAAGGCGTGTTCTTCAAGCTCGACGACCTGCCCGAGTCCGCGCGCGTGCCCGGCGCCGCGCGCGACGCGCTGCTCATGCGCGTGATCGGCAGCCCCGATCCCTACGGCAAGCAGATCGACGGCATGGGCGCGGCCACCTCCAGCACCAGCAAGACCGTCATCATCGGCAAAAGCACGCGCCCCGACCATGACGTGGACTACCTGTTCGGCCAGGTCTCCATCGACCAGCCCTTCGTGGACTGGAGCGGCAATTGCGGCAACCTGTCCGCCGCCGTCGGGCCGTTCGCCATCACCAACGGCCTGGTCGACCCCGCCCGCGTGCCGCAGGACGGCGTCGCCGTCGTGCGCATCTGGCAGGCCAACATCCAGAAAACCATCATCGCGCACGTCCCCATGACGGGCGGCGCGGTGCAGGAAACCGGCGACTTCGAACTGGACGGCGTGACCTTCCCGGCGGCTGAACTGCGCCTGGAATTCATGGACCCGGCCGAGGAAGGCGACGGCGGTTCCATGTTCCCCACCGGCAAGCTGGTGGACGACCTGGAAGTGCCTGGCATAGGCACGTTCAAGGCCACCATGATCAACTCCGGCATCCCCACGATCTTCCTGGACGCCGAAGCCTTGGGCTACCGCGGCACCGAACTGCAGGACGACATCAACGGCGACGCCGCCGCGCTGGCGCGCTTCGAGACCATCCGCGCCCACGGCGCGCTGCGCATGGGCCTGATCAAGACACTGGAAGAGGCCGCCAGCCGCCAGCACACGCCCAAGGTCGCCTTCGTGGCGGCGCCCAAGGAATACGTGTCCTCCAGCGGCAAGAAGATCGGCGCGGGCGACATCGACGTGCTGGTGCGCGCGCTCTCCATGGGCAAGCTGCACCACGCCATGATGGGCACCGCGTCCGTCGCCATTGCCACCGCGGCGGCGGTGCCGGGCACGCTGGTCAACCTGGCCGCGGGCGGCGGCGAACGCGACAATGTCTGCTTCGGCCATCCGTCCGGCACCTTGCGCGTCGGCGCCGAAGCCCAGCTCGTGGACGGCGAATGGAAGGTCACCAAGGCCATCATGAGCCGCAGCGCCCGCGTGCTGATGGAAGGCTGCGTGCACGTGCCGCGCGAGGGGTTCTGATTTTTTCAGTCCAAGAGCCGGCGGGAGACTCGGCCCGCCGGCGCACCACGAGCTCAACCCTATTTTCAATCAATTTTTTTCATTTCCCCTAAAAACGCCCATTTCTCCTCCCCACTTCTGGCCCAAAGCCACATCTTCTTGCAGCCCTTGTCAGGAATAAAAACCTTGAAGGTCGCGAGATCCTGGCGCTCGACAATTGTGCCTACGCATCCCTCCTGACGGATTCGTCCCGTCTCACGGAAAACCCCATAGATTTTCCCATCGGGATATCTTTCAGACCATAACCCCTCATCATTTTTTGCCCAAACGCGAATACCAGCCTTATCTCCGTATGGGTAATCAAAGCTGAACTTGGTCGGCGGTTCCAATTTCTGCGGCCTAAGCGGCAATAAAAACAAAGCCAAGACTACTGCGCCAGAAACAGCGACCGAACACACACCTCCTCCAGGCCTAACCGAACAGGTAGGCTTTACGGCGGATGAAAGCATAGATAATTCGCACATTGGAAAATCCGAATTGGGAAGCAATCTTTCCTGATTCAAATCACTTGGCGAATACGCTCTTTCAACGCGGAATTTTGCCCAAATATATGAAGCAAAAACAATCAACAAAACCAATCCGCACCAAAATAAAAAACTCTCTCGCAACGAAGGCAACGATCCCATAACCGGATTTGTAACAACGCCCCAGCCTTCCACAGATTTCAATCTAAAAATGCCTCCATACTCGTATATCAATGCTGGCAGATAATTAACAATACCGTGCGAAAAAAACAACAACATCAGAATTAGGACACCGAATCCTATCGAGCGAAGCATCCCTGAAGAAACAGGTCTCTTGGCGGCATACTCCACCACTAGACCACACGCAATTGTCATCACCAGAAAGATAAGCGACGCGGAAATAGAAAACCCTATCGCAACATCAACTTTATTCCACGTTGGAACAGCCCCCAATAGGAGAATTTCCCCAGCCGTAGTCAGCACTGTTTTCGTACTAAGCATACCCAAGATCGCGCCCAGCGTTGCAAACCCCCAAACCTCAGCCATGGTGTGCACGGTATCACCCCAATAGCGCCCTCGCGCGCGACGCGTCATCAATGTCCGATAGGCATGGTGAAAAACCAGAAAGCTCAGCCCCATAAAAATAGCAAAAAAACACAGCAGCACTGGAAAAAAATACATATCTGTCTGCACACAGGCAACTAACTCATTCCAAAAAATCTGGTTATTTTTCGCCGTGTCACAGGAAAGTCTTATAGGTTGTGGTAACGAGGAGGCCACTCTGACAATTATCAATCCGGCGGCGAAACAAAATAGCCGATCGACGCGCGCCCACCCTGCGCCGGTCACAAGCCGCTCAAACCTGTCGCGCGCAGAAGGATGAAATGAACGCAGCAACCGAAAGGCGAACGGCTTATCCTGAGCTAGCCGCGCCAGGTTATCGGCAATGCCTTGCCTGTAGCCATGTTGTGCCGCTCCCTCATCAGCCATGAACTCGCGCAAACGCATCATGTGGCGTAGGATAAGGCCAATCACCAAAGCACTAATCGCTGAGGGAAAACCTGCCACACCTATCACAAGCACGTTCGGGCCAACCCCTCTGGCGACATCTAATCCTGCCTCTTTCCAAGAAGGAATTTTTTCGACGAACTGACTCCAAAAGTATGCTTGGCTCAATGAAAAATTGATAACTAACAATAGACAATAGGCAATAAACGTATACCAGGTTCCAATCAGCAACAGAGTATCTCGCTTCGCCAAATGCATACACTCATGTGCGAGAATTGCCGCCGCTTGCGCCGGTGCCTTCCTCCACAGCAGCCTGAGGCCACCTCCCATAATGACGTACTGCCTGGGAAAACTCAGAACACAGCAAGCATTGGTATCTGTAAGGTTGGATGTTGTAAGAAAGAGAGGGCTACGCTTTACTACACCCTGGGCGATGCTGCTTGCCCCAGCATCCAACGCTGCATCTGTATCTGACAGCTTGCTGGGCCTGACGCGGGATAGCAGCCGACGCAGGCGAAAATAGCCGATCGCCCCCGCCAAGCTCAACACCAGCACCACTTGAACCGCGCTTTCCAATACTGACCATCGCGCGTCTCTGCTACTGTTTCCCGTCCACCAAGTCAACCAAAACGCGCCCAAATCCCTTTGCTGCGTGGCGTCTAGGACCATATAGGCCCATATAAGCAACAAGCCGATTCTCGTGTCATCAACGAGTTGGAGTTGATTGAGTCTTGCCGGAATCGTCATCACTAGCTCCTAAGAACTGCGCGATAAGCGCATCGGCCAATGACTCCGCTGTTCGAGGGCTAAGTTTACGTGCGACGGCAGCGTGAACAATAGCCACGCGGATCTGTTGCGCCGAGACAGAAATGCGATTTGACATAGTGGGGGCAGTGGACCTCACCGCGCGGCGATCTAATGCTTTTTTGAGAGCATCCTTACCTACATCCAATAGCGCGTCAAAAATTTTCGGCCAGATAGCCTGTATCACTGGAGCCGCCACACCAAACAGTGCCCCCGCCATCAATGGTATTTCGCTGGCGTCAAACGCCCCTGGTTGCCTGCCTATTTCCGCAGTAGCCATGCGTCGCGCTTCAATGATATCTGGCAGAAGCTCATATTCGGCGGGCTCTTCCTCCTCAAGTACTTTCCCGATAGCCTGCCACACCCGGAGCTCTCCTTCGCTTATTTTCATTATTTTCCCCGTTAGTCATTCGGCTCGATCTTGGATGAACCTCAGAGAAGCACTTCCCAAAATTAAGAAAGGCCTTCAAAAGTTTATATAAGCTCCTTTGCTATCACCATAGTTATAGCTTCCTAGTTAAAAATTACGTCTATCCAGTTGTTCCAGCGTCAACGGCAAGACCACGCTGCTGTCTCTGTTTCTACGATAAGAAGTCGCAGGTTAAGGCAATGCATAGCCATTTCGCTAAATTTTCCGGCAGAGTTCTAGCCGACCGCCGGCTATCTACACGATGAAGAACGGGGCTTTCAAGCCCCGTTTTTTTGTCCTGCGCAAGCACCTCAGCCCTGCGCTCCCGCCGCCTCCAGCAGGCGCACAACCTCGACCTGTCCGCGCTCGCGCGCATGGCGCAGCGGCGTCACGCCCTTGCCGTCGGCCAGGTTGACGGCGGCGCCGGCGTCGATCAGCCGCTTGACGATCGCCAGGTGGCGCGCGCCGCCGTCGCCCAGGATCACGGCTTCCAGCAGGCCGGTCCAGCCCAGGTTATTGACATGGTCCGGGTCCACGCCGGCGCGCAGCAGCATGTCCACCACCTCGACGTGGCCGCGCTCGCAGGCGGGAATGAGCGCCGTGCCGCCATAACGGTTGGTGCTTTTCAGGTCGGCGCCATGCGCCAGCGTCAGCGCCAGGATCTCGCGATAGCCGCGGGCGCCGGCCAGCAGATAGGCGCTGTCGCGGATCGAGTTCTGCGCGTTGACGTCGGCGCCGGCCTCGATCAGGGCGCGGGCCGCCTCGACATGATTGCCCTGGGTGGCGCGCAGCAGCGGCGTATTGCCTTGCGCGTCGCGCGCATTGACGCCGGCGCCTTGCTCAAGCAGCTGCTTGACGCGGACCGCGTCGCCGTTGCCTGCGGCGGTCAACAGCGCAGTGTCCGGGGCTGCGGCAGCGGCCGCTCCTCCCATCCCCAACAGGAATGCCGCCAGCCAAAGGCGGCCCGCACGAAAGATAGACATCGATGTTTCCTCCAGATCAACAGCCTGAGGCCGGCCGGATGGACTCGCGGCCCCGTGAGATTCCAAGTATGGCGGCCGGCCCAAGTATTATGAAATTAATTGGCTTGATAGATTCGAGTGGACATCCCAATGCTAGATCCCGTCCTGCTGCGCAGTTTTCTTACCGTCGTGGACACGGGCAACTTCACCCGCGCCAGCGAACACCTGCACCTGACGCAATCCACCGTCAGCCAGCACGTCATCCGGCTGGAAGAGAACCTGGGCTGCCGCCTGCTGGACCGCACGCAGCGCCATGTCCTGCCCACCGAGGAGGGCGAGCGCCTGCTGGGCTATGCGCGCAGCATCCTGCGGCTGGCTGAGGAGGCGCGCGAAAACGTGGCCGCCGCCCAGGCCAGCGCCGTGGTGCGCGTGGGCGCGCCCGAGGATTTCATGGGCGCCACGCTGATGCCTACCCTGGCCGCCGTGGAAGCGGCCTATCCGCGCCTGCGCGTGGAAGTCGAAGGCGGCCTCAGTCATCAGCTGCTGCGGCGCTACCGCGATGGCGAACTGGACCTGCTGCTGGTCAAGCAATGGGAAGTGGACGCCGATTGCGATGCGCACTGGCCCGAACCCCTGTGCTGGATCACCGCCCGCGATGCGCCGCCGCCCGCGCCCGACACCGCCGTGCCGCTGGTGGCCTTTCCGTCCGGCGCGCTGTACCGCCAGGAAATGACCGCCATGCTGGAAACCAGCGGCAAGCCCTGGCATGTGCGCTTTTCCAGCCCCAGCCTGCCCAGCCTGAGCGCTGCCGTCGCCGCGGGACTGGGGATCAGCCTGCTGCCTGCCGCCTGCGCCAGCGCCGAACACCGGCTGCTCACGCCCGAGGAAGGATTTCCGGCGCCGCGCGGCCTGCACTTGTCGCTGTATGCGCGCTCGCGGCTCAGCGACGCGGGTCACGCGCTGCGGCGCGCATTGCAGGACTTCTGCACGCAACGCGCCGCGCAGGTCACGCCGCCGGCGTGACGCCAGCGTATGCCCGAGCCGCCTCGCCCACGGGTTCGCCCTTGCGGAACAAAGCGCGCTGGCTCGGCACCGCGGCAACCGCGGCGGCGCCGTTGGGCACGGGCAGCACCACGAAGGTCGCCTCATTGCCCACCTGCAGGCCGTACCCGTCCAGGCCCAGCACCGCCGCGCCCGCATGCGACGCCATGTGCAAGGCCGTCAACAAATCGTCGTCCGTGTAGAAGCCCGAGCGGTAGCCGATCAGCATCGCACGCTGCAGCATGTCGCCATTGCCATAGGGCCACCAGCAATCCTGGATGTTGTCATTGCCCGTGAATACGCGCACGCCCGCCGCGCGCAGCGCCAATACCGGCGGAAAGGCCCGGTCGCCTGGCGCGTTCGTCATGATCGCCACGCCGGCGTCGGCCAGCTTGCGCGCCACGTCCTGCAGCGCCCCCTGGCCGACGTCGCCCAGTGCATAGGCGTGGCTGATGGCGACTCGACCCGCCAGGCCCAGCGCCTGCGCGCGCGCGGCAATGCGCGCAATCTGCGCAACGCCCTGCTCGCCCGGCTCATGCAGGTGGATATCGATCTTGGCGCCCAGCCGCTCAGCGATGCCGAACACGCAATCCAGCTGGCCTTCGGCATCGCCGTCCAGCGTGGAGGGATCGATGCCGCCCACTACCCCGGCGCCTTCGCGCACGGCCGCTTCCAGCCATTGCGGCGTGCCCGGACAGGACATCACGCCGGCCTGCGGGAACGCCACCAGTTCGATATCGACAATGCCGCGCCATTTCTCGCGCGCCGCCATGACGGCATGCAGATTCGCCAAGCCGGTCGTGGCGTCCACGTCCACGTGGCAGCGCATCGCCACCGTGCCGAACGCCGCGGCTTGCGCGATAAGGACATCGGCGCGCCCCTCGATGGGCGGCGCGGCCGCAAGCTCTTCTTTCTCGATGGCCAGCCGTTCGCGCAGGCTGTCCGCGGGCCGGTGCGGCCGCCAGCGGTCGCCGACGAAACTCTTGTCCAGATGGATATGGCCGTCGACAAAGCCCGGCAGCACCAGGTGTCCGCGCAGGTCGGTCACCTGCGCCGCGCCCAGGACGGGCGGCTCGGCGCCCAGCGCCAGGATGCGGCCATCGCGCACGTGCATGTATAGGGGATTGCCGTCTGCTCCCACGGCATTGAGGTATACGCGGTCTGTCATGTGTCGTCTCGGTCTTGCGCGGCCACGCCGTACGCATGGCCCGGGCTTGCGTACACCTTATCGGATGGCGCGCACGGCGGCCAATTAAGTGTTGCGATACCCGCCAATGCGATTCGCGATACCCGCGCATGCACGCCTGGCGGACGCAAGCTGGACTAGCGCGGGGTATGTCCCTATACTTGGCGCCTGTTGTAGTTCATTACGCATGCAGCCAGGCGATGCACATCGCTGGAAGCATCCATCACACGGCCGCGCACAGCGGCCCGGCGTGTAACGCCGAAACACCCACACCCAGCCGTAAAGGCTGCGGAACAAAACTCCTGCTTACCAGGCAGGACCATCGCTCGCCGCATCGGGCAACGTAAAAAAGCAACCAGCGTTCTGCGCTATGCGGCGGCAAGACACCTATACGGTGTGCCTTATTGCTGTCCGTCCGCGGGCGTGTCCAGTCACGTCCGCGCCGGGCAGGCATGCGATCGCGCCTACGGCCGCTCGCCTGGTGTTTCGGCTGCGTCAAAGGGGTTTGCCGCCCATCGCATCCCGCGGAAACGGCCTTCATGCAGCCATGACTGTCCGTCATGAACACGCTGTCAAGGAGAAAGGACGAAGACGATGCAAGAGACAGAATTCTTTCAGCTATCCGCCACCACCGCCATCCTGCTGCTGGTCGGGTTCTATGGCGCGACGTTCCTCATGTCGCTGCTTATCGGCCAGAAGAACGAAAACGTCGATGGCTACATGGTGTCGAACAACGCGGTCGGCTTCGGCCTGTCCACCGCCAGCATGATCGCAACCTGGATCTGGGCCGCATCGTTCTACGCCAGCGCCACCTCGGGCTACAAGTACGGTCTGTCGGGCCCCTTGCACTACGGCTTCTGGGGCGCGCTGATGATTCTCTTCATCTATCCCTTCGGCAAGCGCTTCCGCAAGCTGGCGCCCAAGGCGCATACGCTGGCCGAAGTCATACACGCGCGCCACGGCACCTCCAGCCAGATGATCATGGCGGTGTCGAACATCGTGGGCAGCTGCATCAGCCTGATGGTGAACTTCACGGCGGCGGGCGCGCTGGTCTCGATCCTGAGCCCGCTCACCTTCATCCAGGGCGTGCTCATCGCCGGCCTGGGCGTGCTGTCGTACACGCTGTGGTCGGGATTCCGCACTTCCGTAATGACGGATTTTGCGCAGCTGGCCGCCATGATCATCGCGGCGGTGGTCATCATCCCGCTCATCTTCTTCAACGCGGGCGGACCCGACGTGCTGTCGGAAAACATGTGGCGCCTGAGCGCCGACCAGGCGGACTTCTATTCCACCCGCGCCATCCTGGAACAGGGCGCGCCCTATTTCGTGGCCGTGCTGGCCTACGCCATCGGCAACCAGACCATCGCCCAGCGCCTGTTCGCGGTGCGCGAAGACCTGATCAAGCCCACGTTCCTGACGGCCACGGCGGGATATGGCGCCGTCGTGATCGGACTGGGCATGCTGGGGCTGCTGGCGCTTTTCGTCGGCCTGGAGCCCGCCAACGGCGACATGAACAACATCATCCCGCAGATGGCCTCGACCTACCTGCCGCCCTTCGGCATTGCGCTGTTCTTCCTGCTGGTGGTGGGCTCGCTGTCTTCGACCGCCGACTCCGACCTGGCCGCGCTGTCTGCCATCGTCATGACTGATGTTTACGCCAAGAACCTGGCCGGCGGCCGCCCCGATCCGCGCCGCATGCTGTGGTGGGGCCGTATCACCATGATCGTCGCCACGATGATTGGCGTGATATTCGCCAGCCTGCGCCTGGATATCCTGGTCATGCTGGTGTTCGTCGGCGCGCTGTGGGGCGCCATCGTTTTCCCCGTCATCGCCAGCTTCTACTGGGACCGCGTCGACAACCGCGCCTTCGTCAGCGCCGTGCTCAGCGCGGTTATCCTGTTCACCGTCGTGCGCTTTGAATTGCTGCCCATCACCGGCGCGGTCGCCGTGTTCTTCGAGATCTGCTCGGCCATCGGCGGCGGCGTGGTGCTGGGCCTCATGACGTTCGGCTTCTTCGGCCGCACCGCGGCGCTCGCCGTGGGCGCCCTGGGCATGCTGGTCATGCTGCCCGTGTTCGTAGGCACCTTGCGCGAGTACATCGTCCTGATGGGCTCGCTGACCGCCTACGGCGTCAGCGCCACGGTCTGCGCCGGTCTCAGCCTGCGCAACCAGCAGCGCTTCGATTTCAGCCTGTTGGCGGACCGCGTAACTTCCTTCCAGGAAGCGCAGGACGCCCTTTCCGCACCCGCCGTGCAACGCCCCGAAATCCAGCCGGCCCAAGGCTGAGCATCCATTCAGCAACAAGGAGACTGATATGTGGTTGACGTTCTACTTCCTGGTGTGGCCCGCCATTTCCGCCCTCATCCTGGCGCTGCTGTGCGTGACGCTGTGGCGGGACATCCGCGCTGCCAGGCGCAGCGGCCAAGCGATGGTCTGAGGCCGTACGCTGGGGGCCGTTACATTCACGCCAGCCGCAACGGACGCTGGGCCTGCGACTGCGCTTCAAGGTAGACCGCGTGCGTGTCCGCCACGAAGCGGGACAGGGCGAAGTCCCGCACTGCCTTTTCCCGCGCCGCGCGCCCCATGGGACCCAGTAGCTGCGGTTGCGCCAGGATCTCGCGCAGCACGCCTGCCACGGCCTCGGGCGTGCGCGCCGGGACCACCCAGCCGTCCAGCCCGGGATACACATTCTCGGCCAGCCCGCCGGCATTGCTGACGATGACCGGCACACCCATGGCCATCATCTCGCGGCACGCGAACGAGATGGTCTCCATCTCCGAGGACAGCACAAAGCCCACGTCCAGCGCGTCCACGAACGACCGCACGTCGTCCAGCAGGCCCGCGAAGATCACCTGGTCTTCCATGCCCAGTTCGCGCACCCGCCGGCGCTGAGGTTCGCCGGGAGGCTCGCCAGCGATCATGATGACGATACGCGCCCGCAGCTCGACAGGCAGCAAGGACAGGGCCTCGACCATGTCCGGCCAGCGCTTGTAGTCCGCGGTGCCCGCATTGCTGCCGACCACCAGCCGGCCCGCGTGCGCAGCCGGCAGCCAACGGCGGCGGGCTTCAGCCCTCGCCTGCGGCGCGGGGGGCATGAACCGCTCCACGTCCACGCCATTGCGCACGGTGCGCAGGCCGCAGCGCCCGAATGCGCTGCCCGCCAGCTTGCGGCGCGTGTGCTCGCACACGCAGATGACGCGGTCCGTCGCCAGCCGGGCGCGCAGCGTCGCGCCCAGGCTGCTGGCGATCCGGTCGTTGTGCTGCGTATACACCACCGCAGGGCTGTCCGCCCCCAGCCCCAAGCCTGCCAGCATGCACACACGATGGTCGGCAGAACCGTTGACGTGCGCGATGTCGAAGCGTTCCTGCACCAGCAGCCGCCGCAGGCGCCGTGCATTGGGCAGCGCGGCCAGCAGGCCGCCGCGGAAATCCAGCGCTTCGACCCGCACGCCCGGCATCGCCAGGGCCGTCTTGAACAGCCGGCTGTCTGGCGGCGCCGCCACGACGATATCGTGCGCGCCGCGCAGCGCGCCGGCCAGCGATAGCACATACGTGGTATGCCCGCCGCCATCGCCGCGATGGAAATTGGTGTACAGGATCTTCATCGAGCAACGCCGGTTCAGGCCCTGGACGGACCGGTCCCCGCGGCCGCCATCCGCGCATATCCCCGTGCACGTTTCGGCGCGCAAGGTGCATAATGCGCCGCAACGGCAATTTCATCGTTGGCCGTTTCAAAGCTCTTCGAGACAGATTTTCGAGCACTCACGGATCGCTCCTTGTGTTTCAGCGCCGCCAAGCGGGAACTTGGCAGACACGCTGAACTCTACGCAGTCGGCAATTACAGAAGCCGGACCGACTCATTACATTTGTGCAAGGAATGCGAGGCGCCCCATGCGTATCCTCTTGATCGAAGATGAAAGAAAGCTCGCGGACTACGTCCGCAAAGGATTGACCGAGCACAACTACGTGGTCGACATCGCCCGCGACGGTATCGACGGACGGCACGCCGCCATCGAGGGCGATTACGACGTGGTGGTGCTGGACGTGATGCTGCCCGGCGTCGACGGTTTCGGCGTGCTGGCGGACCTGCGCAAGCACAAGGAAACGCCGGTCCTGATGCTGACCGCCCGCGACAAGGTGGAAGACCGCGTGCGCGGCCTGGAAGGCGGCGCGGACGATTACCTCGTCAAGCCTTTCGCCTTTTCCGAGCTGCTGGCGCGGATCCAGGCCCTGCTGCGCCGCGGCCGCGGGCAGGAGTCGACGCTGCTCAAGCTTGCCGACCTGGAGATGGACCTGGCGCGGCGCAAGGCGCAACGCGGCGGCATGCGCCTGGACCTGACCGCCAAGGAATTCACGCTGCTGACGCTGATGCTGCGCCGCCACGGCCAGGTGCTGTCCCGGACGGTGCTGGCCGAGCAAGTCTGGGACATGAACTTCGACAGCGACACCAACGTCATCGAAGTCGCCGTGCGGCGCCTGCGGGCCAAAATAGACGATCCGTTCGAAACCAAGCTGCTGCATACCGTGCGCGGCATGGGCTACGTGCTGGAGCTGCGCGAAAAATGAAGCTGCCGCGCATCGCGTCGATGGAAATCCGCCTCACGCTGCTGCTCGGCGTCATTGCGCTGGTGGTGTCCAGCATCGCCGGCTACACCTTGTTCTGGGCCTTGAAGCGCGAGGTGCAGCGCCAGGAGATCACCGAGGTGGCCGGCAAGCTGGAACTCATCAACCACCTCATCGGCATGCAGACCACGCTGGCGCAGATGCAGGATCTGCGTAGCGCCCTGGACAACATCATGGTCGGTCACGGCAATCTCAAGACCTGGATCACGCTCGCCGACGGCAGCGTGTTCTACGGCGAGGCGCCACCCGTGGACGTGCGGCCGCTGTCCGGCCGCGAGATCAGGCTGCACTCGCAGGACGGCTGGAACATGCGCGGGCTGCGCGTGCCGCTGGAAGGCACGCTGCTGCCGGGGGCCGAGCTCACCGTGGCCGTTAACCTGCGCCCTGGCACGCAGTTCCTGTATGCCTTCGCCACCGCGCTGGTCCTGATCTGCGCCACCTGGGTCGGCGCCACGCTGGTGCTGTCGGCATGGGCGGTGCGGCGCTCACTGTCGCCCATCCGCCGCCTGTCCCAGCAGGCCGCCCGGATCCAGCCGGACAATCTTGCCGTGCGCCTGCCGGAACAGGGCATAGACCGCGAGCTGCGCGAATTCACCCATACCTTCAACGGCATGCTGGGCCGGGTGCAAACGGCCTACCAGCAGATGGAAGGCTTCAACGCCGACGTGGCGCACGAACTGCGCACGCCCCTGGCCACGCTGATCAGCGGCGCCGAGGTCATCCTGTCGTCCCCCCGTTCCGAGCAGGAGCTGCGAGAGGTGCTGGAATCCAACCTGGAGGAGCTGGAAGGGCTGAAGGCGCTGGTCAACGACATGCTGTTCCTGGCCCGCGCCGACGGCGGCGAACCAGCGGGGGACCTGCAGGAAGTGGACGTGCGCCGCGAGGTCGCCCGCGTGGCCGAGTACTACGAAGCCGCGCTGGACGAAGCCGGCGTGTCCATGACCGCGCACGGCGCCGCCATCCTGATGGCCAACCCGCGGCTGTTGCGGCGCGCCATCGCCAACCTGCTCAGCAACGCCATCCGGGCCACGCCACGGGGACGCGGCATCGACCTCTATTGCATCACCCGGCAAGAGGAGATCGAGATCAGGGTCAGGAACCCCGGCGCGCCGATCGCAGCCGAGGCGCTGCCGCGCATCTTCGACCGCTTCTATCGCGGCGACGATGCCCGCAGCCGGCGCGCCGACGGGCACGGCCTGGGCCTGGCCATCGTCCGCGCCATTGCCCGCATGCACGGCGGCAACGCGTTCGCGCGCTGCGGCGGTCAGGGCACCGAGGTCGGCTTCACGCTGTCCCGGACGCCGAACATTACAGGAAAGTAATCCTCCCGACAGGTTGCGGTGTGGAGCGCGTCACTAAAGTGGCGCCTCCTACCCCCAATTCGAGTCTAGAGGATACGCATGAAGAAACTGGTGAAACTCGCACAAGGCGCCGTGGCCGCGGGCGTCTTTTTGCTTTCCTTCGGCGCCATGGCTGCCCCCGGCCACGGCGCGGGCCACGGCGGCGGCCATGACGCCGCCGCCCCCATCGGCAAGCCCGGCAACCCCGCCAAGGTCTCGCGCACGATCGTGGTCGACATGACGGATGCAATGCGCTTCACGCCGGACAAGATCGACGTCAAGGCGGGCGAGACCATCCGTTTCAAGGTCACCAACTCCGGCAAGATCCGCCACGAAATGGTGCTGGGCACCACGGCAGACCTGAACAGCCACTACCAGATGATGCTCAAGGACCCGGGCATGCGCCACGAGGAGCCGAACTCCTTGTCCCTGGAAGCGGGCAAGGCCGGCGACATCGTCTGGACCTTCGACAAGGCGGGAACCGTCGCCTTCGCCTGCCTGGAGCCCGGACACTATCCCGCCGGCATGAAGGGCGCGGTTTCCGTCAAGTAATCCACTGCCGGGATGCCGGTCCGGCTACCGGGGAGATAGAGCATGAGTAGAGCAGTTTCGAATCCGCGCCGCCGGTTTGTGCAGGGCCTGGCCACGGGCGGCGCGCTGGCCGGCATGGGTCTGTGGAGTCCGTCATCATGGGCGCAGGCCGGCGCCGCCCGGCAGAGCGTGCTGTCGGGCACCGAGTTCAACCTGGAGATCGGCGAGAGCCCCGCCAATTTCACTGGCGCTCCCCGCATCGCAACCACGGTCAACGGCATGCTGCCCGCGCCCACGCTGCGTTGGCGCGAAGGCGACCGCGTCACGCTGCGCGTCACCAACCGCCTGCGCGAAGACACCTCGATCCACTGGCACGGCATCATCCTGCCCACCGGCATGGACGGCGTTCCCGGCCTGAGCTTTCCCGGCATCGCGCCCGGCGAAACCTTCACGTACCAGTTCGACGTGGGGCAAAGCGGCACGTACTGGTATCACAGCCATTCCGGCTTCCAGGAACAAACGGGACTGTACGGCGCCATCGTCATCGACCCCAAGCGCCCGGACCCGGTGCGCGCGGACCGCGACTATGTGGTGCTGTTTTCCGACTGGACCGACGAGGATCCCATGAGCGTGTTCCGCAAGCTCAAGGTGATGCCCGACTACTACAACTACATCCAGCCCACCGTCGGCAGCCTGATCGACGACGCCGAAAAATCCGGCTGGAAGAATGCGCTGAACGAGCGGCTCATGTGGCAGAAGATGCGCATGAACCAGACCGACCTGGCCGACGTCTCGGGCGCAACCTATACCTTCCTTACCAATGGCAAATCGCCGGCCGGCAACTGGACCGGCCTGTTCCGTCCGGGCGAACGGATCCGCCTGCGCTTCATCAACGGGTCGGCCATGACCTACTTCGACGTGCGCATCCCCGGACTGAAGATGACGGTGGTGGCCGCCGACGGCCTGGCCGTGCGGCCCGTGGAGGTGGAAGAGTTCCGCATCGCTGTGGCCGAGACCTATGACGTCATCGTCGAACCGCAGGACGAGCGCGCCTACACGATCTTTTCGCAGGCCATGGACCGCTCCGGCTATGCGCGCGGCACGCTGGCCCCGCGCGAGGGCATGCAGGCCGAGATCCCGGCGCTGGACCCGGTGCAGGTGCTGACCATGATGGACATGGGCATGGCGCACGACATGCCCGGCATGGACATGGGCGGCTCGCAAGCGGGGGGAATGGACCACGGCGCTCAGGGTGCGATGAACCATGGTGCTCAGGGCGGCATGAATCACGGCTCCATGGCCGGCATGGACCACGCCGGCATGGCAGGAATGGCAGGCATGAACCATGGCGCGGACGGCAACGAAGGCGGCATGGTCGAGGTCAAGCATCCCTACCCCGCCGAGTACAGTCCCGCCAACTCCATGGTGCCTGACATCGTTTCGACCCGGCTGGACGATCCAGGCGTGGGCCTGCGCAACAACGGCCGCCGCGTGCTGACCTATGCTGACCTGCACTCCATGGTCGAACCCGCGGACAACCGCCCGCCGACTCGCGAGATCGAACTGCACCTGACCGGCAACATGGACCGCTACATGTGGTCGTTCAACGGGCTGAAGTTCACCGAGGCCAAGCCCATCGTGCTCAAGTATGGCGAGCGCGTGCGCTTCGTGCTGGTCAACGACACCATGATGACGCACCCCATCCACCTGCATGGCTTGTGGAGCGACCTCGAATCCGCCGACGGCAATTTCCAGGTGCGCAAGCACACGATCAGCCTGAACCCGGCGCAGCGCCTCACTTACCGCGTTAGCGCGGACGCGCGCGGCAACTGGGCCTATCACTGCCACTTGCTGTTCCACATGGAGGCCGGCATGTTCCGCGCGGTCGTCGTGGAATAGGGGGAATAATGAGAACAACGACATCCAGAATGCACTGGTCCGGGCTCGTCGCGGGCGCCGCCCTTCTTACGGCCGCATCCGGACTGGCCCAGGCGCAGGCGCCGGCCGGAACGATGGACGGCATGGACCATGGCTCGATGCAAGGCATGGACCACAGCTCGATGCCTGGCATGAACCATGGATCGACGCAGGGTCAGAATCCGACCTCGACGAAGAGCATGGCCCCCGGTTCAATGAAAGGCATGGACCACGGCTCGATGCAAGGCATGGATCACAGTTCGATGCCGGGCATGGATCACGGCGCCATGCCCGGCATGGACGAATCCCCGCCCAAAGGCCCGCCGGTGGGATCCCTGCCCTCCAGTGACGGCAGCACGGAGCAGCGCTACGCCGCCTACCGCATCCATCCGCACATGATGGACAACGTCGTCACCAGCCATCTGCTGTTCGACAAGCTTGGCGTCGCCTACGACCGCAACGAACAGACCAGCCTGCAATGGGACGGCCAGTTCTGGATCGGCCGCGATCTGAACAAGCTGTGGATCAAAAGCGAAGGCGATCGCCTGAACGGCAGCACGGACGCCAAGATCGAGGCCTTCTGGAGCCACACGATCTCGCCGTTCTGGGACCTGCAACTCGGTGCGCGGCGCGATTTCGGCACGGGACCGAAGCGCAACTGGGCGGCGTTCGGCGTGCAAGGCGTGGCGCCCTACGGCATCGAAACCGAAATCACCGGCTACGTCGGCGGATCCGGCAGAACCGCGCTGGCGTTGAAGGCGGAATACGACCTGCTGCTCACGCAGCGCCTGATCCTGACGCCTGAAATCGAAGCCAGCCTGAACGGCAAGAATGACGAGGCGCGCGGCGTGGGTTCCGGGCTGTCGGACGCATCGTTCTCCTTGCGGCTGCGCTACGAGGTCACGCGCGAATTCGCCCCGTATGTCGGCGTGTCGTTCGGACGCAAGTTCGGCAAGACCGCCAGCTACGCCAGCGAAGCCGGAGAAAGCCGTTCCGAACGCGCGATCCTGGCGGGCGTGCGCATCTGGTTCTAAGTATCGCCGGCGCCGCAACTCGCGGCGTCGGCCAGAACTTTTTCAACTGCTACGCCCGCATCCGCGCGATCTGTGCTGAAACACGGCCGTTTCCGTCCGAACATTACAGGAATGTAAACCGCCAGCAATGTGACGGTCAGACGCGCCTCCCTATAGTGGCCCCTTTGTCCACACAGCGGCGGAGCGGCAATGCTTGAAGCGATGGATCTTGGTTGCATGCGCGCGGAGCGCCCGCTGTTCAAGCAACTGGCCTTGCAGGTGGCGCCCGGCGAATGCCTCTTCGTCCACGGACGCAACGGCAGCGGCAAGACCAGCCTGCTGCGCATTCTGGCGGGCTTGGCGCAGCCCGCTCGCGGCAAGGTGCTGTGGCAGGGACTCGGCATTTCGCAACTTGGCAGCAACTATCGCAGCCAGTTCTTCTATGTGGGCCATACCGATGGCCTCAGTGGCGAACTCAGCGCCATCCAGAATCTGCGGGCGCTGCAAGCCGCAAGCGGACACGCGGACCGGCCCGCTGCCATTGCGTGCGCGCTGCGCGAGGCAGGCCTCGCAGGCAAGGAGCATCTTCCCGTCCGCGCCCTGTCGGCCGGCCAGAGGCGGCGGGCGGCCCTCGCCCGCCTGCTTGCCGAATTCCGCCCCCTTTGGATTCTCGACGAACCCGTGACCGCCCTGGACGCCACCGCTCACGCGTGGCTGGCGCGCGCCATGGATCGCCATCTGCGCGATGGCGGCGCGATCGTGGCGACGAGCCATCAGGCGATCGCGCTGGACCATGCGCACAAGCAGATCCGGCTTGGCTCCTAGCGCATGAGTTCCATGCCGAAATTGCTCGCAGCCATTGCGCTGCGCGACCTGCGCATCGCCCAACGGCGCGCCAGCGACACGCTGACGCCGCTGGCCTTCTTCCTGGTGGCCGCCAGCCTGTTCCCCCTGGCGGTCGGCCCCGAGCCGGAAACGCTACGCGCCATTGCGCCAGGCGTGCTCTGGGTGACGGCCTTGCTGTCCTGCCTGATGTCGCTGGGCCGCCTGTTCGAGGCAGACCATCGCGACGGTTCACTGGAGCAGTTGATACTGTCCGCCGCGCCCTTGCCGGTGATCGTGCTGGGCAAGGTAGCTGCCCACTGGCTGCTGTCCGGTTTGCCGCTGACCTTGCTTGCGCCCGTGCTGGGCCTGCAATTCGGCCTGGATGCCGCCGCCCTTCTGATCCTGACGCTGGGCCTGGCCATCGGCACGCCCGCGCTTGGCCTGATCGGCGCCATAGGCGCGGCGCTCACCTTGACCGCGCGCGGCGGCGGCGCGCTGCTGGCCCTGCTGGTGCTGCCCCTCTTCATTCCCATTCTGGTATTCGGCGCGGGCGCTGTGCAGGCAGCGCAAAGCGGCCTGGGCGCGAATGCGCACCTGTCGCTGTTGGGCGCCGTGCTGGCCTTGTCCCTGTTCCTCGCGCCGCTGGGCGCGGCCGCCGCCCTACGCATCTCGCTTGAATGAGGAACCCATGATCCGCTGGTTTCACTATGCCTCGCCCAAGGCCTTCTATCCCCTGGCCGGAAAAGCAATCCCCTGGTTCGCCACGGCCGCGGTCCTGCTGGCCGCGGCCGGCCTCTATATCGGCTTTATCGCCGCGCCCGCCGATTTTCAGCAGGGCCAGGGCTACCGCATCATCTTCGTCCATGTCCCGGTCTCCTGGATGTCGATGTTCGTTTATCTGGTGATGGCGTTCTGGGCGCTGGTCCACCTGGTTTTCAACAGCAGGCTGTCAGCCATGATGATCGCCGCGCTGGCGCCTACCGGCGCGTTGTTCACGTTTCTTTCGCTGTGGACCGGCGCGCTATGGGGCAAGCCCATGTGGGGCGCCTGGTGGGTCTGGGATGCGCGGCTGACCTCGGAATTGATCCTGCTGTTCCTGTACGCGGGCTATATCGCGTTGAGGGCCGCCATCGACGATCCGCAGCGTGCCGACCGCGCCGGATCGGTGCTGGTGCTGGCCGGCGTGGTCAACATTCCCATCATCTATTTCTCGGTGCAATGGTGGAGCACCTTGCATCAGGGCGCTTCGGTCTCGCTGACCGCCGCACCAAGCATGGCCGGCATCATGCTCGCCGGCATGCTGCTGATGTCCCTGGCCGCGTGGATGTACAGCATCGCAACGGCGCTGGCGCGCCTGCGCTGCATCGTGCTCGAGCGCGAGCGGCACGCGGCCTGGATCCGCGAACAATGGAGTAGCGAATGATGCACTGGTCCAGTCTGGGCGAGTTCCTCGCCATGGGCGGTTATGCGCTTTACGTGTGGGGATCGCTGCTGATGACGGCGTTCCTGCTGGGCAGCGAACAGCTGCTGCTGGCGCGCCGCCGCCGCGCAATCCTGGCGGGGCCGCCCCCCGTTCAATGGCGGGAGGGCGGCGATGAGTAAGCGGACACGTCGCTTGTGGCTCGTCCTGGGCGGGCTGGCCTCGGTGGGCGTGGCCAGCGCGCTGGTGCTCAACGCCTTCCAGAGCAATCTGGTGTTCTTCTACACGCCCACCCAGGTCAGCAACAACGAAGCGCCGGCTGGACGCGCCTTCCGCGTGGGCGGCATGGTCGAAGGCGGCAGCGTGCAGCGCACGCCGGGCTCGCTCACCGTCCGTTTCGTCGTGACCGATACGGCCCACACCGTCCGCGTGGCCTATGAAGGCATCCTGCCGGACCTGTTCAGCGAAGGAAAGGGCGTCGTGGCGCAGGGCCGGCTGGACGGCGATGGCCTGTTCCGCGCCGACGAGGTGCTGGCCAAGCATGACGAGAACTACATGCCCCCCGAGGCGCAGCACGCGATCGATCAGGCCGTATCGCAGGCCGCACCGAAGACCGCCCCCCAGGAGGCCCGCTCCCGATGATTCCGGAACTCGCTCATTTCGCCCTGATCCTGACGCTGTTCGTGGCGCTGGTGCAAGGTGCGCTCGCGCTGCGCGGCGCGGCCCTGGACCGCGCGGACTGGATCGCCATTGCGCGGCCCGCCGCGCAGATCCAGTTCCTGCTGGTTTCGTTCAGCCTTGGGGCGCTGATCTGGTCTTTCGCGGCCAAGGACTATTCGGTGGCCTATGTGGCCTACAACTCGAACTCCCAATTGCCCTTGTTCTACCGCATCGCGGCGACCTGGGGCGGGCATGAAGGCTCGCTGCTGCTATGGATGTTCATGCAGACGGGCTGGGCCGGCGCGGTCAGCCTGTTTTCGCGGCAGTTGCCCGACGCCATGGTCGCGCGCGTGCTCGGCGTGCTGGGCCTGATCAGCGCGGGCTTCCTGCTGTTCGTGCTGCTGACGTCGAATCCGTTCGAACGCCTGGTCCCGGCCCCGGCTGACGGATTGGACCTGAACACGCTGCTGCAGGACATCGGCCTGATCTTCCACCCGCCGCTGCTGTACATGGGCTATGTCGGGTTCTCGGTGGCGTTTGCGTTCGCCATCGCCGCGCTGCTGTCGGGCAATCTGGACGCGGTCTGGGCCCGCTGGTCGCGCCCATGGACCACAGCGGCCTGGCTGTTCCTGACGCTGGGCATCGCGGTCGGCAGCTGGTGGGCCTACTACGAGCTGGGTTGGGGCGGCTGGTGGTTCTGGGACCCGGTGGAAAACGCCTCCTTCATCCCCTGGCTGGCCGGCACGGCGCTGATCCACTCGCTGGCCGTGACCGAAAAGCGCGGCAGCTTCAAGAGCTGGACCGTGCTGCTGGCGATCGGCACGTTTGCGCTGGCCTTGCTGGGCGCGTTCCTGGTGCGTTCGGGCGTGCTGACCTCGGTGCATGCGTTCGCGACGGACCCGGCGCGCGGCGTATTCATCCTGGCGCTGTTCACCGCCACGGTCGGCAGCTCTCTGTTCCTGTATGCCCTGCGCGCGCCCCGGATCGGCCACGGCGGCCAGTTCGCGTTCGTATCGCGCGAATCGCTATTGCTGGTCAACAACGTGCTGCTGGCGGTTGCCGCCGCGAGCGTGTTGCTGGGCACGCTATATCCGCTGCTCATCGACGCGCTGGGCCTGGGCAAGCTGTCGGTCGGACCACCCTACTTCAACGCGGTCTTCGTGCCGCTGATGGTGCCCGCGCTGCTGCTCATGGCGGTGGGGCCCATGGCCAACTGGAAATCGGCCGATGCTGGCAGCCTGCTCAAACGCCTGTCGATTCCCGCGGCGCTGGCCGTGCTGGCGGGCGTGGGCGTTCCCCTGCTCTTCGACCGTTGGTCCGGGGGCACGGCGCTGGGGCTGGGACTGGCCGCGTGGTTGGCGACCGCCATCGCCGTGGACGTCGTCAAGCGCATCCGCGCGACCCGCGACCGCTGGTGGCGCCAGCCACGCAGCTGGCTGGGCATGCATCTGGCTCACCTGGGCGTGGCGGTGTTCGTCACCGGGGTTACGCTGGTGGGCAGCTACGAGACCGAACAGGATCTGCTGATGCAGCCCGGGCAAAGCGCGCCAGTGGCTTCGTATCGCGTCGAATTCAAGGGCGTGGCGCGCGTGCGCGGCCCGAACTACGAATCCGATATGGGAACCTTCGCGCTCTACCGCGGCGAAAAGCGCCTGCGCGACCTGCATCCAGAAAAGCGCACTTATGCGTCCTCGGCGCTGCCGATGACGGAGGCGGCCATCGCCGCCAACGGCCTGCGCCATATCTACGTCGCCCTGGGCGAACCCATGGAGCAAGGCGCCTGGAGCGTGCGCCTGTACTACAAGCCGTTCGTCGACTGGATCTGGGGCGGCTGCATCCTCATGGCCCTGGGCGGGCTGCTGGCGATCAGCGATCCGCGCTACCGCCTGAAGCGCCGCGAGAAAAAACAGCCGCAACGCGCAGTACCGCAGGCGCCGGCGGAGGCCCGGCCATGAGCCGCTACATCTGGCCCCTGGCGGGCTTCGTGGTGCTGGTGTTCTTTCTAGGAATAGGCCTGACCCTAAACCCGTCCGAAGTGCCGTCGCCGCTGATCGACAAGCCCGCGCCCGCGTTTGCCCTGCCCGAACTGCATGAGCCCCAGAAGACCTTCACGCCTGAGAGCATGAAAGGCCGGGTATGGGTGCTGAACGTCTGGGCGTCCTGGTGCTATGCCTGCCTGACGGAACACCCCTATATCCAGGAGTTGTCGTCGCAGCACGGCGTGCCTGTCATAGGCTTGAACTACAAGGACATACGGGACGAAGCCATCGCCTGGCTGGCGCGCAACGGCGATTCCTACGAGGCGTCCGTGTCCGACACCGACGGCAAGGTCGGCATCGACTACGGCGTCTACGGCGTGCCGGAGACCTTCGTCATCGACCAGGCCGGGACCATCCGCTACAAGCACATCGGCCCGGTGACGCGCGAATCGCTGCGCGACACCCTGCTTCCGCTGATCCGGGGGCTGCAATGAAGATACTCCTGCGCGTATTCGCGCTATCGCTGGCGTTGGGCTACGGCGCGGGCGCCCAAGGCTCGACTGACGACCGCCGCGTCACCGAGATCGCCTCGGAACTGCGCTGCCTGGTCTGCCAGAACGAATCCATTGCCGCCTCGCGCGCCGACCTCGCCGTCGATCTGCGCCGCGAGATCCGTCAGCAGCTGGACGCCGGAAAATCCGAGGCCGACATCCTGGCCTATATGGAGGCCAGGTACGGCGACTTCATCCTCTACCGGCCGCGCCTGAAAGCCTCCACGCTGCTGCTCTGGTTCGGCCCCGCCGCGCTGCTGGCCGCCGGGCTGGCCGCGCTGGCCCTGACCTTGCGCCGGCGCAGGCTGCGCCAGCGCCGCCCCGCGCTGACGCCTGCCGAGCGCCGGACTGCCGACGCCCTGCTGGGCGTCGACGCTGAAAAAGGATCTGGAACATGACTCAGCTCTTCTATCTGTCGGCCGCGTTGATGGCCGCCGTCGTCACCCTATGGCTGATCGCCGCCCTGCGGCGTGCGCCCGCCGCCAGCGCCGCCAACAAGCGCCGGGCGGCGAACGTGGCGGTGCTGCGCGACCAGCTGCGCGAGCTGGAGCGGGACCGCGCCAACGGCATCCTCTCGCAAGACGCCTTCGCCGAAGCGCGCACCGAGCTACAGCGGCTGGCGCTGGAAGAAGCCGGCGAAACGCAAGACCGTGCCACGGCGACGAACCCCGGCCGGCTGCTGCCTGCGAGCCTGGCCCTCGCGCTGCCTCTGGCCGCCATAATTGCCTATGTGGCGCTGGGCAACCCCGCCGCCATCGCCCCGCCTCAGGCGCCTGTCGCACAACCCGAGGTCACCGCCGCCGACATCCGGGCCATGGTGGCCAAACTTGAGACCCGCCTGGCGAGCAATCCCGACGACTATCAGGGGTGGCTGATGCTGGCCCGTTCCCACCGCTACTTCGGCCGGCACGCCGACGCGGTCCAGTCCTTTGCCCGGGCCGCGCCGGTGGTGGACAGCAACCCGGCAGCCCTGGCCGAGTACGCCGAATCGCTGGTGCTCAGCGCCAACCGGGGTTTCGGCGGACAGCCTGACCAGCTGTTGCGGCGCGCGTTGGACCTCAACCCCGAGGAGCCGCTGGCCCTGATGCTGGCGGGCGCAAGCCGCTTTGACCAGCGCGATTTCCCGGCGGCCATCGATTTCTGGCAACGCCTGCTGGCCAGGCTGCCTGCCGGCAGCGACATGGCGCGCACCGTCAATGAGGGCATCACGCTGGCCCGCCAGCGCCAGCGCGAAGGCGCTGCGCCATGATCGCGGCGGCCCGTCATGCTTGACCTGTCCCTCATCGGCTTGGCCACCGCTTTCATCGCGGGGACCGCATCGTTTCTGTCGCCTTGCGTGCTGCCGCTGGTGCCAGGCTATCTGTCTTACATCGCGGGCGGATCCGGCGCGTCCGCGGATGATGGCCGTGCGCTGCGCTGGCGCATGCTGGGGCTGGCGGCCTGCTTCGTCGCCGGCTTCTCTACTGTCTTTGTCATCTTCGGGGCCAGCGTCACGGCGCTGAGCCGCCTGCTGCTGTCCTACCGCTACGAACTGAACCTGGCCGCAGGCGCCATCATCGCGCTGGCGGGCTTGATGTTGCTGGGCGTCCTGCGCCTGCCCGCCTGGGCGCAGCGCTACTACCGGTTCGATCCGGCGGGCCAGGGCAGCCCCGGCAGCGCCGCGATCCTGGGCGCCGCGTTCGGATTCGGCTGGACGCCTTGCATCGGCCCGATCCTGGCCGGCATCCTGGCGCTGGGCGCGGCCTCGGCCAGTGTGGGCCAGGGCGTGGCCCTGCTGGGCGTCTACGCACTGGGACTGGGCGTCCCCTTTTTAGCGGCAGCCTGGTTCATGAGCCCCTTCCTGCGCCGCATGCAGGGCCTGCAACGCGCCGGCCGGATCCTGCGGATCCTGACCGGGCTGATCCTGATCGTGATGGGCTGGGCCATCGCCACCGGCCAATTGGCCCGTTTCGCCATCTGGATGCTGCTGACCTTCCCCGCCTTGGGCAGACTGGGCTGAGCCAGGTCAAAACTCGTCCGATCAAACGCTTGACCTTGACATCATTGGAATCTTTATAGTGACACCCATCAGCAGGAAATTCCAAGTTTTCAAGGAGCGGATATGAGTGCCATCCCAGCAGACAGCGTCGCGGTCAGCCTGCCTATCGAAGGCATGACCTGCGCCTCGTGCGTGGGCCGGGTCGAAAAGGCCTTGAAGGCCGTGCCGGGCGTCAACCAGGCCAGCGTCAACCTGGCGACCGAACGCGCCGACATCACGTTTGCAGGGGCGCCGGACGTCGCCGCCGCCGTGCAGGCGGTGCAGAAGGCGGGTTACGCCGTCGCCGAAACCACGATCGAACTGTCGGTCACCGGCATGACCTGCGCCTCCTGCGTGGGCCGCGTCGAAAAAGCCCTGAAGGCGGTGCCCGGCGTCAGCAGCGCCAGCGTCAACCTCGCCACCGAGCGCGCCAGCATCACCGCGGCCGGCGGCGTGCCCGTCAGCGCCCTGATCCAGGCGGTGGCCAAGGCCGGCTACGAAGCCAAGCCCCTGGCCGCCGAAGCCAGCGACACCGACGCCGTGGCCGAACGCCAGGCCGCCGAGCTGAAGTCACTGAAGCGCGCGCTGACCGTCGCCACGATCTTCGCGCTGCCGGTGTTCATCCTGGAAATGGGCGCGCACATCGTGCCGGCGTTCCACCACGTCATCGCCGAAACCATCGGCACGCAGAACAGCTGGTACCTGCAATTCGTGCTGGCCAGCATCGTGCTGTTCGGCCCCGGCCTGCGCTTCTTCAAGAAAGGTATCCCCGCGCTGCTGCGCGGCGCGCCCGACATGAACTCGCTGGTGGCGGTGGGCACGTCCGCCGCCTATGCCTATTCGGTGGTCGCCACCTTCGCGGCCGGACTGCTGCCCGCCGGCACCGTCAACGTCTATTACGAGGCCGCCGCGGTCATCGTGGCGCTGATCCTGCTGGGCCGTTACATGGAGGCACGCGCCAAGGGCAATACGTCCGAGGCCATCAAGCGCCTGCTCGGCCTGCAGGCCAAGACCGCGCGCGTCGTGCGCAACGGCGCGACGCTGGAACTCGCCATCGAGGAAGTGGTGGCGGGCGACCTGATCGAAGTCCGCCCCGGCGAACGCATCCCGGTGGATGGCGAGGTGGTGGAAGGCAACAGCTTCATCGACGAGTCCATGATCAGCGGCGAGCCCGTGCCCGTCGAAAAGCAGCCCGGCTCCGAAGTGGTCGGCGGCACCGTCAACCAGAACGGCGCGCTGACGTTCCGCGCCACCAAGGTCGGCGGCGACACGCTGCTGGCGCAGATCATCCGCATGGTCGAACAGGCGCAAGGCTCCAAGCTGCCGATCCAGGCCCTGGTGGACCGCATCACCATGTGGTTCGTGCCTGCCGTCATGGCGGCGGCCGTCGTGACCTTCATCATCTGGCTGACGTTCGGCCCCGAACCCGCCCTGACCTTCGCGCTGGTCAATGCCGTGGCCGTGCTGATCATCGCCTGCCCCTGCGCCATGGGCCTGGCCACGCCGACCTCCATCATGGTGGGCACGGGCCGCGCCGCGCAGATGGGCGTGCTGTTCCGCAAGGGTGAAGCGCTGCAATCGCTGAAGGACGCGCAGGTCGTGGCCGTGGACAAGACCGGCACGCTGACCAAGGGCCGTCCCGAGCTGACCGACCTGATCGTTGCACAGGGCTTCGAACGCGCTGCGGTGCTGGGCAAGGTTGCCACCGTCGAGGCCAAGTCGGAACACCCGATCGCCCAAGCCATCGTGGATGCGGCGCGCGCCGAGAACATTGCGCTGGGCACGATTTCGCAATTCGAATCGATCACCGGCTTTGGCGTCAGCGCCCGGGTCGACGGCGACCTGGTCGAGATCGGCGCTGACCGCTTCATGCGCGAACTGGGCCTGAGCGTCGAGTCCTTCGGTTCGGACGCCGCGCGCCTGGGCGACGAAGGCAAGACGCCGCTGTACGCCGCCATCAACGGCCAGCTGGCCGCCATGATCGCCGTGGCTGACCCCATCAAGGAAACCACGGCCGCCGCGATCCGCGCCCTGCATGACCTGGGTCTGAAGGTCGCGATGATCACCGGCGACAACCGCCGCACCGGCGAGGCCATCGCCCGCCAGCTCGGCATCGACGAAGTCGTCGCCGAAGTGCTGCCCGACGGCAAGGTCGCGGCGGTGCAGCGCCTGAAGCAGCAGTACGGTCCCATCGCCTACGTGGGCGACGGCATCAACGATGCGCCGGCCCTGGCCGAAGCGGACGTCGGCCTGGCCATCGGCACCGGCACGGACATCGCCATCGAAGCCGCCGACGTGGTGCTGATGTCGGGAGACCTGGGCGGTGTGCCCAACGCCATCGCGCTGTCCAAGGCCACCATCCGCAACATCAAGCAGAACCTGTTCTGGGCGTTTGCCTACAACGTGGCGCTGATCCCGGTAGCGGCGGGCTTGCTGTATCCGGTCAACGGCAGCCTGCTGTCTCCGGTGTTCGCGGCGGGCGCAATGGCCTTGTCCAGCGTGTTCGTGCTGAGCAACGCGTTGCGGCTGCGCCGCTTCGCCGCGCCCTTCCCGGCCCGCGGCTGAGCGGGGCTTCCCGGCAGCCGCCGGGAAGCGCTCTTCCCGCAGGTTCTACTGCTTCGGCGCGCTGGCCACCAGCGCGCCGAATTTCTTGTCCAGCTCCGCCAGCGCATCGTTGATGTGGGCGCGACGCGCCTTGATCCAGGCGTCCTGCTCAGCCAGCTGCGCGCGCGCTTCCTTCAGCATGCGCTCCATTTCCGCCGGCTGCGGACCGCCCGAAGTGGCGCGGTTCTTGACGATGGCCACGGGATCCAGCGTGGAGCGGAACTCCGCCTCGCTCATCGGCAGTTCGTTGCCGTACTTCGAGTCCTTCATGGCGTCCGCATAGATACGGCGCGCCTGCTCATACGGGAAGTCCAGCGGCTTGATGTTGTTGGCCTTGGCGTAGCTGACGACCTCGGACGCAAAGTGGTGGCCGTCGCGGAACGGCAGCTTGTACTTGCGCATCAGCACGTCGGCCAGTTCCTGCGAGGCCGTCCAGTCGCTGTTCAGTTCTTCCAGCGCGCGGTCGGGGCTGAGGACCATGGCCTTCAACACCCGGTCCCAGCGCTTGAGCGCCGAAATCCCGGCATCCACCATGGCGGAATTCTGCTTCACGTCCTTCGGATCGCTCATGCCTGGCGTGATGTTGTGCGTCTGCACCACCGGCCCCATGGCCAGCGTCACGGCCGTGGAGGCATCGCTGCGGGTATCGTTGAGCAGGCCGGGATTGCGCTTCTGCGGCATGGCGCTGGACACGTAGGTGTTGCCGCCCCCCTCTTCCAGCAGGATCCAGGGACGCGGCTGGGCGTACTGGGTCATTACGTCCTCGACGAAATTGCCCGTGCGCAGCGCAATGCTGGTGACGATGGAGGCGACTTCCACCGGCTGATCCATGGACGAGATCTGCGAGGCGTCATAGGCGTTGTCCACCAGTGCGGCGAAGCCCAGGTACTGCGCCATGCGCTTGCGGTCCAGCGGCCAGCTGGTGCCGTTGAGCACCGTCGTGCCCATCGGCGAACGGTCGATGCGCACGTAGGCCTCACGGATGCGCTGGGCGTCGCGGGCCAGGCCGGCGGCCTGCCCCAGCAGATAGTGCCCATAGCTGTTAGGCTGCGCCGCCACGCCATTGGTGTAGTTCGGCACGATGGTAGCTGCATGCTTGCCCGCCAGTTCCACCAGCGTGGTGGAGGTGACGTTCAGCTGGGCCGCCAGGTCCAGCAGCTTGTCGCGCAGGATGGCGCTGCGGTAGGTCGCGTGCATGTCCTGGCTGGAGCGCCCCGCGTGCAGCAGCGTGACATCCTCGCCCGCCGCCTTGATCAGCAGCGGCTCGAAGGTGATGACGCTGGCCGGGCGCTTGGCGCCCGGCTGGTTGCCGTCGTTGATCACCTTGGCCACGCCGGCCGCCAGTCGCGGCGCCATGGACTTGTCCAGCAGCCCCTCGTCCGTGTTGATGACGGCAGTGGCCTTGTTGATCTCGCCCAGCCAGAAGAACGGATCGCGCGGCACGGAGCCCGCGGGCTGGGCTTGCTGGGCCGATGCCTGCGCGCCGAGCGTCAAGGCAAGCGCGGCACTCAGGGCGGGAAGTAGATGTCTCATGGCTGTCTCGTTAGGATGGCGAGCGGCCAGTGTATCGACGGGCCTGACGGGGGGAAATGGCGGATTTCACCGAGCCAGGCGGGATTTCCTGACGATTTCCTTTAACATACCGCGCAAAAACCACGACATTCGCCCATGCCCCGTCCGAATCTGACCAACGCCGAAACCCTGTGCCAGATCGCCAAGCTGGGCAGCTTCCGCGCCGCGGCCGAACGGCTGCACACTTCCCAACCCGCCGTCTCGGCGCGCATGAAAGAGCTGGAGCAGTCGCTGGGCTTTCCGCTCTTCGAAAAGCGCGGCCGCCGGCTGGAACTGACGGTGCCCGCACGCCGCTTCGTCGAACGCGTGGAACCGCTGCTGCTGGCGGTGGAAGACGCCTTCACCGACGCGGAGGCCGTCAACAACGCGGCCGGCACGGTGCGCATCGGCATGGGCGAGATTTCCATGACCTGGTTTTCACGCGTGGTGCCCGAGCTGCGCCGCGCCCTGCCGCGCGTTTCCTACGAGATCGAGCTGGACCTGGCGATCAAGCTGCAGGAGCACCTGACGTCCGGCGCGCTGGACATTGCCATCATGGCCAATCATCTGCGCGACGACCAGTTCATCTGCGAATCGCTGGGCACGACCCGCATGTCGTGGATGGTCTCGTCCCGGCTGCTCAGCGACGCGGAAGGCAAGCCCCGCAGCATGCAATCGCTACTGCAAACCGAGCCGCTGTGGTGCGTATCGCGCCCGTCGGGCTTCTTTGGCCCGGCGCAGGACGAGTTGCGCGACATGGGCGCCAACCTGGACAACATCTGCAGCTGCAATCGCCTGAACAGCCTGATCGAAGTCGTCGAGGCGGGCGGCGGCATCGCGCAGTTGCCGGAAATGATGGTGGCCGAACAAGTTCGCGCCGGCACCCTGGTGCTGGTGGACCCGGCGCTGACGCCGCTGACGCTGGAGTTCACCATCGCCATCCACCGCAACCAGGGCCAGTCCGTCGTCCATCAGGTCGCCGAAGCCCTTGCCCGGCTGGGCAAGGCGGCTACCGGCCACGCCTGAGAACTCGCGGCCGCGTTCAGGCGTCGAGCAGCGCGCGCTTCTGCACCTTGCCGCTGGCGTTGCGCGGCAGCTCAGCCATGAACTGCACGTGCTCGGGCACCTTGAAGTACGCCAGCCGCCCGGCGCAATAGGTCTTGATGGCATCCGCATCCGCCTGGTGCCCTGCGTGCAGCACGACGAAAGCCTTGACCGACTGGTCGCGCACCGGATCGGGTATGCCCACCACGGCCACGTCGCGCACGGCCGGATGCCCCATCAGGGCCTCTTCCACTTCCGCGGCCGAGATGTTCTCGCCGGCCCGCTTGATCACCTCCTTCTTGCGGCCGAAGAAAAAGAAGTTGCCCTTGGCGTCCTGGTAGCCGAGATCCCCCGTGTGCAGCCAGCCGCCCTCGAACACGGCCTGCGTCGCAGCCGGGTCGCGGTAGTAGCCCAGGGTCAGCGTGCGCCCAGGACGTCCGCGCACCACGATCTCGCCCACTGCGCCTACGGCGACCGGCCGGTTGTCGTCGTCGACCACGAACACTTCGCGGTCGGGCGTGGCGCGCCCGATGGACGGATAGGCGGACGGCGATGCATGCGGCTGCAAGGTGATGTAGAGCATGGTCTCCGACTGCCCATAGCCATTGCGCAGCGGGATGCGGAAACGCTCGATGAACGCCGCGATCTCGGCTTCCGAAATATTGATGGCATAGCCCGCGTACCGCACCTGATGCGCCGTATCGAAAGGCGTGGGCGGCTGGTTCAACAAGGTTCGGCACAGCATGCCGGACAGGCTGCAGATCGTGATGCGGTGTTCGATGAGCTGGCGCAGGTAGCGCGTGGCGCTATAGCGTTCCCCGATCACCGCGGTGGCGCCCGCGGTCAGGCAGGACAGCACAGTTTCCTGGCAGTTGGCGTGGAACAGCGGCTTGTTGTTGAACACGCGGTCAGCGCGGCCAATGCCGCTGTTGGCTGCGCCCGCCTGGCCACACCAGAGCAGATTGGCGTGGGTGAGCATCACGCCCTTGGGCCGCGCCGACGTGCCCGAGGTGTACAGGATCTGTGCAAGGTCGTCGCTGCACAGATCGGGAGCCCGGTAATCCGCGGATTCCGCAGCCAGCGCACCGCTCAATCCTTCCTGCCCCAGGCTGCCGCGCTTCACCGGCACGATATCCGGCGCTTGGTCCATCCCGGCGCACACTTCGCGAACCAGCGCTTCATGCGCAGGCTCGACCAGCGCCAGCGCGGGCTGGCAATGCTCAAGCTGATAGGCCACTTCCGGCGCAGTGAGATGGATGTTGCCCGCCACGATGACGGCGCCCGCCAGCATCAGGCCCATCCACAGCGGCACGTACTCCGCCGTGTTGCCCATGAATACGAATACGCGGTCGCCCGGCTTCACGCCGCGCGCCTGCAAGCCCGCGGCAAATGCGCGGGCCGCTTCGCGTAATTGGATGAAACTCAACTGGCTGATGTCGCCGTTGTGGTACTCATGCACGATCGCCAGCTTATGCCCGTGGCACAGCGCCTGTTCATCGAGCAAATCCGTGATCCCGCGGTTTCCTGCAGCGTCCATCCAGCCTCCGGCTATTCTGATTTTTCAAGGGCGCGCCGGCTCCTTGCGGCCGCGCCCATGGGTAGGAAAATCAGTATAGGTAGCGGAATTTCGCCGCACTAGCTAAACGTTTTTATGCATATCCATCAAGGTTTTTCATGCCTGCCGGCATGGCCGAATGATTGATGGAATTTATGCGTTTCCATCAAAACGTTTGCTTAGTCGACAGCGGCTGGAAAACCTATACTCCGTTTGAAAGAGGCCACGCAGCAGAGGCGCCGGCCAGACCAAGAAGAATGCAAAACCGGAGGAGCTGCCGTGCAAGAGGCACCGATCAAGGACCAGGTTTCGGCCGAAGAATGGGCAGTGCGCGTGGATCTCGCCGCGGCCTACAACCTGGCTGTAGAAATGCGCATGACCGACCACATCTATACGCATATCTCGGCCCGGGTTCCCGGCGCCCAGCCGCACTTCCTGATCAATGCCTACGGCCTGATGTTCAACGAGATTACCGCCTCCAACCTGGTCAAGGTGGACATCGACGGCGGCATCCTGCTGGACCAGACCGGCCTGGGCATCAACCCCGCCGGCTTCGTCATCCATAGCGCCATCCATCGCGTCCGCCACGACGCGGCCTGCGTCATGCATACGCATACCGCGGCCGGCATCGCGGTGTCCGCGCAAGAGGCTGGCCTGCTCATGATTTCGCAGCATGCCATGCGCTTTCACAACCGCATCGGCTATCACGACTACGAAGGCGTCGCGCTCGACATGGACGAGCAGCAGCGCCTGATCGCCGATCTCGGCTCCCACAGCGCGATGATCCTGCGCAATCACGGCCTGCTGGTCTGCGGCGCCAGCGTGCCGGACGCCTTCGACGCCATGTTCTATCTGGAGCGCGCCTGCCAGGCGCAGGTCGCGGCGCTGGCCGGCGGCCTGCCGCTGGTTGTGCCCGGAGCCGAAGTTGCCGAGAAGGTCGGCCGCCAGTTCGACCGTCTGGACCGCCCGTCCCGCCACAAGCACTGGCCCCCCCTGCTCCGGCTGCTGCAACGCATCCGGCCCGAATACCAGGAATAGCGGCAACCGCGCCGCCATCCCGGCGGCCCATTTTTTCGCAGAGTAGAAATGAAAGATGCTCATCAATGCCGCGTCGCGGTATATGGTGCGGGCGCGATCGGCTGTCTGCTCGCCGCGCGCCTGGCCCAGGCAGGCTGCGAGGTGACCATGATCGCCCGCGGAAAGACGCTGGCCGCCTTGCGCCAGCACGGCGTCGGCTTGACGGTCGACGGCGTCACGCGCCACTACCCGGTGCGCGCCACCGACGAACCGCGCCAGGTGCGCGACGCGGACTACCTGATTCTTGCGGTCAAGCAACAGGCGCTGGACGATATCTCCGCGCACCTGGCGCCGATGCTCGCGCCGCAGGGCGCCGTGGTGCCGGCCGTAAACGGCATCCCCTGGTGGTATCTGCCCACGCTGGGCAGTCCCCTGGGCGACACGCCGCTGCAATCGGTGGATGGCCGCGGCGCCCTCAGGCGAGCGCTGCCTTTGGAGCGGGTGCTGGGCGCCGTGGTGTACATCGCGGCGAACGCCACCGCGCCTGGCATCGCGGCCCAGAACGCCCGCAACAATCTCATCCTCGGCGAACCGGACGGCTCCATGTCTGCGCGGGCCGATCGGCTCGCCGGGCTGTTGCAAGCTTCAGGCCTGCAATGCGAGGTCAGCGGCGACATCCACCAAGCCGTCTGGATCAAGGCGATGGGCAACGCCACCTTCAACCCCTTGAGCGTGCTGGCCCGCGCCACCATGGCAGCCATGGTCCAGGATCCATATCTCGAAAAACTGGCGCGCGCCATGCTCGGCGAGTACCTGGCGCTGGGCCAGGCGCTCGGGCTCGAGCTGCCGGTCACCGTAGAACAACGCATGCAGGCAGCCGCCAGCGCCGGCGCCGCCCAGACCTCGATGCTGCAGGACGCGCTGCAAGGCAAGCCGCTGGAAACCGACGCCCTGGTCGGCGCCATGATCGAGATCGCAGCAAAGTTGAACCTGGACATGCCCCACGCCAACACGGTCTGGGGCTTGATCCGGCACCGGAGCCTCAGCGCAGGCTCCATCTGAACGCCACACCTAGAAAACCACAGGAGACAAACTCATGAAATGGCTATCGCATTGCCTGGCCGCAACCCTGATCTGCACGGGCGCAGCCGCCCACGCCCAGGACTATCCCAACAAGCCCATCAACATCGTGGTGCCCTTCACGCCCGGCGGCGTCACGGACGTCATGACCCGACAGGTCGCGGCCAAGCTGCAGGCAGATCTGGGCCAGCCGGTGGTGGTGGTCAACAAGCCCGGCGCCGGCACCATGATCGCCTCGGCCTACGTGGCCAAGGCGCCGGCCGACGGCTACACGCTGTTGATGGCGGCATCGTCCCTGGGCATCGCTCCCAGCCTGTACAAGAACACCGCGAACTACGACCCGGTCAAGGACTTCCAGCCCGTTTCACTCATCGCCAGCGTGCCGCACGTACTGGTGACGGGCAAGCAGGTGCAGGCGTCCAGCGTCAAGGAACTGATCGCCGCGCTCAAGAAGGACGGCAAGTCGGCGACCTTCGCCTCTTCCGGCAACGGCACGTCCAACCATCTGGAGGGCGAGCTGTTCGCCGCGCTGACCGGCCTGAAGATGACCCACATCCCCTACAAGGGCAGCGTTCCGGCGTTGACCTCCCTGGCTGGCGGCGAAGTCGACATGCTGTTCGTGGACATCGCGGCCGCCCAGCCTTTCCTCGATAGCGGCAAGGTACGGCCGCTCGCCGTCACCACCAAGACGCGGTCCTCGGTGCTGCCCGACCTGCCCACGGTCGAGGAGTCCGGCCTGCCCGGCTACGACGCCATGCCCTGGCTGGGCATAGTGGCCCCGGCCGGCACGCCGTCCGCGGTCGTCGAAAGGCTGCAGGCATCCCTGCAGAAGATGAAGACGGCGCCCGACGTGCAGGAGCAGTTCAAGAAAATGGGCCTGGACGCCCTGTTCACCAAGCCGGGCGATTTCGGCGCCTTCATCGTCAGCGACAGCGCCAAATGGGCCGAGCTGATCAAGAAGTCCGGCGCAACCGCCGAGTAGGCCGCAACCCGATCCCCCACGCCACTCCTGGAAGGACCCTTACATGCATCGCGATACCCCGGCTCCGGCAACACCGTTCGGCAACGACCTGTGGGAGGCCACGCTCAAGCGCGCGCTGGCCAGCGCCAACATCCCCACTTTGCTCATGGTGCTGGTGCACCTGACGGGCGACACGCAATGGCTGTCCGAGCGCTACCAGTGCTCGCGCATTCGCGGCCTGGAAGACAACGACCCTGGCGGGTTGCCGGACGCCGTGCAGGAAGAGATCCGCGAGGCCGCGTACTCGGCCATCCTGCTGACCCGCCGCGGCCAGCAGCCCACGCTGCCGGCGCCTGCGCATGAACAGCTGGTCGCCATGCTGCGCACCAGCATCGGGGAAGATGTGCCCGACTCGTACGGCCCCATGATCGCCGCCTGGCTGGGCCTGGACCCGGACTTCGCGCTGGAGCAACACGATGCGTTCCAGGTGCCGCAAGGCTATCGGGTGCTGGTCATCGGCGCCGGCGTGGCAGGCCTGTGCGCCGCGATCCGCCTGCAAGGCGCGGGCATTCCGTATGTGGTGATCGAGAAGAACGCCGAAGTCGGCGGCACCTGGTACGAGAACCGCTACCCTGGCGCGGGCGTGGACACCCCTAACCACATCTACTCGTACTCGTTCGCCAAGCACGACTGGTCCCGCTACTTCGCCCTGCAAGGCGAGATCCAGGGCTATTTCGAAAGCGTCGCCGACCAGCATTGCGTGCGCCCCAACATCCGCTTCAACACGCGCGTGGAGTCCGCCCGCTACGACGAAGACGCGCTGTGCTGGAACATACGCACGGTCGGGCAGGACGGCCAGGTCCAGGACTATGTGGCGGACATCCTCATTAGCGCGGTGGGCCTGCTGAACGTGCCCAAGCTGCCCCCCATACCCGGCCTGGAGAGCTTCAAGGGCCCCTGCTTCCATACGGCCAACTGGCCGGAAGGCCTGGACCTGCGCGGCAAGAACGTGGGCATCATCGGCAACGGCGCCAGCTCCATGCAGGTCGTTCCCGCAATCGCCGACCAGGTCCGCTCCCTGACCGTGTTCCAGCGCTCCAAGCAATGGGCCGCGCCCTTCGAGAAATTCCAGAAACCGGTGCCGGAGGACGTCCGCTTCCTGCTGCGCGAGGTGCCGTACTACCAGGAGTGGTATCGCCAACGGCTAGCCTGGATCTTCAACGACCGCGTCCACGCCACGCTGCAGATCGATCCGCAATGGCCGCACCCCGAGCGCGCCATCAATCAGATCAACGACAGGCACCGCGAACACTTCACCAGCTACATCAAGGCGGAACTCGGCGACCGCCAGGACCTGCTGCCGGACGTTCTGCCCGACTACCCTCCCTTCGGCAAACGCATGCTGATGGACAACGGCTGGTTCCGAACCATGGCCCGGGACCACGTCGAACTGGTCACGGGCGGCATCGCCCGGGTCACGGAAAACGCGGTGGTGAGCGACAACGGCCGGGCGCACGAACTGGACGTGCTGGTGGTCGCCACCGGTTTCGACGCGATCAACCTGTTGTCCTCGTTCAAGCTCTATGGCCGCGGCGGGCGCTCGATCCGCGAAGCCTGGGACGAAAAAGGGGCCGAGGCCTTCATGGGCGTCGCGGCGCCGGGCTTCCCCAACCTGTTCATCCTGGCCGGCCCCAACACCGCCCTGGGCCACGGCGGCAGCGTCGTCGCCCTGCTGGAGACCCAGGTGCGCTATGTCATGGGCCTATTGCAGCAAGGTCTGGACAAGGCCGGCGGACGCTTCGAGATCGAAGTCCGCAGGGACAGGCACGACGCCTACAACGCCCGTGTCCAGGCCGCCCATGACCGCATGATCTGGACCCACAAGGGCATGAGCAACTGGTACCGCAACGCGCATGGCAAGGTAGTGGCGCCCACTCCCTTCCGCAACGACGACTACTGGCACATGCTGCGCAAGACGGACATGGGCGACTACCACTACCGTCCGGCGTCCGGCGAGGGCGAAACCGAGCCGTCCGCCGCCACTCGCGTCGAGACAGCCTGAATGGCGCATCCGCAGAAGAAGCGCTGCCTGGTACTGGGCTGCGGCGGCGTGACCGGGCTGGCCTGGGAGATCGGCATCCTGGCGGGCCTGGCGCGCCAGGGCGTCGACCTCACCGCGGCGGACCTGTTCATCGGTTGCTCCGCAGGCTCCGTCGCCGGCGCGCAGCTGGCGCTGGGCGTCCCGCCCATGCAGCTGCTGGCGACGCAACTGGGAGGGACGGGCGCCGAACAATATCGTCCGTACTCGCAACAAGCCGCGGACGAAAAGAACCGCGAGCTGTACGGCAAAGTGGGCGCGGACCTGCAGCAAGCGCGGCAGCGCATCGGCGCCTATGCGCGGCGTTCCGCCACGCCCACACTGGCGGAACGCCGCGCCATCATCGCCGCCCGTCTGGGCGCAAGCGACTGGCCTTCCCGTCCATTGCTGGTGGTCGCGGTCGACACGACCACCGGCGAAGGGCGCAGTTTCAGCGCCGCCGACCAGGTCGATTTCGTCGATGCCATCGCCGCCAGCTGCGCCGTGCCGGGCGCCTGGCCGGCCGTGCCCATCGGCGGCGCGACCTACATGGACGGCGGCATCCGCTCCATGACCAATGCCGATATGGCGGCCGGCTATCAGCAGGTCGTAGTGCTGGCGCCGCTGGGTTATCGGGAAGGGAATCCGGTCAGCGGCCATCTGCGGCGCGAACTGCAGGCCCTGCGCGAGGCCGGCAGCCAGGTCCATGCCGTGCTGCCGGACGCGACCAGCGAGCAGGCCATCGGCGACAACGTGCTGGACCCGGCGCGCCGCGCCGACGCCGCCGAGGCCGGGCTGCGCCAGGCATCGGCGCTTGCGCAAACCCTGCGGCAAGCGTGGCGCTGAGCCTGTCCCGCACTCCGCCCAGCGCTGTTCCCCTCAGGAAAGCGGTCTGCCCACTTTCATGAATGTGGCAGGTATCGACATACCGCCAGCACCCTAGACTCCCCGTTCAAGCCCGGCCGCCGCGCGGCCTGGCCCCACCACGAACGCGGAGTTGATCATGAACGCATCACCGGCTGGCCTCAGACCCGCCGACTTCTTTTCCCCCACCGTCGCCGCCCTGATCTCGGTGCTGGTGAACTACGGCGGCACCTTCGTGCTGGTGTTCCAGGCCGCGGAGCTGGCCAGGCTGACTCCTGCCCAGACCGCGTCCTGGGTATGGGCGGTTTCCATCGGCGTCGGCATCACCGGCACACTGTTGAGCTGGCGCTACAAGGCGCCCGTCATTACGGCCTGGTCCACACCCGGCGTGGCGTTTCTGGCGACCGTGATGCCCTTCACGCCCTACGGCGAGGTCATCGGCGCGTACGTCCTGTCGGCGCTGGGCTTCGTCGTGCTCGGCCTGTCCGGCGCGTTCGAGAAGCTGGTGCGCATGATTCCGGGCGGCATTGCCGCCGGCCTGCTGGCCGGCATCCTGCTGCAATTCGGCGTCAATGCCTTCGGCGGGGCCAGCGCCGATCCACTGCTGGTAATCGTGCTGGTCATCTCCTATGCGCTGCTCAAGCGCTATACCTCGCGCTTTGCGGTGGTCGGCATCCTGGTCATCGGCCTTGCGCTGCTCATCGCACAAGGCCGCATCGACTTCTCGGCAGTCCACCTCAGCCTCGCAGCGCCGGTCTTCGAAATGCCGCAGTTCTCGCTGCAGGCCTTGCTGGGCGTCGCCCTGCCGCTCTTCATCATCACGCTGACGGGGCAATACATGCCCGGCATGCTGGTGCTGCGCAACGACGGCTACCAGACCAGCGCGAACCCGATCCTCACCGTGACGGGCCTGGGCTCGCTCCTCATGGCGCCCTTCGGCGCGCACGCCTTCAACGTGGCGGCGATCACCGCCGCGATCTGCACCGGCCGGGATGCGCATCCGGATCCCGCCAAACGCTACCTCGCGGGCCTGGCCTGCGGCGTGTTCTACATCCTGGTGGGCACCTTCGGCGTCACGCTGGCGACCTTGTTCATGGTGCTGCCCAAGGCATTCATCACCACGCTGGCCGGCCTTGCCTTGCTGGGCGCGATCGGCGGCAGCCTGGCCAATGCGATGGCCGACGCCCGCACCCGGGAGACCGCGCTCATCACCTTTCTGGCCACCGCCGCCAACGTCACCCTGCTGGGCGTGGGCGGCGCGTTCTGGGGGCTGGTCGCCGGCCTGACCGCGCACCTGCTCATCCATGGCGGCCAGCGGGCGCTGGCAGCCAATTCCTGACCCCTTCATCTCCATACGTCCATCGAAACAGGAACCACCGTGACGAACCCCAACCTTCCCGACAGCCTCGCACTGCCTTGCGTCAGCGCCCTGCCCTTGGCGCAGGCCGACCCCGGCATCTGGGGCGCCATCGACGCCGAACGGCGCCGGCAGAGGCACTCGATAGAACTCATCGCTTCCGAAAACTTCGTCAGCCGCGCGGTGCTGGAAGTCCAGGGCTCCGTGCTGACGAACAAGTACGCAGAGGGCTACCCTGGCCGCCGCTACTATGGCGGCTGCGTCAACGTGGACGTGACCGAGGAGATCGCCATCGAGCGCGCCACGCGTCTGTTCGGCGCCCGCTACGCCAACGTACAGCCCCACTCGGGCAGCCAGGCCAACCAGGCGGTCTACCTGGCGCTGCTGGCCCCCGGCGACAAGATCCTGGGCCTGGACCTGAGGGCGGGCGGACACCTGACCCATGGCTCCAAGGTCAACATGTCGGGACGCTGGCTGCAGGCGCTGAGCTACAGCGTCGATCCGGCCACGCATCGGGTGGACATGGACGAGGTCGAGCGCATCGCGCGCCAGGAAAGACCCAAGCTCATCATCACCGGCGGCTCGGCCTACTCGCGCACGTTGGACTTCGCGCGTTTTCGCGCCATTGCCGATGAGACGGGCGCGATCTTCATGGCGGACATGGCGCATTTCGCCGGCCTGGCCGCGGCCGGCGCGTATCCCTCGCCGGTGCCGCATGCGCACGTCACGACCACCACCACCCACAAGACCTTGCGCGGCCCGCGCGGGGGCATGATCCTGACCGATGACGCCGAACTCGCCCGCAAGATCGATTCGGCCGTATTCCCGGGCCTGCAGGGCGGTCCGCTGATGCACATCATCGCCGCCAAGGCCGTGGCCCTGGGCGAAGCGCTGCAGCCCGCCTTCCGCACCTACGCCCACGCCGTGGTCGAGAATGCGCGCGTCCTGTGCCGCCGGCTGGCCGAAGGCGGCCTGTCCATCGTGTCGGGCGGCACCGACTGCCATCTGGGCGTGGTCGATCTGCGACCCTGGGGACTGGCCGGTAATACGGCGGAGCAAGCGCTGGAACAGGTTGGCATCACCTTGAACAAGAACGCCGTCCCCAACGACCCCGCCAAGCCGGCCGTTACCTCCGGCATACGCGTGGGCAGCGCCGCCTGCACGTCGCGCGGCATGGGACCCGCCGAATTCCAGGAAATCGGCGACATGATCCTGGCCTTGCTGGGCGGCGTGCGCGCCGGGGCCGTCGACGCCCGCACGGAAAGCGCCATCCGCGAAGGCGTGGCCGGGCTGGCCAGGCGCTTCCCGCTGCCGTACTGAAGTCCCCTAGCGCTTCAACGCATTCGACAGCCGCAGCACCGCGGCGTCGATCTCGTAGGCCGTCAGCGAGGCATAGCCCAGCAGCCAGCCCTGCTGCTTGTGATCGCCCGCATAGAGCCGGCTCAGTCCAGGCAGCCGAAGGCCCGCGGCCTCGGCTTGGCGGATGGTCTGCTCCTCCGACCATCCGCGCTCCAGCAGGCATGGGATCTGCAACCCGCCGGGAGGCCTGTAGGCCTGCACGACGCCGTCCAGCTGCTTGCCCAGCGACTCCAGCAGCACCTGCCGCCGTCCCGCGTACAGCTTGCGCATGGATCGCACGTGCGAGTTGTAATGGCCGTCGTCCATGAAGCGCGCCAGCGTCAGCTGCAGGATCTGCGGCGTATGCCCGTCCATGATGCTGCGCGCACGGGCAAAGGCATCGACCAGGCCGGGCGGCAGCGCCATATATCCCATCCTGAGACCCGGATAAAGCGTCTTGCTGAACGTACCCAGGTAGAGCGTGCGCTGGTGCATGTCCAGCCCCTGCACGCAGGCCGTAGGCAGGCCGTCGTAGTGGAATTCGCTGTCGTAGTCGTCCTCGATGATCCATTTGCCGTGCTCCGCCGCCCAGCCGATCAGATCCAGCCTGCGCTCAAGCGACAGCGTCACGCCGGTGGGGTATTGGTGCGACGGCGTCACGTACACGCAGTTGGCGCCGCTGCGGTCCGCGCGCAGCAGGTCCGTGCGTATGCCCTGCGCGTCGACATCGATGGGCACGATCCGCGTTTCCGCGGATTCGAAGGCCTTGCGGGCGCCGAAGTAGCCGGGGTTTTCCATCAGAATGGGCTTGCCGGCGTCCGTCAGCAATTGCGCGCACAGAAACAGGGCCTGGCGGGTGCTGCTCAACACCAGCACCTGCTCAGGCAAGACCTTGGCCCCGCGCTCCAGGTTCAGATAGGCGGCGATGGCGCGGCGCAAGGGCTCGGCGCCCTGCGGGTCGCCATGCAGCAGCACATGGCTGCGGTAGTCCTTCAGGACCTGGCGCTGCAGCCGTTCCCAGACGTCGGTGGGAAAGCTGCGGGTTTCCGGCAGGCCCGTGGCGAACGCCTTGATGGCCTGCTGGTCCGCGACCCCGCCGCTGTCCAGGATCATGCGCCCGCGCCGGCTCAGGCCTGCCCCCGGCGGTAGTGCGCCCAGCTTGTTATCCAGCTTCGCGCGCCTTCGCGCGGCGCCGCGCAGTTCGGTGCTCACGGTCTGCGACACGTAGCTGCCCGAGCCCTCGCGCCGCACGATGTAGCCGTCGCGGTGCAAATGCACATAGGCATTCTCCACCGTATCTCGCGCCACCCCCAGCGACTTGGCCAGTCCGCGGGTGGCGGGCAGCCTGAGGCCAGGCCCCAGCGCACCGTCGAGGATCAGGGCGCGCAGCGCCCGCTGAATTCTCTGATGCAGCTCCAGGCGCTGGAGCTCCGCATCGTTCATGCGCATCCTCAGCGTATCCAGCTCGAAGGTCTTAGGCATGTGGTCTGCTCACAAGAAGAAAACTGGCCTGTCCGGGCCGGCCATTCTATCCGTAGACTCACCCGATCGCCACGGCAACCGCGGGCGTAACCATGCAGGAGCCCGCGCCAGGCGGGGCAGAATCGGAAAATATGGCAAGGTCATACAACTTCAGCGCTGGTCCGGCCGCGCTGCCGCTGGAAGTGCTGCAGGAGGCGCACGAAGAGTTCTTCGATTTCGCGGGCACCGGCATGTCGGTAATGGAAATCAGCCATCGCTCGCGCGTGTTCATCGATATCGCACGCCAGGCGGAATCGGACCTGCGGGCCATCCTGCAGATCCCCGACCGCTACAAGGTGCTGTTCCTGCAAGGAGGTGCTTCGTTGCAGTTCTCGCAGGTGCCGATGAACCTGCTGCGCGGCAAGGCGTCGGCGGATTACCTTCACACGGGGCTCTGGTCCGGCAAGGCCATCGATGCGGCCCGGCGCTACTGCAAGGTCCGCGTCGCGGCCAGCAGCGAGGCATCGGGCTTCGACCGCATCCCTGCGCCCGGCGAATGGCAGCTCGACGCCGATGCGGCCTATCTGCACTACACGGAGAACGAGACGGTGCATGGCGTGCAGTTCCCCGCCGCGCCGGACGCGTCCGTCCCGCTGGTGTGCGATGCCTGCTCCAGCCTGCTGTCCAAGCCCATCGACGTGTCCCGGCACGGTCTGATCTACGCCGCCGCGCAGAAAAACATGGGGCCCGCCGGCGTCACGGTCGTGGTGGTGGACGAAGCCCTGCTGGACGGCGCGCTGCCCATCACGCCCGACGTGCTGAACTATGCGCACGCGGCGCGGGCGGACTCGATGCTCAACACGCCCGCCACCTTCTCCTGGTATCTGACCGGACTGACGCTGCGTTGGATCCGCCGGACCGGCGGCGTGGAACGCATCCATCAGGCCAACCAGGCCAAGGCCGGGCTGCTGTACCGCGCCATCGACGCCAGCGACGGCTTCTACTTCAACAAGGTCCGGCCGGAATTCCGGTCCATCAACAACGTGCCGTTCTTCCTGGCCGATTCCGCCCTGGAGCCCCTGTTTCTGCGTCAGGCCGAGAGCGTCGGGCTCATGGGGTTGAAAGGACACGCGCACACCGGCGGCATCCGAGCCAGTCTGTACAACGCGGTGGAGCTGCCTGCTGCGGCCGCGCTGGCCGATTTCATGACAGACTTCCAGCGCACGCGAGGCTGAAGCCGGCGCGACGGCCCCAAGAAAGCACAGGGAGACCAGCATGGATTTCAGGCAGCTCAGGCAGTTCGTGGTTCTGGCCACGGAATTGAACTATCGCAAGGCGGCCGCCCGGCTGCACATGACCCAGCCTCCGCTCAGCGTCGCAATCAAACGGCTCGAAACCGAGATTGGTGCAGACCTCTTCGAACGGGACCGCCTGGGCGTGCGCCTCACGGTCGCCGGCGGCGCCTTTCTGCGCGAAGCGAAGCGCCTGCTGGAAGGCGCCGATGCCGCGCTGCAGACTGCACGCGATGCGGCCGAAGGACGTATGGGCGCGCTGCGGGTATGCGCGGTGCCCAGCGCCGCGTTGAACCTGCTGCCACGCATCCTGCCCGAGTTTACGCAGCGCTTTCCGCACATACGCCTGCGACTGACCAGCGGCAGCACCGTCGGCATCCTGGCAGGATTGCAGCGCGGCGAGCTGGACGCGGCATTCCTGGTGCCGCCCGCGTCCGGGGTGCCGGGCATCGCAATCACGGGCTTGCAGCGCGAACGGCTGGCGCTGGCCGTGCCTGCGGGCCACCGGGTGGCAGGCATGAAAAGCGCCAGGCTCTCGGACCTGTCGGATGAAACGCTGGTGACCCTGGCGCACTCCGACAGCCCCGGGTTCGCGGGAGAGATCGTCGCGGCCTGCCAGCGCGCGGGGTTTCATCCCCGGGTTCTGCAGGAATCGTCCCACGCCCTCATCAGCCTGCCGCTCATCGCCGCGGGCCTGGGGGTCGCCATCGTGCCGGCGGCGCTGCGCCGGATCGCCATCGACAACGTGGCATATGTGGACCTCATGGACGTGGAGGGCGCGCCCCTGACCTACGCCATGGCGTTGGCAGCGCCCGCCGAGTCCATGAATCCGGCAGTCCGCTGGTTCATCGACACGGCGCGCGAGGTGCTGGGCGCGCAAGCCGCCTGACCCCCCTGGGGCTTACGGCGCCGGACGCGAAAGAATGCCCGCCCATTTTTTCTGTTCGGCCACGACCCGCTGCTCGAACGCCGCTTGCGATCCATCCACGGGTTCGCTGCCACGCGCGTAGATCTTGTCCTGCACCGATGGGCTTTTTGCCACCGCGGCAATGGCCATGTTCAGGCGCTCAACCACATCGGCCGGCGTGCCTTTGGGAACGGCAATACCCGACAGCGACCCGCCTTCCACGTCCTTGCCCAGCACTTCCTTGACCGTGGGAATGTCAGGCAGATTGGCCAGGCGTCGCGACGACGTCACCGCGTAAGGACGAATCTGCTTGGCCTCGACGAAACCCACCGCGGTGACGGCGGAAACGGCCGTCAGATCCGTGTTGCGGCTCATCACGGCCGTCATGGACTCCGATCCGCTCTTGTAAGGCACGTGCAGCATCTTCACGCCGGTCGCCTGTTGCAGCAGCTCCAGAACTTGATAGTTGTCGGAGCCCTCGCCGGCCGTGGAAAACGCGATATTGTCAGCCTTGGCCGACGCGGCCTTGATGATTTCCGGCAACGATGCATATGGACTGTCCGCCCCCACCGCCAGCACCGTCGGCGTATTGGCCAACATCGCGACGTAGGTGAAGTCCTTGTTCGGATCATAGGGCAGCTTCTTGTAGATCAGCGGATTGACCGCGACCATGCCGTTGGTGATCACCAGCAGCGTATAGCCGTCGGCCGGCGACTTCGCCACCGCGCCCGCGGCGATCGAGCCGCCCGCGCCGCCGCGGTTCTCCACCACCACCGGCTGGCCCAGCTCGCGCGTGAGGCCCTCGGCGAACACCCGCGCCGTGGTGTCGGTCACGCCGCCGGCGCCGAACGGCACGATCAGGCGTATGGGCTGGTCGGGATACGACCCCGCCCATGCCGCCGCAGCGGGAAGCACTACACCCAACAAAGCCGCCATGCAGCGGCGCAATCCCTTGTTCATCGCGCGATCTCCATTTTTTTGAGGATTTCAAGAAGCCGTTGTTCCAGGTCCGGGGCCAACGGCGCGAGAGGCGCGCGCAGATGGCCGCTGTCCAGGCCGCGCAAGCGCAAGCCCGCGGCCACGGTCCGCGGCAAGCCATGGTCCATGAGAAAGTTCAAGAGATCGATCTGGCGGCCGAACCATTCGTCCGCGCCGCGCGCGTCGCCGGCCATGGCGCAGCGATACAGGTTCAGGGCAAACGACGCGCTGACGTTGGCCGACGCCGTGCACCAACCCGCCGCCCCTTCCGCAAACCCGGTCCGCGCCATGCAATTCAGGCCGATGTACACCGCGGTCCGGTCCGGGCAGGCCGCGCGCAGCCGCGCGATCTTCGTCGGGTCCGGACTGCTTTCCTTGATCATGGTGACGTTGGGCAGCTCGGCCAGCCGGGCCAGGAACTCGACGGGCAGGTCCATGCCCGTCGTGAACGGGTTGTTGTAGACCATCACCGGTGTGGAGACCGACTGGCAGACCTCGCGGTAGTAGGCGTGGATTTCGTCCTGGGTCAACTTCCAGTAGGTGCTAGGCAATAGCTGCAAGGCTGCGGCGCCCGCGCGTTCGGCGTAGCGCGCGTGACGCACCGTGCTGGCGGTACTCAGGCTGGACACGCCCGCGAGCACGGGCAGCCGCCCGCTTGCCGCGCGGATGACGGTGTCGATGACGGCCTCGCGCTCGCCGTCGTCCAGGTAAGGCAGGCAGCCGACGCTGCCCAGCGGCGCCAGCGCATGCACGCCCTCGCCGATCAGCCGCTCGACGTGCGCTTCCAAGAGCGCATGGTCCACCCGCCCGCGTTCATCGCAAGGCGTCAGCAGATAGCCGATGATTCCCTTCAAGTGCATCGCTCGTTCTCCATGTTGGCTTGCAGTCTAGGGACGCCGCCCAGGCCGGTCCAATACCTATTTCCAGAGCGCCTGATACCTCCCGCCCACACTGCCGTACAGGCAAATCTTGTATCCAGTAATTCCCGCGCAAGGCCGATAGACTTTCCCGGTCTATCACCAAGGAGCAAGCCATGAGCAGCAATGACGTTCTCGACCAGGCGCAGACCCACCACATGCCCGAGTACCGCAGGCCGGAGGACATGGAATGGGAAATGGGCCGGTTCAAGAACAAGACGAAGTTCCTTTTCCATACGCGGGCGGAACGCCTCACCGAGCCCAACGCAGGATTTCTCCGCTATGAACCCGGCGCGGGCTTCCGCCTGCACAAGCACGACTTCGCCCAGGTCTGGTACGTGATCGAAGGGGAATTCAACATGGGCGGAAAGATGTACGGCCCCGGCACCGTGGTGTTCCATCCGGACCCGCACATCGAGGAAGCGCTCAGCACCGAAACGGGCGGCACCTTGTTCTTCGTCCAGTACCAAGGCCCAACGACCGGCGGCCGGCCGGTTTACGAAGGCCGCATGAACATCAAGGGCGAGCCGCCCGCGATCACCGAGCAGGACCTCGAACACTGATACGCGGTTCCCCGGGGCGGCAGCCAGGATTGGCAGCCGTCCACGGCAGGCAGTCGAAACCGACCTGCCCACCAAGAAATAGAACATTCCAAGGAGAAAACCATCATGCACGCACGATTTCTGCGCGCCTGCCTCGCGTCGTTGACGTTTTCGCTTGCCGCTCAGGCCCAGGCTGCAACGGACTGGCCTGAGCGCCCCATCACGCTGGTCGTGCCGTTCGGCGCCGGCGGCATCACCGACCTCACCGCCCGCACCGTGGCCAAACAGCTTCAAGCCGAGCTCGGCAAGCCGGTGGTCGTAGAGAACAAGCCGGGCGCCGGCGGCAATATCGCCGCCGACATCGTGGCCCGTGCCAAGCCCGACGGCTACACGTTGATGGTGATCACCAACGGCATGGTCGCGGTCAATCCGCTCATCCACAAGCAGCTGAACTACGACGCGCTCAAGGATTTCGCCTACGTCTCCATGATCGCCAACACGCCGCTGGCCCTGGTCGTGCCGCAAGACTCCCCGATCCGGGACCTGCCGGCGCTGGTGACGCGGGCCCGCAGCAAGCCGGATGCCGTCTCCTTCGCCAGCTCCGGACAAGGCACCTCGATACACCAGGTATTCGCCCTGATGCAGCGACAGACCGGCGCCACGCTCATGCATGTGCCCTACAAGAGCGGCGCGGAAGCCGCCACCGCCCTGCTTTCGGGCGTGGTGGACGTGACGGCGGTAGAGACCGTGGTGGTCGGACCATTCATACAGTCCGGACGGATGCGGGCGCTGGGCGTAACCTCGGCACAGCGGGTGTCAAATTTGGCTGACGTTCCCGCGGCCCGCGAAGCCCTGGGCGGCGATTTCGATGTGGGCTCGATATCCGGACTCGTAGCGCCTGCCGCCACGCCCCGGAGCATCCTCGACAAGCTGGAACATGCGATGCAGGCGGTGGCGCAGAGCGAGGGCATGGCGCAGCTCCATGCGCAAGGCAGCCAGCCCATGCCCGCGGGGTCGCAGGTCTTTCTGGAGCGCATGCGCCAGGAACAGCAGAAGTGGCGACTGGTATTCTCCGCGGAGCCGGGAAAATAGCCCGCGGAGGATCGCTGCAGCCGTCAAGAACAGGGGAGTCGGGCCATGGATCGCATTTATCCCGCCGCGGAAGAGCTGGTGCAGCATCTGGTGGAGTCGATCTCCGCCAAGATCTTCAATGGCGCATATGCGCCCGGACAGAAGCTGCGGCAGGAGACCCTGGCCGAAGAATACGACGTCAGCCGCACGCCGGTGCGCGAAGCGTTCCGGCAGCTGGAGACCAAGGGCCTGATCGTGCAGCAGCCGCGCTACGGCGCCACGGTGGTGGCGCCGACCCTCAAGGACATAGGCGCGAACTACTGGCTGCGCGGCGAGCTGGAAGGCATGGCGGCGGAACTGGCGGCACGCTGGATCTCCGACGCCGACCTGCAAAGACTGCAGGCCGCGCACGCCGAATGCGCCGAGGCGGTCGCCGCGCTCTACGCCGAGGTCAACGCGGGCGGCTCGGCCGCGCCGCGCCAGGCCGCCGCGCCCATGCGGCATTGGGTCGTCAAGAACCAGGAGTTTCATGCCCTGATCTTCCGCGCTGCGGGCAATCCGTCGCTGGAGCGCATCATCAAGGACCTGCACACGGACTACACCAAGAACATTCTCAACATGACCGTGCTGGGCATGTACGAGGCCCGCATGAAGAAGAACATCGAACATCATGCGGCCGTCGTCGAAGCGCTGACGGCGCGCGACACCGCGGCGTCGCGCGCCGCCATGCGCGCGCATATCCATGAGTCCGGGGAGTTCGTGGTGGACTGGCTGCAAAAGCGTCCTGAAGGCCGCAAGCCACCACGGTAGTCCGTTGCTGGCTCAGATCCGATCCAGCCATTGCTCCATCGCTTGGCGCGCGCAGCGCTCAAGCTGTGGACCGTAGCGTTGCGCGTCCTCGCGGATCACCGCGGGATCAATCTGGCGCAGGCTCAGTTCGCAGGCATGGCCGATGAGCCAACGTTCGATCTGTGCGGAATCCGCCTCCAGATGGAACTGCAGGCCCAGTATCCTGGGTCCCAGCGCAAACGCCTGGTTCGGGAAGCCCGGCGTTTCGGCCAGGCGCGCCGCGCCTTCGGGGATGGCGAACTGGTCCCCATGCCAATGCAGCACAGGCACCGACTCGACCGCGCTCAGCACGGAATCCTGCCCTTGTTGCGTAAGGGTCAACGGCGCATAGCCGATCTCGGCGCGGCCGGTGGACACCACGTCCGCGCCCAACGCTGCCGCCATTAGTTGCGCGCCCAGACATATGCCCAGGGTCGGTTTGTCCTGGCGCAGGCGTTGCGCGATGGCGCGCAGCTCCGGCTCCAGGAAGGGATAGCGGCCGGTTTCATAGACGCCGATGGGGCCGCCCAGGATCACGACGAGGTCGGCGTTAGCCACGGTGGCGGCGTCGATGGCGTCGACGCCGGCCTCCAGGTATCGCACGCTGTAGCCGCGATCGGCCAAGACCGGCGCCAATATGCCCAGGTCTTCAAAGGGAACGTGGCGGATCGCCAAAGCGCTGAGGCTCATTCCAGGAACTCCTATTGCGGGCTCGGATGGCGGTCCAGCCCGCCCAGCAAGCCTTCGGGGGTTGAGACGAACAGGTTTTCCGATGCCAGCAACCGTATGCCTTGCGGCGTGCTTTCCAGCAGGCGCCGTTCGCCCTCGGCGACCTGCAGGCTGAGCTGATAGCCGTCCTTGGCCGGCAGGCGCGCCGCGATGTCGCGGCTGTCGGCCAGCGCGGACGCCGCAGTGGATTCGAAATGACCGATCAGGCGGCCGTCGCGCTTGATGATGAGTCGGTACACCGGCATGCGCGCTACTCCTGAGAGCCGGACGCGCGCGATTCCGCGCCGTTGTCGGTCGGCCAGTAGTAGGAATCCGGCGTGTTGCGCGCGCCGAAGATGGCTTGACCGACGCGGACCACGGTGGCCCCTTCCTCGATGGCGATCTCGTAGTCGCCCGACATGCCCATGGACAAATCTTCCAGGCCGATGCCCGCGGGCGCGTCCTGGCGCAATTGGTCGCGCAGCGTGCGCAACAGCACGAAGCACTCGCGCACGCGCGCGGCTTCGGCCGAAAACAGCGCCAGGGTCATCAGACCGCGCACCCGCAGTCCCGAAAACGCGGGCAATTCGCGCAGAAAGGCCGCCGTCTCGTCCGGCTGCAGCCCATACTTGCTGGCTTCGCCCGAGGTGTTGACCTGCACGAAAACGTCCAGCTGGCGCCCTTCCGCTTGCAGCCGGCGGTCCAGCGCCTCAGCGACCCGCAGGCTGTCGAGCGCCTGGAACTCGGCCGCATAGCGGGCCACGAGCTTGGCCTTGTTGGTCTGCAGGTGGCCGATGACCGACCATCGCAGATCGGTCAGGTCGGCCATGGCTTCCCATTTCCTCGAAACTTCCTGCAGCTTGTTCTCGCCCAGGTAGCGGCAGCCAGCCTCGTAGGCCAGCCGGATGCGCGCTTCCTCCACCGTCTTGCTCACGGGCAGCAGGCGCACCGTGGCCGGATCGCGCCCGGCGCGGCGCGCGGCATCGGCGATGCGTCCGTTGACCGTGGCCAGGTTGTGGCGGAAGTCTTCGACCGACTGCGCCTGCGGCCAGCGGCCATGCTGGTCATGCTGTGTCTGGGTGCCCTTGTCTTGCCCTGGGTCTTGCTCGCTCATGCCTGAACCTCGCGGAGGAACAACGGCGGGCGCTTTCCATTACGCTTATGCCGTCTAAAGTTTTGTCATAGGTCAATATTATCACGCCGTCGCGCAGGCGGCCGATGCTACGCGTTGGCCGCCAGCCACTCGCGCGGCGAAACACCCATCCGCTGCCGGAACGCTTTGGACAAGGACGAGGCGCTGGCAAATCCCAGCTCCGCCGCCACCAGCTTGACCGCGCGGCCGGACCGCATCATGGACGCCGCCAGGCTCAAGCGCCAATCGGTCAGGTAGGCCGCGGGCGTGGCGCCGGTAGCATCCTTGAAGGCCGCTGCAAAGGCGCTGCGCGACATGCCCGCCATCGCCGCCATCCGGGCAAGCGACCAGTCTTCATACGGCGAGCGGTGCAGCGCCACCAACGCCCTGGCCAGACGCGGATCGGACAGGCCCATCACCAGACCGCTGGTCACACCCACTTCCTCCGGATGGTCGAGTATCCACCTGAGCAGCTGGATCAAGACCACCTCGAACAGGCGGTCGGCCAACAGGCGTGAACCGCAGCGCACCTGATCCGCCTCGGCGAACAGCAGGTCCAGCGCCGGCCGCAAGCCTTCGACCGCGTCCAGCGGGATCCGCACCACGGACGGCAGCGACTGGACGATGGGATTGCGTTCGCCGCCATCGAAATCCAACGCCGCGCAGGTGAAATCCGAGCCGTCCCGCGGCGGGTTCACGAATTCGTGATGCACGGCGCGCGGGTAGAACAGCAGGGTCGGCTCGGCCAGGCGCAGGCGCGGCGTGGCGGTCTCGCCCGGGCGATGCCGCACTTCCATTTCGCCCCGGCGCAACACGTGCAGGAAGCCGCGCCCAGGCACGGCTTCGAAAGCCTGGGTGCCGCATAGCGCCCCCGTGTGGAACAGCGTGGCGCGCACCCGGAAACGGTCCAGCAGCGCCGACAGCCGGTCAACCTGAATGGGAAGAGGATTGCTCATATCTTGGACGAAATGACAATTTTTATGGATTAAAAAACACCTTACGTCCAGACATTCTACGTACGATTCCTCCAGCCCGTTCGATATCGGCGGCCTTTTTTTCATTTCCAGGAGTTACCGACATGTCCCGAGTTCCTCTTATCGATGCCAGCAGCGCCAGCGCGGACCGCAAGGCGCTGCTCACGCAGATCCACGGCGCCTTTGGCGCAACGCCGAACATGTTCAAGGCCGTGGCCAATTCGCCGGCTGCGCTGCAGAGCATGTGGGGCGCCTTCGGCGCGCTGGGCGGCGGGGTCATTCCCGCCAAGCTGGGCGAACAGATCGCGGTGGCGGTGGCCGACCGCAACGCTTGCGAATACTGCCTTGCGGCCCACACGGCCCTGGGCCGCAAGGCAGGCGCCAGCGCCGAAGAAATGGCGGCCGCGCAAGGCGGCGACGCCGCCGATCCCAAGACAGCTGCGGCGCTGCGCTTTGCGCTCAAGCTGGTGGAAGCGCGCGGGCAAGTGAGCGAAGCCGACGTGCAGGCCGTACGCGCGGCTGGCTACAGCGACCAGGAGATCGTCGAGATCCTGGCGCACGTCGCGCTCAACCTGTTCACCAACTACGTCAACGTGGCGTTTGCCGTGCCGGTGGATTTCCCGGCCGTGAAGCTGCGCCGCGCCGCATAGCACGACCACAGCGGCCGGCGGGGCGTCATCGCCCCGCCGGCCGCATCAGAGGAGCATTCAGATGTCCCGATCAGACACCCTGGCCGACGCACTGCCCCCGCCCTTGCTGGCGGACGAATGGCTGAATGCGGACGGTCCCATCGAACTCGCTGCCCTGCGCGGCAAGGTCGTGCTGCTGCATGCGTTCCAGATGCTATGCCCCGGGTGCCTGTCGCATGGGCTGCCGCAGGCCGAACGCGTGCACAGACTGTTCCGCGGCCAGGAGGTCGCGGTCATCGGCCTGCACACCGTGTTCGAACACCACGACGTCATGGGGCCCGCCGCGCTGCGGGCCTTCAATCACGAGTACCGGTGGAGTTTTCCCATCGGCATAGACCGGCCAGCGGCGACGGGCGCCATCCCGATGACCATGCAAGCCTACGGTTTGCGCGGCACGCCCAGCCTGGTCTTGTTGGACCGCCAGGGACGCGTGCGCCTGCAGCACTTTGGCAGCATCGACGACCTGGCACTGGGCGCAACCATTGGGAGGCTGCTGGCGGAGAACGATGTTCCTGCGGCACACGCGGCCGCATCCGATGATCCCGCCCGCGACGAGTGCGACGCGCTAAGCTGCCCCGCGCCGCGTCCGCGCTAGACGCCGCGGGCCCTCCCGTGCCGCTATGGCTGAACCAGGGCGCGCAGCGCGCGCACCAGGCAGGCCGCCTGCTCCTCGGTGCCCACGGAAATGCGCAGGTATTGCTCCACGCGTGGCCGCGCGAAATGGCGCACCAGTATTTTCGCGTCTCGCAGGCCGGCGGCGAGCAAGCGCGCGTCGAAGCGCGGATGACGGACAAACAGGAAGTTCGCCTGTGACGGTAAGACATCAAAGCCCATCAGGCGCAAATGCGCGCAGAGCAAGGTACGGGTGCCGATGATGGCCTGCCGCGTCTCCTCGAAATAGGCGCGGTCCTGAAAGGCCGCTGCAGCGCCTGCCTGGGCCAGTCGCCCGAGCGGATAGGAGTTGAAGCTGTTCTTCACCCGCTCCAGCGTGGCGATCAACGACGTCTGCCCGATTGCAAACCCCACGCGCAGGCCGGCCAACGCCCTGGACTTCGATAGCGTCTGGACCACCAGCAGGTTCGGATACTGCTCGACCAACGCAATGGCGGAGCGCCCGCCGAAGTCCACGTAGGCCTCGTCCACCAGCACCAGCCGGCGAGGCTGGATCTCCAGCAGCCGCTGCACGCGGTCCAGCGGCAGGCACTCTCCCGTGGGCGCGTTCGGGTTGGCGATCACGATGCCGGCTATGCCCGCATCCGCGGCGCCCAGCGCCGCGAATCCGTCCAGGTCCAGCCTCAAGCGCTCGTCCACGGAGATCTGCGCGCAGCGTATGCCGAACAGGCGGCAATACACCTCATAAAAGCCGTAGGTCACATCCGCCATCAGCAAGGGTTGGACGCCGTGCTGGAAGAACGCGCAGAACGCCAGCGCCAGCACTTCGTCGGAGCCGTTGCCAGCAAAGACCTGCGCTACCGGCACCCCGTGATACTGCGCGATGACCTCGCGCAAATGCCCGGCCTGCGGGTCCGGATAACGCTCCAGACCGTCAGCAGCCGCAGCGGCGATGGCTGCTATCGCGGCTGGGGACGGCGGATAGGGATTCTCGTTGGTGTTGAGCTTGATCCATCCATTGCCGGGAGCCTGCTCTCCAGGCACATAGGGCGACAGGGTTTCAACGCGCGGGCTATGTAGGGAAACCATGTTGTTGCGGCTGCGGCCTCTCGGTAAGCGATCGACGGGATTCTTACTGTGGATTTTGTCCTATGCCATACTACACTATGATTCAGGACAATATCTGCCATTACGCACAGCCGCGAGTTTCATGTCGACCTCTCTTTCCCTGTTTGTCCAACGCATCGCGTCCAAGCGCTGGCTGACGCGTTGCGCCGGCTGGCTGGCCGCATGCCGCCAGCCATGGGTGGCCCAGCCGCTGATACGCGGCTATGCCAAGTGGTACGGCATCGATCTCGCCGAAGCCCTGCACGCCGACCCCAGGGCCTATGACAGTTTCAATGCCTTCTTCACGCGCGCCCTGCGCCCTGGCGCCCGCAAGCTGGCCGATGCGGACTGGACCAGCCCCGCGGACGGCACCGTCAGCCAGTTCGGCCGCATCAGCCTGGGGCAATTGATCCAGGCCAAGCAGCGCCGATACAGCGCGGCCGCGCTGCTGGCCGATGCAGACCTGGCGCACGCATTGGAAGGCGGCTGGTTCACCACGATCTATCTCAGTCCGCGCGATTACCATCGGGTGCACATGCCCTGCGAGGGACGCCTGCTGGGCATGCGCCATGTGCCGGGGACTCTGTATTCCGTCCGGCCGGAGATCGTGCAGCACATGGATGGCCTGCTGGCGCGCAATGAGCGGCTGGTCTGCTGGTTCGAGCATCCACTCCATGGCGTCTACGCCATGGTGCTGGTAGGCGCCGCCATCGTTGGCAGCATAGCCACGGCCTGGCATGGCCAGGTGGCGCCGCGGGGCCGGCGTATCCAGCAATGGGACTACGGCGGCCAGGCCCCTTTGCGCTTGCCGCAAGGCGCCGAAATGGGACATTTCCAGTTGGGGTCGACCGTGGTATTGCTGATGCCGGGCAACGCCTGGCGATTCCATCCCGGCTGGAAGACAGGGCGCGCCGTCAGATTGGGACAAGCCATGGCCGACCGGCGTTGACGCCGGCCGTGGCTAGACCATGCTTTCCCGGATATCCCGCGCCAGCTTGCGGCACTGCCCGGGTTCGATCGCAGAGACGGTGATGCGCAGGCCCCTGACCGGCTCCTGGACCCCGAAGGCATCTCCATGGCGCACCAACCAGCCGCGATGGGCCAGGGCCAGCGCGACCGCCTGGTCGTCGGTATCCAGCGGTACCCACAGGTTCAGGCCGTCGCCGTCCGCGGCGTATGGCACGCCTTGCTCGGACAAGGCGCCTTCCAAGGCCTTGCGCCGCTGGGCGTAGTCCTTTCGGGCCTGGGCCATCTGCTTGGCCACCTCGGGCCGGCCCAGCGTGACCTCGACCATGTCCTGCAACAGATGGCTGACCCAGCTGGTGCCGGAAGCCAGCCGCAAACGAAGCTGGCGCGACGTCGCGGTATCGCTGGCCACCATGGCCAGGCGCACGTCGGGGCCCAGCGTCTTGGAGAACGAGCGCACCAGCGCCCACCGCTGGATGCCCGAAGGCAGCACCGAGTGGTATTCCTTTCCTGACAGCAAGGCGTAGTGATCGTCCACGATGACCATGGCATGGGGATACTTGGCCAGCACCCGCGCCAGCGCCTTCGCCCGCTTTTCGCTCAGGCTGCAGCCCGTGGGGTTGTGGGCGCGCGGCGTCAGGATCACGGCCTGCGCGCCCTTGGCCAGCGCCGCTTCCAGGGCTGCCGCCTGCATGCCTTCGGCGTCGACCGGCACGCCCAGCGCCTGCAGGCCGGCGATGCGCAGCATGTTGATGCTGCTCAGGAAGCAGGGATTTTCGACCGCCACCTTATCCCCAGCCACCAGGTGCGAGCTGAGCAGCCGTTCGATGGCGTCCACTGCGCCGTGGGTCAGGTTGATCTCGAAAGGCGCCGGACAGTCCCGCGCGAACCAGGCGCGGGCATAGCTTTCCAATCCCGCGTTGACCGTGGGTTCACCGTAGAGCCGCGGCTGATAGGGCCGGATCGCGAGGGCCGCGCTCAGGTCCGGCAGCCAGGCCGGATTGGGATTGCCGCTGGCCAGGTCGGCCAAGGGCGAATCCGATAGCGCGCCTTCCTGTTCGCCCGGACCGGACTGGTCGCGAATGATGGTGCCCAGGCGCCCCTGGGTCAGCGCAATGCCCGCCGTCACCAAGCGCTTATAGGCGGCGGCGACCGTATTGCGGTTGATATCCAGTTCGACCGCCAGATCGCGCACCGGCGGCAACGCCTGGCCCGGCGGCAACTGGCCCGACTGAGCCAGCCCGCGCACGCAATCGAAGATCTCAGCGGCGGTCTTTCCTTGTATTTTCATAGCGTCCTAAGACAATTCCGTTCCTGGCATGGGCAGCGGCCGAGCCGACTCCCGGCGTAAGTTTGACATGGATTCCCAGTCCGCATAAAGCGGGCTTACCGCACGCAATCCACGTAGTAGCGCAGGTTTCCGTCCGCGTCGCGCAGCTCCACGAAGCCATGGATGTCCGTGCCGAACCCGGGACACTCGCGGTTCAGCTCGCGCGAGAACTTCAGGTAATCGACGATGGTCCGGTTGAACGCCTCGCCCGGGACCAGTAACGGTATGCCCGGGGGATAGGGCGTGATCAGGCTGGTGGTGACGCGGCCTTCCAGATGGTCGATCTCCACCCTCTCGGTGCGGCGTTGGGCGATGCACGCATAGGCATCGCAGGGCTTCATCGCGGGGGTGACGTCAGTCAGGTACATGTCCGTGGTCAGCCGGGCGATGTCATGCCTGGCATAGGTCGCATGGACATGCTGGCACAGGTCGCGCAAGCCCATGTTCTCGTAGCGAGGATGCTTGCGGCAGAACTCCGGCAGGATCCGCCACATGGGCTGGTTGCGTTCGTAGTCGTCCTTGAACTGCTGCAACGCGGTCAAGAGCGAACTCCAGCGGCCCTTGGTGATCCCTATCGTGAACATGATGAAGAAGCTGTACAGCCCGGTCTTCTCCACGATCACGCCATGCTCCGCCAGGAACTTGGTGACGATGGAGGCCGGAATGCCGCTGTCCGCGAAGTTGCCGTCCAGATCCAGCCCTGGCGTCACGATGGTGGACTTGATCGGATCCAGCATGTTGAAACCGTCCGCCAGCGCCCCGAATCCGTGCCAGGACGACTCGCCGTCCCCGCCGCGGATGATCCAGTCCTCGGGCGAGCCTATGCCCTCCGGCGCCAGCGTCTCCGGTCCCCAGACCTTGAACCACCAGTCGCCATCGGCGAAATGCGTGCCGACCTCCTTCATCGCGCGCCGGAAGTCCAGGGCCTCGGCGATGCTCTCCTCCACCAGCACCGTGCCGCCGGGCGGCTCCATCATGGCCGCGGCCACGTCGCAGCTGGCGATGATGGCGTACTGGGGACTGGTACTGGTGTGCATCAGATAGGCTTCGTTGAAGAGATGCCGGTCCAGCCGCCGCGTCATGGAGTCTTGCGCCAGCACGTGGCTGGCCTGGCTGATTCCGGCCAGCAGCTTGTGCGTCGATTGCGTGGAGAAAACCAGCGATTCCCTGGGCCGCGCGCGCTGCTTGCCCATGCAGTGGTAGGCGCCGTAGAACGGGTGGAACACCGCGTGCGGCATCCAGGCCTCGTCAAAGTGCAAGGCGTCCACGTAGCCGTCCAGGGCCGTCTTGATCTCCTCGGTCTGGTAGATGATGCCGTCGTAGGTCGACTGCGTCAGCGCCATCACCCGCGGGCGGACCGCGTCGGCGTCCAGGTGCTTGAGCAGCGGATGGGCGCGGATCTTCTCCCGGATGGCCTGGATATCGAACTCGCTGCGCGGAATCGGGCCGATGATGCCGAAATGGTTGCGTGTGGGGCGTAGAAAGACGGGTATCGCTCCCGTCATGACGATGCTGTGCAGGATGGACTTGTGGCAGTTGCGGTCCACCAGCACCACATCGCCCGGCGCCACCATGTGGTGCCACACGATCTTGTTGCTGGTACTGGTCCCGTTCGTCACGAAATAGCAGTGGTCCGCATTGAAAATGCGCGCGGCGTTGCGCTCGCTCGCGCCGATGGCGCCGTTGTGATCCAGCAGCTGCCCCAGTTCCTCCACAGCGTTGCAGACGTCCGCGCGCAACATGTTCTCGCCAAAGAACTGATGAAACATCTGACCCACGGGACTCTTCAGGAACGCCACGCCGCCCGAATGGCCCGGGCAGTGCCAGGAATAGGATCCGTCCTCGGCGTAGTCCAGCAACGCCTTCAGGAACGGCGGCTTGACGCCCTCCAGATAGGCCCGGGCCTCGCGGATCAAGTGTCGCGCCACGAATTCGGGCGTGTCCTCGTACATATGGATAACACCCTGGAGTTCGCGCAGGATGTCGTTCGGAATGTGCCGCGCGGTCTTGGTTTCGCCGTACACATAGATCGGCACGTCGGCATTGCGCCGCCGAACTTCACTGATGAATTCCCGCAATGCCAGCAGCGCGGGCGCGACGCCCTCGCCGTGCGCGAGTTCCTCGTCGTCGATGGACAGGATAAAGGCGCTGGCTCGGCTTTGCTGCTGCGCGAACAGGCTGAGATCGCCGTAGCTGGTCGTTCCCAGCACATCGAAGCCTTCGGCCTTGATGGCCTCGGCCAATACCCGGATGCTCAGGCCGGACGTGTTTTCCGAGCGGAAGTCCTCGTCGATGATGACGATGGGAAACTGGAACTGCATTGCTGTCCTCTGTCTATGGGTTGCCGCTTGCGTTTTAGTTTGTACTCGAACATAATTATATCTGTCCTAGGACAAAATAAACGGTGCGGTGGCAGAGTGGCTATGCAGCAGGATTGCAAATCCGCGAAGGTTGGTTCGATTCCAGCCCGCGCCTCCAGTTTTCCTGGCCGCGGGCGCGGTGCGCTAGGTTGCGTGGTCGCGCAGATGCTCGCGCAACGCGTCAGCGAATGAAAGCGCGATGACCGACGACGGCCAATGCTCTGGCCATACCAGGCTGAGATCGAACGAGGCGCCCGGCTCCAGCGGCCGCAGCTGATCCAGCCCGCCCGGGATGCGCGCGGCGGTCAGCCGGTCTACCAGCGCGATGCCCACGCCGCGCATCACCAGTTCCATCGCCACCGAGGTCCAGAACACCTGCACGCGACGCCGCGCGTAGACCTTCTGCTGCTCCAGCAGCGCTTCCAGCCAGAAGCGGGTGTGGTCCAGGTTGTCGTAGATGATGAGGTCGCGGCCGGCCAGTTGTTCCACACGGATGGTGTCGAACTTTTCCAGCGGGTCGCCGGGAGGAATGGCGCAATATAGCTGCAGGCTCACCAGTGGCTCGGCCACCACGCCCGGGTGCTGCCCCCCGTAGAAGCACACCCCCATATCCACCTGGCGCGCCGCCACCCATTCGACGATGCGCGCCGAACTGCGCGTCTGCAAAGCCACGGAGATGTTGGGCCGGTCCGCCATGAAACTGGCCAGCACGTCCGGCATGACGGTCAAGGACAGCAAGGGCAAGGACGCCACGGTCAGGTGGCCTTGCTTTTCGCTGCCCAGGTCCTTGATGAAGCTATCCAGTTGCGAAAGGCCGGAGAACAGCCGGTCGACCTGGCCATAAAGCGCCCTGCCTTCGGGCGTGGGCAGCAGACGCCCTCCCTTGCGCACGAACAGCGCCACGCCCACGCGGCGCTCCAGCTGGGCGATGTACTTGCTGGCGGCAGGCTGTGAAATCAGCAGCACCTGCGCCGCCCGGGATACCGAGCCTTCGCGCATCACCGCCCTGAAGATTTCTATCTCTCTCACGTTCATGCGCCGACTATAACTATTTAGCTATAGGGATGGCAATTATTGGTATTAGGCAGTTATGCAGATTGTTCCTAGGATGAACGCTCGACTTTCATCCAGGACCCATCGTGTCGGAAAACTACGCAACCATGGAATTGCCGTTCGGCCCGGAAACCTATGCCGCGAACCTCTCGCTGCTGGCACAGGACATCCAGGCTCAGGGCCTGTCAGCCGCCATCCTGTTCGACCCCGAGAATATCTACTGGCTGACCGGCTACCGTTCCATTGGCTACTTCACCTTCCAGTGCCTGGTGGTCTCGCCCGACGGCGGCATCGCCATGGTCTCGCGCCAGGTCAACCACGCCGTGGCGACCGGCAACCGCAACATCGCACGCTTTGTCGCCATCGATGACATCAGCGACCCGGTCGATGTATTGGCGAGCTACCTGAAGGACATCCTGCCCAGCGGCCGCATTGGCCTGGAAACGGCTTCTGGCTACCTCAGCGTGGCCGCCTACAAGCAGCTGCAAGCCCGCCTGGGCCCACGGCTGGCCGACTGGCAAGGCCCGATGGAAGAGGCGCGCAAGATCAAGACCCCGGCGCAGCTGGGCTTCATGCGCCAGGCCGCGGACGCGGCGGTCGCCGGCATCGACGCCGCAGTGCGCGCGATCGCAGTCGGCGCCACCGAAAACGATCTCGCCGCCGCCATGCTGCACGGCGCCACCAAGGCCGGCAGCGAGTACACCCGCGTGCCGCTGGTGGCCGTGGGGCGCGCCAGCGGCGTCTGCTTCACCACCTGGCAGCGCCGGGAGCTCAAGCGGGGCGACCTGGTGTTCCTGGAGGCCGCGGCCAACATCAACCGCTATCACGCCATGATCTCGCGCAATTGCGTGGTCGGGCGCGCCACCGAGCGGCAGCGCTTCCTGGCCGGCACCGTCATCGCCGCGCTGGACGCCGCCATCGACGCCATCCGCCCCGGCGTCACCTCCGCCCAGGTGGACCAGGCCTGCCGCGCGGTCTTCGAGCGGGCCGGGCTGGGGCATTACTTCGATCACCGCACGGCCTACGGCATAGGCATCGGCTTTCCGCCCAACTGGGCCGAGGGCCGCTTCCTCGCGCTGCGTCCGGACGACCCCACGGTGCTTGAGCCCGGCATGACCTTTCACCTGGTGCCTTCCCTCTTCATGCCCGAAGGCGGCTTCATGGCCAGCGAAAGCGTGGCCGTCTCCGAGGACGGCTGCGAAGTGCTCACCCGCTATCCGCGCGAGCTGATCGAAATCGACGTCTGACAACAAGACCGGCTCCAACAACATACAAGGGGAATTGCCGTGTTGAAGAACTGGATGTATCCAACCATCGCGGTCATGGGAGTGCTGCTTCTGTGGCATTTCGCGATACCGCTGTTCGGCCTGCCAGCCTACCTGTTGCCGCCGCCGCTAAGCGTGCTCGAACGGCTGTGGACCGACTCGGCGTTCCTGGGACATCACTCCTGGGTCACGTCCGTCGAGACGCTGGGCGGCTTCCTGCTGAGCATCGCCGTCGGCATACCGCTGGGCATCCTGCTGGTGTGGTCGCGTCCGCTGGAGCGCGCCATCATGCCGCTGCTGGTGGTGTCGCAGGCGTTTCCCAAGGTAGCGGTCGCGCCGCTCATCATCATCTGGTTCGGCCTGGGCCTGTTTCCCAAGATCCTGATCGCATTCTCGGTGGCCTTCTTCCCCATCGTGGTCAGCACGGTGGCGGGCATGCGTTCCGTGGACGCGGACCTCAACGACCTGGCCCGCTCGATGCGGGCGGGCGCCCTGCGGACCTTTCTGCGCATCCGGCTGCCGTATGCGTTGCCGCAGATCTTCTCCGGCCTGAAGGTCGCCATTGCTTTCGCCACGGTCGGCGCGGTGGTGGGGGAATGGGTGGGCGCCGAAAGCGGCCTGGGCTACGTGCTGCTGTCCGCCAACGCCAACCTAGACACGACGTTGCTGTTCGCGGTGCTGGTCGCGCTCATGCTCATCGGCCTGGTCTTCTACTACCTGGTCGAGTTTTCCGAACGATTCCTGATTCCCTGGCACATCAGCGTGCGCAGCGACGCCCTGCCCTCTGTCTGACCCCGCCCTCCGGAGACTCCATCATGAAATTCACAACTCGACTTGGCTGGACCCTGGCTTGCCTGCTGGCCGCAGGCGCGGCCGGCGCGCAGGAGAAGCTGAGCCTGCGCCTGGACTACAGCATCTACGGCACGCACGCGCCGCTGTACTACGGCATAGACAAAGGCCTCTACAAGGCCGAAGGCATAGACCTGAGCATCGGCGAAGGCAGCGGCTCCAGCAACACCGCGAAACTGGTGGCGCAGGGCATCGATCCCATCGGCTTCATGGACTACGGCACCATGCTCAAGGGCGTCGCCGCGGGCATGCCGCTGAAGGCCGTCTTCGCCGTGCACCAACGCTCTCCCATGGTCATCATCAGCCACGCGGACGCTCCGGTGCGCGCGCCCAAGGACCTGGAAGGCAAGGTGCTGGGCATGAGCGCATCCGAGTCGACGGCTCAGATGTTCCCAGTGCTGGCCGCCCTGAACGGCGTGGACCAGAAGAAGATCAATGTCATCGCGCCCGCCGTGGGCACCAAGACCGCCCTGTTCCTGCAACGCCGCGCGGACGCCATCACGGGCGTCACCTACTTCCATATCCCGCCGCTGGAAGCGCAGGGCGCAAAGGTGCATTACTTTTTCTATGCCGACTTCGGCGTCAACGCGCTGGAAGGCGGGCTGGCGGCCAATACCAAATGGCTGGAGGCCAATCCCGAAACGGCTCGGCGCTTCCTGCGCGCCACGCGCAAGGCCTACGAGGCGGCCCTGGCCGACCCGGCCGCCTCGGTCGACGCCCTGGTGCGCCAACGTCCGGAACAGGCGCGCAATCGCGAGCAACTGGTGCGCCAGCTGCAGCTTTCGCTGCAGGCCGCCGGCACGCCCAACACCAAGGGATTGCCGTTCGGCGTCTCTGCGGAGAAGGACTGGCAGGCCATGGTCGACCAGTTCGTGCAATCGAATCAGATCGCCAGCCCGGTCCCGACCAGCACGCTCTACACCAACGACTACAACAGGGACTAGATATGGCACAGCACGCAGCCTTGACGCTCGCTCCCGCAGCGGGCGCGCCCGATACCGCGATCGACATCCGCGGCATGGTCCAGCGCTTTGGCTCCTATGTCGCGGTCGACGGCATCGACCTTGCCATACCCGAAGGCCAGTTCCTCTCCGTGCTCGGCCCCTCCGGCTGCGGCAAGAGCACCTTGATGCGGGCGGTCGCCGGCCTGACGCCGCCCACCGCCGGCGAGATCCGCGTGCTTGGCGAGCGCGTGACCGAGCCGGGCGCCAACGTGGGGATCGTGTTCCAGCGTGCGGCGCTCCTGCCATGGCGCGACGTCGTCGGGAACATCTCGCTGCAGCTGGAGATGCGCAAACTGCCCGCGGCGCGTCATGAGGCCCGGCTGCGAGAACTGATCAAGCTGAGCGGACTGGAAGGTTTTGAAAAATGCCTGCCGCACCAATTGTCCGGCGGCATGCAGCAACGCGTGGCGCTGTGCCGCGCGCTGATCCACGACCCCGACATCCTGCTGATGGACGAACCCTTCGGCGCCCTGGACGCGATGACGCGCGAAGCCATGAACCTGGAGCTGCAACGGGTATGGCTGGAAAGCAAGAAGACCGTCATGTTCATTACCCACAGCATCTCCGAAGCGGTGTTCCTGTCCGACCGCGTGGTGGTGATGAGCAAGCGGCCGGGCCGCGTGGCGCTGACCGTCGACATCGATCTGCCGCGTCCGCGCAACTACGCCATGGTCGGGCACCCAAACTTCGTCAAGGCGGCCACGGTCATACGCGAGTGCTTCGACGCCGCGGGGATGACGGAATGAATCCCGTCCGCTACGACGCCGGCCCCTACCCCCGGGCCCGCCTGGCTTTCCTGTGCGTGGCAAATGCCGGCCTGACCGAGGGCGAAATGCACGCCATGGCTCCCGACGGCGTGGGCCTGAGCTTTGCCCGCGTGCCCATGGCAACGACCTGCACCGTGCAAAGCCTGGCCGGCATGGAGAGCGGACTGCTTCAGGCCCTGGACGGCCTGGCGCCAGGGCGTCGCGATATCGACGTGGTCTGCTACAACTGCACCGCGGGCAGCTTCGTGATCGGCAACGACAAGGTACGAGCGCTGCTCGCGCAGGCCCGCCCCGGCGCGGCCGTGGCCACGCTGCTGGACGGCGTCACGCAGGCGCTGGACGCGGTCGGCGCGCGCCGCCTGGCGGTTGCCACCGCCTATGACGATGCCGTCAACGAACTGGAGCGCGCTTACTTCGAAAGCATCGGCCACGAAGTCGTCTCGCTGCAGGGCCTGGCCCTGCCCGACGACGAAACCATGAACCGGGTCTCGGCCGACTATCTGTACGAATTCGCCTGTGCCGTGGACCGGCCCGATGCCGATGCCGTCTTCATCAGCTGCGGCGCGCTGCGCTCCACCGCCATCCTCGGACGTCTGGAGGACAGGCTGGGCAAGCCCGTGATCGGCAGCAATCAGGCCAGCATGTGGCATTGCCTGCGGCTGGCGGGGATCCACGACCGGATGGACGGCTATGGCCGGCTGTTCCGGGAATATTGAAATCCGGACCCGTCATGGATGAAATCGATACCCGACTGATCGGCATTCTGCGGCGCGACGCGCGCACGCCGCTTTCCGTTTTGGCCAGCAAGGCCGGCGTGTCGCGCGGCACGGTCTCCAACCGCCTGCGCAAGCTGGAGGAGGACGGGCTCATCGCCGGGTATACGCTCAAGCTGCGCCCTGACTCCGACCAGGACGGCCTGCGCGCCTGGATGGGCATCACCGTCGACGGCAACCAGACGCGCGCCGTGCTGGCCAGCCTGCTGGGCGAGCCGAGCGTCGAGCAGCTGCACGACACCAACGGCCGTTGGGACTTGCTGGCCGAAATACGCGCAGATTCCACTGCAGATCTGTCCAAGGTGCTGGAACGCGTGCGCCTGATCAAGGGCATCGCGGCCACCGAAACCAGCATCCTGCTCGCGACGTACCGCTGAAACCGGCGCGCTAGGCCGGCAGCGGCTCGCCCCGCAGCCTTATCTGCGCGACGGTTCTTTCCCCGCGCTGCTCCAGCACGAACTGATGCCTGTCCGGATACCTCAGCGTCAACCGCCTGCACAGATTCCCTAGTCCGCCCCCGCCGCTGGCCAGATCGAAGGGCGCGTGCAGCCGGCCGGGATTGTCCACTTCGATGAGCAGTTCATCGCCCTGCAAACGCGTGCATATGCTGATCGGGAAATGCGCGTGTTCCGAACGCATGCCGTGCTTGATCGCGTTTTCCACCAGTCCCTGCAGCGTCATGCGCGGAACACTGATCCGTAGCGTGGCCGGATCGATCTGGCTGCGCAATTCAAGCCGCTTGTCAAAGCGCAGCGCCTGGATGCGCACATAGGCTTCGGCGGCCTCGATCTCCTCCTCCAGCCTGGACAAGCCTCGTCCGCGCCGGTCCAGCGAATAGCGCAGGTACTCGGCCAGGCTGCGCGTCATTTCCTCTGCGATGGCAGGCCGATCGGCGATCTCGGCCACGATGGTGTTCAGCGAGTTGAACAGGAAGTGCGGCTCGATCTGCAGCTGCAGATGCTCAAGCTCCAGTCTCAAGGAGCGCGTCTCCGCCTTCATCTTGGACAGGCGCTCGCTGCGTGCGTTCAGCTCGGCCGAGACGCCGAAATAGATCAGCGTCCAGATCGAGAGCATGCCCATGTAGTAGAGAAAGCCCAGCCGGTACTGGTTGCCCGGCAGCACGCGGATTGCGCCAGGCAGAAACAGGCTGTGGATGCCATAGGCGATCGACGCCAGCAAGGCCGAGGCGGTCAGGCAGAACAACACCGCGCAGACCAGCACCAGCAAGGGCGGATCGCCTTTGCCCGCACGGCGGCCATGCAGCACGGCCGCCCCGCTGGTCAGGACGAATGCCAGGGGTTCCAGCGCCACGGTAAGCCAGAAGGCTGCGGTGGCATTGCCGAACACCGCCAACCGGATGAAGAAGCCCACGATCGCGAGAAAGAGCCATCCCAGCGTCTGCGCCCGCCAGAAGCCAAGCGAGGACTCCCCTGGACTCAAACCCTGGCCGATCGATGCGAACTTCATGGATGCGCCCCCCGGACGGGCAAAGGGTTCTCTGGAAACTGCATAGGCCTTATATTTACCCGCGTGCCAGACCGGACGACTATACCCGCCACACCATGGCGCCAGGGAGGAAAATGCTGCGTGTGCTTGTCATCGACGATGAAGCCCCGGCGCGGCGCTACCTGCGCCGGCTGCTCGAAGCCTCGCCCGACGTCCATGTCGCGGGCGAAGCCGACAGCCTGGAATTGGCGCGAACGCTGATCCGCGAGCATCGTCCGGATGCCCTGTTCCTGGACATCGAACTCACTGCCGCCACGGGTTTCGACCTGCTGGACCAGCTGGAAGTCCCACCCGCCGTCGTCTTCGTCACCGCGCACAGCGACTACGCCGCCCGCGCCTTCGACGTACAGGCCGTCGACTACCTGCTCAAGCCCGTGCGTCCGGGCCGGCTTGAACAGGCGCTGGCGCGGCTGCGCCCGCGCGCTGGCGGCCACCTGACGCTGCGAACGCGCAACGGCACCAAGATCATCAAGATCCATGAACTGACCATGGCGCAGGCGCAAGGCGACTACGTGATGCTTTGCAGCGCCGCGCACGCCAACGAGCTGATGCACATCACCTTCAAGCGCCTGGCGGCCCAGCTGCCCAGTCCGCCCTTCTGCGCCTTGTCGCGGTCGGTCATCATGAATCTGGAACATGTCTCCCACCTGTCGCAGCTGCCCGGCGCGCAGACCGAGGTCGCGTTCAACAACGGCGTTGCGCCCGTGGTGCTGGGACGGGTCGCGTCGCAGCGCCTGCGGCGCGCGGTGGCGCAGCGCTGACGCGACGGGTCGGCCATTGTGGCCAGCGTCGGGATAGGACCGTTGCCGCATCGGTTCGGGCCGGAAATGTGCCGATTGTCATCGGCCGGCCACGAGACATCACGCAGTTTTCGACGAAACGGGGATTTTCCTCGACCAAACATGCCCCAGGAAGACGGCGTCAATAGCCTATGGGGTAGCCGTCCTTGCGATGATCCGACGCCGCCAGATAGCCTCCCTGCTCCAGCCGGTAGGCCATCTGCGCACTGCCGAACTCCAGATCAAAGCGCGGCGCCACATCGACCTTGTGACCGCATGCGCGCAGGTGCTCGACAGCATCCGGCGGGACGTTCCACTCCACCGCCACGCCCACGTTGTCATCCTTGATGCGCCAGCGTGGCGCGTCGCTCGCTGCCTGGGGATTCTGGCCGAAGTCGGCCAGCCGGCTCATCACTTGAAGATGGCCCTGCGCCTGCATGGAGCCGCCCATGACGCCAAAGCTCATCAAAGGCTGCCCGCCCTTCATCAGGAAGCCTGGAATGATGGTGTGGAACGGCCGCTTGCCTGGCGCCACCACATTGGGATGCCCGGCCTTCGTTGAAAAGCCCCAGCCCCGGTTCTGCATGGCGATGCCCGTTCCCGGCACCACCACGCCGGAACCGAATCCCTTGAAGTTGGATTGGATGAACGACACCATGGTGCCGTGCCGGTCTGCCGCGGTCAGATACACCGTCCCGCCGCTGTGCGGATTGCCGGCCCGGGGTTCGCCCGCGCGATCCGGATCGATGAGCTTTGCCCGTTCCGCCAGATAGGCGGGTTCCAGCAACTGCGCGCTCGACACCTGCATGTGGGCCGGATCGCCCACATGTTCGTACAGGTCCGCGAACGCCAGGCGCATGGCCTCGATCTGCAGATGCAGCGCGCGGCCGCTGTCGCGCCCGCAACCCGCCAGGTCGAAACGTTCCAGCATGCCCAAGGCCATCAATGCGCCGATGCCCTGGCCATTGGGACCAATCTCGTAGAGCTCCAGGTCGCGGTAGCGCATGCCTATCGGCTCCACCCAGTCAGCCGCATGGCCCGCCATGTCGGCCTCGGTGATATAGCCGCCCGTGTTGCGCGCGTGGGCGGCTATCGCCGCGGCCAGCTCGCCGCGGTAGAAGCTCTCGCCCTTGCTGCGGGCGATGCTCTCCAGCGTGGCGGCCTGGCCAGGACTGGAGAAGCGCTCGCCGGGCAAGGGCGCGCGGCCCCCGGGCGCAAAGGACTCGGCAAAGCCCGGCTGCCCGCTCAGGCGCGGCACCTGCTTCTGCCACTGGCGATGCACCGTGGGCGAAACCAGATAGCCGTCCCGCGCATAGCGTATGGCGGGCTCGAACAAGTCCTCGAACGGCAGCGAACCGAATTTCTCCCAGATCGCGCGCCAACCCGACACGACACCGGGTACCGTCACGCTGCCCCAGCCTATCGGGTCCATGCCATCCAGATGCGCGAACCTGGCCGTTTCCCAGGCGGCCGGCGCGCGCCCCGACGCATTCAGCCCATGCAGGCGCCCGCCATGCCAGACGATGGCGAACATGTCGCCGCCGATCCCGTTCATGCATGGCTCCACGACGGTCAGCGCAATGGCAGTGGCGAGTGCCGCGTCGATCGCGTTGCCGCCCCGCGCGTACATCTGCAGGCCGGCAGCGCTGGCCAGTGGCTGCGACGTGCTGACCACGTTGTCCGCAAGCAGGGGCATGCGTTGCGATGCATAAGGAAGCTGCCAGAAGGGATCGTTCGGAATGGGCATGGGAGTCGGGTCGGAAGTTAGGGGCTGGCCGCCCGCGGGCGGCCAGCAAGAAAGCCGGGACGGCCGCTATTTGCCCGCAGTAATGTTCAGGGCCTTGACCTTGTCGCGCCAGAACGCCTGCTGGTCCAGGATGAACTTGGGCAGGGTCTGAGCCGGAATCTCGCTGATCTGGAAGCCCTGCGCCTCGATGGCCTTGCGGAATCCCGCGTCGCCCTGCGCCTTGGCCAGCGCGCGGGCCACGATGTCCAGGCGGTCCTTGGGCGTTCCCTTGGGCGCCATCAACGCGAACAGGTTCTCCGCCTCCAGGCCCTGCACGCCCAGCTCCTTGAGCGTGGGTACGTCAGGCATGACCGGCAGACGCTTGGCCGAGGCCACGCCCAGCACGTCGATGCGGCCGCCCTGTTTATGCGGCAGCGAGCTGGTCACGCTGTCGAACATGAAGACCGACGCGCCCGAGATGACTTCGGGCAAGGCCTGGCTGCTGCCCTTGTACGGGATCTGCAATGCGTCCACGCCCGCCTGCTCCTTGAAGATCTCGCCCTCCAGGTTGGACAGGGTGCCCGCGCCCATCGACGCGTAGTTGTACTTGCCCGGCGCTGCCTTCAGATAGGCCACCAGGCTGGCATAGTCCTTGATGCCCAGCGTCGCGGGGGTGACCAGGATGTGCGGGGCGCTGGCGATCGCGCCCACCGCATCGAAGTCGCCGTCCAGCGACACCTGCTGCTTGCCATTGAGCGCTTCGTAAATGGAGTTGGACATCACCGACGAGATGTACAGCGTGTAGCCGTCGGCTTCGGAGCGCGCAGCCGCCTGCATGCCGATCAAGCCGCCAGCGCCGGGGCGGTTCAACACCACCACCGACTGGCCCAGCGTGTCGCCCAGCTTCTGGCTGAGCTCGCGAGCGAGCACGTCCGTCGCTCCGCCCGGTGGAAACGACAGGATAAGCTGAAGCGAACGCTGCGGAAAATCAGCCGCCCCCGCGCCGGTAGCCGCCGACAATGCCAGCGCGGCAAAGGCGCGCTTCAGAATGCCGAGTCCCTGCGGGCGCGCGGCGGCGCGGCCCGATTTACATACAACACTAGCCATGCGATTCCCCTTGGTTGAAGCGCCGTAGGCGGGTCTGTTGCCCTTGTATCCTGGCGGCCCTGGTCGGCCCATTCTATGAATTGCTTTTGCGGCAATCAATATCAATAATTAGCATGCCAATTGCTATTTTGAGAATCACGACATGCTCAGCACCGCGCACCGCTATTTCCTCGAGGTCGTACGCGCAGGCAGCATCAAGGACGCGGCCACGAGCCTCCACGTAGCGCCCTCCGCCATTAGCCGGCAGATCGCCAAACTGGAGGATGACTGCGGCGCGGCCCTGTTTGAACGGCGCCCGCATGGCATGGAGCTGACCCGGGCCGGCGAAATGCTGGCCGACTATGCGCGCCGCGTCGCCATGGATGCCGAACACGTGCTGCGCGATATCCGCAGCCTGCGTCATGCGGAGCTGACGACCATCCGCATAGGCTCCAACGAAGCCGTGGCGCGCAACGTGCTGCCGCCCATCCTGGGCGCGTACCGCGCCCTGCATCCCGATGTAGCGTTCCAGGTGCACATCGGCTCGCCCGGCGTCGTGACGCAGCGCCTGCGCGACAACAGCATCGACGTGGGCCTGGCCTTCAGCCTGAACGCGGGCAACGGCATCGCCGTGCGCTACGAAATCGTCTCGCCCGTTCGCGCCATCATGGTCCCGGACCATCCTCTCGCCAAACGCGCCAGCGTGTCCTTGGACGACCTGCGCCGCTACCCGATCGCGCTGACCGACTCGGGCACCACCGTGCGCCTGTTGTTCGACAGCTCGGCGGCGGGCGGCGACGGGCCGCCTTTCGACATCGCCTATTCGAGCAACTCGTCATCGGTCATTCGCGCCATCGTCGAGGCCGGCCATGCCGTCACGCTGGCCGGCGAGATCACGCTCGCCGAACCGCTGCGCAGCGGCGCGCTGGTGGCCGTGTCCTTGCAGCAAGCCGTCTTCGCCGAACGCACGCTGCAAGTGCAGACCGCCAGCCACGCCAGGTTGCCCGAAGCGACGGCCGCTTTCATCGAGCACCTGATCGAAGCGCTATCCACAGGCGCCCGTTCACACGATTCTTGACTTGGCGCAGGCTTGCCGCAAAACTGAAGTTCTACACGCGCGCAGGCTCGGCCAGGCGCGGAAGGCCCCGATTCAATGGTCAGAGTGAATGATTGAAGGAGCTCCGCATTGACCACTGCCGCGATGCCCAGACTGAAACTGCGCCGCCTTGTCACCGTGCTGGCGCTCGCGAGCGGAATCATCGCCTTCGTCAACACCCTGTACGCGGCCTACCTGGTGCAGCGCGAGCAGTTGATTGCCAACACCCTCGAGGCCAACCGGGCCTATGCGGTCAAGCTGGCGGAAGTCACCGACATCTACATCGAATCCATACAGCGGCAATTGCTCCTGTCAGCCGAGCGAGCGCCTGGCCTGCTGGGTTCGAAACCCGCCATGGAAGACGAACTCGCGCGCCTCGTCCATCAGAGCGACGGCGTCATGACGGCCGCCATCGCCGACAGTAGCGGCACCATCCTCGCCACCGCTCCCGCCGACGCGGGCTTCGAAGGCAGGACGCTGGTGCGCCAACAATTGGCGACGGGCGCCCAACATCTGAAGGGCCAGATATCGACCCCCTACGTGGGTATGGAGGGCCAGCTGATACTGGCGTTTTCCGAGCCTTTTCGTGATGCCAAGGGCAACTATGCCGGCACGATTCTCACGGCCATCCACCTTCGGCAAGGCAACGAGTTCGACAAACTGGTAGGCGAGCACTTCTACCGCGACGGATCCTACCTGTATGTCGTCGACGGCAACGGCACCATCATTTACCACAAGGACAAGGATCGCATCGGCACCAGCGAAAGAAGCAACGCCGTGGTCGAAGCCGTGCTGCGCGGCGAGACGGGTGCGATGCCCGTGGTCAACACCCGCGGCGCGCACCTCCTGGCCGGCTACGCCGCGCTCAAGAACGGCGGATGGGGCGTCGTGGCGCAACGCCCGCTGGACGAAACGCTGCGCCCGCTGCGGAGCCTGACCGACAGGATCGTGCTCTACGCTTTGCCGGTGGGGCTGATCATGTTCCTGGTCATCTATCTGTTGGGCCGCTGGATCTCGCGGCCGTTGGAGGAACTGGCGCAGATCATCGAACGGGACCAGCCCGGCGCATCCGCTGGAGATCTGGACAGGGTCAAGGGCTGGTACTACGAAGCTGCCCGCCTGCGGAACGCCGTGACGATGAGCCAGAGCTCCCAAACCCGGCGGCTCGACAAGCTGAACACGGACACCATCACCGATCCGATGACGGGCCTCTTCAACCGCAGGGGCCTGGCGCTGCAGATCGCCACCCTGCGCCAGACCCAGCAGCCTTTCGCGGCGCTCGCGCTGGACCTGGACCACTTCAAGCGCGTGAACGACACCTACGGGCACGCGGCCGGCGATCAGGTGCTGATCGCGCTGGCCGCCATCCTCAAGACCTGTGTGCGAGGGGAAGACGCGCCGTGCCGCGTCGGCGGCGAAGAGTTCCTGATCGTGATGCCCAACGCCTCGCGTGACACGGCGGAGATGGTCGCCGGACGCATCCGGGCTGCGACGGCAAGCCATGCCATGCCGCAAGCGGTGGGGCGTGTCACGGTGTCCATCGGCATCGCGCTGTGGCCGTCGGATGATGCCGACATCGACAAGGTCATGGCGAAGGCGGATGAGGCCTTGTACCGGGCGAAGAATGCGGGACGTGATCGGGTGGAGGTCTGGTCGGCGGGGAGTCCGCAGGCCTAGCCTTCGTCCGCAGGACGCCGCGTATACCCCGCGGCCAAAGCATGCGCGACCCTTTCTGCGTAGCGCTGCATGATGGCCGCCAACGCCTCGAGGTTCTTCGACTTCAGGCGCTGCAAAGGTCCCGTAACGCCAAGGCTGTAGATCACGCCCAGATGCGGCAGATGCACCGGCACGCCCAACGCCGCCAGGCCCTCATCGATTTCGCCGATGCAGGTCGCGTAGCCCTGCTGACGGACCTGGGCGTACTCGTCTCTGATGCGGCGGCTATCCACGCAGGTATGCGCGGTCAAGCGCGGTAGCGGTTCCGCCAGCGCGGCATCGATGACCTTGGGCGCTTGAAACGCAAGAATGGCTTTGGCCGATGCGGCCGCATGCGGCGCCATGCCCTTGCCGGGCAATACGAATCCGCGCCAGGGTGTATCGGGCGCTTCCATCAGCACGGATGACACCTGGTGACCGCTGTGCAGCTTCGCCAGGTAGCAGGTTTCATCGGTCTCGGCCGCCAGGTCGGCCAGGTGCGGGCGCACCACCGCGCCTATCCACTCCGTATCTGCGCTGGCGTATGCCAGCCGCTTCACCCGCGCACCCAGCACATAGGTGCTTGCGGCCAGATCCACCAGTTGTGAGTCCTGCATGGTGCCCAGCAGTCGATGCGCGCTGGTCTTGGGTAAAGCCAGCATGCGCGCGATTTCCGTGAGGGCCAGGCCGTCGGGAAAGGAGGCGAGCAGTTCGAGGATGCGGGTGTAGCGCTCTAGGGGGGGGAGTTTGGAATCTTGGCTCATAGGCGTTCCTTGGACGCGCATTGTAGGGCGGCCGAACGCCCATGCCGGGAAAACCCGGTCTTGCTGTCCTTGCCGGCTGTTTTTTATTATACCGAAAAAAGGAACGTTGTACCGATTTTCGGAACGACAAGAAAACCATCAAAACCCTGGGGAAAGCCGCCCCGCCTTCAACGTTGATCGTTACAGGAGCGCAGCATCATGTCTTTCAAGAACATCCTCACCCTTGCCCGCCGCGTTCTACCGGCCGTCGCCCTGGCAAGCCTTGCCAACGCGGCCTACGCCCAGAACGTGGTGGTAGGCGCCACCGTGCCCCTCACCGGCCCCTTGTCGCTGACCGGCAAGCAGTACTTCAATTCCCTCAAGCTGGCCGAGGACGACATCAACAAGGCGGGCGGCCTGCAAGGCAAGCCGGTCAAGTTCGTGTTCGAGGACGCCCAGGCGTCCAACGGCACGGCCGTCAATGCCTACGTGAAGCTGGCGCAGGAGAACAAGCCCGCCTTCACCTTTCTCACCAGCTACAGCACCCAGAACATGGCCGTCGCGCCGGAAGTGGCGAAGGCCGGCATTCCTGCGATGTACGCCGGCGGCGCCGATGCCGTCGCGGATCTGCGCAATCCTTGGCTGTTCCGCATCCGCCCGCAGGACAGCACGGCGGCCGTCGCCATGGCGCGCTTCGTCAAGGATGAGCTCAAGCTGTCCAAGCCCGGCATCCTCTACATCCAGAATGATTTCGGCCAGGGCGGCGCCAATGCCGCGGCGGCCTTCCTGAAGGATCAGGGCATCACCCCCGTCGGCACGGAAGCCTATGGCCAGAACGACAAGGACATGTCGGCGCAGATTCTCAGCCTGAAGAACAAGGGCGCCGACGTCATCCTCGCCTTCGTCTACCCGCAGGACGGCGCGATGGTGCTGCGCCAGATCAAGATGCTGGGTCTGAAGCAGCCCGTGGTGGCCTCGTCGGCTGCCTTTGTCCCGGCCGCCATGCAACTGTTGTCGCCAGCCGATCTGGACAACGTCTGGGGCGTGATCGACACCTATCTGCCCGCGACCGACAAGGGCAAGAACTACGCGGAACGCTTCAAGCAACGCTTCTCCATGGACGCCGATCCCTATGGCGCCGCGTACTACGACGGCGCGATGCTGATGGCCCAGGCCATCAACGCCGTCGGCGCCGAACCGCAAAAGCTCCAGGCCTATCTCAAGGACCTGAAGGGTTATCAGGGCGTTTCGCACGTCTACAGCTTCGATGCCAAAGGCAACGGCGTGCACGATGTCGCGATCGTGAAGTTCGCCAAGGGAAGCAAGGACATGCAGTTCATCAGCACCATCAAGGTCGACTGAGCATGGCCGGCGCCACAAGGGGAACTCCATGCAGGAAATGATCCAACTGCTGGTCAACGGCGTCGCGCTCGGCAGCGTCTACGCCCTGGCCGCGCTGGGCTTCGTCATCGTGTATTCGGCCACCAGCGTGGTGAACTTCGCCGCCGGCCAGTTCGTCATGCTGGGCACTTTCTTCGGGGTCAGCACCATCATCCAGGCCCAGTGGCCCGCAGCCCTGGCCTATCCCGTGGCCATCGCGATGATGGCGGTCTTCGGCCTGTTGTTCTATGCCCTGGTCCACTTGCCGCTGCAGAACCGTCCCGTCGTGACGGTCATCATCGGCACGGTGGCCGCCGGCATCGCCATGCAGAACGGCGCGTTGCTGATCTGGGACGCCTGGCCCTTCCGCATGCCGTCGCCTTTCGGCGACGGCACTATCAGCCTGGCCGGCGGCGTCATCACGGTGCACGCCCTGGCCACCATCATCATCACGCTGCTGTTGATCGCCGGTCTCTACGCGCTGCTGCACCGTACTTCCATCGGCCGCTCGATGCGAGCGGTGGCGCAGGACGTCGAGACCGCGAGACTGATGGGCCTGCCGGTGCGCCAGCTGCTGGGCTTCGCCTGGCTGCTGGCGGCCGTGTTCGCGGGCTTTGCCGGCCTGCTGGTGGGGCCCATGTGGTTCGCCGACGTCAACATGGGCGATGCCGTCGCGCTGAAGGCCTTCGCCGCCACCATCATCGGCGGATTCGGCAGCGTACCCGGCGCGATCGCGGGCGGGCTGGTGGTGGGCTTGATAGAAATTCTTGGCGCGGCATACCTGTCCTCCACCTACAAGGACCTGCTGGCCTTTGGAATCATGATTCTCTTCCTGCTGCTGCGGCCGCAGGGCATCTTCGGCGAACGCATCGCCGATCGGGGCTGACCATGAAACGATCCCATCTGCTCTGCGGTCTGGCCGTCCTGGCGTTGGCCGCCGCCCTGCCCCTCTATACCCAGGGCTACGGCAACCGTCTTGCCAATACCGCCGTCATCTCGGCCATTGCCGTCATCGGCTTGAACTTCGTGTTCGGTTATGCCGGCCTCATCTCGCTTGCGCACGCCGCCTTCATGGGCGTGGCCGCGTACCTGGTGGCCGTCCTGACCACCTCCCACGGCTGGAATCCCTGGCTGGCGGCGCTGCTCGCCATTGCCGCCACCTGCCTGACCGCCTATGTCACCGGCCGTATCCTGTTGCGCCTGAAGGGGCATTACCTGGCGCTGGCAACCTTGGGGCTGAACGTCAGCTTCACCATCGTCGTTTCCAACTGGATCGACGTCACAGGGGGCACGAACGGCATCTCCGGCATTGCGCCGCTCTCGCTGGGCGCCATCAAGCTCGACGACGAACCCAGCTTCTACCTGTTCTCGCTGGCGGTGCTGACCTTGCTGGCCCTGCTGGCCGCGCGCATCCGCCATTCGCATGCGGGCCGCACGCTGATGGCGGTGCGCGACGATGAGCTGGCCTCGGCCATGACGGGACTGCCGGTCACCGAGGTCAAGGTGGCGGCCTTCACGCTGGGCGCCGCCTACGCGGCCGTGGCCGGCTGCCTGTTCGCCTTCCACATCCGCTTTGTCTCGCCCGAGGACTTCAACTTCTCCCACTCCATCATCTACCTGGCCATGCTGGTCGTGGGCGGCGAAGGCAGCATCGTCGGCGCGATCCTGGGCGCGGTAAGCGTGACCCTGCTGCCCGAACTGCTGCGCGGCGTCGGCAACGCCTATCTGCTGGTTTTCGGCGTTCTGGTGCTGGTCATCCTGATCGTGCTGCCCCGCGGCCTGATCAGCCTTGTCGACCCGGCCACCTACCGCCGGCGCGCCAAACGCAGCGGCCGGCGCGGCGTGGTCCATGGAGGCAGCCTGTCATGAGCCTCATGCAAGTACAGAACATCAGCAAGCATTACGGCGGCGTGCAGGCGCTGTCGAACGTCAGCCTGGAGATCGGCGCCAACCAGTTCTACGCCATCATCGGCCCGAACGGCGCCGGCAAAAGCACCCTGCTCAATGTGATGACCGGCCTGGTTCCCCCCACATCCGGACAGGTCAGCTTCGACGGCAAAGTGCTGACCGGACTGCCCACGCACGCGATCATCCACGCGGGCATAGGCCGGATTTTCCAAAGCGGCCGACTGTTCACGCGCCTCAGCGTCCTGGAAAACGTCATGCTGGGCGCCGCCATGCGCGACCCGCGCTCGCTGAGCGCGCTGCTGCTGCGCCCCCGATCCACGCGGGAGCGCGAACGCGCCGCCCGTGATGCCGCCTACGACACCCTGCGCCAGTTCGACCTGCACACGCTGGCCGACCGCAGCATAGGTTCGCTGTCCTACGGCAACCGCCGCCTGGTCGAGATGGCCAGAGTCATGGTCGCGCGGCCGCGGCTGTTGCTGCTGGACGAGCCTGCGGCCGGTCTGAATTCCGGCGAGGTCGAACAACTGATGGACCTGTTGCGGCGCCTGCGCGAACAGCACCGGCTATCGGTCGTGCTGATCGAGCACAACATGGGCATGGTGATGCGGCTGGCCGAGAACGTGGCGGTACTCAACTTCGGCGCCAAGCTGGCCGAAGGCACCCCCGCCGAGGTGCAGTCCGATCCCGCGGTGCTCGAAGCCTATCTTGGAGGAGGCTACCAGCATGTTGCAGTGTAGAAACCTGGGTGCGGCCTACGGCGACATCGTCGCATTGCGCGGCATCGATCTGGATGTGCGCGCTGGCGAGGCCGTGGCGCTGATTGGCGTCAACGGCGCCGGAAAAACCACGCTGCTGCGCGCGATCTCCGGCTTGCTTCCCACCACCGGTGAACTGAACTTCGACGGCAGTTCCCTGGACACGCTGCCGATCCAGCGCCGCGTAAAGGCGGGCATCGCCCATGTCCCGGAAGGCCGCAGAATATTTCCGGGCCTAACCGTGAAGGAGAACCTGGAAGTCGGGGGCTCGGTGCGCGGTGGCGGCAGCAGCGATGACTTCGACCGCGTCTACGACCTCTTCCCCCGGCTGAAGGAGCGCGCCAGCCAGCTGGGCTGGTCCCTGTCTGGCGGCGAACAGCAAATGCTGGCGATCGGCCGCGCCTTGATGGCGCGCCCCCGCCTGCTCCTGCTCGATGAGCCTTCGCTTGGCCTGGCGCCGCGCCTGGCCGAAGAAGTCTATGCCCGCATCGCCCGCATCAATGAGGGCGGCATGACCGTCCTGCTGGTCGAACAAAACACCGTGCTCGCACTCGGCGTGGCCGACCGCGGTTATGTCATCGAAAACGGCAGCATCGTCTTGACCGACACGGCCGAGACCTTACGTCTGCACCCGCGGGTCCGGGACGCCTACCTGGGCCGCTAATTCCTGCTTGAGAGAAACCATGTATCCCGATCCTTCCTCCCGTTCACAGGCGCTGCACACGCGCGCCAAGCGCAGCCTGCCCGGCGGCAACACGCGCACGACCGTCTATCTTTCGCCCTACCCCGTCTACGCGGCGCAGGGCGCCGGCTGCCGCGTCCGCGACGTCGACGGCAACGAGCTGATCGACTGCATCAACAACTTCACGGCACTCATCCACGGCCATGCGCACCCGGCGCTGGCCGCGGCGGCGCACCGCCAGATCGACCTGGGCACCGCCTTCGGCATGCCGACCGAGAGCGAAATCGCGCTGGCCGAATTGCTGGCCGAACGCGTGCCGGGCATTGAACACATCCGCTTCACCAACTCCGGCACCGAAGCCGTGATGATGGCGCTGAAGGCCGCTCGCGCCTATACCGGTCGCCCCAAGATCGCCAAGGTCGAGGGGGCCTACCACGGCTCCTATGACCATGCCGAAACCAGCCTGGACGCCAGCCCCGCGAACTGGGGTGAGGCAACCGCGCCCGCCTCGGTGGCGCACTCGCAGGGAACGCCGGCAGGCGTGACGGCGGACGTCGTGATCCTGCCCTTCAACGACTGCCAGGCCACCGAAGCCCTGCTGCGCGCGCACGCCGCCAGCCTGGCCGGCGTGCTGATCGACCTGCTGCCCAACCGGGTTGGGTTGATTCCCGCCAGCCCCGAGTATCTGCGCATGCTGCGGCGAGTCACGACGGAGCTGGGCATCCTGGTGATCGTCGACGAAGTCATTACGCTGCGCCTGGCGCCAGGCGGTGCGCAAGCGCGGCTGGGCGTCACGCCGGACCTGACTACCGTCGGCAAGATCATGGGCGGCGGCTTTCCCGTCGGAGGCGTGGCCGGACGCGCGGACGTGATGGCGGTATTCGATCCCAGCGCCGGCCGTCCGGCGGTACCCCACGGCGGCACCTTCTCGGCCAACCCCGTCAGCATGGTGAGCGGACTGGCCGCCATGCAATTATTGGATAACGCAGCCTATGCCCAGCTCGACCGTCACGGCGACATGCTGCGGCAGGGATTGAACCAGGCCTTTGCCGACGCCGGCATCGCAGGCCAGGCCACCGGGCTGGGATCGCTCGTCAAGCTGCATCTGAAGGCGCAGACGCTGACCAGCTACCGCGATGCCTATCCCAGTCCGGAACAGGCTCAGGCCATGGCACGCTTCAATCGCGAAATGCTGAACCGCGGCGTGCTGATGGCCAGCTATGGACTCATCGCCCTGTCCACGCCCATGCGGGATCAGGACATCGCCCAGATCGTCGAGACCGCGCATGCAGCGCTCAACGTCTTGCGCCGCGAAGAGGTGTTGGCATGACTGTCACCGTAGGCATAGACGTAGGCGGCACCTTCACCGATCTGATTCTGGTCGATGACGAATCCGGCGCCGTGCGCATCTCCAAGGTCCCCAGCACGCTGGAGAATCAGGCTTTCGGCGTGCTCGAGGCATTGCGCCGCACCGAGGTCCCCCTGGAACGGGTGGACAGCATCGTCCACGGCACTACCACCACCACCAACGCCGTACTCGAACGCAAGCTCGCCAAGGTCGGGCTGATCACCACCGACGGCTTCCGCGACGTGCTCGAACTCGGCCGGCGCACCCGGCCGCACGCCTACGGACTGACGGGCAGTTTCGTGCCGCTCATCCCCCGCGAGCTGCGGCGTGAAGTTCCCGAGCGCATGGACGCCCAAGGCAAGGTGCTGACTGCGCTGGACGAGGAGGCATTCGTAGCCCGGGTCCGGGAACTGGCACAGACCGGCGCGGAAGCCCTGGTCATACATTTCCTGCACAGCTACGCCAATCCCGCCCACGAGCTGCGCGCCCTGGAACTGGCGCGCCAACACTGGCCGAACGACTACATCACCGCCGGCCACACCATCATTTCCGAGTTCCGCGAGTTCGAGCGCGGAACCGCCGCCGCCGTCAACGCCTCAGTCCAGCCCATCCTGGACCGCTACATCGACCGCTTGCAGAGCAGCCTCACCGCGGCGGGCTTTCGCAACGACCTGCTGGTGATGCAAGGCAACGGCGGCACCGTATCGGCGCGCACCATCGCGCGCGCCGCCATCAACACCGTCATGTCCGGGCCGGCGTCGGGCGTCATGGCCGCGGCCTATTCCGGCCGGATGTCCGGGTACCCGAATCTGATCACCTATGACATGGGCGGCACGTCTTCCGACGTCGCGCTCATCGAGAACAGCGTGCCCAAGGTATCCAGCGAGCTGGAGCTGGAGTACGGCATGCCCCTGCACGTGCCGATGGTCGATGTGCATACCGTCGGCGCGGGCGGCGGCTCCATCGCCCGGGTGCAGGCCGGCGGCATGCTGCGCGTCGGCCCCGACAGCGCGGGCGCGCGCCCCGGCCCCATCTGCTACGGACGCGGCGGCGAACTGCCGACGCTGACCGACGCCAATCTGGTGCTGGGGCGGCTCGACCCCGATCGCCTGCTCTCCGTGGATCGCGCGGTCACCGTGGACGAAGTGGCCGCGCGCATCGAGGAGCACATCGGTCGCCCGCTGGGCCTGGACGCGGTGCAGGCTGCGGCGGCCATTCTGCAGATCGGCAACAACAACATGGCCGGCGCCGTGCGCTTGGTCAGCCTGGCCCGCGGCTACGATCCCCGCGATTTCGCGCTCTTCGCCTTCGGCGGCGCGGGGCCGCTGCACGCCGTCGCGCTGGCGCGCGAACTCGCCATACCGACCGTCCTCATTCCGGTGCGCCCCGGACTGACCAACGCCCTGGGTTGCCTGGTGGCGGATGTGCGGCATGACTTCGTAAAGTCTTTCAACCGGCCGCTCAAGGATCTGACGGACGCCGATCTGCAGGCCTGCCTGCATGACCAGATCGCCCTGGGGCATGCCGCCATCGAGCGCGACGGCATCGCCGTCTCCGACATCGAAATCTTCCATCACGCGCAGATGCAGTTCCAGGGCCAAAGCCATCTGTTGACAGTGGCCGTCGAAACCGGCGCCGCCACCGTCGCGCAGCTGCAGGAGGCTTTCGCCCGCGCCTATTGGCAACGGTTCCAGGTCGAACTCTCCGAGTTGCGACCGGTTCTGGTGACGCTGGACACCAGCCTCGTCGGCAAGCGCCACGCCATATCGCTGGACTCGCTGCGCAGCACAGGAACGGCCGCTGCGCCGCCACGGCGGCGTCCGGTGTGGTTCGCGGAAACGGGCTGGACCGACACGCCCATCTACCCACGCGAGCACATCCCCGCCGAAGGCCTGAACGGGCCCGCGATCATCGAACAGCTGGACGCCACCACCGTCATCGACCCCGGCGCGCACGCCCGCGGCGACGGCTACGGCAACCTCATCATCACTCTCTAGGGCAGATGCACTCCCATGACCCACATCGACCCCGTCACGCTGACCGTCATCCAGAGCGGGCTGCATCAGGTATGCAATGAAATGGACCTGGCGCATTGCCGCGCGGCGTTCTCGCCCATCATTTCGGAATCTCAGGACCGCTCCAACGGCATCTACCACCGCGACAGCGGCGAACTGATCGCCCAGGGAGAGCTGGGCCTGCCCATCTTCGTGGGCACCATGCAGTTCTCCACCCAGGCCGTGATCGAACGGGCCAAGGACATCGCCCCCGGCGATATCTTCATGGTCAACGATCCCTACCTGGGCGGTACCCACCTGATGGACGTGCGCTTCGTCAAACCCTACTTCTATCGCGGCAAGCTGTACGCCTGGCTCGCCAACACCGGCCACTGGCCCGATATGGGCGGCATGGTGCCCGGCGGATTCTCTGCCCACGCCACCGAAATCGAGCAGGAAGGACTGCGTCTTCCTCCAGTCAAGCTCTACAAGAAGGGGGAGCTGGATCCGGAAATCCTGTCCATCCTGATGTCGAACATCCGCATCTCCGAGCAACGCATCGGCGACATCAAGGCCCAGGCGGCCGCGCTGGCCATCGGCGAACGACGGCTGACCCAGCTGTTGGACCGCTACGGCCAGGACACCGTCGACACCGCCATCGAAGAACTCAAACGCCAGGCCTCCGTCCAGACCCGCGCCGTGATCGCCGCGATTCCTGACGGTGAGTATCTTGGACAAGCCTTCCTGGATTCCGACGGCGTGCAGGACCAGCCGCTGAAGGTGGCGGTGCGCATCCGCAAGGAAGGCGAGCTCATGCACTTCGACCTCAGCGAATCCAGCCCGCCCTGCGCCGGCCCGATGAACAGCGTCATCGCCACGACGCGCTCATCCATCTACCTGGCGATCAAGCATGTTTTCCCCGAACTGCCCATCAATGCGGGCCTGTTCGAACCGCTGCGCATCGAGGATCCCGACGGCACCTTCCTTTATGCGAAGTATCCCCGGCCGGTATCGGGCTGCGCCGCGGAGGTCAGCCAGCGCATCGCCGAAGCCGTATTCGACGCCTTGCAGAAAGCAATCCCCCAGCGCCTGTTCGCGGCGCCCGCCGGCACCACCGCCAATCTTGCCATCGGCGGCGATGACCCCATGCATGGGCGCTCCTATGTCATGTACGTCATCTCGGGCGGCGGCTACGGCGGCCATCCCGCAGGCGATGGACTGACCAACGGCTGCTCCACCATCGGCATCTCCAAGGCCGCGCCGGTGGAGGTCCAGGAACAGTTGTATCCGGTGCTCTTCGAGCGCTACGCCATCCACGAAGGATCCGGCGGACTGGGCGAGTTCCGCGGCGGCATGGGCATCCATTACCGGATCCGTCTCAGGGCAGGCTCGGCGCGCGCTTCCATGGTCATGGACCACGGAAAATTCGGTCCGCCCGGCGCGGCGGGTGGGCAGGAAGGCGGCCGTACCCGCGTCACTGTCTATCGCGACGGCGCAGCCTATGTGCCAGCCCATGTATCCAAGGATCAGGGGATCGTCATGCAGGCCGGCGACGTCATCGAGGTCTACACGCCCGGCGGCGGCGGCTATGGCGATCCCGCGCGGCGCTCGACACTCGCCCGCGAGAACGATATACGGCAGGGCTACTACCCCGGCTGACGCGCCGTCCCGCACGGGACGGCCGTGGCGCCCACGGACTTCGGTCCGCGGCGCCGTTCCTACTTCGGTAATTCCTGTTGGCTTTCATCCGATGACTAATCTTCATTAGACGGTTTTCACCACCCGCCTACAATCCTCGCCAGGGTCAACTCAAATAAAAAGACCGTGGAGACAAGATGAAGACAGCCGTTCCTGGCGGGGCCTCCCTTCTCACCCGACTCAAGTACCTGGCATTGGCCGGCCTGTTCATGGCGGCCTCCGGCCACGCGCAGCAGCCGGCAAAGCTGGTCGTCGGCTTGCCGGCCGGCGGATCGTTCGATACCGTGGCCAGGATCGTGGCGGAGAAGCTTCCTAATCATCTGGAGCGGCCCGTGGTGGTGGAGAACCGCCCCGGCGCGCAGACGCGCATTGCCATTCAGGCGGTCAAGGGCGCCGCGCCCGACGGAAGCAGCTTGCTGGTGGCGCCGGGCGTGGCCATCTTCCTCTACCCGCACCTGTTCCGACAGCTCAATTACGATCCCTTCGCCGACCTTAAGCCGGTGACGCAGCTGGTGAGCTGGGACATCGTGCTCGCCGTCGCGGCCGATAGCCCCGTCACCTCGTTCAACGAGTTCCAGACCTGGGCCAGGCAGAATCCGGACAAGGCGTTCTACGGTACATCCGGCACCGGCAGCCTGCAGCATTTCCTGGGCGTTTCACTGGCCAGGCGCCTAGGTACGCCGCTGGAGCACATCGCGTTCAAGGGCGGCAAGGACGCCGTGACCGCGCTCCTGGGCGGACACATCAATGCCATCGTTATGGATGCGGGCGAAGTGGTCCCGCTGGCGCAGGCTGGCAAGCTGCGCGTTCTGGCGACCTTCAGCGCACAACGCGAACCGGCGCTGCCGCAAACGCCGACCATGCGCGAACTCGGGCTGGGCGAACTCGAGACCTCGGGCTGGGCTGGGCTGTATGCACCGGCCGGCACCCCAGAGCCAGCCATCCGCAAGCTGAATTCGGCGGTAAACGACATCCTCGCCCTTCCCGACGTCGCCAAGCGTCTTTCCGAGCTGGGCATGCGACCGGCCGGCGGCACACCGCAGGCGGTCGACGCGCTGGCGCGCCAGCAGCTCGAGCAGTGGCGCGATACCGTGGCCCAGTCCGGCTTCGTGGTCGATTGAGCTGCGCCGCCCGCCACCCATTTTCTGATCTCACTGGATCAAGTCCCATGTTCGCATTGACCACCCTCGACATCGCCTCTCGTCCCGTTGCCTGCCTGGAAATCGAAGGGCGGAATTATCCGCTGGCCACCTGTGCCCAGGTGTTGGACCAGCCCGCCCTGGATACCTCCGTCCGCGATCTCTTCGAAGACTGGCCGCGCTCGCTGGCGCTGCTTGAGCAGGCAGCCGCCCGCCGCTCCGCGCTCGACGGCCATGAGGTCTCCGGACCGGTGCGCCACATGGCTCCGCTGCAGTATCCGGGCAAGGTGCTTTGCGCCGGGGCCAACTACCATGACCACCTGGCGGAAATGAACGTCCCGAACGCCGAGGACAAGTCCGCACAGCGCCTGTTCTTTTTCTTCAAGCCGCCCCGCCAGGCCGTGGTCGGCGAGGGTGCCACGGTACACATGCCCATAGGCTGCCAGCGCCTGGACTGGGAGATCGAACTGGCGCTGGTGATAGGAAAGACGGCCAGGAATGTGCTGCCGGAAAATGCGCTGGACCACGTGGCGGCGTACACCGTCGCGGTCGACATGTCGGCGCGCGACCTCAACAAGGCGCCCGACACCTTCTACAAGCTGGACTGGGTGGCCGGCAAGGCGCATGACACCAGCTGCCCGCTCGGACCCAGACTGGTACCGGCGGCGTTCATCCGCGACCCCATGGACCTGGGTCTGAAGCTCAGCGTCAACGGCCAGATCAAGCAAAACGCCCGTACCAGCGGCATGGTCTTCGACATCCGTGAGCAGCTGGCAATCCTGAGTCGCATCATGACGCTGGAACCCGGAGATCTAGTACTGACGGGCACGCCCGCCGGCGTGGGCGCGCCACAAGGCACGTTCCTCAAGATCGGTGACGAAATCAGCGCAACGATCGAGGACATCGGCACGCTGGCGGTACAGATCCAGGCATCGCGCTGACATCCTGGCCGGCCACGGCCGCACCTTTCCAATGAGGCAGTTCCATGCAGTCTCTTTTCTCTCCCCTGCCCGCTACAGCCGGCGACACCATCTTCGCGCTGGTTGAAGCCTTCCAGAACGACCCTGCGCCCCACAAAGTCAGTCTCAGCATCGGCACCTACTTTGCCGAAGACGGCAGCATCCCTGTGATGCGCGCCGTGCGCCAGGCCCGCGACATGCTCGTGCAGGCGGGAAAGCCGCATCCCTACTTGCCCATCCCCGGCTCGGCCTCATACCGCAACGCAGCCAGATCGTTGATCTTCGGAGCCAATGGCCCCGAGCCTGAGCGCGTGGTGACGACCCAAAGTGTCGGCGGCACCGGCGCCTTGAAGCTGGGCGCGGACTTGCTGCGCCATATCTGCCCCAAAACGACGGTCTGGGTCAGCGATCCGACATGGGAGAACCATGCTCAGATCTTCCGCCAGGCGGGCTTCGCGGTGCATGAGTATCCCTACTACGACGCCCAAACTGCCACCGTGCGCTTTGCGCAGATGCATGACGCGTTGCAGGCTCTGCCGGCAGGGTCCATCGTCGTGCTGCACGCCAGCTGCCACAACCCAACTGGCGTGGACCTGTCTGCAGATCAGTGGGAGGCACTGACCGAACTGTTTGCGCGCCAGGGCCTGATTCCCTTTTTTGACCTGGCGTACCAGGGGTTCGGACTAGGTCTGGATGCGGACGCCGAACCAATCCGGGCAATGGCGCGGGCGGGCGTGGAATGCCTGGTCGCCAGTTCCTTCTCGAAGAACTTCTCCCTGTACGGCGAACGCTGCGGCGCCCTGAATATCGTGTGCCGCGACCAAACCGCCGCGGACCGCGCGCTGGGCCAGCTCAAGCTGCTGATACGTGGAAACTACTCCACGCCTCCCACGTTTGGCGCCGCCCTGGTTGCCGCCATTCTGAGCGATGACGCGTTGCGGCAAGTCTGGACCGATGAACTGGAGCAGATGCGGACACGGCTCGTCAGCCTGCGCGCCCGCTTGTCCAACGCGCTGACGCAATTGACCGGCGCGCGCGAAGCCTGGGACTATATCGAGCGACAGCAAGGACTGTTCTCCTACATGCGGTTGAGCCCCCAACAGGTCGAATCGCTGCGCCGCGAACATGCCGTGTATCTGCTGAAGTCCGGCAGACTCTGCGTTGCCGGCCTGACCGACGGCAACATCGATTATGTCGCACGCGCCATCGCCGCTTGCACGCAGCGCTGAACATTTCTCCCTGCGCCCGCAAGTCCGAGGCGCCCCACTGACAGGAGCAAGGCAATGGCCCTACCCAACCGGCTTATGGCCGCGAGTTCCGGATTGATGCTGGCCCTGGGACTGACACTGCCGGTGGCCAAGGCCGCCTCCGATGCCGGCCTGCTGCAGGAGGCCCTGCAACGGGCGGACCAGACCGAGTCTGAAGTGATCGCATGGAGACGCCACATACACCAGCATCCTGAGCTGTCGTACCAGGAGACCGAAACCGCGAAGTACATCGCCGACGCCTTGCGCGCCATGCCCGGCATCACCGTCGAGACCGGGATAGCGCGCACAGGCGTCAAGGCCGTGCTCAAGGGCGGCAAGCCGGGACCGGTGGTGGCGTTGCGCGCCGACATGGACGCCCTGCCCGTCGAGGAACGCAATGACCTGCCATTCCGCTCGCAGGCCAAGGCCGTATGGCGCGGAGAGCAGGTATCGGTTTCCCACGCCTGCGGCCACGACACTCATGTCGCAATGCTGCTGGGCGCGGCCAAGGCCTTGTCGGCGATGCAGGACGAACTGCCCGGCACGATAGTCTTCCTATTCCAGCCCGCCGAAGAATGGGGACCCGACAAGGAGCCCAGCGGCGCCAGGGCCATGATCGCGCAGGGAGTGCTGGAGAATCCCAAAGTGGACGTGGTCTTCGGCCAGCACATCAGCGCCGGCGCCCCCTCCGGCACCATCGCCTATCGCGCCGGCCCTACCATGGCCAGCGGCGACCGCTTCGAGATCTCACTGCACGGCAAGGGCGGACACGGCGGACGCCCATGGACCGCGAATCCCGCGCTCGTACCTGCGGCAGAACTGACATTGGCGCTGCAGGGCATCACCAGCAGCAAGGTGGATCAATCCGACGGCGTCACCGTACTGTCCATCGGCATGTTGCAGAGCGGACGACGCGCAAACATCCTGCCCGAAAGCGCCGAACTGGCGGGCACGGTACGCTCGCTTTCGTCGCACAACCAACGCATCGTCCACGAGGCCATCCGCGCACGCGCCGAGCATATTGCGCAGGCCTATGGCCTGAGCTCCAAGGTGAACATCTACACCGGCTACGAGGTCGTCGACAACGATAAATCCCTGACCGGCAGCTTGATACCTGCATGGCAGGAAGCGGCCGGCGCCGGCAAGACAGTTGAAATGCCCGCGCCATCCACCGGCAGCGAGGACTTCGGCGCATATGGCGTCAGCGGCAAGGTGCCCTCGGTCTTCTGGTTCATTAATGCCTCGCCATTGGGCGACAAAAGCGGCGCGCCCAACCATTCGCCGGAGTTCGCCATCGACGAAAACGCGCTGCGCGTGGGTGTACGCGCGCTGGTGGCTTCCGCGCTGACGTACATGGACAAGCAGTAGGCCGCCCCCCACATCCCGATCCCGCCCGGCGCCGCTACGCGCGCCGGGCGTTCCTTCCAATGCCCCCGATACGGGGAGCTGATCGTGCCCTGTTCGTTCTGTTCCCGAACGGACCATGTCTTCCATCCCAGCCATCCGACCGTCCCCTAGCACGCTCGTGCTCGCACGAGCGTGGCGCGGCAAGGGCTTTCCTTGCTCCCAATTCCCATAAAGATACCGATTGGTATTTTTCATTTCTCATAAAAAACAAAAATCTCAGCATTAAAAGCCGGGATTTTTTACATGGGAAAACGCGATTGACATAAAAACATACCGAATGGTATGTTTGCCCAAAGAATGCAGCCCGCCGCTGAAGGAGACAATCGGCGGACGGTCTGCACGCAGGCTCACCAACCCATGGCAAGGATGTCTAAGAATATGGATACCCCACGTTGGAAGCAGCGCCCGGAAGGATCGAATTGGGGAGACTTCGGCCCTGACGATCAGATCGGGCGCATGAATCTGCTAACCCCGCAAACGCGCTTGCGCGCGTTCCGCGAGGTGCAGGAAGGCCGGGCGTTCTGCCTCAGCCTGCCGCTGGACTACCCAGGCGGGAACACTTTGTTCCAGCATCGCCGGGAACCGCAGTTCTCCTACGACAAGCGCGGCGACGGCCACAACTACAACTATCGGCTGTCGCAGGTCTGCCCCTGCTTCAACGACGTCGTTTCGGACGACGCCGTCCTCATGTTCCTGCAGTACTCGACCCAATGGGACGGACTGGGGCATGTTGGACAGATGTTCGATGCGAACGGCGACGGGCTGCCCGAAAAGGTCTACTACAACGGCTATCGCGGCGGCCTGGACGTGATCGGGCCCGATGACGCAAAGAGCGGCCTGGGCGCCAAGGCCATCGGTATCGAACGCATGGCCACCGCCGGCGTCCAGGGGCGTGGCGTGCTGGTCGACCTGGAACGCCGCTACGGGCGCGAACGCGCACTGATCGGCTATGACGAGCTGATGGCAGCCCTGGACGGCGTCGCGGTACTGCCCGGCGATTTTCTCTGCCTCTATACGGGCTTTGCCGACCTGATCCTGGAAATGAACAAGCAGCCGGACGGCGACGTCCTGGCGCGCTCGTGCGCCGTGCTGGACGGCCGCGACGAACGCCTGCTGCAATGGATCACCGACTCCGGCATCGTGGCAATCTGCGCCGACAACTTCGCGGTGGAAGCCTATCCGGCCACGCCAGGCAAGGGTGAGCACTATCCCGGCCTGCCCCTGCACGCGCATTGCCTCTTCAAGCTTGGGCTGCATCTCGGCGAACTCTGGTACTTCGCAGAGCTGGCGCAATGGCTGCGCGAGCATGGCCGCAGCACTTTCCTGCTGACGGCGCCGCCGCTGCGCCTGCCCGGCGCGGTAGGTTCGCCCGTCACTCCCGTCGCCACCGTCTGAAGCCGGCCGCGGGCGCGACGCCCGCGGCTCTCACCTCTTTGCCGGAGACCGCAATGCTGAATCGCATTCCGGCCTGGGCCGCCTTGGCCCTGGCCAGCCTCGCCCCACTTGCGCAGGCCGCCCCACCCAGCTACCCAGACAAGCCCGTCACGCTCGTCATTCCCTTTCCCCCCGGCGGCACCAGCGATGTGGTGGGCCGGCAACTCGCCATGCAGTTGGGCGAGGAGCTGGGAGGGACCTTTGTCGTCAACAACAAGGCCGGCGCATCCAGCATGATAGGCGCCACCTTCGTGGCGCGCGCACCCAAGGACGGATACACCCTGCTGCTTTCCTCCGGCAGCACCTTCACCGTCACGCCTCATTTGATGACCCAGATGTCGTACACGCTGGACGACTTCGCGCCGGTTTCCGCTGTCGCCACCGTGCCGTTCGCCTTTGTGGTGAAGAAGGACTTTCCCGCAAAAAACGTGGCCGAATACGCCGCCTATGCCAAAGCTCATCCCGGCAAGGTCAACAACGCCACCAACGGTCTCGGCAGCATGGTCCATTTGCTGGGCGAGCTGGCTGCAGCTGGCATGGGCGTGGACGTGACGCAGGTGCATTACAAGGGCGCGGCGCCCGCCACCGTGGACATGATAGGCGGCGTGGTCGACTCCAACGTGGAGGCGCTTACCAGCGCCGTTCCCAATGTGCGCGCCGGGCAGTACCGCGCGCTGGCCGTGCTGAGTCCGCAGCGTCAACCGCTGTTGCCCGACGTGCCCACATTCGCCGAGCTGGGCTATCCGGACGTGGTCGGCGAAACCTGGTACGCCGTGTTCGCTCCGGCCGGGACCCCGGCGCCAGTGGTCGACAAGCTCAACGCCGCACTGCGCAAGATCACGGCTTCGCCACAGTTCGTGCGCACCATGCAGCAGATCGGCAATGAACCGCGCAGCAGCAGTCCGGCGGAACTGCGCGATATCACGTTGCGGGAGAGTCAGCGCTGGGGCGCGCTGATCGAAAAGTTGAAGATCCCGCCCGTGCAATAGGCGGGATCGCGGGCGCCCGGCTCAGCGCGGCAAGTAGCCGAGCGCCTGCATCCTGCGCAGATTTTCCAGCACCGACAGCTCGCTGTCGATGCAATCGCCGAAGCCGGCCTGGCGCAGCTTGATGGTGGATACCAGCGGCGGGAACGGCAAGGGGTGTTGCGCCGACCAGGTCGCGTCCGCGTACTGCCATGACAGCCCGATCAGGTCCGACAGCTCGTTCACATGCAAGCCCTCCCGCCGCGCCATCTCGCGCCAGACCTGGGCTTCGGCGGGCATGGCCTGCCGCATACGGGTCTGCACCAACTCCCCTGCAGGCATGCCGAAGAATTCGGCCAGGCGCTCAAACAGATGGCGCCAGGCCATCACATCGCCATTGGCGATATTGAAGACCTCACCCCAGGCTTGCGGCGCATCCCAGGCCCACTCGACCGCGCGAGCGATCAGACGCGCATCCGTGCATTCCGTCAACAGCTCCGGATGTCCGGGATAGGCCAGCGGCTGGCCCGATTCCCGCAACAGCGCGGCGTAGGCGCCCAGCGTCGCCACCGGATTCATGGCGCTACCCAGGGCAACGCCAAGCACGATCTGCGGGCGGAATATGGTCCATCCGAACCCTTGCCGCCGCGCCTGTTGTTCCAGCATGTCTTGCTGGTCGAAATAGAAATTGGCATGGTCGCGCACGGCGTCCTGCTCGCGCGCGGGGATGCGCATGGCCCGCCCCGTATGCACGCCGTAGGCCTTGGTCCCCTGCATCAGGGTCACATGCGCCAGCGGCGCGCCGTCCAATGCCGCCAACGTATTGGCCAGCATCCGCGTATTGATGGCGACGTTCTCCGGATCCCGCCACCCCTTGAGCAAATCCGGCTGCTCGTTCAAGGCGGCATAGACCAGATGCGTCACATCGCCGTGCTCGGCCAAGGCCTGCCGCGTTGCCTGCGCATCGCGCAGGTCGGCCGCAATCCATATCGCATCCCTGGCAAAGTCGGCCGACCGTCGCGACAAGCCTGCGCACAGCACGTCCGGCCGGCCATGCAGATGCTCCATCACCGCCCGCCCCACCACGCCCAACGCGCCCACCACCAGCACCTTTCTTGTTGTCATTGCGACTCTCCGAACTCGAATGCGCCGTTGTCGATGGCGATCTCGCCGCGCTCCACAACCACGGCGCGAAAGCGCGCCAGTCCCGGCTGCTCCCGCCAGACATCGACCCGCAGCCTCTCGCCCGGATAGACCGGCGCGCGAAAACGCCCGCTCATGGCGCGCACCCGCTCGGGCTCTCCCGGACAGCAAAGGCGCGCCAGGCCCAGACCGGCCACGCCAAAGCTGGCCATGCCATGCAGGATCGGCCGCTTGAAGCCCGCCAGCCGCGCGGCCGCGGGATCGATATGCAGCGGGTTCAGGTCTGCCGACAACCGGTAGACCAGGGCGGCCTGCGGCGAAGTAGGGCAATCGACAGCCGCATCGGGTTCGCGCGCCGGCATCGCCGGCGGCGCCGGCCGCGCCGACGCCCGCCCGCCGAAACCGCCATCGCCACGGCAGAACACGGTCTGCTGCAGGGTGGCCAGCAAGGCGTCGTCCGCGGCATCGAACAGTTCACGCTCGACGTACAGCAAAGCGCCCTTGCCGGCGCCCTTGTCCGCCAGGTCGACGATGCGAGTCACGCCTCTTACCCGCCCTTTGGGGGCAAGGGGCCGGTGCAGGCGTATGGACTGTTCGCCATGCACCGTGCGGCGCCAATCCAGCCCCAGCGGCAGATCGCGCAGCCAGAGGCCCGGGTCCGCCAACACGTTGACCAGGGTCGGCTGGACCTTCAGCCGGGTTTCATCGACGTAGGACAGCTCCTCCTCGTCGACGGGATTCATGCCCGCGCCGAGCGCGAGGGCGTAGAGCGCGCAGTCGCGCCAGTCGTATTCCTGGATGCGCTCGGGGATGCGCGCAGCCAACAGTGTTGCCGGATCGATGGGCATGCGAACCTCACAAAACGTCGGCGGTGCCGAGTATGGCCGTGGCCTGGCTGGACAGCACGCCGCCATTGGCATGGGCGAGCGACACCTGCACGTCGGGCACCTGCCGCTCGCCCGCCTCGCCGCGCAACTGCTGCACCGACTCCAGCAAGGTGTACAGGCCGTACATGCCAGGATGGTTGCAGGAGAGCCCGCCGCCGTTGGTATTGACCGGCAGGGAGCCCCCAGGCGCGATGGCGCCACTGGCGACGAAGGCGCCCCCTTCCCCCTTGGCGCAGAAGCCCAGGTCCTCCAGGAACAGGATCGTGTTGATGGTGAACGCGTCATAGACCATGAGATGGCCGATGTCGCGCGGCGACAGCCCGGCCATGGCGTAGGCGCGTTGCCCTGACTCGACCGCGCAGGTGGTAGCCAGATCCGGCATGCAGGATATCTGCCTGTGGCTCGTCGCCACGCCGGTGCCCAGCACATAGACCGGCGGCCTGCGCAGGTCGCGCGCGCGATCCGCGCTGACCAGCACCACGGCGGCGCCGCCGTCGGTCACCAGGCAGCAATCCGCCTTGCTGAGCGGGTCGCTGACCATGCGCGAGGCCAGCACATCCGCGCGCGTCAACTCGCCGCGCACATAGGCATCCGGATTGCGCTGCGCCCACAGGCGCGCCGCCACCGCCACGTCCGCCAGCTGCTCGCGCGTGGTCCCATACCGATGCATGTGCCGCGCCGCGGCCAACGCATAGCTCGAGATCGGATAACGCGGCGCGAACGGCGTCTCGTAGGGCTGCGGGTCAGGCATGGATGCCAGCTTGCCGCCTGCGGTCAACTGGTTCGACCCGTAGCAGATCAGCGCGACATCGCACAGCCCGGTTTCCAGCGCAGCCATCGCCGATTGCAGATGGAACAGGAACGACGCACCGCCGACCATCGTGCCATCGGCCTGGCGCGGCTGTATGCCCAGCCGTTCCGCCACGTTCAGCACCGGCAGGCCGGATGTGGACATGGCGCAATACAGACCATCTACATCCTTCATCCCCAGGCCGCAATCTTCCAGCGCAAGGATCGCCGCCTCCTGCAGCTGATCGAAGGGAGAACGGCCGGGCGCATTCCAGCGCCGCGTATTGCCTATGCCGGCAATGGCGCAACGGCCTCGCAAGCGGGCGCTCATGAGCGTTCTCCCGGGGCGTCGAATACGATGTAGGCCCCGTCATCGCCCGCGACGATGCGCGCGCGCACTTTTGAACCGATGGCAGGCGCGTCCACGCCCTCGACGCGGGTCATCATCCGCGCCCCGCCTTCCACTTCGACCAGCGAGACGTTGTAGTCTCCGGCGCGGTCGCGCACCGTCGTGGTTGAATAGACCACGCCCGCGCCCGGCGACTCGCGCCAGGTCAGCCGTGGGCTACCGCAGGCCCGGCAGACCAGCGCCGGAGGAAAGCGCACGCTGGCGCAGTCGTCGCAGTGCTGCAACAGGATACGGCCCTCCCGCAAACCCGCCTGATGGCGGACGTCGGGTCCGGGCCCGTCAAAACGCGCATCGCCAGCCATACCTCACCTCCCCTGCCAGACGGGCGCGCGCTTCTCGGCAAACGCCGCGGAACCTTCGCGGGCATCGGCCGACGTGAAGACATGCTCGGTCAGTTCGGCCTGGCGGCTCCAGATCTCGTCGGCCGGCCAGCCTTGCGACTCGGCGATGACGCGTTTGCTGGCTGCCACGGCCAGGGGCCCGTTGGCGACGATGCGGCGCGCCAGCTCCCGCGCGCCCTGCAGGGCCTCTCCGGGCGCAGTCACCTGGTTGATCAGGCCGTAGCTCAAGGCACGCGTTGCGGGAAACATGTCGCCGGTCAACGCCAGCTCCATCGCCACCCGGCACGGCAACTGCCGCGGCAGGCGGACCAGGCCGCCGGCAGTGGCCGCGAGCCCGCGCTTGACCTCCGGAACGCCGAACTGCGCATTCTCGGCCGCCACCACCAGATCGCAAGCCAGCACCAGCTCGAAGCCGCCCGCCAGCGCATATCCCTCGACCGCCGCGATAAGCGGCTTTTTCGGCGGGCGCATGGTCAGCCCGCCAAATCCTCGCCCTTCTATGCTGGGCCGTTCGCCGCGTAGAAAGCCTTTCAGGTCCATGCCGGCGCAGAACGAACCGCCGGCGCCGGTCAGGATGCCTATGCGCAGGTCCTCGCGGTCATCCAGTTCATCCACGGCTGCGGCGATGGCCCGCGCCACGGCAAGGGTCACCGCATTGCGCGCTTGCGGCCGGTTGATGGTGATCGTCAGGATTCCGCCGCTGCTCTCCAGCAATACCTCGTCGCTTTCCGTCTTGTTCTCGGTCATCGTTATCTCCTCTACACGTCAGCGTGGGGCCATGCGCAAGGCGCCATCCAGACGGATGGTTTCGCCGTTGAGCATGGGGTTGGCAATGATGTGTTCTGCCAGCAGGGCGTATTCCGCGGGCATGCCCAGGCGCGCCGGGTGCGGCACCGAGGCTGACAAGGTCTTGCGGGCATCGTCAGAAACGCGAGCCAGCATGGGCGTATCGAAAATTCCAGGCGCGATGGTGCAGACGCGTATCGCCTTGCTGGCCAGGTCGCGCGCGGCCACGATGGTCATGCCCACCACGCCGGCCTTGGAAGAGGCATAGCCGATCTGGCCGATCTGGCCTTCGTACGCCGCCACCGAAGCGGTCAGGATGCAGACGCCCCGTTCACCCTCGTCGTCCACCGGGTTGCGCGCCATATGGGCCGCCGCCACGCGCAGGGTGTTGAAAGTGCCGATCAGATTGATGCGGACGATGTCCGTATAGGTTTCCAGCGAGCCGGGATTTCCTTCTTTGTCGATGAGACGTACCGGCCCGCCGCGGCCCGCGCAATGCACCAGCACCCGCAAGGGGCCGAGCGTGGCCGCCAGTTCGCACGCGGCCTGCACGTCGGCCTCCCGGGTGACATCCGTGGGAGCGAACAGCGCCCCGATATCGCGGGCGGCTGTCTCCCCCGCTGAACCAGGCAGATCCGCGATCACCACCTTCATGCCCTGCGCGACCAGGCGTTGCGCCGTCGCCAGGCCCAGCCCGGATGCGCCGCCTGTCACCAGCGCGCTGTTGCCTTCTGTCTTCATGCCAAAGCCCTCAGTGACGAAAAAGGAAATTTCATAGTACATACCAATGAGTATCTGATCAATAAAAACCAAAAAACTGATTTTTACCTAGGGAAAATGCCTAGAATCAAACTTTATTTACGCCGTTGACCTATCAAAATACCGAATGGTATGTTTACTCCGACAGCCGATTCAGAGTGCCGGAGACCTACCGGCCCGCGGCCTCCGTCAACCGTTGCACCACGCAGTCCCCATTTATGCAGCACGGCGGCCATGGCCGCCGCAGCGCCGGCGCAGACCGGTGTCACAAAAATCAGGAGACAGGCATGAAGCGGATACAACAGTTGTTGCGCATGGCATCGCCCCTGGCGCTGGCGGCCTCGATGGCCTTGTGCGCACCCGTCGGGGCGGCCCCCGCGCCCATCAAGGTAGGCGTCATCTTCCCGTTGTCGGGCGGCGCGGGTCCGCAAGGCCAGCACGTCACGCAAGCGATTCAGGCCATGGCGGCGGTGATCAATGAAGACGGCGGCGTGCTCGGCCGTCCGATCGAGATCGTGTCGCGCGACGACGAATCCACGCCGGCGGTCGGCGTATCACGCGCCACCGAACTCATCAGCGCCGGCGTGTCGGTCATCATCGAAGGCTGGAACAGCCCGGTGACGTTGGCGATGCAACCCGTGATCGCCCGCGCCGGCGTGCTGGACATCACCGCAATCTCCAAGGCAGACCCCATTCTTTCCGGCGAAGGCAATCCGCTGGCGATCCGGCTGAACAGCTCGAACGCACAGGACGGCACGGTCATCGCCGAATACATCGCCAAGACCGCCGGCGCCAAGCGCGTCGCCTTTCTTACCGAGAACGACGCCTACGGCAACGGTGCGCAGGAATCCATCGAGAAGGCGCTGAAGGCTCTCGGGCACACCTATGAAAAAGTGGCCGAGGAGAAATTCCCCTTCACCCAAGCCGACTTCCGCGTCGCCATGACCAACGTGCGCGCCGCCAAGCCAGACATCACCGTCGCCATTAACGCCAACGAAGGCCTGGGCATGCCCGCCATCATCCGCCAGGCCCGCCAATCACGCCTGCCGGGCCAACTGGTGAGCGCGGTCGGCACCGTGGCCCCCAGCGTCATCAACGTAGCGGGCGATGCCTCGGACGGCCTGATAGGCGCGGACATCTACTTCCCCGACGTCGAGCCCTTCGCCTCGAACAGCGCCAACAAGCGCTTCGTCGCCAAGACGCAGGAGATGTTCAAGTACACGCCGGACAAGTTCATGGCGCTGGGCGCGACCTCGCTGCAGGTTTGGGCCCAGGCGGTCAACGAGCTCAAAACGCTCGATCGCGAACCTGTGGCCAAGCGCATACGCGGCGGCAGTTTCAAGGGCACGCTCATGGGCGACGTCACGTTCGAGCCCAACGGCCAGCTGCAGTCGCACTATTACCTGTTCACGGTCAAAGACCGAAAGATCGTGGTCAAGCCATGACTGCCGCCTTGCGCGTGGACAGCCTGGCCGTGCGCTACGGCGCGCTGGTCGCCCTGGAAGACGTCAGCTGGGAAGTCAGCGCCGGCGAATTGCTGGGCATCATCGGCCCCAACGGCGCCGGCAAGAGCTCGTGCTACGACGCCGTGTCTGCGCTGGTCCCCCGCGGCGGCAGCGTGCATCTGCGCGGGCGCAACATCAGCGCCGTGCCGGCCCACGGGCTGGCGCGGCTGGGCATCAAACGCGCGTTCCAGCAAAACGCCTTCTTTGACCAGTTGAGCGTGCGCGACAACATGGTGGCGGCGTTGGGCGGCACGGCCGGCCTCGGCGCCTGCATCCTGCGCCCGCTGACGGCGGGCCGGCAGGCGCAGGCCCTGCGCGACCAGGCCGCCAAGCGCCTGGAGCGCTTCGGCCTGCCGCCCGATTGCCACGATCTGAAGCCGCATGAAATCTCGTACGGCATGCAGCGCATGCTGTCCATCGCGCTGGCCTACGGCTCGGGCGCCGACGTGCTGCTGCTGGACGAACCCGCCGCGGGGCTGGGCGGCGCCGACATGGCAGCCCTGACCTCGCTGTTGCGCTCGCTCAAGGCCGAGGGCGTGGCCGTGGTGGTGATCGAGCATCACATGGACCTCATCATGTCCGTCGCCGACCGCATCTGCGTCCTCAACCTCGGCAAGACTTTGGCCTGCGGCACGCCGGCAGAGATCCAGCGCGACCCGCGCGTGCTCCAGGCCTATCTCGGAGGCGATTCATGATGTCCACGCCACACGTACTCAGCGCGCGGCGTCTCGATGTCGCCTATGCCGGCAATCGCGTGCTCCAGCTTGACCAGCTGGACCTGCGGGCCGGAGAGATCGTCGGGGTGATAGGCGCCAATGGAGCAGGCAAGTCGACGCTGGTCAACGCCCTGCTGGGCTGGTCGCGCGGTCAGCCCGCGGTCAGCGGCGAGGTCCAGCTTTCGGGACGGCCCATCGACGGCCTGCCGACACATGAGCGCGTACGCGCGGGACTGTTGCTGGTGCCGGAGTCTCGCCTGGTTTTTTCACGCATGACAGTGGAAGAGAATCTCGCCCCCGCCATCACGCCCGCCGAGGACTCGTCGCGCCGCTATTACAAGCGCGACGATGTCTACGATCTATTCCCCCGTCTGCGCGAACGCCGCCTGCACCTGGGCGGTCAGCTCTCCGGCGGCGAGCGGCAGATGCTGGGCATCGGCCGCTCGCTCATGATGGGGCCGCGCGCCCTGCTGCTGGATGAACCTTCCATCGGGCTCGCGCCCATGCTGGTGACGCAAGTGCTGCAAAGCCTGCGCTCGCTCGCCAGCGCCGGCCTGGCCATCCTGCTGGTGGAACAGAACGTACGCGCCGCCTTGCAGGTGGTCGATCGTCTGCTGCTGCTCGAGCGCGGCCGGCTGGTGCTGCAAGGCCCCGCAGCAGAGGTCGGCGCGGATCCACGCATCGCGCAAGCCTATCTGGGAGCACATACGACATGAGCCTGCTGCAACAGTTGATAAATGGCTTGGTGCTGGGCCATGCCTACGCGCTGATCGCCATCGGCTGGACCTTGTTGCTGGGCGTTGCCCGGCTGGTCAACTTCGGCCACGGCCAGATGTACATGCTGGGCGCCTTCGTCACCTGGTGGGCGACCACCACCGCCGGCCTGCCCTATCTGCTGGCCTTGCCGCTGGCCATGGCGGCCGGCGCGCTGATCGGCATCATCATGCAGCGCATCATGCTGCGCGCCACGTTCGAACAGAACCTGGTGTCAATCATGATCATGACGCTCGGCTTCGGCTATGTCATGCACGGCGCAGCGTCGTTGGCCTTCGGCTCGACAGGACAAATTCTGGATACCGCCTGGTCGCAACGCGATATCGAGATCGGCGACCTGTGGCTGACCTGGCAGGATGCCGCCATCGTCGCCGCCGCCATCCTGCTGTTCCTGCTGCTCAAGCGCGTGCTCGACGGCAGCCGCGCCGGAAGGCTGGTGCGCATGGTGGCCGAGGATCCCAAGCTGGCCCAACTGGCGGGTATCAACGTACGGCAGGTCTACTACGGCGTGTTCGCCTTCGAAGGCGCGGCGGTCGCCCTGGCCGCCGGGCTGGTGGCCCCGCGCACGCCGATCCTGACCTCCATGGGTTTCGAAGAGGTGATCATCACTTTCGTGGTGGTCGTGCTGGGGGGCATCGGCAGCGTGACCGGCAGTTACGTCGCGGGCGTCGCACTGGGCGTCTTTACCGCGCTGTTCAGCGCCCTGGTGTCGCCCGCATACGCAACCGCCGCGGCCTTCGTCGTACTGATTGGCGTGCTGGTGCTGCGCCCTGGCGGCCTGACCGCCGGCTCGATGAAAGGAGTCCATTGATGGCCACGCTTTCCGCCTCGCGTCTCGCGCTGCTGCCGGGCGCCGTCATCGTATTCTTCCTGCCTTCCTGGCTGGGCGGCAGCCAGGCTCTCTACAGCGCCGCCGTGCTGATCGCCATCATGGCCATCATGGCCTACGGGCTGGATGTCATCGTCTCGGACCTGGGCGAGGTGAGCCTGGGACATACTGTCTTCTTCGCCGCGGGAGCTTATGTGACGGCGTTGCTGGCCACCCGCTCCGGCGCTAGCGCCTGGTTGACGCTGGCCGCGTCGATTGCGGTCGCCCTGGGATTGGCGGCAGTAATCGGATTGGCCACCCTGCGTTTGCGCGAGTTCGTCTTTTCGCTGGTGACGTACGCGGTCGCCGTGGTCGCCATGACCCTGGCAGCCAACTGGGCCTTCCTGGGCGGCTCGGATGGCATCCGCGGCCTGCCCACGCTGGACTTGTCCATCGGCGGCTGGACGCTCAGTGCCGGCAATGACCAGACGCTCTGGCCCTACGCGTTCACGCTGCTGGCGATCACGCTCTACCTGGTGGACCGCTTCCGCCACTCGCGCCTGGGCCAGGCGGCGCTGATGGTGCACCTGAATCCCCGCCTGGCCACCATGAACGGCATCGATCCGCTCAGGGTGCGCCTGCAGGTCTTCCTGTTCTCGGCGCCCATCACGGCCTGCGCGGGCTGGTTGTATGCCTATCAGCGCGCCTACGTCAGCGCCGACATCCTTGAAACCTACTTCCTCATCCTGATGCTGACCGCCGTCGTACTGGTCGGCCGCCGCCAGTTGCTCGGGCCGCTACTGGCCACCGCGTTGATCCTGATCCAGGAAAAGTTTTTCTCGTTCGGAGGCTATGTCGACAAAATCGTGCTCGGCAGCCTGCTGATCCTTGTTCTGGCTTTCTTTCCGCAAGGGCTGATGGGCCTGCTGGCGACACGTCGCAAGCGTCCCAAGGCCATGGCGACCACACTGGAGAACTCGAAGTGACTGTTATCTGGAATCCCACGCTGGACGATACCGCCACCCGCTGGCAGGCCCTGGCCCATAAGCTGGGCTCCGAGCGCTTCGCGCCGCTCGCCCCCGAACTGGACCGTGAACAACGCTATCCCTGGGAGACCATCGCCGCCCTGGTGGAAAACAAGTTCACCGGCCTGTTCCTACCCACGCAATGGGGCGGCCAGGGCGCCAACCTGGTCGCCACCGTGGCGGCGGTCGAAGCCCTGGGCACGCACTGCGCTTCGACCGCCGCCATCATGTGCGCCTATCAGTTGGGCGCGTTCCCCCTGCTGCTGGCCGGCACGGACGAGCAGAAATCCTTCTATCTGCGCGAAATGGCCGAGGGCCGCGCCACCAGCTTTGCACTTTCCGAGCGCATCGCCGGTTCGGATGCCGCGGCCATCGAGGCCACGGCCGTGCGCGAAGGCGGCGGCTGGCGCCTGCGCGGGGAGAAATACTGGATCGGCAATGGCGGCGCGTCTCGTTACTACGTGGTCTTTGCCAAGACCGACCCGGCGGCAGGAGGACGCGGCATCAGCGCCTTCATGGTCGACAAGGAGCAGCCGGGCGCGGTCATTGACGAACTCTCCGACAAGATGGGCATCCGCGGCACCCAGACCTCGAACCTGAAACTCGACCTGGTCGTGCCCGAAAGCGCCCAGGTCGGTGAACTCAACCGCGCGCTGCGCCTGGCGTTGCAGACGTTGAATGTCGGCCGCATCATGGTCGCCGCCCAGTCCCTGGGCGTGGCGCTGGCGAGCTACCGCGAGGCCGCGGCCCGCGCCGTGGCGCGCCGGACTTTCGGCCAACCCATCGGGGACAACCAGGCCATCGGCTTTCGCCTTGCCGACATGGCCACGGAAATCTCGGCTGCCCGCATGATGCTGTACCAGGCTGCCCAAGCCTATGACCGCCAGGAAGACGTCTCCAACCTGGGCGCCATGACCAAGCTGTTCGCCTCGGAGGTTTCGCACCGGGTAGTGGACAATACCGTTCAGATCTGGGGCGGGCTGGGCTACTGCAAGCCTACGGTGGCCGAGCGGCTGTACCGCGACCAGCGCATACTCGAGATCTATGAGGGCTCTTCCGAAATCCAGCGGCTGGTCTTGTCGCGCGCGGTACGCAAGGAGGCGGAAGAGCTGGCTATTTGACCCGATTCCGAAAAGAGGTAGCAATGGTGAGTGCACAACAGAACCCGGCAGAAGTGGGCGGCGGCGAGTCGCGCGAGGAAATCCTGCAGGCGGCCGCGGAACTCTTCATGGAGTTCGGCTATGCGGCCACTTCCATCGACGCGGTCGCCCAACGCCTGGGCGCCACCAAGGGCCGCATCTATCACCACTACCGGAGCAAGGCCGACCTGTTCTTCGACGTGCAGGTGGCGGCAATGACCCGGCTGACGGACGAGATCGACCCCATCGCCCGCGGCGGCGGCAAGGCGGTCGAACGCCTGTCGGCCATGGCGCTGCGCCATACCCAGATCCTGCTCAAGGAACTGCCGATGCAGAAGGTGGCGGTGCAGGGGCTGGAGCGTCACCTGCTCGAGGCGTCCGCGGCCGCCAAGCGGCTGCGGTCCGTGGTGAAGATGCGCGATGACTACGAGCAGATGTTCGTCGAGGTGATCGATGACGGCATCCGCGAACGTGACTTCGTGGACCTTCCCGCCAGGATGTTGAGCAAACCCTTCTTTGGCGCGCTGAACTGGGCCACCGTGTGGTACAGCCAGCGGCGTCTGCAGAGCGACGCGGCGATAGACGATATCGCGCACACCCTCGCGGCCTATGCGCTGCGGGGGCTACTCAAGGACTCCAACAATGAAGCAGCAAGAGCAACTCCCCTATTCCAGTACCATCTGGGATGAGGTCGAAACCTGGTCGCGCGACCGCATCGAGACCTTCCAGCTCGAAGCCTTGCGCCGGCAGTTGCGGCGCGTCGCGGATACCAGCGAGCACTACCGCAAGGTGTTCGCGGACGCGGGCTTCGTTCCAGAAGACCTCAAGACCCTGGCAGACCTGAGACGCCTGCCTTTCACCCACAAGCGCGACTATCTCGAAGGCCTGCGCGCCGCGCCGCCCTTCGGCACGCTGGCCGCGGTCCAGCCCGGCGAGGCCGTGCGGGTGCACTTTTCCTCCGGCACCACGGCGCAGCCCGCTCCCGTGCTCTGGACCCAGCATGACGTGGACCGCTGGGCCGAGCTGTACGCACGCTATCTCTACGGCCAGGGGCTGCGCCGCGGCGATGTCTTCCAATGCATGTTCAATTACGCCTGGTTCGTCGGCGGCCTGGGCGCCACCCTGGCCGCGCAGCGGGTCGGCGCGCTGGTGATTCCGGGCTCCTCCGGCGACACGCAACGCCAGGTGGAAACCATCTTCCAGTACGGCACGGACTGCGTCATCGGCACCCCGTCCTTCATGGCCCACATGGCCGAGACCGCCCAATCCATGGGACGCGACCTGCGCGAATCCCGCGTGCGCATGGTCTGCGTCGGCGGCGAGCCCGGCGCCAGCGTGGCCGGCACGCGCGAACGCATCGAGCGCCTGTGGGGCGCCAAGATGTTCGACTGCTACGGCGCCCTGGAATGCCAACCCATAGGCTGGGATACCGCCGCGCAGCTCGGCCCCACGCTGGCCGAGGATTTCATCTACGTCGAAATCCTGCACCCCGACACGCATGAGCCGGTGGCCGACGGCGAACGCGGCGTGCTGGTGCTCACCCATCTGGACAAGCAGGCCTGCCCGCTGGTGCGCTGGTGGACTGGAGACATCGTGGTGCGCGACAGCCGCCCGGGCCCCGATGGCCGCACCCATGCCCGCCTGCCTGGCGGCGTGCTCGGCCGCGCCGATGACATGCTGATCGTGCGCGGCGTGAATCTGTTCCCGTCCGCCATCGAAGACGTGGTCCGTGGCTTTGCCGGCGTCAGCAATGAATACGTGATCATCATCGACGACAGCGTCAAGGATCCGAGCACGGGCTTCCTGACCGGCGTGAAGCTGCGCGTCGAACGCGAACCCGGCGCCAGCGCCGACCTCGGCGAAAGGCTGTCGCAACTGCTGCGCGATCGCCTGCAGGTGCGCTTTCACGTGGAAGTGGTGGAAAACGGCACCCTGCCGCGCACCGTCCACAAAGCCAAGCGGGTGATCCATGCCTGAGGCCGACACTCCACGCCCCCTTGCCGGCAAGCGCGTCATCGAGCTGTCGCAGTTCATCGCAGGCCCTACCGCCGCGCAGTACCTGGCGGATTTCGGCGCCGACGTGGTCAAGGTGGAGCCGCCGCGCGGCGATGGCGTGCGTACCTTGCCGGGAAATAGCTTCGGCAGCTTCTACGCTCGCAGCTTCAACACCGGCAAGCGCAGCCAGGTGCTGGACCTGGCCGCGCCGGACGGACGAGAAGCACTGGAGACGCTGCTGGCGCAGGCCGACGCCTTCATCTGCAATCTGGCGCCAGGATCGCTCGCCCGTCTGGACCTGCAAGGCCCGGCGTTATGCGCACGCCATCCCCGCCTGACCGTCGTGCTCATCTCCGGCTATGGACAGCAGGACGACCGCATCTGCATGGACACCATTGCGCAATGCGAATCCGGCTTCGCCCTCTTGAACGGCGACGAGGACGGCTCGCCGCGCCTGACCACGAGCTGGCCCGTGGACATGTTCAGCGGCATGTACGCGGGACTGTCCTGCGCGATGGCAATGCTCGAAGGCCGCGGGCGCTTGATCGATCTCTCCATGATGGAGGTGGCGTCCGCAATGCTGCTGGGGCCGGCGGCGCTGGCGCTAAGCGAAGGCGAAACACTGGATCCGCCCATGGGCAACCGCGACCGCGCGTCGGCGCCTTCCAGCATATATCGCTGCGCAGACGGCCATGTCTACATCCTGGGCGGGCTGGACAGCTATTGGGCGCGCCTGCGCCCGCTGATCGGCGCGGACGATGCACCCATCAAGGAACGCATCCGCCGCGCGGCGCACTTCGACGCCCAGGTGGAAGCCTGGACCCTGCCGCAGACCCGCGAAGCCGTGCTCCGGCAGATGCGGGACATGCAGATCCCGGCCGGTAATGTCCGGGCGCCGGCCGAAGCGCTGACGCTCATCCGCGGCCTGCGGCCTGGGGCCGTATCGCAGGAACTCGCCAACGGCGAACACGTGCCGGCCTTTCCCGCCCTGTTCGACGGTCAACGCATCCCCCGCAGCCCCACGCCGGCCATCGGCGGCGGGCGGCGGCAGGTCTCTTGAATTCCTACTTCCAGGTGAACCTCATGAAATCTGAAACTTGCATGGAATCCACCCAGGTCATGCGGCCCGGCGTTCTGGTCGGCCGCAGCGCACTGGTCACTGGCGCCGGCTCTGGCATCGGTCGTGGCATCGCCCTGCGTTTGCTGGCGCTGGGCATGGACGTGTTCGGGGTGGGACGGCGCGAAGATCCCTTGGCGGAGACCGCCGGAATGGCCGAAAAACTGACCGGCGACTTCAGCTATGCCTGCGCCAACATCCGCGACACCGCCGCCATCGAGGCGCTGATCGCCGAAGTGGGCGAACGCCAGGGCATCGACCTGCTGGTGAATAATGCCGGCGGCCAATTCTTCGCGCCCGCCGCGCAGATCAGCCGCAAAGGTTGGGATGCGGTGATCGACACCAATCTGAACGCCGTGTTCGTCGTAACCAAGGCAGCTTACCCCTTCCTCAAGGCTCGCCAAGGCACGGTGGTGAACATCTCGCTCTCGGGCGTGGACCGCGGCTCCATGGGAATTGCCCATTCCATCGCCGCACGCGCCGGCGTGCTGGGCCTGACTCGGACCCTGGCCCTGGAATGGGCTGCTGACGACATCGCGCTCAATTGCATCGGCCCCGGAGCGGTGATCACGCCAGGATTGGCCGGCGAGGCTGCGCAGGCCATGCTGGACCGCCTGGTCGCCGCCACGCCCATGGGCCGGGCCACATCGATCGAAGAAGTCGCGGAGCTGGTTGCCTTCCTGGCCACGCCGGCTGGCCACCTGATGACGGGCCAGCTGCTCCAGATCGATGGCGCTGCGCATCTGGGCAGCGGCCTGCACATGATGGACGCGCACTGACGCCATCTGGCGCTGCCGATGCGCAAATGCATCGGCGGCGCCGCCCTTCAAAACTTCGGCGCGCGCTTCTCGATGAACGCGGTGACCGCCTCGCGGTGCTCAGCAGTCTTGTGGGCCAGCGCCTGATAACTGGCCGACAGCTCCAGCAAGGACGCCAGGCTGCTGTGCTGGCCTTCGCGCAGCAGGCGCTTGGTCATGCGCATGACGCCGCCGGGATTGGCGGCGATCTTTGCGGCCAGGGTCCTGGCGGTCGGCAGCAGGTCCGCCGCCGACACCACCCGGCTGACCAGCCCCCACGCCAGCGCGTCCTGCGCGCTGATGGCCTCGCCCGTGTAGGCCATTTCGCTGGCGCGGGCCATGCCCACGGCGCGCGGCAGCAGCCAGGCGCCGCCGTCGCCCGGCACGATGCCCACACGCACGAAGCTCTCGGCGAACGTGGCCGTGTCGGCCGCGATGCGGATGTCGCACATGCAGGCGATGTCCAGTCCCGCCCCGATGGCCGGACCGTTGACGGCGCAGATGACGGGCACGTCCAGGCCATGCAGCGCAAGTGGAATGCGCTGGATGCCCTGCCGGTACTCCTCGCAGATGTGCTCGGGGGTCAGCGCATCGTCGAAAAAGCGGCGCATGTCCTTGACGTTGCCGCCCGAGCTGAAGATCGGCCCGGCGGCGGTCAGGATCAGCACCTTCACGCTGGCGTCCTGGCGGATGTCCGCGCATAGCTGCACGATCTCTTCGACGGCGGTGTTGCCGGTCAGCGCATTGCGTGTCTCCGGCTGGTTCATGGTGGCGACGACGATGCCGTCCTCGCGTTCTATCTGCAGAAAAGCCATGCAAGTTTCTCCTGAGAGCCGGGCTTAGGCCGGGACGTCGGTAATCTTACGCACCAGGTCCAGCGTCGGCCCCGCATGCGCGAGCAGCGCATCGCCCGCCACGTCATGCCAGTAGGCTTCGCTGCCCGCGGTCTGACGCCAGGCATGCAGGCGGCGCGTGTAGAGTTGCAAATCGTATTCTTCCGTAAAGCCGATCGCGCCATGCACGGCGTGCGCCAGCTCGGACACCACCAGCGCCGCCTCGCTGCAGCGCGCCTTGGCGACCGCCACCCGCAGCCGGTCCGGCGCCACGCCGTCGGCATGGCAGCCGAGCTGCGCCGCCATGCGTGCGGCGCAGACATGCTCGCTCATGACGGCCAGCTGATGCTGGATGGCTTGGAACTTGCCGATGGGCCGGCCGAACTGCTGGCGCTCATTGGCGTATTGCAGGGTGCGCTCCAGCACGCTGCCCAGCGCGCCCGCCATCTGCGGCGCGACCACGCAGGCCTGCATGGTGCGGACGTCGGTAGCCGCGTCCATCGGCGCCAACGGCGCAGCCGCGACCTGGGCCGGGGTCCAGCTCAGGGCGGCGTCCAATGCCAGCGCCTGCGGCTCCCTATGCGCCTGCGCGGCGTCCAGCAGGCGCCAGGCATCGCCCGTCTGCACAAGCACACTGTCAGCCACCGCGCCGCCGCGCACCAGCGCGCAATGCCAGGCGCCATCCGCCTGTTGCACGCCGCGTGCCAATGCAATGCTGCCAGCAGGCCGCTGCGCCGCCGGCAGCAGCGCGCGCGCGATCATGGTCTCGCCCAGCAACAAGGGCAGCGCATGAGCGCCGCATTGCTCCAGCACGCCGAACACCTGCTCCAGGCTCAGCCCGGAACCGCCCTCTTCCTCGCCGACCAGCGCGTCGGCCAGGCCGGTGTCCTCCAGCTGTTGCCAGAGCCTGCCGGCGGCGTCGCCGCCCGCTTCGATATCGCGCACCGCCTGCGGCGTGCAATGGTCCGCCAGCACCTGGCGCGCGGCATCGGCGTAAAGATCGTTATCGCTCATGTCATGCTCCTTCAGCGCAGGCCCAGGCCGCGCGCGATCATGCCGCGCAGAATCTCGCGGGTGCCGCCCCGCAGGGAAAACGAGGGCGAGGCCTCCGTCACGTACTTCAAGGTCATCAGCAGTTCCACCGGAATGTCCTCGGCCTCGCGCGAGTACAGGTCTTCCGCAATCCAGGCCGGAATCATCTGTTCCAGCGTGGTGCCCAGCTCCTTGACCAGCGCCGCCTCCACGATGGGGCTGGCGCCGCGCGTCAGCTTCTCCTGCACCGACACCGACATGGCCCGCAACGGCGTCAGCTGGCCGAGCACCTTGCCGGCCAACCGCCGGGACGAGGGCGTGCGATTGGCGGGCAGGCGCGCATAGTCCAGCCATTGGTCGAACAGCACGATGCTGGAATACAGCCGTTCCGGGCCGCTGCGCTCGAACGCCAGTTCGGCCGTGACCTGCTCCCAGCCCTGCCCTTCGTCGCCCACCAGCGCATCGGCGTCCAACTGCACGTTATCGAAGAACACTTCGCAGAAGTGGCTGTCTCCCGACAGGTCCTCGATCGGCCGCACCGTCACGCCGGGCAGGGACAGGTCGACGATCACCTGCGACAGGCCCTTGTGGCGATCCTCCGGCCCGCCCGAGGTGCGCACCAGCGCAATCATGTACTGGCAGTGATGGGCGTTGGTGGTCCAGATCTTCTGGCCGTTGAGCAGCCAGCCGCGGTCGTTCGGCGCCGCGCGCGTGCGCACGCTGGCCAGGTCCGACCCCGAGTTGGGCTCGCTCATGCCTATGCAGAAGAAAGACTCGCCGCGGCAGATCCGGGGAACATGAAAGCGTTTCTGCGCTTCCGTGCCGTACTTGAGGATGAGCGGCGCACTCTGCCGGTCCGCGATCCAGTGCGACCCGACCGGCGCACCGGCATTGAGGAATTCCTCTACCAGCACATAGCGCGCAAAGGCGCTGCGTCCGCCCCCGCCGTATTCGCGCGGCAGTGTCAGGCCGATCCAGCCGCGCTCGCCCACGCGCCGGCTGAACGCGGTGTCGTAGCCGCCCCAGGAACGCGCCCGGATATGCGCCGGCATGTCGCGCACCGCTTCCTGCAGGAAGGCGCGCACGGCGGGACGCAGGGCCTCGTCCTCGGGAGGAATGCGCGTCAGCGGCAACGCCAGTGAATTCAAACTGCTCATCCCAGGACTCCATTGATTCGATGTGTATGCAGGGTCTCCGCACTCAAGCCCAGCAGGCGGGCCAGGACTGCGTCGGTATGCTGGCCCAGTTGCGGCGGCGCGTGGCGGTAGCTCACCGGCGTGTCCGACAGGCGGATGGGGCTGGCGACCAGCGGCACTTCGCCCGCCTGCGGGTGCTGCATGCTCATGCGCAGGCCGCGCGCCTGGACCTGCGGATCCTCGAATACGTCCGCGACGGTGTTGATGGGTCCGCAAGGCACGCTGTGCTGCTCCAGCAGCGCGACCCAGTCGCGCGTGCTGCGGGTGACGGTGATGGCGCGCAAGCCATCGATCAGTTCCTCACGATGGGCAATCCGCGCCGCATTGCGCGCAAAGCGCTCGTCCTCGGCCCATTGCGGCCGTTCTATGGCGACGCACAGCCGGGCGAATTGTCCATCGTTGCCGACGGCCAGGATCATATGCCCGTCGGCGGTCGGAAAATCCTGATACGGCAGCGTATTCGGATGCGCGTTGCCCATGCGGCGCGGCGCCTGCTGGCCGTACAGATAGTTCATCGCCTGATTGCCCAGGCAGGCGACGCCCACGTCAAGCAAGGCCAGATCAATATGCTGGCCGCGCCCGGTGTGCGCACGCGCCTGCAGCGCGGCCAGGATGGCGGTGCTGGCATACAGTCCCGTCAGGATGTCGGTCAACGCCACGCCCACTTTCATGGGACCGCCGCCGGGCATGCCGTCGGGATGCCCCGTGATGCTCATCAAGCCGCCCATGCCCTGGATCAAAAAGTCGTAGCCGGCGCGATGCGCATACGGACCGTCCTGGCCGAAGCCGGTGACCGAGCAATACACCAGTCTGGGGTTCAGCTCGCTCAGCGACGCATAGTCCAGCCCGTATTGCGCAAGGCCCCCGGTCTTGAAGTTCTCGATCAGCACATCGCATTGCCGCGCCAGTTGCCGCACCAGTTCCTGCCCCTCGGGCTTGGTGAAATCGATGCTGACCGACTGCTTGTTGCGGTTGGCGCACATGTAATAAGCGGACTCGCCCGTGGGCTGCCCCGCCGGATCGGTCACGTAGGGCGGCCCCCAGGCGCGCGTATCGTCGCCCGTGCCCGGCCGCTCCACCTTGATCACTTCAGCGCCCAGGTCGCCCAGCGTCTGGGCGGCCCAGGGGCCGGCCAGCACGCGCGACAGATCGAGCACCTTCACATTCTGCAGGGCTTGCGACGTCATGCTCGCCTCTTCCTTCATTGTTGGGGAACGTTCGCCTTCTTGACGATGCGCTGCCACAGCGCGATTTCCTTCTCCTGGAATTCGTGCATCTGCGCAGGACCGCCCGTCATCGGCGTGGCGCCCAGGCGTTCATAGAAGGCGCGGGTTTCGGGCATCTTGGATATGCGCGTGAACAGCTCGGCCAGGCGCTCGGTCTTTTCGGCCGGCGTCTTGGCGCTGACCATCGCGCCCACCCAGGTATAGGCTTCGAATCCGGGCAGGCCGGCCTCGGTCGCCGTCGGCACATCGGGTGAAGTCCCGACACGCTGGTCCGACGCGACCGCCACCACCTTCACGCGGCCGTCCTTGGCCAGTTCCTGCACCGCGGTCACCTCGGCGAACGTGTAGTCCACTGTGCCGCCGGCCACAGCCATGATGGCGTCGCCGGCGCCCTTGAACGGCACATGCACCGTCTTCAGGCCGGCGCTGTCGTTCAGCAATTCGCCCATCAACTGGTAGCCGGCCGACCCTGCGCCGAAATTCACCTTGCCGGGATTGGCCTGGGCATAGGCGATCAAGTCCTTCAGGGTGCCGTACGGGGCCTGGGGACTGACGGCCAGCATGGCGGGCGAACGCATCATCATGGTCAGCGGCGCGAAATCCTTGACCGGGTCGTAAGGCAGCGCCTTGAACAGCGCCGCATTGACCGCCAACGTCGAATTGCTGCCGATGAAAACCGTGTATCCGTCCGCCGGCGCGGACAGCACGTTCTTCACCGCGATGAAGCCATTGGCGCCCGGCTTGTTCTCCACCACCACCGGCTGCCCGGTCAGCTCCTGCAGCTGGCGGGCGAAATAGCGGGCCGAGGTATCGGTGCCGCTACCCGGGCCGAACGGCACGACGAACTTGATCGGCCGGGAGGGGAAGGTCTCGGCCAGCGCGACGGTCTGATGGCCGGCGGCGCCAAGCATTGCCACGGCCAACATGGCCGTCAGCATCTGTCTGCGGTGCAGCATGGAAGTCTCCTTTGGGTGGATGGCCGGCCGCTCTAGGCGGCGGTCCTGGCCATATGTTCCAGCGGATGACTTTAGGCGTGCTTAACAGGCCTGTCTAATATTAAGAATTTTATATTTGATATTGAATGAATATCAGCGATATCCGCAGCTGCGCTCGGATCAGGCCCGACCTTGCCATTCCCGGCACAGATCAATCCGTGAATCTGGCGTTGTATTTCCAGTTTCCGTCAGGCAACAGCTCCACCCTATACGTGACCGAGGCCCATGCCTTCCCGAACTCTCTGTACAGGCCGGAGAGCTTATAGAGTCCCGCCTGGATTTCCTCCGTCGGGCCGATGAGATCCCGATGCCCTTCCGGGCTCGAAATTGAAATACTCATCCTTTCATAGGAGGCATCACCATCCCGGTGAACCACCATTTCCGCGATGCTCCATGACTCCGGCGTTGCCACGATCAATGCATTGGCCACTTCAAAATCAATCGGCGCCTGGCGCTCGACAAGCGATTCCATCGTCATTCTCGCTAAGGCTGTCTAATTGGAACAAGAAAGAGCCTGAATAAGCCCGTCCAGCTCGAATACTACTCCCGCCTGACCTCGCCCGTTTCCGCCCTTCATTGACCCAGGCTGCCAAGTTCCTTGATGAGCCCGGGCACCACCGAATACTCCTCCCGGTACTCCCGCAAGAATTCCTCCGGCGCATTGCCGATCGCATCGAAGCCGATGTTCTCCAGATACTTGCCGAACTCCGGATCGCGCACCACCTGCCGGGCCGCCGCCGCAAGCTTCTGTACCACGTCCGTAGGCATGCCGGCGGGGCCGCTCAAGCCGACCCAGGCCTTGTTCTTGAATATGAAGGCGTCGTATCCCGCTTCGGCGAAGGTCTGGACTTCCGGCAGCAACGCCGAACGCCTGTCGCCGATGACGGCGATGGCCTTGACCTTGCCGTCCGCGATCATGGGCGCGGCAATGCTGGTGGAGGTGAAGGTGAACGCCAATTGGCCGCCCAACAGATCCGTCATGGCCGGCGGCGATCCCTTGTAGGGGACATCAATGAACTTTACTGAAGACTGCCTGGCCAGGCTCTCCATGATCAGCTGCGGGTACGAGCCCGGGCCGTATGAACCATAAGCCAGGGGAATCTGCGCAGTCCGTGCCTGCTGGACCGCGCCCGCCAGATCCGCGGCCTGCATGGACTTGTTCGCGACGAGCACCGGGCCGGAAGCAGCAATCTTGCTGATCAGCGTGAAATCGCGCTGCGGGTCATAGGGCACCTTCATGGTGACGGTCGAAGAAATGAGCGCATCACCCACGCTCAGCATCATGGTGTAGCCATCTGGCTTGGCGCGCGCCACCTCGGTAGCGCCGATGGTTCCGGCCGCGCCGGGCTTGTTTTCAATCACGATGGGCGCGCCAAGCTGCGCGGACATGAGTTCGCCCAGCTTGCGTCCAATGGCATCGATGGGAGCGCCCGCCGAAGAGGGAACGATCCAGCGGATGGGCCGGTTCGGGTAGGAAGCTTGAGCCGTGGCGACGACGCTGCTCAGCGTCATGGCGCACGCCAGCGCTATTCCCAGTGTTTTCTTGATGGCAGCCATTTTGTCTCCTCCTTGCGGGAGCCGGAATCAGTTGTGCGCGTCCAGGAACTCAAGCACCACGCGGTTGAACTCGTCCGCCGTTTCGAAATACGGCGAGTGGCCGGATTCTTCGAAGGTGTACTTCTGGCTGCCAGGCAGCAACTCCGCGACCAGATGGTGGCTTTCCGGCGTGAGGAAATCGTCGTGGCTGCCGCCCGTCATCAGGGTCGGCACGCGGTAGCCTGCGAGTTCGGATGGATGGATCTTGACGTCGTCGGCCTGCATGGTCAGCGCCAGGAAGCCTTTCGGGTTGAGCGCCTTGATGCAACCGTACAGGTGCAGCATCTCGGGCCGGGCTTCGACGTTCTTGCGATTCCAGCCGATGCTCTTGCTGCGCAGGTCATGGCGGCCGTCATCGAAGGTCTTGCCGGCCTTGCGCAGGATCTCCCAGGTCTCGGGCGAATAGGCTGGCGTCGGCGAGCCGCTGATGAACAGCGTCTGGACGCGTTCCGGCTGCTTCACGGCCAGCGGCAGGCCCGCCCATGCGCCCAGCGACTGGCACACGAGGTTTACTTTGCCTATGCCTTCCTGGTCCAGGATGGCCAGCACGTCCGCGGGGTAATGACGCGGATGGTTGCCCTCCGGCGCGCAGGGAGAGTTCTTGAACCCTCTCAGGTCCATCACGATGACCTTGTATTTTCCGGCGAAGAAAGGCACTTGCTGGTACCAGCAAATGGTGTTGCCGCCGCCGCCATGGATGAACAGGACGGGCGCGCCGTCGCCATAGGTTTCGTAGTAGATGCGGGTGTCGTCGGGTGCGGTTGCATAAGGCACGAAAAGCTCCTCGGAGGGATCGGTTGATCTAATATCTGCGTGTTGATTTTGTTCGATCTCCTGCGGAAACACCGCGCTCCAGACAGACATCATGGGTGCCGCTCCAGACAACTACCCTCTGCATGTGGACCTGCTGCTGCCAGCCGGCAGGCTGAATGGCCCCATCCATGCCGCGATCGATACTTTCCGCACCGCCAACGGCATTGCCCGCAGCCGCAGCGGGCAGGCGTCCGGCCATGTGGTGACTTGGCGCTGCGCGGGCGCGGCCCTGCCGGCGGGAACGGACTCCGCATCCGAACACCAGTGCTTTCTGCCGCCGGGCGCACCGGATTCGGCAACGGAGCGCGCCATCTTCGTGCCTCCGCTGGAAACGGTCTCGGTGCCGCAGCTGCGCGCCTGCGTCGCAAGCAACGAAACCGTGCTGCGCGAAATCCGCAGTGCCGTGGCGGATAAGCGCTATGTCTGCGCGGTCGGCACCGGCGTCTGGCTGGTCGCGGCGGCGGGCGTCCTGGACAGGATGCAAGCGCCCGTGCAATGGGCGTACCAATCAGGTTTCGCGCGCACCCATCCTGACCTGGCCATCGCCAACGATCCAATTGTCTGGGCCGACGAGCGCATCCTGCTGGCTGGCACCCCTTCATTGGCCTATGACTGCGTGCTTGAGCTGATGGACCGCGCAGGCATCGCCGGACTGGCCGGCGCCTCGCGCGACAAGCTCGTCTTCGATCCCGCGCGGCAGTTCATCGCCTCGACGCTGCCCATAGACAAGGTCAGCGGCCTCACGCGCGACAGCCCGCTATATCGGGCCGTCCAGTGGCTGCTGGCGCATGCGCAGGAAGCCGTGACGATAGGCGACGCCGCGCAGCATGCGGCCGTCAGCGAAAGGACCCTGGCGCGCCTATTTCGGATGCACCTGACGATTACGCCTCATGAATTCCTCACTGACGTACGGATGCGGAAAAGCCAGATGTGGCTGGAGGTGACGCTGCGCTCGGTGGAGGACATAGCCAATGACTGCGGCTATCAGGACGTCGCGGCCTTCCGCCGCGCCTTCAAGCGCAAGTTCGGCGTAACGCCGGCGGATTACCGGCGCGAGTACACGCAGCGCGGGCCGCGGGCGCGATGGAAGATGGAGCAGTATGGAAGCGAGGAGTAGCGGGCGGAGATATCCTGCGCCCTGGCGAAACTCGGGGCGGTCGCATGGGCATGCAAGAATACATGGCCCATGCCATGCGGGGGACTGGCTGCTGGGATCGCCAGGAATGCGCGTGGAACACTCAGGGACTCGAACACTATGGGAATTTCCGCGGCGGCCAGCCACCGGCTGCGCATGCTGCTCGGCGGAGCAGCTTCAATCGTCTTTGCCTGGTACTGCTTCCACGGATTGGGGTGGCTTGCGCGCAGGGTCGGGATAGTCCCGATCGTGCACTACGATCCGCCGGTAATCCAGTGGCTTCAAATCGGCGACCCGATATTTCAAAGCTGGTACCAGGTCCGCGTGTCGGAAGACTTTACGCTAGCCGGCCTCGCGCTGATTTTCCTGACCCTGGTACTGTCCTATTACGTAGCACGCGTGGCCTATCACCTCAGCTTCGCGAAGGTCTTTACCCGTTACGACCGTTGGTTTCTTGCGGGATGGATGATCGGCGCGCCCTTGATGGCCGCGCTGGGGCACATACTCGTCTTCATGGTGTTCGAGCATCCCTGGGCGCAGCGATGGCCCACGCTTTCCGGCGCAGCCATGCTGATCGCTTTTTCCGGGTCGGCGAAACTGTATGTGGATTCCTGGCAATGGATCATGCGCCGGCGCAGGGTTCATCCGATCTGACACGCCTCCCCGGCCTGGCACGCGGCGTCCTTTCCGGGCCTGCCCAGCATCCATCCGCATTCCGTCCTAAAATGCGCGGTTTGCCGAAAGAACCGTCATGGCCATCGCCATGAAGGGCTTTCATCCTTTACAAATGAGTGTGGTGAAGATGAACAAGCCTTTCATTTCGCTGTGCCCGGAAATCACCCGGACGCACGCGCTGACGCTGATGGATTGGTTGGAAGATGAGCGCGTGACCTGCTATCTGAGTGATTCGCGCAATGTCTCCCGTTTCATCGAGCAAGCCATCGATCGGACCCAGCTGCCGATCCTGACCCATCTGTTCAACCAGGGCGGCCGGTTCTTCATGGCCTATGACAGGCATGACGCCCCGGTGGGCTTCGTGCGCCTCGTCAAGACCGGCCCGGATTGCGAGATCGTCCTGGTGATCGGAGACTGCGACAACTGGGGCCGGAACCTGGGCGCCAGCACGATCCGCGAAGGCATGAAGCTGGCCTTCCTCGACATGCGGGCCGAAAAGCTCATCGCCAAGATCCACCCGGACAACGCGCGCTCGCTGAAGACCTTTCTGCGCAGCGGCTTTCTGCTTGAAGGCGAAACGCCGACACTGAAGTCGTTTTCCATGACTGCGGGGCGCTATCTCCGGCTCTTGCGCGAAGGCGCCGTTGTCGACTCCACCGATATCTACATCACTGAAATCGACAAGGCCCGGCTCAAGAGCCTGATAGAACTCGAGCAGGGTCCGACCATTGTCGAGCTCGAGCACGAGCTGGAGCGAGCCATCGTCGTCAAGCCGCAGCAAGTGGCGCGGGACGTGGTCACGATGAACTCCCGTGCCTTGCTGCAGCTGGACGACGAAGAGATGGAAGTGGCCCTGGTCTACCCTGAAGACGCCGACAGCAGCGCAGGAAAGCTCTCTGTCTGTTCCGATGTCGGGGCCGCCATCCTGGGCTACCAGGAGGGGGATTCCATCGATTGGCGGATTTCGGACCGGACCCGCCGGATCGGGATCAGGAAAGTGCTTTACCAGCCGGAAGCCGCGGGCGATTTCCATCTGTAGATCGGCGTTCGTCTGTTCGGCGCGAACAACCTCGACAGGGATGGCGAAACTTCGCGAGCCGTCAATGCTACCTTCGAAAGCGCTCGATCGTGAGTCCCTCGAGGTCGATTTCTGGCCTGCGGCCGCATACCAGATCCGCCACGATCCGAGACGTTCCGCAAGCCTGGGTCCAGCCGTTCGAGCCATGCCCGCTATTGAGAAACAGCCCGTCCCAACCGGAGCTTCCGAGAATGGGGGGGCCATCCGGCGTCATGGGGCGCAGGCCTGCCCAGAAGATGGCGTTCGCGTAGTCGATACCATTTGGGAACAGGCTACGCACCGCTCTGACCAGCACATCCTTGCGGCCCGCCTTCAATGACAAGTCATGGCCGACCAGTTCGGCCATGCCCGCCGCGCGGATTCTGTTGCCCAGTCGGGAAATCATGACCTTGTTGTGTTCATCCATGACCGACATATTGGGTGCTTGGTCAGCATCGGTCACCCGCGCGGTAATGGAATAGCCCTTGAGCGGATATACGGGAAGCCTGATCCCCAACGGGGCAAGCAATGCCGGAGCCTGGTTGCCCAAGGCGACAACCGTGGCATCAGCCTTCAGCGAGCCGCAAGAGGTCTCGGCGCCCACCACCCGTCCGTTCTCATGCAGCAATCGCCGCACATCGGTATCGAAGCGGAACTGCACGCCAGCGCACTGAAGCCAGGCGGTCAATGCCTGGCAGAAAACGTGGCTATCGCCGGAGGCATCGGACGGCAAATGAAGGCCGCCCGCGATCTTGGCGGTGGCGTCTCGCAAGGCCGGCTCGACCGCCCGCGCATCGCGTCCGTTCAACACACTGTGGGGAATGCCGAATTCCTTCAGTGCGCTGGCGGCAATATTGCCATACTGGCACTCCGCTTCGGTCTGGAATAGCTGCAACACGCCGCCCGCATGAAAATCGAAGGCGATCGGCGTCTCGGCCATAAGCTGTTTCAGACAAGCGAGGCTATAGTGAGCCACGCGCTGCATGCGCAGCTTGTTGACGCGGAAGCGCGGCGCGTTGCATTCCATCAGCCATCGCCTGGTCCAACGTAGCCTTTCAAATTCGGGCCAAAGCGAAAAGCGCACCGGGGCATCGGCTTGCAACGCCATCTTCAATACCTTGATCGGCATTCCCGGCGCGGCCCATGGCGCCGCAAAGCTCGGGCACAGACCGCCCGCATTGCCGAAGCTGGTTTCCATTCCCGCCGCCGAGTGGCGTTCCACAACTTCGACGTCATGGCCTTCGCGGCAGAGATAGTAGGCCGTTGTGGCGCCGACTACGCCGGATCCGAGGATGAGAACTTTCATGGGCGTGGTTGTCTTGGTCGATCGTGATGTCTGCGGCGTAGCCGGAAGGCGCTGCCCGGCGATGCCAGGCCGGACCGGATTCAAGAATAAAGGGTGCCGGAGTGAAATTTATTTCATTGTTTTGACGCCAATCCGCGCGAATGGAAAGAAAATTCACCAGCTGTATTGCTAGCATTAATGGCGTGCTGAACATTCGCAATCGGTCCGCGCCTTTGATATGCGCGGCCTTGGGCCGGAACCTCGTCAAATCATGTCTGAACAGATTCGCCGCTTCCCCTCGCTCTCTCATTGGGGCGCATTCACCGCGGTCACGCAAGGCGGCCGGCTGATCGATTGCGAACCGTTCGCCCGCGACAGCGCTCCCTCGGGCATCCTGCAATCGATGCCTGCCATGGTCCACTCGCCGCTACGGGTGAACCGGCCAGCCATCCGGAAGGGATGGCTGCGCGACCGGCACTTGTGCGACGGGAGCGAGCGCGGACGTGACGACTACGTTGAGGTCAGTTGGGACGAGGCCCTTGCAGCGGTCCATTCGGAACTCCAGCGAGTGAGGACAGAGCATGGCAGCGAGGCCATCTTTGGCGGCTCGTATGGCTGGTCATCGGCGGGCCGTTTGCACCATGCGCGCACCCAGACGCACCGTTTCCTGAACGCCGGCGGCGGCTTTACGAATCAGGCGGGCAACTATAGCTGGGGCACCGCGCAGTTCCTGCTTCCCCATGTGATCGGCACCTATACGCCGGTTACCGGCCGTGTGACGGACTGGAACAGTGTCACCAGTCATACGCGGCTGCTGATCGCATTCGGCGGCATGCCGTTGCGCAACACGCAGATCACATCGGGCGGCGCCGGGGACCATCCCGTGCCCGGGCAGCTCGAACGGGCGGTAGCCGCTGGCATGGAGCTTGTGGTCATCAGCCCGACCCGGGGAGATGTCCCTGCCGGCGTGCGTGCGCGCTGGATTCCCATTCGTCCCAACACGGACGCGGCCTTGATGCTTGCAATGATCCAGGCGCTGATCGTTGATGGCGTCCACGACGAAGCGTTCCTCCAGACCCACTGCGTTGGATTTCCGGCCTTGCGCGATTATCTCGAAGGCAGTACGGACGGAATCCCGAAGACGCCGGAATGGGCCCAGGCGATCTGCGATGTGCCGGCCGAGACTATCCGCGCACTCGCGCGTCAGGCACGCAACACTCGCACGATGCTGACTTGCGCGTGGTCGTTGCAACGGGCTCATCGCGGCGAACAACCGTATTGGGCAAGCATTGCGCTAGCCGCTGCGTTGGGGCATATCGGGCTGCCTGGCGGGGGCTTTGCGTTTGGGCATGCGTCCATGAATGGCGCGGGAAACCCGCGCATGGAGATCGCGGGACCGGCCATGGAATCGGGACGCAACCCGACCGGCTCGGTGATTCCTGTTGCCCGGGTCACCGACATGCTGCTGCATCCTGGCCAGCACTATGAATTCAATGGGCGGGAAGGTACTTATCCAGACATCAAGATGGTGTACTGGGCCGGCGGCAACCCCTTCCATCACCAGCAGGACCTGAACCGCTTCAGCCGGGCGTGGAGCCGGCCGCAAACGATAGTCGCCCATGAGATCTGGTGGACACCCATGGCGCGGCGCTCGGACATTGTGCTGCCGGCCACCACCACGCTGGAAAGAAATGACATCGGCGGATCGACGCGCGATCGTCACGTGTTCGCCATGCATCAGGCCCTGGCGCCGATCGGCTCCAGCCGCAATGACTTCGACATATACAGGGAACTGGCCGCGCTGGGCGGCTACGAGCATGGTTTTACCGAAGGCCGAGGCGAGATGGAGTGGGTACGGCATATCTATGAATCAATGGCCAAGGAATGGCGCGACTGCGGCCATATGGCCCCTGATTTCGATGCATTCTGGAGCCGCGGGTTCGTGGAAATTCCCGAGCCTGAAAAGCCATTCGTGCTGTTCGAAGAGTTCCGTCGCGATCCCGAGGAACATCCACTGCGTACACCGTCCGGACGCATCGAGCTGTATTCGGAAAAAATCGCCGGATTCGGTTACGCCGATTGCCCGCCCCACCCCAGCTGGCTGATGCCGGACGAATGGCTTGGATCACCCAAGGCTGCACGGTGGCCGCTGCATCTGCTCACACCGCAGCCCGCGGGCAAGCTCCATTCCCAAATGGATGGCGGCAAGGCATCGGTGGACCTCAAGGTCAATGGCCGGGAGGCCCTGCGCATTTCGCCGTTGGATGCGCAAGCGCGCCGCATCGGCCAGCATGATCTCGTCAAGATTTACAACGACCGTGGCGCGTGCCTTGCAACCGCGCTTATCGACGCCGACCTCAAGCCTGGCGTGGTGGCGCTGCCTACGGGAGCATGGTTTGACGCTGCCGACGAGGAGCTGGAGATACACGGCAACCCCAACGTATTGACGATAGACGTGGGCACTTCCCGCTTGACTCAAGGAAGCAGTGCCCAGTCCGCGCTGGTGGAGGTAATGCGCTGGGAAGAAGCCGCGCCTTCGGTCCGGGCCCTGGAGGTGCCGGCAATTGCCAAATTGGATCGTGCCGCATAGCCGTCTGGCCCGGGTCCGGACACGGCTTTTCCCAAGCGCCCGGAGCGCCCCTCGATGGGGCGCTCTGGTTCTTGGGAAAGCGCCTTATTCCGCGGTGATATTGGCCTGCTTGATGATGGCGCTGTATTTGTCCGTCTCGGCCTGGATGTACTGCGCGAAGTCCGCGCTGTTCCGGTAGGAGCTTTCAAAGCCGAGGTTGTCGAGTTGCTCCTTCATGCTGGCGGACGTCATGACTTTCTGCGTGGCGACTTCCAGCTTCTTGAGTATCGGCTCCGGCAACTTGGCTGGCGCCCACAAGCCATACCAGGAATAAAACTCGAAATTCTTCAGCCCGGCTTCGCGCATCGTGGGAACGTCCGGAAGCAAGGGGCTGCGCTTGTCGCCGGTTACCGCCAACGCGCGTATCTTGCCTGACTTGACCATCGGCAGCGAGGAGAGCATTGGATCGGCCAGCGCGTGAACCTGTCCGCCGATCAGATCAGTCAAGGCGGGACCGCCGCCTTTATAGAGGACGATCGGGATCTTCAGATCGGAAAGACCGCCTTCATATGCGAACTGCGCGATGGCGAGGTGCCCCGCCGAGCCAAAGCCCGTGGTTGCAAAATTGTATTTGTTGGGAGCTGCCTTCACCACACCAACGAACTCCTGCACGGTCTTCGCAGGGACATCGTTGTTCACGCTGAATATCAATGCGCCTTGCGCCAGACCGCTGATGGGGGTGAAATCCTTCACCGCATCGAAGGTCATCTTCTTCCCATAGAGCAGCGGGTTGATGTTGTGGATCGAGGCATTCAGGTACAACGTATAGCCATCTGCCGCCGAACGGGCGACCACGCCTGCGCCCACCATCCCGGACGCGCCTGCCCTGTTGTCGATGATGACCGATTGCTTCAGCTCCTCGCCCAGCTTCACGGCAAATATGCGGGCGAGGCCGTCGACGGAGCCGCCAGGAGGATGAGGCACCACGATGGTAATCGGGCGGCTGGGATAGGAGGCATCCGCCTTCGACTGCGCCTGTACCGAACCCAGCACGGCCAATCCACCGACAACTGCCGCAATGCCTTTCATGCAAAGGCGGCGAGAACGAATAGGGGTATTACGCATGACGAACGATCTCATTGAAAATGGTTGGGCAACGAATACCGCCCCCCCTCTTCGGCCCCGCAATAGATGAAAAAAGGCCGGCGTGGAAAGCGGGGATGATCGTAGGCGAATCAGTAGGTGCCTGGATAGGCTGCGCCGTCTATTAAGATATTCTGGCCGCATATATAGCCGGATTGGGCCGCGCAGACATATGCGCAAAGCGCGCCCAATTCCTCGGGCTCGCCGTAGCGGCCGGCAGGATTGTTGGATCCGCGCTCCGTCCACAGCTGTTCAAAACTCTTGCCGCCTGGCTCCAGCATTCCTTCTATGTGATGCCGCTGCGCATCGGTGGCGAAGACGCCCGGAAGCAGGTTGTTGATGGTGACGTTGTGCCGCACCGTCTGGCGGGCCAGGCCCGCAACAAAGCCCACCAGGCAGGAGCGCGCACCATTGGAAAGGCCGAGTTCAAGCTGCGGGGTTTTGACGCTGCGTGAAACGATGTTCACGATGCGGCCGAAGCGGCGTTCCATCATGCCGTCGACGACCCGCCGGATCATGTCGATCGGCCCGAGGGCCATGGCATCAAGGGCCGCATGCCAGTCGGACTGGGTCCACTGGCGGAAGTCGCCGGGCGGCGCGCCGTCTGCGTTATTGACCAGAATATCGGGCGCGGGACACGCCGCAAGCGCCGCCTCCCGCCCTTCATCCGTGGTGATATTGGCAACTGCGTATCGGACCCGGGTTCCCGTGGCCGCCGTGATTTCCTCAGCGGCCTGGGCCAGCGTGCTTTCCGTGCGCGCCGCGATGGTCACGTTGACGCCTTCGCTTGCCAACTGATGGGCGCAGGCGCGGCCCATTCCCTTGCTGCCGCCGAAAACCAGCGCGTGGCGGCCTCGAATTCCCAAATCCATAGCGTTTCCTATTGCAAAGGCGCAGCCCGATCCATGACATGAAATGGCCGGAAAGGAATTCAGTCAGCAGGAAGCCGCAAGGCGGACAATCTCCCGGCGCGCGTTCTTTCCGGCCCCATCCTGCAAGGGATCAGGCGGCCTTCAGTTGCAGCGAATTCCAGCCGTACTTCTTGTCCAGCCCCAGCGCCTTGACCGCGCGCAGGCCCTTGAGCAGAGGCTCTCCTTCCAGTGCGCGCAGCGGCTTGCGCAGTTCGCCTGCCGGCAGGCCCACGGCCTTCATCAGCGATTTGATGGCCACGGGGTTGATGGCCGAGTACGAGTAGTGCAGCAATTGCAGATTGCGCAAATAGGATTCGCGGAAGCTGAAGCTGACCTCGGGCGAGGTCCAGGGCTGGGAAATTTCCGTCAACTCTGCCGGCGCGATATTGCCGGTCATGTTGGCCGTGCCATGGCCACCCAGGCTCATGGTCGGCACGACCAGGCCCAGATTGGGCGAATCGCAGCACATCACGGATACGTCGGGCGCGCCGTATAGCACCTGCGCCACCTGGCCCACGCGCGTGGTGGATTCCTTGTGGACCACGTAGTTCGGGTGCTTGAAGATGCGCAGCAGCTGATCCCAGTGCAGATCGCTCTTGACCCGCGGCGGATTGTTGTAGATGCCCAGCGGCAGATCGGTGGCGTCGGCTATCTCGAGGAAATAGCTTTCGATGTCCGCTTCGGAGGCGCAGATGTAGGCAGGCGCTGCCAGAATGGCGCCATCGGCGCCGTTGGCCCGCGCAAAGCGCAGGTAATCCATGGTGGCCTCGGTGTTGTTGCCGGTGCAGCCATAGAAGAGCTTCATCTTGCCGGTCTTCATCTTCGCGGTTTCCACGATGATGTCCTGGCGCTCTTTTTGCGACAGCATGGAAACCTCGCCCGTGGATCCCATGATGAGCACGGCGCTGGTGCCGTTGTCTTCCTGGAACTTCAGCAGTTCGCGGAAGGCTTCGTAATCGGGACTGCCATCCTTGTTGAAGGGCGTAATCAGGGCCACGAAGGACCCGGTGATCTTCATCTTGCTCATGTGTATCTCCAGTAATGGACGAGTCAAAAATGGTGGAAGCTCAAACCGAGCGGGCGACTTCTTTCTGAGTATCTTGCTGCTGCGCGTCCTGGCAGGCAACCATCGCAGCCAAACCTTGCTTCAAGTCGGCGATCAGGTCTTCCGGGTCTTCCAGCCCCACATGCATGCGTACTGCCTTGCCCTTGTGAGGCCAGCGATCACCATGGTGCTTTCCCGGAGTGAACGGTATCGCCAGGCTTTCATATCCGCCCCAGGACACGCCGATTCCAAAATGATGCAAGGCATCGACAAAGGCGGCGACTGATTCGTCGTCGCTGGCGCGCAGGACTACCGTGAACAGGCCGCTTGCCCCCTTGAAATCACGCTTCCAGATGGCATGGCCCGGATGCGACGGCAGCGCGGGATGCACCACGGCCTCGACCTCGGCTTGTTGTTCCAGCCACTGGGCCACGCGGATTCCCGACGCCATATGCTTCTGCAGCCGCACGTCCATGGTGCGCAGCCCGCGCAATGCCAGGAAGATATCGTCGGGACTGGCCGTCTGGCCCATTTCCTGCGTCGTCTCCCTGACCTTGGGCCAGGTGGCTTGGTTGCAGGTCACCACGCCCAGCATGGCATCCGAATGACCCACGATGTACTTGGTCGCGGCATGGATGGACACATCGACGCCATGCTCAAAAGCCTTGAAGAACAATGGCGTGGCCCAGGTGTTGTCCATGACGACAAAGGCGCCGTGCGCGTGTGCGGCCGCCGCGATGGCGGGAATATCCTGGATTTCAAGCGTTTCGGAACCCGGCGATTCGACAAATACGACGCGCGTATTGGGCTGCATGAGCGATTCGATGCGCTTGCCGCAAGCAGGGTCGTAGACCTGTACCTCAACCCCGAAGCGGCTGAGCACGCGATCGAGGAAGGAGCGGGTCGGGGAATAGGCGCTATACGAAACCAGGATATGGTCGCCGGCCTTGAGCAATGCGGTGAGCGTCGTGGCGATGGCCGCCAGGCCCGAGGGAAAGACCAGGGAACGGTGTCCGCCTTCCAGGGTGGCCATGGCCTCCTCGAACGCGTGGGTGGTGGCGGTTCCATAGCGGCCATAGGTGGTGGCGCCCGGCTCTTGCGCGGCGCGGGCGCGCTTCATGCCTTCCCATTCCGCCATGCTGCCCGCGAGTATCGTCGATGCCCTGCAGATGGGGGTATTCACCAGGCCGCCAAAACGTTCCGGATGCCGGCCTGCGCTGACGAGTTGAGTGCTTTGCCTCATGAACTTCAATCTCCGTGGATGCACGGCCAGCGCTTCCAGGGGAAGTCGATGACCACTGATGACGTGATCAAGTCTATGAGGAGAGTGGGTGAAAACTCTTCGATTTTTTACCCCTTACGGAGGCAAAAAGAGAAAAATAATCACCGCCGAATCCTGACAATCTGGCGAAGGCGGACTGGCTAAGCCGGGTCAGCTCAGACCCGGGGGAGGAAAGGCCTCAGCTTCGGGCAGCGGCGCGCGCGCGTCTCGGCCTGCTTGCGTCAAGGGAATTCCACCGGCCCGCGCGTTCTTCGATGGTGGAGGGAAAAATCTCCAGGCAAAGCTTGTGAAGCGAACGCACGAATGGATTCGATTTCAGGAACATGGCTTCGCCGAAATAGATGGGAATCCTCGGCGCGTTGGGAAGCGCGATGCAGCTCAGGCGCCGATCCGACTCGTCGATGCACCACGTGGGAAGCAATGCGAAACCCAGGCCTTCATCGACGCAACGCTTGACGCTCATGCTGGTCGAGGTAGACACCGCGACCTTGGGCTGCTCGTTGCCGACCGACAAATAGTCCAATGCGATATTGCGGAGCATCTGGCCCGGTTCATATGTCACCAGCGGCCGCCCAAGCGCCCATTCCGGAATAGCCGTCTCATCGGCTGGCGCCGGCCAGCTCGACGGGAACGCCAGCGCCGGCTGGTAGTGGCAGATAACGCGCTGCGGAATCACGGTGTCGCCGAAATAGCGCTCGCTCAAACAGACATCCAGCGAGCCGTTGCGGATCAGCTCCGGCAGCGAGACGTCCTTTTCGTAGCCGACGATCTCGACGTTGGGATACATGCGCCGAAACTTCGTCAGCACCGGCGGCAGCAGGTAGTAGAAGATCGCGTGCGGCATCCCGATACGGATGACTGGCCGTTCCTTGTCGATCAGGTTGCCCAGGCGCGTCAGCATGACGTCGAATTCCGGCGCCAACAGCCGGTAAAGGCTGGTGCCGCGCGGAGTGAGCTTGATCGACTTGGCGCCGCGCCCAGCCACCACCAGCTTCTCGCCGACGCGCTGCTCGAGGCGCCGGATGTGATTGGCCACCGACTGGTAGGTGATGTTCAGCCGGCGCGCCGCGGCGGAATACGTGCCCTCCTGTGCGACAAGGAAAAAAGTCTGCGTGAGAGTAAGGTCCACCTCTTGCATCGCGCCTCCGGCTCGCCGGCTCAAATATAAAATTTCTTGTAGGTTTGGCTCGATGAATTGTATCGCCCCCGGGGGTAGCGGCCTATAACATCGACCTCAGGTTTGGCCTCCGAACCGCGCGGCGGCAACGGCATACAGGTATGTACGCTGCGCAAAAGGGAGGGTAAGTTGAGTGAGCCATGGACAAGAAAGATCGCTGCATCCTCGCGTTGCTTCAGACTGATGCGCGCCTCTCGAACAATGAAATCGCCGAACGGGTCCACCTGTCCCCGACCGCATGCTGGAAGCGGATTCAGCACCTGCAGGCGTCCGGCCTTATTCGCCGCCAGGTTTGCCTGTTGGACAACAACAAGGCGGGGCTGGGCGTGACTGTGTTCGTGTCGATAAAGACGAACCGCCATGACCTGAATTGGCTCGAGAAATTCTCGCTCGGCGTCAAGGATATGCCGGAGGTCATGGAGTTCTATCGGATGACCGGCGACACCGACTACCTTCTCAAGGTGGTGGTGCCCGATATCGCCGGGTTCGATTTCGTCTACAAGAAGCTCATCCAGGTCGCCGAACTGTTTGACGTCAGTTCGAGTTTTGCGATGGAGGAACTCAAGTACACCACGGCGTTGCCGCTTGACCATCTTTGATGCGCAGGCGCGGCAAGCCCCAGTCTGAGGGAATTGCATCCCAAACCGAGGAATTGGACGTGGCGCGTAATTGGAGCGGGTGATGGGAATCGAACCCACGCTTGAGGCTTGGGAAGCCGCCGTTCTACCATTGAACTACACCCGCTCGGGTGTCGTGCCCTCGGCGCAAAGCCGAAGCAGAGGCGGCGATTATAGCGCGCCTTTTTTCATCGCTGCTGGCCGGCGCCGCCCTGCTGCAACAGGCCCTCAGCCTCAAGGTTGTAAATATGTCCCCAATTTAGTGCATCTGGGCGACAGCGGCATGCCGGGCCTGCCACTACAATTCGGGCTATGAATACGAACACCCCCGAAAACAACCCCGCAGCCACCTCGGCCCCGGCTGCCGCAAGCGCCCCCGCGACGCCTGGCGGCGAGCCCTCGGCTACCGCCGTTTCCCCAGAAACGCAGGCGGCGCTGGCCAGTACCGCCCACGCTCCCAACAGCCCGGGCGCGACCCATATCCGCAGTTTCGTGCACCGCCGCGGCCACATTACGCAGGGCCAGCTGGCCGCACTCGAGCGCCTGATGGGCCAATGGTCCATTCCCTATGCGCCGCGCCGCCTGGATCCCGCCGCCGCCTTCGGCCGGCAGGCCCCGACGGTGCTGGAAATCGGCTTCGGCATGGGCGAGACCACCGAGAAGATCGCGCTGGCGCGCCCGGACGACAATTTCCTGGGCGTGGAGGTGTTCAACGCTGGCGTGGGCTCGCTGCTGCGCCGCATTGAAGACTCCAATATCCCGAACCTGCGCATCATCCAGCACGACGCGGTGGAAGTGGTGCGCGACATGATCGCCCCCGATTCGCTGGCCGGCGTGCATATCTATTTCCCCGATCCGTGGCCGAAGAAGCGCCATCACAAGCGCCGCCTGATCCAGCCCGCGTTCATCGCGCTCCTGGCCAGCCGCATCGCGCCGGGCGGCTACATCCATTGCGCCACCGATTGGGAAGACTACGCGGTGCAGATGCTGGAAGTGCTGGGCAATGAGCCGCAGCTTGCGAATACCGCGGACGGCTACGCTCCGCGCCCCGATTACCGCCCTCTGACCAAATTCGAGAACCGCGGCCTGCGACTGGGCCACGGCGTCTGGGACCTGATCTTCAAGCGAGTCGCCTGATGCTATACCCGCCCATCGAACCCTACCGCCAAGGCACGCTGGACACCGGCGACGGCCACCAGATCTACTGGGAACTCTGCGGCAATCCGCAGGGCAAGCCCGCCGTGTTCCTGCATGGCGGCCCCGGCAGCGGCTGCTCGCCCGTGCACCGGCAGCTGTTCGATCCGCAGCGCTACAACGTGCTGCTGTTCGATCAGCGCGGTTGCGGCCGTTCGCAGCCCCACGCCAGCCTGGAGAACAACACGACCTGGCATCTGGTGTCCGACATCGAACGTCTGCGCACCGAGGTCATGGGCGCGGAAAAGTGGCTGGTGTTCGGCGGGTCCTGGGGTTCGACGCTGGCGCTGGCCTATGCGGAAACGCACGTGTCCCACGTCAGCGAACTGGTGCTGCGCGGCATTTTCGGGCTGCGGCGCGCGGAGATCCATTGGTTCTACCAGGAAGGCGCGTCGTGGCTGTTCCCCGACCGCTGGGAAGAGTACCTTGCGCCGATTCCGGAAGATGAGCGCGGCGACCTGGTCGCGGCGTATCACAAGCGCCTGACGGGCGACGACCCGGCCGAGCAGTTGCGCGCCGCCAAGGCCTGGAGCAAATGGGAAGACAGCACCATCACGCTGCTGCCCAGCCCGCGCCACCAGCAAAGCCATGCCGCCGACCGCGCCGCGCTGGCGTTCGCGCGCATCGAGAACCACTACTTCGTGAACCGCGGCTTCATGGAAGAAGGCCAGCTGATACGCGATGCGCACAAGCTGCGCGGCATTCCGGGCACCATCGTGCAGGGGCGCTACGACGTCTGCACGCCCGCGCGCACCGCCTGGGACCTGCACCGCGCCTGGCCCGAAGCCGAATTCCACCTGGTCCCGGATGCGGGCCATGCGTTTGACGAACCCGGCACGTTGGCGCGGCTGATCGCCGCCACCGACGGCTATGCGCGATAACTGAGGAGACCTGCATGCACATCACCCTGAACGGAGACGCACGGGAGTTTCCCCTGGACACGACCGTGAACGAGCTGCTGGAAGCCCTGGGCTATGCCGGCAAGCGCGTGGCCGTGGAACGCAACGGCGAAATCGTGCCCAAGAGCCAGCACGCGCAGACCGCGCTGACGGACGGCGACCAGATCGAAATCGTGGTGGCCGTGGGCGGCGGCTGACACCGGCGCCGCGCTGAAAGACAGCCAAGACAAGGGCCGCTGCGATAGCGGCCCTTGTCGCATGTAGCCGCGCGCCCGATGCGGTTTAGACCGATCGCGGCGCATTCCCTGCAAACTGACCAGCATTCTTGCGTAGTCTGCCAACAAGCTAGCAACCTGTTACACGTTAACCCCTCGTCGCCCGGGGAATGTGCGAGTCATAATCGTTCCTGCTGGTTTCGTACGTTCGTCTTGCTGTTGTTCTAGCGTTGCACATCGCCCTCGCGGGGCAGAGGAGGCATCATGAACACCGCAGTCATCATCAACCTGATCATCCAGCTTGTCGCCGGCGCTGCCGCAGGCAATGGCTTGGGAAAGATGCTCCAGCAGTTCAATCTGGGTCCGTTGGGCAATACCATCGCAGGCGCCATCGGCGGCCTGGCAGGGGGTTCCTGGCTGGCTCCGATGATCACCGCCGGAGCGAACGCGGTTGCAGCAGGCAATACGGGACTGGATCTTTCCGCGATCGCCAGCAGCGTGGTCGGCGGCGGCGTCGGTGGCGCCGTGCTGACCTTGATCGCCGGCATCGTGCGCAAAATGTTCATGGGCCAAAAGCCCTGATGGCACTTGTTTCTCTCACCGCAACATAGATAAAGGAAACGCTATGGGTCTGCTCAATTTCATCAAGGACGTTGGAGAAAAGCTCTTCGGCGCCAGCGAGGCCAAGGCCGCGACGGCGGACGAATTGAAGAAAGAGCTCGATAAGCACGGCCTGAATGCCGACGGCTTGCAGATCTCGGTCGATGGCGACAAGGTCACGGTGGCGGGCGAGGCCCTCAGCACTGAAGCGGCGGAGAAAATCACTCTGGCGCTGGGCAACACCGTGGGCGTGGCCCAGGTGGACAACCAACTGAAGGTGAAGCAGGCCACCCCGGAAGCCAAGATGTACACGGTGCAGAAGGGCGACAACCTGTGGAAGATTGCCGAAGCGCAATACGGCAAGGGCCAGGGCGCGAAGAACAACCTGATCTTCGAAGCCAACAAGCCCATGCTGACCAGCCCCGACAAGATCTACCCGGGCCAGGTGCTGCGTATCCCGCCCCTGTCCTGATCATTGCCGTAAATCGGACAGGCTGGAAGGCACCCATGCGCTTTCCGGCTTGCATCGCGGCAGGCGCCCCCTGCTAGCCGCGATTACTTGGCCAGACGCAATGTCTGGCCATTTTTTTCGCCCGTCTCTCCAATGAAAAATGCCCCAACAGGGGCATTCCGGTCCGGCGCAAGAAGGGTCTTTTCCGCAGGGCTGCCTAGGGAAAAAGCGCCCCCTTTTGGGGGGCACCGCCAGCGCACGCAGTGCGCGCGCCGTGGGGGCATCACTTCATTCCGAAGCGGCCCAAGCCCTTCATCCCGCCCATGGCGCGCATCATCTTGGCCATGCCGCCCTTCTTCATCTGCTTCATCATGCCCTGCATCTGGTCGAACTGCGCGAGCAGGCGGTTGACTTCCTGCACCGGCACGCCGGAACCAGCCGCGATGCGACGCTTGCGCGAGGCCTTGATGAGCTCGGGCTTGGCGCGTTCGGCCGCCGTCATGGAGTTCAGGATGCCTTCGGTGCGGCGCAGCTGCTTTTCAGCCTGGCCGCCCTGCAATTGGCCGGCAGCCTGTTGAAACTGGGCGGGCAGCTTTTCCAGCAGCGAGCCCATGTCGCCCAGCTTCTTCACCTGGCCCAGCTGGTCGCGAAAGTCGTTCAGGTCGAACTTGTTGCCCGACTTGATCTTCGCGGCGAGCTTCTGGGCTTCGGCGATGTCGATGTTTTTCTGGGCCTGTTCGACCAGCGAGACGATGTCGCCCATGCCCAGCACGCGCTGCGCCATGCGCTCGGGATAGAACGGCTCCAGGCCATCGAGCTTTTCCGAGACGCCGACGAACTTCAGGGGCTTGCCGGTAACGTGGCGCACCGACAGGGCCGCGCCGCCGCGGGCGTCGCCGTCCAGCTTGGTCAGCACCACGCCGGTCAGGGGCAGCGCTTCGGCAAAGGCGCGCGCGGTGTTGACTGCGTCCTGGCCCTGCATGGCGTCGACCACGAACAGCGTTTCCACCGGCTTGACCAGGTCATGCAGCGCGCGGATTTCGCGCATCATGGCTTCGTCGATGCCCAAACGGCCGGCCGTGTCCAGGATCAGCACGTCATAGTGATGGCGGCGCGCGTGGTCCACCGCGTTACGGGCGATGTCCTCGGGCTTCTGGCTGGGGTCGGACGGCAGGAAGTCCACGCCCACCTGTGCTGCCACGCTCTTCAGCTGATCGATAGCGGCCGGGCGGTAGACGTCGGCGGACACCACCAGCACTTTCTTCTTGCCAGTCTTGCGGCCGTGCTGGGTGTGCTGGCCTTCGCTGAGCCAGCGCGCCAGCTTGCCGGTGGTGGTGGTCTTGCCGGCGCCCTGCAGGCCTGCCATCAGGATGACGGCAGGCGGCTGCACCGCCAGCGACAGTTCGCCGGAGTCGGCGCCCAGGTCGCCGCCCATCAGGGCGGTCAGTTCCTTGTGGACCACGCCCACCAGGGCCTGGCCCGGGCTGAGGCTGCTGGCGACTTCTTCGCCCAGCGCCTTTTCCTTCACGCGCGCGACGAACTCGCGCACGACGGGCAGTGCCACGTCGGCTTCCAGCAGCGCCATGCGCACTTCGCGCAGCATCTCCTGGGTGTTGGCCTCGGTCAGGCGGGCTTCCCCGCGCAGCGTCTTGACGACGCGCGACAGGCGTTGAGTTAGGTTATCGAGCATGAGAGGCGTTTCCGCTTAAACTAGTTGATTGAACGGTGGCCGCAGGCGCGGATTCTGCGCTTTCGGGCGGCATGCGCCCCAAGGCCCCATCCAGACAACGGTTTCTATGTCACTAGGCATTGTATTTCACACGGCGGCTGCCTTGGCGTACGCGGTGCTGGGAGGGTCGCTTTGGATCCGCCTGGCCCGTGGCGGCGGCGTGGAACAGACCGGCAAAATCGCCCGCCTGTGCCTGCTGGGTGCCCTGGTTCTCCATGGAATCGGGCTGCAACAATCGATGCTGGGGGCCCAGCATCTGTTCATCGGGTGGGCGTTGGCCCTGTCCGCGGCCATCTGGCTGGGCATGGTGGTGTTCTGGCTGGAAAGCCTGCTGGTACGCATAGACGGCCTGCAATTGCTGCTGCTGCCGGCAGCCACCATCGCCAGCGGCCTGGCCGCAATCTTTCCCCAGGGCCAATTCGTGCCCCATGCCAACGACGCGTGGCTGCGCGTCCACCTGCTGATCGCCCTGGCGGCCTACGGCCTGATCACCATCGCCGCGCTGCACGCCATGATGATGGCGCTGCTGGACCGCCATCTGCATCGCCCGCTGGAAGCTCCCGCCGAACGCAGCATCGTCGGCCGCGTGCTGGACTCCCAGCCGCCGCTGCTGGTGCAGGAACAGCTGCTGTTCCGCATCATCTGGATCGGCTTCATCGTGCTGACGCTGGCCGTGGGCACGGGTTCGGTGGCGTCCATGAAGCTGACGGGCAAGATCCTGCCCTTCGACCACAAGACCGTGTTCACGCTGCTGTCATGGCTGACCTTCGGCGTGCTGCTGGCCGGCCGCCACGTCTGGGGCTGGCGCGGCCGCGTCGCCCTGCGCTGGACGCTGACGGGTTTCGGGTTCCTGATTCTGGCCTATACCGGCAGCCGGTTCGTGCTGGAAATGATTCTGCATCGAGGTTGAAGTGGGCAAGTTGCTGTTCTGGATTGTTCTGATCATCCTGGTGCTGTTCGTGGCCCGTCTGGCGGGCCGCATGGCCGCGGCGCGGCAAGCCGGCCAGCAGGGCGCGAAAAAGCCCAAGGCCGATGCGCGCGGCCCCAAGCCGCTGGAGTCCATGGTGCGCTGCGCCCACTGTGGCATCCATCTGCCTCGGTCCGAAGCCTTGCAGCAGAACGGCCAGACCTGGTGCAGCTCGGAACACGCGCGCCTGGGCCCGGCCCGGCACTGATCCGCCTGATTAGAGGCTTGCCGCCCTGCACGGCATAATGCGTGTTGGAAACCACACGCATGCTCTCTTCCCATGGCCTTGCTTCTGGATCGTCATGGCTGGCTGGCGCCAGCCCCGGGTGTTTCGCTCATGCCCTCCCCCAACTGCGACGCGCGCCCTGCCGGCGCGCAGGCGTCGCTGCTGGTGCTGCACAACATCAGCCTGCCGCCGGGGCGATTCGGCGGCCCTGAAGTCGCGGGGCTGTTCCTGAATACGCTGGACTACGGTTCGCATCCCTGGCTGGAACGGCTGCGCGGCCTGCGCGTGTCGGCGCATTTCTTCATCCGCCGCGACGGCAGCATCATCCAGTTCGTATCCACCGACGAACGCGCCTGGCATGCGGGCGTGTCGCGTTTTGCCGGCCGCGAACGCTGCAATGACTTTTCCATCGGCATCGAGCTCGAGGGCACGGATACCCTGCCCTATGCCGAAGAGCAATACCTGGCGCTGCGCAAGCTGACGCCGGCTCTGCGCGCGCGCCATCCGCTGGCCGCCGCCTGGGGCCATGAACACATCGCCCCGGGCCGCAAGACCGATCCCGGACCCGCTTTCAACTGGACGCGCTTCTCGCGCGACAGCGGCTTTGCACGGCGGCAGCTGCCGCCCGTCTGACACTAAAGGAATGGTTATGTTGAAGATCTGGGGACGCCTGACTTCCGTCAACGTTCAGAAAGTCATGCTGGCGGTGCGCGAACTGGCCCTGCCGCACTCCTTCACGCAGGCTGGCGGTCCGTTCGGCGTGGTCGATACGCCCGAATTCGCCAAGCTGAATCCCAACCGTACGGTCCCCGTCATCGACGACGGCGGCTTCGTGCTGTGGGAATCGAACGCTATCGTGCGCTATCTGTCCGCGCGCTACGGCGTCGGCAGCCTGTGGCCGGAAGACGTATGCCTGCGCGCCGACGCCGACCGCTGGATGGACTGGCAGGCCACCGAATGGCAGGGCGTCATGGGTCCGGCGTTCCTGGGCCTGATCCGCACGCCCGAGGAAAAGCGCGACCGCGCCGCCATCGAAAACTCGGTCAAGCGTTCGAATGCCCGTGCCCTGATCCTGGACCAGGCCCTGCAGGGCCGCGAGTTCATCGCCGGCCGCCAACTGACCATGGGTGATATCGCCCTGGTCTGCTCCGCCCACCGCTGGCTGGCCCTGCCGATCGAACGACCGGACACGCCGGCGCTGTCGGCCTGGTACCGCCGCGTCATGATGCGTCCGGCCCCGCAGGGCGTGCTGACGCTGCCGCTGGAATAAGACACAGGGCCGCGGCCTCAGCCGCGGTCCACCTTCCATCCCAGTTCCGCTGAAATCCCCGCTGCGGCGCCCTGCACCACGGCGACCATGTCGCGCATGCGATCCAGCGACATATAGGGCACCGTGCTGGACACACTGATGGCGGCGACGATGCCGCTGGACGCGTCGCGCACGGGCGCCGCCACGCAGCGGATCGACGGTTCGTTGTCTTCCAGGTCGAACGCGTAGCCGTGGGCGGCATAGTCGCGCATACGGTCGCGGAAGGCCTCCCAGGTCTGGCTGCCGCCTCCCGCGCGCGACGACACCGGCGCGCCGACACGGTATAGCGCTTTCCACTGCGGTTCTTCGGTATCCAGCAGCAAGGCTTTGCCCACGCCCGTGGCGGCCAGCGGCATGCGGTGCCCCACGCGCGAGCGCATCTCCAGCCCCTTCTTGCCGGGGATCTTTTCCAGGTACAGGACTTCGTCGTTGTCGCGCACGGCCAGGTGGATGGTGTCGCCCGTCTGTTCCGCCAGGCTGTCCAGATAAGGACGCGCCAGCGTCGCCATCGGAAAGGCTTCGCGCGCCTGGAAACCCAGTTCGATCAGCTTCGGCCCCAGCACATAGCCCACGCCGGGCAGGGACCGCAGATAGCGTTCCTGCACCAGGCAGCTGGCCAGCCGGTGCGTGGTGCTGCGCGCCACGCCGATGCGGGCGCAGATTTCCTTCAGGTCGCGCGCGCCGCCGGACACGGCCTGCACCACCGCCAGGCCGCGCATCAGCGTCTGCGTGCCGGCGGGCGCGGCGCCATCGGGGTCCAGGGTGGGCGTACGGTCGGGAGTCTGCGTAGAGGTCATGAAAGCGGGGCCAGGCGACAAAGAGAACGATTGCAAGCATAACCGCCACCATCGCAGCGAGATGCGGGGAAAAGGCGCGCTTTCCGGGCGATATGCCCGGAGGATGCTCCAGGCGCAGGGAGCGCGCCTCATCACCGTTCTTTCCCTGTATGTGGGATTTAATTCTATATTTTGAGATTTTTCAAGCGCTGATCTAGAATTTTTCCCATCGCCCGCCGCGTGCTCACGAACATCCGGCGGGCCTGAGACAACAAGGTCCGCAGAGCCCTGCCCCCGCGCCAGCCTCACCGCGCGTCCGCAGCCCGGTTTGCGGCCGGAAACGAGACAGCTTCTGATGACTACCGGATCTCCCGCCCGCGCGGCGCTTATCGCGCTGGATTGGGGCACCTCCTCGCTGCGCGCCTACCGTCTGGATGCCGCCGGCCGCACGCTGGATACGCGCCATCTGCCCTGGGGCATCATGCGCCTGCCGCAGCCGCTGCAGGACGGCGCCGCCACCACCGCCCTGTCGGGCTTCGAGCTGGCCTTCGAACAGGCTTGCGGCGATTGGCTGCGCGCCGAACCGGCCCTGCCTGTGATCGCCTGCGGCATGGTCGGCAGCGCCCAGGGCTGGAAGGAAGCCGCCTACCTGGACGTGCCGGTCGACCTGCAGCGCATCGGCACGCTGCTGACCAAGGTCGAACGCGAGGACGGCCCTGCCCTGCACATCGTGCCCGGCCTGATCCAGCGCCATGGCCTGCCCAACGTCATACGCGGCGAAGAAACCCAGGTCGTCGGCGTGATGGCGGACCAGGCGACCCGCAGCGCCGACAGCGTCCTGATAGGCCTGCCCGGCACGCATTCGAAGTGGGTCAGCGCCCGCCGCGGCCGCGTCACCCACTTCGACACCTTCATGACCGGCGAGGTCTACGCGGCGCTGCGCGGCCACACCATCCTGGGCCGGACCATGGCCGACGCCGCCAGCGCCGACATGGCCGCCTTCGAGCGCGGCCTGAAAGTTGCCGGAGCGCCCGCCGGCCGCGCGGGCGTGCTGTCCACCATCTTCAGCACGCGCGCGCTCGGCCTGACCGGCGAACTGGCGCCCGAATCGCAGGCTGACTATCTGTCGGGCCTGCTCATCGGCCATGAAATCGCGGCGCTTGCCGACATGCTGCAGCAGCAGGGCGAACTGCCCCGCATCGTGCTTTGCGGCGACCCCGCGCTGTGCCGGCGCTACATCCAGGCCATGCAGCACTACGGCCTGGGCACGCCCGAACAGGCGCAGAACGCCACCGAGCGCGGCCTGTGGCACCTGGCCATCTGCGCCGGGCTGATCGCCTCGCCCCCCACGGAATAGGAACCAAACATGAACCATCCCGGTCTGCAAACCGCCATGGCCCACTGCGGCCTGATCGCCATCCTGCGCGGCATCAAGCCCGCCGAGGCCGAAGCCATAGGGCAGGAACTCTATGCCGCGGGCTTTCGCCTGATCGAAGTGCCGCTGAATTCGCCCGATCCGCTGGACAGCATCCGCGCCATGCGCGCGGCGCTGCCCACCGACTGCCTGATCGGCGCGGGCACCGTGCTGGATCCCGAGGACTGCGCCCGCGTGCAGCAGGCCGGCGGCGAACTGATCGTCATGCCGCACAGCGACGCCGCAGTGATCCGCGCGGCCAAGGCGCTAGGCATGGCCTCCTGCCCCGGCGTGGCCACGCCCACCGAAGCCTACGCCGCACTGGCGGCCGGCGCCGACGTGCTGAAGATGTTTCCGGCCGAACAACTCGGCCCCGTCGTGCTGAAGGCCTGGCGCGCCGTGCTGCGCCCGCCGATCGCGCTGGCGCCCGTGGGCGGCATCACGCCCGACAACATCGCGATTTACGCCCAGGCGGGCGCCAGCGGCTTCGGCCTGGGCTCCGCCTTGTACAAACCCGGCCTGTCGGCCGCCCAAGTCGGCCAGAACGCGCGCGCATTCATCGCGGCCTGGCAACGCGCCTATCCCGCCCAGGAGACCCAAGCATGAAGATCACCAAGCTCACCACCTACATCGTGCCGCCGCGGTGGTGCTTCCTGAAGATTGAAACGGACGCCGGCATCGTAGGCTGGGGCGAACCGGTCGTCGAAGGCCGCGCCCATTCGGTCGCCGCCGCCGTCGAGGAACTATCCGACTACCTGATCGGCAAAGACCCCCGCAACATCGAAGACCACTGGACCGTGCTGTACCGCGGCGGCTTCTACCGCGGCGGCGCCATCCACATGAGCGCGCTGGCCGGCATCGACCAGGCCCTGTGGGACATCAAGGGCAAGGACCTGGGCGTACCCGTGTCGCAGCTGCTGGGCGGCAACGTGCGCGACCGCATCCGCGTGTACTCGTGGATCGGCGGCGACCGCCCGGCCGACACCGCCGCGGCCGCCAAGAGCGCCGTGGAGCGTGGCTTCACCGCCGTGAAGATGAACGGCACCGAGGAACTGCAGTACATCGATTCCTTCGACAAGGTCGAGAAGTGCCTGGAGAACGTGGCCGCCGTGCGCGACGCGGTCGGCCCCAACGTAGGCATAGGCGTGGACTTCCATGGCCGCGTGCACAAGCCCATGGCCAAGGTGCTGATGAAGGAGCTGGACCCGTTCAAGCTCATGTTCATCGAAGAACCCGTGCTGAGCGAACACTACGAAGCATTGAAGGAACTGGCCCCGCTGACCTCCACCCCGATCGCGCTGGGCGAACGCCTGTTCTCGCGCTGGGACTTCAAGCGCGTGCTGTCCGAAGGCTATGTGGACATTATCCAGCCTGACCCGTCGCACGCCGGCGGCATCACCGAGACCCGCAAGATCGCGGCCATGGCCGAAGCCTATGACGTGGCGCTGGCGCTGCACTGCCCGCTGGGCCCGATCGCGCTGGCCACCTGCCTGCAGATCGACGCCGGTTGCTACAACGCCTTCATCCAGGAACAAAGCCTGGGCATCCACTACAACGCCGCCAACGACCTGCTGGACTACGTCAGCAACCGCGAAGTCTTCGCCTACGAAGACGGCATGGTCGCGATTCCGCAAGGCCCGGGCCTGGGCATCGAGGTCAACGAGGAATACGTGAAGGAACGCGCCGCCGTGGGCCACCGCTGGCGCAACCCGATCTGGCGCCACGCCGACGGCAGCTTCGCCGAATGGTAAGCCGATAAAAATCAGCCGATAGAGAGAAAGAGGAGACATCCCTTGTCCACTGCCACCCACGCCGGCCTGCAGGGCGCCCAGCGCCCCACGCGCAGCCGGTACCTCATCATGGTGATGCTGTTCATCACCGTCGTCATCAACTACCTGGACCGCAGCAACCTGTCGATCGCAGCACCCGCGCTCAAGGACGAGTTCGGCCTGGACACCGTGCATGAAGGCCTGATCCTGTCGGCCTTCGGCTGGACTTACGCCGCCATGCAGATCCCCGGCGGCTGGCTGGTGGACCGCGTGTCGCCGCGCGTGCTGTACGCGGCCGCGCTGATCCTGTGGTCGGCAGCCACGTTCTTCATGGGCTTTGCCGGCAGCTTCGTCATCCTGTTCGTGCTGCGCCTGGCCGTGGGCGCGCTGGAAGCCCCGGCCTATCCGATCAACAACCGCGTCGTCACCACCTGGTTCCCGGAACGCGAACGCGCCACCGCCATCGGCTTCTATACCTCGGGCCAGTTCGTCGGCCTGGCGTTCCTGACGCCGGTGCTGGCCTGGTTGCAGCACCACTACGGTTGGCACATGGTGTTCGTCAGCACCGGCCTTCTGGGCATCGTATGGGGCGTGCTGTGGTTCATGATCTACCGCGAGCCGCGGCAGTTCAAGGGCGCGAACGCGGCAGAAATCGAGCTGATCCAGCAGGGCGGCGGCGTGGTCGACCTGGACCGCAGCGTCAAGGAAAAGAAGGCCCCGTTCAACTGGAACGACCTGGGCCTGGTCATGAGCAAGCGCAAGCTGTGGGGCGTGTACCTGGGCCAGTTCTGCCTGACGTCCACGCTGTGGTTCTTCCTGACCTGGTTCCCCACTTACCTGGTCAAGTACCGCGGCATGGACTTCATCAAGTCCGGCTTCCTGGCGTCGGTGCCCTTCCTGGCGGCCTTCATCGGCGTGCTGTGCTCGGGCGTGCTGTCCGACTTCCTGATCCGCCGCGGCGCCACCGTCGGCCTGGCGCGCAAGCTGCCCATCATCCTGGGCCTGCTGATATCCACGTCCATGATCGGCGCCAACTTCACCGACTCCACGCCTTGGGTGATCTTCTTCCTGGCCGTAGCCTTCTTCGGCAACGGCCTGGCGTCGATCACCTGGTCGCTGGTGTCCACGCTGGCGCCGGTGCGCCTCCTGGGCCTGACGGGCGGGGTGTTCAATTTCGTCGGCAACCTGTCGTCGATCTGCACGCCCATCGTGATCGGCTTCCTGGTGACGAAGGACAGCTTCGCGCCCGCCATCGTGTACGTGTCGTCGCTGGCCCTGCTGGGTGCGCTGTCGTACATCCTGCTGGTGGGGAAGGTGGAACGGATCGAGGCCTGAGCGACGCCGCGATTTCCCTGCATGAAGAAAGGGCGCCTGCATGCATAGGCGCCCTGTTTACTTGCTGCGCGTAGCGGCTTCAGCAGCCCTGCATCGCCAGCTTGCGTTGGCGCTGGTTGCTGGCGCGCTGCCACAGCACCAGGCCCAGACCCGCTGCGGCGATGATCGCGCCGGCGACCGGCACCGCGGCATAGCCCATGCCCGCCGAGATCACGCCCCCGCCCGCTGCGGCGCCTACCGCGTTACCCAGGTTGAAGGCGCCCACGTTCACTGACGACGCCAGCCCCGGCGCATCGGTGGCGGCGCGCATGACGCGCATCTGCAGCGGCGGCACCACCGCAAACGTGCCGAAACCGAAGATCAGCAGCGCAATCGCGGCGCCGGTCTGCGTCGTAGCGAGCCACGGGAATGCCAGCAAGTCGGCGATGATCAGCACCAGGAAGGCGATCAGGCTGCCATCCAGCGAACGGTCGGCAAAACGCCCGCCCACCGTATTGCCGATAGTGAAGCCGATGCCGATCAGCACCAGCATCGCCGTGACGAAGTTGGGCGATGCGCCCGTCAGTTCGGCCAGGGTCGGCGCCACGTAGGTGTAAAGCGTGAACATCGCGCCCGCGCCCAGCACCGTGGTGAGCAGGGCCACCAGCACCACCGGACTCTTCAACACGGCCAGCTCGCGGCGGATGTCGGGACGGCGTCCGGCCTCGCCGGCCGGCAGCGCGAACCACAGCGACAGCATCGCGATCAGGCCCAGCACCGAGGTCGCGGCGAATGACATGCGCCAGCCTATGACCTGACCCAGCCACGTGGCTGCGGGCACCCCGCCGACGTTGGCGATGGTCAGCCCCAGGAACATGGTGGCCACGGCGCTGGCCTGCTTGTGGCGCGGCACCACGCTGGCCGCCACCAGCGAACCCAGGCCGAAGAAGGCGCCGTGGTTCAGGCTGGTGACCAGGCGCGCCAACAGCAGCGTCGTGTAGTTGGGCGACAGCGCGGACAGCACGTTGCCCACCGTGAAGATCGCCATCAGCACCAGCAAGGCGTTGCGGCGCGACCAGCGCGACAGCGCCAGCGTCATCAGCGGCGCGCCCACCATCACGCCGATGGCGTAGGCGCTGATCAGCATGCCGGCGCTGGGTATGGACACGTCCACCCCTTCGGCGATGACGGGCAACAGGCCCATGGGAGAAAACTCGGTCACGCCGATGCCGAAGGCACCGACGGCGAGCGCCAGCAATGGCAGGCCGGCCTTCACCGGCTGGGAGTCCTGGGGATTCATCTGGTTTCCTTGGGTTCGATTGCGCCGACCGGGAGAGCGGGCCGGCGCAAAGGGGCCGGCACGCGGGAAAACCCGGATCGGAAGACAGGCGTCCAGTATGCCGCCGTCATCCTTGCGAAAAAAGGCAGGAAACAGCGAAACACTTTTGACCTGGAGTCATGAATCCGGAAAAGGGGCCGATTCGTCTCAGGCCAGTCCCAGCAACCTTTCCGTCTCGCGCGCCAGGGCGACCAGGCGCGGGCCGATGTCGGCCGCGCGCTCGCGGTAAGGCCCGTCCTGCGCCGGCACGCCGCAATTGAAGACGTACAGCAACGACTGATAGGGCCTGCCCAGCGGCGCGGCAAAGCCATAGGCGTCCGGCCGCCACTCCAGGTTGTTGCCGCAATATCCCTTGCGCTCCAGATCGCGGCGCGCGGCCGCCAGGCTGGGGAAGTGGGCATCGTAGTGCCGGGGATCCGCCACGCGCAGCTGGTTCAGGACGACCGCCCGCTCCTCATCCGACACCCGCGCCAGCCAAGCCTTGCCGGCGGCGCTGGACAACAGCGGCAGCGCCGCGCCTATATCGGGCCGCGTCTGCAAGGCTTCGTTGGAGCGGGCCGTCTCCACGTACACCATCTGGAGGCGGTCACGCACCACCAGCGACACGGCGCCGCGCGCGTGGTCGGCCAGCTGCTTCATCAGCGGCCGCGCCAATTGCCGGATCTGCATGCTGGCGAGCAAGGGATAGCTCAGCGCCAGCACCGAGGCGCCCAGCCGGTAGCGCGCCGGCTCGCCCTCGCGTTGCAGAAAACCCAATTCAACCAGCGTATGCGTCAAGCGCGCCACAGCGCTGCGCGACAGGCCGGTCTGCTGCGCGAAGTCCTTGTTGGCCAGCACCGGGCGGTCGGCGCGAAAGCACGCCAGGATGTCGATACCACGCGCCAGCGTGGTGGTGAATTCCCGGTCCTGGTCATGCGTCATTCTGGCGCTCCAGCACTTTTTCCACGCGCGCCACCAGCGTCAGCAGACGCGGCGCGATGCGGCCGCGCAGGTCGCCCGGCCGCAGCCGCGTCACGGGCACGCCGCAGTTGAACACCAGCGCCTGGCCGTCGACCCGCGTGCGCATGGGCACCGCCACCGCGTGCACGTCCGAGTGCCAGTCGCCCTGCCCCACGCAATAGCCATGCTCGGCGTAGTCGCGCTGAGCCTGCTCCCAGTCCGGCGCGTGACGCCGCCAGACGGCGGGATCCTGGCGCCGCAGCGCCGCCAGCAAGGGCTCAGCCTCGTCCGCCGGCGCCTGCGCGAGCCAGGCGCGCCCCATGGCCGAAGGCAGCAGCGGCAGCAAGGCGCCGATGTCCGGCCGGAACGACACGGCGTCATGGCCGCGACAGGTTTCCACGTACACCATGTTCAGGCCGTGATGCATGCCCAGCGAGGCCGAGCCGCCCGCCGCATCGGCCAGGCGCTTCATCAGCGGGCGCGCCAATTGGCGAACCTTGATGCTGGCCAGAAGCGGATAGCTCAGCGACAACACCGCCGTGCCAAGCCGGTACCGCCGCAAGCCCCCGTCGTAGCGCAGCAAGCCGCGCTGCATCAGCGTGGTGGTCAAGCGTGAAATCGTGGCCTTGGACAGGCCGGTGCGGTCCGCCAGTTCGCGGTTGCTGAGCGCGGGTTCGCCATGCCGGAACGCCTGCAGCACTGACAAGCCGTGCGCCAGCGTGGTGGCGAAGGCGGGGTCGGCATGGCGCTCGCCGGGGCGGGTGGTCATGGTGGAGGTCCTGGGCGCGGCGCGCGCGGAATGCGCGGTCTGTCCCTGCCGATCATAGAGCAGCGACGGCCCGCCATGCGTTCAAGATATCAAAACACTTGTCTCAAATCCCGCGGCCTTTTGCTAGCCTGGATTCAACACGGCGCGGCACGCATCAGCGCCCATGATGAAACGGAGACTAGCCATGATCAGGGACCCTGACGGATTCCCGCAATTCCTCGAATCGCTGCGCCGCTACGTGCGAGAGCAACTGGCGCCGCGCGAAGCCGAGGTCGCCCGCCTGGACGAGGTGCCACAGGACCTGGTCGCCGGCATGGCCGCGCAGGGACTGTTCGGCTATTCCATCCCGGAGCAATACGGCGGCGCCGGCATGACGACCGAGGAGCTGATCCTGGCGGCCATGGAACTGTCGCAATGCTCGGTGGCGTTTCGCGCCCGGGTCGGCACCAACACGGGCATCGGCTCCGAGGCGCTGGTGGCGGACGGCACCGACGCGCAGAAGGCCCGCTACCTGCCGCGGCTGGCCTCCGGGGAACTGACCGGCTGCTTCGCCCTGACCGAGCCGCAGGCGGGTTCCGACGCCACTGCGCTGCGCACCACCGCCGTGCGCGACGGCGACCACTACGTGCTGAACGGCGAGAAGTGCTTCATCACCAATGCCCCGCTGGCGGGCCTGTTCACCGTCATGGCGCGCACCGATCCCGATGCGCCTGGCGCCAAGGGCATCACCGCATTCATCGTGGAGCGCGGCACGCCGGGCCTGTCCACCGGCCAGCCCTACGACAAGATGGGCCAGGCCGGATCGCCGGTTTCCGCCGTGCATTTCGAGGACTGCCGCGTGCCGGCAGACTGCATCATCGGCGGCCAGGAAGGCGTGGGCTTCAAGACGGCCATGAAGGTGCTGAACAAGCAGCGCATCCATCTGGCCGCGCTGTGCATCGGCCCGGCGATCCGCATGCTGGACGACACGTTGCGCTTCGTGGCCGAGCGCCAGCAGTTCGGCAAGCCGCTGATGGACTTCCAGCTGATCCAGGCCATGCTGGCCGACTGCCAGACCGAGATCCAGGCCGCCCGCGCGCTGGTTCTGCAAACCGCCCGAGAGCGCGATGCGGGCGAGGACGTGACGCTGAACGCCTCGATCTGCAAGTACTTCGCGTCCGAGATGTGTGGCCGCGTGGCGGACCGATGTGTGCAGATGCATGGCGGGTATGGCTACATCGCCGATCACGGCATCGAACGCTTCTACCGCGACGTGCGCCTGTTCCGCCTGTACGAGGGCACCAGCCAGATCCATCAATTGAACATCGCCCGCCATACGCTGAGCCAGGCGGGCTACACGCCCGGCCGCTAGGGCAATACAGGGACCGCAGCCGCAAGAAGCCGGCGGCCCGCCAAACCAAAGGAGACTTCCATCATGCTGCACAAGCACCTGCCGAAGTGGATCGGCGCCATGGCCGCCGCCTTCGCCTGCGCGGCGCTGCCGCCGCAAGCCGCGGCCGCCTATCCCGACAAGCCCGTGAGGCTGATCGTGCCCTTCGCCCCGGGCGGCTCGACCGACATCCTGGGCCGCCTGCTGGCCGAGGCGCTGCATCCCATCCTGGGCCAGCCGGTCATTGTGGAGAACAAGCCCGGCGCTGGCGGCAACATCGGCGGCGACTTCGTGGCCCGCGCCGCGCCCGACGGCTACACGCTGCTGCTGGCCGCTGCCGGTCCCACCGTCATCAATCCCAGCCTGTACGCCAACATGCCGTTCAACCCGGCCAAGGACCTGGCGCCCATCACCTGCCTGGAACGCGAACACAACCTGATGGTGGTGACGAAGTCCATGCCGGTGAAGACGCTAGAGGAGTTCCTGCAGTACGCGCGCAACAACCCCGGCAAACTGTCGTTCGGCTCCCCCGGCAACGGTTCGCCCGCGCAACTGGCTGGCGAACTGCTCAAGCAGCAGACCGGCATCCAGGCCGAGCATGTGCCCTACAAAGGCACCGGCCCCGCCATCACCGACCTGGTGGCCGGCCACATCGATTTCATGATCGACAACATGCCGGCGCTGCTGCCGCAGGTCAAGGCGGGTGGCCTGCGCGCGCTGGCGGTGCCCAGCGACCAGCGCGCCACCGCCGCGCCCGACATCCCCACCTTCGATGAAGCCGGCCAGAAGGGCTTCGTGGTGATGGCCTGGAAGGGTTTGATGGCGCCTGCCGGCACCGATCCCGCGGTGATCGAACGGCTGCACGCCGCCGTGGTCAAGGCGCTGCAAGACCCGCAGCTGCGCACCCGCTTCCAGGAGCTGGGCGCGGAACCACTGGCCAGCACGCCCGCCGAGTTCGCCAAGCAGATCGCGGACGAAACCGCCTGGTGGGGCAAGCTGGTGCAGTCCACCGGCACCCGCATCCAGTAAGCCCGCCGGGAGACCGCCATGCAAGCCTTGATCCGAACGTTGCGCGCGCTGTGCGCCGTCGCCCTGCTGGGCGCGGCCGGGGCGGCGCAGGCTGCCTATCCCGACAAGCCGGTACGCCTGATCGTGCCCTACGCGGCCGGCGGCGGCACCGACACCGCGGCGCGCATGATCGCCCGCAAGCTGGCGCCCTTGCTGGGCCAGCCCGTGGTGGTCGAAAACAAGCCCGGCGGCGCCACGCAGATCGGCACCGCCTTTGTCGCCAGCGCCGCGCCCGACGGCTACACCTTGCTGATGGGCACCGCCAACCTGGCGACCAACAGCGTGCTGTACGCCAAGCTGCCCTATGACGTGAAGAAGAACCTGACGCCCGTGGTCTGGGCCACGGATGTGCCGGTCTACCTGCTGCTGCCCGCCGCCAGCCCGATACGCAGCCTGGAAGACTTGAAGCGCGCTGCCGCGCAGCAGCAGGGGCTGACTTTCGCCACCGCGGGAACGGGCAGCATCCCCCATCTGGCAGGCGAACAGTTCGCGCACCAGACCGGCATCGCGCTGCGGCACATCCCGTACAAGGGCAGCAGCGAAGCCGCCACCGCACTGGTCGGCGGCCAGGTCCAGATGAGCTTCGACAACCTGCCGCCGGTGTATGCGCAGGTCAAGGCGGGACGTCTGCGCGCCGTCGCCATCGCCTCGCAAACACGCAATCCCGAGCTGCCCGACGTGCCCACGCTGGCTGAACTGGGCGTGCCGATGTCGGCCTCGTCCTGGTGGGGCGTGATGGCGCCCGCCGGTACGCCCAAGGACGTGGTCGCCCTGCTGAACCGGCAGATCAACGCCGTGCTGGCCGATCCGGAAGTGCGCAGCTACTTCAACGGGCTGGGCATGCAAGCCACGGGCGGCACGGCCGAAGCGTTCGGCCGGCACATCGCCGACGAAACCGACAGATGGCGCGCCGTGGTCAAGCAGGCCGGCGTCAAGATCGAGGAATAAACCATGCAGTCCAAGCCAGAACGCAACGGCGGCGACGCCCTGCAAGACCTGTGCGCGCGCGTGCGCCGCTTCGTCGACGAGGTGGCGATACCGGCCGAGTCCCCCGCCATTGCCCGCGACGTGGCCGCGCTGGATCGCTGCGTCGCCCAATTGCGCGTACAGGCCCGCGAGGCCGGCCTGTATGCGCCCCAGTTGCCGCAGGGATGGGGCGGACTGGGCTTGGGCTGGCGCGCCCTGGCACAGGTGCTGGAAGAAGCGGGGCGCGGCTTCCTGGGCCCCGCCGCGCTGAACTGCGCCGCGCCCGACCAGCCCAACATGTTGACGTTGCTGCGCCTGGGCGACACCGCCCAGCAGGAGCGCTTCCTCGCGCCGCTGGTGCGCGGCGAACAGCGCGCCTGCTTCGCCATGACCGAGCCCGCCCCCGGCGCCGGCTCCGATCCGTCCATGCTGCGCACGCGCGCCGAAAGGCGCAACGGACGCTGGGTGCTCAACGGCCATAAGCAATTCATCAGCGGCGGCGTGGGTGCGGATTTCGCGCTGGTGCTGGCGCGCACCGATACCGGCGCCACGCTGTTCCTGGTGCCGGCGGACACGCCGGGCTACCAGGTGGTGCGCGACATCGGCATGGTGACGGGCTACCAGATCGGCGGCCACGCCGAAATCCTGCTGCAAGACTGCGAGGTCAGTGACGAGGCCGTGCTGGGCGAGCCCGGCCGCGGCCTGGAATATGCGCAGCTGCGGCTGGAGCCTGCCCGCCTGTCCCATTGCATGCGCTACATCGGCCGCGCCCGGCGCGCGCTGGAGACGGCGCAGGCCTATGTGGTGCGGCGCGAATCCTTCGGCGCGCGCCTGGCGGACCTGCAGCAGATCCAGGCCATGGTCGCGGACTCCCACATCGACCTGCATGCCAGCCGCCTCATGACGCTGGACTGCGCAGCCCGCATGGACGAAGGCCTGTCGGTGAAACAGCACAGCGCCATGGCCAAGGTCTTCGTGTCCGAGGCCGTGAACCGCGTGGCCGACCGCGCCGTACAGATGATGGGCGCATCGGGCCTGTCGGACGACACGCCCGTATCCATGGTCTGGCAGGAGATGCGCCCCTTCCGCATTTATGACGGCGCCAACGAACTGCACCGCGCCACGCTGGCGCGCCGGCTGCTGGCCTGATCCCTTAAGGAGACGAACATGGAAAATCCCGAATTCCAGGCCTACCGCCTGCACGCAGGCGCGGCGGGCGAACCGCCGCAGGGCCGTTTCGACACGCTGACCGCGGACCAGTTGTCCGCGGGCGACACGCTCATCAAGGTGGCCTATGCCGGCCTGAACTACAAGGACGCGCTGGCCCAGGCCGGGCGCGGTGGCATCATCCGCGAGTATCCACGCATCGGCGGCATTGATCTTTCTGGCACCGTTGTGCATTCCGCCGACCCTGCGCTCGCGCCCGGCCAGGAGGTCGTGGTGCATGGCTTCGGCATCGGTGTGGATTGCGACGGCGGCTATGCCGAGTATGCGCGGGTGCGCCACGACTGGGTGCTGCCGCTGCCCGCCGGCATTGGACTGCGCGATGCGGCCGTGCTGGGCGCTGCGGGCTACACCGCGGCGCTCTCGCTGCACTGGATGGAGCATTGCGGACTGACGCCGGAACAAGGCGAGGTCCTGGTCACCGGCGCAACCGGCGGCGTTGCCGGCGTCGCCATCGACATCCTGAGCCAGCGCGGCTATCGCGTCTGCGCCATGTCCGGCAAGCCGGATGCGGCGGACTATCTGCGCTCGTTGGGCGCGCAAGAGGTGATTGCCCCGCCCGACCTGTCGGCCGGCATCAAGCCGCTCATGAGCGCGCGCTGGGCCGGCGTGGTCGACTCCGTGGGCGGGCCGCTGCTGGCCCACGCGTTGGCCAGCCTGAAGCCGGACGGCGTGGCCGCCGCCTTCGGCAACGCCGGCGGCGCGGAACTGCCCACCACCGTCATCCCTTTCATCTTGCGCGGCGTCAAGCTGCTGGGCATCAACGCCAACAGCACCATGCCGCTGCGGCGCCAGGTATGGAACAAGCTCGCCGCCGAATACCGCCCCGCGCACCTGGACCTGATCGCGCGCGTCATCGAACCCCGCCAGCTGCCGCAAGCGCTGGCCGCCATGCTCGAACGCGGCAGCACGGGCCGCAGCGTCGTGCGCTACTCCTGATTTTTCATCGCCACATCATGACTGACTCTTCCCTGTCCCGCCTCTTCAATCCGCAAGGCATCGCCATCGTCGGCGCCTCGGCCACGCCCGGCAAGATCGGCGCGATGCCGGTGAAGCTGCTGCTCCAGCACGGCTACGGCGGCCGCATCATCCCCGTCAACCCGCGCGCAGACGCCATCGCCGGCCTGCCGGCCGTACCCGGCCTGGACGCGCTGGACGCGGAGGTGGACCTGGCCATTCTGGCCGTGCCGGCCGCTCATGCCGCGCAGGCGCTGGAACGCGCCCGGCCCGGCCAGGTAGGCGCCGCCGTGGTGTTCACCTCGGGTTTTTCCGAGACCGGCGCGCAAGGGGCCGCGCAACAGGAACGGCTCTGCGCCATCGCGCGCGAGCGCGGCATCCGCCTGCTGGGGCCGAATTGCCTGGGCTTCATGAACGTGCGGCGCAATGTCTACGCAACGTTCTCGCCCGCCCCCGCCAACGGCATCGTCGCCGCCGGCGGCATTGGCATGGTGTCGCAGAGCGGCGCATTCGGCGCCTACGCCTACAGCATGGCGCGCGAGCGCGGCCTGGGCCTATCGCACTGGATCAGCACCGGCAACGAGGCCGACATCGACGTGGCCGACTGCATCGAATGGCTGGCTCGCGACGCCGATACGCGCGTCATCATGGCCTACATGGAAGGCTGCCGCGACGGCGCCAAGCTGCGCCTCGCCCTGGCCGCGGCGCGCGCGGCCGGCAAACCCGTCGTCGTCACGAAGATCGGCCGTACCCAGGCCGGCGCGCAAGCCGCAGCTTCGCATACCGCTGCGCTGGCCGGCGATGACGCCGTCTACGACGCGCTGTTCCGCCAATACGGCGCCCTGCGCGCGCGCACCATCGAGGAATTCTTCAACCTGGGCTATGCGCTGGACACCTGGAAACAGCCGCCGCAGGGCCGCCGGCTGGGGCTCTTCACCATCTCTGGCGGCGTGGGCGCCTTGATGGCCGACGAGGCCGACGACACTGGCCTGGCGCTGCCCGAGCCCGCCGCCGAAGCGCAAGCCCGCCTGCTGGAGCGCGTGCCCTTCGCCAGCGGCCGCAATCCCGTCGACGTCACCGGCCAGGCCGTGTCCGAACCCGGGCTGCTGCTGGCCACCGCCGACGACATGCTGGCCGATGGACGCTACGACGCGCTGGCCGTCTTCCTGGCCGCCGCTGGATCCTCCGAAGCCTTGTGGCCTACCTTCGAGGCTTTCGCAAGGCAGATGCAGGCCCGCCATCCGGACGTGCCGTTGGCCATCAGCGCGCTGTTTCCGCCCGCGCGCCGCCGGGAACTGGAGCAACTGGGCTGCCTGGTGTTCACTGATCCCAGCGCCGCCATCCGCACGATAGGCGCGGTGGCCGGGCTGGCTGCTCATACGGGTAGCGACGTTGCTGACGATGCTCCCACGATGCCCGCGGCGCACACACCGCCATTGCTGGACGCCTACAACGAAGTCCAGGCCATGGCGCTGCTGCGCCAGGCCGGCTTGCCGGCCTCGCCCTGCACGCTGGCCGCCGACGTGGACGCGGCAGTGCGCGCCGTCGCCGAGCTGGCTGCTACGGACGGCGACGCCGCTCCCGTCGTGCTCAAGGTGGTATCGCCCGACATCACGCACAAGAGCGACGTAGGCGGCGTGAAGCTCAACATCCGCGGCGAAGCCGCCGTGCGGCAGGCCTATGCCGACATCATGGCCGCCGTGCGCCAGCACCGGCCCGACGCCCGCATCGACGGCGTGCTCGTCGCGCCCATGGCGCCCAAGGGCGTGGAATGCATCGCCGGCGTGCATTGCGACCCGGTGTTCGGCCCGGTCGTCATGTTCGGGTTGGGCGGCGTCTTCGTCGAAGTGCTCAAGGATGTGAGCTTCCGCCTGGCCCCCTTCGGTCGCGAGGAAGCCCTGGCGATGATCCGCGAGATCAAGGGCTACGCGCTGCTGCAAGGCGCGCGCGGCGCGCCTCCTTGCGACGTCGATGCGCTGGCTGACGCGCTGGCGGCGCTATCCCGCTACGCCCACGCGCGGCGGGAGGACTTCAGTTCAATGGAGATCAATCCCTTGCTGGCGCTGCCCGAGGGACAAGGGGTGGTGGCACTGGATGCGGTGGTGATGCGGGGCTAGGCGCCACCCGGACGGTGGCGCCGATGCGGCCGCGGGCGGCTACGCGTCCATCCCCCACCGCCTGGCATGCTTGCGGGTGTTGGTCTTGATCCAACGCCCCAAGCGCTCGATCAACGTGCGCTCCGCGCCCCCCGGCGCCTGCGCCAGCAGTCCTGCCTGCACCTCATCCAAGGCGACGGGAAGCGCATCTACCAGCGACTCCCCTGCTGCCCTGACGTAGCGCAGGGCAAAACCCAACTCCCTAGCCATGGTCGCGATATGTTCCGCGCCGATGCTGCCCGGCTTCACTTCACCGCCGATCGCAAACGCGAAATTGCGAGCAAGCCCGGAGTACATGCCCGTGCACATCAGGTCATAAAAGGGCGCCAGCCGGTATCGGCCATCTTGCGTCTGCAGCACGGACAGGTTCTTGGCATGGCTATCGTTGTTGCCGACGCACAAGTTGAAGAATATCCATTGCAGGAATCGCTTCAAATCCGCCGCGCCGATGCCCATGCTTCCCAACAGCTCCCGACATTGCTGCAGCGACGGACCGCCATCGGACTCATACTTCACGTCGGACGGTTTGCCAGCCAGCTGGCAGAGATCCAACTGATGCAGCCGCAGCAAACCACCCTTGCCGTCAGGCTTGCGGTCATACCGGGTAATCAGGCATGCGCGCGTATCGGGCTGATAGCGGACTTCCGCCACGCCCAGGCCCATTCTGGCGGCCAACTGCATGACCAGCGTTTCGTTCAGGGCCGATGACCATACGCCATCGAGGCCGCGAATATCCGGCTTCAGAATATGCGTGGACGGTGCAGCCCCCTCGGGTATCGCTGGCGAACCATCGGGCATGACCGTCAATAGAAGCTTGTCCTGCGCCCCGGCCAGAGAAATGCGGGCGCCCTCGGCGTTCTCCGCCGCCAGCGCGGGCACGGCCACGTTTTGCAGGCGCTTTGTCACGTCCTGCCATGTAGCAACCCGGTGGCGCGCCGGCGCGGGCCGCTCCCCTTGCGGCAGTATCGTCAACCCGCTGGCGGTATCCCCGCCCACGCTGCGCAGCAGACCGAAGACCGTGGTGGCATGGCGGCTGACCTGCAGAAACTTGCGTACATGCCCTTCGGGCAACAGGTTTTCAAAAAAAGCATGCACGGCATCGCCCGCATGATCGCCGCTGCGCAGAGGCACCGACGGCGAAATGGCATGCGCGCCAGACCAATTCAGCCAGACATCTTCGTACACGAAGCGCAACGGCCGCTCGTCGAACAAGCGGCCGACCTTGCGGTCAGCGTGATAGAGGTCCAGCGCGTCAGCGACGGTCATGGCAGCCTCGGGCGTTTGGGCGCTACCTGCACTTCCAGGCCCAGCAGATCCAGCATGTCCAGCACCTTCTGCAATTGCAGCGTGGGCTTGCCGCGCTCCAGATCCACCACATAGCGGTTGCCGGTGCCAGACAGGCCAGCCAAGTCCGCTTGCAGCAAGCCCTGCGAGCGCCGCACGGCCTTCACCAATTCGCCCAGTTCGGTCGATGTGCGGATCGTTACGCCGGCCCCGCCTGCGAGCTCGGCGGGAATATCTTGCGAGGGCATGGCCGCCTCCAAAATTACCGATCGGTAATTTTAGGATAAAAATTTGATTGGCGTAGGAAAAAAATTACCGAGCGGGAAAAATTTGCCGCGGCACATTTTTCTACGGCGAAAAAATTACCGAACGGGAATAATTTTTTCTATCCAAGCGGATTTTTTGTACAAAATTACCGATCGGTAATTTTTTAATCACTGCTTGTGAAACGTCTCCCAAAAGAAAAAAGGCGCCAAGGGGCGCCTTTCTTCCTTCAAGCGGATGCGCCGCTTACTTCAGCAGCAACGCATTCAAGCGCTTCACGAACGCGGCCGGGTCGGCGATCTGCGCGCCTTCGGCCAGCAGCGCCTGATCCAGCAGCAGGCGCGCCCACTGGTCGAATTCGCCGTCTTCGGCAGCGCGGATGCGGGCCAGCAGCGGGTGCTCCGGGTTGATTTCCAGCACCGGCTTGACGTTGGGCGCTTCCTGGCCGGCGGCCTTGAGCATGCGCAGCAGGTGCGGGCTGAGTTCGTTCTGGCCCACCACCACGCACGCCGGCGAGTCCACCAGGCGCAGCGTCACGCGCACTTCCTTGACCTGGTCTTCCAACGTCTTCTGCAGGCGCTCGACCAGCGGCTTGAAGTCCTCGGCCACTTCGGCCTGGTGCTTCTTTTCTTCCTCGTCGGCCAGCTCGGCCAGGTCCAGGCCGCCCTTGGCCACCGACACCAGCGACTTGCCGTCGAATTCACGCAGATAGGACAGCATCCATTCGTCCACGCGGTCCGACAGCAGCAGGACTTCGATGCCCTTCTTGCGGAAGATTTCCAGATGCGGGCTGTTGCTGGCCGCAGCGAAGGTATCCGCCGTGACGTAGTAGATCTTGTCCTGGCCTTCCTTCATGCGCGACACGTAGTCGGCGAACGACACGGTCTGGGCCTGGTCGCCCGTGTGGGTCGAGGCGAAACGCATGAGCTTGGCGATGCGTTCCAGGTTGGCCGAGTCCTCGCCCGCGCCTTCCTTCAGCACCTGACCGAACTCCGACCAGAACGTGGCGTAGTCTTCCGGCTTGTTCTCCGCCATGTCTTCCAGCAGCGACAGGATGCGCTTGGCCGAACCTTCGCGGATGGCACGCACGTCGCGGCTTTCCTGCAGGATTTCACGCGACACGTTCAGCGGCAGGTCGGCCGAGTCGATCACGCCGCGCACGAAGCGCAGGTACGACGGCAGCAGCTGGTCGGCGTCGTCCATGATGAAGACGCGCTTGACGTACAGCTTCACGCCGTGGCGGCCGTCGCGGTCCCACATGTCCATGGGTGCATGCTTGGGCACGTACAGCAGCTGCGTGTATTCGCTGCGGCCTTCGACGCGGTTGTGGGTCCAGGCCAGCGGGTCGTCGTAGTCGTGCGACACCGTCTTGTAGAACTCGCGATACTGCTCTTCCGTGACGTCCGACTTGCTGCGGGCCCACAGCGCGTTGGCCTGGTTCACCGTTTCCAGTTCTTCGGTCTTGACCTGCTCGCCCTTTTCCTGGTCCCACTCTTCCTTGGCCATGCGGATGGGCAGGGAGATGTGGTCCGAGTAGCGGCGCAGGATCTCGCGCAGCTTCCAGCCGTTGAGCAATTCGTCTTCGTCGGCGCGCAGGTGCAGCGTCACGTCCGTGCCGCGCGTGGCCTTCTCGGCAGCGGCGATGGTGAATTCGCCCTGGCCGTCGGATTCCCACTGGATCGCGTCCGTGGCGCCGGCGCGGCGGCTGACCACCGTGACCTTGTCGGCCACGATGAACGACGAATAGAAGCCCACTCCGAACTGGCCGATCAGCTGCGCATCCTTCTGCTTGTCGCCGGTCAGCTGCGAGAAGAATTCCCGCGTGCCGGAGCGCGCGATCGTGCCCAGGTTGGCCACGGCTTCTTCACGCGACAGGCCAATGCCGTTGTCGGAAATCGTGATGGTGCGGGCGGCCTTGTCGTAGCTGACCGTGATGGCCAGTTCGCCATTGCCTTCCAGCAGTTCGGGCTGGTCGATGGCCTCGAAGCGCAGCTTGTCGCAGGCATCCGATGCGTTCGACACCAGCTCGCGCAGGAAGATTTCCTTGTTGCTGTACAGCGAATGGATCATCAGGTGCAGCAGCTGCTTCACCTCTGCCTGGAACCCCAGGGTTTCGGACGTGGAAGGCGTGGCGGTTTGGCTCATAGTTCTACGTGGCTAGGTAAAAATTAGGGACGGTTATTGGCTGCCGGGACATCTGGCCCGCGCGGCCGCCGGGAAACCCTACTGATGTGGGGGCCAATGGCGCACTTTCAAGGGCGGGCAAAAAAACCCCCGCAGGTTCTAGCCTCCCCTTTTGGGGAGTGGCGGCAGCGCCTCAGAAAATCGAGAACACCTTGCGGTAACGTGTCTTCGCTTCCAGCACGGCTTCATACTGCGGCACCGCCAGCTTGCCGGCCCGGACCAGCTTGCGTATGTCGGCAGCCGTGATCTGCCGTGTTTCTTGCGAACTCAGCAGGAAATCCGCCGCGCCGCGGTCCATGATCTGATAGATCGAATGGGAAATCAGCTGCGAGGGTCCAAGCTCATCCAGGTAATAGAGCTTCTCTCCCTTCTGCCAGACCGTGCCGAAGTTGTGATAAACCACGCCGCGCTTGATCCATTCCCCAGCCGGCGCATCCGCCAGCTGGTTGACCAGCGTGGAACGGGACACCAGCCCACCGCCCCCGCCCCGCGAGTTGCGGGCCCAAACTTCCTGCGCCTGCAGGAACAACGTCTGTTTGCCATCCGTGTACACGTATGGCGACAGCGCGGTGTATGTGCCCGAAGCCAACGGGTCGTCACCCGCCCGTTCCACCTGCCGCGTCTGCGTGTTGTAGAAAAAGATGCCGTCCTTGCTGCGGAACAGCGCCTGGTACACATGCCGGCCGTGCTCGTTCAGCAGGCGGTACGGCGCATGCGCCGCGTCGAAGGGCTGCGCGCCCACATACACCATGCCGTCGCGGGGGTCTTGCAGATAGGGCTGACGGTACAGGTCGCCCACCATGAAGGTGTACAGCGCGGGATCATCCGACAGCGGCAGCAACTGTTCGTGGAAATAGACGCGGCGGCCATCGGCGAAGAAATCGTCGCTGGAACGCACGTCGCCATCCCGGCCTGCAGGCAGGCGGCGCAGCGAAGCGGGCGCCGCCTGCGGCATTTCGCGGCCGCGGTAGTACACGCGTACATCGTCGGTGGCCAGCTCGCGGTCCAGCAACGGCCGGTAGGGCCGGGCGCTGGCCGGCAGGACGACGAACGGATACAGGTAGGTCTGCGGCTTGGGGCCGGCGTCCGCCCGGTACTGGATCTTCTGCCAGAACTCGTCCAGCATGCCCAGTTCCTCGTTGCGCACACTGTGCATCGAACAGAAAACCGTAACCGCGCCGTCGCTGAAATAGCTGTTGCCCAGGTAGCGTGCCGACGCCGGCTTCATGTCCGGCAGGACCTGGTTGCCGCAGTACACGTGCCGCTGGTCCCTGGCCGCCTGCCTGCCATCGAAAGCCCCGGTATCGAAGGCCGTGAAACTGGCTGGATCGGCCTCGTCCATGCGGTAATAGCCGTTGCTGGGGACCGCGGCGTAAACGCCGCCCTGATAATTCTTATAGATGCTGTTGCCGTAAGACTGCCCACGGTCGACGGCCGCGAAGTCGTCGCCGTCCATCAACCAGAACAACAGGAACATCGGCAGCGCGGCGATGATCAGAACCAGCGTGATCAAGGCCCATTTGGCGCGTTTTTGCATGGAGTGGCGGGGCTGACCTGCCGTTGATTGGTGACCAGGGATTCTAACCAGCGGCGGAGATCCCGGCCCGCGCCTGCGCCCCCTCCCGATCCGTCCCCGGACGGCACGGGGCCTTCCCCGCTAAAATCCCGCACTTTCCTCCCCTACCCATCCCTGGCCGGCCCATCCGCCATGCAACCCGCCTCCCTGACCCAACCCGCCCCCCACGGCTCATCCGACGCCGACCCCAGCCCTGACCTGGTCTACGGCCCCGACGACCGTCCCGCGCCTCCCGTGGCCTTTGTCGCCGCCCTGCAGCACCTGCTGGCCATCCTGGTTCCCATCGTCACCCCCGGCCTGCTGATCTGCCAGGCCCTGGGCGTGAGCACCCGCGACACCACCCTGATCGTGTCCATGTCGCTGGTCATCTCCGGCATCGCCACCTACGTCCAGTGCAAGCGCTTCGGCCCCCTGGGCGCCGGACTGCTGATCGTGCAGGGCACCAGCTTCAACTTCGTCGGCCCGCTGATCGCTGGCGGCTCGGTCATGGTCAAGCAAGGCACCCCGGTCGAAGCTGTCATGGCCGCCATCTTCGGCGTGGTCATCGCCGGCTCCTTCGTCGAAATGGGCATCAGCCGCATCCTGCCCTTCGTCAAGCGCCTGATCACCCCGCTGGTCACCGGCATCGTCGTGCTGCTGATCGGCCTGACGCTGATCAAGGTCGGCCTCATCAGCATGGGCGGCGGCTACAGCGCCATGGGCAACGGCACCTTTGCCAGCGCCGAGAACCTGACGCTGTCCGGCCTGGTCCTGGGCACCATCATCCTGCTGAACCGCGTGCCGGTCGTGTGGGTGCGCAGCACCGCCCTGGTGCTGGCGCTGGCCGTCGGCTACATCGCAGCCGCCTACATGGGCCGCCTGGACTTCACCGGCGCCCGCGAAGCCGCCCTGTTCCAGATCCCCACCCCGCTGCACTTCGGCCTGGGTTTCTCGTGGGCGCTGTTCGTGCCCATGCTGATCATCTACCTGGTCACGTCCCTGGAAGCCATCGGCGACGTCACCGCCACCAGCAAGGTCTCCAAGCAGCCCGTCGAAGGCCCGCTGTGGATGCAGCGCATCAAGGGCGGCGTCCTGGTCAACGGCGCGAATTCGCTCCTGGCCGGGGTCTTCAACACCTTCCCCAGCTCGGTCTTCGCGCAGAACAACGGTGTGATCCAGCTGACCGGCATCGCCAGCCGCCACGTCGGCGTATGGATCGCCGGCATGCTGATCCTGCTGGGCCTGTTCCCGGCCGTGGCCGGCATCCTGCAGGCCGTGCCCGAACCCGTCCTGGGCGGCGCCGCCATGGTCATGTTCGGCGCGGTCGCCGCGTCCGGCATCAACATCCTGGCCGGCATCCACCTGGACCGCCGCGCCCTGCTGATCATCGCCGTGTCCCTGGCCCTGGGCCTGGGCGTGTCGCAAGTGCCGGAAATCCTGTCGCACCTGCCCCATGCCGTGAAGAACGTGCTGGAGTCGGGCGTCGCCACCGGCGGCATCTGCGCGCTGGTGATGAACTGGTTTTTGCCTGAGAAGAAGTAAGGCTGCGAATTCCTCGGAAAGCCGGTCCCCGCCTGCGCCTGTGTGCGGAGGGACTGGCCCCCGTCAGATGGCTGGATCCAGGGCCGCCTGACAATTTTTCCCAGACCGCATATAATCGCCGTCTTCGCTTCTCCCGCGACCGTCATCTGGACGTGTCCGCGACCTCCTAGCCCGGGTGGTGAAATTGGTAGACGCAGGGGACTCAAAATCCCCCGCCGCAAGGCGTGCCGGTTCGATTCCGGCCCCGGGCACCAGAATTCAAAAAGCCGTTGACGTTTAGCGTCAGCGGCTTTTTTCGTGCGTCGGCTAACCCTTGCTCTCGCTGCTGTTCGAGCGCGTGATGCGCACGCTCAAGCAGATTATCGGCTGGCGCGAAAAGCTCTCAGCCATTCGGTGCACTAACGGCCCGGAATACCTGAGCTCGGCGATCGTCGAGCGGGCCGGCGCATGGGAGCATAGGGCTCGATACATCCAGGCAGGCAAGCCGCAACAGAATGCCCACGTCGAACGGTTCAACGGGACCATGCGCTACGAATGGCTGTCCCAATATCACTGGAACGATCTGGACCACGTACAGCGCGTCGCCACGCAGTGGATGTGGTCCTACACTCACGAGCGCCCAAACATGGCTCTGAGCGGATTTACCCCAAAACAGCGGTTGGCCATGACCGCGTAGCGTTCCTACTTCTGGCAATCGCTAATAATGGGGGGGGGATTACCGGACCGTTACGAAGCAGCAAATATTGCTCAGCAATTTTCAGGCACTGCGATTCCGTCACTTTCCACTACCTAAAAAATGAGAATCGCGTCAGACCACAACTCTATTCGTTGAATTGCAGTCTGATATAGTTTTTACCCACAGAGCGGTTTTTCAAAAATTCCCGAGGGAAAAATCTTTGATAAAAGGCTCTACAAATAGGCATCAAGAGTTTCCCTCCATATGAAGATATGGCTAATTGGTTGCCCGGAAGGCAGATATGAAAAGCACCGATGTAATTTGCGAACTTTGCGGTAAAAAAATAGATAGTAAGCAACCCATATTCTATTTCCCAAAACTGCATCCTGAGCACAACCTGGTCGATCTTAAGGGGATTATGCACGTGGCATGCTTAGTTTCGCAAGATGGACCCAGAAAAATTGGCTTTCAACTTGCTGGAATGACGGAAGATTTAGCCCGTAGGTCAGTTGAAGCGTCTTTTCTTCGCCGGAATGGAAATATTGTTTCTAGATATCGCGATCATGAGGAAAATATTGAGATACTGGATTTTGAGAATTTTTGTGAAATTACAATTCCTCGAAAATCATTAAAAGACATTATTCTAGCCAAACGAGGAAACTCCTTTTCCTTGAGATTTGATATTCTTAAAATAGAAAGAAATGGAGATATCTTTTTGGAAAACAAAAACTCAGGATCCAGTAATTTTCTACGCACATTGAATTTAAAAAGATTACACGAATTACTGTCGTGAATTCATAGAATATATTGATTGGCGCTTGAGGATATGAATCTTGAAAAAATGTCAGACTACAATTTAGCGAGTGGAATTGCAGTCTGACACCTTTTTTTTCGCAGCGCCATACGGACCTCCGGTACTGGAATTGCTGCCCATTCGACCGGACTTTTGCGCCTGGTCATACGAAGCCGGCGCCGTGAAGCCACAGCCTGAGATCTACCGATACCTCTGCGATAGTATTGCGTGCCGGCCCGAAGAGATACTCATGATCGGCGACACCATTAAAGCTGATATGGTCGGACCTCGGAAATTTGGCATGCATGGGTACCACTTGGACAGACACGCGACGGCGACGCGCTCATGTGAATCGGTGGACTCGCTGAATGACGTTCTGACCATCCTGGCTGCTCGCTATTGATGAATTGCCTACGACTGCGAACTGGCGGAAAGGCTGACCCACGTCGCGTTGATGACATGCCGCAGAATGAACTGCTACTGAACTGATCTGAGCGAGAGATGCAGGGGCTCATCCGGCCTGAGTGCCACTTGTTGCACTGGACGCGGTGATTTCATGCCAACGGGTATCGATAACACCCACCGCTGCAAGATCATGGCTGCCATTACCTTCATTTCCGCCGTTGCAAGATGCTGCCCGAGACAAACACGTGGGCCTAATCCAAATGGCGCATACGCGCCCCGCGGGGCACGTCTTGGATCTTCACTGAACCGATCCGGCCAATAATCCTGCGGATCAGTAAACCAACTTGAATCCCGCTGCATTAGCTGTATCGGCAGCATGAACAGCGTGCGCTGTGGAAACTGCCATGGCCCCAAGCTCACAGGATTGACAGCACGGCGGGTCATGAGTACTGGTGCAGCAGGGTATAGGCGCATCGCTTCTTCCAGTGTTCGAGCCAGATAAGACAGTGCCGCGAGTGCTTGCATCGTGGGCGCTTCGCCCTGCAACACTTGTGCGACTTCAGTCCGGGCCTTTTCCTGCATGGTTGGATTCGAAGCCATGCACCAAGCCCACCAGGTCAGCGTTGCCGCGGTTGTTTCATGTCCGGCGAGGACCGTCGTCATGCATTCATCGCGAATATCCTTATACGACCATTCGGACGGATTGGTCTGTTGCAGACGCAACAGACGGGACAGCAAATCGTCTGGCCAGTTTTCCTCGGGTGCTTGTAGCCTCTCTTGCATGTGGCGCTCGATCAATTCATCCAACTTTTGAATTGCCCGCCTCTTGCCTCGCTTCCATGGCACCCAGTCGGGCCAATCTACTAACGAGAAGAATTCGGCATCTATCACCTTGCCTACAACACGAACAGCCTCTTCCGCTTGCCTAGCCTCGTCGCCAACTTCGGTCGAGAACATGGTTCGAATGATCGCGTCCATGGTCAATGAAGTAAACGCACTCTCTATGGGCCAGAGGTCATCGTTTGGAGGCCAAGAATCAAATGCATCTCGCGTTGCATCAATGATGGACGGAACAGTGCTTTGCAGCGCTCTAGGGGTGAAGTTCGGCTGCATGACTTGGCGCTTCTGAATCCATTTCTCACCCTCAGCTATGATCACGCTATGCCCGTGCACTTTTGCAAAGACACGAATGCCGCGTTCCCAGCGAATGAGAGCATCGTGGTGATTCACTAGTAGTTCACGCGCCAACTCCGGATCCGTGAGAACTATGAAATTCTCGGGCCAAATTCGCAGATGAAACACATTTCCAAAGGTCTGTTTCCATTCAGAAAGTGTCTCGAGCATGTTGTGAGACATCTTTCTGGACAGCCGCCAACCAGTGACGCCTGATGACGGACCGGGAGGCCACTCTCCCGCGTCAAACTGTCGCGGGGATAGGGGAGAATCAGACTTGCCGGTTGATTCGAAAGGGCATGAGTAGGGGGCATCTTTTTTCATAGGCAGTACTACATGCCAATTTGCCCGAGACGTCTTGAATCGAAACGACATCTTAAGTCCCGAAGCGATTCCACACCCAGTCCCGTAGACCCATGGATTGCCAATCAAATCAGATTTGTGTTCCTGCCTTCAACGCGCGAGCCCCTCGTGTGGTGACCGGCACGCAAGACTCCCTGGCGCAACTATATCCAGCGCCTATGGCACTGTCTGGCGCCATTGTGGCAGTGGTTAGTCGAAACACCTGTGGTATCGCTCTTAGCGATGCGCAGCGCCTCTCTCATTTCCCCGCATCGCCGTTCGTCTGCCTTTCTTGGTACAAAAATGCCGACTTCGGTCTTGTGGAGCGAAACGACCATGGGACGGAATGGCGCCGCTTTGACACCGATGTCTTGATTTCCGGCAGTCAGTCAGGACCAGCAGCAAGTTGGTCTAGGGGAAGTGGCCGCGGCGGAATGATTTACTTCCCTATAAGCACGGCGACGGAGTTGTTCCAGATAGATGTATCCATGATTCAAGACCGAGCTATTTGCGCCCGCCGGATACTTGGATCGACTTGGTTTGAGATGCTTGACGCTCTGGTTGATTCCGATGACGATCAAGTTACTCTGGAAATTATCGAACGATATCTTGAACCGCGTTGGCGGCCATCACATCTACGCCACTCCACAATAGACATCTTGAGAGGGGCGGGCCGTCAGTGGGTCGACGGACTAGCCCGCCAAGCAAATGAATGGCAACGCAGTCGTGGCATTCGACAGGTCGAACGTCGTATCAGAGCATTCAGCGGACGATCTCTACGCGAATGGCAGTCACTTGTCGGCACTGAACAAGCCTTCTTTACAGCGCGAGATCGTCAAGAGTCCATAAAATCGCTGGACTGGGCTGCTTTTGCACTGGAAACAGGATTTGCAGACCAAGCCCATCTAAGTCGGGCAGTAAAACGCATAACTGGATTTCCTCCGGCCGAGTTTGCTCGGCGCTTCGTTGAGGACGAGTCGTTCTGGATCTATCGACTCTGGGTCTAGCCCCTCGTCGCAATCAGACAAAGAGGCCTCCGCCAGAACCCCAAAAGCCGTTGACGTTTGCCGTCAACGGCTTTTTTCTTGTTCGACCCGGGCACGGACTGTCGCAGACGGTTTTCACGTGTTGCCACGTCCCGCGCCCAGTTCCGCGCAAGACGATCAATTGACCGTCACACCCGCCTCACGCACCACATCGCCCCACAAGGAAATCTCCTTCACGATCTGATCGCGAAAGTCCTGCGGACTGCCCGGCGCGGCCGCTTCCCCGGTCGCCTTCAGACGATCAGCCATCTCGGGCATCACGACGGCCGCATTGATCGCGGCGTTCAGCTTGGCCTGCACCTGCGGCGGCACGCCCTTGGGCGCGATGATGCCGTACCACACCGTCACGTCATACGGCACGCCGGCCTCGCGCACGGTGGGGATATCCGGCGCCGAGGACACGCGCTGCGGCAGGGTCACGGCCAGCACCTTCAGGCGCTTGTCCTCGCGGTAAGGCAGGGTCGAGCCGGCCGTGGTCAGCATCGCATTGACCTGGCCTGAGACGGTGTCCGTCAAGGCCGGCGCGGACCCCTTGTAGGGGATGTGGACCATGGTGATGCCGGCCGTCTTCAAGAAGGCCTCCATCGCCAGATGCGAAATCCCGCCCGTGCCAGACGAGGCATAGGTCAACCCGCCCGGCTTCTTCTTGGCCAGGGCCACCAGCTCGCTCAGGCTGTCCACCGGCACGCCGGGATTGACCGACACGAAGAAGGGCGCGCGCGCGATCATGCCGATTGGCGTCATGTCTTCCACCGGATCGAACGGCAGCTTGTACAGACTGGGATTGACGGAATAACTGTTGGAAATCAAGGTCAGGGTGTAGCCGTCGGGCGCCGACCTCAGGCCCTGCTCCACGCCCAGCTTGCCGCCCGCGCCGGGGCGGTTCTCCACCACCACGGGCTGCTTCAGGCCATCGGACAGCAACTGCCCCAGGAGACGCGCGATCCCGTCATTGCCGCCTCCGGCGGCAAAGGGCACGATCAGCTTGATCGGCTGCGATGGGTAGTCATCCGCGTGCGCATTGGAAACCGATGCGGCAAACGCCACGGCAGCCAGTGTCATCCCCCATACCGCCCTGCCCAGCTTGGCGCCGGATAGCATCGTCATACTTCTCTCCTCTTTGATCGGCCACTGCGCGGCCATGTTATGTGGCGAAAGGCGCAAGACTACAACTTAACGAGTGAAGTTGCAGTCTTGCGCCTTGTTTTCTGGACCTCTCGATGGCGTTGCGCGGCTTTCTTATGCTGTATGCGTGCCCTGGAACGCATACACCCCAAGCCGCTCCACCAGCGTTGCCACCGCGGACTTGTCCAACGATTGCACCGCATAGCAAAGCCCGACGCGACGCGCCATCTCCAGCCCTTCCAGAGGCCTGATCTCCACGCCGGCCTGGCTGCCGGCGAGGGACTCCGGTGCCACGCACATGCCTGCGCGGGCAGCGGTCAACGCCAATGCCAGACGCAGCGATCCTGCGTGCGCGGCCGGCGTGTTTGCCCCGGCGCCATAGTAGGGCAGCAGACGCTGATGCGTCGGATGGTTCGGGCACACGATCCACGGCAATGCGGCGTCGGCGCCGCTGCCCGCGGGCATGGCCAGCACGTAAGGATCGACGGACAGGGGCAAGAACAGCTCGTCCTCGCAACGCTCGTCTTCGGTCGCCAGCCGGGCATCGCCCTGGCACCCTTCAAGCAGACTCACGAAAAGCGCCGGCACGACCTCTCGCGCCGCGCGCAGGAAGGCGGCGATGTCCTGTCCGGCAATATCCGCCTCCACGCCGATCTCGACGCGAGATCCAGGCGAGCCGTGGCGGAACTGCTGCGCCATCGAGTCCGTTTGCGACAGGATGCGGCGCGCCTGCGGATACAGGATGCGGGCGTCCTCCGTCACGGCCACGCCACGCGCCTGCCGCGTGAACAACTGCGTGCCCAGCATGTCCTCCAGGCTTTTGATCGTGCCCGACAGCGCGGGCTGGCTCAGGTGCAGGCGGCGGGCGGCAACGGTGATGTTGCGCTCTTCGAACACGGCGACAAAGGCCTTGAGCTGGCGGCTATCCATAAGATTTTCCGATTTCTTCCAAAGGAATAAACCATTTCTCAGGGAGAACCCCCGGGAATAAAATGATTTCCGATCACTCAAGCATACATAAAACCGATATCAGGAGCCCACCATGTCAACCATGAAGAAACCGCTGGTCATCATCACGGGCGCCAGTTCCGGCATCGGCCTGGCCACCGCCCGCCTGTTCTCGGCTCACGGCCACCCGCTACTGCTGCTGGCCCGCCGGCTGGAAAAAATGCAGGCGCTGAACCTGCCCGACACCCTGGCGCTGTCCGTGGACGTGACCGACCGCGCCGCGCTGGCCGCCGCCGTGCAGCAAGGCGAAGCGCGCTTCGGGCCGGCCGATGCGCTTATCAACAATGCGGGCGTCATGCTGTTGGGCGACATCACGCGCCAGGACCCGGACCAATGGGACCGGATGCTGGACGTGAATGTGAAAGGCGTGTTGAACGGCGTGCATGCGGTCGCGGCGGGCATGGTCCAACGCAAGCGCGGCAGCATCATCAACATCAGTTCAGTGGCCGGGCGCAAGACCTTTCCCAATCACGTGGCTTACGTGGGCACCAAGTTCGCCGTGCACGGCCTCTCGGAAAACCTGCGCGAGGAACTGTCGGCGCACAACGTGCGCGTGACCACCATCGCGCCGGGCGCCGTGGAAACCGAGCTGCTGGGCCATACCACCGATGCGGACATCAAGACGGGCTACGAGGCCTGGAAGGCCGAGATGGGCGGCAAGGTGCTGGCCGCCGAGGACGTGGCCAACGCCATCCACTACGCCTATGCGCAGCCGGACGGGGTTTGCGTGCGGGAAATCGTGCTGGCGGCCACGCGCCAACAGGCCTAATGCATCCGTTGCCGTGGCCGCATGACGTTCAGCCCTGCGCCTCCGCGCGCAGCGCGGCCCGCACCGCAGGGCGCTCTCCGATGCGGGCCGCGTATGCCGCCAGGGATGGCCAGCGATCCAGGTCGATCGCGAAGAACCTGCACCATCCCAGCACGGTAAACAGATAGGCATCGGCCACGCTGAACTGCTGGCCCACCAAGTAGCTGCTCCCGGCCAGGATGCCGTCCAGGTAATCGAAGCGTTTGAAGAGCCGTTCGCGGAAGTGCGCCTTGGCGGCTTCGGGCAAGGCCGACTGGAACAAGGGCGCCGATCCTGCGTGGATCTCGCTGGTTAGGAAGTTCAGCCATTCCTGCAGCCGCGTGCGTTCGCGCGTGCCATTGGGTGGCGCCAGCTGCATGCCAGGACGCAGGTCGGCCAGGTACTGGACGATGGCCGGCCCTTCAGTGAGCACATCGCCATCTACCAGTTCCAGCGCGGCGACATAGCCTTTGGGATTGATGGTGCGGAAATCGCGGCCGTCCGCGGTCTGCTTGGTCTGGTTGTTCACCTTGACCAGTTCGAAGGGCAATTCAAGTTCGCGCAAGACGATGTGCGGCGACAGCGAGCAGGTATGCGGGGCGTAGTAGAGCTTCATGGCTTCTCTGGGAAACGACATGGGAGAAGTCTCGCGCGCTGCGAGGCACGGGTAAAATTAATGCTCTATTTTCCTATCATTAGCTCAGCTACTTAATATGTTGAACCTGGCACATTGGCGCCTGCTCGTCGCGACGGCCGACACAGGCAACATCTCCCGCGCCGCCGAGCGCGTGGGCATCACCCAGTCCGGCGCCAGCCAGGCCATTGCGCAGCTGGAAGCGTCGCTGGGGCTCCAGGTCTTCACCCGTTCCCGCAAGGAAGTGGCGGTAACGGCGCTGGGCGAACAGGTCATCGATCACGCCCGCGCGATGCTGTCTCACCTGGAGTCCATCCGCGCCCTGGCCGACGACAGCCAGGGACTGAGCCAGGGCCGCATTCGGCTGGGCAGCTTTCCCTCGGTCATCTCGACGCTGCTGCCACCCCTGCTGCACGGCTTCCGGCTGCGCCACCCCGGCATCGAGGTGGTGGCCTTGGAGGGCACGGATGAAGAGGTCGAGGAATGGCTGTCGCGCGGCGCCATCGATCTGGGCGTGGTGATGAACCCCGCAACGCAAAGGCAAGCCCTGATCCTGGGCCGCGATCGCTGGATGGCGCTGCTGCCCGGCATGCATGCGCTCAGCCGCCGCGCGTCGTCGCGGGGCGTCGCACTGGCCGAGCTGGCCGATGAACCGTTCATTCTCGCGACCGGCGGCTGCGCCGTGAATGGCCTGAGCCTGGCGCGCAAGGCCGGACTGGAACTCAACGACATCCGCGTCACGGTCCGCGACTGGGCCAGCGCCTGCGCGCTGGTGCGCGAGGGCATGGGGGTCGCGGTGGTTCCCGAGTCCACGCTGCCCGCGGACATGCGCCAGTTGCGCGCCTTGCCGCTGAGCCCGGCGGCGCGCCGGGAGTTTGGGCTGGTGCGCTCTGCCGCTGGACGGCAATCCGCGGCAGTGGGCGCGCTGTGGCAGCATGCCGCCCACGCCCTCAGCTCAAAAGCTTCGGCCAAAGTACGTACCCACTGAGACGAATCGCACGCGTATCCCAACCGCCAGCCGAAACTCCGCGCTACGATCTGATCATCGTTCCATCCCGCTTTTTCCGGACACGATCGCCGAAGCGCTGCCCAAGGGAAACACCGCGCCATGACACCCCGCCTGTACGCGCTCACCCTGCTCTCCATGCTTGCCTTCGCCGGCAACTCGCTGCTGTGCCGCCTTGCGCTCAAGCAGACCGCCATCGATCCGGCCACCTTCGTCGCCATCCGCATCGCTTCCGGCGCATTGGTGCTGTGGCTGGTATTACGCATGCGCAAGCCGGCCAAACAGCTGGAAGGCAATTGGCATGGTGCGTTGGCGCTGCTGGCCTATGCCGTGGCCTTCGCCTATGCCTACACCCAGATCCCGGCAGGAACCGGCGCCTTGCTGCTGTTCGCGTCGATCCAGATCAGCATGATCCTGTATGGATTTTTCATCGGCGAGAGGCTGAGCATCACGCAGGGGCTGGGCATAGGCCTGGCGGTGGCCGGCCTGGTGATCCTGATGTTGCCCAGCGTCAGCGCCCCGCCGTTGTTCCACGCCTTGCTGATGATCGCGGCCGGCGTCGCGTGGGGCGCCTATTCGCTGCTGGGCCGCAGCGCCAGGGACGCGGCCTCGGCGACGGCGGGCAACTTCATCCGCGCCACCCCTGTCGCATTGTTGCTATTCCTGCTGCACGGGCTGAGCTCACGCGTGGGCTACGACGCTGCGGGCGTGGCATATGCTGTGGCTTCCGGCGCGGTGACCTCGGGCCTGGGCTATGTCGTCTGGTATGCGGCGCTCAAAGGCCTGAAAGTGACTCACGCCGCCACCGTGCAGCTCAGCGTGCCAGTGTTGACGGCATTTGGCGGGACCCTGTTCCTGGATGAGCCCGTGACCGGAATCCTGGTGACGGCGTCGGTGCTGATCCTGCTCGGTATCGCGTTGGTGGTGCTGGTCAAGCGGCCGGCTCGATAGCCCTTTTCAGTTCACGCGCTTGGGCAGCACCGCCCGCATCCAGCGCGACAAGCGCGGCCGGATGCGCTGGTTGTGCAGCAGCACGGCGCCCACGGCGCCGATGAACGCGCCGACCACCGTATCCAGGAAGCGGGCCTCGATGACGGCCGCGGGATAGCCCTGTCCCAGGTGCGGCGCCTCGGCCAGGAAGATCGTCAAGGGCGTGATCAGCACCACGGCGCTGGCGTAATGGCGCACCACCAGCGTTTCTATGCCGAACGACAGCGCCATCATCACCAGGCTCAGGGTCCATACGTTCAGCGGCAGGCTCAACAAGGCCCATGCCACGCACAAGCCCACGGCGGTGCCCAGGATGCGATGCAGCTGACGGTTCCAGGCCGCCATCAGGGTCGCGCCCTGGATGATGGCCAGGCAACTGACGGGTACCCAGTAGGGGCGCGGCAGTTGCAACAACTCGGCCACCAACAGCGACACACCCACGAACAGGCCAATGATCACGGAGTCGTAGACCACGAAATCGAACGTGGGCCTGGGCAACGCGGTTTCGGGCGGCGGCGGCGCGACCCGCGTCATGTGCAGGGAATACACAAACGCCACCAGGCACGCGACCAGGCTGCCCAAGGCCACCATGCCGACGCGTGTGGGGATTTCTTCCACGCTCCCCGGCGTGTAGGCCGCGATCGCAGTCGCCATGATGTAGAACAGGCTGCCCGGCGGCCCCAGCCGGTAGCAGCGGCAGACCATGTTCACCACCATGGCGATGAAGGTCAACGCCACCAGCATGACGGCAGGCCAGAACTGCGTCAGCGCGCCCACCGCATAGCAGGCCACCATGCCGAAGGACGCCGCCAACAGCATCATCATGCGGTGCTGTAGCGATGAATTGGGCAGGCTCAGGAACACCATGCCGCCCAGGCTCGACATCAGGCCGTAGTCCATGCGGCCGAAATAGGCACCCACCAGCAAGGGCAGCCCAGAGGACAGGGCCGCGGCCAGGGGCATTTCCCAGGGCCGGTCGCTGGCGTTGACCCGGATCAGTTCGCGCCACACGCCCAAAAGGCGCGCTTTTGCAAAGGCGAATGAACGCCAGGAATCGGGACGGCCGCCGCCGCCCTGCGGCTCATCGCTATTGTTCATGTACAGGCCCGATCGGAAATTCCATGCTTGCCATTGTCGCCGCCTGGCTGCAATGTGGATAGAGGCGGCAAGGACGCCCAACCGGCGGCATCACAGTAAAATCCGTGCTCAGTCCGTACGTTCAGCACGTCCAATGCGTGTGCCGTTGACAAAAATCATGATGCTCATTGCATTGCTTCGGATAGGCTTATGCGCAATATAAAAGGCAAGTCCTCGTCCAATACGGATGGCTATTTGTTTTCTGATCAAGTCGGTCACCTGCTGCGGCGCGTGTACCAGCGGCATACCGCCCTATTCCAGCAGTACATTCCCGATTCCCAACTCACCGCGGCGCAGTTCGTCGTGCTGTGTTCGGTGCGGGACAAGGGCGCGAGCTCGCTGGCCGATCTGGTCAAGGCCACGGTCATCGACCAGGCCACGGTGCGCGGCGTGGTCGACAGGCTCAAGCAGCGTGAACTGGTCCAGGTGGACCATGACCCCGTCGACCGCCGCAAAGTCGTCATCAACCTGACGCCCATCGGCCAGGAACTGGTGCAGCAGATGGAGCCGTTCGCCAAGCAGATCACGGAAAGCACGTACGGCAACCTGAATCCTGCCGAACGCCTGGCGCTGAACTATCTATTGACGAAAATGCTGAACGGCGACGAACAGGGTTGACTGTTCGCCGCCGTCCGTCAGGCAAAGGTCAGTCCAGCGCGCGGTTGCGCGATTCCACGTCGACCGACCAGATCGCGATGGCGCCTGCGACCAGCATGCTGGACAGCACGGCCAAGGACAGCGTGAAGTGGCTGGCCATGATGGGCGCGATGATGGCCGGCGCGAAAAGTCCGCCGAAACGCGCCACGGCTCCCGCCATGCCCATGCCGCTGGCACGCAGGTCGGTCGGATACACCTCCGGCGTGAACGCGTACAAGGCGCCCCACGTTCCCAGCAGCGAGAAACTCATCAGCAGGGTAGATCCGATCACCACGAACGGCGACGTGCCCAGGCTGTACAGCATGCATCCCACCGCGCTCAGCAACAGGAATCCGACCAGCGTGGGCTTGCGTCCCCAGCGCTCCACGCCGTAGGCGGACAGCGCGAAGCCGGGCAGTTGCACCAGCGCCAGCACCACCAGGAACTCCTGCCCGCGCATGAAGGCGAAGCCTTCAGTGCTGAGCTTCACCGGCAGATAGACAAAAACGCCGTAGTACGCGATGGAGATCAGCGCCCATGCAAGGAACAGCCCGATACTGCGGCGCCGATAGTTGCCCGAGAACAGCGCGAACATGGACTTATGCACCGGCGTCTCGGGCTGCAAGTGGGGCATGTCCACATCGCGGCGGTTGACCCGCGCCACCCTTTCCAGCACCTTGCGCGCCCGGTCCGACTTGCCGTTGCGGTTCAAGTACATGGGAGATTCGGGGATATAGAAGCGCAAGGCCACCCCGACCAGCGCCGGCAGGCCGGTCACGAAGAAGATCACGCGCCATGCATCGTCGCCCCACGACGTCGCCGCCAGCGCCAGCAGCGCGAGAAGAATGGTGCCCACGGCCCAGAACGATTCCAGCAGCACCAGCCAGCGGCCGCGGCGGTCGCTGGGCAGGAACTCGGCCATCATCGTGTAGTCCACCGGTAGCGTGCCGCCCACGCCGATGCCGGTCAGGAAGCGCAGGAACAGCAGCCAGGTGAATTCAGGCGCAAAGGCCGACGCCACGCCGGCGCAAGCGTCGATGATCACCGCAATCATCAGGACAGGGCGGCGGCCAATGCGGTCGGCCATGCGTCCGAACACGAACGCGCCAATCAGCATGCCGATGAAGAAGAACGTGCCGCTTTGCAGTGCCTGCGGCACGGTAATGCCAAAGGTCTTGGCGATCGACGGCGCGCTGAAGCCGATCGACAGCACCTGCATGGCATCGGCCATCCAGACCAGGCCAAAAATCACGAATAGCCGATACTGGAACTTGCCGACGCCGGCCACCAAAATGGCCTTGTCCACTGAAACCAATGAAGCTGACATAGATGAAACCCCTTGTTGTGATCAACACAAACTGCCGCACGCGTTGTGGCCGCGCTTCCTTTAGTTCAGCTCCGCGTGCTCGCGCAGCTTGCTAATCGTGTTCGTCGTGTCTGGCCAGGCGTCTTTCCCTGGCGCGTGGCGTTCCCGCAAATAGCCGACCAGGTCCGCGATCTGTCTGTCGTCAAGGCTGTCCTTGAATCCCGGCATGTAGCCCAGCTCGTCATTGGCCGGATTCTGGATGCCGTTGAGAATCACCTGGATCAGGTTGTCGGGCGTAGCGGCGTGCAGATTGGTGTTCGCGTTCAATTGGGGTTTCACGCCAAACAGCGTCGGGCCGCTGCCTGCCTCGTGGCAGACCGCGCATGCGTTTTGGTAGACGCGTTCGCCGTTTGCCCGCCGGCCCTGTAGGGATTGGATCGTGGCTGCGGCCGGCGCGGGAGCCGGCGAGGCCTCAGCAGCTTTGGCCCCGGCAGAGCCCGCCGCTTGCGGCAAATCCAGCAAATACGTGGTGATGGCCCTTACGTCGCTGTCCGGCAGCTCGGCCAACCCCTGGATCACCGGCGCCATCGGACCCGCCGCCACACCGTGGCGGGGCGAGTACCCCGTACGCAGATACTGGAACAGTTCCTCTCCCGTCCAGGCCCGCGAGCCCGCAGCCAATTGGTTCAGTGCCGGCGCGGTCCAGCCCTCGGCCTCGCCGCCAGCCAGGTAATGCACGCCCGTCTTTTCCGCCCCCAGGCGGTTGCGCGGCGAGTGGCATGCCGCGCAGTGTCCGGCCCCCTGCACCAGATAGGCTCCCCGCAGCCACTCCGCGCTGCGCGACGCATCGGGCGTGAACGGCGTGGCGTCGTGAAACAACGCATTCCAGCCTGCCAGCAAGGGACGGAAACTGAAGGGGAAGGCCAGCTGCGTCTTTGGCGGCTCGGCGCGCACGGCGGGCTGCGACATCAGATAGCCGTACAGCGCCTGCATGTCGGCGTCGCTCAGCTTGGCGTAGGCCGTGTACGGAAAGGCCGGGTACAGCTGGCGCCCGTCCTGATGCACGCCTTGGCGCATGGCGCGCTCGAACGCCGTGTATGACCACCGGCCGATGCCTGTCTCGTTGTCAGGCGTGATGTTGGTGGTGTAGATCGTGCCGAATGGCGTGTCCAGCGCCAGGCCGCCGGCATTGGCCTTGCCGCCCGGCGCGGTGTGGCAGGCAATGCAATCGCCCGCCGCCGCCACCAGGCGACCGCGCTCGATCGCGCGTGACGAATACAGCGACACGTCGGGACCGGCCGTCAACGGCAGCGCCGGTTTGACAGGCCAGAGCGCGGCGGCCATGCCGGCGACGCCCGCCATGCCTGCCGCCAGCCAGACCCAGCCGCGCCTCAGCGGATTGCGCATGCGCTCGCGGCGACGGCTGGCGAGCGCCAGCCGCAACTGCTCGGAATCGAAAGGCGCCTGCCGCAGGCGCACGCCCGTTGCGTCCTGGATGGCGTTGGCAATGGCGGCTGCGGCGGGCAGCGTAACCACGCCATCCATGCCCAATTGTCCCTGGACCAACACGCCGTCCTCGGTTGCATCACGGCGCGACAGGCCATCGTGTCCTTCGTATAGGCTCAATGCGCCGTGCTGTTCGTCTTCGGCATCCAGCGCTGGACTGCGCCAGTCATCGAAGACTGGCGGCCCCGCCAGCAGGCGACGGGCATTGGCCAGCAGCCGGGGCGTCTGATGCTCGATTGCCGCACGTATCGGCGCGCCTTGGGCCTGCTGCAAGTGCTGGCTGTCATGCCCGGCGACCACCCGCGTCACATCGACCTGACCGGTAAGAGGCTGTACGGTGACCTCGGCCACCCAGGCGCTCCATACCGTCCGCGCGGCGCCCGTCTCGTCCTCGCACTGCACCTGCGCCGTGGCGAAGCCTGTGCCGCGCAACGCGCCGATGCGCGGCGCGTCGTTGTCGTCCCTGGACAGCTCCGCCCGCTCCACCACCTGGCGCGCGAGTTCGAGCCCCGGTCCTTCGGGCAAATGCCGCAGGCGCCACGCGAGCGGTTCCTCGCCGCGGGCCAAAGCCTGCTCATGCCACAGGCTTTCCTGGGCAAACACTTGCGCCGCATTCAATTCGTCCACGCTGGCGCGCAGGGGAAGCGCCGCCCGAGTACCGGCCTGCACGGCGAAATCGCTGCGCACCGTCGCTTGGGCGGACGCGCGCGCGTGCCCGGGCTGGCTCAACAAGCGCGCCAGGCTCGGGCGCATGGCCCAGGATGCGTCCGCCCAAAGAATCGCGGGCTGATCGCGAGTGCTCTCGACGCCAGGCGTCGTTGCATGCGGGTTCGAGGCAGGTTCCGGCGCTACCGCTGATTGAGGGACTTGCAACACCAGTTCGTCCGCAGCCTCTGCGCGGCAGGCCACGCACACAGGCCGGCCCACGGCCTGCGACAGCAAGGCAGCGTCTGCAGCCGCATCCATCAGATCCAGCGGATGCGGCATGTTCTGGTGGACTGCGGTCGCACCATTGGCGTCAACAATGTTCAGCCGTATCGCCGCCTCGGGCAGCTGTAGCAAGGCCGCGAGCTCACGCCGCAGAATATGCTGCACGCCAGGCGCACACGCCGGCAGCCATACGCCTGCATACCCATCGACGCTCCAAGCCGTGACGCGAACGCCGGCTTGCGGCTCGGCCGACGGCAGGCGCAAGCCGTAACGGATCTGCTCCGAGCCGGACATGGACATGCGTGTTGTCTCGCCCGCATCAGCCGATTGCCACACGGGGGCCAACTCTGCCGCGGCTTGCCGGGCATACAGCAGGGTCACCGCAACCACGCCGATGAACTGCGCACGCTGCGTCGTCGCCACCACGCCAGCCAGGGCTCCGGCCTCTGCCAGTCTCGCGCTCAGCAGCCGGCTCCCGCGGTAGCGCAGGCCGTCCCACGCCAGTTCAGGCGGCCGCAGCGCAATGCCATGCAATACGTCGGTGGGCAAAACCGTCGGCAGGCCGCCATTTGCCGGCGGGGCCCCGAAAACGTGCGCGCTCATGGGGCGGGATCGTCCGCGACGCCAGCCGTGCGCAATTGCACGGCGCGCACGGCCGCCTGCATGATCTCTACATGGGTGCCGCAGCGGCACAGGTTGTGGTGCAACTCGCTGCGCAATGCTGCTTCAGTGGGGCAGGGATTGCGCCGCAGCAGCGCCTCCACCGTCATGATCATCCCGTTCAGGCAGTAACCGCATTGCGCCGCCTGACACTCGATGAAGGCTTGCTGGGTTGGCCCGGGCCGTTGCCGCGTACCCAGGCCCTCCAGCGTGGTGATCGCACGCCCAAGCGCGGCCTTGACCGGAATCACGCAGGACCGCGCCGCCACGCCATCTATCAACACCGTGCAGGCCCCGCACTCACCCAGGCCACAGCCGTACTTCGGGCCATTGAGTTCGAGATCATTGCGCAGCACGTGCAGCAGCGCCGTGCCGGGCGCAGCCGGCACATCGTACGCGCATCCATTCACCATCAGGCGGATCGGCTGCGGGGCGCTGCTTGGATAGACGGTGGATCCCATGGGCGTGGCACGTGGCTGAGTTTGAAAGGTAGGAAGGTTGCCGCTACGCAGGCCGGGGATCAAGTCCATTTTTCCCCACGCAGCGCAAACCCTTACGCCACGGCTCGCGCCTTGGGTTCGACCAACGGTTCGTTGAACACGTCATAGCCGAAGCACCACGAAGGGTCTTCATTGGTGCGCAGCCAGGTGTTGTCGTGCGAAATGCGCTGCACCTTGCTGGCGCGTTCCGCGCGGTTCGCCTCATACAGTGCAAACGCCAGTTCATGCTTATCTACGCCTACTTCCCGGAAGCAGCGCGCCAGCATTGCGCCGTCCTCGATCGCCATGGCTGCGCCCTGCGCCATGTGCGGCTTCATCGGATGGCAGGCGTCGCCCAACAGCACCATGCGCCCGCGGCTCCACAGCGGCAGCGGATCGCGTTCCAGCAACGACCATTTGGTCACTTCGACGGTGGCGTCGATCAGCGCCTGCACCGTGGGATGCCAGCCGTTGAAAGCCTCGCGCATTTCATCCTTGCTGCTGGGCAGCCAGCGGTCGTTCAAGTCCCAGTGTTCTACCGGCACGCCGGTCACGTAATAGAGCTCGTCGGCCTTTCCTGTCACGAAATAGACCATCATGTGGCGGTCGTCGCTCCACCACTTGACGCAGGAATCGAAGGGCAGCATGCCGTTCTTGACCGGCGGCGTGGGGAACACCGCGCGGTGCGCCAGATAGCCCGCGTACTTAGGCAGTTCCGGCCCCAGCAACTCTTCGCGGATGCGGGAGTTCACGCCGTCGGCGCCGATCACGATATCGGCCTCTTCGGACGTACCGTCGGCAAAGTGCATCACCACCACATCGCCCCGGTCCTCGACTTTGGTCAGCGATTTGCCGTAGGCGACGGCGCTTTTCGGCAAGGCATCGATCAGCAGCGCGTGGAAGTCGCCCCGATGCACGGTGAGATAGGACGCGCCGTAGTTCTTGACGGCGTAGTCGCCCAGCGGGATCTGCGCCAGGATATCGCCCGTCTCCCAATGGCGGCTATACCAGTAGTCCGGGTGGGAGCCTTGGGCATTCAGCGCATCTTCGACGCCGATCCGCCGCAGGATCTTCATGACGTTCGGCCCCACATGGATGCCAGCCCCTAGCCGCGAAAACCCCGACGCCTGCTCGTAGACACGGACGTTCAGTCCTTCCTTGAGCAGCAGCGCAGCGGTTGCGGCGCCGCCAAGACCGGCGCCAACAATGGCGATACGAGGGGATTTGGACACGGGGGCTACTCCTTGCTGAATGATGAATGACTGGACAAGTGATTGCGCGAACGCGTTGCCGGCCGGCTTACGAAGATGCTGCCGCCAGGCGCTGGAGTTGAAAATTTATGAAGTACACACTTCATTTTTTGATATCAAGAATTTCAACTTGCTCGCAATTCCGAAAATCGAAATCAAAAATATCGTATATTTTTCACCTTATTAGGTGAAAACCACTACTAAAACCAGGTTGGCTACCGGCCTCACTCTTTGCAAGAATAGAGCGTATACACTTTATTTTGAATTTATCGGAAACCCTAGGTCCGATTCTCAAGGCACCCCCATGACGACGAACTCCAGCACCTATCTCTACGGCGGCCAGGTCCATGCGAATGGCATCCGCCAGCACTACCTGCGCTATGGCGGCCCTGAGGGCGAACGCGCCGAACGCCTCGCGGTCATCATCATTCCCGGCATCACCAGCCCCGCCGTCACCTGGGGCTTCGTGGCCGAACGCCTGGGCCGCCAATTCGACACCTATGTGCTGGACGTGCGCGGACGCGGGCTGTCGGCGTCCGGGCCTGACCTGGACTATGGCCTGGACGCGCAAGCGGCCGACGTGACGGCGTTCGCGCAGGCGCTGGGACTGGAGCGCTATGCGCTGGTCGGCCATTCCATGGGCGGCCGCATCGCCGTGCGCGCCGCGGGCAAGACGCCGCAGGGGCTGGCGCGCCTGGTCATCGTCGACCCGCCCGTCTCGGGCCCGGGCCGCCGCGCCTACCCCGCCAACCTGGCGTGGTACGTGGACTCCATCCGGCAAGCGGCGCGCGGCATGACCGCCGAAGACATGCGGGCGTTCTGCCCGACCTGGACCGAACCGCAACGCCAGTTGCGCGCCCAGTGGCTGCACACCTGCCATGAACCCGCCATCGTCCAGAGCTTCGAGGATTTCGGCCGCGACGACATACACGCCGACCTGCCTGGCATCGCCTTGCCCCTGCTGCTGATGACCGCCGAACGGGGCGGCGTCGTGAGCGATGAGGACGTCGCCGAATGGCAAGGCCTGGCGCCGCAGACGCAGCACGTCCGGGTGTCGGGCGCCGGCCACATGATTCCGTGGGACAACGAAGCCGGCTTCTACGCCGCCTTCGGCGATTTCCTTGGCCACGCCGTGGACTGATACCGCGCACGGGACCTGCACGCCCCCCCATTCAGCCGCTCCAAGGAACCCTCATGTCCGTCAGCGATACCGATCTGATCCATGCCTGGAAACAGGTGCTCACCCTCTCCCGGCTGGAAGCCGGCCAGATTGTCACCGTGCTTACCGGCGCCGACACACATCCGCAGACCCTGCGTTGCGCCATCGCCGCAGCCACCGACATGGGCGCGCGCGTCACCCGGCTGGACCTGCCGCCCGTCAACGCCGACAAGTCCATCAGCCGCGACGCCCTGGCGTATCTGGGCGCTACGCCACTTACCGGCAATGCCGCGGCCATCGCGGCACTGACCGCCAGCGACCTGGTGCTGGACCTGATGACACTGCTGTTCTCCCCCGAACAACACGAGATCCTGCAGACCGGCACCAAGATCCTGCTGGCGATCGAGCCGCCCGAAGTGCTGTGCCGGCTGGTGCCGAACGAGGCGGACCGCGCCCGCGTGCAGGCCGCCGCCCGCCTGATCGAAGCATCGCGCCAGATGCACATCACGTCGGCGGCCGGCACCGATCTGCGCTGCCAGTTGGGCGACTTCCCCGCCATTTCCGAATATGGTTTCGTGGACCAGCCCGGCCGTTGGGATCATTGGCCCAGCGGCTTCGTGCTGACCTGGCCCAACGAGGGCCATAGCCAAGGCCGCGTAGTACTGGACCGCGGAGACATCCTGCTGCCTATGAAGGATTACGTGACCGATCCGATCGAGCTCGTGGTCGAAAATGGCTACGTCACCCGCATCAATGGCGGGCTGCAGGCCGACATTCTCAAGGAATACATGGCCGCGTATGAAGATCCCGAGGCCTATGCCGTATCCCACATAGGCTGGGGCCTGCAGCCGCGCGCCCAGTGGTCCATGCTGGCCCACTACAACAAGGAAGCCCATATCGGCATGGACGCCCGCGCCTTCGAAGGCAATTTCCTGTGGTCCATGGGCCCCAACAACGAAGCTGGCGGCAGCCGTACTACCGCCTGCCACATCGACATCCCGATGCGCCGCTGCAGCGTCGCCCTGGACGGCCAGCCAGTCGTAATTAACGGAGTCGTGCAGGATGCACCGGGACTGGCCCGCGCTGCGCGCCGAGGAGAGCTCAAATGAACGCGCCCCAGCAACCCGCCCGCATCGATGACACAGCCGGCGACATCTCCACTTATGCGCGGCAGGGTTTCGGCACTCCGCTGCCGCTCAAAGCCCCCTATGGGCTGCTGATCATCGACTTCGTCAACGGCTTCGCCGACCCGGCCGTTCTGGGCGGCGGCAACATCCCCGAAGCCATCTCGCAGACGCGCCATCTGTTGGCCCACGCCCGCGCGCAAGGCTGGCCGGTAGCGCACAGCCGCATCGTGTTCTCGGACGACGATGCCGACAGCAATATCTTCTGCCTGAAGGTACCGGCCATGCTGGCGCTGAAAGAACACAGCCACAACAGCGCCATCGTGCCGGAACTGGCCCCTGCCGCCGGCGAGTATGTGGTGCGCAAGAGCACCCCGTCCGCCTTCTTCGGCACCATGCTGGCGCCATGGCTGGCGCAGCGCGGCGTTCAGACCCTGCTGGTTGCGGGCTGCGTCACCAGCGGCTGCGTGCGGGCCAGCGTGGTGGACGCCATGCAGGCGGGGTTCCGGCCGCTGGTCGTGTCCGATTGCTGCGGCGACCGCGCGCTGGGGCCGCACGAGGCCAACCTGTTCGACATGGCGCAGAAGTACGCCGCCGTCATGCCCATGGACCAGGCGATAACCAACACGCGACCATGAACGGCGGCCCTGCCCTTGGCGTCCGGTAATGCCGGCATAATCATCCACCGGCCCGGACTCTGTCAGCCCCATGAACCTGCCTCAACCTGAAGAAATGCCTGGCGCGCTGCTCGCCCATACCGACGCCTTGCTGGTCGTGCGCGAACCCACGGCCCCGCCGCGCCCCGCGCCCGGCCAGCCCGGTGTCGCGTCGGACTATGTCCAGGCTACGCCGGAGATCTTCATTGCGTTGCTGGGCGACAGCGGCCAGCCATCCCAGGACACCGCGTCCGCCGGCTGGCGCGTGCTCGCCTTCAACGGCCACGTGGACCTGGGCACCGGCATCCGCACTTCGCTGGCCCAGATCGTCGCGGAAGAACTCGAGGTTCCCTTGTCGCGCCTGGAGATGGTGCTGGGGCACACCAATGCCGCCCCGAACCAGGGACCCACCATCGCCAGCGCCAGCATCCAGATATCGGCGGTACCGCTGCGACGCGCCGCGGCCCAGGCCCGCGAACATCTGCTGATGCTCGCGGCTCGGCAATGGGACATCCCGCGCGATGCCTTGCGGGTGCGCGAGGGCGTCATCCAGCCCGCCGACGCCAACGACCCGCGGCAGCTGTACTATGGACAGCTGCTGCGCGGCCAGCACATACGGCTGCTCCTGGCGCCCCCTGACCAGGAGGTCCGCCTCAAGCCCGCCCACGAATACAAGATCGTGGGACAGGGCGTCGCCCGCGTCGACATTCCCGCCAAGGCCACCGGCGAACTCAGCTTCGTGCACGACGTGCGCGTGCCCGGCATGCGCCATGGCCGCGTGATCCGCCCTCCCCATCCGGGGCGTGACGCCGGCAGCTTCATCGGCCGTTGCCTGGCCGATCTGGACCGCGACTCCGTCGCCCACCTGCCGGGCCACGTGCAGGTGGTGGCGCAGGGTGATTTCATCGGCGTGGTCGCGGATCGCGAGGAACAGGCGATCGCCGCCATGCGTGCGCTGAAAGTACGCTGGAAGCCTGTTCCGCCCGCGCCGCGCCTGGATGATCTCGAGCAAGCCATCCGCGCCAATCCATCGACGGCCCGGCCGCTGATCGAGGAAGGCGACATCGATACGGCCTGCGCCCGCGCCGCCACGCATCTGCGCCGCAGCTATGTCTGGCCCTATCAAATGCATGCCTCCATCGGCCCGTCTTGCGCTGTCGCCGACTTCAGCGGCGGCCGCCTGACGGTCTGGACCGGCACGCAGAATCCCCACATGCTGCGCGCCGACTTGAACCGCTTGCTCAAGCTGGGCGAGGATCGGATAGACCTGATCCGCCTGGAGGCCGCGGGCTGCTATGGCCGCAACTGCGCGGACGACGTCTGCGCCGACGCAGCGCTGCTGTCGATCGCCGTCGGCGCCCCGGTCCGCGTACAGCTCACGCGCGAACAGGAACATCAGTGGGAACCCAAGGGCACAGGCCAATTGATGGACGTGAGCGCCGCGATCGATGCCGACGGCGAACTGCTGGCCTATGACTTCGGCGTCCGCTACCCCTCCAACGACGCGCCATTGCTGGCCCTGCTGCTGACTGGCGCCATTCCCGCCGAACCTCGCACGCTCGAAATGGGCGACCGCACGGCCGCGCCGCCCTATCGTTATCCCAACCGGCGCATCGTCTGCCACGACATGGCGCCGCTGGTACGCGCATCGTGGTTGCGCGGGGTGTCGGCCCTGCCCAACTCCTTTGCCCATGAGTGCATGATCGACGAACTGGCGCACGCGGCCGGCGCTGATCCTGTCGAATACCGACTGCGCCATCTGGAGGATCCACGCGCCATCGCGTTGCTGCAAGCCACGGCCGCCCGCGCGCAGTGGCGCCCGATGACGCCAGGCAGCCGGGGCCGCCCCGGCGCCGATGGCCGCTTGCATGGCCGGGGCGTCGCCTATGCGCGCTACGTGCATAGCAAGTTCCCCGGTTTCGGCGCCGCCTGGGCCGCATGGGTCATCGACCTGAGCGTGGATCCGGCAAGCGGGCGCATCGAGGTCGAGCGCATCGTCGTCGGCCAGGATACCGGCATGGTCGTCAATCCCGACGGCGTCCGCCACCAGATCCATGGCAACGTCAATCAGACGCTAAGCCGCAGCCTGTTGGAGAAGGTCGTTTTCGACGACGCCGGCGTGGCCTGCCGGGAATGGGGCGGATACCCCATCATCGGCTTCAAGAACCTGCCTGCCATCGACGTGCTGTTGATGCCGCGCCAGGACGAGCCGCCCATGGGCGCCGGCGAATCCGCGTCGGTTCCCGGCCCCGCGGCGATTGCCAATGCGCTATTCGACGCGACGGGGCTGCGCTTCTACGAAGCGCCTTTCACTCCTGAAGCCGTGCATGCCGCGCTATTCCCGGCGGCTCGCGACGCGTAAATTCCGCCTCATGGATTTAACGGGAATTCCCTGATACTCCCGCCCCGGCCCGCTGGCTACCATTCGCCGCACCTCAGCCTTCGGCTGATCGCTACAAATGCGCCGGATGGCGCGGAGACACCCATGAAAGCACTCAAACTGGCCGCGGCAGGCACCGCCTTACTCATTTCGTCCTTGACCGCCCACGCTGGCGCGACTTTCGAGGCGGTCAAGAACAAGGGCTTCGTCCAATGCGGCGTGTCCACCGGCGTCGCCGGCTTCTCGGTGAACGACAGCAAGGGCGGCTGGATCGGCCTGGACGTGGACCTGTGCCGCGCACTGGCCATCACGATGTTCGGCGACGCCTCCAAGGCCAAGATCATGGCGGTCAGCGCGCTGCAACGCTTCACCGCCCTGCAGTCCGGCGAAGTCGACGTGCTGCCCCGCAACACCACGCTCTCGCTGACCCGCGACACCACGCTGGGCCTGATCGGCGTGGGCGTGAACTACTACGACAGCCAGGGCATCATGGTGAACAAGTCCCTGAACGTGAAAAGCGCCAAGGAGCTGGACGGCGCCACGGTCTGCGTGCAGCCCGGCACCACCACCGAACTGAACCTGGCCGACTGGTTCCGCTCGCAGAACATCGTCTTCAAGCCCGTGGTCGTCGAGCGCCTGGACGAGATCATCCGCGCTTTCGCAGTGGGCCGTTGCGACGCCTTCACCGGCGACAAGTCGCAGCTGGCCGCGGCGCGCAGCAACCTGGAGAACCCGGAAAAGTACGACATCCTGCCGGAGAACTTCTCCAAGGAGCCGCTGGGCCCCATGGTCCGCCAAGGCGACGAACAATGGTTCAACGTCGTGCGCTGGACCATGTTCGCCATGCTGGAAGCCGAGGAATACGGCATCACGTCCAAGAACGTCGACGAAATGCTCAAGAGCACCAACCCCAACGTGCAGCGCCTCCTGGGCGTGACGCCGGGCATGGGCAAGAACCTGGGCGTGGACGACAAGTGGGCCTACAACATCATCAAGAACATCGGCAACTACGGCGAGAGCTTCGAGAAGAACCTCGGCCCCAGCAGCCCGCTGAAGCTGCCGCGCGGCCTGAACGCTTCGTACCGCGATGGCGGGCTGATGTACGGCTGGCCGGTGCGTTAAAGTCACAGCAGGACCACGCCAGGCATCGCCCGCTACGGCTTCGCGCCGTGGAACAGCGGCGATGCCTGGATTCTTTCCAGCATGCCTCTAGCCGCGCTGGTCAACGGTCGATTCGCCCGCACGATCAAGCGCGTCTGCGCCGCCTCGAAGATGGGATTAGTGGTGCGCAGCGCCACCAACTCACCCCGAGCCACCTCCTTCACCACCGAGTTCGCCGACGTGAAGGTCAGCCCCAGGCGGCTTTCCACATAGCGCTTGAGCGTCACCACCGAGTTGGCGATGAAGCTGGGCGACAGCACGATGTTCTCCGATAGTTCCGCCATCTCGATCAGCTGGCGCAAGCCGAAGCCCGGCCCCATCAGCGCAATCGGATAGCGCTCCACGTCCTTCAGCGTCGGCCGCTTGCGCTGCCGCGCCAGCGGATGATCCGGCCACGCGATCACGCACAACGGATGGTTGCGCGTGTGAACCACGCGTATGCCGGGGTCCGCCGGCGCGCCGAACACCACGCCAATATGGGCGTCGTCGTGCACCACGGCGCGCACCGCGTCGGAAGCGCCGGCCACTTTCAGCGAAACCCGCACGCCAGGATGCTGCCGGCAGAATTCATCCACCACGCCGCTCATCAGGATATCGACGAAGCCCTCGCTGGTGACGATCTGGATATCGCCGCGTTGCAAACCATTGACCTCGTCCAGCCGGGCCCGCAAGGCCTGCTCGCTGGCCTGCCGGTCGCGGCAGTGGTCCATCACAATCGAGGCCATGTCGGTGGGCACGATGCCCCGGCCCTTGCGCTCCAGCAGCGCCACGCCCAGCTCCGTCTCCAGCAACTGGATCTGACGGCTGACGATGGAAGGCTCCACCCCCAGGCGCTCGGCGGCGCCGCGCACCGATCCGGTCGTCACCGCCTCGAAGAAGTATTGCAGGCGCCGCGCGCTCAGCCCCCCGTCCATGCTTGTCCCCTTTTTCTACGATTTCTCTAAATCGTTGCCTTTTTGGCAACAAACTCCCTCGCAGCTTACATTGATTTACAGGCCTGCGATTGCGAATAATGCGCGTACTTTCAAATCCGCTCGGTTGCGAGCCGCAAGCTGGAAGCCAGCGGCGGCGGCAATGCGAGGTAACGCCCATTTCGAGCCTTTAAGCATGAAACTCTTCGCTTCGATCCTCGCTGCCGCAACCCTGAGCGTATTCAGTCAACAGGCCGCTTTCGCCTCGCCGGAAGCTGCCTACCCGAGCAAGCCCGTCAAGGTCGTGGTCGGCTACGCGCCGGGCGGCTCGTCCGACGCCGTGGCGCGGCTGATCGCCGGCCGCCTGTCGGACAAGCTGGGCCAGACCTTCGTGGTCGAGAACCGTCCCGGCGCCGCCAGCAACATCGCCGCCGCGACCGTGGCGCGCTCGCCCAACGACGGCTACACCATCCTGCTGGGCTCGAACGCCAGCACCATCAACGTGTCGCTGTACAAGGAACTGTCCTTCGACTTCCAGAAGGACTTCGCGCCGGTGGCGCTGCTGACGCGCTTTCCCAACATCATGGTGGTGAACAACACCGTGCCGGCCAAGACGGTGCAGGAGTTCATCACCTACGCCAAGGCCAACCCCAAGAACATTTTCTTCGCCTCGTCCGGCGCAGGCTCGTCGACCCGCCTGTCGGCTGAACTGTTCAAGATGATGACGGGCGTGGAAATGGAACACGTGCAGTACAAGGGCAGTGCGCCCGCCCTCACCGACCTGATGGCCGGCCGCATCCAGGTGATGTTCGACACCGCGCCTTCGGTCATGCAGCTCATCCAGGGCGGCAAGCTGCGCGCACTGGGCGTCACCAGCGCTACCGTCCAGCCCTTTGCGCCCGAGATCCCCACCATCGACGCCACCGTCAAGGGTTACGAGATGACGTCCTGGTACGCGCTGTTCACGCCTGCCGGCACCCCCGCCGACATCGTGGAAAAGCTGAACAAGGAAGTCAACGCGATCCTGGCAGAGAAGGAAATCCAGGAAAAGCTCGCCGGCATGGTCGCCACGCCCGGCGGCGGCACGACGGAAGAACTGCGCCAGCACGTCGCTTCCGAAATCGCCAAGTACGCCGACGTCGTCAAGGCCTCTGGCGCCACCGCGGACTAAGCACTCGTACCATGCGCGTTTTCACCGGTTCGCTGTCCACGGAGACCAATACGTTCGCTCCGCTGCCCACCTCGCTGGATGATTTTGCCGACCGGGGCTACTACCCCGCAGGCACCCATCCTCCCGAGATGACCATCTTCAGCGGACCTCTGTGGGCAGCGCGCCAGCGCGGCGCGCAACACGGCTGGACCGTGATCGAAGGCATGGCCGCCGGCGCCCAACCCGGCGGCATTACTACGCGCCATGCCTACGAGACTTTGCGCGATGAACTGCTGCGCGACCTGCGACAGGCCTTGCCCGTCGACATGGTGGTGCTGGGCCTGCATGGAGCCATGGTGGCCGAAGGCTACGAAGACTGCGAAGGCGATCTGCTGGCGCGCGTCCGCGGCATCGTCGGCCCCGAGGTCGTCGTGGGCGCGGAGCTGGATCCGCATTGCCATCTGTCGGACGCCATGGTCGCCAACGCCGACATGCTGGTCGCCTACAAGGAATATCCCCACACCGACATCCGCGAACGCGCGCTGGAACTGGTGGACTTCTGCGCGGCAATCGTCGATCGGCGCATCGCCCCGGTTGCCGCCGTGGCCGACTGCGAGATGGTCGTCACCATCCGCACGCCACAGGAACCGGCGCGCAGCTATATCGACCGCATCAGCGCGCTGGAAGGCAGCGACGGCATACTCTCCATTTCCGTGGTGCACAGCTTCGCCTGGGGCGACGTACCCGACATGGGGACGAAGCTGCTGGTCTATGCCGACGGCAATGCCCAAGCCGCCCAGGAGCTTGCGCGGCGCCTGGCCGACGAGCTCATAGGCATGCGCGAAGTGTTGACGCCCATCTACCCCAAACCGGACGAAGCCATCGACCAGGCTCTGGCATATGGCGCAACGCCTGTCGTCATTGCCGATGCCGCTGACAATCCCGGCGGCGGGGGTGCGGGCGACTCCACCTTCCTGCTGCGCCGCCTGCTGGAACGGGGCGTGCGCAATGCGGCGATAGGCCCCATGTGGGATCCCATCGCCGTCCGCATCGCTTTCAGCGCTGGCGTCGGCGCGCGCTTGCCCTTGCGCATCGGGGGCAAGATCAGCCCCCTGTCAGGGGAACCGCTGGACTTGATGTGTACGGTCAAGGCGCTGACGCCGGACATGGTCATGACGGGCTTGTCCGGATCGCCGGCTGTCGTGGGGAATTCCGCCCTGGTCGAAGCAGATGGTATCGAGATCGTGCTGATCACGGTGCGGGCCCAGGCCATGGATATCGATGTGTTCACGCAGTTGGGGTGCCGGCTGGAGGAGAAAGCGCTGATCGTGGTGAAGTCGGCGCAGCATTTCCAGGCGTCGTTCTCGAAAGTAGCGCGGCATGTGATCTTTGCGGATGCGCCGGGGTCGGCGACGCTGGATCAGAGGAACCTGCCGTATAAGCATATTCATAGGCCAAAGTGGCCGATCGATATGTGACAAAATTTCCGGAACGCTGGCCCCCGGACGTCTTGTATTGAAGGGATACACAACAGTCGTCAGTGGTTCATCATCCGCGAGTTACCCTAGCCTAGCCAGCGCCAGTCCGCTGAATGCGTTACTCTCCCCCTCCCCAATTCAAGTCCGCAAGGAGCCCCAAATGGCACAAGCCTCCGCCCGCCACATCCTCGTCTCCACCGAAGCCAAGGCCAACGAACTGAAGACCGCCATCGAGAACGGCGCCGACTTCGCTCAGCTGGCCAAGGAAAACTCCAGCTGCCCGTCCTCGCGCGACGGCGGCAACCTGGGTACGTTCGGTCCGGGCCAGATGGTCAAGGAATTCGACACCGTGGTGTTCAGCGCCCCGGTCGGCGAGGTCCAGGGTCCGGTGAAGACCCAGTTCGGCTACCACCTGGTTGAAGTGACCAGCCGCAAGGACTAAGTCCAGCAGCAGTCTCAAAGAAAGCCGCCGCCAGGCAACTGGCGGCGGCTTTCTTTATGGCTCGCGCATCTGGGCCGCCGCTCTCAGGCAGTCCACGAACGCGGTCAATCCGGCGCTGTCACGGCGGCCACTGCGGGTGACGATGGCGTAGTCCAGCGCGACGCGGGGCGTAAGGGCCCGGAGCTGCACGCGCCAGCGCGTGCCGGTCAAGGCGGCAAACGAGGGCACGACGGCTTGGCCCAGCCCGGACTCGACCATGGCCAGGATAGTTTCCAGGTGGCTGTAGACGCGGCGCGGCGGGAGGTTCGCGACATCGGGCATGCGAGGAACGTGCCGGTCTATCAGTTGCTGGATGGGGTTGCTGGAAGGCAGCACGATGAGACTGGCGGGATCGAGCCGCTGCCAGGGCAAGGGAGCGCGGCGGGTCCGGGCGATATGTTCGGCCGATTGCGCCAGCACCAGTTCGGCGGGGAACAACCCGCGGCGGCGCAGGCCAGCCGCCTTCTGGAAGAAGGCGCCGAAACCGGCGTCCAGGGTTCCGTCTTCGACACCCTGTTGGATCAGGCTGCGGTCCATGTCGGCCACTTCGACACGCCATTCCGGCTGTGCTGCCGAGCAGGCGCGCAGCACCTGCGGCAGGATGCTGCTGGCGATGAGCGGGGTGACGCCCACGCGCAGCACGCGCGCCTGCGGCGTACTGGCGGCGGCCAGTTGACGCAGCGTGCCGCCCAGTTCATCGACCATGCGCTGGGCGACGGGCAGGAGCGTTCGTCCCGCATCGGTGAGCAACACGGCGCGGGTGCTGCGTTCGAACAGGCGGCTGCCTATGCTCTGTTCGAATTCGCGCACCATGGCGCTCAGGCCGGCCTGCGTCAGGTGCAGTTGGGCCGCGGCCTTGGTGAAGCTGGCATGTTCGGCTACGGCAAGGAAGCCGCGCAGTTGGCGCAGGGAGAAATTCACGCGTGGACTACCAGATAATTAATAAAACTTCTTTGTTAATAGACAAGATAACGCAGTTTTACTTGTTTATCCGTTTGCGTTGCAATTGCGAAATGCGCTGCCTTCCGTCCGGATGGGCCCAGAACAAAAGCGCAAATGCGCCTACAGGAGACAAGCATGTTCCGATTCCCCCTGCGAATTGCCTCGGCATTCGCCATCGCGTGCGCGGCCCTTGCGCCGGCGCCCGCCGTCCAGGCTGCGGACTTCCCCGAGAAGCCGATCCGGCTAGTGGTGCCATTTCCGCCCGGTGGCCCGACCGACACGAGCGCGCGCCTCTTCAGCAAGACCATGGCCGAACAGCTGGGCCAACCGGTCATCGTGGAGAACCGTGCAGGCGCGAGCGGCTCGGTGGGCACCACGTCGGTAACGCGCGAACAGCCTGACGGCTACACGCTGCTATGGGGCGGCACCAGCAGCATGGTGGTGGCGCCCGCGCTCTATCCCAAGCTGGACTATGACCCCATCGCCTCCTTCACCCCCATCGGCATGGCGGTGCGCGGCCCGCTAATCCTGGTGAGCCGACCCGCCCTGCCCAGTGCTGACCTCAAGGCGCTGCTCGACCTTGCTCGGCGCCAGCCGCTGACGGTGGCCTCGGCCGGCACGGGTTCGGTCGGACATCTCACGGCCGAACTGTTCGATCGCAGCGCGAACGTGGACATTCTGCACATTCCTTACCGCGGCGGGGCGCCGGCGCTCAGCGACGTGCTGGGCGGCCAAGTTGATCTGTTGTTCGACACGGTGACTCTGCTGTATCCGCAGATCGCGGCGCAGAAGCTACGCGCCTATGCCGTTACCGGCGCGCAGCGCTACCCGCAACTGCCCAACGTTCCCACCGTGGCTGAAGTGCTGGGCAAACCTTTCGAAGCCTATTCCTGGTTCGGTCTCATGGCGCCCGCCCACACGCCGCAGCCCGTCATCGAACGCCTGACCAAGGCGCTGGCCGCCGCAGCGCGCGATCCCGAGGTCAAGCGCCAGCTGGCCGACCTGGGCCTGGAGCCTGTGGGCGATACGCCGGAGCAATTCGCGCAATCGATCCGCACGGACCTGGACAAATGGACCCAGGTCGTCAAGCAAGCCGGCATCAAGCCTGACTAACCCACACCCCCGCAACATATGTCTCACAACGCCTCCCCCCTATATCTCATCGCCGGCGCGGGCCTGGGCGGCCTGACCGCCGCGCTGGCCCTGCAGCGGCGCGGCTTGCGCGTGCGCGTGCTGGAGCAGGCACAGGAGCTGCGCGAAGTCGGCGCGGGCATCCAACTTAGCGCCAACGCCAACCGCGTGCTGTATCAACTGGGTCTGGAACACGCCCTGACGGAGGTCGCACGCCCAACGGCCGGAAAGCGTATCCGCTTGTGGTCCAGCGGACGAACCTGGCCACTGTTCGACCTGGGTGCGGAATCGGTGGCCCGCTATGGTTATCCGTACCTGACGATCTATCGCGCCGACCTGCACCGGATTCTGGCGCAGGCGGTGCAGGCCAATGACCCGCGAGCCATCACGCTGGGCGCCAAGGTCACCAGGTTCACGCAGGACGACACAGGCGTCACCGCCGTACTGGAGTCGGGCGAAAAAATCGAAGGCGCGGCGCTCATCGGCGCCGACGGCGTGCACTCGCGCGTGCGCGCCGCGCTGTTCGGCGCGGACGCCGCGGCGTTTTCTGGCACCGTCGCCTGGCGCGGCGTGATCCCGGCCGAAAAGTTGCCCGCGCATCTGCGCGAGCCCTATGCCTGCAACTGGGTAGGCCCGGGCGCCCACGTCATCCACTATCCGCTGCGGCAGGGAAAACTGGTGAACTTCGTGGGCATCCTGGAGCGCGACGATTGGCAGGTGGAGTCCTGGACCGAGCGCGGTAGCGTAGCGGAATGCGCGCGGGATTTCGCGGGCTGGCATGAGGATGTGCAGACACTGATCCAGGCGCTGGACGAACCCTACAAATGGGCGCTGATGCTGCGCGAACCGCTGCCTGAGTGGTCGCAGGGCCGCGTGACGCTGCTGGGAGACGCCTGCCATCCGACGCTGCCCATGCTGGCCTCGGGCGCGGCGATGGCAATCGAGGACGGCTATGTACTGGCGCGCGCATTGGAGGCGCAGCCGGACGATGTTCCCCAGGCATTCAAACGCTACGAAGCGGCGCGCGTGGAACGGGCATCTCGCGTGGTGCGCGGTTCGGCCGAGAACGCTCGGCGCTTCCACAATCCGGCACTGGCACACGCGCAAGGCGCCGCCGACTACGTGGACCGCGAGTGGAACGAAACGCGCGTGCGTGAACGCTATGAATGGCTGTTCAGCTATAACGCGGATGAAGCGCCGGTCTGACTCTGCCGCCACATGAAAAAAAGGCCGCCGCCGGGTCTATCGCTGGCGGCGGCCTTTTTCATTCGCATGGCCGCTGGGGCCAAGCGCGGCCTTACTCTTTGCCCGTCATCACCATATGCGCCAACGCGTCCGCATCCAGCCCGGCCACGTCGCGCTCGATGACCTTGGTTCCGCTCTTCAGGATCGCCACCCTGTCCGCCAGCGCCACCACGTCGGCCATGTTGTGGCTGATGAGGATCACAGTGCGGCCCTCTTCGCGCAGCTTGCGCACCAGGTTCAGAACCAGCGCCGTTTCCTTGACGCCCAGCGCGGCGGTGGGTTCATCCATGATGACGACGCGGGCGTCCCAGCGCAGGGCGCGGGCGATGGCGACGGCCTGGCGCTGGCCGCCGGACATGCGCTCCACGGGCCGGTCCATGTCATCGATGGGCACGGACAGGCGTTGCAGGTAGCCGCGCGCATCCTCGGCCATGCGGCGTTTATCCAGGATGCTGAGCGGCCCCACGCGCCGCACCAGTTCGGCGCCCATGAAGATGTTTTCCCAGATCGACAAGCGCGGAGCCAGCGCCAGATCCTGGTAGATGGTGGCGATGCCTTGCACCAGGGCGTCGTGGGGCGATCCGAACGCGACCTGCTGCCCGTTCAGGCTCATCGCGCCGGCGCTGGGTTCCTGCGCGCCTGAGATGATGCGGATGAGCGTGGACTTGCCCGCGCCGTTGTCGCCGCAGATGGCCATGACCTTGCCCTGGGGCACGTCCAGGTCCACGCCCTTCAGAGCTTCGACGGCGCCATACGACTTCTTGATCTGGCGTAGCGACAACGCGGCGGTCATGGCTCTTGGCTCTTACTTGGCGGGTTGCAGGAATTTCTGGACATTGCTGGCGTCGACCAGGACGGAGTCCATGAAGAGGTAGGGCCCGGCGGCGATGCTTTCCCTGGGTTCCTTCTTTACGACGATCCGGTCGATGGCGTAGATGGCCTTGGTGCCCATCTGCTCGAAGGGAATCATCATGGTCGCGGTGATGAGACTGTTGGGATCGGCGATGCGGCGGTAGGTCTCCGGGCTGCCGTCGACGGACACGAGCGTAATGTCGCCTTTTTTCATGCCCTGGGCCTGCAACAGATCGTCGATGACATAGGCCTGGCCGTCGAACGAGGCCCAGATACCCTTGAACTGGCCCTGATGGCGCAGCAGCAGCGCCTGCATGCCGTTGCGCACATCGTCGCGCCAGCTCTGGGTGCGGGCCATGCTGAACTTGGCCAGGTCCTTGACGGCGGTGTTCTCGGTCAGGACGGCGTCCAGCATCTTGCCGCGGATGCGGGTGCCGGAGTTGCCGTCGAAGCGGGCGGACAGAATGTTGCCCTGGTAGCCCATCTTGCCCAGCATATAGAGGACGGACTGGGCGCCAGTGGCGTATTCGTTGACCTCGACGTCGAACAGCATGTGGGGGCTGGCGCCGGACATCACGCCGACGACGGGTATGCCCTTCTCCTTGGCGGCCTGCAGCTGCGCGTCGGTTTCCACGGGCTTGCCCATGGCGATGACGATGGCGTCGACCTTCTTGTTGACCAGGGTGTCGAGCTGTTCGGCCAGCTTGGGCAGCGAGCCTTCGGCGTTCAGCTGGGTCACGGTCCAGCCCTTGGAGCGGGCGGCTTCGGCAGCGGCGTTGGCGACGCGCGCGTGGGTTTCCGAAGACATCTGGAACGCGACGATGCCCACGTCGAAGGCGTGCGCCGCCGCGCCCATGGCCAGGGCCGGCACCGAAAACGCGGCCAACAGCAGATTGCGCATCAAGGATTTACGCATGGTTCTCTTCCCCTTCCGATCAGAATTTGAAGGCCGCTTTCTTCAGCACGGCCGATGACACCGCGACGGACGCGATGATGATGAAGCCCAAAACGATGTCCTGCACGTAATACGGCGCACCCATGAGGACCAGGCCGTTGCCCAGCACCTTGAGGATCAGCGCGGCGACCAGCGTGCCGGGTATGTTGGCATGGCCGGGGTTGAACATGGTCATGCCCAGCAGCACCGCGGCGATGGCGTACAGGAAGTAGTCGCCGGCCATATTCGGCGCGGCCGAAGACAGGCTGGACGTGAGCAGCACGGCCGCCAGCCCCGCGCACAGGCCTGAAAGCGCCAGGCCTATGCTTTTCATGGCACGTATGTTGATGCCGGCCAGCCGCGCGGATTCGCCGGCCTCGCCGGTGGCGGTCATGCGGGCCCCGGTGCGGGTCCATTTCACCAGGAAGAACGCCAGCAGCACGGCGCCCAGCATCCACAGCACCAGGGCAGGAATGCCGAAGGGCTTGCCGCGCGCCAGGTCGGTGAAGGCGGCGGGCCAACGGCCCACATAGGACACGCCGTCGGTCAGCATGAAGGCGAAACCGCGCGCCATGGCTGCCATGCCCAGCGTCGCGATCAGCGAGGGCACGCGCAGCCGCGTGACGGCGATGCCGTTCACGAGGCCGCACAGCAGGCCTACGCCCAGGCCCGCGCCTATGGCCAGGAGCACCGGCTGGCCGGTATGCACCAGGGCGCCCGTGACGACCGCCGCGAGGCTGGCGACGTCGGCCACCGACAGGTCCAGTTCGGCCGTGACCAGCGCCAGCGTGAAGCCGATGGCAATGATGGCCAGGAAGCTGGTTTCCTTGGCGATGTTCAGAAGATTATTGGGCGCCGCGAAATTCGGGGCTGCCAACGCGAAGAAAACCACCAGGACCAATCCCGCGATTGCCGTGCCGTACTTTTCCAGGATGCCGCGCATCGACTCAACCCTTGCTGCGTTTTGCTTGTTATGTGGGCGCGTCGCTGCGCCCCGCTGATGGCGAGGTAGTTTATACCTGGGCCATCAGCCCATGTCGATGCCGGCCAGCGCGCGCGATACTGGCGCCAGCGCGGCTTCCGCGGCGCGGAACTGGCGATACATGCGGCGATAGGCGTGCGCCCGCTCGGCCTGGGGTTCATAGCGTTGCGCCACGCGCACCAGCGCGTCCTGGGCGGCCGCGAAGCTGCCGTAGCGTCCCAGGCCCGTCCAGGCGGCGACCGCCGCGCCCAGTACGCCGGGCTGTTCGGCCTGGCCGACCACCAGAGCGCGTTCGCAGATGTCGGCCTTGACCTGGCACCACTGGGCATTGGACGCCGCGCCGCCGCCGAAGCGGATCTCTTCCACAGGACTGCCCAGTGCGCTTTCGGCGCGCTCCAGCACGATGCGGTTGAGAAAGGCCACGCCTTCCAGCACGGCCCAGGCCAAGTCGCCGGGGCCGTGGCGACGGTTCAAGCCCAGAAAAGCGCCGCGCAGGTGCGGATCCCAATACGGCACCCGTTCGCCTTGCAGATAGGGCAGGAACAGCGCCGGTTGCGGATCGCGCGGCGCATCGAGCAAGGCGTCCATGGCCTCGCCCACCCCGGCCATGCCTTCGTCGCCCAGGCGGCCCAGCAGCGGCAAGAGCCACGCCACCGTATCCGCGCCATTCTGGCCTGGCCCGCCGATCTGATGATGTCCGCCGCCCCAGTCCACCGTCATCAGGCCTTGCGCCTGCACCGGCTCGGCGCCCACGGCGCCGAAAACTTCGGTGGTGCCGGAGATGTTGTAGGCGTAACCCGGCCGCAGTGCGCCCAGGCCGGCCACGGCCGCCCAGGTGTCGTTGGCGCAAGCCACGACAGGACGTCCCGACAGACGCGCCAACGCGCCCGATAGACCCTTTTGCACGACGCCGACGACCTCCAGCGGATCGAGCAGACGCGGTACCCAGGCCGGATTGGCCCCCACCGCCGTCAGCAGGTCGGCGCAGTCCGGTCCGGCCGTGGCGGCCGCCGCCAGGCGCGCCATCGACACGGTGTCGCTCACGGTGCGTCCGGTCAGGCGGAAATTCAGATAATCCTTGGGTTCCAGCACCAGCCGCACCCGCGCCGCGTGCTCTGGCTCTGCGTGCAACAGCCAGGCCACGCGCGCCCAGGGATGGAAGGCGTTGATCTGTCCATGCTCGGGATGGGAGGACGGCATGGACGCGAGCCACGCGCCCACGTCCGCCGCCGCGCGCGTATCGCGCCAGGTGATCGCCGGCCGGATGGCAGCGCCGTGCGCATCGATGAAGACCTGCGTGCGCGTGACGCCGCAGATCGCGATGGCCTCTACCGCACTGAAAGCGGCGTCCGCCTGCGCCGCCAGCGCATCGGTCAGGGCTTGCAGCCCGTTCCACCAGGCATCGGCGTCGATCTCGTCCCAGCCAGGATGAGCGGCGGGGCTGGCACGCGCCGGACTTTCGATGAAGCACGAATGCGCGATGCCGCCGCGATCGTCCACCAACGCGGCGCGAAAGCGCGTGCCACCCAGATCCACTGCCAGGACGTAGCTCATGCCGGCACCTGCATCAGGCGGATCTGGCCGCGCCCGGGCTGCATGGCCCGCAGCGGGCGGAGGGTCTGGATATCAAGCATGGGAGGCGGCTTCTGCGTGATCGGATGGCCGTCGGAACGGGCGTTCCGGCATAGGCAAATTGTAGTCCTGTCAGGGCTGGCGCGCAGCGCTGGCGTCCAGCGTCGCTGCACCGCAGCACCGGAAATCCTATCAATTGATTATTTCTGTTCAGGTGACACGGGCCGCGGGCGTGGGACAGAATGGCCCACACCCGGAGGAGACAACCGGGGCCATGAAAACCATCAAGAACGCATGCGCAAGCGCGCAGCCCGAGGCCCATGAAAAAGTCCAGGAACAAGGTCATCATTACCTGCGCCATCACCGGATCGGTCCATACGCCGTCGATGTCGCCCCATCTGCCCGTCACGCCCGATGAGATCGCGCAGTCCGCGTTGGATGCGGCCAAGGCCGGCGCCGCCATCGTGCATCTGCATGCGCGCCAGCCCGATACCGGGCAGCCTACCCAGGACCCCGCGCTGTATGCGCAGTTCCTGCCCCGCATCAAGAACGCTTCGGACGTGGTGATCAACATCACCACGGGCGGCTCGCCCGTGCTGCCGCTTGCCGACCGCATGGCGCCCGCGCTGCAATTCAAGCCCGAGGTGGCCTCGCTGAACATGGGTTCGATGAACTTCGGCATGTATGAACTGCTGGAGCGATTCAAGGAGTTCAAGCACGCCTGGGAACGTCCGTATCTCGAAGGCAGCAATGACCTGATCTTCAAGAACACCTTCAAGGACATCGAGCGCATCCTGACCTCGTGCGGCGACAACGGCACGCGCTTCGAGATCGAGTGCTACGACATCGGGCACCTGTATACGGCGGCGCATTTCGTCGACCGCAAGCTGCTCAAGCCGCCCTTCCTGATCCAGTCCGTGTTCGGCATACGCGGCGGCATCGGCACGCATCCCGAAGACGTAATGATGATGAAGCGCACCGCGGACCGCCTGTTCGGCGACGACTACATCTGGTCGGTGCTGGCCGCCGGACGCAAGCAGACGCCGCTGGCGACCATGGCGGCCACCCTGGGCGGCAACGTGCGCGTGGGCCTGGAGGACTCGCTTTGGGACGGGCCGGGAGAATTGGCGCGCTCGAATGCGGACCAGGTGCGGCGCATCCGCCGCATCCTGGAAGACCTTTCGCTACAGATTGCCACGCCCGACGAGGCGCGCGAAACGCTGCAATTGAAGGGCCGCGACAACGTCGCGTTCTGACCCAGATCCATTCAGTGGGGAGACAGACATGAAAATGACATTGTGCGCAGCCGCGCTCGCGACGCTGTTGGGGACGGCCGGCATGGCGCAGGCCGACGACGGCGTGATCCGCATCGGCTTCATCACCGACATGTCCGGCCTGTCGGCGGATGCCGACGGCCCGGGCGGAGCCGAGGCGATCAAAATGGCGGTGGCGGACCTGGGCGGCGTGGTGGCGGGAAAGAAGGTCGAGGTGCTGGTGGCAGACCACCAGAACCGGGCCGACATCGCCTCGTCCAGGGCGCGCGAATGGCTGGACCAGAAGGGCGTGAACATGCTGATTGCGGGCGCCAATTCCGCGGCAGCGCTGGCGATGGCGAAAGTGGCCGAAGAAAAGAAGACGCCGTTCTTCGTGGTGAGCGCGGGCGCCTCCGAGCTGACGAATTCGCAATGCACGCCCTACACCGTGCACTATGTGTACGACACGGTTTCGCTGGCGCGCGGCACGGCCCGCGCGATGATGAAGGAAGGCAACAAGGACTGGTACTTCCTGACGGTGGACCACGCCTTCGGACACGCGCTGGAGCGCGATGCCTCAGCGGTGGTGCAGGCCGACGGCGGCAACGTCAAGGGGCGGGTCCGGCACCCGCTGAACGCGGCGGATTTCTCTTCCTTCATCCTGCAGGCGCAGGCATCCGGCGCATCGGTGCTGGGGCTGGCGAACTCGGCCAGCGACACCAGCAATGCCGTCAAGGCAGCCAATGAATTCGGCCTGACGCCCAAGATGAAGATCGCGGGCCTGCTGGTATTGATTACGGACGTGCACGCGCTGGGACTGCAAGCCGCGCAGAACATGTATCTGACCACGGCCTGGTACTGGGACCAGGACGACGCCTCGCGCAAGTGGGCCGCGCGCTTCGAAGCCGCCATGAAGAAAAAGCCGTCGATGCTGCAAGCCGGCGACTATTCCGCCGCCACGACCTATCTGAAGGCAGTGGAAGCCACCAAGAGCACCGATGGCGACACCATCATGAAATGGCTGAAGGCGAATCCGGTCAATGACTTCTTCGTGAAGGACGGAAAGATCCGCGCCGACGGCCTGATGGTGCACGACATGTTCCTGATGCAGGTGAAGAGCCCGTCGGAGTCGAAGGCGCCCTGGGACTACTACAAGCTGGTGGCCCGCGTGCCGGGCGATCAGGTCTATACCTCGCCGGCGGAATCGACCTGCCGTTTGATGAAGCCCTGAGCCGTAACGGCAAGGATCTGGCATGACTATGAAGAACGTTGTTCCGGGGGACATTTCCGCGTTGCCCGTGGATCTGTCCGGCAAGCGCGTCATCGTGACCGCGGGCGCCGCCGGTATCGGCGCGGCAATCGCCGCCGCATTCGCGGACCGCGGCGCCAAGGTGCACGTCTGCGATGTGGATGAGCAGGCGCTGGCGGCCTGCCCTCACCCCTGGTCGCGCGCCGACGTGAGCCGGCGCGAAGAGATCGACCGCTATATGCAGGAAGCGCTGGCGCAGCTGGGCGGCCTGGACGTGCTGGTCAACAACGCCGGCATCGCCGGCCCCACGGCAGGGATCGCGGACATCCAGCGGCAGGAACTGGACGCCACGCTGGACATTAATCTGGCATCGCAATTCCACACGGTGCGGCATGCGCTGCCGGCGCTGCGTACCTCGGGCGGCGGCAGCATCATCAACATCAGTTCGGTGGCGGGCCGCATGGGCATCCCCATGCGCACGCCCTACGCAGCGACCAAATGGGGCGTGGTGGGCTTGACGCGTTCGCTCGCGGTCGAACTGGGCGGCCATGGCATCCGCGTCAACGCGCTGCTGCCCGGACTGGTGGCGGGGCCGCGGATCGACCGCGTGATCGAGGCGCGTGCCCGGAACATGGGCCTGACCGTGGAAGAAGAGACCCGGCTGGAGCTGGCCGGCGTCAGCCTGCGGCAGTTCGTGCGGGCCGCCGACATCGCCAACATGGCTTTGTTCCTGGCCAGCCCGTTCGGAGCGATGATCAGCGGGCAGGCGATCAGCATAGACGGCGACCTGCAATCGCTGCCCTGGCAGCCGCCGGCGGAGTAAGGCCGCCGTCTATTCCAGCAACTGGACCGTATGCGCATAGACGCCCTGGCGACGGTCCTGAGCCGTGGCGCGCAGGGCGTCCAGCAGCCGCTCGGCCAGGTCCTGGCCGCGCTCTTCCTGGCGGGTGATGAGGTAGAAATCGAACCACTGCCGCGACGCCAGGGGCCGGGCGACCAGATCGGGATAGGCCGCCACGATGTCCCAGGCGGAGAGCGCATTGACCAGGCTGATGCCCCGGACCGCCCGCACCGTGCTGGGCAGCAGCGACATGTGCGCCCGCATGCCCGAGCTAAGCAACAGCGTATCCGCGATGTCGCCCTGGGCCACTACATAGTCGGACCACAAGGGCTTCACATAGGTGTCTGGCGGTACATCGGCCGCCGCGATGGTGTCGCGCCCGGCCAAGGGGTGGTCGCGATGCGCGATGGCCATGACGTCGGCGCGCAGAAACGGCGTGAACGCCAGGCGGGCGCTGTCGCGCTCCACCGCGCCAAGGCCGAAGTCCGCGCGCATGGTTTCGACCGCGCTGATGGCCTGCACGGATGATTCGATGTCGATGGAAAAAGGCCGGGTGCCGTTGGCGTCCAGATAGCGCCGCACCGCGTCGGGCGCGTAGCCCAGCGCCAGCGCGGGCGAAGACGCGATGCGCAGGCCGCGCCCGCCGAATTGTTCGATGCTGTGCAGGGCCTCGTCGATGCGGACCAGCTCGTCCAGCACGAACTTGGCCTCGCTGTACAGGTACTGTCCGGCCTCGGTCGGACGCAAGGTCTTGTGGGACCGGTCAAACAGCTGCACGCCGGTCGCGCCTTCCAGGCGGGATATCGCGTGGCTGACCGCCGGCTGCGTCAGGTGCATGGACTGCGCGGCCTGCCGGGTCGATCCGGTCATGACCACCGCGTAGAAAATGCGCAGGTCGTGAATATTGAAATTGCGCTTCATGCGGCGCGAGCCTCCCTGGGTGGTCGGTTGCCCGACTGCGCCCGGCCGGACGTCGATGGCCGGCCTGCGCGAGGCCTTCTTGTAGCCCAGACCGCCGCTAGTGTCGAACCTGGAGCGGGGAAGGCGCGGACCGCGCCTGCGGCGCCTGTCTGGCCCGCTCAATCTGCGGCGAAGTCCACTTTCCTTCCAGCAGCGCGGGCTTGGGCCAGTAGTACCGCAACGTGACCATGAAGGGCCCCGCCGGCGCGGGCAGCCAGTTGGACTCTTTGCCCTTGCCGGGCGACTCCGACTGGATGTAGATCGTGATGCCGCCATCGCGATCGCGTTTGAGCGACGGCAGCATGGACGAATTGATCAGGTACCGCTTGAGCGGATTGGACGCCAGCAGCTGTTCGGGCAGGCGATACATGGTCATGGACCAGAATGCGTTGACGGGCGGCAGGCTGCGCGGGGCGAAGCGCAAGGTGTATTTGTTGCGGCCGTCCAGCGGCTGGCCTGTGCTGTCGTTTTCCAACACGGGATAGAGCGCTTCCTCGCGGCTGTTGCCGCCGATGCCGACCTGCGTGCCGGTGGCGCGTGCGAGGTAATCGTTCTTCAGCGTATTGCGGTCGCCGAAGAGCCGATCGGTCTTGCCATTCAGGGCCTCGCGGTTCTTGTCGATATCGTTCTGGCCGTCGTGCATGCCTTCCTGCAAGGCGCGGCGCAACGCGGGGTTCATGCTGTTGAAGTCGAACTCCCGGCCGGGTTCCAGGCCGATGCTGGCAAAGCGTTCGCGCAATGATTGTTCCGAAGAATGGGTCGGCGCGAACTGCAGCAGGAAGGCAAGCTGGTTGTAGAACTCCAGCGAACTGCGCATCTGCGCGGGCGGCTCGGGCGCTATCCAGTCCACCGCCGGCGCCGGTTCCGGCGCGCGCTGCTTGCGGTAGGCGGACAGCGCCTGGATCTTGTAGCGTGACTGGATGCGCTTGACGTTGGGCAGGTCGCCCGCATTAAAGAGCTGGGTGCGCCCGACCAGATTGACCAGATCGGTCTCCGACCGGATTACCTTGGTGATGCCTGCCGGCGCCTTGCCCTTCCAGCGCGGGCCGGCCACCAGGAACCGGCCGCCGCCATTGCCCGTGCTGCGGCTGCCGATGTAGGCGAAGTTGTAGGTGTACAGGTCCATCAGCTGCAGCACGAAGTAGCGGCGCGGCTCCATGGCGGGCACGGTGATGACCACGGGTTCGGCGCGCAGGTCCAGCACCGCGAAGGTGTACGGCGTGTCGGCGTTGGGCGTGACGAAGGCGGTGTCTTCGGGCGTGAAGACGCGCGCGACGTTGTTGACCGTATTGAACGGACCTTTGTACTGGGGGTTGTTCTTGTCGATGCTGAAGGCATGCATGGTCTGGTAGCTTGCGACCATGGGCGTGCCGTAGAGATAGGCTTCGCGGGCGATGGCGCGCGCCTGCTGCGCGGTGACGCCGTCGATGCCTACCGATTGCGAACCGCTCGAATCATGGGAGTTGAAGGCGCATCCCGCCAGTCCGCCCGCCAGCGCGGCCGCGACCATCAGGCGCGCCGCCATCAGCGCGGGACCGCTGCCGCGGACCTTGGAGGAAAATCCAGTGCTACTCTGGCTATCGCGCATCCGGTGCTCCAACACAACACTGCGTGAGGTTGGCGACGCCCATGCGGCCGGCATCGCATTCAAAGCGTAAAGTCCGGGGAATTCTGGCATATTTCCTGGCGATGTAGAAGAAACAGCGAGCCAGAACAGGAACAGCACCAGCCCATGCATACGCAAGATCCGGCCGCGGAATACCCGCAGATGAACATACGCGCGTCCTCTTACTTCGTGCTGCAGGCGACGCATGCGTGCACGCGCTGCGGCGAAGAAACGCCGGTGCACGCCCTGGCGGTGCCGCCCGGCCATCAATGCACGGAAGCCGACATCGAGCTGGACGAAGCCGATGCCGACAGCCCCGGGCTGAGCCCCACGGATTTCAGCACGTGGCTGTTCAGCCCGCCGCAATGGCTGGATATTGCCGATCCCGCGCTGATTTCCCAGACCGGGCTGCTGTCGCCCGCGGTGGCGCAGGCCATGCAGGCACTGTCTCCCCACTACCGCCAGAACCCCGACAACCAAGGGCAATGGACCAACTTTTGCGCCCACTGCGGCAAGCCGATATGGGAGGGCGATCTATACCCGACACCGGGCCAGGCTTTCAGCCCCGCGGACGCCGAGGCGGCCGCGCGAATCCAGGTCCACAAGGTGGAAGAGCCATTCGGGGCCTACTACGGCATGTGCTGGACAGCCAACTACCGCAACAAGTGGCCGCTGTTCGCCCGCCTGGGCTACGAATACAGCGAAGCGGATTGACGGCGAGGGTGGCTCCGCACTCTAGCGGGACGCCTTGCCCGCCACGAATTCCAGCCCCTGCCTGGCCACGTCGAACACGGGGTAGGCCAGCGACTGCATCTTGATCATGGTGTCCAGCACCGCCGTCAACACCGACTGCCCGCCCGCGGCTTGCGTCCACGCCTGGTAGGTGGGATGCGAGGTCAGCGGCGTGCTGATGGCCGCGCGCGCCAGCAGGCAGACCAGCAGCACCGCGGCCAATAGCGCCCCCGCCTTGACCAGCGGACTCCTGAAGCGCCAGCCGCTCGCAAGCTGCGCCAGCAGCAGGTTGGTCTTGCCGATGTGGACCAGGGCGCCCAGCAGCGACAGCGTCAGGGCGAACACGGGCGCGATCATGGCTTCATAGGCCTTTTTTCCTTCGGCCTCGCGCTTGCCGCCGGCGCCGTAGTCGCGGGCCTGGCTGCGGTAGTCCTGCAGGCGGTCCATGGTGCGGCCGGCCAGCACCGGCTGGTAGTAGCGCTTGTTGAATTCGTCCGCCGAGATCACGGCCAGCGTCAGGCGCGCCACCTTTTCCGGATAGCCCAGGCTCATGCGCCATTTCTTCTGCACGACCGGATGCGCGGCAAACGCCTCCAGCCCCAGGTTGGGCGGCATGCCTTCCAGTTCGCGTTGCAGCGCCTCGTCCATCTGCTTGCGGTACTTCTGCTGCGCCAGGCGCACGAAGTAGGCTTTGTCGCCGGTGCGCCAGGAATCGGGCACGTCCAGCCCCATCTTGCGCACTTCGTCCCGCACGCGCGGCGCCACGAAGCCGGGTACCAGCTCGCCGCTGCGGTCGCGCAGGCGGGCGCGGCCCCACTTGCGGTTCTTGGCGTCCAGCCGGTCCAGGTAGTGTTCCCAATCGCGCTCGGCGCGCGCCGGGATTCGCGCCAGTTCTTTCTGGTGGTTCTGGATGCCGCGCTCGTAGAAGTATTTGTGGCGGCCGCGGATATCTTCCTGGCTGTCGACGAAACGCTGGTACTCCGCGTCCCGCCCGCCCACGTTCTGTTCGATCACGGCGCGCACCACCTCGGGCGCGATCGCCATGGTCTGCCGGCGCGCCGCGTCGGATTGCGCGGCCATGTAGGACACCACGCCCACGAAAGCCTTGCCGGCCACCGACTGTGCATTCTCGTCGGCCCATAGCCCATCGAGCATGCTGGCGCTTACGGTGCCGGTGGCCAGCCCTTGACGCAGCAAGGCGCCAGTGACGGCGGCGGCGCGGCTTTCAGCGGTGGAGCTGTCCACCAGGGAGTCGATCAGCTTGCGCTCCCCCTGATACACCGCAGTGATGATGGCCAGCGACACAACGATCAACAACGGCACCGTGATCCGCCATCGGCGGGTGCGCGCGAAAATGACGGGCCAGACCAGCAGGGCCACGGCAAAGCCCGAAATCAGGCGTCCCCATGCCTCGGCCGTGTCCACGCGGTTGCTGGCGTTTTCAGACATCACGTCCAGCAGCCAGGCGCTGAAGCTGAATTCGATGTAGAGATACAGCAGCGTGACCACGGTCAGGACACGCAGGCCGCGGGCCTTGGGATCGCGGGTCAGGAAGCGCTGGCGCAGGCGCTGCCAGCGGGTGGGCGGCGGATTGGGTGTTTGGGTGGCCTGCTTTATCTTGGCTGCGAGATTTCGTCTCAGCGCCTCGATCGATACTTCACTCATGGGGGAATTCTTGGGTTGCTATGACCGGAGGCGGCAGTCTGCCATCCCGCCTGCCTGCCGGTAAGCGGGAATACGCCGCGACTAGCGGCGAAGATCAGCGTTTAGGCGGCCTGGGCCTGGGCTTCGAGCCGTTGGACCGGAATCGCGACAATGGCGCTTTCGCTGGCGGAAGCATCCGTGGTCAGGTGCTGGATCAGGTCCACTGTGGTGGAACGGCGGGTCAGCATCAGGCAGGTGACTTCCTCGTCCGTGACGCGCGTGGCGTGCCAGCAGCCCGGGCGCATGCAGACGCCCTGCCCCTGCGGCACGCGGAATGCCGCGAGCGTGGCCAGGTCCGGACTGCCGTCAGCCGCGCTGCGCGCCACGACCTGGATGATCTCGCCCGTCAGCGGCACGATGGCCTGCTGCGTCAGCAGATGCTTTTCCAGGCTGGAGATTTCAAAGGACTGGCTGCGGTAGTTGACCCACAGCAGCTCGGCGTCGCCGCCGGCGCCGGTGTTGAACAGATGCTCCTGCCAGAAGTCAGTATCCGGATTGGAGAACAGCGGCACGCCATTGCCGTCCGGCATGGGCTTGCCCAGCATCCAACCGTAGGCCCTGAAGGCGTCCGGCGTCAGATCGTTGATGTCCAGCTGCTTGTCGCTCGTCATGCGGAACCCTGTGGTGGCTTGGTCGCGCCGCCGCGCTTGGGAAACTCGGCGTCGTAGTCGAATTCGCCGCGCGCGATGGCCTCGAGAATGGCGGCCCGCCTGTCGGCGGCGCGCTTGAGGTTGGCGGCGGTGGGCTTGGCCCGGATGCGTTCGACGCAATGCCGGCCTTCATAGAAGAAGCCGATCTCGATGGAAGACTCGGACGCGGGCCTGACCCCGTCGAATCCCTGGCGCATCGCCCTCTCCTGTTATAGCCGATGAAGATGCACATGATATCGCTTTACACTGGCCCGACACTCCTCACCCCAGGAAGCGCAACATGACTACCAATCTGTCGTCGCACTATCTCCTGCTGGACGCCTCAGGCGCCTGTAGTGCCGTCGAAGGCGGCAACGCCTTCTGGTCGCAGCCCGAAGAGGAACTGGAGCGGTTCGGCCGCGGCTGGCTGGTGTCCGAATACGCCTTCGAAAAGGACTGGCCGCAATGGGAAATGCACCCGCAGGCCGACGAGGTCTTGCGCCTGATCGAAGGCGCCGCGGAATTGCGGCTGGAATGGCCGACGGGCGAGCAGGCCGTGCGGATGCAGGCGGGCGACGCCTATGTGGTCCCCAAGGGCATCTGGCACACGCTCAAGGTGGCCGGTCCCTGCCGCATGCTGCACATCACCATGGGCGCGGGCACGCAGCACCGGCCGCTGTAGGCCACCCGCTATCCGGGCGCGCCCGCGGTGCGGACGCGGGGAATCTCGCGGTCGTCTATCGGCCAATGCAGCGCCGCCGACAGCACGCCCAGCGCCATCGCGCCCAGCCAGATCAGGTCGTAGGACCCCGTGGCCTCGAACACCACGCCGCCCAGCCACACGCCCAGGAAGGAACCGAGCTGGTGGCCGAAGAACACGAAGCCGAACAGGGTCGTGATGTAGCGCACGCCGAACACCTGGGATATCAGCCCGTTGGTGAGCGGCACCGTGCCCAGCCAGACAAAGCCCATGACCGCCGCGAACACATATACGGTCCACGACGACAGCGGCAGCAGCACGAACAGCGCGATGGCGGCCGTGCGCAGCAGGTAGATGCCGGCCAGCAGGTACTTGCGGCGGTGGCGTCCGCCCAGGACGCCGCAGACATAAGTGCCCATGACGTTGGTCAGCGCGATGATGGCCAACGCCGCCACCGCGTCGGACGCGCGCAGGCCTTTGTCCATCAGGTAGGCGGGCAAATGCGTGCCGATGAAGGCCAGCTGGAAACCGCAGGCCAGGAAACCCAGGTTCAGCAACCAGAAGCCGGGCTGGGCGAAGGCCTCGCGTATGGCCGCGGACATGGACAGCCCCGCCTCGCCCGCGGACGCGCCCTGCTCCCGGCCGGGAGACTCCCGCAGCGGCCAAGCCAGGGGCAGCAGCACGGCCAACGCCAGCGCGAACGACAGCAGGGCCGCGACCCAGCCCCAGCCGCTGATCAGCCATTGGGCGGCCGGCACCATGGTGAACTGGCCCAGGCCGCCCACGGCGCCCGCCACGCCCAGCGCCCAGCTGCGGCGCTCGGGCGCCACCAGCCGGCTGAGCGCGCCGTAGATCGCGGCAAATGCAGTGCCGGACAGCGCGATGCCTATGCATACCCCGGCGGTCCACAGGAACCCGGCGGGCGTAGTGGCATGCGCCATGCCTACCAACCCCAGCGCATAGAACACCAGCCCGCCCGCGATCACCTTGGCCGAACCGTAGCGGTCGGCAATCATGCCGGTAAAGGGCTGGACCACGCCCCATGTCAGGTTCTGCACCGCCAGCGCCATGGCGAAGGTCTCGCGGCTCCAGCCCCGGTCCATCGTGACGGGCAGGAGGAACAGGCCCTGCACGTGGCGCACGCCCAGCGCCAGGCCCATGATGACGCCGCCGGCCAGCACCAGCAGCAACAGCTGAGAAGCATCCAGTGAAGACTTGCGCAGGACGGGCATGGCGGACCTCGGCAGTGGAACGTCGCCTGCGTGCGAGCAGGCACCGGCGTCCATTACAGGGCCGCACGACGCGCGCATCAACCGATTATTTTTTGTCCGCTGCATGCATGGCGGGAATGCCAGCGCTGCCCCTTTCCGGACAGCGGCGGCAGTGTTGTTAACGGTTTGTTTTCTAAAGTTACATTTGCCGCGCAATTGCCCGCTGACGCTGGTTACAGTGCTGCCTTTCCCATCATTCTTGGCAGGCATACGACCATGTGGCACGCCCAGCCCGGCCTTTACGCTTGCGCGGTTGCAGCCCGCGCCGCTGCACAATGAAGACCCCGCTCGCCCTCAAACCCCTGGCGCTGGCCGTGGCGCTGGCCGCCCTGCCCGTCGTGCCTGGCGCGGCGCAGGCCAGGTCCAACTGGATCGACCAGTGCGCCCCTGGCTACAACGAATACAACGGCGCCAACCTGGAATGCCAGCAGGCCTTCCACGAAGGGCTGGCCGCCGTGCTGACCGGATCGGCCGATGACGACGCCGGCCGCTGGGGCTATCTCGACAAGCGAGGCCGCATGGCCATCGCGCCGTCCTTCCAGGAGGCCAAGTCCTTTCAGAACGGCCTGGCCGCCGTGAACCAGGATGGGCTATGGGGCTATATCGATACGCAAGGGCAATGGGCGATCAAGCCGCGCTTTTCCGAGGCAACGGGCTTTAACGCCGAGGGTTCCGCACTGGCCGAGGAAGACGGGCACGATGTGCTGATCGACCGCAAGGGCAACATCATCAAGACCTTCGAGCTGGGCACGCGCTCGTGGGGCTTCCAGCGGGGGCAGAAGCTGGCATCGATGGAGATGCCCATGCCGCCGCGCCTGTTCAATACCGCAACCGGCAAGGCGGCGACGCTGCCTGCCGGCGTCATGGCGCTGGCCGCGCCCAGCGGCGGCTACCTGCCCGCCCAGTTGCGCGATTCGCGCTACAGCGGCTGGTGGGGGCTGCTGGACGAGCAGGCCCGCTGGGCGATCGCGCCGGACGTGTTGCGCGCCCGCGAGCCCGCATTGCGCGACGGCGACGTGCTGGCGGTGAGCCGCGACGCAGGCTGGACGTTCGTGGATCCGCGCGGCAAGACCATCCACAAGCAGCGCTATGAGCACGTGCAACTGGCGGGGCCTGGGCTATGGCTGGTCAAGCAGAAAGGCGCGGGCAAGGCGCTGCTGTTGAACGCCAAGCTCGGCGTCCAGCATGCATTCAAGGGCAATTACATCGGCCTGGATGAACGCGAGGGCTGGCGCGTCATGATCGATGACGAAGCCGTGCTGCTGATCGATCCCGCCGGCAATTTCCGCAAGATAGACGCGCGCCATGGCCGCGTGCAGCTGAGCAACGGACTGGCCTGGGTGACGGCTTCCCTGCCACCGCGCGCCGTGGATATGGCGGTCGACGCGGCCGAGGCCGCGGCAGTGGCAGCCGATGCCGCAGCGGCCGGCGCCGCCGCGGTCCCTGATGACGGTCCCGGAGAGGCGGTGGAGGCCTCGGCCGACGCCGCAATTGCGGCGCAGGAGGCGGTCGCCGCGGCAGCCGCGGCCTCGGAAGCCGAGACCGTGGCCGTCGACGTCGCCACGCCTGCCGCAATGGACGTGGCCGCCGCCGCAGTGGACGCCACCGCGCAAGCGACGAGCGCGGATGCCTCGCCCGACACCGGCGGCGGCCTGCTGCAGATCTATACGCGCGAAGGCAAGCCGCTGCTCGACGCCGACACCGTCGCACGCCTGCAGGACTACGACATCAGGGCCTTTTCCGCGCGCGAGTCCACACACGGCCGGGCCTTCGCGGACAGCTTGCCGCTGGCCCTGTTGCGGCCCCTGGACTATACGCAGCCTCTCGGCATACTGACGTCCAAGGGCAAGATCGTGACCAACCCGGACTGGGAGGACATGTCCAGCTACGACGTGACCATGCCCTTGCCGGTGCGCGCCGCCAACGGCAAGTATGGCGCCATCGACGCCGACGGCAACTGGGCTGTGCAGCCGCGCTACAGCGTCATCCATCCGTTCCGCGGCGGCTACGCGCAGGCGGGCGCGGGGCGCAACCGCAGCGACGGCGACCAGTTGATCGACGCCCGAGGCAAGGCCGTCGCGGTCCCTGCCGAGATACTGGACGGCGCCAGGTACTTCGATGGCGAACTGATCCAGTACCGCGCGCCGGACGAAAACCGCGAGAACCGCTGGGGCATCTGGAATGTCGCCAAGGGTGCGCCCGCCGTCAAGCCGGTGTACGAAAGCATGGAGAAGTTCGAAGACGATTGGACCAAGGTCCAGCACCAGGACCGCTGGGGCGTCATGAACCGCGAGGGCAAATGGGTGGTGCCCGCCACGCAGGACAGCTCGTACAAACTCGAATATCTGGGCAACGGCCTCATGCTGGTCGAGGACAACGCTCCCGGACAACGCTCCCGCAGCTCTTTCGACACCACCTACCGCCTGGTGAACCTGCGCACCGGCAAGCCCAGCGAGCCCGTGACCGGCAAACCTGAGCGCCTGAAGGACGGACGCTACCTGGCCGCGCTGGCGGGCGGCGGAACCATGTTGTTCGACGCCAAGGGCGGCGCCACGCGAGTCTCCGACGGCCGAGCCAAGCGCACGGAGCTCTACCAGCACTGGCTCTACATCGAACATGACGACCGCGAGGGCGCCATCGATGCCCGCGGCAACATGAAGGTTCCCGCCATCTACGGCGAGTTCAATCCCTTCTTCGCGCAGCCCGAGGGACTGGCGCGCGCCTACAACGGCTCCGACTACCGCGTGATCGACCAGGACGGCAAGACCGTGCTGGGCAAGCTGGGCGACGGCTCGCCGCTGGCAACCATGCAGCGCATCGTGTTCCACGACTCGGAAAATTCCGTCAGCATCATGACGGACCTGCAGGGCCGCGAGATCACGCGCATCGACGGCACCTACAGCGTGGAAGACCGCAGCGCCAACGAAGGCGTAGCCCCCTATCGCAGCCGCTCGGGCAACGGCAGGCACGGCTTCATCGATGCCAACGGCAAGCGCATCGTGGGACCGCACTTCGACACGCTGGGCCCGCTGAACAACGGCCTGGCGGTGGCGCGCCGCCTGCAGTATTCCGGCACGCTATATGGCTACATCGACCTGACGGGACGCTATGCGATTCCGCCCGTCTTTACCTGGGCCGGAAACTTCAGCGAAGAACGCGCGCTGGTCCGCAGCAACCATCAGGGCCGGAACACGCAGTACATCGATACCAAGGGCGTGCCCATCGCCACGTTCACCGAGGTATGCGACACGGTGACCATCCTGGACGACCAGGGCAGGATCACCTGGCCGCAGCAGAAAATGGATTGCCCCGTGGCCGACAAGTTCGAACTCGCCCCCGACAACGCCAAAGCGAAACAACCATGAAGTCACGCGCGATACGCACCACCCGCCTTGCCTGCGCCCTGGCCGCGCTGGGCGCGTCCCTGTCGGCGCATGCGCAATACTCGTACTGCATCGAGGAAAAGCCCTACAGCGTCGCAGCCGACGACGACATCAGTCCCTACGCGAACGGCTGCATCCGCACGCTGGCGGACCAACGCGCCGCAGTGCTGCTGCCGTCCGCGCTGGTGAACATCGACCGCGTGCCGCGCGATCATTCGCTGCGCCGCCATGCCTGGGGTTTCCTGGACCAGAACGGCCGGCTGGCGATTTCGCCCATCTTCGAAGCGGTGGGCGATTTCCGTCACGGCCTGGCCGCGGTGAAATGGAAAGGCAAGTGGGGCTTCATCGACACCAAAGGCCGGATGGCGGTGCCGCCGCGCTATGACGCCGTGCAGGACTACGCCGAGATCGGCCTGACCGTGGCCATACTGGACGGCCGCTATCTATTGATAGACCGCAAGGGCCAGCCGGTGGGCGCACCGTTGGACGAAGGCGTGCAGTCCTTGCACGTGGGCGCGGGCGTGCCGGCGCTGGCGACGGTGGAATACAAGCCGGAGTACCGCTCCAGCACCGGCGAACGCCGTTACAGCGATGCCGGCGTCAGCATCATCAAGTCCTATGGCAATGGCCTGTACATCGCCACCAACAAGGAAGGCCGGTACGGCCTGGTGGACCGGGACTGGAAGTGGGTGCTCGAGCCCGACTATCAGGACATCTCGGTGCCGGGCGAAGACGGCTCGATGGCCGTCGCCTATGCCGACGGCGGTGCGCTGCTGCTGGACCTCGATGGCAAGCCCGTGGGCGCTGACCAGGGCTATCGCAGCCTGATGCCCGTGACCAAGGCATTCTGGAGCGCCGAGCTCGGCCGCGGTTCCTATGTGGTGCTGGATAGCGGCGGCAAGCCCGTCGTTACGCTCAAGTCCGCCGAAGCGCAGGAATCGCAGCGCCACGGCGACGCCATCGTCTACCCCTCGGGCGGCAAGCAGATGGCGCTGGTTCCGGGGCGCGCGGAGCCGCTGACGCTGGGCGCGGGCCTGTTCGTGGCCGAGGACCAGAACGGCTACGTGCTGTTCTCGAACGAGGAACGCGTACCGGTTGGCCTGCTGACGCCGATGGGCAACTGGCTGCACGGCGAAACGGCGCCCGCCTGGCTCAAGGACACCGGCAGGATGGTGGTCAGCCAGGGCAAGCTGTGGCTCTTCAAGCAGGAAGGCGAACTGCTCAACGTGCTGGACGATGAAGGCCGCCTGCTGCTCAAGCCCGAAACGGTGGAAGCCGCCAAGAGCCGCTCGCTCAAGGAGCTGCCGCTGGACATACCCGGCAGCGCACTGGGCCTGCTGGCCCAGGACCACTGCCAATGCACCGAGGACGGCGCCGGCCTGCTGCTGGCCGACGGCGGCATTGCCTCCGACCCGGCCTGGCGCAGCATCATCCCGCTGGACGGATCCGACGAGGATTACGGCGCGCAGGCGGATGCGGAAGCCGCCGGACTCAAGGCGGAGCAGCTGCGCTACGCAGCCCAGACCGCCGCAGGCCTGCTGCTGCTCGATGCCGTGGGCAAGCCCATGGATCTGCCCGCGCAGCAGCACATCGGGCCGTTCCGCCATGGTTACGCACCGGCCTACGCCGATGGCGTGAGCCGCATGCTGGACCGCAGCGGCAAGACCTACGACCTGCCCCGCGACTTCTTCGAAGCGCCGATCGTCGCCCCCGGCGTGGTCCGTTTCCTCAAGACCGCAGCCGAGGGCTCGCCCTGGGGCCTGTACGACTTCGTCGCCGGCAAGGAAATCGCCGCGCCCGCGTTCCAGGACATCGGCCTCTTCCAGGACGGCCAGGCGGTCGCCTCGCTGGGCCAGGATCGCGTCGGGATCATCGACCTTAAGGGCAAGTGGATCGTGCCGCCCAGCCACCACAGCGCGGAACGCATCACCGCCAAGATCTGGAAGCTGCGCCAGGCCGGCCCGCAGCAGGAAGAGTACGAACGTCCCGCCGCCGTCTTCAACGCCGAGGGCCGCGCGCTGACCGCCTTCCGGCCCAAGCTCTCGGTCGGCGTGGACAGCGAAGGCTCAATCGCAGCCAGCGACGACAAGCACCGCTGGACCATTGCGCCTGACGGCTCGCAAGCGGTGGACATGGAAGATGCGGACTACGTGCGCATGGGCGACTGGACGGTGCTGCGCCGCCAGCCGCGCCAAGGCTATCTGGACAGCCAGGGGCAATGGCAGATCGCGCCGTCCTCGGCCGTCGCCGGCACCTTCCGCGGCACCCCCGCCCGCGCCCTGCTGACGGGCGAAGACGGTCCGCGCCTGATCGACGACCAGGGCAAGACCGTGACCGCGTTGCCCGCCGGCGAATGGCGCTGGCCGCTGGGCTCCGACATGCTGCTGCGGCATTACTACGCGGGCAACCGGGAGATGACCGACTACACCGGCCTGGACGGCAAGAAGCGGCTTTCCGTCGAGGGCCTTGCGTCAGCCTATTCCGAAGGGCGCGCGGTAACGCGCGTGTCCAACCGCGGCATGCGCGCGCTGGACGGCAAAGGCGCGCTGTCCGGCCCGGCATTCGACGCGCTGGGCCCGCTGCGCGAAGGCCTGGCGCCGGTCGGCATCGATAGCGGCTACGGCTACGTGGATGCGCAGGGCAAGGTCGCGATCGCCGCGGATTACCGGGTGGTCGCGCCCTTCAGCAAGGGCCGCGCGGTGGTATCCACGCTGGAGCAATCGATGATCATCGATCCCACCGGCAAGCAGGTGGCGCGCGTGGAAATGGAATGCGGCATTCGCACGCTGTACGGCTCGCACAACCAGCGGCTGTGGCCGCTGAGCCTGCCGAGCCGCTGCCCCCGCTAGCGCCGCGCGCTTACTGCGTGTCCAGCGCCAGGTAGCGGCGCGTCTGCACGATCTCCTCCCGCTCCTTGAAGCTGGTGAGCTGATCGGCCAGCGCGCTGCTGTCGCCTGTCTGCTTGATGGCCGCAAGCGTGGCCTGCATGGCGTGGATGGCGGCGCGCTGCAGGTCCGATGGGATGATCGCCAGGCGGTAGCCCATGGCCGCCAGGTCGGCCAGCGGCGTGAGCGGCGTCTTGCCGCCGTAGAACATGTTGATGAGCTTCAGGCCCGGCAGGCGTTCGGCGATGGCGCGGATCTGCTCCAGCGTCTCGGGCGCTTCCACGAAGATCATGTCCGCGCCCGCCTTCAGATAGCGCTCGGCGCGCGAAAGCGCGGCCTCGAAACCTTCGACCGCAATGGCGTCGGTGCGCGCGATCACCAGCGCATCGGGGTCGCTCAGCGTCTGGCGCGCGATATGCACCTTGCGGCACATTTCCTCGGCGTCCACCAGGCTCTTGTCGTCCAGGTGGCCGCAGCGCTTGGGGAAGGACTGGTCTTCGATATGGAAGGCCGCCACGCCGGCGCGTTCCATGATGCGCACGGTGCGCTCCACGTTGGCCGAACCGCCAAAGCCGGTGTCGGCATCGGCCACCACCGGCAGGCCGCTGGCGTCCACGATCTTTTCCACGCGATCCATGACCTCGGTGAAGCTGAGCAGGCCGATGTCCGGATAGCCGGCTGCACGCGCGATGGCGCCGCCGCTGGCGTAGACGGCGGAAAAGCCGGCCGCGGCCACCAGCCGGGCCGACATGCCGTCATAGGCGCCGGGCGCCACGACGATGTCGCGGGCCAGGTGCTGGCGCAACAGGGTGCTGGGTTTGATGGAGGCAGTCATGCGGATTCCTTTGCGGGTGTCGTCGATGTATGCATGATCGGCCCGTCACAATAGAATGTCCAATATATGGAAAATTCATAATCAATACTTTCAAAGTACCAATATGGAACTGCGTCACCTGCGTTACTTCGTCGCCACAGCCGAGGCCCAGCACTTCACACGCGCGGCCGAGCAGCTGGGCATGGCGCAGCCGCCGCTGTCGCAGCAGATCCGCCAACTGGAGCAGGAAGTCGGCACGCCGCTGTTCGATCGCACCGGGCGTGGCGTTGCGCTGAACGATGCCGGACGCGCCTTCCTGGTCTGCGCGCAAGACATCCTGCAGCGGGCAGACGCCGCTGTGCGCACGGCGCAGCGGGCCGCGCGCGGCGAAGTCGGCGAACTGACATTGGGATTCACGGAATCCGCGTCCTTCAGCGGCGTGGTGACGGAATTGATACGGCAGTACCGGCAGCGCTATCCGGACGTGGAGATGACGCTGTCGCAGGGCGATAGCGAAACGCTGGTGACGCAACTGCGCAGCGGCGCGATCGACGCGGCCTTCGTGCGCCCGCCCTTCGCGCTGGACGGCGGCCTGGCATTCACGCAACTGGCGCAGGAACCGCTGGTGGTGGCGCTGCCGCTGGGCCACGCGCTGGCGCGGCGCAAGCGGCTGGCGCCTGCCGATCTGCAGCAGGAACGCTTCATCCTGTATTCGCGCAAATCCGGCTATGGGCTCAGCGCCGACATCATGGCCGCCTGCCGCCAGCATGGACTGAATCCGCAGATCGGCCAGCGCGCGCCGCAACTGTCGTCGGCGGTGAACCTGGTAGCGGCGGGCATGGGCGTGGCCATCGTACCGGAATCGCTGCGCCATCTGCGTCCCGACGGCGTGGTGTACCGCCCTTTCGCGCTGGACTGGCCGCGCGCAGTGCTGGGCCTGGCTGTGCGCGAAGAAGGCGCGGGCGGGCGGGTACGCAATCTGCTGGCGTTGGCCGGCGGCTGAAGATCTTTACTCCCTCGCCAGCCGACGATTCAGCCTTCGTGCGATTCGTGCACAGCCACGGCGCCGCGTTTCCAGTAGCTGGCCGCGCGGATGCGGCTCTTGTCGACGCCATGCTGCGCAACCATGATTTCCCGCACGGCCTTGGCCGCGGCCGATTCCGCGGCCACCCAGGCATAGCCTTCGCCCGGCGGCAGCGTCAGCTCGCGCGCGGCTTCCAGCAACAGGGTGCTGTAGCCCGCCGCGGTGCCGTTGCGGTGCAGCCAGCGCACCGAGGCTTGCGCTGCGGTAGCCAGCGGGATTTCGTTGGAAGCATCCGGCACTTCGATCAGCACCAGCGCCTGCGCGCTGGCCGGCAGCTCTTCCAGTCGGCGGGCGATGGCGGGCAAGGCGGTTTCATCTCCGATCAGCACATGCCAGTCGAAGCCCGTGGGTACGACGAAGGAGCCGCGCGGCCCGCCTATGCCCAGCAGTTGGCCCGGCTTGGCCTGTTCGGCCCAGGTGGACGCGGGGCCGTCGCCGTGCAGCACGAAGTCGATGACGAGCTCCTTGCGCGCCGCGTCGAAAAAGCGCGGCGTGTAGTCGCGGGCGGCGGGCTTGGGCATGTCCTCCGGGAACTTGATGCCGTCCGGTGTCACCGCCGGCAGCGCTGGCGGCAGGGAAGGATCGGCGGGAAAGAACAGTTTGACGTGGTCGTCGAACGAGGCGGACACGAAGTCCTGCAGTTCGTCGCCGGTGAAGGTGACGCGGGCCATCAGGCCTGCGACGCGTTCGACGCTGGCCACGGTCAGCGTGCGCATCTTCAGGTTGTGGCGGACGCGTTCGACATTCAGGTCGTTGCGGGTCATGGATACTCCAGGAATGAGGTCTTCAGGAACAGCTCTGTTCCGTGATGTCGGCAGTGGCGCGGGCCAGGATGGCCGCGATGCGCCGCTGCTCGGCGGGCGAGGCGTCGGTGCGGTCCAGCAGCGCGCGCTTGAGCGCCTGGCGCGCGGCCACGAACTCCGGCAGCCAGCCGGTGGCGGTGTCTTCGCCTTCGGGGCCGACGTTGCGCGGCTGGCCGCTCCAGGCCTGGCGCATCCAGTCCATCTTGCGCGCCACGTGCTTGAGCTTGTTGAACATCAGCGCCAGGCGTTCGCGATTGCCGTCCAGGTGCGCACGGCCCGGTTCCGCCAGGTGATAGCGCTTCTTCGCGCCCTCTTGCTCGACGGTGGCGTAGCCCAGCTCTTCCAGGTAGGTCAGCGCGGGATACACCATGCCGGGGCTGGGCGTGTAGAAACCGTTGCTGAGCGCACCCAGCGCCTTGATCAGCTCGTAGCCATGGCTGGGATTCTTTTCCAGCAGGCCCAGCAGCATCAGCTGCAGGTCGTCGGCGCTGACTTTGCGGCTGCGGGTCCAGCCGCGGCCGTCGTCGCCGAAACCGCCGCCGAAGCCGCCGCCTTCGCCGCGCTCGTCGGCCGGACCGGAGAACCAGTCCCCGCCCGCGGCGGCGTGGCGCTGGTGGTGGCCATGGCCTTCGCCGTGGTGGCGATGGTGCGCATGGGGATGATGGGAATGGGAATGACCGTGGCGGCCCTGCGGCTTCTGGCGGGCTCGGCGCACGAATGCGGTAAGGAATTGGGCGTCACGCATGGTTTACCTCCGGTGTCTATCGTACGAGTTATATCTTACGACATATATCTTACGATATACCTGCGATAGTCCGGCCGTCAAGCGCGACGTTCGATCACCCCTGCCGCGATCCCTCCCACGATGAGCGCCATGCCCAACAGCAGCGAAACGCTGACCGGCTCGTGCAGGAACAGGGCCGAGCACAGCAAGCCGAACACGGGTACCCCCAACAATCCGATGGAAGTCACGCCCGCGGGCAAGGCACGATTTACATTCACGGCAGCCCAGTGCGCCACCGCGATGCCGAAGACACCGGCATAGCCCAGCAGCCATGCCAGGTCGGCGCTCCACGCCACTTGCGGCGGACCTTCGGTTGCGTACGCCACGGCCGACAGTACGGCCGAAGCCAACAGGGCCTGCCACAGCGCGAGTTCGAAGGGCGGCGTAACCCAGCGGTGTGCGCGCACGTAGACGATATTGGCCGCCCAGCACAGCGCCGCCAGCAGGATCAGGCCATTGCCCAACAGGGCATCGCGATTGGTCCAGTCAAAAGCCAGCGGATTGAAGATGACAACCAGCCCCAGGAGGCCCAGCGCCAGCCCGGCCCGCCGGGCTGGCCCCACTGACTCCCTCAGGAACAGCCAGGCGCCCGGTATCACCCACAAAGGCGTGGTGTAGGCCAGCACGGCCGAGCGGCCCGCCGGCACGTACAGCATGCCCAGGCTGACCAGCGCGGCAAACGCCCCCATGTGCAGCAGCCCCACGCTGAAAATCACCGGAAGGTCGGCCTTGACCGGCCGGGCCACGCGGCGCAGCGCGAGACCCAGCAACAGCAATGCGACGGTGCCCGCGATGCTGCGCGCGGCCGCTGCCCAGATAGGCGTCATGTACTGCAACAGCAGCTTGTTGACGATCCAGGTGAAGCCCCAGGCCAGCACCACCACGCCCAGCAGCAGCAAGGCGTGGCGGCGGGAAAGCGCAGTGGTGGACATGGCCGGCGGAAGCATCCGCGAGGACGCGGCGGTATGAAGATGCCCCGACTATAGGAGCCGCCCGCCACGGCTCCGTAGACCCACGGCGCGCCTATTCCCTGGTGCCACGTGCGGGCTTGGATCGGGCCGCTACGCGCCCCGCGAGCCAACGCTCGAACGCCGCCGCCTTGGGTTCGTCGGGCGCGGGCGCGTAAACCACCAGCCGCAGGTGCCGGCTCTCGTCCACCGACAAGGTGGAATGCTCGAACGCCAGCGCGCCCAGGGCTGGCAGGCAGAGGCTGCGCAGGCCCATGCAGGACCCGTGCACATCGTGTTCGCGCCACCAGCTCTTGAAGTCCGGCGATACGCGCTCCAGTTCATCCACCAGCTCTCCGACGTCCGGCGCCTGGCCCGCGCTGGCGAAGTCGCGCCGGAATGTGGACAGCATGGCGGGCGCTTGCGCTGGCCAGTCCACGAACAGTTCGCGCATCGCCGGATCCGCGAACAGCATCCACAACAGGTTTCTGCGGCCCGGCGCCTGCGTTGAAAAATTGAACACGCGGTCTGCGGACGCATTCCACGCCACTACGTCCCAGCGCAGATTGAGGATGTAGGCCGGGCGCGCGGGCAGGTCGTCCATCAGGCGGCGCACCTGTGCGGGCACCGTACACCAGGTGCGCCCCGGTTCCGATGGCGGACGCTGGTGCGCCAGCAGGTAGAGATGACGGCGTTCGGCCGCGTCCAGCTTCAGCACGCGCGCCAGGTTTTCCAGGAAGCCTGCCGACACGCTGATGTTGCGCCCTTGTTCGAACCAGGTGTACCAGGCCAGGCCCACGCCGGCCAACGCGGCCACTTCCTCGCGCCGCAATCCCGGCGTGCGCCGGCGGCCTCCCGCGGGCAGCCCCAGCTCGGCAGGACTGAGCCGTTCGCGGCGCAGCCGCAGAAATTCCGACAGATCGGCGCGGGTGCGCTCCAGGCGCTTGGGGGCTGCGGTTGCGGTCATGAGTCTATTGCACCTGGTAATAGCATAAACAGCTAAATTGTATAAGGCTAAAAGCCTCTCCAGAATAGCGCCCATCCTGACTCCGATGGCGCTTTCCATGTCTTCTTCCACACTCCCCTGCCCTGGCGCGCACGCCGCGCCGCAGCCCGCCCTGGGCCGCCTGGGCCTGGCCGTGCTGCTGTCTGGCGGCTTCATCACGATCTTCGATCTGTTCGTGGTGAACGTCGCCATTCCCAGCATGCAATCCACCTTGTCCGCCAGCTTCGCGCAGATCAGCTTCATCATCGCCGCCTACGAGCTGGCCTATGGCGTGCTGCTGATCGCGGGCAGCCGGCTGGGCGACCGCCATGGCCGGCGGCGCCTCTTCATGCTGGGCATGGCGGGGTTTGCGCTGGCCTCGGCGCTGTGCGGCCTGGCGCCCACGGCCGACACGCTGATCGCCGCGCGCATCCTGCAAGGCATGGCCGCGGCCATGCTGTTTCCGCAGGTGTATGCGCTGATCCGAGTCAGCTATCAGGGCCAGGAACGGCAGCGCGCCTTCGGCTTGCTGGGCATGACGCTGGGACTGGCGGCCATCGCCGGACAGGTGCTGGGCGGCTGGATCGTGCATGCCGACCTGTTCGGGCTGGCATGGCGCAGCATCTTCCTGCTCAACGTGCCGCTGGGCCTGTTGGCGTGGCGGCTGGCACGCCATATCCCGGAATCGCGCGAGCCCTCGGCCGCCAGCATGGACTGGCCCGGTTCGGCGCTGGTGGGCGCAGGACTGGCCCTGCTGCTGCTGGCGCTGATAGAAGGTCCCGCGCGCCGCTGGCCCGCGTGGACGGTGGCCTGCGGCGTGGCAGCGCTGATCGCGCTGGCGCTGTTCGTGCGCATGCAGCGGCGTGTCGCGGCCCGCGGCGGCGCGCCGCTCGTTGACATGGCCTTGCTGGCGCAGCCGCGCTTCGCGGCGGGTTGACTGCTGGTCATGCTGGTGTTCTCCACCGCCAGCGCCATGTTCCTCTGCTATGCGCTGCTGGTGCAGACTGGCTTCGGCCTGGACGCGCTGACGGCCGGCCTGATCTTCGCCCCCGCCAGCGTGGGCTTCGTGGCCGGATCGATGGCGGCGCCGCGGCTGGTGGCGCGCTTCGGCACGCATGCCATCGCGCTGGCCGCCCTGCTGTATGGCGGCGCCACGGCAACCTTGATGCTGCAGGTGGAGGCGGCCGGCGCGAGCCTGGCGCCGTGGTCGCTGTTGCCGGCGCTGGTGTGGCTGGGCGCGGCCCAGGGCGCCGTCAACACGCCGCTGGTGAATCTGGCGCTGGGCTTCGTCGACGACCGCCACGCTGGCATGGCGGCCGGCGTGGTGTCGACCTTGCAGCAGGTGGGCGCGGCGCTGGGCGTGTCGGCGGCGGGCATGCTGTATGCCGGCACGCTCGATGCCCATGCCGCTGCAAGCGGGGCCGAACGTCACGCCAGTGCCTTTGCCAGCGCCATGCAGTTCAATGTCGCCGCGATCCTGATCGCGACGATTCTGTTGTGGCGGCTGGGGCGCCGCTACTGATAGCTCATCGTGAACGTGGCCCGCGCATTGGCGGTTCCGACAGTCACGACCTCGTCGGTTTGCACGTAGCGCGCCGTCAACGGGATGGAAAAGACACTGGCTCCGGGCGACACGGTGCCTGCCTTCCATTGGCCAGGGTTGCCAAGCACGTTCGAGTCCGCGCCATATCCCAGCACCGTGGTGCCATTCAATATTTCGACCCCGACGCCCGTGGCGCCGGACCCGGGCGACAAGTTCAGCACCTTGGAGCGGTTGCCTGGCTTGGTGGCGTCCGTCAACGTGGCGTACACATCCAGCGAGCTCAGGCCATCCCCTCCCTTGCAACTCAGATCGATCTTGAAAGGGCGCTCAGCCGACGTCGAGCCGATACCCTTGAAAACCGTCTTGGAAACCACGCCCAGCGAGGTATGGATGGTGTCATTCGACGAAAAGGAACAAGTCGGCGGCCTTCTCACTCGTACGGTGGTCGTCCCGGCGTACCGGAACCGAGCATAGGTGTTCTGGGTACTTCCGAAGGTCCAAAAGGCGATATCCTCGCAACACCCAAAGGATCCAGAACCCACATTCCCAGTCTTGATCAGTTCATACTCGATCGTTACCTTCGGAGGGGTCCCTTCCACTACGGTCTCGCATTCCGTCGGCCAATAATTGGAGACGCAGGACCTGTACCGGGACTTGATGCGAGCGCCTACCCCGGGAATGCCAGTATTAAAGACCCCATTCTGTTCATATACGTCTAGGTAGATAAGCAAAGCGCCCGGGGGAGACTCTTCGGACGCACATCTACCAGGTATAAGCGCTCGGGTGCCCACCGTACCGGACCACATCACCTGACCGACACCCACGTCGGCATTAAGCTCGATCGTGGCAGGAAGGACGATCCCCAAAAAATGGGGTTGCTCACACGGAAATTGATCGCCGGCAGCGTTGGCGGGGGAGTAGACCAGCGACAGCAACGTCGCGCCAAGCAAAAACAGTATTCGAAACGTATTCATCTTGCGATTCCGGTCGAAGGTAAATTGAGAGATATCTAGCTGCAGCGGGTTTCGATCTGCCGATAGCTGTCCGGACCCATGCCTTTTTCCGTGGCCGGAAGTTCATAATCCATGCGGCATACATCGCCAGGCAGTTCGCCCCACTTGACGGTCAATTGGCCGCGGTCCTGCAGGCCGCGCGCCAGTACACGGCTTGCCTGCCCGACCAGACCGACTTCCACACCATGCTCATCCACCACGCTGGCGCCGAACGGCAGCGGCTTGCCATCGGCTTTCAGCACCTGCAGCATGGCCGACCGCCCCGAGACCGTGGCGTACCGCAGCATCGCGACCGCACCGGCGCGCGGCGCCACCTGCTGGCTGGTGACCTGCAGTTCCACATCGGTGGACAGCCCCTTGGGATCGATTTCCACCGTGTTCATGCGATACGGCGTCAGATGCGGCACGACGGCATATCCACGGCTGTTGACGCGCACGCCCGAGGCATTGAGCAGACGCGCGCCTTCGGCGTCGGGCGCTTCAACGATGCCGAAGGTTTCCGAAAGCGGCTGCGACAGCGTAAGGCCGCCCGGATGCGCGACGAGCGCCCCGCGCACGCCTACCGAGCTTTGCGAATAGCCCGTACCCACGCCTGCGCTGCCCGTGAATTCGGCGACCGGCGCGCGGTAAAGCACGCTGGCGCTGCCGCCGTTCATGCTGTCGCCCGAACCGCCGGAAGCATGGTCGGCGCTAAGGCTGTAGGACAGATCATTGTCCTCGCCCGTGGAGCCGGACAACGTGCTTTGCACCCGCAAGCGGCCGTCGGAGTCGCGTCCGGCATTGGTCGACAGGCTGAGCGGATTGCTCTTGCCCAGCGGAATGCTGATGGTCGCGTAGACCGCGGTGCCCATCTGCTGTCGGCTGTCGCGCTGACGCTGGACGCTGATGTTGTAGCCCACGGTCTTGTACCGGTTCGCATAGGCGATGCTGTAGTTCACGTCGCGGCCGTCGCGGTTCCAATGGTCCACGCCCGAGGCGGTCAGGTTGATGCTGCCGCGCTGCCCGCCCAACTGCTGGCTCAGCATGATCGAGGCGCGGTTGCGCTCGCGCACCATGCTGCCGGTATAACGGTACTGGCCATAGCCGTAGAGCGAATTCATGGCTTCGTTCAGGCCGTAGAAGCCGCTGGTGGAATAGCGGTACGCCGCGATGGAGACGTTGGTGCCAGTGTTGGGCAGGTTCTTTGCATAGCTGGCGCGCATGCTGGTGCCGGTATGCGTAGCGTCTGCCTGCGACAGGCGCGACTGGGTCGCGTCCAGGCCGAACGCTCCGGCCGACGTATTCAGGGCCCCGCCCAACAAGACCGAGGTGTAGTTTTGCGCCACCGTGGCGCCGGCATAACCCGTGACCAGATTGGACAGGCCGCGTTGGTAGGTAGCCTGCAGGAAATGCGGGCTTTTCGACAATTGCTTGTTGCGCACGGCGCCGCCGACCACGCTATAGCGGCTCACGCCCGGGCGCAGCGACATCGGCACGGCGGCGTAGGGCACCGAAAACCTGCGCACGCTACCGTCGGCTTCCTGCACCGACACATCCAGGTCTCCGCCGTAGCCGGTGGCGTACAGGTCGGTGATTTCAAAGGCCCCCGGCGCCACCGTGGTTTCGTAGATGACGACCGAGTTCTGCCGGATGGTGACCCGCGCGTTACTGTTGGCCATGCCGCGCACCACGGGCGCGTAGCCGCGCATCGAGTCGGGCAGCATGCGATCGTCGCTGGCCAGGCGCACGCCCTTGAAGGGCGTGGATTCAAACAGTTCGCCGCTGGTATAGGCTTCGCCCAAGGTGAGTTGGGACGACAGCGCAACGATTTCGCGCTGCGCGTAAGTCGAGATGTTCTGGTACTGGCGCTGGCCCTGGGAATCGAAAGAATAGGAGCCATTGTGGCGCAGACGCCAATCACCCAGGTTGACGCCCGCGCGCAAGCCCAGATAGCCCTGCCGCTGCGTGCCGCCGAACGCTTTGTTGCGGTAGTTGTACAGGTTGAAGTCGTAATCGACCATGGCCGCGTTGACGCCCGAGTCCCATAGTTCCGGACTGACGTAACCGCGGGCGTGGCGGCTCATGGAGGCCTGGGGAATGCTGAGGTCCAGGCGCTGGTCGCCGAAGTCGAAATCGCTGCCGGCGTCCGCGGCGATCTCGGCCAGGCGCAGGCTGGCGTCTTGCGCCAACTTTGCGGTCGCCTCGGCGGGCAGCTTGCCCAGGTCGACGCCGATGCGCTGCAACAGCTGACGGTCGAACACGGGCTGCGCCGCCGCCTCGCCGGCAACCGCCGCGAACGGCACATCGACGCGGCCGACATAGCCCTGGTTGATGAACAAGTCCACCGAATAGCTGCCGGGCGCGGCCATGTTTCCCTTGGCGAAGCGCGACAGGTCGGTGCGCGGGCCCGAGCCGCCCATCAGGAAGGCATCCTCGAATTCCACCGAAGCCACCATCGTTCCGGATGCGTCGGCCTCGGCGGCCTGCGCCACCCGCTCATGCGCAACCAGGGCCACCAGCAGTGCCGCGCAAAGAGGGGTCAGACGCAGGCTGACGCTATCTCGCGTATGCAGGAGCTTTGAAAGGGTTTTCTTCATAACGGCGGAGCTGAAAGAGTGGATTCGATGAAAACGCTGGACAACACTCTCCCCGGGGATACCGTTACCGGCATCCCTCACAAGAGGAGTTTGGTGAGATGAGGGCCGCGCGCGTGCGCGGCTTAGCGGCCTAGCGCAGGGACGAGGCGGGTCCCGACATCAGCGGCAGGGAGCCTTCGACGTTCGCGCCCCAATCGTTGATGCTGTTGAACTTGACTTGAGCGCCGCCAGCCGGCGCCGACGTCATTCCCGCGAGGGGAAACAGCGTGGACTCGCCCGGCTTGACGTAGCCGGCTCCGGCATCGAAGGACTGGCCGCCAGACTGCAGGCTGATCTTGCCCAGGTTCACGACATAGGGCGTGGGATTGCTGGCTTTCAGCGCATAGCCTTTGCCGGCCGCGGCGGGAGCGACCTCCCAACGCAGCTGCGCCGGCGCCTCGTCTGCCTGGCCCGGCAGGCCTTGCGGGCGATACATCACCTTGATGCGCGTGCGAAAGGCAAGCTGCAGGCGATTGGCGTCTTCGCCGGCCTGAGCCTTGGGCGGGACTTCCAGCACGTTGAGCCAGTACATGCTTTCCTTATCCTGCGGCATCGATTCCTTGGTGTGGATCAGACGCAGGGTCTGCCCCTTGCCGGGATCCACGCGGAAGATGGCGGGCGTCAGCACGAAAGGAACCTTCAGCGTTTCCGGCGCGTCGGTGATGCTGCCGTCGTCCAGCCACGACTGAACCAGGGCAGGCGTACGGCCGTCATTGCTCAGCTTGATGGTGACTTCGCGCTCTTGCGCCGGATAGATCACGCGCGTGCTGGCAATAACGACGCTGGCCTGCGCCTGGAGTGCAAAACAGCCCGCGGCAAGCGTTGCGGCGGCCATCAGGGTGCGGCGTAGAGTTTTCATGATGTAGCCCTTGGTGGTGGATGCTGCGTCTATGGTCGGTTTCCTTCCAAGCCGTCTCGGGGAGCGGGGTGAGACGGCTTGCAGGGAAACACCTGCCTCGGCGGCCCCGGGGAGGCAGCCGCCGAGTCGGCGCATTACTCGTAGGAGATCGAGTACTGCACGCGCGAGTTGGCGGCGCCGGCGGTGGCGTTGCCCAGCGAGTGGTACTCGACGAAGTAGTCCAGGTCAGCCTTGCCGCCGGACAGCGTCACCGTCTGCGAGTTCTGCTGGCCGATGGCCGCGCCGGCCATGATTTCGCCGAACGAGTTGTTCAGCAGGCCCAGTTCGACTTTCTCGGCGCCGCCGGCGTCAACGATCAGACGGCCGGTGGTTTGCGAAACGGTGGGGCCGCCTTCGAAGTGGACCGAAACCGGCTGGTCGGTGGTGCAGCTGCTCAGCGCGATCTTGAACGGCGTACGGCCGGCGGTGGCGCCTGCGGTTTCCAGCGTCTTGGCCGACACGGTGGGCAGGGCCACGGTGAAGTTCTCGCCGCCGTTGCCGCCGTTGATGACGCAGGTGTTGGCGGTGATGTTGCCGGTGAATTCGATGGTGCCGTCGGCGGCGTGGGCGCTGGCGAAAGAGGCGAGGCCGGCGATGGCCAGAGCAGCGGTCAGGAGGGTCTTTTTCATGATGAGTCTTTTAAGTTGGGGTTTTTGAGGTGAGGGAAATCGCCTTTGCGGGCGGATCTTTGCTGCGTGCGCTAGTGCATGAGGGACCGTTGGGGACAGGTCTTTTTCAGCTCGCGTACTCAACAACTGCATCGTAGATTTCGCAGCGCAGGCCGCCCATCGGGCTAGTCCTCTCCGATCCGGGCAAGACATAGGACTAGGCCCATTTTTTGGCGCAGGCCCTCTCAGCACCGGAAAAAGCGCCCGCAGCCGAGCCCGCCAGCGAGCGGGCGCAGTGGTCGACAATCAAGGGGAAAGATCCCGTCAGGACACGAACCCGGACCGGGAAAGTCGGCGCATGCGGGGCCGCGCCCGGAAAGATTTCAGGCGGACAGCACGGGCCGCAGTAGCGGCTGATCGAGAAAGGAACAGCGCCGCAGAATGCGGCGCTGACTCAGAGCATCAGGCGGCCGGGACCGTCAGCGGCACGCCCGGCTGGCTGGCCGAGCGCGTACCCGGCAGCGGATGACAGGACTGTGGATGGTAGGTATGCACCAGCGACAGCTTCACGCGGTCGCTGGCGTTGCCCTGGGCGGCATGCAGGGTGCGGCAATGGAAGAACACCACGTCGCCCGCCTGCAGTTCGGGGCAGACCGCGCGGGCGATCCACTCGGCGTTCTGGGGCGCGTCGTCGCGGAAGAACTTCTGCTGGTCGAACTGTTCCGGCGCGAAGGCGGCCGCGTGCGAACCCGGGATGAAGGACAGGCCGCCGTTGGCGCGCGTTTCCGGGCCCAGCGCCAGCCAGGTGGACACCAGATCGGTGTCGGAAAACGACCAATAGCGGATGTCCTGGTGCCAGCCGGTCAGGCTGCCATAGGCCGGATGCTTGGTCATCACGCAGTTGTGATGCACGGTGGACAGCACCGGCGTTTCGCCGAAGTAGCGTCCCAGCCACTGGCCGATGCGGGAATCGGCGGCCCATTGCGCGAACAAGGGGTCGCGGCCATAGGCGCCGAGCAGGCGCCGCACGGTCAGCCCGCCTTCGGCCGCGCGCGACTCGGGCGCGCCGGGATAGCGCAGGTCGGCTTCGTATTCGATGGGCGCGACGTGGTCGCGCAAATGGCGTTCGGCAACGGCGCGCAGCGCCGCCACCTGTTCCGGGCTGGCGAACTGGCGCGCCACCACGAAGCCCTGCTCGCGCAGGACGGCTATCTGGTCATCAGGCAACAACATGGCATTCAAGCAGCAGGGGGTTGGGCGGGAGGATTGATGCGGGCGGCATCGCGTTCCTGCACCTCATGGTGCACCCATTCGCGCCACACCGCCACCAGCAGGGCCATCAGCACGGGGCCGACGAACAGCCCGACGATGCCCATCGTCTTCACGCCCCCCACCAACCCGAAGAAGGTCGGCAGGAAAGGCAGCTTGACCGGCCCGCCCACCAGCCGCGGACGCAGGGTCTTGTCGACGATGAAGAGTTCCACGCTGCCCCACACCATCAGCGCGATGCCCGCCACCAGATGGCCCGAGCCGACCAGATAGAGCGACACCAGCGTGAACGACAGCGGCGCGCCGCCGGGTATCAGCGCCATGAAGCCGGTGACCACGCCCAGCAGCACGGGCGACGGCACGCCCGCCACCCAGTAGGCGATGCCCAGCACCACGCCCTCGCCCAGGGCGATCAGGCCCATGCCGGTGACGGTGGAGTTGATGGTGGCCGGCACCACGCGCGAGAAGCGCTGCCAGCGGGCAGGCAGGATGCGTTCGCCCAGCACGTCCAGCTGGGCCACCATGCGGATGCCGTCCTTGTAGACGAAGAACAGCGTGATCAGCATGAACAGCACGGTCAGCAGCAACTGGAACACATTGCCCGTGGCCGCCAGGACCATGCGGTAGATATTGCCCAGATGCTCGCCGCTGACGGCCTCGACCAGGGCGCCCAGCGCATGCGGCTGGCCGATATAGGATTCCCAGTACTGGCTCAGGCGCTCGCCCACCACGGGCATGGAGGTGATCCAGTTGGGCACGGCCACGCCATGGCGGTTGGCGGCGATGGCCCAGGCGAAGAAGGTACTGGCTTCCTTGATGGCGTAGGACAGCGCGAACGACATCGGCACGATCAGCACGACGATCACCACCAGCAGCGCCAGCGAGGCTGCCAGCGCGTTGCGGCCGCCGCAGCGCGCGACCAGCCGCTGGTACAAGGGCCAGCTGGCCAGGCCGATGATGAGTGCGGCGAGCGCGGGGACCAGGAAACCGCTGAGGAAGTACACCCCCGCCAACAGCACGAGCAACAAAAGCCAACGGGCGATCAGGTAAGCGGGTAGTACAGGCTGCATGGAGCGGATCGACAGTAAGGACGTTGTAGGCTTTGACTGTCGGACTATACAGACGTTTCATGCAATTCGAGGGACGCAAGGTCTGTATTTACTACGGGGTTTCCCGTGATTCCCCAGGTGGAGGGCGGATCCGCCCCCCACGCCATGCGCTTACAACGCGTACTCCGCGGCCTCTTCGCGCGCGGTACGGCGGCGCGGCGGCAGGTATTCCTCCAGCGCAGGCCTGGGCGCGGCGGACGGCGCGGCGTTCGCCTGGCCGGCCCCGCGGGCGTAGACGCTGCAACTGGCCGCGGCCGGATCGGTCTCGTCGCGGCCGCTCAGTAGCGGGCAGCTGGCGAACAATTCAGCGGCCCAGTCGGTGAAGGCGCGCACCTTGGGCGAAAGCTGGCGGCTTTGCGGATACAGCACCGAAATCGCGGTGGGGCTGGGCTTCCATTGCGGCAGCACCTCGATGAGTTCGCCCGATTGCAGGTGCGGCAGCGCCATGTAACGCGGGGTCTGGATCAAGCCGAAGCCCTTGAGCCCGCAATCCAGGTAGGCGCCGGATTCGTTCACCGACACCACGCCCTTCATTTCGACTTCCTGGTGCTTGCCGTCGACCCGGAAATCCCAGGCGCAATTGCGGCCGGTACGGCTGGAGAAATAGTGCACGGCGTGATGGTCGCGCAGTTCGTCGATGCTCTGCGGCAAGCCATGGCGCGCCACATAGGTGGGCGAGGCGCAGGTCACGCTCTGCAGCGTGCCGATGCGGCGCGCGACCAGGCTGGAATCCTCCAGGTCGCCGGCGCGGATCACGCAATCCACGGCCTCCTGCACCATGTCGACCGGGCGGTCGCCCAGGCCCAGCACCAGCTCCACGTCGGGGTATTTGTCGTGGAAATCACACAATGAGGGGATCAGGATCAGCCGCCCGATGCAGGTTGGGGCATCGATGCGCAGCCTGCCCTTCAGGCGCAGGGCCGCTTCCTGGAAGCAGGCCTCGGTTTCCTCGACGTCGGCCAGAATGCGCACGCAGTGCTGGTAATAGCCCGCGCCGTCGGGCGTCAGGCCGATACGGCGCGTGGTGCGGTTGAGCAGGCGCACGCCCAAGAGGCGTTCGAGGTTCTGGATGATGGTGGTGACGGTGGTGCGCGGAAGCGAGAGGCTGTCGGCCGCCCGGGTGAAGCTATTGGCGTCCACGACGCGCACAAACACCTGCATAGCCTGAAAACGGTCCATGGCGACGGTGTCCTTTAGGGGAAATAGTCGGTGTGGACGGAGCATAACCCGATTTCGGCGTTGATTAGTCGATCCTTACGACTAGTGTTGCCGAAACATCAGGGTTTATCCGACCCCCTAAACCGCTCAGAATGCAAACCATCTTGAAGTGCCCTTGCCGCCAGGCGCCATCAAAGGGCAAGCCTATCCTCAGATTCCGGCACCCGCAAAGACCCGCCCCGATCAGGCGCCTTTGCCTGGGATGCGCAGCAGCATTGCATGTTGCATTGCAGCATTTCCGCCGGATCCCGAGGACAGGCCTGCCCCAGGCCGCCGCAGCCGCCTCCGCCCCCAGGCTCATCCAGGCAAGCGCGCTTTCGCCCCATCATCTCTCAAGGAAACACCATGGTTTCGCGCAATCGTATTGCTGTGCTCGCCGTCTTTGCCGCCATCGTCGCCGCTGGCGGCGGTTATGCCCTCTTCCGCGCTCCCGCTGGCGCCAATGCGGCGCAGGCGCAGACTGCCCCCACGGCGCCGCCAGTCGAAGTGGCCGAGGTCCTGAACAAGACCATCGTGGACTGGCAGCGCTACTCCGGCCGCCTGGAAGCCATCGACCGCGTCGACATCCGTCCCCTGGTGTCGGGCACCCTGACCGCCGTGCACTTCCAGGACGGCAGCATCGTCAAGAAGGGCGACGTGCTCTTCACCATCGACCCGCGTCCCTACGCGGCCGAGGTGGACCGCGCCGCCGCCGCCCTGACCGCCGCGAAGGCCCGCGCCTCGTATACCGCCAGCGAACTGGCCCGCGGCCAGCGCCTGCTGACAGACAACGCCATCGCCCGCCGCGATTTCGAGGAAAAGCAGAACGCCGCACGCGAAGCCGCCGCCAACCTGCAAGGCGCCCAGGCGGCGCTGGACTATGCCAAGCTGAACCTCGGCTACACCCGCATCGAAGCCCCGGTGGACGGCCGCGTGTCGCGCGCCGAGGTCACGGTGGGCAACGTGGTGGCGGCTGGCGCCGGCTCCGTGCCGCTGACCCGCCTGGTGTCGGTGTCCAAGATGTACGCATCGTTCGACGTGGATGAACAAACCTTCCTGCGCTATGTGAACCCTGCGCGCGGCGGCCGCGCCGGCGCCGTGCCGGTGGAGCTGGGCCTGGCCAACGAGGAAGGCTATTCGCGCACCGGCGTCGTGCAGTCCGTGGACAACCGCCTGGACACCACCTCCGGCACGATCCGCGTGCGCGCCGAGTTCGACAACGCCGACGGCCAGCTGCTGCCCGGCCTGTACGCCCGCGTCCGCCTGGGCGGCAGCGAACCGCGGCAGGCCGTGCTGATCGACGAAAAGGCCATCGGCACCGACCAGGACAAGCGCTACGTGCTGGTGCTGGACGACAAGAACCATGCCGTCTACCGCCAGGTCAAGCTGGGCGCCAACCAGGAAGGCCTGCGCGTGGTCGATTCGGGCCTGGCCGCCGGCGAACGCATCGTCGTCAACGGCCTGCAGCGCATCCGTCCCGGCGATGCCGTGACCCCCACCGTCGTCCCCATGGTTGCGGCCCAACGCAACCCGGTCAAGACCGCCTCGGCCACCCTGAACTGAGCCGGCGCGTCTAACGAGAACGTCCATGAATATCTCGAAATTCTTCATCGACCGGCCGATCTTCGCCGGCGTGCTGTCGGTCCTGGTGCTGCTGGCGGGCCTGCTGGCCATGTTCCAGCTGCCCATCTCCGAGTATCCGGAAGTGGTGCCGCCGTCCGTGGTCGTGCGCGCGCAGTATCCAGGCGCCAACCCCAAGGTCATCGCCGAAACCGTGGCCTCGCCGCTGGAGGAATCCATCAACGGCGTCGAGGACATGCTGTACATGCAGTCGCAGGCCAACAGCGACGGCAACCTGACCCTGACGGTCAACTTCAAGCTGGGCGTGGACCCGGACAAGGCGCAGCAGCTGGTGCAGAACCGCGTGTCGCAAGCGCTGCCGCGCCTGCCGCCGGACGTGCAGCGCCTGGGCGTGACCACGGCCAAGAGCTCGCCCACGCTGACGCTGGTGGTGCACCTGATCTCGCCCAATGACCGCTACGACATCACCTACCTGCGCAACTATGCGATCCTGAACGTCAAGGACCGTCTCGCCCGCATCACCGGCGTGGGCGAAGTGACGGTGTGGGGCTCGGGCAACTATTCCATGCGCGTCTGGCTGGACCCGCAGAAAGTCGCCCAGCGCGGCATGACCGCGAGCGAAGTTGTCGCCGCCATCCGCGAACAGAACGTGCAGGTCGCCGCCGGCGTCATCGGCGCGTCCCCCACGCTGGGCGACGTGCCGCTGCAACTGAACGTGAATGCCCGCGGCCGCCTGCAGACCGAAGAGGAATTCCGCGACATCATCCTGAAGACCTCGCCCGATGGCGCCGTGACCTACCTGTCGGACGTGGCCCGCGTGGAACTGGACGCGCAGGAATACGGCTTGCGGTCGCTGCTGGACAACAAGCAGGCGGTGGGCATGGGCATCATGCAGTCGCCCGGCGCCAACGCGCTGGACGTGTCCAGCCAGGTGCGCGCCGCCATGGCCGAGCTGTCGCAGGACTTCCCGCCGGGCGTGGAATACCGCATCGAATACGACCCCACCCAATTCGTGCGCGCCAGCATCAAAGCCGTGGTGACCACGCTGCTGGAAGCGATCGCCCTGGTGGTGCTGGTGGTGATCCTGTTCCTGCAGACCTGGCGCGCGTCCATCATCCCGCTGCTGGCGGTGCCCGTGTCCATCGTGGGGACCTTCGCCCTGCTGCTGATGTTCGGCTATTCCATCAACGCGCTGTCGCTGTTCGGCATGGTGCTGGCTATCGGCATCGTGGTGGACGACGCCATCGTGGTGGTGGAAAACGTGGAGCGCAACATCGCCGCGGGCCTGAGTCCGCGCGATGCGACCTATCGCGCCATGCGTGAGGTCAGCGGCCCCATCATCGCCATTGCGCTGACGCTGTGCGCGGTGTTCGTGCCGCTGGCCTTCATGACGGGCCTGACCGGCCAGTTCTACAAGCAGTTCGCCATGACCATCGCCATCTCGACGGTGATCTCGGCCTTCAACTCGCTGACCCTGTCGCCCGCGCTGTCGGCCATCCTGCTCAAGAGCCACCACGACAAGCCCGACTGGCTGACCCGTGGCATGAACCGCGTCTTCGGCCGCTTTTTCAACTGGTTCAACAATATGTTCGGCCGCGCGTCCGAGTCGTACGGCACGGGCGTCACCAAAGTGATCCGCCGCAAGGCCAGCGCCATGGGCGTGTACGCCGTGCTGGTGGCCGCCACCGTCGGCGTCTCCTATCTGGTGCCCGGCGGCTTCGTGCCCGCGCAGGACAAGCAGTACCTGATCGCCTTCACGCAGCTGCCCAACGGCGCCTCGCTGGACCGCACGGACGCGGTGATCCGCCGCATGAGCGACATCGCCCTGAAGGAACCCGGCGTACAGAGCACCATCGCCTTCCCCGGCCTGTCGATCAACGGCTTCACCAATAGTTCGAGCGCCGGCATCGTGTTCGTCATGCTCAAGCCCTTCGAAGAGCGCAAGAACGCCGCGCTGTCGGGCGACTCCATCGCGGGCTCGCTCAACCAGAAGTTCGCGGCCATCCAGGACTCGTTCATCGCCGTGTTCCCGCCCCCGCCCGTGATGGGCCTGGGCACGCTGGGCGGTTTCAAGTTCCAGATCGAAGACCGCAGCGCCGCCGGCTACGCCGCACTGGACAAGGCCAAGCAAGCCTTCCTGGAAAAGGCGCGCCAGACGCCGGAACTGGGCCCCGCCTTCTCCAGCTACGAGATCAACGTGCCGCAGCTGGACGTGGACCTGGACCGTGTCAAGGCCAAGCAACTGGGCGTGCCGGTGACGGAAGTCTTCGACACCATGCAGATCTACCTGGGCTCGATGTATGTCAACGACTTCAACCGTTTCGGCCGCGTCTTCCAGGTGCGGGCGCAAGCCGACGCGCAATTCCGCGCGCACGCCGACGACATCCTGCAACTGAAGACTCGCAACGTCGCCGGCGAAATGGTGCCGCTGTCCTCGCTCGTCACCGTCAACCAGACCTTCGGCCCGGAAATGGTGGTGCGCTACAACGGCTACACCGCCGCCGACATCAACGGCGGTCCGGCGCCCGGCTACTCGTCCGACCAGGCCCAGGCCGCGGCCGAGCGCATCGCCGCCGAGACCCTGCCGCGCGGCATGAAGATGGAGTGGACCGACCTGACCTACCAGCAGATCCTGGCGGGCAACGCGGGCCTGTGGGTGTTCCCGATCAGCGTGCTGCTGGTGTTCCTGGTGCTGGCCGCGTTGTACGAAAGCCTGACCCTGCCGCTGGCCGTGATCCTGATCGTGCCGATGAGCATCCTGGCCGCGCTGACGGGCGTCTACCTGACCGGCAACGACAACAACATCTTCACGCAGATCGGCCTGATGGTGCTGGTGGGCCTGTCGGCGAAGAACGCGATCCTGATCGTGGAATTCGCCCGCGAACTGGAAATGAACGGCCGCAGTCCGCTGGACGCCGCCATCGAGGCCAGCCGCCTGCGCCTGCGCCCCATCCTGATGACGTCCATCGCGTTCATCATGGGCGTGGTGCCGCTGGTGCTGTCCTCGGGCGCGGGTTCTGAAATGCGCCAGGCCATGGGCATCGCGGTGTTCTTCGGCATGCTGGGCGTGACCCTGTTCGGCCTGTTCCTGACCCCCGTGTTCTACGTGCTGCTGCGCACGCTGGGCGGCAAGACGCTGCACTCCGCCGCGCCGCACGAGGCTCCCGTGTGCGTCCCGCACGTGGCCCCGAACGCGCAACCCGCCCAGCAACATCACGCCTGAGCCGGCTCACCACAGTAGCTAGACAGCGCCTTCCGCCCCCTAGGCGGAAGGCGCCCACAAGAGAATAGTCATCATGATCAAAAGACTGACCCGCGGTTCCGCCCTGCTTGCCGTCCTGCTCGTGCTGGCCGGCTGCGCGGTGGGCCCCACCTACGAACGCCCCTCGGCCGCGGTGCCCGCGGCCTTCAAGGAAGCCGCCCTGCCCGCTTCCGAGGCCGGCACCTGGAAGACCGCCGAACCGTCGGAAGACGCGCTGCGCGGCGCCTGGTGGAAAGTGTTCGGCGACGAAGGGCTGAACCAGCTGCAGGAAGAAGCCCAAAAGGCCAACCAGAACCTGCAGGCCGCCGCCGCCCGCCTGACCCAATCGCGCGCGCTGCAACGCGAAGCCCGCGCCGGCTTCTTCCCCAACCTGGACGCCGCCTTCGGCCCCAACCGCCAGCGCCCCTCGGCCGTGTCGCAGGGCCTGCCCGACGGCACCTCGACCAGCCCGGTCACGACTTGGCGCGCCCAAGGCGCCGTTTCCTACGAAGCCGACCTGTTCGGCCGCGTCGCCTCCACCTACGACGCCGCCAGCGCCGACGCCCAGCAAAGCGAGGCCCTGTACCGTTCCGTGCTGCTGGCCCTGCAGGCCGACGTCGCCACCACCTACTTCCTGGTGCGCGAACAGGACGCCGAATCGCAGCTCTACCGCCAGACGGTCAAGCTGCGCACCGACACCCTGCAACTGATCCAGCGCCGCTACGACGCCGGCGACATCAGCGAACTGGACCTGGCCCGCGCCAAGGCCGAACTTGCCAGCGCGCAATCCGAAGCCCTGGGCATCGACCGCCGCCGCGCCGCCTCCGAGCACGCGCTGGCCGTGCTGCTGGGGCGCGCCCCGTCAGACTTCGCCATGCCCGAGCAGCCCATCCAGAAGGTCGCGCTGTCGATCCCCGCCGGCCTGCCATCCACGCTGCTGGAACGCCGCCCCGACATCGCCGCCGCCGAACGCGCCATGGCCGCCGCCAACGCCCGCATCGGCGCGGCCAAGTCCGCGTTCTTCCCGCGCCTGGACATCACCGGCGCCTTCGGCTACGAGTCCTCGGACCTGGGCAACCTGTTCCAGTGGTCCAGCCGCACCTTCCTGCTGGGCCCGCTGGTCGGCGCCGCGCTGTCCATGCCCATCTTCGACGGCGGCCGCCGCCAGGCCGGCCTGGACCGCGCCCGCGCCGTCTACGAGGAAGACGTGGCCGTCTACCGCCAGACCGTGCTGAACGCGTTCCGCGAAGTGGAAGACAACCTGGCCAACCTGCGCATCCTGGCCGACCAGACCAAGGCGCAAGACGCAGCCGTCGACGCAGCCGCCCGCGCCGCCAAGCTCTCGCACACGCAGTACCGCGAAGGCTCCATCAGCTACCTGGACGTCATCGAAGCCGATCGCAGCGTCCTGCTGCAGCAACGCGTCGCCGTGCAGCTCAGCGGTGAACAAGCGCGCTCGGCCGTAGGCCTGATCCGCGCAATTGGCGGCGGCTGGGAGAATCCGGTGCCGCCGGAAACGGTGGCATCGAAGTAAGAGGCAGGCGCGCCACTGGCAAGACACGGCAGCCCGTGGCGCCAAGCGCGCAGCGCCTGCGACAGCAACCGCGACCGCAGTCACAGTCGCAGTCGCAATACCAAGCGTATGCCCCAGGTCGGCCGCCCGCGCGGCCGACCTGGGGCGGGCCCCGCAAGATCTTCCACCATCCGCCACCGGCGCCAAGAACGCCAAGCAAACCACCCGCCCCAACACCCGTAAAGATTCAACCAGCCGAGCCAGTCGCTTCGGCGGCCTGGCGTGCGCGGGGCGTCGATAAGCCCGAGGGAATCGGAAGGGAAGGCCGAAGGCCTGGACGACGATGACGAAGGGGAAGTCCGGAGCGAACGCTCCGGACCGCAATCGTTGCCCCGCGCACGCCAGGCCGCCGAAGCGACTGGCGCCTTAAGAACCAACGGAAGCCACAGAAACCACAGAAGCGGCGAAAGCAGCAGCAGCCAAAGAACCTACGGCCGCCCCCGCAGCCACTCCTCAAGATCAGCAGCCGGCAACGGCGGCGAAAACAAAAACCCCTGCCCCGCAGCACACCCCTGCTCGATCAAAAACCGCCGCTGCTCTTCGTTCTCGACGCCTTCAGCCACCACAGGCAGGCTCAGGCTCTCGCCGATACGAATCACAGCGCTGGTCAACGCCCGAGCCGCGTCATCGCTCTCCAGCCCCTGCACGAAACTGCGATCCAGCTTCAGTTCATCCACGATCAGTCGCCGCAAATGCCCCAGGCTGGAATAGCCAGTCCCGAAATCGTCCATAGACAACCGCACCCCCAAGCGATGCAGCTCCGCGATCGTCCGCAACGTACCCGCCGTCGCATCCAGCACCACGCCTTCCGTGATCTCCAGCATCAGATCCGCCGCCGCCAGCCCGAACTCGGCCAGCGTCGCCTCGATCAACCGCGGCAGATTCAGATTGTGGAAATTCGTCGCCGACAGGTTCACCGACACCGACGGCACCCGCAGGCCCTTCGCCCGCCAGACCGCCAACTGCGAACAAGCCTCGTGCACCGCCCAGTCGCCCAGGTCGCCGATCAACCCGCATTCCTCGGCCAGCGGCACAAAGCGCGCCGGCGAGATATCGCCCAGCGTCGGATGACGCCAGCGCGCCAACGCCTCGACCCCGTACAGCTGACCGTTCTTCAACCCCACCTGCGGTTGATAGTGCAACCGCAAAGCCTTCGCCTCCAGCGCATCGCGCAAGGCGGCCTCCAGCGCCAGGCGCTCCTGCGCCTGCCGGTTCATCTCGGCGCTGAAGAAAGAGATGCGGTTGCGCCCCGCCGTCTTGGCCTGGTACATCGCCATGTCGGCATGGCGCAGCAGCGTATCCATGTCGCGCCCGTTCTCCGGGAACACGCTGATGCCGATGCTGACCGAGGGATTGAGCGTGATGCCGCCCACCGAGAACGGCTGAGCCAAGGCGACCAGCACATGCTCCGCCGCCGTCGTCAGTCGACCGTGCTCAAAGTCCGGCATCAGCATCACGAACTCGTCGCCCGACAAGCGGCCCACGATGTCGGTCGCGCGCGCCAGGCGGCGCAAGCGCTGCGCCACGTCGCGCAGCAACGCATCGCCTATGGGATGGCCCAGCGTATCGTTGACCTGCTTGAAGCGATCCAGGTCCAGGAACAGAATGGCGACACGCTTGCGCTCGGGTTCAGCGCGCGCGATGGCCTGCTCGGCCTGCGCCAGCAGCAGGTTGCGGTTGGGCAAGCCGGTCAGTTCGTCATAGAACGCCAACTGGCGGATACGCGCGCGGGCCTCCTCGCGCTCCAGCGCCAGCGCGCACAAGTACACGCACACGTCCACCAGCCGGTGATGGAAATCGTCGGGCAGACGCCGCTCCCGGAAATAAAAACCGAAGGTGCCTATGACCCGGCCATCGCTGGACTTGATCGGCGACGACCAGCAGGCCTTCACGTCGTCCGGCAGCGGCAGGTGGCGATAGTCGTCCCACAGCGGATCGGTGGAGATGTCCGGCACGATCACCGGCCGGCCCAGGAAGGCAGAGGTACCGCAAGCGCCCGCCTGCGGCCCGATGGCCACGCCGTCCAAAGCGTCGGTGTAGGCTTGCGGCAGGCTGGGCGCGGCCAGCGGCCGCAGCAGCCCGGCATCGTCCACCCGCAGGACGCTGGCCGCGACTTCGGGCGCCAGACGTTCGACCTCGCGGCACACCATGTTCATGACCTCGACCACCGAGGCCTCATTGACCATGGCTTGCAGCACGCGGCGCTGCAAGACTTCGTGCACCTTGGTGGGCGTGATGTCCGTCAGCACGTCCACGATATTGACCAGGGCGCCGCGTTCGTCGAACACGGAGTTGGCCATCACCGACACCCACAGCGGGCGGCCGGCGCGATCGTAGACCAGCACGTCCTTGTGGTAGCCCTCGCGGCAGGCGATGCGGCGGCCCAGCTCTTCGCGCGTGCCGCCGTCCGGCCTGCCGCCGGCCAGCAGTTCGCCCAGCTCCTGGTTGACGGCGTCGCCGCGGGAAAAGCCCAGCATGCGCTGGAAGCCGTCGTTCACGTAGAGGATGCGGCCGTCCTTGCCCGACACCGCGACGGCATTGCCGGTTTCGTTGATGCCCAGCAACAGGAGCCGGATCTCTTCCTGGCGGTCGGCATCCGCGATGGATTTGCGGGAGATGACGGAAATGCGTACGACATCGCCGGCTTCGCCGGCGATGGGCATGTAGGTGGCTTCGATCCAGACGAAGCCGCCGTCCTTCTTGCGATAGCGGCAGGTGCCGGTGAAGTGCTTGCCGCCCAGCAGCCTGGCCCAGACCTGCTCGCCGCCGACGATGCCCTTGCCTTCGTCCATGCTGTCGCAAAGCATGTCATGGCGCAGCTCCAGGGCCTCTTCGCGGGCATGGCCGACCAGGGCGAGAAAATTCGCGTTGGCGTTCAACAAGGAGCCAGCCGGATCAAAATCGAACAGCAGCAGCGCCCGATCCATGGACGCCAGATAAGTGGCGGAGTGCCACGCGGCGCCTTGAGGGCGCTCGTCGGTAACGCCTGGATAAGAATCAAGCATATGGGGCTCCATGCCGGATAACAGCTGATCCGGTTTCATCTGCGCTTCGGAAACCCGAGTTCGACGCGGTCGCGTCCGTCCTGCTTGGCCAGGTACAAGGCCTGGTCCGCACGGCTGAGCGTTTCAGAGAAGGTTTCTCCCAACTGGTGATATGCCATGCCTATGCTGACCGTCAATCTCAACACGCCATCCCCCACCGTGATTGCCAAGGCGCGCACCGCGCCAACCAGCCGGTCCATGACGCGCTGGGCGTCCTCGGGCTGGGTGCTGGGCAGCAGCACCAGGAATTCCTCGCCGCCCCAGCGGCCGCATAGATCGTATTCGCGCAAGTTGTCGCCCAACGCGCCGGCCAGCTCGACCAGCGCGCGGTCGCCTGTTTCATGGCCATAGCGGTCGTTGACCGACTTGAAATGATCCACGTCCAGCATCGCCACCACGAAGGTCGATCCGCCGCGAGACACGCGCAAGACCTCCTGCTTGATCATTTCCATCAAGGCGCGCCGGTTCAAGAGGCCGGTCAAGGGATCGCGGTTGGAGGTTTCCTGCAATGCGGAGTTCAGGTCCCGCATCATGTTCTGGTAGTGGTCCGAGATGCGCGCGATGCGGGTCAGCCGGCGCAGTTGCCGGTCGAAACGGTCGCACAGGCCCAGCTCGCGTTCGTGCGCCATGCTCTGGTAGGCGTCCGACAGTTGGGTCACGCGCTCGATGCGCGCCATCTGTTCGGCCGTATGCCGCCAGAGCGCGTCCAGCGCTTCATGCAACGGATGGCCCTGATAGACCGGATCCGCCAGCAATTCGGCGATGCGCTTGTCCAGCTGGGCGGCGTCGGATTTCATTGGCGGCCGACAACGGAAAAGGGAAACGTGCAGTCTTCCTTGAATTCCTCGGCCAGTTCGCCGACGCGCTCATTGCGCATGTCGTAGAACCATGTGACGCTGACCTCGCGGCCCTTGTTGTGGGCAGCCTCCAGCAGATCGAAGATGTCCATGACGGACTTGATGCTGCTGGTGTTCAGGTAGAGCAGTTCCAGCTCCAGCTTCAGGGGCGCGGCGCTGCTCAGCAGATAGGCTTCGACCCATTCGATGACGGGACCGAACAGCTCGAAGGAATTCTCGGGATAGGAGTCGCCGCGCATCGCCAGCACGCCGGCAGCGGTGTCGGCGGTGATGGCGGGCGTGGACTGGGTCCCGGGAATGTTCAAATCGTTCATTAGTTGCTCCAAATATATTCTTGGCCCGGCACGCCTTCAGATCACGACGCTCAGGCTGAAGAAGGCCTGCCCGGGCGCTGCGGCGGGCGTCAGGCTGGCCTCCAGCGGCGCGCCAGCGCGGCGGGCGATATCGATCAGCCCCAGGCCGGCGCCCGAGGCGACGCCCTGGGCGCGCGGCTTGTGCAGCTGCGCCTTGTACTCGGCCTTCAGCGCCGCCTTGTCCAGCGCGGCCAGTTCCTGGATGCGGGCGACCAGCGCCTCGCCGTCCTCCGCCTTGACCAGGTTGCCCGCCGACACCACGTAGCGGCTTTCATCGCGGCGGCCGATCACCACGGTGGCCGAGGCGTCCAGGTCGTCATGCAGCGCGGCGTACTGGCGGATGTTCTGGATCATCTCGATGTAGACGGAGAAAACGTCCATGGCCTCGGCCGGCCGCGCGTGCTCCGCGTTCAGATAGTTCTTGAGCGCATTGCCGATTTCCTCGATCAGGCTGCGGGAAGTCGGTCCGTTGAAGCACAACAGAGTGCGATTCTGGTTGAACCGTTCGCCCAATGCGTAAAGATCGGAGGCATTCATGGGGGTAACCGCCCTGATAACGTTTATTCGAAACGGAACGACAGCAAGGTGATGTCATCACGCTGCGGCCGCCCGCCTTGGTACTCTGCCAGCGCCTGGGTAAAGGCGGCCGCCTGTTCGGTTAACGGCCGGCGCGCGTGCGTCTTGAGCATTTCCGCGAACCGGGTATTGCCAAAGCCAAAGCCGTGTTCGCCTCCCGCCTGGTCCAGGAACCCGTCCGTGACCAGGTAGTAGGTCCAGCCGGACTCCATCCGCAGTTCGATGTTTTCGTAGGTCTCGGTGCGCTTGTCGCCCAGCGCCCGCTTGCCGCCGGGCACCTCGCGCAGTTCCTCGCCGTTGCTCGCGTACAGGCTGATCTTGGCGCCCGCATAGCGCAACCGGCCGCCCTGGCGGTCAATATAAACCAGGGCCGCATCCGTGTTCGTGGCCAGCGCACGGGGCAATTGCGCGTCGGCAAGCATGGCGCGGATGGCGTTGTCGGTGCGGGTCAGGATGGCGGCGGGGTCGGCCGGGCCGGCCTCGGTGATCGCCAGATCTATGGCGGCGCGGGCCAGCATGGTCATCAATGCGCCGGGCACGCCGTGGCCGGCGCAATCCATGATGCCCAGCAGGCAGTTGGCGCCGTCGGAGCGGAATACGTAGAAGTCGCCGCCCACCACGTCGCGCGGCTTCCACAGCACGAAATGGTGCGCGCCCAGGGACTGGGTAAGCTGGCGATCCGGCAGAATGGCGCGCTGGATCAGGCTGGCGTAATCGATGGAGTCGTCGATTTTCTTGTGCGCGGCGGCCATGGCGCGATTGGCGTCCTCGAGTTCGGAGGTGCGCTCGCGCACCTTGGTTTCGAGTTCAGCCGTGTGCTGGCGCACCTTGTCCGCCATCACGCCGAAGGCGCGGCTGAGGTCGCCGATTTCGTCCTGGCCGCCCGGAGGCAGGCGCACGTCGTAGCTGCCGTCGGCGATGGCGCGCGCCGACTGCTGCAGGCGGCGCAAGGGGCGCAGCATCAGGCGCTCGATGGCGTAGCCGAAGCACAGCAACATGGCCGCGAACAGCACCACCAGGCCGATCGCCGCGGGCCAGAGCCAATCCGTGTCCAGTACCCGGGCCGCGCCCAGGTCCACCACCGTCAGCACGTGCCAATGCAGTTCCGGCATGTAGGCTACGGACACCAGCTGCCGGATGCCGTCCATCTTGACCCAGGCGGATTGCACCGACTGCGGGTCGGTCCGCGCCGCCTTCATGGCCGCGGCCAGCTCGGCGCGGCCTTCGCCGCCGTCCAGCAGGTTGAACACCGTGCCACGGGCAGCGCCGCCCGCGCCCGAGTTGTAGGCAATGAGCGAGGCGTCCATGTGGGCCTGGATCGCGCCTTCCTCGTCGACGATGATGGGCGTGACCCCGGGCTGGCCGCTGTTGACGAATTCACGCAGGAATCCGCCTACGTCCAGACCGGAACCGGTCAGGCCGATGACCCGGTCGCCGTCGCGTACCTGGACGTTGATCCAGACCTTGGTGGTCTTGAGCTTCAGGTCCGGGTTGACGTTGATGTTGTATTTGGCGGGCGACGCCAGCGTCAGGTAGAACCAGGCGTCGTCGGCCGCGCTTTTGCTCAGCGTGTAGCGCGGCGTCTCGGACAGGGGCTGGTCGTCGTTGAAGTAATAATTGCCTGAGGCGGCGCTGGCGATGAAGTAGGCGCGTCCCAGCAGATCGCGGCGGTAGCCGTCGGCTTCGCGAAAGAACAGCTCGCGCGCGGCCGGATCGCTTTCGTGCCGCAGCCAGCGGCGAGTGACCTCGCTATCCGCCAACCGCTGCGACAGGGCCAGTTCACGGGACACCGGCGCCAGGATGCGCTGGCGGTTCAATTGCGTGAAGTTGTCGGAGAAAGCCCGTCCGAAGTGCTCCCTGACCCCGTCCAGCACCTGCCAGCCGATCAGGGCCGCCGGCGCCAGGGCAACCAGGCACGCCAGCAACAGCGCCATCAACGATTTTCTGCGCAAACCCCATTTCGCCATGCAAAGTCTTCCTTACTGCCTGATAAGACGTAACGTGCGTGAAGGGGACGCATGGGCAGACTTTCGTTGTGTAACGATGTTTCGCCGCGCGCTTGCCCCGCTTGTCCAGCCATGAGCCTGTTGCAGGCGTACCCTCGAGGCACGTCCGGCGCGACAAGTGTAGAGAACAGTGGATCCAATTGAAACAGGAGCAAACGCTTGTAAGACGCTCGGGCGTCCTAAGTTGCACTACTGCAATGTAAATATCGATTTATTGCTTTTTATTTCACGACCAGCAGCGTTTGCCTGTTTACATTGCAGCTTTCTTGCTACACGCCCAGATAGCGTTCCCAGAGGCCGCGATCCGCGTCCAGGGCCTGGGAGTCCCCCGTCCAGACGACCTTGCCGCGCTCCAGGATCACGTGGCGGTCCGCCAGGCTCAGCAGCCGTTCGACGTATTTGTCGATGACCAGGATGGTCTGCCCGGCCTGGCGCAGGCGCGCCAGGCAATTCCAGATTTCCTCGCGGATCTTGGGCGCCAGGCCTTCGGTGGCCTCGTCCAGGATCAGCAGCCGCGGATTGGTGACCAGCGCCCGGCCGATGGCCAGCATCTGCTGCTCGCCACCCGAGAGCTGATTGCCCATGTTTCGGGCGCGTTCGTGCAGGCGCGGAAACAATTCAAAGACGCGCTCGGGCGTCCAGGGTTCGCCGATGTCCGGGTTGCGGGAGGCGACGAAGGCTGTCAGGTGTTCGCGCACCGTCAGATTCGGGAAGCACTGCCGCCCTTCCGGCACGATGGCCATGCCGACCCGCGCGATGCGGTCCGGACTCCAGCCGCTGATGTCCTGGCCCGCGAACTGGATCTTGCCGCCGCGCAGGGGCAACTGGCCGAACAAGGTGCGCAGCAGCGTGGTCTTGCCCATGCCATTGCGGCCCAGCAAGGTCACGACCTGGCCCGCGCCGATTTGCAGGTCCACGCCGAACAGCACCTGGCTGGCGCCGTAACCGCTCTTGGCGGATTCGATGGTCAGCATCATGCGGTCTCCTCGTCGCCCAGGTAGGCTTGCCGCACTTCCGGGTTGGCGCGGATTTCGTCGGGGGTGCCGGTCGCGATGACGCGACCGTAGACCAGCACCGACAGGCGGTCGGCCAGGCGGAACACCGCCTGCATGTCGTGTTCGACCAGCAGCATGGCGGCTCGGCCCCGCATGGATTCGATCAATTCGGTCAGGCGCACGGTTTCGTCGGGCCCCATGCCCGCCATGGGTTCGTCCAGCAGCAGGACGGCAGGCCGTGCGGCCAGGGCCAGCGCGAATTCGACCTTGCGCTGTTCGCCGTGCGGCAGGGTGCCGGCCGGGCGTTCCAGCAGGCTGGCGTCGATGGCGCATTCCCGGGCCAGCTCGCGCGCCTGCTCGTACAGGGTTGATTCAGCGGCGCGCGGCTTCCAGAAGCGGAAGCTGCTGCCGGCATGCGCCTGCACCGCCAGCACCAGGTTGTCCAGCACGGAGGATTGCTTGAAGATATTGGTGATCTGGTACGACCGCGACAGCCCGGCAGCCACTCGCTGATGGGCGTTCATGCTGGTGACGTCGCGTCCGCCTACCGTCAGCTTGCCCGAGTCAGCCGTCAACGTGCCGGACAGCAGATGGATCAGCGTCGACTTGCCCGCGCCATTGGGGCCGATGAGGGCATGGATCTCGCCCGGGTTCAGGGACAGCGACACATTGTCGGTGGCGACCAGCGCGCCGAAGCGGCGCACCAGTCCCGTGGCCTGCAGGGCCGGCGTTACAGCTGCGTTCATGATCCCGCCTTGCCGGATTGGGTGGCAGCGGCGCGGCCGCTGAACAAGGGGCCGAACAGCCCGACCAGACCGCGCGGCGCGCCGAACACCACGCACAGCAGCAGCACGCCCAGGGGCAGGTGCCAATATTCGGTCCACAGGCGCAGCACTTCCTCCAGGGTCAGCATGACCACGGCGCCCGCCACGCCGCCATAGCGCAGGCCGATGCCGCCCACCAGCACCATAATCAGCAGGTTGGCCGACTGGGTCCAGTGCATCAGGCTGGGCGAGATGAAGAGATTATGGTTGGCCAGCAGCGCGCCCGCCAGGCCGGCCACCGCGCCGCTCAGCGTGAAGGCCATCAGCTTGATGCGATAGACCGGATAACCCATGGATTCCATGCGCGATTCGTTTTCGCGTATGCCTTGCAGGGCGGTGCCAAAGCGCGAGGTCACCACGCGGCCGAACACCCACATGATCAGCGCGAACAGCGCCAGCACCAGGTAATAGAAGCTGACGTCATTGGCCAGGTCGATGCCCGGCAGGCTGGAGTAGCCCGGCAGGTTCAGCCCGTCCTCGCCGCCGTACTGCCGCAGCGAGATGAAGATGTAGAACAGCATCTGCGCGAAGGCCAGCGTGATCATGATGAAGTACACGCCGCGGGTGCGCAGCGAAATCGCCCCCGTGATGCAGGCCAGCACCGCCGCCAGCAGCATGGCCACGGGCCAGACGATCAGGGCGGACGTCACGCCCGACATGGCCAGGATGCCGACCGCGTACGCGCCCGCGCCGAAGAACGCCGCGTGTCCCAGCGCCACCATGCCGCCATAGCCCAGGATCAGGTTCAGGCTGGTCGCGGCCAGCGCATAGATCAGCACGCGCCGCACGAAGGAAATGTAAAAGTCCAGGCCCAACGCCGGCGCGACCAGGGGGAATACGGCCAGCGCGGCCAGCAGGACCACGGTCCAGATCATGGATTTCATGCTCAACCCCGCGCCGGAAACAAGCCGGAGGGCCGGAACACCAGCACTGCCGCCATCAATACATAAATGGCGATGGCGGCCAGCGTCGGTCCGACGCTGGAGGCCACGGCCGGGGAAAAGACCTGGCGCAGCAGCATGGGCAGGAAGGCCCGCCCCGCCGTATCCACCATGCCCACCAACAGCGCGCCGACAAAGGCGCCGCGAATCGATCCGATGCCGCCGATCACGATGCATACCAGCACCAGGATCAGGATTTCCTCGCCCATGCCCACCTGTACCGACGTGATCGGGCCGAGCAAGGCGCCGGCCACGGCGGCCAGCATGGCGCCCAGCACGAACACGCCCAGGAACAGCAGCGGCACGCGCACGCCCATCAGGGTGGCCATCTGGCGGTTGGACGCCCCTGCCCGCACCAGCACGCCCGCACGGGTGCGCGTCACGAACCAGTACAGGCCAGCGGCGGCGGCCACACCGAACACGATGATCATCAGGCGGTAGGCGGGATAGAGCAGATCGGGCAGCAGCCGGACCGGGCCGGACAGCGCGGCCGGCATGTTCAGCATGACGGGGGCCGGCCCCCAGATCATCTTGACCAGATCGTTGGCGATGAGGATGACGGCATAGGTGCCCAGCACCTGGGCCAGGTGGTCGCGCAGCGCCAGGCGGCGGATCAGCGTGAGTTCCAGCACCACGCCGACGATGCCGGTGGCGACTGCCGCCACCAGGACGGCAGCGGTGAATGAACCTGTGCGCTGCATGGTTTCGGCGGCGACATAGGCGCCGGCCATGTAGAGCGAGCCGTGAGCCAGATTCATGATGTCCATGATGCCGAACACCAGGGTCAGCCCGGCCGCGATCAGAAACAACATCAACCCAAACTGCAGACCGTTCAGCAATTGCTCGACGATCAGCGTAAACGTCATGAAGACTTCCCCCTGCCGCGAAGTGCCGATGGCCTGGTTCGCGGCCTAATCAATAGAGCCATCTGATTGCGCATCGCGTCCGCGCACCAGGCACGGCGCATGCAGCGGTGTCACCCGACCCGGATGCCGCGGAGCCGGCTTCGCCGGTCCGCAGGCATGCCCCCTTGAGGGGGAAGCGCGCAGCGCTTCGGGGGTGGGTCTTTCCCTCTACAGCTTACATTCGCCGACGTAGACGTCCTGGTACTTGTCGAACACCTTGCCCACCAGCTTGTTGGTAATGCGGCCGCTGCCGTCCTTGTCGACGACACGCAGGTAATAAGACTGGATGGGATAGTGGTTCTTGCCGTAAGTGAAGCTGCCGCGCACCGAGGGGTAGTCGGCTTTTTCAAGCGCGCGCACGATGGCTTCGCGGTCGGAGGCCTTGCCGCCGGCCTGCTTGACGGCAGCGTCCATGGCCATGATCACGTCGTAGGCCTGGGCAGCGTACACCGAGGGGTAGCGGCCGTTGTATTCCTTGCGGAAGGCTTCGACGAAGGCCTTGTTCTGCGGCACGTCCAGGTCATGCGCCCACTGCGCCGTGTTGTACATGCCCAGCATGGGTTCGCCCACGGCCTGGATCACGTCCTCGTCGGCCGAGAAGCCCGGGCCGATCAGCTTGACGCTTTGCGACAGGCCGGTCGAGACGAACTGCTTGACGAAGTTGATGCCCATGCCGCCCGGCAGGAAGATATAGACGGCGTCCGGCTTGGCGGCGCGGATCTGCGCCAATTCTGCGGCGTAGTCGATCTGGCCGAGCTTGGTGTAGACCTCGTCGCCCGGGGCGGTCTTGTAGCCGCGCTTGAAGCCGTTGAGCGCATCCTTGCCGGCCGGATAGTCCGGGGCCATGATGAACATCTTCTTGAAGCCGCGATCCGCCGCAACCTTGCCGGCCGCTTCGTGGAAGGCGTCGTTCTGGTAGGACGTGCCGAACCAGTACGCATTGCACTGCGCGCCGGCAAACTGGCTGGGGCCGGGGTTGTTCGACAGGTACGGCACCTTGGCCGCGAACAGCGCGGGGCCCACGGCCAGCGCCACGTTCGAGCCGATGGGGCCGGTGAAGAAATCGACCTTGTCGCGCTGGATGTAGCGCGTCACCAGTTGGCGGGCCTGGTCGGGGTTGCCGCCCATGTCGGTCTGCACGAATTCGGCGGGCTGCCCGCCCAGCTTGCTGCCCAGTTGCTTGATGGCCAGGTTGAAGCCGTCGCGGGCTTCGGCGCCCAGGGCGGAGAACGGACCGGAGATGTCGTTGGCGATGCCGACCTTGATGGTGTCGGCGCCGGCCAGTGCCGGCACCAGGGCGGCGGCGGCCAGAAGGGAAGTGATCAAACGCATGGTGGTGTGCTCCGTGCGCGAGCCCGCGCAGAGGGTGTTCTTTTTTGAAATCGCGATTCGAAAAACTTCGTGCAGCACAGCCAAGGCTGGCGTGCTTCATAGTTTAGGTTTAAAGTATTCGGCAAAACAAGTCTAGGGTTTTTACCAAAGGGTTTTTACTAATAAGCTACCGCCATGGTTACCCTCCACCCAAACTATGAACGCGCCGTGCCGGATACCCGGCGCGACGTTCGCGCGACAGTACCCGACATCCCGCCGATACTCAAGAAGCGCGCCGCCGGCAACGCCGCGGCCCGCCTGACGATCCTCGATCGACAGCATCTGGCGCCCGCCCCTCATTCCCGGTAATTTCCATAGCCATGACCGACACCCCCGACCTGGAATCCCGCGCAGCGCCCGACGATCACCATGCGCTGCGCCTGTGGCTGCGCATGCTGACCTGCGCCAATCTCGTCGAGAGCGAGATCCGCAGCCGCCTGCGCAACGAGTTCGACACGACCTTGCCGCGCTTTGACCTGATGGCGCAATTGCAGCGCGCGCCCAAGGGCATGAAGATGGGCGAACTGTCGCGCCACATGATGGTCACCAACGGCAATATCACCGGCATCACCGACCAGCTCGAAAAAGAAGGCCTGGTGGTGCGCACCAAGGTCGAATCCGACCGCCGCAGCTCGCTCATCAAACTTACGCCGCTGGGCAAGAAGAGCTTCTCCCGCATGGCCCGCGCCCACGAATCCTGGGTCAAGTCCATGTTCGGCGACCTGCCCGAAAGCACCCGCAACGCGCTGTTCCAGGCCCTGGGCGAACTCAAGCTGCAAGTGGTGGCGACCTGCTCCGAATCCGCCAAGAACTGAACGCCCGCAGGCGCCCATGTCCGCCTGCGGATTGGCGCATAATTGCCGCCATGATTCCGGTTTCTCTTCCTGGCGGTAATTTCTACGTGCTGATGGCAGCTTCGCTGGCCTGCCTGGCCACGCTGCTGACCTGGCTGGCCGTGCTGGCCACCACCTCCAGCGCCCGGGAATGGCTTGGCGGCCACCGGCGCGGCGGCGCCGTCCTGATGGCCCTGCTCGCCATCGTCGGCGCCATCTTTCCCTATCAGCAGTTCAGCCTGTGGTTTTCGGCCCGGCAAAGCGCCCAGGCCGACGCCGACCGCAAGACCGTGCTGGCCCAGTCCACCCAATTGGCGGGAGTGGAGATGCCGGCCGGCACCGTGCTCAGCCTGGCCAAGCCAGGCGATCTGGCATCGTTCGATCTCGCCGTCTTCCCCGAAAGCAACCCCGCCTCCATCCAGGGCGTCGCGGCCACGCGCATGTTCCGCTACCCGGCCAGCAGCAAGCAGGCCGAGACCCTGTCGGTGGAGATCGCGCGCGACCAGGCGCAGGACGGCTGGCTGTGCGCGCATGGGCACCGCCTTGAATTCGTGCTGCACGATGGCCGCCCGCGCTTTGCCAGTTGCCATCTGGCCATCGGCAATACTCTGAACCAGCAGCCCGTGCCGCCCGGCGCCTGGCTGAAGGTCATCAATGGCGGCAGCGCCGCCGACGCGCCGCGCTGGCTGCTGCGCACCGAAGGCAGCGAGGCGCTGGAGGTGGGGCGCATGCCCATGCTGAAGGTGGACATGCAGCTGGACAGCCAGCGCCGCATGCTGGATTTCGAAGGCCTGCTGGCGCGCGAGACCGTACTGGGCGACATGACCTACCAGCCCGGCACCCGGGTGCTGGCCGCCAACCCCCGCCTGCCCGGCGCCCAGCCCGGCGACCTGCTGTTCTCGCCGTCGCGCGGACGTTCGGCGCGGCGCGCGGGCGGCGAGGACGTGCCGGCGGGCAAGTCGGTGCTGCAGTCCCCGGACGGCGCCGTGCGCAGCGTGCTGGGCAACCGCGAGGCCGGCGTGCTGGACGTCGCGGCCATGCGGATCGGCCCCTGACCGGACGCTGTCCCAATCCGGTGGGATAATACGAAGCTTTCCCCCGCGCGCCGCCTCGCCTGGCGGCGATTCCGTCCTGCTCATACATGAGACGAAGTCATGGCCGTTAATCTGCAGATCCCCTCCGAGTCCGAAATTTTTCCTGTTGCCGGCGTTGAAATCGGCGTTACCGAGGCCGGCATCCGCAAAGCCAACCGACGCGACCTGACCGTGTTCCGCTTCGCGCAGGGCACCAGCGTGGCCGGCGTGTTCACGCGCAACCGCTTCTGCGCCGCGCCGGTGCAGGTCTGCCAGGCCCACCTGGCCGCCGGCGGCCCGATCAGCGCGCTGGTCATCAACACCGGCAACGCCAACGCCGGCACCGGCGAAGAAGGCCTGCAAAAAGCCAAGGACACCTGCGCCGCGCTCGGCAAGCTGCTGGGCGTACCCGCGGCCGAAGTCCTGCCCTTCTCCACCGGCGTCATCCTGGAGCCGCTGCCGCTGGACCGCCTGGTGGCCGGCCTGCCCGCCGCCATCGCCGACCTGGGCGCCGACCACTGGTTCAGCGCCGCCCACGGCATCATGACGACCGACACCCTGCCGAAGATCTCGTCCGCCAAGGTGCAGATCGACGGCAAGACCGTCACCTTCACCGGTATCAGCAAGGGCGCCGGCATGATCCGGCCCAACATGGCCACCATGCTGAGCTTCCTGGCGACCGACGCCGGCATCGCCCAACCGCTGCTGTCCAAGCTGGCCGGCGAAATCGCCGACGCCTCGTTCAACCGCATCACGGTCGACGGCGACACCTCGACCAACGACTCCTTCATCATCGCCGCCACCGGCAAGTCGGGCGTCGAAGTGAACGCCGAATCCGATCCGGCCTACGCCGCCGTGCGCGCAGCCCTGACGGCCGCCGCGCTGGAACTGGCGACCAAGATCGTGCGCGACGCCGAAGGCGCCACCAAGTTCATGACCATCCGCGTCGAAGAGGCCGGCACCACCGAGGAAGCGCTGAAGGTGGCGTACGCCGTCGCCCACTCGCCGCTGGTCAAGACCGCCTTCTTCGCCTCGGACCCCAACCTGGGCCGCATCCTGGCCGCAGTGGGCTACGCCGGGATCGACGACCTGGACGTGTCCAACATCCGCCTGTGGCTGGACGATGTGCTGGTGGCCAAGGACGGCGGCCGTAACCCCGCCTACCAGGAAGCCGACGGCCAGCGCGTGATGAAGCAGGCCGAGATCCAGGTGCGCATCGCCCTGGGCCGCGGCCAGGTCAGCGACACGGTCTACACCTGCGACTTCTCGCACGAATACGTGTCGATCAACGCCGACTACCGCTCCTGATCCGAAACTTCCGGGACTTCAGACGTGACCGCAACCGAGTTCTCCACCCTTATCCAGCGCGCCGAGCGCGTGCTGGCGCAGCTGGAAGCCTGGCTTCCGCCCGCAACGCCCGAAATCGACTGGACCGCCCACGCCTACCGCTGGCGCAAGCGCGGCGCGCGTGGTTGGCTGGACGCCGTACGCCACGTCGCGCGCATCGACATGGCGGACCTGCAGCACATCGAGCGCCAGAAGGGCATCATCGATCGCAACACCCTGCAGTTCCTGGAAAAGAAGCCGGCCAACAACGTGCTCATGACCGGCGCCCGCGGCACTGGCAAGAGTTCGCTGGTCAAGGCCATGCTGGCCGCCTATGGCGACCGCGGGCTGCGCCTGATCGAAGTGGACAAGTCCGACCTCGGCGACCTGGCCGACATCGTCGAGCTGGTCGCCTCCCGTCCCGAACGCTTCATCGTGTTCTGCGACGACCTGTCGTTCGAGGAAGGCGAGGCCGGCTACAAGGCGCTGAAGTCGGTGCTGGACGGGTCGGTGTCGGCCTCGGGCGACAACGTGCTGATCTATGCAACGTCCAACCGGCGCCACCTGATGCCGGAATACATGAGCGAGAACCTGGCGGCCAAGCATCAGCCCGACGGCGAGATCCACCCCGGCGAAACCGTCGAGGAAAAGATCTCGCTGTCCGAACGCTTCGGCCTGTGGCTGTCGTTCTACCCCTTCAAGCAGGACGACTACCTGGACATCGTCTACCACTGGCTGCGCGAGCTGGGCTGCCCGGAAGCGCAGATCGAACCCTCGCGCACCGAGGCGCTGCAATGGACGATCGAGCGCGGCTCGCGTTCTGGCCGCGTGGCGTACCAGTTCGCGCGCGACTGGGCAGCCCGTCATGTCTGAAAAGATCGTCGACGTCGCCGCCGGCCTGATCCTGCGTCCGGACGGCATGCTGCTGCTGGGACAGCGCCCCGAAGGCAAGCCCTGGGCGGGCTGGTGGGAGCTGCCCGGCGGCAAGCTCGAACCCGGCGAAACCGTGCTGGAAGCCCTGGCGCGCGAACTGCAGGAAGAAATCGGCATCCGCGTCACGCAGTCGCGCCCCTGGGTCACCTACGTGCATGCCTACCCCCACACCACGGTGCGCCTGGCGTTCTGCCACGTCACCGGCTGGGAGGGCGAACCGCGCAGCCTGGAAAACCAGCGCCTGGAATGGGTCGCCCCTGCGCAGGCCGCATCGGTGGGCGATCTGTTGCCCGCCACCCTGCCCCCGCTGCGCTGGCTGCAGTTGCCCACGTCCTACGGCATCAGCTCCGTGGGTTCGCGTGCCGGCGTGGCCGCTTTCCTGGGCCGTCTGGAAGCGGCGCTGGCGCGCGGCGTCAAGCTGGTGCAGCTGCGCGAACCGCAATGGCCGGACGGCGTGGCCTCGCCTTCGCTGCATGAAGTGCTGCAACAGGTGCAGAAGCGCTGCCGCGCCGCGGGCGCCCGGCTGCTGGTCAACAGCGTCCATCCCGCCGCCTGGTGGCGCGAGGCCGACGGCGTGCATCTGCGCGCGGCCGATGCCGCCAAGCTCACGGCGCGCCCTGAACTCCCCGCGGGCGCGCTGGTCGGCGTGTCGGCCCACGACAACGCCCAGGTCGTCCACGCACGCGAACTCGGCGCCGACTTCGCGGTACTGGGTCCCGTGCTGGACACGCCCAGCCACCCCGGCGCGGCGACGCTGGGTTGGGAAGGCTTCGTCGCGGGCAATCGCGACGCCGGCATCCCGGTGTTCGCGCTGGGCGGCCAGTCCACCCAGACCGTATCGCAGGCGCTGCGCCACGGCGCGCACGGCATTGCAGGGATACGCGGCCTGATCTGAGCCGCGCGGCGGCTTTGCTGAAAGCCGCCGCCTGCCAGCTCCACGGGGGCATCCAACGGCTCCCTCTGGGGCAGCCCTCCGGCCCTCACGGGATTGACGCTACTCCGCGATTCCTTGCGGAACGCCGGCATGCGCCCTGCGCCGCGACACGCTCTCCCACGCCGCCACCAGAATCATGATCAACGTGGTCAAACCGCCCACCATGAGGTTGTCGGTCACAAAGGCCACGGGCGCCAGCACGGCCAGCAGCACCAGCCCCACTACGTGCGACAGCGGGAAGCGGCCGTAGACCACTGTCTTGTAAATGCCGTTGCCCGCCAGGTATAGCGCCGGGCCACCGATCAGCGCGGCGGCCGCCGGCATGGCGATGCGCCCGTCCGGATGCAATATGACGAGTTCGTTGGCCACGGCGGACACGATCACGCCGGCGATCAGGATGACGTGCACATAGTGGAACCAGGCGCCGATGCGGCCTGGATCGTCGCTATGCACGATGGCCTCGCTGCCGTCACGGCTGCTGGTGTCGAAGTACACCCACCACATGGCGGCCGTGCCCAGGAAAGCCGCCAGCAACGCGATCAGCGCGGGCGCGTTCCAGCGCTCCAGGCCTGCCAGCGTGGCGCCGGTGATGAGCAGGGTTTCGCCCAGCGCCACGATGACGAACAGCTGGCAGCGCTCGGCCAGGTGGCCGCCCTCGATCGTCCATTCGCTGGTCGCGGAACGCCCCAGGCCGGGAAACCGAAAGCCGATCATGGGCGACAGATACTCGCAGGCCACCGCCAGCGCCCACAGCGCCAGCCGCGTGCCGTCCTGGGACAGTCCGCCCGCAATCCACAAGACCGCCGACACGCACAGCCACGCCAGCATGCGGCGGAAGTTGGGCGCCAGCGGATGCGCAGGCCCCAGGTGCAGCACGATGAATAGCGTGCGTCCCACCTGGATCAGCGCGTAGCTGACGGCGAACACCAGCCCCGTGGCGCCGAACGCGCCCGGCAGGGCGGCGCCAAAGACCAGGCCGGCCAGCATCACGGCGAACAGCATGATGCGCATGGGCACGGCGTCGGGATCGAACCAATTCGTGACCCAGCAGGTGTATTGCCAACCCAGCCAGACGGCGAACCACAGCACCAGGGAGTGGAGCGCGCCCAACAAGGTCAGATCATGCAGCAGACCGTGGGAGATCTGGGTGACCGCGAAGACGTACACCAGATCGAAGAACAGCTCGACGAAAGTGACGCGGGCTTCGTGCCCGTCGCGGCGGCGCAGCAGGTTGGCGCTTGCGAGAAAGGTCATGGCGTGGGCCTCGCCTTGGGGATGATGGCGCAGCCAGATTAGCGCAAGGCGGGTCGTGCCGGATCGTCAAAAAATGCAAAGCCCGGCGGGCGTGGCGGCGATGCCACGGGCCGGATCTGCGCGGCCTTGCCGCCACCCGCAACAGCACGGAACCCAGCCGAAGCCGCACTAGGCTCGCAGCGACCTGCGGTAAGCCGTCATAGGCGGGAGACATGCGGCGCGCTATAAAAGGCGGGCGCCATACATCAGTCGAGGAGAGCGCCATGAAATCAGAATCCATCTATAAAACTTCCCATGGCCGCCCAGCAGGCCGGCGCAAAACCGCCGCCCGGCCAGCCAGTCCGGCACTGGGGTACATCGTCGCCATCAACCAACGGCAAACGCCGGCGCCCGCACCCGCCGACAGGTCCTGGGACTCCTGGTTCGCAGGCGAGTCCGTCACTGCCGACTTTCTCAACGACCGCGATCAACCCGTGGACAGGGCAGGAGGCCGCTCATGCCGCTGAAGTTCGTGCTGGACACGAATACCTGCATCTTTGCCATCAAGAACAAGCCCGACGCAGTGCAGCAGGCGTTCAACCGACGGCAGGGCCAGTTATGTATCAGCGCGATCACCGCCATGGAGCTCGCTTATGGCGCGGAAAAGTCCGCCGCCCCCACCCGCAATCACGCCGTGGTCGACGGCTTCCTGAAGCGCCTGGAAGTGCTCGACTATGACCATGACGCGGCAGCAGATTCCGGTCAGCTTCGCGCGGAACTGGCGCGCGCCGGAACGCCCATCGGCCCCTACGACGCCATGATCGCCGGCCACACCCGCTCGCGCGGCCTGGTACTTGTTACGAACAACACGCGTGAATTTTCCCGCGTGCCCGGGTTGCGGCTGGACGATTGGACGCTGAAACACTGAGCCTGGGTGTCCGTCGCCCCGCTGTCGTGCCCCTGTCGTATCGCTGCGCCGTCCTATCGGCTACCTTGGTGACTCCGAACCAATGGAAAAAGCGCCAGGTCGAAAAGCGGCTGGGGCGACCGCTCTGACCCGCAGTCAATCAATCTTGTAATCCATCCAGGACGCAACCATCTCGCGCAACCCGCCGCCGTCGTCGAAGGCTTCGCGCCCGCCCTCGGCCTTGTTGCGGCCCAGTTCCAGGATGTACATATAGTCGGACACCTCGGCGCAGCGGCGCACGTTCTGGTCCACCAGCACCACCGTCATGCCCTCGTCGGCAAAGCCGCGGATTAGCGTGTAGATCTCCTTGGAGATCTTGGGCGCCAGCATGGCGGTGGGCTCGTCCAGCAGAATGACGGACGGCTCGATCAACAAGGCCCGCCCGAACTCCACGAAACGCTGCTGTCCGCCGCTCATGCTGGAGACGGGGTCGTCGCGCTTCTGCGCCAGGATCGGGAAGCGGTCATAGACGGAGTCGATGCGCTGGCGCACGCGAGCCTTGTCCTTGCGGAACGGCCAGCAGCCCAGCAGCAGGTTGTCGTGCACCGACAATTCGCCAAACAGGCTGCGGTGCTGCGGCACGAAGGCCACGCCGTTGCTGGCGCGCTCGTGCGAGGGCTGGGCGCTGATGTCCGCGCCGCGCAGCGTGATACGGCCGGTGCGCGGCGGCAGGAAGCCGAACATGGTCTTCAACACCGTGGACTTGCCGGCGCCATTGGGGCCGATGACGCCCGTCACCTTGCCCGCGCGCGCCTGGATGTTGACGTGGTTCAGGATGGTGATGTCGCCGTGGTAGGCCACGGTCACGTCTTCCAGCGCGAGTATCGACGTGCTCATGTCAGGCTCCCAGATAGGCTTCGACCACGCGGGGGTCGGCGCGCACTTGCTCGGCGTTGCCCTGGCTCAGGATGGCGCCTTCGTTCATGACGATGATGTGGTGGGACAGCTGGTAGATCGAGGTCAGGTCGTGCGACACCAGCACCACCGAGCAGTCGTGCTCGCCCGGCAGTTCGCGGATGACCGAGATCAGCAGTTGCGCCAGCGCCGGATTGACGCCCGCGAAAGGCTCGTCCAGCAACACCACCTTGGGTCGCGCCACCATGATGCGCGCCAGTTCCACCAGCTTCTGCTGTCCGCCGGACAGCTCCTCGGCGTAGTTGTGGCGCAGCCGGTGCAGCTCTACCTTGTGCAGCCAGTATTCGGATTGGGCGTAACGCTCGTCGGCGCTGCGGCCGGTCTGCTGCTGCGCGACCTCCAGATTGTCCAGCAGGGTCAGCTGCCGGAAGATGCGCGGCACCTGGAAGGTGCGGCCCACGCCCAGCCGCGCGACTTCGTGGATCTGCTTGCCGGCGATGTTCTGGCCGTCGAGCTCGATACGGCCCTCGTCCGGCGTGTAGATGCCGTTGATGCAGTTGAGCATGGTGGTCTTGCCTGACCCGTTCATGCCGATGACGCCCAGGATGGAGCCGCGCGGCACGTCCAGGTCCACGCCCTGCAAGGCGACCAGCCCGCCGAAGCGCTTCTTGAGATTGCTGACTTTCAACATGTGTCCGGCTCCTGTTAGCGCAGCGCCTGGCGGCCGAAGAGTCCGCTGGGCCGGATGAAGATGGTGGCGACCATGAGCGCAAAGCCGCAGATGGTGGCAATGGAAGGATTGAAGAACACCACCGAGACTTGCTCCGTGACGCCGAACAGCAGCGCGCCGACCAGGGCGCCCACCGGATGGCCCAGCCCGCCCAGCACGATGACGATGAAGCCGATCAGCGTGTAGTCGTTGCCCATGAACGGCGAGAACGCTGGAAACACCATCGCCACCAGCACGCCGCTGGCGGCGGCCAGGCCGATGCCCAGGCCGAAGGCCACGGCCGACAGGCGTTCGGCGTTGATGCCCACGATGCGCACCGCGTCGCGGTTCATGATGATGGCGCGCAGCGCCTTGCCCAGCTGGCTGCGGTACAGGAACACCGTCAGCGCTCCGATGATGGCCAGGGCGATCACCAGCGCCAGGAGGCGCACGGTCGGGATCAGCACCGGCCCGAATTTCAGGAACACGGGCTCGATCTCATAGGGCAACGAACGCGCGTCGGCGTCGAACACCAGCAGCATGATGGCGCCCAGCATGATGGACACGCCGAACATCAGCAGCAGCGAGCTGATCTCGGGATCGTCCGCCTTGGACAAGCGCGGAATCAGCACGAAGTACAGCAAGTAGCCCGCCAGGAAGAATGCGGCGAAGGCCAGCGGCAGCGCCACCAGCGGATTGATGCCGGCGTACTCCATCAGATAGAAGGCGAAGTACGCGCCCAGCACCAGGAATTCGCCGTGCGCGAAGTTGACCACGCGCAGCACGCCGAAGATCACGTTCAGCCCCACGCCGATCAGGCCGTAGATGGCGCCCAGGATCAGGCCGTTGATCAGCCCTTGGATAATCAGTCCGGTCATGGCGGTTCCTCAGGCGATGTAGCGGCGCAGTTGCGGCTTGCGTTTGATCAGGCTGCCGACGATGCCGCGCGGCAGGAACAGCATCAGCAGCACGATGATCAGGCCCAGCAGCAGCAGGTTCACCACCGGGAATTTCTGCCAGATCATGTGGTCGATGCCCAGTAGCGCCAGCGTGCCGACGACTGGTCCGAGGATGGTGCCGAAGCCGCCCGCCATCGCGTAGATGATGCTCTTGGCGGTGATCAGCACGTGGAAGGCGTACTCCGGATCCACCACGTTCGTGTACCAGGCCTCGATGCCGCCAGCCAGCGCCGGGAACAGCGCGGCCAGCAGCCAGGCCTTGAGGCGGGTGTTGGGCACGTGGATGCCGACGCAGGCGGCCGCGCCGTCGTCGTCGCGAATGGCCTTGAGCGCGCGGCCCAGGCTGGACACCGACAGCCAGGTGACGGTGGCAAGGGTGGCGCCCATCACCGCCAGCATGGCGTAGTAGCTATGCGTGGGGTTGTTGGCATTGGACAGGATGATGCCCATGCTGCCGCCGGTGAAGGACTGCGGCAGGTTGGAGATGATCAGCTTGACGATGGTGGCCAGCGCCAGACTCACGATGCCGAAGTACACCCCGCGCAAGCGCAGCGTGGGCGCCAGCAGCAGCGCGATCGCCACGCCCACGCCGCCCGCCGCCAGCAGCGACGGCAGGATGGGCCAGCCCAGGATCTTGTAGCAAATGCCGGTGGCGTACGAACCCACGCCGTAGAACACCACGTAGCCGAACGGCAGATAGCCGGTGAAGCCGACGCAGATGTTCATGGCGCTGGCCATGGTGATCCACAACATCAGGTAGAACGCGAACGAGATGTTCGACGTGGCCATCGGAATCAGAGCCAGGCCCGCGGCCAGGCCGGCAAAGACGATGATGGCGATGCGGGTGCGCAACCGCACTGCGCGCTGATCCTGCGCGCGATGCGAGGCGGCGCCCGCCGCCAGGACGGGACTGCTGCTCATATGTCTTCCTCCGGGCCGTTTCCGGGTTGGACGGCCGCTTTATTTGGAGGCGATTATGAACAGTTCAAACCATAACTGCAAGTTAAGGACTAACCCTTATTTTCGGCAGGAAAGGCCTCGACAAGCACCCCGCGCAGCTCCTTGATGAACTCCAGGGCGATGGCCGAGGGCTCGCGGTTGCTTGCATAGACGGCCGAGATATTCAGGGGAATGCGCTCGGCCAGCGGCACGATGACCACGTCCGGCATGGTGTTCTGCATGACCGTGAACTCATCCACGATGGCAATGCCTACCCCGGCATTCACCAGGGCGCAGGCCAGCTGGCTCCATGGCACGTCGGCGCACATGCGGCACGGCAGGCCCGCCTGCTCGAAGGCGCCCAGCACCAGCATGCCAAAGGGCATGCGCGTGCCCACCACGATGTGCGGATGCGGCGACAGATCGGCCAGGCTCACCTCGGCACGAGCTGCCAGCGGATGCGCCTTGGGTATGGCGGCCACCATCTTCCCCACATGCAACGGCTGGGACGTCAGGAAAGGGTGGTCTGCCTGCATCACCACCAAGCCCAGCTCGGCCTCGCCCTGCAACACGTCGGTGATCAGCGTGGGCAGCGCCGTCGTGTTCAGGCGCAACAGCAGCTCGGGATGGCGCTGCTGGAAACGCGCCACGGCGCGCGGCACCAGGAACTGAGCCAGGCTGGGAATCGACGCCAACCGCAGCACCCCCGTGCCGTGCTCCGCCAGCGCGTCGGCCAGATCGTTGACGCGCTGCATCATGCGCTGCGTTTTCTCGATTTCCTCAAACAGGCTCTGCACTTGCGAGGTCGGCCTGAGCTTGCCGCGAACCCGCTCGAAGAGCGTCACCCCCATGGCTTTTTCCGTATGCGCCAGCATCCGGCTGACCGCCGGCTGGGAAATATTCAGCAGCCGCGCGGCGCCGCTGATGGACCCGGCCATGACGATGGCCCACAACATTTCGGTCTGTCGGTAATTCAATTTATTCAAGGCGTGCGCTCCATGCCTATTTGTTATACGCTATCTCGCATGTTGAGCAAACATTGCTCAACATATGGCCTGTGTCCGATGGTCCGCCACGGAACGCGGGGCCGCATACCAAAAACGATAGGAGACCTCCCATGCACGCTAGACCCTGGCTGTCCCGCATACCGGCGCTGGCCCTCGCCGTCGCCGCCCTGACCCCTGCCCTGGGGGCCGCCCAGACCTCGGACAAGATCCGCGTCGGCATGACCGTATCGTCGACCGGCAGTTTCGCGCTCGCCTCGCAGTCGGGCGTGCGCGGCGTCGAACTGTGGGTCGACGACGTCAACCGCCGCGGCGGCATCGAAGTCAAAGGCAAGAAATACCCCGTCGAGCTGGTCAAGCTGGACGACCGCAGCGACAAGCAGATGGTGACCCGCGTTTACGAACGCCTGATTGTCGATGAAAAAGTGGATCTGGTGTTCGCGCCCTTCGGCTCCACCCTGACCGCCGCGGCCGCCACGGTGACCGAACGCCTGGGCAAGTACATGATGGTCTGGTCCGCCGCCAGCGACGACCTGTACAAGCAAGGCTTCAAGAACATGGTGTCGGGTACGCAGATGCCGGTGTCGGCGATGCTGCGCGCGAACATGGAACTGGCCGCCAAGCAGGGCGTGAAGAAGGTCGCGCTGCTGTATTCGGACGAACCGTTCCCGGCGGGCCTGGCCGAAGGCGGCAAGGAGCAGGCCGCCAAGAACGGCATGGAAGTGGTGCTGTTCGAGAAGTACCCCAAGGGCCAGAAGGACTTCAGCACGATCCTGCAGAAGGCCCGTGCGGCCGGAGCCGAGGCGCTGGTGCCGACCTCCTACGAGGGCGATCTGATCAGCATGACGCGCCAGATGAAGCAGCTGGATATCAACTTCCCGTATGTCTTCATGGTGTATGCGTCGACCCCGCAATTCCAGGCCATCGGCGCGGACTCCAACTACATCTACAGCCACACCAACTACCACCCCGCGATCAACTGGAAGGTCAACGCCGGCCTGACGCGCGAGCAGTTCGCCGCCGCCTATGACCAGCGCTTCCCCAAGGCCGAGTTCCCGCCCGATTTCCAGACTGCTCTGGCCTATGGCGCGGGCGCGCTGACCGAGGAGATCGTCAAGCAAGCCGGCAGCACCGACGCCGCCGCGCTGAAGAAGGCATCGCTGGACCTGTCGGGCAAGCTCACCGTCATGGCCGGCCCCTACGCCATCGACGAGACGGGCAAGCAGCTCTTGATGCCCTTCCCCGTGGTGCAGCTGCTGCCGGGCAAGGGCATGGTCCCGGTCTGGCCGGCCGACGTGGCCACGCAAAAACCCGTCTACCCCGCCCCCGACTGGAACAAGCGCTGATCGCGCAAGCAGGAAGGCGGCGCGCGGCAGCCCGCGCGCCGCGCTGACATCACCCGAGGAAAACATGTCTGACATTGCATTTGCCACGCTCGGCGAACTTGCGCAGGGCCTGGCCGAAGGCCGCTACAGTTCGGTGGAGCTGGCGCGGCATTACCTGGACCGCATCGACCGCGCCAACCCGGCGCTGGGCGCCTACGTCAGCGTCGACCGCGAGGGCGCGCTGCGCCTGGCCGAAGCCGCCGACGCGCGCCGCCGCGCCGGCTATGGCCTGCTCGGTCCGCTGGACGGCCTGCCCGTCGCGGTCAAGGATCTGTGCGATATCGAAGGCCAGGTCACCACCGCCGGCTCGCAAGCCTGGCGCGAGCGCCGCAGCGCCACCACCGCCACCGCCGTGACCCGCCTGATCGACGCCGGCATGGTGGTGCTGGGCAAGACCCACATGGTCGAATTCGCCTTCGGCGGCTGGGGCACCAACCCCGTCATGGGCACGCCGCGCAACCCCTGGGACCTGGTGCGCGCCCGCATTCCCGGCGGTTCGTCCAGCGGCTCGGGCGTGGCGGTGGCCGCGGGCCTGGCGCCCGCCGCGCTGGGTTCGGACACAGGCGGCTCGGTACGCATTCCCGCCGCGCTCAACGGCATCACCGGCCTGAAAACCACGCGCGGCCTCATCAGCCTGTACGGCGCGGTGGCGCTGTCCCACACACTGGATTCCATCGGCCCGCTGACCCGCGACACCCGCGACTCGCTACTGCTGACCGCAGCCATGTCCGGACCCGACCCGCGCGATCCCGTGACGCGAGGCATACCCGCCTACCGCTACCGCGATCTGCGCGCGGGCGCCAAGCCGCTGGCCGGCACGCGCATCGCCGTCATGCCGCAGGCGCAGTACCCGATCGCCATCGACGCGGCGGTGCAAGGCGCGCTGGACGACACGCGGCGCGCGCTGACCGACCTGGGCGCGGAATGCGTGGAAGCCCCCTTCCCCTTCGATTTCCACGACATGATGCTGCGCAACGGCCTGATCATCGCGGCCGAAGCCTACGCCCAGCACCGCGACTACATCGAGGACGACAGCCTGCCGCTGGGCCGCTACGTGCGCGCCCGCGTGCTGGGCGGCAAGCAGACCAGCGCCGCCGACTACGTGCTGGCGCTGCAAGCCCACGCCCGCGCCTGCGCGGCCTGGCAGGACTGGATGCGCGACTACGACGCCGTCCTCGCGCCCTGCCTGCCGTTTGCCGCCTGCCCGCTGGAAGACGTGGACGAGGCCGCCACGCCGCTGGCCGCCTTCACCCGTCCCGGCAATTACGTCAACGCCTCGGGCCTGGCGCTGCCCGCCGGCTTTGCCGCGGACGGCATGCCCATCGGCGTGCAGCTGCTGGGCAAGCCCAATGGCGAAGACGCGCTGGGCCGCATCGGCATGGCATTCCAGGCGGCCACCGACTGGCACCTGCGGCGTCCGGATCTTTCTGCGATCCAGTTGTAGACCGACGGTTGTAGATCCCAGGCCACCAAGGCCGGCCCCTCAGCAAGACGGGCCGGCCTTTTTTTGCGTTCCACCCAGTCCGCAAGCCGGCCGCAGCAGCGCCTCCAGCCAGTCCGCGAACACCTGCACCCGCCGCGATGGAGATCGCCGCTGCGGATAAAGCAGCGTCATCGGCATGGGCGCGGGGCGGTGGTCGGGCATGACTTCGACCAGCTCGCCCGCGGCGATCTGCGGCTGCACGTCGTAGGCCGGAATCTGGATCAGACCCAGACCCGCGACGCAGCTGGCAATATAGGCTTCGGCGCTATTGACCGTGACCCGCCCACGCAGAGGCGCGGTCCGGGACACGCCGCCATCCAGCCATTCCCAGGGCGCAAGCCGGCCGGTGGATGGCGAAGCGTAGTTCACGCAAGCATGCCCCGCCGCCAGATCGTCCGGCGTCAACGGCACGCCATGGCGCGCCAGGTAGGCCGGGCTGGCGACGTTGATCAAGCCCAGCATGCCTATCGGCCGCGCCACCAGGCCCGAATCCGGCAACACGCCGACTCGCAACACGCAATCCACGCCCTCTTCGATCAGGTTCACGGCACGGTCCGTCACGCCCAGCGTGACGTCGATCTGCGGATAGGCCTCCAGAAAAGACGGCAACGCTGGCGCCACGATGAGGCGGCCCACACGTCCGGGCACGTCCACGCGCAGCATGCCGCTGGGACCCACCGAACTGTGGCGAAAGAGGTTCTCGGCCTCTTCCATGTCGGCCACCAGGCGCAGACAGCGCTCATAGAAGGCCGCGCCTTCCTGCGTGGGCGCCACCTGCCGCGTGGTGCGGTTCAGCAGCCGCGCGCCCAGCCGGCCCTCCAATTCCTGCACGGCGGCAGACACCGTGGAGCGCGGCAGGCCCAGCGTGTCCGCCGCGCGCGAGAAGTTCGCGCATTCGACGACGCGGGCGTAAACCCGGAACAGATCTATGCGGTCCATGGGGCGGATGGCTCCTGCGAGGCCTGGCCTCACTGTTCGTGATTTCTGGATAGAGATACCAGAAATATCAGTTTTGTGCGGATTTTTTGGAATATATCATCGTCGGCACAAGGGCTCGCATTCGGCAGCCCGATAGCGGAGAGGACCATGGCAGACCACGGAATCAAAGGCAAAACCGTCATCATCGCGGGCGGCGCGAAGAACCTGGGCGGCTTGATCGCGCGGGACCTGGCGCAGCAAGGCGCGCGCGCGGTGGCGGTGCATTACAACAGCGCGGCCACCAAGGCCGACGCCGACGCGACGGTCGCCGCCGTCAAGGCCGCCGGCGCGCAGGCCGTCGCCTTGCAGGCCGACCTGAGTTCGGCCGGCGCAATGGAAAAGTTGTTCGCCGACGCGGTGGCCGAGGTAGGCCGGCCGGACATTGCGATCAATACCGTCGGCAAAGTGCTGAAGAAGCCCTTCACCGAAATCACGGAAGCGGAATACGACGAGATGGCTGCGGTGAACTCGAAGTCCGCCTTCTTCTTCCTGAAGGAAGCCGGCCGCCACGTCAATGACAACGGCAAGATCTGCACGCTGGTGACCTCGCTGCTGGGCGCCTACACGCCCTTTTACGCGGCCTACGCCGGCACCAAGGCGCCGGTGGAGCACTACACCCGCGCCGCGTCCAAGGAGTACGGCGCACGCGGCATTTCCGTGACGGCGGTAGGGCCCGGTCCCATGGACACGCCGTTCTTCTATCCGGCCGAAGGCGCCGACGCGGTGGCGTACCATAAGACCGCGGCCGCCTTGTCGCCGTTCTCGAAAACCGGGCTGACCGATATCGAGGACGTGGTGCCCTTCATCCGCTTCCTGGTGTCGGACGGCTGGTGGATCACCGGCCAGACGGTGCTGATCAACGGCGGCTACACCACCAAATAGGAGCGGCGCCATGCACGTACTGTTGACCATCGTCGGAGGCCTGCTGCTGCTGGCCGTGTTCGCGCTGTTCGGCAAGCAATGGGGCGGCGACGCCGCAGGCTCGATCGCCGCGGCCAAACTGTTCCTGCCCGCGTGGCTGCTGATGGCTATCGTCAACATGTGGGTCGGCGTCACGCGCGCCGGCTACACGGTGCGCGAAGAACTGCCCATCCTGCTGCTGGTGTTCGCGGTACCCGCCGCGGCGGCCTGGCTGGTCATCGCCTTCCTGCCGCGCGGGTGAAACGCTGGCATTGACCGCGCCAGCGCTCCATTCCGCATCCGCGCGGCCCGACCTCAGGGCTGCGCGGGAGCCGCCGCAGGCGCGACGGGATTGTCCACGCGCGCTTGCGCCCCCGCGGCAGGCAGTCCTTCCCATCCGCCGCCCAGCGCCACGATCAGATTGACGCTGGCCGCGAAGCGATTGCCCAGCAGGCTCAGCGCATTGCGTTCGCTGTTGAGCGCGGTGGCGTCCACCACCGCCACGCTCAGGTAATCGACCAGACCCGCCTTGTACTGGTTCTGCGTCAGGCGCAGCGATTCACGCGCCGCTTCGAGCGCGCGGCGCTGCACCACCTGTTCGTTCTCCATGACGCGCAACTGGATCAGGTAGTCCTCGACCTCGCGCAATCCGGTCAGCGCCGTCTGACGGTAGGCGGCCGCTTGCGCGTCATAGGACGCGCGCGCCTGTTCCACCTGCGCCTCGCGCGCGCCGCCATCGAATATCGTCAGCGCCAGCGCCGGTCCCAGCGACCAGAAACGCGCCGGCGCCGTCAACAGTTCCGCGAACTGGCCGTTGCGAAAACCGCCATCGGCCGACAGCGTCAGGCTGGGGAACCACGCGGCCTGCGCCACGCCGATCTGCGCATTGGCAGCGGCGGCGCGGCGTTCGGCCGCCGCCACGTCAGGACGGCGTTCCAGCAGCTCGGACGGCAGGCCCACCGGGATCTGCGGCAGTTGCAGCGCGAACACCGTGGGCGGCAGGCTGAATTGCGACGGCGCCTGGCCCATCAGTACGGCGATGGCGTGTTCGAGCTGGCCGCGCTGCCAATCCAGGTCGATGGATTGCGCGCGCGTGCTTTCCACCTGCGTGCGCGCCACGGCCACGTCGGCCTGCCCCGCCACGCCCACGGCGTAGCGGTTCTGCGTCAGCTGCAGGGATTTTTCATAGGCCGCCACGGTGGCGTCCAGCAGGCGTTTCTGTTCATCCAGCACGCGCAATTGCAGATAGGCCTGCACCAGCGCGGCCTGCGCGCTCAGGCGCGTGGCGCCCAGGTCGGCCAGGCTGGCCGCGGCGCTGGCCTCCGAGGATTCCACGCTGCGCCGCACGCGGCCCCACAGGTCCACTTCCCAGCTGACGCTGCCGGTCAGTGAATACTGGTTCGAAACATTGCTGCCGGACGAAGTCGAAGAGCCATTCTGCCCGCCGCCGCTGCCCGAGCGCGTCATGCCCGCGCCCGCGCCCACCGTGGGGAAGAAGCCGGCGCGCGCGCCGCGCACCAGGCCCAGCGCCTGCCGGTAGTTGGCCTCGGCCTGGGCCACGGTCTGGTTGGACGCGTTCAGGCGCTCCACCAGGCCGTTCAAGGTCGCATCGTCGTAGACCTGCCACCATGCGCCGCGCTCGGCCTGGTCCAGCGGCCGGGCGGGCTTCCAGCCTTCGACCTGGTCCTGCCCTTCCTTGTAGGCCGTGCCCACGTCCAGCGCCGGGCGCTGGTAATCGGGGCCGACCGCGCAAGCGCCCAGCAGCGCGCACAGCGCGGCCGCGGCGATGCTGCGGGGAAAGAACAGGTTGGGAACAGACTTGGCGTTGCGCATCATGTGGGTTCTATGGAAGCGGAGGACCCGTTCCTGGAAGCGCGCTTGCGCGCGGCCCAGAGACGGAAGCGGTCCAGGTAAAGATAGACCACGGGCGTGGTGTACAGCGTGAGGATCTGGCTCAGGACCAGGCCGCCGACGATGGTAATGCCCAGCGGCTGGCGCATTTCCACCCCGGCGCCGGTGGCGAGCACCAGCGGCAGCGCGCCGAAGATGGCGGCCATGGTTGTCATCATGATGGGGCGAAAGCGCGTCAGGCACGCCTGGAAAATGGCCTCGCGCGGATTCATCCCCTGGGTGCGCTCGGCGTCCAGGGCGAAGTCCACCATCATGATGGCGTTCTTCTTGACGATGCCGATCAGCAGGAACACCCCGATCAGCGCAATCAGCGTGAAGTCATAGCGCACCAGCAGCAGTGCCAGCAGCGCGCCCAAACCGGCCGACGGCAGGGTCGACAGGATGGTCAGGGGATGCACGAAGCTTTCATACAGGATGCCCAGCACGATGTACATGGTGACCAGCGCCGCCAGGATCAGCCAGGGCTGCTGCGCCAGCGTCTGCTGCAGGGCCGCGGCGGTGCCCTGGAAGCCGGCCTGGATCTGGTCCGACGGCAGGCCGATGCGCGCCACCGCCGCATCGATGGCGCTGGTGGCCTGGCCCAGCGACACGCCGGGCGCCAGGCTGAACGAGATGGTATCGGCCACGAACAGCCCCTGGTGCTGCACGCTGAGCGGCGCGTTGGCGTTTTCCAGGCGGGTGAAGGCCGACAGCGGCACGCGCGCGCCGGCCGTGGTGATGACTTCGACCTGCCTGAGCGATTCGATGTCCTGCGCGAACTTCGGGTCCACGCCCAGCACCACGTGGTACTGGTTCAACGGCCCGTACATCACCGACACCTGGCGCTGGCTGAAGGAGTTGTTCAGCACCGTGGAAATGGTGGACATGCTGACGCCCAGGCGGGTCGCGGCCTCGCGGTCGATCACCAGATTGATCTGGCGGCCCTTGTCCTCGACGTCGGTGTCCACGTCGGTGATCTCGGGGATCTGCGCCATGGCCTGCTGCACCTTGGGCATCCAGGTGCGCAGCAATTGCAGGTCGCCCGCCATCAGCGTGTAGTCGTAAGAGCCCTGGCTCTGGCGCCCGCCGATGCGTATGTCCTGCTGCGACACCAGGAACATGCGCGCGCCGGGCATGTTCTGCAGCTTGCCGCGCAGCCGGTTGATGACCACGTCCGCCGAGACCTTGCGCTCTTCCAGGGGCTTTAACTGGATCTGCATGAAGCTGCTGTTGCTGCCGCCGCGTCCGCCCGCGTAACCCGTCATGCTCTGCACGGCCGGATCCGCCAGCACCACCTTGCGCAGCGCTTCCAGCTTGGGCAGCGTGGCCTGGAACGAGGTGCCCTGGTCGACCCGGAAAAAGCCCAGCAGCTGGCCCGTGTCCTGCTGTGGGAAGAAACCCTTGGGCACCACGGTGTACAGATAGACGTTCAGGCCCACGGCCACCGCCAGGATCAGCATCATCAGGCGGCTGTGCGTCAGCGCCCAGCGCAGGCTGCGGCGGTAGCCGTCCAGCATGGCGTCGAAGCCACGCTCCGACCAGCGCGCGAGCCGGCCCGGCGGCTTCTCTTCCGGGGCTTCCTGACGCAACAGGCGCGCACACATCATGGGCGTCAAGGTCAGCGACACCACCAGCGACACCATGATGGCGGCCGACAGCGTCACCGCGAACTCGCGGAACAGCCGCCCGACCACGCCGCCCATCAGCAGGATGGGGATGAACACCGCCACCAGCGACAGGCTCATTGACAACACCGTGAAGCCCACTTCGCGCGAACCGCGCAGCGCCGCACGCATGGGCGACATGCCCCGTTCCACGTGGCGCATGATGTTCTCCAGCACCACGATGGCGTCATCCACCACGAAGCCGGTCGCCACGATCAGCGCCATCAGCGAAATGGTGTTCAGCGTGAAGCCGCTGAGGTACATGATGCAGAAGGTGCCGATCAGCGACACCGGCACCGCCACGCTGGGAATGATGGCCGCGCGCCAGCGCCGCAGGAACAGCAGCACCACCAGCACCACCAGGCCCACCGCGATGATCAGGGTGAGCTCGGCCTCGTGCAGCGAGGCGCGGATGCTGGGCGTGCGGTCCTGCGCCACCGTCATGTGCGCGTCCGCCGGCATCAGTGCCTGCAGGATGGGCAGCTGGGCGCGCACCGCGTCCACGGTTTCGATGATGTTGGCGTCGGCCTGGCGCCGCACGATCATCAGGATGGCCTTGCGTTCATTGAAGAAACCGGTCTGGTACAGGTCTTCGACCGAGTCTTCCACGCGGGCCACGTCGGACACGCGCACCGGCGCGCCGTCCTTCCAGGCGACGATCAGCGGCCGGTATTGCTCGGCGCGGCTGAGCTGATCGCTGGCCATGATCTGCCAGTGGTAGCGGTCATTCTCCAGCACGCCCTTGGGACGGTTGGCGTTGGCATTGGCCAGCGTGGTGCGCAGCTGGTCCAGCGACACGCCGCGGTTGGCCAGCGCGCCCGGCAGCACGGTGACTCGCACCGCCGGCAGCGAACTGCCGCCCACCGTCACCTCGCCCACGCCGTCCACCTGCGACAGCTTCTGCGCCACGATGGTCGAGGCGATGTCGTAGAGCTGGCCCTGGCTGAGCGTGTCGGACGTCAACGCCAGGGTCATGATGGGCGCGTCGGACGGATTGGACTTATGGTACGTGGGATTGCTGCGCAAGCCGGTCGGCAAGAGCGAGCGCGCCGCGTTGATGGCGGCCTGCACGTCGCGGGCCGCGCCATTGATGTCGCGCGACAGATCGAATTGCAGCGTGATGCGGGTCGAGCCCTGCGAGCTGCTGGAGGTCATCTCGGTCACGCCGGCGATGCTGCCCAGCGAACGCTCCAGCGGCGTGGCCACGCTGGACGCCATGGTTTCCGGACTGGCGCCCGGCAGGCTGGCCGACACCGAAATGGTGGGGATATCCACCTGCGGCAACGGCGCCACGGGCAAGAGGAAGAACGACAGCAGACCCGCCAGCACAACCGCCAGGCTCAGCAGCGTGGTCGCCACCGGCCGGACGATGAAGGGTGCCGACAGGATCATGACGCATCCTCCGCCCGCGCCTGGTCCACGCCGCGCCAGCGGCGCGACATGCGGTCGAACATCAGGTAGATGACCGGCGTGGTGAACAGCGTCAGCACCTGCGACAGCAGCAGCCCGCCCACCATCACCAGGCCCAGCGGCTGGCGCAGCTCCGCGCCCGTGCCGGTCGACAGCATCAGCGGCAGCGCGCCGAACAGCGCGGCCAGCGTGGTCATCAGGATGGGCCGAAAGCGCAGCAGCGCCGCTTCATGGATGGCCGCGCGCGGACTCAGCCCGCGCTTGCGCTCCGCGTCCAGCGCGAAGTCGATCATCATGATGGCGTTCTTCTTGACGATGCCGATCAGCAGGATGATGCCGATGATACCTATCATGTCCAGCTCGGTGCCGCTGATCAGGAGCGCCAGCAGCGCCCCCACGCCGGCCGAAGGCAAGGTCGACAGGATGGTGATGGGGTGGATATAGCTTTCGTACAGCACGCCCAGCACGATGTACATCGTCACGATGGCGGCCAGGATCAGCCACAGGGTGCTGGACAGCGAATTCTGGAACGCCAGCGCCGCGCCCTGGAAGCGCGTCTCGACGCCGGTGGGCAGGCCGATATCGGCCTCGGCCGCAATGATGTCCTCCACCGCGCCCGACAAGGAAGCGCCCGGCGCCAGGTTGAAGGACACCGTCACCATGGGGAACTGGTCCAGCCGGTTGACGGCCAGCACCGTCTTGCCCTCGCTGATGTGCGCCACCGATGACAGCGGCACCTGCGCGCCGGTCGAGGTCGGCACGTGGATCTGGCCCAGCGAGGCCGGCGTCACCTGGAACTGCGGTTCGACCTCCAGCACCACGCGGTACTGGTTGGATTGCGTGAAGATGGTGGAAATCAGCCGCTGGCCAAAGGCGTTGTAGAGCGCCTCGTCGATCACCGCCGCCGTGATGCCCAGCCGCGACGCGGCGTCGCGGTCGATCTCGACCCAGGTCTGCAGGCCGTCGTCCTGCAGGTCGTCGGTCACGTCCTTCAGGCCGGGCACCTGCCGCAGGCGGTTCACCAGCTTGGGCGTCCATTCGCTCAACACCTTCAGGTCGGGATTGGACAGCGTCATCTGGTACTGCGTGCGGCTCACGCGGTCCTCGATGGTCAGGTCCTGCACCGGCTGCATGTAGACGGTCAGGCCATCCTGCTTGGCCAGCGCCTGCTCCAGGCGTCCCATCACCGTGCGCAGGTCGCCGTTGCGCTCGGCTTGCGGCTTGAGCGCGATCTGCATGCGTCCGGCGCTGAGCGTGGCGTTGCTGCCGTCCACGCCGATGAAGGACGATACGGCCTGCACGTCGGGATCTTCCAGCACCAGGCGCGCGGCCTCGCGCTGACGCTCCGCCATGGCGGGGAAGGAAATCGATTGCGGCGCCTGGGTGATGGCCTGGATCAGCCCGGTGTCCTGCTGCGGGAAGAAGCCCTTGGGGATCACCAGGTACAGCAACACGGTCAGCGCGAAGGTTGCCAGCGCCACCAGCAGCGTCAGCGGCTGATGCCGCAGCACGACCTGCAGCCAGCGGTCGTAGCCGGCGATCACGCGGTCGATGAAGGCGCCCGTAACCTGATGGAAGCGGCCGTGCTTCTGCTCGGATTCGGCGCGCAAGAGGCGCGCGCACATCATGGGCGTCAGCGTCAGCGACACCACCAGCGATATCAGGATGGAAACGGCCAGCGTGATGGCGAACTCGCGGAACAGCCGCCCCACCACTTCGGTCATAAAGAGCAGCGGGATCAGCACGGCGATCAGCGAAAAGGTCAGCGAGATCAGCGTGAAGCCGATCTGCGAGGCGCCCTTGAGCGCGGCTTGCAGCGGCGTCTCGCCTTCCTCGATGTGGCGGGCGATGTTCTCGATCATGACGATGGCGTCGTCCACCACGAAGCCGGTGGCGATGGTCAGCGCCATCAAGGTCAGGTTGTTGATGGAGAAGCCGGCCAGGTACATGATGCCGAAGGTACCCACCAGAGACAGCGGCACCACCACGCTGGGGATCAGCGTCGCCGTCAGGCTGCGCAGGAACACGAAGGTCACCATGACCACCAGGGCCACGGCCAGCATCATCTCGAACTGCACGTCGGCCACCGAATCGCGGATGGTCTGGGTGCGGTCGGACACCACGCTCACGTCCAGGGTCGCGGGCAAGGCGGCGCGCAGCTGGGGCAGCAGCGCCTGGATCCGGTTGACCACGTCGATCACGTTGGCGCCCGGCTGGCGCTGGATGTTCAGGAGGATGGCGGGCTTGTCGCCGGCCCAGGCCGCCTGGCGCGTGTCCTCGGCGCCTTCGACGGCGCGCGCCACGTCGGACAGGCGCAGCGGCGCATTGTTCTTGTACGCGATGATCAGGTCGTTGTAGTCGGTGGGCGTCTTGAGCTGATCGTTGGCGTTGATGGTGGTGGACCGCTGCGGTCCGTCCAGATTGCCCTTCGGCTGGTTGACGTTGGCGCCAACGATGGCCGTGCGCAGGTCCGACAGCGACAGGCCGTTGGCCGCCAGCGCCTGCGGATTGACCTGTACCCGCACCGCCGGACGCTGGCCGCCCGCCACGCTGACCAGGCCCACGCCGGGAATCTGCGACAGCTTCTGCGCCACCCGCGTATCCACCAGGTCGCGCACCTGCGGCAAGGGCATGGTGGGGGACGTGATCGCCAGCGTCAGCACCGCCGCATCCGCCGGGTTCACCTTGTTGTAGGTCGGCGGCACCGGCAGGTCGCTGGGCAGCAGGTTCGAAGCGGCGTTGATCGCCGCCTGCACCTGCTGTTCGGCCACGTCCAGGGGCAGCGTCAAATTGAACTGCAGCGTGATGACCGAGGCCCCGCCCGAACTGGTGGACGACATCTGGTTCAGGCCCGGCATCTGTCCGAACTGCCGTTCCAGTGGCGACGTCACCAGCGAAGTCATCACATCGGGACTGGCGCCGGGGTACAGCGTCACCACCTGGATCGTCGGATAGTCCACTTCCGGCAGGGCCGAAACGGGCAGCAGCCGGTAGGCGATGAAACCGGCGATCAGGATCGCCACCATCGACAGCGTGGTGGCTACCGGACGCAGGATGAACAGGCGCGACGGGCTCACGATGTTTCCCGGCTTACTTCGACGGCGGCGTGGTGCCGGCCGGCGCACCCGCGCCCAGGGTCTTGTCGCGGGTGGCGGGGATCACGTCCGAGCCGCCCACCACTTCCACCTTGGCGCCCGCGCGCAGACGGTCGGTGCCTTCGACGACCACCCGGTCGCCGGGCTGCAGGCCTTCGTTGACGGCCACCATGCCGTTGTTGACGGCGCCCAGCTTCAGCTGGCGCACCTGCACGGTGTTGTCCTGCTGCACCAGGAACACGAAGGCGCCGGCCGAGCCTTGCTGGATGGCGGCGGTGGGGATCGCGGTCACGTCCTTGCGCGTGAGCACGTGCAGGCGCACGTTGACGAACTGGTTGGGAAAGAGCGCGTCGTCGGCGTTTTCAAAACGCGCCTTCAGCTTCAGGGTGCCGGTGGTGACGTCGATCTGGTTGTCCATCGTTTCCAGCTGGCCCGTGGCGATGCGCCGGGTGTCGGCGCGGTCATAGGCATCCACCGCCAGCGTCTTGCCGGCGGCGATCTCGGCGCGCACTTCGGGCAGCTGGGTCTCGGGCAGCGTGAACACCACGGAAATCGGCTGGGTCTGGGTGATCACCACCAGTCCGTTGGTGTCCGAGCTGGACACCAGATTGCCGCGGTCCACTTGGCGCAAGCCCAAACGGCCGCTGATGGGCGCGGTGATACGCGCGTATTCCAGTTGCAGGCGGGCGTTGTCCACGTTGGCCTGGTCGCTCTTGACGGTGCCTTCGTACTGCCGCACCAGGGCGGCCTGCGTGTCGACCTGCTGCTTGGCGATCGAGTCCTGCTTGTACAGCGCCTGATAACGCTGCAGGTCGCGCCGGGCGTTCTCCAGCTGGGCCAGGTTCTGCATCTGCGTGCCGCGCGCCTGGTCCAGGGCCACCTGGAACGCCCGCGGGTCCACCTGCGCCAACAGGTCGCCGGCCTTCACTTGCTGGCCCTCCTGGAAGGCCACTTCCACCAGTTCGCCGCTGACCCGGCTGCGCACGGTAACGGTGTTGTAGGCGGTGACCGTGCCCAGCGACTTCAGGAAGATATCGATGTCCTGCTTGGCGGCCGTGGCGATGCGCACCGGCACCGCGGGGGTCATCATGGCGCCCGCTGGCGGCCGGCCGCCGGGACGCCCCCCCGGGGCGCCCGCCCCGCCCGGCTTGGCCGCGGGCCGCAGCACCAGCCAGGCTATGCCCGCCACAACGAGCAATACCAGCGCCAGCCCGAGCAGGCGGCGGCGGGTCCAACGGGTGGGCGGAGATACGGGACGGCTATCAGGCATGGAACAGTTCCGGCACGGGCGGAGGAAAGCCGTATTGTGTACCAGACCGTCCCGGTTTCCAGCGCCGCGATCCCTGGTTGAAACTGGGAGCAACAGGAATCTGGGCGGAAGGCAAAGTGGGCCGCCTGGCCCCGCAGGCTTGGTCGGCCTTGCCCCATTCAAGCGCTGCTTGGTGGGTTACACGCGTCGGACAACGGGCGGAGTTGCGCGAGGATGCTCGCGCTCCACCCATGCTATGAGGTGCAGAGCGTCATCTGGAAGGGGACGTCGCGGGCGACCTGCTGGGGCTTGAATTCGCCGTCCTGGGTGGAAAAACGTATCCAGATCATGTACTTATTGGCACTGATCTCGGGAAATACGCCCTGGGCCGGGTCCAGCCAGACCCGCAGCAGCTGGAACTGCTTGCCGCCCAGCATCTGCTGGTAGGCGCCCTGCTCGCCCACGATGTCCGACTTGCGGCCCGATTCGCGCAGCAGGCGCAGGGCCAGGGTCAGGCCGTCATACAAAGGAATGAAGGGTGCCACCCAGGCCTGCAGGTCGGCGCAGCGGGAGGCCTCGGATTTGTTCTGCCAGGCGAAATACGACGGCATGTCGACCTGCGTGGCGCTGCCCGGCACCGACAGGCGTCCGCGCAGGCTGGTCAGCCATTCGTTTTCGCGCAGGGACTGGCCGGTCTTGCCAGGCGCGGCCAGCGCCGTGGTCACCTTTTCCATTTCGCGCAGCATGGCTTCAAGCGCATCCTGTGCAACGCCGGGATGATCGCGCAGCCCGACCAGCGCCATGCGCTGGCGTTCCAGGTCTTGCAGGACCGCGCCTTTTACATCGGTGCGTTCGCAGGCGTCGAGCAAGTCGAACAGGGAGGTGACGGCAACCTGATGCAGGCGCGAGTCCCCCTCGCGGGCAAAGAAGAACAGCCTGTCGAACAGGTATTCCAGCCGCAGATAAGCGCGGATGCGCTCATTGAAGGGGTATTCGTAAACGATCACGCTTCTTTACAGGCCCATCTGTGTTTGGCCGGCTGGGCCAATGTTATTCAGGGGTGCCGGCCTAGCGCGGAGCTTGCCGGCCCGTCGTGCTCGCCAGCGCCAGCCAGCGGTCATGCAGGGTCTTCGCCTGCGCGCGCAGTTGTTCCGGCGTAGTGCCTGCGTCATTGACGATGACGTCGTCGGCGACTTCCAGACGGCTTGCCCGCGCAGCCTGTGCCGCCATGATACGCCGTATGGCAGGCTCCGTCAGCCCGCTGCGTTGGCGCACCCGCGCCACCTGCGTCTCCGGGTCGCAATCCACCACGCAGATGCGGTCCAGGCGCGAGCGCCAACGCGGCAACGATTCAACCAGCAGCGGCACCACGAAGACCAGATACGCACCGGTCGCAGCCGCGGCCTGGCGCTCGGTCTCCTGCCCGATGGCGGGATGCAGCACGGCCTCCAGCCGCAAGCGCACCTGCGGATCCGAGAACGCCTGATCCCGCATCCACGCGCGGTCCAGCGCCCCGTCCGGCGTCAATGCCCGCGGGCCGAACTCGCGTTCTATCGCAGGCATGGCCGCACCGCCCGCGGCGGTCAGCTCACGCGCGATCTCGTCGGTATCGACCAGCGTCGCCCCCCACTCTGCGAGCATGTCCGCCACCCGGGTCTTGCCCGATCCGATGCCGCCCGTCAGACCTATCTTCAACATACCGCCCATCCCATGGAGGACATGAACCGCCCTATTGCAAAAACTGCCCCAAGCCGTGCTCGCCGCCCACCAGCAGCGTCACGACGCCCGCCAGCGCAAGATAGGGACCAAAGGGCAATGGCTGCCCGCGACTGGCGCGGCCGCTCAAGGTCAGCGCGCCGCCGATCAGCACGCCCAGCAACGATGCGCTCAGCAGCAGCGTCGGCAGGGCTTCCACGCCAAACCATGCGCCCAGCGCGGCGAGCAGTTTGAAATCACCATAGCCCATGCCCTCGCGCCCCGTCAGCAGGCGGAACACATGAAAGATAACCCACAGGAAGACGTAGCCCGCCACCGCCCCCACCACCGCCATCTGCAGGCTGGCATAGGCATCGAACAGATTGACCAGCAGCCCGGCCCAGAGCAGCGGCTGGGTCAATGCGTCGGGCAGCAGTGTGGACTCGAAGTCGATCCAGGCCAGCGCCACCAGCATGACCGACAAGCCCATGGCGGACAGCGCCAGCGGCGTGGCGCCGAACCGCCAGGCGCATGCAGCGAACAGCGCGCAGGTCAGCAGTTCGATGGCCGGGTAGCGCCACCCGATGGCCACGCCGCAAGCGCCGCAGCGACCCCGCAACAGCAGCCAACCCAGCAGCGGCAGCCGCCGCCAGCCCGCCACGGGGGTGTCGCAGGCGGGGCAGTGCGATGCCGGCGACCACAGGCCATAGCGCCCCGCCGCAAGCGGCTTGCCCGAGGCTTCCTGGCAGTGCGCCTGCCATTCCTGCTCCATCATGCGCGGCAGCCGGTGGGTCAGCACCGTCAGCCAGTTGCCGACGAACAAACCCGCCAGCGCCGCCAGGCCGATGAACAGGCCCAGAGGCAGATCGAAGACATGCCGCATCGCCGTCATCCGCACGCGCGGCACTGGGCCGCGACGGCGCCACGCCAGGAGCTGGCGATAGTGCGCGGGGCAGGCTGGCGGCGGCCGTGTCGTAAATAGTGCATAAAGTGTTGAGGATGCCCAAGTGCGGCTAAGGGGAACGTATCGAATCTTCGCATAAGTGCGTAAAATCGGAGACAGACTCACCACACGGATAAGCTGCCATGACCGCGCGCGTAGAAATCGGTACCCGCTCCCGCAAACTCAGCGTCATGGGGCTGCTGCTCGCAGGCACCGCATTGGGCGCAGCTGGCTGTGCCCAACAGAAAACCGAAGGCTACTACGACCCTCCCGCCGAAAGCACCGTGACCGACGCCCAGTACCAGGGGTCGGGCGCGGGATATCGCAGCGTCATCCGTGCGCCGTCGCAAGTGCAGATCGCGCTCAAGCCGGATGCCCCCCGCAAGAACCAGAATCAGGCCGCCCAGGCCGCCGCCGGCGGTCAGACCACGGAAGACGGCCAGGCAGTCCCGGCAGACACCGAGCACACCACCTCGGCATCCGCCGCAAGCGCGCCGGCCGCCGCCAGCCCGGCAAATGCCAGCGCGCCCAACCCGGCGGTGCAGAGCCTGGTGCCGCAGCCGCAGACCTACATGGGCACCCTGCCGTGCTTCTCGCCCGCCATGCAGTGCACCGCACAGCGCGTGACGCTTACGCTGGCGCCCAATGGCCGTTGGCGCGGCCGCGTGGCCTACCTGGAAAACGATCCCAAGAAAGGCCCGCCGGTTACCGAGCAAGGCTGCTGGGATGCCACCGACGAGCGCCCGCCGCGCGTCATCCTGATGGACAGCAAGGGCAATGGCCGCGCGGAATTCGTGGTGGCTGCCAACAACGTGCTGCGCGTGCGCTCCATTGACGGCCAGACGCCCAACCTGAACTACAACCTGACCCGCCAGCCTGATCTGGACCCGATCGACGAATTGGCCAAGGCGGCCGCGCCCCAGTGTCCTTGAGGCCCGCCGGCGGCCATTGAGTACGCCGCCTGCGCAGCTTCCTACCCGGGCCCGACGAACATCACGTTCGCCGGGCCCGGTGCTTTTGGACTACCCAGACTGGCTGTCTGGGTCGGCGCCAAGATCGGAACGGCGTGCAGCGGGACTTGCCAGGCATGGGCTGTACGCTGGCGTCGGCGGTTCATGCAGCACATAGCTCGGACTGACGCTGCCGGGCGGGGGCATGGAAACCAGCGCATGCCGGCGGTCCGGCCCAGCCGCCCCAGGCACGGGCGAGGCACCGGAACGGCCGTGCTCGCACAGCCGGCACGCCAGTTGCATGGCGTTGCGCACTTGCAGCTTGGTGAAGATGCGGGAGCGGTGGGCCTCGACCGTGCGCAGCGAAATGCCCAGGTCTATGGCGATGACTTTATTGGGGCGGCCGGCGGCCACATAGGTGACGATTTGCCGTTCGCGGGGAGTGAGGGAAGAAAGAACGGCTTCCAGATCGGGACGGGGAGCTTGCATGGGGCGGCTCGCTTGCAATGTAGGATTGCACCGAGTCTGACCCGCCTCCCGCCACCACGTAAGCTGGTAGTTCTTTCAGGGGTGGACATGGACGCCACCCCCGCGGCCTTGCCGTCTCAGGCCGTGTAGGCCAGTTCCAGATTGTCGATCAGGCGGGTCGTGCCCAGCTTGGCGGCCGCCAGCGCCACCAATGGTTCGCCGGCCTGCAGGTCGGCGGCTTCGGGACGCTTGAGGTCGCGTTGGCGGCGCAGAGCCACGTAGTCCACCTGCCAGCCGCGCCGGGTCAGGGTCTCGACGGCTTCGCGCTCCAGGGCGGCGGCATCGCGTTCGCCCTGGGCCAGGCGCTCGTTGGCGTGCCGCAACGCGGCATACAACGCAGGCGCCTCGGCGCGGTCGGCGTCGCTGAGGTAACGGTTGCGCGAGGACAAGGCCAGGCCATCTTCGGCGCGCACGGTCTCGTGCGCCAACACTTCGACGGGCAATTGGAATTGGCGGCACATGTTGCGCACCACCATCAGCTGCTGGTAGTCCTTCTTGCCGAACACCGCCACGCGCGGCTGCACGCAGGAGAACAGCTTCAGCACCACGGTGCTGACGCCTTCGAAGAAGCCGGGGCGGAACTCGCCTTCCAGGATATCGCCCAGGTCGTCCGGGGGCTGCACACGGAAGTTCTGCGGCTCCGGATACATCTCGCGCTCGTTCGGCGCGAACAGCACGTAGACGTCGCGCTCGCGCTCGAGCTTCTCGATGTCGGCGGCGAGCGTGCGGGGATACTGGTCGAAGTCTTCGTTGGGACCGAACTGCAGGCGGTTCACGAAGATGCTGGCCACCACCGGATCGCCATGCTGGCGCGCCAGCTTCATCAGGGACAGGTGGCCTTCGTGCAGGTTGCCCATCGTGGGCACGAAGGACACGCGATTCTGGCCGCGCAGGTGATCGCGCAATTCCTGGATGGTGTGTACGACTTTCAAGGAGTTTCTCCGGGGTTGGGAGCAGCCCGGTGAGGATCAGGCCGCGACCGCCGACACGCTGGTGTAGGCCAGGCGCACGTAGATGGGAGCATAGGGCTCGGCCTGCGTAATTTCCAGCAGGGACTCGCGCGCCAGCTCCAGCATGGCGATGAAATGCACGACGACCACCGCCGCGGGCGCGCCTTCGCGGACGCGCTCCATGAACAGGTCGCCGAATTCCATGAAGCGCACGTCGTTCAGGCGCCGCAGGATATGCGTCATGTGATCGCGCACGGACAACTGTTCGCGCGTGATGTGGTGATGCTGGTTCAGCTTGGCCCGCTTCATGATGTCGGCCCACGCCGCGCGCAAGTCGTCCACGCTGACCTCGGGCAGCATGCGCTCGACGCTCAGGTCGGCCACCGCCTGGCTGCTGACGAAGTCGCGGCCCAGCTGCGGCATCGCGTCCAGCTTCTGGGCGGCCAGCTTCATCTGCTCGTATTCGAGCAGGCGGCGCACGAGTTCGGCGCGTGGATCTTCCGGCTCTTCGCCGGTGTCGGTCTTCTTGACCGGCAGCAGCATGCGCGACTTGATCTCGATGAGCATCGCCGCCATCAGCAGGTACTCTGCGGCCAGCTCCAGGTTGTGGATGCGGATCTGCTCCACATACGACAGATACTGCCGCGTGACATCCGCCATGGGGATGTCCAGCACATTGAAGTTCTGCTTGCGGATCAGGTAGAGCAGCAGGTCGAGCGGCCCTTCAAACGCTTCCAGAAACACTTCCAGCGCATCCGGCGGGATGTACAGGTCCGTGGGCATCTGGAACAGCGGCTCGCCATACAGGCGCGCGAACGCCACGCTGTCGATCGTGTCAGGGGTGCTGTCGACGGGCGGTTCCACTAGCGCGGCCAGGGCGTCGCCCGGGACGGAAGCGTTTTGGGCCATGATTGCCGCAATGGGCTCAGTCGGCCTGGTAGACGTACGGCTTTTGCGGCACGCGGGCCGCGCGGAAGCCTTCCAGCAGCTCCGAGTCCTGCGGTTTGTCCCAAAGGCGGGCGCGGCCCTCGCGCTGGCGCTCTTCGGTGCCAGGATGCGATTTCTTGTAGTCCTTCAGGAAAAGGGTGATCTCGGATTCGTAGTTGGTCGCCATGGCACCAATTTCAATGGGTTTCGGATGTAGGGAGTTTACTTCACGGCGGCCCACCCCCCGGCGTTACAATCTCGCGGCACCCATCGCCCCCGCCCGCCATGTCCGCAGAAACCGCAGCAGCAGCCCGCCCCGCTCCTCTTTCCAGTGAGCAAGCCGCGCGCGCGGCGCGCATGATTCCCTTCATCGTGGGCTGTGCGCTGTTCATGCAGATGCTGGACGCCACCGTGGTCGCCACTGCCCTGCCAGCCATGGCCCACGCCCTGGGTTCGACCCCGGTACGGCTGAACGTGGCCATTACTTCCTACCTGCTGTCGGTGGCGGTATTCGTGCCCGTCAGCGGCTGGGCGGCCGACCGCTACGGCGCGCGGCGGGTATTCGTGGCGGCGATCGGCCTGTTCACGCTCAGCTCGGTGGCCTGTGCGCTGTCCCAGGATCTGCCGCAACTGGTCCTGGCCCGCATCGTCCAGGGGATGGCGGGCGCAATGATGGTGCCGGTGGGGCGCATCATCCTGCTGCGCACCGTGCCCAAGCAGGACTTGCTGAAGGCCATGTCCTTCCTTTCCATTCCGGCCCTGCTGGGCCCCGTGATCGGACCGCCGTTGGGCGGCTTCATGGTCACCTACATGTCCTGGCACTGGATCTTCCTGATCAATATCCCTATCGGTATCCTGGGAATTTTCCTGGTGCTGCGCTACGTCGCGGAAATCCGCGAGGAAGCCGCCCCGCGCCTGGACTGGCCGGGCTTCCTGCTCAGCGCGATCTGCCTGGCGACCCTGGTCAGCGGTTTCGAGGCCATCGGCCGCGACGTCATGCCGCCGTCCGTGCTGCTGGGGCTGATCGTGGTCGGCACGATCTGCGGCCTGCTCTATGGCTGGCATGCCAAGCGCACCGAACACCCCATCATCGACCTGTCGCTGATGCGGATCCCCACCTTCGCCATCTCCACGCTGGGCGGCAACCTGTGCCGTTTCGCCGTGGGCGCCACGCCCTTCCTGCTGGCCATGCTGCTGCAGGTGGGTTTTGGCCTCACGCCGTTCGCGGCCGGCCTGATCACCTTCGCCAGCGCCGCGGGCGCGCTGCTGATGAAGTTCGTGGCCACCCCCATCGTCAAGCACTTCGGCTTTCGCCGGGTCCTGACCGTGAACGCCGTGCTGGCGGGCGCGTTCATCGTGGTCTGCGGCGCCTTCACGCCCACCACGCCGGTGTGGCTGATGATCGCGATCCTGCTGGTCGGCGGCTTTTTCCGTTCGCTGCAGTTCACCGGGGTAAATACGCTAACCTATGCCGACATCCCCCCGTCCAAGATGAGCCGCGCCAGCAGTTTCGCCGCGATGGCGCAGCAGCTGGGCATCAGCCTGGGCGTGGGCGTGGCCGCGGTGACGCTGAACATCAGCATGTCCCTGCGCGGCGCGGAAACGCTGGCGATCCGCGATGTCGTCGCGGGCTTCATCGTCGTCGGCGTGCTGTGCATGGCTTCGACCTTCTCCTTTAGACGCCTCGACCCTCTGGCCGGGGCACACCTGAACGGCGCCAAACAAAGTGACGACGAATGAATTTGTCCTAGCCCTGGACCAGGGCACGACCAGCTCCCGCGCAATCGTGTTCGACCGTGAGGGCGTGGTGCGCGGCGTGGGCCAGCGCGAATTCCGCCAGCACTATCCGCGGCCGGGCTGGGTCGAGCACGATGCCAGCGAGATCTGGCATAGCCAGCTGGACGTGGCGCGCGAAGCCCTGCGCAATGCCGGCGCGACCGCCGCCGACATCGCCGCCATCGGCATCACCAATCAGCGCGAAACCACCCTGATCTGGGAACGCGCCACCGGCCGCCCGCTGGCGCGCGCCATCGTCTGGCAGGACCGCCGCACGGCGCCCATGTGCGACCAACTGCGCCAGGACGGCCACGCCGATTTCCTGCAATCGCGCACCGGCCTGGTGCTGGACGCCTATTTTTCCGGCACCAAGCTCGCCTGGCTGCTGGATCACGTGCCGGGCGCACGCCAGATGGCCGATCGCGGCGAACTGGCCTTTGGCACGGTGGACACCTGGCTGATCTGGCAACTGACGGGCGGCGCGGTGCACAGCACCGACCCGAGCAATGCCTCGCGCACCATGCTGTTCGACCTGCACACGCAGGACTGGAACGACGAGATCCTGGCGCTGCTGAAGATCCCGCGCAGCGTGCTGCCCACCATCGCGCCCAGCAGCGCGGTGGTGGGTGAAGCCCTGCCCGAATGGTTGGGCGGTTCGATCCCGATTGCCGGCAACGCCGGCGACCAGCAGGCCGCCACCTTCGGCCAGGCCTGCTTCACGCCGGGCATGGCAAAGAACACCTACGGCACCGGCTGCTTCATGCTGATGAACGTGGGCGAAAAACCTGTGCAGTCCCACAACAACCTGCTGTCCACGGTAGGCTGGGGCCTGCCGCAGGCCGGCAACAGCGGCTGGCGCCCGACCTACATGCTGGAAGGCGGCGTGTTCGTGGCCGGCGCGGCGGTGCAGTGGCTGCGCGACGGCCTGGGCATCATCCAGCGTTCGGAAGAAATCGAATCCCTGGCCGCCAGCGTGGCCGACACCGACGACGTCTTCATGGTCCCGGCCTTCGCCGGCCTGGGCGCGCCGCACTGGGATCCGTATGCGCGCGGCACGCTGGTGGGCCTGACCCGCGGCACCACCCGCGCCCACATCGCCCGCGCCACGCTGGAATCCATCGCTCTGCAAAGCGCCGAACTGCTGACCTGCATGAACGGCGACAGCGGCATCGCGCTGACCGAGCTGCGCGTGGACGGCGGCGCCGCCCGCAACGACCTGCTGATGCAGATGCAGGCGGATTTGCTGGGCGTCCCGGTGGTCCGCCCGCGCGTATCGGAATCGACGGCGCTGGGCGCCGCGGGGTTGGCGGGGCTGGCGGTAGGGTTCTGGTCGGGGCTGGAGGAGTTTGCCTCGAAGTGGCAGGCTGAGCGGACGTTCGAACCGACTTGGCCGGAGTCCGTGCGGGCTGCGCGGATGAAGCGGTGGCGGCAGGCGGTGGAGTTGTCCAAGGGGTGGTCGGATAGTGCTGGGAAGTAGGCGGGCTTTGTAGCTTCTGGCGCTGAGTTCGCCCGAGGCTGCGTTTGCATGGTTTCGAGGCGCCGTTCCAGTGCTTCGTAGGCCGCCCATCGGCGCGGGCGCCTGAGTGGCGGGCGCCCACGATTGCGGTCCGGAGCCTTCGCTCCGGACTGCCCCGTCGTCATCTTCGTCCAGGCCTTCGGCCTTCCCTTCAGATTCCCTCGGGCGCATCGAGGTTGCCCGCCACTCAGGCGCCCGCGCCGATGGGCTACTTGAATCTTGGACTGATGCGCTGCTAGAGCTGTGGTCAGGGACGATTCTTGGGCTGCCCGTCATTCTCGGCCGCGCGGGCGGCCGAGAATGACATACGTGATTCCTTGAATTTCGATTGTGTTCGCTTGCGCGAATGCGGCGAGTGGTTTGCTAATGGTCGCCAGCTCATGGGGGATGGGCGGTGATGGATGGCGCGCGGTGACGAACTGCTTGCGCATGCTGACCGTCACGCGCGCCACCCATCCCGCACTGACGTTGAATGACGATGGTTGGCCAACCGACGCGCTTCAACGTCCCGCATACCCAAAATCACCAACCACCAGCGCGCAGCGCCAACACGCGACGCAAGACACCGCGTAAGCCCCAAAAGGCCGCCCGCGACGACGGACGACCTACGAAGCGCTTATGCGCTACAGCACACTCGAAATCGCATCCCGCGCCTGATGAGACAACTCCAGCCGCGTAGGCAAACTCCCGTCCGGATGCCGCGCCGCCAACGGCGGCAGGAACACCACTTCGACGGCCAGTCCGGTCACCCCCAGCACCCGCCAGAGATTCGCAACCAAGGACTCTTCCCCCACGAACGCCGCGTAACCGCTGCGCTTGCCATGCTGCAGGAAGCGCAAGGCCACGGGCTGGATCTCGACGGCGGCCGAACGCGCCGGTTCGAACAGGCTGGCGTGGAAGGGCAATAACTCGAAACCCTCGCTCGTCGTGCCTTCGGGGAACAGCCCCACCGCGTCGCCCTGCTTGAAGCGGGCTTGCATGGATTCACCCATGGCGTGCACCGCGTGGCGCTGGCCGCGTTCGATGAAGAGCGTACCGGCGCCGGCCACCAGCCAGCCGATGATCGGCCAACTGCGGATTTCGCTTTTGGCGACGAAGGACGTGGCGCGCGCCGAGTTCAGCACGAAGATGTCGATCCAGGACACGTGGTTGGCCACCAGCAGCACCGGACCGGTCAGGCGCGGCTCGCCCTTGAGGACGACCCGCAGGCCACAGAAAGCCATCAGGCAGCGCGACCAGCGGCGGTTCAGCCAGGCACGTGATTTGGGGCCGATCAGGGGATATACCAGGCCTACACACAAGAGGCCGAAGAGAATCCAGGGCACCACGAGGAACAGCCTAAGGACAAAGCGCAGCAGCTTCAAACCGGAGTCTCCCAGGCCAGGCTGCCACCTACCACGGTGGCGCGTACGCGGCCGGGCAGCATCATACCCGCGAACGGGGTATGGCCGCTGCGGCTTTGCAGCGCGCCGGGCATCACCAGCCATTCGGCTTCCAGATCGGCCAGGCACAGGTCCGCTGACGCTCCCACGCCCAGATGGCCGGCGGATGCGGCCAGCGGAGAAACGCTGGCCAGCACCGCGGCGGGGCCGCAAGTGACCCGCGCCAGTGCTTCGGGCAGAGGTCGGCGGTGGTCGCGCGCCCACTTCAGGGCCAGGGACAGCAGCAGCTCCAGTCCGGTAGCGCCGGGCTCGGCCAACGGGAACGGCACGGCTTTGGCGGCGTCGTCGATCGGATTGTGATCGGAGCACAGCGCATCGACAGTGCCGTCGGCCAACGCGGCCTGGATCGCGTCGCGATCGCGCTGGCCGCGCAGCGGCGGGTTCAGGCGGAAGTCCGTGTTGAAGAAGCCGATGTCCACGTCAGTCAGGTGCAGACTGTGGACGGACACGTCGGCCGTGACCGGCAGGCCCTCGCGCCGGGCGGCGCGCAGCAGTTCCAGGCCAGCGGCCGAGGACAGCCGCGTCAGGTGCACGCGCGCGCCGGTGGCGCGCTGCAGTTCAAAAATGGTGTGCAGGGCCACGGTTTCCGCCTGCGGCGGCAGCCCTTCGAGGCCCAGGCGCTCGGCGTAGGCGCCGCTTGCGGCGACCGCGCCGCGCGCAAGCCACGGATCCTGTGGTCGCAGCCACAGCGCCAGGCCCATGCCGCTGGCGTAGCGCATCGCGCCCCAGAACACGCGCGTATCGGCGATGCCTTGTTCGCCGTGCGTATAGGCGAGGCAGCCCGCCTGCGCCAGCAGGCCCATCTCGGCCAGCGTTTCGCCGGCCAGTCCCACCGTCATCGCGCCCAAGGGATGGACCCGGCATTGCCCGGCCTCGGCGTGGCGCATCAAGGCCTCGGCCTTGCCGGGTTCATCCAGCGGCGCGCCAGGGTCCGGTGGCAGCACCAGCCGGGTGACGCCACCGGCAAGCGCCGCGCGCAGTTCGGCAGCGGCGAAGGCCGCCGCGCCCGGTTGCGTGACGCGCGCGGACAAATCGATCAGGCCCGGCAACACCGCCAGCCCGCTGGCGTCCAGCGAGCGATCCGCTTGAAAACCGTCGGGCGCGCGGCCCACGGCGACGACGTGGCCGTCGGCGATGTAGAGGTCGTGCTGTCCGTCCACCGCGTTGGCGGGATCGATCAGCCGGCCATTGGCGATATGCAGCCTCACGACGCGTCTCCGGTCAGCAATTCCAAGGCGGCCAGACGCAGATGCTGCTCGATATCCTCCAGCCGCGCCTCGATGGGCGCCAGGCTGGCCGACACATCGCCGTCGACCTCGATGCCGGGCGTCAACACGCCCGCCGGCAGCAGCAGGGCATCGGAGCGGGCCGCGGCCAGGGCATCCGGCGTCAGGCCGTAGGCCTGCGCGTATTCGCGTGCGGAAGGGAGTTGCGCGCCGCTGATGCCTTCCACTTGCAAGGGCAGCGCGATGATGACGTCTGCATCCTGCAAGCCCTCGCGCAGCGAGGCGCAGGCGCGCACGCCGAGCTGCGGCAGTCCGTCGGGCAACAGGGTGCGCGGCGCGGCGGCGCGGACTTCGGGCACGCCCAGCGTGGTCATGGCATGGATGACGGGACGCGCCACGCGCGAGTGGCGGATGTCGCCCACCAGCGTCACGGCCAGGTTGGTCAGGTCCTGCCGCGCGTCGAGCATGGCTTGCACCAGCGCCAGCGCGGGCAAGGGATCGGCGTGGCAGCCGTCGCCTGCGTTGAGGATGCGCAGGCCCGGCGCCGCGTGCGCGGCCGCGCAATGCGCCGCGCCGCTGGCGCCATGGCGCAGCACCAGCAGGCCCGGGGCCAGGCGCGAGACGGTTGCGGCCAGCGCGTCGCCAGCCTGCGGATCCAGCATGACCGCAGACAGCGACACGCGCTGCGCGGCGGCGGCAAAGGCATCGCGGTCTTGCGTGGACTCATCGGGCAGGCACAGGAATACCGGCATCGCGGACGACGGGCCGGCTGGCGCCTCTCCCGTTGTATCGCCGCGCGCCGCCCAGGCGCGCGCCGCGTCCAGCAGCCGTTCGACGTGCCTGCGGGGCAGCCCTTCGGTGGTCAACAGGTGTATCAGTTCGCCGCGGCGATCGAGTTGCGGATTGAGCATAGGCAGTCCGGACCGCGTGCATCAAGCCGCAGGCAGGGTGTCCAGGTATCGTTGCAGGATAACAGCCGCCGCCATCGCGTCGTCCGCCGCATGGGTGCCCAGCAGGCGCTGCGCCTCCATGCTGGAACCGCGTTCGTCGACCAGTTCGACGGCGAGGCCGAAGCGGCCGTGCAATTGATTGGCAAAGCGGCGGCAGCGCGCGGTGGCGGGTTGCTCGCCGCCGTCGGCGTCCAGGGCCAGACCCACGACGACACGGTGGGGCTGCCACTCCTGCAAGAGCGCCGCGATGCGGCCGAAGCGCGCCTCGCGGACTTCGCTGAAGATGATTTCCAGCGGACGCGCCTGGCGCGTCAGCGTATTGCCGATGGCGATGCCGATCTTCTTCTCGCCGAAATCGAAGGCAAGCAGGGTCTCTTCAGGCATGTCCGGCATCGCCCGCCAGCATCACCGGATCGATGCCCAGCAGCTTCAGCGCGGCCGGATAGCGTTCCTCGGGGGGCACGTCGAAAATGATGTCGTCGTCAGCGCCCACGCTGAGCCAGGCGTTCTGCGCCATCTCGCTCTCGAGCTGGCCCGCGCCCCAACCGGCATAACCCAGCGTGACCAGCATGCGGGCCGGCCCCTTGCCGTCGGCCACGGCCTGCAGCACGTCGCGCGAGGTGGTCAGCGCCATGTCGCCCAGCTTGATGCTGGAGCTGTAGTCGCCGGCCGGCGCGTGCAGCACGAAACCGCGGTCGGTCTGCACCGGACCGCCAAAGAAGACCAGGGTGTCCTTCACGGGACCGATCTCGAGCGTCAGGTCGATGCGCTCGAACAAGGTGCCCAGCGTCAGGTCGGTGGGCCGGTTGATGACCAGGCCCAGCGCGCCACGTTCGGTGTGTTCGCAGACATAGATGACCGAACCCGCCAGGCTGCCTTCCACCATGCCGGGCATGGCGATCAGGAACTGGTTGGCAAAATTGGCTGCCTGCGTCGCGGCGTCTTCGTGATGTTTTTCCGTCATGGCAACCCCTACATGGGTAATCTGAAAGAACCGTGGGGAGGCCGCGCGTATCCAGCAAGCATCATGCCTGGCGGCAGTCGGGTCCACGGTTGCGAGGGATGGGGCCTAGCCCCATCTTACGAGCCTTGGCGGAATATGTCGGCGCTATGGCCTCAGATTTCCATCAATTCGAAGTCCTCTTTGCGGGCGCCGCATTCAGGACAGACCCAGTTCGGGGGCACGTCTTCCCAGCGGGTGCCGGGCGCAATGCCTTCGTCGGGCAGGCCGGCCTCTTCGTCATAGACCCAGCCGCAAATCAAACACATCCAAGTACGCATAGTTCTCTCTTACATCAATCCAGGCCCTTGCCCGGCATCAGGGCAAAGGTGAGGGGCTTCCATTAGAATGGGGACAATCTTACCGAAACCCAATAGGGGTTCCCCTGATTCACCGCAAATGAGTCCGGGCGCCCCCCCACTCTAACGCTGTCCAAGTGGCCCCCGTTACTCCCCCTCTCGTTTTGGTCTTCGGTCCGCTCGATCCCTCGGGTTCCGACGGCTTGCCGGCAGATGCCGTCACTTGTGCCGGCCTGGGTTGCCATGGCCTCGCGGCCGTGACCGCGCTGACCGTGCGGGATACCGCCGGCATCGAAGAAATCCATCCCGTTACACCCGACCTGCTGGACGATCAGGCGCGCTGCCTGCTCGAAGACATGTCCGTGCAGGCCATCAAGGTGGGCGGACTATACACCGCGGAAACCGCCAGCGTCGCAGCGCAGATCGCCGCCGATTACAGCCAGGTGCCGCTGGTCCTGCATCTGGGCCAGCGCGCCCAGCCGCCGGCCGACGCCGCCGACGAGGACGATGCCGACGACCTGCTGGCCGCCACCCTGGAGCTGGTGCTGCCGCAGACGGACCTGCTGATCATCGAGCACCTGCGTCTGGCGCAGTGGCACGCCGACGGCGACATTGATATCGGGGACGCACCGACACCCATGCACGCCCTGCTGGCGGCGGGCGCGGAATGGGTTCTGGTTCTGGGCAGCCCGCAGCGGCCCGGCCACTACGCCAACATGCTGCTAGGCCCCAACGGTCAGACCGCCACCCTGCCCTGGCAGGCGCCCCCGGACCGCAACGGCGACGCCGGCGGCGTGGCCGCCACTGCCATCGCGGCCATGCTGGCTCGCGGCCTGGAAATGCCGGAAGCCGTGCGCCAGGGGCTGGCGCACGCCGACGCGGCAGTCGCCGCCAGCTTCCTGCCGGGCATGGGCCGGCGCATTCCCAACCGGATTCCCTCCCAATGAAAGCGCTGCGCTTCCCCACTGGCCTGTATGGCGTCACCCCCGAATGGGACGACACCGATCGCCTGCTGCTGGCGGTGCGCCAGGCCGCCGCGGGCGGCATGCGCTCGCTGCAGCTGCGCCGCAAGAACGTGCCTGACGCCGTGCGCGCCGCCCAGGCCCGCGCGCTGGCGCCGCTGTGCCGCGAGCTGGGCGTAGTCTTCCTGATCAACGACGACTGGCGCCTGGCGCTGGAAGTGGGCGCCGACGGCGCGCACGTCGGCCGCGAGGACGAAAGCCTGGCGCGAATCCGCGCCGAGGCCGGTCCCGACCTGATCCTGGGCGGCTCCAGCTACGACGACCTGGGCCGCGCGCAGGAACTGCTGGCCGCGGGCGCCGATTACATCGCCTTCGGCGCCATGTATGCCTCCACCGTCAAGCCCGACACCGTGCGCGCGCCGCTGTCGGTGCTGACCGAAGCCCGCCGCCTGACGGACACCTGCGACGCCCCCCGGCCCGCGGTCGTCGCCATCGGCGGCATCACGCCCGACAACGCGCCGTTGGTGGCCCAAGCGGGCGCCGACGCCATTGCCGTCATCACCGCGCTATTCGAAGCGCCCAGCATCCGCGCCGCCGCGGCCGCATGCTCCGCGCCCTATTCCGCAAACCCCAACCGCAAGCCTTGAACGCCATGTCCAGTAACGCTCAGCTTTTCGAACGCGCCTGCCGCAGCATCCCCGGCGGCGTCAACTCGCCCGTTCGCGCCTTCCGCTCCGTGGGCGGCACGCCGCGCTTCATCAAGCGCGCGCAGGGCCCGTACGTGTGGGACGCGGAAGACAAGCAGTACATCGACTACGTCGGTTCCTGGGGCCCGGCCATCCTCGGCCATTCGCATCCTGAAGTGGTGCGCGCCGTGCAGGACGCGGCGGTCAACGGCCTGTCCTTCGGCGCTCCCACCGAAGCGGAAATCGAGCTGGCCGAAGTGCTGATCTCGCGCCTGCCCTCGCTGGAGCAGGTGCGCCTGGTCAGCTCGGGCACCGAAGCGACCATGACGGCCATCCGCCTGGCCCGCGGCGCCACCGGCCGCGCCAAGATCGTGAAGTTCGAAGGCTGCTACCACGGCCATTCGGACAGCCTGCTGGTGAAGGCGGGCTCGGGCCTGCTGACCTTCGGCAACCCCAGCTCGGCCGGCGTGCCGCCGGAATTCGTTTCGCACACGCTGACCCTGGAATACAACAACCTGGACGCCGTGCGCGAGGCTTTCGCCCAGCATGGCGCCGACATCGCCTGCATCATCGTCGAGCCGGTCGCCGGCAACATGAACCTGATCAAGCCGGCCCCTGGCTTCCTGGAAGGCCTGCGCGAGGTCTGCACGCAGCACGGCGCGCTGCTGATCTTCGACGAAGTCATGACCGGTTTCCGCGTCGGCCCGCAAGGCGTGCAAGGCCTGACCGGCGTCAAGCCCGACATCACCACGCTGGCCAAGGTGATCGGCGGCGGCATGCCGGTGGGCGCCTTCGGCGGCAGCGCCGAGATCATGAAGCACATCGCCCCGCTGGGCGGCGTCTATCAGGCCGGCACGCTGTCGGGCAACCCGGTGGCCGTGGCCGCGGGCCTGGCCACGATGCGCCTGATCGCCGCTCCGGGCTTCTACGACAAGCTGTCGGCCCAGACCGCCAAGCTGGCCCAGGGCCTGCAGGAACGCGCCCGCACCGCGGGCCTGGCCTTCTCGGCCGACTCGGTGGGCGGCATGTTCGGCATCTACTTCAGCGATAAGGTCCCGACCTCGTTCGCCGAAGTCTCGGCCTGCGACACGGCGGCGTTCAATCGCTTCTTCCATGCCATGCTGGACCACGGCGTGCACTTCGCGCCGTCCGCCTTCGAAGCGGGCTTTGTCTCGGCCACGCACGACGACGCGGTGATCAAGTCCACCCTGGACATCGCCGAAAAGGTCTTCGCGTCCATGTAACGACGCCGGGGAGCCGGCCCGCGGCCGCTCCCCTTCAAGGCGCCTTGTAGTGCTCGTACAAGGCGGTCACATCCCGCACGTACGCCTGGGTCTCCGCATAGGGCGGCACGGCGTCATATTTGCGCACCGCCCCTTCCCCCGCGTTATAGGCCGCCAGCGCCAGATCCAGCCGGCCCGGATACTGGTCGATCAGCCGGCGCAGATGGCGCGAGCCCGCGTTCACATTGGTCGCCGGATCCACCAGCGCCGTCTCCACGTCAGCCACTGAAAGCAGCGGCGCCGCGGTGGCAGGCATCAACTGCATCAGGCCCAACGCCCCCTTGGGCGAACGCGCATCGCTGCGAAAGCCCGATTCGATTGCGATCACGGCCCTGAGCAAGGCCTGGTCCACGCCCGACTCCCGGGCCGCCCGGGCAATCAGCCCGTCATGCGCCTGCGGCACCTTCAGGTCTTCCCAACGCTGCGCGCGCGAGGCAGAGGCCAGCGTCACCAGGCGCGCGCCATCGCCGGACTTGGGCTCGCAGTCCAGACAGACCTTCATGCTGCTGCCGCGCCAGGCGGTCCTGGCCTGCGCCCGCTTGTAATACTTGGCGTAACCCGTGGGCACCTTCATCGACCGCCACACGCCATACGGATCTTTGTAGCGATAGATGTCGGCCGCCTGGGCGGAACCGGCGGGCGCCAGGGCCAGAACGCCGCTCACCAGGGCCGCCAGCGCCGCCATGCCCGCGGCGCGCGCCGCGAAGGCGCGCAGGGCCGGCAGGACGGGACAGGGATGGCGGTGCATGGGCGGCTCCGGCGGCGTCCGAAGACGCGGAATCGAGCTCCTATGCTGCTGCGGCAACGCCCTTTTGTCGCTAGTACCGACGCCCTAGTCCTGCCCGGACGGTCGCCATCCCGGGCAAACAGGGGCAGAACTAGGGCATGCGGCGGAATTTGCCCCACCTACTTTCCAGTAGCCTATAACGCTTGGGATAGAATATGACTTAATATTTCCTATGATTACCAAATAATTTCACCTGGCAGAAACACCAGGCTGGAGAGAGGCAAGATGGACGCAGAAAACACGCTCCGGCTGACGCTGGACGCCACGACCAACGTCCTGACGGCGGTCTACACGCCGCCCGCGCGTCCCGACTCGGCGGATTCCGCCCTGGCGCCCGCCTCGCCAGCCGAGACAGACGGCGCAACCGCCCTGGACACCGAGGTCAGCGTCGCGGTCGACGACGACGAACCGCGTCCCAACGTCAATGCCGACCTGCCCAGCTGGGACACCCTGGCAGCGGCGGCCGTCGCTCAGGGCTGGGGTGCCGAGGCGCTGGACAGCCAGGCCGTCCTGACCTTCATCGACCTGTGCCGCCACGCCAACGAAACCGTGAAGGCCCCGGTCGGCCAGGTCATCGACGGCTCACTAGAGCTGGAACTGGACGCCGAGCGCATGTCTGCCCTGCTGACCCTGCTCCCGCCCAAGGGCGGCAAGCCCGTCACGTTGGAAGCCGTGCGCCAGGTGCTGGCCGAACGCGGCATTGTCCACGGGATCCTGGAACAGGAGCTGATCGACGCCGTCACGCAGGGCCGCCGCGAAACCACGCAGATCGCCCGCGGCACGCCGCCCACCCGCGGCACCCCGACGCGCTTCGAAAGCCTGCTGGACCGCCTCAAGCCCCGCGGCCAGGATATCGACGAACTGGCCCAGGTCGACTACCGCGACCTCGGCAGCCTGCTGCTGGTCACGCCCGGCATGCCACTGATGCGGCGCACGCCGCCCCTGCCCGGCGTGGACGGCAGCACCGTGCTGGGCGAACCGATCCTGCCCAACGAACTGCCTGACACGCCGTTCGCCAGCGACCTGTCCGGCGCCGCCGTCGACCCGGAAGATCCGCTGCTGCTGCGCGCCACCATCGCCGGCACGCCCACCCTGGTCAGCCACGGCGTGCAGGTGAATCCGCTGGTCGAAGTCGACGCCGTCAACCTCAGCACCGGCAACATCCATTTCGAAGGCTCGCTGCTGGTGCGCGGCGACATCGCCGCCACCATGGAAGTCCACGTGACGGGCGACGTGATGGTCAACGGCACCATGGAAGCTGCGCTGGTCGAGGCCGGCGGCAACGTCACGGTCAAGGGTGGCATCATCGGCCTGGCCGAAGCCCTGCAAGACGCCACCGCCGCCGCGCGCACCGCGCGCGTCGTCTGTGGCGGCGCACTGCGCGCCAAGTTCATCGAAAACGCCGTCATCAGTGCAGGCAAGGACGTAGACGTGGAGCGCGAAATCCGCCAGAGCAGCATCGCGGCCGGCGGCAGCGTCAACGTCGGCCCGCCCAACACCCAGCAAAGCGCCATCACCGGCGGCCAGACCCGCGCCATGCAGGCCGTACGCGCCGGCACCATTGGTTCGCCCTCGGGCATCCCGACGCTGGTGCAGGCCGGCCTGGATCCGCATGCCGACATCAAGCGTTCGGCATTGGCGCGCAAGCGCCAGAAGATGCACGAGGAAAAATCCAAGCTGGAGCAACTGCTGATGTTCCTGAAGGCCAATCCTCAACGCGCCCCGGGCGACGTAGCCGACCGCGCCCGCAACACCCACGTCAAGCTCAGCCAGGACCTGCTGGCGCTGGACGCGGAGGAAGCCCAGCTGGTGCTGGACCTGCAGCCCCTGGCCAGCGCCACCATCCAGGCCGCGCGCCGCTTCTGCGGCGGCGCGACGATTCAGGTGGGCAACAAGGTGCAGGAATTCCTGGAAGACCAGATCGGCGGCAAGGCCGCCGTCGAAGAAGGGCAGATCGTCATCCGCTGACCCTGCCCGCTGGCGCCCTCAGGGCGCCAGTTCCTTGAACCAGGCGCGCGGCGAAATGCCGCGGTCCGGCCCCAGGATGGAAAAGCCGCCGTCCACGGGTATGTCCACACCCGTCATCCACGAAGCCGCGTCGGAGCAGGCGAAGCACACCGCCGCGGCGATCTCCTCGCCCGACCCTACCCGCCCCAGCGGATGGAAATGCGCTCCCACCGCGTCCGCCGCTGGACGCGAACCGCCCGACAACTGTTCCACCGACGGCGACCAGGTCCAGGCCGGCGACACCGCCAGCACGCGCACGCCGGCCGGCGCCAGCTCCACCGCGAAGTTCTTGGTGATCTGCAGCAGCGCCGCTTTGGACGCCGGATAAAGCGCGCGCCCGGCCGCGCCGAACTTGCCGCCGGTGCTGCCCATGTTCACCACCACGCCGCCGCGCGGCAGCAGCGGCGCAGCCAGTTGCGTGAAGATGGCCGCCGACACCAGGTTGGTGTCCAGCGTGTTGTGCCATTCCTCGCGCGACGAGGCCAGGCCCCGGTCCGCGTACTGGCAAGCGTTGTTGACCAGGATATCCAGCCGTCCGAAACGCGCCACGGCAGCATCGATGCAGCGCTGTATCTGCGCGTCCTGCCCGATGTCGGTTTCGCAATACAGCGCACGGCCGTCCAGCTCGTCTTCGAGCTTGCGGCCGGCCTCGGCGTTGCGCCCGACCAGCACCACGTTGACGCCAGCCGCGGCCAGGCCGCGCGCGATGTCCGCGCCCAGTCCCTGGGTGCTGCCAGTGACGATGGCGGTCTTGCCGGCCAGCCCGGGAAAGCCTGTGAAATCCATGATGAATCCTTGATCAATGAGGCGCGGCGGCCCAGCGCACAGCTTCCGCCACCGGCCCGGTTTGCGCAATCAGGCGCATGCTGGCCAGCGACGCGTCATGCACCGCCGGGTCGGCGGACGCGCAGGCGTCCTGCGCCACCATGACCTCGAAGCCGATGTCGGCCGCATGGCGCACCGTGCCCTCCACCACCGAATGCGTGGCGACGCCTGCCACCACCAGCCGACGCGCGCCCAAGAGCCGCAGGGTCTCTTCCAGCGGCGTGCCGTAGAAGGCGCTGATGCGGGTGTGCTTCACCACGAACTCGCGCGCGCTGCCGGCCAGCGGCTGCAGCCCCTCGTAAAACGCGCTGCCCCACTGCCCCTCCGGCACCGCGCCGATGGCGGCCACGTTGCGGAAGATGGGGCAATTGGCCATCAGGTCGGCGTAATCCGGCCGGAATGCGATGCGCACGTGCACGATGGGCAGATCATGCGCCCGCGCCCCCGCCAGCAGGGCCGCCGCGTTGTCCAGCAGGCGCTGGCGCGCCCCGCTGTCCGCATCCAGGCCGACACGGATCTTGCCCTCGGGGTGCAGCACGTCGTTCTGGAAGTGCAGCGCCAGCACCGCGGCGTCGGTCGCAGTCACACGAACACCTCGAACACGTCGTGCACGTCGTCGCAATTGACCAGATCCACCCGCTTCATGCGGATACGCCAGCTGTCGCCCTCGGCGGCCAGCTTGTGGGTATAGCGGCCCGCCAATTGGCGCGGCTGGCGCTTGCGCCATTCGGTCATCTGGAAGGTGGAATGCACCACCAGATTACCGCCGGCGTCCACGCCCTCGATCTCCACCGCGCCCACCAGCCGCGCGCTGCGTGTGGGCGGCTGCTGCGACCAGTTGCGCGGATGCTCCAGCCGGCGGATGCGCACGTCGCGCAGCATGCGGTCTTCCCAGAACAGCGAGATGTGGTCGTAGGGGCTCTGCTGGCCCGCCGTGCGCGGCATCCAGTACATGCCGTCGGCGGTCCACAGCGCCTGCCAGTCGTCGTAGCGGCGTTCGTCCAGCAGGCGGGCCTCGCGGTACAGGAACTGCGCGATGCGGTGATAGGCGTCGGCCGGGACCTCGGCCGGCGACAGGCCTTCCGTGCTCACGTCGAAATCAAGGTCTAGCAGCATGAGCGGTCTCCGGTGGCGGCTTCGGCGGCGGCGGGGCCGGCTTCCATATAGGTCTTCCAGGCGTCGAACTGGTTGCGCATGGGCAGCTCGCTGGTGCCGTTGACCGACACCAGGCCTTCGCTATCGCTGCGGTCGCTGCCGTGGTAGCGGTGCATGCTGACCCATTCGCCGCCTCGCGTGGCGTTGCCTTCCTGGCAGCGGTTGTAGAGTTCGATGTCGTCTGGCATGACGTTGGACGAAGGCGAGTTGATGACGTTGGCGTACAGCATGGCGCGCTTGAAAACGCCGTCCGGCGCGCCCTTGCAGCGGAAGGTCTGAATCTCGATCATGGTGCGGTCGACGGCGATGGGTCGGATCACGCGGAACTGCTGGAACACCGTGTGGGGCGAGCCGCTGCCGTAGATCACCGTGTTGTGGCGGTTCATGCCCAGGATCTCGCGGGCGCGCGCCTCGCCGTAGGCGGCGGTCAGGGTTTCGAAATGCGCGCGCGACACCGGGTCGCGCTCGGCCGCGCCCGGATTGAAGATGCCTTCCATGTAGCCGTGGCCGTTGGGATAGGCGCGCAGCTCCAGCTTTTCCCAGAATTCGTAGGGTTCGCCGTTGCCGTCCATGATGTGCAGCTCCAGCGGCATCTCGCCCATTTCCTTGGCTTCGTCGCGGGCCGCGGCATACGACGATTCATGCGTGACGCGGGCATGCATGGTGTCGTGCAGGTTCTCGTAGAACACCTTCCAGTTGGAACGCTGCATGACGCGGAAGATGCCACCGGCCACTTCCACCTCGCCCACCGGCGAACGGTCGCAGAGATTGTCGATCGACGAGCGCACGCCGCCCAGGAAGTCTTCCAGCGCCGGGCCGTCCTTGGCCTGGCTGGCGAACACGAAGCCGCGATAGCTTTCCACGCGCGCCACCCGGCGCATCGAAAAGGACGGATCGGCGGGATCGTAGGCCGTACCCTCCAGCCCCTGCTTCAACGGCACGCCCAGATGGCTGCCATCCAGCTTGAAGGTCCAGGCGTGGTAGGGGCAGCGGAAGAACTTGCCGACGCAGCCCTCGCCGTCGGCCACTACCTTGGCGCCCTTGTGCGGGCAGCGGTTGTACAGCACATGCACGCGGCCGTCGGTGGCGCGCACCATCAGCACGTCCTGGTCGCCCAGGCGCGTGGTGTGGTAGTCGCCCGTCTTGGGCACCTGGCTTTCGTGCCCCACGTAGATCCAGGCGCGGCCATAGATCCGCTGCATCTCCAGGTCGAAGATGGCGGGGTCGGTGTAGACGCCGCGGTGCACGCTGTCGCCGCGCACCATCGCGGCCAATTGCTCTTCGGTGTATGACATGTCCGGCTCCTACTTGTTCTCGCTTTCTTTCCAGCGCGCCATCAACGTGTTCGACGGCAGGGTCTCGTCCAGCAGCTTGGCAGCGGTCTCGCGACCGGCCACGGGCAGGCCCTTGGGGTCCAGCAGGCCCACCTGCACCAGCACGCTGGCCTGGTCCCAATAGATGTGCTCGTGATAGAGCTTGTCGCCGCGGAACTTGACGATGGCGATCAGCGGAATCTCCACGTACTTGCCCGTGGGCTTCACGCCCGGCAGCAGCCAGTCGATCTCGGTGGTGTGCGTGAAGCAGAACAGCAGCTCGTCCACGATCTGCGTCGCGCCCACCGTGCGCGACAGCGGCACCAGGCGCGTATCCGGCGGATTGCTGTTGACGAAGTGATGCTGGTAGAAGCGGCTCAGCTCTTTGTGGCCCACGCCCCCGGTCATGGTGGGAATGTGGTTAACGTAGGGTTCGGCCACCATGGTCGCCATGGTCGCCGCCACATCGCGCGTGCCGAATTCGTACTCGCAGTGCTTGTCCCACAAGTACGAATAGTCGAACTCCGGCCCGATGGCGCGCTGCAAGGCCGCCATGCTGCGCTGATGCGCCATCAGCGCCGAAGGCTTGTCGTAATGGTCCCCGCCCGTGCGCGCGAACGCATGGTCCATGCCCGGGTAGACGTAGATCTGCACCCCGGGCTTGTTGCCCAGCGCTTCCAGGATGCGCTGACGCGCCTCGGGCGGACAGAAGCCGTCCTGCTCGGCGATGTGCAGCACCAGCCGGCCGCGCAGTTGCGCCGCTTCGTCCAGGCTGTTCTCGATGCCTACGCCGTAGTAGCCGATGGCCACGTCCACGTCGGTGCGGCAGGCGGCCAGGTAGGCCAGCTTGCCGCCCAGGCAGTAGCCCAGCACGCCCACCCCGCCCTGCTGTTCAGGCAGCCCGCGCAGCGCGGCGATGGTGGACGCGATGTCCTTCAGGCCCAGCTCTACGTCGAATTTCTGGTAAAGCTCGAAGGCGCGCGGCATGTCGGCCGGGCCATCGGTCAGCTGGATGCCCGGCTGCTGGCGCCAGAACAGGTCCGGCACCAGCACCACATAACCTTCCTCGGCCAACAGCTGCGCCGCGCGGCGCATGAAATCGTTCACGCCGAAGATCTCCTGGCACAGCACCAGACCCGGGCCATGCCCGGACGCCGGCACGGCCAGATAGGCGCCGAAGGACTTGCCGTCATGCGAGGCCACCGTCACTTCGCGCGTCGTAATGTTCTGGGTCATACGTATCTCCTTGTTGCGGATGTCCGCCCTACTTCATCTGGCAGGCTGCGGCGAAAGGGTCCTGATACTGGGTCAGCACCGTGCCCGACAGCTTATTGGACAACTTGCCCCCCGCCCCGGCCTCGACGATGCGCAGGTAATAGTTCTGCACCGGATATTGGTTGCGGTTGAACTTGAAATCGCCGCGCACCGACTTGAAGTCCGCGCGCCGCAGCGCCGGACGCAGCGCGTCCGCCTCCAGCTTGCCGCCGGTCTGGCGCACCGCGCTGTCCAGCAACATGGCCGCGTCATAGCCCTGCGAGGCATACAGCGTGGGGCTGCGGTTGTAGGTCTTCCGGAAGTCCTCGACGAACTTGCGGTTGGCGGGGTTGTCCAGGTCCGAGGCCCACTGCGAGGTATTGCGCATGCCCTCGATGGGCGCGCCCACCGCCGCGATGGTGTCCTCGTCGCCCGAGAAGCCCGGCGCCAGCAACGCGATCTCCTTGGACAGGCCGGCGCCGTTGAACTGCTTGATGAAATTCACGCCCATGCCGCCGGGCAGGAAGAAGAACACCGCGTCCGGCTTGCTGGCGCGCAGGCGCGTGATCTCCACGCCATAATCCAACTGCCCCAGCTGGGTGTAGATCTCTTCGGACAGCCCGCCCTTGTACAGGCGCTTGAAACCGTTGAGCGATTCGCGTCCGCCCGGATAATCCGGCGCGATCAGCGCCACGCTCTTGTAGCCCTGGTCTGTGGCGTACTTGCCCATCGCGGCCGGGATGTCCTCGTTCTGCCATGCCACCGCGAAGAAATTCGGATTACAGCCTGCGCCCGCATAGTTCTCCGGGCCAGTATTGGTGCTCAGGTAGATGGTGCCCGACTGCAGGATGGCCGGCATCACCGGCAGCAGCACATTCGAGAACACGATGCCCGTCATGACGTTCACGCGGTCGCGCTTCAACAGCCGCTCCACTGCCTGGCGGCCCGTGTCCGCCTTCTGCTGGTCGTCCGCCACCACGACTTCCGCTGGCAAGCCGCCGAGCTTGCCGCCCGTATGTTGCAGCGCCAGGTTGAAGCCGTCGCGGATCTCGTTGCCCAGCGCCGCGCCCGGCCCCGACAGCGTGGTCAGCAAGCCGACCTTGACCTTGTCCGCCGCCGTCGCGCCCGCCGCCGCCGTCATGCACACCAGCGCAGCCAGCGCGCGCCGGCTCCATAGATTCCGATTCATGAGCCACCCCGTTATCCCCGCCTGGCCATGCCGGCGGAAAGCTGACAGAACCCGTCTGCCGTCGGTTAACGCATGCTGCCGAACAACGCCGCCAGCTTACGCGCCGCGGCGGCGCCCTCCAACCTGCACGCGAAGGGCCTGCCGGCTAGATTAGGCCGCGCCAGGGGGCCGCTCTATCCGGATTCCGTCAACCTTATCCGGGAATCACTTAATTCCAAGTCCTTGACGTTTAAATTACCCTCGGCAGTGACACGGGAGCGTTCCCGTCCCGGAGGCATCCATGCACGGCTGGTCCCGACTTACGCTTGCGCCGCTGTTCAAGCGGCGCGTCTTCAGCTCCACCCAGCAGGACGAGACGCGCACCCTCGTATCTGAAGCCCTGAAGGAACACCGTCTCACCTGGAAGGGTGGCCGCGTCGATGCCGAACTGAACCGGGGCCGCTTCGGGTCGCTGACGGTCTGTACGCTGCGCTACGGCGCCGAAGTCCACATCGAACCCGACCGCCTGCAGGATTTCATGCTGGTCCAGGTCCCCCTGAGCGGCCGCGCCTGTATCGAATGCGGCAACGACCGCGTCGACGCCGACCCCGACTGCGCCGCGGTCATCGCCCCCAACCGCCCGCTCAAGCTGCACTGGGAAGCCGGCTGCGAACAGCTGCTGCTCAAGATCCCCCGCGGCAAGCTCGAAGCCATCGGGCAGCGCGCATTCGGCGAGGCCGCCACCAGGCCGCTGGATTTCAGCCCCGCCCTGCGCCTGGACAATCCCGTGGGCGCCGTCTGGCGCAGCATGGTCGAAAGCCTGATCCACCTGTTGCCCACCCTGGATGACGGCGCCCCCCGTCCGCCCGCGGCCTGGCTGGAGCACCTGGAAGACACGCTGGTGCTGCACCTGCTCTACAACCAGCCCAACAGCTGGCAGGCGCACGCCGGCATCGCCCCCGCCGTCCCGCGCCGCCTGAGCGCCGCCGAAGCCTATATGCGCGACCGCCTCGCTGCTCCGCTCACCCTGGCCGACATCGCCCGTCACGCCGGCGCCAGCGCCAGCGCGCTGACGCGCCTGTTCCAGGAACACCGCAACACCACGCCCATGAATGCGCTGCGGGCGCTGCGGCTGGACGAAGCCAGAAACCGGTTGCGCACGCAGACAGGCGCCAGCGTCACCGAAGTGGCGCTGGGCGTAGGGTTCGGACATCTGGGGAGGTTCTCGGAGTATTACCGGGAACGTTTCGGGGAACTGCCGCGCGAGACGCGGCGGGTCATGGAGTAACTCAAGCCACCCGCGCTCCTCCGATGGAAACCACCGTCGCGCTGAAGTCCTTCAGCAACGTCTCCCTGCGCGCCGCCACGCTCTCCATCGCGGCCTCCTTCACATGCCCGTACCCCCGGATGTCCTCGGGCAAGCTCGCCAGCGCCACTGCACGATCCAGATTCCCGCGATTCAATTTCGACAGGATCGCCGTGATCGTCTCCCGGTACTCGCGGATCAGTTCGCGTTCGGCGCGGCGCTCGGCCGTGTAACCGAACGGGTCCAGTTTCGTGCCGCGCAATCTCCGCATCCGCGCCAGCACCCGGAACACGCGCAACATCCCCGGGCCATAGCTGCGCTTGATCAGGCGGCCTTCCTGGTCGCGCCGCGCGAACAGCGGCGGCGCCAGGTGGAAACGCAGCTTCCAGTCGCCTTCGAACTGCGATTGCACCCGTTTGAGGAACTCTCCGTCCGAATACAGCCGCGCGACTTCGTATTCGTCCTTGTAGGCCATCAGCTTGAAGTAGTAGCGTGCCACCGCCAGCGCCAGCCGGTTGGTGCCCGTAGCCTCGCGCTCCGCGCGCGCCACCTTGTCCACCAGTTCGGTGTATTGCAGGGCGTAAGCCTGGTTCTGGTAGTCGGTCAGGAAAGCCTTGCGCACCGCCACCACCCGCTCCAGTTCGCCGGTCGGCTTCTTCAGTTCCATCACCGGACTGACGGCGCGCGGGCGCTTGAGTTCGATGATGCCTTCCGGCCGCGACGGCGCGCCGCCGTTGGCGATCAGGCGCTTCACGTCCGCCAGGTCGTGCGCGGCGCGGCGGCCCCAGGCAAAGGCTGCCAGGTTGTTCGGCACCTGCTGGCCGTTCAGTTCGATGGCGCGCAAGAGCGCCTGCTGCGACAGCGGGATCCAGCCCTTCTGGTAGGCGTAGCCCATCATCAGCGGATTCGAGTAGATCGCGTCGCCCAGCAAGCCCAGGGCCAATGCGGCGGCATCGACGGTGGCCAGGTGCTCCTTGCCGCAGGCGGACGCCAGGTCTGCGGTCAGGTTGGCGCCCGGCAGCGTCCAGTCCGGATTGCCGACGAAGGCCGCGGTCGGCGCGGTGTCGCTGTTGAGCAGCACGCGGGTGCGCTCCGGATTCACCCGCGCCATGGATTCGGCGCTGGTGGCCACGACCAGATCGCCTGCCAGCAGCAGGTCGGCCTCGCCCATGGCGACCCGCGTATTCAGCAGGCGGTCCGGCGTCTGCGCCAGCACCACGTGCGAGTACACCGCGCCGCCCTTTTGCGCCAGGCCCGCCATGTCCAGCACCGAACAGCCCTTGCCTTCCAGGTGCGCGGCCATGCCCAGCAACTGGCCTATGGTGACCACGCCCGTGCCGCCCACGCCGGCGATGAAGACGCCGTAGGGCTGATGCAGTTCGCGCGCCGCCGGATGCGGCACGTCGTCGTCGATGGCGCCGTCCTGCGTCAGGGCGTCCGGCTTCTTGAGCTTGCCGCCTTCCACCGTCACGAAGCTGGGGCAAAAGCCCTTCAGACAGGAGAAATCCTTGTTGCAGCTGGACTGGTTGATCGTGCGCTTGCGGCCGAACTCGGTGTCCAGCGGTTCCACCGACAGGCAGTGCGATTTCTGTGAACAATCGCCGCAGCCTTCGCACACGCGCTCGTTGATGAGCACGCGGCGGGCCGGATCCGGGTAGGCATTGCGCTTGCGGCGGCGGCGCTTCTCGGTGGCGCAGGTCTGGTCATAGATCAGCACCGATACCGCGGGATGCTCGCGCAGTTCGCGCATGACCGCGTCGAGTTCGTCGCGATGCCGCACCGGCACGCCTGGGGCCAGTCCCTCGACATGCTTGTACTTGTCGGGATCGTCGGTGACGACAATGATTTTCTCGATGCCCTCGGCCGCCACCTGGCTGCTGATCATGGGCACGTTCAAGGGGCCGTCCACCGGCTGCCCGCCCGTCATCGCCACCGCGTCGTTGAACAGGATCTTGTAGGTAATGGGCACCTTGGCCGCCACCGCCGCGCGTATGGCCAGCAAGCCCGAATGGAAATAGGTACCGTCGCCCAGGTTGGCGAACACGTGCTTTTCCTCGGTGAACGGAGCCTGTCCCACCCAGGGCACGCCCTCGCCGCCCATCTGTGTAAAGACATCGGTGCTGCGGTCCATCCAGCGGACCATGTAGTGGCAGCCTATGCCTGCCATCCCGCGCGAACCTTCCGGCAGGCGGGTCGAGGTGTTGTGCGGACAGCCCGAACAGAACCAGGGCTTGCGCTCTTCGACCACGCGCGGGCGCGCCAGCGCCTGTTCGCGGCCGCTGATGAAGGCCAGGCGCGCCTCGATGCCGGCGCGCACGTCCTCGGGCAGTTCAAAGCGCAGCAGGCGCGCGGCGATGGCGCGCGCGACCATCGCGGGCGAGAACTCGTAGTGCGCCGGCAGCAGCCAGTTGCCCTGCGGCACCGACCATTCGCCGCCGTCCTTGTCGTCGAACTTGCCGACCACGCGCGGAATCTTCTTGCCGCTGCCGATCCAGCTGAACAGTTCTTCCTTCAGCTGGTACTCCAGCACCTGGCGCTTTTCCTCGACCACCAGGATCTCGTCCAGGCCTTCGGCGAAATGCTGCATGCCGGTGGATTCCAGCGGCCAGACCATGCCGACCTTGAACAACCGCAGGCCGATGCGCTGGCATACGGACTCGGACAGCCCCAGGTCGGACAGCGCCTGGCGCGTGTCCAGATAAGCCTTGCCCGAGGTCATGATGCCGAAGCGCGCATCGCGCTGCGGCACGTGCCAGAGTTCGCGGTTGAGCTTGTTGGCGCGGGCATAGGCCAGCGCGGCATAGAGCTTGTAGTCCAGCAGGCGGGCTTCCTGCTGTAGCGGCGTGTCGGGCAGCCGGATGTTCAGGCCGTCGGCCGGCAGCAAAAAGTCCTGCGGCAGCAGGATCTCCACGCGATGGGGATCCACGTCCACGGAAGCCGAGACTTCGACGATGTCGGTGATGCACTTCATGCCCACCCAGACGCCCGCGTAGCGGCTCATCGCCCATCCATGCAGGCCGTAGTCCAGCACTTCCTGCACGCTGGACGGAAACAGCGCGGGAATCATGCAGGCCTTGAGGATGTGGTCGCTCTGGTGCGGCAGGGTCGAAGACTTTGCGGGGTGGTCATCGCCCGCCACCACCAGCACGCCGCCGTGGCGCGAGGTGCCGGCCGCGTTCGCGTGCTTGAAGACATCGCCGCAGCGGTCCACGCCAGGTCCCTTGCCGTACCACATGCCAAACACGCCGTCGTACTTGGCGCCGGGGAACAGGTTGACCTGCTGCGAACCCCACACAGCGGTGGCGGCCAGGTCTTCGTTGATGCCGGGCTGGAACTCGACGTGATGCGCCTTCAGGTACTTGGCCGCCTTCCACATGTTCTGGTCCACGCCGCCCAGCGGAGAGCCGCGATAACCCGACACGAAGCCCGCCGTGTTCAGGCCGGCGCGCGCATCGCGCACGCGTTGCATCATGGGCAGGCGGACCAGGGCATGGATGCCGCTCATCCAGGCGCGCCCGGATTCCAGGGTGTACTTGTCGTCCAGCTGGACGGATTCAAGCGCGGCACGCAAGGCGGGCGAAACAGGAGCGTTCATGTCGACTCCAAGGGATCCAGGAACCCCGGCCGGCTACGCGCGACACCCTCTTGAAGCGCACGCGGGCGAGCAAGGGACGTGAATTGCGGGCGCTGGCGCGCTTCTGTTTCCATTGTTTGTAACCGCTAGCCCCAACCCGGGCAATAGGGCGATGCGATAATTGCCGCCATGGACTTCGCCCCTCGTATCGTCGACTGGCAGCGCCGCCACGGCCGCCACGATCTCCCCTGGCAAAACACCCGGGATCCTTACCGCATCTGGCTCTCCGAGATCATGCTGCAGCAGACGCAGGTGGCGACGGTCATTCCCTATTACGAACGCTTCCTGCAGCGCTTTCCGGACGTCGCCGCGCTGGCGGCGGCCGCGCAGGAAGACGTGATGCCCTACTGGGCCGGACTGGGCTACTACGCCCGCGCCCGCAACCTGCACCGCTGCGCGCAAGAAATCGCGCGCGACTGGGGCGGAAGTTTCCCGCCCACGGCCGAAGCCATCGCCACGCTGCCCGGCATCGGCCGCTCCACCGCCGCCGCCATCGCCGCGTTCGCCTACGGCGAGCGCTCGCCCATCCTGGACGGCAACGTCAAACGCGTATTCACGCGGCACTTCGGGATCGCCGGCGATCCCGCCAAGCGTGAAGTCGAACAGAAGCTATGGGCGCTGGCCGATGCGCAGGTCGAGGCCGCGCCCGGCCTGGACATGGCCGCCTACACGCAGGGGCTGATGGATCTGGGCGCCACGCTATGCACGCGCGGCAAGCCCGCGTGCGAGGCCTGCCCCGTGGCGGACAGCTGCGTGGCCAAGCGCGAAGGCCGCCAGGCCGAACTGCCCACGCCCAAGGCGCGCAAGGCGATCCCCGAACGCGAGACCTGTATGCTGGTCCTGCGGCACCAAGGTGCCTTCCTGCTGCAGCAGCGGCCCGAACCCGGCATCTGGGGCGGACTGTGGAGCCTGCCCGAATTCGACGTGTCGCAAGACCCCGACAGCGCTTCCCGCGCGCTGGGCCTGGAGCCCGAACACCGCTTCGAGCTGGCGGCCTTCGCCCACACCTTTACGCACTACCGCCTGCACATCCGGCCCTGGCTGGTGCCGGTGCGCGCAGCCGGGCTGCGCGAGTCCGCAAGGCCGGAGCGCTGGGTGCCGGCGGATGAACTGCCGTCGATGGCGCTGCCGGCGCCGGTGAAAAAACTGCTGCAAGGACTGGTCGACGCCGGGATGCAGGACAGCCTGTTCAAGGGCTGATCTTTCAGGGCTGCGCGCCTCCGCCCAACAAGATCACCAGCTTCAGGTCCGGATGCGTCGCCAGCCGGAACGTGATCTGCTGGTAAGCCAGCTTGCCGCGGCCCGGATGCTGGAACTCACGCAGGCCGCCTTCGCGCTCGACCACCGCGTGGCGCGTCCACCAGTGGGCGAACACCGGGCTTTGCCGGTTCAGGTTGTCCAAGAGCGCCAGCACGGCCGGCTCGTCCAGATGCGCGCCGGCGTCGGCGCGGAATTCCGCCACCACGCGGCGAGCGCGCTGGTCCCAATCCACCACCAGCTCGCGGGCGGCGGGGTCCAGGAAGATATAGCGCAGCAGGTTGGGCTCGGCATCGCGCGCCGGCCAGTTGTCGAACAGGTCGCGCAGCGGCTCGTTGTAGGCCAGCACATTCCAGGCGCGGTCCAGCACGTAGGCCGGGGCGTTGATCGCGTTCACGCATTCCTGCAAGGGACCCGGCGCGCCGGCGTCGTCGCGGGCATGCTGAGGGTCGGCGCAGTCGGCCAGGTCGAACAGATACGCGCGTTCGGCGCGGGCCAGTTGCAGCACGCCCGCGATGCGCGACCAGACCGAGGGCGATACCGACACTTCCCGCCCCTGTTCGATCCAGGTGTACCAGGTGACGCTGATGCCGCAAAGCTGGGCGACTTCCTCGCGCCGCAGTCCGGGGGTGCGGCGGCGCATGCCTTCGGGCAGGCCGGCCATCTGGGGCGTGATGCGGGAGCGGGCGCTGCGCACGAATTCGCCCAGCGCCTGGCGGCGCAGGGGGGAGCCTTCGTGACCGGCGGCGCCGGCTTGGGGGGAAGTAGTCATACCAGGATGAGCAATGGACTTGTACGTGTATGGGCGGCCGCCTATCTTAGCGCCTGGGCCGCCGCTTCCAAATGCTTTCCGCCCCTGTACCGGCCCCAGCCACCCAAGGATTCCCATGACCGCCAGTACCCATGACGCCGCCGTCGACCGCCAATTCAGCCCGCGCGCGACCGCCTATCTGACCAGCGCCGTACACGCGCAGGGCGAAGACCTGCTGCAGATGGCCGACATCGCCGCGCAGCATCCCGAAGCCCGGCTGCTGGACCTGGGCTGTGGCGGCGGCCACGTGAGCTTTCACGTGGCGCCGCAGGTCAAACACGTCACCGCCTATGACCTGTCGCAGCAGATGCTGGACGTGGTCGCCGGCGAGGCCGCCAAGCGCGGGCTGGCCAATCTGGCCACCCGCCAGGGCAAGGCGGAGTACCTGCCCTTCGGCGACGGCGAGTTCGACCTGGTGATGTCGCGCTACTCCACCCACCACTGGCAGGACGCCGGGCGCGGCCTGCGGGAAGCCTTCCGCGTGCTGAAGCCGGGCGGCATCGCCGTGTTCGCCGACGTGGTGTCGCCGGGCGAGCCGCTCCTGGACACCTGGCTGCAAACCATCGAGGTGCTGCGCGACACCTCGCACGTGCGCGACTACTCGGTCGCCGAGTGGACCCGCATGCTGACCGAGGCCGGCTTCACCCTGCAGGGTCTGACACCGCGCCGCCTGCCGCTGGAGTTCCAGTCCTGGGTTGTGCGCATGCGCACCCCGGAGACGCTGGTGGCGGCGCTGCGCCACATGTTCGGCATCGCGCCGGACGTGGTGCGCGCGCACTTCGAGGTGCAGGACGACGCATCCTTCACCAGCGACACGGCGACCATCGTGGTGAGAAAGCCGGGCTGATTCCTGCTGCGGCGGCGGGACCTGCTCGACAGCGCCCGCTTCCCCCTGTATAGGTACGGATTCGACAGAATCCCGCACAGGTAAGGAAGCGTCATGTCCGATACGTCCAAACAGTCATTGCCCGCCGCGTCCCCTGCGGACCTGACCGTCACCGAGGCCGCGGCCCTGATCCGGCAGGGCCGCCTCACCAGCGTTGCGCTGACCCAGGCCTGCCTGGACCGCATCGAGGCGCGCGCCGATCTCAACGCCTTCATCACCGTGGACCGCGCAGGCGCGCTGGCCCAGGCCCGCGCCCGGGATGCCGCCCGCGGCCAGGCGGACCAGGCCGCGCTGCCACTGGCGGGCGTGCCCATCGCCATCAAGGACAACATCCACGTTGCCGGCCTGCCCAACACGGCCGGCACGCCCGCTTTGAAGAATTTCCGTCCGGCCGAGGACGCGCCGGTGGTGCGCCGCCTGCGCGAGGCGGGCGCCGTCATCGTGGGCAAGACCAACATGCATGAACTGGCCTTCGGCGTGTCGGGGTACAACACCGCCTTTCCCGGCGCGCACGGCGAGGGCACGCGCAATGCCTATGACGCGCGCCTGATCGCTGGCGGCTCGTCCTCGGGCAGCGGCGCGGCAGTGGGCGCGCGCCTGACGCCGGCCGCGCTGGGTACGGACACGGGCGCCTCGGTGCGCCTGCCTGCGGCGGTGAACGGCGCGGTGGGCTTTCGCCCGTCGGTGGGCCGCTACGACGGCGCCGGCATCACGCCGATCTCGCACACCCGCGATACGCCGGGGCCCATCGCCAACAGCATGGACGACATCGTGCTGCTGGACGCGGTGCTGACGGGCGACCGCCAGCCCTTGTCCGCCCTGCCGCCTGCCGGCATGCGCCTGGGCCTGTGCGACTACTTCTGGAAGGACCTGGATCCGCAGGTGCAGGCCGTCACGGATGCCGCGCTGGCCAAGCTGCGCGCGGCCGGCGTGCAACTGGTCGAACTGGAAATGCCGGGCCTGGAAGCCAGCAACGCCGCGGTCGGCATGCCGGTCTGCCTGTACGAACAGAAGGGCGACCTGACCGACTATCTCAGCCGCTACGGCACGGGCCTCAGCTTCGAACAGGTGGTGGCGCAAATTTCCAGCCCGGACGTCAAAGGAATTTTCGACGGCCTCATCGTGCCTGGCGTGCTGCCCCTGCCCTCCGGCGAGGCGCTGCCGCTGCAGCCGCTTTATGAACGCGCCATGGCGACGCACCGCGACGAGCTCATCGGCGTGTACCGCCGCGCGTTCCAGGAGCATGCGCTGGACGGCCTGCTGTTTCCCACCGTGCCGATCCCGCCGATGGCCGCCACGCCCGAGGCCAGCAGCTTCGAGAGCTTCGGCCGCCTGGCGCGCAACGTCGATCCGGGCAGCAACGCCGGCCTGCCGGGGCTGAGCGTGCCTGCGGGCTTGGCAGCGGACGGACTGCCGGTGGGATTGGAAGTCGACGGGCTGCCGGGCGAGGACCGCAAGGTGCTGGCGGTCGGGTTGGCGCTGGAAAGCGTGCTGGGACGCTTGCAGGGGCCGGGACGTTCCGGCGGCTGAGAGGCGCTTCATGCAAAAAAATCGCCAGCCGGTTCACGGGCTGGCGATTTTTCTTCGCGAGATGACGCGTTGCGTCGGCATCAGCCTTTCAGGCAGGTGCTCATGAAGGTCTTGCGCTTGTCGCCGGTCAGTTGCTGCGAGGTGGCCTTGGCGTTGCAGTCCTTCATCTTCTGCTGCTGCGGCGTGAGTTCCTTGGCGGGCGCGGCGGTTTCGCCCTTCAGGCAGCTGCTCATGTAGGCCTTGCGGTCGTCGCCCTTCTTGCCTTCAGCGGACTTGTTGCAGTCGGCCATGCGCTGCTGTTGCGGCGTAGGCGTCTTGGCGGTGGCGGGAGCTGCGGGGGTCTGGGCAAGGGCTGCGCCAGCAAAACAAGCGGTCAACAGAAAGGCCGAGGCCAACTGGCTGGTACGGGAAAGCATGGGTTCCTCCCTTGGCGCCCGCGCGCCTGGACTCAGTCGCAAAGGCGGGCCGCACGATCCGCCGGCCCAATCGCCGGCCCGGTCATGATCGAACAAACCCGAACCCTGCGCAAGAGTGCGGAAAGTCAAGAATCGCCAAGGCCTTACATGCCCCTGAAACCACCGGCCGCTTCCCTCGTGGACAGGCCATCCACGCAGGCGAATTTGCGACCAATCCAAGCACCCTGTTACCCATTCATCCCTTTGCCCCGTTGTGTACACGGCGGGAAAGGTGTGAGATAAGCATGCCCCCAAGGTAGAGGAGGCATTGACCGCCCTGCGGACCCGAACGGCGTCCGACTGCGCGGCTGCACAGGAGACCATGATGAAACTTGCCCTTGCTTCGTTCGCGCTGCTTGCCGGCCTGTCCGGCGCCGCCGGCGCGCAGAGCCTGGTCTACGGCGTCACGCTGGGCAATGTCCAGGCCGTGCGCGACGTCAACCAGAACGTGTCGGCCATCACCGGCCTGCTGTCTAACCAGTCGGCGCGGCACATCAACAGCGCCATGCTGACCTTCGTGCTGTACGACTCGCAGGGCCGCGAGATCGGCCGCGTTCGCGACGACGTCATCGGCCCGCTGGCGCCCGGCCAGATCAAGCAGATCCGGGCCGTCACGCCGCTGCAATTCACCCGCGTCACCGCGCTGGACGTCGACGCCCGCTAGGCGCCCGTTATGGCCCGCCTGCCGGAAAAAACCCTGATTACTTCAGGGTTTAGACAGCGTGGCGCAAGGTCAAATATGGGAAAATTCCGTTCGTCGACTCAATAAAAGGGGCTTCCACACGAAGCCCCTTGTTGCGTGCGCCGACGCGCCAGCACGCCTGGCTCCAGCTACGAGGAAGAAAAGATCATGTTTCCAAAAAGACTTACCGAAGGCTATCAATCTTTCCTGGGGGGCCGTTTCCCTTCGGAAAGCAGCCGATACCAGAAGCTGGCCGAATCGGGGCAAAACCCGGAAATCCTGATCATCGGGTGCTGCGACTCCCGCGTGTCGCCTGAAGTCATCTTCGACGCCGGCCCCGGCGAAATGTTTGTCGTGCGCAACGTCGCAAACCTGGTCCCGCCCTGTGACCCTGACTCGGAATCCTCGTACCACGGCACCAGCGCCGCGATCGAATTCGCGGTCAACGGCCTGAACGTCAAGCACATCGTGGTGCTGGGCCATGCTTCCTGCGGCGGCATCCGCTCGTTCTTCGACGACGCCAAGCCCCTGACCAAAGGCGATTTCATCGGCAAGTGGATGTCGCAGATCGAACCCGTGGCCGAACGCCTGGGCCCCGGCACCGGCGACCGCCAGGCCAACCTGAAGCGCCTGGAACTGGCCGTGGTCGAGCACAGCCTGAACAACCTGATGACCTTCCCCTCCATCCGCCGCCGCGTCGAAAAGGGCGAACTGGAACTGCACGGCACCTACTTCGGCGTGGCCACCGGCCTGCTGTACCTGCGCGACCCCGCCACCGGCGAATTCAATCCCTGCCTCGAGGCGCCTGCGGCCGCAGCCTGAGGTTGGACCGCGGGCGGGCCTTACACCCGGTACGCCTGCGCCAGCCTCTCGTAGTTGTTCTTCAGGATGATGCCCGCGTAGTACACGTGTTCGCGCATCAGGTCCTCGGCCCGCGCGCCGTCGCGGGCGATGATCGCATTGACGATGCGGTGATGGTCGTCATGCGATCGCAGGATGATCCCGTGGTCTTCCCACAGGATGATCCGGTCCGAGGCGTAGGGGATAGCCTGCGCTTGCGTCGCGAAGCGCCGCACCCAGGGGTTGCCCGCCGCTTCCAGGATGCCGTTATGCAAGGTGATGTTCACCTGCTGATACGGCAGATGGTCCTCGGCCAGCAAGACCCCCTTGCCCAGGATCCGGTCCCCTTCGTCCAGGCAATTCTTCAGCACCGCCACGGCGTCGTTCGATAGCCCGCGCAAGGCCGCCTGCCGGCAGGCCAGCCCTTCCAGCGCCGCGCGCACCTCGTAGGCCGCCACGATTTCGCCGATGTCGTAGGCGCGCACCGTGTAGCCGCGCTTGGGCAGATGCTCCAGCAAGCCTTCATTGCCCAGCGTCGCCAGCGCCGCGCGCACCGGCGTGCGCGACACCCCCAGTTTTTCCGCCAGCGGGATTTCTTCCAGGCGGGCGCCAGGGCTGAACTTGCCGTGCAGCACCCAGTCCCGCAGCGTGTCGGTAACGTGTTGAGATAGCGTGTCCATAGCCGCATTGTATACATGAAGAATACATAGGGCGTCATACGCCTTATTAGTTTTCGGAACATCTCCGTAAAACACGATGTAAATCAAGCAACACTCCGGGTAAGCCCCTATACCTGCGAATCATTCATGTATACATAATCGCAAAAAATTCAAACCAGCGGCCAGGTCCCACCCTAGGCGGACAGCACGCTACCAGGAGACAGCATGTCCAATGTATCCACGCCGGCCGGCAAGGGCCCGGCTCCCCGTCTTGCGCTCGTCACGGGCGGCGGCGGCGGCATAGGCGCCCGCATCTGCCAGGAACTGGCCAGCGCCGGCTTGCGCGTCGTCGTCTCGGACGTGGACGCCGGGCGCGCCCGCCGCGTGGCCGACGAGCTTGGCGCGCCGCACGCGTCGCTCGCCTTCGACGTCAGCGATGAGTCCTCGGTCGAAAACGCGTTCGAACAGATCGAAGCGCAGCACGGCCCCATCGCCGTGCTCGTCAGCGCCGCCGGCCTGCTGCTGTTCCAGGAAAACGGCGAACGCCCGCTCATCAAGGACACCTCGCTGGACATCTGGGAACGCAGCTTCGCCGTCAACGCCCGCGGCGTGTTCCTGTGCGGCCGCGCCTACCTGCGCCGGCGCGAGGCCGCGCCGCTGGCGCACGGCCGCATCGTCACGTTCACCTCGGTTGCGGCGCAGCTGGGCGGCTACCGCTCCAGCGCGTCTTACATCGCGGCCAAGTCCGCGGTGCTGGGCCTGACCAAGGCCATGGCGCGCGAATCCGCGCACCTGGGCGTGACGGTCAACGGCATTGCCCCCGGCCTCATCGACACCGACATGCTGCGCAGCACCGTCACAAGCAGCGGCGCGCTGGCCGCCGCGGCGCAGGCCATTCCGCTGGGCCGCATCGGCACCGTGGACGATGTCGCGGCCGCCGTGCGCTTCCTGGCGTCCGAAGAAGCCGGCTACATCACCGGCAGCGTCATCGACGTCAACGGCGGCTACCGCATGCAGTAAGGCATTCCGGCGGCCAGGCCGGCAACGCAGCAAAGCGCCACACCCAAACAAAGGCGCGCAACAAAAAAGAACGGGAGACAAAGATGAAGAAAAGCAGTCGCTACGCAGCCGCCGCCGCGCTATGCGCATGGGCGCTGAGCACGGGCGCGCAGGCGCAGCAGGAACCGGGCATCACCGACAAGACCATCAAGATCGGTCTGTTCGCGCCCTTGTCCGGCAGCGGCATGGCCTACGGCTTTGACGTGCTGAACGCCGCCAAGATGTGGTACGCCAAGGTCAACAAGGAAGGCGGCGTGCACGGCCGCCAGATCGAACTGGTGATCGAGGACGACCGCTGCAACGCCAACGACCTGGTCGCCGCGGTGAAGAAGCTGAACGAACAGGACAAGGTGTTCCTGCTGAACGGCGGTTCCTGCTCGGCCGCGGTGGTGGCCTCGCGCGAATACGTGGAACGCGAAAAGGTGCCGCTGGTCATGCTCAACGCCTCGGGCGACGGCGCGCTGTATCCGCCGTCCAAGTACATCTACGGAGCCTTCTCCATCTCCCAGCACGCCGTGGGCGGCTCGATGGTGCAGTTCGCCGCCGAGCACCTTAAGGCCAAGAAGATCGGCTACATCAACCATGACGACGCCTACGGCGGCTGGAACCTGGAGGCCGCGCAGGCCCAGGTCAAGCAGCTGGGCGACGCATCGCTGCAAGTCCAGTCGGTGAACCCGAACATCACCGACGTGACCGCGCCCATGCTGAAGATCCGCGCCGCCAACGCCGACGTGCTGCTGCTGACGACATACGCCCGCCCCGCCGCGCTCATCATCAAGAAGGCACAGGAACTGGGCTGGAACAAACCTATCGTCCTGGCGGTGAACGGCACGGCCGACCTGAAGCAACTGGTGGAAAACGTGGGCAACAAGGACGCCTTCAAGAACGTCTACATCCAGGAAGTGCTGTCCGACGTGCCGGGCGGCGCCAAGCTGACCTGGGTGTACGACATGTACAAGCAGGCCTACCCCGACCTGGCCGCCAAGCCGGGCCATCCGCAGACCTACATGCCTTACGGCCTGCCGCCCGCGATGGCGGTGGTCAACGCGCTCAAGGCCGCCGGCCCGCAGCCCACCCGCGAAAAAGTGCTGCAGGCGCTGGAAACCATGAAATTCGACTCCGGCGTCATGGCCGGTCCGATCGAGTTCGGCCCGAACGACCGCGCGGCGCAGGAATCCGCCATCTACATCAAGTTCGACGGCACCAACATGTCGCTCGTGCCCGGCGCCTTCAAGAGCGTCTGGCAGTACCAGAAGTAAATCAGCGGCCCGCCTGGGGCCTGGCCCGCGCGCTGGCGCAGCAGCGCGCGGGCTGCCGGAGAACATCATGAGCTTTGCCGATATCTGGCTGTTCCTGCAGCAGGGGGTGCTGTCGGGACTGGTGACGGGCAGCGTGTACGCGCTGCTGGCGGTCGCCGTAGTGATCATTTTCAAGACCACCGACGTGCCCAATTTCGCCCAGGGCGAGATCTTCATGGTCGGCGGCTACATCGCCCTGTTCCTCACCCTGGTAATGGGCTGGCCTTATCTCGTCGTCATTCCCATCACGCTCGCCGCCGTGGCCATCCTGTCCGGCCTGTTCCAGCGCGTCGTGATGGAGCGCGTCATCGCCTCCAAGGGCGTGGGCGTGCAGATGGTGATCGCCACGCTGGGCCTGGCCTATGCGCTCAAGGGCCTGGTGCGCCAGACCGGCCTGGGCGACACGCCGCGCTCGTTGCCGCCGCTGGCATCAACCGACGCCATCATCATCGGCGACGCGGTGCTGACCCAGCTGGACCTTGTGATCTTCGCGGTCGCCGTGACGGTGATGCTGCTGCTTTTCGGCATGTTCACCTATACCCGGGTCGGCCGCGCCATGCGCGCCGTGGGTATGAATCCCAAGGCCGCCCGGCTGGTGGGCGTGAACCTGACCCGCATCCGCATGCTGGTGTGGGCGCTGGCCGGTCTGATATCGGCGGTCGCGGCGCTGCTCATCACGCCCAAGATCCTGATCACTCCCGACATCGGCCACATCGCCATCCTGGCCTACGCCGCGGCCATCGTGGGCGGCATCACCAGCCTGCCTGGCGCGGTGGTCGGCGGCTTCGTGATCGGTGTGGCCGAGAACCTGGTGGGGCTGTTCATTTCGACCAATGCCATCGTGGTTGCGCCTTTCGTGGCCATCATGGTCGTGCTGCTGCTGCGTCCGCAAGGGCTCTTGGGCGGCAAACTGCAGGTGAAGAAAGTATGAGCAAGAAAATAGACCATGCGCTGCTGGCGCTGATGGCCATCGTGCTGGCGATCCTGCCCTTCGCGGCCAGCGGCTATGTCATCTACGTGGTGAACCTGCTGATGGTGTTCGTGGTGTTGGCGCTGGGCCTGCATCTGGTCATCGGCGAAACCGGACAGTTCGCGCTATCGCACGCCGCCTTCTACGGCGTGGGCATCTATACCGCGGGCCTCATCAACAATCTGTGGCATCCGCCCTTCTTCATTTCGATCATCGCGGGCGGGCTGCTGGCCGCCGTGCTCGGCTATGTGATCGGCGCGCTGGCGCTGCGCATGCGCGACATCTACCTGGCGCTGTCCACCTTCGCCTTCGGCGAAGCGATGCAGTGGGTGTTCCTGAACTGGCAATCGGTCACCAACGGCTCGAACGGCTTCCGGATCTCGCCGGCCACGCTGTTCGGCTACGAACTGGTGTCGGACGCCAAGGCCTATCCCTTCGTGGTGCTGATCGCCGCGCTGTTGCTGTGGGCCACCATTGCGCTGTCGCGCTCGCAACTGGGCTCGGCCTTTCGCGCCGTGCGCGAGAGCGACGTGGCGGCCCAGGCCATGGGCGTGAACGTCAACGCCATCAAGCGCACGGCCTTCACGTTGTCCGCGGCCTATGCCGGCATCGCCGGCGGCATGTACACGACCTTCGCCTCGTTCATCCACCCGGAGAGCCTGGGCTTTCAGACCACCATCCTGATCCTGACGATGGTGGTGGTTGGCGGCATCGGGTCGGTGCGCGGCGCCATCGCGGGCGCGTTGGCCTTCGGCCTGATCTCCGAGCTGCTGCGCCAGGCACTGTCGTTCCAGGAAATCATCTACGGCGTCATTCTGATGGGCTTCATGATGTTCGCGCCCAAGGGCTTGTTCGCCGGCCGAGGTGCGCGCGGACGGGCACCGGCGCCGGCTGCGCCCTTGCCTTCCGCCACGCGCCCGGCCGCGGCCAAACCGACCCAAAGGAGCGCCGCATGAGCAGCCATCCCTATCTGGACGTGCAAGGCCTGACCGTCAAGTTCGGCGGCCTCACCGCCATCAACGGCCTGTCCATGCAGGTCGAGCGCGGCCGCATCCACGCGCTGATCGGCCCCAACGGCGCGGGCAAGTCCACCACCTTCAATTGCATCTCGCGCTATTACCGTCCCAGCAGCGGCAGCATCCGGTTCGACGGCGCGGACATCACCCGCAAGAAGCCGCATGAAATGGCGGCGGTGGGCGTGGCCCGCACCTTCCAGAACCTGGAGCTGTTCGGCGCGCTGAGCGTGCGCGAAAACGCCCTGCTGGGCACCTATGCGCATGGCGCCGACAGCGCAGGCAAGCTGCTGCGCCCCGCTGCCGCGCAGACGCGCGAGCGCGTCGAGCACCTGCTGGAGCGCGTCGGACTGGCCGACTTCCTGGACACGCCGGCGTGCAGCCTGGACTTCGGCCGCCAGAAGATGCTGGAGCTGGCGCGCGCCCTGGCCATATCGCCCAAGCTGCTGTTGCTGGACGAACCGGCGGCCGGCCTGCGCAACCGCGAAATCGAAACGCTGGACCGCCTGCTGACCGAACTGTGCGAACGCGACGGCATCACGGTGCTGCTGGTGGAGCACGTCATGCAGCTGGTGATGTCGATCTCGCATCGCATCACCGTCATGTCCTTTGGCGAGAAGATCGCCGAAGGCACGCCCGCCGAGGTGCGCAGCAACCCGCGGGTCATTGAAGCCTATCTGGGCAAGGGAGCGGCCGGTGGCTGATTATTTGCTTGAAGTCGATGCGGTATCGGCCGCCTACGGCAATATCCGCGCGCTGCAGGACGTATCGCTGAAAGTGCCGCAGGGCGCCATCGTGGCGCTGCTGGGCGCCAACGGCGCCGGCAAGTCCACCACGCTGAACGTGATCTCGCGCCTGGTTGCGCCCACCGCGGGTAGCGTGCGCTTTGCGGGCGAACCCATACACCGCCTGGCGGCGGACGCCATCGTCGGACGGGGCATCGTGCAGGTGCCGGAAGGCCGCGAGATCTTCCGCGAAATGAGCGTGCGCGAGAACCTGGAGATGGGCGCCTACCTGCGCACCGACCGGGCCGCGGTGCGGCAGGACCTGGACATGGTGTGCGACACCTTCCCGCGCCTGCGCGAACGCTACGAACAGAAAGCCGCGACGCTGTCCGGCGGCGAACAGCAGATGCTGGCCACGGGCCGAGCCATGATGGCGCGCCCGCGCATGATCCTGCTGGACGAACCCTCGATGGGTCTGTCGCCGCTGGTGGTCGAACAGATCTTCGACATCGTGCTGCGGCTGAACCGCGAGCAAGGCATCACCATCCTGCTGGTGGAGCAGAACGTGAAGCTGGCGCTGTCGGTGTCCAGCTATGCGTACATCCTCGAAAACGGCGAGATCGCGCTGGAAGGCGAGTCCGCCGCGCTCGCCAGCGACGAAGGCGTGCAGCGCGCCTATCTGGGCGCCTGACGCGCCGAAAGGACCGACCATGATATCGATGCAAGACAAGCGGGTGCTCGTGACGGGCGCGGGCCGCGGCCTGGGCGCGGCCATCGCACAAGGCTTCGCCAGGCAAGGCGCGGCAGTCATCGTCGCAGATGTGGATGCGGCGCTGGCCGCAGCCACGGTGCAAGCCATCCGCGCCGCGGGCGGCAAGGCCGCTGACGCGGTGCTGGACGTGACGGATGCCGCCGCCGTGCGCGACTTTGCGCAACGGTCCGCCACCGAACACGGCAATCTGGACATCCTGATCAACAACGCTGGGATTTCGGCGCGCGCCCCGTTCGACGATCCCCAGACGCCCGAGATCTGGGACCGCCTGATGAGCGTGAACCTGCAAGGCACGTTCAACGTCACCCACGCCTTCGTCGAACAGCTGAAAGCCACGCGCGGCGCCATCGTCAATCTGTGCTCCATCGTGGCCTACGGCTGCAGCATCTCGACCGCCGGCTATGTGGTGTCCAAGGGCGGCGTGCGCTCGTTCACCGAGGTACTGGCGCGCGACCTGGCGCCGCATGGCGTGCGCGTGAACGCCGTGGCTCCCGGCCTGATGGAAACCGAGATGACGGCGGGCCAGCGCGCGCAGGCGCAGGGCACGGACTGGTACATGCAGCGCGCGCCCATGGCCCGCGCGGGGCGGGCCGACGAGATCGTGGGTCCGGTCCTTTTCCTGGCCTCGGACATGGCCAGCTACGTGAACGGCGTGGTGCTGCCCGTGGACGGCGGCTACCTGGCCGTGTGAGGAAACATCATGAATCTGGGCACGGCATTGGTTACGGGCGGCGCTAGCGGCATGGGTCTTGCCATCGTGGAGCGGCTGGCGCGCGATGGCTTTCGCGTCGTGATGGCCGACCGCAACGCGGAACTGGCCGAAAAAGAGGCCGAGGCGCTGCGGGCGCAAGGGCTGGACGTGGAACACCGCGTGGTGGACCTGACGGACGAAGCCGCCACGCGCGCGCTGGCGCGTTCGCTTGCGCCGCTGGCCGCGCTGGTCAACAACGCGGGACTCTTCGACGAGCGCAAGTTCTTTGAGGTGGACAGCGCCGACTACCGCCGCGCCTTTGACGTCAACCTGCTGGCGGTCGCGACCTTGACGCAGGAGGCCGCGCGCGACATGGCGCCGGGCGCCAAGATCGTCAACATCGCCTCGCGCGCCTACCTGGGCGCAAAGAACCACCCGCACTACGTGGCCTCGAAAGCGGCCTTGGTCGGCTACACGCGCGCTTCGGCCATGGAACTGGCCCCGCGCGGCATCCTGGTCAACGCCATCGCCCCCGGCCTCATCGACACCCCGCTCTTGCGCAACCTCACGCCCGAACGCCTTGCGGCGCAACTGGCCCTGCAGCCCACCGGCCGCGCGGGCCAGCCGCAAGACATCGCCTATGCCGTGTCCTTCCTGGCCGCGCCGCACATGGACTTCATCACCGGCCAGGTCATCTTCGTGGACGGCGGAAAATCGCTGGGCGGCTCGGGAGCATAGGCAGCATGGAAGGCATTACTTGGGACAAGGAAGTCGACGCGCTGGTCGTCGGCTCGGGCGCGGGCGGCATGGCCGCGGCGCTGACGGCGCGCGAGGAAGGACTGGACGTGCTGCTGGTGGAAAAGACCGGCCGCATCGGCGGTTCCACCGCGATCTCAGGCGGCGCGCTGTGGATACCGCTGAACGCGCAGACAGAAGCCGCCGGCCATCCGGACAGTTTTGAAAAGGTCTGGACCTATCTGGAACAGACCGTGGGCGCGGCGGCCCCCGACGACATGAAGCGCGCCTATCTCGAAGCCGGCCCGCGCATGATGGATTACCTGGTGTCGCGCGGCATCCTGGATCTGGCGGCGCGCACGGCCTCGCCCGATTACTACCCCGACCTGCCCGGCGCCGCGATGGGCGGCCGTTCGCTCGACCCGCTGGAGTTCGACGGCCGCAAGCTCGGCGGCGATTTCCGTTTCCTGCGGGATCCCCTGAAGGAATTCACGGTGCTGGGCGGCATGATGGTCAACATCACCGACGTGCGCCATCTGCTGCGCGCCACGCGTTCGTTCGCGGCCTGGCGCCACAGCATGAAGCTGGTGCTGCGCTATGCCGCCGACCGCGCGCGCGGCTATCGCCGCGGCACCCGGCTGCTGCTGGGCAATGCGCTGGCCGCGCAGCTGTTCCACGGCATGCTGGCTCGCAAGATCGAATACTGGCTGGACACGCCGGCGCTGGCGCTGCACCGCGATGCAGCGGGCCGCGTGCTGGGCGCCGCGGTCCGGCGCAATGGCAAGTCGTTGAACATCCGCGCGCGCCGCGGCGTGGTGATGGCCACGGGCGGCTTTCCCTGGGATCCGGCGCGCCGCGCGCAGAGCTATCCTCAGCCCACGGGTCTGTGGTCCATGTCGCCGCGAGACAACGCCGGCGACGGCATCCGCCTGTCGGAAGCCGCCGGCGCCGCGCTCGGCTCGGGCCACGCCAGCCCCGCGTTCTGGGCGCCGGTCTCGCTGCTGGAATCCGCGGACGGCAAGCCCCTGCATTACCCGCACCTGGTGTGGGACCGGGCCAAGCCGGGCCTCATCGCGGTCAATGGCGCGGGCCGGCGTTTCGTGAACGAATCCGCCTCGTACCATGAGTTCGTGCAGGCCATGTACCGCAGCCATGGCACGACGCCCAGCATTCCCGCTTTCCTGATCTGCGACCAGCGCTTCATCGACACCTGGGGCCTGGGCCTGGCGCTGCCAGGGGGCCGGCCGCGCCAGCATCTGATCGACGCCGGCTACCTGCTGCAAGCCGGCACGCTGGCGGCCCTGGCTGCCCGGCTGGGCGTGCCCGCCGATGCGCTGCAGGCCACGGTGGAACGCTACAACACCCACGCCGCCCAGGGCCAGGACCCGGACTTCGGCAAGGGATCGACCGCCTACAACCGCTACCTGGGCGATCCGGAACACGCTCCCAATCCCTGCCTCGCGCCGCTGGCGGCGGGCCCCTACTACGCCGTCAAGGTCTATCCCGGCGACATCGGCACCGCTTGCGGCATCGCCGCCAATCCGCATGCCCAGGCCCTGGACGCCACGGGCGCGCCCATTGCTGGCCTCTACGTGGCCGGCAACGACATGCAGTCGGTGATGGGCGGCGCCTATCCCGGCCCCGGCATCACGCTTGGTCCCGCCCTGACCTTCGGCTGGATCGCTGGACAACATCTGGCCCATGCACAACACTGACGCCTCTCCACCGACAAGGATCCCCATGAAAATCTTCTACTCGCCCGCCTCGCCCTTCGTGCGCAAATGCATGGTCATCGCCCATGAGCTCGGCCTGGCCGACCGCATCGAGAAGCTGCCGAGCGCAGCCGGCCCCGTGGCCCGCGACCAGACCATCATCCCCACCAATCCGCTGGGCCAGGTGCCCACCTTCATCACGGATGACGGCCAGGCGCTGTACGACAGCCGCGTGGTCTGCGAATACCTGAACGACCTGGGCGGCGGTTCGCTGTTCCCGTCGGGCAAGACCCGCTGGCAGGTGCTGACGGAACAGTCCATGGCCGACGGCATGCTGGGCGCGGCACTGCTGGCCCGCTACGAAACCGTGCTGCGTCCGGAAGCGCTGCGCTGGGACGGCTGGGTCGAGGGCCAGCTGGGCAAGGTCCGCGACGGCCTCGCGCTGGTGGAAAAGAACGCCGCCGCGCTGGCAGGCCGCCTGGACATCGGCACCATCACCATCGGCTGCGCGCTGGGCTATCTGGACTTCCGCTTCCCCGACCTGGACTGGCGCGCCGAACATCCGGCCACCGCCGCCTGGTACGAGACCTTCAGCCAGCGTCCGTCCATGCAGGCCACCAAGCCCTGATCCGGTTTGGGCAGGCGCAGGGCCGGGAGAACCCGCCGGGCTCCCTGGCCATCACCTGCCCTGGTACGGCGCGGCCCCGAGCCGCGTCGCTAGGCCCCTGACGCGTGCAGGGGCCTTTTTTTCGCCCGGATCGCCCCCAGCTGTTACAGTGAAGTCGGCAGGCGGGCCGATCCGCCGGCCATCACCAGAAGGGGCCCAGCATGAACGTCGCTGCGATCTCCGCCATCCACCGGGCTGATGCGCCCTATCCCGCGCGCTCGGCCGCGCTGGACGCCACCCGCGCATTTCCCGAAACCCAACGCGTGGCCCACGTCCACGCGGCCCGGGCAACGGCTGCCGCCCACGCGCTGCGCGTCGAACGCGACCGCGACAGTCTGCCATTGGCGCTGGCCGTCTTTGACGCCTCGAATGCGGACGCGCTACGCGACCTGCACGCGGCATCGCGCATGCGCCGCGCCGTTGAGGATTTTGCCGCGCAGCCCGACCCCGCGGCCCAGCGCGCCGGCTCCGCCAACGACCTGGGCACCATCGAAGGCCTGATGCCGCTGCAGGCCTACCGCGTCGCGATGGGCAATCCGCAAGTGCAGGAACTGCAGACCGCAGTCGCCATGAAGGCGGCGGGCCTGGGCGTTCCCAAGGTCGCCAACATCGGCGCGACCGAGAATGTCACTGACAACGCGCGCTACCGGCCGGGTTTCGCGCCCTGACCAAAAAAAACCGCCTGACGCATCAGGCGGTTCTTGATTCGGGAACGAACGGCGATCAGTGGAAGAATTCCGCGATCATGGTCGCGCCCAGGAAGGTGCCGGCGTTGGCGGCCAGGGACACCACCACAATCTTCCAGCCCAGCTTGCGGAACGCCGGCAGGTCCTTGAGGATCGACAGGCCGGCCATGGCCAGGATCACGGTCGTGAACGGCAGGAAGTTCACCTTGCCTACCATGGCGATGATCTGGTCCGAGTACGGCAGCACGCCGGGGCAGCCCGCGGTCATGGCGATCAGCGACAGCACGAACACGGCGGGCAACTTGGGCACCACGCGCAGCACCAGGTCGGTGATGACGACCAGCAGGATGATGATGCCCATGCCCGGCAAGGCGTCGGCAAACGGCACGTTGTAGCCCAGGCGGTTGCCCACCAGCGCGAACAGGCCGCAGATGACATAGGCGGTCAGGCGGTCGCCGAAGCCCATCTTGACGCCGTGCGCGGGCGCGTCCTGCGTGACCTCGTCATCAGCGGCGACGGTCTCGGCCTTGCCGCGCGAGAAGCGGCCCAGCACCGGTTCCAGCTTGCCGTACAGGAAGATGGTGGTCGGCAGCGAAATGAACAGCGTGAAGTACACGCCCACCACCGTGGTCAGCAGATTGGCGGCGGCGGCCAGCGCGGCCACCTGGTGCGCGACTTCGGGCGTCTGCTGGGATGCGATCGCGCCCACGCCGGCGGCCATCATGCTGCCCGAGCCCACCCCGGCGCCCATGGCGAGCGAGCGCGGATCGAAGATGTTCAGGCTGGTGATGAAGCCGGCCATCAACGCCACGAACAGCGCGCCGATCACGGTGCCGGTGATGTACTCGGCCATCACGCCGCGGCCTTCGGGCGAGTTCATGCCGTAGCGTTCGCCGATGATGGCCAGGCTGGGCTCGCGGCCCACCGAGAAAGTGGCGCCGATGGCCTCGCGCTTGATGCCCAGCAGCAGCGCCAGCGGCAGGCCGACGGCCATGGTGCCGAAGAAGTGGCCGAATTCCTGGAACACCAGGGCCCAGCCGGCTTCGCGCACCTGCGGCAAGGCGCCGCCCACCATCAGGCCCAGCTTGGCCAGGAAGGGCAGCAGCGCGTATTGCAGATAGCCGCTGATGCGGGTCTGCATGGCGGTGTCGATGTTCAGGCCCGCCGGCAGGCGCTGGCCCAAGGCGGCCACGATGGCGCCGATGAAGATGGCCCACAGCATCGGCTGCAGGATGATCTTGCCCGGGCCTACGTTGAAGGTGGCGCTGCCGATCGCCTCCGAAACGACAACCACCAGCAAGATGGCGGCGAGCATGCGGATGCGCCCGGATAGCGGCATGGAAGGCGCGGCCAGGCTGGCGCTGGCGTGTGACATCGGATTCCCCTGAGTACGTGAATAGTCGTCGTGGCTGCCCGCCGCGATCCCGGCCGGCCGGCGCCCGCAATGGGCGTCGCAGCGCGGCGGCGGCGACGGCGCGCGCAGCAGGGCCGATTTTCGCCGGGGGCCCGGCGCGCAACCATGACAGGGCTGGCGCATAAACGTTGCGTAAAATGCAACGGACAGGCTTTTCCAGGGAAAATTTTGCATGATCTCGATTCATGCAAGGGTAAACCCTAGATTGTATCTGTGGATCTGCCGCCGCACTCCCCGCCACGGAGCCCCGCCATGGACGAAAAACTCGACGCCCGCCGCACCCACTATTTCATGCAGGTCATGAGCCGCGGCTCGGTGCGCGGCGCCGCCGAAGTGCTGGACATGGACCCGTCCGCCGTCAGCCGCGCCATAGCCGCCCTGGAACGCGACTGCGGCATCGCCCTGTTCGAACGCCGCGGACGGGGCGTAGTGCCGACCGACGCGGGCCACATCCTGGCGCGCTACATCAAGCGCCAGCAGGACATCCAGGAGAGCTTCTTCTCCGAGATCGACAGCTTGCGCAAGGCCGAACGGGGACACATAGACCTGGTGCTGGGCGAGGGCTTCGTGGAGCTGATGTTCGAGCGCGTGCTGCCGGGCTACTGGCGCAGCCACCCGGAGGTCACGCTGGACATCGACGTCGCGCGCACGTCCGAGATCGTGCAGCGCATCGTCGATGACCGCGCCTATATCGGACTGGTGTTCCAGCCGCCCAACGACGCCCGCCTGCGCACCCATTATTCGCGGCCCGAACCCATCCGCGCCATCGTGCGCGAGGACCACCCGCTGACCCTGCTGAGCCGTCCCCTGCTGCTGACCGACCTGGCCGAGTATCCCGGCGCGTCCATGCAGGAGGGGTTCGGCGTGCGCCAGCACATCCAGGCCGCCGAAATCAGCGAACAGGTCAGGCTGCGCAACGTGCTCACCACTTCGTCCTTCAAGGCGCTGTGGCAATTCGCCGCCGCCGGCATCGGCTATGCGCTGACGCCGCCCATCGCGGTCACGGCCGACCTGCGCGCCCAGCGCCTGGCCAGCCTGCCGCTGGCCAATCCCATCCTCAATCAAGGCAGCCTGCACGTACTGAGCCGTGCCGGCCGCCATGTGTCCCCCGCCGCGCGCGAACTGCTGGACCACATCGTGCGCGGCATCGGCGCCCCGGCCGGTTCGGCGTCTGATACGGTCAGGTAAGGCGGATCTGCATCTGTTTCCCCGACGTCCGGCAGCCTACATTGGCGCTATCCGCCACGACGCCAGGAGAGACAACATGCTGAGTTTCTTGCGCACGGTCAAATCCGTGCTGTGGGGATTCTTCGGCGTGCGCCGCGGACGGGGCTACGATGCCGACATCGCCAACAACAAGCCGGCGCCATTGATATTGACCGGGCTGCTGATGGCGGCTTGTCTGGTGGTCATTCTGGTGCTGGTCGCGCGCTGGGCGGTGAACGCCGCGTTGTAAATCCACCGTCCCGCAAGAATGGCCGTCCCGCCGCCGGGCCGCCCCAAGGCGGGACAGCCCCCTCGGGGGGCAGCAAGCGCGCGCAAGCGCGTGCAGCGTGGGGGCCCCATTATCTTATTACCAGAATGACTTAGACGGTCGCTACAGCTGCCTGTTACGGTTATGAACCCCTTTCTCCTGCCGCATTGCGCCGGGCGACCGCCGGGATCCAGACCGAGAAGACTTCAAGGGCAGTAGACATGTACGTGTATGACCCCGTCGACCAGCAGCTAGTCGAGCAACGCGTGGCGCAATTCTCCGACCAGACGCGCCGCTTCCTCGATGGCCAACTAACGGAAGATGAATTCCGCGTTTTGCGCCTGCAGAACGGCCTGTACATCCAGCGCCACGCGCCCATGCTGCGCGTCGCCATTCCCTACGGCATCCTGGCGTCGCGCCAATTGCGCACGCTGGCACACATCGCCCGCAAATGGGACCGCGGCTACGGCCATTTCAGCACCCGCCAGAACATCCAGTTCAACTGGCCCAAGCTGGAAGACGTGCCGGCCATCCTGGCCGAACTTGCCACGGTGCAGATGCATGCCATCCAGACCAGCGGCAACTGCATCCGCAACACCACCACCGACCACTTCGCCGGCGTCGCGCCGGACGAGCTGGTGGATCCGCTGGTTTGGTGCGAGATCATCCGCCAGTGGTCCACGCTGCACCCGGAGTTCGCCTTCCTGCCGCGCAAGTTCAAGATCGCGGTCAGCGGCGCCGTGCAGGACCGCGCGGCCGTGGGCGTGCACGACATCGGCCTGCAAGCCGTCGAACGCGACGGCAAGCTGGGCTTTCGCGTCTGGGTGGGCGGCGGGCTGGGCCGCACGCCCATCGTCGGCAAGCTGATCAATCCCTTCGTCGAATGGCAGGACCTGCTGACCTATCTGCAGGCCGCGCTGCGGGTCTACAACCTGCACGGCCGCCGCGACAACAAGTACAAGGCGCGCATCAAGATCCTGGTCAAGGACCTGACGCCGGAAGTCTATGCGCAGCAGGTGGATGAACAGTGGCAGCTCATCAAGGGCGGCCCGGACACCATCACCCAGGAATTCGTCGACAGCATCAAGGCCCGTTTCGTCTGGCCGCAATACGATGCCGCTGCCGCGCAGGATGTGGACAACACCGCCGCGCTGGCCGCCGCCGATCCGCGCTTTGCGCGCTGGCTGCGCACCAACGTGCATCCGCACAAGGTGGCCGGCTATGCCGCCGTCACCGTGTCGCTCAAGCCCACCGGCGTGCCCCCGGGCGACATCACCGCCGACCAGATGGACGCGGTGGCCAACCTGGCCGACGACTACGGCTTCGGCGAACTGCGCGTCTCGCACGAGCAGAACCTGATCCTGGCCGACGTGCGCCGCGCGCGCCTGCACGAGCTCTGGACCACGTTGCAGGCGCTGAACCTGGCCACGCCCAACATCGGCCTGCTGACCAACATCATCGCCTGTCCGGGCGGGGATTTCTGCGCGCTGGCCAATGCCGTCTCCATCCCCGTGGCCGAAGCCATCCAGCGCCAGTTCGACAACCTCGACTACCTGTTCGAGATCGGCGAGCTGGACCTGAACATCTCGGGCTGCATCAACTCCTGCGGCCACCATCACGTGGGCCACATCGGCATCCTCGGGGTCGATAAGGCCGGCGAAGAGTGGTATCAGGTCACCATCGGCGGACGCCAGAACGGCGCCGCCAAGCCGTTGCCCGATATCGAATCCACGCGCGGCGGCGGCGCCGCCATCGGCCGCATCATCGGCCCGTCGTTCGCACGCGAGCAGGTCGCTGGCGTGGTGGACCGCCTGATCCGCACTTACCTGGGCCTGCGCGACAGCGAAGAGGAACGCTTCATCGACGTGGTGGACCGGGTCGGCATCGACCCCTTCAAGCAGGACGTCTACTCCGATCCCGCCTTCGCCAAACCCGCGCAGCAAGCCGAGGCCGCCCATGTCTGAAATCTATCCGCACGACGCCCCCGGCCCGCACCTGATCCGCAACGGCCGCCTGGAAGCCGACGCCTCGCGCGTCTTCACGCCTGAACCCGAGGTCCCCGCCGAAGGCCAGGTGCCTGGCGACGCGCCGGGCTGGATCGTGCCGCTTTCCGTCTGGAAGACCTCGCGCGCCACCTTGCGCCGCCACCAGCATCCGGTCGCGGTGCTGCTTGACCCGGACGCCGATCTGCGCGACCTGGCCGAAGCCGACGGCACCCTGGACCCCGCCGGCATCGCCTTCATCGCCGTCGACTTCCCGGTCTACACCGATGGCCGAGGCTATTCGCTGGCGCAGCTGCTGCGCACGCGCTACCAGTGGCAAGGCGAACTGCGCGCGGTCGGCGACGTGATGATCGACACCATCCACTACCAGGCGCGTGTCGGCTTCGACAGCTTCCTGGTCAAGCCGGGTCACGATCCGCACAAGGCGCTGGACGCGTTCAAGACCTTCACGGTGCACTACCAGAAGACCTACCGGGTGCCGACGCCGGCAGCCGCCTAAGCCGCGGGAAACCCCGGCAGCGCCCAGCGCTGCATCCTGACCTCATCCTGCGCCAACTGGGCGCGGATCAGGTCGGCGATATTGCGCTGGCGCGCCGCCTGCATGCGGCTGATCAGGCTGGACACGCTGACGGCCAGGCGCGGATAGCCGCCCGCGTCGCACAAGGCCACACCCACCCCCAGCACGCCCGGCACCGCGGCATTGCCCACCACCGACCAGCCGCGCCCGCGCGTGTTCTCCACCAGGCGCCGCATCTGCGCCACCGTCATGCCGCCATAGGCGCGCAGCGCCTGCTCGTTCTGCGCAATTACCTCTTCCGACTCGTCCGGCGGCAGCGCGGCCAATAGCGCCAACCCGGCCGCCCCCACGCCCAGCGGCTGGCGGTGCCCCACCGTGACCGCCAGCACCTGCACGGGATAGTTGCCCACTTCACGGTGCAGGCAGAGCGAATCGTTGCCGGCGCGGCAGATGAGAAAGGCGGAATCGCCGCTGACGTCGCTGATCTGCCGCAGCACCGGCCGCAGGCCGCGCACCGCCTGCGCATGCGGATCGCCCGCCATCATCACGCCCAGCTCGGCCACGCGCCAGCGCGGCGCGTCTGACTCGCGCAAGGCGTAGCCCTCCTGCACCAGCACGTCGAGATAGCGATAGGCCGTGGTCCGCTGCATGCCCGCCGCGCGCGCGATGTCGACCACGTGCATGCCCGCCGCACCCGCCTGCCGCAGCACGCCCAACACGCGCAGACCGCGGCGCAATACGCGCGGCCCCGAGCCTTCGGATTCTGGTTTGTTCATTTTTTGGACAGCTTGCGTTGATGAGGCCCCTATCAAAGCCCAATATGAATCCGGGCAGACGCAGAGCTGTCCAAATATTAGACAAACAGGACGGAGACAACAATGAAGATGCAAAGCAAGCGGTGGGCCGCCGCGGCGGCCGCCCTGGGTGCGCTGCTCGCGGCCCCGGCCCTGGCGGCCAAGCCCTATCCCGAGCGTCCCGTGACGCTGGTCGTGGGCTACGCGGCGGGCGGCGCCACCGACATCGTGGCGCGCCTGATGGCGAAGTCCCTCTCGGAAGAATTGGGCCAGACCATCGTGGTCGAGAACAAGACCGGCGCCAACAGCAACATAGGCGCGGAAATCGTCTCGCGCGCCGCGCCAGACGGCTACACGCTGTATGTGGGTTCCATCGCCAACACCATCAACCGCACGCTGTACAGCCAGCTCAACTATGACTTCGTGAAGGGCTTCGAGCCCGTGGGCCTGCTGGCGACCATTCCGAACATCCTGGTCGTCAACCCCAAGCTGCCGGTCAAGACCGTGCAGGAATACGTGGCCTACGCGAAGAAGAATCCGGGCAAGCTGACCTGCGCCTCTTCCGGCAGCGGCTCGTCCATCCACCTGTCGTGCGAGCTGTTCAAGATGCAGACCGGCACCGACATCCTGCACGTGCCGTACCGCGGCAGCGGCCCGGCCGTGGCCGACTTGCTGGGCGGCCAGGTGGATTCCATGTTCGACAACCTGCCCTCGTCGCTGCCGCACGTGCAGGCCGGCAAGCTGCGCGCCATCGGCGTGACCTCGCCGCAGCGCCTGCCCTCCGCGCCCGACACGCCCACGCTGGCCGAATCCGGCCTGCCCGGCTTCGAGGTGGAATCCTGGTTCGGCGTGATGGCGCCGGCTGGCACCCCCAAACCCGTCGTCGAGCGCTTGAACCAGGCCATCAACAAGGCGCTGGCCAGCCCGGCGCTGCAGGCGTCCTACCAGCAATCCGGCTTCTACGCGCCGCAGCAGCCCAACACCCCCGAGACCTACGCCCAGAAGATCGCCAGCGAGATCGACAAATGGGGCAAGGTCGTCAAGAGCGCCAACCTCAAAGCCAACTAGGAACACCAGGATGTACCCGATAGATTTCTTCTTCCGCGCCGCCGAGCAGTATCCGGAGCGCATCGCGCTGGACGGTCCCGAAGGCCAGGTCACTTACTCGCAATTGGCCGCCGATACGCGGGCGCTGGCCGCGGCCTTGCAAGAACTGGATCCCGCGCCGCAGACGCGGGTGGCGATCTGCGCCGGCAACTCCGCGCGGCACATCCTGGCGCTGCTGGCCGTGCTGGCCAGCGGCAAGGTGTGGGTGCCGCTCAACTACCGCAGCACGGAGCGCGAGATCGGGCGCATCCTGGACGCCACCGAGCCGTCCATCGTGATCGTGGACGGCGTGGGCGCGCCGCTGGCGCCTCCGGCCCAGGCGCCGCAAGGCCGCCGCCACATCCATCTGGACGACGCATCGGCGCCGCTGGCGCTGGATAAGCTGCTGGCCCGCTGCGCCGGACGCGAGCCGCAGCGCCACGCGCTACCGCGCGACGCCACCCAGGCCATCAAGTTCACAGGCGGCACCACCGGCCTGCCCAAGGGCGTGATGCAGCCGTACCACGCGTGGAACGCGGGCATCATCAACCAGATCATGAGCTGGGGCCTGACCCACGAAGACCGCTATGTCGTGGCCGCCCCCATCACGCACGGCACCGGCACATACCTCTTGCCGGTGCTGGCGCGCGGCGGCGCCCATCTGCTGTTGGATGGCGTCACGCCGGCCAGCATCACCGCCGCCTTCCGCGAGCGCGGCGGCACGCTGAGCTTCATGCCGCCTACCCTGATCTACATGATCATGGCGCAGCCCGGCGTCTCGCGCGCCGACTTCCCGCGGCTGCGCAACCTGATCTACGGCGGCGCGCCCATGCCCGTGGAAAAGATCGATCGGGCGCGCGAATTCTTCGGCCCTGTGCTGGGCACCACCTACGGCCAGACCGAGGCGCCGCAGATCATGACGGTGCTGCGCCCCGCCGACCTGGAAGCGCCGGAGAACCGCGCCTCGGTCGGACGCGTCACCTGGCTCAGCGACGTGGCCATCATGTCGCCCGACGGCGCGCTGCTGCCGCGCGGCGAGATCGGCGAGGTCGTGGTGCAGGGCGACCTGGTCATGTCGGGCTACTGGCGCCTGCCCGAAAAAACCGCCGAAACGGTGGTGGACGGCTGGCTGCATACCGGCGACACCGGCCTGATCGATGCGCGCGGCTATCTGTTCCTGAAGGACCGGCTGCGCGACGTGATCATCACCGGCGGCTTCAACATCTACCCGGTGGACGTGGAGAACGCGCTGTCCGCGCATCCCGCCGTCTACGAGTGCTCGGTGTTCGGACTGCCCGACGACAAGTGGGGCGAAGCGGTCCACGCCGCCGTGCAGTTCCATCCCGGCGCGCAGGCCGACGCGGACGAGTTGAAGACGCACGTGCGCGCCCTGCTCGGCCCCGTGGCCACGCCCAAGCAATTCCACATCCATGACAGCCTGCCGCGCTCCAGCGTGGGCAAGGTACTGAAAAACGCCGTGCGCGACGCGGCCCTGAAGGAGACCTCATGAAAACGCCCGAAACCCGCCTCTGCGCGCATCACCTTACCGGCATGTCCTACCGCGACGTGGATCTGGTCGAAGACCTGATCGGCAAGAAGACCTTCACCGAAGTCATGATCATGCAGATCCTGGGCCGCGAGGCGCGCCCAGTGGACCTGCGCATCGTCGACGCGGTGCTGGTCACGCTGATGGAGCATGGCCTGACGCCCAGCGCCATCGCCACCCGGCTGATCTACATGAGCGCGCCGGAAAACCTGCAGGGCGCGGTGGCGTCCGGCCTCATGGCGGTAGGCAGCCAGTTCGTCGGCACCATGGAAAACTGCTCGCGCCTGCTGGACCGCATCCGCCAGGCCGACGACGGCCGCGCAGAAGCCCTGGCGATCGCCCGCGAGTTCCGTGAATCGCGCAGCGCGTTACCCGGCTTCGGCCACCATCTGCACAAGCCCGACGACCCGCGCTCGATCAAGCTGCTGGCGCTGGCCGAGGCCGAACCGGAACTCAAGGGCGACTCGCTCAAGGCGCTGCGCCTGCTCTCGGCCGCGATCGACGAGACCTACGGCAAGCACATCACCATCAACGCCACCGGCGCGGTGGCCGCGCTGCTCAGCGAGATCGGCGTGCCGACCGAACTGATGCGCGGCTTCGCCGTCATTTCGCGCGCGGCCGGCCTGGTGTCGCACGTGGCCGAGGAACAGCAAAGTCCATCGGGACGCTACATCTGGGAAACCATAGACCAGGCCATTCCCTATGTCGGCAAAGGCAAGACGCATCAAGACGGAGAGCAGGCGTAACGGCGCAGCCGCATGGACGGGGGAATGGCCAGCGAGTACGCCTGACCGCTCCCCCGCAGCGCTCAACCCAGGTTCGGCGCCAGGGTACGCTTCAGGTCTTCGATGCTGCGGCCACTGCGGGCGGCGTAGTCCTGCAACTGGTCTTCGCCGATCACGCCCACGTTGAAGTATTGCGACTGCGGGTGGCTGAAGTAGAAGCCGGACACGCTGGAGGCCGGGTACATGGCATAGCTGTCGGTCAGCATCATGCCGATATCGGCGCCGTCCAGCACGCGGAACATGTCGGTCTTGATGACGTGTTCGGGGCAGGCCGGGTAGCCGGGCGCGGGGCGGATGCCCACGTACTTCTCGGCGATCATGTCGTCATTGGACAGGGCTTCGTCGGGCGCATAGCCCCACAGATCCTGGCGCACGCGGGCATGCAGGCATTCGGCGAAGCCTTCGGCCAGGCGGTCGGCCAGCGACTTCAGCATGATGCTGGAGTAGTCGTCCAGGGCCTTTTCGAATTCCGCCTCCTTCTTTTCGATGCCCAGGCCCGCCGTGACGGCGAACATGCCGATGTAGTCCAGCTTGCCGCTGGACTTGGGCGCGATGAAATCGGACAGGCACTTGTTGCTGACGCCTTCGCGCTTGGCGCCCTGCTGGCGCAGATTGCGGTAGGTGAACAGCACTTCGCTGCGGGTCTCGTCCTTGTAGACCTCGATGTCTTCGTCGTTGATGCTGTTGGCCGGATAGAAGCCCACCACGCCGTTGGCGGTGAGCCAGCGGCCTTCGATGATGCGTTTCATCATGGCCAGGCCGTCGGCGTAGACCTTGCGCGCCTGCTCGCCCACGACCTTGTCGTCCAGGATGGCGGGGAACGGGCCGAACAGGCTCCAGGTCTGGAAGAACGGGCCCCAGTCCACGTACTTGGCGATTTCGGCCAGGTCGTAGCTCTTGAATGTGCGGCGGCCGATGAACTTCGGGCGCGGCGGCGTGTAGTTGTCCCAGTCGATCGCGGGACGCGAGGCGCGCGCTTCCGCCAGCGGCAGGATGGGCGTGGCCTTGCGGTTGGCGTGGCGGCGGCGCACCTCTTCGTATTCCTCGGCCAACTCCGCCAGATACGTTGCGGACTGGTCCGACATCAGGTTCGTCGCCACGCCCACGGAACGGCTGGCGTCCGGCACGTAGATCACCGGGCCTTCGTAGTTGGGCGCGATCTTGACGGCGGTGTGCACGCGGCTGGTGGTGGCGCCGCCTATCATCAGCGGCAGCTTGCGGCTGCGGAAGTACTCGTCGCGCTGCATTTCGCTGGCCACGTAGGCCATTTCTTCCAGGCTGGGCGTGATCAGGCCGGACAGGCCGACGATGTCGGCGTTCTCTTCCTTGGCCTTTTCCAGGATCTGGGCGCAGGGCACCATCACGCCCATGTTCACGACTTCGAAGTTATTGCACTGCAGGACCACCGATACGATGTTCTTGCCGATGTCGTGCACGTCGCCCTTGACGGTGGCGATGACGATCTTGCCCTTGGCGCGCACGTCGCCGCCCGCGGCCGCGATCTGGCGCTTTTCTTCCTCGATGAAGGGAATCAGGTGGGCCACGGCCTGCTTCATGACGCGGGCCGACTTCACCACCTGCGGCAGGAACATCTTGCCTTCGCCGAACAGGTCGCCCACCACGTTCATGCCGTCCATCAGCGGGCCTTCGATCACTTCGATCGGACGGCCGCCGCGCGCGGCGATCTTCTGGCGCACTTCCTCGGTGTCCTCGACGATGAAGGCGGTGATGCCGTGCACCAGCGCATGCGACAGGCGCGCCTCGACCTCGGCATTACGCCAGGTCAGGTCCTCTTCCTTCTTGGCGCCAGAGCCCTTCACGCTGTCGGCGAACTGCACCAGGCGCTCGGTCGGGGTGCGCTCGTCGTCGGCTTCCGTCTTGCCCACGGGCTCGGCGCGGTCCAGCACCACGTCCTCGACCAGGTCGCGCAGCTTGGGATCCAGGTCGGCGTACACGCCCAGCTGGCCGGCGTTGACGATGCCCATCGTCATGCCTTCCTTGACGGCGTAATAGAGGAACACCGTGTGGATGGCCTCGCGCATGGGCTCATTGCCGCGGAACGAAAAGCTGACGTTGGACACGCCGCCCGAAATGCGGGCGTAGGGCAGGTTCTCGCGGATCCAGCGCGTGCCTTCGATGAAGTCCACGGCGTAGTGGTTGTGTTCGTCGATGCCGGTGGCGACCGCGAAGACGTTGGGATCGAAGATGATGTCTTCCGGCGGGAAGCCTTCTTCCTCGACCAGGATCTTGTAGGCGCGGCCGCAGATTTCCTTGCGGCGCTCCAGCGTGTCGGCCTGGCCCTGTTCGTCGAACGCCATCACCACCACGGCCGCGCCGTAGCGGCGGCACAGGCGCGCATGGTGGCGGAAGGGCTCCAGCCCTTCCTTCATGGAGATCGAGTTCACCACGGGCTTGCCCTGCACGCACTTCAGGCCTTCTTCGATGACTTCCCACTTGGAGCTGTCGATCATGATCGGCACGCGCGCGATGTCGGGCTCGGAGGCGATCAGGTTGAGGAAGCGCCGCATGCAGGCCACCGAATCCAGCATGGCCTCGTCCATGTTGATGTCGATGATCTGCGCACCATTCTCGACCTGCTGGCGGGCCACGGCCAGCGCCTCGTCGTATTTCTCTTCGCGGATCAGGCGGGCGAACATCTTGCTGCCCGTCACGTTGGTGCGTTCACCGACGTTGACGTACAGCGTGTCTTCGTCGATGTTCAGCGGCTCCAGGCCCGACAGGCGGGTCTTGACCGGAATGTCCGGCACGGCGCGCGGAGTCAGCGACATGACCTTGGCCGCGATCTCGCGGATGTGGTCCGGGGTGGTGCCGCAACAGCCGCCCGACATGTTGACCAGCCCGGCGCGGGCGAATTCCTCCAGCAGCGCCGAGGTATCGGCCGGGGTTTCGTCAAAGCCGGTCTCGGCCATGGGATTGGGCAGGCCGGCGTTCGGATAGACGCAGACGTAGGTGTCGCAGATGCGGGCAAGCTCGGCCACGTAGGGCCGCATCAGCGCCGCGCCCAGCGCGCAGTTCAGGCCGATGGTGATGGGGCGCGCGTGGCGCACCGAGTTCCAGAAGGCTTCCACGGTCTGGCCGGAAAGGATGCGCCCGGACGCGTCGGTCACCGTGCCCGAGATCATCACGGGCAGGCGCACGCCGCGCGCCTCGAACACTTCCTCGGTGGCGAAGATGGCCGCCTTGGCGTTCAGGGTGTCGAAGATGGTTTCGATCAGGACGATGTCGATGCCGCCGTCCAACAGGCCGTTGAGCTGCTCCACATAGGCGACGCGCAATTCCTCGAAGGTGACGTTGCGCGCGCCCGGATCGTTCACGTCCGGCGAGATCGACGCGGTCTTGGGCTGCGGTCCCAGCGCGCCGGCCACGAAGCGCGGCCGCTCGGGCGTGCTGTAGGCGTCACAGGCCGCGCGCGCCAGGCGCGCGGACACCAGGTTCAGTTCGTAGGCCAGTTCCGGCAGTTCATAGTCGCCCTGCGCGATGGTGGTGGCGCCGAAGGTGTTGGTCTCGATGACGTCGGCGCCGGCTTCCAGGTACTGGCGATGGATCTCGGAGATCACGTCCGGACGCACCAGCGACAGCAGCTCGTTGTTGCCCTTGACGTCCTTGCCGTGGCCGGCGAAGCGCTCGCCGCGGAAATCCGCCTCGCCCAGCTTGTAGCGCTGGATCATGGTGCCCATGGCGCCATCCAGGATCAGGATGCGCTTGCCCAGCAGGCGGGCGAATTCGCTGCCGTGGGTATAGGCTTCGGGCGGGTAAGGCAGGCGGGGATACGACACGGGCAGGTCCGGATGGAGTTGGCGATGGCGGCGCTATGTGGCGAAAAAGCGAAAAACGCCGCAAAAACAAGCCCTGATCGTAACAAAATGGGCCTATCCGCGCCTCCCGGTGATACAGTTTCGGCCCCGAACCGGTGCTTTCGGCGCACTGGGCAGGCAAGAACGCAACACTTGCCAGCCGCGCGCGAAAGGTAAACGGGAAACAGGAAGAACCTCCCAGGACTGCCGCCCCACAAGGCGCCGGCAAACCCTGGCTCCAGCCTGTGCTGCCCCCGCAACGGTCCCCATGCGCGCAATGCGCCCATGGCAGCCCGATACCGGCCTGTTCGATCGCCAGGAAGTCCATGCAATGCCGCCAGGCCCTCACCGGCCCGCCGCGGCTTGGGCATCCTCCCCATCGTGAATGGCCTGCGGGGTCGCGGGTCGCATCGAGGTTACGTAGATGAAAACCCGCTCCATCCGGCGCTACGCCGGCGCCCTGCTCTGCTCCGCCCCGGCCGTCGCCGCCGCCCAGCAAGCCGCCCCCGACACTCCCCAGTTCGACGCCATCACGGTCACCGCCCAGCGCGTGCCGACCGACGGCCGCACGCTGCCGGTGTCGATCTCGATCATCACCGCCGAGGACATCGCCGCGTCCAGCGCCCGCACCATGCAGGACGTGCTGTCGACCCAGGCCGGCATCCATCTGATCAACACCAGCAGCTCCAGCGACAACTCCATCGTCGACCTGCGCGGCTTCGGCATCACCGGCGCCAGCAACACGCTGATCCTGATCGACGGCGTGAAGCAGAACACCAACGACCTGTCGGCCCCCAGCCTGGGCGTGGTGCCGCTGGACCAGGTCGAGCGCATTGAAATCGTGCGCGGCAGCGGTTCGGTGCAATATGGCGGCGGCACCACCGGCGGCGTGATCAACATCATCACGCGCCCTGATTTCGCCAAGGAACCGGTAAGCGCCCGCGCCACCGCCACCTTCGGCAGCTACGGCCTGCGCCAGTATGACGCCGCCGTGGCCATGAACAATGAAAAGGTCGGCATCGACGCCTACATGCAGTCGCTGCACAGCGACGGCTACCGCGATCACAGCGGCGAGCGGCGCGAGGGCGGCGGCGGCGGCATCACCTTCCGCCATGACGACGGCTCGATCCGCCTGTACGGCCGCACCACCACCCAGAAGCTGGAACTGCCCGGCCCGCGCACGATCAACCCCAAGACCGGCCTGAACGAATACCAGGACGATCCGCGCGGCTCGAAGAACGACGTCGATTACGTCAAGACCACCACCACCACCTTCGGCCTGCAGCTCGAGCAGGCCATCGGCGCCGGCACCTTGTACGCCGACCTGTCGACCCGCGAAAAGAAGCTCGACGGCCTGACCTACGACGGCTTCGGCGACATCCTGCGCGACCAGAAGCTGGAAGAGAACATCGCCAGCGTGCGCTACCGCCTGCCGATCAACGGCGGCCACAGCATCGTCTTCGGCGCCGACGGCCAGGAAGCCAAGACCACCGCCAACCAGAACGCCTACTACGACTTCCAGCCCTCGAAGTGGCAGTCGCGCCAGCACCAGTACGGCCTGTTCGCCGAAGGCCAGGTACGCGCCACCGATACCACCTACGTGACGGCCGGCGTGCGCCGCCAGTACGCCTCCGACGACCTCGACGTGATTTCCGGCTCGGGCACGGCGTCGGACCGCAGCAACCACCTGACCGCCTGGCAGCTGGGCGTGCGCCAGGACCTGCCCGCCGGCTTCGGCGTGTATGGCAAGGTCGGCCGCAGCTTCCGCCTGCCCAACGCCGATGAACTGCTGTCGGTGCAGACCCCGCTGGCGCCGCAGACCTCCACCGACAAGGAAATCGGCGTGACCTGGCAATCGGCCAGCAGCAGCGCCCGCCTGTCGTACTTCCGCTATGACCTGACCAACGAGATCCAGTACAACCCGCTGGCCGACGGCATCTGGGGCCCGGGCACGGGCGCCAACACCAACCTGGATCCGACCCGCCGCCAAGGCATCGAACTGGAAGGCCACACCGCCATTTCCAGCAGCGTGTCGCTGGACGCCAACCTGACCTGGATGGAAGCGCAATTCCGCTCCGGCACCTACGCCGGCGTGGACCTGGCTGGCAAGACCGTGCCGCTGGCGCCCAAGTGGCTGGCCAACGCCGGCGTGACCTGGCGTCCCACCGATGCGTTCCTGTGGAACGTGACGGCGCAATACGTGGGCAAGTCGCGCATGGACAACGACCAGGCCAACCAGTTCGCCAAGGAACTGGACGCCTACGTACTGTTCAACACCAAGGTGGCGTACAAGTTCACGCGCAACATCGAAGGCGCCATCGGCGTGAACAACATCTTCGACCGCCAGTACGCCACGTACGGCATCCGCGGCGGCAATGCTTCGTTCGAGATGCTGGGCCCGGTCGCCAACTACAGCCTGTACCCCGCGCCTGGCCGCAACTTCTACGCGTCGCTCACGCTGCGCTACTGATCGCGGCATTCCGATATAGTCGGCGTTCCCCGCTGGCTATATCGGTCTCCTGCATGACCCGCGCACGCACCCTCCCTCGCATCGCTCCGGGGCTGTTCCTGGCCCTGGGCGCGCTGCTGTCTGCGGGACCCGCCGCGGCAAGTTCCCTGGCAGGTCCGGCAACCCGTGCCGCGGCCGGCGCGGCCATCCAGGTCCGCGACGACCAGGGACGCCAGGTCTCGCTGGCCGCCCCCGCGCAACGCGCCGTCACCCTGGCCCCGCACGCCACCGAACTCGTCTTTGCCGCCGGCGCGGGCGACCGGCTCATCGCCACCATCCGCGGCAGCGACTATCCGCCCGCCGCTCGCCAGCTGCCCGTCATCGGCGACGGCACCCAGCCCGATCCCGAACGCGTGGCGGCCGTGCGTCCGGACCTGCTGATCGCCTGGCAGCCCGCCGCCGCCGCGCCGCTGGCGCGGGTGATGGACAAGCTGGGCGTGCCGGTGTTCTACAGCGATCCGCAGACCCTGGCCGCCATCCCCGATGCAGTCGAACGCATGGGTGCCCTGTTCGGCACCGAAGCGCAGGCGCGGCCCGCGGCCCAGGCCCTGCGCGCGCGGCTGGACGCCCTGGCCGCCCGCTATGCCGGCCGCCGCCCCGTGCGCGTCTTCGTGCAGGCGGGGCTGGATCCCATCTACACCCTGAACGACAGCAGCATCGTCAGTGACGCCCTGCGCGTCTGCGGCGGCGTCAATGTCTTCGGCCAGGCCCCCGTGGTGGCGCCCCAGGTCACGCTGGAAAGCGTGCTGGCGGCGCGGCCCGAGGCCGTGCTGGCCGGCACGTCCCGACCCGAGGACGGCGCCCGCAACCTGGCAGCCTGGCAGGCGCTGGGGCTGCCCGCCGCGCGGCTGGGGCACGTGTACGGCGTGGACGCCGACGCCCTGTACCGCCCGGGTCCGCGCCTGATCGACGCCGCCGAGGCGATCTGCGCCGATCTGGACCGCCTGCGCTGAACCGCGTCCGCGCCGCGATCTGCAAATAGTGGAACGCTACATTTCACCGGACGGGTCTGCCGCGCGGCGCCGTGCTTTATCATTCGTCCAACGAATCGCCAGTCCCCGCGGGTCTCGCATCGTGCGCACCCGCCCTTTGAACCTCCGCCATGACCACTCAAGACACCCTCACCATCGCCGGCCGCGCCTACTCGTCGCGCCTGCTCGTCGGCACCGGCAAGTACAAGGACTTCGAACAGACCCGCGCGGCGTTGGACGCCAGCGGCACCGAGATCGTCACCGTCGCCATCCGCCGCACCAATATCGGCCAGAACGCCGGTGAACCGAATCTGCTGGACTACGTCCCTCTGTCCAAATTCACGCTGCTGCCCAACACCGCCGGCTGCTACAGCGCCGACGAGGCCGTGCGCACGCTGCGCCTGGCGCGCGAACTGCTGGACGGCCACGACCTGGTGAAGCTGGAAGTGCTGGGCGACCCGCAGACCCTGTTCCCCAACATGCCGGAGACGCTCAAGGCCACCAAGACCCTGGTGGACGAAGGCTTCAAGGTCATGGTGTATTGCACCGACGATCCCATCCAGTGCCGCATGCTGGAAGACCTGGGCGCGGTCGCCGTGATGCCGCTGGCCTCGCTGATCGGCTCGGGCATGGGCATCCTGAATCCCTGGAACCTGCGCCTGATCATCGAACAGGCCCGCGTGCCCATCGTGGTGGACGCCGGCGTGGGTACCGCGTCGGACGCCGCCATCGCCATGGAACTGGGCTGCGACGCCGTCCTGATGAACACCGCCATCGCCGGCGCGCGCGATCCCATCCTGATGGCCAGCGCCATGAAGAAAGGCGTGGAAGCCGGCCGCGAGGCCTTCCTGGCCGGCCGCATGCCCAAGAAGCTGTACAGCGGCGCTCCCAGCTCGCCCAACGAAGGCCTGATCACGGCAGGCGCCCCCAAATGAACGGTCGCCAGCAGGCCGCGAGCGGCCGCCCCATCCCCAACGCGTTGACCATCGCCGGCGTCGACCCGTCCGGCGGCGCCGGCATCCTGGCCGACGTGAAGGCCATGAGCGCGCTGGGCGCCTACGGCTGCGCGGTGATCGCCGCGCTGACGGCGCAGAACACCCAGGGCGTCACCGGCATCTCTGCGGTGCCGCCCGCTTTCGTCGGCCAGCAGATCGACACGCTGTTCGCAGACGTGCGCATCGACGCGGTCAAGATCGGCATGCTGGGCCAGCAGCCGGTGATCCAGGTGGTGGCCGAGAAGCTCGCCAAGTGGACCCCCGCCCACGTGGTGCTGGACCCGGTCATGGTGGCCAAGAGCGGCGACCTGCTCCTGGAGCGCGACGCCGTGGGCGCCATGCGCGAAGCCCTGCTGCCGCAGTCCACCCTGCTGACGCCCAACCTGCCCGAAGCCGGCGTGCTGCTGGAAGAGCGCCCGGTCGAGACGGTCAAGGAAATGCGGCGCGTGGCCGAACGCCTGCGCAACAAGCTGGCCCATTCGGGCGAGCGCTGGGTGCTGGTCAAGGGCGGCCACCTGCCCGGCAACGAGACCATCGACCTGCTGCACGACGGCGACCGCATGATCGAGCTGCCCGGCCACCGCATCGAAACCGCCAATACCCACGGCACCGGCTGCACGCTGTCGGCGGCGCTGGCCGCCCTGCTGCCGCAAACCGGGGACGTGCCCGAGGCGGCGCGTCGCGCCAAGGCCTACCTCACGGAGGCCATCCGCCACGCCGAGCGCCTGTCGGTGGGGTCGGGCCACGGCCCGGTGCACCACTTCCACGCCTGGTGGTAGATCCGGACGTCTGAAACATCTGTCGGCGGGGCCGGGCGTCACAGTACGCTACGAATCGGTACAATGGTCTGTTGATTCCTCTGTTTTTTCTGACCGTCATGAACGCTTCGACCCTGCCCGACGTAGAACAAGCCCGCTTCAACATGGTGGAACAGCAGATCCGCCCGTGGGACGTTCTGGACGCCAACGTGCTGCAAGCGCTGTTCGATGTGCGCCGCGAACAATTCGTTCCGCCGGCCCTGCGCGCGCTGGCGTTTTCCGACCTGGAACTGCCGCTTGAGATCAACGCGGTCAACACCCGCCAGAACATGCTGGCGCCCAAGGTGGAAGCCCGCCTGGCGCAAGAGCTGCAGCTGACCAAGTCCGACTGCGTGCTGGAGATCGGCACCGGCTCCGGCTACCAGGCCGCGCTGCTGGGCTACCTGGCGCAGCAGGTCACCTCGGTCGAAATCGACAGCCGCCTGGTGACGTTCGCGCAGCAGAACCTGCAGATGAACAACGTCACCAACGTCAAGGTCGAAACCGGCGACGCCCGCAACGGCTGGGGCTCCACCGAATACGACGCCATCCTCGTCACGGGTTCCGTGCCGACCGTCCCCGACGCGCTGAAGTACCAGCTGCGCGTGGGTGGCCGCCTGGTCGTGATCGTGGGCCAGGCGCCCGTCATGACGGCCTGTCGCATCACCCGCACCACCGCGGCCAGCTTCGAAACGGTGAACCTGTTCGAAACCGTCATCAAGCCGCTGCGCGGCGTCACGGTCTCCCAGTTCAAGTTCTGATCCCCAACCCTGCCGCCCGGCGCCTGCCTCCTTGACGGGGCCGCCGCGCCCCGGGCGGCCCGGCGTATCGTTGACCACCATGCGTTTCCGATTGCTAACGGCTTTACTGGTTTTTACCTGCGCCGCAAGCGTCGGCCCGACGCTTGCCCGCGCGCAGAACCTGATCCAGATCTGGCAATCGGCGCTGGGCAATGACCCGATCTACGCCGCAGCGCGCGCCAACTATCGCGCCGGCCTGGAAAAAGAACCCCAGGCCCGTTCGCTGCTCCTGCCCTTGATTTCCGCCGAAGCCGGCGGCGCCTACCAGGAAACCCGCAGCACTCGCGGCATGGGCATCGCCTATAGCGGCGGCCGCGGCGTCTGGGACCTGTCCCTGACCCAGCCGCTGTTCGACTGGGGCCGCTGGCAGAACTTCGAGCAGTCCAAGCTGATCGTCGCCGACGTCGAAGTGCAGCTGCAACAGGCTTACCAGGACTTGCTGCTGCGCGTGGCCGATGCCTATTTCAACGTGCTCTACGCCCAGGACACGCTGACCGCCACCGAGGCCGAGAAGGCCGCCGTGGCCGGGCAGCTGGAATCCGCCAAGCGCAACTTCGAACTCGGCAACGCCACCATCACCGACACCTACGAGGCGCAGGCGCGCTACGACCTGGTGGTGGCGCAGGAACTGCGCCTGCAGAACGATCTGGAAGTCCGCCGCGATGAACTGGCCAAGATCATCGGCATGCCTCCCGGCGCCTTGTCCGAACTGCCCTATGGCGTGCAACTGCCCGCGCCGCAGCCCGCCCGCGTGGCCGACTGGAGCAACCAGGCCGAGTCCTCCAGCCTGGACGTGCTGCGCGCGCAGCTTCTGACGCGCATCGCCGGCCGCGAGATCCAGATCGCCAAAAGCGGCCACTATCCCACCCTGAACCTGCGCGCCAGCAGCGGCAGCGCCAGCGACGCCGTGATGCGCAATGCCGCGCCCGGCAAGCCCATCGACAGCACCATCGGCGTGGTGCTGTCGATCCCGCTGTACTCGGGCGGCGGGGTGTCGTCGCAAGTGACCGAAAAGGTCCAGCTGGAACAGAAGGCGCGCCATGACTATGAGGCAGCGCGCCGCCAGGCCGTGCAGGCCGCGCGCCAGTACTACACCGGCGTCACCAGCGGCCTGGCCCGCATCCAGGCGCTGGAGGCAGGCGAAAAATCCAGCCGCGCCGCGGTCGAGGCCAACCGCACCGGCTACGAGGTCGGCGTGCGCATCAACCTGGACGTGCTCAACGCCCAGCAGCAGCTCTATGCCACCCAGCGCGACCTGGCGCTGGCGCGCTACAGCACGGTGCTCGCCAGCCTGCGCCTGAAGGCCACCAGCGGCATCCTGGCCGAAGCGGACCTGGAAGCAATCAACCGCCTGCTGCGGGAACCGCGCTGAGCCGCTACGGGGCCCGGTTTACTTGTTCTGGATTTTCTTCACGAGCGCCGTGGTCGAGCGCTCGAACTCGAATGGAATCGCCACCGCGCGGCCGCCCCAGCTCTTGACCATGGCGGTCTCGGGCAGCTTTTCCATGTCGTAGTCGCCGCCCTTGACGATCAGGTCAGGCTTGAGCTGGCCGATCAGGGCTTCGGGCGTGTCTTCATGGAAGGACGTGACCACGGTCACGAAGCCCAGCGCCGCCAGCAAGGCGGCGCGGTCTTCCATGCGATTCAGCGGACGCTCGGCGCCCTTGCCCAGGCGCCGCACCGACTCGTCGGTGTTCACCGCCACCACCAGGGTCGCGCCCAGTTGGGCGGCCTGGTCGAGGTAGGTCGCGTGGCCCCGGTGCAGGATGTCGAAGACGCCGTTGGTGAACACCAGCGGCCGCGGATAGCGGCCGTCGGCGACGGCAGCGACGCATTCGTCGCGGGACAGGACCTTGGATTCGAAACGGGCGGCAGGCATGCGGCGATTGTATCGCCCCGGCTCAGGCGCCGCCCAGGATGATCTGCTTTTCCTTGGGCACGATCAGGGCCGTCATTTCCTTGCGGTAGCGGTTCAGGTCCTTCACCGTTTCGAAGCTGCGGTCCATCAGCTTGGACAGGATGTGCAGGATACGGGTGGCGACCTTCTGCTCCCACACGCCGTCAAAGCGGATCTGCGTGTCCAGCCAGTGCTCCAGCCAGCCGGGTTCCGGCAGGCGCGACTGCACCGTGTCGTTGGGGAACAGGTCCTTGTTCACGTGCAGGTTGGTCGGATGCAGGGCCTGCTGCGTGCGGCCGGCCGACGCCATCAGCACGCCGATCTTGGAGAACGCCAGGCGCGCCTGCTCGCTCGTGTCCTGGCCGCGGTCGTGCAGCGCGCGGCGCATGTATTGCAGGTAGGCGCCGGCGTGGCGGGCCTCGTCCTGGGCCACGGTCTTGTAGATGGCCTTGATGACCGGTTCCGTGTGCCATTCGGCGGCGCGGCGGTACCAGTGGTTCAAACGGACTTCGCCGCAGAAATGCAGCATCAGGGTTTCGAGTTCGGGCGCGGCGTCGAACTCGAAGCGCACGTTGTGCAGCTCTTCCTCGGTGGGCACCAGGTCCGGACGGAAGCGGCGCAGGTATTCGATCAGCACCAGCGAATGCTTCTGCTCTTCAAAGAACCACACCGACATGAACGCGCAGAAATCGCTGTCGCCGCGGTTGTCGCGCAGGAACATTTCGGTGGCCGGCAAGGCGGCCCATTCCGTGATGGCGTTCATCTTGATCGTGTGTGCCTGCTCGTCCGAGAGCTTGCTGCGATCGAAGTCGCCCCAGGGAATGTCATGCGCCATGTTCCAGCGCACGGCTTCCATGGTCTTGAAGAGTTCAGGATAAAGCATGGTCTGCCCTTGTATTCGTCCCGCTAGTGGGGCTATAGATATAGAGATTAAGAATGGCGCGCGCGCTGCCGGCGAGGGCGCTGCATTCATCCACCGCAGCGCTATTTTTCGCCGTGTACCGCGAAGCTATGATGACCGTTTCATGAATGAAACATGACAGATACCGTCTAGATCATCGCGCCGCCTATCGGGTCAAGGCCCATATCGCGACCCCGATGGCAACCGCGGCCACCCCAACCAGCGCTGCAACCAGCCGGTTGTTCTGTTCCTGGGCCCGCCGCAACTGGATCATCTCGGCCAGCAAGGCGGGCGAGACGTTGGGACGGCTCAGGTGGTCATGGACCAGCCTGGGCAAAGCAGGCAGCATTTGCGACCACTGCGCGGCTTCTTTTTCCAGGCTCTGCCGCAGCCCCTTGAATCCGACGCGCTGACGCATCCAGCGTTCCAGATAGGGCTTGGCGGTCTTCCAGAGATCCAGGTTGGGATCGAGCTGGCGGCCCAATCCTTCAACGTTCAGCAGGGTCTTCTGCAACAGGACCAGCTGCGGCTGGATCTCCACATTGAACCGGCGCGAGGTCTGGAACAGCCGCAAGAGCACCTGCCCCAGCGAGATCTCCGACAATGGCCGGTCAAAGTACGGTTCGCAGACGGCGCGCACGGCGCCCTCCAGTTCTTCTTCGCGCGTATCGGGCGGCACCCAGCCCGATTCAATGTGCAGTTGCGCCACGCGGCGGTAATCGCGGTGGAAGAAGGCCAGGAAATTCTGCGCCAGGTAATTCTTGTCGAACTCGGACAGCGAGCCCACGATGCCGAAGTCCAGGGCAATGTAGCTGCCCAGCGTTTCCGGACGGTCGGACACGTAGATGTTGCCCGGGTGCATGTCGGCGTGGAAGAAGCCGTCGGTGAAGACCTGGGTGAAGAAGATCTCCACGCCGGTGCGCGCCAGCGTCGGGATGTCGATGCCGGCCTCGCGCATGCGCTCCACCTGGCCCACCGGCATGCCGTACATGCGCTGCATGGTGAAGACCGTGGATGCCGTGTATTCCCAGATCACCTCGGGCACGATCAGCATGTCGCCGCGGCCGGACTCGGGGCCGAAGTTGCGGCGCAACTGGCTGCAATTGGACGCTTCTCGCACCAGGTCCAGCTCGTCGTGCAGGTACTTGTCGAATTCGGCCACCACTTCGCGCGGTTTCAGGCGGCGGCCGTCGGCGCCCAGGCGCTCGATGATGCGCGCCACCACTTTCAGCAGCGACAGGTCTTTCTCGATGATGCTGAGCATGCCCGGGCGCAGCACCTTGACCGCGACCTCGCGGCCGTCGTGCAGCACGGCAAAGTGCACCTGCGCGATCGAGGCCGAGGCCACCGGATCCACTTCGAACTGCGCGAACAGCTTCTCGGGCGGCGCGCCCAGCGCCGCCTCGATGCAGGCCGCGGCCTGCGCCGAGGGGAACGGCGGCACGCGGTCCTGCAAGAGCGCCAGTTCGTCGGCGATATCGGCGGGGATCAGGTCGCGGCGGGTGGACAGCACCTGTCCGAACTTCACGAAGATGGGGCCCAGCGACTCCAGCGCCAGGCGCAGCCTCAAGCCGCGCGGCTTGCGCGGACGCGTGCCCAGGCGGATGACGCGCAGCAGGCAGGTGGCCAGCGGATGGTTCAGGCTGGAGAGCACCAGCTCATCCAGGCCGTAGCGCAGCGAAACCAGAATGATGCGGAAAAGGCGCAGCAGGGGAAACATGTATCAGGCGCCCCGCTTTGCGCTGGCGGATGCCAGGCGGGTTTGAAGCGCGGCGGCCGAACGGGCCAGCGCCTCGGCACGGGCGTTCAGCTCGGCCAGGTCCAGCCGCCACTGTTCCAGCGCCGGTCGGCTGGCCAGCATGCCGCTTTCCTCGGACAGGTACTCGGACACGTTCTCGGCCAGTCTCAGGCTGGCCGTGCGCGCGCCGCCGGCGGCCGCGCGCGCGCCACCCACCAGGCGCAGCGCGGCGATGTCGCCCACCACCCGGGCCAGCGCGTCCTCCGGATCCCAGCGCAGCTGCTTGGACAGGTCCGACACCACCTGCGCCAGCGCCGCGTCGCCTGAGATATGGGTGGCCTCGGCGAAATCGGGGCGCTCGCGGTCCGCGCCCAGGCGCGGCAGCGGCAGTTTTTCGGGCGCGACCGTCAGGGTCACGTCGGGCACCACGGCCGCATCGGCCTGGGCCGCCAGGCCTTCGCTATCGATGGTGAGGCCCAGGCTGAAGCCGCCCAGCGCGAAACGCACCGTCTTGCCCGCATGCCGGACCAGGCGCGCGCGCGCCCAGTCCTCGCGCCGCAACAGGGCGTTGAGCGCGCTTACAGCCAGTCGCGAGGGGGTGGGCAGGAACGGAAGAGGCAGCATGGCGGTCTGCAACGGCCCCGATTGCGGGGGTTGCGGAAGTTAATGGGTAAATCGGGAGTGTAACGGGTTAGATGGCTGGGTGTTTTGCGCAAGCACATGGAAAAACCGGCCCTGTAAGGGCCGGTTCAAACAGATGCCTTGCGGCATCCGCAACGGAGGTGGGGATCGGCCCCGGCCGGCCAGGCTTAGCTGGCGAGATCCACCGGGATCTGCTGGATGCCTGCCAGCAGCCAGCCGCCATTGGCGGGCTTGAACAGGTTCCAGACTTCCTCGAAGCGGAAGGCCTCGGCGCCCGGCGCTTCGCGCAGCATGCCGGAGAAGCGCACGCTGGCCAGGTGGCCGTCGGACACGGTTTCGATGCCCAGCATTTCAGCGTTCAGCAGGACCACTTCGGTCTTGTTGGGCGCCGCGCCGCGCTCGGCCAGCTGCGGCTTGAGCTCGGTGATCAGGTCGTCGGTCAGGAACTCGCGCAGGCCATCGGTGCTGCCGCTGTCCCAGACGGCCTGGATGCGCACGAACTGCTCCTTGGCCTGCTTCAGGAAGTTGGGCGTATCGAAGTCACCCGGCACGAACCAGTTGTTGTCGTCGCCCATCTTGGGCATCGCGGCCGGCGCCGCGGCGGCGGCAACCGGAGCCGCTGCAGCAGGAGCCGCCGGCTTCAGCGTTTCACGCCACATCGGCTGCTGTTGCTGCTGGCCCGGCGCGTTGTTGGCGCCACCGAACGCGCCCTGCGTGGCAGTGCGCGGACCGGAGCCGCGCAGGCGGCGGATGATGAACATGACGGCGAACACGACCGCGGCGATCAGCAGCGCGGAGCCGAGGAACTCGGCGAAAGCGCCCGACAGGCCCATGCTGGAGAGCAGCGCGGCGATACCCAGGCCAGCGGCGATGCCGGCGATGGGGCCGAGCCAGCGCGAAGCGCCGCTCTTGGCGGCGGCGCCCGCAGTGGCAGCGCCGGCCGTGGCCGCGCCGGCGGCTGCCGGAGCGGCGGTAGCGCCCGCCGTGTTGCTGGCGGCGGTCGGCGGCGTGGTCGCCTGGCGCTGCTGGGTCACGTTGGAGGATTGTCGGCCGACGCTGCTGCCGCCGCCCGCACGGCGGGCTTCGGCGTCAAAAGACGCCGTCACCAGTGCCGCGCCGGAAACGGCGATCAGCGCCGCGGCGACAAACCGCGAAAGACAGAATTTGGACATAGGTTTGCTCCCTCGTACTCGCGCTCCTGCCGCCCCGAGCAGCAGGAAGTCCCACGGACCGCGGGACCTTCGTCGCGACTTTTCTTACATTAATCTGAATACCGTAAGAATAACGGACAAGACGCCGCCCCACAAGTTCCCGCAGGGCGGCGAAAAATCCGGATGGCCGGGGCGGATCAGCCCAGCTTCACGCCTTCGTGCAGAGCGGCGATGCCGGCGGTCAGGTTGAAGTACTGCACCCGTTCCAGCCCGGCCGTGCGCAGCATGTCCGCCAGGGTTTCCTGGTCGGGGTGCATGCGGATGGATTCGGCCAGATAGCGGTAGCTGGCTTCGTCCTTGGCGACCTTCTTGCCCAGCCAGGGCAGCACATTGAAGGAATACCAGTCGTAGGCGGGGGCCAGCGGCTTGGCCACGCGCGAAAATTCCAGCACCAGCAGTTTGCCGCCCGGCTTCAGCACCCGGGTCATTTCAGCCAGGGCGCGGTCCTTGTGGGTCATGTTGCGCAGACCGAAAGCCACGCTGACGCGGTCGAAATGGCCGGTGGGGAACGGCAGGCGCTCGGCGTCGCACACGGCGGTGGGGACCAGCAGGCCGGCATCGGTCAGGCGGTCGCGGCCCACGCGCAGCATGGAGTCGTTGATGTCCGTGAGCCAGACCTCGCCCGTGGGGCCGGCGCGCTTGGCGAAGGCCTTTGCCAGATCGCCCGTGCCGCCGGCAATGTCCAGCACCTTCATGCCGGGGCGGATGGCGGCGCGGCCAATGGTGAACGCCTTCCAGACGCGGTGCAGCCCGGCCGACATGAAATCGTTCATGACGTCGTAGCGCTGGGCGACCGAATGGAATACTTCGGCGACTTTGCGGGCCTTTTCGCCTTCCGGCACCGTCTGGAAGCCGAAATGGGTCGATTGCGAGGCGGAATCCGCGGAATGTTGCGATTCGGAGGGGTTTTGCATGGTGAATTCCCGATATATCGTTCAATGGTAGCCTATCGGGCTCCCGCGGGCGGCCGGCGGACGCGGACAATGACGCCCGGCGGTCACATACCTGAAATATTGCGGCCATACTATCGCAATGTTCGCGCCGCGCCGGCGCTCAGAAGTGTGCCCAATCCGCCATGTCCAGCACCATCCTCGTCGTCGAAGACGAACCCGCCATCCAGGAACTGATCGCCGTCAACCTGTCCTTCGCCGGACACAAGGTGCTGCGCGCCTTCGACGCCGACCAGGCCCAGACCCTGATCCGCGCCGAACTTCCCGACCTGATCCTGCTGGACTGGATGCTGCCCGGCACCTCCGGCCTGGCCATGGCGCGCAAACTGCGCAACGACGAGCGCACCCGCGCCGTGCCGGTGATCATGCTGACCGCCAAGGGTTCCGAGCAGGACAAAGTCGACGGCCTGGAAGCCGGCGCCGACGACTACATTACCAAGCCCTTCTCGCCCAAGGAGCTGATGGCACGCATCAAGGCCGTGCTGCGCCGCCGCGCCCCCCAGCTGACCGACGACGTGATCGACGTGGGCGGCCTGAAGCTGGATCCGGTGACGCATCGCCTGTCGGGCAACAGCCAGTCGCTGCAGATCGGCCCCACCGAATTCCGCCTGCTGCACTTTTTCATGACGCACCCCGAACGCGTGTTCTCGCGTTCCCAGCTGCTGGATCAGGTCTGGGGCGACCACGTCTTCGTGGAAGAGCGCACGGTCGACGTACACATCCGCCGCCTGCGCAAAGCGCTGGAACCCAGCGGCCACGACGCGCACGTGGAAACGGTCCGCGGCAGCGGCTACCGGTTTACTGCCCAGCTCCCGACGCGGTAAAAACTCCCGCACGATGATCTGGCTGCGCACTCTTTTCCTGGTCGCCCTGTGGGCGGTTGCCGCATTACTGGCCCAATGGCTCATAGGAGACCCGGCGGGCTGGATACTGTTTTCCTTCGCGCTGGCCGCCATGCTGCTCTGGCGCAGCTGGCGCCTGCACCTGGTGTCCCACTGGGCCAACCACCCCGATACCTCGCCGCCCGCTTCGGTCGGTCCCTGGGACGACATCCTCGCGCCGCTGTACCGCTACACCCGCGCCCGGGCCCGCGAACTGAACGAAACCCAGAACACCATGCAGGGCATGCTGGCCGCGGCGCAAGCGCTGCCGGACGGCGCGGTGACGCTGAACGAGGATTTCCAGATCGACTGGTGCAACCGCATGGCGCGCCAGCACCTGGGCCTGCGCCTGCCGGCCGACCGCGGCCATAACCTGCTGAACCTGCTGCGCGCGCCCGAATTCGTCGAATATGCGCACCGTCCGTCCTGGCCCGAGCCCATACTGGTGCGCCTGGGCCAGCAAGGCCAGGAGCGGCTGATGATGATGCAGCTGACGGCCTACGCCAGCAACCAGCGCCTGCTGATCACGCGCGACGTCACCCAGATCGAACGCCTGGAAACCACGCGCCGCGACTTCGTGGCCAATGTCTCGCACGAATTGCGCACGCCTCTGACGGTACTGGCGGGTTTTCTGGAAACCCTGCGCGACATGCCCGCCGACGCCCTGCCCGCCGAACAACGCGAGCAGTACATCGACATGATGCACGAGCAGGCCCAGCGCATGCAGGCCATCGTCGAAGACTTGCTGACCCTGTCCACGCTGGAATCCTCGCCGGGCAGCGACCCGCGCGCGGTCAACATGGGCGCGCTGCTGCAGAAGGCGCGCCAGCAGATCGAGGCCCTGTCGGGCGGCCGCCACGTGCTGGAGTGGCACATCGATGAATCCCTGGACGTGCTGGGCGCCGAAACCGAACTGACCTCGGCCCTGTCCAACCTGCTGACCAACGCGGTGCGCTACACGCCGGACGGCGGCACCATCACCGTGCGCTGGGAGCGCGAGGAAGACGGCGGCGCGCGCTACAGCGTGCAGGACACCGGCATCGGCATCCCCGCGCGCCACCTGCCCCGCCTGACCGAGCGTTTCTACCGCGTGGACCGCGGCCGTTCGCGCGCGGTGGGCGGCACCGGCCTGGGCCTGGCGATCACCAAGCACATCGCCATGCGCCACGACGCCGAACTGCTGATCACCAGCGAACCCGGCAAGGGCAGCGTGTTCGCCCTGCGCTTTCCGCCCGACCGCATCGCCATCGACAGCCCGGCCTGAGCCGTCCGCCGGACCTGACGCAGCGCGGATGGTAAATTTCCTGCCATGCGCATCCTGGTCATCGAAGACGAACCCAAACTGGCCGACTACCTCAAGAAGGGCCTGTCGGAGCAAAGCCACGTCGTGGACCTGGCTCGCGACGGCGTGGACGGCCTGCATCTGGCGCTGGAAGGCGTCTACGACCTGATTGTGCTGGACGTGATGCTGCCGGGCGTGGATGGCTTCGGCGTGCTGGCCGCGGTGCGCGAACAGAAGGACACGCCCATCCTGATGCTGACCGCGCGCGACGCCGTCGAGGACCGCGTGCGCGGATTGGAAGGCGGCGCCGACGACTACCTGGTCAAGCCTTTCGCCTTTTCGGAACTGCTGGCGCGGGTGCAGGCGCTGCTACGCCGCGGACGTTCTCAGGAACCCACCCTGCTGCGCCTGGCGGACCTGGAACTGGACCTGGCCCGCCGGCGCGCCCAACGCGGCGGCCGCCGCCTGGACCTGACCGCCAAGGAATTCAATCTGCTGGCCCTGCTGCTGCGCCGCCAGGGCCAGGTGCTGTCGCGCACCACCCTGGCCGAGCAGGTCTGGGACATGAACTTCGACAGCGACACCAACGTCATCGACGTGGCGGTGCGGCGGCTGCGCAGCAAGCTGGACGACCCCTACGACACCAAGTTGCTGCATACAGTGCGCGGCATGGGCTACGTGCTGGAATCGCGCCCCGCGGATAGCCGCCCGGCATGAAGCCGCTGCGCATGCGTTCCATGCAGGCGCGGCTGACGCTGCTCCTGGGCGCCATCGCCCTGCTTGTGTCCAGCCTGGCGGGAGCCACGCTGTTCTGGGCGCTCAAGCGCGAAGTGGAACGGCAGGAAATCACCGAAGTCAGCGGCAAGCTGGAATTGATCGATCACCTGATCGACATGCAGAACAACGCCCGCGGCCTGAAAGACCTGGCCGCCACCTTCGACGAGATGCGCGCGGGCGAAGGCCAGCTGGGCATCTGGATCGTGGATGCGCACGGCCACTCCGTGTACGGCGGCCCCGCTCCCGAAACGCTGGCGACCGGCGACGGCAGGCAGGTCGTGCTGCAGACCGCCGACGGCGGCCGCATGCGCGGCCTGCGGGTCGCCATGAACGACCGCATCCTGCCCGGCGCGCAACTGACCGTGGCGGTCAGCACGCGCACCAGTTCGCAGTTCCTGTATGCCTATGGCACCGCGCTGGTGCTGATCTGCGCGCTGTGGGTCGGCGCGACCGTGGTGTTGGCGGCCTGGGCCGTCAGGCGCAGCATGGCGCCGGCGCGCAGGCTGTCCGAGCAGGCGGCCAGCATCCAGCCCGACAATCTGGCGCGGCGCCTGCCGCTGGAAGACACCGACCGCGAATTGCACGAGCTGGTCCGTTCCTTCAACCGCACGCTGGAACGCCTGCAGGCCGCCTACCAGCAGATGGAAGGCTTCAATGCCGACGTGGCGCACGAGCTGCGCACGCCGCTGGCCACGCTGATCAACGGCACGCAGGTCATGCTGTCGTCGCCGCGCGACGCGGCAGAACTGCGCGATGCGCTGGAATCCAACCTTGAAGAGCTGGAAGACCTGAAGACCCTGGTCAACGACATGCTGTTCCTGGCGCGCGCCGACCGCGGCGAACGGGCCGCGGACCTGGCGCCAGTATCGCTGGCCGCCGAAGCGCGACGCGTGGCCGAATACTACGAAGCCACGCTGGAAGAAAGCGGCGTGCATCTGCGCTGCGCAGGCGACGCCACCGTGGCCGCCAACGCCGGGTTGGTGCGGCGCGCGCTGGCGAACCTGATTTCCAACGCCATCAAGGCCACGCCCCGGGGCGGCGAAATCGTGCTGACCTGCTCGGCCTCGCCCGCGGGCGCGCGGGTGGAAGTGCGCAACCCAGGCCCGCCCATCCCGCCGACGGACCTGCCCCGCATCTTCGACCGCTTCTTCCGCTCCAGCCAGGCGCGCGCGCCGCGCAGCGAAGGCCACGGCCTGGGCCTGGCCATCGTGCGCGCCATCGCGCGCATGCATGGCGGCGAGGTCGACGCGGCCTCGGGCGCGCATGGCACCGTGGTCGGCATCACGCTGCGCGCGCCGGAGGGCCATGCCACCGCGGACAACATTACAAAATCGTAATGTGCGGGACAGAATGGGGTCACCCCCGTTCCTCTACAGTACGCTTGCAATCACATCGTCCCGCAACGGAGCATCATGAACCTTTCCCGTCTTACGCGCCGCCTGGCCCTTGCCGCGGCCCTGTGCGCGCCCGTTTTCGCCACCGCCCAGACGCCCGTCAAGGTCGAGGTCTGGAAGACCCCGACCTGCGGCTGCTGTGAAGACTGGGTCAAGCACATGCGCGACAACGGCTTCGCCGTCACCACCCACGACGTCCAGGACACTGGCCCCATCCGCCGCAACGCCGGCATGGCCAACTACGGTTCGTGCCACACCGCGGCCGTCGAAGGCTACGCGATCGAAGGCCACGTCCCGGCCAGCGACGTGCGCCGCCTGCTGCTCGAAAAGCCCGACGCAGCCGGCCTGGCCGCGCCAGGCATGCCGCTGGGCTCCCCCGGCATGGACGGCCCCGAATACGGCGGCCGCAAGACGCCGCATGACGTGGTCCTGGTGGACAAGCAGGGCGGCGCCAAGGTGTTCCAGGCCTACCGTTAACGCGCGAACCTTCAGGTTCTGTCCGGGCATCGCTCTTTGTGGCGATGCCCGTATCGTTTGTGCGCCTGAAACAATTCATCCATGCCGCCTCAATGGCTACTCCTTGCACTGCAGCAAAAATGGGCCACAATCGATAAAACGGATTCCTCACCCACCCCTCAGGCTGTCATGGCACAAATCGTCCTGTTCGAGAACATCCACCCGAGCGCCCGCGCTGTTTTTGAAGCCGCCGGCTACTCCGACATCGTCACGCATGCGGCCGCCTTGCCGGCGTCGCAATTGAGCGACGCCCTGCGCGGCGCTCAGGTGGCGGGGATCCGTTCTCGCACTCACCTGGATGCCGCCCTGCTGTCCGGCAACCCCGACCTGCGCGTCGTGGGCTGCTTCTGCATCGGCACCAACCAGGTCGACCTGGACGCGGCCATGCAGCGCGGCATCCCGGTGTTCAACGCACCGTTCTCGAACACCCGCTCGGTGGCCGAACTGGTGCTGGGCGAAGCCATCCTGCTGCTGCGCCGCATTCCCGAAAAGAACGCCCGCGTGCACCTGGGCCACTGGGACAAGAGCGCTGCCGGCGCATTCGAGACCCGCGGCAAGACGCTGGGCATCGTGGGCTACGGCAACATCGGCTCGCAGATCAGCACGCTGGCCGAAGGCCTGGGCATGCGCGTCGTCTATCACGACGTCGAAGCCAAGCTGCCGCTGGGCAATGCCCGGCCCGCGGCCACGCTCAACGAGCTGCTGGAGCAGGCCGACGTGGTGACCCTGCACGTGCCGGGCGGCAAGACCACCGAAAAGATCATGAACGCGGAAACCATCGGCCGCATGCGCCGTGGCGCCATCCTGATCAACGCCTCGCGCGGCACGGTGGTGGATATCGACGCGCTGCATGCGGCGCTGAAATCCGGCCATCTGGCCGGCGCCGCGCTGGACGTGTTCCCGACCGAGCCCAAGGGCGCGGACGAGCCGCTGGCCAGCCCGCTGATCGGCCTGCCCAACGTGATCCTGACCCCGCACATCGGCGGCAGCACGCAGGAATCGCAAGAGAACATCGGCCGGGAAGTGGCCGAGAAGCTGGTGCGCTTCCTGCAGGCCGGCACCACCAAGGGCGCGGTCAACTTCCCCGAACTGCCGTATCTGGAGCCCGCCGGCGGCACGCGCATCCTGCACGTGCACCGCAACGCCCCGGGCGCGCTGGGCACGCTGGACAACCTGATGGCGCAGCATGGCCTGAACATCGTCAGCCAGACCCTGCAGACCCGCGGCCAGATCGGCTATGTGATCACCGACGTGGAAGGCGAAGTCAACGACGTCGTGATGTCCACGCTGCGCAGCCACCCCATCACGGTCCGCTGCGACCGGCTGTAAGCCACCGCCGCCGTGGCGGGCAGCGCGTCATGCGCCGCCCGCCAAACGGCTCAAGACTCTGCCGCGGCGGCCGCCAGGCATTCCGCCATCTTCTCCTGCACGCTGCCGGCATCGAACGGCAGCCGGCCTATCAGGCCGATCTCGCGGTGGAACGCCGCCTCCCCCAGCGGCAACAGCCGCAAGCCGGTCATGTCCAGCCGCCGCAGCTGCGGCAACAGCGCCACGCCCAGCCCCAACCGCACCATGTTGGCGATGGCGTCGATCTCGTCCAGCTCCACAGCCTCGCGCACCGGGATGCGCTGCTTCTTCAGGAACAGGTCCACCACGCGCCCGCCGAATGACGCGCGGTCGTAGCGGATGAAGGGCTGGCTTGCCAGCAGTTCGCGCCAGGGCGCGATGGGCATGGAAGCGGGCATGGCCAGCATCACCGGTTCACGCAGCAGGGGCTGCCAGCCGAGTTCGGGCGGCAGAGCGAAGGGCGGCTTGATCAGCATGGCCATGTCCACCTCGCCCGCATCCACCTGCCCCAGGAGCGACAGCGACACGCCTGGCACGATGCGCACCCGCACATCCGGATAGACCGCGCGAAATCCGCCCAGCGCGCGCGCCAGCAGGTCCTGCTGCACCGACGCGATGGCGCCGATGCGCAGCAAGCCGCTGACATGGCCCGCCCCGCCAGCGGTAATCATCCGCTCGGCCATGGCGACCAGCTCTTCCGCCTGCGGCAGCACTTCGCGGCCGTGCGCATTCAGCACCGCGGCGCGCGCGCTACGGTCGAACAGCGGCCCGCCCAGGTAATCCTCCAGGCGCTTGATCTGGGCGCTGACGGCAGACTGGGTCAGGCCCAGCCGGGCGCCGGCGCCGGTAAAGGTGCCGTCCCGCGCCACGGCGATGAAGGTCTTGAACTCTTTGATCACGATCAATTATTTCGATGCTAAGTAGCAAAAAATATCGTTTTTCAATCAAAAAAACAATACCTAAACTACCCATCGATGCTAGGCCGTCCAAGCTTGCGATGGCCTGCAATCCGACTGATCATTTTTTCTTTGCCTGACCCGGAGCCTTCCATGACCGCTCAAACCAACCTGCCGCCGTTCCACCTCGCCTTCCCGGTCCGCGACCTGGCCGAAGCCCGCGCCTTCTATGGCGAAAAACTGGGCTGTCCGGAGGGCCGCAGCTCGCCCGAATGGATCGACTTCAACTTCTACGGCCACCAGATCGTCGCCCACCTGGCTCCCGGCGAATGCGGCCACAAGGCCACCAGCGCCGTGGACTCGCACAATGTGCCGGTGCGCCATTTCGGCGCGGTGCTTTCCATGGAACAATGGGAAGCGATGGCGAAGCGTCTGACCGACGCCGGCACCGAATTCGTCATCGAGCCCTACATCCGCTTCAAGGGTGAAGTGGGCGAACAAGCCACCATGTTCTTCCTGGATCCGTCGGGCAACGCGCTGGAATTCAAGGCGTTCAAGAACCTGGATTCCCTGTTCGCCAAGTAATCCGTCTCTACAGGTTTCGTGTCGTTGAACGCAAATTCAGAACCTCCTTCTCCGGCCGAAACCTCCTGGCGCATCCTGCCCCAGGGTGACCGCTGCCTGATCGTTTCCTTTGGCGACCAGATCGACGCCGATGTCGGCAGGACCTGTCTGGCCGCGGCCGGCAAGCTGCGCGACGCGCGGCTTGCCGGCGTGACCGATGTGGTGCCTTCCTTCGTCGCGGTGGCGGTGCATTACCGCCCCGGCGCCAGCGGCGGCCCCACCTACCCGCAACTGGCCGAGCGCATCGGACAACTATTGTCCGAAGGCATCGCCGCGGACGCCCTGGGCGGACGCGAGATCGACATCCCGGTCTGCTACGGCGGCGAACATGGCCCCGACCTCACCGAAGTGGCCGCCGCCGCCGGCCTCACTCCCGAAGGCGTCATCCAGCTGCACAGCCAGCCGCGCAGCATGGTCTTCATGCTGGGCTTCGCGCCCGGCCACGCCTATCTGGGCGTGCACGACGAAAAACTGAATATCCCGCGCCGCGCCTCGCCGCGCACCGCGGTGCCGCCCGGCGCCGTGGCGGTCGCCAACCGGCAGACCGTGATCTACCCGAACCGCCTGCCCGGCGGCTGGAACATCATCGGCGCCACGCCGCTCACCATGTTCGACCCGGCCCGCGAACCCGCCGCCCTGCTGCAACCCGGCGACTCGGTCCGCTTCGTGCCCATCAGCCCCGAGGACTTCAACCGCATCCGGGGAGCCCGGCCATGAGCGTGACCGTGATCAAGCCCGGCATGCTGTCCAGCTTCCAGGACCGCGGCCGCGAGGGCTACCAGCATCAGGGCATCCCCGCCGCGGGCGCCATGGACGAGCGCGCGCACCGGCTGGCCAACGCGCTGGCCGGCAATCAAGACGAACACGCCACGCTGGAAATAACCCTGACGGGTCCTACCCTGCGCTTTGACGCCGCGGCCTGCTTCGCGCTGGCTGGCGCCGACCTTGGCGCCACGCTCAACGGCCAGGACATTCCCGTCCACCGCCCGCTGGTGGCGCGGACGGGCGACACCTTGGCCTTCGGCGCCAGGCCGGCCGTGGGCGTGCGCGGCTATCTCGCGGTGCACGGCGGCTTTGCGCTGCCGCGCGTCATGGGCAGCGAAAGCACCTACCTGCGCAGCGGCTTCGGCGGCTTCCAGGGACGCGCGCTGGCCAAGGGCGACCAGGTGCCATTGCATGCGCCGCTGGCCGCTGGCCGCGACCTCGACGCCTTGCAGGAAGCGCTGTGGAACCAGCGCGTCTACCTGCCGGCGGCGCTGGGCGCCAAGCGCCGCGAGTTCATCCGTTTCCTGCCCGGCATGCACTGGGAGGAATTCTCCGAGGCCACCCGCCAGGCCTTTGGCGGCGGCGCGGAGTTCCGCATCAGCCCGCAGTCCGACCGCATGGGCTACCGCCTGTTGGGCCCCGCGCTGGCCATGAGCCAGCCGCGTCAGATGCTGTCGGAAGCCGCGTGTTTCGGCACCGTGCAGGTGCCTTCGGGCGGCGAGGCCATCATCCTCATGGCCGACCGGCAGACCACCGGCGGCTACCCCAAGATCGCGCAGATCGCCACGGTGGACCTGCCCGTCCTGGCGCAGTGCGCACCGGGCCAGACGCTGCGCTTCCAGCTGATCGAACTGGAAGAAGCGCAGCGCCTGGACGGCGAACGCGAGCGCGCCTTCACGCAATTGCAGGACGCGCTGGCGCCGTTGCGCGCGCTCCTCGCCTAGAAAGGAATTTGCCATGACCACCCGCATCGACATGAACTGCGACATGGGCGAAAGCTATGGCGCCTGGACCATGGGCAACGACGCCGCGGTGCTGCAGTTCGTCAGCTCCGCCAATATCGCCTGTGGCTTCCATGGCGGCGACCCGGCCACCATGCGCAAGACCGTGGCGGCCGCGCTGGCGCGCGGCGTGGCGCTGGGCGCGCACCCCAGCCTGCAGGATCTGGCCGGATTCGGACGCCGCGTCATCCAGATCAGCCCCGACGAAGCCTACGACATCGTGGTCTACCAGATCGGCGCCTTGGCCGGCGTGGCCGCCTCGCAAGGCGCGCGGCTGCACCATGTGAAAGCGCACGGCGCGCTTTACAACATGGCCGCCAAGGACGAAGGGCTGGCGCGCGCGATCTGCCAGGCGGTCAAGGACGTGGACGCCTCGCTGATCCTGTACGGACTGGCCGGCAGCAAACTGATCGACGCGGCCCGTTCCATCGGCCTGGCCGCCGCCAACGAGGTCTTCGCCGACCGCTCCTACCAGGACGACGGCTCGCTCACGCCGCGCAGCCGCGCTGGCGCGATGATCGAAGACCTGGATCAGGCGGTGGCGCAGGTGGTGCGCATGGTGCGCGAAGGCAAGGTGCGTTCGGTGGACGGCAAGGACGTGGCGGTGCAGGCCGACACGCTGTGCATCCATGGCGACCAGCCGAACGCGTTGATCTTCGCCGACGGCATCCGCAAGGCGCTGGAACAGGCCGGCATAGAAGTCCGCACCCCACCGAGGGAATAGGCGCGGCCGGCTCAGGCGCGTGCGTAGCGCGGCTGCGGTTCTTCCGCGTCCTGCAGCGCGGCATGGCGATACGCCTGCGCCACGCTGGGCAGCACGTCCGCCAGATAGCTGCGCGTCAGATTGGCAGCGCGCTCGACGTCGCGGCCGGCCAACGCTTCGATAACGCCGCTGGTGCAGGCCTGGATGCCGGTGAACGGCAGCGCCTGCCTGGCCAACAGGTAGCGCAACGGTTCGATCTGCTCGTAAAGCTTGCTGAGCATGCCCGCAAGCGGGGTATTGCCCGTGCTGCGGGCCGCAGCCAGATAGAACGCGCAGGCCGAGGCAATGGCGGCGCGTCCATCACCCGACGCCAATGCCGCCCCGATGGCGGCGTCATGAAGGCGCAGCTCAGCCAGCAGCGGCGCCTGGTCGGCCGCTTCCGCCGCCTGGCGGATGCAATAGGCCTCGAGTTCGGCGCGCAGTTGGTACAGATGACGGATCTGCGCCTCGGTGTACAGGGTGACCCTGAAACCCTTGCGCTGGATATGGGTGACCAGGCCGCTCAGCTCCAGCAGGCGCAGCGCTTCGCGGATCGGGCTGCGGCTGGTGCCGAAACGCTGCTCCAGCTCCTGTTCGCGCAGCGGCTGGCCGGGACGGATGGTGCCGTCCACGATCAATTCACGAATCTGTTCCTGCAGGAAATACGGAATCGTGGCGGGCGCTTTGACGTCCAATCGGCTCCCCTTGTACTGCGCAATGCATGGTATGAGACTTCGTGAAGATACTAGAAATCTCTTGAAACATAAATAAGAAAATTGTTGCAGAGCGCCCTGCCGCCCTGCTTCAGTCCCAGTCGTCCCGATACACGAACTTCGGCATCTGCCAATTGAAGCGCAGGGCCAGCAGGCGCACCGCCAGGCCCGCGGCCAGCGCGATCGGCACCGCGGCGTTGGCGGACAGGCCCAAGGCCTGCGAGCCCAGGTACAGCCCGCCGGTCACGAAGGACACGCTGGCATAGAGCTCCTTGCGGAACAGCAGCGGCACCTCGTTGCACAGCACATCGCGCAGCACCCCGCCGGCGCAGCCGGTGATCATGCCGCTGATCAGCACCACCGTGATCGGCAACTGCATCAGCTGCGCCACCTGGCAGCCGATGACCGTGAACGCCACCAGGCCCAGCGCATCGGCCAGCAGGAACAGGCTGCGCAGGCGCCGCATGACGGGCGCGATCAGGGCCGTAAAGATCGCCGCGCCCGCCGTCATCCACAGGTATTCGGGATGGACCACCCAGGTCAGCGGGTAATGACCCAGCAGCACGTCGCGCAGGGAACCGCCGCCCAGGGCCGTCACGCAGGCAATGATGCAGACGCCCATCCAGTCCATGTCGCGCCTGCCGGCCGAAAGCGCCGCGGTCATCGCTTCCGCCACGATGGCGACAAGATACAGCGTGTGCAGCAAGGCGGGAGACAGATCCGGAAACATGGGCAGGCAGGGAGTTGAACTGGCCCCATTGTATTAAGGCGGCGGGGTAGCGGACGGCCATTGCCTGCGCGCCCGCCATCCCTTACCCTCGACTTTGCGTTGATATCTATCAAGTCCCCTTCCGCGCAGCCGCGCGAGAATGGGGATAAGGCCCGCGAGGGCGGAACGGCTGGAGCGACGCACGCGGGAGTCGGCGGTCCAACCACAACCGGGAGAGAACGTATGACACAGCAAACTGGCCCCATCCTGTTGGCGACCGACCTGAGCGCGCGCGGCGACCGCGCCCTGGACCGCGCGCTGCAGCTGGCCAAGGAACTCAACACCAAGCTCATCGTCCTGCATGTCATGGAATCCCATGCCACGCCGGCTCGCCTGACCACGCCCGTGTGGCGGCGCCTGTCGACGGACCACAAGGCGCTGGCCGAGCGCGAGCTGGCCGAGGACCTGGCCGCCGCCGACGTGGCGACCGAAGTGGTGGTGGTCAGCGGCGATCCGCTGGTCCGCATCATGGAAACCGCCGACAGCTACGGCTGCTCGCTGATCGTCACCGGCACCGCGCGCGATGAAACCCTGGGCCGCCTGCTGCTGGGCACCACGGTCGAAAAGCTGGCCCGCCAGGCACGCCAGCCCGTACTGGTGGTCAAGACCCGTCCGCGCCGGCCCTACCGCGACGTGCTGGTCGCCACGGACTTCTCTGCCGGCTCGCGCCAGGCGCTGCGCGCCGCGCTGCACCTGGTGCCGAACGCGGACCTGACCTTGTTCCACTCCTACGACGTCCCCTTCCAGGGCAAGAACACGCCGGATGACGCCATCACGCGCAGCTTCTACAAGGCGGCCGAGCAGAGCGCCCAGGACTTCATCGCCGAAACGCCCGAACTCGCCCAGGTCGCCGCACCCAAGGTGGTGCTGGAATGCGGCCAGCCGGAAACCGTGCTGTCGGAATACTCCTTCAACCACCGTTCCGATCTGGTCGTGACGGGCACCCATGGCCGCACCGGCATCCTGCGCACCGCCATCGGCAGCGTGGCCGAACGGCTGCTGGAGTCGCTGCCCAGCGACGTGCTGATCGTCAGGTTGCTCGGCGAGGAATAAACCCCGGTCCGGCCATGAAAAAACGGCGCCTCGGCGCCGTTTTTTTTGGACCCGCCGGCTTCAAGCCGGGGCCTGATCGCCCTGCTTCTCCATGGTTTCTATCGTGCCGCGCAGCAGATGCAGCAGCACCAGGCCCGGCAACGCGATGGCCACGGTCAGCAGGAAGAAACCCGGCCAGCCCATGGCTTCCACCAGCGGCGGCGTGAGAGGGCCGGCCAGGTAGGTCCGGCCCACCGCCGACAGCGCCGACAGCAGCGCGAACTGGGTCGCCGAAAACTGCTGGCGGCACAACGCCATAAGCAGGCCAACGAAGGACGCCGTGCCCAGGCCGCCGCACAGGTTTTCGATCCCCACGCCCGCGGCCATCAGCCAGAGGTTCTTGGGACTGACGGCGATCAGCCAGTACGCCAGATTCGACACCGCCTGCAGCAGCCCGAACGCCATCAGCGACCGGTACAGGCCCCAGCGCGACATGAGCGACCCGCCCGCCAGTGCGCCGATGATGGTGGCGGCCAGCCCCAGCACCTTGTTCACCGTACCCACTTCCGTCGGCGTGAAGCCCGCGCCGCGGATCAGGAAGGTGGTGGACAAAGCCCCCGCGAACGCGTCGCCCAGCTTGTACAGCACGATCAGCAGCAACACCGCCAGCGCGCCGCGCCGCGTGAAGAATTCCCGCAAAGGCTCGCCCACGGCCTCGCGCAGCGTACGCGGCGGTCGGGCGACGTGCTCGGGTTCGGGCGCCCAGAAGGTCGCCAACGCGCACAACAGCATCAGCCCGCCCATCAGCACATAGGTATTGCCCCAGCCTATCCACTGGTCCGCCAGGATCAGCGCCAGCCCGCCCGACACGATCATCGCCAGCCGGTAGCCCATGACCTTGATGGCCGCGCCGGCGCCGCGCTCATCCTTGCGCAGCACGTCCGTGCAATAGGCGTCGAAAGCAATGTCCTGCGTGGCCGACAGAAACGCCACCAGCACGGCCAGCAGAGCCAGCGTCTGCAAGGCGGACGAAGGCGACAAGGCGCCCATCGCCATGATGGCCACGGCAAGCAGCAACTGCGTCAGCAGCATCCAGCCGCGCCGCCGCCCCAGCAAGGGCGGCGCATAGCGGTCCACCAAGGGAGCCCACAGGAACTTGAGGGTATAGGCGCTGCCCACCAGGGTCAGGAAACCGATCTGCTGCAGCGGCACGTTTTCCACCGTGGCCCAGGCCTGCAAGGTGCCGCTGGTCAGGGCCAGAGGCAATCCGCTGGCAAATCCCAGGACCAGCAAGGGGGCCACGCGGGGGCTGGTATAGACGTTGGATGCAGCGGTAATGACGGTCTCCTAAAACAACGCGCCAGCGCACCGCTGGCGGCCGCAGGCTTGCGGCATTTTAGGGCCTATGCGCCCGCGCCGCAGGCAGCAGGCGTGTCGGAATGTCAGGGCGACGCGAAGCGGTACACCGCCAGGGTGCTGCGCCAGCTGGGCAGCAGCTTGACCTCGCGTCCTTCGTTGAAGGTGGCGCGTTCCAGGATGGACAGGCGCAATTCGCCGGCCAGCTGCTCGAAGTCGCGCAGCGTGCACAAGTGAATGTTCGGCGTGTTGTACCACTGGTAGGGCATCTGGCCCGTCACCGGCATGCGGCCGCGCAGGATGGCCCAGCCGTGCGGCCAGTAACCGAAGTTGGGAAACGACACCACGCCGTAGCGCGCCACCCGTGCCATTTCGCGCAGGATGTGCTCGGTGCGATGCATCGATTGCAGGGTCTGCGACAGCACCACGGTATCGAACTGCTTGTCGTCGAACAGCGCCAGCCCGTCTTCCAGGTTCTGCTGGATCACTTCAACGCCGCGCCGCACGCAGGCGATGACGCAGTTGTCGTCCAGTTCCACGCCCGCGCCCCGCACCTGCCGGTGGTCGCGCAGATGCGCCAGCAGCGCGCCGTCACCGCAGCCCAGGTCCAGGACGCGGCTGCCGGGCTCGATCCAGCTGGCGATGCGCGCCAGGTCGGGCCGCAAGACGCTGTGCGCGGGTCGGGGAGTCACGGGAGTCATGCGGAACGTCCTTCGGTCTGGGCGGCAACGCCGAGCCCGAGCTCGCGCGCGATGCGTTCGTAATAGCCGCGAACCACGGCATGGTAGCGCGCGTCTTCCAGCAGGAAGGCGTCGTGGCCGTGCGGCGCGTCGATCTCGGCGTAGGTCACGGGGCTGGCGTTCTTCAGCAGCGCCCGCACGATTTCGCGCGAACGCTCCGGCGGGAAGCGCCAGTCGGTCGAGAACGACACCAGCAGGAAATCGGCCTTGGCCGGAGCCAGCGCGCGGGCCAAATCGCCGCCGGTGGTGCGCGCCGGGTCGAAGTAGTCCAGCGCGCGCGTAATCAGCAGATAGGTGTTGGCGTCGAAATAACGGGTGAATTTCTCACCCTGATAGCGCAGGTACGACTCCACCTCGAACTCGACGTCGTAGCCGTAGTGGTACGCGCCGTTCTCGGCCGGCGCGCGCTGGGCGCGGCCGAACTTCTCGGCCATGTCGTCGTCGGACAGGTAGGTGATGTGGCCAAGCATGCGCGCCACCGACAGGCCGCGGCGCGGCACGGTGTCCTGCGCGTAGTAGTCGCCGCCGTGGAAATCCGGATCGGTGATGATGGCGCGGCGCGCCACCTCGTTAAAGCCGATGTTCTGCGCCGACAGGCGCGGCGTGCTGGCGATGACCACGCAATTGGCCACGCGCTCGGGCAACGTAATGGCCCAGCTGAGCGCCTGCATGCCGCCCAGCGATCCGCCCATCACGGCGGCGAAACGTTCGATGCCGAAATGGTCCGCGACCCTGGCCTGCGCCCTTACCCAGTCCTCGACGGTCAGCACCGGAAAAGCGGCGCCCCAGGGCTTGCCGGTTTCCGGATTGATACTGGCAGGGCCGGTCGAGCCGAAGCAGGAGCCCAGGTTGTTGACGCCGATGACGAAGAAGACGTTGGTGTCCACCGCTTTGCCGGGCCCCACCATGTTGTCCCACCACCCCACGTCGCTGGGATTGTCGGCCGCCTGCCCCGCCACGTGGTGCGAAGCGTTCAGCGCGTGGCAGATCAGCACCGCGTTGCTGCGCTGGGCATTGAGCGTGCCGTAGGTTTCGACCGCCAGTTCGTAGGCAGCCAACGACTGGCCGCTCTGCAAGGACAGGGGCTCATCGAAACGGATGAAGGTGGGGGCAACGAGACCGACCGAACCGGGATCAGCGGAAGCGGAAGTCGTGACGGTTGCGGGTACGAACCCGCTGGCCGAATCACCGGCCAAATTTTGGGCAGGAGTGGTCATACGGACCTCTTTAGCTGGATTTATTGGAAGGCGCCCGCAAGCGGATCAGGCAAATCGGCGCCGAAAAATTTTGTACTGCGGCAGGAATTCTAGCACTGCTGACGCGCGCCGCAACGGCGGGCGGCCCATCCGGCCCGCCTGGCGCGCGCGGCGGCCATTCAGGCGCCAGCCTCCCAGGGCTCCTGGCCCAGGTACTCGTAGCGTTCGGTGTTGACGCGCGAGATGCGCCATTCCACCGCCTGCCGCTTGTAGGAAAACGCCACGCGGCGGATCTCCAGCAAGGGGCTGCCTTCGGCCACGCCCAGCGCCCGCGCCTGCGTGCGTTCGGCCACGCAGGTGCGCAGCCGCTCGTCGGTGGCGATCACATTGACGCCGAATACGTCCTGGTACAGCGCATACAGCGTGCTGGCGCGGTCGCGCAGGTGCGCTTCGGTCATGCCCGGAAAGCATGCTTCCGGCAGGCAGATCTCATCCATCATCACCACGTCGCCATTGAGCGACAACAGGTTGAGGAACTCGAACACCATGGCGCCAGCGGGCAGGTTCAGCTTCTCGCGCGCGATGGCCGAGGCCCGCACGCGGCGAAATCGCAGCAGCTCGGTCGCGGGATAGGACTTGTCGCCGTCCTGCCGCACGATGCGGAAGAACTTGAAGAAATGGTGGTTGCGCGTGTGCACGGCCACAAAGGTGCCGCGGCCCTGATGCCGCACCAGGATGTTCTCCGCAGCCAGTTCGTCGATGGCCTTGCGCAAGGTGCCGATGGAGACGCCGAAACGTTCCGCCAGCAGCTTCTCGGGCGGGATCGCCTCGCCCTGCTTCCATTCGCCCTGCGCCAGCGCGGCCAGCACGGCCTGCTTGACCTGCGCGTACAGAGGACTGCCCAAAGGCACGGTCGAGGACAGGCTGGTGTTCATGGGTGCATCGCAAAAATCAGGAGCCCACAGTGTAGCGGCGGGGAAGGAACCTGCTCAAGTCATACAATTCATATATATGATTTAGTTGACACGCACGAAGCGCGGTCCTAAGATTTCCTGGCCGTAGCGATCCGCGCCCTGCCGCCGCACCAGCCGGGCGCCCCCAAGCCCAAGAGAGGAAGACAAATGATTCACGCCGTATTGCACGATGCCAAGGACACGGTGGCGGTCGCCGTCGTGGAAGGAGTCACCGCCGGAACGGAACTGAACGCCTGGATCATGGATGAAGACAAGATCATCCACGTGCGCGCATCGCAGGACATCCCCATCGGACACAAGGTGGCGATGAAGGACATGGCCGTGGGCGACACCGTCTTCAAGTACGGCGTCGACATCGGCCGCGTGGTGGAGCCCATCAAGGCCGGCCAGCACGCCCATGTGCACAACATCAAGACCAAGCGCTGGTAAGCCCCCACCCCGCACAGGAATCCGCCATGTCCATCATCACCGCCTCGACCACCTTCCAGGGCTACCGCCGCGACAACGGCCGCGTCGGCGTCCGCAACCACGTCATCGTCCTGCCCGTGGACGATATTTCGAATGCCGCAGCCGAAGCCGTGGCCAACAACATCAAGGGCACGATGGCCCTGCCTCATCCCTATGGCCGACTGCAATTCGGCGAGGACCTGGAGCTGCACTTCCGCACCCTGATCGGCACCGGCTGCAATCCCAACGTCGCCGCAGTGGTGGTAATCGGTATCGAGGAAGGCTGGACCAAGCGCGTGGTGGACGGCATCGCCGCCACCGGCAAGCCGGTCATGGGCTTCAGCATCGAACTGCACGGCGACCACGACACCATCATGCGCGCCTCGCGCTGCGCCAAGGAATTCGTGCACTACGCCACGGCCCTGACGCGCAGCGAATGCCCCATCGCCGACCTGTGGGTGTCGACCAAATGCGGCGAATCCGACACCACCTCCGGCTGTGGCGCCAACCCCACCGTGGGCAACGCTTTCGACAAGCTGTACGCGCTGGGCTCCACGCTGGTCTTCGGTGAAACCTCGGAACTCACCGGCGGCGAACACATCGTGGCCGAGCGCTGCGCCAACGACGCGGTGCGCGAGCGCTTCATGTTCATGTTCAACCGCTACCAGGCCATGATCGACCGCTGGAAGACCAGCGACCTGTCCGAATCCCAGCCCACCAAGGGCAACATCGCGGGCGGACTGACCACCATCGAGGAAAAGGCGCTGGGCAACATCCAGAAGATCGGCAAGCAATGCCGCGTGGACGGCGTGATCGACAAGGCCGAGATCCCGGACGGCCCGGGCCTGTGGTTCATGGACTCGTCCTCCGCCGCGGCCGAAATGGTGACCTTGTGCGCGGCCTCGGGCTACGCCGTGCACTTCTTCCCCACCGGCCAGGGCAACGTCATCGGCAACCCGATACTGCCGGTCATCAAGATCTGCGCCAATCCGCGCACGGTGCGCACCATGTCCGAACACATCGACGTGGACACCAGCGGCCTGCTGCAGCGTGAAATCGACCTGAACCAGGCCGGCGACAAGCTGCTGGAATGCATGCTGGCCACCGCCAACGGCCGCTGGACCGCGGCCGAAGCGCTGGGCCACCGCGAATTCGTCCTGACCCGCATCTTCGAAAGCGCTTAATCGCGCCTGTCGTCCCTGGCAACGGCGCGTCCGCAAGCAGGATTGCGGACGCGCCGTCCTGCCGCCAGCATTTCCCCGCAGCATCGTCTCAGAACCACACCAGCAGACCCGGGCGACATCCGCCACGGCAGCACAGGCGGTTGCATTCCTACCCGGGCGTCCCCCAAGGAGGAAGACAGATGAACAGCGAACACGATCACCATCCCGCCGCCGCGCAACGCCGGCGCCTGCTTGCCGCCCTGGGCGCCGCCGGCCTCTGTGCCCTGACGCCCTGGCAGCGCGTGCTGGCGCAGAAAGCCTGGCCCGAACGTCCGATCAATTACGTGGTGCCCTTTCCGCCCGGCGGCCTGACCGACGTGGCCGCGCGCCAGGTCGGCAAAGCGCTAAGCGACGCCGAGCGCTGGAACGTGGTGGTGGAAAACAAGCCCGGCGGCAGCGCCAACATCGGCGCCGCCCACGTTTCCCATGCCGCTCCGGACGGCTACACCTGGCTGGCGATCACGCTGTCGCACGCCGCCAACGCGACGCTCTTTGCCGGCAAGGCGGGCTACGACCTGACGCGCGACCTCACGCCGCTGGCCGGCCTGGCTTCCTCGCCCATCATGGTGGTGGTCAACGCCAAGAGCGACATCAAGAGCATGGCCGATCTGGCCAAGGCCGCCCGCTCGAAATCGCTGTCGGCCGGCTCCAGCGGCAACGGCACGCCGCCGCACCTCACCCTGGCGCTGTACCAGAAGCTCACCGGCGTACCGATGATGCACATTCCCTACAAGGGCGGCGCGCCGTCCCTCACCGACCTCATAGGCGGCCACCTGGACGTGGTGTTCTCCAACTATCCGGAATCGCTCTCGCACGTGAAGAACGGCTCGTTGCGGGCGCTGGCCATCACCACCCGCGAACGCAGCGCGGACCTGCCCGACGTGCCCACCGTGAAGGAAGCCGGCCTGCCGGACCTGATCGTCGAGAACTTCACCGGCGTGCTGGCACCCGCGGGCACGCCGCCGGAGCTGGTGCAGCGCATCGGCGACGCCATCGTGCGCCAGGTCTCGCAGCCCGCCATGAAGCAGGCGCTGCTGCAGCTGGGCTTCGTGCCGCAGCCGCGCGGCCCCGCGGAGTTCGGCGCCTACCTGAAGTCCGAGGTCGACCGCTGGGCCAAGATCATCCGCGACGCCAACATCCAGATCGCCTGAGCACCGTGGAGTCCCAACCGATGCATATCCTCATTTCCGAGTTCATGGACGCGCCCGCGGTCGACGCGCTGCGCCAGCGGTTCAAGGTGCGGTACGAGCCCGAACTGGTGGAGCAGCGCGATGCCTTGCTGGCCGCGGCGGCCGACGCCGACGCCCTCATCGTGCGCAACCGCAGCAAGGTCGACGCCGCCCTGCTGCAGGCGGCCCCGCGGCTGCGGGCCGTGGGCCGCCTGGGCGTAGGGCTGGACAACATCGACCTGGACGGTTGCGCCGCGCGCAACATCGCGGTGATACCGGCCACCGGCGCCAACGCGCGCGCTGTCGCCGAGTACGTCGTGGGCGCCATGCTGATGCTGCTGCGCGGCGCCTACGGGTCGACGGCCGAGGTCGCGGCGGGCGCATGGCCGCGCAACGCGCTCTCGCAGGGGTTGGAGGCGCACAACCGCATGCTGGGCATCGTGGGCTTCGGCGGCATAGGCCGGCTGACCGCAAGCCTGGCGCAAGGACTGGGCATGCGCGTGGCCGGCTGCGACGCCGCGCTGCCGCCAGACCATCCCGCGTGGCGGGAGACCGGCGTCACCGCCCTGCCGCTGGACGAGCTGCTGGCCCAGGCCGATGCCATCACCCTGCACCTGCCGCTCACGCCCGGCACGCGGCGGCTGATGGACGCCGGCCGCATCGCGCGCATGCGGCCCGGCGCCGTGTTGATCAACACCTCGCGCGGCGGCATCGTGGACGAGGCCGCGCTGGCGGATGCCCTGCGCACGGGCCATCTGCGCGGCGCGGCGCTGGACGTGTTCGAACAGGAACCCCTGCCCGCCGGCAGCCCGCTGGCGGGCGCGCCCAACCTGATCCTGACGCCGCATATCGCCGGGCTGACGCAGGAAGCCAACACCCGGGTTTCCGACATGGTGGCCGCCGGGGTGACAATGGCGCTTACCGGCGGCGACCGATGAAGCCACACGGCCCGGCGCGCGCCCTTGAAGAGAAGGATATGGCTCACATCTATCTGGACGAACTGCAACTCCTGGCCGCGGCCGGCCTGGCCGCCGCCGGCGCCAACCCGGCCATGGCCGACAGCACGGCGCGCGCGCTGGTCTTCGCCGAAAGCCAGGGACTCAGCTCCCACGGCCTGTCGCGCGTGCCTTTCTATGCCGGACACCTGCGCGCCGGCCGCGCCATCGGTACGGCGGTGCCGCGCATCGTGCATGAGCGCGGCGGCGCCGCGCTGATCGATGCCGGGTCCGGCCTGGCCTTTCCCGCCTGCGCCATGGCGATCGAACAGGCCGGCCTGCGCGCCCGCGAGCATGGCGTAGCCTTCATCGGCGTGGCCAACAGCCACCACTTCGGCGAAGCCGGCTACCACCTGGAAGCCCTGGCCGACCTCGGGCTGGTGGGACTGGCGCTGAGCAACTCGCCCGCCGCCATGCCCGCCTGGGGCGGCAAGCGTCCGTTATTCGGCACCAACCCCATCGCCGCGGTCTTTCCGCGGCGCGGCGGCGCGCGCCTGGTGATCGATCTGTCGCTGTCGCAGGTCGCGCGCGGCAAGCTCATGATCGCGGCCCGCGACAACCAGCCCATCCCCCTGGGCTGGGCGCTGGACGCCGACGGCCAGCCGACCACCGATCCCAAGGCCGGCCTGGCGGGCAGCATGCTGCCCGCGGGCGGCGTCAAGGGCGCGATGCTGGCGCTGATCATCGAACTGCTGGCTTGCGCGCTGACCGGCTCGCACTTCGGTTTCGAGACCGAGTCCTTCTTTGTCGACGAAGGCGGCCCGGCGCGGCTGGGCCAGGCCTTCATGGCGATCGACCCCGGCGCCCTGGCGGGCAACAACGCCTATCTGGATCGCGTCGAGGTCCTGGTCGACGCCATGCTGGAAGATGAAGGCGTGCGCCTGCCGGGTGATCGCCGCCGCAAGCTGCGCGACGAAGCGCTCAAGCATGGCGTGGAGATTCCCGATGCGTTGATGGCGCAATTGCGCGCGATGTCGGGCGCGGGGTAGGTCAAACCCCGCGGCTGAACCAAAGTATCACCGGCGCCAGCAATAGGAACGCCACGGTCGACACCAGCACCGCGCCAGCCGCGGTATCGCCCTGCGTCGTGTAGCGCTTGACGTACATGTAGCTCACCACGGCGCAGGGCATGGCCATCTGCAGGCTCAGCGCCCCGGCCAGCACCGGTTCCAGATCCAGCGCCCACACCACCGCCAGCCCCGCGCCCAGGCCCACGGCCAGGCGGATGGCGGCGACCTTGGCGCCGTCGCGCAAGCCGTTGGACGGAATCAAGGCCAGCGCGTGACCCAGGCTCAGCAGCATCAGCGGCACGGTTACCGCGCCCAGCATGCGCGAGGTCTCGATCAGCCATGCGGGCACCGGCACGTGCATGAGACGCAGGGCCACGGCGACCAGCGAAGCCAGCAAAATCGGACTCTTCCAGCTGCCCTTGGTGTTGACGCCCGGCAACAGGCGCACCGCGATGGTGTGCATGACAAAGGAACTGACCGCGAAGAACGCGACCGCCACCGACAGGCCCGCGTCGCCAAAGGCCATCTGCGAAATCGGCAGCCCGAGGTTTCCGGCGTTGGGCAGGAAGGCCGTGGGCAGCAGCGTACGCACGGGCAGCTTCCATGCCTTCAGCAACAACGCGCACACCAGGGCGCACAGCAGCAGCGCCAGCAGGGTCGCCACCGCCACGTCGGCCAGCGCGCGGTCGTCCAGGTGGGTGGTGACGAAAGTGTGGAACACCAGGGCCGGCGTGGTCACCGACGTCACCAGCATGGTGATGAAGGAACCGCCGAACGGCAGGTCCCGCTTGCCCCAATACACCCCTATCCCCGCGCAAAAGAGCAAAGGCAGCATCAGCACGATCGATGAAAAATAGAACTGCACGACGGCAGACATGCGCTTATTCCGTTAGAGATAAGAGGTTTGATGCATGAAGGCATCATCGCTTGCCGGGCAACGCGCCCGGGCGGCAGCATGGAGCAACTCGTCAATCGCCGGGCTTCTGCCCCCAACCGCCATGTCAGCCACCGCACATTCCGCCACGCCCCCGCATCTGGCCACACACGTGGCCACAAACCCGGCCGCGAATCCCACCTTGAACGCCGCGTCTGGTCCGGCCCGGCCCATCAAACCCCTGTCGGAACGCCAGGCCAGCTGCCTGCACTGGGCCGCCATGGGCAAGACCAGCTGGGAAACCGCCCGCATCCTGGGCGTCAGCGAAAGCACGGTGAATTTCCATCTGTGCAACGCCTGCGAAAAGCTCGGCGTGCGCGGCCGCCGCGCCGCAGTGGTCGCGGCATTGAGACTGGGCCTGATCGCGCCCGTCACGGCTTGATGACAACGGAACGCAGGAACTCATGCGCCCGCTCGGCCGGCAGGCTTTCCACGGTGCCGGCTGCCACGGCCTCGATCAACATGGTGTCGGTCACCCAGACCCTGGCGCGCAGCCAGCCCGGCTTGCCCATGGCCTTGCCCTGGACCTCGATGTCCTGCCCGTAGGCAGGCCATTCATTGGGCGGCGGCGATTGCATGTTGGCGTAGAGCGAATGCATCAGCGCCATGCCCAGCGCCCGCTTGGCGGCCGGATCCTTCGCGATGTCGGGTGGCAGCGGCGCCGATCCCACGGCGAAGACCGCCTCGCCCACGGTGGCGCTGGCCAGGGTAAAACGCAAGGTATGGGTATCCAGCTTCAGGTCGCGGGTGTCGGTCGTAACCCGGTCCGGAAACGCGGCGCGCGCGTGGCCGTCGGCCACGTCGACTTCGCGCCAGTTGTAACTGGGCGAGCAGGCCGTGATCAGCAGGGCCAGCGCGACAATTGCGCCGGCTTTCTTGAACATGAAACGAAACAGCGATGAAATCGTCATTACCCGAGGACCTGGACTGTCTATTCATTTCGAGGAAGCCAGAAATTGTCGCCGATTTCGATGACCCCCGCGCCCGACGGCACGCCACTGGCCAACTATGTGTGGCCAGCCGCGCCCAACGTGCCCCCGCCGATCGCCGGCCTGGGCACCCCCAGTATCTACCTGCTGCACGGACTTAGCGAGCATGCCGGGCGCTATGACCGCCTGGCGCGCTGGCTGACCGCGCGCGGCTGGACGGTGGGCGCCCATGACCACCGCGGCCATGGCCGCTCCGGCGGGCGGCCCGCCACCCTGAACCATGAGGACGATCTGGTCGTCGATGCGGTCGACCGCCTGCGGGCCTGGACCGCGGCCCATGGACGGCCGCCCATCCTGCTGGGCCACAGCCTGGGCGCGCTGGTCGCGGTGCGGATCGCCCTGCGCCGCCTGGCCGAGATCGACGGCCTGGTGCTCAGTTCGCCGCCGTTCGTGGTGCACGTGCCGCCGTGGGTGCGGCGCACCCTGACCTGGATGTCGCTGCATGCGCCCGACCTGCGCGTGCCCCACGGCCTGGCGCCCGCCCGCATTTCCCACGACCCGGCCGTGGTCAAGGCCTACCGCAGCGATCCGCTGGTGCGGCGCCAAATGACAGGACGCCTGGCGCGCTTCGTGGACGAAGGCGGCCGCGAGTCCCTGCGTGAAGCCCCGCTGCTGGCCTGCCGCACCCTGCTGATGGTGGCGGGCGACGATTCCATCGTCGCTGCCGAAGGCAGCCGCCAGTTCGCCCAGCGCGCACCCGCCGAACTGCTGACGCTGCGCTGGTACGACACCGCCTGGCACGAGATTTTCAATGAAACCGCCCCCATCGCCGATCCGGTCTACGCAGACCTGGACGAGTGGCTGGCGCGCACCGCTCAGGCATTGTCCCTGTCCCCAGTATTGACTCCCTCGGCACAGGAGGCCGGCACCCCGTAAAATCCGGCGACAGACCCAAACGAGAAGAACCCGTGACTGATACTGCCGCCAACCGCCTCTCCCGCCTGGAGGCCAACCGATCGCTGCTGACCCAGACCCTGCGGGGCATCGAAAAGGAAGGCCTGCGCGTGGACGAACAGGGTGTCCTGTCCCGCAAGCCGCACCCCGCCGGCCTGGGATCGGCGCTGACCAACGAACACGTCACCACCGACTACTCCGAATCCCTGCTTGAACTCATCACAGGCACGCACAAGGACGTCGACGCGCTGCTGGCCGAACTGACCAACACCCATCGCCACGTCTACAGCGTGCTGGACCATGAACTGATCTGGAATCAGTCCATGCCCGCCACGCTGCCGCCCGAAGCCGACATCCCCATCGCCTGGTACGGCAAGTCCAACACCGGCATGCTCAAGCACGTGTACCGCCGCGGCCTGGCCGTGCGCTACGGCAAGACCATGCAATGCATCGCCGGCGTGCACTACAACTTCTCGCTGGCCGAAGACCTGTGGTCCGTGCTGGACACGCAGCCGGGTAGCCCCCAGGACCGCCGTTCGCGCGGCTACATCGGCCTGATCCGCAATTTCACGCGCTATTCCTGGCTGCTGATGTACCTGTTCGGCGCCGCCCCGGCCTTGTCCAGCGACTTCCTGCGCGGGCGCGAACATCCGCTGAAAAAGCTGGATGACAGCACGCTGTACCTGCCCTACGCCACCAGCCTGCGCATGAGCGACCTGGGTTACCAGAACAAGGCGCAGTCGCAGCTCAAGCTCTGCTACAACGACCTGGACACGTTCCTGGGCCGCTTGTACGACGCCGTCAGCCAGCCCTGGCCCGACTACCAGAAGATCGGCACGCACCGCGACGGCGAATGGATCCAGCTCAACACCAACGTGCTGCAGATCGAAAACGAGTACTACTCGAGCATCCGCCCCAAGCGCGCCACCGGCCGCTGCGAACGCCCGATCACGGCGCTGGCGGAACGCGGCGTGCAGTACGTTGAAGTGCGCTGCCTGGATATCGACCCGAACTCGCCGGTCGGCATCGACGCCAGCACCAGCCGCTTCGTCGATGCCTTCCTGCTGTTCTGCACCGCGTCCGACAGCCCCTTCTTCCCCGCCAACGGCTACTGTCAGCGCAGCGCCGACAACTTCTCGACCGTGGTCAAGGAAGGTCGCAAGCCCGGCCTCATGCTGGATCGCGAAGGCCAGCCCATCGGGCTGGCGCAATGGGGCCACGAACTGCTGGACCAGATCGCGCCCTACGCCGCGCTGTTCGACTCGGCCATGGGCGGCAGCGCCTATGCCGAGGCCCTGGCGGCCCAGCGCGCCAAGCTCGATCAGCCCGACTCCACGCCGTCGGCGCGCCTGCTGGCTTCGCTGACCGACAGCGGCCTGTCGTTCCATGACTATTCGCTGGACCTCAGCCGCAAGCATGCCGACGCGCTGCGCGCCCAGGCCTTGCCCGCCGACCTGGCGGCAGCCTATGAACAGGCCGCCGCGCAGTCCACGGCGGAACAGCTGCGCCTGGAGCAATCGGACACCGAGGATTTCGATACCTATGTGGCCCGCTACCACGCCGCGCTGAAGGCCCCGCGCAAATAAGGCGTATCGTTAGGGTTTTGATCCGCGCCGCCGGCCCTCCGGCCGGCGCGGACCGCTCTGTCACATCAGGAGGTTTCCCCCATGCGCCGCACCGCAACATTCCTGTTGGCCTTGGCCACCAGCGTGGCGGGGATAGTCCATGCCGCGCCGCCGCCCATGCAAACCGTGGAATCGGTGGACCTGAAGCGTTACGCAGGCATGTGGTACGAAATCGCGAATTTCCCCATGTTCTTCCAGCGCGACTGCGTGGGAGACACCACCGCCGAATACACCGCACATGCCGACGGCACGGTCGGCGTGAACAACCGCTGCCGCACCAAGGATGGCGACATCGATTCGGCCTCGGGCACCGCCACCGTGGTGGAAGGCAGCAACAACGCCAAGCTCGAAGTTTCGTTCTTCAAGCCGTTCAAGGGCGATTACTGGGTGATCGGCCTGGACCCCGAATACCGCTGGTCGGTGGTCGGCACCCCGGACCGGAAATACCTGTGGATCCTGTCGCGCTCGCCGCAGTTGCCCAAGGAAGAACTGGACAAGGCCCTGGATGCGGCCAAGGCCCAAGGCTATCAGCTGGATGAATTGCGGTTCACGCCGCAGAAATAAGACGCGCCGCAGCGCTTAACCGGCGTAGTCCCGCGCCAGCCGCACCACCGTCACGCCCGGCTTCAGCTGGCGCAAGGACGGCATGACCAGCGTGCACTGATCGTACGGCGTCACGATGGGTTGGCCGTCGGCCCAGCCTATCGTCGATCCGGCGTGCTCGAACGTTTCCAACCCGGTCCAAAGCTGCGAGAAGCGCAAGTCCATGGATGGCGCGACCACCGCGTCCGTCACTTCCAGCACGCGCTGGTTTTCGGCATCCGGCAACAGCCAGCCCGCCGGCACGTCCGCCGCATCCGCCACGCCCGACTCCAGCAGCATGCGCGCCACCATGTCGCGCGCCACGTCGCGCGCAGCCAGCTCGCCATGGAAACCGCATTCGATCAGCAAGGCGCAGGCGTCTTCTCGGGCGGGATCGCCGAACTGGCCGAAGTCGCGCATGCGCACGCCGTCCTTATGCCCCGCGTCCACGATCACGTGCTGCGGCGCCTTCAGGCGGCGCGCCAGCGCAATGTTGCGCGGCAGGACGCCGGTCAGCAGCAAGGGCGCACCCGGCTCATGCATGGAATGCAGGTCCAGCAGCCAGTCCGCGCGCTCCACCCAGGGACGCAGCTCGGCGCCGCGCCGGCGGTCCGGCGTCGTGGGATTGTCCAGGCGTTCGGCACTCCAGACGCGGTTCATGTCTTCGGCGACGAAGCGCGAGGCGTCGTGGTTGGCGTGGTCGAAGCGGTCGAACGCATCCAGATTGCAGAATGCCAGCGTCAGGCTGCCGCGGCGCGGCCGCACGCCCGCCGCCAGCAGGTCCTTCAAGGCCCAGGCGCCGCACAACTCGTTGCCGTGCACCAGCGCGGACACCATCAACGCGCGCCCCGGAAGGCCTGAATCGAAATGCCACACGCCAGGGGTGCCGGTATTGCCGGCGCGCTCGGCGCTCAGGTCGGGTACGGGAAGCTTGAATTCCATGGATGTCGTCCGCTGCGGTACTAGGGTGTTGCGATGATCCGGTTTCGGATCACTGGGCTTCGATCTTGGCGGCCTTGACCAGCGCGCCGTATTTCCTGGTTTCCTCGGCCTGATAGGCCGCCGGGTCCAGGCCCGGTTGCGACAGCACGCCGCCGGCTTCCTGCATCTTGGCGCGGAACTGCTCCGACTTCAGCGTGTCGGCCAGCGCGCTGCGCAGCTTGGCGGCCACCGGCTCCGGCAAGCCGGCCGGGCCATAGAGCGCGAACCAGACGCTGATGTCCACGGACTCGAACCCCGGGGTTTCCGCCAGGGCCGGCAGGTCCGGCGCCACCGGCGAACGCTTCTTCTCGGTCACGCCCAGCGCCACGATCTTGTCGGCGCGCACTTGCGGCAGGCCCGAGGACAGCACCAGCATGCCGTAGTCCAGTTGACCGCTCATCAAGTCCGTCACCAGCGGCGCCACGCCGCGGTACGGCACGTGCTCGGCGCGCGTGCCGGTCGACTGGTTGATCATCTCGCCGGCCAGGTGCAGGGTCGTGCCCACGCCGGAAGAACCGTAGTTGAAGCTGCCGGGCGCGGAGGCGCGCAGCTTCTGCAGGTATTCGGCGGCGGTCTTCACGCCGGAATTCTTGCTGGCGGCCAGCAGCATGGGCTGCGAGGCGATCACGCCCAGCGGCGAAAAGTCCTTCACGCTGTCGTACTTGACCGCGTTGTTGATCATGCTGGCGATGACCATCTCATTGGTCGAGCCCAGCAGCAGCGTGTAGCCGTCAGGCGCGGCGCGCGCCACGCGCTGCGCCCCGATGGTGCCGCCGGCGCCGCCCACGTTCTCGACCACCACGCTCTGGCCCAGGCGCTTGGCCAGTTCTTCGCCAAACAGGCGGGCGGTCAGGTCCACGCTGCCGCCCGCCGGGTAGCCGACCACCAGAGAAATGGCGCGTTCGGGATACTCGGCGTGGGCGGAAGGCGCCGCGGCCAGCGCCGAGACGGCACAGATAGCGGCGAGCGCGCCGCGCAATGGATGCAGGACGGATTTCATGTTTTCTCCCTGGGGTGCTGAGGCGGACGGCGGCGCCGTCTCATTTAATGTTTCGGGAGCTATTCTCGGGCGTACACCAGGGATATTTCGTGCTGAATCGACACATGGCCGTGCGGATTCGGCACACGCCGGACGCGCGGCTGACGGATTTCACGCCTTGCGACTGGCGGTCGCTTCCCAGGCCGCTTCGGCCAGGTCCGCCAGGCGCGCCCGCGAACGGTACAGCCGCACCTCGAACGAGATTTCCTCGCTACGGCCGCCCAGGGCTGCCAGCGCGCCGCGGCGGCAGTCCGCCGCCACCATGGACCACGGCAGCCAAGCCACGCCCAGCCCCTTGGCGACCGCGCCATGCGCCGCGTCCAGCGAATCGCTGCGCAAGAATGGCGCCAGGGCGTACGGCGTGGCCTCCAGGCGGTCGCCCACAATGCGTTCCATCGCGAGGCCGCCCGCATAGGTGATCAAGGGCACGGACGGACCGCCTTCCTGCAGCACGTAACGGGGCCGGCCGCGGGAATCCGCCTGGCTGACGGGCACGAGCTTGTCTGTGCCCAGGGTCATGTAACGGTAGCGCCCCGGGCTCAGCTGCACCGACAGGGCCGGATGCTCGTAGCAGCACAGCAGGTCCACCCGGCCCTGCTCCAGCCGCGCCGCCATGTCCTGCATCATGCCGGTGGACAATTCGACCTGCGTGCCCTCAGTCAACACCTTGGGCGTGCGGTGGCGCAGGCGCGCGATCCAGTCGGCCACCAACGTGCGGGCCAGGCTGCGGCCGGTGGCGATGCGCAGCACCGCCTCCCCGCCTGCGCCGAAACTGCGGATGCGATGGCGCACCTGCCCCATCTGCTCCACCACCTGCGTCGCGGTCTTGAGCAAGGCCTCGCCTTCGGCGGTCAGGACCACCGGCAGGCGCTGGCGTTCGATCAACGGCGCGCCGGCCCAGGCCTCCAGCGCGCGGATGCGTCGGCCGAACGCCGGATGAGTGACGTGGCGCAGCTCGGCCGCGCGCACGAAGCTGCCGGTCTGCGCCAGGGCAATCAGGTCTTCAAGGAGTTTCAGGTCGGCCATGGACGTCAAGCTTACGCCATCGGCCGGCCGTTCACTTGGCGCCCAGCCCCATCATCGCCAGGGTGGCGCGGGTCAGATCGCTGTCCGGATTTTCCAGTTCATTGACCAGGTCAAAATGATTGCAGTGCGGCGTCGGAATACGGGTGGAGGCCAGCCCCGCAGCATTCCACGCCGCTTCGTACGCCGCCGTCTGGTTCTTGAAACCCTGCGTCTCCAACCCGCCCACGGCCAGCAGCATCGGGCCAGCACGTTCCGGCAGATGGAAGATCGGGCTTTGGTGCGCGGCCTGCTCTGGCGTCAGCTGCAGCCAGGTGTTGGGCAGGATATCGCACAGCGGCCGCAGATCGAACAGCCCGCTCAATGCCAGCGTGCCCTTGATCACGTCGTCCGGCACGCCGTAGCGTGCCTGCCATTCGGGCGCGACCAGCATGCCGGCCAGATGGCCGCCCGCCGAACTGCCGCTGACGTAGATCCGTTCAGGGTCCACGCCATAGGCCGCCACGTTGCGGTACAGCCAGGCCACGGCGGAGCGCACTTCGCGCACCACTTCGCCCAGGGTCGCCTCGGGCACCAGCGTGTATTCCAGGGTAGCCACGGCGGCGCCCGCGGCGTTGAAGGCCTCTGCCATCACGGGCGCGTCTTCCTTGCGCTGCGCGCGCCAATAGCCGCCATGGATGAACACGAACAGCGGCGCCCGCGCCTGCGAGGCGGCGGGCAGGAACAGGTCCAGCCTTTCATCCTGGCCCATGCCGTAGCGCAGGTCCAGCACGCCCGGGCGGCGCGTGCGCACCCGCGCCGAGGACTCGGCATAGCGGCGCACGCAGGCGTCGAAATCCGGCACCGATTCGCGCGCGTTGTATTGCACCTCGCGCTCGGCGATGGTGGGAAAGAAGAGATCGATGTCGCTGTTATGCATGCCTGGCCTGCGATGTTGGCTGCGATTGGGGCTGGGAGATGATGCGTTCGATGAACTGCGCGGTCTTGCGGTAGTGCGCGGCGAGCATGGCGACCGAGCCTTCCACGTCGCGCGAGATGGCGGCGTCCAACAGCTGGCGGTGCTCGTCGTCGACGTTGCGTTCAGGCCCGTAGGCGGTCGCGCCGGCGCGCGCCGGACGGCGGTAGCGCTCGGTCTGCGCGTAGAGCTGGGTGGACAGGTCCAACAGCCAGTTGGAACGGCACGCGCCGATCAGCGCGTGATGGAACTCCAGGTGGCGCGCCTCCAGCAGCTCGTCCAATTCTTCCGACGGCTCGGCGGCCTGGTCGGCCCGCTGCGCGGCCAGCGTCAGCGCATGGTACGCGCCGACCAGGCGCGTTTCCCAGGCGTCGTCGGCGTTGGCCAGCGAGCGGCGCAGCGCGTCGCAGTCGATCAGGATGCGGGTTTCACAGGCGTCCCACATTTCTTCGACCGACAAGGGCGCGATGCTGAAGCCGCGCGACGTGGTGCTGATGACCATGCGCTCGCTGCGCAGGCGGTTGAGGGCTTCGCGGATGGGAGAGAAGCTGCTGCCGTAGCGCTGCTTCAGCAATTCCAGCCGCAAGGACTGGCCCGGCGCGAAGGCGCCGCGCATGATGTCGCGCCGAAGCAGGCGGTAAACCTGCTCGGACAGCGTGATTTCCTCTATGCCGGCGCTCCCGTCCGATCCGGGATCGTCCTGGCGGGAAGCTTTTATTCTAGGCTTCAAGATGGTCTCCAGATGTCAGCGGCCGGGGCGCGTATCCGCGCACAGGCGGCTCATTCTACCCGCGCGGCCTGTTCATATGCCCAGGTAGCGCTGCGCCAGCTCGGGCTGGGCGGACAGCTCGGCGGGCTGCCCCGACCAGGCCACCCGGCCCTTGTCCACGATGTAGTGGCGGTCCACCAGCGTCGCCATTTCGGGCAGGTTCTTGTCGATCACCAGGATGGTCTGGCCTTCGGCCTTCAGCGCCCGCAGGCAACGCCAGATCTCCTGGCGGATGAGCGGCGCCAGCCCCTCGGTGGCTTCGTCCAGGATCAGGAGCTTGGGGTTGGTCATGAGGGCGCGCCCCACCACCAGCATCTGCTGTTCGCCGCCCGACAGCGTGCGCGACGACTGGCCGCGGCGCTCTTTCAAACGCGGGAACAGCGTGTAGACCCGCTCCAGATCCCATCCGCCCGGCGCGGTGCGCGAGGTCGCCACCAGGTTTTCCTGCACCGTCAGCGAACCGAACACGCGCCGGCCCTCCGGCACCAGCCCCACGCCCAGCCGCGCCACGCTGCTGGGCGCGGAGCGGCCCAGCGTGCGGCCGCGAAACTGCACCGCGCCGCCGGTGGCTGGCAGCATGCCCATCAGGGTCTTGATCGTGGTGGTCTTGCCCATGCCGTTGCGCCCGATCAGCGAGATCACCTCGCCTTCACTGGCCTCGAACGACATGCCGAACAGGACCTTGCTGGACCCGTAGCCGCCAGTCAGCCCTTCAACCTTCAACATGTTCTTCTCCCAGATACGCCGCGCGCACCTCCGGATGGCGGCGCACCTCCTCTGGCGAACCACTGAACACCACGCGGCCGTAGACCAGCACGCTGATGCGGTCGGCCAGCGCGAAGACCGCGTCCATGTCGTGTTCCACCAGCAGGATGCCGTAGTCGCCCTTCATGCCTTGCAAGAGCCGGGTCATGCGCGCCGATTCCTCCGGCCCCATGCCGGCCATGGGCTCGTCCAGCAGCAACAGCCGCGGCGAACGCGCCAGCGCCACCGCCAGCTCCAGCTGCCGTTTCTCGCCGTGCGCCAGGTCCGACGAACGCACGTGGCGGCGGTCCTCCAGCCCCACGTGCGTCAGCCACTGCATGGCCTCGGTCTTCAAGGCCGCGTCATGACGCGGATTGGACCAGGCCTGGAAGGCGCGGCCGCCCTTGAGCATGCGCGACAGGATCACGTTCTCCAGTGCGGTGTACTCCTGGCACAGCTCGGTGATCTGGAACGAGCGGCCCAGCCCCAGGCGCGCACGCTCGAAGGCGCGCAGCGCGGTCACGTCCTGCCCATCCAAATGGATGGTCCCGGAGTCCGGCCGGATCTCGCCGCAGATCTGCGCGATCAGGGTGGACTTGCCCGCGCCGTTGGGGCCGATGATGGCGTGGATCTCGCCGGCGCGCACGTCCAGGTCCACGCCGTTGGTGGCCACCACCGCGTCGAAAGCCTTGCGCAGCTGCGTCAGGCGCAACAGGCTGGCGCTTGCGTCAGTCGGCATGGCGCGTCTCCAGCAGCTTTCCGAACAGGCCCTTCTGGCCCCACAGCACCACCAGCACCAGGATGGGCCCCATGTACAGCAGCCAGTGCTCGGTCAGGGACGACAGCATCTGCTCCAGCCCCAGGAATACCGCCGCGCCCGCGATCGGCCCGAGCAAGGTGCCCACGCCGCCCAGGATGACGATGGCCATGAGTTCGCCGGACTTGGTCCAGGCCGCCATGTCGGGCGTCACCAGCCCGGCATAGTTGGCCCACAGCACGCCGGCCAGCCCCGTGCCCACCGCCGACAGCACGAAGGCGCTGAGCCGGTAGGGCGTGGGCGCCACGCCCAGGTTGGTGGCGCGCCGCTCGCTCTGGCGCAGCGCCTGCAGCACCATGCCGAAGCGCGAATTGGTCACGCGGATGCACAGCAGCGTCCAAAGGGTCAGCAGCGCCAGGCACAGGTAGTAGAAAACCATGGGGCTTTCCAGATTGATGCCCGGCAGCTCATTGCGCTGCGGAATCATCAGGCCATCGTCCCCGCCGTAGAACTGCAGCGACACCAGCACGAAGTACACCATCTGGCCGAACGCCAGCGTGATCATGATGAACTGCACGCCGCGCGTGCGCAGCGCCAGATAGCCGAACAGCCAGCCGGCCAACGCGCACACGATGAGCGCTATCGGCCACACCACAAGCGCCGCGTTGCTGCCAGCCCAGCCGAAGATCGGACCGGCTTCCGAAGTATGGAAGGCGATGATGCCGACCGCATAGCCGCCCAGCCCGAAGAACATGGCATGGCCGAAACTGACCATGGCGCCATAACCGATCACCAGGTCCAGGCTGACCGCGGCCAGGCCGTAGATCAGAAAGCGCGTCACCACGCCGATCAGGAACGGCGAACCCGAGGCCAGCGCCGCGGCCGGCAGCAGGATCAGCACCGCCAGGCCGCCCAGCCCCCAGCGGGCGCGGTTCGTAAGTGTGTATGCCATCTTCATCCTCGCGCCGGGAACAGCCCGCCCGGCTTGGCGATCAGCACGATCGCCATCAGTACATAAATGCTTGCCGAAGCCATGCCTGCGGCCAGCGGGTCCGCGGTGGCGGGCGAGAACATCGTCGACAGCAGCTGCGGCAGGAACGCGCGCCCCAGGCTGTCCACCATGCCCACCAGCAAGGCGCCTGCCAGGGCGCCGCGCACCGAACCGACCCCGCCGATCACGATGACCACGAAGGTGGTGATCAGGATGCGTTCGCCCATGCCGATTTCCACCGCCAGCAAGGGCGCGGCCATCACGCCGGCCAGCCCGCACAGCAAGGCGCCCAGGCCAAACACCAGCGTGTAGAGCTTGCGGATGTCTATGCCCAACGCGTCGACCATCTCGCGGTCGTCGGCGCCCGCGCGGATCAGCATGCCGATGCGCGTGCGGTTGACCAGCCACCACAGGCCCACCGCCACCAGCGCGCCAATGGCGATGAACGACAGGCGGATCAGCGGATACTGGAATCCCGGCGCCAACGTCACCGCGCCTTCCAGGAAGCTTGGGATGCCCACCAGCGGCGGACGCCGGCCGAAGATCAGGCTGACCGCTTCGTTCGAGAACAGCAGCAGGCCGAAGGTGGCCAGGACCTGGTACAGGTGATCCCGCTTGTACAGTTTGCGTATCACCACCACTTCGACCGAAATGCCGTACAGGCCCGCCCCCAGCAGCGCCGCCAGCACGCCCGCGAGGAACGAGCCGGTGGTGCCGATGGCGTAGGCCGCGCAGTAGGCGCCCACCATGTAGAACGAGCCATGCGTCAGGTTGACCACGCCCATGATGCCGAAGATCAGCGTTAGTCCGGCCGCCAGCATGAACAGCATGGCGCCGAACTGCAGCCCGTTGAGCAGCTGTTCAAACAGGAGCGTCATGACGGCATCTTGCAGAGTTGCGCGTAGGCGTCCTTGTCATCGGACACCAGCTTGCGGACCAGCTTCGGCGACAGGCTGCCGTCGCTGCCTTTCTCGATGCGCATCAGGTACAGATCCTGGATCGGATGCTGGTTGGTGTTCATGCTGAACTTGCCGCGCAGCGACGTGAACTCGGGCTTGCGCAGCGCGGCGCGGAACTCAGCCGCCTTGGACAGGTCGCCGCCAGTAGCCTTCAGGCCCGCGCCAATCAGCTGCGCGGTGTCGTAGGCCTGCATGGCGTAGTCCGTCGGCACACGGCCATAGGCGTCCTTGAACGCTTGCACGAAGGCCTTGGATTGCGCGTTGTCGAAGTCCTGCGACCAGATGCCGGTGATGTAGGCGCCGGCCGACGCGTCACCCGTGGCCTGGATCATGCGCGCATCCATCGAGAAGCTGGGCATCAGCATCGGGATGCTCTTGTTCAGCCCGGCCGCCGCGTACTGCTTGACGAAGTTGATGCCCGTGCCGCCCGGATGGAACTGATAGATGGCGTCGGGCGCCAGCGAACGCAGGCGCGCCAGCTCGACCGAGAAGTCCGACTGGTCGAGCTTGGTGTAGATTTCGGCGACCACTTCGCCCTTGTAGGTGCGCTTGAAGCCTTCGATGGCGTCGCGGCCCGCCTGGTAGTTGGGCGCCAGCAGCACGACCTTCTTGTATCCCAGTTCGTTGGCCGCCACGCCGCCGGCCGTATGGAAGGCGTCGTTCTGGTAGGACGCCACGAAGTAATTGGGATCGCACTTTTCGCCCGCGAAGTTCGACGGGCCGGGATTCAGGCTGACATAGAAGGCGCCGGACTTCACCACGCTGGGCACGACCGCTGCCAGCACGTTGGAGAAGTTCACGCCGGTATAGAGCTTGACGCCCGACTGCAGCAGGCGGTCGGCCGCCTGTTTGGCGTTGGCGGGCTTCAGGCCGTCGTCCTCGATCACCAGCTGCACCGGCACGCCGCCCAGCTTGCCGCCGCCCTGCTTGATGGCCAGGTTGAACGCATCGCGCTCGTCCTCGCCGATATAGCCCGCCGGCGTGGACAAGGTGGCGATGAAGCCGATCTTGACCGGTTCCGCGGCATGGGCCGCTCCCATGGACGCCGCGGCGCCCAGCGCGACGGACAACGCGCCGCCCAGTATCTGTTTCTTGATCATGTTTTTCCCCTTGGAGACTGCGTTGCCCGCCGCGGCGCGGCCAGGCGTTTTCTAGACCGCCACCACCGGATGGCGCAGCGTGCCGATGCCTTCGACGCAGGCCACCACCACGTCGCCAGGCCACAGCCATTCCTGCGGCTTGCGGCCCGCGCCCACGCCTTCAGGCGTGCCGGTGGCGATGATGTCGCCCGGCTCCAGCGTGATGCCCGCGCTGATGTCCGAGATCAGGAACGGCACCTTGAACAGCATGTGGCGCGTGTTCGAGCCCTGCTTCTTCTCGCCATTGACCGTCAGCCACAGATCCAGCACCTGCGGATCCGGGATCTCGTCGGCGGTCACGATGCACGGGCCGAAGGGCGCATAGGTGTCCTGGCCCTTGGAATAGATCCACTGGCCGGCGCGGCGGCAATCGCGCGCGCTCATGTCCAGCATCACGCTGTAGCCGAACACATAGGACAGCGCATCGGCTTCGGCCACGCGCGAGGCGCGGCGGCCCATGATCACGGCCAGCTCCACTTCCCAGTCCAGCTGTTGCGTGATCTTGGCGTTGTGCTCGATGGCGTCGCCCGGGCCGATGACGGTGGTGGGCGGCTTGGAGAAGATCACCGGCTGCTTGGGCAGGTCGGCCGAGGTATCCAGCGTACGGCTGGATTCCGCCACGTGCTCCACGTAATTCAGCCCGATGCCGAAGATGTTCTTGCGCGGACGCGGAATCGGCGCCAGCAGGTTGACGTTTTCCTGCGGCAGCGCGCTGCCCACGGGCCAGTTGCCGCGATAAGCCTCCATCAGCTTGCTGGCCTGCGCCACCGCCACGGGGCCCAGGTCGATGAAAGCCAGCATGTCGTCGGGCAGGTCCACGCCGCCTGCGCGGCCCAGCAGGGCCAGGTCAATCACATAGCCTTCGGCCAGCGCGCCCAGGCGGGCAGCGGCGGTGGGATGGGCGCGAAAAGTTACCAAGCGCATAAGAACTCCATAAATTCAGGACGAGTTGAGTCAGGCGCGCGGGCCCGGCCCGCGCGGCGGATGAAAAATTCAAGAGGGATCGGGCAGCGCTAGATCAGCACTTGATGGCCGTCGTTTTCCTTGACCGCTTCTTCGCGGTAAAGCGCCAGCGCGCGCATCACGGGCAGGTCGTTGAAGCTGAACAGGCAGGCGTCGTCGTTCGATGAAAGATTGACGTGTTCATGGATGGCCCACGAGGGCACGCAGAAGATGTCGCGTTCGGTCCAGTCGTAGCGCTTGCCGTCGATGATGGAATAGCCGCTGCCCTTGGCCACCTGGTAGATGAAGCTGCCGGTATGGCGGTGGGCCTTGGTGTGCTCGCCGGGCCGCAGCAGCTGCATGCTGGCGCCGATGGTGGGCATGACCGGGCCGCCCGTGGCCGGGTTGACGTATTCGAGCAGGATGCCGTCGTAGGGGCTGCCGGCGGTAGTGCGCGCATAGCGGCGCAGCGCCTCGTAGGTGGGCTCCCATTCGTACTTGAAGAGCGGCGAATACGGCTTGGTCCAACCGGACACCTGAGGCCTTAGCGCCGGGTTGGCCCAGGCGGCGGTGGTGTCGTCCACCGGATAGGTCACAGTCTGGTTCAGGTCCGGATGCACGGCATAGAAACCGGCCTCCATGGCGTTGACCAGCGGAATGTCCAGGCCGTCCTGCCAGATGCAGGTAGTGCCGTCTTCGGCCACGCCGTGCTCGTGCCAGGTGCCATTGGGCGTCAGCACGAAATCGTTCGCGCCCAGTGTCATCTTGTGGCCGTCGACCACGGTGAAGGCGCCCCGCCCTTCCATGATGAAGCGCAGCGCCGAATGCGAATGCTTGTGGGCGGAAGCCAGTTCGCCCGGCTTCATGACCTGCAGGCCCGAATACAGCCAGCCCACGGCGGCGGCCACGTCGCGCCGGCCCGGGTTGTTCAGGTAGATCACGCGCCGGCCAGCCTCTTCGGGCGAAACCAGCTCGGAAGAACGCAGCACGTGGCCGCGCAGGTCCTGGTAGCGCCACACCACCGGCACCGAGGCCGACCGCGGCGCCCACGGTTCGATCTTGTTCGCCACCGTCCACAGGGCGCCGGTCTCCAGGCGGGCCAGCTCCTGGTAGTAGGCGATGAGCTCGGGCGAGTCGGCCACATTGGCGCGGCCTATGGTGTCCTCGCGGTACGCGTCATAGCGGTTCGCTTCCATCCCTTGCCTCTTTTTATAAAAATTTAAATATTTTCGAAAATAATAGAGGCCGGCGGAAAATCGGGCAATGAATGCGCGCTAGGGGTTTTCCCAGGCTGATTGAAAATTGTTGGCGCGGTGTCAAACAATACTGTACAAAAACACAGTACAACGTGATACATTTCGCTCGCCCAAAAACTGTCGTCCAGGAGAACCCTGTGTCAGAAGCTGCCCATCTCGTTCAGTACATCGTCGTTCCCTACCGCGCCGCCGCCGATGGCGTCGCGCCTGGTGAAATCCGCGCCGCCAGCAGCGAGTTCGGCGCCATCCGCATCGCCAACTCCATGGCCTCCAAGTTCGCCGGCGTTGCCGCCTACGAAGTGCTGGTGGACAAGGAAACCGGCGACATGGAATCGCCGCGCATCCTCGCCCAGATCGGGACCGTACCGGCGTTGGACGATTGAACGCGTATCCGCCGTGCCGGGCCCAATTCGGCCCGGCGACGACGCCTGCTCGTCAACGAGTCAGGTTATGAATTTTCTTTGATTTGAATAAGTATTTTCTAGCTTCATTAACGCAAGGATGTCCGGCAGCATGCGGGGTTGCGCGCAATTCGCCCACCCACTCTTGCCACCAAGAAGCAGCATGATCCGCCGACTCCCCTTGCACGGTTCCGCCATTGCCGGGCTTCTGTTCCTTGCTTGCGCACTGACGCCCGCTGCGCACGCGGCCGAATCCCCCGACTGGCCAAGCAGACCCGTGACGCTGGTGGTGCCTTTCCCCCCCGGCGGCGGCAATGATGCAGTGGCCCGGCAGATCGCCGGCCCGGTGGGCCAGGCACTGGGCCAACCGCTGGTCATCGAAAACCGGCCGGGCGCAGGAGGCACCATAGGCTCGGCGGCCGTCGCCCGGGCACGCCCCGATGGATATACCCTGCTGCTCTGCTCCACCAGCAGCCTGGTCATGGCGACAGCGCTTTATCCCGGCTTGCCGTACCGCGTCGAGGATCTGGCTCCCGTCGTCCACATCGCCGATACGCCGACTATCTGGGTGGCCGATCCGGCCGTATCTGCCAACAATCTCCAGGAATTCATCGCGGCGGCCAAACAGGCGCCCGGCAAATACGGCTACGCCTCGGGCGGCAAGAACACCATGCCCCACCTTGCGGGCCAGACAGTCAGCGCGCGCCATGGCCTGGACATGCTGCATGTGCCCTACCGCGGATCCACGCCGGCTTATGCGGATCTCGCCACGGGGCGCGTGAACGTGATGATGGACAGCATCATTTCAGCGTTGCCCTTTATCGAGTCTGGCCGTGTCAAGGGATTGGCCGTCAGCACGGATCAGCGCCTGCCGCAGATGCCGTCCGTACCGACCTTGGCCGAACAGGGCCTGGACGATTTGGGCTTCGAAGGCTGGGTCGGCATTTGCGCGCCGCGCAACACCCCGCCCGAGATCAGCGCCAAGGTCGCCCGCAGCGCGCAGCTGGCCTTGGCCCAACTCGCATTGCGGGAAACATTCGCCAGGCAGATTGCGGAACCGGTAGGAAACGGCCCCGAAGCGTTTGCGCAGACGATACAGCGCGATGCCATCGCGTGGCGGCAGATCATCGCGGCGTCCCCCAACGAACCGGACTGAGGGGCAGACAGCGCAGACCGAAGCGCGGCTGCGCTCAGGCGGCAAAAGTTGTCTCGTCCGCCACGCCATCCGAGACCAGCCGCGCTACCTCGCAAATGCAGTCGGCCATGGCTGCGCGCAACGGAATCGCAGGCTGGTCGACATAGGCGGCGAAGTAGGTCTGCTTCGGAAAGGGCCTGGGAAATGGCAGCCGCACCAGCTTTCCCGAATCGAGTTCGCCGCGGATGAGTTCGAGCGGCAGTACCGCGTAGCCCGCACCCGCAACGGCCAGCCGCAGCATGACCGTCAGCGACCTCACGACGATCAACTTGAAGCCTTGCATCTGCGGAGATGAGAAATAGCTGGCAATCGAGGAGTACAGCAGCGAATCCACCGGATAGGACAGCAGAGGCAGCCGCTTCAACTGATTCATCGACGGCTCGACCTCGCCGCGCATCAGGCTCGGGCTGCAGACCCAGACGTAATCCAGCCCCAGCAATTGCCGGTTGACCACCGTCGGCTCTTCGATGCTGCCCAGCAACAGTCCGATGTCGAGCGCCCCCCCAAGCAATTGCTGCCGTATATCCGTACTGGTCAACGATTGCAGGTGCACGGTGACGTTCGGCCATTGTCTGCTCAAGGCGGCGGCCATAGGCTCGAGTATGGCTTCCGCGACGGTTCCGCTCAGGCCGATGCTGATCTGGGTAAGCCGTACGTCCGTGGTCGCGAACCGGCTGGTGAAGGCTCTCGCATGAGCCAGCAGTTCTTCCGCGGGTCCAAGCATTTCAGCGCCGACTGGCGTCAAGCTCAGTTGCTTGCCCTTCTCCCGCACAAAGACCCTCACCCCCAGTTCTTCCTCGAAGGCTGCGATGCGGGCAGAGATGGCCGCCTGGGACGCGTGCAGTTCTTCCGCGGCCAAGGTCATTTTCTTGAGCCTGGCGGCTCGGACAAACGTTTCCAGAAACCGGAGATTCATGCGTGGATATCCTAAGCCTGAGACGCAACCCAAGCCCCCGGCCGGCATCAGGACAATCCGCCAGGAATGGGATAGGCCATCAGAATCAGAATCTGCAGGGAGCTGGGCTTCGTTGTTGCGATGCTGCAATGCATCAAAATGCTGACTGGATTAGCCAGCAAACGCTGATTCCAGAAAAAAATACGGCCGGTCAACCCATTTTTTTCGTGGACCGCAGACGCGGGTGGCGACCTGCGGATCTGAACACAAAGCGGGAGACAAGGCTCCCGCTCATAATCCCAAGCAATTGATTTTAACGAATTTTCCGAGATTTCCACATAAATGGACCCTATCAGAACTTCGTGTTTTTTTGTGTGCTTCAACCTTGTAAGAGTTTGCCAATTGAGGCGGGACCAGGATGCTGGATAATCGAAATATTCCGCGTGTTTCACTGCAACAAAATTAATCCACATTGCCGTCGCCCAGACGGGCGCATACCTGGTCAGATCCAGTACCTGCGGGTAGACAGCCGCGTATGGCGCTGGAACGTCTGCACAGGATCGGTTGTTCAAATCATGAAGAATCGGCAATAAACAATCGTTGCCTGAATTTGAAATCCGCCACGCGCAGAGGCAATCAAACGTTTCCGATCCAGCGCCTGCCATCGTCCGCCCGCGTTCTGCCAGGCAGTGATGATCCAGTTAAGTCAGCGCGATGCCGCCGTCGACGCGCAGATTGACCCCAGTAATGAACCCGCCGTCGTCCGAAGCGAGAAACAATGCGGCGCGCGCCAATTCCGCAGATTGCGCCAGCCGCCCAAGCGGAATCAATGAGGCCATGCCCTGTTCGAATGCGGGCCGATGCGCCGCGCCCACGCCCAGCTTTTCCAGAATGGGCGTATCCGTAGGACCGGGGCTCAATACGTTGAAACGAATCTTGCGCGACTTGAATTCCAGCGCCCAGGCGCGCGCAAACGCCTCGATGGCGGCTTTGGAGCCGGCATAGACCGCATGGTTTTCCAGCACTTTGGCGCTGGCGATGGAGCCAGTGATGATGATGGAACCACCGTCGCGCACCAGCGGCAGGACCTTGGTGACGCCGAAGAACACGGCGCGCGTGTTGGTGTCGAACTGGACGTCATAGCTGTCCACGCTTACCGCGGTCGAAGGCTCGATGTTATTCATGCCGGCGTTGGCCATGTAGATGTCGACGGCGCCGAACCGTTCACGGACTTCTGCCGCCACGCGGTCATGCGTGGCCAGGTCGGCAACGTCCCCAACCATGCCGAAGGCGGACGCTCCAAGTTGCGCCACCGCCGCGTCGACGGCATCTTTCCTGCGCCCGAGGATGGCCACGCGCGCGCCTTCGGCAATGAAGGCCTCGGCCGCGGCATAGCCTATGCCGCTGTTGCCGCCGGTGACGACGGCAGTCTTGCCCAACAGTTTTTTCATGATGATGTTCCTTCGTACAGGTAAGACGCCGGCCGACGCGACAGGCCTCGTCGGCCGGCATCGGCGCGCTTAAAAGTCCCAGATGACCGGCACCCAGCGGAACGCGTCGCCGTCGACCGCCACACGGCCCAGGGACGGGAACGGCAGATGGGCGGCGACCAACAGCCCGCGGTTCTGCGCCAGCTCCTGGAACAGACCGAGGCGGACGCGGGCCGACTCCTCGGGGTCGTGCTCGAAACCGTTTTGCCATTCGGGATGGTCGAACGCGACCGGGAACATGGCGTCGCCAGCAAACGTCAGCCTTTCGCCGCCCGAGACCAAGTCGACCACGCTGTGCCCGGGAGTATGGCCGCCGGTCATGCGCACGATGACGCCCGGCGCCACCTCATGCCGATCGTCGAAGAGGCGCAGCCGGTCGCGGTACTCGTTGTAGAAGCTGGTAGCCGTCGACTTCAATACCGCAGGCACAGGCTTGGGCATGACGGTGTGCGAGAAATCCGGCGAGGTCCAGAACGCCACTTCGGTCGCGGACACGTGGATGCGCACGTCGGGACGCAAGCGCTCCTTGACGTCCGGCACGAGCAGCCCGCCCACGTGGTCCATGTGCATGTGCGTGATGATCACGTCGGTCACGGATTCCAGCGCGATGCCGGCGGACTCCAATCTCTGCGGGAACATCCCGGCGCGCGGAAAGCCCGCGAACTGCCCGCCCAGCCCCGCATCGATGAGGATGGTCTGGTCGCCGCTGCGGGCCACCATCACGTTCAGCGGCCAGTCGAACGCGTCCGGAGGCATGAACATGTGTTCCAGCCAGGCCGCGAGATCGGCAGGATCGGCATTGGTGGCCATGGTCGAAGTTGGCAGCGGCAGCACGCCGTCGCTCACGACCAGGGCGTCGATGTCGCCGATCTGCAGCGCGTAGCGCGACGGGACCAGGTCGAGGGATTCGGTGTTTTCAATGGCAAACATGGCGGTAACTCCAGGTAGGTGCGCCGTTCAGGCGGTGGCGCGGATGAAGGCGAGCAGGTCGTCGTTGATGCGGTCCTGCATGGTGGCGGTCAGGCCATGCGGCGCGCCGGGGTAATAGATTTCCCTGGCGTTCTTGACCAGGCGCGCGGCCTTCTTCGCCGAGTCGTGCACCGGCACGATCTGATCGTCTTCGCCGTGCATGAACAGGGTCGGGACGTCGATCTTCTTCAGGTCCTCGGTGAAGTCGGTCTCGGAAAACGCCTTGACGCATTCGTAGGCGTTCTTCTGGCCGCTTTGCATGCTCCACAACCAGAACTGGTCCAGCATGCCTTGCGAGACCTTGGCATCGGGGCGGTTGGCGCCGTAGAACGGAACCGCCAGCTCCTTGTAGAACTGTGAGCGGTCTCCCGCCACGCCCGCGCGGATGCCGTCGAAGACCTCGACAGGCAAGCCTTCGGGATTGGCAGCGGACTTCAACATCACCGGCGGCACCGCGCCGATAAGCACCGCGCGGGCCACGCGCTTGCTGCCGTGGCGGCCGATATAGCGCGCCACTTCGCCGCCGCCGGTGGAATGGCCAACCATGGTGATGTTCTTCAGATCGAGCGCCTCGATCAACTGCGCCAGGTCATCGGCATAGCCGTTCATGTCGTTGCCGGCAGACGGCTGCGAAGAACGGCCATGGCCGCGCCGATCATGCGCGATGACGCGAAAGCCATTGCGCGCCAGGTAGTGCATCTGCCCGTCCCAGGCATCCGCGTTCAGCGGCCAGCCATGCGAAAAGGTGACCACGGGGCCCTGGCCCCAATCCTTGAAGTAGATCTGCGTACCGTCGTTGGTGGTGAAGGTATTGCGGGTCATGGTCGTGCTCCGGTTGGATTGCGCGTTGCTCTGCGCGGCTGCTTCGGCGCGGATGGCGAATGCCCCCGTCGCCAGGACGGCGCTGCCGGCAAGAAGACTGCGGCGGGCCGGGTTGTGCGAGTCGTTCATGGGAACTCCTGTTTCGGCAAAGTGAGTGAGGGCATGGTAGGTATGCGGTCTGGTCCGCGGTAGGCACGCGGCGGGAAGCACGCTGTTGCGCGACGGGCACCAATGCGCCGCGGCATGGACATGACGCGCGCCACACAGGCCCACGTCACGCGGGCCGCACTTGTTCGGAAGGAGAAACGATGATTGGTGTCGCGCCGGCAACACCATGCGTCCTTGCATGGCCCTACCGCGTCACGCGCGACGCTCTTAGGATGAGCGCACCCATACACACCAGACGCGCCGCCGCGCGCCGACCGGGGGGCCGACATCATGCATCTGGGAAAATCCTATCGCCTGGGCGAGTTCATCATCTGGACCCGCAGGAAGATCTACGTCCTGCTGGCGCTGGGCTTCGCGCCAGTGCTGCTCCATCAGCTGGCTGGCCTGAAATGGCTGACCTTGCCCTTGTCGGTGGTTTCGCTACTGGGCACCGCCACCACCTTTGTCGTCGGCTTCAAGAACGTGCAGACCTACGCGCGCACGGTCGAAGCGCAGAAGGTCTGGATGAGCATTGTCAGCGCCAGCCGCTACTGGGGCGTGATCAGCCGCAACTACGTCGGCGACGCCGAACGCGGCACGGCCTTGGTGCAGCGGCATCTGGCTTGGTTGACGGCGTTGCGCTACCAGCTGCGCGAGGCCCGCGTATGGGAGACCGTCGGCAACCGTCCCAATGCCGAATACCGCAGGCAGTACGTGATCCCGGAACGCGCCGAGCCCCTGGAGTCCGCGCTTTCCCGCTACCTGCCGGCACAGGACATTGCCGGTTTGATGCAGACCGATGACAAGGCCGCGCAAATGCTGGCAATGCAAGGCCGGGCGGTCCGCGGACTGCTGGATGCAGGCGCCATCACCGCGGCGGAATACGCCGAGCTCAACAGCCGCATCCGGGAACTGCTGGATCTGCAGGGACAGGCCGAGCGCATCAAGAATTTTCCGTATCCACGCCAGTACGCCATCATCAACACCTTGTTCGTGCGCTCTTTCTGCGTGGCGCTGCCGTTCGGACTGACGGGCCAATTCGCCCAGCTGGGCCAGGATATCGGCGGCTACATGCAAGGCCAGATGGCGTGGCTGGCGGTGCCGTTCAGCGTAATCATCTCGTGGATCTACACCTCGCTCGAGCAGGTGGGCGAAAGCACGGAGAATCCCTTCGAGGGCAGCGCCAACGACGTACCCATCAGCCGCCTGAGCGTCATGATCGAAAGGGATCTGAAGCTGATGGCAGGCAGCGCCAACCTGCCCGCGCTGCCTGCCTCGGTGATCGCGCTGTAGCGCGCGCGGCACGCGGCGCGCCCCTCCGCCCGGGACTGGCTGGCAGAGGCTTGCGCAGCTTGTCCTGCCCGGGCCGCTGCGGCAAAATACCCTGCCCTCCCGCCCCCCCATTTCCGCTAGGCATTGGCCCATTCCATGACCGGCTCCGTGACCCTGTTCGACCGCCATCGCCCGCGCCTCTACGCGATCGCCTATCGCATGCTGGGCTCGGTGGCCGAGGCGGAAGACGTGGTGCAGGATGCGTGGCTGCGCTGGCATGGCGCCGACCGCTCCACGCTGGAGAACCCCGAGGCCTGGCTCGTCACCGTCACCACCCGTCTGGCGATCGACCGCCTGCGCGCTGCCCGTACGGAACGGGAAAACTACGTGGGCGTCTGGCTGCCGGAACCGATGCTGATGGCCGCGCCGTCCACGCCCGAACAGATCCATGAACTGGCCGACGATGTGTCAGTGGCATTTCTGTTCATGCTGGAGCGCCTGTCGCCGGACGCCCGCGCGGCCTTCCTGATGCGCGAAGTGTTCGACGCCGACTACGAGGACATCGCGCAGACCCTGGACAAGACCCAGGCCGCGGTCCGCCAGCTGGTGCGGCGCGCCAAGCAGCAATTGCGCCAAGGCACCCCGCGCGAGGCCGTGCCGCGCGCGACGCTGCATCGGCTGCTGCTGACCTTTGCCGATGCGATGGACCGCAGCGACTTCCACGGCCTGCATGCGCTGCTGAGCGACGATGCCGAACTTATCGGCGACGGCGGCGACAAGGTCACCGCCTTTGCCAGCCTGGTGGGCGGCAAGCGGCTGGCGCAGCTGTTCTACGCCGGCAAGCGCCGCTACCGCGACGCGTTGCGCACCGAGGTGGTCCAGGTGAACGGCCAGTGGACCTTGCTGCGCTTCATCGATGGCGATCTCGAATCGGTGCAGTCCTACGAAACAGACGGCAAGCGCCTGACCCGGGTGCTGGTGCAGCGCAATCCGGACAAGCTGGCCCGCATCGCGGCCGCCCTGGCGCAACGCTGAGACCGCCCGCACCGGCGTTGGTGCATCGCGGGCAACATGGTGGTCCCTTGCGCGGACCTACCGCCGCGCCGCCCTCGCTTCTACGATGGACCTGTCACCACTCCACTCAGGACAGGCCATGCCGAAACTCACCAAACTCGCGTTGTCTTTCATCGCCGCCGGCGCGCTGCTGGGCCAGCCCGCCCATGCTGCATCGCACCACGGCGCGCCTGCCGGCAAGCCGGCCGATCCCATCGTCACGGAAGTGATGAGCAAGGACCTGCCCGACATTCCCGGCCGGGATGCCGTCATGCTCGTCGTCGACTACCCGCCCGGGGCCGCCGACCCCTTGCACCGCCATGACGCCTCGGCCTTCGTCTATGTGCTGGAGGGCAGCATCGTCATGCAGGTCAAAGGCGGCAAGGAAGTGACGCTGACCCCGGGCCAGACCTTCTACGAAGGGCCGGACGACATCCACACCGTGGGCCGCAACGCCAGCCAGACCAAGCCGGCCAAGTTCGTGGTCGTGCTGATCAAGAAAAAGGGCGCTCCCGCCCTGATCCCCGTTCAATAAGGGACGGATATTTATCCCTTCCTGGCCATCCCCGGGTGTCTCCCCGCCCGGGGATGGCCATTTTTTTCAAGGAGGCGTCACAAAACCGTCCAGCGCAACGTCTTAGCAGGTAGGATCAACCAACTTGCGGCGCTGCCACCATGCCTACCCCTATCCCAGCCTCCCCGGTCACCCCTCCCGCGAACGGCCCGGACTCCCTGGCCGACAGCTTTGCCACCAGCTATGCCGGCGTCATGGCCTTCCTGGCGGTCGCCGCCGAGGGCAACTTCGCCAAGGCCGGCGACCGGCTGGGCATAGGCCGTTCGGCAGTCAGCCGCAGCGTGCAGAAACTCGAAGACCAGCTGGGCGTGCGGCTCTTCGTGCGCACCACGCGCAGCACCTCGCTGACCGCGGAGGGGCAGCGCTTCTACGAGCAATGCCATCCCGGCGTGGAACGGATCATCCAGGCACTGGACAACATGCGCGACCTGCGCGAGGGCCCGCCTTCCGGCCTGGTGCGCGTCTGCTCCACCGTGGGTTTCGGCCGCAAGGTCGTGGCGCCCCTGCTGAAGGCGTTCCGCGAAGCGCATCCGAACATCTCGGTGGAGCTGTTGCTGGATGACGGCCCGACCGACTTCACCACGGACCGCGTCGACGTGTCGTTTCGCAATGGCCGCATGGAAGACAGCCAGGTGATCGCCAAGAAAGTCATTCCCATGCAGATGATCCTGTGCGCCTCGCCCGACTATGCCGCCAGGCACGGGCTGCCGCTAAGCGTCGACGAGCTGTCCGGCCATAGCTGCGTGAACTTCCTGCTGGCGTCCGGCCGCGTATTCGAATGGGAATTCAAGGTCGGCGGCCATCTGCGCAAGTTCGCGCCGCCCGCCATGCTGACCTTCAACGATGCCGACCTGGTCCTGCAGGCCGTGCTGGACGGCCATGGCATCGCGCAGATGGCGGCGTACCAGGTCTGCGAGCATCTGCGCGCAGGCACGCTGGTCGCCTGCATGCCGCAGTACTCGCCCGACGACCGCGGGCACTACCTGTGCTTTCTCAGCCGCCAGCACCTGCCCGCCCGCATGCGGGTCTTCATCGATTTCATGACCGAGAGCATCCGCGCGCAGGACCTGCTGATCATCGACAGCCTGCTGCCGAAACAGGCCTGAGCGCTATTGGGTCAGGGCCACGACGCTCTGGATCCCGCCCTGGGCCATCTTGGCGTAAGGACACAGGCGTTCCGTATTGCGCACCAGCTCTTCCGCGATGGGCGTGGGCACGCCCGGAAGGTGGATATTGACGTCCGCCGTCAGCGCGAAAAAGCCGTCGACGGGGTCCCGGCCGAACGAGATGGTGGCCGTCACGGAAGCGTCCGGGATGGCCAGGCCGGCGCGTTCGGCCAGCATGCTGAGCGCGCCGTGGAAGCACGCCGCATAGCCGGCGGCGAATAGCTGTTCGGAGTTGGTGCCCCCGCCCGTGCCGCCCAGCTCCACCGGCAGGCGCAGTTCCACGATCAGCTCGCCATCGTCCGAAATGGCCATGCCGGAGGCGCGTCCATGCGCGGCCTCCCCGCCGCGCACCGTCACGCTGGTGGTGTACAGGGGATGGAAATCCTTCCCCCGGTACTTGTCCAGGAGACTCTGGGGAGGAGGCCGCAGTTTGCTCATGAGGGTCCTTGCGCCTGCCGCTACTTTCTTGCGCCCGAACGGCTGAACCAGGTTTCGAAGCCGATCTGGCCCAGGCGCGGGCCGGCTCCCGGAACCAGCGTGTCGTCATCGAGCAGCGCGCCGAAATAGCGCGCGCCGGTGTCCGCCCGCACGGGGCGCGCGTCACCGATCTTGGCCATGTAGCGCTGCACCAGCTCGGCCAGGCGTACCCGCTCGGGGCCGGCGATTTCGACGATGCCGTTCACCGGCGGCGCCAGCGTGGCGTCGGCCATGGCCAGGGCGACGTCGTCCGACGCAATGGGCTGGACGTAGGCGGGCGACAGCCGCACTTCCGCCCCTTCGGTCCCCGACTGCACGATACCGCCCAGGAATTCGAAGAACTGGGTGCTATGCACGATGGTGTACGGGATTCCAGCAGCCACGATCAGCGCTTCCTGCGCGATCTTGCCGCGGAAGTAGCCGCTTTCGGCCAGGCGCTGCGTGCCGACCACCGACAGCGCGACGTGGTGGCGCACGCCGGCGCGGGCCTCCGCCGCCAACAGGTTGCGCCCCGAGGTCTGGAAGAACTCCAGCACGGCGCGGTCTTCGAACGACGGCGAGTTGGCGACGTCGACCACCGTGTCGACGCCGGCGAGCGCGGCGTCCAGGCCCTCGCCAGTCATGGTGTTGACGCCCGTGGCGGGCGATGCGGCAATCGCCTCATGGCCGCGCTCAGTCAGCAGTTTGACGAGTTTGGAGCCGATCAGGCCCGTGCCGCCGATAACCAGGATTTTCATGGTAGTCCCTTAGTTGAACTTGGCCTTATCCAGGCCATATGCCTTGTCGGCAGAACCCGGCACGGTGCGGAAGCCCACGTTCAGGCGGTTCCAGCCATTGATCGCCATGACGGCGAAGCTGAGGTCCGAGATTTCCTTTTCGGACAGTTGCGTGCGGACGCGTTCATAGATCTCGTCGGGCACGCCCTGCGCGCCCAGCGTGGTCAGCGCTTCGGTCCAGGCCAGGCAGGCGCGTTCACGCGGCGAAAACTCGGTCGATTCGCGCCAGATCGCCACGTGATGCAGGCGCAGTTCGCCTTCGCCGTGGATCTTGGCATCCTTCACATGCATGTCCAGGCAGAAGCCGCAGCCGTTGATCTGCGAGGCGCGGATTTCGACCAGGCGCAGGATCGATTGCTCGATCGCGCCGGACTTCAGGAGCATGCCGAACTCGACGAATTTCTTGAACAGTTCGGGCGATTGCGCAAAGGCATTCAGACGTTGACTCATGGTGACTTCCTCGATGGGTTGAACGACGCCCAAATCGTAGGTCTGCCGGCAAAACGGCAGTAGGCCCGCGGAGGGGACCATGATGTTGCCGCGGCGGCAACAATCGTCAGCGCGCGCTGACGGCCATGTTCAGGTTCAGGATTTCGGTTCGATCCCGAGTTGTTTCATGGCCCGGCCGATGGCCTGGGGCGCGTAATCGTCCCAAGCCTCGTTGCCCGCATCCAGGCGGGTGTGGATGTTGGCGATGGTCCATTGCGCCGAACCTTTCAGCCCGTCCAGTTCGTCCCAGCGGACCGGTACGGACACGCCCAGGCCGGGCCGGGCGCGGGCCGACCAGGCCGCCACGGTCGTGGCGCCGAAGCCGTTGCGCAGGTAATCGGCGAATATCTTGCCCACGCGGTTCTTGGGCCCGCTTTTGGCGACGAACAGCTTCGGCAGCGTTTGCGCCAGATGGCGCACCATAGCTTCGGAAAAGTCCTTCACGGCGTCCCAGCCGTATTGCTTGCGGATCGGCACGACCACATGCAGGCCCTTGCCGCCGCTGGTCTTCAGCCAGCCGCGCAGGCCTAGCTCCTGAAGCAGCACGCGCACCAGCTCCGCGCCCTGCTGCACGGCAGGCCAATCCACCCCTTCTCCAGGGTCCAGGTCGAACAGCATCCGGTCCGGCTTGGCGATCGAGGTCTTGATCGCATTCCAGGTATGGAACTCCACCACGTTCAGCTGGGCGGCAGCGAGTATCGCTGCTTCGTTCGAGATTTCCATGAGCGGCGGATGTTCTGGGTACAGGCGTTCAGGCAGCGCCAGCACCCCCGCGATGGGGGATTCCGAGTGCCGCTGGAAGAAGTGCTGACCCTGGATCCCCGCGGGCGCCCTGACGAAGGAAACCGGGCGGCCGCGCAGGTGCGGCATCATCAGAGGCGCCACCAACCCGTAATAGCGCGCCAGATCGAGCTTGGTCGCTCCCGAAGAGGGATCTATGACGCGGTCGGGATTGGACAGTTTCATTCCCTTCGGCGGCGTTGCCGCGCCCTCTTTCAAGGCCTTGGCGGGGCGTTCGCGGGTGGATATCTTTTCAGCCGGCATGGCAACCTCGCGCGTGATCTTCTTGGGGGGTTTGTCGGTCCGCAGCCCGCGGAAGGTCGAATGGCGCACATGGCCGTCGCCAGTCCATTCGCCGAACGAAACCTCTCCCACCAGCGTAGGATGGACCCAATGGACCTGCTTGAGGGCGCGCGGCTTGCCCTGGGTCAACGCGCTGGTTTCTTGTTCAATGCCGGCCAGCTTGCGATGCAGGTCCAGCAGCGTCCTGTCGTCGAAACCCGTGCCCACATTGCCGGCGTAGCGCAGCCCGCCATCCGGCTCGTGCACCGCCAGCAGCAGCGCGCCAAAGCCCTGGCGGCTGCCCTTGGGCTCGGTGTAGCCCACGATGACGAATTCCTGGCGCTTGGTGCACTTGAGCTTGATCCAGTCGTCCGTGCGGCGCGACACATAGGGCGCGGACAGACGCTTGCCGATGATCCCCTCCAGGCCCAGCTTGCAGGCCGAAGCGACCAGGTCTGCCGGCGGCTTATCGAAGGCCTCGCTGAACTTCACGTGCTGGCCCTTGCACCTGGCGATGACCTGCCGCAGCAGGTCCCGCCGCAGCCTGAGAGGCTCGTCGCGCAGGTCGCGTCCCGCGACGTAGGGCAGGTCGAAGGCGTAGAAGACGATATCCGCCGTGCTCGCGGCATCGAAGGCGTTCTGCAAGGCCTGGAAGCTGGGCACGCCTTCGCGCGTCAGCACGACGATCTCGCCGTCGATCCAGGCATTGGCGATCTCCAGTGCCGCCAGCTCCTGGGCCAGCCGCGGAATCCTGGCTGTCCAATCGTGGCCGTTGCGCGTGTACAGCTTCGCGCTGCCGCCATCCAGCCTGGCCAGGATCCGGTAGCCGTCGAACTTCATTTCATAGGACCAGTCGTCCGCGCCCCTCGGCACGCCGTCGACCAGGGTGGCCAGCTGAGGCTTGAGCGACACGGGCAGGGGAGCGGCCTTGCCCGGCAAGGCCGCGGTGGATTCTGTTGCATTCACGGCGCGGGCTTGCGGTTTGCTGCGCGCCGCCTTCTTCTTCTTCGTGCGCAGCGGCACCACGCTGTCCGGCATCTCATCCACGACGCTGAAATCCCGGTCTGGCCGCGCGTACTCGTCGTTTTCCTTGATCAGCAGCCAGGGCGGCTGGCGATCGCTCTCTTTGCCCTTCATGCGGATCAGCGCCCAGCGCCCGCGCAGCTTCACGCCGTCGAGCGTGAACTTCAGATGGCCTGTCTTGTATCCCTTGCGCGGATCGCCTATAGGCGTCCAGCGCCCCTCGTCCCAGATGATCACCTTGCCGGCCCCGTACTGCCCCTCGGGGATGGTGCCTTCGAACTGGTTGTACGCGATGGGATGGTCTTCGACCTGCACCGCCATGCGCTTGACGGAGGGATCGAACGACGGCCCTTTCGGCACCGCCCAGCTTTTCATCGCGCCATCGAGCTCCAGGCGGAAGTCATAGTGCAGGCGACTGGCCCAGTGCTTTTGTATGACGAACACCAGGTCTGCGCCGCCTGATTCACCGCCTTCCGCCGGTTCCGGCGTGACGGCGAAATTGCGCTTCTCGCGGTATTTCTTCAGACTATCCGCCATTTTCAGGCCGCCTTTTTCGCCTGCCTGGCGCTCTTGGCGGCCTTCTTCGCAGGCGCCTTTTTCACAGCGGAACTACGCGGCGCGGCTTTCTTGGCGGGCTTGGCCTCGGCCTTGGCGCGCCCCTTGGACGCGCCGCCGCGCAAGCTGCGCTGCAACAGGTCCGTCAGATCGATCACGTTATCCGCATACGCAGGCGCTTCCTCCTGCGGCGCGATCACGGTTTCGGTCTTGCCCGCCTGGGCCTTCTGTTCCACCAGCCCCATGATGGCCGCCTTGAATTCGTCCTGGTACTCGGCCGGATCCCACTCTGCCGACATTTCGTCCACCAGCATCTTGGCCATCTTCAATTCGGACGCGCTGGGCGACATGCTCTTGGCGCCTGCCTTGGGCAGATCCAGTCCCTCCACGGACTTCACCTCGTCGCCCCAACGCATCAGATTCAGGACCAGCGCGTCTCCCATGGGAATCAATGCCGCCAGATGCTGCTTGGTCTGGATCACGACCTTGGCGATGCCTATCTTGCCGCTTTTCACCAGCGTGTCGCGCAGCAGCGCGTACACCTTCTGCCCCTTGTTGATCGGGGCGATGTAATACGGCCGCTCCAGGTAGACGAACGAGACTTCGGCCGATTCGACAAATTGCTGGATTTCGATGGTTTGCGTCGTGCGCGGATAGGCCTCCGCGATCTCCTCGGGGGAGATGATGACGTACTGGCCGTCCTCGTATTCCACCCCTTTGACGATGTCCTTGGATTCGATCTCCTTGCCCGTGCGCTTGTTGATGCGCTTGTAGCCGACGGGGTCCATCGACCGGCGGTCCAGCCAATCGAAATCCACGCCCGAGTCCGTCGTGGCGGTATGCAAGCCCACGGGGATGTGGACCAGGCCGAAGGTGATCGCGCCCTTCCAGATGGTTCGCGTGGCCATGAGAATTTCTCCTAGGTGATGTGCACGCGCTCTCGCCGCGGCTTCGGATGCCACCACAACGGCAGCCATCGCCACGGCGGAAAACGCAGAGCAGCAACTTCCATGCCCGACGCCCGGCCCGCGCCTGACTGCGCCGCCGCCGGCTCCCCGGACCGCGATTCCTGCACAGGCACGCCGCTTGCTGAGTTGCCTGCCATGACATCCCTACCCGATTCCCGCTCGGAAGGCATCGTGGCGGCTTTTCCCCGGCGCGCGCGGGCCTCCGAACACGAGGTGGCATCACTCGATGCCCAAGCCGCCCGACTGGCCGCGTTGCTGGGCAGACGCTACGTGCCCGATTACCGACCCAGCCGCCACGGCGGCGGGGTGGTTCCCTATTATGTGCCTGATCGCACCATCATAGGCGCCAGGCGCGCCGCCGTGCTGGGCATCGTCAGCGAGACAGACCTTTACGGCGGCGTGGCGCCGCATGCGTTCGTGGCCACCAAATCCATCAGCCACGGACTGGTGGGGCCGCAGGCCTCCCGCCCTGCCAGCTGGTCCATGGCACTGGCGGACATGCTGGGCGACGCCGTGCTGGAAGGCTATACCGCCTTTTGCCCCGAAGACGCCCTGGCCGCAGGACGACGCTTGCTCGCACGCGGCACGGTACGCGTGAAGCCCGCGGACGCCACGGCGGGTCGCGGACAGGTCGTGGTCAGGAGCCTGGATGCGCTGCGGGCTGCCCTGGCCGAGCAATCCCCGCGCTTGATGCAGCGCCTGGGTCTGGTGCTGGAAGAAGACCTGGAGGAAATCGAAACGTATAGCGTGGGCTGGTCGAAAGTGGGCCAGATGGAGATCGCCTACGTGGGCACCCAATCGCTGACCGACGACAATCAGGGCTGCCAGGTGTACGGCGGGTCCGAGCTGCGCGTGGCGCGCGGCGGTTTTGACGCCCTGCGCGCGCTGGATCTTCGCGCGGATGAGCGACGCGCCATCGAGCTGGCGTGCCGTTATGACACGGCGGCCTGGGCCGCCTATCCGCAATTGATCGCATCGCGGCGCAATTACGACGTGGCGATCGGGCGCGCGGCGGACGGCGGCGCGCGCGCCGGCGTGCTGGAGCAATCCTGGCGCGCTGGCGGCGCCAGCCTGGCCGAACTGGCCGCCATGCAGGCCTTCGCGCTGTCACCGGCGCTGATGGAAGTGCGCGCCGAGACCCGCGAACGCTACGGCGCCGGCGAACCCGTGCCAATCGCGCAACGGCTGGTGTTCCACGGGGTCGACAGCGCCATCGGCCAGATCAGCAAATCGGGAGGCATCCTGGAGGCGCAAGATGGCGGCGCATAGCACCCCTACCGCTCTGGAAGTCGACGACGTGTCGCTCGAGGCGACCTTTCTCACTCCGCAGGACAAGGTCCCTGGCGTGCTGTTTATCCACGGCTGGGGCGGCAGCCAGGAATTTGACCTGTCCCGGGCCAAGGGGATCGCCGCGCTGGGCTGTGTCTGCCTGACCTTCGACCTGCGCGGTCATGCAGGCACCCGGGCCCAGCAACTACAGGTGACCCGCGAGGACAATCTGCGCGACGTGGTGGCGGCCTACGACAGGCTGTCGCTCCACCCCGCGCTGGACTCCGGTTCCATCGCCGTAGTGGGCAGCAGCTACGGCGGCTATCTGGCCGCCCTGCTCTGCACGCTGCGCCGGGTGCGCTGGCTTGCGTTGCATGTCCCCGCCTTGTATCGCGACGACGAATGGCTGGTGCCCAAGAACCAGCTCAACCGCGACACGCTGCGCGCCTACCGCAGCGCCTACGTGCCGCCGGAAGAAAACCGCGCGCTGAAGGCTTGCACGGAATTCTCCGGCGACGTGCTGCTGGTGGAAGCGGAGCACGACATCTATATCCCGCACTCCACCATCATGAGCTACCGATCGGCCTTCCGCCGTTCGCACTCATTGACCCACCGCATCATCGACGGCGCCGATCACGCGCTGACGGAAAAGCCGGCGCAACGCGCGTATACCTCGATCCTGGTCAACTGGGTGACAGAGATGGTGACGGGCGCGCGCATGGGCGAGGGCCGGGCGAGCTTCTGAGCGCAAGCGCAATCTCCCTGCCGGCCAAAGACCGATGCGTACGCACCGCGCGGGTGATCGTGGCGCATCGCCCCGACACGATTGCGACGGCCGGACGCGAGATCTCGCTGGTAGCCGGCAAGGTGGCCAGCGACAGCGGGCAGCCGCCTATGCCGGCTTCCCGAACACGCCGCCGCGCCGCGCCACTAGCGTCGCCTGCGTACGATTGAGCACGCCCAGGGTGCCCAGAATGGCCGACACATGCGTCTTGACGGTCTTCTCGGTCATGTTCAGCCGTTCCGAGATTTCCTTGTTGCGCAGTCCGTCGCACATCAGGCATAGCACCTCGACCTGGCGAGGCGTCAGCGCGCGCAGCAAGGCTGCTTCGTCCTGGTCGCCTGCGGACAGCGCGCGGCGCTGCGGCGGCGCCGCCTCGTTGACCGCTTCCAGCGCGGCGGCCAGCTCCTGGCAGCTGGCGGACTTGTTCAGGAAGCCCTGCGCGCCGGCCTCCAGCGCCCGGCGCATGTCCTCGGGATCTTGCGAGGCCGACAGCACCAGGATGCGCAACTTCGACCGGCGCTGACGCAAGCGTTTGAGCAAGTCGGCGCCAGCCATGTCGGGCAGGTAGAAATCCATGATGACGTGCTGGATCGCCGTATGCCGATCCAGTATCTCCAGCGCTTCCTGGCCGCTGGCCGCGGGATGGATCTCCAGGCCGGCCACGCCCTGGCCCAACGCCATCACCAGCGCTTCGCGGAACATGGCGTGGTCGTCGACCAATAACACTGCCGTCATTCGGCATCTCCGGGAAGGGGCGCTGCTTCCCTGGCATGCAGCAGGCCCGTCACGTGCTCGCGCAAAGCCTGGACTTGCACGGGCTTGTGCAAGAGCGGCACGCCGCGCGCGGCAGCCTCGGTCAGGCGCGCCGGATCGGTATCGCCGCTGACCAGCAAGGCAGGCAGATCGGGATCGTTGTATTCCTCGCGCAGCCTTTCGATTACGTGAATGCCGGTCTCGTGTTCGCGCAGCCGGTAATCCGTGACGATCAGGGCCGGCGTTTCAGCCAGCGGCAGCACGCGCTCGAACAGTGCATTGCCGCTGGTCGCGGCGATGACGCGGCAGCCCCAGCTTTCGAACAGCATCGACAGGCCCGCCAGGTTCTGCGCGTCGTCGTCCACCAGCAGCGCCAGCTTGCCGCGCAGGCTGTCTTCACTTGCAGGCGCCCGGGGCAGTCCCGCATTGGCATCCGTGATCGAAAGGCCTGCCGCGGCCGGATCCGACAGCGGCGCCGTGACCGCGAACACCGTGCTGCGGCCTTCTTCCGAGCGCAGCGCCAGTTCGTGGGCCAGCAGCCTGGCGGTGCGGCGCACGATGGCCAGGCCCAAGCCCAGGCCCTTGCTGCGGTCGCGCTCGGGATTGGCCAGTTGATGGAACTCCCAGAAGACGCGCTCCTGCTCGGCCTTGGGAATCCCCGGGCCGTTGTCCCAGACCTCGATGCGCAATCGGCTTCCGCGCCTGCGGCAGCCCACCAGGACGCGGCCGCCGTCGGAGTGCACGATGGCATTGCTGATCAGATTGCGCAGCATGCGCTCCAGCAGCACGGGATCCGAACGCACGCTGGCCGCGCACGCGCGCACCCGCAGCCGTATCCCCTTCTCGCTGGCCTGCGGCGCGTATTCGGCCTTGAGCTGGTCCAGCAGCGGCTGCATCCTGAACGTCTCGAAACGAGGTTCGATGACGCCGGCGTCCAGCCGCGACAGATTCAACAGCGCGTCGAACAGATGGCCCATCGCCGACAGCGCGCTGGTGATGTTGTCGACCAGATAGCGCCCGTGCCGGGACAGGGGTTCGTTCGCCAGCAAGCCCAGGAACAAGTTCACCGCATGCACGGGCTGGCGCAGGTCGTGGCTGGCCGCAGCAAGAAAGCGGGACTTCTCCAGATCGCTGCGTTCGGCCGCTATCTTCTCCTGGCGCACCTGTTCCAGCAGCGCCAGGTTTTCATAACCCAGCCGCAACGCGTCCAGGTGGGTGCGGTTCATGCGATGGATGAACGCCAGGGTCGCGACCAGATATGCCAGGCCGCCCGTCACCAGCGCCAGATGGATGGCGGAAGGCTGCGCCGCCAGCGCGATGAACATCGGCGCGAAAGCCGGCACTTCGAACGCGTACATCACCGGCAGCATCATGTAGTTCGAATAGATGGCGCCCGTACCCAGTCCGAACAGGATGACGATGAAGAACAGCTGATACTCCAGCGGGACGAAAAACGTCCAGTAGGCCAGGGGCAGTCCCCACAGGATGCCGGAGCACAGATTCCCCGCCAGCATGCGGCGCACCCAGCGCTGCGCCGCTGACGGATCGGCGCGATGGCGGTCGTACGCCACCACGGCGGCCCAGCGCAGCACACCCACGGCCAACGTGGCGCCCAGCCACAGCAGGATCTCGTGGTGGGGCAGCACGCCGACCAAGGCGAATGCGGAAAAACAGGCGCTGATCAGCGACCCGGCCAGGGCGAACGGAAAGCTTCGGCGCAATGCGTCGACCTGCACCTGATGGATGCGGGCGGCATAGGACGAACTTGGCGGCGTGGAAGCGGAAGTCTGACCGATGGTTGGCTGCAATGGCGTGGGGATGTTACGTGCGAGGGACCTGCCGCTTGCGCAGGGGCGGATCGAAACGTGTGCGGATTTTAGACCCATCGTGCGGATTTCCGCAGGCGCTGCGCGATTTTCGTTCGGCATTGACATTCCAACGGTGGAAAACCCCAGGATTTCCGCCTTGGCCCCGGGCGTATGCGCTCCCTGCCCGCTTTCCTGCGGCCGGCACCACGCCCGAGGCGCGCAACCCGTCAGACTCAATCCGACGGCCCGATCCGCGACGACTTGGTGGAAAGATCCGATGAAACTACCCGCATCCAGGCAAGAGCTGCTGTGTAACCTCCGCGACCGGCACAGGCAATTCCGCGTCGAGGCGGCCACCATACGCGCGAGCCTCTACCGAAGGACGGCCGAGGTGGGACATGCTTATCGCATGCCTATCGATGCCGCCACCGTGTTGGTCGACCTCATTCTTTGGAACACGATGATCCTGCAGTTCGCCGCCGCAGGGGCAGGAGATGCCGGCTCCCCCTTCTACAGCAGGGAAGCGATGCTGGACAGATTCTGCCGCCTGACCCACGGCTTCCGACGCGACTTCAACGGCAGCAGCCTGCACAGGCTGCATGAACTGACCCGTCTGGGGCAGGAACGCGTGGTCAGCAGCGTAGCGCGGCACACGGACGCCGCCCTCTTCGCGCCCTCGGGCGCAGGAACTGGAACCTTGGGCGGCCAACTCCAGATTCTGACTTGCATGGCTTATGCCAATGGGCTGTCGAAATTGCGCGCCTGGAAGCAGGCCGTGTAGCAGCATCGCTGCCCGGTCGCCGCGGACAAGGCTTGGGCCGCCGCTTTGACGCGGCGGCCCAAGCCCGGGGACTGGCTATGTCCTCCATGGCCTGGCGATATTTGGCGGACCCTATGCCCCGGCGGGCATGCGCGCCGAATGCTCGGACCAACCTCCACCCAACGCCTTGTAGAGGTCGATCAGGTTGTTCAGGCGCGTCAGGCGCGTGCGCACCAGGATCTGTTGCGCGCCGTATAGCGAGCGATAGGCCTCAAGCAAGGTGAGATAGTCGTCCACGCCCTCCTGAAACCGCAGTTCCGCCAGCTCATAAGCGCTGCGGCTTGCCGTCACCGCCAACTGCTCCGAACGGATCTGGTCGTCAAGCGTGCGCTTGCCCGCCAAGCCATCGGCCACCTCGCGGAATGCCACCTGAATGGCCTGCTCGTAATTGGCGATTTCCACCCGCTTCTTTACATGCGCCACGTCCAGGTTGGCCAACAAGGCGCCTCCCCGAAAAATGGGCAGCGTGATGTGCGGCAGGAATGCCCAGGCCCGCGACCCGGAGTCGAACAAGCCGTCCAGAGAGGCGCTGGCGGTTCCCGCCGAGCCCGTCAGGCTGATCGCCGGCAGGAAAGCGGCGCGCGCCGCGCCGATATTCGCATTGGCGCCGCGCAGCATCTGCTCCGCCGCGCGTATGTCGGGCCGTCGGACCAACAACTCGGAGGGTAGTCCGGTCGGCAAATCCGATGGAACGATACCGTCTGGCAGCGTCGTTGCCGCGTCCAGCTGGCTGGACAACTCGGGCGTCAGCGGCTGTCCCAGGAGCAGCACCAGCGCGTTGCGGTCCCTGGCTACTTGTCGCGTGTAGGCGGACCGGTTGGCCTCCGCATTACGCAACGCAATCTCGGCCAGACGCAGGTCGAGCTGCGTCGAGTTGCCGGCCGCAGCCAGATCGGCCGTCAGATCATACGAACGCTTTTGCGTGGCCAGCGTGTCTTCCGTCAGCCGCAACAGCTCCTGGTCGGCGCGCAGCGTGAGGTAGGCATTGGCCACTTCGGCAACCAGGCTCAGCTGCGTGGCGATCCGGTTCTCCTCCAGTGCCAGATATGTGGCCAAGGCCTGATCGCTGAGGCTGCGGATACGGCCCCAAAGGTCCAGTTCCCAGGCGGTCGTCACGCCGGCCACGTCATAGCGCTTCGAGACCTGGCCGTCCTGCGTGACGCCAAGGTCGCCCGGAATGCGCTCGGATGCGCCACTGGCCGAGACGCTCAGGTTCGGCAGCATCGCGGCGCGCTGGATTCGGTACAGCGCCTGCGCCGCTTCGACGTTGAGCGCGGCGCGGCGCATGTCCCGATTGTTGTGCAGCGAGATTTCTATCAATTGCTGCAAGAGCGGATCCCGGAAAAAGTCGCGCCATCCTATGTCGGCCGCGGCCATCGCATCGGGCTTGTGCCGCGCATCCTCGGCATCCGAAGAATAGGTCGCGTCGACAGGCGCAGCGGGGCGTTCGTACTTCGGCGCCAGGGAGCAGCCGGCCAACGCGGCCGCAAGCGTCAGCGGCGCGAGCTTCAGGCAGCGCCGGGAGCGGGTGTAAAGATGCTTCATGTCGTTATTCCTCCTGGCCATCATGCGTGTTGCTTGGCCGAGCGGGTCGCGGCCCGGCGGGCTTCCCGTCGCAGCGCCAATTTGCGCACCACGACGTAGAACACGGGCGTGAGCAACAGGCCGAACAGGGTCACGCCAACCATTCCCGCAAACACTGCGATACCCATGGCATGGCGCATCTCCGCCCCGGCGCCTGTAGCCAGCACCAACGGCACCACGCCGGCGATGAAAGCGAACGAGGTCATCAGGATGGGGCGCAGGCGCAACCGGGCAGCCTCCAGCACTGCCGCCAGCGGATCGGCGCCTTCGTCCTCCTTGGTGCGGGCGAATTCCACGATCAGGATGGCATTCTTGGCGGCCAAGCCGACCAGCACCACAAAGCCGATCTGCGTGAAGATGTTGTTATCGCCGTTGGACAGCCAGACCCCGCCTATCGCCGAAAGCAATGCCATGGGCGCGATGAGCAGCACGGCGAACGGCAACGACCAGCTGTTGTACTGGGCAGCAAGAATGAGGAAGGCCAACAGCACCGCCAATGGGAAGATGTACAACGCCGAATTCCCAGCCTGCTTCTCCTGGTAGACGAGGTCCGTCCACTCGTAGACCATGCCTTCGGGCAAGGTCTCGCGGACGATGCGTTCTATCGCGTCCGTCGCCTGCCCCGAGGAATATCCCGGCGCGGGACCGCCGCTGATATCCGCCGACGGAAAGCCGTTGTAGCGGATGACCCTGTCCGGCCCGGACCCGCGCGTCAGCGTCACAAAGGCGCTCAGGGGAATCATTTCGCCACTGTCGTTGCGCACCTTGAGCATCCCGATGTCGTCGGCCTGCATGCGGAACGGCGCGTCGGCCTGCGCCATGACCCGGTAGGTGCGCCCGAAGCGGTTGAAGTCATTGACGTAGAGCGATCCCAGATTGATTTGCAGAGTCTCGAACACGTCCGTCAGCGATACCCCCAGGGACTTGGCCTTGACGCGGTCGATGTCCACCTGCAACTGCGGCGCATTGGTCTGGAAGCTGGCCAGCATGTTCGCCAGTTCGGGAGCCTGCATGGCCTTCGCCATGATCTGCCCCTGCGCCTGGGCCAGCGCTTCGAACCCCAATCCGGCGCGGTCCTCGATCTGCAGCTTGAAGCCGCCCATGGCCCCCAGGCCCGGCACGGGAGGCGGCGGGAAGATACCGAGGAACCCGTCCGGAATCTGACTGAACTTGCCCATCAGCTTTCCGGCGATGGCGTTGGCGGAAAGCGAAGGATCCTGGCGTTCATCGAAGGGTTTGAGCATGGCGAACATCAGCGCCGAGTTCGGCACGTTCACCGGACCGTTGACCGAAAGCCCGGGGAAGGCAACCACGCTCTCCACGCCCGGTTCGGCCAGCGCGATCTCGGACATCTGCTTCACCGCCGCCTCCGTCCTGTCGAGCGAAGCGCCGCTGGGCAACTGTGCGATACCCACCAGGAAGTACTTGTCCTGGGCCGGCACGAATCCGTTCGGCACCTGGTGAAAGCCCAGCCAGGTCAGGCCGACGAAGCCGGCGTACAGCAGCAGCACGATGGCACTGCCGCGCACCGCCCGGCGCACCGTTCCGACGTAGGCATTCGAGGCGCTGTCGAAGAAGACATTGAAGCGCCGGAAGAAGCCGCCCAGCGCCCGGCCCATGATGCGCGTAAGCCAGTCGGCCTTGGCCGCGTCGTGATGCGGCTTGAGCAGGATGGCCGCAAGCGCGGGCGACAGGGTGAGCGAGTTGATGGCGGAGAGTATGGTCGAAATTGCGATGGTCAGCGCGAACTGGCGATAGAACTCGCCCTGCAGCCCGGACAGGAAGGCCGACGGAATGAAGACTGCCGCCAGCACCGAGGTGATCGCAATAATCGGCCCCGTCACCTCGTCCATGGCCTTGATCGCGGCCTGCCTTGGGGATTCGCCCAGGGCCATGTGCCGCTCCACGTTTTCGACCACCACGATGGCGTCGTCCACCACGATGCCGATCGACAGGACCAGGCCGAACAGCGACAGCGTGTTGAGCGAAAAGCCGAACATGTGCATCAGCGCAAAGGTCCCCACCAGCGACACGGGCACGGCCACCAGGGGAATGATGGACGCGCGCCAGGTCTGCAGGAACAGCACCACCACGATGACGACGAGAAGGATGGCCTCCAGCAGCGTGACCGCCACCGATTGCAGCGAGGCGCGCACGAACACGGTGGGGTCGTAGGCGATCCGGTATTCCACATCCTGCGGGAAGCTCTGCTGCAGCTCCTGCATCTTGCCGCGCACCGCATTGGAGACGTCGATGGCGTTGGCGCCGGGACTCTGGATGATCTGCAGGGCGGGCGCCGATTCGCCATCGATCAGGCTGCGCAAGGTGTAGGCATCCGCCCCCAGCGAAACGCGGGCAACGTCGCGCAGCCGGGTAACCTGGCCATCCGCGCCCGTCTTCACCACGATGTCGCCGAACTGCTCCGCGCTGGTCAGACGCCCCAGCGTGTTGACCGTCACCTGGTAGGCCGCCGTGGTATCCGGCTGCTGGCCCACCGACCCCGCGGCGACCTGCACGTTCTGCTCCCGCAGGGCCGCAACCACGTCGCTGGCGGTCAGGCCGCGCGCGGCGACGCTGGTGGGGTCCAGCCAGACGCGCATCGAGTACTCGCCAGCGCCCCAGACCAGCACGTCGCCCACGCCGGGCAGGCGCGCAAGTTCGTCGCGCACCTGCCGGATGGCGAAGTTCGATAGATAGAGCGAGTCGTAGCGTTTTTCCGGCGAAACCAGGTGCACCACCATCAACACGTCGGGTGAGGTCTTCTGCGTTACCACCCCGATGCGCTGCACTTCCTGCGGCAAGCGCGGCAAGGCGCGCGAGACCCGGTTCTGCACCTGGATCTGCGCCATGTCCGGGTCCGTTCCCTGCTTGAAGGCAATGGTGAGCACCATCTGGCCGTCGACGGCCATCTGGGAACTCATGTACAGCATGCCTTCCACGCCGTTGATCACCTGTTCCAGCGGGGCCGCCACAGTATCGGCGATCACTTCCGGATTGGCGCCGGGATAGCTTGCCGTCACCTGTACCGTGGGCGGGGTGACGGCGGGATACTCGCTCAGCGGCAACTGCCAGAACGCGATGCCGCCCGCCAACAGCATCAGCAACGACAAGACGATGGCGAAGATTGGCCGCGCAATGAAGAAATGAGGGAACTTCATGGGCGGGCCTCCGCAGCGGCTACCTGCTGCATGGGCACCATACGCGGCGTGACGCTCATGCCGGGGCGTACCAGCCCCTTGATGATGATCCTCTCACCAGCCTGCAAGCCGGAACTGATCATGCGCAGCCCATCCACCATCTGGCCCAGCTGCACCGCGCGGTACTGGGCCTGATTGTCGGCTCCCACGACCAGGACGTAGTTTTTCCCTTGGTCCGTGCCCACCGCCAGATCATCGACCAAAATGGCTGCGCGCTCGGCGCCGGTCGTCAGCCTGGCACGCGCGAACAGCCCCGGGGCCAACAGGCCATCGGGATTCGGCACGACGGCGCGGGCGCGGATGGTGCCTGTGCCGCGGTCGATCTGGTTGCCCACGAAATCCAGCGTGCCCTTGTGGGGAAAGCCCTGGTCCGTCGCGAGCGCCACGGCGACCGGCAGCGACGCCTTCCCGCCCTGGGAGTCTGGCCGGGCCAGCCTCACGGCGTTGAGGTAGGTCGCTTCGTCTATGTCGAAGTACACGTGCACCGGGTCGATCGAAACGATCGTGGTCAGCAGGTTGGCCGCGCCCCCCGCCCCGCCGTTGACCAGATTGCCTTCGGTCACCATGATCCGGTCGACGCGACCTGATATCGGGGCCGTGATGCGCGCGTAGGAAAGATCGAGCCGCGCCGCCGCCACGGCTGCCTTGGCCACCAGGATCTCCGCCTGGCGGGCGTTGCGCGCGGACACGGCGTCGTCATAGGTCTTGCGCGACACCGCGCCGGTCGCCACCAGCCGCTGGGCGCGGTCGAAGTCAGCCTGGGCCTGGCTGGCCAGCGCCTCGGCCTGGCGCAACTGCGCCGCGGCCGTGTCGAGCGCCACCTGGAATGGCCGCGGATCGATCTGGAACAGCTGCTGTCCTTTGCGCACCAGGCTGCCCTCGGGAACGCTGACGGCATCTACCGCGCCGCTGACCCGCGAGCGTAATTCGACGGATTCCGGAGCCGCCAGATATCCGGTGAAGTCGGTCGATGGCGCGATGACACGCTGGATCACTTCGGCAACCGGAACCTGAGGCGCCATCGGCGCGCCCGCGGAAGGCGGCGGCTTGCTTTCATCTCCGGACGCATCACCGGCCGCCCACGCAATGGTTCCGGCCGCCGCGATGGCTCCAGCCACGACAACGATTCTGAATTTTCGACGCATCGACATGCCCCTTCTGTACGGCAGGGCTTCGGCCCTTCCGAAGCACTCTGCAGAAATTCGGCAAGGCTAGGGATTCCAACGACAGGAAGGTCAAGCATGCGCTGGCGGATGCGGCGGGCTATTGACCTTGCAACTGTTGGAAGCAATAGATTGGGACCGCCGTCTGAACGGCAAAGGGCATCTCGATGCCGTTCCATACCAACCCGAAGTATCTGGAGCAACCCAATGAGCAGTAGAACGGTGGACATCCGGCAGGCGCGAGCCAGGCTGCCGGTTCCGGACGGCCAGACCATACTCGAAGCAGCACTGCAGAATGGCGTTGCCTATCCGCACGGCTGCCGATCGGGCCGCTGCGGCAGCTGCAAATCGCGCCTGATCGAAGGCGCAGTGGAAATGCTGCCGCACTCGCGCTACGCGTTGACGGAAGAAGAAACGCGCTGCGGCTTCATCCTGGCGTGCCGCGCGGTTCCGAAGAGCGATGTGGCGGTGGCATGGCTGGGCAACGACGAAGCCGCCGCGGCGCCAATCCAGAATGTGGAAGGGACCGTCGTTGCCATGGACGAACTGACGCACGACATCATGCGCGTAAGGATCCGACCTGAAGCAACGAATACCTTGCCGTTCGCCGCCGGGCAGTATGCCGACATCAGGTTCGGGCCGTCGCCGGCGCGCAGCTACTCGATGGCCAACAGGCCAGGCGATCGCGAACTGGAATTCCACATCCGCCGTGTTCCGGGCGGGGTCGCGTCGGGCTATGTCCACGCCACGCTGCAACCTGGTGAACGCGTGGCGCTGCGCGCACCGCTCGGCTCCTCGCATCTGCGCGATGAACATTCCGGACCGATGCTCTGCATCGCGGGAGGTTCGGGATTGGCCCCCATCAACTCAATTGTCGAAACCGCGCTCGCGCACGGCATGAGCCAGCCGATTCATGTCTACTTCGGCGCGCGCACGGAACGGGATCTTTACTTCGTCCAGCATTTCGAGGCGTTGGCACGCCGCCACGCCAACCTGAGCTTTGTGCCCGTGTTGTCCGAGGCGCATGCCACGCCATACCGGACCGGCTTCGTCACGCAAGCCGCCGGCGCAGACCTCGCGGACTTGAAAAGCTGGAAAGCCTATGTCGCCGGCCCGCCTGCGATGGTGGAAGCGGCGATGGCTCTGGCGTTCGAGCGCGGACTGAACGTCCAGGACATGCACGCCGATGTTTTTTTTACGCCACAGTAACCAGCCGGACCGGCCCCTCCCCGGCCGGCGGCATGCTTGACCTTCCCATGTTGGAAAGCTCTAGTCTTCTCTCATGCCTCTACCCATTCCTTTGAGCGAGGAGACTCCCATGAACATCGGCGAAGCGTCCAAGACCTCCAAGGTATCGGCAAAAATGATCCGCTATTACGAGCAGATCGGCCTGATACCCGTGGCGCAGCGGAACTCGTCCGGCTACCGCGCCTACAGCCGGATCGATGTTCACCGGCTGCACTTCATCCGCCGTGCCCGCAACCTGGGCTTTTCAGTCGCCGAGACCAAGGATCTGCTGAGCCTCTGGCACGACCAGTCGCGCCAGAGCGCGGACGTCAAGCACGTAGCCCAGGAACACCTGGCTGAACTGGACCGGCGCATCGAAAGCATGCGGCAGATGGCCGACACGCTCGAGGCGCTGATCCGCTGTTGCGCGGGCGACGATCGGCCGAATTGCCCCATCCTGCACACCCTTGAGCAGCCGGACGAAAAAGAACAGGAGCCCGCCGCGCGCGGCGGCGCCGTGCTGCGGAGCGCTCGCAAGGAATCGCCGGCAAAACCCGCATCCGCTTGCTGAGCGCCTGGAATCCGATATGCCAAAAATCACCGTACTCCCGCATGCCGAGCTGGCGCCCGAAGGCGCCGAGCTTGAGGTGCGGGCTGGCACCACAATTTGCGAGGCCCTGCTGGCCAACGGCATTGAAATAGAACATGCATGCGACATGAGCGCCGCCTGCACCACCTGCCACTGCATCGTGCGCAAGGGTTTCGAATCCTTGAACGAAGCGAACGAGTCCGAGGACGACCTGCTCGACCGCGCCTGGGGGCTGGAAGCCCAATCCCGCCTGAGCTGCCAGGCGATCGTCGCGGAAGAGGACCTTACCGTCGCCATCCCCAAATACACGATCAACCATGCGAAGGAAGAGCATTAGGATCTGGCTGAGGTGTCAGGAACTTCGGCCGATGAGCCTTGCATCCTGTCGGCCGCCTGCCTCGTAGATGTCCCACGCCTGTCCGGCGCTGGCGTCATCATGGATCATGGCCATCAGCGCCCGCACCACCGATGACGGATCGGCGTGCTGGTAGACATTGCGGCCATACACCAGCCCCACCGCCCCTTCATCGAGCAACTCGCGCGACCGCTCGAAGACCTGCCGCAGGTCCTCCCGGCCGCCGCCGCGCACCAGCACCGGGCAGCGCGCCGCCTGCACCACGCGGTGGAAATCGCGCGTGGCGGTCGTGGGGTCGGCCTTGACGATGTCGGCGCCCATTTCGCGCGCCAGCCTGACCAGCGTGACGATCTTCTCCGCGTCGCCATCGACCATATAGCCGCCGCGCGCGGAATGCGGCGCCATGACCAGGGGTTCGATCATCAGCGGCATGCCGTAGCGGTCGCAGTCCGCGCGTACCCGCGCGATGTTGGCGACGCACTGGCGGAACAGGTCGGGCTCGTCCGGCAGCATGAACAGGTTGACCACCACGCAGGCCGCGTCCATCTGGACCGCAGGCAGCACCGGGTCCTGCTCGTTCTGCAGCACGGCCCACATGACGCGGTGGGTCGTGGCGTTGTAGGGATTGCCCATGTCCAGGCGCATGACCAGCGCGGGCTTGTCGCGGCCGGGGCGTTGCTGGAGCAGGTCGGCCTGGCCATAGTTCAGCTGGATGGCGTCGGGGCGCGCGGCGGCCAGTTGTTCCATCACGGCCGGCATGTCCTCCAGTCCGGACAGGAAGCTGGGTTCATTGCAGACGCCGTGGTCGACGGCGATGTCCAGGCAGCGGCCGCCGTTCAGCAGGCGGTTCAGGCGCGCTTCTTTTCTGTGCAGCATGGGGATTCCTTGTTCAATCCAGTGTTTGCAGATGACGCCCGGCTGCCAGGTCGATGGCGGCAATGTCTTCAGGCGTAAGTTCCAGCGCGGCAGCGCCGGCGTTCTGCCTGGCCTGCTGCGGCGTGCGGGCGCCGCATAGCGCCACGGTGACCCCGCCTGGGCGCGTGGTCCAGGCGATCATCAGTTGCGAAGCCGAGCAGTCCAGCCGCTGGCGCAGCGGTTCCAGTTCCGCGAAGAAGCCTTGCAGCCGGCTGCGGTTGGCCACGCTGAAACGGGGGTTGCCGGCGCGCTGGTCGTCGCCGGTAAAGCGGCGCCCCGGATCGATGGGTCCGGCCAGCAGGCCGAGCGCCAACGAGGAATACCCGAGGATGCCGACGTTGTGGCGGCGGCATAGCGGCATCAGCGTGGCTTCGATCTCGCGGTCGATCAGGCTGTAGCGTTCCTGAATGGCGTCCACCGGGCCATGGCGCAGGTATTCGGCCAAAGTGCCGGGATCCACGTTGCTGACGCCGATGGCGCGGATCTTGCCTTGCCGCTTCAGATCCAGCAGGGCGTCCATGGTCTCGGCGACGGGCGTGCCGGCGTCCTGCCAATGCGTGATGTAGAGGTCGATGTAGTCCGTCTGCAGCCGCGCCAGGCTTTGCTCTACTTCGTGGAAGATGGAAGCGCGGCCCAGGTGGCGGTGCACGGCCTGGCCTTCCTCGTCGAAGAAATGCTCGCCTTGGCGTGTATGCCAGACCAGCCCGCATTTGGTGGCGATGACGGCCTGCTGGCGGCGCCCCTTGAGCGCCTGGCCGACCAGGCTTTCGGCGTGCCCCAGGCCATAGGCAGGCGCGGTATCGATAAGCCGCACGCCCGCGTCCAGGGACGCCTGGATGGCGGCAACGGCAGCCGCATCGTCCCCGCCGCCCCACATCCAGCCGCCCATGGCCCAGGTGCCCAGGCCGACGGATTCGCAGGCAATGCCGGACGCGCCCAGTGTTGTTGTCTTCATCGTGAAACCTTTTTGACGTTCATGAGATGGTCGACGGTGACCGCGGCCAGCAGGATCAGCCCCTTGACGACGTCTTGCCAGTAGGGCGACACGTCCAGCAGGATGAGCGAGCTGGTGACGACCGACAGCAAGGCCAAGCCCAGCACCGCGCCCAGCACGGTGCCCGAGCCGCCCTTGAGACTGGCGCCCCCGATCACCACCGCCGCGATGACGTTGAGCTCCATGCCCACGCCGAAGTTGGGCGTGGCAGCGCCGAAGCGGGCCGTGTAGACCACCCCTGCGACGCCGGCCAAGGTCGAGCACAGCACAGTGACCCAGAACTTCACGCGGCCGGTGCGGATGCCGGCATAGAGCGCCGCCTTTTCATTGCTGCCGGTGTAGAACACCTTGCGCAACAGGGCGGCGCGGCGCAACGCGAAATCGCTGATGACGACGATGGCGGCGAAGATCAGGATGACGGCGGGTATGCCCGCGATGGATCCCTGCCCGATGAACTTGAACTGCGGCGGCAAGGAGAACAGCGATTGCGGCGTGCCCTGGGTGATGGCCAGGCACAGGCCGCGCACGATCACCATGAACGCCAGCGACGCGATGAAATGGCTGAGGCCGATGCGGGTGACGCAGCCGCCGATGAGCGCGCCCACCATCGTGCAGACGGCGATCGCGGCCAGGCTGGCGGTCCATGGGTCCAGTCCCATCAGGAAGAGCTTGCCGGTGATGACCATGGCCAGGCAGACCACCGAGCCCACCGACAAGTCGATGCCGCCGACGATGACCAGTATGGTCATGCCGACCACCACGATGCCTTCGATGGAAAACGACAGCAGCATGGCGCGCACGTTTTCCCAGGTCAGGAAATGCGGCGACGCGAAGCTCATGACGACGCACAGCGCGGCAATGATCAGCAGCAGCCCCGCTTCGCGGAAGCTGCCCAGCCGGCGTCCCGGGCGGGCCCCCGTCGGCAGGCCGGTGGCCGGAGGCATCAGGACTGCTTGCGCCGTCGGTTGGGTTTTCAGGTCGCTCGTCATGTCGCCTCCTCGGCGGACAGGCCGGAGGCCAGCCGCAGCAATTTTTCTTCCGTCATTTCGCTGGCCGCAAGCTCTCCGGCGAGCCTGCCATTGCGTATCACCAAGGCCCGGTCGCACAGGCCGATGATTTCCGGCAGCTCGGACGAGATCACCACCACGCCCACGCCCTGGTTGGCCAGGTCGCGCAGCAGGTGATGGATCTCGGATTTGGCGCCGACGTCCACGCCGCGCGTCGGTTCGTCCATCAGCAGCACCGAAGGGCGGGTCGCCAGCAGTTTGGCGATGGCCACCTTTTGCTGGTTGCCGCCCGACAGGCAGCTGGCGTCGATCGCCACGCCGTCCGACTTGAGCCTGAGCCGGGCGCCCAGCTCGACGGCCAGGCTGCGTTCCGCCGTGCGTTTGAGCAGGCCGAAGCGCGAGCTGATGCGGCGCAGCGCCATCGAAGACACGTTCTGTTCGATAGGCATGTCCAGGAACAGGCCGGCTGCCTTGCGGTCTTCGCTCAGATAGGCGATGCCGTGGCGCAGGGCGTCGGCATAGCGGCGCAGCCGCAGGGGCTGGCCGCGCAGCCGCACGGCGCCTCGCCGCGCGCGCCGCAGGCCGCACACGGTTTCGGCCAGCTCGCTGCGGCCCGCGCCCATCAGGCCGGAGATGCCCAGGATTTCGCCCCGCCGCAGCGTGAACGAAATGCCGTGGACTGCGGCGCCGTCGGCAAGGTCCTCCACTTCCAGCAGGGTCTCGGCCGGCGCATCGCCAGCCGCCTGCCGGGGTGGGTAGTAATTGCCCAGATCGCGCCCCACCATGCAGCGCACCAGCGCATCCGGAGAAAGCGCCGCAATATCGCCGCTGTGCACATCGCGGCCGTCACGCAACACCGTGACGCGGTCGCAGTGCTCGAAGATCTCTGCCATGCGGTGGCTGATGTAGACGATGCCGATGCCCTGGGCCTTGAGGTCATGCAGGACGCGGAACAGCGCCACGGACTCCACTTCCGTCAACGCTGCGGTGGGTTCGTCCAGGATCAGCACCTTGCAGTCCAGCGTCAAGGCGCGGGCAATCTCGACCAGCTGCTGGCTCGATATGCCCAGCGCATCCACCCGCAGGCCCGGGTCGATGTCCTGGCCCAGCCGCCGCAGCACGGCCGCAGCGCGCTCTTGCAGGCCGGCATAGTCCATCCAGGCCTGTGCACCCGCGCTGATCATGGGCATGAAGATGTTCTCGGCCACGGTCGCATCGCCGCATAGCGAGATTTCCTGGTGCACCAGGCCGATGCCCAGGCGCATCGCATGGGCCGGCCCGTTGATGACCACGCGCTCGCCTTCCAGGTAGATGTCGCCGCTGTCGGGCTGGTGGATGCCGTCGATGATCTTCATCAGCGTCGACTTGCCAGCGCCGTTCTCGCCGCACAAGGCATGGATTTCGCCCCGGCGCAGCGTGAAGCGCACGTCGGCCAGGGCTTTGGACGCGCCGAACTGCTTGCTGATGCCCTGCAGTTCCAGCAGCGCTGCGGGCGCCTTCATTCGTTGATGCCCTTGGTGCCGCGACGCGCCAGGTACTTGTCCCAATAGAAGTCGTCGGCGTTCGCCTTGCTGACGATGGACAGGCCGTTGTCCAGGAACGGCACGGCCATGGGGTTGGTGCCGTTGCGCTTGGCGTCATTCATCGGGTCGATCAGTTGCTGGTTGCGCGCCAGGAACAGCAGCATCATGCCCATATAGCCCTGCACGCCCTGGTTCGGGTTGACGGAGCCGAAGACCTCGCCCGACTTGATCATGTCCAGGATCTTGGCGTTCACGTCGCAGCACAGGACCTTGATGTTCTTCTTGGTCTCGATGGAGGCCTGCGCCGCGCCCAGCGCCGAGTTGGCTTCGGGCATGAACAGGGCGCCCAGGCCGGGGTTGGCCTGCGCCAGGCTCAGCGTGGCCTGGTAGGCCTTGTTCGGATCCTGGTTGCTGGCCGCGCGGCCCACCAGCTTCATGCCGGGATGCTGGGTCTTCATGCGGTTGATGAAGGCGGCAACGCGGCGGTCATGGTTGTCCTGGCCGGGGTTTTCCAGCACCGCGTATTCGCCCTTGCCATTGAGCGAGGCCGCGATAGCGTCGGCGGCCTGCGCGCCTTCGCGGTCGTTGTCGGACGTGACAAAGGACACGCGCTTGGAATTGGGCGAGTCGGCCGCAAAGGTCACCACCGGGATGCCCATGGCCGCGGCGCGGTTGATGGGTTCGATGAACGGGTCGGGGTTCATGGGATGCAGCAGGATGCCGGCCGGCTTGCGCGCCAGTTCCTGCTCGAACGAGGCCAGTTGCTTGTTGACGTCGTACTCGGGCGTGCCCGAATAGCGGGTGCGCACGCCGAGCGAATGGCCCAGCTGCTTCATCATTTCGTAGACAGGGAACCAGTACTCCACCCCGGACACCATCACGTTCATCACGTAGACGTCGTTGGCGTTGCCGCGCAGCCCGGGGGCTTGCGGGGTGTTCTGCGCAAAGGCGTTGACGCTCGCCAGGCCGGCGCCCGCCGCCGCTACGGTCTTCAAGAAATCTCGTCTCATGTTCCGCTCCTTTTTTCGCATCGTTCCAAGAACCCTGCAGCCCTCGGTGCCTGTTGTTCAACCTTGTTTTGGCCGAATCGTTGTTATGACATCGACGAACTATATTGCAGCCGGATTTTTTAGATTACTAGGGGAAACACTGCTATTCTGCGGGAAATATCTGTAGACAATGTTATGACATGAAAACAGACATCTACCTGGGCATAGACATGGGCTCCACGGGCTTGAAGGCGGTTGCCTTCGAGGCCGGGAGCGGGACCACACTGGCCGCATCGGGCGGCGCGCTGCCCTATCGGCAACTGGCGCAAGGCGGTTGCGAACTGCCCGCGGACGCCATCCAGACGGCGCTGGCGCGGGCCTTGCAAGGCGTGGCAACCCAGTTGGGTCCCCGCTTGGCCGACCTGCGCGCGCTGTGCTGCACCGGCCATGGCGCCGGCCTGTATGCGCTGGATGCAAGCGGCCAATTGCTGGAAGGCCGCGCGGTGGCATCGACCGACCAGCGCGCCGCCGCGCGCGCCCGGGCGCTGGGCCGCAACATGGGGGACGCGCTGTATCACGAAGTCGGCTGCCGGCCGTGGTCAGGACAGTCGTCGCTGATCGCTGCAGAACTCTACGGCGCGGACGCCGCTCAACTCCGCCGCATCCGCCACCTGCTGTTCGCCAAGGACTATCTGGGATTCCTGTTGACCGGCGAAATCGCCACGGACGCCAGCGACGCCAGCACGGCCGGCCTGCTGTCGCTCAACACGGGGACTTGGTCCACGATGGCTTTCGAGGCCGCCGGCCTGTCCGGCCTGGCCGCCACGGCGCTGGCGCCCATCGCGCCCAGCGGCGCCGTGATCGGCCGGCTGCGGCCGGCCCAGGCGGCCGCTTTCGGTTTGCCCGCCGGCCTGCCCGTGGCGCTCGGCGCAATCGATCTGCTCGCCTCGCTGAAGGCGGTGAACGCGGAGCGCCAGGGGCACGCCGTGGCCGTGCTCGGCACCTGGTGCGTGAATGCCGTGGTGGCGCCGGCCCGCGAACCGAAGCCGGAGGTGGGCGCCATCGTCAGCTTCGGCGATCCGGACCGCAGGCTTTATCTGGAAAACAGCCCCTCATCGATGGCGAACGTGGCCTGGCTGGCGCGCACCTTGCAGTTCCAGGATGCGGCCGCGGCGGTGGATTGCGCGATGGGCGTGCCCCTGGGCGCCGACGGTCTGCGTTTTCTGCCCTTCATCAATGGCGGCAGCTGGCCGGCGGGAGCCTGCGCGGGTTACGTCGGCCTGCAAGGCCATCACACCCGCGCGCACATGGCGCGTGCCGTGGTGGACGCCGCGGTAGCGCTGCACGCGCGGCACCTGAAGCGCCTGGCGGCGCTTGGACTGGGCGTGCCAGACAAGGTCGCCGCGCTGGGCGGCGGCGCCCGGGACTTGCGTTTGGCGCGCCTGCTGGCGGGCTTTCTGGGCCACGCCGTGGAACGCTGCGGCGACGACGAAACCGGCGCGCGCGGCGCTGCGCTGTATGCCGCGCTGTCGCAGAACCCTGGCGGCGGCGACTTGCTGCCCGCCCCATGCGAACGGGTCGAACCCTTGGCCACCGAAGCGCAGGCGCACGCCGATTTCTACGCCAGCTTCCATGGCCTGGTGGACAGCATGGCCCCGGCTTTCGGCCATCTTGCGGGATCCGCGCGATGACTCCTCGCACATCCGCTTTCATGCGCCCGGCTTCGTTGGCGGGACGCCATTTTTCGACGGTGATCGTAGGCGCGGGCATCAACGGGGCTGGCGTGTTCCGCGACCTGTCGCTGCAGGGCGTGGATTGCCTGATCGTGGACAAGGACGATGTGGCCGCCGGCGCCAGCAGCGCGCCATCGCGCATGATCCACGGCGGCTTGCGCTACCTGGAAAGCGGATCATTTTCCCTGGTGGCGGAGGCCACGCGCGAACGCAATCTGCTGCTGCGCAATGCGGCGCATCTGGTGCAGCCGCTGGAAACCGTGGTGCCGCTATCCAGCCGCTTCGGCGGACTGTGGGGCAGCATGCTGCGCTTTGCCGGCCTGAACGCCTCGCCTGGCGCGCGGGGACTGTGCGTGGTGGGACTGGGCTTGCGCCTCTATGACAAGCTGGGCCGCAACCAGCGCGTCATGCCGGAACATCGCATCGAGCGCCTGCCGGCGGCGGACAGCGCGCTGTTCGGCGCGGCGGTGCGCTGGACGGCCACGTATTACGACGCCTGGATACGGCATCCGGAATGGCTGGTGCTGGAGCTGATCGACGATGCGCATCGCGGCCACCCGGCCTCGGTCGCGTCGAACTATTGCAGCGTGACGGCTTGCCAGGGCCGCGCCATTACCCTGCGCGATGCGCTGACCGGCGAATCCGTGCAAGTGACTGCCGACACGGTGGTCAACGCAACGGGCGCCTGGCTGGACCGCGCGGCTGGCGCCCTGGAAGGCGACGGCTCGCGCGTCATGGGCACCAAAGGATCACACCTGATCCTGGATCACCCCGCACTGCGCACCGCGCTCCAGGGACGCATGGCGTACTTCGAGGCGTCCGACGGCCGGGTGTGCATCGTCTACCCGTTCCTGGACCGGGTGCTGGTGGGATCCACCGACATTCCGGTGGATGATCCCGACCTCGCCGCGACCGAACCGGCGGAGATCGACTACCTGCTCGATGTATTGCATGAGGTGTTTCCCCGCCTGGACTTCAGCCGGAAGGACGTGGTCTACACTTACGTGGGCGTCAGGCCGCTGGCCCAGTCGGATGCCGACAAACCCGGGCAGATATCGCGCGACCACGCGGTGGTGATCGACCCGCCCAACTCGCGCCGCGAGGTGCCGATGGTGTGCCTGGTCGGCGGAAAATGGACGACGTTCCGTTCGCTAGCGCAACTGGCGGCCGACGCGGTGCTGCAGCAACTGGGTCGCGCGCGGCGGCAGTCGACCGAGCAGGTGGCGATCGGTGGAGGCGCGGGCATGCCCGCCGATGCGGCGGGACGGCAACGCTTTCTGGACAGCATTCAGGCCGCCACCGCGCTGGACCGCGGGCGCGTCGCCGAACTGTTCATGCGCTATGGTGCGCGGGCGGGCGCCGTGGCGGCGGATTTCGCCGCGGCGGGCGATAAGCCCTTGCGCCACGCGCCAGATCATTCAACGGCCGAGATCCGCTATCTGTGCCGCGAAACGTCTGTGCAGCACCTGGCCGACCTGGCGATCCGGCGCACCTTGCTGGCCATTCGCGGCCATGTCACGCCGGCACTGCTTGCGGAACTGGCGGATATCGCCGCAGCCGAGCTGGGCTGGAGCCCGGCGCGCCGGCAAGACGAGTTACGAGCCTGCACCGCGACGCTGCGGGACCGGCACTGTGTTCAACTTCCTCCAGACGAGGCGCCCTGGGCAGAGCCCGCCGATTCCGCCTTGGCTACAGGTTCGATTTCAAACTCTTTGACGACATGAGCAGCCCCATCTCCACCGAAGCCATATTGGACCGCAGCGCCGGCGCCCCGCTCTGGACACAGTTCCGCGACGTGGTGCGCGGCAAGATCCTGCAAGGCGAACTGGCCGTGGGCGACAAGCTGCCCACCGAGGCCGAGTTCGGCGAGCAATATGGCATTTCGCGCATCGTCGTGCGCGAAGCGCTGGCGGACCTGGTCCGCAACGGCCTGATCTACAAGATACGCGGCCAGGGCGCCTTCGTGTCGGCGCGCGAGCGCGACGAAGACTTCGTGTCCACCGTGCTGGGCTTTTCGGACGAAATGGAGCGCAAGGGCCGCACGGTACGCACCCAGGTGCTGCTGCAGGAACTGCGCGCGCCCACGGCGCACGAAGCCAGTTCACTGGGGCTGAGCGAAGACAGCCAGGTCGTGGCGCTCAAGCGGTTGCGCAGCGTCGACGGCGAACTGCAGTTGCTGGTGGAAACGGCCGTGCCCGCGGACCTGGTGCCGGGCCTGCACCGCACCCGCCTGGAAAACCGTTCGCTCTACGACGTGCTGCGCAGACAGTACGGCCTGCGCATCGTGCGCGCGGAACGTTGGATAGACGCGGTGCAACCGGACGCCCAGACCTGCGAATTGCTGGGCATGAAAGATCCCGAACCCATGCTGCGCATCGAGTCCATCGCCTATGGCGCCAACGGGCGGGCGCTGGAGCATTACCGCGCCTTGCACCGCTGCAAGTCCAGCCGGCTGCATGTGCAGACTACTACTTGAGGCCGCAGGAGGCTGGCCTGTTCGGCAATCAAATTGAGAGGATCAGTGCGCGGCTGCCGTCGAGGTCAACGGCCTAACGGGCGGCTGCTCATGCTGTAGCGCCTGCCACAGATCATAGTTAGCCTGCATTGCGACCCAAGCCTGGGCAGTACTGGCCCCGGCATGTTCCAGGCGGACGGCAAGATCCGGGCTGATGCCCGCCTTGCCGTTGAGAACCCGTGAAAGCGCCACGCGCGACATGGCCAGCCTGTCGGCAGCCTCGGTCACCGATAGCCCCAAGGGAACAATTACATCGTCCCGGAGAATTTCACCCGGATGCGGAGGGTTCTGCATCATGATTGGCCTTGAACGGCTGCTGGACATGCAATATGTCAGCCAAAACCTTCTGCGACAAGCCTCGTGTCTACCGCAGTTCTTGAAGTGGCATATCCTGAAGCGTCCGTCCACGCAGATGGGCGCAAGACGTCAAGATGCTCTTCGAGCGCTACTCGAAGTGGATCGACAAGATCGCAAATCAGCCAGGGGAGAGACACGATGCGGCGGCTTGCTGCGCGGCATCTTCGGGCGAGGCAATCAGGCCTTCCGAACCGGAGTCGGAACAGCCACATTCAGGCCCAGTGCGGACCCAAGCCATTCCTTAGTCTTGGATTTGGTGGCGCGCCCGACAGGAATCGAACCTGTATCAAGAGCTTCGGAAACTCTCATTCTATCCATTGAACTACGGGCGCAGCGCAAGGAGGCGGTATTGTACCCAGTTTTCGCTGAACTGCATGAACGGGATCAAATCTTCCGGCAAACTCAGCGAAAACCCCGTCGGTTGCATTGGACTCGTGTCTATGACACCGTTATATAATCCAGCGTTTGCTTGCAAGGCGGGCTCTTCATGCCGCCGACTTGTGCAGTACTGATTTTCTGTTGCCGCCGCCAGGCGCCCCCGGTACCCGTTAGCAGGATTTGGTCATGAGCAACGAGCAGGAACACATAGAAGAGCACTCCTCCCCCATCAAGACCCCGAAGCAACTGATCGTCACGATCGTCCTGTCTTTCGTGATCCCGATCGCCATCATCATCCTATTGGTGAACATGGTGGTCTCGGGCACCAAAACAGGAGCGGGTTCGGACACGCTGTCCCAAGAAGCTGTCGCCAAGCGCATTGCCCCGGTCGCGGGTTTCCAGCTGGTCGATGCAAATGCCCCCAAGGTCTTCAAGACCGGCGAACAGGTCTTCGCCGCCGTCTGTACGGCCTGTCATACCGCCGGCGTGGCTGGCGCACCCAAGGTGGGCGATAACGCCGCCTGGGCGCCCTTCATCACCGCGGGCTACGACGCCATGATGAACGTGGCCCTGCACGGCAAGGGCGGCATGCCCGCCAAGGGTGGCAACCCCACGCTGTCCGACTACGAAGTCGCGCGCGCCGTGGTGTACATGGCAAACAAGTCGGGCGCTTCGCTACCCGAACCCGCCGCTCCGGCCGCGGAAGGCGACAAGAAGGAAGCCGCTGCCGCTCCCGCCGCAGCGCCTGCAGCGCCCGCCGCTGCCGCCCCCGCTGCGGCAGCCCCTGCACCGGCCGCCGCCGCGCCCGCTCCCGCTCCGGCAGCCCAAGCCGCCGCGCCGCAAGCAGCGGCAGTCAATCCGGCTGGCGAAAAGCTGTACAAGAGCGTCTGTTTCGCCTGCCATGCCACCGGCGTGGCCAACGCCCCCAAGTTCGGCGACAAGGCCGCCTGGGAGCCCTACATCAAGACCGGCATGGACGCCATGGTGAAGGTCGCCATGCAAGGCAAGCCGCCGATGCCCCCGAAGGGCGGCGCGGCCAACGCCTCGGAAGACGACATCCGCGCAGCGGTGCAGTACATGGTGGATGCGGCCAAGTGAAGTAAGGCTCGCGGCCCATGATGAATAAAGCCCCTTGATCTGATCAAGGGGCTTTTTCTTTGCGCCAGACCGCGGGCGCGACTCGATTGCGAAGTCTTGTGCTGGCGCTCAGGCGCGCGCCACCCAGGCGCCTTCCACCTCGGCCAACTGGCTGCTGATCTGGCCGGCGGCCTCGATGACCGCCGCGCGGAACGGCTCGAGACGGCAATGCTCGGCGCGCACGATCAGGCTCAGCCCGGCCACCACGCGTTGCTCCAGAAAAATCGGCGCTGCAATGCCTATGGTCCCCGGCGTGATCTCGGAATCGCTGACGGCGACGCCCGCCTCGCGGATGGCATCGAGTTCCAGGCACAGGTCCTTCAGGCTCTTCCAGTGCGAAATGGCGCGCACTTCCTCTTCGTGGGCCAGGTACATGCGCTCCAGGGCGCGGCGGCTCTGGTGCGCCAGGATGACTTTGGAGGTCGCGCCGCGGAACATCGGCATGGTGGCGCCGCGTTCGTAGCGGCCCACGCGCGCGGCCGGGTCGCCGATTTCCTGGTGGATGCACATGACCTTGTCCTGGTAGCTGCGCGTGAGCACCGAGGCCGACGAGGGCGTGGTGGCCTCCACCAGCCGCCGCATCAGCGGCTCCGCCACCTTGAGCAAGGGGTCGCCATGGCGCATCAGCAGGTCGAAATGGGCAAACGTGGGCCCCAGCACGTAGCGCGCGCCCATCACCGGGGTCAGGAAATCCGCGCGCACCAGTTCCTGCACGTCGCGATAGGCCGAGCTGACGGACACATCCATTTCAACGGCGATTTCCTCCACCGACCATGCGGCGCTCCTGTCATAGAGCTGCAGGATGTGCAGTATCCGGTTGCGCGTCCTGATTTCACCCGCCACGTCGCCCTCTCTTTGTTGTTGCGCCTTTACGGCCCGCAATTTCGCATCCATTGCGAAATTTAATTTCTCCGCGATTCTAGCAGCGTCATCCCTCCCTCTGCCCCGGGCTGTGGCGCGAAATCGCGGGGGGCTTGCCAAAGCGTCAACTCGATGCAAAAATTCATTTAATCGCAATGGTTGCGAATTTAATGTTTTTTGCAAAGGCGCATCATGGCAATCGATGGAACCTCCGAAACACGCATCCCGGTCACCTTGCTGACGGGATTCCTGGGCAGCGGCAAGACCACTCTGCTGAATCACTGGCTGCGCGATCCGGCGCTGGCCGATGCGGCAGTCATCGTCAACGAGTTTGGCGAGATCGGCATCGATCACGCGCTGATCGCCAGCAGTAACGACAACACCATCGAACTGAGCACGGGATGCCTGTGCTGCACCGTGCAGGGCGATCTGGTCGAGACGCTGCGCGATTTGCGCGCCAAGCGCAGCGCTGGCCAGATTCCGGCCTTCGACCGCGTCCTGATCGAGACCACGGGCATGGCCGACGTGGTGCCGGTCATCCAGGCCTTGATGACGTTTCCGGTGGCGCGCTCGTTTCGCCTGAACCGCGTGCTGACCGTGGTGGATGCCGTCAACGGGCCAGGCACCCTGGCGGCACACCCGGAAGCCATCAAGCAGGTGGCTGTGGCCGATGCCTTGATCGTCACCAAGACCGACCTGCCGGACGCGCGCGCCGCGGCGCTTGTGGACACGCTTGCGCAAGTCAACCCCGGCGCCACGCGCCTGGTCTGCGACCCCGCCGCCCGGCCGGACGCCGCCGTGCTGGACGGAGCCGACGTCTATGACGTGAATGTGCGCCCGGAGCAGGCGCGGCAATGGCTCAATGCCGCGCCCTACGCGGACGGGCATGGGCATGGGCATGGGCGCCACCATGAACACACGCATGCGCATGACCATGCGCGCATCGACAGCTTCTGCCTGGACTTCGCCGCCCCCCTGCACTGGTCCCAGGTCAGCGCCTGGCTGGATGCGCTGGTCATGGCGCATCCCGACGAGCTGCTGCGCGTCAAAGGCATTCTGCACATCGCCGGCCACGAACGGCCCATCGTGCTGCAAGCGGTGCAGCGCCTGTTCCATCCGCCTGTCGAGTTGCCGCAATGGCCGGACGCGGACCGGCAATCCCGCATGGTTTTCATTACCAAAGGCCTGAGCAAGGACTACGTCATGCAGGTCTGGGACACGGTGCGCGAGCGCGCCCTCCCGCCTGCCGCCTGCGCGGCCTGATCGTTTCGGCATTCCCCAACACAAGGAAAACAGCATGGACACTTTGATCAAGAACGGCCTGGTGGTCACTCCCCAGGGACAGGTGCGCGCCGCTATCGGCATCCGCGACGGCAAGATCGCCGGCTTGTACGAGGCAGGCAGCGAACCCGAGGCGCGCAACGTCATCGACGCCAGCGGCCTGGCCGTATTGCCGGGCGCGATCGACATGCACTCGCACCACCGCCAGGGCTCGCAGAAGGGGTTCGAGTACAAGGACACCATCCTCACCGCCACGCAGCAATGCGCCGCTGGCGGCGTTACCACCAGCGTGGGCATGCCCAACGTCAATCCGCCGCCCAACTCGCTGGACCTGCTGGAAAAGCAGTTCGCCATCTACCGCAGCGATGCCGTGGTCGACTGGAACTTCAATCCGGCGCCGACGATAGAGTCGGAAATGGAAGCCATGACCGCCACGGGTATCGCCGCGTTCAAGATCTTCATGGTGGTGGACACGGGCCGAGACTACCCGCACATGCCCGGCATCGGCGTGCATGATCACGGCAAGCTGCTGCGCATCATGCAGCGCTGCGCCGAACTGGACGTGCCCTTGATGGTGCATCCCCACGACCAGGCCCTGATGGACGTGATCGAACAGACCTACTGGGACCGGGGCGAACGCGACGCTCTCGCCTATGCGCGCGCCTACGCCGCCCACGATGGCGTGATCTGGGAAACCGCCATTGCCACGCTGCTGCGCCTGCAGAAGGCGGCCGGCTGCCACCTGCACATCCTGCACACCCAGACCGCCGGCAGCGTGCAGCTCATCCGCGAGGCCAAGGCGGCAGGCCAGAAGGTCACCTGCGAAATCAATCCCTGGGCCCTGTTCCTGGGTTGCGAATGGTCGGCCATCCAGCGCCTGGGGTCGTATGCGCTGTCGTACTGGGTGCCGGAGAAGAACGTGCCCGGCTTGTGGGAAGGCCTGAACGACGGAACGATCGACATCATCGCCACCGACCATGCGCCGCACACGCGCGAAGAAAAGGAAGTGGGCTGGACCGATGGCTGGAAAGCCCATACCGGCACGCCATCGACGCAGTTCTACCTGAGCATGTTCCTGACGGCGGCCCAGGAAGGCAAGATCAGCCTGGAGCGCGTGGCCGAGGCATGTTCGGCCAAGCCCGCGGAATTGTTCCGACTGCGCAGCAAGGGTGAAATCCGAGCGGGCCTGGACGCCGATCTGGTGCTGGTCGATCTGGAGACGGAATACGAGGTGCGTGACGAGGACGTGCTCAGCCTGGTGGGCTGGAGCCCCTATGCCGGCCGCCGCCTCAAGGGCAAGCCGGTGCACACGCTGGTGCGCGGCGCCACGGTGTACGCGGACGGTAAAGTGGTCGGCGCCAAGGGCGGCGGCCAGATGGCTGCCGCGGTACGCTGAAGCCCAGGCCGCGCATCACTACGACACAAGGGGAAAACATCATGAATCGTCGTCAGTTCTCGCGGCTGCTGGCTTCTGCGCCATTGCTGCTGCCCACGTTGGTCCGCGCCCAGGATGGGACCGCCATCACGTTGATCGTGCCGTATCCGCCTGGCGGCAATACCGACTACGTGGCGCGCATTACCTCCGATTCGCTGCGCCGCACCCTGGGTTCATCGGTCGTCGTGAAGAACCAGGCCGGCGCAGGCGGCACCATTGCCACCGATGCGCTGATACGCTCGCGCAACGACGGCAACACGCTGATGGTGGGCTCCATCGGCCAGGTTTCGCTGGTGCGGTTTTTGTTCAATGTGCGTTACGACCCGTTGAACGATCTGGTGCCGGTCGCCAACATCGCCAGCAATCCGCTGGTGCTCACGGTGCCGTCCAGTTCGCGTTTCCAGAGCCTGGCGCAACTGATCGAGTATGGCCGGGCCAAGCCGGGCGCGCTGACCGTCGCGCACGGCGGCGAAGGGTCGATGTCGCACATGTCGGTGCTGGTGTTTCTCAAGCGCGCGGGTGTCGAGGCGACACTGATCGGCTACCGGGGCGGCGCGCCCGCCCTGCTCGACACCATGGGCGGCACGACCGATCTGTACTCGGCCAACATCTCCGAAATCCTGCCGTACAAGGACAGCGGCCGCATTCGTTTCCTGGGCGTGTCCAGCCGCCAGCCCGTGCCTCAGTTGCCCGGCGTGCCGGCCATCGCCGACACCATCTCCGGACACGAGATCGAAACCTGGAACGGCCTGTTCGCGCCGCCCGGCACGCCGGCCGAGGTGGTGGACAGGCTGGCCGACGCCGTGCAGGTCATGCTGCGCGACCCGGAGGTGCTCAGCAAATTCGACGCGTCCGGCAGCCAGCCGCGGGCAGGCGAAGTAAAGGAGAAGTTCGCCCGGCGCATCCGCGACGACATCGCGCTATGGACGCCGCTGGTGTCCCTGATCGGGGTCAAGCCGGCGAACTGAGGCGGCCGGCGTCGCGAAAAAAAGCCCGCAAGACATGATGTCTTGCGGGCTTTTTCGCATGCCAGGGCGGCGCCTGCCATGCTCATCGCGTCACTCTTCGCCAGCCGCCTTGGTCAGCGACATGCCCAGCTGCACGCGGCGCTGCAGCCACAGGCTGGGGCGATAGCGTGGATCGCCGGTCACGCGCTGCATGCTCTTGAGGATTTCCAGGATGCGGTCGGCGCCGAGCTTGTCGCCCAGGGCCAGCGGGCCCACCGGATAACCCAGGCCCAGCGTCACCGCCAGGTCGATGTCCTTGGGCGTGGCGATCTGCTGCTGCGCGATGTCGCTGGCGATGTTGACGATGGTGGCGACGATGCGCTGGGCGATGAAGCCAGGCGAATCCTCGATCACCGTGACGGGCATGCCGTCCGCAGCCAGCAGCGCGTGCGCGGCGTCGCGCCACTTGGCTTCGGTGGCGGGCGACACCATGATGGTGCGGCGCTTGGCGCTGTCGAAGGCGTAGAGCGTGTCCAGGCCGACCGTGCGGGCCGCGTTCAGGCCTTGCGCGGAAACGGTGGTGGAGACGTCTTCGCCGTAGGGCGTGACCAGGATGAGCGCGTCGGCGTCGGGCGTGGAACCGGTCACCAGCGTGGCGCCCAGCTTTTCGACCAGCGCGGCGGCGCGGGCGTAGCCTTCACCGTGCTTGGGGCTGACCCAGACCTTCAGGTTTTCGGGCAGCGCCGGCACGGGCGGCTCGGCCGGCACCTGCTTCTGGCCGTCGGCGTAGACGTAGAAACCTTCGCCGGCCTTGCGGCCGATCAGCCCGCCCGCCAGGCGCACGGTGGTGATGGGCGAAGGACGGAAGCGCGGCTCGTCGAAGAACTGGCGGTAGATGGATTCCATGACGGGGTGCGACACGTCCAGCGCCGTCAGGTCCAGCAGTTCGAACGGACCCATGCGGAAACCGGCCTGCTCGCGCATCACGGCGTCGACCTGGGCGAAGGTCGCCACGGCTTCCTGCGCCACGCGTAGGCCTTCGGTATTCATGCCGCGGCCAGCATGGTTGACGATGAAGCCCGGCATGTCCTTGGCGCGCACGGGCGTGTGGCCCATGCGGCGCGCCAGCTCGGCCAGCGCGTCGCCGACTTCGGGCGCGCTGCGCAGGCCGTCGATGACTTCGACCACCTTCATCAGCGCGACCGGGTTGAAGAAGTGGTAGCCGGCCACGCGCTGCGGCCGCTTGCAGGCGGCGGCGATGGCGGTGATCGACAGCGACGAGGTGTTCGACGCCAGGATGCAATCTTCGGCCACCACGCCTTCCAGCGCGGCAAACAGGTCACGCTTGACGTCCAGGCGTTCGACGATGGCTTCCACCACCAGCTGGCAGTTGGACATGTCGGTCAGCGCGGTGGCGGATTCCACGCGTTCCAGCGCGGCCTGCGCGTCGGCCGCGCTCAGCTTGCCCTTCTGGGCCAGCTTGTCCCATGTCTGGCGCAACGATTCGCGCGCAGCCGCCACGGCATCGGCGCTGGTGTCGTACAGGCGCACGCGCAGCCCGGCCTGCGCCGCGATCTGCGCGATGCCGCGCCCCATGGCCCCGGCGCCGACGACGCCGATGGTTTGAATCTCCTTCATCAACACTCTCCTGCTTTTATTGGATGGGGTTCAGGCCCGGCTTTGCGCCAGCGCCAGGATTTCTTCGGCCGACAGGCCCAGCTTCTCGGACAGCACCTGTTCGGTGTGCTCGCCCAGCATGGGCGGCGGACGACGGTACTCGACCGGGCTGTCGGAAAACTTCAGCGGGCTGGAGGCAATGGGCACTGTGCCCGCGGTCGGATGCGGCATTTCGCGCTTCATGCCGCGCGCCAGGACCTGCGGGTCTTCGTAGACCTGGTCCAGCGTGTTGATGGGGCCGGCGGGAACGCCCACGCCTTCCAGCGCGGCCAGCCAGTGGTCGCGCGCGCCGGTGGCCATGCGTTCGGCCAGGAGCGGCACCAGTTCGGCGCGGTTCTTCACGCGCTGCGGATTGGTGGCAAAGCGCGGATCGGCCGACAGCTCGGGCAGGCCGATCGCGCCGCAGTAGTTGCGGAACTGGCTGTCGTTGCCGACCGCCACGATCAGGTGGCCGTCGCTGGCCGCGAAGACCTGGTAAGGCACCAGGTTCTGGTGCGCATTGCCGGCGCGCTTGGGCGCCACGCCCGAGGTCATGTAATTGAGGTTCTGGTTGGCCAGCATGCTGACCTGGCAGTCCAGCAGCGCCATGTCGATGTGCTGGCCCAGGCCGCTGCGCGAGCGCTCGTGCAGCGCGGCCAGGATGCCCACCGTGGAGTACATGCCGGTCATCAGGTCGGTCACCGCCACGCCCGCTTTCTGCGGCCCGCCGCCGGGCAGGTCATCGCGTTCGCCGGTGATGCTCATCAGCCCGCCCATGCCCTGGATCATGAAGTCATAGCCGGGGCGGCTGGCGTAAGGGCCGGTCTGGCCGAAGCCGGTGATGGAGCAGTAGATCAGGCGCGGGTTGAGCTCCTTCAGGCTTTCGTAGTCCAGGCCGTACTTGGACAGGCCGCCCACCTTGAAGTTTTCAACCAGGATGTCGCTTTGCAGCGCCAGTTCGCGCACCAGCTCGGCGCCGCGCGGCGAGGCGATGTCCAGCGCCACCGACAGCTTGTTGCGGTTGGCGGACAGGTAATACGCAGCTTCGGTGGTGTCGTTGCCCGCCTCGTCCTTCAGGTACGGAGGCCCCCAGGCCCGCGTGTCGTCGCCCGCACCGGGGCGTTCGATCTTGATGACCTCGGCGCCGAGGTCGGCGAGGTTCTGGGTGCACCAGGGACCCGCCAGGACGCGGGTGAGATCCAGCACGCGTATGCCGGTAAGGGGAGCGGGACGTTGCGACATTAGTCTTTTCGCTAGAAGAGAAATGAAAACGTCCGGCTTGCGGCGGCGCGCAAGCCAGACTGGAATTCCGTCATGCCGGCGGCGCGCGGCCGCTGGCGCGTCATATGCCGGCGCGGCCATGGGCCGTGCGCCGGATCACCGTCAGTCATGCAGGATATTAGCCTCTTGCGCCGGGTCCGCGCTCAGGAATGCGCCTTGATGGTTTCGCGGGCGATCACCAGCTGCTGGATCTGCGAAGTGCCTTCGAAGATGCGGAACAGCCGCACGTCGCGGTAGAAGCGCTCGACCGCGTACTCCGACATGTAGCCGGCGCCCCCGTGGATCTGCACCGCACGGTCAGCCACGCGGCCCACCATTTCGGTGGCGTACAGCTTGCAGCAAGCGGCCTGCATGGTGGTGTTCCCGCCGCGGTCGCGCATGCGGGCGGCGTCCAGCACCATGCAGCGCGCGGCGTAGAGTTCGGCCTGGCTGTCGGCGATCATGGCCTGGATCAGCTGGAATTCGGCGATGGGCTGGCCGAATTGCTTACGCTCAATGGCGTACTTCACGGCATCGCTCAGCAGGCGGTCGGCGATGCCCACGCACAGCGCCGAGATATGCAGGCGGCCCTTGTCCAGCACCCGCATCGAGGTGCGGAAACCGTTGCCCTCTTCGCCGCCCAGCAGCGCGCTGGCCGGGACGCGGCAGTTGTCGAACACCACGTCGCTGGTCAAGGCGCCGGCCTGGCCCATCTTCTTGTCGGGCTTGCCGATGGTCAGGCCCGGCGTGCCTGCTTCGACCAGGAAGCACGAAATGGAATTGGCGCGGCGTTCCGGCGCGGTGCGGGCCATGACAGAGAACAGGCCGGCGATGGGCGCGTTGGTGATGTAGCGCTTGGTGCCGTTGAGCACATAGCTGTCGCCGTCGCGCACCGCGGACAGGCGCAGCGCCATCGCGTCGGAACCTGCGTCGGGTTCGGTCAGCGCGAACGAGCCGATCAATTCGCCGCTGGCCAGCTTGGGCAGGTAGCGGGCGCGCTGCTCGTCGGTGCCGGCCAGCACGATGGCCTGCGAGCCGATGCCGATGTTGGTGCCGGCCAGCGAACGGAACGCGGGCGAGGTCTGCCCCAGTTCGAAGACCACTCGCACTTCCTCTTCCATGGTGAGGCCCAGGCCGCCATGGTCGGGCGAGATGGACAGGCCGAACAGGCCCAGGTCGCGCATCTCGTTGACGATGTCGGGCGGCACCTGGCCGCTTTCGGCGAGTTCGTCTTCGGCGGGGATCAGGCGTTCGTGCACGAAGCGGCGCACGGCGTCCAGCAACAGGTTCAGGGTTTCGGTATCGAGGGCCATGGTGGGAGTCTCAAGAAGATACGGGGCAAGCCGGGGACAGCCGCGCCTCAGGCGCGCATGCCTCCGACCAATAGATCGAAATAGCCGGCGGCGATGGCTTCGGCGCTGTCGCCCTGGCCGGGCTTGTACCAGCGCACCATCCAGTTCAGCATGGACAACACGGCGCGGCCTGCGGCGGCCACGTCCAGCGCGCGGAACTCGCCGGCGGCGACGCCTTGCGCGATCAGTTCGCGCAGGCGCTTCTCGTAGCCGTCGCGCAGCCGGGCGGCGTCTTCGCGTTCGGTCAGGGCCATGCCGGAATAGCCGATCAGCATGGTGACGAATTCGGCGTGGTGCTGCTCGAAGTAGCGCGCGTGGCCCACCATGAAGGCGCGCAGCCGGGCCGTGGCGCCCTCCGCCCGCGCCACATCCTGGGCGACGGCCTGCGTCAGGCCGCTGAGCACGGCCAGGATGATGGCGTCGTAGATGTCTTGCTTGGTGGTGTAGTAGTGGTAGATGGCCGCCTTGGACACGCCGAGCGCGCCGGCCAGGTCGGATACCGAGCTGCCGTCGTAGCCGCTTTGGGCGAAGAGCTTGGCGGCTTCTTCCAGGATGCGTTCGCGCGGGGCCGCCACGGTGGGCGGCCGGCCGGCGCGGGCGCGTTTCTGGGCGGGAGGGGCGGAGGTCGCCATGGCAGCCTTTGCAAGGGCCGCGCCGCAGCTGCCGGAGGGACTCGCGTACCTCCATTGACAGCGCTTCAGCGCATGCCGTTTAATAAGGATTAATTAATTACCGGACGGTCGGTAGGTAATTATAGGCACACCCGCCAACGGTGTTCAAGTCCCGATGTTCAAGTTCTCCCGTGACCTTTTTCCGCGACGAAGCCATGCCCCACTCTCTCGTGACTGATTTGTACGGCCAGATGTCCCTGCCGGTCATCTGCGCCCCGATGTTCATCGTGTCCAATCCCAAGCTGGTGGTGGCGCAGTGCACCAGCGGCATCGTGGGGTCGTTCCCCGCGCTGAACGCGCGTCCGCAGAGCCTGCTGACCGACTGGCTGGACGAAGTCCAGGCCGGCCTGGCGTCGCACCGCGAGGCCAACCCCGGCGCGACGGTGGCGCCGTTTGCGGTCAACCAGATCATCCATCAGTCCAACGACCGGCTGGAGCAGGACCTGGCCGTGTGCGCCAGCCACCGCGTGCCGCTCATCATCACCAGCCTGCGCGCCCCCGGCGACCTGGTCAAAGGCATCCATGACTGGGGCGGCAAGGTGTTCCATGACGTGACCACCATCCGCCACGCCGAAAAGGCGCTGGAAGCCGGCGTGGACGGCCTGATCCTGGTGTGCGCCGGCGCTGGCGGCCATGCGGGCACGCTCAGCCCCTTCGCGCTGGTGTCCGAAGTGCGCCGCTTCTATGACGGCCCGCTGATCCTGTCGGGCGCGATCACCTCGGGTGCGCACATCCTGGCCGCGCAGGCCATGGGCGCGGACTTCGCCTATATGGGTACGCGCTTCATCGCCAGCGAGGAAGCCAACGCCAGCGAAGGCTACAAGTCCGCCATCGTGGACGCCAGCGCCTCGGACATCCTGTATACCCCGTTCTTCACCGGCATTCCCGGCAACTACCTGAAGGCCAGCATCGCCGCTGCCGGCCTGGACCCGGCCAACCTGCCGCAGCCAGACAGCGGCGCGTCCAATTTCGGCTCCACCCGGGTCAAGCCCTGGAAGGACATCTGGGGCGCGGGCCAGGGCGTAGGCGGCATCGCCAGCGTGCTGCCGACCCGCCAGATCGTGGACACGCTGCGCAGCGAATACGCGGACGCCAAGTCCCGCCTGGCCGACGGTTTCGGCGCATGAGCGCCGGCCTGCAGGTCAGCCGCGACGGCGCGGTGCTGACGCTGACCATCAATCGCCCGGACCGCCGCAACGCGCTGGATACGGCCACTTATGCCTCCCTGACCGAGCAGATCACTCTGGCATGCGCCGACACGGCGCTGGCGGCAGTGGTCCTGACCGGCGCGGGCGAGCATTTCACGGCGGGCAATGATTTGCGCGACTTCCAGGCGGAACGCGGCGCAGGCGACAGCGCCGCCTTGACCTTCCTGCGGGCGCTGGTCATGGCGGACGTGCCGGTCATCGCCGCAGTCGAAGGCTATGCCATCGGCATCGGCGTGACCCTGTTGCAGCACTGCGATTTCGTCCACATCGGCGAAGGCGCCACCTTGCGCATGCCGTTCGTGGCGCTGGGGCTGTGCCCGGAAGGCGCTTCCAGCCTGCTGATGCCGCGCCTGGCCGGCGCCCGCCGCGCCGCTGAATGGCTGTTGCAGGGCAAGGCCTTCACGGCGCAGGACGCCTGCGACGCCGGGCTGGCCACTTCGGTCACGCCCAAGGGCCAGGCGCTGGCGGCGGCGCAAGCCACCGCCGCCGACCTGGCGCGCCAGCCGCCGGCCGCGCTGCGCCTGACCAAGGCCATGCTGCGCCGCCCGGACCGCCAGGCGATCCAGGACACGCTGGACTATGAAGCCCAGCAATTCCGCATCCGCCTGCAATCCGAGGAAGCGCAGGCGGCGTTCGCGAAGTTCTTCAAGAAGTAGGAAAGCCGGATTGCGCGCCCTAGCCTGGCGCGCGTAATCCGTCGTCTCAGAACGGCGAATCCGGCCGGAAGTTCGGGGCGCGGCGTTCGCGCAGGGACTGGATCCCTTCGCGCACGTCCGGGCCGCCAAAGCCCATGAATTCCAGCGCCAGCGACGTATCGAAGCTCGGCCCGGCCATGCGCAGCCAGTTGTTCAGCGAGTACTTGGTCCAGCGGATGGCGGTCTGGGAACCGGCGGCCAGCTTGTTGGCGACCTCGAAGGCGCGGCCGATGAGTTCGGCCTCGTCCACGCACAGCGACACCAGGCCGATGCGCTCGGCTTCCTCGCCGGTCACGGTTTCGCACAGCATCAGGTAGTACTTGGCGCGCGCCATGCCGCAAAGCAGCGGCCAGACGATGGCGGCGTGGTCGCCGGCCGTCACGCCCAGGCGGGTATGGCCGTCGATGATGCGCGCGTCGCGCGCCGCGATTGAGATGTCGGCCAGCAGGCCGGCCACCAGGCCCGCGCCCACGGCCGCGCCATGCATGGCGGACACGATGGGCTTGTTGCAGTTGATGATGTTGTAGACCAGGTCGCGAGCCTCGCGCCAGACGCGGGTGCGCACGTCGAAGTCGTCGGCCATCTGCTGCACCAGGTCCAGGTCGCCCCCGCCCGAAAAGCCCTTGCCCTCGCCGCGGATCACCACCACCCGGGTGTCCGGGTCGGTGTCGATATCGCGCCAGATGTCGGCCAATTCGCGGTGCATGCGGTCATCGGCGGTGGACAGCTTGCCCGGCATGCCGCCCTTGGCGCCCATGATCACCTCCAGCACCCCGCCGGGGTGCCGGCGCAGTTTCAGGGACTCATAGGCGGAATAGTGTTCCAGCGTGATGTCGCTCATGTTCGTCTCCACGTAATCTTGTCTTGAGGCCGGGCCGGATGCCGGCCGGTTTGGGCGCACTATAGTAGATACGCGCTTTCGCGCCACGCCGCCATCCCCAGGAGCCTCAGCCCATGAACACTACCGCCCCGTCCGCCGGCGGCGCCATCGACCGCGCCGCCCTGCCCGCCCTGTTCGCGCCGCGCGGCCAGGACACCCACAAGGGCAGTTTCGGCACAGTGGGCGTTGTGGGCGGCGGCCCGGGCATGACGGGCGCGGCGCTGCTGGCCGCGCGCGCCGCCCTGAAGACCGGCGCCGGCAAGGTGCTGGTCGGCTTCGCCCAGGACGCCGCGCCGCTGGCCTGCGATCCGCTGCAGCCCGAACTGATGCTGCGCGACGCCCGCTCGCTGCTGGAACAAGACTGGGGCGTCACCGCCTGGGTGGCGGGCTGCGGCATCGGCACGGACGCCCTGGCGGCCAACGCCTTGTCCGAACTGTTCGTGCTGCGCCGCGGCTCGCCCCTGGTGCTGGACGCGGACGGCCTGAATCTGCTGGCCCGCGGCGACATCCAGCCCAACTGGGGCGAGGGCGCCGTGGTGCTGACGCCTCACCCGGCCGAGGCCGGGCGGCTGCTCGGCATGGACACGGCCCAGGTGCAGGCCGACCGGCCGGCCGCCGCCAGGAAACTGGCCCAGCGCTACCGCGCCTGGATCGTGCTGAAGGGCGCGGGCACCGTGGTCTGCTCCCCGGATGGCGATCTGCGGGTCAATACCAGCGGCAATCCGGGGCTCGCCACCGCCGGAACCGGGGACGTATTAGCGGGCATGCTGGGCTCGTTGATCGCCCAGAAGCTGCCGCTGGAGCAGGCGGTCGCCGGGGCAGTCTGGCTGCACGGCGCGGCCGCCGACGCGCTGGTCGCCCAGGGTGTCGGCCCCATCGGACTGACCGCCGGAGAGCTGGCGGATGCCGCCCGCGCCCTGCGCAATGGCGGCTAAGTCCCTGCGGCATAAACATTTTTACAACATACAGGGGTTTACCCTAGAAATGGCATTGCTTTTATTCTAGGGTTATCCCTATAATGGTTTACCCCAAGACGAAACGGACTGGAGCAAACCATGAGCGAACTGACCCTGAACCACACTGCCCGCCTGACCGACGCGCTGGAGCGTGACCTGCTCCGCGGCGCCCTCGAGAACCAACCGAATTCCCATCCGCTGACCAGCCTGAAGAAGGCCGGCCAAGCCGTAGTGGCAGCTGTTGCCGCCGTGTTTTCCTTCATCGACGAAGTGAACGAGTCGATGAACAAGGCCCGCGCCGCCAGCTCGCGCTTCTCCGGTTCGCAGTGGTAAGCCCTGCCGCGCCGGCCTGAGTCGCGATCGATCTCCCGCGATTCAGCCCGGCGCGACCCCGCCGCAACGCCCGCCGGTTTCCCGGCGCCCCTTGCGGCGGTTCTTCGGCGCCCAGCCCCTCACCCGGGCGCCATCGCGCCGCGCAGGCCTCCAGACGAGGCAGCGCGGCGCCCTCTTTCCCCCTCCCTCTCCGCGTTTTCCCTAGCGCCACGCTTGCCATTGCGCATTGACAGTGCGCGAAGCCCCTACCGATAATCGGCCCCTTGCCGTCGTGCCCGGCGCCAAAACCCCCTGAGCCCCTTCCAGGCGACGCCGCCCGCGCGGCTGGCGCAGGCCGGTTTACACGCAGGCGCGATCCGGTTCGTTCCCCATCCGGAGTTGTCACCATGAAGTTGCGTACCACCCTGGCCCTTGCGGCCGCCGCCATTCCCCTGGCCGCCGCCCAAGCCCAGACGCTGAAGATCGGCCTGTCGGCCGAGCCCACCTCGGCGGATCCCCACTACCACAAGATGACGCAGAACGACGCCTTCTCTGCGCACGTCTACAGTTCCCTGGTGGGCCGCAGCGCCGACATGAAGCTGGTTCCGGCCCTGGCCACCTCCTGGAAGACGCTGGACGACCAGACCTGGGAATTCAAGCTGCGCGACGACGTCAAGTTCTCCAACGGCAAGCCGTTCACGTCCGAAGACGTGCTGTTCACCATCTGCCGCACGCTGAACAACGAAACCAACGTGTCGCAGTCCTATATGGACATGACCAAGCGCATCACCGACGTGCAGACGCCGGACGCGCACACCGTCATCATCAAGACCGGCGAACCCTTCCCGCTGATGCCCGCCGAACTGGCGCGTTCGCTGCCCATCGTCTGGAACGGCATCGTCGAACACGGCAAGCTCACGTTCGACCCCAAGAAGGGTTGCGGCGTGACCGGCCCCTGGCCCACCGTGGCCGACTTCAACAACGGCAAGGACGCCATCGGCACCGGCCCGTACACCCTGAAGTCCTACGTCAAGGGCACCGGCATCGAGCTGGTCCGCAATGAAAACTACTGGGGTCCCAAGCCGTACTGGAAGGAAGTGAAGTTCGTGCCGGTGCCGTCGGCCGGCCCGCGCCTGACCGGCCTCTTGTCCGGCGACTTCGACATGATCGAAAACCCCGCCGCCCGCGACCTGCCGCGCCTGAAGGACAACCCCAAGTTCGGTTTCGTCGCCACCCCGTCGACCCGCCTGGTGTTCTTCCAGCCTGACGTGGGCCGCAACCCGAGCCCCTTCGTCAAGAGCGCCGACGGCAAGAACCCGCTGCAGGACCTGCGCGTGCGCAAGGCGATTTCGATGGCCATCGACCGCAAGACCATCACCGCCCGCATCATGGACGGCATGGCCACGCCCGCCTTCCAGTACATGCCCGACGGCATGTTCGGCGCGCTGCCCCAGGCGCCGGAAATCAAGTTCGACCCGGAAGGCGCCAAGAAGCTGCTGGCCGAAGCCGGCTACCCGAACGGCTTTGAACTGACCCTGTCGTCGACCAACGACCGCTACGTCAACGACGGCCAGGTGGCGCAAGCCGTGGCCCAGTACCTGGCCCGCGTCGGCATCAAGACCAATGTGGACGCCATGACGGCCTCCATCTATTTCCCCAAGCGCGCCAAGCGCGAGTTCAGCTTCTCGATGGGCGGCTGGCCGGCGGAAACGGGTGAAGCCTCGGCCCTGTTCCAGCTGTGGGTGGCATCCCTGGATTCCCCCAACAGCCTGGGCACCAGCAACTACGGCGGTTTCAGCAATGCCGACTTCGACAAGGTCTACAAGGAAGCCATCGTGACGGTGGACGCGCCCAAGCGCGAGAAGCTGCTGCAGCAATCCACCCAGATCGCGCTGGACAACGTGCCGCTGATCCCGCTGCACTTCGAAAGCAGCATCTGGGCCTTCCGCAAGGGCATCACCTACGAAGGCCGCCGCGACCAGTACACGCTGGCCACTTCGGTCACGCCCGAAAAGAAGTAATCAGGTCCGCCTGAACGAAGAACGGCTGCCCCAGGGCAGCCGTTTTTTTTGCCTGGGCGGAGGACTTCAGCATCCTTGGCGGACTATGCGGCCGCCCTACCTTGCAGCGCGTCGTCCAGCTCCCGCGCCAGCAATTCGACAAAGGCCTCGGCCGCTGGCGGCAACACCCGGCCCGGCATGACCTGGATCTGCAGGGTGCGCGATTGCAGCTCGGCATTGGAAATCGGCACGGCGATCAGCTCGTCGCGCCGCAGGCTCCAGGCCACCGAGATATAGCCGCTGAGCATGATGGCGTCCGACCCGAAGACGAAGCCGTGCAAGGGCGAGGAATCGTTGCAGGTCAGCGCTGGCTCCAGCTGCACCGACTCCAGCGCGCAGCCCATCTCGAATAGCTGGCGCGTAGTGGTGCCCGGCCCGGTCAGCGCCAGCGGATACTGGCTGAGATCCTGCAGGCTGACGCTGGCGCGCCCCGCCAACGGATGGTCGGCCGCCATCACCGCATGCACCGGCGCGCGGCGCGAATAGCGCGGACTGACCCCGCCGATGCGTTCGGCGATGAAGACCATGCCCAGTTCCACGCTGCCTTCGGCCACCCGGCGGCTGACTTCGGCCGGCGACCCCACGTGCAGGTCGAAGCGGATGTTGGGCCAGTCGCGACGAAAACGCGCCATCACCGAGGGCAGGAAGATCCGCGCCACGCCCTCGACCGAGGCCACCCGGATCTCGTTGCGCGCGGCGCCCTTGATGGCGGCGATTTCCTGCAGCACGGAATCGGCTTCCAGCATGGTGCGGCGGGCATGCGCCAGCAGCAGCTGGCCCGCTTCGCTCAGGACCATGCCGCGCGCGGCGCGCTCGAACAGCGGCGCGCCCGCCTCTTCCTCCAGCTTGGCGATCTGCCGGCTGATGGCCGACACCGCCACATGCAGGCGCTCGGACGCGCCGCTCAGGCTGCCCGCCTGGGCTACCTCCAGAAAATACTTCAAGGCGATGCCGTGCACGTCAGCCCTCGCGGTTCTCAGAGAATGGGAATGGGGAACAAGCTTTGCCTTTTCTGCAAAGCTCGAGATAAATATTCTAATTGTAGAGAAAGCAGCCAAGCTCCTAGAATTCGCCCAATACTCAAAGGCGGCGCGCTCCTGACGCGCCCTATATATAAGGGAAAACCCGTGCTAGCAGCCTGTTTCAGCGCCCGTCGCGCCGCGGCGCCCGCTCATGCCGGCCGCTAGCCGCCCCCCCAGCGCCATCGCCTATACAATCCCGTCGCTTCATCGGAGTTCCCATGCCCACGTCCGCCCCCGCGTCCACACCGCGTCCATTTCTACTTGCCTGTCCGAACTTGTCGGCAGAGCGGGTGGGCAACACGGATACCCCGGGGGTCTGGCATTTCGATTCGGGCGTGCCAGGCAAACGCGTCATGCTGAGCGCGCTGATCCACGGCAATGAACTCTGCGGCGCCTGGGCGCTGAAGGACGCGCTGGCGGCGGGCCTGCGCCCGCGCCGCGGTTCGCTGACGCTGGCGTTCTGCAACCTGGCGGCGTTCGATCGCTTCGACCCTGCCAATTACGCGCCCGCGCGCTTCGTCGACGAAGACATGAACCGCGTCTGGAGCGACGACAAGCTGAGCGTGCCGACCAGCCAGGAACGCCGCCGCGCCGCCGAGATCCAGCCCTGGGTCGAGCAGGCCGACTGGCTGCTGGATTTCCATTCGATGAGCAATTCCGACGTGCCGCTGCAGCTGACCGGCATGGAGCAACGCAATATCGACTTGGCGCTGGCCCTGGGCAACCCCGCCACCATCATCGCCGACGCCGGCCACGCCGCGGGCGTGCGCATGCGCGACTACGGCCGCTTCGGCGAAGCCGGCGACAACGGCACCCGTTCCCTGCTGATCGAATGCGGCTTCCATGGCGCGCCCGAAGCGCGCGGCGTGGCTGTCGACCAGATGGCGCGCTTCCTGGTGGAAGCGGGCACGGTGGACCGCGGCGACCTGCCCGCGGATTGGTTCGCCCCCGCCGCGTCCACGCAGCGCGCACTGCGCGTGACGCATGCGATCGCCGCCAAGAGCGCCGATTTCCGCTTCGCCCAACCCTGGAAGGGCCTGGAAACGCTGGCCCGCGCCGGCGACCTGATCGGCTGGTCCGAGGGCGAGCCCGTCGTCACGCCTTATGACGATTGCGTGCTGATCATGCCTTCCACCGCCAATCTGCGGCCCGGCGTGACCGTCGTCCGGCTGGCGCAGCCCATCGCCTGAAGACCCGCGGCGGCCCGCCAGGAACGCCGCCCCGCAACACCATAACCAATACAACAAAGGGACAAAATCCATGTCTGCCCAGACGCTCTACCGCAGCATGCTCACGGCCTTCGCCATGGCCGCCTGTACCACCGCGGCCATCGCCCAGGATGCCGCCGGCGTTCTGCGGATCGGCCTGTCGTCCGAGCCGACGTCGATGGATCCGCACTACCACCAGGCCACGCCGAACGATGCGATGACCTCGCACATGTTCGAGACGCTGGTGGGGCAGGATGCCAAGATGAACCTGATCCCGCGCCTGGCCACGGCCTGGAAGCCGGTGGACGACACGACCTGGGAATTCACGCTGCGCGATGGCGTCAAGTTTTCCAACGGCCAGCCCTTCACGGCGCAGGACGTGCTGTTCACTTTCTGTCGCGTGGTCAACAACGAGCAGTCCATCAGCAGCTCGTACCCCTCCATCGTGCAGAAGTTCGCCGACGTGCAGGTGCGCGACGGGAACACGCTGGTGATCAAGACGCGCCAGCCCTATCCGCTGCTGCCCAACGACCTGACCCGCATGGGCATGCTGTGGAACGGCATCGCAGAACATGGCCCGATCAGCTTCGACCTGAAGAACAAGTGCGGCGTCACCGGCTCCTGGCCTACCGTGGCCGACTTCAACACCGGCCGCTCCGTGATCGGCACCGGGCCCTACACGCTCAAGAGCTACGTCAAGGGCACCGCCATCGAACTGACGCGCAACGACGCCTACTGGGGCGCGAAGCCGGCATGGAAGGACGTAAAGCTGGTGCCGGTGCCTGCCGCTGGCCCGCGCCTGACCGGCCTCTTGGCGGGCGACTTCGACCTGATCGAAAATCCCGCCGCGCGCGACGTGAAGCGCATTTCGGAAACGCCGGGTTTCGGCCACGTCATCACCCCGTCGGTGCGCGTGGTGTATTTCCAGCCCGACGTGGCGCGCAATCCCAGCCCTGGCGTGAAAGCCGCGGACGGCAAGAACCCGCTGCAGGACGTGCGCGTGCGCCGCGCCATTTCCATGGCCATCGACCGCAAGACCATCGCCGACCGCATCATGGACGGCGCCGCCACGCCGGCCAACCAGTTCCTGCCTGACGGCATGTTCGGCACCCTGCCCAACCCGCCCGCGCTGAAGTACGACCCGGCCGCCGCCAAGAAGCTGCTGGCCGAAGCCGGCTACCCGAACGGCTTCGAGCTGACCGTCTCATCGACCAACGACCGCTACATAAACGATGCGCAGGTCACGCAGGCAGTGGCGCAATACCTGTCGCGCGTGGGCATCAAGACCACCGTCGACACCATGACGCGCTCGGTCTACTTCCCCAAGCGCGCCAAGCGCGAGTTCAGCTTCGCCATGGGCGGCTGGTCGTCGGAAACCGGCGAGGCCTCGTCCTTCCTGCAATACTGGGTCAGCGCGTTCGACAAGGAACACGGCCTGGGCACCAGCAACTACGGCGGCTATGACAACCCCGAGTTCGACCGCGTGTTCAAGCGCGCCCTCGTCACCGTGGACCCGGCCGCGCGCGAAAAGCTGCTGCAGGAATCGCTGACGCTGGCGTTGGCCGACCTGCCCAGCATTCCCCTGCATTTCGAAAGCAGCATCTGGGCGTTCCGCAAGGGACTGACCTATGAAGGCCGCGCCGACCAGTACACCCTGGCCATGTCGGCCAAGCCCGCCAAGTAAGACCCTACGCGGCGCCCGCAAACCCTGAGCCCACCAAGGAAATAATCTCGTGGCCTTGTTCATCCTACGCAGACTGATACAGAGTCTGTTCGTGCTGCTGGCCGTTTCGGTCGTGGTCTTCTTCGCGGTCTATGCCGTGGGCGATCCGATCGAACTGCTGGTCAGCCCCGAAGCCAGCCAGGCCGCACGCGAGGCGATGATCGCCCGCCTGGGCCTGGACCTGCCGGTATGGCAGCAATACACAGGATTCCTGTGGCGCGCGCTGCACGGCGACCTGGGCACATCCTTCGTGCACGGCATCCCCGCCATCGAGCTGATCGTGCAGCGCATCCCCGCCACGTTCGAGCTGGTGGTGGTCGCCATCATGCTGACCTGTGTGTTCGGCATTCCGCTGGGGCTGATCGCGGGCCTGTACCGCGACCAGCCGCTGGGCCGCGGCATCATGGCCACTTCGGTGCTGGGCTTTTCGCTGCCGAACTTCTGGCAAGGCATGATGCTGATCCTGCTGTTCGCGGTATGGCTGGGCTGGCTGCCCGCCACCGGCCGCGGCGACACGGTCACCGTGCTGGGCGTGCCGCTGTCCATCCTGACTGCCGATGGCTGGTCGCACCTGATCATGCCGGCCATCAACCTGGCGCTGGCCAACATCGCCCTGGTGCTGCGCCTGACCGCGTCCGGCGTGGTCGAGGCCCGCAGCCAGGACTACGTGAAGTTCGCGCGCGCCAAGGGCGTCAAGCCCGGCCGCATCGTGCGCCGCCACATCCTGCGCAACATCCTGATCCCCGTGGTCACCGTGATCGGCATGGAATTCGGCACCCTCATCGCCTACTCCACCATCACCGAAACCGTGTTCGCCTGGCCAGGCATGGGCAAGCTGCTGATCGACAGCGTCTACCAGCTGGACCGCCCGGTCGTGGTGGCCTACGTGATGCTGGTCACCCTGATCTTCGTGATCATCAACCTGGTTGTGGACATCCTGTACGCCACGCTCGATCCGCGCGTGCAGCTCGTGACTCCCGCTCAATAATCCGCCATGGCTCAAACTCCGAATCCCGGCCGCACCCGCACCGTCCAGCCCCTGGCTGAGACGCCCCAGCGCGCCTCCATCCTGAAGAAACTGCACGCGCGCCCGACGGTGCGCGGCTCCGTCATCGCGCTGACCATCCTGATCGTCCTGGTGGTCTTCGCGCCTTTCTTCGCGCCGCAGAATCCCTACGACCTCGCCAACCTTTCGCTGATGGACGGCCGCCTGGCGCCGCGCCAGGCGCTGATGGACGGCAGCATCGCCTGGCTCGGCACCGACGACCAGGGCCGCGACATGCTCAGCGCCATCCTGTATGGCCTGCGCATCAGCCTGATGGTGGGCCTGTCCGCCGTGGTCCTGGCCACCGCCGTGGGCGGCGCCATCGGCCTGGTAGCCGCCTATGTCGGCGGCGTGGTCGATACCGTGCTCATGCGCATCGTCGACTTCATCCTGGGCTTTCCGACCATCCTGGTGGCGCTGGTGCTGCTGGTGGTGCTGGGGCGAGGGGTCGACAAGGTGATCCTGGCGTTGGTGCTGGTGCAGTGGGGGCATTACGCCCGCATCATGCGCAGCCGCGCCCTGCAGGAACGCCGCAAGGAATACGTGGAAGCCGCCGCCAACCTGGGCTTCCCCGCCTGGCGCATCATGCTGTTCCACCTGCTGCCCAACTGCCTGGGCCCCGTCATGGTGTTCGCCACCATCCAGATCGCGACCGCGATCGCGCTGGAAGCCACGCTGTCGTTCCTGGGCGTGGGCGTGCCCATCACCGAGCCGTCGCTGGGCCTGCTGATTTCCAACGGTTTCCAGTACCTGCTGTCGGGCGACTACTGGATCAGCCTGTTCCCGGGCATCGCCCTGCTGGTGCTGATCCTCTCCATCAACATCGTGGGCGACCGCCTGCGCGAAAGCCTGGACCCGAAGAGATGAGGCCCACCCCCGAAGCGCTGCGCGCTTCCCCCTCAAGGGGGCATGCCTGCGGACCGGCAAAGCCGGCTCCGCGGCATCCCGATGGAGCTATCTCCATTACATGCGCCGCGGTTGGCGCAATGGGCAACTGAAATGAGCGAAAACATTCTTGAGGTGCGCGGCCTGCGCACCGCATTCCATACCGAAGCCGGCGCGTGGCTGGCAGTCGACGGCGTCGACCTGACCGTGCGCCGCGGCGAGATCGTCGGCCTGGTCGGCGAATCGGGTTCCGGCAAATCCGTCACCGGCTTTTCGCTCCTGGGCCTGATCGACCCGCCCGGGGAAGTGGTGGACGGCGAAGTGAAGTTCAAGGGCACGGACCTGCGCAAGCTGAGCGAAGAGCAGATGCGCCAGTTGCGCGGCAACCGCATCGCCATGATCTTCCAGGATCCCCTGATGACGCTCAATCCGGTGCTGCGCATCGGCGAGCAGATGATGGAAGCCATCCTGACCCACGAAGACGTGCCGCGCGCCGAAGCCGAGGAACGCTGCCGCGAGGCGCTGGCCATGGTCGGCATTCCTTCGCCCGAAAAGCGCCTGAAGAGCTATCCGCACGAATTCTCGGGCGGCATGCGCCAGCGCGTGGCGATCGCGATCGCCATGCTGAACAAGCCCGACCTGATCATCTGCGACGAGCCGACCACGGCGCTGGACGTCACCATCCAGGGCCAGATCCTCTACCGCATGCAGGAGATCTGCCGCGAACACAACACCGCGCTGATCTGGATCACCCACGACCTGGGCGTGGTGGCTGAACTGGCCGACCGCGTGGCCGTGATGTACGCCGGCCGCATCGTCGAAAGCGGCCCGGTCGAAGAAGTGCTGGACGCGCCGCGCCACCCCTACACCAAGGGCCTGCTGGATTCGATGCCCGGCGCCACCCAGCCCGGCGCGCGCCTGCACCAGATCAACGGCATGGCGCCCAGCCTCGCCGGCCGCCCCTCGGGCTGTCCGTTCCGCCCGCGCTGCACCAGCGCGGTCACGCGTTGCACCGAACAAGCCCCCACTGTCACCACCGAAGGCGCGCGCAACTACCGCTGCTACGTGCCGATTACCCGCGAGGCCCAGCCGGTATGAGCCAAGCCGATACCCCCGTCATCGAGCTCAAGAACGTCCACAAGCGCTTCGAGCAGCGGCCCGACCTGGCCCAGCGCATCCTGGCCCTGACCGGCCGTCCCATCGACCGCCGCACCGTGTATGCGGTCAACGGCGTGGACCTGTCCATCAAGCGCGGCGAAGTCGTGGGCCTGGTCGGCGAATCCGGCTGCGGCAAGTCCACGCTGGGCCGCGTCGTTGCCGGCCTGCATGGCCAGACTGAAGGTCAGCTGCTGTACCAGGGCCAGGAAGCCCGCCGCCTGCGCGGCGCCGACAAGCTGGCCTATACGCTGGGCGTGCAGATGATCTTCCAGGATCCGCAGGCCTCGCTGAATCCGCGCCAGCGCCTGCGCCAGATCCTGGGCGAATCGCTCAAGGTCCACAAACTGGCGCCCGCCGCCCAGATTCCCGCGCGCATCGACCAGGCGCTGAAGGAAGTGGGCCTGGACCCCGAGTACCGCGACCGCTTCCCGCACCAGATCTCGGGCGGCCAGCGCCAGCGCATCGGCATCGCGCGTGCGCTGATGGTGGCGCCGAAGTTCCTGGTCTGCGACGAGCCCGTGGCGGCGCTGGACGTGTCGATCCAGGCGCAGGTGATCAACCTGTTCATGGACCTGCGCGAACAGCACGGTTTCACCTACCTGTTCATCAGCCACGACCTGGGCGTGGTCAAGCACATCTCCGACCGCGTGGCGATCATGTACCTGGGCAAGATCGTGGAAATATCCACGTCGGCCGAGATCTTCGCGCGCGCCAACCATCCCTACACCCAGGCCCTGATGGCCGAGGTGCCGGACGTGGGCCGCCGCGGCCGCAAGTTCACGCCGATCAAGGGCGAGATCCCGTCGCCGCTGAATCCGCCGCCGGGCTGTACCTTCAATCCCCGCTGCCCCCACGCCATGCCGCGCTGCCGCGAGCAGGCGCCGGTCCTGAAAGAAATCTCGGCAGGCCATTGGTCGGCCTGCCACCTGAATGAGGCGAACGCCTGATGAAACCCTCCGAGATGTCCAACGTCGACCGCATCGCCATCGAACTGGGCCATGCCGGCCGCAACGCCATCCTGTATGTGGACGAGGACCGCAACTCCGACCGCCCCTTCAAGCTGCAGACCTACCGCCCCTACGGCTACACGCCCGACATGCCGGTGGTCATCGTGCAGCACGGCGTGCTGCGCAACGGCGACGAGTACCGCGATTTCTGGGTGGAAGCCGCCGACAAGCACAAGCTGCTGATCGTGGCGCTGACCTTCTCCAACGAGATCTGGCCCGGCGTGGAAAGCTACAACAACGGCCGCGTGTTCTCGGCCGGCGGCAATCCGCGCCACATCGACGGCTGGACCTACGCGTTGGTGGGCAATGTCATCAAGGACCTGATCGCCGGCGAAATCACCGACGGCCAGAACGTCTACCTGTTCGGCCACTCCGCCGGCGGCCAGTTCGTGCACCGCCTGATGAGCAGCCAGTCGCACGCGCCGTTCAAGGCCGTGGCTGCCGGCAACCCGGGCTGGTACACGCTGCCCACGTTCGACTATCCCTTCCCCGAAGGCATGGACGGCGTAGGCATGACGGAAGACCACCTGGTGAAGCTGCTGGCCTACCCGATGACCATCCTGGCGGGCGACCAGGACATCGCCACCGACGACCCCAACCTGCCGTCCGAGCCCGCCGCCATGCGCCAGGGTCCGCACCGTTTCGCACGCGCGCAGAACTACTTCGAGTTCGGCCGCAAGGAAGCCGAGCGCCGCGGCGTGCCGTTCGGCTGGAAGCTGCAGGTCGTACCGGGCATCGGCCACGACGGCCGCGCCATGTCCGCCGTCTGCGCCAGCCTCTGGTTCGACGGCAAGATGCCCGACGCCGCCGAACTGGCCCGCCTGGCCGGCCAGCAGGTCGCCTGACCGCCCCCACTTTCTTCGTTGCAGATATCCGATACCGTCATGTCCAACACCCAGAGCACTGAACAGATCGTCGCCGGCATCAAGAGCTGGCTGCAATGCGAATCGCCCTCGAACTTCCCCGAGGGCATCGCCGCCATGGCGCGCATCATCGCCGACTACGCCGCGGCCGCCGGCCTGACGGTGGAGCTATCGTCCCTGGGCCCGACCACGGGTCCGCTGCTGTACGCGACCAACCGCGCCCCCGGCGACACGCGCCCCGGCATCCTGATCCTGGCGCACATGGACACGGTGCATCCGGTGGGCACGCTGCTGGAGAACCCGGTGCGCATCGAAGGCGACCGCCTCTATGGGCCGGGCGGCTACGACATGAAGGCCGGCATCTACCTGGCGCTGACGGCGCTGTCCGGCCTGGCGCGCCCCGGCGCGACCCAGCTGCCGGTGGACTTTCTGGTGGTGCCCGACGAAGAAACCGGCAGCCACGCGTCGCGCGCGCACATCGAGCGCTTTGCCGCCAACGCCAAGTACGCGCTGGTCTGCGAACCCGCCCGCCCCAACGGCGGCAAGTGCGTCACGGCGCGCAAGGGCACCGGCATGCTGAACCTGAACGTCAAGGGCCGTCCGGCCCACGCCGGCATGCAGCACGAGAAAGGCCGCAGCGCCATCCGCGAAATGGCCCACCAGGTGCTGGCGCTGGAAGCCATGACCGACTATGACCGCGGCATTACCGTCAGCGTCGGCACCATCGCCGGCGGCACCGTGACCAACACCGTGCCAGCGCTGTGCCGCTGCGTGGTCGACTTCCGCGTGCCCGACATGGGCGCCGCCGAAGACGTGCTGCGCCGCATGCGCGAGCTGTGCGCCGTGGGTCCGGACGTGGAACTGGACATCGACGTGGAACTGAACCGCCCGCCCATGGTGAAGACCGAAGCCGCCGCCGATCTGCTGGCGCTGGTGCAGGGCTATGCCGAACGCGCCGGCTTCCTGCTGGAAGACGCGCCCATGACGGGCGGCGGCAGCGACGCCAACTTCACGTCCGCCATGGGCATCCCGACGCTGGACGGCCTGGGCGCCGACGGCGACGGCGCGCACACCTTGAACGAGTACATCCTGGTTTCGACGCTGGAACAGCGCATGAAATTCTGGGAACTGCTGCTGAAAGAACTGGCGTAAACAGTCCTTGCCGCCACCGATAGCCGTGCGCCGGCGGCTGCTGGCGCGGGCGTTCGCCATGCAGGTCCTGTTCGCGGCTGGCGCAGTGCACGCGCACGCCGGACAGGCCGAACCGGACCGCAGCCTGCTGGCCGACCGTCCGGCCCGTCCCGCGCCGGCCCAGCCGGGCTGGCTCGTCGTCGTCGACAATTGGCAGACGCTGGAAGGCGGCGCCAACACGGCCCGCATCAAGCAACGCACCACCGGCCTGTATGGCGGCGGCGAATTCGACGCGGGCGCCGGCTGGCGGCTGGGCGGCGCGCTGGGCGCTACCCGCAGCCGCGTCCGCATCGACGCGGCCGATGCGCGGGTGGACGTATACAGCTATACCGCGGGGCTCTACGGCAAGAAGTCGTTCGACGCCGGCCCCGGCAAGCTGAACCTGCTGACGGCCGCCTCCTACACCTGGCACGACATCGACACCCGGCGGCATTTCGAGATGCCCGGCATCGCCCGGCAGACCTTGACCGCCGACTTCAGCGCCTACACCGCGCAGGCCTTTTCGGAACTGGGCTACGAGCTGGCGCTATCGGAAAGCGCGACCATCGAACCATTCGCGGGCCTGGCGGTGCGCAACGTGCGCACGCGCAGCTTCAGCGAATCGGGCGGATTCACCGCGCTCTCGGCCGACGCGGGACGGATCCGGCAGACCACCACCACGCTGGGCCTGCGCGGCCAGACCGGCTTCGCGCTCGGCCCCACCTTCGGCAGACTGCACGCGACACTGGGCTGGCGCCGCGCCTTTGGCGACGTACAACCTGAAACCACCCTGGTGCTGGACGGCGGCAGCGTGCTGACGGTCGCCGGCGCGCCCATCGCCCGGTCCGCCGCGCTGGCGGGCGCCGGCCTGGAAATCGCCGTGTCGCGCTCGGCCGTCATCGGCCTGGCCTACGGCGGCCAGTATGGCGGCGGCAACCGCGAACACACCGGGTCGCTGAGCCTGCGCTGGGCCTTCGGCAGCCTCTGAAAACCGCGGCCCTTTCGCCTTAGAATTACGCACCCAGACTGCGCACTTCCTCTTTCATCATGGCCGATTCCCCCAAGCCCCTCAGCGCCATCGCCTATGGCGTCGCCACGCTGGCCGCCGACGGCGCCATCCTGGATACCTGGTATCCGCGTCCCTCGCTGGCCGACAACTCGCCGGCCACCGGCACCCGCCACCTGTCGCCCGAGGAAGCCCGCGCCGCGCTGGGCGAACATGTGCCCACCGCCCTGGTCCGCGACACCCGCCGCAAGGTCGACATCGTCGCCGTGCGTACCGCGATCTCGTCGCTGGACGAACCGCCGGTCGATGCGCACGACGCCTATCTGCGCCTGCACCTGCTCAGCCACCGGCTGATCCGTCCGCACGACGCCAACCTGGACGGCCTGTTCAACGTGCTGGCCAACGTCGCCTGGACGTCGGCCGGGCCCTGCGCGGTGGATCAGGTGGATGCGCTGCGCTGGCATCTGCGCGCCTCCGGACAGATCCTGGAAATCCGCGGCGTGGACAAGATTCCCCGCATGACCGACTACGTCATGCCCAGCGGCGTGCGCATCGCCGACACCGCGCGCGTGCGCCTGGGCGCGCATCTGTCGCCCGGCACCACGGTGCTGCATGAAGGTTTCTGCAATTTCAACGCCGGCACGCTGGGCGCGTCCATGGTCGAAGGCCGCATCAGCGCCGGCGTCATCGTCGACGACGGCAGCGACATCGGCGGCGGCGCATCCATCATGGGCACCATGTCCGGCGGCGGCAAGCAGGTGGTATCCATCGGCAAGCGCTGCCTGCTGGGCGCCAACTCGGGCATAGGAATTTCGCTGGGCGACGACTGCGTGGTGGAAGCCGGCTGCTACGTCACCGCCGGCACGCGCGTGCTGACGCCGGAAGGCGCGGTGGTGAAGGCCACCTCGCTGGCGGGTCAGCAAGGCCTGCTGTTCCGCCGCAATTCGCAGACCGGCGCCGTGGAGTGCCTGGTGCGCACCGCTGCCTGGGGCACGCTGAATCCGGCCCTGCATACGGGCCACTGAAGCCCGGCCCGGCTCAGGCCCCCGGCGGCACCGGCACGAACGGATAGTGCGCCACCGTGCCGCCGCCCGCGATGATGGCGGTGGCTTCGGGCACTTCCTCCCAGGCGCCGGGCATCTCGGTCAAGGGCTCCGACAGCAGCAGGAATGCGTCGTCATCCAGCGCCGCGATCTGCGGATTGTCGGGATATAGCTGGCGCAGATGGCGCACGCAGGTGTTGTGGAACAGCGTGCGTGAATCGGCCTCGCTGGAATAGCGCACGGCGATCAGCCGCTGGCCGTCCAGCGCGCACACCGTCATGTTGATGGGCTGCGCCACGCCATGCCGCCTGCCCGTCTCTTCCACCGCACCCACCATGCGGGCCAGCGCCGCCAGCGGGTCTTCCTCCAGGCCGAAGCTCAAAGCCAGCAGGAACATCACCTCGGAATCCGTCGACCCTTCCAGCGAGCCGAAATAGGCCGGCGCGATCATCAGCATCAGGTCGCGCCTGAGCAACGGATAGTCGCGGATGACGCCGTTGTGCACGAACAGCCACTGGCCGTGGCGAAACGGATGGCAGTTGGTTTCCTGCGCGGGCGTGTCGGTGGCGGCGCGGATGTGCGCCACGAACAGCGGCGCGTGGATCGCGCGCGCCGCTTCCCGCAGATTGCGGTCGTTCCAGGCCGGATGCACGCTGCGGTAGCGGAACGGCGGCTCCGGCGGCCGGCCTTCGTGTTGACGGCCATACCAGCCCAGCCCGAAGCCGTCGCCATTGGTGGTGGTGGCGCCCAGCCGCGAGTGCAGGCTCTGGTCGATCAGGGAGTGCTTGGCCTTGAACAGCACGCTCTCCATCTGTATGGGACTACCGGTATAAGCCAGCCAGCGACACATGGCGCGCTCCTTCGATCCACGGGATTGCCGCGCCCCCCGGACGGCGGGGCGGGCGCAGTCCAGTGTAGGAGCAGGCCGCGGCTTTCCACAAGCCGCCGCCCCGCCCCTATTTCTTCAGCAACGCCTTGAGCATGGCCATGCGCTCCTTGGGATTCATTGCAGCGGTGGCCGCGTCCTCCTGCATGCGCACATCGCCCAGGCCCATTTCCTCGATGAAGCGCGAAGGCTCGCGCACCAGGTCTTCGCGCGCGCGGCGGCGGCGCTTGCACCAGCTCAGGTTCAGGCTGCGCTGCGCGCGCGTGATGCCCACGTACATGAGCCGGCGCTCTTCCTGGATGCGCGAAGCCAGGTTCTCGGCCGCGCGCGCCGGATCGCCGACCTCGTCATCCTTGCCCAGGTGCGGCAGCAAGCCTTCCTCGACGCCCGCGAGGTACACGTGCGGATACTCCAGCCCCTTGGAAGCATGCAGGGTGGACATCTTCACCGCATCGGGCTCTTCTTCCTCGCCGCGCTCCAGCATGGTGACCAGCGCCACATGCTGCACCAGGTCGAAGAGCGTCATGTTGTCTTCTTCGGCCTTGCGCTTGAGCCATCCGGTCAGCTCCAGCACGTTCTGCCAGCGCGTCTGCGCGGGCCGCTCTTCGAACAGCTCGTACAGATGGCGTTCGTACTGGATGGCTTCCAGCAGATCGTCCAGCAGCACGCCCGCGGGCTCGGACGCCGCGGCGTCCTTCGCATCGGCCGCGCCACGGCCCGCGCGCCATTGCATGCGGCGGATGAACTCGGTGAAGGTGCGCAGCGGCTCCAGCTGCCGTGGCGCCAGCAGGCTTTCCAGGCCAGTCTCGGCCACGGCCGCCAGCAGCGACAGCTCGCGGCTTGCGGCGTACTGCCCCAGCGTCTGCAAGGTGGCCTGGCCGATGCCGCGCTTGGGCGTGGTGGCCGCGCGGATGAAGGCCGGATCGTCGTCGTCGTTGGCCAGGATGCGCAGATAGGCCAGCACGTCGCGCACTTCGGTCTTGTCGAAGAAACTCTGCCCGCCCGAGATCGTGTACGGGATCTTCAGGTTGCGCAGCGCCTGTTCCAGGATGCGCGATTGATGATTGCTGCGGTACAGGATGGCAAAATCCTTCCACTGCGCCTGGCGCTCGAAGCGCGAAGCCGACACCTTCATGGCGATGGATTCGGCCTCCTGCTCCTCGCCGTCCATGGCCGATACCAGGATGGGTTCGCCCACGCCCAGATCGGACCACAGCTTCTTGTCGAACAGCTTGGGGTTCTTTTCAATCACCTGGTTTGCGGCCGCCAGGATGCGCTGCACCGACCGGTAGTTCTGCTCCAGCTTGATGAGCTTGATGTTGGGGTAGTCGGTGGTCAGCTTGGCCAGGTTCTCGATGGTTGCGCCACGCCAGGCGTAGATCGCCTGGTCGTCATCGCCCACCGCCGTGAACATGGCGCGCGAACCCGTCAGGAGCTGCACCAGGCGGTACTGGCACACGTTGGTGTCCTGGTATTCGTCCACCAGCAGATAACGCACGCGGTTCTGCCAGCGGGTGCGCACTTCTTCGTTGTTGGCCAGCAGCAGCGCGGGGATGCGGATCAGGTCGTCGAAGTCCACCGCCTGGTAGGCGGCCAGCGTGGCGGCGTAGCTGCGGTAGACGTTGGCCGCCTCCACGTCGGCCGGCGTGATGGCTTCGCGCGCGGCATCGTCCGGTTCCATCAAGCCGTTCTTCCACAGCGAGATGATGCCCTGCACGTGGCGCAGGCGGGCCTTGTCGGTCGTGTTCAAGAGTTCCTGGATGATGGCCATGGCATCGTCGGCGTCCAGGATCGAAAACGTCGGCTTCAGGCCCGCGTTGCGCGCCTCCTCGCGCAGCATCTTCACGCCCAGCGAATGGAAGGTGCTGATGATCAGGCCCTTGGACAGCTTGCGATCCACCAGGGTCTTCACGCGTTCGTCCATCTCGCGCGCGGCCTTGTTGGTGAAGGTCAGCGCCACCACGTTGCGCCCCATATAGCCGCACTCGCGCAGCAGGTAGGCGATCTTCTGCGTGATCACGCGCGTCTTGCCGCTGCCGGCGCCGGCCAGCACCAGGCAGGGGCCGTCCAGGTACAGCACCGCTTCGCGTTGAGCGGGGTTCATGCCTTGGGCTATAGGTTCGCTGGCGGACATTCGAGTCAGGTGATCATGCATCGCGGCGGCCGCATTGAAGCTGCGGCCAGCAAGCACGGAGCTTGCGGCCGCCCGTCAGCGGGCCGGTAACACGCGAGAAAAAGGGGACGGGCGCAGCCGCCACGGCGGGCCTGCCGCGCCGGCGCGATAGAGGAGAAAGATCATAGAACAATCGGATCGACGGCGCATTGGCCCCGGCCGCAGCCGATCAGATTTCCAACGGATCGACTTCCAGTTGCCAGCGCACGCGGGCCTCGTTGGCCAGGTACGGCAGGTGGTGCGACCAGGACGCCAGGAAGGCCTGCAAAGCCGGACGGCTGCTGCTTTCCGCCAGCAACTGGGCGCGCTCGATATTGGCCACGCGCACCACGCGCAGCGGCACCGGGTCGTACAGCATGATGGCGTCCAGGCCTGGAAAATCGGCCGCCCATTCACCCTCGGGCAAGGCCCGCGCCCGCTCCAGGAATTCCAGCGCCACCTTCAGCTCGCGCGCCTCCGCGGTCAGCAGGGCCTGGTAAACGAAAGGCGGCAGGCCGGTGCTTTCCCGCTCGTGCAGGGCATGGCGGGCAAAGCCCGCGTAGTCATGCCGCAGCAGCGCCTGATAGACCGGCTGCTCGGGGTAGTTGGTCTGTATCAGCACCTCGCCGTTGCCTTGATGGCGGCCGGCGCGGCCCGCCACCTGCATCAGCTGCGCGAACAGGCGCTCGGGCGCGCGGAAGTCATGCGCGAACAACATGGAATCCGCATTCAGCACACCCACCAATCCCAGGCGCGCGAAGTCGTGGCCCTTGGCCACCATCTGCGTGCCCACCAGGATGTCCACCTCGCCGGCATGCACCGAGGCGAACAGCGCTTCGGCGCTGCCCTTCTTGCGCGTGCTGTCGGCGTCGATGCGCAGGATGCGCGCCTCGGGAAACAATTCCGCCAGATGTTCTTCCACCCGCTGCGTGCCGCGCCCCATGGGCGCCAGGTCCTGGTCGCCGCATTCGGGACAAGCGCGCGGCACCGGGGCCTGGTAGCCGCAGTGATGGCACTGCAGGCGATGGCCGCGGCCGTCGGTACGGTGCAGGACGGTAAATGCAGTGCAGCGCGGGCAATTGCTGACCCACGCGCAGGACTGGCAATGCAGCACCGGCGAATAGCCGCGGCGGTTCAGGAAGATGAGGGACTGTTCCTTGCGTTCCAGGCGCTGTCCGATGGCATCCAGCAGTTGCGGCGACATGCCCTGCTTCAGTTGCAGGCGCCGCGTGTCGATCAGGCGCATGGACGGCAGGCTGCTGGCGCGCGCCCGGCCCGGCAGGGTCAGGCGCAGGTAGCGCCCGCGCTCGGCATGCTGCCAGGTCTCCAGGGACGGCGTGGCCGACCCCAGCACTACTGGAATATTCAGGTCATGGGCGCGCCACACCGCCAGGTCGCGCGCCGAATAGCGCAAGCCGTCCTGCTGCTTGTAGGACGCGTCGTGCTCCTCGTCCACCACGATCAGGCCCAGCTGGCTCAAGGGCGCGAACACCGACATGCGCGTGCCCAGCAGCATGCGGGCCTCGCCGCGCTGGGCGCGGGTCCAGGCCTGCAAGCGTTCGCCATCGGACAGGCCGCTATGCATGACGGCCAGACCGTCCGGTCCAACGAGTGCCTCCAGGCGCGCGCGCAGCGCGCCTTCGAGCTGCGGCGTCAGGTTGATTTCGGGCACCATCAGCAGCACCTGGCGTCCCGCCGCCAGCACCCTTTCGGCCGCGCGCAGGTACACCTCGGTCTTGCCGCTGCCCGTCACCCCGTGCAGCAACACGGGCTTGAACCCGTCCAGCGCGCCTATGGCGTCCACCGCCTCGCGCTGGGCGTCGTTGAGCTCCGGCGGCTGGTCGGCCTGGGCCGGCGCACGCGCCGTCTTGCGCTTGCGCCCGTCCAGGCGCGCCACGGGGCCGCCCGCCGAGCGCTTGCCCTGGTAGGCCGTGGGCTTGCGCAGCGGCGGCGGCAGCGTGGGCAGCATCACCTCGCCCAGCGGCCGCTGGTAGTAGTCAGCGGCAAAGCGGGCCAGGCGCAGCCAGTCCTCGTCGAAGGGCGGCAGGTCATCCAGCACCTCTTCGATCGGCCGGATCTGCTTGGGGTCGAAGGACGGCTCCGCCGGGTTGTCCACCACCACGCCGATCAGCTTGCGACGGCCGAACGGCACGATGACCCGCAGGCCCACCGTCACCGGCGCGTCGCTGCGGTAGTCGAACGGACCCGGCAGGGGCACGTCCAGCGCCACCCGCACCCAGCAGACCGCGGGGGTCGTGTTCGACAGCGTTTCAGACATGGGTGCTAGGACGGAGCATGTAGAAGGATGATCCCGGATGATGCCGGCGCGCTCCATTTTCCGCCTGTGGATAACTTTGGGGAAAAGGCAGGAGCAACATCGGAAATTGGAATTTGACAAGATTGCGCAAACTTGCGAAATCTTGTTGAAAACTCTCATTTCACCATTTAAAACAATGACTTATGAGAGCTTCCGAGATTGTAAACTAGCATCTAAAGGGTTTTCCCCGAGGGCAATCTTGCTGTGCACAAGTGTCATCAGGGACCCTCCTGCTCCGGCCCTGTAGACCGAAGCGTCCACTCACTTACCCTCGCAGCGAACGGCTGTGCTGGTGGACTTCATCAACCAATTCGGCTACGGCTTCTGGCGGAGTAAAGCGGGATATGCCGTGGCCCAGGTTGAACACGTGGCCGCCCTTGCCGACCGGTCCGAACGCGTCCAGCACGCGCCGCGCCTCGGCACGGATGGCGGGTCCGCCACCGAACAAGGCCATGGGGTCGAGGTTGCCCTGGAACGCGACCGAGTCCCCGGTGCGGCGCCGCGCGGCGGCCAGATCCACCGTCCAGTCCAGGCCCACGGCATCGGCGCCGCAAGCGGCGATCTGTTCCAGCCACTGGCCGCCGCCCTTGGTGAAGACGATGGCCGGCACGCGGCGGCCTTCGTGTTCGCGGATCAGCCCGGCCACGACCTTGCGGGTGTAGGCCAGCGAGAACTGCTGGAACAGCCCGTCGGCCAGCACGCCGCCCCAGCTGTCGAACAGCATCACGGCTTGGGCGCCGGCGGCGATCTGCGCGTTCAAGTACTGCAGCGTGGCTTCGGCGTTGATTTCGAGGATGCGGTGCAGCAGGTCGGGACGCGCATACAGCATCGTCTTGATCAGGCGATAGTCGTCGCTGCCCTGGCCTTCCACCATGTAGCAAGCGATGGTCCAGGGGCTGCCGGCAAAGCCGATCAGCGGCACCTTGCCGTCCAGGTCGCGCCGGATCGTACGCACGGCATCGAATACATAGCGCAGCTTGTCCATGTCCGGCACTTCCAGGCGCGCCACGTCTTCTTCGGTACGCACCGGACGGGCGAAGCGCGGACCCTCGCCTTCGGCGAAGTCCAGGCCCAGGCCCATGGCGTGCGGCACCGTCAGGATGTCCGAGAACAGAATGGCCGCATCCAGGTCGAAACGCTCCAGCGGCTGCAGCGTGACTTCCGAGGCGTAGTCCGGGTTCTGAGCGAGGCCCATGAAGGAACCTGCGCGGGCCCGCGTCTGGCGGTATTCAGGCAGGTAGCGGCCGGCCTGGCGCATCAGCCAGATCGGGGTATAGGGCACGGGCTCGCGCAGCAGCGAGCGCAAGAACACATCGTTCTTCAGTACGGAAGCAGACACGACTATCCTCGATGATCGGAAGCCGTGATTTTACTTCCCCTGGCTGACAAGTCGCAGCCAGGCTCTGCGCCGGACTTGCCGGCGCGCAAGCGGGGCGCTTTCAGGGGCAAGGCGGCGCGCGCGGCGCCCCGCCCGCTGGCCGTGCGTCGACCGACCGCCGGCAGGTCCGTCGCTTCAGGCCCCCCGCTCCTGCGCGGCCTGCCGGTACGGCGCCGCCTCGATGCCGTGCTTGCGCATCAGCGCCCAGAACGCCCGCCGGTGCTTGCAGCAAGCCCGCGCCGCCTGCGCCACGTTGCCGCCATGGCGCGACAGCGCAAGGCGGATATAGTCGCGCTCGAAGCCGTCCACCACCCGCGCCTTCGCGATCCGGAAGGATTCATGCGCAGGCCGCGGATGCGGTTTGCGCATGCCCGACAAGGTTTGCTCTACCAGATCCTGTGGCACCCGGGCGTGCAACGCAGCGAGCCTCGGCGCCCCGTCCGCGCCCAGTTCCATCCGCGCCTCGCGATAAGCCGTCGTGGGCTCGCGGATATCCGCCCGCGCCGCGCCACGCCCGTGCGCCGCGCCGGCCAGGCGGCCAAGCCGCACCCGCATGCTTTCCAGGCAGGCCGGCTGCATGATGAAATCCGACGCGCCCAGGCTCAGCAGGTCTTCGATCGCGGGCGCCTTCACATCGGAGATCAGCAACAGCACCGGCGTGCTCAATGCGCTGCCCGCCTGTTGCAGCGCCATGCGCGTCCAGGCGAGCGATGATGGCGCCACCGGCAGGATGCAGCAGTCGTAGCGCCTGAGCGCCACCGCCAGCCGGGCCAGCGCCTGCACGTCCGCTTCCTGGCTGTCGGCCTGCGCGTCGGCGTCGGTCTGCGCGCCTGACACGGCATCGCGCGCCGCCATGCCCGCGGTCGCATAGCGCACCGGACTCAGCGACACCAGATGGAGCCGCACGCGCGTCTGCCTGGCCGGGTGCAGCGCGACCAGATCGCGCATCGGCCCATCATGGCCGGGCGCCAGCAATACCCCGCAATCCAGGACTTCTCGCACGCTTCCCCCTACGCTTGACTAGGAAGATTGAAGGCTACTGTTGCAACCGGCGTGCAGCTATTCGTAGTGATCGCATTGCGGCCCGCCCAAAGGACGGCGGACCTTCACTCGGCAATGACAAAAACAGGCATGAAAAAAGCGGCCCCGAGGCCGCTTCTTTCGATTCCGGGGCGAACCCCGGGGCACAGCTTCGCCGCTTAGTGCGAACGGCCGCCTTGGCGCAGCTTGCGCGCCGCGATGGCTTGCGCAGCCAGCATGGCGAGTTCCGCTTCGACCACGGCGATGTCCGCCTTGTCCTTGGCGTTGGCCAGGGCCTGTTCGGCCTTCTGGCGCGCTTCCAGGGCGCGGGCTTCGTCCAGGTCGGCGGCACGGATAGCCGTGTCGGCCAGAACCGTCACGCTGCCCGGCTGCACTTCCAGAATGCCCCCGGCGACGAAGATGTTTTCCTCGCCTTGGTCGGCACGAACGATCTTGACCGTCCCGGGGCGTATGCGCGAAATCAGCGGGGTGTGGCCGGGCAGAATGCCCAGTTCACCCGCTTCGCCAGGCAGCACCACGAACTTCGCCTCACCGGAGAAGATCGCTTCCTCTGCGCTGACGACATCCACATGCAGGGTAGCCATATCGGTTCCTTATTGCAGTTTCTTGGCCTTCTCGAAGGCCTCGTCGATCGAGCCGACCATGTAGAAGGCCTGTTCCGGCAGCGCATCGCACTCGCCGTTCACGATCATCTTGAAACCACGGATGGTTTCGGCCAGCGGAACGTACTTGCCGGGCGAACCGGTGAACACTTCTGCAACGTGGAACGGCTGCGACAGGAAGCGCTGGATCTTACGGGCGCGGGCCACGGCCTGCTTGTCTTCCGGCGACAGTTCGTCCATGCCCAGAATCGCGATGATGTCGCGCAGTTCCTTGTAGCGCTGCAGCGTTTGCTGCACGCCACGGGCCACGGCGTAGTGCTCTTCGCCCACGACTTGCGGGTCGAGCTGGCGGCTGGACGAATCCAGCGGGTCCACGGCCGGGTAGATACCCAGGGCGGCGATGTCACGCGACAGCACGACGGTGGAGTCCAAGTGCTGGAAGGTCGTGGCAGGCGACGGGTCGGTCAAGTCGTCCGCAGGGACGTACACGGCCTGGATCGAGGTGATCGAGCCGGTCTTGGTCGACGTGATGCGCTCTTGCAGCTTGCCCATTTCTTCGGCCAGCGTGGGCTGGTAGCCCACTGCCGACGGCATACGGCCCAGCAGTGCCGACACTTCGGTACCGGCCAGGGTGTAGCGGTAGATGTTGTCCACGAAGAACAGGATGTCGCGGCCTTCGTCGCGGAACTTCTCGGCCATGGTCAGGCCGGTCAGCGCCACGCGCAGACGGTTGCCCGGGGGTTCGTTCATCTGACCGAACACCATCGCAACCTTGTCCAGAACGTTCGACTCTTCCATTTCGTGGTAGAAGTCGTTGCCTTCGCGGGTACGCTCGCCCACGCCGGCGAACACCGACAAGCCGCTGTGCTGCTTGGCGATGTTGTTGATCAGTTCCATCATGTTGACGGTCTTGCCCACGCCGGCGCCGCCGAACAGGCCGACCTTGCCGCCCTTGGCGAACGGGCAAACCAGGTCAATAACCTTGATGCCGGTTTCCAGCAGTTCCACCGACGGCGACAGCTCGTCGAAACGGGGAGCCGCTTGGTGAATGCCACGCTTTTCGTCGTGCTGGATCGGGCCGGCTTCGTCGATGGGACGACCCAGCACGTCCATGATGCGGCCCAGCGTGCCGGTGCCGACGGGCACCGAGATCGGGGCGCCCGTGCCGGTGACCTTCATGCCGCGGCGCAGGCCGTCGCTGGAGCCCAGCGCAATGGTACGCACCACGCCGTCGCCCAGCTGTTGCTGCACTTCCAGCGTCAGACCCTTTTCGGCGAACGAGGAACCCTCGTCGGCCAGGGTAAGCGCTTCGTAGATCTTGGGCATTTGATCGCGGGGGAACTGAATATCCACCACGGCGCCGATGCACTGAACGATGGTTCCGTTGCTCATGTCGATTCCTTGCTTGATAGCTTTTGACGGGATGCTGCCTGCCTCAAACGGCGGCAGCGCCCCCTACGATTTCCGAAATTTCTTTGGTGATCGCGGCCTGACGGGTCTTGTTGTAGACCAGTTGCAGATCGCCGATGACCTTCTTGGCGTTGTCCGACGCCGCCTTCATGGCGACCATCCGGGCCGACTGCTCCGAAGCCATGTTCTCGGCCACGGCTTGGTACAGCAGGCCTTCAACGTAACGCTGCAGCAGGTCGTCGATCACGCTACGGGCGTCGGGTTCGTAGATGTAATCCCAGCTGTAGTCCGACTTCACTTCCGAGGTCTTGGCCAGGCTATCAGCGCCCGTCTGGTACGGATCATCCAAACCGCTGGCCAGAGGCAGCAGGCGCAAGAACAACGGCTCCTGCTTCATCGTGTTGACGAAGCGGGTCGAGGCCACGTACAGCGCGTCGATGCGGCCTTCCAGGTAGGCGTCCAGCTGCACCTTGATCGCGCCCAGCAGGCGGTCGAGTTGCGGCTTGTCGCCCAGTTGCACTTCCTGGGAAACCAGTTTGGCGCCGATGCGGGTCAGCACGCCCACGCCCTTGTTGCCGAAAGCGGTCGCTTGCACGGCGATGCCGTTCTTCTCGAACTCTTTCAGCTTGCCCAACGTCACGCGGGTGATGTTGGTGTTCAAGCCGCCGCACAGGCCCTTGTCGGTCGTGACCATGATCACGCCGACCGCCTTGACTTCGCGTTCGACCAGGTACGGGTGGCTGTACTCGGGGTTGGCCTGCATCAGGTGCGCAGCAATCTCGCGCACCTTGGTGGCATACGGACGGCCAGCACGCATCCGCTCCTGCGCCTTGCGCATCTTGGATGCGGCGACCATTTCCATCGCCTTGGTGATCTTGCGCGTGTTTTGCACGCTCTTGATCTTGGTTCGGATTTCCTTAATTCCGGGCATTGCGCTTTCCTGTGAAGACTGGCCGATGGGTTCCGCTGGCGCCTCATCCATCCGGGAAGGATGGGTGAGGCGTCGCGGACGCCTAACCCATCACTTTCTTAAAAAGCACCGTGCTTCTTGAATTCCTGGATGGCGGCGGCCAATTCGGCTTCGTCATCCTTGGACAGTTCCTTGGTGTCTTCGATGCGCTGGATCAGGGCCGCATGCTTGGCCTTCAGTTGATCCTTCAGCGACTTCTCGAACGACAGCACTTGGGCCACGTCCACTTCATCCAGGTAGCCGTTGTTGACCGTGTACAGCGTGACGGCCAGTTCCCACACTTGCAGCGGCTGGTATTGCGGCTGCTTGAGCAGTTCCACCACGCGCTTGCCGCGTTCCAGCTGGCGACGGGTCGCGTCGTCCAGGTCGGAAGCGAACTGCGCGAAGGCGGCCAGTTCACGGTACTGCGCCAAGTCGGTACGGATACCGCCGGACAGCTTCTTGACGACCTTGGTCTGAGCAGCGCCACCCACACGCGACACCGAGATACCGGCGTTGATTGCGGGGCGGACACCGGCGTTGAACAGGTCGGTTTCCAGGAAGATCTGGCCGTCGGTGATCGAGATCACGTTGGTCGGAACGAAGGCCGACACGTCGCCTGCCTGGGTTTCGATGATCGGCAGCGCGGTCAGCGAGCCGGTCTTGCCCTTGACGGCGCCGTTGGTGAACTTCTCGACGTACTCTTCGTTCACGCGGGCAGCGCGTTCCAGCAGGCGCGAGTGCAGGTAGAACACGTCGCCCGGGTAGGCTTCACGGCCCGGCGGACGGCGCAGCAGCAGCGACACTTGGCGATAGGCCCAGGCTTGCTTGGTCAGGTCGTCATAAACGATCAGGGCGTCTTCGCCGCGGTCGCGGAAGTATTCGCCCATCGTGCAGCCGGCGTAGGCGGCCAGGTACTGCATGGCGGCCGAGTCGGAGGCCGAAGCGGCCACGACGATGGTGTATTCCATCGCGCCGTGCTCTTCCAGCTTGCGCACCACGTTGTTGATCGTCGAAGCCTTCTGGCCGATAGCGACGTACACGCAGGTGACGCCCTTGCCCTTCTGGCTGATGATCGTGTCGACAGCGACGGCGGTCTTGCCGGTCTGGCGGTCGCCAATGATCAGTTCGCGCTGGCCGCGGCCGATCGGCACCATCGAGTCGATAGCCTTGATGCCGGTTTGCAGCGGCTGCGACACCGAGCGGCGGGCGATAACGCCAGGCGCCACTTTTTCGATGATGTCGGTGGCCTTGGCGTTGACCGGGCCCTTGCCGTCGATCGGCTCGCCCAGCGTGTTGACCACGCGGCCTTTCAGTTCGGGACCGACCGGAACTTCCAGAATGCGGCCGGTCGTCTTGACCTGGTCGCCTTCGGAAACGCCGGTGTAGTCGCCGAGAATAACGGCGCCGACGGAATCACGCTCGAGGTTGAGCGCCAGACCGAAAACGTTGTTGGGGAATTCGAGCATTTCGCCCTGCATCACGTCGGACAAGCCGTGGATGCGGGTAATACCGTCGGTCACGGACACGACGGTGCCCTGAGTACGGACATCAGCCGAAGCGCCCAGGCCCTCGATGCGGCTCTTGAGCAGTTCGCTGATCTCGGAGGGATTGAGTTGCATATTGACTCCTGGAATCCTGTTAGTTGCCTTAAGCGGCGAGCTGATCGCGCATGCGGGCCAATTGGGCTTGTACGGAAGTATCGAGCACCTGGTCACCGACGGCCACGCGCACGCCGCCGATCAGCGACGGATCAACGGTGACGCTGGGCTTGAGCTTGAGGCCGAATTTTTGTTCGAGCGCGCTGACCAGTTCTTTGACCTGGGCATCGCTCATTTCGAACGCGCTGGTAATTTCCGCCTGCGCCGTGCCGTCGTGACGATTCCGCAGCACCGCGAATTGCGCGGCGATGTCGGGCAGCAGCAGCAGCCGGTCGTTTTCGACCAGCAGCTCGATGAAATTGCGGGCGGCTTGAGGCAGTTCGGCCTTTACCAGGCCGGAGAACAGCTCGACGCGCTGCTTGTCGCCCAGACGCGGGTCGGCCATGGCCTCGCGCACGTCGGGGTTGGAGGCGACCTGAGCCAGTTCGCTGACCAGATCGGACCAGGCCGGCAAGCCGGCGCGGTCGTCGCGCGCCGCGCTGAAGAGCGCTTCAGCGTAGGGCCGGGCAACAGTGGAAAGTTCAGCCATGACGGTCCCGGATTAAAGCTGCGCGCGGAGCTGGTTGAGCAGCTCGGCGTGTGCGCGGGCGTCAACCTCGCGCTTGAGGATCTGTTCAGCACCCTTGACGGCCAGCGCAGCGACGTCGTCGCGCAGCAGGTCGCGGGCGCGCTGGACTTCCTGCGCGGCATCCTGGGCAGCCTGCGCCACGATACGGGCGCGTTCGGCTTCCGCTTCACGGCGGGCCTGCTCGATCAGGGAGGCGGCTTGCTTCTCGGCCTCGATGATGCGGGCGTGGTTTTCGGACTTGGCAGAAGCCTCGATCAGACTGACGCGCGCCTGGGCTTGAGCCAAATCGGCTTTGCCCTTCTCGGCGGCGGCCAGGCCGTCGGCGATTTTCTGGCGGCGCTCGTCCATCGCCTTCGTCAGGGGAGGCCACACGAATTTCATCGTGAACCAGCCAAGAACGAAGAACACGAGCATCTGGAAAATGATCGTCGCGTTCAGATTCACGGTCGTTCCTTTAACACCTTGCGGCTCCGACCGCACCCGGAAAGGGGCGTCACGGAGCACTCGATACTTTGCTAGTCGGCGACGGAGCTTGCACCCACATCGCCGCCAGCGTCATGACCCGCCTTTTCGCCGGCGGGCGGTGCCTTAGCCGACGAACGGGTTGGCGAAGGCGAACAGCATGGCGATACCCACGCCGATCAGGAATGCCGCGTCGATCAGGCCAGCCAGCAGGAACATCTTCGTTTGCAGAGCGTTCATCAGTTCAGGCTGACGAGCCGAGGCTTCCAGATACTTGCCGCCCATCAGTGCGATGCCGATGCAAGCGCCGATAGCGCCCAGACCGATGATAAGACCGCAAGCGAGGGCAACGAAAGCGACGTTGGTCATGACAACTCCTTGGTTAGAAATCTGAAGTCAAAAATTGAAAAATAAGGGGTACTGCTCAATGCAAGATAATCTTGCTATCCCATGCTGGCCGGGTGGCCAGCATGGGAAATTCGGGGGATCAGTGGCCTTCGTGAGCCTGGCCGAGGTACACCAGCGTCAGCATCATGAAGATGAAGGCCTGCAGCAGAACGATCAGGATGTGGAAGATCGCCCAGATGGAGCCGGCCAGGATGTGGCCGATGCCCAGGCCGATGCTGGCGCCGTTGAAGCCGGTCCAGGCGCCGCCCAGCAGGGCGATCAGCATGAAAATCAGTTCGCCGGCGAACATGTTGCCGAACAACCGCATGCCCAGCGACACGGACTTGGCGGCGTATTCGATCAGGTTCAGCAGCAGGTTGAACGGGGCCAGCACGATGGCGCCGATGCCGTGCGCGTGGAACGGCGCGGTGAACAGTTCCTTGACGAAGCCGCCCGGGTGCTTGATCTTGATGCCGTAGTAGAACATCAGCAGCAGCACGCCCAGCGACATGCCCATCGGCACGTTCAGGTCGGCGGTCGGCAGAATGCGGTGGTAGTAGAGCGGATCGCCGTGTTCAGCGCCCAGGCCGGTCAGGCGCCAGATGGAGGGCAGCAGGTCGACGGGCAGCAGGTCCAGCGCGTTCATCAGGATGATCCAGAGGAACACGGTGAGCGCCAGCGGGGCAATGAAAAGACGGCTCTTGGCGTTGTGGACGATGCCCTTGGCCTGGTCGTCGACCATGTCGACGATCATTTCCACGAAGGCCTGGAAACGGCCCGGCACGCCACTGGTGGCGCGGCGCGCAGCGCGCCACAGGAAGAAAATGACGATCAGACCCATCAGGCCCGACCAGAACAACGAGTCGTAGTTGATGATGTCGAACTGAGCGATAGCGCTCTGTTTCTCACCCGTATTGTTCAGATGCACCAGGTGGTGCTGAATATACGCGGACTGAGGCGACACGTCGCTGGCAGCAGCCATTTGAATCCTACCCTATTTGCTGTGCCCGGCCCTTGCGAACCGGACGATTCCACGATTTCGTTTGCCGTAAACCTGCTCGGCGCTATGACAACTTGCGGAACATCAAGAGCAGGAGATAGCCCTTCAATGTGAGTATCAGACCGAGCAACGCGGCAGGCCATACGAGGCTATCCTGCGTCACACGCGAAAGCAGCCACAACAGCAGCGCCGTTGCGAACAACTTGATCAACTCACCAGAGAGAAAGGTAAAGGGACTGGCCTTACCGGCCCGTACGCTGACAGCCAGGCGCAATGCGAACAACGCATTGGGAATGAAATACGCTCCCGCCCCCGCCAGCGCCGACCAACCTGCCGCCGCCCCTCCGACAACCCCCGCAATTACTGCTGCTGCGAGCCCCATGGCACCTTGCGCTGCCAATGCCAACAGGAGCCCGCGGCTAGCTTGAGCATTCAGCGCCGCGCGATCCGCGTCACTGAGAACCAGAACTTTATCCGTCATGTCGTGGTCAAACATTGCTTGCTGCTGACCCTGACCGTCAACCGGACCCTGCCGCACTTCATGCTGCATGGAGTTCTGTTGCATCAAACTTCCTCGCTTTGCTTCTTTGCCCCTATCAGAACCGGCGCGTCTCGCTGCCCGTAGCTGCCCCCATAGCCGGCGCCAAGTCGTTGATTTCAAAAGGCTCATCAACACCGTGCCCGCTACTTGTCAGCCGCTACGTGTTCTTATCCCGCAAGCGTCAAACCCGCAGAGTATAGCGTGATTCTTTTTACCCTAGCAAATGAACTTTCGGCCGTTTGTAAGGCGCAAACAACGCTTGGATCGGCCGAAATTAGGGACGCGAATCACCCCTCGCAGCATGCTGCGCAAACCCTGCTCAATGAACCGCGGCCTCCGTCATGGAGGCCGCGCTTTATACCATCAAACCAGGATCAATCCTCCTTGACCGGCGGCGGCGCCCACAGTCCGTCCAACGCCGTATCCTGCGGCGAGTACAGGCGCATGCTGAGCAGGAACGGCGCATCGGCGGCCGGGGTGGCTATCCAGTTCGAGCGCTTGCGCTCGCCGGGATCGCGGCGCTGGATGTAGATGTCCAGCGAACCGTCGGCGTTGTACTTCAGGCCATCGGTGCTGCGCAGTACGTAGCGGTTGGCCGGATTGTCGGCGAAGCCGTGCTTGTCGTCATAGACGTGCAGCGACCAGAAAGCGTTGACCGGCGGCAACTGCCCCTTGTCGAAGTGCAATACATAGTCTTCATCGGAATTCAGCGCGCGGCCCTTGGAGTCGGACACCGTGACCGGGTACAGCACGTCTTCCGGCGTCGGCGCGCCCAGGCCGGCATAGGCGATGGCGGCGCGGCGCGTGTAGTCGGTGCCATAGGTACCGATGCCGGACAGCACGGTGCTCCAGCCGTTCATGAGAGTACCCAGGCGCGACACGCCATCAGCGATGCGCCGGCCGGCCAACGGCTGGGCCTGCGCCAGCGCCTGCTGCACGGCCGGACTCAGGCGGCCATACGAGAACGGCTGGCGGCTGTCCAGGCCGATGCGGCGCATGCGGTCCAGAATGGGCGTGTCGTTGGCGTGCGGCGGGTTGTTGCGCATCACGTCGAAGAACAGCGTGAAGAACGAGGCGGCGTCCATGCCGGCCGCCTGTTCGGCCGGCGTGCCGTCGGGCACCGTCACGGGCATAGGCGGCGGCAGGTCGCTGCCGATCGGCGCCGAACCCACGCCGGGCCCCGTTTGCGGATAGGCGCTGCGGGAACCGCGGTTGGCAGCGGGCCTGGCGAGCACGGGCGCGGCCATCGGGCTGGCGGTCATGCCGGCCTGGATCTGATTGACGGCCGCGTAGTCCTGCGGACCGCCCGCCTGGGTCCAGCCGATCAACCAGCCGGTGGCCGTAGGGCTGTGGATCACGTCCATGCCGGGGGGCACGCTGCCCTGCCAGCCTGGGCCGACGATGGCGAACGACTGAGCGCCGTTGCCGTTGGTGCGCGTGCCGCGCGAGGCGAATACGTCGCTCCACATGTCCAACGCCGACAACACCATATAGCGGTCGCCGGTCGCGGGCAGGTTCACGATCAGCGGGGCGCGCGACACGTCGAACCAGAGGCTGGAATAGAGCGCGTCGGCGCTGGGCCAGGGCACGTCGCCCGCGCGCGGATCGGGGAAGGCGGCCTTGTGGCCGAACTGGTTCACCGGCGCCTTGCCGTCCAGCGGCGTCTGCACGGCGGTGGCCTTGCGGCGGGCCAACTCCATCAGCACCATCGGATAAGCATAGACATAGGCGTCGATGGCGATGTCGCGCAGCTCTTGCTCGCTCATCTGCGCCGCGGGCGCGGAGGCGGCCGGGTACGGCGTCTCGGACACCAGGCGCAAAGTAGGCCGCGGCGATTGCGCCTGGGCGGCGGTGACGAAGCAGGCGCTCAGTGCGCCAGCAAGGACCGCGGCGGACCAGCGGCGGGTAGCGATGGATGTACGCATGCAAGGCTCCTTATTGATTTTGTCTGCAAGCGAGCCGCCGCGCCGGGCTTGCCAGTTCGGGCAAGCCTCTCTGGCGCGGCACCTCGCGGTGACGCTTTTTCAGGATAGGGCCGAACTCTGCAACAAGGTGCTGCCGAACCGTTTCAAGGCGCAACTCCGCTCATGGACCTGGAAGCGCGCAAAAAAACGCGCCCTGGGAGGGCGCGCGGGGCGGATCCTGGTGCACCCGGACAGGCCGCCCGGGCGTAACAAGGATTAACGGTGTTTGAAGTCCGGTTTGCGCTTCTCGGTGAAGGCGGCCATGCCTTCCTTCTGGTCTTCGGTCGCAAACAGCGAATGGAACACGCGGCGCTCGAACAGCAGGCCTTCGTTGAGCGAGCCTTCGAAGGCGCGGTTGACGCATTCCTTGGCCATCATGACCGACGGCAGGGACATGGAGGCGATGACGGTGGCCGCGTCCATGGCTTCTTCCATGAGCTTGTCGGCCGGAACCACGCGCGACACCAGGCCAGCGCGTTCCGCTTCCTCGGCGCCCATCATGCGGGCGGTCAGCGCCAGGTCCATGGCCTTGGCCTTGCCCACCGCGCGCGGCAGGCGCTGGGTGCCGCCCGCGCCCGGAATCACGCCCAGCTTGATTTCGGGCTGGCCGAACTTGGCGGTGTCGGCGGCGATGATGATGTCGCACATCATGGCCAGTTCGCAGCCGCCGCCCAGGGCGTAGCCGGCCACGGCCGCGATCACGGGTTTACGGATGCGCTTGAGGGTTTCCCAGTTGCGCGTGATGTATTCGCTGCCATACACGTCCATGTAGGACCAGTCTTTCATGGCGCCGATGTCGGCGCCCGCGGCGAAGGCTTTTTCGCTGCCGGTGATGACCACGGCGCCGATATCGGCGTCCGCTTCGAACGCCAGCAGGGCCGCGCCGAGCTCATCCATCAGTTGATCGTTCAAGGCGTTCAGGGCCTTGGGACGGTTCAGCGTCAGCAGGCCGACGCGGCCCCGGGTTTCGACCAGCACAAACGACTCGCTCATTGATGTCTCCGAATAAGTATGAAAGTAAGATATGGCCATGGAAAAAGACTACGCTTTGCCGCTACTTTACCGCCTCGCGCCCCATGATCCGGCCGGACACCGCTACCGGATAACCCTAAGCATCGCCGCGCCCTCCCCCGACGGCCAGCGCCTGTCGCTGCCGGCCTGGATTCCGGGCAGCTACCTGATCCGCGATTTCTCGCGCCAGATCGAATCGCTGGCGGCCTATTCGGGCACGCGGCGCGTGCCTGTCGAGAAGATCGACAACCATACCTGGCAGGCCGCGCCCTGCGAGGGTCCGCTGCGGGTGGAGTACGAGGTCTACGCCTGGGACCTGTCGGTGCGCGGCGCGCATCTGGACGAAACCCACGGCTTTTTCAACGGCACCAGCGTGTTCCTGCGCGTGCATGGCCAGGACCATCTGCCCTGCCTGGTGGACCTGGCGCCGCCGCGCTCGATCCAGGGCTGGAAGGTCTACACCAGCCTGCCTGAAGCGCGCGGCCACAAGGGCGCCGCGCGCCGCCACGGTTTCGGGCTGTACCTGGCGCCGGACTATGACGCGCTGATCGACCATCCGGTGGAGATGGGCACGCCACAGGTTTCGAGCTTCGTGGCGCATGGCGCCGAACACGAACTGGTGTTCACGGGCGTTGCACCCAATCTGGACCTGGCACGGATCACGGAAGACGTGCGCAAGATCTGCGAAACGCAGATTGCGTTCTTCGAGCCCCGCAGCAAGCGCGCGCCGTTCCTGGACAGCTCGGACCGCTATGTGTTCATGACCATGGTGACGGGCGACGGCTATGGCGGCCTGGAGCATCGCGCCAGCACGGCGCTGATGACGGCCCGCAAGGATCTGCCGGTGATGGGCCAGCAAGGCCAGGGCGAAGGCTATCGCGGCTTTCTGGGCCTGGTAAGCCATGAGTACTTCCATACCTGGAACGTGAAGCGGATCAAGCCGGAAGCCTTCGTGCCCTACGATCTTTCGCAGCCCGATCTGACGCGTCTGCTGTGGGTATTCGAAGGCTTCACGTCCTATTACGACGATCTGCTGCTGTTGCGCTCGGGCGCGATCACGCAGCCTGACTATCTGCGGCTGCTGGCCAAGACCATCACCAGCGTGGCGCGTACGCCGGGCCGGTTGAAGCAGTCGGTGGCGGAGAGTTCGTTCGATGCCTGGACGCGCTATTACAAGCAGGATGAAAATTCGCCGAACGCGCTGGTCAGCTATTACACCAAGGGCGCGTTGGTGGCACTGGGACTGGATCTGCTGATCCGCCGGGAAACGGGTGGCGCGCACTCGCTGGATGATGTGATGCGCTTGCTTTGGAGCCGCTACGGACGCGATTTCTATCAGGGCAAGCCGCAAGGGTTGCCGGAAGATGGACTGCCGGCGCTGATTCGTGAAGCCACTGGCGTGGATACGCGGCGCTTCATCGCGCGCCATGCCTATGGGACGGCGGATGTGCCGCTGGCGGAACTACTGGAGCCGCAGGGCATCAAGCTGCAATGGAAGACGGCGGCCAATATTCCTTCGCTGGATGTGCGTACGCGCAAGCAGGGGGAATCGCTGGCGCTGGCGACAGTGCTGGAGGGCGGCGCGGGGCATAAGGGCGGGTTGTCCGCCGGGGATGTGCTGGTGGCGGTGGACGGCTTGCGGGTGGATGCGCCGGCGGGGTTGGAACTGTTGCTGGCGCAGTACCGGGTGGGGGATCGGGTGACTGTGCATGTGTTCCGGCGGGATGAGTTGAGGGAGTTCCGGGTGCGGTTGGGTGCGCCGGAGGCTTTGGATTGTGTGTTGACGGGCTGAGTGCTTTCTTTGTTCGTCTTTGGGGGCCGTCTATTTGGGACGGCCCTTTTTGTTTCTTAAGGCCGCCGCGCCAGGCTGTGCTGTCTGAATCTCGGCGGGCGCTGGGAAGAGTTGCTTGCTTGGGGTTCTCGCCTCGGTCTGGGTGGGTGGCGAGATCTTGCGGGGTTCGCCCCAGGGCGGCCGCGCGGACGGCCTTCTGGGGCTTATGCGGTGTCTTGCGATTGGTGATGGCGCTGCGCGCAGCAGGGGGCTGGCTTGCTTTGACTGTCTCGCAGCGCATGCGATGGCCGCATGGTCGTCATCATTCGTCTTTCATCTGCGCCGCCGTCTGCAGAAACGTATCCAGCGCGCGTCTCCTGCCTTGCCGGCGTGTGACGGCGTAGACCATGGCGCGCGCGATGTCGGCGGGCAGCGTGCAAACGGCAATGCGGTCGGTTGCATGGCGGCATGTGGAACGCGGCACCAAGGCCACGCCCAGACCCGCGGCGACCAGAGCCAGCTGGGCCGGGACTTCGGCGACTGTTTGAGCGGCGGACAGGGGCAGGCCGGCGCGGGCGCAGGTTTCGGCCAGCGTGCGGGCGAAGGCGGAGGTGTCCTGGCGCAGCATGACGAAGGCCTCGCCGGCGAGGTCGCCGAGCGCCAGCCGCTTGCGGGCGGACAGAGGGTGGCCCTTGGGGAGCACGGCCACGACGGGATCGGGCCATAGGGGCATGGACTGTAGTTCCTCGTCGTCGACGGCGGTGCGGGAGATGCTGACGTCGATGCGGTGGCCGCGCAGCGCGTCCAGTTGCGCGGCGGGGTTCATTTCGTTGAGCAGGACTGAGACCTGGGGGTGGGAGGCCTTGTAGCGGGCGATCAGCGCGGGAACCGGGCCCATGAAGTGCGAGCCGGACAGGCCGACCTCGATGCGGCCGGCCAGGCCCTGGTCCACGGCGCGGGCTCGGACGGTGGCGTCCTTCAGGCTGGCGAGAAGCGCACGCACGTCGTTGAGAAAGGCTTCGCCGGCTTCGGTCAGGGTGACGCGGCGGTTGTTGCGGTCGAACAGCTTGACCTCGAGTTCGCGCTCCAGCTGCGCGATCTGCAGGCTGAGCGGCGGTTGCGAGATGTGCAGGCGCGCGGCGGCCCGGGTGAAGTTCAGCTCTTCGGCCAGCACGGCGAAATAACGGAGTTGGCGGATTTCCATGGCGGCCAGTTATTTGGGAAAGATATCAAACCAGATAAAAACTATATTGGAAAATATCGTTCCCGGCGACCAGAATAAGCCTTGCCGATAGAGCACACGACAAACATCCGGGGACCTGCCATGAGACCAGCGCTCACCGCCGCAGGCACTGCCACCGGCTGACATCCGTATTCCGCATTGCCGGGTTCCCGCGCGCCGCCGCGGGCCGGCCCTCTTACGCCTTTCGAGGAGCATCGCCATGACCGCATCCCCCCGCGCCCTGCGCATCGGCCAGATCGTCCCCAGTTCCAACACCACCATGGAAACGGAAATCCCGGCCATGCTGCGCCTGCGCGAGACCATCGCGCCGGAGCGCTTCACTTTCCATTCCAGCCGCATGCGCATGAAGCAGGTAACGGCGGCGGAACTGGCGTCGATGGACCGGGAGTCGGACCGTTGCGCGCAGGAACTGTCCGATGCACGCGTGGACGTGCTGGGCTATGCCTGCCTGGTGGCGATCATGAGCCAAGGGCTCGGCTATCACCGCGTCTCGCAGGAACGCCTGCACCAGGCCACGGTGGACAACGGCGCGCCGGCGCCGGTGATCTCCAGCGCGGGCGCGCTGGTGGAGGGCCTGCACGCCATCGGCGCGCGCAAGGTCGCTATCCTGACGCCCTACATGAAGCCGCTGACCAAGCTGGTGGTGGACTACATCGAGAACGAAGGCATCGAGGTGCAGGACAGCCTGTCGCTGGAGATTCCCGACAACCTGAAGGTTGGCGCGCAGGATCCGATGGCGCCGGCCAGCCACGTGGAACGCCTGAACACGCGCGGCGTGGACGCGGTGGTGCTGTCCGCCTGCGTGCAGATGCCGTCCCTGGCGTCGATTCAACCGGTGCAGGACCGCCTGGGTCTGCCGGTGGTGACGGCCGCGGCGGCGACGGTCTACCGGATGCTGAAGGTGCTGGACCTGGAAGCGCGCGTGCCCAACGCGGGCGAGCTGCTGACGGGCAAGTACTAAGCCTGCGCGGCGCGTCCTACTTGCCCAGCGACAGGATTTCGTTGGCGTTGACGATGGCGCCCGCGATCTCTTCGGTGGTGACGCGCTTGTTCATGGCCTGCTCGCGGATCAGGTCGTAGGCCTGGTCCTCGGTGACGTTGCGCGTGCGCATGAGGATGCTCTTGGCTTCCGCGATGCGGCGCACGCCCAGGAGTTTTCCCTCCAGCTTGCGCAGGCGCCGGGCATGCGACTTGATGTCGTCGTAGACCTGGCGCGCCACCACCAATGAAGACAACAGGCCGAACGAGCGCACGGGCGAAGGCAGCACTGCTTTCGCGCCGATGCGCAGCACGGCCTCGACGATGGTCGGATTCTCGTAGGTGACGATGGCGATGACCATGGGCGCGTCTTCGCTCTTGGCCCATTCGAAGCCCAGGTCGATCACATCTGGCCGCACGGCCAGGAACACCGCGTCCAGCCCTTCGGGCAACGTGGGCGCCGGAGGCCAGAAGGTCTGCACCTGACAGCCGATCCGTTGCAGTTGCTGCGTCAGTTGGCGGCCGTCGGCGTCGTCGGGATGATAGACGGCGATCCGCAGCGTACGCAGGTCCTTGAGCAGGGATGGCGTCGCGCGCTCCGCGCGCTGGCGGCTGGCGGTATCGCCCATCAGATATCCAGCGAACTCAGGGTGGCCGTCCAGTCGCCCAACGAATGGGTGACCAGGTACGGATCGGGATGCACGGGCCGCGTGGCCTCGCGCACGATGGTGAACTGGCCCTTGCCGTTGACCCGGCCGACGCGCGGATACAGGCAGGTGTGGTGGTTGGTGGGGTCGATGCGCACGCGGCCCTGGGGCGCCTGGAATTCGCTTTGCAGCACGCGCGGCAGGATCTGCGCGATCTCGTCGGTGCCGGTGTCGCGGAAAGCGTTGGCGAAGATGTGCATCTGGAAGTACGCCGCTTCCCAGCAGAGATTGGGCACGCAGTCATGCCCGAAGCGCCGCCGCAATCGTTCCAGGCAGCGCCGGTTGATGTCGGAATCGATGGATTGGAAATACGGCGCGGAAGTGAAGTGGCCGGCGGCGACCTCGGGCTCCATCTGGGAGATCTCCGCTTCGGAGGTCGTCAGGCTGGCGATGGGCATGGTCTTCGGATCGAAGCCCGCGTCCGCGTAGGCGCGGTACAGGCAGGCCGTGGAATTGCCCACCACCGTGGAGAAAATGAAGTCCGGACGCTTGTTGCGGATGTCGTCCAGGATCTCCCGGTAGTCGCGTTCCGTCGCGGTCAAAGGCACATAGCGTTCGCCCAGCTTGGCGCTGTCCTGCCGCTGCAGCACGAGTTCGCCCATGATGCGGTTGGACTCGTAGGGATAGATGTAGTCCGAACCAATCAGGTAGACCCGCGCGCCGAAGTTGGCGGTCATGAATTCGGCCAGTTGCACGCTGTTCTGGTTGGGCGCGGCGCCGGTGTAGATGATGTTGTTCGAAAACTCGAACCCTTCGTACAGCGTCGGGTAGAACAGCAGGCGGTTCCATTTCTCGACCACCGGCAGCACGGCCTTGCGGCTGCTGGACATGTAGCAGCCGAATATGACGTTGACGCGGTCTTGCGTGATGAGTCTTTCAGCCAGCACGCTGTAGGTGGCGGGGTCCGATCTCGGGTCGTAGCGCACCGGCACGATCTCGCGGCCGTCGACCCCGCCCGCCTCGTTGATCTCGTCGATGGCCAGCAAGGTGCCATGCAGCTGGGACCGGCCTATGGTCGATGTGGCACCTGTTTCGGAAAACAGCACGCCTACGCGGATAGGATCTTTGTTTGCCATGATCGGGAGGCCCGCTGGCGCGGACATCCATCCTTTGTCGAGTTCATCAGTTTCAGCACAGCCGCAGCCGCCGTCAACACGTGGATTCCTGGGGTGGTCATGGCGCGGTCCTGGCATAGGCGCGAACCAGCGCCTGCGGCAATGCCGCCGGGTTCGTCACGATCCGGTAACCGCGAAAGCCGAACATCGCGCGCAACTGCGGTTCGGCCTGCGCGTCCAACGCGACGCAATGCACGCTGACGCCTCGCCCGCGCAGTGCCAGCACCGCCTCGCGCGCATCGTCCACCAGATAGCGCGGGTCATGCACGTCGACATCGGAGGGTTCGCCATCGGTGACGACGATGATGGCGCGCCGCTCTCCCGGCGCCTGCAGCGCCAGCGCGCCGGCATGCCGCAACGCCGCGCCCAGGCGCGTTGAATAACGGGCCTGGGCGCCGCCTATGCGGCCCAACGCCGCCGCAACCGGGGCGCCGGCTTCCAGCAGGCGGTAGTAGTACACCGCCGCCCGCGTGTCCGAACAAAAGCCGTGCACGGCGATCAGGTCGCCTTCGCCTGATGTGGCCTGCGCCAGCAGCATCGCCGCCCGCTTCTCCAATTCCAGCACTGTCGCCCCTGCGTCGGACGCCAGGTCGTTGGCCGAGGCCGACAGGTCCAGCAGCACCAGCGTGCTGCTGGCGCAGGGCTGGCTGCCCGGGCGCATGAAGAAGCGGGCGTCGGGCGCCAGGTCCAGGCGCCGGTCGATCAGGACCTCGATCGCGGCGTTCAGGTCGATGTCATCGCCCTCCCATTGGCGCCTCAGACGGCGCGCGCGGCTCAGGCGGCGCGACTGCGGCAGGGCCAGGCGCTGCGCGGGTCCGGCGGGCGCGGGCAGCGGCATGCCGGTCCAACCCGGCAGCTTCTCGATCACGGTGCACCAGTCCGGCCGGCTTCGGTCCAGCTTGTAGTCCCATTCGGGATAGCGGTAGCGTCCCAGTTCCGTTTCGCTGGCCGCTGGCGCGGGCTGCTCCTGGCCTTGCGGCGCGGCGTCGCGCCGCTCGGGCGCCACACCCTGCGACCCCAGGGTCAGCTCAGGCGGCGGCTCTGCCGCGTCGCCGTAGTCCCACAGATAGGCGTTGTCGTCGCGGTAGGGCACGGGTACGGCGTACTGCTGCGGATTGAAGCGCACCCGCATCTGGCCCAGGTCATTCGCCAGCACCGACGCCAGGCGACGGAAGGCCGCCGTGTCACGCAGGTCGGCGGCCTGCGCCTCGAACAACGTGCGCGCCTTGTTCACCCAATGGTTGTCGTCGTGCAGCGACGGATCCATCAACAGCCGGCTCATGCGCTGGATCAGGGCCGCGAATCCCAAGTCCGCCGGATCGGGCGGCGGCGGCACGAAGGGCAGGAACCAGCGCCGCACGCCGGGATAGTCGGCCGCCAGCAGCCGCTCCACCCGCGCATCCTCGATGGCGGATACCACCGCCACGCCCATGGGCTTGAGGCTCAGTACCGGCTGCGCCACTGGCGAGTAACGCAGATGGGCGGCCGCATGCGCCACCGCCGCGCGGTACAGCGCCCAGCGGTCGGCGCCGTCCAGCACGGTGTAGCTGTCCGGCACCAGCAGGTGCGAGGGCGCGAGAATGGGGCGCGACGGCGGGCCGTCCAGCGCCGGACGCCGCAAGGCTTCGACCGCCATGCCCCTGCCCGACAGGCCGCACAAGAGCCACGCCAGCCTGGCCTGCGCGGCTTCCAGTTCCGGCGCGCCTGCTTCGCCGTTCAAGGCCTCGCGGGCGTAGGCGTCGCGCAGTTGGAAATATGCGCGCAGAGGACCGGGCTGGCGCTCGTAGCGCCGCAGGCCCGCCAGCATCCAGCGCCCCAGCCCGCCGGCCGTCAACTTCGCCATCAACTGGTCGAACCGCTCTGCCACCGCGGCGGCGCAATCGGGGTCTTCGCCGTGCAGCGCGTCGATCCAGCGCCGCGCTTGGACCGCCTGGTCCTCGCCGCTGCGCGCAGCCAGCCGGCGCAGTTTGTCATCCAGCGTCCCGGCCAGGCCTGCGCCGGCGCCGGCCCCTTCCCCCGCGGACAGGACGGCTCGCATGTTCATTCCAGGTTCGCGTCGACCAGCGCCCGCAGCGCCGCGGCCATGTCGGGGTCGTCGGTCAGCGCGCGCGTCATCGTCATGTCGCAGCTCTCGGCGGGGCTGACGCCGTCGCGGATGAGGATGCCGGCGTAGATCAGCATGCGGGTGGACACGCCCTCGTCCAACCCATGGCGCTTGAGTTCGCGCGAACTGTGCGCGATGCGCACCAGCCGCTGCGCCAAGCCGGTGTCTATGCCGGCCTCGTGCGCCACGATCTCCGCTTCGCGCCCGGGCTCCGGATAGTCGAAATCCAGCGCCACGAAGCGCTGCCGGGTAGAGGGCTTGAGATCCTTGGCGCTGCTCTGGTAGCCGGGGTTGTAGGACACCACCAGTTGGAAGTCGGGATGGGCCCGCACCACCTCGCCCTTCTTGTCCAGGGGCAGGATGCGCCTCGCGTCGGTCAGCGGATGGATGACCACCGTAGTGTCCTGGCGCGCTTCGACGATCTCGTCCAGGTAGCAGATGCCGCCATGGCGCACGGCCTGCGTCAGCGGGCCGTCGTGCCATGCGGTGCCGTCAGCGTCCAGCAGGTAGCGGCCCACCAGGTCGGAAGCGGTCATGTCCTCGTTGCACGCCAGCGTGACCAGCGGGCGTCCCAGCTTCCAGGCCATGTACTCCACGAAGCGCGTCTTGCCGCAACCGGTGGGCCCCTTCAGGATCATGGGCAGCCGGTGCGCGTACGCATGTTCGTACAGCGCGGTTTCCCGCCCGGAGGAACGGTAGAAGGGTTCTTGCGCAATCCGGTAGGTTTCGAGCGGAGACGGCACGGTTCATGTCCTCGGGAATCGTCCGTCCGGCGCGGCGGGCCGGACGGACCGGATGGTCGGCAGGCACGCCTAGCGGTGCTTGGCGTCCTCGTTGGGGATGCCGTCCATGGGGCACTCCGGCGTACCCACGGTGGACCGCGTGAAGGATTCGACCATCTTGCGTGTGCCCTCCGGATCGTTGATCCAGTTGGCGTAGAAGTTGTACGGGCATGCCGCGACGCCGGTGGCCTCTTCGCCGGAATTGATCTTGCCGGTGTAGCCGCGGTGCACCAGCTTGAACAAATGGTTCTGCGACTGCATGTTCTTGCGCGCGTCGCGGATCAGGCTGGTGGAGAGCTCGGCGTACTGCACGCCCATGTCTTCTTCACCGCATTCGCCCAGCGTGCGGCCGTCGAAGCCGATGATGGCCGAATGGCCGAAGTAGGAATACACGCCGTCGAAGCCCGCGGCATTGGCCACCGCCACGTAGACGTTGTTCATCCACGCCATGGCCTTGGACACCATGACCTGCTGGTCCTTGGCCGGGTACATGTATCCCTGGCAACGCACGATCAGCTCGGCGCCGCGCATGGCGCAATCGCGCCAGATCTCGGGGTAATTGCCGTCGTCGCAGATGATGAGGCTGATCTTCAGTCCCTTGGGGCCTTCCGACACATAGGTGCAATCGCCCGGATACCAGCCTTCGATCGGCACCCAGGGCATGATCTTGCGGTACTTCTGCACGATCTCGCCCTTGTTGTTCATCAGGATGAGCGTGTTGTACGGCGCCTTGTTCGGGTGCTCTTCGTGGCGCTCGCCCGTCAGCGAAAACACGCCCCATACGTTGGCCTTGCGGCAGGCGTCGGCGAACACAGCAGTCTCTTCGCCCGGAATGGCCGAAGCGGTTTCGTACATTTCCTTGGCGTCGTACATGATGCCGTGGGTGGAGTACTCGGGGAAGATGACCAGGTCCATGCCGGGCAGGCCGCGCTTCATGCCCACGACCATGTCGGCGATCTTGCGGGCGTTCTCCATCACCTCCGCGCGGGTATGCAGCCGCGGCATCTTGTAGTTCACGACGGCCACGCCCACGCAATCGTTGCTGCTGGAGATATCTCCGTGTCTCATGACAATGCTCCTCGGTGGTTGACGGTCATACCGTCAGGAAAGATCTGACTTTGTCCTGGTCCAGGCTCTCGCGGCAGGCCTCGTGCACGATGCGGCCCCGGTCTATCACCAGGAAGCGGTCGGCCAGGTCCAGCGCGAAGCTCAGCATCTGTTCCGACACGACGATGGCGAAGCCGCGCTCCTCGCGCAGCGCGTTCAGCACCCGTGCGATGTCCTTGATGATGGAAGGCTGGATGCCTTCGGTGGGCTCGTCCAGGATCAGCACGCGCGGATCGGAAATCAGCGCGCGGGCGATCGCCAGTTGCTGCTGCTGCCCGCCGGACAGGTTGCCGCCCTTGCGCCGGCGCATCTCGTGCAGCACCGGGAAAAAGCGGTACAGGTATTCCGGCACGGCCTTCAGGCCGCTGCGCTCCGCGCCGGTCAGGATGTTCTGCTCCACGGTCAGGAAGGGAAAGATCATCCTGCCTTGCGGCACGAAGGCCAGCCCGTTGCGCACGCGCTGGTAGCTCTCCATGCCGGCCAGCTCCACGCCGTCCAGCCGGATGCTGCCCGAGCCCGACCGCAGCATGCCGATCAACGCCTTGAGCAAGGTTGTCTTGCCCATGCCATTGCGGCCCATGATGGCCACGGATTCCCGGGGCGCAACTTCGAAGCACACATCGTGGACGACGTGCGATTCGCCGTAACTCACGTTCAACCTGTCGATCCGGAACATGGCGCGTCCTCCTCTCAATGGCCCAGGTACACGTCCAGCACACGCGGGTCGGCCTGCACTTCGCCCACCGTGCCTTCGCTCAGCAAACGTCCCTGGTGCAACACCGTGACCTTGTGCGCGATGCGCTTGACGAAATCCATGTCGTGCTCGATGACCACCATCGACTTGCCGCGCGAGATGCGCGCCAGGAGCTCGGCCGTCTGTTCACGTTCGCGCGGACTCATGCCGGCCACGGGTTCATCCAGCAACAGCAGCTGCGGGTTCTGCATCAGCAGCATGCCGATCTCCAGCCATTGCTTCTGCCCGTGGCTCAGGCGGCCCGCCTTCTCCGCCAGGCGGTCCTGCAGGAACACCTGTGCGGCCATGTCCTGGATACGCTCGCGGATTTCCGCCGTGCGCCGGAACCGCAGCGAGCGCACCACGCCGTGCGCGTTCGGCAGCGAGATCTCGAAGTTCTCCAGCACCGTCAGGTCTTCATAGACCGACGGCGTCTGGAACTTGCGGCCGACGCCGGCCCGCACGATGTCGAATTCCGCCATGCGCACCAGATCGCGGCCCTGGAACATAACGCGGCCCGCCGATGGCCGGGTCTTGCCGCAGATGATGTCCAGCAGCGTGGTCTTGCCCGCGCCATTCGGGCCGATGATGACGCGCAGCTCATCCTGCGCCACGCGCAGGCTCAGGCCGTCCACTGCGCGAAAGCCATCGAACGAGACCGTCAGGTCCTCGACGCTCAGGATGGCGCCGGGCGCCGGGCGGTCGCTGCTCATTTCCATGCTGGCGGGCTCCTGCAGGTCCAGGGTGGCACTCATCGCGCGCTCCCCGCGGCGCGGCGCGCCTGAATCTGGCCGAACACGCCGGCCAGGCCGTTGGGCATGACCACGACGACCGCGATGAAGATGGCCCCCAGGAAATACAGCCAGACTTCCGGAAACGTCTCTGACAGGTAGGACTTGAGAAAGCCGATCAGCAAGGCCCCGACCACGGCCCCGGGAATCGACAGCCGGCCGCCGACGGCCGCATAGATCACCATCTCGATCGACGCCACCACGCCAATGGCGCCCGGAGAGATCAGGCCTACCTGCAGGGTGAAGAAGGCGCCGCCGATGGAGGACAGGACCGCCGCCACGCAAAAGATGCAGGCCTTTACGTGCGCGGTGTCGTAACCCGAGAACCGCACGCGATCTTCGCGGTCTCGGATGGCGATCAGGATCTTGCCCAGCCGGCTGCGCACGATGGCCAGCGCCGCCAGCATCGCCACGACCAGTGCGCCGGCTTCGATGAAGTACAGCGCCTGCTTGCCTTCGTCGCCGACGATGTCCCAGCCCAGCAGCGTGCGGAAGTCGGTAATGCCGTTGGCGCCGCCCGTGTCCCCCTGCTGGCCGATGATGAGCACGGTCAGCGTCATCGCCAGGGCCAGGGTCACGATGGCGAAATACACGCCGCTGACCCGCTTGCGGAAGATCGCCAACGAAAACAGGTACGAGGCCAGTCCCGGCAGGACCACGATCAGCAGCAGCGTCAACGTCAGCGAGTGGAACGGTTGCCACCAGACAGGCAGGCTCTCCACGCTGCTCCACACCATGAAGTCGGGCAGCTCCGGCGCGGACGCCTCCAGCTTCAGGAACATGGCCATCATGTACCCGCCCAACCCAAAGAAAATGCCTTGCCCCAGGCTCAGCACGCCGCTATAGCCCCAGGTCAGCACGATGCCTATCGCCACGAAGGCGAACGCCATGTACTTGCCGACCAGGTTCAGCCGGAACGGATCCAGCGACAGGGGCAGGACGGCCAGGATCAGCGCCGCGACCAGCAGGATCGCGATCTCTTCGGTTTTCCGGTGCAGGGTCTTCATCGCATCACCCCCGAGTCTTGTTGGCGAACAGCCCGTTCGGGCGGAAATAGAGGACCAGGATCACCAGGACGAGGATCGTGACCTTGGCCATCGAACCGCTCATCAGGTACTCCAGCGTGGTCTGCGACTGTGCGATCGCAAGGCCGGAGAACGCCGTCCCCAGCAAGCTCTGCACGCCGCCGAACACCACGACGATGAATGAATCCACGATGTAGAGCTGGCCCGTGCCGGGGTTGGTCGATCCGATCATGGTGAAGACGCAGCCCGCGATGCCCGCCAGGCCGGAGCCCAGCGCGAAGGTCAGCGCATCCACGCGCCGCGTGTTGATGCCGACGGCGCCCGCCATCGCGCGGTTCTGGGTGACGGCGCGCACGCGCAGTCCCCAAGCGCTGCGGTAAAGCAGCAGATACACGCCCACCGCCACCAGCAGCGTCAGGCCCAGGATGAAGATGCGATTCAGCGGGAACTGCAGGTCGGGCGTGGGCTCCCACGCGCCGCTGAGCCAGGAGGCCAGCGGCACGCTGACCTCCTGCGCGCCGAACAGCGAGCGATAGGCCTGCTGCAGGATCAGGCTCAGGCCCCAGGTCGCCAGCAGCGTGTCCAGCGGACGGTTGTAGAACCAGCGGATGAAGCCGCGCTCCAGCACATAGCCGAATGCGAAGGTGACCAGGAACGCCAACGGAATGGCCGCGAACAGGTAGACGTCCATCCAGCCCGGCGCCCAACGCTGGAACGCCACCGAGACCAGATAGGTGGTGTAGGCGCCCATGGCCATCAGCTCGCCGTGCGCCATGTTGATGACGCCCATCAGGCCGAACACGACGGCCAGGCCGATCGCCATCAGCAGAAGGATGCTGAACAGGCTGATCCCGTTGAATAGCTGCATTGCCGCGATGTCGATATTCATGGTCACGTTCCTGGCTGCGCCGGCGGCAAGGCCGCCGGCCAAGGGCTTGCGCGCATTGGCAAGCGCGGGCTACAGCTTCGGAAAGGGATTGGGCTCGATCAGGTCGGCCGATTCCCAGACAATGTCGAACTGCCCGTCCGGCCTCGCCTTACCCACCCGAACCTTCTTCCAGACGTGATGGTTGGTCTCGTGCACGCGCACGGTCCCCTCCGGCGCCTGGAGCGTCAGCCCGGCGGACGCGGCGATCACCTTGTCGGGATCGAACGAACCGGCCTTTTCCACGCCGAGCTTCCACAGGTACACGCTGTTGTAGGCAACCTCCATCGGGTCGCCGATTACGCGGTCCTGGCCGTACTTGGCCTTGAAGGCCTTGACGAATTTTTCGTTGGCCGGATTCTGCAGGCTCTGGAAGTAACCCATGCAGGCGTAGTAGCCCGCCGCGTTGTCCTTGCCGATGCCTTCGATCTCGTTTTCGGACACCACGGTGGACAGCAGCACGACGCGCGTGCCGTCCAGGCCGGCCGCGCGCAGCTGCTTGTAGAACGCCACATTCGAGCCGCCCACCACGGTGCTGTAGATGCACTCGGGCTTGGCGGCCTTGATCTTGTTGATGATGGAAGAGAACTCGGTGTGGCCCAGCGGCGCGTACTCCTCGCCCACCACCTTGGCATTCATGCGGGCGATGGCCGGCTTGGCGATCTTGTTGCAGGTGCGCGGATAGATGTAGTCGGAGCCGACCAGGAAAAAGGTCTTGCCCTTCTCCCGCGCCATCCACTCCACCGCCGCGATCACGGACTGCGTGGCTTCCTGCGACGGATAGAACACCCGCGCGTCCTGTTCCTGGCCTTCGTAATAGGTGGGGTAGTAGAGCAAGCCTTTGCTGCGCGCGAGCACCGGCAACAGCGCCTTGCGCGAAGCCGAGGTATAGCAGCCCACGATGGCGGCCACCTTGTCGCGGTCGAGCAGCTTGCGCGCCTTCTCGGCAAACACGGCATTCTCGCTCGCGCCGTCTTCGACCACGGGTTCGATCTTGCGCCCCATCACGCCGCCCGAGGCGTTGATCTCTTCGATCGCCAGCTTCTCCGCGTCCACCAGCGACGCCTCGGCGATGGCGATGGTGCCGGACAGCGAATGCAGCAGGCCCAGTTTGACTGTGTCTTGGGCATAGGCCTGGCGGGGCAAGGCTGCCATCCCCGACGCGGCGCTCAGTAGGACCATGGAGCCGCTGTGCTGCAGAAAGCGGCGGCGGTTGTATACGCTCATCGTTGCGCTCCTGTGCGTTTCTGAAGGCAAGCCTCCGGCTGGGGCTTGCACGCAAGCCCTGAACTGCCCGGGATTGGGCAGGCGCCTTTGCCCACCACATCACGACGACTGCCGTCCGCCCGCTGCCTGCCACGTTTCTTCAGGCAAAGCTGCGCCCACGGCGCAGCGAAACGCCATTCGAAGAAAAGCGATGGACAAACGGAAAACGAAAAGGCCCGAGCCGGAAATTCCGGCTCGGGCCTTTTTGCCCTACGCCTGACTGGCAACACTGGCAGTCGGCGAAAATTTGAAGACGAACTTGCGTCTGGAAGGCATTCTGAAGAAGCGTGTGGCGCTATGCCATGCGTATTTTCCCTTAGCGGCTGCGGCTCGCTGCCAAGGCGCGGCGCAAAGCTGGCGCGGCATTCTGCAGGTAGCGCCACAAGCGGTTCGAGACCGGACCCTGCGCGCGGTCCGTGCGCCGCGCCGCGACCAGTTCTTCGACGCTGCCCGGCAGATGGCGGTTGGCAATCGAGATCAGGCGACCGTCCCGCAGTTCCTCATCGACGAGAAAGCGCGGCATGTGGCCCCAGCCCATGCCTTGCAGGATGATTTCCTTCTTCATCAGCTGGTCCGCCACCGTGCACTGGCGCGCGCCTTCCACGGTGAAGTAATCCTGCGGCGGCGTATGCCTGGCGGTGTCGCGCATGACGCATTGCGTGTAGTCGCGCATCAGCGCGGGCTTGATAGCACGCGGCACGGGCTCACGCAGAAAGCCGGGCGCCACCACGGGCACGAAAGGCACCTTGGCCAGGTCGACCCATTCAATGCGGGCATCGTTCTTGTCGACGCGATGCAAGATGAGGTCGGCCTCGCCGTCGTAAAGGCGTTCCAGAGGCCCGGACACGGCCTCGAAGTGCAGGTCCAGGCGCGTGGCCTGACAGTCGGCGAAAAAGCGGCTCAAGAGACCCAGCACATAAGGGCGCGGACAGAAGTCGCCGATCACGATGCGCAGTTCGGTTTCCTCGCCCATGGCCAGTTGCTCGGCGTGCGCGCGCAAGGCGGTCAGCTCGCGCAGCAGCGATTGCGCGCGCGCATGGAACGACTGCCCCGCGGCCGTCAGGCTCACGCGGTAGCCGCTGCGGTCCAGCAAGGCCAGACCCAGCTGCCGCTCCAGCTTGGCCACGGCGGCGAACACCGCCGGGTGCGAGCGGTGCAGCGTTGCCGCGGCCGCCTGGAAGCCGCCGTCGCGCGCCACCGCGTCGAAGCATTGGAGATCGTGCAGCGTGAATTCGCTCATGTCTGTTTTTCCGACAATGATTGTGCGAACTTTGTAATTTTTTCTTTAACGACGCGCAACTACGATTTGCCTCACACCCGTCACCCAGAGGCGAATCATCATGCAAGACATCTCCCACTACACCGCCGGCGACGGCGCCCGCATCGCCTACCGCTACGATGGCCGCGCGGACCTGCCCACGCTGGTGCTGGCGAACTCCATCGGCACCAACCTGCACATGTGGGACGCGCAGATTCCCGCGCTGACACGCCACTTCCGCGTGCTGCGCTACGACTACCGCGGCCATGGCGCGTCCAGCGTGCCGCAAGGCCCCTACTCTCTGGACCGCCTGGGCCGCGACGTGCTGGAGCTGATGGACGGGCTGGGCGTCGAGCATGCGCATTTCCTGGGCTTGTCGCTGGGCGGCATCGTCGGACTATGGCTGGGCCTGCACGCGCCGCAGCGCATCGACCGCCTGGTCCTCAGCAATACCTCGGCCTATCTGGGACCGGCGCCGCAATGGGACGAGCGCATCGCCGCCACGCTGCGGGCAGAGAACATGTCGGAAACGGCCGAGACCTTCCTGAAGAACTGGTTTCCCGCGGCCTGGCTGCAGCAGAGCAATCCCGCCGTCGAACCGTTCCGCGCCATGCTGCTGGACACCGACAAGCATGGCCTGGCGGGCGCATTCGCCGCGGTGCGGGACTTCGACCTGCGCCGCACCATGGCGCTGATCCCCAATCCGACGCTGGTCATCGCGGGCCAGCACGACACGGTCACCGCGGCCAGCCACGGCGAGCAGATCGCCGCAACCATCCCCGGCGCCAGGCTGCTGACGCTGCCGGCCGTCCATTTGGCGAACATCGAACTGCCCCAGGCCTTCGAGGCCGCGGTGCTGGAGTTCCTGCTCGAAGGCTGAAGAGCTAGTCCGCGCCGCGCTCCCAACGGCGCTGGATGGCCTTGGCCGCGACCACGCCGTCGGCCATGGAGGTCACCACGCAGGGATGCATGCGGTGCGCCACCTCGCCCACGGCGTAGATGTCGGGCACGCTGGTCTCGGCGGTGGCGAAGTCCGTGCGGATGTAGCCGCGCTCGTCGCGGGCCAGGTGCAGGCTGTCGGCAAAGCCGGCCTGAGGCTCCCAGCCGTAGAAGACCAGGATCAGGTCGTACTGCTTGCCGTCCACGCTGCGGGTGGCGGGGTCCACCTTGTATGGGCCGATATGCACGCCTTCGCGGCCGGCGCGCGTCACCCATTGCTGTTGGGCGCGGACGCTGCGGGCATAGAGATGCACGCTGCGGGCGCCGCGGTTGCGCACGTAAACGTAGTTTTCGAAGGCGTTGTCGCCCCCGCCCAGCACCGCCACCGACAGGCCCGAATAGTCCTGCGCCACGATGGGCGAGCCCGGGCCGATCAGCACGCCGGGCCAGGATGCGCCCGGCGGGTGGTCCGGCAGCCCCTTGGCGCGCACGCCCGAGGCGATCACCAGGGTGCGCCCGCGCACCAGGGATTCGGCGCCGTCTGCGTCTGCCAGCGTCGCCTCGATGCCGCCTTTGCAGGGACGCACCCCGGTTACGCGGGTTTCCAGGCGCAGCGGCACGCCGGCCGCGCGCACGCTGGCGTCGATGTTGGCAGCCACCTGCTGTCCGGTCACGCCCGGCAGCACGGCGATCCAGTCGTCGGCGAAGGGATTGTCATTGCCCAACCCGCCCAGCCGGGGGCCAGCCTCGACCAATAGCGGGGACAGGCCCAGGCGCGCCAACCACAGGGCGCAGGAAGCGCCGGCCGGGCCGCCGCCTACAATGACCGAATCGTGCATCTGTTGCATTTCACCCCTTATTGACTGCGCCGGCGCCTCACGGACGCCCGGACATGGCCGGATTGTAGCCAGCGCGCCGCCCCCGTTCCGCTGTCGCCTTACAATTCCGGGCTACCCCACCCAGGTTTTCATCATGCCTACACGCCGCATCATTCTTTCCGGGCTTGCGCTCGACGCCCGCATCGGCATCCTCGAGCACGAGCGCCGCGCCACCCAGCCCCTGCATGTCGACGCCGACTTCGACGTGGACATCCAGCGCTCGGTCGACGACCACGACATCCACAGCGTGCTGGACTACCGCCGGCTGCGCGAGGCCATCGTGGAAGAATGCACGCAGGCGCACGTGAACCTGATCGAAACCCTGTCGGAGCAGGTCGCGGCGCGCCTGCTGGCCGACTTCCAGGAAATCCGCGCGCTGCGCCTGCGCATCAGCAAGCCCATGGCCTTTTCCGACTGCGCGGCGGTAGGCGTGGAAATCCAGATCACGCGTTGACCATGAACGATATCGCTACCCCTGAGGTGCGCTTTCGCACCGAGGCCGAAGAAAAGGCCCGCCACGAAGGCAACAAGCTGACCAAGCGCCTGGCCCGCGAAACCACGCGCGCCCTGTCCGACTACAACATGATCGAAGCAGGCGACCGCGTCATGGTCTGCCTGTCGGGCGGCAAGGATTCCTACGCGCTCCTGGACATCCTGCTGCAGCTGCAGAAGCGCGCCCCCTTCAAGTTCGAGCTGATCGCGGTCAACCTGGACCAGAAGCAGCCGGGCTTTCCCGACCACATACTGCCGCAGTACCTGACGGAACTGGGCGTGCCCTTCCACATCGAGACGCAGGATACGTATTCCATCGTCACGCGCGTGCTGGAAGAGGGCAAGACCATGTGCTCGCTCTGTTCGCGCCTGCGCCGCGGCATCCTGTACCGCGTCGCCTCTGAACTGGGCGCGACCAAGATCGCGCTGGGCCATCACCGCGACGACATCCTGGGCACGTTCTTCCTGAACCTGTTCTACGGCGGCAAGGCCAAGGGCATGCCGCCCAAGCTGGTGTCCGATGACGGCCGCCACACGGTGATCCGCCCCCTGGCCTATGTGCCGGAAACCGACCTGATCGCCTACGCGGAGCTCAAGCAGTTCCCCATCATTCCCTGCAATCTCTGCGGTTCGCAAGAGAACCTGAAGCGCAAGGAAGTGGGCCGCATGATCAAGGAATGGGACAAGCAGCATCCGGGCCGCTCGTGGAACGTGTTCAACGCGCTGTCGCGCGTGGTGCCTTCGCACTTGATGGACCGCGACCTGTTCGACTTCGTGGGTTTGAAGCCTACTGGCCAGCCGGACGCCAATGGCGACACGGCGTTCGACGCCGAGGATCCGCAGGAAGATGCTGGCGAAGCCTGTGGCGATACGCCGCAAGCGCTGGAGCCCGGCGCCATTGTCGAAAAGAAGGTGACGTTCACGCGCAGCTGAAAACTGCGCGCAGAAATGAAAAAGGCTGCCCTGCGCAGCCTTTTTCATTTGCAGGCGCTACGCCTACGCGTTCAGCACGCGGATGGGCTTGCCGGCTTTCCACGCCTTCACCGCTTCCAGCGCATTCTGATAGAAGGCTTCGAAGTTCTCGCGGCTGACGTAGCCCAGGTGCGGCGTCAGGATCACGTTGTCCAGGTCCCGCACGGAATCCGTGGGCGACAGCGGCTCTTCGGGATAGACGTCCAGGCCGGCGCCGGCGATGCGGAACTTCACCAGCGCGTCCATCAAGGCTTCCTGGTCCACCAGGCCGGCGCGCGAAGTGTTGACCAGGTACGCGGTCGGTTTCATCGCGGCCAGCGCGGCCGCGTCGACCACATGGCGGCTGCGCTCGGACAGGATCAGATGCAGGCTGACCACGTCGGACGTGGCGAAGAGTTCGTGCTTGTCCACCCGCTTCACGCCCGCCGCCTCGGCGCGCTCGTCGGTCAGGTTGGGGCTCCAGGCCACCACGTCCATGCCGAAGGCCAGGCCTACCTTGGCGACCGCCGCGCCCAGCTTGCCCAGGCCCAGCACGCCCAGGCGCTTGCCTGCCAATGGTTCAGGCATGGCCGTCTGCCACATGCCGCGCCGCATGGCCGCGTCTTCGGCCGGCAGGTGCTTGAACAGGCCCAGGATGTGCGCCCAGGCCAGTTCGGCCGTGGCGGTGTTGGCGTCGGCGCTGCCGGGCGCGCCGCAGACGATGATGCCCTGCCCGGCGCAGGCCTGCATGTCGATAGCGTTGTTGCGCATGCCGGTGGTGACCAGCAGACGCAGGTTCGGCAGGGCGCGGATCCGCTCCGCGGGGAACGGCGTGCGCTCGCGCATGGCGACAATCACGTCGTAGGGTTCAAGCGTGGGCTCGACCTGTTCTTCGGGAATGAAGTTGTTGAAGATCTGCACCTCGGCGTCACCGCCCAGCGAGGTCCAATCCGCATAGCGCTTGGCTACGTCATGGTAATCGTCGAGTATTGCGATTTTCAAAAGCTGTCTCCGGGGGCTTGGCGCCTGTGGCGCCAGCCTCCCGGCCGGCGCCGCGCGCCGGTCAGTTCAAGCGGGCTTTGAATTGCTCCAGCGGCAAGGCGCCGCTGACGCGCGAGCCGTCTGCAAAGAACGTGGTCGGCGTGCCGCGCACCATCAGCTTCTGGCCCAAGGCCAGCAGCTTGTCCTCGGGCACGTCGCAATTGGCGGTGGCGGGCTTCTTGCCGCGCAGCATCCAGTCATCCCAGGTGGCGCCCGGGTCCTTCGAGCACCACACATCGCGCACCTTGTCCTTGGAATCGGGCGACAGGATGGGATAGAGGAAGGTGTAGACGGTGATGTTGTCGACGTTTTCCAGCGTCTTGCGCAATTGCTTGCAGTAGCCGCAGTTGGGGTCTTCGAAGATAGCGACCTTGCGCGAACCGTCGCCCTTGACCTGCTTGATGGCGAGATCCAGCGGCAACTGGTCGAACGACACGGCGCTCAGGCGTTCCTGCGTTTCGCGGGTGACGTCGCGGCGCGTCATGGCGTCGATCAGCGGACCTTCCATGACCCACGTCACTTTTTCATCCGTGTAGATGAGGTCCATGCCCAGCTGCACTTCGAACAGGCCGTAGGGCGTGCGGCGCACGGCCGTGACGTCCATGCCGTCGAAACGCTGGCGGAAACGCTCCTTGACCGCGTCCGCCACGGGATCGGCCGGCGCCACCTGGGTGGTGGAGTAGCTCTTGTCGCCCTTGGCGGGCTGCCCTACGGACTGGGTGGAGACAGACTTGTCGCCCTGGGCCGCCACGCCGGCGGACATGCCCAGGCCCGCGGCCAGGAAACAAGCCGCCAAGGTGGCGGATATGCGGAAATTCATCGGTACTCCTGTACTCATCTATCGTGTTCTTGTGCGGAAAGGGTAACCGATCCGCGCCTGGGCGAATCCGGTCTGCGGGCAGGCGCCCCCTAAGGATCAGACAATCCGCCCGCGGGCGAGGTTCCGCGGGACCGATCCGGCCCTAGTTGGCCGAGGCCCCGGTTATCAGGCGGCGCTTGATCAAAGGCGCCCGCTCTACCCAGTGCATGCCGGCATTGCGCAGCCAGACCAGCGGCGTCGCCCGCGACGCGAACAGCTTGTGCAAGCCGTCAGTGGCCAGGCGCATGGCCAGCACCGGCTCGGCGCGCGCGCGCTGGTAGCGGTGCAGCACGCGCAGGTCGCCCGCCGAGCGATAGGCTTCGCGGCCCGCGACCACGCGGGCCAGCGCCTCGACGTCGCCCAGGCCCAGGTTCAGCCCCTGGCCCGCCAGCGGGTGCAGGCGGTGGGCCGCGTCGCCCGCCAGCGCGATACCCGGCGCAACCATCTGGGCGCGCTCCAGCGTCAAGGGAAAGCCATGCAGCTTGCTGCGGACCTTCAGCGCGCCCAGGCGGCCTTCGGCGGCGTCGGCCAGCAGGGTTTCGAGGCGAGCGGCCTGCTCCTCGGGCGGCAGGGCCAGCAGTGCCTGGGCCAGCTCGGTGCGCATGGACCAGACCATGGAAACCTGCGGACCGGCAGAGGTATCGGGCAGCGGCAGCAGGGCCAGCACGCCGTCGTCTCGGAACCACTGGAAAGCGGTGCCCTGGTGCGGACGCTCAGCGTCCAGGTGCACCACCAGGCCCGTGTCGTCGTAGGACACGGATTCATGCTTCAGGCCGGCGGCCTCGCGCAGCGGCGACGCCGCGCCATCGGCGCCCACGAACAGCTCGGCCTCGATGCGCGCGCCGCTTTCGGTGTCGATGGCGCCGTCGCGGTAACCCGTGCAGCGGTCCTCCAGCCAGGGGATGCCGAACATGCGGACCGCCTGGATCAGCACGCGCTCGATTTCGCCGGACTCGACGATCCAGGCCAGCTGCGGCAGCGCCGCCTGCCAGGCGCTCAGGTTCACCTGGCCGTCGGCGTCGCCGTGGATTTCCATGGCGTTGACCGGCGTCAGCCGGGACGCGGGCATGGCGTCCCACACGCCGAGCTCGGCCAGGAAACGCTGGCTGGCGGGCGAAATGGCATAGACGCGCGGGTGGTAGCGGTCGGGATCGGCCGGCGGCACGCTGGCGCGCGGCGCCAGCACGGCCACGCGCTGGCCGCGGCGGGCCAGCGCCAGGGCAGTGGACAGGCCGACGATGCCGGCCCCGCAAACGACGATCTGATGGCTCATCTTGCGCTCGGCTCCCCAGCCTGTTTCGGCCACAGCACCCACATCTGGCCGCGTTGCTTCATGCGGCCGGCCTGCTGGCCGGCGTCGTCGCCGTAGCCCCAATAGAAGTCGGCGCGCGCGGCGCCGCGGATGGCCGTGCCCGTGTCCTGGGCCAGCACCAGGCGCTGCAGCGGCCGGTCGGACGCCGGATAGGTCGTGGCCAGGAACACCGGCGTGCCCAGCGGCACGAAACCCGCGTCGACCGCGATCGAACGCATGGGGGCCAGCGGCACCGCGTAGGCGCCCTTGGGACCTTGTTCCGGATCGACTACCGCCTCTTCGCGGAAGAACACCACCGCCGGGTTGGCGTTGAGCATTTCCGGCACGCGCTTGGGATTGCGCTGGGCCCAGGCGCGGATGTTCTGCATGGAAGCCTGGTCGGCCGACAACTCGCCGCGGTCGATCAGCCAGCGGCCGATGGAGGCGTAAGGCTGGCCGTTGTGGTCGGCATAGGCCACGCGGATGGTCTTGCCGGAATCGGGACCGTCGGTCAGCTGCACGCGGCCCGAGCCCTGCACCTGCAGGAAGAAGTTGTCGACGGGGTCATCCACCCACACCAGCACAGGCGGACGCCGGCCGGAGGACTCGATGGCGGCGCGCGAGTCATAAGGCACCACCCGCTTGCCGTCCAGCTTGCCGCGCACGCGCTTGCCCGCCAGTTCCGGATAGATCGAGCCCAGGTCGATGGTCAGCAGGTCCGCGGGCACGGTGTACAGCGGCCACTGATGGCTGCCGCCCTGGCGGCGCGAGCCGCGCACCAGGGGCTCGTAATAGCCTGTCACGGTGTTGGTGGCCGGCTTGCCGTCGGCGGCGTTCAGACGCCAGGGCTGCAGATAGGTCTGCAGGAAGCGGCGCACGCCCTCGCCATCGCCCGCGGCAGGCGCGCGGGACGGATCTGCGGCGGCCGCGCAGACCGGCTGCCAGGCCCGCGGCGTGGCGCGCGCGGGCGCGGCCAGGTTGCCGCTGGTCGGCCGCATCAGGCCGCGGCAATTGCGCAGGAACAGAGGCCAGAAGCGCGACAGGTCATCGTTGGTCCAGCCGGGCATCTCGGCCCAGTTGGCCGCCTTGTACTTGCCAGCCAGCGCACGCGGCGGAGTATCGGGCAAGGACGCCAGCGACGGCACCACCAGCGGGCCGTCGGCCGCGGGCGCGGACGGGCCGGGGATGCCGGTCGAACCGGAGTCGGGAGGAATGTCAGAGGGGGTGGAACATGCCGCCAGCAATACGGACAGCACGGACAGACTGAGAATGCGCTTCATGAGCAAATGAAAAAACGTGCGACGGATGGCCGGGCCATTCAATGCAGGGTACGCGGCATGGCCAGGACGAATTCGGAGATCGGCACTTCGAACGGTATGCCGTTCTCGCCGACGCAGTGGTAGGTGCCGCGCATCGTGCCCACCGGCGTGGGCAGGGGACAGCCGCTGGTGTACTCGAAGGTTTCGCCGGGCGCGAGCAAGGGCTGCTGGCCCACGATGCCCAGCCCGCGCACTTCCTGCACGCGCTGGTTGCCATCGGTGATGATCCAGTGGCGGCTGATCACCTGGGCGGGATGCTCGCCGGTATTGGTGATGCGGACGGTATAGGCGAACACGAACTGCTGTTCGCCAGGATCGGACTGTTCAGGCACGAAGCGCGGAGAGACAGAGACGCTCAGGTCGTAAGGTTTCACAGTCCTTCCCTGTGTGGTGCTGGCGGGCGGCCGTGGTACGGCGCCGGACGCTGGAAAAGACGCGGTTCCCGGACCCGCCGGGCCGGGCCATTCCCGGTACCGCGCCTCAAACTGCAATAATGGCACATTATGCCCTCCCCGATCCCGAACATCATGTCTACCCAACAGGCTTCCACCCGCATCACCCCCAGCATCCTGTCGGCCGACTTCGCCCGCCTGGGCGAGGAAGTCCGCAACGTCGTCGCCGCCGGCGCCGACTGGATCCACGTGGACGTGATGGACAACCACTATGTCCCCAATCTGACCATCGGCCCGATGGTGTGCGCGGCCATCCGCCCCCACGTCCAGGTGCCGATCGACGTGCACCTGATGGTGGAACCGGTGGACGACCTGGTGCCGATGTTCGCCAAGGCCGGCGCCGACTACATCAGCTTCCACCCTGACGCCAGCCGCCACGTGGACCGCACGCTGTCGCTGATCCGCGAAAACGGCTGTAAGGCCGGCCTGGTGTTCAACCCCGCCACCCCGCTGTCCTACCTGGACTACGTGATGGACAAGATCGACCTGATCCTGATCATGTCGGTGAATCCGGGCTTCGGCGGCCAGAGCTTCATCCCCGGCGCGCTGACCAAGCTGCGCGAGGCGCGCGCGCGCATCGACGCCTGGACGCAGGCCGGCGGCCAGGAAATCGTGCTGCAGGTCGACGGCGGCGTGAAGATCGACAACATCGCTGAAATCCGCCGCGCCGGCGCCGATACCTTCGTGGCCGGCTCCGCCATCTTCGGCAAGCCGGACTATGCCGGCATCATCAAGTCCATGCGCGAACAGATTGCCATCGGCGAAACCACCGCCATCTAAGCTCCGGGAACCGACATGACCGCTTTTCGCGCCGCGCTGCTGGACCTGGACGGCACCCTGCTGGATTCGATTCCCGACCTGGCCTTCGCCGCCAACGCCATGCGCGTGGAGCTGGGCATGTCGCCGCTGCGCGAAGACGTGGTGGCCACCTTCGTGGGCAAGGGCGTGGACAACCTGGTGCGCCGCAGCCTGGCCGGCAGCCTGGACGCAGCCGACCCCACCGCCGCCGAGTTCGATGTCGCCCGCGCCGCCTTCTATCGCCATTACCACCTGTCCAATGGCGAAAAAGCGCAGATCTACCCTGGCGTCATCGACGGCCTGAAGCTCATGCGCGAGCAAGGGCTGAAGCTGGCCGTCGTCACCAACAAGCCCACCGAATTCACCCTGCCGCTGCTGCAACGCACGGGCCTGGCGGGCTTTTTCGATGCCGTGGTCTGCGGCGACACCTGCGAGCGCCGCAAGCCCGATCCGGATCAGGTGGTGCATGCCTGCGACCTGCTCGGCGTCGCTCCGCACGAAGCCGTGACCATCGGCGATTCCGTCAATGACGCGCAGGCGGGCCGCAGCGCAGGCACCCAGGTCCTGGTCGTGCCTTACGGTTACAACGAAGGCCGGGACGTGCGCGAGCTGGATGTCGATGGTATAGTTGACACGCTAGTCGCCGCCGCCCAGTGGGTCGCGCTCTGGAATCAAAACCAGAACGCGGCAAAAACAGGCTCCTGAACAACGGCGGCTCACCGCGAATTCAATACTGAACAAAGCTCAATGAACGTTTCCATCCAGAACCAAATGCTCGGCGCCTCGTGGCGCTGGTGGCGTTTGTCTTCCGGGTGGCGATGATCCCTCCCGGCCCTGGACGCGTATGCCGCCTAGTGCCGTAGCTGTGTAAACACAGAGCCAAGCCCGGAACCAGTAACCTGGACCGGGCTTTTTTGTTGCGCGCCTGGTCCGATAGCAGATAAATCGCTCACGAGACCCGACATGACCGAAATCGAATTCAAGGCCCTCGCCGCACAAGGCTACAACCGCATCCCGCTGGTCGCCGAAACCTATGCCGACCTGGACACGCCGCTGGGCATCTACCTGAAGCTGGCGCACGCCGGCCCCCAGGGCGGACGCATGACCTGCCTGATGGAGTCGGTGGTGGGCGGCGAACGCTTCGGCCGTTATTCCTTCATCGGCCTGCCGGCCCGCACGGTGATCCGCGCCAGCGGCACCCGCACCGAGGTGCTGCACGACGGCAAGGTCGCCGAAACCCATGACGGCGATCCGCTGGCCTTCATCGAGCAATACCAGAGCCGCTTCAAGGTCGCCCTGCGTCCCGGCATGCCGCGCTTCTGCGGCGGCCTGGCGGGCTACTTCGGCTACGACACCGTGCGCCACATCGAGCCCTGCCTGGGCCCGGCGGTCAAGCCGTTCCCCGCCGGCATGGAAGGCGGCACGCCCGACCTGATGCTGATGCACGTGGACGAGCTGGTCATCGTCGACAACCTGGCCGGCCGCATCTACCTGATGGTCTACGCGGACCCGGGCCAGCCCGAGGCCTACAGCCGCGCCCAGCAGCGCCTGCACGACCTGCGCGCCCGACTGCGACGCCCGGTGGAAATTCCCTACAGCCACGCCAGCATGCAGACCGAAGAGCGGCGCGACTTCAAGAAGGAAGACTATCTGGCGGCCGTGCACCGCGCCAAGGAACACATCGCCGCCGGCGACCTGATGCAAGTGCAGATTGGCCAGGTCATCGCCAAGCCCTTCCGCGATTCCCCCCTCTCCCTCTACCGCGCCCTGCGGTCGCTCAATCCCTCCCCCTACATGTACTTCTGGAACTTCGGCGACTTCCAGGTGGTCGGCGCGTCGCCGGAAATCCTGGTGCGCCAGGAACGCGTGGTGGAAAACGGCGAACCCAAGTCGCAGATCACGATCCGTCCCCTGGCCGGCACCCGCAAGCGCGGCGGCACGCCCGAGGAAGACGCCGCCCTGGCCGCCGAACTGAAGGCCGATCCCAAGGAAGTGGCCGAACACGTGATGCTGATCGACCTGGCGCGCAACGACGTGGGCCGCGTGGCCCAGGTGGGCTCGGTCAAGGTCAGCGACACCATGGTGATCGAACGCTATTCGCACGTGATGCACCTGGTGTCCAACGTCACCGGCACGCTGAACCCGGGCATGAGCAGCATGGACGTGCTGCGCGCGTCCTTCCCCGCAGGCACCCTGACCGGCGCGCCCAAGGTCGAGGCCATGAAGATCATCGACGAACTGGAACCCGTGCGCCGCGGCATCTACGGCGGCGCGGCCGGCTACCTGAGCTACGGCGGCGAAATGGACGTGGCCATCGCCATCCGCACCGGCGTCATCAAGGACGGCACGCTGTACGTGCAGGCCGCCGCCGGCATCGTGGCCGATTCCAACCCTGAAGCCGAATGGGCCGAAACCGAAGCCAAGGCCCGCGCGGTGCTGCGCGCAGCCGAACAGGTGCAGCACGGCCTGGACGAGCCCATCTGAGGCCCCGCCCCCACCGGACATATCCGGGCCGCCGGGCGGCCCCACAGGAGAATTAAATGCTGTTGATGATCGACAACTACGACTCTTTCACCTACAACCTGGTGCAATACTTCGGTGAACTGGGCGAAGACGTGCGCGTGGCGCGCAACGACCAGATCACGCTGGAAGAGATCGCCGCCATGAACCCGGACCGCATCTGCGTGTCGCCCGGCCCCTGCTCGCCGGCCGAGGCAGGCATCTCGGTGCCCGTGATCCAGGCCTTCGCGGGCAAGAAGCCCATCCTGGGCGTGTGCCTGGGCCATCAGGCCATCGGCGCGGCCTACGGCGGCGACATCGTGCGCGCGCAGCAGATCATGCACGGCAAGACCGTGCAGATCTCGCATACCGGCACGGACATCTTCACCGGTCTGCCCACCCCGTACACCGTGATCCGTTACAACTCGCTGACCATAGACCCCGCCACCCTGCCCGACTGCCTGGCCGTGACGGCGACCGCGCCGGACGGCGACATCATGGGCGTGCGCCACAAGACCCTGCCGCTATACGGAGTACAGTTCCATCCCGAGTCGGTGCTCAGCGAGCACGGCCATGCCCTGCTCCGCAATTTCCTGAACCTCGCCTAAGAAGGACGCATCGTGACTATTTCCCCCGCCGAAGCGCTGACGCGCTGCATTGAACACCGCGAAATCTTCCACGACGAAATGCTGCATCTCATGCGCATGCTGATGCGCGGCGAAATGTCGCCGCAGATCGCAAGCGCCTTGCTGATGGGCCTGCGCGTGAAGAAAGAGACCATAGGCGAAATCACCGCCGCCGCACAGGTCATGCGCGAATTCGCCACGCCCGTGGTCACGCCCAACCCCGCCGACCTGCTGGACATGTGCGGCACCGGCGGCGACGGCAGCCATACCTTCAACATTTCCACCACCGCCATGTTCGTGGCGGCGGCGGCCGGCGTGCCGATCGCCAAGCACGGCAACCGCAGCGCCTCGTCGTCCAGCGGCAGCGCCGACGTGCTGGAAGCCCTGGGCGCCAACCTGGTGTTGACACCCGAACAGGTGGCCGAGTGCATCCAGGCCACCGGCATCGGCTTCATGTTCGCGCCCGCCCACCATGGCGCCATGAAGAACGTGGCCGCCGTGCGCAAGGAACTGGCCGTGCGCACCATTTTCAACATCCTGGGCCCGCTGACCAATCCGGCCGGCGCCGCCAACCAGTTGATGGGCGTGTTCCACCCCGACCTGGTCGGCATCCAGGTGCGCGTGCTGGAACGCCTGGGTTCGCGCCACGTGCTGGTGGTGCACGGCAAGGACGGCATGGACGAGGCCTCGCTGGGCGGCGCCACCCTGGTCGGGGAACTCAAGGACGGAAAGGTCCTCGAATATGAGATCCATCCCGAGGACTACGGGCTATCCATGATGTCCAACCGCAGCATCAAGGTGTCCAATCGCGAACAATCGCGCGAGCTTGTCATCGAGGCGCTCGAAAATGTCGAGGGCACCGCCCGCGACATCGTCGCGCTCAATGCGGGACTCGCCATTTATGCTGGCAATAAGGCCGATTCCATTCCCGAGGCATTGGCTCTAGCATTTGAACTTATCTCCACCGGCGCGGCGCGAGCCAAGCTGGAAGAATTCTGCGCATATACCCGGAAATTCCTGAAATGAACGATATTCTCGCGAAGATCCTCGCCGTCAAGGCCGAGGAAGTCGCCGCCGCTCGCCAGATGCGCAGCGAAGCCGAAGTCCTGCGCGAAGCGCAGGCGCGGCAGGACGTGCGTGGCTTTGCCCAAGCCATCGAAGACAAGATCTCGCAAGGCAAGCCCGGCGTCATCGCCGAAATCAAGAAGGCCTCGCCGTCCAAGGGCGTGCTGCGCGACCCTTTCAATCCCCCGGAAATCGCCGCCACCTATGCGGTGCACGGCGCGGCCTGCCTGTCGGTGCTGACCGACGTGCAGTTCTTCCAGGGCTCCCACGACCATCTGCGCCAGGCGCGCGCGGCCTGCTCGCTGCCGGTGCTGCGCAAGGACTTCGTGATCGATCCCTACCAGATCATCGCCGCGCGCGCCATGGGCGCGGACTGCGTGCTGCTGATCGTGGCCGCGCTCAGCCCGGCGCAACTGCGCGACTATGAAACGCTGGCGATGGAACTGGGCATGGACGTGCTGGTGGAAGTGCACGACGCCAAGGAACTGGACGTCGCGCTGACCATGAAGACGCCGCTGCTCGGCATCAACAACCGCAACCTGCGCACCTTCGAGACCAGCCTGTCGAACACCCTGGACCTGCTGCCCCGGATTCCCGCAGGCAAGCGCGTCGTGACCGAAAGCGGCATCCTCAAGCCGGAAGACGTGCAGCTGATGCGCCAGCACAAGGTCGACGCCTTCCTGGTGGGCGAAGCCTTCATGCGCGCCAAGGATCCGGGCGCGGAACTTGCGCGCCTGATGGGCTGACCGGCCGGCCCGGGAGCCCATGGACACCACCTTCCTGCTCAATTTCATCCAGGTCATCGAGCAGGGTTCGATCGCCGAGGTTGCGCGCAAGAACGGCCTGACACCGGCGGCGGTCAATCAGCGCATCAAGAAGGTCGAGGACGAACTGGGTTTCAAGCTGGTGGTGCGTTCCGGCCGCACCGTCAAACCCACGGTCGAAGGCGCGCAGATCCTGGCGCAGGCCAAGCACGTCATGGAAGAGGTGCGCAACCTGAAGGCCGCGTCCCAGGGGCCGGTGGTGTTCGGCCACCTGACCCTGGGCGCGTTCGATTCGGCCATGACCACGCTGATGCCCACGCTGCTGGCGCGTCTCATCGACCGGCATCCCAATCTCGAAATCAGCCTGGTCAAGGGCTATTCCGTCAATCTCTACAGCAAGATCTGCGACGGAGAGATGGACGCGGCACTGATACTGCAGCCGCAGTTCCAGATGCCCAAGAACCTGGAATGGCGCCGGGTGCGTGACGAGCCGCTGGTGGTGCTGGCGCCGGCCTCGCTCGCCGAGACCGACCCGCACCAGCTGCTGCGCGCCAATCCGCTGATCTGCTATGACCGCAAGCTGTGGGGCGGGCAGCTCGCCGCCAACTACTTCCGCCAGCACAGCATACGGCCCAAGATACGCATCGAAACCGCTTCCATCGAGGTCATCGCGCTGCTGGTAGGCCAGGGACTGGGCGTGTCCCTGGTGCCGGACGGCGCAGGCGAACTGCGCCCGGACTCCGGGCTGCGCAAGATCCCCCTGCCGGACGACGAGCACTTCCGCAGCGTCGGCCTGCTATGGAACCGGCAATCGGTCCGCGCCGCCCTGATCGAGGAAATATACGAGATCGCGCGGGCCGCCTGAGGCGGGGCCTCAGCAGGTTCCCTCGGCGCCCAGGATGACCGTGGACTGGCTGGACAGCGTGCCGCCGTTGCCGTGCGCCAGGGCCAGGCGCGCATCCCGGACCTGGCGCTCGCCCGCCTGGCCGCGCAACTGGCGCACCGCTTCGATCACCAGGAACACCCCGTACATGCCCGGATGGACGCAGGACAACCCGCCCCCGTTTGTGTTCACCGGCAGCCTGCCACCCGGCGCAATGCCGCCGCCGCGCACGAAGGCCCCGCCTTCGCCCTTGGCGCAGAATCCCAGGTCTTCGAGGAACAGGATGGTGTTGATGGTGAAGGCGTCGTATAGCTGCGCCACGTCGATGTCGGCTGGACGATAGCCGGCCATTTCGAACGCCAGCGCGCCCGACTGGCGCGCCGCGGTGGTGGTCAGGCTCTCCATCGCGGATATCTGGCGGTTCCATACGGCGGTCGCGCTGCCCAGGATGTAGGCGGGAGGCTGTGGCAGATCCCGGGCGCGGTCGGCCCGCGTCATCACGAAGGCGCCCGCGCCATCCGTCACCAGGCAGCAATCGCGAACAGTCAGCGGATCCGATACCCGGCGCGCGCTCAGCACCTCATCAATTGATAGTGGATCGCGCGAATATGCTTCGGGATTGAGTTGCGCCCAGCGGCGCGCCGCCACCGCAACTTCGGCCAAATCCTCGCGCCGGGTGCCAAACTCGTGCATGTGGCGCCTGGCGGCCAGCGCGTAGGCGCTGGGCGGATTCAAAGGTTCATACGGCATTTCGTAGGGCTGAGGGTCCAGCGCCTTGCGCGTGGCCGCAATCGCCGAGCGTCCGACGGCAGCTGTCTTCTGCGCGCTGCCGTAGCAGACCAGCACGGCATTGCACTGCCCCGAATCCAGCGCATGGGCCGCGGCCAGGATGTAGGACATGAAGCTGGAGCCGCCCAGGCAGGTTCCATCGATGTAGGTGGGGCGGATGCCCAGGGTCTCGATGACGGACATAGGCCACATGCTGGCCGCCACGCTGGAGGTCGCGATGCCGTCGATGTCGCGCATCTGCAAGCCCGCATCCCGCACCGCCGCATGGGCGGCCCGCACCAGCAACTCCATGTCCGTGTAGCCCGGCGCCTGGCCGAGGCCGAAGTGGCCAACGCCGGCGATGACCGTCTTACCCCGCAATTGCCGGTAGTTCATTGCTGCGCCTCCTCGAACAACACGGCGGCGGCGCCGTCGCGTTCGCCGATTACGGCCCTTACGGCCATGCCGATGCGCACCTGGTCAGGCGGCATGCCCACGACGTTGGACATCATCCGCACGCCCTCCTCCAGATCGAGCAGCGAAACGTTGTAGTCGCCGCCGGCCTCGGGCTTGCGCGCGACAGTGGTGCAACTGTAGACAATGGCCCGACCCGTCGGTGCGACCCAGGTCAGCGCCTCGCTGCCGCAATGTGGGCAGATTTCGCGCGGCTGGAACACGTGCCGCGCGCAATCGGCGCAGCGCTGGATCAGGAAGCGGCCCTGCGCCAGGTGGTCGAAGTACTGCTTCTGGGTGCCTGCATTGGCAGCTGCGCTGTTCATCGCGATTCTCCCTGGCTTGCGGGCTGCTGCAGCGCCGCGATTTCAGTGTCGCTGCATCCGAGCCTGGCGCTCAGGACGCTCTGCGTATCGGCTCCCAGCAAGGGAGCCGCGTTGCGGTAGGCGACCGGGCTTTCCGAGAAACGCATCGGACTGCGGACCTGCGGCACGCTTCCGCAGACTGGGTGCGGCAACGAGAATTTCAGGCCGCGGGCGCGCACCTGCGGATCCTCATGAACCTGGGCGATGTCGTTGATCACGCCTACCGGCACGCCTGCGGCATCCAGCAGGCCGACCCATTCGTCGCGGCCTCGCGTGAGAAACAGCCGCTCGAGTTCGGGAATGAGCACGCCCTTGGCGAGCACGCGCCCGGTATTGGTCAGGTAGCGCTCATCTTCAGCCAGATCGGGCCGGCCCGCCGCGGCGCAGAATTTCTGGAACTGACCGTCGTTGCCAACGCCCAGCACCACATGCCCATCCGCCGCCTCGAACACCTGATAAGGGGCCAGGTTGACATGCGCGTTGCCTTCACGGCGGGGCACCTCGCCCGACAGAAAGTAGTTGAAGTTCTGCACGCCCAACGCCGCCACCTGGCAATCCAGCATGGAGATATCGATGTGTTGGCCCAGGCCGCTGCGGCCGCGCTCATGCAGCGCCGCGAGGATGGCGCTGGTGGCGTACATGCCCGCCATCAGGTCGGCGGCGGCGTTGCCGGCCTTCTGCGGACCGCCGCCAGGCAACGCGTCCTTTTCCCCAGTGATGCTCATCAGACCGCCCAGCGCCTGGATCACGAAGTCATAACCGGGCTTTTCCGCGTAGGGACCGTCCTGGCCGAAACCCGTGATGGAGCAATAGATGAGCCTCGGGTTCAGCTCCCGCAGGCTGGCGTAGTCCAGGCCGTACTTGCGCAGGCCGCCCACCTTGAAATTCTCGACGAAGATGTCGCATCCGGCTGCCAGCCGGCGCACCGCGTCCGCGCCAGCCTGGGTTGCGATGTCCAGGGCCAACGACTTCTTGTTGCGGTTGGCGGCCAGGTAATACGCCGACTCCTGCGTGCGCCGGCCTTCGGCGTCCATCAGATTGGGCGGCCCCCAGCCGCGGGTGTCGTCGCCCGATAGCGGGCGTTCGATCTTCAGTACTTCGGCGCCCAGGTCGGCCAGGTTCTGCGTGCACCAGGGGCCCGCCATGATGCGGGTCATGTCCAGCACGGTGATGCCGCTAAGCGGAGGTTCTCTGTTAGACATAGGATGTGTGTACGTGGATGACGGAAGGGAAAGCCTCAGCGAGGGTAAAAGCCGCCGCCGTCGCGCGCCTGGGCGAGCAGCAGCGGCGCGGGCGTCCAGTACTGCTCGCCTGCCAGGCTGGCGTAATGGCGGATGCGCTCGCAGAGGCGCGCCGCGCCGATCTGGTCCGCATGGAACATCGGGCCGCCGCGGAACCGCGGAAAGCCGTAGCCGTTGAGCCAGATGGTGTCGATGTCCTCCGGCCGGCTGGCGACGCCCTCCTCCAGGATCAGCGCCCCCTCGTTGATCATGGCGTAGAGGCAGCGCTCCAGGATCTCTCCGTCGGAAATCTCGCGCCGCCTGATGCCGCGCCGTTCCGCGTTGCGCACGATCAGTTCGGAAATGGCCGGATCCACCGACCGTTTGCGCTGCGCATCATAGGTATAGAACCCTGCGCCGGTCTTCTGCCCCAGCCGTCCCGCCGCGACGATCTCGTCCAGGATGTTGCAAGCCACCTCGCGTGGGCTCAAACGGTCCAGCCGGCTTTGGCGGTTGCGCCAGGCCACGTCCAGGCCCGCCAGGTCGTTCAGCTGGAACTGTCCCATCGGAAAGCCGAACTCGCACAGCACGCGGTCGACCTGCTCGGGCAACGCGCCTTCCTCCAGCATGAAGTAACACTCGCGGGTGCGTCGCGCCAGCATGCGGTTGCCGACGAAACCATCGGACACCCCCACCATTACCGCCACCTTACCCAGGCGCTTGCCCAAGGCCTGGATCGTGGCCAGCGCGCGCGGCGAACTGCGCGCGCCGCGCACGTTTTCCAGCAGCTTCATGATGTGGGCAGGGCTGAAGAAATGCATGCCGACGACGCTCTCCGGGCGGCGCAGGTCCGCCGCCAACGCATCGATGTCCAGGAACGAGGTGTTGGTGGCGATCAGCGCATCCGGCCGCAGGTTCTCTTCGATGCTGGCCAGTACCTGCCGCTTGACGCCCATGTCCTCGAAGACGGCCTCCACCACAAGGTCGCAGTCGCACAGCGGCTCGTATTGCTGCGTCGGCGTCAGCGCGCCGTTCCGCGCACGCTGCGTGGCTTCGGTGATGCGGCCCTTCGCCACATCGTTGCTATAGGTCTTGCCTATGGTCTCGACGCTGGACGCCAGCACCTTTTCGTTCTGCTCGACCAGCACGACGGGGATGCCCGCATTCAGAAAGCACATGGCGATGCCCGTGCCCATGGTGCCGGCGCCGACCACGCCGGCCTTGCGCACCGGCGCCGCGTCCTCGGCGGGCAGGCCGGCGGGCTTGGTCGCGATGCGCTCGGCGAAGAACGCGTGGCGCAAGGCTTGCGCCTGCGGCGACGCCACCAGTTCCCGGAAGCGCTCGCGGCCATAGGCCACGCTGTCCTCGAAACTCGAAGCGACGCTGCGCATGGCCACGTCGACGCAAGCCTGCGGCGCCAACTGGCCTCGATGGCTGACCTGGAACCTGGCGCGTGCGGCCTCGAACAACTGAGGTTCGCAGGCCGGAACCGGCAATTCCCGCGTGCGCCGCGCGCCCTGGCCCTCCGCCAGCAAGCGCTGGGCGTACGCAATGGCGGCGGCCCGGACATCCTCCTGTGCTAACGCGTCCGCCAAACCGGCTTCCAGCGCCTCGGCCGCGTCTATTGGTTTGCCGCCCGCAGCCATGTCCAGCGCCTTCTCGACGCCCGCCAGGCGCAGCAGCCGAGGAATACCGCCCGCCCCGGGGATGATACCCAGGGTGGACTCGGGCAGGCCCAGGCGGGCTCGCGCATCCACCACCCGGTAGTGGCAGCCCAGGGCCAGTTCCAGCCCCCCGCCCAGCGCGGAACCGTGGATCGCCGCGACCACCGGCTTGGCGCTGGATTCGATGGCGTGTATCACCTGCGACAGGTGCGGGTCCAGCGGCGGCTTGCCGAACTCCTTGATATCGGCCCCGGCCACGAAGGTAGCGCCGGCGCAGGCGATGACGATGGCCCGGGTATCGTCATCGCCTGCCGCCTGCTCCATGGCCTGCAGCAGGCCGGCGCGCACCGCCTGGGACGTGGCATTGACCGGAGGGTTGTCGATGACGATGACGCGGATGTTTCCGCTAAGCGTGGAAGTTACGGCTTGCATGGTTGTCCTGGAGTGATGGCGGCCTCGCCGCCGGTGTTCAGCGCGATGCCTGCAGCGGCACCTTGGCCGTCTTGATGACCTGGGCCCACTTGTCCTTTTCCTGGCTGATGTAACGCCCGAAGCCCTCGGGCGTATCGGTCTGCGGCTCCATACCCTGTTGCCGCAGCCATTGCGTGAAGTCGGGCTTGTCCACCATCTCGCGCAGCGCCGCGTTGAGTTGCGCGACGATCGGCTGCGGCGTGCCGGCGGGCGCGAGCAGTCCATACCAGCCTGCCGCCTGGAATCCCGGATAGCCGGATTCGGCCACGGTTGGCACCTCGGGCAGCGACTGGATGCGCTGCGCGGTTTCGACCGCGAGAGGCACCAATTGCCCCGACTGGATCAGCGGCACCAGCGTGATCGCGTTGTCGCTGACCGCGGAGACCAGGCCCGACTGCACGTCGACCAGCGCCGCCGAACTGCCCTTGTAAGGCACGTGCAGCATGTCCACGCCCGCAGTCGACTTAAGCAGTTCCATGGACAGATGCTGCGTCGATCCGGTGCCGGCCGACCCGAAGGTCAGCTTGCCAGGATCCTTCTTAGCCAGGGCCAGGAATTCACCCAGGGACTTCGGTCCGAGCTTGGGACTGACGGCAATGACCAGGGGCGAGACCGCCACGATGGTGATGGGCGCGAAGTCCTTGACCGGGTCATAGGGCAGTTGCTGGTACAGCGAAGGATTGATGGACATCGCGCCCGAGAAGGTCATGCCCAGGGTGTAGCCGTCGGCGGGCGCCTTGGCGATGGCGGACATGCCCACGATGGCGGCCGCGCCGGGCTTGTTCTCGATGACCACGGGCTGGCCGAATTTCTCCGTCAATCCACGGCCTATCATGCGCGCCAGCGTATCGGCGGCGCCGCCGGCCGCGGCCGGCACGATCATGCGGATAGGCTTGTCGGGATACGGCGCGGCCCAGGCGGCCGTCGCGGCCATGGCCGCGCAAGAGAGGGCAAGGCTCTGCAGGATGCGTTTCAAGATTGTCTCCTTATGCTTGTTATGTGTTGCGGCCGGGTTCAGCCGCGGCGGCGGGTGATGGTTCCCACCTGGACCTTCTTTCCGTCAGCCAGGGTGCAGGCGTAGGCCAGCTCCAGCCATCCGGGTTCGCTGCGGGTCACTTCGAATGCAACGTCCACGGCCTCCCCCGGCCGCGTGAACGCCACGAACTTCGCCTCGATCTCACTGCCGTCGAGCCACGTATCGCCAAGCAGATCGGCGGCCATGTCGAGAACTGGCGCCATCACCAGCGCCCCCTGCACGATGACTCCGCCGAAAACGCTGTTGCGCGCATATTCGGGATCGGTGTGCGTCCTGCCGGTGGTACCGTGCAGCGCGCCGAAGCGGTTGATGTCTTCCTGTTCCGCGCCGCGCGCAACGCTACGGAACTTGTCGCCTACCTTGAATTCCATGCCGGCCTCCTCAGTTGGGCCAAACCAGGCTGCGCTCCGCCACCAGAGCGACGCGCGCGTTTTCCAGCTTGCGGACGGTGATCTCCAGCACCACGAAGCGCTTGTCGTTCTTCAGATACTTGTCCTTCACCAGCACGCTGGCCTCCAGCTCCTCTCCTGGATACACGGGCGCCAGCAGACGGACTTTCTCGCGGGCGTGCAGCACGCCAGTCGGCCAGGCAAAGGCCGCGTGCTGCGGTTGAAAGCTGCCGACCAGCACCGGATGCACGCTGCGCACGGGCGCGCCGCCTTGCGCCAATACGGCGCGGCCGCTGCCGTCGAGGACCGGAGTGTGTTCGAAGGTGCCGATGAAAGCGTCGCTGTCTGCGGCGCCGATGCTGTAGCGGCTGGGAGGAAAGAGACGGCCTATTTCGAAGTCGTCGTAGAACAGCTCGTTGCTTGCCATGTCATCACCTGGGTTGAAGGGGATGCGGGCATCGTAAGCAGTTCTTCCCGTGTGCTGGGATAGTTAACCTATCTTCAAAAGATAGTTTTTGTGCACGCCTTGCGTACACGTGGCAAACACCGGCGCAGCGCCGCGCGCAAGGAACGGAAAATTCCGCTAGACCGGACGCGGCAGGCGGCGATAAAGCGTGCTGCGGTGTACGCCCAGCGCGCGCGCTGCGCGGCTGACATTGCCGCCGTGGGCGGCCAGGGCGTCGCGGATCGCGGCGTCCGTCATGGCTTGCAGATTGGTCGGGGCATCGACGCCCGCAGCGGGCGGCGGCGGTGCAGCGCCGCGGATATCGGCAGGCAGCATGTCGGCCTCGACGACACCGGCAGGTCCCGCCAGCACGTGCAGCGTGCGCAGCACGGCCACCAGTTGCCGGTAATTGCCGGGCCAGGCGTACGCAACCAGGGTTGCTTCGATGTCGGGCGGCAGGACCGGCCCCGCGCCTTGCGCCGCCCACAGGCCGCGCAGCAATTCCAGGCGGTCGGCGCGCGCGCGCAGCGGTTCCAGCGTGACGGTGTATTCGGCGATGCGGAAATACAGGTCCGGGCGCACCGGCGCATCGGGCCCTTCATGAGCCAGCGGCCGGTGCGTCGCGCATACCAGCGCAAAGTCCACGGCCACCGGCCTCGCCGCGCCCAACGGCGAGACTTCGCGCGTCTGCAGCACACGTAGCAGGCGCGATTGCAGCATCAGCGGCATGTCGCCGATCTCGTCCAGGAACAGCACGCCGCCGTGCGCCTGGCGCAGCAGCCCTTTGCTGCCCTGGCGCCGCGCGCCGGTAAAGGCGCCGTCTTCGTAGCCGAAAAGTTCGGATTCGATCAGGCTCTCGGGCAACGCTGCGCAGTTCACCGCCACGAACGGCCCGCAGGCGCGCTTGCTGCGCGCATGCAGCTGACGCGCGAACACTTCCTTGCCGACGCCGGTTTCGCCTTGCAGCAGAATCGACACACCCGCATCCGACAAGTGCACGGCGCGCGCCAGCGCGCCCAGGGTTGGGGCATCGAAACTCGGCGCAGCGGGGCGCGAGCCGGCCGCTGGCGGCAGTGACGGCAGTGACGGCGCTTGCGGGGCGCGCGAGCGCGGCCAGCGCAAGCGCGCGTGGTACACGACGCCCGAACGCGCCTGCACCCGGCCCGCCGCGTCGGGGCAGCGTTCCATGTCGCCGTCGAACACGTCGCCGTAGCGGTACACGCCCAGAGCCGTGGGCGCCAGGCCGAGCGCCTGCAAGGCGCGGCGGTTGGCGCCGATCAGCAGGTCGCCCTGGAAGGCCAGCAGGCCCTCGCCGGGCGCGCCCAGTCCGGAGCGATCCACATGCAGCCGCAGCACGGCGTGCTGCTCGTAGGCTTGTTCGAACAAGCGGTGCTCGATCAGGTCGACGGCGGCGCGCACCAGTTCCAGCACGTCGGGCCGCAGGTCGCGCGCCGGGCTGGACAGGTCCAGCACGCCCAGCGTGCGGCCCTCGCTGTCGGTAATGGGGACAGCAGCGCAGGTCAGGATGCGGTTGGGTTCGAAATAGTGTTCCGCCCCGTGCACGGCGATGGGCCGGCCTTCCACCAGGGCGGTGCCGATGGCATTGGTGCCTGCCGCCGCTTCGTCCCAAGGCGCGCCGGGCATCAATGCCACGCGCGAGGCGCGCTGGGCGAAACCGGTGTCGCCGTCGGAATCCAGCACCAGGCCCTGGGCATCGGACAGGATCACCAGGCCGCCGCTGCCGCCAGCCTGGCGGCGCAGCATGGACATGGCGGGTTCGGACAGCCGGCGCAGCGCCTCGTTGCGCTGCTGGGCCTCGCGCAGCTCGCCCTGGGTCATGAGTTCGGCGCGGCGCACGCCGCGCATGTCGAAGCCCAGGTCGGCGCAGCGCCGCCAAGACCGCAGGATGGGCTCGGCGACCACGCCGCCGGGCACCGCGCCTTGCTGGTTGAACAGCAGGCGCGCTTGCGTCAGCGCATGCTGACGGGATTGAGTGGCCATGCATGTCTCCTGGGACAGGCGTTCTGCGACACCTGTTCCGCGACGATGTCGCAAAAAGCGACAGGGAAGGCCCCCACGCCGCACCCGCTACGCGGGCTTGCTGCCCCCAAGGGGACTGGCCCGCCTTGGGACGGCCCGGCGGCGGGCCGGCCCTCGAGGGGCTCTACTGCATATTGCCCGTTCTGAAACCTACTTTCGCATGCAAGCCGCGGGCTGTCCAGCGGGGAAGCACCGACTGGCACGCTCCTTGCTTGATACGGGACAGGCAGCCGACTGCCGCACCCCCACAATACCGGAGACAAGCATGGACATCGCGACCCGCATCACCCCCGACTCCTACGGCACCCGCCTGGACCTGAAAACCCAGTACGACAATTTCATCGACGGCAAATGGCAGAAGCCCGCCGACGGCGAATACTTCGACAACGTCACGCCGGTCACGGGCCAGGTGCTGACGCGCAATGCCCGCTCCAAGGAGCGCGACATTGAACTGGCGCTGGACGCCGCGCACCGCGCCGCGCCCAAATGGGGAGCGACCCCGGCCGCGCAGCGCGCCCGCATGCTGATGCAGATCGCCGATGTAATGGAGGCGAACCTGGAACGCCTGGCCACGGCCGAAACCTGGGACAACGGCAAGCCCATCCGCGAAGCGCGCGCCGCCGACATTCCGCTGGCAATCGACCACTTCCGCTATTTCGCTTCCTGCATCCGCAGCCAGGAAGGCTCGCTGTCCGAGATCGACCACGACACGGTCGCCTATCACTTCAACGAACCGCTGGGCGTGGTCGGCCAGATCATTCCTTGGAACTTCCCCATCCTGATGGCGGCATGGAAGCTGGCGCCGGCCCTGGCCGCAGGCAACTGCGTGGTGCTCAAGCCCGCCGAGCAGACGCCGCTGGGCATTCTGCTGCTGATGGAACTGATCGGCGACATCCTGCCGCCCGGCGTGGTGAACGTGGTCACGGGCTTCGGCCTGGAAGCCGGCAAGCCGCTGGCGTCCAACAAGCGCATCGCCAAGATCGCCTTCACCGGCGAGACCACCACCGGCCGGCTCATCATGCAGTACGCCTCGCAGAACATCATCCCGGTCACGCTGGAACTGGGCGGCAAGTCGCCCAACATCTTCTTTGCCGACGTGGCCGCGCAGGACGATGACTTCCTCGACAAGGCGGTCGAGGGCTTCGTCATGTTCGCGCTGAACCAGGGCGAGGTCTGCACCTGCCCCAGCCGCGCGCTGATCCAGGAATCCCTGTACGACAAGTTCATGGAACGTGCGCTCAAGCGCGTGGCCGAGATCAAGCAAGGCAATCCGCTGGACGCGGACACCATGCTGGGCGCGCAGGCATCCACCGAGCAGCTGGAGAAGATCCTGTCGTACCTGGACATCGGCAAGCAGGAAGGCGCCGACGTGCTGGCCGGCGGCTCGCGCGCGCAGATGCAGGGCGCGCTGGAAGGCGGCTATTACGTGCAGCCCACGGTGTTCAAGGGCCACAACAAGATGCGCGTGTTCCAGGAGGAAATCTTCGGGCCGGTGGTGGCCGTGACGACCTTCAAGGATGCCGACGATGCGCTGGCCCTGGCCAACGACACGCTCTACGGCCTGGGCGCGGGCGTGTGGTCGCGCGACGCCAACACCTGCTATCGCATGGGCCGCGCGATCAAGGCCGGCCGCGTGTGGACCAACTGCTATCACGCCTATCCGGCGCATGCGGCGTTTGGCGGCTACAAGCAATCGGGCATCGGACGCGAGAACCACAAGATGATGCTCAACCACTATCAGCAGACCAAGAACCTGCTGGTGAGCTACTCGCCGAAGAAGCTGGGTTTCTTCTGACCCCGCCATGGCCTGGCGCCGGGCCGCGAGGCCCGGCGCGCCTCAAAGGAGCCTGACATGGCAGAGCAAACGCCGCGCGTGGTCGCCACCGACGAGGCGCGCAGCCTGATCGAGACCCTGCGGGCCAAGCATGGCCCGCTGATGTTCCACCAGTCCGGCGGCTGCTGCGACGGCAGTTCGCCCATGTGCTACGCCCAGGGCGAATTCATGGTGGGCGGTTCGGACGTGCTGCTCGGCGAACTGGAAGGCTGCCCGTTCTACATGGGCGAGGACCAGTTCGCGTACTGGGAGCACACCCAGCTCATCATCGACGCCGTGCCCGGCCGGGGCGGCGCGTTTTCGCTGGACAGCGCGGAAGGCAAGCGCTTCCTGCTGCGTTCGCGGCTGTACTCGGACGAGGAGTGGGCGCGGGTGGCGCCCGTCAGCAAGGGCTGACTGGCCCCTGCCGGCGTTTGGCGCGGGGCCCTAGCGGCCCCGCGAGCCGCCTTGCGGACTGCCCTTGTCCGGCATGCCGACTGCTGCGGCCTGTTTCCACTGGAACGACACGCGCCGGATGCGCGCGGCCCGGAATTGCGTGAACGAACGGCCGCCCGGCATGGGCGCGCCGCGATAGGCACTGCTGGCGTTTTTCATTGCTGAAGTTGGGTTGACGAAAAAACTTGTTTGCGCAGCGCTCAGGCGCGCGTGGCCGATGCATTCCAGGCGCTGGCGGGCGCCTCGCGGCGGGTCCATTCCAGCGCGTCTTCCAGGCGGTCGTTGCCCCAGAACATCTCTCCGTCCACAAAGAACGTGGGTGCCCCGAACAGCCCCAGGTTGCGGGCACGGTCGACCTGGCGGCGCAGCGCCTCCTTGGCGGCTTCGGACTTGCCGCGGGCGATCAGCGCCGCGGCGTCCAGCCCCAGGTCCGTCAGCAGCCCGTGCACCACGTCCTCGGACTGGATGTCCAGGTCGTGCTGGAAATTGGCGCGGAACACCGCCACGCAGAAATCGCGGCCCCAGGGCTCGTCCTGCCCCAGCAGCGCGATGCGGGCGGGCAGCACGCTCATGCGCGGAAACAGGCGGGGACGGTTGTAGACCAGGCCGTACTTTTCGGCCAGGCGGGCGATGTCGCGCATCATGTAGGCGCCCTTGCCCGGAAACAGCCGGAACGGCGTGTCGTTCCAGCCTTGGGCCTGGAAGATAGGACCCAGCAGGAAAGGGCGCAGATCGACCCGCACCCCGGCCTCTTGCGCCAGGGCGTCGATGCGTTCGATGGCCAGATAGCTGTACGGGCTGGCGAAATCGAACCACATCTCGATGCGGGGCGTGTCGGGCAGGGACGCGGTCATGACTGGAGCTCCGGGGCAAGCTGCTACGAAATTAGCGCGACCTGCGCATCCGGCAGGCCGCTGAGAACGACATCGCGATCGCTGCCGACGGTGATGGAATCCCCGGCTTGAAGCACGCTGTCATCGAAGCGCCGGTACTCGGAAAGCCACAAGGTGCCGGCGTGACACACGATGCGGACGCCCGAGGCGTGCTTGAGCAGCATAGTCGAGCCGCCGGCCAAACGGAATGACATTCCCGCAGTGCAACATACCTGGATCATGGCGTACCCCTGGGCCGCGGCGGCGGCGATCGCGGCGGATTGCCCGGGCTTTGCGCCCTTACACCCGTCGTCTGAGTCCTATTGAACGCCCTGGAGGTACTATTGCTCAAGCGACATTTCCGTCCGATACGCATGAGTTTTACGAATGCCATATCCGCTGGCCAAACTCCCGCCGCTTGATCTGGTCCGAGGCTTCGTGGCCGTCGGCCGCCGCATGAGCATCACGCTGGCCGCGCAGGATCTGCATGTGACCCAGTCGGCCGTGAGCCGCCAGATCCGGGCGCTGGAGGCCCACCTGGGCGTGGCCCTGCTGGTGCGCGGATTCCGCAGCGTGTCGTTCACCTCCGAGGGCGCGCAGCTGTTCCGAATGGCCGACGTGTGGCTGAGCCAGCTGGGCGACCTGACCGAGCAGCTGCGCGCACCCGAGCGCCGCACGCCCGTTACCGTCACCACGACCATCGGGGTGGCCTCGCTGTGGCTGTTGCCTCGTCTGGGGGACTTCCAGGCGGCGCATCCGCACATCGACGTGCGCGTGGCGGCCGACAACCGGCTGATCGACATCGACCGCGAAAGCGTGGACATCGCCATTCGCTACAGCCTGCGCGATGGCGTGCCAGACAGCGCGGCCTGGCTGTTCGGCGAGGCGGTGGTGCCGGTGGCCCACCCCTCGCTCAAGGCCCGCCTGCTGGATGCCGAGGAACTGCAACGCCATGTGCTGCTGGAATTCGACGACCCGACGCGCCCCTGGCTGCAATGGTCGGAATGGCTGAATGCGCGCGGCCTTGCCCGGGTGCCCGCCCGGGGCATGCTGCGCTTCAACCAGTATGACCAGATCGTGCACGCGGCGCTGGCGGGCCACGGCATCGCGCTGGGCCGGCTGGCGCTGATCGCGCCGATGCTGGCGGACAAACGGCTGGAGGCCGTCGGCGGCCAGGCCGCCAGCGCCACCGAGCACGCCTATTGGCTGGTGCGCAATACACGCCGCGCCACGCCGGACGCCGAGGTCGTCACGCGTTGGCTGATCGAACAGGCCGAAGCCACCGCGCGCGACCTGACCGTGTAGGCGCCGCGCCGCTACAAAATCCATACAGATCTTCATAACTTGGGATGGCTGCTCCGGTAGATTGCGGCGCTGGTCCGTAACCCTGCTCCCAAGATGTTGATTAGGCTTTTCCGTCCGGCGTTCGGGTGGCAAGACTGGTTCGTCAATTTTCAACGATCCTTTCTGGTCCTGCTGGCCCCCTGGCTGATCAGCGTCCTGGCGCAAAGCGCCGGGCGCGGCTACCTGCTGCTGCGCTATGCCGCGCCGGGGACCTATGACGCGTTGCCGCAGGACGTGCGGCGCACCCTGGCGACAGGGCTGCTGTTCGACATCAAGGTCGCCAGCATCGCCTGTTCGGCGCTGCTGCTGCTGTCCATGGCAGCGGCGGCCAGACCCGGCCTGCAACGGCGCTGGCAGCGCCATCTGCCGGGGCTGGGCGCAGCCATGGCGACGCTGTTCGCGGCCATCACGATCATCAGCGTCTTCTACTTCGCCACATTTTCCCGTTCGATCGACATCTTCGTGTTCGGGCTGGTGGACGACGACACCCAGGCCATCCTGATGACCCTGTGGCATGGCTACCCGCTGGCGCAGGCTGGCCTGCTGCTGGCGGCGGTGCTGGCGGGAACCTGGTGGCTCGGCCGCCGTTGGCGTGGCTGGGTGCAAGGCATGCTGTTCAAGCGCCGCGCGTTCATCCCCAGCCTGTTGCGGTTTGCGCTGATCATAGGCATCACCGTGCTGGCCTGCAGAGGATCGCTGGGCAAGTTTCCGCTCAACAAGGACGACACCAGCATCTCGTCGCTGCGCCTGCTCAACGACATCGCGCCCAATGGCGTCTCGGCCTTTTCCTGGGCCCTGTCCGACCGCGGCAACGACAAGCGCTTCGAACCCGTCACCTTGCGAGAGGGGCGCCAGCTCTATGAGCGCTTCCTGGGCTGGCCGGATGTTGGCCTGCGGCCCTTCATGGCCGCAACCGGGCCCAATCCGGCGGCTGCGGCGCGGCCTCCGCACGTGGTGCTGCAGGTCATGGAGAGCATGGGGGCACACCTGAACTCGTATGACCGTCCGGGGCGCGACGTGCTCGGCGCGCTGCGTCCGCACTGGAGCGAGGACTGGGTGTTCGAGCGCTTCGTGGGCGAAGGCAACGGCACCATCGAATCATTGAGCCTCCTGCTGGTGCGTAGCCCCATTGCAGCCGTCGGCCAATCGTCGGCGGTGGACACGCCATTCGCCAGCAATGCCTTCACGCCCTTTTTGCAGCGCGGCTACCGGGTCGTCTTCGTTACGTCCGGCGCCGCCACATGGCGCAACCTCGGCGTCTTCGCCACCAAGCTGGGCGCACATGAATTCGTGGACCAGCAGACCCTCAAGGTGCGCTATCCCCAAGCACGGACCGGAACCTGGGGCGTACCGGACGAGTACATGTTCCGCTATATCGAAGAACGGCTGGCGCAAGGCACTCAGGACAGCCAGCCGCTCTTCATCATCGCCTTGTCCACCACTCACCATCCGCCGTTCATCGTGCCCGACGGCGGGCAGCGCGGCGGCCTGCCCCTGGACGATGTGGCCAGCCTGCCCTACTTCAAGACCTGGGATGCGCTGGCTGCCGCATTCGACACGCTGCGTTACGCCAACGATCAGCTGGGTCGCTTCCTGACGCGCCTGAAGGCATCGGACTATGCGTCCCGGACCATCGTCGCCGTGACCGGCGACCACAACATCCTGGGTATCGATTATCAGGACCCGAAGGACGCGGCGCTGGCGCGCGCGGTGCCGTTCTACCTGTACGTGCCGCCGGCCTACCGGGCGCAGGCGCGCTACGACCCGGCGCGCGTGGGCAGCCACAAGGACATTCTGCCCACGCTGTATCACCTGAGCCTGCCGCAAACAGCCTACTTCCGCAGTGGCTGCGACCTGCTGGCCGCCCAGCCCGATCCGGCCTGGTGCTTCGGCTTCAACAGCAAGCACGTGCTGCTGACCGATGAAGGCGTATTCCGGCCGGACAAGCCCGGCCGCATCCTGCCCTGGGCAGGTCCATCGGGGCTGGCGCTGGAGGAAGAGCAGGACGCGACGGCGGAACAATGGGCGGAGCAGGTTCGCCTGAACGCCTACACGGAGCTGCTGCACTGGCAGATCAACTACCAGGTGCAGGAATTGGGCCGCGCCGGCCAGGCGCGCTAGCGCCCAGGCCAGCCAGGGGCCTTCAGTCGACGCGCACTTCCGGCTCGCCCGCCCGCATGTCGCCGATGATGGCCGCCTGCTCGAAGCCGTGCTGGCGGAACAGGTCCAGCACGGCCTGCGCGGCGTCCGGCGAGCAAGCCACCAGCAGTCCGCCGGCGGTCTGCGGATCGGTCAACAAGGCCCGCTCCGTGTCGCTCACGCCCTCGCCCAGGCGCACGGACGCGCCATAGGAAGCCCAATTGCGGCCGGACGCGCCGGTGATGACGCCGTCCGCGGCAAAGGCCTGCACGCCGGGCAGCCAGGGCAGCGCATCGCGCCGCACATGCGCCGTCAGCTGCGCGCCGCGCGCCATTTCCAGCGTATGTCCCAACAGGCCGAAGCCCGTCACGTCAGTGATGGCGTGCACGCCTTCCATGGCGGCCAGCGCAGGCCCCGGCCGGTTCAGACGCGTGGTCTCGGTGATCATGGCGCGGTAGCCGGCGTCGTCCAGCCGGTTCTTCTTCAGCGCGGCCGACAGGATGCCCACGCCCAATGCCTTGCCCAGGATCAGCACGTCGCCAGCGCGCGCGTCGGCATTGCGCTTGATGCGGCCGGGATGCACCAGGCCCATCGCCGCCAGGCCGTAAATGGGTTCGACGGAGTCGATGCTGTGGCCGCCGGCCACCGGAATGCCGGCGTCCTTGCAGACCGATTCGCCGCCGCGCAGGATGTCGGCAATGACGCTATGCGGCAGCACGTTGATCGGCATGCCCACGATGGCCAGCGCCATGATGGGCGTGCCGCCCATCGCGTAGACGTCCGACAGCGCATTGGTCGCGGCGATGCGGCCGAAGTCGTAGGGGTCGTCGACGATGGGCATGAAGAAATCGGTGGTGGCGATGAGCGCCTGCTCGTCGTTCAGCCGATAGACCGCCGCGTCGTCGGCCGTCTCGGTGCCCACCAGCAGATCAGGGTAGCTGACCGCCGGGCCGAAGCGCTTGAGTAGCTCGGACAGCACGCCGGGTGCGATCTTGCAGCCACAGCCGCCGCCGTGCGAAAGCGAAGTCAATCGCGGCACCGCCGCGCTGGCAACATCCTGGGTGGTCATCTGAATCTCCATAGGTCGGTGAAAAAGGATAGCACCGCCCCCGGGATTGGCCCTATGATGATCCGGCAGCACGCAGCAACGGACGGCCGCCCGGCCCCGGGCGCACCGACAGCCAATCTTCACCGTGAGTGAGGGCTATATGGATCGCCGACATTTCCTCCGTTTCTCGGGCGCCCTGTGCGCCGCCAGCGCGGCCCTGCCCAGGGCGGCGCACGCGGGACTCGCCCCTGTCAGCGCCGGATGGCGCGCCTTCGAACTGACCACCGACATCACCGTGCAGGATCCGGGCGCGCACGCGCGCATCTGGATCCCGGTACCCTACTCCACTGACACCACCTACCAGCGCGGCGCGCAGAGCGCCTGGCAGGTCAGCGGCGGCGGCGTGGCCCAACTGACCCAGGCGCCCGGCTACGGCGTGCAGATGCTGGCCGTGCAATGGCCGGACGCGCAGGGGCCGCGCCAGGTCACGGTCACCAGCCGCTTCCAGACCCGCAACCGGCGCGTGGACCTGAGCCAGCCGCCCGCGGCCGACGTCCCACGTGAAAGCGCGGCCGCGCTACGCGAATTCCTCCAGCCTACCGCGCTGCTGCCTACCGACGGCATCGTCAAGAGCACCGCCGACCGCATCACCCGCGGCCACCGCGGCGATCTGGCGCAGGCCCGCGCCATCTACGAATGGGTGGTCGAGAACACCTGCAGAACCGCGTCCACCCGCGGCTGCGGCGTGGGCGACGTGCGCTACATGCTCACGGCCAATGATCTGAACGGCAAGTGCGCCGACATCAACTCCCTGTTTGTCGCACTGGCCCGCGCCGCCGGCATACCGGCCCGCGATGCCTATGGCCTGCGGGTGGCGGACTCCGAGTTCGGCTACAAAAGCCTGGGCAAGGCGGGCGACGTCACCAAGGCGCAGCATTGCCGCGCCGAGTTCTATGCCGCGGGCTACGGCTGGGTGCCGGTGGACCCTGCCGATGTGCGCAAGGTCATGCTGGAAGAGCCGCCCGGCGAACTGCCGCTGACCGATGCCAAGGTTCGCGCCGCGCGCGTCATGCTGTTCGGCGCCTGGGAGATGAACTGGGTGGCATACAACCACGGCCACGACGTGGTCCTGCCGGGCGCTGCCCACGGTCCCGTGCCTTTCCTGATGTATCCCAACGGCGAAACCTCGGACGGCCGGCTGGACAGCCTGGATCCCGCCAGCTTCAGCTACAAGCTCAGCGCCAGGCCGCTTTCCCTCTGAGTCCGCCTGCTGCCCACCCACGGGGACCGCCATGATCAGCCGCCGTCTACTCCTGCAGTCCGGCCTGTCGCTGGCGGCCCTGCCCTGGTATGCCCGGGCCGCCAGCGACGATGCGCTCAAGAAGGCCACCGGCCCGGACTGGGCGCCCTGGACCGCATCCACGCCGCCGCTGGCCCTGCCCGATCTGGCCGGCCGCGAAAAGAAGCTCGCCGCCTGGCGCGGCAACGTGATCATCGTCAGCTTCTGGGCCACCTCGTGCGACCCTTGCCGCGATGAAATCCCCATCATGTCCGCCATGGCCAAACGCCATCGCGAAGAAGGCCTGCGCCTGGTGGCCGTGAACGTCGGCGATTCGGCGGCCAGGATCAACGCCTTTCTGGCGAAATGGCCGGTCGCGGGTACCGTGCTGCACGACAGGAACAGCACGGCGTCAAAGCAATGGGATGCAGTCGGCCTGCCCGCAAACTATCTGGTGGACCGCGGCGGATCCGTCCGATATTGGCATCTGGGACAACTGGACTGGAAATCGGACCGGGTAGGCGGCGTGGTGACAGGGATGCTGCGGGCTTAGCGCGCCGCACAAGGGATGGCGGAAGGCAGCAGGAGTCGAACCTACCTGGGAACGTCTGACGCCCCCAACTGGGTTTGAAGCCCAGCCGTGCCACCGGGCACGAATGCCTTCCACGGTGGCCGCCCATGATACCGGGTTACTGCGCCTGCCGCGGGCTTCCGTAGGCGCTTTCCTGGCGCAACACGTGCGTGTCGCGCAAACGCCGCGTGTACCCCACGCGGTCGAAGAACTCCAGGATCTGGATCGCGCGCTTTCTGCCCAGGCCCGTGGCGTCGCGGAACGACGCGGCGTTCAAGCCCGCGGGCTGCGCCGCCAGGCCTTGCGCAAGCACTGCCAACGCCGCCACCTGGTCGCGGTGATAGAACAAGTCTTTCACCACCTGGGCCACTTCGCCGCGCCGCAGCAGCTTGCGCAGCAGCTGCCGCATGCGGTCCTCGGGCTCGCCCAGCGTGCGGGCGAGATCCCGCACCCAGGGCGGGTCGAAGGCGCCGGCCGCCAGCAGAGGCAGCACGCGCCCGGCCAGCGCCGACTCCTCGGGCGCCAAGGTTGCGCTATGACCCGGCAGGTGCAGCCAGGGGCCATTGCGCACGATGCGGCCATCGCGCTGCAGATCGTCCAGCGCCGCCTGCCACAGCGCATCCGGGCCGATGGGCATGGCCATGCGGCGCAAGCGCGGGCCGTCAGGGCCTGGCTCGTCGGGCGCGCCTTGATGGAAGGCCGCCAGCGCCTGTTCCACGCGCGCGCGCAGCGCGTCCCAATGGGCAGTCAGGATCAGGGTGCGCGGCGCCTGCGGCGTGCGCGCCTCCAGCCATACCGCAGCGGGCGGCGCAGCGATCTCATTTACCGGCTTGCCCGTCAGGCGCTGCAAGGCGTCTTCGTCCAGCCCCAGCGCAGCGTGCTCCAGCACGGGATGCAGGCCGGCGCCGTCCAGCATGGCCGCCAGCGCCTGCAGCCACTGCATGCGCGCGGCGGACCGGCGCTTGCGGTCAGGAGCGTTCGGGTCCAGCACCCGGCCACCGCCGACCGTGCGCGTGGCCTGCGCGTTGCGCACAATGTAGCGGTCGCCCGGCATGACGCAGACGGGTTCGTCGAACACCAGCTGCACCCAGCCGGACTGTCCCGGGGCAAGCGATTCCGCGCTCAGCGGCACCACGTGCGCCACGTGGCGCGCGGCGCCGATGTGCACATGCAGCGGCGCCCATGCGCGCACCGGCGCGTCGGCGGTTGCCAGCAGCGTCAGCGCCACGTCGACATGGCGCGACGGCAAAAAGCAGCGCGCATCCGCGATCCAGTCGCCGCGCGCGATGGCGTTCTTGTCCATGCCGGCGAGATTCAAGGCGCAACGTTGGCCGGCCGCGCCGGTTTCGCTGCGCTGGTTCTGGGCATGGATGCTGCGCACGCGTACGCGTGTGCCGGCAGGCATCAGCCGCAGGTCGGCAGCGTCGTCGTCCGCCCGCGCGAGTCCGGCATGGGCCGTGCCTGTCACCACCGTGCCGTGGCCGGCCAGGGTGAACACGCGATCGACGGCCAGCCGGAACAGGCCCGCGCTGTCGCGCTGGCGCAGGGCTTGAGCCTCGCCGTGCAGATAGTCTTTCAGTTCCGCCACGCCCGGGTCGCCGGCCTGCGACGCGCATACGGCGTATAGCGGCGCATCCTGCAGGAAGGTACCCGCGGACAGTTCGGCGATTTCCGCGCGCACTGCCTGCAGCCGCGCGGCATCGGCGCGGTCGGTCTTGGTCAGCGCCACCGCGCCGCGTTCCACGCCCAGCAGGGTCAGGATCGCCAGGTGTTCGCGCGTCTGCGGCATGACGCCGTCGTCCGCCGCCACCACCAGCAGGCCGAAATCAATGCCGCTGGCGCCGGCCGCCATGGTGTGCACAAGCTTCTCGTGCCCGGGCACGTCGATGAAGCCCAGGACGTCGCCGTTGGGCAACGGGGTGTAGGCATAGCCCAGCTCGATGGAAATCCCGCGCGCCTTCTCTTCCTTGAGCCTGTCGGTATCGATGCCGGTCAGCGCCCGCACCAGCGTGGTCTTGCCGTGATCGATATGGCCTGCGGTGCCGATGATCACGCCAGGCGCTCCGCGAGTTGCGCGGCGAAGGCCGGTTCGTCGCGCGCTTCCAGGCAACGCAGATCCAGCCATAGGGCGTCGTCCGCAATGCGGCCGATCACGGGCACGGGCAGGCGGCGCAATTGCGTCTCCAGTTTGTCCAGGTGCCGGCCGGCGCGGCCGCTGCCGGTGTAGCGCGCGGCCAGGCCGTAGCTGGGCAGCTGGTCCACGGGCAAGGCGCCGCTGCCGATCTGGCTGAACATGGGCACGGCCTCTACCGCGTAGTGCTCGCCCGCCGCATGCGCCAGGACGCCGCGCAGGCGCTCGGCCTGCGGCTGGATGTCGCGTTGCGGGCGGGTCAACAAGCGCAGCGTGGTCAAGCGATCGGCCAGGAATTCGGGCGCGCGGTACAGGCCCAACACCGGCTCCAAGGCCGCCAGCGTCAGCTTGCTGACGCGCAGCGCGCGCTTGAGCGGATTCTTCTTGATCTTGCGGATCAGGTCCTTGCGGCCCACCAGCAGGCCGGCCTGCGGGCCGCCCAGCAGTTTGTCGCCGCTGAAGGTGACCAGGTCCGCGCCGGCCGCGATGGTTTCGCGCACGGTGTCTTCCTTGGGCAGGCCGAACTGGGTCAGGTCGACCAGCGTGCCGCTGCCCAGGTCCACGGTAGCGGGCAGGCCGCGCGCGTGCGCCAGCGCCGCCACCTCGGCCACGCTCACGCTCTTGGTGAAACCGGTGACCGCGTAGTTGCTGCAATGCACCTTCATCAGCATGGCGGTACGCGGGCCGATGGCGTTTTCGTAATCGGCGGCATGGGTGCGGTTGGTGGCGCCGACTTCGACCAGCTTGGCCCCGGCGCGCTTCATGATGTCCGGAATGCGGAACGCGCCGCCGATCTCGACCAGTTCGCCCCGGGACACCACGACTTCGCGCCGGTCTGCCAGGGCATTGAGCATCAGCAATACGGCGGCCGCATTGTTGTTGACGACGGTAGCGGCCTCGGCCCCCGTCAGTTCGCACAACAGTTCGTCGATCAGGTCGTCGCGGTCGCCGCGCCCGCCGGTGTCCAGGTCGAACTCCAGGTTGGCGGGAGTGGTGAGGGCGCGCAGCACCGACGCCACCGCCTCGTCGGGCAGCAGCGCCCGGCCCAGATTGGTGTGCAACACCGTACCGGTCAGGTTGTACACGGCCCGCAGCCTGGGCTCGGCGGCGCGGGCCAGGGCCGCGGCCACGCGCGCCGCCACGGCCTCGGCTTCCAATTCCTGGCGCGGCAACCCGCCGGCCAGCGCGCGTTCGCGCATCGCGTCCAGATCGCGGCGCAGGGCCGCCACCACCTGCGTGCGGCCGTGCACGTCCAGCGCGGCGCGCATGGCCGGTGCATTCAGCAACCGGTCCAGCGACGGGATCTCCGAGACCGCGGCCACGCCGCCTGCAGGCGCTGGCGCGGCCATTACTGCTCTGCTCCCGGCTCCGATCCGTGCCACAGCAACGGATTGCCGCTGGCCCGCGAATAGCCGGCCTCGCCGACCAGCACGTCCAGCATCAGGCTGGCCAGGTCGTCGGCCACGGGTTCCACCTGCAGGTCCTTGTCCTGGTAGAAGATCTTGCGATAGGTGTGGCAGTGGTCGCAGGTTTCGGCCTTGATGGCGGGCGTGCGGCCCTCGATGGCCTGGTAGGCCACCGATTCCACGTCTTCGCAATGCGAGCATTTCACCCGCACCATGTGCCACTGGGTCGCGCACAGGCTGCAGCACAGGTAGCGGTAGCCTTCGAACTGCCCGCCCACGCGGACCACGCTGGCCACCGGCAGGCTGGCGCAAACGGGACAGACGCCGAAGGGACTGGCCACTGGCAACTGCTTTTCGTCGAAACGGCTGGCCAGATCGGTCCAATAGACTTGCAGGGCCGCCATCACGAAGGGAGCGGCGGCGCCGTCCACGCCCTGGTCCTGCTCGGACAGCACGGCCTCGGCCAGATCCTCCAGCGACTCCGGGGACTCGGTCAGCGCGCGGCGCAGGCCGGCGCAGACTTCGATGGCCTCGGCCGGCACGTCCTTGGCGCTGGCGACGTGGTCCAGCAGCTGGCCCAGGATGTTGCGCCACAAGGGGTCGCGCGGCCAGCCCACGGCCTGCAGGGGCGGCATGCCATGCGCCTGCGCCAGCGAAATGCGCTCCTCGGAGGCCGCGGGCGCGGCGCAATCCTGCAGGGCGCGGTGCTGGGCGTCGACCAGATGCGCCATCAGCAGCAGGTAGTCGGCCACCGGGCTATCCGCCGCCAGCTGCCGCAAGCGGGCTGCACGCGTGGCAAAAACCGACGCGCGGTCCGGCAGGCTGACTTGGGGAATGCGGTTATGGTCTAGCGCTTCGATCTCGCCGCGCGGAAGAATTCGCTGCACTTGCGTCTCCAGATAAAAAAACACGGCTGCCAGCCTTCAAGGAGAAGGATAGCAGCCGTTGGGCGGGTGCGTGGGCGCCAGGAGAGGCCCATTTGCCGCAGAGCAAGCGGGACGCACCTGCAAGCGCGCCCCGTCAGCTTTATTTTCTGATTTGTTCGCGGAACCAGGCGCGGTGATGCTTCCACGCCCAACCCGCCGTCACATACCCGCGCAGCATCGCGGTCAGGGAACCCTTGACCCAGATCGCCGCGTAAATGTGCACGATGATGGCGCAGATCAGCACCAGCGCGCTGACGGCATGCACCACCGAGGCGGCGCGGATGACCCAGATCGGGAAGTAGAACGCGAAGTACTCGCGCCAGATCACGATGCCGCTGACGAACAGGCCCAGCATGCAGAGGATCAACACGTAGAACAGCAGCTTCTGGCCGGCGTTGTACTTGCCGACTTCCGGGAGCTTTTCCTCGCGGTTCTCGACCACGTCGTTCAGTTGCCGCATCCACTGGCGATCGGCCTTCGTCATGAGGTTGTGCCGCCACATGTGGCCGGCGAACACGACGAAGCAGACGAACATCACGATCCCGATGAAGGGATGCAGGATGCGCGTCCAGGGACCGCCCCCGAACAGGTTGGTCAGCCAGTACATGGACGGGTGGAACAGCGCCAGCCCGGACAGCGCCAACAGGATGAACGTGAAGGCGATGATCCAGTGGTTGGTGCGCTCACCTGGCGTGTAGCGCTTGATCCGGCGGTGATGGCGGTCTTCACTCATGGCGCACCTCCTCTTCGGCACGGCGTTCGTCTTCCTCGGACACCTCGTTGCGGCCAACGCGGGCGTAGTGGAAGAAGCCCGCCAGCGCGGTCAGGGCCATGGCGGCCACGCCCAGCGGTTTGGCCAGGCCCTTCCACAGCGAAACCATGGGGCTGATCTGCGGGTCCTTGGGCAGCCCGTGGTACAGCCCGGGCTGGTCGGCGTGATGCAGCACGTACATGACGTGGGTGCCGCCCACGCCCTGCGGGTCATACAGGCCGGCCTTGTCGAAGCCGCGCGACTTGAGGTCGACGATCCGTTCCTCGGCGTGCTGCGTCATGTCTTCCTTGGTGCCGAAGACGATGGCGCCGGTGGGACAGGCCTTGACGCAGGCCGGCTCCTGGCCGACGGCCACGCGGTCGGAACACAGGGTGCACTTGTACGCCTTGTGGTCCTTCTTGGAGATGCGCGGCACGTTGAACGGACAGCCAGTGATGCAGTAGCCGCAACCGATGCAGTTCTCTTCGTGGAAATCCACGATGCCGTTGTTGTACTGGATGATGGCGCCCGGCGAGGGACAGGCCTTCAGGCAGCCCGGATCCTCGCAGTGCATGCAGCCGTCCTTGCGGATCAGCCATTCCAGGTCGCCTTGCGGATTCTCGTATTCGGAGAAGCGCATGACGGTCCAGGAATGCTCGGTCAGGTCGGCAGGGTTGTCGTAGACGCCCACGTTGGTGCCGATCTCGTCGCGCAGATCGTTCCATTCCATACAGGCGCTTTGGCAAGCCTTGCAGCCGATGCACTTGGAGACGTCGATCAGCTTGGCCACCGAGCCCGTGACGGGCTCGCGGATGCCCGGCGGCGGCGTGGTGGTGGCGGAGCGCCGCTTGATGTCTAGGGATTGCATGGACATGTCGGTCTCCTTAGGCCTTCTCGACCTGCACCAGGAACGACTTGAATTCCGGCGTCTGGGAATTCCCGTCGCCCACGAACGGCGTCAGGGTGTTGGTGAGGAAGCCAGGCTTGGCCAGGCCCACGAAGCCCCAATGGATGGGGATGCCCACGTGGTGCACGGTCTTGCCCTCGATGGTCAGCGCGCGCAAGCGCTTGGTGACCAGCGCCACCGCCTTGATGTAGCCGCGGTTGGACGACACCTTCACGCGCGACCCGTTGGCAATGCCCAATTCCTTGGCCAGCGCCTCGCCGATCTCCACGAACTGCTCCGGCTGGAGGATCGAGTTGATGCGGACGTGCTTGGTCCAGTAGTGGAAGTGCTCGGTCAGGCGGTAGGTCGTGGCCACGTAGGGGAACTTGTCCACGGTGCCCATCGCGGCCAGGTCGTCCTTGAAGACCCGCGCGGCCGGATTGCTGGTGACGCCCTTGGCCTTCGGATACAGCGGGTTGTAGCCCAGCGGCGTCTCGAAGGGTTCGTAGTGTTCGGGGAACGGCCCTTCGGCCATGCCCGCCCGCGCGAAGAAGCGCGCCACGCCCTCGGGGTTCATGATGAACGGACCCATGCCGCCGTCGGGATTTTCATCGCCCTTGAAGTCGGGGATGTCCGCGCCGGTCCAGAACTTGCCGTTCCAGGAGATCAGGCTGCGGCGTGGATCGAAGGGCTTGCCCGCCACGTCACAGGAGGCGCGGTTGTACAGGATGCGGCGATTGGCCGGCCACGCCCAGGCCCAGTTCAGGGTCTGGCCGATGCCGGTCGGGTCGCTGTTGTCGCGCCGCGCCATCAGGTTGCCGCCAGGCCCCCAGGCGCCCGCGAAGATCCAACAGCCGCTGATGGTGGAGCCGTCGTCGCGCAGTTCCGCGAAGCCGGCCAGTTGCTCGCCGGCCTTGCGGGTGACCTTGGACGGATCCTTGGGGTCGGTCAGTTCCACCAGTGCCTTGCCGGTGTATTCCTTGGCCAGCTCTTCGGCGGTGGGATTCTGCGGATTGGAGTACGGCCACGACAGGTTGACGATGGGATCGGGATACTTGCCGCCCTCGTCCTGGTACATCTTGCGCAGGCGCGTGAACAGCAGCGCCATGATCTCGATGTCGCTCTTGGCTTCGCCCGGAGGCTCCGCGCCCTTCCAGTGCCATTGCAGCCAGCGGCCGGAGTTCACCAGCGTGCCGTCTTCCTCGGCGAAACAGGTGGTCGGCAGACGGAAGACCTCGGTCTGGATCTTGGACGGATCCACATCGTTGGTCTCGCCCGCGTTGCGCCAGAACTCGGAGGTCTCGGTGACCAGCGGATCCATGATGACCAGGAACTTCAGCTTGGCGAAACCGGCGTTCAGCTTGGCCTTGTTGGGCGCGGCCGCCAGGGGGTTGAAGCCCTGGGCGATGTAGCCGTTCATCTTACCCTGGTTCATGAGCTCGTAGACTTGCAGCATGTCGTAGAGCTTGTCCAGCTTGGGCAGGTAGTCGAACGCCCAATTGTTTTCGGCCGTGGCGGACTTGCCCCACCAGGCCTTCATCAGGCTCACGTGGAACTTGCTGTAGTTCTGCCAGTAGCTAAGCTGATTGGGCCGCAGGGGTTTCTGCGTGCGCGACTCGATGTACTTGCCGTAGTCCTGCTCGGGCTCGTTGGGCAGGGTCATGTAGCCGGGCAGCAGGTTCGACATCAGGCCCAGATCGGTCAGGCCCTGGATGTTCGAGTGCCCGCGCAGCGCGTTCATGCCGCCGCCGGCGATGCCGATGTTGCCCAGCAGCAGCTGCACCATCGCGCCCGTGCGGATGATCTGCGAACCGATGGAGTGCTGCGTCCACCCCAGCGCGTAGAGGATGGTCGCGGCGCGGTTGGTGGTGGCGGTGGAAGCCAGCATCTCGCACACCTTCAGGAACTTGTCCTTGGGCGTGCCGCAGACGCGCTCGACCATGTCTTCGGTGTAGCGCGAGTAGTGCTTCTTCAGCAACTGGTAGACGGTGCGCGGATGCGCCAGCGTCGGGTCCGTCTTGACGTAGCCGTCGTCGCCGCGCTCGTAGTCCCAGCTGGCCTTGTTGTAGGTGCGCTTTTCGGCGTCGTAGCCGGAATACAGGCCTGCGTCGAACGCGAAGTCCTCGCGCACGATGAAGGAAAAGTCCGTGTAGTTGCGCACGTACTCATGCTGGATCTTGTCGTTGTCCAGCAGATACTTGATGACGCCGCCCAAGAAGATGATGTCGGTGCCGGTGCGTATGGGCGCGTAGAAGTCCGCCACGGATGCCGAGCGCGTAAAGCGCGGATCCACGACGATCAGCTTTGCCTTGTTATGGGCCTTTGCTTCCGTGACCCATTTGAACCCGCAAGGGTGGGCCTCGGCGGCATTGCCGCCCATGATCAGTACTACGTCCGCGTTCTTGATGTCGACCCAATGGTTCGTCATCGCTCCACGGCCAAACGTCGGGGCAAGACCTGCCACCGTCGGGCCATGTCAGACACGGGCTTGGTTATCGAACGCCAGTATCCCCATGCTGCGCACAGTCTTGTGCGTGATGTAGCCGACCTCGTTGCTGCTTGCCGAGGCCGCCAGCATGCCGGTGGTCAGCCACCGGTTGACAGTCTTGCCGTCCGCGGTCTTCTCGACGAAGTTCGCGTCGCGGTCCGCCTTCATGAGCTTGGTGATGCGGGTCAGGGCGTCGTCCCACGACATCCGCACCCACTTGTCCGAACCTGGAGCCCGGTATTCCGGGTACTTCAGGCGGTTGGGGCTGTGGATGAAGTCGATCAGGGCAGCGCCCTTCGGACAGAGCGTGCCGCGGTTGACGGGGTGGTCGGGGTCGCCTTCGATGTGCATGATGCTGGCACGGGCGTTCTTGGAGCCGTCGCCCAAGCCGTACATCAGCAGTCCACAGGCGACCGAACAGTAGGGACAGGTGTTGCGCGTTTCAGTCATGCGCGCAAGCTTGTACTGGCGGACTTCGGCCATGGCCGTGCCGGGGGCTGCCCCCAGCAAAGCCAGGCTGGAGCCTGCCAGCGTCGCACCGGTCACCTTGAAGAACTGGCGGCGATTCATGTTGACCATGAAACACTCCTCTCCTGGTGAAATGGAGGAAGCCGTTGGCTGGCCGAAGCAAAAAGCCCTACGGTTTCCAAGGATATTTTTCCAAGTATAGGCTTTGCGGGACGGACGCGCCATGGCATCCGGCCCCAAAGAGAGCTTCCTTATGTCTGAAATTTGGCGGCGAAATAGGGTTTTTTCGCAGATTTTGGATGATCCTGCGGCTGCTACCATTCCCGGCTGCCTGGACTGGCCCCCACGCTCCCCATTCGGGGACGCCGCGCCTCCAGCCTTCCCTCCTGTTTTCCGCATGACCGTAGGAGCGCCGATGCGCCGCCTTGTTGCCCTGGCCCTGTCCATCACCGCCGCGCTCGCGCCCGCCACGCTGACCCGCGCGGCCCCGGCCGCGCTGACTCCCGCGGCGGCGGCCACCGAGGCCGCCCACCAGGCGGGCATGGAAGGCTATCTGTACTTCTATCCGCTGGTCACGATGGACCTGACCCGCCGCCAGTTCACCCATCCGTCCCGCGGCAACGACGGCGCGCCGGCCAACACCTTTCTGCACGCGCGTGCGCTGCCGCAGCCGGGCGCCGCCACGCCCTGGGCCAACCCCGACATGCTGCGCAGCGTCGGCTGGCTGGACCTGACGTCCGGGCCGGTGGTGCTGTCGGTGCCGGATACCCAAGGCCGGCTCTATACGCTGACGCTGCTGGACATGTGGACCGACGTGTTCGCCACGCTGGGCAAGCGCAGCACCGGCACGGCCAAGGGCAATACCGTGATCGTTCCGCCGGGCTGGAACGGCGTGCTGCCCTCGGGCATAGCGCGCATCGATGCGCCCACCGCCTATGTTTGGGCCAAGAATCTGATCCAGGCCGATGGGCCTGCCGATTACCCCGCGGTCCACGCCTTGCAGGACGGCTTCCTGGTGACGCCGCTGGCGCAATGGAACCTGCCCGCGCAGGCGCAGCGGTTGAAGGCCGATCCTTCCCTGAATCTGCGCATCCCCGTGCGCGAGCAGGTCGAATCCATGCCGACCGACGCCTACTTCGAATATGCGGCGGAGCTGCTGCGCAAGAACCCGCCGCATGCCACCGACCAGCCGGTGCTGGCCAGGCTGCGCGGCGCCGGGCTGGTCGCCGGCCGGCCATTCGACTTCGCCCAGCTCGACCATCCTGCCAAACAGGGCTTGCGCCGCGGCCTGCGGGCGGCGCGCGAGCGCATGACGGCGGCAGCCGGCGCCACGGTGCGCAGCGTCAACGGCTGGCACCAGGAAACCGCCAGCATCGGCGTCTACGGCAATTCCTATCTGCGGCGCGCCCTGGCGGCGCAGGCGCAGCCGGGCGCGGGCCTGCCCGAAGACCTGAGCGTGCTGCTGCTGGCGGCCGACAGCCAGGGCGCACCGCTGGATGGCGCGCATGGCTACACGCTGCATTTCGAAAGCGGCCAATTGCCGCCCGCCGCGGCGCTGTGGTCGCTGGCGGCCTATGACGCGCAAGGCATGCCGTCGGCCAATCCGCTGAACCGCTACGCGCTGGGCGACCGCGACCCGCTGCGCTACAACGCCGACGGTTCGCTGGACCTGCGCATCAGCCATGCGCCGCCCGCGCCCGAGGAACAGTCCAACTGGCTGCCGCTGCCTGCCGCCGGCGCGGTCAGCGTGCTGCTGCGCGTGTATGCGCCGGAACCCGCCCTGCTGGACGGATTGTGGACGCCCCCAGCCCTGCTGCGCGACGCCCCTCCCCAAGAAGCGACGCAAGAAACCCCGGAAGCCGCTGAAAAGACGCAGCCATGACAGGCGCCTGCCGCTACCATAGGCGTTTTATCCAAGATTGAACGCCCGCCATGGACGAAGCCTTTAGCCACCAATTGTCGATGACCATCCTGATGACGCCGGACATGGCGAATTTCTCAGGGAATGTGCACGGCGGAACCATCCTCAAGTACCTGGACCAGGTGGCCTACGCCTGTGCCAGCCGGTACGCCGGCCAATATGTGGTGACCCTGTCCGTGGACCAGGTCGTGTTCCGCGAACCGATCCACGTGGGCGAACTGGTGACCTTTCTGGCGGCGGTGAACTACACCGGCCGCACGTCCATGGAAATCGGCATCAAGGTCGTCACCGAGGACATCCGCAAGAAGCTCGTGCGCCACACCAACAGCTGCTATTTCACGATGGTTGCGGTGGATGACCAGGGCGCGCCGACCGCGGTGCCGCCGCTGGAACCGCGCAACCTGGAAGAGAAGCAACGCATGGAAGCCGCCCGGCTGCGCCGCGAACTGCGCCAGGAAATGGAACGCCGGCACGGCGAGATCAAGCGCGAAACCACGCACGACGCGCAACCCTGAAACGGAATTCCCTGCCCGCCCAAAACAAAACGAGCCCAGCGGGCTCGTTTTTTCATGCGCGGCCTTTGAGGCCAGGCCGCTTTCAGGCGCGTTCAACCGAGGCCGGCGGCGACGGCGGCGCGGCGGCGGGTTCGCGGTCGCGGCCCACCATGCGTTTCAAGCCCAGCCACTGCTGCGACCAGAAGCCGCGGCCGTAATCGCGCCCGCCCAGTTCCGCCTGCTGGTCATGAATGCCCGTGGGGCCGTAGCCCACGCCGAAGCGGGCGGTGCGGAACAGTACGTCCCAGATGGGAAACAGCGCCGCAAAGTTGTAGCCGCCCACCGGACCCGGCGTGGAGGCGTCGTAGGCGATGGAATGGTGGTGGCGGTGAAAACGCGGGCTGACCAGCAGGCGCTCGCCGATGGCGCCGAAATGCATGCGCAGATTGGCGTGCGAGAAACTCTGCGCCAGCTGAGTGATGGCCACCACCATGACGAACTGCGCCGGCGGCACGCCCACCAGTTGCGACACGAACACCACCAGCACGTCGCGCAGCATATCGTCCAGCAGGTGGTTGCGGTCGTCGCTCCAGATGGTCATCTGGCGCTGGCTGTGATGCACGGCGTGCAAAGCCCAGAGCCAGCCGAAACGGTGCTGGGCACGGTGGTAGATGTAGTCCACCGCGTCGAACAGCAACAGGTAGATGATCAGGCTGACCCAGGCCTTGTCCGTCACGCCGGGCCAGTACTGGTCCAGCTGGAAAGGCGCGAAACCCCAGACGTGCAGCTGACCAAACACGCTGTCCCACAACGGGTCGATGGTGAAGAACAGCAGCAGGCGGAAAGCGCCCAGCCGGTGGATCAGCGTGTACAGCACGTCAATGCCGATCTGGCGACGGTCGGTAACCGCCTCCACGGGGCGCAGGCGCTGCAGGGGACCGAACACCAGGACCAGCACGACAATCTGCAGCAGGCCGACCAGCAGCCACATGGTGGCGTCGTAGCCGTCCTCGATGAAGTTGCTCATGCCCAGGTGGAACAGCGCGGGCTGAATCGCCGTTTCGAAGAGCCATTGCTGGCACTCTCCGAACAATTGACTAAGCGTATCCATGATCAGTGATGATTAGCGATCCAATCGCGATAGGACGGGTGCGTGTCCAAGGTAGCAAAACAATAGCCCTTGCGCTGCAAACCTTCAATCAGCGGCTCCAGCACGGCTGGCGCCCACGGATCCTGGCGCGACCAGATGCCCAGGTGGGCCAGCAGGATGTCGCCGGGCTTGATGGTGCGCAGCGCCTGGTCCAGCAGGCGGGCGTTGGGGTATTTATCACTGGGCAGTTCATCGCCCAGGAAGCCGGCGGGCGCCCAGCCCACGTGCTCGAAGCCGCAGGCCTTGGCCGCCTTCAGCAGCGCAGGCGAGGTCTTGCCGCCCGGCGCGCGGTAGATCGGCAGCATGTTCTTGCCCGTCATCTGATGGAAACGGGTGACGGACCGCTTGATCTCGGCGCAATACTGCTCGGGCGTCCATTCGGCGCGCTTGCCCGCGTCCGGGCCGGCGCTGGGCTTGACGCGGAACTTGCCGCCAGGAAGATCCGCCTGCCAATAGACGTGGTCATAGGTGTGCGAGCCGAAGACATGGCCTTCGGCCGCGCGCGCCTTCCACCAGGGCGCCCACACGTCATCCAGGCTGGAGCCGTCGGTCAGCGTGCGCTCGTTGGCCAGGAAAAAAGTGACCTTGACGTTGTGGCGGGCCAATACGTCCGCGATCAGCGGGGCCACGCCCATGTGGCCGGTATCGAACGTCAGGTAGACCGGTTTGTCGCAGGTGGCGGGCGCGGCCATTCCCATGCTGGGAAAGGCCAGCGCAAGCATCACCGCGGCGTGGACGCGCTTATCTCGTAGGAGCATGGTTCAAGGTCCAGACGCCGTGAGGCGACTTGCCCACCGGCACCTGATTGACCACCTTCTTCTGCTCCAGGTCCACCACGGTGAGCTTGCGGGCCCAGCGCGAGGTGACCAGCAGGGTCTTGCCATCGGCCAGCACGTCCATGCAGTCGGGACCGCCGGGCACCGGGAAGGTGTCGGTGACGGCCAGCGTCTGCAGGTCGATGCGGCTGATGGAGTTGGCGGTGCGGTTGCTGACGAACAGGTGGCGGTGGTCGCCCTGCGCGCGGAAGGCGTGGGCGCCCGCGGCGGTCTTGATGCGCGTCACCAGCTTGGCCGGGCCGCTGCTGACGTCGTAGGCCTCGACGTAGGAGTCGCCGGTCAGCGCCACCAGCAGGGTTTTCTGGTCGGGCGTCAGGAATACGTCCGCAGGCGTCTTGCCCACCGACACCGTCCATTTCGGCGTCTGCGTGGCCAGGTCGATGGCGATGAGCTGATCGCTGTCCTGCAGCGTCACGTAGGCCGTGGTGCTGGCCTTGTCGATCATGATGTGGCTGGGCGTCTTGCCGGCCTGGATGCGCTTGACCAGTTTGAGGTCGAAGCCTTTTTCCAGCGGATGCCAGGAATAGATGTCGATGTGGTCCAGGCGGTTGGCCGCGGTCACGAACCACTTCATGTCCGGCGAGAACTGCAACTGGTAGGGATCGACGATGCCGGTCAGCGTGCGCTGCACTTCACCGGTCTTGGGATCCATCAGCGTGATCGAATCGCTGGTGGCGTTGGCCACCATGAGCGACTTTTCGTCGGGAGTCAGGTACAGGTGATGCGGCTCCTTGCCCGTGGGCACGCGCCGCAATTCCTTGTAGGTGGCCGGATCGACGATGCTGACGTTGGCGTCCAGGGAGTTCAGGACGAAAATCGGGGCCGAGGCCGCCGCGGCGCTAAGCGCCATCCCTACGCCGAAGAGGGCGTAGCGGACAAAATGCATGGGGTTCAATTTCTAGGTCCGGCAAAGGGGTATCGGGCAGGGTCCCGGTGCTCGCCATTTTAGGCACAGCGGGCTGACAAAAGGGCGTCGCGCTACCCGATGCGGACAAACGGACACGCCTGTTGCGACCCAGCAACAGGCGTGTCCCGATTACTCATCGGAAGCCGGAAAAATCATTTGCTGCCAACGGGTTGCGCGTCGGCGTCGGTCCAGGTTCCGGCACTGATATCGCGTTCCCGCAAGGCCGCGGCGCGTGCCGCGGACGCGGGTCCCAGGTCGGCTTCCAACACGCGCCCGTCGGGACCGACGACGAAGGAGTCGATGCCCGTCTGCCCGTAGCGCGCCGGCCAGGCCACGATTCGGTACGAGCCTGCGTCCGCGCCCGGTATCACCTTGTACCGGTAGCCGTAGTAAGCGTCGTCCAGCGGCACCTCCGGCCCCATGCTGAGCGCGTCCAACCCGTAGGCCTGCTGCGGTGCGCCCGGCACCTCGGGCCAGTACAGCCCGTCGCGTTGTCCCGGACGGCTGACCAGGCGGCTCGCGTAGCGTCCCTGGCCCACGCTGTCCTTGTATCGCCCCTGCGCGGCCTGCAGCTCGCGCAGCGTTTCGATGGCGGTCAGTTCGTTGCGGCCGATGGCGCGGCGGCGGATTTCCGCCGTGCCCGCCGCCGGGTCGAAACGCCAGCCCTGCCCGGCGCGCACGATGGGTACGGGCAGCGTCCAGCCCGAATCCCCGACCGCCAGCCAGGAACGGCCGCCATCGGCCACGATCTCGTGCTTGCGCGACCAGGCCGCCAGGAAACGGTAGATGTCGTCCTGCGCCACGCCGCCCGGCACGATCTTGCGATGATTCGGCCCCAACACCTTGGCCAGTTTGTCGAGGTCACTGGTGGCCATGGCGTCGACGAAGGCGTCGGCGGCGGCCTGCGGACTCGGATAAAGGCTTTGCGCCGCGGCGGGGGCCGCAAGGCCCAGCGCCAGCAGCGACGCGGCGCCCAGCGCGCGCAAACGAGCAATGGTCATGAGAGTTCCCTTGTCCATGATGCTTATCTCCGGCCGCCGAAATGTCCGCCGCCGCCACCGCCGCGTCCGCCGCCCCCATGTCCGCCGCCGCGCGGGCCGCCACCGCCGCCGCGGCTCATCTCGCTGCGCGTGTGCTGCTGCCGCATCTGGTCGCCGTTGCCGGCGCCGCTCAGCGCGTTGGCGCTATTGGAAGCGCGGCCGCGGTCGCGTGCGGCCACTTCGTCGGCGCGCTGGCGCTGGGCCGCGGCCTGGCGGTCCTGCGTGGACACGCTGGAGGCAGGCCGGCTGTGCTGCGCCTGCCCGCCGCCCTGCGCCCGGTCGCGGGCGCCTTGTCCGCCCTGCCCGCCTTGTCCGGCCCGCTGCCCTTGTCCCTGCCCGCGATTGGCCGCGGCGTCTCCCCTGCCCGCCCCCTGGCCGCGCCCCGCGCCCGGTTCGGAATGGCCGGGTATGGACTGCCCGGTACGGCCTTCGAACGACTGCGCCGCGCGCTGGCGCGCGGCATCGCGGGAGTTCGGCGCTGCCGCTGCGCCCGGCGCGCGGCCCCCCTGCGCCCGGTTCTGCACGCCGGCCTGACGCTGGCTGTCGAAGCGCTGGCGGCTGGCCTGGTCGGCATACGGCGTATTGCCGCGGTTGGCCGGGTTGTGCTGCCAGGTCGTTCTATTGTTGTTGATGTTGTTGCGGTCGATGCGCTGGTTGACGTTGATGTTGTTGTAGCGGTTGACGTCGATGTCGACGTCGTTATGCCCCCAGTCGAACCCGCCCCACATGGAGTTGACCGCAGCCACGCCCAGGCCGAAGCCGATGCCGGCCACCAGCGAGGTGGCGAACACCGAGCCCGGAGGCGGCGGATAGTAGTAAGGCGGATAGGAGGGATAGGCCCAGGTGCCGTACACCACCGTCGGGTTGTAGCTGGGCACGTACACCACCTGCGGATCGGCCGGCTCGATCACCACGACGGTCTTGTCGTTGGTGGTGCTGGAGGTGACCTTCTGCTGCGGCGTGCTCTTCAGGTTGCCGGCCTTCTGCGCCTGGACGCGCAGCCGCTGGACCGAATCCATGACGGCGTCGGGCTGCGCCAGGAAGGCGTCGCCCACGGATTTCACCCAGTCAGGCTGGCGGCCCATCATGTCCATGACCGAGGGGAAGGCCACCAGGGATTTGACGCTGGGATCCCAGGACTCGCCCTCGACCGCCTTGACGGCCTGGTCTCCGGATTCCGAGGTGTGGGCGGCCGACCATTTGGCGGCCGCCGCGACATCGTCGGGGTAGGTCGCACCCATGAGGATTTGCGAGAGCAGCGAATCCGGATACAGCGCCACGGGCGCCATCAACTGATCCAGTTGCGCGTTGTCCAGCTTGGTCTGCGCCGTGGCGGGAAGGCAGACCGCCAACCCCAGGCATAACCAACCGATGAACCATTGTTGCAGTCGACGCATTTTCCGTTCTCCGTGTATCGCCAAGCGTAAAGCCACAAGCCAGGAGGAACTGCCGGATATCGCGCTGACAATATATGCCTAACCCCGGCGCAGGGGAAGCGCCGGCGTGGGTCTGCCTCGGTTCACAGTTTGGCGACGGAAACCTCGGTCGCCTTGACGAAAGCCAGCACCTCGGTGCCGACCTCCAGGCCCAACTCCTTGACCGACCGGGTGGTGATCACCGAGGTCACGATGCCGGCCGGCGTATCCACGTCCACCTCGGACACCACCGGACCCAGGATGATCTCCTTGATCTTGCCGCGGAACTGGTTGCGGGCGTTGATGGATTGAATGCTCATGGTCTTGCTCCTGGGGTAAAGGGCGGTGTCATGCCGCCCATGGGGGAATCGCCGGGCGCGGTCTCAGACCGCCAGCCTCAGGTGCCGGATCTGGATGACGGGCGCCAAGGGACGGCCAGCGTCCGGCGTGTCTTGTTGACGCAAGGCGGCGCGCAGCACGCGGGCCTCCAGGGCGGCGACAGCGGCCGAACCGCGCACGCGGGGACGCGCCAGGCCGACGCGCTCGTCCAGCGCCACGCCGCCTTCGTCCAGCACCAGGATGCGGTCCGCCACCGCCACGGCCTCGGCCGCGTCGTCGGTCGACAGCACGGCGGTAAAGCCCTGCTGGCGCCAGAGATCCTCCAGCAGCCGCTGCGCCTCGATGCGGCTCAGCGAATCCAGCTCCTGGAAAGGCTCGTCCAGCAACAACAAGCCGGGACGGCGCGCCAGGGCCCGGGCCAGCGCCACGCGCTGGCGCTGCGGTTCGGATAGTTGCGCGGGCCACTCGCCGCCGCGGCCGTCCAGTCCGACCTGCCGCAACGCTTCGGCCGCCGGCCCCGTGCCGGGCAATCCGAGGGCGACGTTGTGCAACACGGTCTTCCAGGGCAAAAGGCGTGAGTCCGACAGCAAGAGACGCACGCGGGCGTCGGGCTCCCAGACGGGAAAGTTGTCGAACAGCAGCGGCGGACGGCCCGGCTCGCCACCTTGCTCGCCGCTGGGCGCAAGCTTGCCGGCCAGCAGATGCAGCAAGGTGCTCTTGCCGCTGCCGGCGCGCCCGACCACGGCCACGAACTCGCCGGCCGCGATCTCCAGGTCCAGCGGCTGCAAGGCAATGCGGTCGCCGTGGCGCTTGGCGAGCTTGCGCAAGGTCACGCGCAGCGCAGCCTGCGGCTCGGCCTCGGGCGCTTCGTCCGGCTCCGTCGGCTGGCGCACGTCCAGGTGCTGCAATAGCTCGAATTCGTTGGGATTGATGAACATCATCGCGGCCTCCAGCGCAGCAGCCAGCGCTCCAGCGCGCTTACCAGCGCCCCCGAGCCCACGCTGAGAGCCGCGTAGAGCGCAATCGCCAGCAACAGCGTCGTCGCACCCGGCGGACCGCTGCCCAGCCATTGCGGAATTCCCAGTCGCGTCGGCGTCGCGAACAGTTCCAATGCGATCAGGGTCAGCCATAGAAGTCCCAGCCCCTGCCTCAGGCCCGTCAGGATGAACGGCAATGCGCCCGGCAGCAGCACATGCCAATAGAGCGCCCAGCCGTTCAAGCCATGAGACCGACCGGTTTCGACCAGCGCCGGATCCGCCGCGCGTATGCCGCGCACCGTCTGGTACAGGAGCGGCGCAAGCAGGCTCAACGCCGGCAGCGCCGGCCTGGCCGTCTCGCTGCCGCCCAGCCAAAGTGCGGCGAGCAGCGCGCCTCCCAGCCAGCGCAGAGCCGGGGCGTCGGGAGCGTTGCGGGCGTGGGCGCGGCGCATCGGTCAGACGCTGAAGGCGCCCGCCAACGCGAGCCGGCCCAGATCGTAGGATGGGCTGGAAACGGCGACGCGCGGCAAGACCAGCTCGGACAGACGCTCCACCGAGTCATCCAGCCGCCGGCTGACCTCCCCGTCTATCTCGCGCGCGCCGAATTCGTCCAGGCGAACCTGCGTATCGGTGGCGTAGACGCCCGCCAGGATGTGGCGCGCGCCCAGCGCTGACAGCACGGGCTTCAAGCCATACTCCAGCGCCAACAGATGCGCCGGGCTGCCCCCCGTGGCGATGGGCAACACCACCTTCCCGGCCAACGCCTTGGGATCCAGCAGGTCCAACACCGCCTTCAACCCGCCGGAAAAGGAAGCCTGGTAGACCGGCGAGGAAATCACCACCGCGTCTGCCGCCGCCACGCGTGCGCGCAGCGCGTTGGCCGCGGGGCCGGCGTAGTTGCCTTCTATCAGGTCTTCGGCGGGGATATCGCGCAAGCCCAGTTCTCCCACGCTCAAGCCCCGCCGCTGCAGGATCCCGGCGGCGTGCCGCAGCAGCACCGAGGAACGGGAGCGCTGCGATGGACTGCCGGCGATGGCAAGGACGCGGGCGTGAGCCTGGTGACGTGGCGATGACATGAAGGGTCGTTTCCGGCGGTGGGTTCAAGAAGTCGAACCGATTCTGTCATCGCCGCGCGGCGCCGAAAAATACTTAGTCGATATGAGGTTATGTTGAAGCGCGGGTTCGGCCGCTTTGGGAAATATGCGAAGACTGCCGCCCGGACGCCTCGTCCGTATGCAGGACTGGCTTGCACCTGGCGGCGAGCCTATACTGGATTGGCTAGTTGCTCCCGATTCCTTTTCCTAAAGGAGAGGCAACATGTATAAGCACCTGCTCGTCGCCGTGGACGGCTCCCTGCTGTCTGAATCGGCTTTCAAGCGCGCTCTTGTTTTCGCCAAGGAAATGGGAGCCACCGTCACGCTCATCCGCGCCATTCCGGAGGACCATCTGCTGGTCTACCAGGCCGAAATGCTGGGCACCACGCAGGCGCACCACACCGACCAGGCGCGCAAGAATGCGCAAACCTACCTGGACAACCTGGAAATGGAAGCGCGCCACGCGCTGGTGCCGTGCAATGCCGTGGTCACGGTCAACGACCATCCGCACGAAGCCATCGTCGAGGCGGCGCAGAACCAGGGCTGCGACCTGATCGTCATGGGTTCGCACGGCCGCCACGGCATGACGGGCTTCCTGCTGGGCAGCGAAACCCAGCGCGTGCTGGCGCGCACCAAGCTGCCGGTGCTGGTGTACCGCTAGGCGCGGCCGCTCAGGCCGCGGCCAGCGCGTGCTGGAAGGTGAAGCTGTCGGAGTACATGTGATCCAGGCTGGCGCCGCGCGCGGCCAGCAGGCTCTTGGCTTGGTGGATCATGTCCGGCGCGCCGCACAGGTAGAAGGCGTGCTCGGACAGATCCTGGTGGTCCTCCAGGACCGCCTGCTGCACATGGCCGCGGCGGCCCTGCCAATCGGCGCCCGCGCGCGACAGCACCGGCACGAAGTTGAATTCGTACAGCCGCCCCGCCCAGCTTTCGATCTCGTCGCGCAGATACAGGTCTGCTTCGGTGCGCATGCCCCAGTAGAGCGTGACGGGCGGGCAGTCCTCGTTGTCCAGCAGCGATTCCAGGATGGCCTTGATCGGCGCGATGCCGGTCCCCGTGGCCATCATGATGAGCGGCCGCCAGTCTTCCTCGTGGTAGCTGAATACGCCCAGCGGCGCTTCGATCTCCACGCCGGCGCCGGCTTGCGCCTGGCCCAGCCACTGATCGGTGTAACGGCCGCCGGGAATGCGACGCACATGGAAATCCACCAGGTTGCCGGCGGGTGCGGAAGCCATGGAAAAGCTGCGCGTCTTGCCGTCGGGCAGCACCACGTTCATGTACTGGCCCGGCACGTACTCCAGGCCCGCTTCTGGCAGCGCCAGCGTCAGGTGGATGACGTCATCGCAGAAGCGCTCGATGCGGTGGATGGTGGCGGGCAGGCGGCGCGGTTCGGGAAACGACTGCCGGCTGCTGGCCACGCTGATGCAAAGATCGCCCAGGGGCCGGGCCTGGCAGGCCAGCGCGTAGCCTTCGGCCGCTTCTTCGGGTGTCAGGGCCATGGGGAACTCTTCGTACTCCACGGCGCCGGATTCCAGCTTGATGCGGCAGGTGCCGCAGCCGCCGAAGGTGCACTCGTGCGGCAGCTTCACCGCCGAGCGTTCGGCGGCCTGCAGCACGGATTCGCCTTCTTCGACCTGGAACGACTCGTCGGTTTGCAGGATGTGCACGCGGTATGCCATGGCCGGCCTCGCTTATTTCTTGATGTCAGCCTCGACCAGCACTTTCATGCCGCGCGGCTCCAGCAGCGTCGCCAGTGCCGCAAGCGCGGCCAGACCAGCCTTGGTGTCCTGTTCGCCGTTGCCGCCGCTCAGGCCCACGCCGCCGATCACTTCGTTGTTGACCACAATGGGAAAGCCGCCGACAAACACGGCGAACTTGCCGTCAAAGCTCCACTGGATGCCGAACGCTTCGTTGCCGGGCAGCGCGGGACCGTTGGGCGGCGTGTTGAACAGATGCGTGGAACGCTTGTGCCCGGCCGCTGTGAATGCCTTGTTCCAGGCAATCTGCGGGCCGGTGATGCGGGCGCCGTCCATGCGTTCCAGCGCGATGGGATAGCCGCCGTCGTCGACGATGCAAATCGTCTCCAGCACGCCGATCTCTTCCGATTTGGCGATGGCCGCGCGCACCATCACGCGCGCTTCTTCAAGTTCCAGACGATAGACCTGCTTCATGGGGATGACCTCCTTTGCTTGCGTGTAGGGACCGCAGCGTCAGCCGGCGCGGTAGACAGTCTTGATCTGCGTGTAGAACTCCAGTCCCACGCGCCCCGATTCGCGGAACGTGGAGGTGCTGGAGTGCTTGAGTCCGCCGAACGGCGCGTTGATCAGGTTGCCGGTGGTGGTCCGATTGATCTTCACCGTGCCGGCCTGGATGTCGCGGGCGAAACGGTGGGCATAGCGCGCATCGGTGGTGGCGATGGCGGCCGACAGGCCGTATTCGGTGTCGTTGGCGCGGGCAATGGCGTCTTCGTAGCCGTCCACTTCAATCAGCGCGATCACCGGGCCGAAAATCTCTTCACGGGCGATGCGCATCTGCTGCGTGACGTCGGTGAACAGCGCGGGCGACACGTAATAGCCGCGCTCGAACCCGGCACCCGTCAGGCGGTCGCCGCCGTACAGGTGCGTGGCCTCCTGCTTGCCGACCGCCACGTAGCCCAGCACGTTGTCCAACTGCTTGGCGGTGGCCAGCGGCCCCAGGTCGAAGTTGCCGTCCAGGCCGTTGCCTATGGTCAGCGTCTTGATGCGGGCCAGCAGCTTGTCGGTGTAGGCCCGGCGCACGCGCTTGTCCACCAGCACCCGGCTGGTGCCGGTGCAGGCCTGGCCGCTGAGCGAAAAGCCGCCCTTCACAGTCAGGTCCACGGCTCGGTCCAGGTCGGCGTCCGCCAGCACGATCAAGGGATTCTTGCCGCCCAGTTCCATCTGCGTGCGGGTGGTCAGGCCGGCGGTCCGGTGTATCTGCTCGCCCGCGGCGGTGGAGCCTGTAAAGGAAATCGCCCGTACCGCGCGCGCACCGGTGATGGCCTCGCCCACGGCGCCGGCCGGGCCGGTCAGGAAGTTCAGCACCCCGGCCGGCAGGCCTGCCTGCACGAAGGCTTCGGTCAGCCGGTAGCCCGACATGGGTGCGTCGGACGAGGGCTTGAACACCACGGTATTGCCCGTGATGAGCGCCGGGGCAATCTTGCGGGCGGGGATGGAAATGGGGAAGTTCCAGGGGGAAATCACCGTCACCACGCCCAGCGGTTCGCGCTGGCTGTAGACCACCATGTCCGGATCGTCGTTGGGATAGGTTTCGCCCGTGAATGACTGCCCTTCCACTGCGTAGAAGCGGATCGTCTGCGCCGAACGCAGCACCTCGTCCCGGGCCAGGTTCAGGCTCTTGCCCTCTTCGCGGGTCAATTCGCGCGCGATGTCGTTGGCGTGGTCTTCCAGGTACTGGGCCGCGCGGAACAGGATGGCGGCGCGCTTGGAGATCGGCGTATCGCGCCAGCCGGCGAAGGCGGCCTCGGCGGATGCCACCGCCTGGCGGGCGTCTTCGGCGTCCGACACCTGGAAACGGCCCACGATGTCGCTGGTGTCGGCCGGGTTGATGTTGGGCGCCGTCTTGCCGGTGCCGCTGGGCACCCAGCTGCCGCCGATGTGGTTCAGGAATGTTTGCTGCGAGAGATCGTCCACGGAAGCTCTTCCTTAGTCTGCGCCCGTCTGGCCGCGAGTGCCTGGGCGGGTTGGCTTATGAACATTGTATACTTTAATCAATATGGATCGATACGTGTAAACCCCTGCTCCGGACAGGTCGCCACCTGGAAAAAAGGGTCCCCGCAGGGACCCCAAAGCAGCGCCACAAACAGGTATCAGCTCCAGATCAGCACGGCGCAGATCGTGGAGACGAACAGCGCCAGCAGCACCGGCACCAGCAAGGCGCGCACCAGCGACAACACGTTCACCCGCGCAAAGCCCGCCACCGCGATCAGCGAGGACCAGGCGATCAGCGTGCCGCCGCCCGTCCAGACCGCGCCCATCTGGCCCACTGCCGCCAGCGTCGCCGGGTCCACGCCCACTACAGGGCCCAGGGCGCCGGACAGGGTGCCGGTCAGGGGCAGGCCGGCGAAGCCCGATCCGTCGATGCCGGTGATCATCCCGACCAGCAGCACGCCGAACGCCACGAGGAAATGGTTTTCGGGGATCAGGTGCTGGCCGGCGGAGATCACCTCGAACAGCAGGCCCGGCGCCTGCGCTTGCGGCACGCCCAGGATCTGCGCGGCGGTTTCATTGGCGCCCACGAAGAAGAAACCCGCGATCGGCAGCACCGAGCCCATGGCCTTGAAGGCGAACACGAAGCCGTCGGTGACGTGTTCCGGACAGACGTCCAGCATCTTGCGCGGGCCTTCCGCGGCCAGGGTCACCAGCATCATCACGACAAAGGCCACGCCGCCCACCAGCGCCGCCGCATCGCCGCCGCGCAGCGCGGGCAGGGACGGGAACAGGCGCGGCAGCACCATGACCGCGATCACCGCGAGAAAGGCCAACGGCGTCACCACGGCAAAGGTCTTGGACCAGCGCACGCGGCGGCGCTCTTCGTCGCTCAGGGCCGGGCCGCTGGGCAAGGCAGGGTCCGCGCCCATGGTGCCCCGGGCCAGCTCGGCCTTGTCGAAGGAGCCGGACTGTTCGATGCGCGCCAGGCTGCCGTCCTGCGCGCGGGCCTGCCAGGCGGACAGGAGCCCAGCATCGGCCGGCACGATGTGCTTGCGGATCAGCAGGTAGGCCGCCACCAGCGCGACCCCGCCGGTGATGAGCGATAGCACCAGCGCGCGGTCCGCGACCACGGCGGCGCTAACCGCCGCCCCGGCAGCCTTGGCGCTGATGCTGGGCGCCACGCCGATCACGTAGTCCGAGGACAGCGCCATGCCCTGGCCGGCGATGGCGATGGCCATGGCGCCCGCCAAGGGCGGCAGGCCCGCCGCGATGGCCGCGGGCAGCAGGATGGCGGACACCAGCGGCACCGCCGGCGTCGGCCAGAAGAACAGCGAGATCACATAAGTACAGAGAGCGATGATCAGGAAGGACGAATGCCCGCCCCGCATGACGCGGCGAAACGGCTGCACCATGCGCACGTCCGCCTGCAGGGTTTTCAGCGCATTGAGCAGCGCCGTCATGAAGGTGATCACCAGGAAGATGTTGAACAGCTCCTTGGCCGCCACGAAGCTGGCCGAGAAGATGCCTATCAGGGCGCTGATCGGATTGCCCGTGATGGCCAGCACCACCAGAAAGGTGCCGATGACCGACGGCACCACCACGTTGGCCCGCAGAATCATCGTCAGGATGATGGCGGCCACGCTGATCAGGTACATCCAGTGAGCAGCGTTGAGCACTACGTCCGCTTGCATGTGCTATTCCCCTTGTATGCGTGGCAGTTATGTCGCCACGTTCGGTATACTATATTTCGTTTGTAGCCATACCAATCAAAATATGCAGCGCCTAGGGAAAGCGATAATTCTGAAAAATCCATGAATAGCGCCGAAAAATCAGGGGATTACCCTAGTTTTTGAAGCACTTCATGAAATTCGGAAAAATCCTGGATAGACTATCGTATACATATTAAAGACTACTCCAGGCATGCCATCCTCCCTGCCGTATCCCGATCTTCTGCAGTACGCCACCATGGCCGCCGTGGTGTTCGGCGCCGCGATCGCGCAGGGCGTGGGCGGCGTGGGCTTCGCGATGTTCGCCGCGCCGGTGGCGGCCATGTTCTTTCCGCAGTTGGCGCCGGGGCCGCTCTTGACGCTGGGCGGCTTCATTTCGCTGCTGACCGCATTGCGCGAGCGGGCCGCCATCGACTGGCCTTCGGTGTCCTACGCGCTGGCGGGACGCGCCGTCGGTACGCTGATCGCGATCTACGCCATGACGCGCTTCGCGCCGCAGGCGCTGGGGGTGCTGTTCGCCGCCCTGATCCTGGTGGCCGTGGCGCTGAGCGCGGCCGGCCTGCACTTTTCCGCCACGCCCGGACGCGTGTCCGGCGCGGGCGTGGCCTCGGGCATCATGGGCACCATGACCTCGGTGGGCGCGCCGCCCATCGCCATCGTGATGCAGCACGCGGCGCCGCCGCGCCTGCGCGCCACGCTCGGCATGGTGCTGTTCCTGGGATCGATCTTCTCGCTGGCCATGCTGGCATGGGCCAAGCGGTATACGGGCTATCACGCCGGACTGGCGCTCAGCCTGGCGCCTTTCCTGCTGGCCGGTTTTGCGGTCTCCAACCGGCTGCGCCACCGTCTGCCGCCGCGCGCGGTGCGCGGCGTGCTGCTGGCGGTATGCGCCTTGGGCGCGCTGGGCGTACTGGCCAAGGCTTTTTGGGGACAGTGATGCGGTGCGCCCCCCAAGCCATGCAGCTACACCCGGTAATACAATGGAGACTGTATCCATTAAGCCAAACCTGCTCGCCATGACAACCTCACCCGTCAGCCCGCAAGCCGCAGCAACGCAGCATTCCGCCTCGCTGAAGATCGGCGAGCAGCATCCGCAGTTGTTTGCCGTCATCCGCGACAAGCTGCGCGAGCGCATCCTCAGCGGCGAGTTCACGCCCGGCGACCGCCTGGTCGAGGGCCGCCTGTCCGAGGAAATGGGCGTCTCGCGCATCCCCGTGCGCGAAGCGCTGCGCGCATTGGCCGCCGAGGGCCTGGTGACCATCGAGCCGCGCCGCGGCGCGTCCGTGTCGGTGCTGTCCGACGCCGTCGCCTACGACATGGTGGAGGTGCGCGCCACGCTGGAAGGCCTGAACGCCAAGCTCGCGGCGCAGCGCCGCGATGAGAAAACCGTGGAACGCCTGCAGGCCTTCCTGCGCGAAGGCACGGAAGCGGCGCGCGGCGAACAGCTGGACAAGTTCCTGGCGCTGAATTCCCAGTTCCACGAAATGCTGGCCACCATCGGCGGCAACGTGGTGCTGACCGACCTGATGCGTTCGTTGCGCGACCGTACGGCGCTGCTGTTCGCGCCCAGCAATATGCTGCGCGCCAAGCAGAACTGGGATGAGCATTCGCAGATCCTCAACGCCGTCATCGCCGGCAACGGCGACCTGGCCGCGCTGCTGGCCAGCCAGCACGTGCATAACGCCGCCAAGGCCTATACGGAAGCCCAGCAGCAGCCGCACGCGTCGGTGGCCTGAACGGGGGCCTGCCGCGCCTGAAACTCATCACACCGAGCCGGCCGCGCGGCCAGGAGCCAGCGCCGGTCGGCCAGGGCCTTGCAGCCCTCAGGTCGCCGCTTCCACGGGATCGGACGCCGCGCCGACCACCACGCCCTTGCCGTTCTGGATCACCCACGACACCTTCACATCGCCATTGACGAAGGTCTGGCAGGCCATGCGGTAGCCGGCCTCGAAGTCTTCGGGACGCAGATGCTTGCGCTCCTTCGGCTTGATGGCGTCGGTGTTTTCCAGCCCTTCCTCGATACGGCACTTGCAGGTGCCGCACAGGCCGCCGCCGCACTTGAAGGGAATGCCGCCCTTTTCCTTGAGCGACACGCGCAGCAGATTGCTGTTCTCGGGCGCCGTGGCGACCTTGCCGCCATTGGAGATGAATGTGATCTGGACCATGTTGTTCAGTGCTCCGCGGCGACCGCGCCGGAGCGCAGCGTCAAGGTCGATTCCATGCTGCCAAAGCGCGTCAGGTGGGCCAGTTCCTTGCGGGCGGCTTCCACCGACGCGAACTTCTCCAGGAATTTGGAGGGCACGCGGTTCACCACGTAGGGCGGCGTTTCCTCGGTGACGATGAGCTTGGTGTCGCCATGCAGGCGGGCGATGCGGTAGACGGCCAGCGCGCGGCCGTAGAACGCGTAATCGTAGGTTTCAAGGATATCCACCGCGCCATCGTCCGCTTCCGTGCGGAATACGCCGGGCTTGGTGGTCAATATGACGTATACCGGGTCCATTGCCGCTACGCCTCCACGTCCTGGACCAGCTCGATATCACTGGTAAGCCAGAGCTGGCACGCCAGCCGGTAACCCTGGTCGATGCGTTCGCCCAGCTGCTTTTTTTCCTTCCAGTTCACCGGCGGCAGATGCTCGGCCCCGGCCAGCACGCGGCAGGCGCATTTTGCGCACTTGCCCATGCCGCATTCGTAGCGCAGATGCGGATACGGAAACTGCTTGATGCCGGCCCGCACCACCAGGTTGGTGTTGTCCTTCACCACGTCGGTGTAGGTCTGGCCGCCCTTATGAAACACGATGGTAGGCATGGATACTCTGCTCTGGGTTCTGCGGGGCCGCGGCCGTCCGGCACGAAAGCGCCAGACGGCCTTGCGGTGTGCTCAGGCGGCAAGGCCCAGTTCGGGCAGCGTGATTTCCTGCTGCACGTAGTCGGTGTAGAGCGCGGTCGTGTACAGCAGCCGCATCTGCGCGCCGATCTCGCAGATCTTCAGGCAGCGCTGCTGCAGGTCCACCGTGTTGGCGTGCTCCAGCACGATCTGGTAGCCGCGTTCGCCGTGGATTTCGTCGGACACGATGTGCAGGTCGAAGAACTCCACTTCCTCGTCGGTGAAGCCGTACTTCTCGCGCAGGGTCGGGGTCTGCTTGCGGTAGATGGACGGCACTTGCGATTCCAGGCCCACCACCAGCCCGGCCACCGCCACGATGGGGTCCTCGCGCATGGCCACGGCGTAGCACCAGCTTTGCAGGGCGCGCGTGGTGGGCGACATGTTGTCGGGGTTGGTGACGCGTTCGCGGGTGGTGCCGCAGGCTTCGGCAAAGCGGATCAGCAGATCCGTGTGGCGGTCGCCCCCGATTTCCTCTTCATACATATTGGCCAGCAGGAAGTCCTTGGCCTCGGTGTAGGAATCGGGCGTGCGGGCGTACAGATAGCCCAGGTAGTCGGCGAACGGGCCCACGTAGTGGTAGTGGTTCTCGGCCCAGCGCTGCAGATGCTGGCGGCTGAGCTTGCCTTCTGCCCAGGCGATGGAAAAGGGCGAAGCGTTGGCGCTCTTGCCCTTGATCGCGTTTTCCAACGCGGTACGGAATTCATCTCGGTTCATCAGTTCAGCCATGACTCGCTCCAGGTCCATTGGTGAGGATTCCAGGCTGGTCTAAGCCCGGGCATGTTGAACATTGTATACCGTCTACTATTTTGAACTGCTAGGGCAATCCCGGAGATCGGTCAAACGCTGCCCAATAACCAGGGACAGTCTTTATGGATCAATGACTTGTCGTGCGCACGCGGGGGCTGGCCGGAATGCGCACGCACTGGTACAATGAATACACTTTCAATGCAATACGGAAATACCATGAATACCCGCCATCCCCTGGGAGACGCCCCGATCGGCCAACAATTGCTGACGCATTACGCCCGCCGCGACGCCGTGCGCCACGCCACCCCGCTGTTTCCTTCGTCCTGGGCCGAGCTCTTCGCGCCGTTCCGCAACGCCCGCCTGCAGCCGCTGCGCGCAGCCAAGCCCGCCGCGCACGCGCACGACGACGCGCCGGTCTGCCAGGCAGGCTGATTCCCTGATGGAAGCCCGGCTGATTCGGCCGGGCAGAAAGACGAAAAGCGCCTAGGCGCCGCGCAACGCGGCGCCCCGCCGCCGGTTCCAGGCGGCCAGCGCCAGCACCAGGAAGAACCCCAGCGTATAGGCCAGCATGTCCCACCAGTCGGGCACGCTGCCCAGGATCACGCGCAATACCGGCTGCTCCAGTCGCCAGCCGAAATACCGGGCCAGGTACTGCCCCAGTTCCACCGCGTAGCCGGTGCACAGCGCGGCCAGCGCCAGCGGCAGCACGCCCGCGCGGATGAAGCTGCGATACACCAGATAGGCCCAGCCCACCGCCACCACGTCGCCCACGAAGCCCCGCAACAGGGGATAGCGCGCGCCCAGGGTGGCGATCAGCGCTTCCAGCGCGGTTACGGCCAGCAGCGCGGCAAAGGCGCGCTTGTTGAAGGTCAGGGTCATCGGTGCGAAAAACGCGGAAATTGAAACGGGCAGCGCGGACGTTAACGCATTTGTCAGGCCGCCGCGCGTAGGCTCGTCTGAACGCGCCGGGGCAGGGCGCTGACAAGAACGAGGAGACACCAAGATGAGCACATCCGACCCGAATGGGCGCCGGCGCTTCCTGCGCCAGGCCTGTACGCTGGGCGCCACCGGCACGCTGGCCGGCCATGCGCTGACCAGCCTGGCGGCGCCGGCCACCGTCACGCTGCCGTTCGCCAACGGCGAGCGCGACCTGATCGCCTATCCGCAAAAGCGGCCCCTGATCCGCCAGACCTCGCGCCCGCCGCAGCTGGAAACGCCGTTCGCGGTCTTCAATGAGAACATCATCACGCCCAACGACGCGTTCTTCGTGCGCTACCACCTGGGCAACATCCCCACCGCCATCGACCTGAACACCTACCGCATCAAGGTCAGCGGGCTGGTGGACAAACCCCTGGAGCTGTCGCTGGCCGACCTGAAGCAGCAGTTCGGCAAGCCCGTGGAACTGGTGGCTGTCACCCAGTGCTCGGGCAACAGCCGCGGCTTCTTCGCGCCACGCGTGGGCGGGGGGCAACTGGGCAACGGCGCCATGGGCAATGCCCGCTGGCTGGGCATCCCGCTCAAGCGCGTGCTGGAAAAAGCCGGCATCCGCGCCGGCGCGCGCCAGGTGACGTTCGAGGGCATGGACCGCCCGGTGCTGCCCGGCACGCCGGAGTTCGTCAAGGCGCTGGACGCCGCCCATGCGCTGGACGGCGAGGTCATGCTGGCCTACGCCATGAACGGCGCCGACCTGCCCATGCTCAACGGCTATCCCGTGCGCCTGGTGGTGCCGGGGTATTACGGCACCTACTGGGTCAAGCACCTGGCCGACATCAAGGTGCTGGACAAGGAGTTCGACGGCTTCTGGATGCAGAAGGCCTACCGCATTCCCGACAATGATTGCGCCTGCACGCCGCCGGGCAAGGCGCCGGAGAAGACGCGCCCCATCGGCCGCTACAACGTGCGCAGCTTCATCACCAGCCTTGCCGAAGGCGCCCGCGTCGCCCGCGGCAAGCCGGTACAGGTGCGCGGCATCGCCTTCGATGGCGGCAAGGGCATACGCGAGGTCCAGTTCTCGTCGGACGACGGCAAGACCTGGCAGGCCGCCAAGCTCGGCCGCGACCTGGGCCGTTATTCCTTCCGCGAATGGCACGCCGATTTCACGCCCAAGACCGCCGGCGACTACACGCTGAAGGTCCGCGCCACCAACACGGCCGGCGAAACCCAGCCGCTGGACCCGCTGTGGAACCCGGCCGGCTACATGCGCAACGTGGTCGAAGCCGTCCGCGTCACCGCCGCCTGAGGAGAGCGCCATGAACCGCCTTATCCGTCGCTGCCTGCCGGCGCTCGCGCTGGCCTGCGCCTGTCTCTCCCCGGCCGCCCAGGCCCTGGAAATCAAGCTGCCCCAGGAAACCGCCACGCTGCATTCCGGCACCGGCGCGGGGGCCCAGCATGCGGCCCTGTGCCTGATGTGCCATTCGGTGGACTACGTATCGTCGCAGCCGCCCATGCCCCTGGGCTTCTGGGACGCCGAGGTCAAGAAGATGGTGGGCACCTACGGCGCCCCCATACCCGCCGACCAGGTGCCGTTGATCGTGGAATACCTGAACCAGGCCTATCCGCCGGCCCCTGCGCCGGCCCCGGCCGCCAAGCAATAGGCGGCCTCCCTGCAGCAGCCCCGGGGCGGCGCGCGACCGCCCCGCAGCGCCGCGCGCGCTCCCTTCGATCGCTGGCTTAGGCGTACCATTACCCGACCCAGACCACGTCCGAAAGGAGCGCCCGCGCGGCGCCCCGGAAGAACCCCATGCTGCAACCCGTTTCGGCCAACACCGATCTGCCCGCGGACGCGCCAGCCGCCCCCGTGCTGCAGGTCAGCACGCTATCCCCCTTCGCGTTTCCGGCGTTCCGCATCATCTGGATCGCCAACCTGTTCGCCAACCTGGGCACCTGGGCGCAATCCGTCGCTGCCGCATGGATCATCACCACCGAGCAAAGCAGCCCGCTGATGGTCGCCATGATCCAGGTGGCCGCCGCCTTCCCGCTGGTGGCGCTGTCCATCCTGACCGGCGTGCTGGCGGACAACTACGACCGCCGCAAGGTCATGCTGACCGGCATGCTGCTGGAGCTGACGGGCGGCGTCTTCATCACCATCCTGGCCTTTGCCGGCCTGCTGCATCCCATCACGCTGATCGCGTCGGTGTTCTGCATCGCCATCGGCAGCGCCATCGTCACGCCAGCCTGGCAGGCTGCCGTGGGCGAACAGGTGCCGCGCGCGCACGTCGGCAGCGCGGTACTGCTGAACAGCGTCAACTTCAACGTGGCGCGCGCGGTAGGCCCGGCCATCGGCGGCCTGCTGCTGGGCGCCATGGGCGCGCCCTGGGTGTTCCTGCTGAACTGCTTTTGCTACGGCGGCCTGATCTGGGCGATCTGGCGCTGGAAACGCGACCTGCCCGTGCGCCGCCTGCCGCCCGAAGGCATCCTGGAAGGCGTGGTCGCCGCGCTGCGCTACACCCAGCATTCAACCGTCACCCGCGTGGTGATGCTGCGCTCGTTCGCCTTTGGTCTGTCGGCCAGCGCGCTATGGGCCTTGCTGCCGCTGCTGGCGCACGAACACGAAGGCGGCAGCGCCCTGCTGTACGGCTACATGCTGGGCGCACTGGGCCTGGGCGCGATCCTCGGCAGCGCCGTGGTGCGGCGGGTCCAGGCGACCTTGGGCGCGAGCGGCCTGATCAGCGTGGCGGCGGCCCTCCTGGCCGCGTGCCTGCTGGCGCTGGGCCTGGCCGGCACCCTGTGGGTGGCTTTTCCCGCGCTGCTGCTGTCCGGCAGCTGCTGGATCGGCGTGCTGGCCACCTACAACACCACCGTCCAGATGCTGGTGCCGGACTGGGTCAAGGCACGCGCGCTGGCGCTGTACCAGACGGCCATCTTCGGCGGCCTGGCGGCTGGCTCCTTCATGTGGGGCCATTTCGCCGGCACCATGGGCGTTTCCGGCGCCCTGGCCACCGCCGGCATCATGCTGGGCATCACCGTCGCGCTGATGTACCGCTCGCGGCTGCCCGAACATCTGGACACCACGTCGCTGGCGCGCGCGGACGCCACCGAGCCGGCGATGGCCGCGGTCGGCTTCAACACGCAGCACGGCGCGGTGCTGGTCGCCGTGGAGTACCTGATCGAAAAGGAAAAGCTGTCCGCGCTGATCGGCGCGGCGCATCCGCTGCGCCTGATGCGGTTGCGCAACGGCGCGCAGCAATGGCAGCTGTTCCGCGACCTGGAGCGCGAGGGCGTCTGGCGCGAAGTCTTCCTGGTGGAAAGCTGGATGCAGTACCTGCGCATGATCGACCGCATGACGCTGGAGGACAAGATGGTGCTGGACAAGGTGCGCGCGCTGCACGCCGGCGACAAGCCGCCGGTGGTGTCGCGCAACGTCAGCTATCTGGCCATGAACGAGGCGCAGGGCTTCTCGCTGCGCCGCGATCCGGAGTCTCTGTAGGCGCCGCGCCGGCGGGCCTGCCGGGCTTCAGGCGGCCGTTTCGGGCGCCCAGCCCGCGGCCGTGCGGCGCATGCGCGGCGACTCGAACGCACAGGCCACCGGAATCGGCGCGCCATCCGCGTCCACCAGCCGCTCGCGCCAGCGCTCGCCCTGGCACATGGCCACGACGATGCCCGCCACTTCCGCGCCGCAGCGCGCCAGCAGTTCCAGCGCGGACAGCATCGTCTGCCCCGTGCTGACGGCGTCGTCCACCACCAGCACGCGGCGCCCCGCCAGGCTGCCCGCCAGATTCGGATCCACGTACAGCAGCTTTCCGGCATCCGGCGTGGTCAGCGACTGTACCGGCACGGCCAGGCGTTCGTCGTACCAATACTTGCGCGAATAACCGAAGGGCACGTAGCGCGTGAACCCCAGGCCGCGCGCCACCATGGGCGCGAAAGCGAGGCCCAGCGTCGGCAGGCCCACGACCACCTCGGCCTTGAAGGCGCGCGCGCGCTCGGCCATGAAGCCGGCCAGGGCATCGACCACCTCCAGGCTGGCATGGTTGGCAATCAGCGAGGCCACGCAGCGATCAGGGTCGCCGGGCACGCCGCGCAGCGGCAGCACCAGGTAGCGGCCGTCAGGCAGCCGTGCTGGATAGCCGCGGGAATAGGGCGGACCCACCGGCAGCGCCAGCGCATCGGCGCTGACGATCTCCTGCCAGTAGTCGGTGGTGGCGTCGAAGGCCGGCGCGCCGGCGGCAATCGGGTCGTGTGAGGCAGTCATGCGTCGCGGAAAATAGCGGCTGCCGGTCAGCGCGCGCCGGCGGCCAGATAGGCTTCCGCCAGCGTCACCCAGTAGCTGGCCGTGACCGGCAGGATGTCGTCGTTGAAATCGTAATCGGGGTTGTGCACCATGCAGCCGCCTTCGCCCTCGCCATTGCCAACGATGAAATAGCTGCCGGGCACCTGCTCCAGCATGAAGGCGAAATCATCGCTGGCCTGCAACGGCTCCAGGTCAGGGATCAGCAGGTGTTCGCCCAGCCAGCCGCGCGCGACCTCGGCCGCGAACTGCGTGGCGGCGCGGTCATTGACCACCGGCGGATAGCGCCAGCGGTAGTCCACGTCGACGCTGGCGCGGTGCACGGCGGCCTGCGCCGTAGCGATCGCCGTGATGCGCTGGCGCAGCAGCGCGCGCGTTTCAGGGCGGCGTGCGCGCACCGTCAGGCGCAGCTCCACCGACTTGGGAATCACGTTGGGCGCGTCACCGCCGTGGATGGCGCCTATGGTCACCACCGCCATGTCGTTGGGATCGATCTCGCGCGAGACGATGGTCTGCAAGGCCAGCACGATGCTGGCCGCCGCCACGATGGGGTCCACCGCCACGTGCGGCATGGCCCCATGGCCGCCCACGCCGCTGACGGTCAGGATCACCGTGTCGGACGAGCTGTACATCACGCCGGAGCGGAAGCCGAAATGGCCGGCCGGATAGCCCGGCTCGTTGTGGAAGCTGTAGACGGCGTCGCAAGGAAAGCGTTCGAACAGGCCGTCGGCAATCATCTTCTGCGCGCCGCCATGGCCTTCCTCGGCGGGCTGGAAGATCAGGTGCACGGTGCCGTCGAAACGGCTGCGTTCGGCCAGCGCGCGGGCCGCGGCCAGCAACGTGGCCGTGTGGCCGTCGTGGCCGCAGGCGTGCATCTTGCCGGGATTCTGGCTGGCGTAGGGCAGGCCGGTGGTCTCATGGATGGGCAGGGCGTCCATATCGGCGCGCAGGCCCAGCCGGCGCGCGCCGCTGCCCCGGCGCAAGGTGCCCACCACGCCGGTCACGCCCAGGCCGCGATGCACTTCGTAGCCCCAGGCCGCCAGCCTTTCGGCCACCAGTTCGGCCGTGGCGACCTCCTGATAGGCCAGTTCGGGATTGGCGTGGATGCGATGGCGCAGCGCCACCATCTCTTCCTGGATGGCCTGGATCTCGGGCAGCACGGGGGGTGTATTCATGGCATGGCTTCCTGCAAAGGGGCAGGCCTATTCCTGCTGGATGTTGGCGCTCTTCACGATGTGCGCGTACAAGGCTTTTTCCTTCTTCAGGAAAGCGGCGAAATCCTGCGGCGTGCCCTGTCCGGGCATGGCGCCGCCTTCGGCCAGGCGCTTTTGCACCTCGTCCATGCGCAGCACCGCATTCAGCTCCAGGTTCAGCCGCTCGACCACGGCGGGGTCGGTGCCAACCGGCACGAACACGCCGGTCCAGGTGTTGAGTTCAAAGCCCTTGAGCGCCGGCGTCTCGCCAAACGCCTGCACCTGCGGCAACGTGTCCACGCGCGCGGCGGACGTCACGCCCAGCGCGTGCAACTTCTTCTGCTGCACCAGCGGCGTGGCGCTCGTGGTCACCAGCAGGCCCAGGTCCACCTGGCCGCCCATGACGTCGTTGGTGATCTGCGCGCCGCCGCGGTAGGGCACATGCACCAGTTTGACCTTTGCCTGGTCCTGCATCACCTCCATCGCCAGATGCAGCACGGTGCCCACGCCCGACGAAGCGTAGGTCAGCGTGTCGGGTTTCTCGCGCGCCAGCGCGATCAGCTCGTCCATGTTCTGCACCGGCAGGCCCGGACGCGCCAACAACACCACGGGCGCGGTGGTCACCAGCGCCACCGGCGCAAGATCGGCTTCGGCGTCGTACTTCACGGCCGAGTTGATCAGCCGGGCCACGCTGATCGGGCCGTCAAAGCCCATCACCAGCGTGTAGCCGTCCGGCTTGGCATGCACGGCCTTGGTCACGCCCAGCACGCCGCCCGCGCCCGCCACGTTGTCGACGATGACGGACTGCTTGAGGCGGTCCGACAGCTTTTGCGCCACCAGGCGCGCCGTGGTGTCGACGTTGCCGCCCGGACTGAACGGCACGATCAAGGTCAGGGGCCGGGCGTCGGGCCAGGTGTCGGCGCCGGCCGCAGGGGCAAGGCACAGCGCGGCGGCCAGCGCGGACACGGACAGGAACAGGAACAGGCGTTTGAACATGGAAGGAGCGGGGTCGGAGCGAGGAACGCGCGTGGAACCGGCAGCGCGGAGGAGGGCGACGGCGCCATCCTAACCAGATCCTGGTGATAACTGAAATGCTATATTTTTATAGATTCATCAGGCAAATCTATGACCAAGCGCCCTGCTTCCGATGGCCACGCTGCCCCCGCCCGCCAGCCCACGCTACGCCAGCTGCGCGGTTTCAAGGAAGTGGCCCGCCACGCCAGCTTCAGCCGCGCCGCCGAGGCCCTGGCGCTGAGCCAGCCGGCCCTGTCCGCCGCCATCCGCGAGCTGGAAACGCTGATGGGCGTGGCCCTGTTCGAGCGCAGCACCCACCATGTGCGCCTGACGCCCGCCGGACAAGCGGCGCGCGCGCAGATCGAATGGCTGCTTAACAGCTATACGCAGGGCGCCGAAGACCTGCAGCGCCTGCTGGACACGCAGGCCGCCACGGTGCGCATCGGCTGCATTCCGTCCACCATGCACCTGCTGGCGCCGGTGGTGGCGCAATGGCGCCTGCGCCATCCCGAAATCGTGCTGATCCTCAGCGACCACCTCAACGACGAACTCATGGCCGCGCTGGGCAATGGCGAACTGGATATTGGCCTGGGCCTGGACTTCGGCCTCACGCCCGGCGTGGCCGCGGCTTTCGTGGCCGAGGACGACCTGGTCGCGGTGCTGGCCGATACGCACCGGCTGGCGCGGCGCCAGGCGGTGACCTGGCAGGATTTGAAGGCGGAGCCATTGGCCGTGCTGTCGCGCGGCAGCACCTACGAAATGATCGTGGCCACGCTGCGCCAGCTGGGCTCGGACCTGGCCGCGACCGACACCCTGAATTACACCGACACGCTTTACAGCCTGGTGCGCGCGGGATTGCGCGTGGGCCTGATCTCGCGCCTGTACACGCAGGGGCAGCGGCAGGACGGCCTGGCCATCGTGCCATTGCAGCGTCCGCGGCTCACGCGGCGCATTTGCCTGATGATGCGCGCGCCCGAACAGCAGGCCCGCGCCGCGGTGCGGCTTTGCCACGCCGAACTGGCCCAATTGCTGCGCGAACGCGCAGCCATCCGGACACCCTAGAAAGCCGGACGCGGGCGCTCAGCCGCCCGTCCGCGCACGCCAGGCCACGGCGCGTTCGGCCCAGGCCTGATGGATCGCGTTCATGTTGCGCGCCAGCGTGGCGGCATCGCCGAAATTCACACGCGACCCCTGCAAGTGCAGCTGCATGCGGACTTCCTCCGATTCGAGCGCCCGCGCCACCTGCTGCTGCAGTTGCTCGACGCGGGCCGGCGCCACGCCGCGCGGCGCGAACAAGCCGGCCACACCGCCGCGCTCCAGTCCCGCGAAGCCCTGCTCGGCAAAGGTGGGAACATCGCCCAGATCGGCATGGCGGCCTGGACCCGAAATCGCCAGCAGGCGCAGCCGCCCGGCGCTTGCCGGCTCCCGCAATTCGGCCAGGGATGTCAGGCCCAGCGCCAGATAGCCGGCCTGCAGGTCGGTCACCAATGGCGCGCCGCCGCGATAGCACACTGCCGTGGCCGCCACGCCGAAACGCTCGGCCAGCAGCTCCACGGCCAGCTCCGGCACGCTGCCGGGCGCAGGCACGCCCACCGGCAGCGGCCCCTCGTGTCCGCGCAGATCCTGCAGCTTCAACCAACGCGAATCCGCCCTGACCGCCAGCGCAATGGCGCTCTGGTCGGTCGTCTGTGCCACCGCCGCGAAATCATCCGGCGACGCAAAGCCGGCCTGCGCCACGATATGCGGCAAGATGGCCAAGGTGTGCTCGTTGGTGAACAGCAGGGTATGCCCATCCGGGCGCGCGGCCAGCAGCTCCTGCGCCGCCAGCAAGCCCCCCGCGCCGGGCCGATTTTCGACCAGCACCACCTCGCCCAGGCCGGCCTCCAACTGCCGCGCCAACAAACGGGCGATCACATCCACCCCGCCCCCCGGCGGAAAGCCGACCAGGATGCGAGTCAGAGGCACGGCCCCAAGACGCCCTGCCGCCGCAGCGCCCAGAACGCCCAGCGCGAGCGCCGGCAAGAGCCGGCGACGGCGCTGGGATACGCCAAATTGCATGGTCGACCACTCCTTGGAAACGCGGCCCGGTGCCGCGCAGGCGGCAGGATAAGGAGAAACGCCCTGCAAGGAAAGCCAGCTCCCCACCCGGTCCGCGGGCCGGATCCCTTAACACGTTCTAGAATCAGTGATCGCAGCTTCCGGCCCTCTGTCCGGACGCGTTGCCCCCCGTGGTCCCGTACATGCTCTCGTTCTCCCGCAATACCGTCTATCCGGCCGGCGTCGGCCTGCCGGCAGCCGAACGCCCGGGCGCGCTCCTGGCCGTCATGCTGGCCCTGTGCATGGCCAGCCTGGACACCGCCATCGCCAACACGGCGCTACCCACCATTGCGCGCGACCTGCAGGCCAGCGATGCCGGGTCCATCTGGATCGTCAGCGGCTATCAGCTGGCCATGGTGGCGGGCCTGCTGCCGGCCGCGGCGCTGGGCGAAATCCTGGGCCACCGGCGAGTCTATATCGTGGGGCTGGCGATCTTCATCCTGTCTTCGCTGGCCAGCGGCCTGGCGCCGTCCTTGCCCACGCTGGTGATCGCGCGCGTGCTGCAAGGCCTGGGCGCGGCCGGCGTCATGAGCGTCAATGGCGCGCTGCTGCGCTTCATCTACCCCTCGCACCTGTTGGGCCGCGGCCTGGGCCTGAACGCCATGGTGGTGGGCATCTCCTTCGCGGCGGGGCCGACCGTGGCTTCGGCCATCCTGCTGCTGGGATCCTGGCACTGGCTGTTTCTGATCAACGTGCCCATCGGCCTGCTGGCGTTCGCGCTGGGCCTGCGCAAGCTGCCCGGGACCGCGCGCGCGCCGCATCGCTTCGACGGCCTGGCCGCAGTGCTGTGCGCCCTGACGCTGGGCCTGTTCGTGCTGGGGTCCAACGAATTGGCGCACGCCGCCCCCTGGCCGCGCGTGGCGCTGGAATGGGGCATCGCCGCAGCCAGCCTGTGGCTGCTGATGCGCCGGCAGGCCGGCCACCCCGCGCCCATCCTGGCGGTGGACCTGCTGCGCCGGCCCTTGTTCGCGCTGTCCGCAGCCACAGCCGTGTGCGCGTTCGCGGCGCAGGCGCTGGCCTTCGTGTCGCTGCCGTTCCTGCTGCAAGCCACGCTCGGCTACAGCCAGGTGCAGACCGGCTTTCTCATCACGCCCTGGCCGGTAGTGGTGGCGATCATGGCGCCGATAGCGGGACGGCTGTCGGACCGCTATGCGGCCGGCGCCCTGGGCGGCGTGGGTTTAGCCCTGCTGGCGCTGGGCCTGGCCTCAATGGCGCTGATGCCGGCCTCGCCATCAGTCTGGGACCTCTGCTGGCGCATGGCGCTGTGCGGCGCCGGCTTCGGCTTCTTCCAGTCGCCCAACCTGCGCGCCATCATGATGTCGGCGCCGGCCTCGCGCGCCGGCGGCGCCAGCGGCATGATAGGCACGGTGCGGCTGCTGGGCCAGGCCTCGGGCGCGGCCCTGGTGGCCGCCTGCTTCAACATTTCCAGCACGCACGGCGCCATTGCCGCGCTGTGGCTGGGTTGCGTGTGCGCCGCGCTGGCCTGCGTCGCCAGCTTTTCGCGGCTGCGCTTTGACGCGAGCGAGCCGGCGCAGGCCGGCTCGACGCGCTAGCGCCGCGCTATTCCCGCACGTAGCACGGGTACTGCGACTGCTGCGCGCGCGCACGCGCCGGATCCACCTCGATCACCACGATGGATTCGGTATCGCTGGTTTGCGCCAGAGGTTCGCCATCCGGCTGGAATGCGAATGCCGTCCCCCCGAATACCTGCCCCGCCGCCGTGCGCCCCGCTCGGTTCGAGCTGACCACATAACAGCCCGACACCAGCGCCGCCATGGCGCCCGCCGTCAGCCAGCGGCGCGTCGACGCGCTGCTGGCTCGCGGCGCCACGATCAGCTCGGCCCCCGCGCGTCCGTAGGCGCGCGAGCGCTCGTTGAACATCAATTCGGTGCATAGCTGCACGCCCAGGCGTATGCCGCCCACCTCGAATACCTCGAAGCCGTCCATGGCGGCATGGAACCAGGTCGCTTCGAAATAGCCCGGTTCCTCCGGGAAGTACTGCTTGTGGTGCAGCCGTGTGTAGCGGCCGTCCTGCAAGGCGAACGCCTCGTTGGCCAGCCGTCCACCCGCATGCACCGGCCGCGACGACACGACGGCCGGCACTCCCAGCGCCGCCAGCGCACCCAGGCCCGCCTCGTGGATGCGCACCGACGCTGCCGCGCGATCCGCGTCGTATTGCGGGTCCGCGGCCACCCAGGGGCCGAACGGCATTTCACTGGTCACCAACAGATCCGGGGCCAGCTCGCCGATGCGTTCGGCGATGCCTTCCCAGGTCGCGCCCTTGGGCTCCAGATCGGCCGGCCCTTCCATCATGCATATCCGCATACCCACATCCAATCTGATCGCGCGCTCCGGGATGAACGCGTCATCCACGGATGGTAGACCGCCTGCGGCGACTGCGGACGCGCGCGGGTCCAAGCCGTCCGTTGCGGGCGCGATCCTGTCCGGATCTGCCCGTTTCAGGCAAGCGTTGCGGCGTCGACCAGCGCGCCATGCCGGACCACCCGCTTGGGCAGATCGCCGCCTATCCAGTAGGCCAGTTCGGCGGGATGCCGCACCTCCCAGGCGACGAAGTCCGCATACTTGCCGGCTTCCAGCGTGCCATGCGTGGCCTGCAGGCCCAGCGCTTTGGCCGCATGCGCCGTCGCCCCCGCCAACGATTCTTCGGGCGTCAGGCGGAACAGCGTGCAGGCCATGCTCAACATCAGCCGCAGCGACAGAGCGGGCGAGGTGCCGGGATTCAGGTCGCTGGAGATGGCGATGGGTACGCCATGGCGGCGCAACAGGTCGATGGGAGGCAGCTTGGTCTCGCGCAGGGCGTAGAACGCCCCAGGCAGCAGCACCGCCACCGTGCCGGCCTGCGCCATTGCCAGCACATCGCTTTCGGTCAGGTATTCCAGATGGTCCGCCGACCAGGCGCCATAACGTGCGGCCAGCGTCGCGCCGTGCAACGAAGACAGTTGCTCCGCATGCAGCTTCACGGGCAGCCCCAGTTCACCCGCGGCCTGGAACACCCGTTCGACCTGCGCCGGCGTGAATGCCAGATGCTCGCAGAAGGCATCCACCGCGTCGATCAGGCCCTCGGCCGCCAGTACCGGCAACATGCGGCGCGCAACTTCATCGACGTAGTCGTCGGCCCGCCCGGCATACTCGGGCGGCAGCGCGTGCGCGGCCAGGCAGGTCGCGCTGACGGTCAGCGGCAAAGTCTGGCCCAGGCGCCGCGCCACCCTGAGCATCTTGCGCTCGTTGGGCAGGTCCAGCCCATAGCCCGATTTCACTTCCAGCGTGGTCACGCCGTCGCGCATCAGATGCAGGGCGCGCCTGCGCGCGCTGGCGTAGAGTTCGTCCTCGCTGGCGGCGCGGGTGGCGCGCACGGTGCTGGCGATGCCGCCGCCTTGCGCGGCAATGGTGGCGTAGTCCACGCCTTGCAGGCGCTGCTCGAACTCCAGGCTGCGATCGCCGCCAAACACCAGATGGGTGTGGCAATCGATCAATCCGGGCGTGACCCATGCGCCGCCCAGGTCATGCTCGCCCGCAACGTCCGCTGGCGGCAGCGTTGCCTCGGGACCGATCCATTCGATACGGTTCTCGCGCGTGACGATGGCGGCCCGTTCGATCACGGAGTATTTGCCTTGCGCCATCGTGGCTGCGTGGCAATTGCGCCAGACCTGTTTCATGCGTAGGCTCCTGTTGCGCGCCGGCGTTAAAGACTGGGCAACAGGCCCGCCGGCACCAGCGCCGTCAGACCCTGGCCCGCGATGAGCAGACTCGCCGCCTCGATGTCGGGTGCGAAGAAGCGGTCCCGCTCATAATGCGCCACTTTCTCGCGCAACAGGCCGCGCGCACGCTCCAGCTTGGGCGCGGTCTTCAGGCCCTGGCGGAAATCCAGGCCCTGGCAGGCGCCGAGCCATTCGATCGCGAGGATGTCGCGCACGTTCTCGGCCATGGGCCAGAGCCGCTTGCCCGCATTCGGCGCCATGGACACGTGGTCCTCCTGGTTGGCCGAAGTCGGCAGGCTGTCCACGCTGGCCGGGTGCGCCAGCGCCTTGTTGTCGCTGGCCAGCGCCGCCGCGGTCACCTGGGCAATCATGAAGCCGGAGTTCACGCCGCCGTTGCTCACCAGGAACGGCGGCAGCTGCGACATGTGCTTGTCCATCATCAGCGAAATACGGCGCTCGGACAGCGCGCCGATCTCTGCCAGCGCCAACGCCAGGTTGTCCGCCGCCATGGCCACGGGCTCGGCATGGAAGTTGCCGCCCGACACCACGTCGCCCTGCTCGGCAAACACCAGCGGATTGTCCGAGACCGCGTTGGACTCGATCTCCAGCACCTGGGCCGCATGGCGTATCTGCGTCAGGCAGGCGCCCATGACCTGCGGCTGGCAGCGCAGCGAATAGGGGTCTTGCACCTTGTCGCAGTTTGCGTGTGAATGCCCGACCTCGCTGTCCTCGGTCAGCAGATCGCGGTACACGGCCGCCACGTCGATCTGGCCAGGCTGACCACGCGCGGCGTGGATGCGGGGATCGAACGGTGCGCGCGATGCCAGCATGGCTTCCACGCTGAGACTGCCGCAGACCAGCGCGGCAGCCAGCAGATCCTCGGCCTCGAACAGGCCGCGCAGCGCATAGGCCGTCGAAACCTGCGTACCGTTCAAGAGCGCCAGGCCTTCCTTGGCCGCCAGCGTCAGGGGTTCCAGCCCCGCCTGGGCCAGCGCTTCGCGCGCGGGCAGCCAGGCGCCGCGATGGCGCGCCTTGCTCTCGCCCAGCAGCAGCAGGGACATGTGCGCCAGCGGCGCAAGGTCGCCCGACGCGCCCACCGATCCCTTCAGCGGAATATGCGGATAGACCTCGGCGTTCACCAGCGCGATCAACGCGTCGATGACCTTGCGGCGGATGCCCGAATAACCCCGCGCCAGGCTGTTGATCTTCAACACCATGATCAGCCGCACCATCGCGTCGTCCAGCGCCTCGCCCACTCCGGCCGCGTGCGACAGCACCAGCGAACTCTGCAGGGCTTCCAGGTCCTCGCGCGCGATCCGCGTCGTGGCGAGCAGCCCGAATCCGGTGTTGATGCCGTAGGCCGTGCGGCCTTCATCGATGATGCGTTCGACGCAGGCCACGCTGGCCTCGATCGGCCCGGCGGCAGCCGGGTCCAGCGTCACGCGCGCCGGCTGCTGATAGACGCGCCGCAGGTCCGCCAAGGTCATGTGGCCGGGTGTCAGATGCAATTCCATTGTTGTTCTCCTAGGCGAGTGCCGGCGTCAAAGCGTATGGGTGGCGCGGGCGGCGCCACGATGTTGCGGTACGGCATCCCGGCGCGCGAACAGGTAATACAGGATGCTGGGCACGACCAGGCCGATGATCCACGAGATATCCACCCCGCCCAGGCGCTCGACCATCGGACCCGTGTAGAGCTTGGTCGAAATGAAGGGCATCTGCACCAGCACCCCGAACAGATATATCAGGATCCCTGGCCAGTTCCAACGGCCATAGCGCCCATTCGGATCCGACAGCGCTTCCACGTCGTATTGCTCGCGGCTCACGAAGTAGTAGTCGACCAGATTAACCGCGCTCCACGGCACGAAAAACGCCAGCAGGAACAGGATGAAGGACTTGAACGCGTTCAGGAAGGAATGCTGCCCGATCAGCGCCACCGCCGTGGCCGCTGCGACGATCACCAGCACCAGCAGCGCGCGCTGCCGGCGGGAAATCTCCACATGTCCGCGAAAGCCGCTGGCGATGGTCGCGATGCACATGAAGCTGCCGTAGGAGTTCAGCGTCGAAATCGTGACCTTGCCGAACGCGATGGTGAAGTACAGCAGCGCGGCCATGGCTCCCGTGCCGCCCAGCCCGACGATGTAGGCGACCTCGCGCCCGGCAAACTGGCCGGCCGCCATGGCCGCGGCCAGCACGCCCAGCACCATTGCAATCTGCGCGCCCAGCACCGAACCCAGCCCTACCGCCAGGAAGGTCTTGAACGACGAGGTCCGGCTCGGCAGATAGCGCGAGTAGTCCGCGACGTAAGGCCCATAGGCGATCTGCCACGATGCCGCCAGCGACACCGACAGCAGGAAGGAACTCCACGTGAAGTGGCGGATCTGCAGCAACTGGCCCACGTCGCCCAGCGCGATCACGCGGCTGAACAGGTAGAAGAAGGCAATGATGCCCAGCACCGTCGCGATCCGCCCGATGATGTGGATCATGCGGTAGCCGAACAACGTCACCCCGGCGATCACGGCGGCGAATATCAGGATGCCGGCCGTATCGCTCACGCCGAACAACTGGCCCAGGGCCTGCCCCGACAGCACCGTGCCCGTGGCCGTGAATCCCAGGTACATCAGGCACACCAGCACGATGGGGATCGCCGCGCCATAGACGCCGAACTGCACCCGGCTGGAGATCATTTGGGGCAATCCCAGCTTGGGTCCCTGGGCAGCATGCAGCGCCATCACCGCGCCGCCAAAAACCTGGCCGACGAACAGCCCGATCAGCGACCAGAAAACGTCTCCGCCCAGCACCACCGCCAAGGCTCCGGTGATGATGGCGGTGATCTGCAGATTGGCGCCCATCCACAGCGTGAACTGGCTGTAGAGCTTGCCGTGGCGCTCCGTTTCGGGAATGAAATCGATCGAGCGCCGCTCGATGAGCGGCCCCCTTGCTGCCTGGCTGTCCTGAGTCATTGCGTAGTCTCGGTCATGGCGTATGGACGGGCGCGGTCGCGGCCCGCAGGTATGGGCGGCGCGGTATCAGCGCTTGCCCGCAAGCATGGGCAGATTCAGGCCCTGCTCCTGCGCGCATTCAATGGCGGCTGCGTAGCCCGCGTCGGCATGCCGCATGACGCCCGTGCCCGGATCGTTGGTCAGCACGCGGGCGATGCGCTCGGCCGCCTCGTCCGTGCCGTCGCAGACGATGACCATGCCGGCATGCTGCGAAAAGCCCATGCCCACGCCGCCGCCATGGTGCAGCGACACCCAGGTCGCGCCGCTGGCCGTGTTCAGCAGTGCGTTCAGCAGCGGCCAATCGGATACCGCGTCCGAACCGTCGCGCATCGATTCCGTTTCACGGTTGGGGCTGGCGACAGAGCCGGAATCCAGATGGTCGCGGCCGATGACGATGGGCGCCGACAGCTCGCCCGTGCGGACCATTTCATTGAACGCCAGGCCCAGCTTGGCGCGCTGGCCCAGGCCCACCCAGCAGATGCGCGCCGGCAGGCCCTGGAAGCTGATGCGTTCGCGCGCCATGTCCAGCCAGCGGTGCAGGTGTGCGTCGTCCGGGATCAGTTCCTTGACCTTGGCGTCGGTCTTGTAGATGTCTTGCGGATCGCCCGACAGCGCGGCCCAGCGGAACGGGCCCACGCCGCGGCAGAACAATGGCCGGATGTAGGCGGGCACGAAACCCGGAAAATCGAACGCGTCCGCCACGCCTTCTTCCTTGGCCATCTGGCGGATGTTGTTGCCATAATCGAAGGTCGGAACGCCCTGGCGCTGGAAGGCCAGCATGGCCTGCACGTGCACCGCCATGGACTGCTTGGCCGCCTTGATGACCGCGGCCGGTTCGCGCTTGGCGCGCGCGCGATAGTCCTGCCAGGTCCAGCCGGCCGGCAGATAGCCGTTCAGCGGATCGTGCGCGCTGGTCTGGTCCGTCACCATGTCCGGGCGCACGCCGCGGCGCACCAGTTCCGGCAGGATCTCGGCGGCGTTGCCGCACAGGGCGATGGAAACGGCGCGGCCTTCCTGCGTGTACTTGGCGATGCGCGCCAACGCGTCATCCAGGTCGCGCGCCTGTTCGTCCACATAGCGGGTGCGCAGGCGGAAATCGATGCTGGTCTGCTGGCATTCGATGTTCAGCGAGCAGGCGCCAGCCAGCGTGGCCGCCAGCGGTTGCGCGCCGCCCATGCCGCCCAGGCCGGCGGTCAGCACCCAGCGCCCTTTGAGGTTGCCGCCATAGTGCTGGCGGCCCGCCTCGACGAAGGTCTCGTACGTACCCTGCACGATGCCCTGGCTGCCGATGTAGATCCAGCTGCCCGCCGTCATCTGACCGTACATGGCCAGGCCCTTGGCATCCAGTTCGTTGAAGTGTTCCCAGGTGGCCCAGTGCGGCACCAGGTTGGAGTTGGCGATCAGCACGCGCGGCGCGTTGGCATGGGTCTTGAAAACGCCTACCGGCTTGCCGGATTGCACCAGCAGGGTTTCGTCTTCGTTCAGGTTCTTGAGCGATTCGACGATCTTGTCATAGCAATCCCAGTCCCGGGCGGCGCGGCCGATGCCGCCGTAAACCACCAGTTCCTTCGGGTTCTCGGCCACGTCGGGATCCAGGTTGTTCATCAGCATGCGCAAGGGGGCTTCGGTCAGCCAGCTCTTGGCGTTCAGTTGCTTGCCGCGCGGTGCGCGGATGACCACGTCGCGGTATCGGTTCGAGTTGTCCAAGAGGCTCTCCTTGATCGGTTCGGTTGCGCGCCTGCGTGGCGCTGCGCTTGTCTGGATCATAGGATGCCTATGCTTGTATATACAAGTCAATATGAGTCGATTTTTCTCAGGGATTACCCGAATAAAAAAGCCGAGGCGACAGCACCCCGGCTTTCATCGGCAACAACGGAATACGGCCGCTCCAGGCGGCCGCGCAATCAGACGCTACGCGGCAACAGTTCGATCACGCAGGCGTCCAGCGGCGCCTCGGCCTCCAGCCGGTACTCGGCCAGGCAGTCCATGGACTCGGCATGCAGGCAGTCGTAACGCGACGGCAGCACTTGCGGCTTGCCGTCGATGCGCACCGTAAGCGGGCCGCCCGCCGTCAGCACCAGCACATCGCGCGCGGCGCTGTGGAATGTCCATGGCCCTGCGCCCGCCACCCACTGCAGCCGGGCATGCCAGCGCGCCGGCGCGTAGATCAGGTTGAAGTCGCGTATCGGCCCATCCAGCAGACGGCACTGCACTTGGGCCTCGCCTGCGAAGGCATAGGCCTGGCGCGGCGTGAGCGGCGTCTGCAGGCTGCCGTCCACCGTCAGCTGGATGCCCGAGCCCTCCAGTACCGTGATGATGCGCTGATAGCCCGTGAACGCGGAAAAGCCGCCGTCCTGTGCCACATCGGCGATGGACAGGCGCCAGTCGAACCCGGCCGCGCTGCCGCCGGGATTGCAGACGACTTCCTGCGTGGTGCCGCCGCCGTTGCGCCAGGGCATGCGCGGATAGTCGGCGGCGCGATACAGATGGACTTCGGGTTGCTTCATGAGGTGAACTTGCCTTCCAGGCGGTGCCGGGAACCAGGGTGAATCAAACGGGCCAGGGTGACGGCGCGATCGCCCGACCAGGTGCGGCGGCTGATCAACAGACAGGGCTCGTCGCGCTCGATCTGCAACAGCTGGCATTCGCGCGGCTTGGCGAGGATGGCCTCGACCACGTGCTCGCCTTCGCTCAGCGGCGCGACGCGCGTCAGGTATTCGTACGGCGTGCTATGCGTGAAGTCCTGCTTCAGGTAGTCCGGCGCCAGGCCCACATTGACGTAGCGGTCCTCCAGCTGGATCGGCAGGTCGTCTTCGTAGTGCACGATGATCGAGTGGTACACCGGCTGCCCGGCGCGGATATCCAGCGCCAGCGCCTGTTCGGCGCCTGCAGGCTCTTCGGCCAGACGCACCACGCGGCTGTGGTGGCGATGATTGCGCGCCGCGATCTCGTCGGCGATGTTATTGACGGCGAACAGCGCCGAGCGCGCCTTGGGCTGGGCCACGAAGGTGCCCACGCCCTGCATGCGCACCAGCAGTCCCTCGGCCGTCAACTCGCGCAAGGCGCGATTGATGGTCATGCGGCTGAACCCGAGCTCATCGACCAGTTCGCTTTCCGACGGCACCCGGTAGTGTTCCGGCCAAGCGCCGCTGCGGATCTGCTGCGCGATCATTTGCTTGACCTGCGCATAGAGTGGCGCAGGCGGCGCATTGGCCTGGATGGGCAATTTGGGGGGATTGGAAGCCATGGGAGATCCTGTAATGCGGCGCCAGGCGACGGATGGCGGTCAGCGCCTAGTATAGACAGGTACAGACGGCTCGCGGATCCGCAGACCCCGCGCGGCCCCGGCTTGTCGCCCGCGCCGCGCCTAGGCATGGTCCCCGGCGCGGGAGTACCGTAGTGGACGTGGGCAGCCAGATTTTCTATACTCCCCCCCTGTATTCATCGGAGCCTGCCGTGCCGCACTCCCCGGAAGAGAAAAAACGCGTCGTCACCCGCTTGCGCCGCATCCAGGGCCAGGCGCTGGCGCTGGAGCGGGCCGTGAACGAAGGCACGGAATGCGGCGCGCTGCTGCAGCAGCTGGCCGCCTTGCGCGGCGCCGCCACCGGCCTGATGGCCGAGGTGCTGGAAAGCCATCTGCGCGAAACCTTCCTCCAAACCGCCCAGGGCGGCCGCCAGGACGCCACGATCGAACCCGAAGCCGAGATCGATCTCTTGATGCGCCTGGTCCGTTCCTATCTGAAATAACGCCATCTGACATACGTGGAGCCCTAACTATGAAATCACGCGCAGCAGTCGCATTCGGACCCGGCAAGCCGCTGGAAATCGTTGAAATCGACGTCGCCCCGCCGCAGCACGGCGAAGTGCTGGTGAAGATCACCCACACCGGCGTCTGCCACACCGACGCCTTCACCCTCAGCGGCGACGATCCGGAAGGCCTGTTCCCCGCCGTGCTGGGCCACGAAGGCGCGGGCGTGGTGGTCGAAGTCGGCGAAGGCGTGACTTCGCTGAAGCCCGGCGACCACGTCATCCCGCTCTACACGGCCGAATGCCGCGAATGCAAGTTCTGCCTGTCCGGCAAGACCAACCTGTGCCAGAAAGTGCGCGCCACGCAGGGCAAGGGCGTCATGCCCGACGGCACCTCGCGCTTCAGCTATGAAGGCAAGCCGCTCTACCACTACATGGGCTGCTCGACCTTCAGCGAATACACCGTGGTCAACGAGATCTCGCTGGCCAAGATCAATCCTGCCGCTCCGCATGAAAAGGTCTGCCTGCTGGGTTGCGGCGTCACCACCGGCCTGGGCGCCGTGCACAACACCGCCAAGGTCAAGGAAGGCGACACCGTCGCCGTGTTCGGCCTGGGCGGCATCGGCCTGGCCGTGATCCAGGGCGCGGTGCAGGCCAAGGCCGGCCGCATCATCGCCGTGGACACCAACCCCAACAAGTTCGTGCTGGCCAGCGCCATGGGCGCCACCGACTGCGTCAACCCCAAGGACCACGACAAGCCTATCCAGGACGTGATCGTCGAAATGACCGACGGCGGCGTAGACTTCTCGTTCGAGTGCATCGGCAACGTTCACGTCATGCGCGCCGCGCTGGAATGCTGCCACAAGGGCTGGGGCGAGAGCATCATCATCGGCGTGGCTGGCGCCGGCCAGGAAATCAGCACGCGCCCGTTCCAGCTGGTCACGGGCCGCGTCTGGCGCGGTTCGGCCTTCGGCGGCGTCAAGGGCCGCACACAGCTGCCGGGCATGGTGGAAGACGCCATGAGCGGCAAGATCGACCTGGACCCGTTCGTGACCCACACGCTGCCGCTGGAACGCATCAACGAAGCCTTCGACCTGATGCATGAAGGCAAGTCGATCCGCACGGTGATCCACTACTAAACCCGCGTCTTGCGGCAACGACGGGCCCGGCGCGACATGCGCCGGGCCCGTTGCTTTTGCATGACAGGCTTGCGACATGTCGTCGCGCAACATGACAGCACTGTCATTCATTTCGGCGTCATCTTGACCCGCGACCATTCGCCCTCCGATGACAGAGGGGTACACGCGAATGAACACGTGGAAGAGGAACGCAGGCGCGGCCATGCTGAGCGCACTGGCGCTGCTGGCCGGCTGCGGCGGCGATGACGATGACGACAAGCCCGTCGAACAACCCGAGCAGCCGGCTCCCGGCCGGCCGATGGAACTGACGATCCTGCACATCAACGATCATCATTCCAACCTGGATAGCAAGAAGAAGGACCTCAAGCTCAAGAACGCTGCCGGCGCGCGCGTCGCCGTGAACGCCGATACGGGCGGCTTTCCGCGAGTGACGGGCGCGATCAACGCCCTGGCTGCGCAATCCGCCAACGTGCTCAAGCTGCACGCGGGCGACGCCACCACCGGCACGCTGTACTTCAACCGAGCGGGCGAACCGGGCGAGGCCGACGCGGCCATGATGAACACCGTCTGCTTCGACGCCATGACCCTGGGCAACCATGAGTTCGACAAGGGCGACAGCGGCCTGAAGCGCTTCATCGAACTGCTGCACGCGGGCGCCTGCCAGACGCCCGTGCTGAGCGCCAACGTCACGTTCGCCGCCGGCTCGGCGCTGAATCCCTCGCGCGCCCCCGGCATGGTCAAGCCCGCCGTGGTCCTCAAGCGCGACGGCCAGGATATCGGCCTGGTGGGCCTGACCATCGCCGCCAAGACCCAGCAGTCCTCCAGCCCGGACGCCGGCACCGTGTTCTCGGACGAGACCATCGCCGCGCAGCAGCAGATCGACGCGCTGCGCGCGCAGGGCGTCAACAAGATCGTGGTGATGAGCCACATCGGCTACAGCTATGACAAGCAGGTGATCGCGCAGCTGAGCGGCGTGGACGTGGTGGTGGGCGGCGACTCGCACACGTTGCTGGGTCCCGCCTCCATGGCGGACTATGGCGTGGGCTCGCCCGCGGGCGCCTATCCCACCGTGCTCCAGGACAAGGACGGCAAGCGCGTCTGCCTGGTGCAAGCGTGGGAATACTCGCAGGTGGTCGGCGAGCTGAAGGTGAGCTTCGACGCCAACGGCGACGTCACCGCCTGCGCCGGCACGCCGCATGTGCTGATGGACGGTCCGCTGAAGGTCGCCGGCGCCGCACCCTCGGCAGCCGACGAGGCGGCGATCCAGACCGACATCCAGGCCAGTGGCTTCCTGCGCATGCAGACGCCGGACGCGCAGGCCGCGGGCGTGCTGCAGCCGTTCAAGGCCAAGGTCGACCAGTTCAGCCGCAGCCTCGTCGCTTCGGTGCCGCAGGAACTATGCTCGCGGCGCGTGCCGGGCGGCCCCGGTTCGCGCGACTACAGCCGCTCCAGCGCCGCCTGCAACACGCTGGGCAGCGTCAGCCTGCGCGGCGGCGACATCCAGCAGCTGGTGGCCCAAGCCTACCTGGACGTGGCCAACGCCAGCTATGGCGGCGCCGACATCTCGCTGCAAAGCGGCGGCGGCGTGCGCGTGCCGCTACTGGGCAACGTAACGGCGGCCAACGTGATCGAAGTGGTGCCTTTCGGCAATATGCTCTGGCGCCTGGATGTGACCGGCGCCGAGGTCAAGAGCATGCTGGAAGACGGCATGCAGGCAGTCTACGGCGCGGGCGGCTCCACCGGCCCCTATCCTTATGCCGGTGGCCTGCGCTGGGACGTGAATGCGGCCCAGGCCCAGGGCAGCCGCGTGTCCAACATCGAAGTCCGGGATCAGGCCAGCGGCAACTGGCTGCCGCTGGACGCGGGCCGCAGCTACAAGCTGTTCGTGCTGAGCTTCAACGCCACCGGCGGCGACGGCTACAAGACCCTGGCCAACGTGCCGGCCTCGCGCCGGCAGGACATCGGCGTGCTGGATGCCGACGTGCTGCAGGCCTACATCGACAAGCAGGCCAAGGACCCGGTCAGCGGCCTGCCGGTGCTGAATCTGCTGCCCGTGAGCCTGTACAGCACCAAGACGTACAGCGAGTAGCGGCAGGCGCCGGGCGCGGCCATCAGGCCGGCTGCGCCCGGCTTTCGCGGTAGACGCGCTCGGTATTGCCGACGAACGTCGTCAACGAGAACTCCCGCAGCGCGGTGCTGCGGGCCTCGGCGCCCATCACGCCCAGGACCTCGCGGTTTTCCAGGATCTTCGACAGCGCTTCGACGATGCTGTCCACCGAGGCCGGCGGCACCACCCAGCCATCGCGGCCATCGGTGACGTTCTCGGGCAGCCCGCCCACGGCGCTGACGATCACGGGCTTGCCTGCGGCCATCATCTCGCGGCAGGCAAAGGAAATCGTCTCCAGCTTGGACGACAGCACAAAGCCCACGTCCAGCGCCGACAGGAAGGGGCTGACGTCCTCCATCAAGCCCGTAAACACCACCTGCTCCGACATGCCCAGTTCGGCCACGCGGCGCATCTGCTCCGCGTCGGGCAGCTTGCCCGCAATCAGCACCACCACCTGCCGCCGCTTGTTGTCGGGCAGCATGGACACGGCGGTCACCATGTCCAGCCAGTTCTTGTAGACCGCGGTGCCGGCATTGCTGCCGATGACCAGCCGACCCTGCATGCCGTCGGGCAACAGGCTGCCGCGCGCCTGCGCCGCCTCCCGGCGCGAGGCCGGACTGCACTTTTCCGTATCCACCCCGTTGTGCACCACCCGCAGGTCCTCGTTGCGGAAGACCGACTGCTTCATGCGGCGAAACGTATGGGTGCACACGCAGATGACGCGGTTGGTGCCCCATTTGGCGCGCACCCGCGCACCCAGGCTGTTGGCGCTGCGGTCGGTGTGCTGCGTGTAGACCATGAAGGGACGCCGCGCCCCCATGCCCACGGTCGCCAGCATGCACAGGCGGTGGTCGGCCGAGCCGTTGACGTGGACCACGTCGAACTGTTCGTCGCGCAGCAGGGCGCGCAGACGGCGCAGCGCGCGCAGCTGCTGCAGCGGACGGCCCTTGAATTCCAGGGCCAGCGTGCGCACGCCGGGCAGGGCCGCGGCCTCGGCCAGCAGGCGGCTGCTGGCGGGCGCGGCCACGGTCACCTGCGACTTCTCGCACAGGATGCGCGCCAGCGACATCACGTAGGTGGTGTGGCCGCCGCCATCGCCTTGGTGGAAATTGGTGTACAGAATCTTCATGGGGTCATACTCGAAAACGGCTGCTCGGGCAGCAGGCAGCTCCAGTCGCGCTTCTCGAACACGTCATCCCCCAGCCGGCTGGCGGGCGACAGGTTGTAGACCTTGATGCCGCGTTCGCCGAGCAGCCGGCTGGCTTGCCGGAAGGCGGGTTCGATGTGTCCGGAGAATTGCCGGTCCAGCGCGGTGGACAGCTGCGTTGCCGCGCTTTCATAGAATCGGGGTCCCGCCGCAGCCGTCAGGTCCAGGCCGTGCAGGTATATGGTTTTCGCGCCCAGCCACGCCAGCAGCTGCAAGCCCGTATAGGCCACGGTGCCGCCGCCGAACAGGCCGCGCGGCGGGTCCAGGCTGAAGCCGTGCGCATGCACCGGGTTGCGCGCGTCGAACAGCACCAGTCCGGGGTCGTCGGCCAAGCGCGCTTCCAGCTGCTCGGGGCGCGCGCGCGGCTGCAGCGCGCGCTGGTGCACTTCTTCGAACAGCGCGATGCGGCAGCGCACGTCCTTGCGGTCGAACAGGAAGCCTATCCAACGGTAGACCTCGGGCGTGACGAACAACGTTAGATCCTGCGCCAGCACTTGCGCCACCAGATCGCGCCTGCGGTTGACGAAACCGGCATCGAGCATGGCGTAGTAGTCAAAGCGCAGGGTAGGGTGCTGACGCCGCAGCGCGATCGAGCCGTTGACGCCCATCGTCACATCCAGCCGGCAACGCGCGTAGTCGATCTGAGCCACCGAGGGGCCGCTCAATATCAGATGGGCGTCGGCTGCGATGTCGCGCGGCAGTTGATCCAGCGGGGTGGTGGCAGGGCCTTGCACGCCGCGCAGTTCACATCCTGTCAGCCGCTCCTGCCCACCGCGCTGAACCGTCACAAAGGGCCACAAGGTTTCGTTGTGCCGGTATGCGGCGGGCCGGGTGTGGCGATAGAAGTAACGCAGGCCCTTGGTCAGCGGACGCGAACACAGCAAACGTGGAATGAGCCCGGGACTAGGCATGAGCAATGTTGCGCGGAAGCCGCGAAATAACCTTGTAAGCGGCGAATTCTACGCAGGCAGACCTGTCGAAAAAGCGAGTGAACCCTTGAAGATGTAACGCTTTTATGGAAACTCCAAAACGTCCCTAAATTTGTTGCCGACGCTTTCCACAGAGCACGGCATCGCGGCGCCCCAAAACTTTCGATTACGTTTTGCCGCAAAGATTAGCCTGCTGGGCACAGCCATGCGCTAGCTGCGGGGCCGCGCCTGCGGCCTTCCGCTACGATGCGGGTATCGCAATGTCCCGATTCAAGCAATCAACCCTGGATAGGAAGAATTTCGATGTCTACGACCGCCACCCTGAACACGGCTGCCGCCCACGCACCCCGCCTGAGCGTGCCCGCGTTCCGCGCGCGCAAGCACCAGGAGCCGCTGGTGATGCTGACGGCCTACACGGCGCGCATGGCCGAACTGCTGGACCCGCATTGCGACGCCCTGCTGGTGGGCGACAGCCTGGCCCAGACGATCTACGGACTGCCTTCCACCGTGCCCGTCACGCTGGACATGATGATTGCGCACGGCGCCGCCGTGGTGCGCGGCTCGCGCCGGGCGCTGATCGTCGTCGACATGCCTTTCGGCAGTTATGAGGAAAGCCCCGAGCAGGCCTTCCGCTCCGCCGCGCGCATCATGAAGGAAACCGGCGCGGGCGCGGTCAAGCTCGAAGGCGGCCAGAGCATGGCGCCGACCGTCGCCTATCTGTCCGCGCGCGGCATCCCGGTCATGGGCCATGTCGGCCTGACGCCGCAAGCCGTGAATATCCTGGGCGGCTACGGCGCGCGCGGCCGCGGCGAAGCCGAATACGCCCGCATCGCCGCCGACGCCGCCGCCGTCGCGGACGCCGGCGCCTTCTCGCTGGTGATCGAAGGCGTGGTCGAGCCGCTGGCGGCGTCGATCACCGAGGCCGTCGCCTGCCCGACCATCGGCATAGGCGCATCCGCGCGCTGCGACGGCCAGGTGCTGGTGGTGGACGACATGCTGGGCATGTTCGAGCGCACCGCGCGCTTCGTGAAGCGCTACGACGACCTGGCCGGCCGCATTCAGCAGGCGGCGCAGACCTATGCCACCGAAGTCCGCGCGCGGACCTTCCCCGAATCGGCCCATCTCTACGGCGTGGCGGGCCGCGCCTGATGGCGGCGCGCGTTTCTCGCTAGAATCTTCCCCATGCCTTTCTACGCACACACCTCATGAGCACGCCCCGCATGGACACGCCCCAATTGCAGGACGCCATCGCGGACGCCATCAGCACCGCCACGCGCGGTGCCGGGCGCGTGAACATCCTGGTCGCGGGCAAGACCGGCGTGGGCAAGAGCACGCTGATCAATGCCGTATTCCGCGGCGACCTGGCCAAGACCGGCGCGGGCAAGCCCGTCACCCAGTCGACCCAGGAATTCACCCGGGCCGGCCATCCGCTCACCATCATCGACACGCGCGGCCTGGAGGTCGGCGACTACGAGCGCTCGCGCCAGCAGCTGGCGGACCTGATCCAGGAACGCTCCGCCGCCGACGATCAGGACCGGCACCTGCACGTGGCCTGGCTCTGCATCCAGGACAGCAGCCACCGCGTCGAAGACGCGGAAATCGAACTGTGCAACATGCTGTCCGATGCCGGCATCCCCGTCATGGCGGTGCTGACCAAGGCGCGCAAGAACAGCCCCTTCGTCGACGAAGCGCGCAAGCTGCTGCCGCGCGCCAAGCAGGTGGTGGCGGTGCGCGCGCTGCCGGAATGGATCGAGGAGCTGGACGCGGAACTGCCGCCCATGGGCCTGGACAACCTGATCGAGGCCACCGCCCTGCACATCCCCGAGGCGCAGCAGCGGGCCTATGCCAACGCGCTGTCCACCCGCAACAAGAAGGCCCTGGAAGTAAAAAAAAAGCGGGCTGAGATAGAGGTCAACGTGGCCGCGGGGCTGGCCGCATCGGCCGCCGCCGCGCCCATCCCGTTCTCGGACGCCGTTGCGCTGGTGCCCATCCAGGTCGGCATGATCGCCAAGATCGGCATCACTTTCGGCATGGAACTGAATACCGCCGCCATCACCACGCTGGTCACCTCCACGCTGGGCGCGTCCGCAGCCACCCTGATCGGGCGCTCGGTGGTCTCCGGGCTGCTGAAATTCATCCCCGGCGCGGGCAGCGCAGTGGGCGGCACCATTGCCGCCACCACCGCCGGCGCCATCACCAAGCTGCTGGGCAATGCCTACGTGGCCGTGCTGTATGACTTCTGCCTGAAGCATCCGGGCAAGGACATCGACATCGCGATGATCGCCCAGGCCTTGAAGCAGCGCGTCAGCTTCTGAAGCCCGCTGCGGCCGCACTGGTATCCGTGCACTAGTGTGAAGCGGCACCTGGCGAATTGCGCCGCAGCTGTAGCGCCAGATCTATACTTTCCAGACCGCCCCCGCCGCTGCGACGCGCCAGCGGCCCGGACGTCCCGCGCCGCGCGCCGGATGCTCTTGCGCAGGCCCAGGCAGCCTGCGCGCAGGGAGACGTTCATGACTCGCAAATACATCGATTGCCGCGAATACCCCAGCGCAATGAACTGCACGGTGGCGCTGGCGGCGGATTCCGAAGGCGAATTGCTGGAAGCCGCCGTGCAGCATGCAACCACGGTGCACAAGCATGCCGACACCCCCGAGTTGCGTACGCAGCTGAAATCGCTGTTCCACGACGGCACGCCGCCAGTTGAAATACCCAGCCGCACATGAGGCGGCCGCCATTGGCGCCGGCGCGGTTCGCCACGCCGGCGCTTGCGCCCATCAAAGCGTCACGGAAGCGTCCCGGTTTGCGCGGACGGCTCCGCGCGCGCCGGCATCAGGCCCGGGCCGCAACAGGTTGAGCGGCCCGCACCGCTTCGAACAGATTCTTCGGATCGGGCAGTTGCGGCGCAACCTCGATGCGGGCGCCCACGCCATGGCGCACGGCGGCGTCGCGCAGCCAGCGCAAGGCCGAGAAGTCTTCCAGCGCAAAGCCCACCGAATCGAAGATGGTCACGTCGGCTGCGTTCTTGCGTCCGGCGGATTGGCCCGTCAGCACCCGCCACAATTCCGTCACCGCGAAGTCGGCAGGCATCTGCTGCAGGTCGCCCTCGATGCGTGTCTGCGGCTCGTATTCCACGAACACCGGGCCCGCGCGCAGCACGTCCGCATGCAGTTCCGTCTTGCCCGGGCAGTCGCCGCCGACAGCGTTGATGTGCATGCCAGGCTCGACCATGTCCGCGGTCAGGATGGTGGCGTAGGCCTTGTCCGCCGTCACCGTGGTGACGATGTCCGTGCCCTTGACCGCCTCTGCCGCACTATCGAAGCGCACCACGCGCAAGCCGGGCACTGAAGCCAGATTGCTTTCAAGCTTGCGTGTGGCGCCTGCGTCCACGTCATAGACGTGCAGCGTGTCGACGCCGAGGATGTAGTGGAAGGCCAATGCCTGGAACTCGCTCTGCGCGCCGTTGCCGATCAGCGCCATCCTGCGCGAGTCCGGCCGGGCCAGCGCGCGCGCCGCCAAGGCGGAGGTCACGGCCGTGCGCAGCGCGGTGGTCAAGGTCAGCTCGCTGATCAGCAGCGGCTCGCCCGTGCTGACCTGCGCCAGCGCGCCGAATGCCATCACGGTGGACAGGCCGGCCTGCGGATTGCCCGGGTGGCCGTTCACGTATTTGAAGGTGTAGTACTCGCTGTCGGCGGTGGGCATCAGTTCGATCACGCCGGTTGCCGAATGGCTGGCCACCCGCGCGCTCTTGTCGAATTCCTGCCATCGAAGAAAGTCCGACAGCAGGTAGTCCAGCAGACCGGAAAAGACCTGTTGCGGGCCTTGCAGGGCCACGATTTTGGCCACGTCGGAAGTTGAAAGCAGCGTCGTCAATTTGTTCTCCCCGAGTTATGGAACAGAAATTCTGGGGGATGGGCAAACCAATTAATAGTGACAACAATCAACACAAAACGCTAAGATTCTGCCACTCTGATAGCAATAATTAGCACTTTTCACAATGGACACGCTAGATCAGAACCTGCTCGGCCTGCTGCGCGCCGATGCCCGCATGTCGGTCGCCACGCTGGCGAAGAAGCTGGACGTCTCGCGCGGCACCATCGACAACCGCATCCGCAAGCTGGAAGAGCGCGGCATCATCCGCGGCTACACCGTGCGCCTGCGGCCAGAGGTTGAAACCGAAGACATCGTCGCCTGGATGAGCATTGCCGTCGAAGGCCACGAAACCCGCAAGATCGTGAGCCTGCTGATGGGCGAACCCGCCGTGGCGGGCCTGCACGACACCAACGGCCGCTGGGATCTGCTGGCCGAGCTGCGCGTGCCCACCATCGACCAGCTGTCCGAAGTGCTGGACCGCCTGCGCACGCTCAAGGGCATCGCCGCCACCGAAACCAGCATCCACCTCAAGACCTTCAAGGCGCTTTGAGCGCCGGCATACGGGGAAACCCGATATAAAAGTTTGCATGGGCCCCATGACGCCGCGTTATGCATAAGGTCGCGGCGGCTTGTGTCCGCCCGACCGAATTCCCCGCCAGATCATCGTCTTAGCGTAGCGCCCGGCGTAATTTCCCTGGCTCGCCGCCAGTCGCCACAGCGGTTCCGGATTTCCGCCCGTGCATGCATGCTTGCGCCTTCAGCCTGGAGATCCACATCGTGAGTAATGCATACCCCGCCCGCAAGATGGGCCTGGCGGTCGCCCAGATGGGCGCTGTGAACCTTGCCGATTCCCGCGCGGCCGTGGTCCACCGCCTGGTCGAAATGATGCGCGAGGCCGCCGCCCGCCGCGCGGAGTTTGTCGTTTTTCCCGAGCTGGCGCTGACCACGTTCTTTCCGCGCTACTGGATGGAAGACGCCGAGGCCGTCGAGCGCTACTTTGAAAAAAGCATGCCCAACGCCGACGTGCAGCCGCTGTTCGACACCGCGCGCGAGCTGGGCATAGGCTTCTACCTGGGCTACGCCGAACTGACGCCCGAAGGCCGCCAGTTCAACACCGCCATCCTGGTGGACCGCAGCGCCAGAATCATCGGCAAGTACCGCAAGATCCACCTGCCGGGCCACTCCGACCACAAGATCGGCGCGCCGTTCCAGCACCTGGAGAAGAAATTCTTCGAAGTCGGCGACCTGGGCTTCGGCGTCTGGGAAACCAACGACGTGAAGATCGGCATGTGCCTGTGCAACGACCGCCGCTGGCCCGAAACCTATCGCGTCATGTCGCTGCAAAGCGCCGAGCTGATCGTGCTGGGCTACAACACGCCGTCCCTCAACATCCACTGGAACGAGCCCGCGCACCTGCGCACCACCACGCATGAGATCGTGCTGCAGGCCAGCGCCTACCAGAACGCGGTGTGGGTCGGCGCGGCCGCCAAATGCGGCCATGAAGACGGCCACCACATGATAGGCAGCTCCATGATCGTTGCGCCTTCCGGCGAGATCGTGGCGCGTTCCAGCGGCGAAGAAGATGAGGTGATCACCGCCCGCATCGACCTGGCCATGGGCCAGGCCTTCCGCGACCATGTGTTCAACTTCGCCAAGCACCGCAATCCGCAGCATTACAAGCTGATCGTCGAGCGCACCGGCGCGGGCGATCCGCTGCCCACGGCGGCCATCGACTGAAGGCGACGCCTGCCCGCGGCGCGGGCGGGCGCCCTCCGCGCTGCTAGACTGCCTGCTGGCCCACAGACCGACCCGCAGCAGGCAACAACCATGCGCCTCATCGACACCGAACAAACCCGCAACGCCCTGTCCTTCGACGCCGTCATTCCCGCCTTGCGGGAGGCCTTCCGCGGCAGCGCCACCGTGCCGCCGCGGCATGTCCACGCCATCCAGTCGGGCAATGCGCACGGCACCTCGCTGATCATGCCCGCCTGGAGCGACCGCGGCTATTTCGGCGTGAAGATCATCAACATCTTCCCCGAGAACACCCACCAGGGCCTGCCCGGCCTGCACGCCACCTACAACCTGTACAGCGCCACCACCGGCGTGCCAATAGCCCAGGTCGACGGCGACATCGTCACCGTGTACCGCACGGCGGGCGCGGCCGCGTTGGGCGCGGATTACCTGGCGCGCGCCGACGCCAGCACGTTGCTCATCGTGGGCTCCGGCCGCATCGCCGGCCTGGTGGCGCAGGCCATGCGCACCGTGCGCCCGATCCAGCGCGTGCTGGTGTGGAACGTGCGTGCGGCCGGCGCCGAGAAGCTGGCGGGCGAGCTGCGCGCGCAGGGCTTCGATGCCGCGGCCGCCGCCGACCTGGAAAGCGCCGCACGCCAGGCCGACATCATCAGCTGCGCCACGCTGTCCACCGTACCGCTGATCCACGGCGCCTGGCTGCGTCCCGGCGTGCACCTGGACCTGATCGGCAGCTTCAAGCCCGAAATGCGCGAGACGGACGCGGCCTGCTTCGACGGCACCTCGGTCTACGTGGACACCGGCGAAGCGCCCACCAAGTCCGGCGACCTGCTGGCCGCCTTCGAGGCCGGCGCGCTCAAGCGCGAGGACATCCGCGGCGACCTGCACCAACTGGCTGCCGGTGAGCTGCCAGGCCGCCGCGACGACCAGGAAATCACCGTGTTCAAGGCCGTGGGCAGCGCGCTGGAAGACCTGACGCTGGCGACACTGGTGTACGAATCGGTCAGCGGCGAACGCGCCTGAACGCGGAGCGTCCGCGCCCCTATTCGAAGCCGCGCGGGCCCAGCGCCTGGACCATGTAGTCGATGAAGGATTTGATGCGCGAAGAGATCGCGGTGTTGCGGTAGTACACCGCGTTGATCGGCTGGCGCACGTCCTGCGTCTGCTTCACCAGCAGCTGCTGCAAGGCGCCGCTGGCGCGGTCTCCGCGCGTCATGAAATCCGACAGGCAGACGACGCCGCCGTCGTTCAAGGCCAGTTGCCGCAGGGTTTCGCCGCTGAACGCGCGCACGTGCGGCTTGATGTGCAGGGCCTGGCCGTCGGCCTCCAGCAGGGGCCATTCGTTCAGCGCTTCCAGCTGGCTGAAGCCCAGCAAAATGTGCGAAGCCAGATCGGCCACGCGCCGCGGCGTGCCATGCGCGTCCAGATAACCGGGACTGGCCAGCACGCGCACGCGGCTGTGGCCCAGTGGCACCGCATGCAGCGATGAATCCTTCAGGCGTCCGATGCGGATGGCCAGGTCGGTGCGGCGCTCCAGCAGGTCGATGTTGCCTTCGTTGCTGTTCAGTTCCAGCTCCACCTGCGGATAGCGCTTGCGATAGCCCGGAACCAGCGGCGCGATCACATGCAGCATGAATGGCGAGGCTGCGTCCACCCGCAAGCGCCCGGCCGGCTGGTTGCGGCGCAGGCTCATCAGTTCCTCGCTTTCTTCCACCGCGGCCACGATCTTGCGCGCCTGCTCCAGATAGGCGCGGCCTTCCTCGGTCAATTCCAGCCGCCGCGTGGTCCGGCGCATCAGCGTGGTCTGCAACTTCTCTTCCAGCCGGCTCATGGTCCGGCTGGCGGCGGAAACGGTCTGTCCCAGCACGTCTGCGGCAGCGGTGATGGAGCCGCTGTCCACGATGGCGATAAAGACCTGCATTTCATCGAGGGTCGTCTTCATTCTTGCATTTATATCAAAAGTCTTTCGTGCATACCGGACTTTTTCCGCAAGTATCCGACGGGCACACTGCAGGCATTCCCGGGTATCTGCGCCCGGATCCGCGAACCCATCAGGAGTTACCCATGAACATTCCCGCCTTTGGCGTCGGCACCTTCCGCTTGCAAGGTCAAGCCGTCATCGATTCCGTGCGCAACGCGCTGGATCTTGGCTACCGCGCCATCGACACCGCGCAAATCTACGAAAACGAAGCCGAGGTCGGCCAGGCCATCGCCGAATCCGGCGTGCCGCGCGAGGCACTATTCGTCACGACCAAGATCTGGGTGCCCAACTACGCCCGCGACAAGCTCATCCCCAGCCTGAAGGACAGCCTGGCCAAGCTGCGCAGCGACTACGCGGACCTGACCCTGATCCATTGGCCCGCGCCTGGCAACGGCGTGTCCATCGAGGAATTCATGAGCGCGCTGGCCGAGGCCAAGACGCAAGGGCTGACCCGCCAGATCGGCATCTCCAACTTCCCCATCGCCGAAACCCGCGCCGCCATCGCCGCCGTGGGCCGCGAGCAGATTGCCACCAACCAGATCGAACTCAGCCCCTACCTGCAAAACCGCAAGCTCGCCGCCTTCCTGCAGGAACAAGGCATCCCGGTCACGTCGTACATGACGCTGGCCTATGGCAAGGTGCTGAAGGATCCGGTCATCGGCCAGATCGCCCAGCGCCACGACGCGACGACCGCGCAGGTCGCGCTGGCCTGGGCGCTGCAATTGGGCTATGCCGTCATTCCTTCGTCGACCAAGCGCGAGAACCTGGCCAGCAACCTGCTCGCCCAGGACCTGCGGCTGACGGACGAGGAGATGGCGCAAATCGCGGCGCTGGAGCGCAATGGGCGCGAAGTCAGTCCCGAGGGCCTGGCGGCGCGGTGGGATTAAGCCGCAACTAGTGAAAATGCACCATTGCAAATCCAGGGACTAATACTTTCAGATACTAGCGAACCGGCTTAGGCGCGCCTATATATCGCACCTACGGGCGCAATCTTCACTGTCGTCATGTCGTCTTGCCTCAAAACGCCGCCCTCGCGCTGAAAGCCTGTCTCCACTGGAGTACGCCATGGCTGCAAAGAAGCAAGCGGGGCGCGCCGCCCCGGCACGCAAGACGGCGGACAAAAAACGGCAGGCCGCCACAGTCAGCACGGCGGCGGCCAAGACGCCCCGGCCCGCAGCGAAGCGCAAAAGCCGCAAGCCGCCGCCAGCGCTGCCGTTTCGCCGCACCGCCAAGCCCGACGCCTTCGACGTCCGCGACCTGCCGTTCCGCCCCAACATCTCGGTCACGCCCAAGACCGAGATGATTCCCGCAATGGGGTTGACGGTGAAGCACCAGGAAGACACCTCGGCCTGCACCGGCTTCGCCTTGTCCACCGTGGTCGAATACCTGCTGCGCAAGTCGGAGCGCGAACCGCGCCCGGCCATTTCGCCATTCATGCTGTACTCCATGGCCAGGCGCTATGACGAGTTCCCGGGTTCGGTCGACGATACGGGATCGAGCCTGCGCGGCGCACTCAAGGGCTGGTTCAAGCACGGCGCGTGTTCCCAGGAATTGTTTCCGGCCCTGGCCATGCCAGCGGCGGCCAACGAGACCGCCGACGACTGGTGGCTGGACGCCGTCAAGCGCCCGCTGGGCGCCTACTACCGCATTGACACCCGCAACATCGTCGAAATGCACGCGGCGCTCAACGAGGTCGGCATCCTGTACGCCAGCGCGGGCTGCCACGCCGGCTGGGACGATGGCCATGGCGTCACCCCGCAGAAGGCGCCGTCCACGCCGGGAACCCAGCCGTTCTGGATCATCCCGCCCGACAAGCAGGACGCCGCCACCGACGGCCATGCCTTCGTCATTGTTGGCTATACCCAGGACGGCTTCCTGATCCAGAACTCCTGGGGCGAGGAATGGGGAACCCATGGCATGGCGGTGCTGACCTACGACGACTGGATGCGCAACGCCATGGATTGCTGGGTGGTGCAACTGGGCGTGGTCACGCACGAGCACACCAAGATATCGAACAGCATCACGCTGCGCACCGACGGCAAGAAGGTCACGCTGGCGGCGGGAACCGTGTTGCGCAACCGCGAGATCTCGCCCTTCATCGTCAACGTGGGCAACAACGGCAAGCTCAGCAACAGCGGCACGTTCCGCACCACACCCGACGATCTGCGCGCCATTGTCGACGTCCATATGAACGCCGCGCGCGAGAAGTGGGGCTTGAAGGACAGGCCCATGGACGTCTGCGTCTATGCGCATGGCGGCCTGGTGGGTGAAGAAGATGCGGCGGAAGCCGCCGCCGAATGGATACCGCTGCTTTACGAGAAGCAGATTTTTCCAGTCTTCCTGATGTGGGAAACGGACTTCATCACCACCGTGAAGAACATCATCCAGGACGCCGCCCACAGCGTGCCGCGCACCACGGGCGGCCTGGGCGAGCGGCTGGAGCGCTGGTGGAACCAGCGCCTGGAACGCTGGCTGGCCAGGCCTGGCACCGTGATCTGGGGCGAGATGAAGCAGAATGCCCAGGCCATGAGCGAACCGGCGCCCAAGGGCATGACGCAGGAAGAAGCCGCGATGACCATGCTGTACAAGCACTTCAAATCGCATGTCAGCGAGGGCCGTGTGCGCCTGCACATCGTCGGCCATTCGGCCGGCGCCATCGTCGCCAGCCACTTCGTGCACCGCTTGACGGCGGACGGCGGCAAACTGGAGTCGCTCAACCTGATGGCCCCGGCAGTCACGCTGGACACCTTCCAGAAACTGGTCGTGCCGCACCTGAAGACGCGGGTAAAGCGCTATCAGCAGTTCCATCTTTCCGACCGTGCCGAGGAAGACGATCCCACCTGCGGCCCGTACCGCCGTTCGCTGCTCTATCTGGTGAGCGAATCCTTCGAAGGCGGCACCACCACGCCGCTGCTGGGCATGGAGCGTTATTTCAGCAATGCCGGCATTCCTTGCGACGCCGTGCATATATCACCCGCGGGCAGCCCCGCGCCCGGCTCGGCCAATCCGCCCGTGGCGGCCAGCACGCACGGGGGCTTTGACAATGACAAGGGCACTCAGCAGCAGATCATTGCGTTCATCAAGCGTTGAGGGCAGGGACCAGCCGGTCGCTATCTCAACTCCAGCGTCGCACCTATGACCTTCATCGTCGGCATCAGCTGGCGCCACGCATCCTTGGACATGGACGATGGCCGTCTGAGTTCGGCCGCGGCGGGATCGTCCAGCAGGTCGCCCTTACAGGCGAACACGATGCTGTTGGTCATGTCGTCATCCACCACCTCGAACATGGACGAACCGAACGAGGCCCGCACCCGGTCCATGTAGTCATGATGGTCCGGGTGATTGACGTGGAAATTGATCACCAGGATGCCGTCCTCGCGCAAAGCGCGGAAACAATCGGCGTAGAACTCCGCCGAGCACAGCGGGCCCGGAATCCCGCCGATGCCGAACCCGTCCAGCAGGATCACGTCGGCATGGTCCGACAGGCCGCGCATATGGTCGGCCGCGTCGGCCTGCAGCACGCGGAAGCGGTCGTCGTCGCGCGGCACCATGAAGGCTTCGCGCAGGGCAATGACTGCCGGATCGATTTCCACCACGTCGATAGCGCTGTCCGCCAGATAGCGATGGCAGAACTTGGGCAGCGAGCCGCCGCCCAGCCCCACCATCAGGATGCGGGCGGGAGCCGGATTGAAAAGCACGAAGCCCATCATCATCCGCGTGTACTCCAGTTCGAGCGCATCGGGGTTGAGGGTGGACATGCTGCTCTGGATTTCCTGCTGCGTGAAATGCAGGGTGCGGCGGGTGCCCGAGTTCTGGATAAAGGGCCGGGGAGCGGCCGCTTGCGGCTCTGCAGGCGGGAAATCTGAGGAGGTTTGGGCGTCGTCGGGCATGAAACGGAGTGGCGTGCAGGAAAATGGGAAAAGATACCACTGCGCCGCGCACCCACCCAGCGATGTAGTCTCTTTGGCTGATACCGACGTCCATGATTGCAGCGTAAGCTCGCCGTGCAGGAAGCTGAGCGCCCGGCTTCGGAACGCGGACCCATGGCAATGGCTGGCATACATACCCATTACGACACGCTCCAAGTTTCGGAAAATGCCAGCGATGAAGTCATCCGCGGCGCATACCGCTATCTCTCGCAGAAATGGCATCCGGACAAGAATCCTGACAATCCCGAGGAAGCCAAGCGCGTCATGGCGCGCCTGAACGAGGCCTACGCGGTGCTTTCCGATCCGAAACGCCGCCAAGAGCATGACGCGTGGATCGCCGAGCAACGCGCCGCCGGCGCGCCCGGCGGCAACGGTGGCGGGACGAACGGGAAAGCGCCGCCGGATTCCGGATCCACCGATACGCTGCGCGACTATTACGCCACCGAAATCGCCAAGGGACGCAATTTCTGGATATGGCCGCTGGCCTTCATCGGTTGCGCCATGGCGTTGGGCCTGGCCGCCAACCTCGTTCCATCGCTGGCCAGCCTGCTGATGAAATACCGCTACCTCACCCTGCTGCTGCTGCTGGCCGGGGCATCCGCGGTGACGACCTCGGCCAGGAAAAAACACCGCGATCAACTGCTGCAACAGCACGAGACCCGGATTCTGGAGCAACGGTACACGGAACACATGCGGCAAAAGACCGTACGGCAGGTGGTCATCGGCGTCTCGGCCGTATTGGCAATCGGCGGCCTGCTAGCCTATTACGGCATGGGCTGGAATGAACGGCAAGACCAGCTCCAGGCCGCCAAGCCGGACAGCAAGAAGCCTGCGCCGGCCAAGCCTGCGTCCCTCCAGATCGAGAACGCCTGCGGCCGGGACTTGAGATTCGCAGTGCACTATCTGCCCGACGGAGGCGAATGGCGCACCGAAGGCTGGTGGAACGTGGAAGCCAACAGTTCCACCGGCCTGCGCGGCGACCTGGGATTGATCGAATCCACCAACGCCATCTTCTACTACTACGCCGAATCGCTGGATCGGAAAATAGTCTGGCAAGGCCGCGACGACGACGAGACTGACGCGACCTATGCGTTCAAGGGGCGCAACTATCGCTTCGACCGGGTTCGCCTGGCCCGCGACGCCGATGGCAGCTATCAGCTCAAGCTCACCTGCTAGCGCATCAGCCGCGGACGTTCAGATCAGCAGCACCGGACAAGGCGCGTGGGCAATGACCCGCGAACACACCGACCCCAACAATGCGTCCAGGAACGGCGCCCGATGGTGCGACCCCATCACGATGGCCGTGGCCCCCACCTTGACCGCATGCGCCACGATCTTGTCCGGCGTGTGGCCCGTAAGCTCGTGGCACTCGAAGCCGACCTGGCCCGCGCGCAGGATCTCGACCACGGACTTCATTGCCTTGTCGCTCTCTTCGTGGTGCCAGGCGTCGATGTCGGCCTGGCCGATGAAGGCTTTGACGTCGCCCGTCACGTCGGGCTCGCAATGCAGTACATGCACCGTGAATTCCCGGTTCAGCAAAGGGCCGTCAACCAGATAGCGCGCCGCGGCATCGCTGTGGCTGGACCCATCGGTGGCAAGAATGATCGTGTTCATGACAGATCTCCGGTTCGTGGGACTCATCCCTTATGGCGCGCAGCCCTGGCCGCGGCCCGTCTGGGCAGGATCAGGCTGGCGCCCACGGATGCCAGCAGGATAAGGCCTACCGCCCCTAGCGACCACTGCACCGGCACATGGAACCATGGCGCGGCCAGCATCTTGCCGCCGATGATGATGAGCACCGCGGCAAGTCCATGCTTGAGGTAGCGGAAACGTTCGCGCATGTCGGCCAGCAGGAAGTACAGCGCCCGCAGGCCCATGATGGCGAAGATGTTGGAAGTAAAGACCAGGAACGGGTCGGTGGTGACGGCGAAGATGGCGGGAATGCTGTCGACCGCGAACACCACGTCGCTCGCCTCTATCATCAGCAGCACGACGAACATGGGCGTGGCATGCCGCAGGCCGCCGATGCGCACAAAGAACGACTCGCCGTGATAATCCTTGGTGATGCGCATCGACGAGCGCAACAGGCGCACCAGCGGATTGCGGGCAATGTCAGGCTGATGGTCCGCCCGGGCCAGCATCTTCGCTCCCGTCGCCACCAGCAGCACGCCGAACACATAGAACAGCCAGTCGAATTTCGACAGCAGCCAGACGCCCGCCAGGATCATGCCGACCCGCATCACGATGGCGCCCAGCACGCCGTACAGCAGTACCCGGCGCTGCAATTCCAGCGGCACCACGAAATAGCCGAAGATCAGCGAGAACACGAACATGTTGTCCACGGACAGGGACAGTTCGATCAGGTAGCCGGTATAGAACTCCAGCGTTTTCCGGTGCGCAATGTCGCGCCCCAGGGTGGCATCCAGATACCACCACATCAGGGCGCCGAACAACGCGGCCAGCGCCATCCATACGCCCACCCAGAACAACGCTTCGCGGGGCCGCACGCGGTGCGCATGGCGGCCTCCGAGCACGTAGAGATCCAGCGCCAGCACGACCAGCACAAAGCCTACGAACCCCGCCCACATCGGCAGGGTGGCAAAGGTCTCGACCCGATTCATCAGGACCTCCCGCCGTCGCTGCAAAACCGCTATGCGACAGCCAGCGGTACACAATGCATGTACGAATCCAGTCTAGAACTTCGGGAGGCGTCGAACAATTCGCCTGGATCGAACTGACGCTCAGGTTTTTCGGAACCTTCGCGGCACGCGGGGCGCCGACATCGGCAACTCAGCCCAGGTATTCCACGTTGCCGCAGACGGAAATGCTTTGGCCGCTGATGATGGCGCCTTCGTCTGAACACAGATACGCCACCTGATTGGCCACGTCCCGCGGGCTGGTCATGCGGCGCAACGACACCTTGTCCACAAGCTGCTCGCGCATGGCGTCATTGCTCACGCCGCCGGCCGCGGCGCGGGCCGCGATGACCCGCTCAACCCGGTCGCCCGACACCACGCCCGGCAGCACGGAATTGACGCGGATGTTCGACGGCCCCAGCTCCATGGCCCAGGTCTGCGTCAGGCCAGCCAACCCGAACTTGCTGGCGCTATAAGGCGTGCGCAGCGAAAAGCCCAGGCGGCCCGCGACGGACGAGATGTTGACGATGGACCCGCCGCCTGCCGCCCGCAGCAGCGGCACGGCGCTGCGCGCGCACAGGAAGGTTCCGGTCAGGTTGACATCCAGCGTGCGCTGCCACGCGTCCAGCGCGGTTTCCTCCAGCCGGTTGGTCGGGCCGGCCACGCCAGCATTGTTGACCAAGGCATCGAGCTTGCCCCATTTCCGGGCCAGTTCGCCGAACATGGCTTGGACCTGCGCTTCGCTGGATACGTCCGTCACGCTGACGCCCAGGCTTGGATGCGCTGCGGCAGCGGCCTTGCAAGCCGCTTCGTCCACGTCGCAGACGTGCACCTCGGCGCCCGCCTCCAGAAACTTGCGTGCGATCGCCAAGCCTATGCCTTGCGCGCCTGCAGTGATGAGGACACGCTTTCCTTGCAGTGAATTGCTCATGGCTTTTCCTGGTCAGAGCGCGAACTCGGGCCGGATTCCGCTCTTGAGCGGCAGTCCCAGGATCTCGCGCGCTTCGGCTGGCGTGGCGGGTTCCATGTCCATTTCACGGATGATGCGCACGATGCGCTCGGTCAATTGGACGTTGGTGGCCAGTTCGCCGTGGCGGTAGTACAGGTTGTCTTCCAGGCCGACCCGCGCGTGGCCGCCCAGCAGCAGGGCGGCCATGTTGGCCTCCAGCTGCGCGGGGCCGATGCCGCTGACGCAGAAGATGCTGTTCCTGGGTAGCAGATCCACCATCATCTGCAAATGCCGCACCGAGAACGGCATGGCGTTCTGGAAGTTGCGGTGCACGTTCATGACCAGGTTGATGAAGTGCGGCCCTTCGTCCAGTCCCTCTTCGATCAGCGTTGTGGCGTCCTGCAGGATATGCGTGGGGCTGAAGACTTCCCATTCGGGCTTGATCCCGCGCGCCTGCATGCCGGCGGCCAGTTCGCGGGCCTTGGTGAGCGGCGTGTTCATCAGGTATTCGCGGTCGCCGAACGCAAGGTTCAAGGTCGTGGCGTCCAGCGTGCACATCTCGGCGCCGGCGTCCATGCCCTTGAGCCGCTCTTCCCACAGGATCTCCCACGTGCCCGGAGAGGTTTCCCTGACCATGTCGCCATGCACGCCGCCGCCGGTGGAGTTGTTCAGCACGATGTCGCAGCGGTCGCGGATGAGCCGGTTCATTTCCCGGTACACCGAAGCGTCGCAGGTCGCCTGGTCGTCGGGACGGCGCGCATGCAGCGCCACCACGCTGGCGCCCGCGTTATAGCAGCGGTACACGTCCTCCGCGATTTCCAGCGGCTGCGTGGGCAGGTGCGGATTCTGGCTTTTGAATGCCATGCCCCCGGTCGGGGCGATGGTCACGATGACTTTACGTTTGCTCATGAGGGTCACTTCCAGAGCGCGCAGCGGCTCTCTTCCTTGGTGGTGAATGCCTGGTTGCCGTCGATGGTCTGCACGACGTTGAAGTAGTCCCAGGGCTCCTTGGACTGTTCCGGCGTCTTGACCTGCAGCAGGTACATGTCGTGCACGACGCGACCATCCGGCCGCACCACGCCGTTCTTGATGTAAACGTCGTTCAGCTTGTTTTCGCGCAGATAGGCCAGCACGCGGTCGGCATCATCCGTACCCGTGGCCTTGACCGCGCGCAGGTATTGCAGCGCCGCCGAGTAGTCGGCCGCCTGCAACGAGGAGGGCATGGCCTTGCGCTTTTCAAAGAAGGCGCGCGCCCAGGCGCGGGTCTCGTCCGACGCATTCCAGTACCAGCTATCGGTCAGGTACATGCCTTGCGAGGCGGGCAGCCCCATGGCGTGGATATCGTTGATGAACATGATCAGGCCGGCCAGGCGCATGGTCTTGGTGATGCCGAATTCGTTGGCGGCCTTGATCGAGTTGGTCGCATCCGCGCCGGCGTTCGCCAGGGCCAGGATCTCCGCCTTGCTGCTTTGCGCCTGCAGCAGGAACGAAGAAAAGTCGCTGGCCGACAGCGGATGCTTGACCGATCCCACCACCGTGCCGCCGCCGGCCTGGACCACCTTGATCGTGTCCGCCTGCAATGCGTGGCCAAAGGCGTAATCGGCAGTCAGGAAGTACCAGCTCTTGCCGCCTGCCTTGACCACGGCCGCGCCCGTACCGCGCGCCTGCGCCACGGTGTCGTAGGCGTAGTTCAGCGTGTAGGGCGTGCATTGTTCATTGGTCAGCGCCGGCGCGCCCGCGCCCACCACGATGATGGGCCGCTTCTTGTCAGCGGCGACCTTGGACATGGCCAGCGCCGTACTGGAATTGGTGCCGCCGATCAGCATGTCCAGACCTGCCTGGTCAAACCATTCACGCGCCTTGGCTGAGGCGATGTCCGCCTTGTTCTGATGGTCGGCCGTCAGCAGCTCGATCTTCTTGCCGTTGATCTCGCCGCCCATCTCCTGGATCGCCATCTTGATGGCCTCGGCGCCGCCGGGGCCATCCGGCCCCGAGTACACGCCCGACATGTCGGTGATGAAGCCGATTCGAATAACATCGTCTGAAATCTGCGCCTGGACCGCAGGGGCGTGCAGCAGCGTCACGGCCAGGCCGCAGGCCAGGGCGCTGCGGGACATCATGCCTTGCATGGGCAACATGCTTGTCTCCTCTTGTGGGTTTTGGCGTCTGGCACCTCGGCTATTCTGGTGCCGGCCCCAGACCGCGGACAGTCATCATGGTGACAAAGCGCCCTAGGGTTTACCTGAGCGGCGCCACAACGGCTACGAAGGAGGCACACATGGGCGAACGGCTTGCCGACGCCGGCGACGAACCCTTGAGCGCACGGCGGCGGCGCGCGCAAGGCGCGGTGGACAAGATGCTCGACGTCGTCCCTTGGTACAAGGGCCTGCCGGAACTCGAACGCGACCTGATCCGCGCCGAATTGCGCGTGGTGACCCTGGCCGCTGGCGAGTTCCTGTTCCGCGCGGGCAGCCGTTCGCCAGGATGGTACGGCGTGGTGCAAGGCCTGGTGAAATGGTCCTCGCCCGGCGCGGACGGCAAGTCCCTGTCCCTGGCCGGCTTCAGCACCGGCAGCTGGTTCGGCGAAGCCACCATGATCCGTCGCGAGCGGTTCGAGTACGAGGTGGTTGCGCTGCGGCCCAGCCAGATCGTGATATTGCCGCGCGAGACCTGTGAACGGCTCTGGAACAACAACATCGAATTCACCAAGGCGCTGATGATGCATCTAGCGCAGCGCGTGGACTGGCTGATGAGCAGCTTCACGTCCAACGTGCTGCTCGACGTCGACACGACGGTGGCGCGCGCAGTCGCCGCGCAGTTCAACGCGGAAAGACATTCCGGCACGAATGGACGACTGAAGGTCTCCCAGGAAGAAATCGCCGGCTTGTGCGGCATTTCGCGGCAACGCTGCAATGCAGCGCTTGCGCGACTCGCCCGCGCGGGCGTGCTGGAAACCTACTATGGCGGGCTGGCCATCCTTGATGTGGACGAGTTGCACCGGCTTGCCAATGTCAAGAAGAGCGCCTAGGAAGCTGGCGTCGACGGTACAAGAAAAGATGCCAGTCAGAACAGAAATTCTGTCTTTGCGCCTGTTGGGGACAACTCTATAGTTGCCGCGGAAAAAAACCAACCGCTTATCCGCACTTGAGGAGTTCCCATGAAAGCCCCGTCCGCGCCCTCTGTTTCGCTCCTGGAGCCCTATGCCGGCGCAGAGGACCTGCCCCTGTACACGACCACCGTCTCCGTAACCGGCGGCGCCTCCGGACACGGCAGATCGTCCGGCAGAGCGGTCTCCAACGACGGCGAACTGGAACTCGAACTCAGGCTACCCAAGGAGTTGGGCGGCAATGGCGGCGGCACCAATCCCGAGCAATTATTCGCAGCCGGCTTTGCCGCATGCTTTCATGGCGCCATGAAGCTGGTCGCCACGAAGAACCGCGTCCCGCTGCCGGCGGATTTCGCCATCCACTGCACCACGACTTTCGCGCGCGAAGCCTTCGACGGCCTGTTCTGCATCAAGGCCAGGCTGGAGATTTCCTTGCCCGGGCTGCCCAAGGACGTCGCCCTGGCGCTGGTCCACGAGACGGAATCGATCTGCCCGTACTCGAAGATGGCGGACCAGGGGATCGCGTCGTCGGTGCATCTCAGCTGAAAGCCAGGCACCCTCGCTCGAACGGGACCGGATGCATCAATGGCAGCGGTCCTGTCACCGACCTTCGACTTGCCGCGTCTTCGTCACATACGCGATCGCTGCAAGCGCCGCACACCCGCCCAGCAACACATCCAGCCTTTGCCCTCGTCCGGCAAGGACCAGCCCAACTCCAAGCAGGTTGTAATAGACCAGGCTCAGGATCGCGCCAGCAGTCCCCGCGACATGCACATAGGCGCATAGTGCATGCGCCAAGACGTTGGGAATCGCGATCGCGTAGGCCGCCGCGATCAAGGCCATTCCGATGAGAAACGCGGAACTCCCGATAAGCGCGGCGACCAGCGCCGCACCTAGCGCCATCAGACCGATACCCAGCAGGACGAGGCGTTCGGACGCTACCCCCCGCCGCAGCAACGCCGTGTTGAGGGCTGCGCCGCACAGCGATGCCGCGGCCAGCGCCAGGCCGCTTTCACCGAAACCCAACCAGGCCTCCTGCGAGCGGGCGAAAAGAAAAGGACCCAGCTGGTAATAGCCGAAGATCGCCAGGTTGAAAATGGCGATCAGCGTCGCGCTGCGCCAGATCGCCCGGTCTTGCAGCATGGCGCGCAGCGTCGGCCAGAAGGGCGCCGCCGTGTGCGGCAGAGGCCGAGTTTCCGGCCAGCGCAACGCGCTGGCCCCCAGCAGCGCCACCGCGAGCAGGACAAGCGCGAGGAAAACGCCCTGGACCCCGCCGGCCGCCGCGATCTCTTGACCGGCATACATGCCGACGGCAGGGCTCGCGGCCAACGCCATTCCCAGAATCGAGAAGACGCGGGCCAACGCCGGACCCTGATAGCTATCCCGCAGCGCCGTCTGCGTTACGATTGAGCCCGCGGCCGCGCCGAAGGCGCAGATCAATCTGGCCGCGAGCAACTGCGTGAAATCACCCGCCGCCATGGCCCAGCCCGCACCCAGCGCGTATAGCGCCAGTCCTGCCAGCAGCGCCGGTCGGCGGCCCCGGAAATCGCACAGACGCCCCCAGACCACCACGCCAAAGGCAAAGGCCACGAACCACAGCGACAGCGTCTGCGCCGCGTCCTCGGGCGTGGCTTGATAGGTGGCGGCGATCAGCGGCAAGGCGGGGCTGTACATCGTCTCGACGATCTGCGGAAAACTCAGCAGCAGGATAACGAGCACAAGAGGCGGACGGCGGAACATGGCGGTATCGGTAAACGTAGAGCCCGTTTTTTAGCCGGGCGCTGCCGTCGCCGTTGTAGCCAGGAAGACAAAAAACATCGGAACCCGGACAAATGGCCAGGCTTGCACCCACCGACGCATTCAACCCCGACGCCATGGCCCAGCCGGTGACGGGCATCGCGTCGCGCCTGATACGGCACGATTCCGGCCCGCATAGCCACGGCCGGGGCCAGCTGCTGTTTGCCCATGCGGGCTCCATACGCCTCGCAATGCCGGGGTTGATCGCGGTGTTGCCTCCCATCCGCGTGGCGTGGATACCGCCAGGAACCGAGCACCGCGTCCTGATCCGCGGCGAAGTCGAGTACCGCTCGATCTATCTGGACCTGGCGCGTGTCGCGGCGCCGGCGGCCGCCGCCGCCATACTCTCGATGACGCCGCTATTGCGCGAGGTCTTCGAGCGCATCAGCCTGGAACCCTTCGACACCGACTGGTCCCAGGGCGCGCCGCGCAACCTGCTGGCCGTCTGCATGGACGAATTGCGCGCGGCAAGACGGGAACCCATGCTGCTGCCCGTACCCACGGACCGCCGCCTGGCCGGTCTGGACCTGGAGGAACTGCCGCCCGAACTGGAAGCCCTGTCGCAACGCGTCGGCGCGAGCGCGCGCACCATTACACGCATCTTCCAGCGCGAGACCGGCATGAGCTATCAGGCCTGGCGGCAGCTCTGGCGCCTGCTGCGCGCGGTGGATCTGCTGGTTGCGGGCCAGAGCGTGACCGCAGTGGCGTTCGATCTGGGCTTTTCCAGCGACAGCGCCTTCATCGCGTACTTCCGCCAGATGACGGGGGAAACGCCGGGGCGGTATGTACTCAACGAGCGATGAATTGCAGTAGCCGCTACGCACGCGGCAAAGCTACGCGGCGAGCCTGTCCGCCGCCGCCTGCAAGCCGCCGAGTATGCCGTCTGCCACCGCCTGCGGAAATCCGGGCGGCAATCTGGCGCGGACCATGCGCACCGCCTCGGGCGTGCGCGCGATCAGATCGTCCACGACGAACTGGACTCCCTGGCCGTCCGGCGTCACGACGCCATGTCGCGCGCCCACCGTCAGCCAGTGGCGCCGCTGGATGTCGCGCATGCGCCAATGCGGGTTCTTCGAACGCACCGCCATCGCCATCTTGGCGCGGACGGGCGACAGTTTGCCTGGCCCTTCGCCCAGGATCGGATAAGCGGACAGCACGTCGTATAGCGGGGTAAGTTCATATGCCCCGCCGGGCCGCAAGAACAGGCTGAAGTTCTTCGCGTGGCCGTCCGTTGCGCACAGCATCCAGAACAGGACCTGGGCCTGGAAAAACGTCCGCCGGTCTTGCTCTGCGTGGCGCGAGGTTTCGAGCAGACTCATGATGCGATCGATGCCGGGTCCGCCGTCCGCCTCGTACTTCAGGTGCGGCGGGGTGCCGGTGGCCTGGCACATGTCTTCCTGCGGCAGGCGGATGAGACTACGCTTTCCGTTTTCGGCGTCCTGCCAGCGGCGGTCGAAACGTTCGACGGCGAGCACCTTCACGTCTTCGAAGCTGAGTACTTCCGTGCGCGCCACGGGCATGCCGTAGGCAGCCAGGATCTCCGAGCACAGCCATTCGTTTTCCACCGATTCGCTCAGGTCGAACTTCATATTGCCGACCAGCCCCAACGGCAACTTGAGGATGTGAGTCGTCGGCGTGGCGCCTTGGGGCAAGCACCATTGCCCGTCCATCCGCAGCAAGGCGGTCTTCTCTTGCGCACCTGCGATGGAAATGCGGAAATCATCCTCAGCGATGGCCAGGCCGCCGAGAGGCGCCGGCGCCAGAACGCTGCGCAACAGCTGCGCAACCTGGGCATCGTTCAAGGGCGAGGCTTGCACCGACGTCACGTCGGCAGGCGCTGTTCCCGCAGGCAGGATCTGCAAGGCGCCCGCGCAATCGCGGCCGATCTCGGCAAGCAGGCGAACGCGTCGGTCGAGCCTGCCCGAAACCGGCGCGCAACCCGTTCGCGGATTTCCTTGCTGTCGGGCAGCAGGTTTTCGAAGTATGCGCGGACGACGTCGCCCCGATGCGGGCCATTGCCCGGCGTGAAGGGCAGGGACAGCGACAAGGGCCTGCCCGGCGCGGAGGCGACCCAGTCCTTGTCGTACTGCAGGACCTCGCCGGCGTGGGGTCGATTGCTCCACTCTCCGACATAGGTGCCATTCATCCATAGGCCCAGGACCTGCGTGTGTGAGCGTCGCCCCATGGCTTTACCAGCTGGGTTCGGATGTTGTTTCGGGTCCCGGCTGCGCCCCTTGCTGGCGCAATACCATTTCGACCCCCAGGATGCTCAACAGCTGCAGCAGCCGGTCTGCGCTTACCTTGTCGGCATTGCGCTCCAGGGCGGACAAGGTCTGTTGTGTGACCCCAAGGCGCAAGGCCGTGGCCGCCTGGGTCAAGCCGGCCTCTTTGCGGAACCCCTGGAGCAGGGCCGGCAATTGTGTCGCGGTGCGTACGGTGAAATCCATAATACAAATCCCAAGCTGTATTTCAGATATACAAAGTCTAGGCTGTAAACCTGAAATACACAATGTGATTTGTGGTTCTTTTACAGCCTATGATTTGTATTTCTTAAAAACAAATCATAGGCTGTATTTCACCGATAACGCCAGGCTTCAACTCGCATGGTCCGGCTCCGCTTCTGCGAACCGTGCGACTACCGGCCTGCAGATCCCCCGCAACCCGTCCCGATCCTGGACACCGGCAACGGCGTATCGCCGCCCGTATTCCCCGCGTACTTGCGGATCTTCTCCGCCAGCTCCGTCGTAGGCTTTTCGTAGCCGTAGCAATAGGGCGGCGTCGGCGCAGCCTCGGGCCTGTAGTCCTGCAACACCGGCTTCGCATCGCCCAGGTACAGATTGTCCTTCAGGCGCAGGAAGGCCTTGTAGTCCCGCGTATAGCCGTGTTCGTCCTTCCGCGTTTCATAGGCTCCGCGGTCCGATTCGCCGTTTTCCAGCGCGCTGCGCTTGGCGGCGATGGGAATGTAGTGGCAGTAGTTCACGTTGATGCCTTCCACCGTCGGGAAGAACTCGGGCTCCACGCATTTGCGTTGCGTGGAGTTCTTGAAGATGTTGCCTTCGACCAGCGCCTTGGCCTCCAGGCTGAAACTCATGCCGTAGAAATCCCAGTCTTCCAACAGATTGTTGAAGAGATGGAAGGTGCCGAATTGCCCGCGCGGATTACGCTGCACGGTGTTGAGGAAGTAGTTATGGTGCAGCGTCACGCGCGCGATCGAATCGCGGTCGTAGTTTGCGTAAAGGTTCTTCGAGGTGATGTTGTTGAGCAACATGACCTTGTTGGAATTGTGGAACTTGGTCCATGAGATCGTCACATCAGTCGAACCGTTCTTCACGTTCAGCAGCCGGTCCGACATCCGCGACAGATCCATGTGGTCCACCCATACGTCGCGGCTGTTGTTGGCCACGTTCACGGCTTGCGTCAGCCGCGACAAGCGTCCGTCTATGGTCAGGTGCGTGAGGATGACGTTCTTGCTGCCATATACGCCCAATCCGTCGTCGATCAGGGTCACGCGCTTGCCGCGCCCGTCGATGGTCGTGTTGGACGGCACGCGCAGCTGCTTATCCAGGACGATGGTCATGTCGGAGGCGAAGCGTATCCAGGTGGGTCCCTTCTTTGCCTGCGCGAGCGCGGCGCGCAGCGTTCCGGGACCCGAGTCCTGATCGGACGTAACGTCGATGAACTTTCCGCCCAGGCCGCCCGTGGCCTGGGCGCCGTAGCCCTCGCGCTGCTGCAGCAGCGCGGCGACGGACGGACAATGCTCGTCCGGACTTTTGCATGCGTCGGCGGCGGCCGCAGCCCCGCCGTACGACATGGCCAGGACAAGCAGCCAGCGCGCGGTCTTGATTGCAGCCTTCATCGGCATTCGCTCCTATTGCTGCGCGGACTTGTCCGCGGCCGTGACGTGGCGCCAGATGCCGCCGCTCAGGCGCAGGTTTTCCGGAGGACCGGCAAGATGCTCCCTGAGCCGTTCGAAATAGGCCTGCTGCCAACGCAGGGAATACGCCTCGGCGTCCTCGCCAGGCTTGGGCGCGGGCAACATCTCCAGCGTATAGGCGACGCGACCGTTCTCCCAGCGCGGTGCGTAGAACACCGAGGGCACGCCCATGCGATGCGCGAGGTGGGCCGCGAAGCCGGAGTACGTCACGTCCTGTCCTTCGAAGGTGGTCCGTGGCGCCGCCGGATTGGCCGCCCCGTCTATCGCCAGGCATAGCACATAGCCCGAAGTCAACGCGCGCATGCAGGCCTTGGCGACCTGCGCCTCGGTCTGGTCGGCAGTGGAGATCAGGGCTGCGGAGTAGCTGCTCTGCGCGATGCTGGGCGCGGTCGCCAGCCAACGCGACGGAATGCCCACCAGTTCCAGCGCCATCAACCCGGCGTACATGGGACCGACGTGCGCGGTGGCGACCACCACGCCCTTGCCCCCCGCCAGCAGCGGCGCAAAGAAGCGCTCGCCGGTATCCAGCTCTCCCAACACCTGCATGGCTTCTTCGACGCTCTCCTCGCGGCATTCGAGCCAGTCGAACAGCAGATGGTCCACCAGGTGGCCCCAGCGCGCTCGGCGCTCCCATTGCGCGCGGTCGATACTGGTGTCGCCGCGCATCGACCAGGCCCAGTCCAGGCGCGCCTGCGGGATCGGGGCGGTGTGCAGCCGTTCCTCCAGCTGCGCCATGGCCTCGTCGAAGGTCGCCGGCAGCCGCTGGCCGCGTTGCGCCACGTACTGTCCAAAGAGCGCCTCGGCCTCCTGCTTGCGCCCCGCCTGCGACAGCGCGCTGATGGCCGCACGCTGCCAAAGCTGCTTTTCGGGCGACTTCTCCAGCAGATGCATCATCTGGTCGGCCGCCGCGTCGTACTGCAGCGTGTAGCGCAGCGCGCGTGCGTAGAAAGCCCGCGTCTGTTCCAGGTCTGGCGCCAGGTCGATGGCCTGCTTCAACGGCGTCAGGGCTTCCTTGTAGCGTCCGGCGCGCAGCAGGGTCTCGCCATGCAACGTCAGCAGCCTGACATCCGCGGGCGCCGCGCTCAGGCCGGCCTCGAAGTGCGCCAGCGCATGCACCTTGCGGTCATTCTCGTTGCCGCGCCGCAGATGCGCCAGGCCCAGGGACGAGCGCAGGACCGCGCAGTCGTGGCCCGCGTCCAGGGCTGCGCCGCCAAAGCGGATCGCCGCCTCCACCCTGCCGTCATCCAGCAAGGCGCGCACCGCCATCGTCGCCACGCGCTCGTTGGGCAGTTCTCGCGGGTCCAAGGCGGCAGCCATGCCGGCCGCCTCGACCGTATCGCCGTTGCGCACGAAAGCCATCAGCCAAGGGTAGGCTTCGCCGGGTTCGTTTTCCGCCAGGTTCCGGGTCGCGCGTGCGACCTCGGCAGCCTCGGCCACACGGCCGGCCTGCACCCGCAACTGGATGCGCGCCGCATGCAGCGCCGCCGCGCCGGGTTCGATGCCGGCGGCGGCGTCCGCCTCGGCGATGGCGCGGTCCCATTGCTCGGTGCGTCCGAACAGGCTGGCGAGCAGGCGGCGCTCGTCGGCGCGCGCGGGATAGACCGCGACCATGATCTCCAGCGCGGCGATCGCGGCGCCTAGCTTGCCTTCCCGCACCAGGGGCGAAACCAGCAAGCGGCGGGCGTCGCGCCAACCGTCCGCGGCCTCGCGCAGCGCCGGCTCCAGCATGGGCATATCGTTCAGCGGCTCGGCCGCGGAATGAATCTGCTTGATCACGTCACGCAAGCGTGCCGTGGCATCAGTGCCGGCGGGACGATCCGCAATTGCCGTATCAACCATGACGCAATCCCCTCAACAACGCCAACGCCACCCGAGCGATGAACATCAGCACAAAGCCCAGCGCCAGCGCCTGCAGCAGCAGGATTCCGGTACGCGGACTGCTCGGGCGGTCCGTGGGTACTGGCTGCGCGATGATGGACAGGTAGCGTTGCAGCCGCAGCGTGTCCGTCATGGCCTGCTGGTAGGTCTGCTGCGCCAGGGTCAGGTTCGAATCCGCGAACGCCTGGGCGTTGCGCAGCGCTTCATAGGACTTGAGCTGCTTCGCTTCCGTGTTGCCCGCGCCGCTCAGGCGCTGGCGCACGGCCGCGATCCGCTTCTTCAGAGAAGCCACCTGCATCTCGGCGGGCCGCAGCATGAAATGGTCCTTGTTGCCCAACGCGCGGATCTTGTCGAGATTGATCTGCGCGGTGTTGAGCTCCCCTTCGAGCTGGCTGGACAGGTTCAGCAGCATCGTCACCGTGGCGGTGGGATCGATATTGCCGTGCGTGGTCCGCCACGCTGTCAGCGTTTCCCGGGCGGCCAGCGCCTTCTGCTCCGCGAGCTTGACCGCCTCCTCGCTCACTTTCAGCTTGTCGGCGACGCCTTTCTCGTTCATCGAGCTGACGAAGCTCTCGGCCAGCTCGATCAACGCCCGGGACAGCAGCGCGGCATCCTCCGAGGAAAACGCGCTCACGCGCAGCACGTCGATCTGTTCCAGCGCGTTGAAGGAGACCTTTACCGAGGCCTGGTAGGCGCGATAGAGATCGTCCTCGCTTGAGTCCTCTGCAAGATGATTCACAGGGTCCATGCCCGCGCGGATCAGGTACTGGCGCAGGCCGACCTTCTTGTCGAGCTGCTGCATGGCATCGCGCGACTTGAGGAAATCGGCGACCGCCCAGCCATCCACGAAGCCGCCGAGCATGCCGCCCGCGTTGCCCGTGGTCAGCAGGCTGGCCGCAGCCCCCCCGCCGCCTTGCTGCCCGGAGGCCGACTGCACGAAAAAGCGCGATTCCGCCTCGTAGCGGGGCGTGGCGAAGAGCAGCAGATACGCCAGGGCGCACGCGACCGGCGCCAGCACGATGAGCGTGTTGATCCAGCGGTGACGGCGCCGCTCTCGCAGCGCCGATTGCCGCTCGCGGCGGCGGCGTTCGATTTCGGACCTGCCCTCAGAGGCCGATTCCGCCCTCATCGAAGCCGCCTCCGAGGACGTCGTCGCCTGTGCCGGATTCGCTCCTTGATCGTCGCGGGGGGAACCTGCGGATGCACTGGTCGAGGTCGTCTTCGATGCTGAGTGCGCTTCGTTCATAAATCAAACCCTTGAAGCAATAGTCCGCCAACTGATTCTGGCGGTAACTGGAAAGAATGAGTGTCCGGCCGACCAGGCGCTCTTCGAACAGAGCCAGCCACAGGCGGGTGAAACGGCAAGGCTCGAAAGGGATGGCCCCTTCGATCACGTAGACATCGAACGCCGGCGCCAGCGCCAGCGCGAAGGAAAACTCCTGCCGCGCGTAGAGCGGCCAATGCTCCATGGGCTTGGCCAGGGTCCTGGGATCGCTGACCAGGTCCGCGACCAGTTCATGCGTGGCATCCGCGTCGATCTCGTACATCTCGCTGACGAAGTCGATCATGCTCAGGCCGTTGGCCTTGCCGCGGATGAATCCCTGGCGGCCTATCGCCCAGGACACGTTGCCATCGTGCTTGACGAAGCCCTGGCGCGGCGGCCGCAGGCCGCACAGCACATCGACGATCTGGCGATGCAATTCCGGCGCGGGCGACAGCAGCGCATAGCGCCCGACCGGAATATCGAGATCAACATTGGAAAGCAGCGCTTGCCTGCTTCCGAATGCATAGGGCTCGTCAGTGACGCCATTGAAATGGATCATCCACTTCCCTCACATCGGCTGGACGTTGGGACGGGCCAGCCGCTCGGCCGCCAACGCAAGCACCATCAAGAAAACCAACGAGGTCAGGAAGTATCCCAAGCTCGCATCGTGCGAGGCGTAAGCCTCGAAATACGCGGAGCGCAGCAGCTGCATGCCGTGCGCCAAAGGCAGCCACAGCATCCAGGGCCGCAGGTTCTCTGGCAACTGTTCCGAAACAAAGAACACGGCCGCGAAGATCTGCAGAAACCGTTCGATGATCGGCGCGAGCCTGAGAAAGAAATGCCAGTAGGTCGCGATCGATCCGAACAACACGCCCAGCGCAGCCCCGAAGCATCCCATCAATACGACGAAAAGCAGAAAACCGGACCAGCTTTTCGGCAGCGTCACGAGTTCCAGCGCATGGCCCGCGCTGATCAGCACCAGGAACACCACCAGATATACCGACACATAGATGAACGCCTGCACCAGCGCGCACATCAGGGGCGTAACGCCCTGGAAGTTCAGCAAACCGCGGGCAGATACGTAGGCCGTACTGCTCCGGAAGGCGATCTGCCGGAACATGATCCAGGTCGTCGCGCCCAGCAGCGAGAACGTCTGCACGTCCATGCCCATGATGTAGTGCGTGCCCATCAGGATGTACAGCGACGAAATCAGCGTCAACAGCACGACCGGGCCCACCAGCGCCCATACCAGGGCGATCCGGCTCTCGCCATGCATCACGCGCAGCTGGTAGATGAACATCGCCAGCAGCGTGCGGCCGACCGGCCGGACCTTCACGGAATGGCTCGGATCATGTCCTTCATGCAGGTCCTGCAAGCGGGCCCGCAGTATCGCGAGATCGCCGGCCTCGTCCTGCGGCACTTCGACTTCCAGCGCAATGTCGTTGCGCGAGGCGTGGCGGCGCGCTTCGCGCGCCTCGTCCTGCTTGCGGCGATCCACGCGGCGCGCATGCGCCGCGGCCAGCCGCTCGTCTTCCGCCACCAGCTTGGCTGGCATGTAGCCGGGCGCGAACACTTCGACGCCGTCGCGGATATCCATTTCCAGCAGGCGCACGATGACGCGCAGGCGCCGGCGCGAAAAATCCGCCAGCGTCTCATCGACGTTGCTGCGCGCGATCTCCGCGTCCAGCTCCGCCTGCACCGCCTCGTACACCGCCCGCCGGGCAGCCACGGAGTCGTGCGGCTCGCCCTGCAGGCGCGCGACCAGGGGCTTGAGCAGGACGGCCGGCGTGGCCTTTGCTTCAAACAATGCCGCCGGATCCAGGCGCCATGCCGCGACGCCGGATCCCACTGCGTAGCTACTGTCCTTACGGCGCGAACGCCAGCCCTTGATCCTGTCCTCGTTACTCATCGACACGCTATTGGCTTATGCCGGACGAGCCGCCCGAGTCGCTGTCAATGGCGCGCGTGGCGCTGAAGCCGGCGCTCATCGTGACGCGGAACGCGGACAACACCTTCTGCACCTGCGTGAACGGCGCATCCGAGATATAGATGGCCTGGCCTTCCTGCACGGTGAATTCGCGCGCCAGCGCCACTTGCTCCGGACGCGTTAGATCGAACTGATAGACCACAGGCAGCAGATCCGGCTTGCCCTCGGCGCCGGCCTTCGCAGGCGTGAACAGGAACACGGAACGCGGGTCCGCCAGCTTGTCGTCCAGGCCGCGGGAATCCGCCAGCGCATCCAGCACGCTGTAGTTGCGCTTGCTGATGGCCACGCGCCCCTGGGTGCCGGCCGCGCCCAGCACGGTCAGGTACTCCTTCGAGTCATAGGCGGTGATGACATCGCCCGCGCGCAGCAGGATGTCGTTGTTCTGGTTGCGGTAGATATCCGACAGCCGCACCGACGCCACCTGGTTGTCGCGGCGCAGGCTGATGACGAGCTGTTCAGGGTTCGTCTGCACCGGCGCGGCCTGGGCCAGCGCGCTGCTCAGGCGCTGCGAGGTCTGGGTGATGGGATACATGCCGGGCTTGGTCAGGTTGCCCTGCACCGTCACCATCTGGCCGCGCGCGTCCGCGGCGCGCGTCACGCTGACGTCGGCGCCGACAACCAGCCTGGCCAGACGAGCGACGACGGCATCATGCAGCTGCGCCAGGGTCATGTTGGCGGCGTGGAACTTGCCGAGGATGGGAAACGTCACGTTCCCTGCCGGGTCGATCTCCTGGTTGCCCAGGTCGCTCACGCCGGAGGGGTCCGCCGCGAACACGCCCAGCCCGCCGCGCTCCCAAACCTTCACATTGATGCCGTCGCCGGGAACCAGGCGGTCGAATCCGGCCTGCGTGAGATCGCGGTAGCGCACGGGAAAATCGGCCACATCGGGCACCCGGCTGGCCTGCACCAGTTCGCGAGAGACGGGCATCACGATGACGTCCTTGTCATCGTGCGCGCCCGTCATTTCGCTCAGCATCGGGCCGGAACGGGGCAGCTGACACCCCGCGAGAGTCAGCGTGGCAAGAACCACCATGGCCAGGGCTGCCTTGCGTCGCAGCCCTGAACCCGGGACGTACATATGCATAAGATCCTTTCGTTTCCGCAGCTTGATCGGTTGGACGCCAATCAGGCTTGCATCAGGCGCATGGGTTCGATATCCATGCGTTCGTCGTTCTCGGACACCACGGGCATGCACAGGCCCATGAACTTGGTCAGCATGGCGTCAAGCGAGAACAGCTTCTGCGCGCGGTGACGGCTGTGCTGCCTGAGCTGCTCGTTGCTGCGCACCTGGTCGACCATGGATGCGACTTTCTCGCAGGCCTCGTGCAGATCCGGGTGATCCACGCAACTGAGCAGATGGCCGGTTTCGTTCTCCACAAAGCACTCGCCAGCGCCGCCAGCCGGAGTCGAGATCACCGGCACTCCCACCAACTGGGCTTCGATCAGCACGTTGGGCAAGCCTTCGTAGCGCGACAGCAGGACGCTGGCATCCATTTGCGAATACCAATAGCCCACGTGGTTGGAAAGACCGACCAGCAAGAGCCTGTCCGTCACGCTCAGCTCTTCGGCCAGGGCCTCGATGTTCTCGCGCAGCCGTCCGTCTCCAACGATGACGAAGCGCGCCTGCGGCCTGTCCTTCAGGTACATCGCCGCCAGCTTGATCCACAGCTGCGGCCGCTTGTCCGGCTCCAGGCGGAACACGCCGCCTATCGTCTCGGTGGCGTCGTTCGTGCTTTCCTGAAAGGCCTTCCACTTTTCCTCATCCACGGCCGAAGCGTCCGTCGACAGATCGGGCACGCCGTTGTAAAGGATGTGAAAGCGCGTGATCGGGATGCCCAGCCATTCCGAGTAGGCTTCCGCGGCCTTGCAGCTGTTGCTGACGAAAACCACCCCCGGCACCTGGGCCAGGGCCTGGTACAGCTCGGGATATTCTTCGCGGAAGCGGTCCTTGCGGATGTTCGGCGGCAGTCCGCGGAAGACCAGGTGTATGGTCGGGGCGCCAGCCAAAAGCGCCGCCAGCGCGCCGAACAGGCAGGTTCCGTCCTGCCACAGGCTCACCACGTCGAACGGGTTCTCGCGCAGCACAGGCGTAAGCCGGGTCACGCCGTAGTGCACCGGAGGCGGCAACTGCTCCAGCAGACGGCTCAGGCTGCCCTCGGGCATGGATTGATGGGACACCGACACGGCCGGCAGCTTGTTGATCTCCGTGACCGGAATCTGCGCCTTCACCAGCACCGGCAGGAAGAAATCCAGCCCTTGCTTCTTGGTGGAACCCGCCGGCTCGGTGTGCTGCTTGACCATAACTTCGACTTTCTTCGGCATCATGATCACGTCTGCCGGCCGGCGCTCGGGCGACTCCGCCAGGCGGGTCAGTTCGCCCGCAAGCCGCGTCAGCTGGCGCTCGGCGCCGCCGGGGCCAAGACTGCCCGTGACCAGCGCCACCGACACCGGCTTCTCCGCCGACTGCTCGACGATCTTGCGGTCGCGGAAGTGCAGGATCGCATGCTTCATGGACACGATCCTGACATCCTTGCCCACCAGCCCCTCTTCCGACTCGAAGCGTTGGTAGAAGGCGTAGTCGCTGGCCAGGTCGTTGGCCAGCTCCGCCGCCTTGCTGCCGGGCGTCAGGTGCTTCATGACGGGCGCGATCGCGTCGAACGCGTCGGCCAGCAGTCCGCGCTTGCGCAGGCGCTTGGCGAACTCGACGCGCATGTTGCGGTCGGTGTTCTCGGAAATCAGCCGGCGAAAGAGTTCGTCGGACTGCTCGTGCGCACGGATGTCGCTAAGCAGCTTGGCCCGCGCGAACAAGCGGTTTGGATTCTGCGTCGAAGGCGGAAGGTGATGGTCGACCAGGGCCAGGGCCTCATCGATCTTGCGTTCCTTCACCAAGCGCGTCGCGCAGTAGCGGACGATCAGGAAATCGTCCGGGCACTCCTGCAACAGCGTGGCCCACTGCTCGGCCATGCCTTCGTTCAGGCCCGCCGCTTCCTTCAGCCTGAGCAGCAGGAAGCGGACCTTGGAGTCTGCCATGTGCTCGCGCGCCAGTTCCTGGGCGCGGGGCAGGTTTTCCTGGGCGACTTGAACCCGCACCGACGCCGTGACGATCTCTTCCAACCGGGCTTGCACCGCTTGCAGATCGGATGCAGCCTCCGCTCGCTCGGTAGTCAATGGGGGATTCATGCTGCCTTCCTCCGGTTGATCTTCTCGATCCACACGAGGCAGCGTTCGATGTAGTGATCGAACTGCGCCGGATTCTCGGAACGTTCCTGCAGCTTGCGCCAGTACGGCAATGCCTGTTCGAATCGATGCAGGCGCATGGCGCCCACGGCAGCCAGGCGCAGGCCGATGGGGTCTTCCGGAACCAGCTTCAGGATGCGCTCGCCCAGGGCCAGGCGTTCCGTGGTGCTGGCCGAATCCAGCGCACGCGCTTCGGCGTACAGCACGGCGATGATGCGCCGCTTTTCATGGTCGACTTCCGACATGCCGGGCCACGACTGCGCAACACGCTCCAGCAGGTTCCAGGCCGCCTGATGATCGCCGGAGGAAAGGATCTCGCGCGCGCCGCGGATGGCGCGGGGCCCAAGCCTGCCCAGCTGGCGCTGCGCTTCGTCCTTGGCGCCCTGGTCCGCGCCGGCATGGTCGAGCACGGTCTTGTAGGCATCGATGGCCTCGCCGTACCAGCCGCCGTGGAACGCCACCCGCGCAAAATGCAGCTGCGTGCTGAACGAAGCGGAGTCGCCGGCGGCCGCCTGCTCGAGGTGCCGCATGGCGGTCTTCTTGTCGCCCAGCGCGTCGGCCGCGCGGCCGCGCATGGCATGCAGCTCCGGGAAATCGATCTGGCTGTCCAGCGCGATGTCGGTAAGGTCGATGACTTCCTTGTGATTGCCCGCCACCAGCGCGGCCCGCACGCCCAGGCGCATCGCACGCTCGAAGGCGCGCTGGGCGCGCACGCCGGCCAGCGCATCCGGAGTCAGCAGGCGGTGCGCGCAGATGCGCTCCGCGGCATCGCGCAGGCGTCCTTCCTCCAGCGCGCGGTTGCCTTCCTCGGCCCAGGCCTGCGACTGCGAATTCAGCCAGGCGACGATATCCTCATGCTCGCTGCTTGCCAGCTTGCACGAGACCGCCAGCGTGGCCGCGGCCATGATGCTGCCGCGCCACGAGGCTTCCTTGACCAGCTCCAACGCGTCGACATCATTGAGCACGGGCGACTCGGACGCCAGGTTGCGCAGTCCGGCGCGATCGCCGGCCAGCAGCCGGTCGCGCCACAGCATGGCGAAACCGCGGCCATACGCGGGCATGGCCGCACGGACCTCGTGGACCCAGCGTATGGCGGATTCCATGTCGCCGCTGGCCTGCAGCAGCGCGAGCACGGTGTCGGCGGCTTCCACCGCGACCGCGTCTTCCGGAGAAGAGATGCGGAACAACTGCTTCCAGTTGCCCAGGGTCTCGTCCACATATCCCAATTGGCCCGCGGAAATCGCCGCGATGCGCACGATTTCGGGGGTTTCGATCTCATCGCCCAGCAAGCCTGCGGCTAGCGAGTACGCAACGTCATGGCGTCCCAGCTTGAACTGGTTGCGCATCAGGATCTGCTCAGCCTTGCTGCCGGACGCCACCGCGCCGTCGGCGCTGCCCAGAAGCGCCAGCGAACCTTCGTAGTCGCCCAGCTCTTCCTGGATGCGCGCAAACAACAGCGTGTGGTCGGGCAAGCCGGGATGGCGGCGCAGCACCTCGCGCACGCGGCGCGAGGCTTCGCGCAGTTCGCCCGAATCCCAGAGCTTCTCGATGCGGTCGGCGCTTTCATCGGCGGAGAGCTTGGGCGCGGAGGGCTGCGTCGTCGACGCATCCAGGCGCGGACGCATGAAGGTCTTGAACCACTCTGCGCACAGGCGTTCGGCGAAAGCCGGCGTGTAGTGGGTCAGGTCCAGTCCGCCATTTTCCATGGCCTCGGCCTGGCCGATCTTGTTCATCAGCGGCGTCGGGTCGTAGCAAGGCACGCCGATGCGCTGCGCGCTGGCGAGCACCGCGGCGATCAGTTGCTGGCGTTGCTCGATGGGCGCGTTGTCCGGCGTCATGGCATTGACGTGCGTGACGAACACCACTTTGTCGCGGCCCAGCAGGTCGACCAGCTGGTTCATTTCCTGCTCGATCTCCTCATCCGTCTGGTCACGCTTGACGATGCGGGCGAGCAGGTTACGGTCGTCCGGCGTGAGCGCCTTGAAGACCGGGTCCTGGTCCAGCAGCGCGCGGCGCTCGGCCAGGCGGTCGGCGTGGGCCATGGACCAGAACATCCGGGTGCGCGTGCGGTCGGCGAAGAACTCGCTGAAGTAGCGCACCAGGTAGTTGGACTGTATCGGGTAGCCGTCTATGGTCAGCAGCTTGCGCGAAGACAGTTCGACCACATAGAGGTCAGCCGGCTTGTGGGCGCCTTTGCGCGCCTGCTCGCCATTCGAAGGCCGGAAGATCACGCGCTGGACGTCGGCAGGGATGTCGCCCTGGCCGAACATGAATCGCGCCTGCTGCAGCGCCTCGGCGCTGGTGTGCACGAAACCGTAGTTGCGCCCGAGTTGCAGCTTGATCGGGTAGCGGCCCACGGCATCGCGCAGCGGCGTATGGATGCGGCAGGTTCCAATCGGAGCGGTGGTAAAAGCAGCCATTCGGAGGCTCTCCTCTAGTGATCGATAGTGAGCCTGAACTTAAAGAGTCCAGTACAGGAGGTCGGACTGAAGCCGTTTGCTGTCGAGCACGGACTTCAGGTCGCACACCATGCCGTCGCTCTTGACCAGCGTCGGCAGGTCGTCCCAAAAGGTGTTCATGGTTTCACGGTGCGGCACCGCCAGGATCAGCACATCCATGTCGCGGAACTGGTCGCGCTCGACGAGCTTGATGCCGTACTCGTGCTCCATCTGTTCCCGATCGGCCATCGGGTCGCACGCGACCGGGGTGATGCCGTAGGCGCCCAGGGCGTTGTAAAGATCGACCACCTTGGAGTTGCGGATGTCGGGCACGTTTTCCTTGAACGTCATGCCCAGGATGCCGACGCGGGTCGTGGCATTGAGGCGGCCGTTGCGGGCCAGGGTCTGGACCACTCGCGAAGCGACGTGGCTGGCCATGCCGTCATTGATGCGACGGCCCGACAGGATGACCTCGGGGTGATAGCCAAGCTCCTGCGCCTTGGACGTCAGGTAGTACGGATCGACGCCGATGCAGTGACCGCCCACGAGACCAGGCGAAAACTTCAGGAAGTTCCACTTGGTGCCGGCGGCTGCCAGCACTTCCGAGGTGCGGATGCCGACCAGATCGCAGATCTTCGACATTTCGTTCATCAGCGCGATGTTGATGTCGCGCTGCGTGTTCTCCAGCACCTTCGCCGCCTCGGCGACCTTGATGGAGGAGGCGCGGTGCACGCCGGCGTCGATGATCTTCTCGTACACGCCGGCAATGACTTCCAGCGATTCCTCGTCCTGGCCGGACACGATCTTGACGATCTTCTCCAGCGGATGCTCGCGGTCGCCCGGATTGATCCGCTCGGGGCTGTAGCCCAGCTTGAAATCGACGCCGCAACGCAGGCCGGACACCTTCTCCAGCTCCGGTCCGCAGATTTCCTCGGTGGCGCCGGGATGGACGGTGGATTCAAAAACCACGATGCAGCCGGGGCGCAGCACGGGGCCGATTGAGCGGCAGGCGCGCACCAGCAGCGAAAAATCCGGGTTGTTCTTTTCGTCGACGGGGGTCGGTACGGCCACGACGAAGAAATCGCAGCCTTCCAGTTCCGAGATCTGGTCGGTGAACTGCATCGGGGAGGCAAGCAACACGTCGCGTTCGATCTCGCCGGTCCAGTCATCACCCTCTTTCAGCCGTGCGATTCTCCGCTTGTCCACGTCAAAGCCGATGACATCAAAGCGCTTGGAAAATGCGACGGCTACGGGCAGGCCGACATATCCAAGGCCACACACTGCGATTCTCTTTACCACGGGGGACCTCACTGTTTTCGTCGTGTCGAAGACACTAGAAATTGACACCCGGGGGCACGAAATCGATGCAGAATCGAATATGTTTGCCCCGGTTCGGGCGGGCGTATTGCTTAAGAATATTTACAGCTCGATACTTGATTAGGCGTACCAAGCGGCGAGCCAACGAATCGTATAGGTGGCAAACAGCAAAATTCTTTCTAAATATTTTTATTGCTGTGCAAGTAAGTCGGATTCGTCGCAATAAACCCCGGGAAATCCCTCAAACAATTACATTCATTACATAAACCGCAACATGGCCGGCCAACGAGATTGTTAGCAAATATATAAAAGGGTTTTTGTTGGTCCGGTTTAACCAAAATGAAAAAACATAATGGCGGCGCGGGGTTATTTATTAATAGCTCGGCGCAATGTCATATTCAAAAACAGCCTGGCTACAGTCATTATTCAGAAATAACAAAGCCTGACTCCCGTTTCCCGGACAAGTAAGTATTCGCACACGCGCCGCCCAAAGAGCAAAAAGCCCACCGGGCGGGTGGGCTTTTTGCTCAAGCAAGGCATCCTCAGCGTCCCCCAGCCGGGGATCGCGGTCACGAGGCGCTTGGGGCTGCTGCCGGAGAAAAGTCCGGCGCTGCGTCATTGACTTCATCCGCAATCGTGCGCAGGAGCGGATCGCCGTCGTCATCCGGCACATGAATGACCGAGCCATGGAGTTGCGCCCGCAGCGCATCCCAGCGCGCTTTCAAGACCATCCAATTATGCTCGTCGTATGTGCCCTGGAACACAATCGGCAGGATGTCGATGCGAGGCAGTTCGCTGCCGCGGACACCTTTCGCCACCGCCTCCTCGAGCAGTTGCTCCCAGCGGCTGCCCAGGCGGTCCACGCGTCCGATCTGCTGCTCGACCACGGCGGGATTCCACTCAGGGTGCAGGAGCAGCACGGTCCGGCATGCTTTATGCAGATTCAGTCCTTCGCGGCCAACCACGGACTGCGCCACCAGCACCCGGGGATAGCTGTCCTGACGGTTGAACGCCATTTGCAGCAGCCGCCGCGTGACGTGTTTGGTTTCCCCATACATCAGGCGCGCGAAACCGCCCTGCGGATGGCTGTACTCCTCGTCAAAGCGTTCCGCCAGTTTGGGCCACAACGCAGCCGCGCCGGCTTCGTTCAAGCCGGCCTCGCCGCGTTCGTCGACATCCTCGCGGTCCCTTGCCGCATCGACAAGATGCACAAATGCGTCGGCCCAATCCTTTGGCCGCGCTTCGTCGAGCTTCAGCAATTCCACCACCGCGCGCGTGACGGAGGCGTGACCAACCGGATTGCGCTCGAACGCGTGGAACAGGCGCTTGGCGGCGCTGTCATCGGGATATGTTGCCAAACCGGCCTTCAGCATATGGAACAACTGATCGCGTGCCGATTGGCGACGGTTTTCGAGATCCTCGTATTGACGCTTCAACTGCGCATTGATGCTGTCGATCGATTCATCCCGCAGGATGCCCAGCTGCCTTTGCGCAGCCTTGACTGCGTCGTGTTCGCTTTCGCGCACGCCGCTCTGCGGCCAGGGCGTGTTGTCGCGCAGGGCGCGGAGCATCTGACGCGCATTCAGCAGCTCCACCAGCTTTTTCATCGGCGCGGTGTAGCGGCCGAAAACCAGGACTTTCTCCCCTTTGTCGTGAACAGTTTCGATCTCCCGGACTGCTCTGCAGATGGCCGGATGGTCGAGCAGCACATTCTCATTCCTCAGCGCCTGGCGCATCACGTCCAGCCACCAATCCACGCGCCGAGACCGGGCGGAGTCCGAATTCGGCTCGTCCTCCAGCAGACGGTCCAGCGCCAATTGGTCGCGGTCCTCGATTTCGTCCTGCTGAAGCTGATCGATAATCTTGGCGATGCCGTGGCCGTTGCCCATGGTCAAGCGCAGCCGTTGCGCCTGGGGCGCGGTGCCCTGCGCGGCGGCGAGCGACAAGGCCTCCGCCGCGCACACCACCTGCCGCCAGGCCGGTGACAGCTCCGCCGGATCGATGATAAGTGGTCGTTCCCGACGATAGGCGTGAGGCGGCAGCCCGGCGTGGCGTGCGAACGCCTGTACCGATTGCGCTTCGCGCTTGTCGCGTCGCAAGAGATATGGCGACAAGGTCCGCTCGAACGCGCGGGCCGCGATTCGATAGTTTTGTCTTTTTCCCCCATCGCTCGGTTGTGTCTTGACCTCGTCGACCGCCTTTACGTAGTCGCCTATCGCACGCGTTGTTTGCCCGTGATCCGGCAAACACCGGCCGTTGGCCGTCTTGACCGCGATACGGTCCAGCACGTCCTGCCATTGTTCGGCGTCCAGTTCCACCGGGGTGGCCGTCATGGCCAGCTTGCGTCCGTCGGGAGGGGCCAGGGCGACGTTGTTCAACAGGCGAGACAGTCCCGTCGCGTCTCCCCGGCTCTTGTGCGCTTCGTCGATGATGATGAGATCGAAAAAGCCCAAGCCGATACCCACGGCGCGTTCCAGCGCGACACGCAAGGTGCTGCCGGAACTGTACTGGCCGGGTTGCGTCGCCGCCGGCCAGGGCGCCTCGTCGACCAATGTGTTCAAGAAATCGACGGGGGTGCCCCCGGTGCGTTTTGCCCACGCCGAGATATCGGCGGCCGCGGCTCGAATCCGCGGGTCCGACAATTCCGGCGTCGCGTGGAAATGTCTGGGATATCGGCCATCGCAGACTTTGCGCCATGTGGCGTACAACAACGGCAGCAATGACCAATAGGGTGCGCGCGTGCCTCCGCCGATGCGCCAGTTGGCGATTTGATGCGATAGCAACACCACGCTTTGGGTCGACCAGAGCGGCGCACCGCCCTCCCGGGGATCCCAAGGCTTGAAGTATTGGTTCAGGCTTCTGAGCAGCGGCGGGCACTCCACACCGCCGTCATGCATTTCCTGCTCCCATTGGAAACCCAGACCGGGCGGCACCAGCACGGCGACCCGGCCCCCGTGGCGTACGACGGCGGAGGCTAGCGCAACGGCAATACGGGTCTTGCCCATGCCGACCTCGTCGGCGATGACGACCCCGTTTTGCGGAATGCGCCTGGCCAATGCCGTCAGGCTGCGGCGCTGGCCTTCGTTCAACGACCACCCCTCTTTCCGGGATCCATCGGTTTCATCGAACGAAGCGATCAGTGTCTTCGCGACTGCGTTCCAATCCATTATTTCTCTTCTCCAAAAGCCACATACGCTTCTTGCGTCAGAGCCCAGGATTCAGCGACGCGCTGCAGCGCTTCCTCGTAGCGTCGGCCGTGTGGGTTACGGGCATCGCAGGCATAGTTGGGGCGGAATGCCGCCTGCCGCAGACAACTGAGCGGATTGATCTTCAACTTCCTGAAATCGGCCAGCACGGCGCTGCCGCTCGCCTGGCACAGTGTCTGCTCAAGGCGGTGGCACCAGACCGCCCAGTCGGGGTCCGCGACCTGCACCTGTTTCTGGGCGATCAGTTCCAGCTGTGTCATCATCGTCCGGATCGCGGCCGTCTGCGACGCGCTGCCCGCGCTGCGCACCTGGCTTTTCCTGCCAGATGCATCCGTTTCGTCGTCGTCCCCGCCATCGCCGTCGCCGGTGTCTATCGCGGGAAAGCCCAACAGTTGGGCAGCCAATTCCTGGAGTTCCAGTTCAGGCAGTTCAGTGGCGGCGATGCGGCCGTATTCGTCGATCACCGGAACCAACCGCTCCTGGTGATCCGACGTGCCCCAGCGCAGCCTGACCTGGCGTGGAGCCTCACCCGGCCACAACCAGTCCAGCCCCAGCCGGACGCAGGCTGCCCCATCCGAGCCCAGCACCTTGACATCTACGGTATTGCGCCCCGGCGCACGCAGCAGTCCACCGTCAGGCGTTGGCAGCCATTGCAAATACGCTACCGGCGCGGCAAGGAAGACGTCGTCGTGCTCCGGCATCGGATCTCCGGCCTGAAGCTGTGGAGGGATCGTGCAGGCGTCGCCGTTGGGTTGAATCGGCAGCAAGACAGTCAGAGCCGGAACTGACGGATCCTTGGATGGGAACCATTGAGTTCTTGGCAAGGAAAAGACCACACCCGCTTCAAGATTGCCGCGGGAGGGTCCCGCGCGCTCGATAAAGCCCGGGTTGGTGAGGTTTCCCGAGCCCAGGTAGAGCCAGCCGCTGGTGCAGGCCTCGTTGCCGCTTCTGCCTCCGAGCAGAAATTTCGCGTGCAGGGTACGGCGCGAGTCCTGACCAAAGACGCGTTCGGGCTGGCCCGGCGCCGCGACGTGCCAACGACGCTGCGCCATCGCATCCCGGCACACGGCCACCGCTTGGCAGCTTTCCGGGTTGACGTAGACCTCCACCCGAGCTGTGTGCGTCAGCATGTCATGGGCGCGCAGCGTGTCTTCAATTCGGGCCAGTACGGTAGGCACCTGATCGGGCGCTCTGTCCGTCTCCGCCTGAGGCACATCCTCGAAAAAGCCCGATGCCATGGCCAGATAGTTGCGGCGCCCCTTGCCAGCGTGCCGCGCTATCAGTTCGGGCAATTGCTCGAGCAAGCCGCGCGAGCGGTTATCGAAGAATCGGGACTCCTGCCCGTGCGCACGCGAAACGCATTGACCGATCCAGCCGTTGAATTGGCCAACACGGTCTGCCGCGCAGGGATTTTCCAGCATGGCGTCGAAGATGCGGAGATCGAAATGGGACGCCAGCCAGTTCAGCATTTCCGATGCAGCCTTGATGTCCGCGCAGCGCAGCGACAAATCGTGCGCATCCCCTTCCAGGTCTTCGGAAGACAGTTCAATCGACCACGCAAGGTCCAGGCTTTCCTCGACTGTCTGCGTGGTCCAGTTGCCGGTCGAGACAATCAGGCGAAGCCGCCACGAATCAGCCCCTGCCTTGCGGAAACCCAGCAGGGCGACTTTGGCGTGCATCAGCTTGAATGGCTGCCCATTGGTTAGGCGCAAGGGCAGGTGGGCCACACCCGGCACATCCAGCAGCGACAGGGCTTCATGCTGGGGGTCCAGGATCAGGCCCAGGGAAATCTCTCCCGCCTTGGCCCGCTGGGCGTGGGTGCGGCGGACGAATCGCTCGGCCGCCTCGTCGAGGAACAAGGCATCAGCGGAATAGCCGCATACCCAGCCGAACAGACCGTCATAGTCGTCGGGCGCGTCGAAAAGATGCAATAGGGACGGCGTCATGCTGCGGCCTCCTCCAGATCCCGGTTCACGGCGCCGTTGGGCAAGACCTCTTGCTCTTCCAGCAAGTCGCGATTGAGTGCGTGGAGGTTGCGCACCCGGTAGGACAGACCGGCAGGCCAAGCGATCACGCCCTCGGCCTGGCCCGCAACGTCTGGATCATCCGGCGCGGCGAATGGATCCGGTGTTTCCGCATTCCGCACGACGCGGCGAAACGCCGAGCCGGGCTTGACCTGGCGGCCGACCAAGCGCAGGACGCGACCGTCACGGCGCAGCAAGTGTTCGAGTTGTTCGGGGTTCGACGCGAGGGCGCACTCGCGGCAAAACACCATGGCATCGGGGTCCGCATGTGAAAACGCCAAATACCGTTCCGCGGAACGCCGCAGTTCCGCCAGTTCGTTCGTCAGCATCCCAGCAGCCTCTTCGACGCGCATAGTCTCCTTGGACGCCAATGCGAGCGCCCGTTCCAGCTCGTCGAGCACGAACAAGGCCTGATCGCGGCAGGCCATGAGTTGCGCGCCTGCCCGCAGGTCCAGCCAATGTGCGTCATCTGCAATCGCGGCCGGCCGGTCTTCCCAGCGCATCGACGTCGCGGGCGGGTTGTTGCGCACATCCTCGACCCATTGCAGCGCAGCGCGGCGCCGTGTCTTGTGCGCAGTGCTTTCGTTCCCGGCGCCGAGTATCAATTGCGCATGGAGCAGGCCGCGGGCCGCGGCCGACAGCGGCATGCAGGGGGATAGCAGTTTGACGAAGCGCGGGGGCCAGTTGACGGTCTTTCCCAGTACCCAGTTCAGCAGTTGCGCCGCGATATCGTGACGGCCGCCGTCGCCGCATGCCAGGGCAATCAGCTTCTGGCCGATCTCGTTGGTCGACAGGGCATTGAATCGCCGGCTTTGTCCCTCCACGAGTCCCAGCGGCATCAGGCTTTGGCCGACCGCCATGCGCATGGGCTGCGAAACATAAAAGCCGGGGCGACGCAGGGTACGGAAATCCAGGGTATGCTGCCGGGGAAACTTGTTGATGCCCCGCAAGCGCGGGTGCTGCGCCCATTTGTTGTCTTGGTAGCCGAGCCAGCAGGCTAACGCCTCGATCGCGTTGGCGCATTCGATATTGCTGACCACCATTCTCTCGTTGCGCGCCAGTTCAGCGACGCGAATGCCGAGGATGGCGAGGAATACCTGCTTGCCAAACCAGACACCGCCTGTGCCCGGCACGGCCAGTTCATTAAAGCGCCGCACGGCGCGTCCTATTTCCAAGGTTCGCGTACGCCGCTCTCCGCTCAGCACTGCCGGACCTAACAAGCCCCATTGCATAGTCACCTGCCCTGTTTGTGGATTCAACACACCGGTGCGCGCGGGCACTCGGCACAACTCTGATCAAGCTCGCCGCGCAAGCCCACCCATGCTTATGCCGGTGCGATTCGCACCGCGCGGGCGGCGACCGGCAAGAACAGCCAGCGCTCCCGCACCGGCTCGCCCGACATGGACTCCACGGCATGCGCATAGGCCTGAAGCTGGGCACCATGCGTCTGGGCCAGGCGCTCGCCGTCGTCGACCGCCCGCGGGTCGGCCTTGTGGTCGATGAGCACGTGGCCGGCACCGACGCGGATCAGCATGTCGATCTGCCCTCGGACCACCGTGCCGTCCTGACCCAGCACCTGGATCGGGAGCTCCGCGCGGGCGATGCCGTCGGGCCACTTCGTGCGCCACCAGACCAGGAAGGCCTCGACCTGGTGGCGGGCAGCCGAGGCGCTGACGGCCGCCGCGACACCCCAGCGAAGCAGTATCTCGCGGACCTGGTCGTCGTCGATGGCCGTGTCGGGGTCGGCCAGCGCGCAGGCGATGCAAGCATGCAGCGCCGATCCCAGAGCAGTCATGTCCGTGGCGGAATGCACCACGAGGCGCCTGCCCACTTCCTCCACCTGTTCCACCCGATACTGCCCCCCGCTGGATGCACTGGGCGCAAACCAGAGACGCGGAAATGCTTGGGACCGGCCCGCCGGAAAGTAGTGGATGGCTTGGGCCGCGGGCGCCGGCGGCGCCGCGAGAGTCTCGTCGAATTCCCAGGTTTTGGCCTCGCAGTCCACGATCTGGCCGTCCATCACGCGCTGTCCGGACGGTCCCCAGAGAGTTCCCGTTGCGGCGATCGCGTCGAGCCACTGGCAAGGCGGATCTGCCTCGGCACTCTTGGTGCCGCCCACCAGCACGAGCAAATCCCGGGCACGGGTGACGGCCACGTAGAGCAGGCGCGTGTTTTCTTCCAGCGCTTGCTGCTCCATCAGCTTGCCGGTGACCGACGCTTGCGCGTCCTCGATGACCTGCACGGCGGAACCGAAAGGATTGACCCAGTGATGTATGTGACGGTTGGCGAGGGGAGCGGCCGCGTCGAATGCGCCTTGGGTATGCGAGCGCACGCTCCAGAGGTCGGTACGATGCGCATGGTCCATGCCGATCATGATCACCACCGGCCATTCCAGCCCCTTTGAGGCGTGGAAGGTCATCACCCCCACCGCGCCATCGGCCGCCTCGGCGCGGCCGTCCGCAGCGCTTTCAGCCAACCCCTGCAGCCAAAGCAGCAGGCCGTTGACCGTGGCGGGCTGACGCGAACCATGGCAGGAGGTTTCATACTGTTCCGCGAGCGCCAGCAACGCTTCGACGTTGGCGATGCGCACACGCGCCTCGCGCTCGTGCCCAGACCATCCGTGAATCCGCTGCGCCACGCCGGATTCGGCTTTTGCCAAGCGCAGCGCTTCGCGGGGTGTCAGCGACATCAGGCGTGAGCGCAGGCTTTCCAACCGAGTTATCAACGGATGCGCGTCCGTACCCGACACCTTCCACGCCGACGCCTGGATCTCGGCCTGCTCCTGCGCCAGGAAGGACAGGCGATCCTCCAGCCACGCCTCCGGCCGCAGCGACCCAGTCAGGCCGACAATCATGGCCGTGCTGACGGTATCACCGGCATCCTGCAGCCGCCGCAAGCAGGCCAGCACCAATTGAACCTCGGGCGTGCCCATCAACCCTGGGCGTTGTGCCGCCGCTGGCACGCCCCATCGGCTGAGTGCATCGACAGCGGCGGTGACGTGGTCATGCTTGCGACACAGCACGGCAATATCACTCGCCCGCAGTCCCCGCGGCTCGCCGGTTTGCTTGTCGATGATCTGGATGCCGCGCGCCAGCAGCTCGGACACGGCCGTGCCCAGCGCATCCAGCGAGATCGTGCGCTTTCTGGGCCCCATCACGAATGACCAGTTCAATAGCTGCGGCTGTCCTGGCAGGGGCACACGCACCGCCGTGAGCGCGGTGTCGGAGCGCGGTGCGGGCTGAAAGGCCGGCACGAAGACCTCGTTGGCCAGTCCCACCAACGCCGGCGTCGACCGGTAAGAGGCCGACAGTGGTGTTCCCATGGTGCCGCCCCAACTTTCGACGGACGCGAGGATCTGCTGAATCAAGGTCGAATCGGTGCCGCGAAAACCGTAGATTGCCTGCTTGGGATCGCCGACCCAGACCGAGCTTTTGGCGAGCTTGGCCAATTCGACGAAGATCGCCAGTTGCAACGGGTTGGTATCCTGGAATTCATCCACCAACACCAGGTCCAGTTCCGCGGCCAGCGCATCGCGAACCAGGGAACTGTCTTGCAGCGCACGCAGAAGCAAGACTTCCTGATCCGTGAAATCGACGACACCCAGTTCACGCTTGGCCTCAGCGAATGCCTGCAAGGCACGGCCCGCCAGGTCAAAGGCGCTTTCCAGGTAGCGGCGCACATCGTCATGGAACTGACTGTGGGTGGGATGGCGCGCCGCAAGCTCATGCAGCGCAGTCAGCAGGGAGGCCTGGCCGGCGCCCGCTTTCAGCTTGGAAAGCTGATGCCAGACATCCCAGGCAAGCCCGCCGCGAGCCAGCGCGCTCCGGGTACCCCGGATTTTCTCGATCGCATCGTTCAGAACCTTGGTTTTCTCGCCGGCTTGCTGCACTTGCTTGAGGGCATGCTCTGTGGCGGCGAGCGTCTCTTTCAATTCGGCATCGTAGTGACCTAGCGGACGGGGCCAGCAGGCCAGCATGGCGTCCGCATTGCGCCTACCCATTGCCACCAGGTCGGCTGGGTCGATATTGTTGGCGCGCGCGGCATTCATCACTGCGTGCAGGGTCGCCGTCAGGGCGGCCTCATCCTGCCCCAGGCGCTCGGCCAGTTGCACCAGGCTTGCCGCGGCGCCCGCTTCCTGCACGCTTTCAACGGCGACGCTAACCAGCCGGCGACCCTCGTCTTCGGTCAGCACGGTCTGGTCGGGAGAAATGCCCAGCTCGAAGCAGAAGCGCTGGATCAGGCGCCCGCACACACTGTTGACCGTACCGATGCTGGCCTGCCCCAGAGCCGCCGCAAGGTCAAGGCGGCGCTGTTTCAAGAGCGTGGCGCGCGCGCGCTCGCGCAGCTCGGAGGCCGCCTTGACCGTAAAGGTGGTGGCCATGATGGCGGCCGGCCTGGCCGCGCCGCTGCTCAGACGCTCGGCCAGCAGGCGGGTCAGATAGTAGGTCTTGCCGCTGCCCGCGCCCGCGCGCACGAATTCGACGTTCATGGGTTGCTGTGCCATGATTTACTCCCGATTGCCAAACAAGGCCGTGAATTCGCCATGCCATGGCGCGGTCTCGCCCAGGGGCAGGCAGTCCTGCGGCGGAGGGGCGGGCTCGGGGTCCAATCCCCGCGCTATGACGTCGACCCGGCCTTCCTGCCATTGCCCCACCCGCCAGGCCCAGGACGCGCGGGCTTGCATGACCAAATGCGCCGAATTGACCTCGTTTTGGGGCTGGATGACGCGAGCGTCCGGTCCGAACAGATCTGGCGTTGTTGTTAGTAGCGTGGCCTCGCGGAATGTGAAATAACCGATTGCCACGGGCGGCTGGCCCAACTCCTGCCGGATCATGTCCGCATACAGCGCGAGCTGAAGGAAGCGGCCCTCGGCCAAGGCCTTGCGGTAGCGCGTTGCCCCCGACCACTTGAGATCCAGTGCGGCGGTCCGCCCATCGGCCAAATGCAGCAGCAAGTCCGCGGAGCCATTGAGGTGCAGGGCACCAACCTGTCCTTGCAACGGTCGCTCCGGCTCGACGCGGGTCACCCCGGCATAGGACAGATGGCGCAGCAGGGCGCGGAGCGCGTGACGCACCGTATCCTTGAACTGCAACAGGCGGATGCTGTTGCCCGGCGCCAGCAAGGGCATGCCTTCCTGCTCGAGTACGCTATCAAGTTCAGGCTCCAGCCATTCCCCCAATTCCCGCTCGCTCCAGCCCAGGGCGTCACCATTGCCAAATAACCGCTCGACCAATTGGTGGGCAAGATTGCCGAACAGGCGATTGTCCTTCGCGACGCTCATGGTCCGGCCGGCCCGCAAGCGTGCCGCGTATTTCAGCACGGCAATCGCCGGATTGTTGAAGTGCAGGTCCAGCGAGGTGTATGACTGCGACGACAGGCGCGTCGGCACCGGATAGGCCGCGCGCCAGGCGGCCGCCGTGTCCAACTCCCAGAGCCCGCTCGCGCGCGGCAACGGCGCGCTGGCCACGGGCTGGAGCTTATCGCGCATCATCGGGTGAGCTTCCAGCGGCCAGACCGGCAAGCTCGGCGCCAGCATGGTGACGAGTTGCCAGGCGGGGTGGTCCTCGGCAGGGGCAGGGGGAAGCATTAGGATCAGGCGTTCGGCCGCGGTCAACAAGGGGCGCATCCATAGCGACGCCAGGCTGCCCATGACCCGCGCGGTATCGACCAGCTCCACGCCGGCCTGGGCCAGCGCATCGAGTTCGGCACGGCTCCACGGGTGCGGCGCGGGCAGGCGCGGCGCCGCCGGCATCCACCACACCACCTCGCGCGCCGGACCCAGGGCGCAGGCTTCCGGCGCGACAGCGCTAACCATGCAGCCGGCTTCCGCCACGGCCAGATTGTTGCCGCCGTTGGCGGTGGCCTGCGCGCACAGCTGTTCCAGCAAGCGGGGGCGGACCGCGCCGACGCCATCGCGTTGCAGCGATTTGAGGCTGCCGAGTACGGCCGCACACTGGCTGACCGCTGCGCCGAGGTCACGTGCCACGGCCTCCTTCGCGTCCAGATGCCGTAGGCGATTGCGCAGCGCCTCGCCCAACGCATCGACGCGCTCGATGGCGTAGGCGATCGGCACGCCAGCTGCGCGCGCGTGGCGGGGCGATTCCAGCCAGAACTGAATGCGCTGCGCAAGTGCGGGACGGACGTCGTCAGGCGCAGCAGCGAGCACCTGTTCGCGTACCCGCAGCCATTCGGGACCACCTATCCCGGGCTGTTCGGCGAACGCCGTGGCAAATGCTCGCCGCGCCGACGCAGCGAAGGGGCCGATAGGGTGCATGAGGAAATCGAGCAGCCGCGCCGGCTCCAGCGGCGCCCAGAAGGTCTCGAAACAGAGCGGCAGGGCCTGCAATGCCGGGCGCAGGGCGCTGGACTCGTCAAAGCCGCAAGCGGGCACGCCATGGACGCGCAAGGTGTCATCCAGCGACGGACCGTGCTGCTCGCTAACCAGCAGCGGCCTGACCGGGCTGGCATGGTAGTGATGTGCGAGCCAGTGCTCCGCGGTTTCGCAGGATTGGGGCCGTACAACCGTGATCGTGCCATCGTCGCCGTTCAAGTCGATCAAGGAGGGAAACGCGTCCGGTGTCGATACGGCGCTCAACACAGCGCGTTGCAGCCGTCCCAATTGCGTCGAGGGTGCGGCGGACGGGAGCGGCTCGCTGCCGTCTCGCAACGCGAAGCGCGCCAATACACGGCGCCACAGGGCGGGAAACAGTCGCTGATCCTCGAGCAGGTTGATCTCGCTCAAGGGAATGCGACGCTCATCCAAGCGGTGCAGCACGGCGTTCAGACGCTCGCCTTCGCCCGCCGGCAGCAGCCCGACCGCGACCTGCTCGACGGCGGCCATGTCCGCCAGGCGGGATGGCCCGCCGGCCGGCGCCGTGCCCGTCCATCCGCCCAGTACCCACTCGTCGCGCCATTGCAGCAGACGGGCGGCGGTGCCGATTTCGTCAGCCGCCAGGCTGTCATGAAAAAAACGTCCAGGTCCTTCCACTTTGCGCAATGCCAGCAGAAAGGCGGCCGTGCGCTCCGCGATGCTTACGGGCAGGCCGGACAAGCCCAGCCAGGTTTCCAGCATGGCCAGGAAGGCGGCCCGACCCAGCGTCACGCGGCCGAGGCCAGTATCCGGATGCGGGCCTAGCCATTTGTCCACATGGAGACCGAGGGTAACGCTCAACCCCGTGCCTGCAATCTGCGGTTCTTGTTTCACGCTCACTCTCCAATCGTATCGGTCATGGCCGGCCGCGTCAGGGCGACTGCGCGCATCAGACGCGCGCCAACAATTGGGCTGCCGCGCCTTCGGACAAAACCAGCACCAGTTTCATGGCGGCGCGGGTTGCGCCGACGAACAGACGGCGGACCTCTTCGTCGCCCAGCGATTCAAAGTCAATCTCCGACAACACCACCGCTGGCGCCGACTGGCCCTTGAAGCGGTGCACGGTTTCGGCCACCAGCACGCCCTCTGAATGCTGTGGCTGTCCCTCGGCATCGTAGGTGCCGAGAAATTTCTTCAATGCGTACGGACCCAACTGGTCGTAGACAAGGATGCGAGAGCTGTCGCGGCCTCGAAAACTCAGCAAGGCGATATCGGAAACGGCAAACCCGGCCGACAGGCACAGGCTCACGCCTTCCTTGACTCGGTCCAGCAGTTCCGCGTTGTCGCGGTAGACCAGGAACTCCAGTTCGTGGCCGGGGAGGGGCGATGCCGACACCAGGTTCGTGTCATCCGGGACCAGGGCCTGTAGCAGTTGCACCACCGCGCGCGGACTGCGGAAGTTCTTGTCTGCGCGCAAGCGCGTCCATGCCGGCAGCACGGCGCCAGCATGGCGATACAGCTTCTGCATCGGGTCTTCAAGCCACAGAATACGGGCGTCATCGTGGGCGTGCCGCAAGATCAGATCCAGCCAGTCGGCCTTGATGTCCTGGCCTTCGTCCACGATGACCGTATCGAAGACCATGTCTGGCGGCACGGGCAGGGCCGCGCAGGCGGTGACAAGCTGTTCGAACGCCCGTGCGCCGTCCAGGTCCGGCCGCGCGCCCGACTGCCAGACCAGCCGCGCGCACAGCATGTGGAATGTGCTCACCATGCCGCCCGCCGGCACGATGCGGGAAATATGGTCTGCCAGTGGCCTGTTGAAGCACAGATACAGCGGCCGCAGGCCGGCGTCGATCGCCGCGCGGAATTCCGCCATGGCCAACTGCGTCTTGCCGGATCCGGCCGTGCCGATCACCCGCAAGCGGAAGGGCGTCATGTCGATCTGGCGCGCCCAGTACGCCAGGCCGCTGGAAACCCGCGTCATCAAGGCTTGCGCCTGACCCACCAGGACACTGGCATCGGCCTCCAGTTGAATGACGTCGCACAGAAAGCGGTCGATCCGCATATACCCAGGACCATCCAGACCCACGGGAAGAATTTGCTGGATCACCGCGCAAAGATTCTCGCGGCGGCTGGCGTCGACGATACGCTCCGCCACCACGCCGGCGGTGTGCGGCGATTGACAGAAGTAATCCGGACAATAGAGCAGATGCTCGATCGTCAAATATTCATCCGGAATCGCCTGCGCCACCTTGTGGCGAAAGCTGTTCACCGTCCGTCCCATCTGCGCGGGCACGGATTTCAGCTTTCCGCCATAGTTCTTGGCCAAACCGTCCGGGGTTTCCTCCAGCGGGCCGCACTTCTGCTCGACCAGCATCATGTAGCCGGCGCGGTTCACGATGACGAAATCGACTTCGCCATGGATGGCATGAGCGCGTTCGATATTGGTCCAGTGCACCGCGTGATAGACCGTGTATCCCTCCGGCAAGCCCTTGGCCAATAGCTCCAGGGTCTCGAATTCCCGGCGCATGCCGCCTATGGCATCCATGGCCTGCCAACCATCCGGCACCAGACGCGCCATCGTGCTGTACTCCCTTTGCGAAAAGCATCACCGGCGTTGCCGCCGCGATCGCATCCACACGGCGGCCGTCGGTGTTCTCAACTTCAATGCTCGAGATTGCGCGTCCAGGACGCCAGGCGTTCCTGCAGCACCCGTTGCGTCTCGCTCTGCGATTGCAGCTCTGTCGTGCGCCGATCCAGCGCCTCCAAAATGGGCGTCAGCGCGTCCCTGGCGATCCGGTTGGTCTTCAATTCGTACTCCATCGCCGCATCGTCGAAAGCCCGACGCACGACCGTCATGACCTGTTCGACGAACTTGCGATGCCGCTCCCGCTGCGCGGCTTCCTCCTGGCTCGCCTGATACAACTCCCAGGCACCCTGACCGATGGCCAACAGCGGGCCGACGGCCTTGCCGGCCTTGCCCGCCCATTTGCCCATCGTTTTGGGGCCGATGCCCTTGAACAGGCCAGGGAACCACTCCTTGCCGTATTTCAGCAGCTCTTTGACGCCTGATTCAGTCCATGATTTCGTGTCGACCCCCTTGATGGTGTCGAACCATGCCGAACTCCTGCGGCCAGCAGCTTCCTCCGATTCATCATAAGAAGGCGCGGTAGCCTGCAGTTGTACCTGGTCCAGCTCCGCGTTTCCCTTCGCGACGAACTGGGACAAGAGCTTGGCTGCGTCGCGCACCACGATGTCGGTGCGTTCTAACTCTATCTGCAACTGTCTTGCGAGCCCATTCTGGAGCCGCAGCTGCGATTGGTCCAGGATATCGGTGAGCAGCTGGCTCACTTGCTCGCCATTGCGCAACTCCAGCCGGGCCACGTCGTCCTGGGCCTTACTGACTTCGCGAGCGGCCAGCTCGCGCACGGCCTCCACAAGCGCCCGGTCGAGCCGGGTGCGCTCTTGTTCGACTTTGTGGCGGCATGCCGTCAACGCGAAGTGGGCCTCGTCGCCGGATTGCTGTGCCAGCCGATCGAGCGCTTCGTTGGCCTGTTTGCGGGCGCGTTCGCTGTCCGAGCGCAGGATCTTCTCGGTGGCCGTGCTGAAAAAGCGCCGCAATACTTCTTCGGCCTCCTGAATGCCGGTGCGCGCCAGAAGTGTCGGCTTATCCTCCAGCCGGGCTTTGAGCGCGGTCTGGGACTTGACGTGGATCACATCGATGTCCTGCACGGGATCTTTCATGCCTAGCCTAGCGGCCGCCAACTGCATGTTCTGATAAACCGTTGTGCGTATCCGCACGAACTCGGTTCCATTGAGGTCCAGACCGGCCTTGTCGTTGATGACGATGAGCACCGCCTTCTTGTCGCGGACGAAGCTACACAGGCGATCCCAGGTCGACGCTTCTTCCACGGCGCCTCCCGTAGAGATCACGAAGATGATGGCATTGCAGTCGTTCCGCAGGAAATCGTCCGTGACCGCTTCATGTTCGATCGGCGCATCAATGCCAGGCGAGTCAAAGAGCACATGCCCGCGCCAGTCGTAGGGCTTGACATCCGCGGTCAGCGGAACATCTCCCATGGCTGCCGCTTCACGGCCGAGCAACGCGTTGATGAACGTCGATTTGCCGGCGTTGTAATGTCCGAACACCAGGGTACTGAGCTTCCCCTCACGTGCGTCTTTGGCAAGCTTTTCCGCGGTCAGCGCCACTTGCGCCAGCGCGTCGGCATCGCCCTGGAAGACGGCTTCCAGCGTAGGGCGGATTTCGATAAAGTTCTCGTGCAAACGAATCAGCGGGTTTTCAGTCGTCATGGCGGTGTCATCGATAAAGTAGTTGGGGCGGCGGCCATGGCCGCATCGCCCGTGCAAGAAGTTCAAGCGGCGGGAATCTGCGCGTCGAGTTCGGACAGCAATGCGCGGGTCGTCGCGGCGACCTGGTTCACTTCCTGGTTCAGGTTGGACAGCCATGCTTCCAGTTCCACATAGCAGGCCAGAATCAGGGCAGTGAGCGTATTCTCCGTATCGCGACCGAACTTCTCGCGTATCGTCTTGCGTGCCTGCGCGCCCACTGCCTGCGCGTTATTGCCGATCACCATATCGATGATTTCGGTGTCATCCAGGGTCGAGCCAATCTTGTTGCCCGCCAGCCCGCCGAGGGTTGAGGATATGAATGCCGCACCCAAGGCAACCACCACGCCGCCCGGAACCAGCGTCGCAGCCAATCCGGACAGGATCCCGCCCAACGCAGCGCCGCGCTTGGCATTGACGGTGCTGCGGCGGGGAATTTTCTTGATCACATCTTGGAAGTCGGGAATCAAGTCAATCGCCGAATCCATCGCACGCGTCAGGCGCGTGCCCAGAGATGCAGCATAGGCGGCGGCAATGGCGTCGCGGGCTTCACCCAGCCAGCTCGAGTATGCGCGAGCCAGATCAGTCTTGAACGCGCGGCTGTCATTGGACTTGGCATGCCGCTCGATCAGTTCGTCGACAGCCGGAGCTATCCGCAGCGCTATCTCCTGGATTCGCTGGCGAGCCTCGACCTCGGTTTGGCTCTTCGTCATTGCAATGGACGCGCTCAGGTCGTTCAGGCGGGTCTGTATTGTGGGTAGATGCTCCGCCTCCATGTCATGCAGAAAGGACCGCATGTTCTTCAGCGGGCGGACCAGCTTGTCGCGCACCCCTGCGCCCTGGGCCAGCATGGCCACATCATGGAGCATGCCGCCCATGCCGCTGCGTTTCATGCCAGCCGCGTCGGGATGCTTTTGTGCATAGGCGACCGACACGGAATGCACCTGCGCACGCTGCATGGTTCTGTTCATGACGGCATCCGATTGGCTCGGCTCGCCGTCCGGCAGTTGCCGCAACGAAGCGCGTACGTAGTTGAGTTGCAGATCGCGGTCCGCCGGCGTCTTCATTGCCAGCTCTTTGACCAGTTCGTCGTTTTCGTCGATGTCTTCGATCCACCGATCGCTGCCCGTGATCAGGACTGCCAGATTGTGCTCCTTGCGGCCCAACGCCTGTAATTCAATCAGATCACTGCGCTTGCAGGGCGCGATGGAGCTGGTGAGATACAGGATCATGTCGGCGGCATCTACGTACTTCTGCGCCAATTCGCCGTTCTCGCCATGTTTTGAATGTAGGCCAGGCGAATCCACCCAGGTCAGCCCGGGCAATTGGAAACCCTGGATGGCGCTGGTCGTCTCGGCTTCGCCGACCTTGAAGGCGCCGGATCGGCGGATTGAGTCGTCGCTGACCTTTTCAGTCAGTCCACTGCCTTCCTGTACAAAAAAAGCGGGCGCGCCGGCCTGCCCGGCCTGCAGGGCTGGGGGAGTGGTGCACCCCCGCGCAACGTAGTTGCCGAGCGAGGATTTTCCGGCCTTGACCTTACCGTACACGAAGATCAGCAGCGAATCTCCAAGCCGCTCCTTGAATCGCGCGTGCGTCTCAAGCGCCTTGATCCCCTTGTCCCACGAGTTGAAGACCTGCTTGACCCGCTCAATCGCGTCACGCTGGAGTATCCGCAGAGGATGGTCGGCCTTGAGGCTGTCCGACGGAAACGGATCACCGTTGGCCAACAAGCGGCACTTGTTCAGTCGTGCAAAAAAAACTTCCTCGGTCGTCGAGGCCTTACGCTTGTTTTCATCGAACTTTCCCGCAAGTTCCTGAAACACCTGCAGAAACTCGTCGCGAGTCAGCGTGGCGTGTCCATCATTGAAAGGTGTGGCGGTGTCATACGTCATGGCGTCGTTCATCACAAGGTCTCGGCAAGAGTTCTGAGCGCGTTCCGCTGCTTGCGCATTTGCGCGATGGTCTTGCGTTCTTCCAGGTAGTCCTGCGTGTAAGCCAATTCGGCTGTCAAGGGTTTCAGGGCATCAAATCCCCTCTTCGTGTCCAGGTTTTCGCACAACTCACGCAGGGTTTCGATGGACAAGGCGGCGTCGCCGGCATTGCTGGCCTGGGTCTCACGGGACTGCCCCGTGCGTCCTGTCGGAAATGACCAGCTGCCGGCGGGATTGGCGGCGAGCACAAGTTCTTCCACCGGTTCGGCCGGGGCGGGCTTCGTCCGTCCCGTTACTAGGACGGCGTGCTTGTCCAGCAGAAACGCTACCGCGGTCTCGGTGTCGGCAAGCAGTTGCCGGCTGACCTTGCGGCGGATCTCCTTATTTCGCTGCGCTTGCGCCGCCTTGGCCTGCGCGTCCGCGGAATCGTCACTGGACGACGTACTGCCGTCGTCGCTCAAAGCGTCGTAGATCAGTTTTCCGAGGCCTGCCACGAGGCCACCGGCAAGAAGAAAGGGCAACATGGGGATTTACCTTCTGGGAAGGGCAAGAGCCGCACGAGCGTTGCACGCGCGGCGGATCATGCGAGGGAATCGATGCGTTTGAGACCGGCCTTGATGGTGCCCAGCAGACCGGCCGTGTCCTTTTCCAGCGACCGCAACCGCGACTGCCGCTCCGCCATGGCCGTCTGGATGTCCGAGTCCACGTCCTCGGCAAGCGCAAGGAACTGCTGCGCCAAGGCTTCTTTCTCGGCATCGAGGCGGTCGGCGCGCAGGCGCTGCCACCGGGCCTGCGCTGGCGGGCTGCTGATCAGATCGATCCATTGCTTCAACGCGGGAATACCGCTGCGGGCGACCAATACCGGCTTTGCTTCCTGTGTTCCCTTTATGTAACGGACCACCGATACGGGAAAGACCTGTTCGGGTTCGAATCCCACGGCATCGGCAAATGTCTTGCGGATGGTGGTGTCGTAACGCGACACATCGGCGTCGCTGCCGACGCCGTCGATCTGACTGATCACGAGCGCCAGCCGTGATTCGAGACCGTGCGTGTGTTCTTTCAGCCGTTTCAGGAACTGAAGTTCGCGCTGCTCGAATTCCACTGCGCTCAGGCGGTGGACATAAAGAAAATAATCGCTGCGGAGCACGCCTTGCCAAGCCGCTTCATCATCTTCATCGGCGCCATCCACGCCGGGAGTGTCGACGAACGTAAGTTGGTTGACCTTCCATTCGGCGACCGTGGTGGTAATGCGCACATCACCGGTCTTGAATGCCTCGGCACCGTCCCCGACCTTGTCTACCAGCGTATTGAGCAGAGAACTCTTACCCGCGTTATAAATGCCGCAGGCTGCCACCCTCATGTCCGCTTCGTTCAGCGCGTTCTTGTTTGACTGGTACGCCAAATAGGCATCCGCAATGGCGGGATGATGTCGTAGACAATACGGGACTTCAGGGTTCATGGCGTTCTGCTACTGGGCGTCCAATAAATTGAAATATCTATTTGAATTTATTTGATACATTATCATACATGAGTTGAATGACGCATTTATATCCACATGGAACCGCACCTGATTGGGACATTTGGCGGATGGTAGTGCCATCGCTTCGCACCCGAATCGAGAAACACCGTGAGTTCCTCGCACTTTATTCCGCGTTCAGCAGCTGTTTCAGCCGACTCGAAATCAGTGCGAGCGTGGAAGGTACGACGCATCGCAGTTGCTTTGATTGGCATTTTGGGCAATGCGCCGCAATATCCCGCCCGACGACAAGCGCGTCACTGGCGGGCGCAAATGTCCGTATCCAGTTGCATTGGGTGCATATTTGAGTGAATGGCCGGGGACGGACAGGCATGCTGCGACTCCAGGGTAAGCAGAACGAGATATGGGGAACGCTATCAGTTGGCGCCTGGCTCAGTCATTTTTCCGCAGGCGTCTTCTACCCCATCTCGCCTGACTGCATCGATATATCGGCCCAGGATTGCAGTGCTCAATACACCTGTCACGAACACAATGGCGAATGCGGCCAGGTGTTCCAGGGGCGTGGCGTTGTTGTTGATCATGTGTACTCCGGGATAGGCAAGATCGGCGGCAAGATGACTGCCGCATCCCGGACAGAATAGGAGGGGATCGGGACATTACATGTCCCGATCCCCTACGCATTCATGCGTGCGTCGCATATAGCGCCGAAAGTGCGCGCACTTCGGCGGCCATTTCCTCGCGCAATGCCTCAGGTCCCAAGACTTCTACGTTGGGGCCGAACGACCGCAGCCACCAGCGCAAACGTTTGCTGAGCAAGACCGTGCCCGTGACCCGCAGTTCGGATCCGATGTACTGCACCACTTGATCATCGGATAACGGCGATTCAATCAGATGATTGCCTGCGCCATTGAGAAAGCGCAATTCCACTTCCACCGCGCCCTCAACCATGAAATCGAACTGCCGCTGCTGCTTCACATACTCGGCCAGGCTGAATTCCCGTGGATAGGCGAATATCTCCGGCAACATGCTGGCGCTGACCACCCTGTCAAGCCGGTACATTGCGGGCTTGGCATAGCCCGCAATGGCCGCAACGAGATAGATCACCCCGCCCACCTCGACCAATCCCAACGGGTCGATTATCTTCGTCGTTTCCTGATCCGCTTTGGAGCGAACGCGATAAACCACTTCCAGTTTCTGCTCGAAAAACAGAGCGCGCGACACGGTGGAAAAGGTGTTTGAGTCTATAGCTGGATGCTGCAAGGCAAAAGCGCCGCTTTCTACTTCTACTTTATCCACCCATTTCCGATAGCGGCGTTCGCTGTCGCTGTGAGAAACGCCCAGCCGTTTCTCGGCGGTGTCGAACAGGGAAGACAGCGATTCGGAAACCAGCGACGGAATCTGACGGGATGAAAAGCGCTTCAAGGTCTGAAGCGCCAGCGCCTGTTCATGCGTCATCAGGCCTGCGGCCCTGGCGGGCACGCCGCCAGCGCCGGCGCACCTGCGCCAAACGAGTGCCGTCCCGCGCCTTTCGCATTCCACCAGTTGCTGGTCAAGCAGCTTCTGCAATGTGCGCAGAACCGTCTTGACGACGGGAGGATCGGGATCTGACCTGCACAACGCCCGGTGTATTTCCGGCGTACTCATGAAGTGCCCGCCTTGTTCGGCGTCCTTCAAAACATGAAATATATTGGCAACCAGCGGGGGCATGCAGGGACTCGCTCGCTTCGATTAGGAATTATTACGATGGTTAACTGGAATTTACCAGAGCGAACATAACCCGCGTAGTCAGGCGCCAGTGCAAGGGAATAATCCCTCATGAAGCGGAACCGCTGGGCATCGCGCGCCCCTCCTGCATCCGCAACGCGTGACGACAACCGGAGGCGCAAAATCCCGATAAAAATAATCGGCTGGATTTACTCGAGCACAGGCCACTCAAAACCCAGCAACGCATCCACGCGCATCGCACCATCCAAAGTCATGGGCGCGGCGGTCAAAGGCTGCAATTCATGCAAACCCGCTTCGATGATCGTGCGCTGCAACTCCCGTTCGGGGACGCCGGCAACCGCTAGCGCGGCCGGCTGCATCAGCAATGCGGTCAGCGCCTCACGCAGCACCTCCGAAAATCCGACGGCGGTTTCATCAAAACCAAGAACGGAAAGAAGATTGGCGTCGGCGAACCTGCGCGCGGCGCGCCATGCATGCACGGCCTTGTAGCCTTCCGTACGGTTCCATTCCAGAGCCGACAGCGCTCGCACCAGTGTTTGCACGGCGGACGCCCAAGGCTTGTCCGCCGCCATGACCCAGACGCCCTTGCGAACGGCGGGCAACTGGCTGACCCGGCCGCGGCACAGAGCCAATGCGGCCACGCCCTGCTCACGAGCCTGACGCATGGCCTCGATCGGGCCAAAGGTATTCCATACGGCGCGCCCTTTTCCTGTCAGCGCGGCAAAGTCGACAAGATGCAGCGATAGCGCGCCCTGCGGCGCGTCCGTATCCGCGTGCCAATCAAAGACCGGCATTTCCCGTGCAAGCTGCCGCACAAGCAAGACGATATCCTCCGCAGGCATGCCCCAGCCGTGCAGGGAAACCGCGGGGCGATTGGATGCGGTATGAATTCCACGGATTGCTATCGAGTCCGACACTGCGTCTCCACTTGAATTGGGAATACGCAGTTTGGATCGCGGTCCGGACATTAGCTGTCCCGAAGGCCGCATTGCTTGTATTTATTCTCTTGCCCGCAGGAGTCGTCCGGGATATTGTGAAAAAAAATGCCGCTACTGGAGCGGCATTTTTCTTGAGGCGACCGGGTTTACTCCACCGTCACGCTCTTGGCCAGATTACGCGGCTTGTCCACGTCCGTGCCTCGCGCGCACGCCGTGTGGTACGACAGCAGCTGCAGCGGGATGGTGTGCAGGATGGGCGAAAGCTTGCCGTAGTGCTCGGGCATGCGGATCACGTGCATGCCTTCGGCGCTCTGGATCTTGCTGTCGGCATCGGCGAAGACATACAGCTCGCCGCCGCGCGCGCGCACTTCCTGCATGTTGGACTTCAGCTTTTCCAGCAGTTCGTCCTTGGGCGCGATGGTGACCACGGGCATGTGCTCGGTCACCAGGGCCAGCGGGCCGTGCTTGAGTTCGCCGGCCGGGTAGGCTTCGGCGTGGATGTAGCTGATTTCCTTGAGCTTGAGCGCGCCTTCCAGGGCGATCGGGTAGTGCATGCCGCGGCCCAGGAACAGGGCGTTTTCCTTGGAGGCGAAGCGGTCGGCCCAGGCCATGATCTGGGGCTCCAGGGCCAGCACCGAGCCGATGGCCACGGGCAGGTGGCGCAGCGCCTTCAGGTGTTCGGCTTCCTGCTCTTCGGTCAGGTGGCCGCGTACCTGGGCCAATGCCAGGGTCAGCAGGAACAGCGCGGTGAGCTGGGTGGTGAAGGCCTTGGTGGAAGCCACGCCGATCTCGACGCCGGCACGCGTGATGTACGACAGCTTGCACTCGCGCACCATGGCGCTGGTGGACACGTTGCAGATGGTCAGCGTGTTTTCCATGCCCAGCGAGCGCGCATGCTTGAGCGCGGCCAGGGTGTCGGCGGTTTCGCCGGACTGCGAGATCGTGACCACCAACGAGCGTGGGTTGGGCACGCTGTCGCGATAGCGGTATTCGCTGGCGATTTCCACCGCCACGGGGATCTTGGCGATGGACTCGATCCAGTACTTGGCGGTCAAGCCGGCGTAGTAGCTGGTGCCGCAGGCCAGGATCAGCAGGGAATCGACGTCCTTGAAGATCTTGTAGGCCTGGTCGCCGAAGAGTTCGGGCGTGATGGCTTCGATGTCCTGCAGCGTGTCGCCCACGGCGCGCGGCTGCTCGAAGATTTCCTTCTGCATGTAGTGGCGGTAAGGGCCGAGTTCGGCCGCGCCGGTATGCACGTGCACGGTGTGGACTTCGCGGTCCACGTTCTTGCCGTTGGCGTCCACGATCCAGACGCGCGAGAGCTGCAGGTCGACGACGTCGCCGTCTTCCAGGTAGATGATCTGGTCGGTGGTGCCGGCCAGGGCCAGCGCGTCGGAAGCCAGGAAGTTCTCGTTCTGGCCCACGCCCACGACCAGCGGCGAGCCTTGGCGCGCGCCGACCACGCGGTGCGGCTCGTCGCGGCAGAACACGGCGATGGCGTAGGCGCCATGCAGGCGGCGCACGGCGTTCTGCACGGCTTCGAACAGGTCGCCGGCATACAGGTGGTTGACCAGGTGCGCGATCACTTCGGTATCGGTCTGGCTTTCGAAGACATAGCCCACGGCCTGCAGCTCGGCGCGCAGTTCGTCGTGGTTCTCGATGATGCCGTTGTGGACCAGCGCGATGCGCGGCTCGTCGTTGCCCAGGCGCGAGAAGTGCGGGTGGGCATTGTGCGTGGCCGGCACGCCGTGGGTAGCCCAGCGGGTGTGGGCGATGCCGGTGAAGCCGCTGACCTTGTCCTGCGCAACCTGTTCGGCCAATTCGGCCACGCGTTGCGTGCTGCGCGTGCGGCGCAGATGGCCGTCGGCGTAGACGGCGACGCCGCAGGAGTCGTAGCCGCGGTACTCAAGGCGCTTGAGGCCTTCAACGAGGATCGGGGTGATGTCGCGCTGGGCGACGGCGCCAACAATGCCGCACATAGGAGAGTGCTCCGGTAAGTTCGTGTACCGACGCATTGTGCCCGTCCCCGCAAGAAATTTGATTTCTTTATGCAGTAAAAAATGGAAGTTAATTCCCTTACATGATTGTGATTAAATAATATTTCTTCTAGATCATTTTTTTGAAATTAATCATGCAAAACGCACAGATTTCCCTGCCAGAGCTGGATGATCTGGACCGGCGCATTCTTGAACAGTTACAAGAAGACAGCTCGCTGACCAACCAAGAGCTGGCGCAACGCGTGCATGCCTCGCCTCCGACCTGCCTGCGGCGGGTGCGGCGGCTGGTGGATGAAAGGGTGATAGACAGGCAGGTGGCCATCCTGGCGGCGGAAAAGCTGGGCAGCACGCTGACCGCCATCGTCGAGATCACGCTGGACGTGCAGGCGGCTGAGAGCCTGGACGCGTTCGAGCAAAGCATGCTGGTCGAGTCCGCGGTGCTGCAGTGCTACCGGGTATCGCCCGGGCCGGATTTCGTGGTGATCGCGCAGGTGAAGGACATGCCGGCCTATCACGCGCTGGTGCACCGCGCTTTCACCGCGCAGGCCAACGTGCGCAATGTGCGCACGTTCTTCTCGGTGCATCGCGCCAAGTTCGAGACCCGGATAGACCTGCGGACCTGAGGCAGGTCGGATCAGCGGCGGGCGATCAGGCGCTCGAACTGCGCCAGGTAGCGGTTGCCCATCTTCTGCACGTCGTGCTCGTCTCGCACGTAGGCATAGGCGCGCTCGGTGACTTCCTGGCGGAAGGCCGCGTCGTCCAGGCAGCGCGCCATGCCCTGCGCCATGGCCTGGAAATCACCCACGGCGCACAGCACGCCGCGTCCGTCGGCCAGGCTTTCCTTCAGGCCGCCAGCATCGGTGGACACCACCGGCACGCGTTGCAGGAAAGCATCCAGCACGCTGCTGCCCAGGGCCTCTTCCTCGGAGCTCATGACGAACACGTCGAGGATGCTGTAGAAATCTTCCACGCCCTTGCGAAAGCCGGCGAAGCGATAGACATCCTCGATGCCGAGCTTGCGCGCCTCATCCTTGGCCTGCTGCTCGCGGTCGCCGCCGGCGCCGAAGTGCAGGAACACGAAGTCGCGGCGCGTCTTGGCCAATTCGGCCACGGCGCGCACCAGCGTGACCGGGTCCTTGTCGCGGATCAGCGCGGCCGACGTGGCCATGACCTTCTTGCCGGCCAGATCGAATTCCCGCACCAGCCGGGCGACATTCTCGGTGTCGATCTGGTGCGGCTCGACGGCGCTGCGGATGATGACGGGCTCGATCCCCAGGCGGCGCGGCTCGCCGGCGGCCATCTCGCTGATCGCCACGAACAGGTCGGCGTGGCGCCACTTGAAGCCGGTCTTCCATTCGTCGCCGGGTTTGACCACGAAGGACGTGCGGCGGGAAAACGCCACCGGCCGGCGGTGCAGCCATTTGGTGAGGACCGCCCAGGTGATGGTGTTGGCGGTCTGGGCATGAACTATGTCGTAGCGGCCGGCGCCGGCCAGGAAGGCCAGCTGCCCCGGCACGTTGCGGCAGGTATGGGCCACGAAGCCCTCCTGGCGCGCGCGCTCGGCCAAGGGCGCGCCTTCGCGGCACATCACTTCGACGTCGTGGCCAGCCTTGCGGAATGCGCGCATGCAGTACAGCGTCTGCCGTTCGCCGCCGCGCCAGCCCTTCTCGAAGTTCAGTTGCAGGATCTTCATGCGCGGCCGATGCCCGAGTACTCGAATCCCAGGCCGCGCACGTCCGCGGGCGTGTAGAGATTGCGGCCGTCGATGATGAGCGGAGTCTTGAGCAGGGCTTTGACGCGATCGAAGTCGGGCGCGCGGAAGACCTTCCATTCGGTCGCGATCAGGAGCGCGTCGGCGCCGTCCAGCGCGTCGTACATGTCGGTGGCGAAGCTGATGCCGGGCTTGCCGGCCAGCGCGCGCGCGGCCTCGTGCATGGCGACGGGGTCATAGGCGCGCACCTCGGCGCCGCGGCGCGTCAGTTCGGCGATGACTGTCAGGCTGGGCGCTTCGCGCATGTCATCGGTGTTGGGCTTGAAGGACAGGCCCCACAGCGCGATCTTGCGGCCCTTGAGGTCTTCGCCGAAACGCGCCACCAGTTTTTCGGACAAGCGGAATTTCTGCGCGTGGTTGGCAGCCTCGGCGGCCTCGATGACGCGCATGGGCAAGGCGTTCTCGGCGGCTGTGTTGACCAGCGCCTGCACGTCCTTGGGGAAGCAGGAGCCGCCGTAGCCCGCGCCGGGATACAGGAAGTGATAGCCGATGCGCGGGTCGGCGCCGATGCCGCGGCGCACTTGTTCGATATCCGCGCCCAGGGCTTCAGCCAGGTTCGCCATTTCGTTCATGAAGGAAATGCGCGTGGCCAGCATGGCGTTGGCGGCGTACTTGGTCAGCTCGGCCGAACGCACGTCCATCACCATCAGGCGGTCGTGGGTGCGTTGGAAGGGCTCGTAGATGCGACGCATGACGCCGATGGTGTAGTCGTCGTCCGCGCCGACCACGACCCGGTCCGGGCTCATGAAGTCGTTGATGGCGGCGCCTTCCTTCAGGAACTCGGGGTTGGACGCCACGCTGAAGGGGATGTCCACGCCGCGTGCGGCCAATTCACGCGCCACGACATCGCGCACCTTGTCGGCCGTGCCCACCGGCACGGTGGACTTGTCCACGATGAGCTTGCGCGACGTCATGTGGCGAGCGATGTTCTGGGCGGCGGCCAGCACGTATTTCAGGTCGGCCGAACCGTCCTCGCCGGGCGGGGTGCCGACGGCGATGAACTGCACGTCGCCGAAAGCCACGCTCTGCGCGACGTCGTCGGTGAAATGCAGGCGGCCCGCCTGCACGTTGCGGCGCACCAGGTCTTCGAGGCCCGGCTCATAGATGGGAATGCCGCCCTGGCGCAAGAGGGCGATCTTCGCCGCGTCCACGTCCAGACACATGACGTCGTTGCCCATGTCGGCCAGGCACGCCCCCGACACCAACCCCACGTAACCGGTACCCACGACCGTGATCTTCATGCCTGAACGCCTTCAAAATAGGTAATCGTTGCGCCAGATGACTCAATCCGGCGCCGGCCGTCATTATAGAAGCGGCCGGGGGCCCAAGCCCGCCGGCGCCACAATGGCGGCCTCGCGGGACCGCCCTAGGGCCGCAACTTGCTGAAGCGAACCGTATTGACCACCACCGCCAGCCCGGCGCAGATGGTCCCCAGCACCAGCGCCAGGCCAGGGCCATGGGCCAGGCTGATGCTGAACGCGATCGCGACCAGCGCCGTGCCGAAGCTCTGGCCGAAGACCCGGGTGGTGGCCTGCAGGCCGCCCGCCGCGCCGCTACGCGAACGGGGCGCGGCCGACAGCATGGCGCGGTTGTTGGGCGTCTGGAAGAAGCCGAAGCCCATCCCCGCCACGAACATGCCCGCGATGATGGGCCAGTTCGACACCGTGGCCGGCAGCGCCGCCAGCCACAGCATGCCGACCACCATCGCCGCCGCGCCCATGCCGCTGAGCGTGGCGGCCGAATAGCGGTCGGACAGCCGCCCCGCGAGCGGGGCGATGATGGCGGTGCCCACGGGCCAGGCGCCCATCAGCATGCCCACTTCCAGATACGGCCGCCCCAGCACCTGCTGGAAATAGAACGGCAGGGACACGTAGGACGCCATCTGCGCGGCGAAGGTGCAGGCCGAGGCGCCTACCGCAAAGGCCAGCGGACGGATGCGCAGCAGATCCACCGGCACCAGCGGCGCTGGCTGCTTGCCCACGCGCCGCACCAGAACCAGGCCGATGACCGTGGCGATCGCCACCAGGCCGATACCGCGCAGCAGGTCCATGCCCATCATGTCCACGCCCGAAATGAAGACGCCCAGGGTCAGCATGCACAGCAGCGCGCTGATCCAGTCCAGCTTCACGTTGTTGCGCGGCACTTCCGGCAGATGCCGCAGGCCCAGCATCGTCAGCGCGCAGATCGGCAGGTTGACGGCGAAGATCCAGGGCCAGGGCGCCACCGACAGGATGGCCGAACCGATGGTCGGTCCCAGCACCGACATGATGGCCACGGTGGTGGCGTTGATGCTGATGCCGCGTCCCAACAGCTTCAACGGGTAGATGTTGCGCACCAGTCCGCCGAACATGCACATGAGCGACGCCGCGCCTATGCCCTGGAACACCCGCGCCGCGGTCAGCTGCCACAGCGTGCCGGCCAGGGCGCAGCCCAGCGAGGCCAGGGTGAACAGCATCAGGCCGAAGGTGAACATGCGGCGAAAGCCGATGCGCTCGGCCAGCGCCGACAAGGGCAGCAGCATCATCACCACCGCCAGGTTGTAGGCGTTCACGATCCAGACCGCCTGGGCCGGCGACGCGTTGAGGTCGACGGCGATCGTGGGCAGCGCCACGTTGGCGATGGTGGTGTCCAGGACCGACAGGCTGATGCCTGTCATCACGGTGGCCGCCGCCCAGTAACGGCGCGGCGTCGGCAGGCCGTCGGGCGGCGCGGGCTTGGCGCCGTTGGCCGGCGCCTCTCCGCTCTGCCCCGTCACGATTTCTTGACCGGGCGCTGCCATCCGTCGACGGTGACCTGCTTGGCGCGCGACACCGTCAGTTTCTCGGCCGGCGCGTCGCGGGTCAGGGTGGTGCCTGCGCCCAGCGTGGCGCCGCGGCCGACGCGCACCGGCGCCACCAGTTGCGTGTCCGAGCCGATGAAGGCGTCGTCCTCGATGACGGTGCGGTGCTTGTTCACGCCGTCATAGTTGCAGGTGATGGTGCCCGCGCCCACGTTCACGCGCGCGCCGATGTCGGCGTCGCCGATGTAGGCCAGGTGGTTGGCCTTGCTGTCCTCGCCCAGCACGCTCTTCTTGATCTCGACGAAGTTGCCGACGTGGCTGCGGTCGCCGAGTTCGGCGCCCGGACGCAGACGGGCGTAGGGGCCGACGCGCGCATCGCGGCCGACCTGCGCCTGCTGCAGATGGCTATAGGCCTCGATGTGCGTGCCCGGGCCAACGCTGACGTCGCGCAGCACGCAGTGCGGGCCCACGCGCACGCCGTCGGCCAGCGACACTTGGCCTTCGAACACGCAACCCACGTCGATGAACACGTCGCGTCCGCAGGTGAGCGAGCCGCGCACGTCAAAGCGCGCGGGGTCGGCCAGCGTGACGCCGGCTTCCAGCTGGCGGCGAGCCTGCTCGGCCTGCCAGCGGCGTTCCAGTTCGGCCTGCTGCACGCGGCTGTTCACGCCCAGCGTTTCCCAGGACGCACCGGGCTGGGCCGCGCCCACCGGCACGCCGTCGACCACCGCCAGGCCGACCACGTCGGTCAGGTAGTACTCGCCCTGGGCGTTGTTGTTGTCGATGCGGGACAGCCAGTCCTTCAGCTTCGCGGTCGGCGCGCTGAGGATGCCGGTGTTCACTTCCTTGATCTCGCGCTCGGCGTCCGAGGCGTCCTTGTGTTCAACGATGCGGCACACGTTGCCGCTGGCGTCGCGCACGATGCGGCCGTAGCCGGTGGAATCCGCCAGCACCTCGGTCAGCACGGCGGCGCCAGTGCCGCGCGCGTCCAACAGGCGCTGCAGGGTCTCGGGCTGCACCAGCGGCACGTCGCCGTACAGCACCAGGGTCACGTCGTCCTTGCCATCGCCTTCAAGCAGCAGCGGCACGGCCTGCTGCACGGCGTGGCCGGTGCCTTGCTGCGGCTGCTGCAACACGAAGTGCAGGTCCGCCTGGCCTTCGTAGGCTTGTTTGACGCGGTCCGCACCGTGGCCGACCACAACGATGATGCGCGCCGGTTTCAGTTGGCGCGCGCTGTCCAGCACGTGGCCCAGCATCGGCTTGCCAGCCAGCGTGTGCAGAACTTTGGGGAGATCGGACTGCATGCGTTTACCCAGTCCGGCGGCAAGAATTACTACGTTAAGCATAGGTTCCAGTATGTTGAGTGGCGGTCGAGAGGCCTTGCGGCCGTCTCGCCCGACGATTTAAAGAGAGGACCGACGCTAGTTGGCGTCCGGTCCGGTTTTCTTGGCGGCCTTGCGGGGCGCGGCGGACTTGCGGGCCGCCGGTTTGGACGCCTTGGCTGCGGGCGCGGCCGCGGCCTTGGATTCGCCCGGCTTGGGCTTGGCCGCGGCATCGGCGCCAGGAGCTGCAGGTGCCGCCGGCATGGAAGCCGCAGTGGCAGCGGCGATCTGGTTGAACTGCTGCTGCAGCAGGTCCCACCAGGCCTTGGAAGCGGATTGCGCCGCGGCGCCCATTTGTTCGCTCATGCCCGGCGCGGCGGATTGCTGCTGCCCTGCGGGCTCTTCGCCCTTGGCCTTGCCGCTTTCGGCGGCAGGGCTGGAGGCCGTCGCCTTGGCCGCGGACTTGGGGCCGGGCTTCAAGCCCAGCACGACTTCCAGCGGCGAAGCCGCGCCGCTGTCCTGGAAGGCCCCCATGTCCAGATTGGCGGCGCTGTCCACGAAGGCGCGCAGCGTGCTGATGGTGGAGCGTTGGACCTCCATGCCCTGGATCGTGCTGGACAGCATGGACAGGTTCATGCGCAGCCAGTTTTCCACGGAGCGGAGTTCCGCGATGCGGCGGTCCAGGTCTTCCAGGTTCATCGGGGGAGCCATGGGCAGGCTGCTGGCCAGGCCTCCAGGTCCGGTCAGGCCCGCCCAGGCCTGGCGCATCATTTCCATGCTGGCCAGGAGCGGGTTGCCCGACAGGTCGGAATGCTGGCCCATGCCGGGCAGAACGAACGGGTTCGTGTGTTGGTCGCTCATTCCTGGTCTCCCCTAAGACAGATGTCGCCGGCAGGCGGGATCATCCGCGCAGCAGCTGATTGTTCTCCACGCGCACATGATCGCCCGACGCAAAAGCGAACGGCTGCGCGCTGCGGAATTGGCGCGTGCTGCCGTCATTCATGCGCACCGTGAGTTCATAGTGCGTCACCGTTTGTTGCTGTCTGATATTACGCTCAACTTCACGGCCTGCCAAAGCGCCGCCCACCGCGCCCAGCACGGTCAGGGCCGTCTTGCCGCTGCCGCCGCCGAACTGGTTGCCCACGACGCCGCCGACCACGCCGCCGCCGATGGTGCCGATGAGGTGGTCGCTATTGTCCTTGACGGGTACCTGCACTTGTCGGACCGATTCCACCACGCCGCAGGTGGCGCAGGCTTGCGGCGCTGGCGATTGGGGCGCGGGGCGCTGGGCGGGAGCCGGCGCCTGGGCCTGAGCCTGGGGACGTGGCGCAGCGGACGCCTGCGCCCCTTGCGCGGGCGCGGGCGGCACGGCGGCCTGCGGCGCGGGCGCCAGGTTGGCGTCTTCGGGACCGGCCTCGGCCACGGGTTCGTCGGCATGCGGGTTGGCCGAAGGCGAGGGCAGCCAGCCCATCACGGCGGCCACGCCCACCGTACACATGACGATGACGGCGATCGCCGCGGCAGCGACCAGGGGATGGATGGCGCGGCGCGCAGATTCAATTTTGGCGGATGTATTCATGACGATGCTCCATCGTTACTAACCGGCAGTGGTATAGCACCCAGGCACGGTTTCGGCGTGTTGCGATGGTGACGCTTCTTTGCAGGACGCGGGCCGGTGGACAGCCATTCCCATTCGTGGACAATAGGCGGATGGATCCCATTACCCTGCCCCAGCTCGAACAGGCCATCAACTACTGGCGCAATATTTCGCCGTCGGTGGGCGACGAATCCCGCCTGTGTCCCGAGGCTGCCGCGCTGGCCACCCCTTACGCGCTCATGATCATGGCGCACCGGCGCGAGATCCCTGCCGCAGAACTGAGCGAGCCGGCCCGCGCCGCGCTTGCCGGCTGGGCCGCCGCCGGCAAGTAAGCCAGCACGGCCGCCTGATCAGCCCTTGAGCAGGGCCTTGATATCCTGCGTCAGGGCTTCCACCCCGATGTTGTTGTTGGCCAGCACGCGCGATTCGCCCTTGCCGTCCAGCAGGTAGAACGCGGCCGTGTGGTCCATGGTGTAGCTGCCGTCCTTGGTCGGCGCCTTGGCGTAATAGGCCTTGAAGGATGCGGCGGCCTTCTTTACCTGGTCCGGCGTGCCGGTCAGCCCCAGGAAGCGCGGATCGAAGGCGGTGACGTACTGCTTGAGGACCTCGGGCGTATCGCGCTCGGGATCCACCGAAATCAGCAGCACCTGGACGCGGTCGGCGTCCGGCCCCAGCTTCTTCATGACTTCGGTCAGCTCGGCCAGCGAGGTCGGGCACACGTCCGGACACTGCGTGAAGCCAAAGAACACGACCACCACCTTGCCGGCGAAATCGGACAGCTGGCGCGTCTTGCCGTTGTAATCGACCAGCTCCATGCCGCGACCCAATTGGGTGCCGCTGATGTCGCTGCCCTTGAATACGGGCGCGCTGTCGCCGCAGGCGGCCAGGGCGGCGGTGAAAGCAGCAGCTGCGCCCAGGCGCAGGACCAGCCGGCGGCTGGTGGAAAACACGGACATCGACAACCTCCAGGGGATCAGCGCAGCAGGCCGACCCAGTGGTCCACCAGCAGGGCGCCGAACAGCAGCGCCAGGTAGAGAATGGAAAAACGGAACATGCTGCGCGCCAGCTCGTCGCTGTAGGCGCGATAGAGCCGCCATGCATAGGAAACGAACATGCCGCCCAGCACCAGCGCGGAAACCAGGTAGAGTTCGCCGCTCATGCGGATGGCATAGGGCAACAGCGTGGTGGCGACCAGCGCCACGCTGTACAAGAGGATGTGCAGGCGCGTGAACTGGTTGCCGTGTGTGACCGGCAGCATCGGCAGCCCGGCCTTGGCGTAATCGTGGTTGCGGTAAAGCGCCAGCGCCCAGAAGTGCGGCGGCGTCCAGATGAAGATGATCAGCACCAGGATCCAGGCCTCGGCCGGCACCGAATCCGCCACGGTCGCCCAACCGAGCGCGGGCGGCATGGCGCCCGACAGGCCGCCGATGACGATGTTCTGCGGCGTACGCGGCTTCAGGATGACGGTATAGATGACGGCGTAACCCACGAAGGTGGCGAAGGTCAGCCACATGGTCAGCGGGTTGACCAGGTGATACAGCACGAACATGCCGGCGCCGCCCAGCAGGCCGGACATGCTCAGCACCTGGAAAGCCGAAATCGTGCCGCGCGCCGTGCCGCGGCGCGCGGTACGCAGCATGCGGGCGTCGATTTCCTGTTCGATCAGGCAATTGATGGCGAAAGCGGCCGCGGCCAGCAGCCAGATGCCCAGGGTGCCGAACAGCACGCGGCGCATGTCCGGAATGCCGGGCGCCGCCAGGAACATGCCGATCACGGCACAAAACACCGCCAACTGCGTCACACGCGGCTTGGTGAGGACGAAATACTGGCGGAACAATCCGGGCTGGGGAGCGGCAATACTGGTCATAGTGGGCCCTATTTTAAACGCGCACCGAATTGGGGCCGTAGCCCCCGGCGGGCGCACGTCCAGCTGTGGACAAACGCACCATCAACACCACCGCGGCCAGGGTCAGGCCGGCGGCGCCTCCATTGTGCAGCACCGCGATCAACAGCGGCCACTGGAAAAAGATCGTGGTCAAGCCGGTCAGCAGCTGCGCGCCCAGCAGCGCCAGCATCAGCGTGGCCGGTCCGCGCAGGCCGGGCTCGGCGCGCAGGCGCCAGGCCAGTATGCCCAGGTACAGGAACACCACGAAGGCAAAATTGCGGTGGACCCAGTGGATCGCGGTCAGCGCCGGCTGGGAAATCATCTCGCCCGATGGCAATTCGCCCAAGGCCCGGATGATCGAATAGCCGCCATGGAAATCCATTTCCGGCACCCAGGTTCCGTGGCACATGGGGAAATCCATGCAGGCCAGCGCGGCGTAATTGGTGCTGACCCAACCGCCCAGGGTCACCTGCACCAGCAGCAGCGCAAACCCCCCGGCCACCCAGGGTTTCCAGCGTGCGGCCGCAGCCGCCACGGCCAGGTGCGGACGCTCGCGCGCCGACAGCCAGGTCATCAGCGCCAGCACCGACAGGCCGAACACCAGGTGCGCGGTCACGACGACGGGCATCAGCTTGTGGGTCACGGTCCAGGCGCCGAACGCGCCCTGCACGCAAACCGCAATCAGCGTCACGACGGCCAACTTGGGCGAACGGCCCAGCTGGCCGCGGTAACGCCACGCCATGTAGACGATGCCGATGATCAGCATGCCCAGGATGGTGCCGACATAGCGGTGGATCATTTCGATCCAGGCCTTGGACAAGGTGACCGGGCCGAAAGGCATGGCCTGCGATGCCTCGTGGATGTCGCCCATCGCGCCCAGCGGCGTCACGCTGCCGTAGCAGCCGGGCCAATCGGGGCAACCCAGGCCGGAATCCGTCAACCGCACGAAAGCGCCGAACATGATGAGGTCCAGCGTCAGGAACCAGGTAAAGAAAACAAGCTTGCGATAACGCGCTTTGATGCGTTCGATTTCCATAAACATCCAATCTGCAACGCCGCGCGCGATGCGCGCGACGCATTGAAACCATGCCAGCCCGAGGCTCAGCCTATTCTCGAGCTGTAGACCAGCTTGCTGATGTCCTTGCGCACCTTCACGCCATCGGCCTCGGCAGGGTACTGCATCATCAGGTTGCCCAGCGGGTCGATCACCCAGATCGGCGCCTCCAGCCCGGGCTGGCCCGCCGCAGTATCGCGCGCCAGCAGGAACCGCGCCAATTGGTCTGGATTGGCGCGCACCATGACCGTGCCCTTGTAGGCTTCCAGCACCTTGTCCGGCACGGGCGCATCGTCGGTGATGAACCAGACGCGCGCCAGCCGGTCGACGTTCTTGCCCTGGCTGGCATGGCTGTTGCGCGCGATGAAGAGCTTGCGGGCGCAGCTTTCCGGGCAGGCCCCGCCATCGGCGGCCACCAGCAACCATTTGCCCTTCAGGCTCTGCAGGTCGAAGGGCTGGCCGTCCAGCGTGGTCAGGCGCAACTCCGCGGCCGCGGGCATGGGCCGCTGCGGATTCAGGAGCGCGCCGTAATTGCTGGACTCATCGGGCCACCATTGCGGATTCATGTAGACCACGACCGCCGCGACGATGGGTGCGAGCGAGCACAGGAACACCAGCAGCATCGGCATCAGGGAGCGCTTGCGTGCGGGCTTGGTAGAGGAAAGGTCGCGAGCCACTTTGTATCCTGTCGTCTTGCGGGTTAAGAGTCGGCGTCCCGGTCAGGCGCCCGGCGCGTTCTGCGCGCGCCGCATGCGCCGGATGGCGCCCCCCAGCACCACCAGCCATGCGACGGCGGCAATCGAGGCAAAAGCAAACCACTGTACGGCATAGGACGTGTTCTGCTGAAAGTCCACGGACGGCTGCGGCCAGTCGCGCACCAAGCCATCGTCCGCGTTGCCCGCGGCCTGCGACAGCACCGTGGGCAGCAGGGCCAGGCCGGTGGATTTGGCGTATGCGTCCAGCGGCAGGTTCTGCACCTGCGGCAAGACGCCGCCCGCCACGGGCAGCGAGGCCGGCAAGGCGGACTGCTCCGACCCTCCCAGCGACCAGATCTCGAACAGACGCGGCACGCGAGGCGACAGCTCGCCCATCACCGTCTGCGGCCCTTCGGGCGTGACGGGCAGCGGCGGCTGCGAGGGGCCCTGGCCCTGAACCCCCATGACGCGCGGAATCCAGCCGCGCAGCACCAGCACGGCGCGGCGCGCATCGGCGTCCAGCAGCAGCGGCGTGGCCAGCCAATAGCCGGGCTTGCCGTCATGGTTGCGGTTGTCCAGCAGTACACTGAATTGCGGCAGCCAGACCCCGGTAGCCTGGGCCGAACGCCAGGCAGTCATATCGGCGGGGTCGGTAGCCGGGCTCAAGGGCAGCGGCGCTTGCTTGCGGCCCGCTTCGATAGCGGCCAGAATGGCGCGTCGCTCATCGCCGCGGCGCAATTGCCATTGCCCCAGCGATGCCAGGATGACCACGGCGGCACCCAGCAACAGCAAGGCGGCTACCGTGTATCGGGTTGAATGCGGTCGGGCCATATTTCTACAATAACTACTCTGATTCGTCCGGAGACCACCATGCGCGTTTTCGTCGTCCTGGCCTTTATCGGGATTCTGGCCAGCCTGGCATCGGCCCTGGTCTACCTGATGCGGGACAAGGGAACCACCAGCCGAACGGTCACCGCGCTGACGGTGCGCATCGGATTATCGGTGGCCCTGTTCCTGTTCGTGCTGTTCGCCCATCACATGGGCTGGATCGAAAGCACAGGCCTTAGATAGGCATACGGGCCGCGGGTTCCCGCAAGTGCACGATCGTAGATGAGTAAAACGCGCCAGTTCTCGCACAAGAACTGGCGCGCTTCATTGGTTCCGCGTAACGATCAGAACCAGTACACGAACAGGTACAGGCCCAGCCACACCACGTCCACGAAGTGCCAGTACCAGGCGGCGCCTTCGAAACCGAAGTGATGGTCGGCCGTGAAATGCCCGCGGATCAGGCGGATCAGAATGACCGTCAGCATGGTGGCGCCCAGCAGCACGTGGAAGCCGTGGAAGCCCGTCAGCATGTAGAACAGCGACCCGTAGGCGCCCGAATTGAACTTCAGGTTCAGCTCGGTATAGGCGTGGTGGTATTCGTAAGCCTGACAGGCCACGAAGACGAAGCCCAGGACCACGGTGGCCAGCAGCCAGAAGATGGTCTTGCCGCGATGGTTTTCGCGCAGCGCATGGTGGGCAATGGTCAGCGTGACGCCGGAGCTCAGCAGCAGCGCCGTGTTGATGGTGGGCAGCCAGAACGGACCGACGGTCTGGAAGTGCTCGACCACGCCCGCAGGACCGAAGTTCGGCCACACGGCCTGGAAGTCGGGCCACAGCATCAGGCGGTGGTCCATGTCGCCCAGCCACGGCGTGGTGATGGTGCGCGTGTACCAGAGGGCGCCGAAGAACGCCGCGAAGAACATGACTTCCGAGAAGATGAACCAGCTCATGCCCCAACGGTAGGAACCGTCGATGCGCTTGCTGTTCAGGCCGATCTCGGATTCGTGGATGGCGTCGCCAAACCAGTAGTACAACACCACGATCAAACCGATGAAGCCCGCCAGCAGGGTCCACTTGGCCCAGCTGACGCCGTTGATCCAGGCCGCGGCGCTCAGGCCCATGAACAGCAGCGCCACAGCCGTACGCACGGGATGACCCGAGTCGGCGGGCACGAAGTAATACGGTGCCTCTTTACCTTGAACCGAGTGGCTTGCACTCATGGCTTTCTCCCTGGTACAGATTTATAGAATTAAGTGATTCAAGTCAGGCTGGAAACGGCCCAACGCACAATTAATACCAGCACAGTAACGAAGATAGCCGCTGCCAGCAGCCCCGCCACGATCACATGGACCGGGTTGAGCTTGGCGACGTCTTCCCGATGGCCCGCCCCCTTGCGCACGCCGAAGAACCCCCACGCCACCGCCTTCATCGTCTGAAGGAAACTCAGCTTGCGCTGGGAGGTTTCGCGCAGGTCGTCGCTCATGGCCCGCGCCTAACTGACAGCGACGCCCGACAGCAGGGCCGAGCCGCGCAGCACGGTCCAGGCAAACACGGCAATGACGAATGCCAGCAGGACCAGACCTGCGATCTTGTTGCGGCGGCGCTGCTCGGGTGTCATTGCTGTGCTACCTGAAACATGAAAGGCTGCCTTACTTCACTTCGGGCGGAGTTTCGAACGTATGGAACGGCGCCGGCGACGGCACGGTCCATTCCAGGCCTTCGGCGCCTTCCCACGGCTTGGCCGCGGCGGGTTCGCCCTTGCCCATGTAGCAACGCACCATCGCCCACAGGAAGATCAGCTGCGACAGGCCGAACCAGAATGCGCCGATGGTGGCCATCTGGTGGAACGTCGTGAACTGGCCGGCGTAGTCGGCGTAGCGGCGCGGCATGCCCGCCAGGCCCAGGAAGTGCATCGGGAAGAAAGTGACGTTGAACGAGATCAGCGTCGACCAGAAGTGCAGCTTGCCCAGCTTTTCGCTGTACATGCGGCCCGTCCACTTGGGCACCCAGTAGTAGGCGCCGGCGAAGAGAGCAAACAACGAGCCCGCCACCAGCACGTAGTGGAAGTGCGCGACCACGTAGTAGGTGTCGTGGACCTGGATGTCGATCGGGGCCACCGACAGGATCAGGCCGGTGAAACCGCCCATGGTGAACACGAAGATGAAGCCGATCGAGAACAGCATGGGGGTCTCGAACGTCATGGAGCCGCGCCACATGGTGGCGACCCAGTTGAACACCTTCACCCCGGTCGGGATGGAGATGAGCATGGTGGCGTACATGAAGTAGAGCTGACCCGTGACCGGCATGCCGGTGGTGAACATGTGGTGCGCCCACACGATGAAGGACAGCACGGCGATGGAAGCCGTCGCGTAAACCATCGAGGCGTAGCCGAACAGCTTCTTGCGGGCGAACGCGGGCACGATGGCCGACACGATACCGAACGCCGGCAAGATCATGATGTAGACCTCGGGGTGCCCGAAGAACCAGAACACGTGCTGGTACAGCACCGGGTCGCCGCCGGCGGCCGCGTTGAAAAAGCCCGTGCCGAAATGACGGTCGGTCAGCACCATGGTGATGGCAGCGGCCAGCACCGGCATCACGGCCAGCAGCAGGAAGGCGGTGATCAGCCAGGTCCAGCAGAACAGCGGCATCTTCATCAGCGTCAGGCCGGGCGCGCGCATGTTCAGGATCGTGACGATGATGTTGATCGCGCCCATGATGGACGAGGCGCCCATGATGTGCAGCGCGAAGATCGCCAGGTCCATGCCGGGGCCCATCTGCAGCGACAGCGGCGCGTACAGCGTCCAGCCGGCCGCGGTGGCGCCGCCGGGCACGAAGAACGAGGCGGTCAGCATGATCGCGGCCACCGGCAGCAGCCAGAAGCTGAAGTTGTTCATGCGGGCGAACGCCATGTCGGAGGCGCCGATCTGCATCGGGATCATCCAGTTGGCGAAGCCCACGAAGGCCGGCATGACCGCGCCGAACACCATGACGAGGCCGTGCATGGTGGTGAACTGGTTGAAGAGTTCGGGGCGGAAGAACTGCAGGCCCGGCTCGAAGAGCTCGGTGCGCAGCAGCAGTGCCAGCGTGCCGCCTTCCAGCAGCATGACGAACGAGAAGATGAGATACATCGTCCCGATGTCTTTGTGGTTCGTGGCGAAAAGCCAGCGGCGCCAGCCGGTGGGGATGGCGTGGTGGTGGTCATCGTGACCGTGGCCGTGGCCCGGCGACACGTGGTCTACAGTGACGCTGCTCATGATGGACTCCTTCCTGCTGAGTGCCGGGCCCGATCGACGGGGCCGGCAGGGTATCTCTAACTAAACGGAACCGGTTCTGCGAGGGTGTGCCGAGGCGCGCGCAATCAGCGCGCAGCCTGCACGTCCTTCGGTAGAACCGTCGGGTCCTGCCCCTTGCCTGCATTGCTCCAGGCATGGCGCGTATAGCTGATGACCGCTGCGATTTCGACATCGTTGAGCTGCCCGCCGAATGCCGCCATCGCGGTGCCGGGCTTGCCCTTCAGCACGGTGTTGATCTGTTCGGCCTTCGGGCCCAGAACAACCTTGTCTCCGTCGAGCGGGGGGAAACTGCCCGGGATGCCCTTGCCGTTGGCCTGGTGACAGGCAACGCAATTCGCCGCGAAAACCTTTTCGCCGCGGGCAACCAGTTCGGCTTCCGTCCACTCTTTATTGGGATCGTCGGCGTTTGCCGCCATCTTCTTCTTTTGGTCTTCAACCCACTTGTCGTAGTCGGCCTGCGCCATGACCTCCACGACGATGGGCATGAACGCGTGATCCTTGCCGCACAGTTCCGCGCACTGGCCGCGGTAGATACCGGGCTTGTCGGCGTTGAACCAGGTGTCGCGCAGGAAGCCGGGGATGGCGTCCTGCTTCACGCCGAAGTCCGGAATCATCCACGAGTGGATGACGTCGGCTGCGGTCAGCACGATGCGGACCTTCTTGTTCGCCGGGACGACCAGATGGTTGTCCACTTCCATCAGGTAGAACTCGCCCTTGGGTTCGCGGTTCTCGATCTGAGCGCGCGGGGTCGAGAGCGTGGAGAGGAACTTGATGCCGGTGGCCGAGCCGTCGAGGTACTCGTAGCCCCACTTCCATTGGTAGCCGGTGACCTTCACGGTGAGGTCGGCGCTGGAAGTGTCTTTCATCGCAACCACCGTCTTGGTGGCCGGCAGCGCCATGGCGATGACGATGATGAACGGGATGACGGTCCAGGCGACTTCCACGCCCAGATGTTCATGGAAGGTCGCGGCCTTGTGGCCACGCGATTTGCGGTGCGCCCAGATGGAGTAGAACATCACTCCGAAGACGCCGATGAAGATCACGATACAGATCGTGAGCAGCATCCAATGCAACCACATGATGTCACGAGAAATTGCCGTGACGCCTTCATGCAGGTTGAGCTGATTGACCTTCGGGCCGCCGGGCATGTCTTGCACCTGAGCACCTGCCACGCTGCCAATCAGCATCGCACAAGCCCCCAGTATCCCTCTCCACTTCTTCATGCTTACCTCGAAACACGGCGCGAAGGTCCGTTCGCTAGTGGCGGAAGTCGCCGGAACCGGGCAACGCGCAATTATTAGATGGTAGGGCGTGACGGGGAGATAGAGCGGCCCCTGTCGTTCCCACTCGAAATCACAAAGAAACTGGCGGATTATAGCGGACGCGCAAACAGATGTAAGTTAGTGCCCTTGAATTCATCCGGCCCGCCCCCATCTGGCCGCGCCCCTTGACCACGCGCCGTAAACAGGGTGGCATAAAATCGTCGGCAACATCATCACCACGGTTTCACGATGCCCAAGCAGTTGTCCGACTTGTACGCCGACCTGCGCGCCCGCGCGCAAGAGCCCGCCCCGGAAGGCGCGCGCGCTTTATATATAGCGGGGCGTCGCTGCGGCTGGGCCACGCATGCGGCGTGCGATGCATTGCGCGATGCGCCCGGCATCGCAACGGACGGCGCGAGCCTGCGCATCGGCGCGGACCTGCAGCCCGGCGCAAACCTGAACGGCGTGCTTGAACAGGCCGCGCAACTGTTGCGCCAAGCCAACTGCCTACGCGGCTGGCGCGACGAATTGCTGGATGTTCTGGACGGCGACGAGCCGCTGGGCGTGATCGAACGCGCGGCGGTGCGGCCGCTGGGCCTGCTCACCAAGGCCGTGCATCTGAATGCGTGGACGCCGGACGGCCGCCTGTGGGTCGCGCGCCGCGCGCTCAGCAAATCCACCGATCCCGGTATGTGGGACACCTTGGTCGGCGGCCTGGCCGGCAGCCGCGAGGACCTGGAACTGGCGCTGGTGCGCGAATGCGGCGAAGAGGCGGGGCTGGACGCGCCCGACCTGACGCAGCGTTCGCCCCTGCGCACCATTCTGCGTATCCATCGCCGCCTGCCCGAGGGCTATCAGGTCGAGGATGTCCTGACCAGCACCTGCGTGCTTGCGGCTGACGTGCGCCCCGCCAACCGGGACGGCGAGGTGATGGAGATCGCCACCATCGACGCGGCCACGGCCGTGCGCCAGGTGGCGGAAGGCGAATTCACGCTTGAAGCAGCGCTGGTGATCGTCGAAGACATCATGCAGCGCCGCGCGGCCGGCGAGATCCCGGCCTGAGCCTCGCGGTCCGGGGCTGCGCAGGCAGCCCCGACCCCTGAATCAACGTGGAACGATGCCCGGCTCGCCCAACGCCGGGTTGTCAGTGACGTTGCCGGCGAGATTCCCGGGGAGGTCGCTTGCAGGCGGCGCATCCGCCCCCGCGGCCTCGCGCGCCGCTTGGGTATCAGTGCCGGACGCCGCGCCCGCCGCTTCCGCGGCTTCGGCGGCCTGTGCCGGGCTGGGCGCCGACGCCGGCGCGGGGACCGGAGCGGGCGCGGCATTGGCCTGCGAAAACTGCTTCCACACTTCAATCGCGCGCAGGCGTTGCTTGGCCACGACCTGGATGCGTTCGCGCAGATGCTCGTCGCGCGCCAGCAGGGCGTGGAAATCGCGCGAGGACAGCATCAGCAGCTTGCTGTAGCCCAGCGACGTCACCTCGGGCATCAGCTGCTCTTCACCGAGCAGGCCAAGTTCGCCGAAGAATTCGCCGCTGCCCAGTTCGATCATGGTGTTGTCCGGCAGATGCACTGCCACGGCGCCCGAGGCCACGAAACACATCTCTTCGCCATGGCGGCCCTTGGTCAGCACGCGCTGGTCCGGCAACGCCAGTCGCGGCTTGAGCAGCTTGCTGATGGCCCGCAAGGAATCGGCGGACAGGCCTTCGAACAGCGGCACGCGTTTGATCAGGTCGGCCGCGCTCATTTCGATGTCCAGCGGCGGGTGCTTGTCGATGTGGGCCCAGCGGCTCTTCAACTGCGCCATCAGGTCGGCGTAGACCTCGCCGCTGATCAGGAACTGCTCAAGCATGTCGCGGTAACGGATGCGCTCCATTTCGCGGGCCACGCGGCCCAGGTAGCTTTCCTGCAGCCACTGGGCGTAGGACGGATATTGCAGGTTCAGGGCCTGCATGGCGTTTTCGATCAGGTCCAGGCGGCGCTGGTGCAGGGACACGATGCGCTGCGTGGCTTCCTCGCCCAGCAGGGGGGTGATCTGTTCGCGCGCGAAGGCAATCAGGCGCTGCGCGACCGACCGCTTGCTCATCAGGTTGGCGAAGCGCTGGCCCAGTTCGCGCGCCAGCCAGCCCTGGAAGCCGAACAGGTAATGCAGGCGCAAGGCCAGCCGGAAACCGGTGGAATAGCGCACGTCGGCGACGATGGCGCGCTCAAAGCCCGGAATGCCCCCCAGCCGGATCGCGTCCTCCAGCCGTTCGGCCCGCGCCAGCAAGGTTTCGGCCATGCGCCAGTCCACGATCTGCGCCTTCAGGATGTCGAAGAACATTTCCTCTTCGCGCTGCGCCACGATGGCCAGTCCCACCGCCACGCGCTGGTCGTCCGTCATCTGGCTGACCTGACCGTCGTGCACGCTGGTCAGGCTGGCGTCGAACACGGCGCGGATGCGGTCGCGGACCTCGGTGCCGATATGCTCGGTCTTGGCGACCTCTTCGGTCTTGCCCTGCAGATCTTCCAGCGCCACGGCCAGGGCCTGGTTGCGGATGGTGCGCTCCACCGGGGACAACTGGTTCAGGCCCAGCATGCGGATCAGCGGCCGCAGGCTGATGCCGTTGATGAACAAGGTCAGCAGCACGTAGCTGGTGGTGGCCACCGCGATGAACTGGCGCGCCTCTTCGGCCACCCCGGTCTGCTCCGTCACGGCCAGCGCCAGCGCCAGCGAGACGGCGCCGCGCAGGCCGCCCCACAGCATGACGACCTTATAAGGATTGCTGACCTTGGTCCCCAGCCGGGTCAGCCCCAGCAAGGGCAGCAGGCCGAAGACCACAATCGCGCGCGCGACCAGCGTGGCAACGAACACCACCGCCACCAGCGCCAGTTCCTGCCAGTCGGCGGCCGCCATCAGCTTGGGAATCAGCATGGCCGCGAACAGGAAGATCAGCGAGTTGGCCCAGAAGCCGAACTGCTCCCAGGCGCTGGACAAGTATTCGAACGTGGTGGGCGACATGCGCGTGCGGCCGGTGGAGCCCACCACCAGGCCGGCGATCACGGTGGCGACCACGCCCGACACGTTCAGGTAGTGCTCGGAAATGAAGAAGGATAGATAGGCCAGCGTCAGTGTCAGCGTGATTTCCGCGGTGGGAAAGCCGCGCAGCCAGGCGAACAGGAAGCAAGCCAGCCGGCCCATGGCGAAACCCGCCACGCCGCCGCCGATGAAGTGCACGATGAAGTCGTTGAAGATGCCGCTGGCGGTAAGTTCGCCATGGCCGCCCAGCACGGCCAACAGCACGGAGTACAAGGCAATGGAGGCCGCGTCGTTGAAGAGGCTTTCGCCTTCGACCAGCGTGGTCAGGCGCTTGGGCGCGCCCACTTCGCGGAAGATGCCCACCACAGCCACGGGGTCGGTGGTGGCGACGATGGCGCCCAGCAGCAGGCAGACCACCAACCCGTAGGGCGAAATGGCATCCAGCGTGACCCCGACCACCACGGTGCAGACGACCACGGCCACGATCGCCATCATGAGGATAGGGCCGATGTCGTCCATCAGGCGCCGCACGTTCATGGACAACGCGGTCTCGAACAGGAGCACCGGCAGGAACACCATCAGGAAGGTTTCGGACGAAATCTCGAAGCGTTCCAGCGAATCCAGGAAGTCACCGATCCAGCTGGGCGCCCAGCCGTGAACGTGCACGATGATGCCGAGCAGACAGCCGACAATGGCCAGCAGCACCGAATAGGGCAGTTTGAGGCGGCCGGCCAGGGGCGGCATGAAGCAGACCAGCGTCAGCAGACCTGCCAGGCCGAATACGAGAAAACCTACATCCATGTTCTGTGGGCGGAGCTTATGTGAAGTTCCACAAGAATAGCGGCTTTTTCCTCCGGGACCGGCGCAGGAACTGCCAGGAATCGAGGAGAATGCACGTTTCGTTACCCCAATGCGGACAAGCGATACGCGTCGCGCCATGTTTTTTGGGTAATGTGGAATCGCACAAACTTTGCAGGAGCGGCACTTGGCCCGGATCCATTCCCTGACCCGGCGCGACGATGCGCCCGCCATGCTGGTCCAGCTGACCGACAGCCATCTGTTTGGCGAACCTGAAACCTCGATGCTGGGCGTCAACACGGACGCCAGCCTGCGCGCGGTGCTGCGCCAGATCGAGGCGGACGGCAAGCACCCCGATCTGCTGCTGGCGACCGGCGACATGTCCCAGGACGGCGAGGCCGCGGCCTATCGCCGGCTGGCGCGCGTCCTGTCCGAGGCGCCCGCCCTGGCGCAGGCCAGCATCCGCTGCCTGCCAGGCAACCATGACCTGCCGGCCGTGATGCGCCAGGAACTGCCGCAATGGTCGGTTCCGGTGACGGACGTGGGCGCCTGGCGCGTGGTCGCGCTGGACACCACCGTGCCCGGTTCCAACGCCGGCCATCTGCCCGCGAGCCAGCTCGATCTGCTGGAGGCCGCGCTGGCCGAAGCTCCGGGCCGCCACACGCTGATCGCCATGCATCACAACCCCATGCAGATCGACAGCCACTGGCATGATTCGATGATGATCGACAACCCCCAGGCCCTGTTCAAGCTGTTGACGCGCTGGCCGCAGGTCCGCGTGCTGCTGTGGGGCCATGTGCACCACGAGTTCGACCGCCGCCGCCACAATCTGCGCATGCTGGCCACGCCCTCGACCTGCTTCCAGTTCAGCATCCGCGACGGCAAGCATGTGGTGGACAACATGGCGCCCGGCTACCGCTGGATCAAGCTGTACCAGGACGGTTCGATGGCAACGGGCGTGCGGCGCGTGCAGGACGCGCTGTGGCATGGCGCCAGGACGGCCGCGGACAACGCCCAGGCGGCCTAGCCAGGCCGCGCCTCTTGCTCCGTCAGCGCACGGCGTTTGCCGCTTGAGTCGGCTGCATGCGCGAACCGGACGCGCATAAAAAACGGGGCACCAGATATGCATGGTGCCCCGCAAGCATCCGTCTCATAGGGGAGGGGAAAGAGGAGAAGCCGAGACGGATGACAAGACTGCTAACCGAAGTTCGCGGTCTACATGAAGTTAGGCGGTGCGATCCTCATTAAGTTTCTCGCGCCGCGCAAAATTTCAGCCCAAATTTGTATCAATTTATTCATGTGCGGCCGCGGCCCACCAGAAAAGCAAAAGGGCCGCTGATCGCGGCCCTTCGCATGGTTCGGCAACCGTCTCAAGAGGCAAGATTGCCGCGCATCTTCTTCAGGGCGGCCGCTTCGATCTGGCGGATGCGTTCGGCCGACACGCCGAACTCCTGGGCCAGTTCGTGCAGCGTGGCGCCGCCGTCGTCCTGCAGCCAGCGGGCTTCGACGATGCGGCGCGAACGCGGATCCAGCGCTTGCAGCGCGTCGGTCAGGCCGGCGCTTTGCAACTGGTCGCGGGCGGCGCGTTCCAGCACCCGGGTGGGTTCCTGGCGGCCCTCGTCGGACAGGTAGGCGATGGGCGCGTAGCTGTCGTCGTCATCGTCCTGGTTTTCAAGCGACATGTCGCGGCCGGACAGGCGCACTTCCATTTCGCTCACGTCTTCGCGGCGCACGTTCAGTTCGCGCGCGATGTGGTCGACCTGTTCCGGATCCAGCGTCTGGCCGTCGGGGCGCATGCTGCGCAGGTTGAAGAACAGCTTGCGCTGGGCCTTGGTGGTCGCGACCTTCACCAGGCGCCAGTTGCGGATGATGTATTCGTGGATTTCAGCCTTGATCCAGTGCACGGCGAATGACACCAGGCGCACGCCGCGCTCGGGGTCGAAACGCTTGACGGCCTTCATCAGGCCGACGTTGCCTTCCTGGATGAGGTCGGCATGCGGCAATCCATAGCCCAGGTACTGGCGCGCCACCGACACCACCAGGCGCAGGTGCGACAGAATCAGTTCGCGCGCGGCGCCCAGGTCTTCCTGGTCGCGCAGGCGGCGGCCGAGCTCGGTTTCACGTTCCGCGGACAGGACCGGCAGGCGGTTGACCGAGGAGATATAAGCGTCGATCGTGCCAAGTGCGCCCGGATTGGCAATGGCCAACGCCAGGGCGTTGCCGGAAGCGGCCAACGAGGTACTGGGTTGCTTCATAGCGGGGGTCTCCGGATGGCGAAGGGATAACGACATGGATTCGATGTTAGCACTCTAGTATTGGGAGTGCTAATTCGACTATTGCGGCGCGTCAAAGTTTCATTCGTCGCATTATGTCCCCGTTTATTTTTTAGAGTGGGGCGCCGCCGTGGGCAACCGAGCGCTGGCGGCAGATGGCCAGCCCCTGAATCCGGGCGCGGCCGCGGCTTGTCCTACCAACCCAGGCGCTTCAAGCCTTCGGCCGTAGCCTCGCCGTCGGGCCGCACGAACAGCGCCCCGCGCGGATCCATCAGCACCTGGTAGCGGGCGCCGTCGAACAGCGGCATGTACGCAGCGCTGCCAAATTGGACATCGACGAACGGGAACCAGTTCGGGAAATTCTTCTTCAACGATGCCAGGTCCGGCGCCGGCCAGTCATCCAGCGCGTGGACCGAGCGCGTGGCGGAGGCCTCGCGCGCGGCATCGCTATAACGGCCCGACAGGCGCTCCAGCCGGTATAGCGGCGGCACGCCGGCCATCAGCGCCGGCAGCCGCCAGCGCACGACCCGGGCATCGATCTGCCACTGGTCCCCATAGAGGACATACTGCCTGGTGCCCGTGCCAGGCGCGCTGGCGCTGACCTGGAACTGGCCGTCGGCCACCTGGCGTACTTCAACATGCGCCACCGGCTCGTCGGCCGTCAGGCGGAAGAATTGCACCAGCGAAAGGGCCAGCAGGCCCGACACGCATCCCAGCAGCACCAGCATCAGGCCGAACAGGCGGCGCACCGGCCGGAACTGGAACACCCTGCGGCCGCGCTCGTCGCGCGGGCCGCCGCGGCCCAGCAGCATGACGATGCCCGGCAGCAGGACGACGACGGCGCCCAGCAGTATCCAGACGAAGGGAGCGATTCCGTTGATCAAATCAGGCGTTCCTATTGAGCACAGACCGCAGGGGGCGCGCCGGGGCGCGCAAGCAGCCTGCCGCGGCAGGCCCGCCAGTATAGAAGCGCGCCCTCAGGGCGCCGGTTTTCCAAGCCGCTCGACGTGAAACCGGATGTGATCCTCGATGAACGTCGAGATGAAGTAGTAGCCGTGGTCATAGCCCGGGTGGCGCCGCAGGTCCAGCGGCTGGCCCGCAGCGGCGCAGGCGGCCTCGAATACCTCGGGATACAACTGTTCGGCCAGGAATTGGTCCGACTCGCCCTGGTCGATCAGGATGCCGGCGGGAAACGGGTTGGTGGCGCCGCGCATCAGTGCGGACGCGTCGTAAGCGGCCCAGTCCTCTGTCTTGTCGCCCAGATAGGCGCCGAACGCCTTCTTGCCCCAGGGGCATTGGCTGGGCGCGGCGATGGGCGCAAATGCCGACACCGAGCGGAACTTGCCGGGGTTGCGCAGCGCGAGCACCAGCGCGCCATGGCCGCCCATGGAATGGCCGAAGATGCCGGTGCGCGACGCGTCGCCGGGCAGGGCCTCGCCCGTGACGATGCCGTGCAGTTCCTGCGTCACGTAGCTGTACATGCGATAGTGGTCCCGCCAGGCCGGGGTGGAGGCGTCCAGGTAGAAGCCCGCGCCCGAGCCCAGGTCCCAGCTTTCGTCCTCGCCAGCCACGTTGGCGCCGCGCGGGCTGGTATCCGGGGCGACCAGCATGAGACCGAGTTCCGCAGCCAGCCGCTGGGCGCCCGCCTTGATCATGAAGGTCTCTTCCGTGCAGGTCAGGCCGGCCAGATAAAACAGCACCGGGACCGGACCGTCTTCGGCCTGCGGCGGAATGTAGACGGAGAAGCGCATGGGCAGGCCGATCTCCGCGGACTCGTGGCGGTAATAGCGCTGCCAGCCGCCGAAGCAGCGATGCTGCGAAATGAGTTCCAGGGCGACTGCCATTGCTTTCCTCCGATCGGAATGATGCGAAAAAAACGTCTCGCGGATTAGGGGATATCCACGGTACGACGTTCCGTCGCCGAATGTTAACCTGGGCTTTATAGGGTACGAACGACAGAAAAAAAGCGATTTCCTGCCCTGACCATGATCACGGGACTTGACCAGCGCCCACCGTGGCACTATTTATATACCGTGAGCGAAGACAACCCGTTCTTCCAAATACGCAAGTCCTGACACTATGGCCCGTCTGCCCCGTCTGTACGCCCCTGGGCTGCCCCAACTGGTGCAGGCCAACTTCATCCAGCCGCTGGCGGCGCCGTCGCAACCCGCGCCGGCCGACATACTGAATCAACTGGCCACGTGGCTGGGCGAATCCGCCCAACGCCACCGAGTCTCGGTTCACGGCTGGCTGCTTGCCAACGACCGCATCCTGCTGCTGGCCACGCCCGCCGACGAGGAAGGCCTGCCGCGCCTGATGCAGACGCTGGGCCGCAACCTGGCGGCGCGCTTGCGCGGCGGCCGGGTCTTCGCCGGTCGCTACCGATCCGCCTTGCTGGAACCGGGCGCCTGGGTGCTGCCATCGCTGGTCTGGCTCGAAACCTATCCGGTGCGCAGCGGCGCCTCGCAGGATCCCGATTCCTGGCCGTGGTCCTCCGCTTCCAGCCATACCGGCAACACCACCGCCGCGCCAGCGCAGTGGCAATCGGACCACGCGGACTACTGGGCCTGTGGCAATACCCCGTTCGACCGCCAGGCCAATTACCGCAAGCGCTTGCAGGACGGCCTGTCGCGCGAGGAAACCCAGCGCATCGACCAGGCGGTCTCCGGACAATGGGCGCTGGGCGGTCCCGCTTTCATTGCCAGTCTGGCCCATACTGCCAGCCGCCGGGTTGCTCCCGGCCAGCGCGGACGTCCGCGCAAGAAGCCAGCCGCAGCGTCGTCCGATGCCGAACCCAGTTCTGCGCCGCCCACCACGACGCCCACGTCGACCTCTTCCTGATTACGAACCCGCCTGAACGGCGGGTTCTTCACTTTTGCGGGCCACGCCGTTCGGGCCGGCCTGCGCATTTGCGTTTCCGCAACGTCGACTCAGGCTCAGGCTGCTGAAAATCGCCAAATAATTAGGGACATATAATAAGAAAAACCGCGTTTTATCGGGCGCGCACGCACCCTGCTGGTGCATACCCCCCTGGGGAGGCCCATTTCGTGCGGCTCTTGATGCGTCACCGAATTAAAGATCGATGACGGGTAACATCAAAAATAAGGGACACACCCTATTTATTCCTATTGCACCCTACTCATGTCGGGGGTATTGTCCGTCTCCTGCACTGCAACATTACGACGCAGGCCCACTGCGGAGCGCGCCATGCCCCAAATCACCCCGATCGACTCCTGTCCCCCGCCCAAGGCGACCCCCATCGATGCCAGCCGCATCGGACTGCCGTCTGCCCAGGGCCTGTACAACCCGAAGAACGAGCATGACGCCTGCGGCGTCGGTTTCGTCGCCCACATCAAGGGCAAGAAAAGCCACGCCATCATCCAGCAGGGTCTGAAGATCCTGGAAAACCTGGACCACCGCGGCGCGGTCGGCGCGGACAAGCTGATGGGCGACGGCGCCGGCATCCTGATCCAGATCCCCGACACGCTCTACCGCGACGAGCTCGGCCATCAAGGCATCACGCTGCCGCCTCCCGGCGAGTACGGCGTGGCCATGGTGTTCCTGCCGAAGGAAACGGCCTCGCGTCTGGCCTGCGAACAGGAACTGGAACGCTCCGTGCGCGCCGAAGGCCAGGTCGTCCTGGGCTGGCGCGACGTGCCGGTGGACGTCGACATGCCCATGTCGCCTGCCGTGCGCGCCTGCGAACCCGTGATCCGCCAGCTGTTCATCGGCCGCGGCGCCGACGTGATGGTGCCGGACGCGCTGGAGCGCAAGCTGTACGTGATCCGCAAGACCGCCAGCCACGCCATCCAGAACATGCATCTGGCGCACGGCAAGGAATACTTCGTGCCCTCGGCCTCGGTGCGCACCGTGGTCTACAAGGGCCTGCTGCTGGCCGACCAGGTCGGCCGCTACTACCGCGACCTGGCCGATCCGCGCACGGTGTCGGCCCTGGCGCTGGTGCACCAACGCTTCTCGACCAACACGTTCCCCGCCTGGCCGCTGGCCCACCCGTACCGCATGATTGCCCACAACGGCGAAATCAACACGGTCAAGGGCAACTTCAACTGGCTGCGCGCCCGCGAAGGCATGATGCAGTCGGCCGTGCTGGGCGAGGACCTGAAGAAGCTGTACCCCATCGTCTACGAAGGCCAGTCGGACACCGCCACGTTCGACAACTGCCTGGAACTGCTGGTGAACTCGGGCTACTCGCTGGCCCACGCCATGATGATGATGATCCCGGAGGCCTGGGAACAGCACACGCAGATGGACGAAAGCCGCCGCGCTTTCTACGAGTACCACGCGGCCATGATGGAACCGTGGGACGGCCCCGCCGCGGTCGCGTTCACCGATGGCCGCCAGATCGGCGCCACGCTGGACCGCAACGGCCTGCGCCCGGCCCGCTACCTGGTCACCGATGACGACATGGTCATCCTGGCTTCGGAAGCCGGCACGCTGTCCATCCCCGAAAACCGCATCGTCAAGAAGTGGCGCCTGCAACCGGGCAAGATGTTCCTGATCGACCTGGAACAGGGCCGCATCATCGACGACGCCGAGATCAAGCTGCAGCTGGCCAACAGCCGGCCGTACCGCCAGTGGATTGAACGCCTGCAGATCAAGCTGGAATCGCTGCCGGCGCCGCGCCAGGCCGCCGTCGCCACGCAGTCGTCCGTGTCGCTGCTGGATCGCCAGCAGGCTTTCGGCTGGACCCAGGAAGACTACAAGTTCATCCTGGAACCCATGGCCACGACCGGCGAAGAAGTCATCGGCTCGATGGGCAACGACGCCCCGCTGGCCGTGCTGTCCGACCGCGCCAAGCCGTTCTACAACTACTTCCGCCAATTGTTCGCGCAGGTCACGAACCCGCCGATCGACCCCATCCGCGAACAGCTGGTGATGTCGCTGGTGTCCTTCATCGGCCCCAAGCCGAACCTGCTGGACATCAACAACGTCAACCCGCCGCTGCGCCTGGAAGTGTCGCAGCCGGTGCTGGATTTCGCCGCCATGGCGCAGATCCGCGACATCGAGCAGGTCACGGGCAAGAAGTTCCGCAGCTTTGAGCTGGACATCACCTATCCCGCCGCCTGGGGTCCCGAAGGCATCGAAGCCCGCGTGGCCGCGCTGTGCGCGCGCGCCGTGGACGCGGTGCGCAGCGGCTACAACATCCTGATCGTGTCCGACCGCCTGGTCGACAGCGAGCGCGTGGCCATCCCCGCGCTGCTGGCGACCTCCGCGGTCCACCAGCACCTGATCCGCGCCGGCCTGCGCACCAACACCGGTCTGGTCGTGGAAACCGGCTCGGCGCGCGAGGTGCACCACTTCGCGCTGCTGGGCGGCTACGGCGCCGAAGCCATCCACCCCTACCTGGCGCTGGAATCGCTGGGCAAGATGAACGACCCCGAAAAGGCGGTCAAGAACTTCATCAAGGCGATCGGCAAGGGCCTGAACAAGGTCATGTCCAAGATGGGCATTTCCACGTACATGTCCTACACCGGCGCGCAGATCTTCGAAGCCGTGGGCCTGCAGACCGCGCTGGTGAACAAGTACTTCACCGGCACCGCCTCCAACATCGAAGGCATCGGCATCTTCCAGGTGGCCGAGGAAGCGCTGCGCCAGCACCGCGCCGCCTTCAGCACCGATCCGGTGCTGGCCAACGACCTGGACGCGGGCGGCGAATACGCCTATCGCGTGCGCGGCGAAGAACACATGTGGACGCCGGATTCCATCGCCAAGCTGCAGCACGCTTCGCGCGCCAACAACTACCGCACGTACAAGGAGTACGCGCAGATCATCAACGACCAGAGCCGCCGCCACATGACGCTGCGCGGGCTGTTCGAGTTCCGCTTCGATCCGTCGCGCGCGATTCCGCTGGACGACGTCGAATCCGCCAAGGAAATCGTCAAGCGCTTCGCCACCGGCGCCATGTCGCTGGGCTCGATCTCCACCGAGGCACACTCGGTGCTGGCCGTGGCCATGAACCGCATCGGCGGCAAGTCCAACACCGGCGAAGGCGGCGAGGACGAACTGCGCTACCGCGCCGAAATGCGCGAAGGCAAGAGCACCATCAAGGACGGCGATACGCTGGCCTCGGTGCTGGGCTCGGACCGCATCGAAGCGGACGTCGAACTGAAGAAGGGCGACTCGCTGCGCTCCAAGATCAAGCAGGTGGCCTCGGGCCGTTTCGGCGTGACCGCCGAATACCTGTCGTCGGCCGACCAGATCCAGATCAAGATGGCCCAAGGCGCCAAGCCCGGCGAAGGCGGCCAGCTGCCCGGCCACAAGGTGTCGGAATACATCGCCAAGCTGCGCTACTCGGTGCCGGGCGTGGGCCTGATCTCGCCCCCGCCGCACCACGACATCTACTCGATCGAAGACCTGGCCCAGCTGATCCACGACCTGAAGAACGTGAATTCCAAGGCTTCGGTGTCGGTCAAGCTGGTGTCCGAAGTGGGCGTGGGCACGGTGGCCGCGGGCGTCGCCAAGGCCAAGGCCGATCACGTCGTGATCGCCGGCCATGACGGCGGCACGGGCGCATCCCCGGTGTCGTCCATCAAGCACGTGGGCACGCCCTGGGAACTGGGCCTGGCCGAAACGCAGCAGACGCTGGTGCTCAACCGCCTGCGCAGCCGCATCCGCGTGCAGGCCGACGGCCAGATGAAGACCGGCCGCGACGTCGTCATCGGCGCGCTGCTGGGCGCCGACGAATTCGGCTTCGCGACCGCGCCGCTGGTCGTGGAAGGCTGCATCATGATGCGCAAGTGCCACCTGAACACCTGCCCGGTGGGCGTGGCCACGCAAGACCCGGTCCTGCGCAAGAAATTCCAGGGCAAGCCCGAACACGTCGTGAACTTCTTCTTCTTCATCGCCGAGGAAGTCCGCGAAATCATGGCCCAGCTGGGCATCCGCAAGTTCGACGACCTGATCGGCCGCGCCGACCTGCTGGACATGCGTTCGGGCGTGGAGCACTGGAAGGCCCAGGGCCTGGACTTCGCCCGCGTGTTCCACCAAACGCAATCCGACGCCGACGTGCGCCAGACCGAAGAGCAGGACCACGGCCTGGCCGGCGCGCTGGACCACCAGCTGATCGAGCGCAGCAAGCCCGCGCTGGAACGCGGCGAGAAGGTGTCCTTCATCGTCCCCGTGCGCAACCGCAACCGCACCATCGGCGCCATGCTGTCGGGCGCGGTGGCCGCGCGCTACGGCCATGAGGGCCTGCCGGACGACACCATCCACATCCAGTGCAACGGCACGGCCGGCCAAAGCTTCGGCGCGTTCCTGGCCCACGGCATCACGATGGACCTGGTGGGCGAAGGCAACGACTATGTCGGCAAGGGCCTGTCGGGCGGCCGCATCATCGTGCGCTCGCCCAACGACTTCCGCGGCTTCGGCCCGGACCACATCATCGCCGGCAACACCGTGCTGTACGGCGCGCTGGCGGGCGAGGCGTTCTTCAACGGCGTGGCCGGCGAACGCTTCGCGGTGCGCAACTCGGGCGCGGCCACCGTCGTGGAAGGCACCGGCGACCACGGCTGCGAATACATGACCGGCGGCACCGTCGTGGTGCTGGGCACGACCGGCCGCAACTTCGCGGCAGGCATGTCGGGCGGCGTGGCCTACGTGTGGGATCCGGAACGCACGCTCAAGCAGCGCGCCAACCTGTCCATGGTCGAACTGGAAAGCATCGTGCCGCACGCGGAACAGCTCGCCCAGAACAACATCGACGTCTGGCACAGCGCGCAGCGCGGCGGTGAACGCGAAACGGACGAAACCATCCTGCGCCGCCTGGTGGAAGATCACTTCCGCTACACCGGCAGCTTCCGCGCCCGCGAGATCCTGGGCGACTGGGAAGCCTCGCGCGGCAAATTCGTGAAAATCATGCCGACGGACTACCGCCGCGCATTGGGTGAAATGTGGCGTGCAGCCAACCCGCAACAACTGGCTGCGTGAGGGATACCATGGGAAAGATTACCGGCTTTATGGAATTTCAGCGTCTGCAGGAGGCCTCCGAGGCCCCGCAGAAGCGGCTGAAGAACTGGCGCGAATTCGTGCTGCACCTGAGCGACGATCAGGCCAAGCAGCAGGCGGCGCGCTGCATGGACTGCGGCATCCCGTTCTGCAACAACGGCTGCCCGGTCAACAACATCATCCCGGACTGGAATGACCTGGTGTACCGGCAGGACTGGAAGCGCGCGCTGGACGTCCTGCACTCCACCAACAACTTCCCCGAGTTCACCGGCCGCATCTGCCCGGCGCCGTGCGAAGCTGCCTGTACCTTGAACATCAACAGCGACGCTGTCGGCATCAAGTCCATCGAACACGCCATCATCGACAAGGGCTGGGCCGAAGGCTGGGTGTCGCCGCAGGTGCCGGCGCGCAAGACCGGCAAGAAGGTTGCCGTGGTGGGCTCCGGCCCCGCGGGCATGGCATGCGCGCAGCAGCTGGCCCGCGCCGGCCACTCGGTGACGCTGTTCGAAAAGAGCGACCGCATCGGCGGCCTGCTGCGCTACGGCATCCCCGACTTCAAGCTGGAAAAGCACCAGATCGACCGCCGCATCTCGCAGATGGAAGCCGAGGGCGTGGAATTCGCGCCGTCGACCTACATCGGCAATCCCAGCGACCCCGTGGCCGACGGCCTGACGGTGCGCACGCCGGAATCGCTGCTGGCCGAGTTCGACGCGGTGGTGATGAGCGGCGGTTCGGAAACCCCGCGCGACCTGCCGGTGCCTGGCCGCGAACTGTCGGGCGTGTACTTCGCCATGGACTTCCTGCGCCAGCAGAACAAGGCGGTGGCGGGCGACCGGCTCACCAACCAGACGCTGGCCAAGGGCAAGCACGTGGTGGTGATCGGCGGCGGCGACACGGGTTCGGACTGCGTCGGCACCAGCAACCGCCACGGCGCGGCCTCGGTCACGCAATTCGAGCTGATGCCCCAGCCACCGGAAAGCGAGAACAAGACCATGACCTGGCCGTACTGGCCGCTCAAGATGCGCACCTCGTCCTCGCACGAAGAAGGCTGCGAGCGCGACTGGTCCGTGACCACCAAGCTGCTCCAGGGCAGCAACGGCAAGGTCGAGAAGCTGGTCGGCGCGCGCGTCGAATGGTTCAAGGACGAAGCCACTGGCCAGATGAAGATGCGCGAGGTCGAGGGCTCGGAATTCGAGATCAAGGCCGACCTGGTGCTGCTGGCCATGGGCTTCGTGTCGCCTGTGCAGACGGTGCTGGATGCCTTCGGCGTGGACCGCGATGCGCGCGGCAACGTGCGCGCCAATACCGACGACTATCGCACCAACGTCGAGAAGGTCTTCACGGCCGGCGACATGCGCCGCGGCCAGTCCCTGGTGGTCTGGGCCATCCGCGAAGGCCGCCAGTGCGCGCGCTCGGTGGACGCCTACCTCATGGGCAGCAGCGAACTGCCGCGCTGATCGCCACGATCAGGCCGGGCCGGATCGCCGCCGAGCGCATTGCGCCGGCGGCGATTTTTTTTCCCGCACCCCCGCCTGTTGCAACATAACCACTTTTCGATTGCGGTCTTTTCACGATTTGACACACATCAAGCGGGCCGGACGCCAGGTTTGAGAACCTGTCGTCTCACCCAATGGAAAGATCGGAGAAGAGAATGTTTTCGCTGAACGGCCGTATCCGCGCCACCGCCATCGCCGGCCTGATCGCCGCTGGCACGCTCGCCGCCCCCGCGCATGCCCACGAAGCGGGCGACGTGCTGTTCAAGGTCGGCGTGACGCAGGTCCGCCCCTCGTCCAACAACGGCACCGTGCTCAACGGCAGCGTCGGACTCGACGTCAACAACAACGTACGCCCGAGCTTCACGCTGACCTACATGGCCACGCGCAACATCGGTATCGAACTGCTGGGCGCCTGGCCCTTCCAGCATGACGTCAGCGGCAGCGGCCTGGGCAAGATCGGCTCGACCAAGCAATTGCCGCCGACGCTCAGCCTGCAATGGCACATCCTGCCCGACAGCATGATCCAGCCGTACATCGGCGTGGGCATCAACTACACCCACTTCTTCGACACCAAGGCGGAAGGCGCGCTGAAGGGTTCGGACCTGAAGCTGGGCGATTCCTGGGGCGTGGCCGCTCAACTGGGCGCGGACTTCAAGATCAACGAGCGCTGGTTCATGAACGCAGACATCCGCTACATCGACATCCGTTCCAAGGTGAAGCTGGACGGCCAGCACATCGGCACCGCGCGCATCGATCCGTGGGTCGCGACGATCGGCGTCGGCTACCGCTTCTAAAGGCAAAAGGGCCGCGCACCAGGCGCGGCCTTCCTCAGCCTTGCGGCGCCTCCAGCTTGTGCCGCAGGGCCTGCAACGCCGGCGTGTCGTCGTCGGCGCGCCAGACCAGCTGGGTCAGGGCCCGGCCATGCGAGCCGGACAGGGCGCCGATGCGCACCGTGTGCTCCGCCCCCAGCACCGCCAGCACCGAACGCGGCACAATCGCCACGCCCGAACCCGCCGCCACGCAGGCGACGATGGCGTGGTACGAGGCGAACTCCATCACCTTGCCTGGCGCAATGCCTTCCTGGTTGAGCCAGGATTCCAGGATGCGCCGGTATGAGCATCCCGACGCGAAGGCAATCACGCTGCGGTCGCCCAGGTCCTTGGGACTGTCGATCGGATCCCAGGCCAGCGGCGAGATCAGCGCCAGTTCTTCCTTGAAGGCATCCATGGCCGCCAGCCCTTCGCCCGGAAAGGGCTGCGCCACGAACGCGGCCTCGATTTCGTAGTTGCGCACCTTGGCCGCCAGCGCGGCCGACGTGCCGGTCACCAGTTCGATCCGCACCTGCGGCCAGGCCGCGTGATAGGCCGCCAGGATCGGCGGCAGGCGCGCGGCCGCCGTGCTTTCCATGGTGCCGATGCGCAGCACACCCTGCGGCGAGCCGTCGCGTACCGCGGCCTGGGCTTCGTCCGCCAAGCGCAGCAGCCGGTCGGCGTAGGACAGCAGCACCCGCCCCTGGTCAGACAACACCAGCCGGCGATTCTGGCGGCGGAACAGCGGCGCCTCCAGCGAGGCCTCCAGCTGCTTCAGGCGCGTCGACACGTTGGACTGCACGCGGTTCAGATGGGCAGCGGCGCGCGCCACGCCGCCCTGGTCGGCAACCGCCTTGAAGATCTGCAGCGCATCCAGGTCCAAGTTTCTCATTTTGAGAACTCGCTATCTTAATAATTCACTATTAATGATATTAGTACAGCCGTAGAGTAAGGGCCATGTCAACGCCCAATTACCCTTCCTCGTCACGCAGCGCTGCCGCCCTGGCATGGCCGGCGGCGCTGGCCCTGGCCGCCGCCATGGGGATAGGCCGGTTCGCCTTCACGCCGGTCTGGCCCCTGATGGCCCAGGAAGCCGGCCTGTCGCTATCCCAGGGCAGCTGGCTGGCTTCGGCCAACTACGCGGGGTATCTGCTGGGCGCGCTGGCTGCGGTCGCCTGGCCCATCCGCCGGCTGCGGGGCACGCTGGCGGCCAGCCTGCTGGCAGTGGCCCTGCTGACGCTGGCCATGCCTGTCTGGCATGGCATGGCGGTCTGGTGCGCGCTGCGACTGGCCGCCGGCTACGCCAGCGCCAGCGCCTTCATCTGCGTGGCGGCGTGGCGGGCAGTGGCCGCGGGCGATCCGCGCGAGGCGGGCGCGTCCGCAGTGACCTACGCCGGCGTGGGCGCGGGCATTGCGCTGACGGGGCTGGCCTGCCTGGCGCTGGCAGCCTGGGACCCGCGCGCCGACACGGTGTGGTTCGCGCTTGGGGCGCTGGCGCTGGCCCTGTCCGCGATCGCCTGGCCAGGGTTGCGCCGCCAGGCGGCGCCAATGCCAGCGCAATCGGCCAGCGCCGCCGCACCCGCCGCCCGGCTGCCACGCGACATCCCCGCGCTGGCGCTGCACTATGGCGCGTTCGGCGTGGGCTACATCATTCCGGCCACTTTCCTGCCGGCGATGGCGAAGGAAATCATTCCCGACCCGGCCATCTTCGGCTGGGCCTGGCCCCTGTTCGGCATGGCCGCAGCGGTGTCCTGCCTGCTGGTGCCCCGCCTGGCACGGGGCCGCGACAGCGTGCAAGTCTGGCGCGCCGCCCAGGCGCTCATGGCGCTGGGCATGCTGGCCGTGGCGCTATGGCACCACATCGCCGCCGTGATCGTGGCCGCGGTGCTGGTGGGCGGCACCTTCATGGTGATTACGCAGGCGGGAATGCTGGCCTCCAGGCGTTCGGCCGGCGCCGCCGCGCCACGCGCGGCGGCCCTCATGACCGCGGCTTTCGCCGCCGGCCAGATCCTGGGACCGCTGTTGGCGTCCTGGGCGGCGCATTGGGGCGCCGGGCTGCCGCAAGTGCTGGCGGCCAGCGCGGCACTGTTGGCGTTGTCCGCATGGCGTTTGGGAAAGATCACGACAGATGACGTGGCCGCTGGGCATAATGCGATCGGCCCGCGGGCCCGTTCACATTAAAAAAACAAAACCAGGAGTCATCTGTATGAAAGCATTGCGTCCCCTTATTGCCGCCCTGGCAGCCACCGCCGCCTTCGGCGGCGCCGCCCAGGCCCAGACCGCCGACTGGCCGGCCAAGCCCATCACCATGATCGTGCCCTACGCGCCGGGCGGCTTCGCCGACACCCGCGTACGCCTTTTGGCGCGCAAGCTGGGCGACACGCTGGGCCAGCCCATCGTGGTCGAGAACAAGGCAGGCGCCGGCGGCGTGGTCGGCACCAACCTGATCGCGCGCGCGGCGCCGGACGGCTACACCATCGGCACCGGCAATCTGGCGCCCATGGCGGTCAACCCGACGCTGATGAAGGACATGCCCTACGATCCGCAAAAGGATCTGGCCCCGATCATCCTGATCGAAAACAGCCCGCTGGTGCTGAGCGTGAACAACGAACTGCCGGTGAAGACGCTGGCGGACCTGATCGCGCTGGCCAAGAAGCAGCCCGGCAAGCTGTCCTTCGGCTCGTCCGGCGTAGGCGGCGCACACCACCTGTCCGGCGAAATGTTCCGCGAACAGGCCAAGATCGACATCGTCCACGTCCCGTACAAGGGCGGCAGCCTGGCCGCGACGGACCTCATGGGCGGCCATATCTCGATGATGTTCGAAATGGGCTATTCCGCGTTGCCCGCGATCCAGGGCGCCAAGATCCACCCCATCGCGGTCACGTCCGCCAAGCGCCTGGCCGTGCTGCCCGACGTGCCCACCATGGCCGAATCCGGCCTGCCGGGCTTCGAGTCCTACAACTGGCAGGGCATCGTCGCCCCCGCCGGCACGCCCGCGCCCATCATCGCCAAGCTCAACGCCGAGTTCAACCGCATCCTGAAGGAACCGGACGTGCAGAAGGCCATCGCCGACACCGGCAGCCAGGCGGGCGGCGGCACGCCCGAGGAATTCGGCGCCTTCATCAAGAGCGAAACCGAGAAGTGGGCCCACGTCATCAAGGCTGGGAACATCCAGCTTCAGTAACCTTCCAGGAGTAATTCCATGGCTACCCGTCTGATTGATCTGCTCAAGCTGCACCATCCCATCGTCCAGGCCCCCATGGCCGGCGGCGCCACGACGGTGGAGCTGGTTTCCGAAGCATCGAAGGCGGGAGTCCTGGGTTCGCTCGGGGCGGCCTATATGAGTCCCGAGCAGATCGAGGCGGCGGCGCGCGACATCCGTGCGCGCACGCCGCTCCCGTTCGCCATCAATCTGTTCGCGTCGGTGCCGGAAGAACCCATGCGCGGCGACGCCAGTCGCATGCTGGCGCTGATGGCGCGCTACCACCAGCAGCTGGGCCTGCCGGCGCCCGCCGCGCCCGGCCCGCAAGCCGATCCGCTGCCGCAGCAGATCGAAGCCATCCTGCGGGTGCGTCCGGCCGTCTTCAGCTTCACCTTCGGCCGCATGCCGGCCGCGGCCATCGCGCGCTGCCGCGAACTGGGCATTCTGACCGTGGGCACCGCGACCACCGTGCGCGAAGCGGTGGCCCTTGAAGCGGACGGCGTGGACGCCATCGTGGCGCAAGGCGCCGAGGCCGGCGGCCACCGCGGCACCTTCCTGGACGGTTTCGAGGAATCGCTGATCGGCACCATGGCGCTGGTGCCCCAGGTGGTCGACGCAGTCTCTGTCCCTGTTATTGCATCTGGCGGCATCATGGACGGCCGCGGTATCGCCGCCGCCTTGGCCCTGGGCGCCGATCTGGCACAAATGGGGACGGCCTTCTTGACGACCGAGGAATCCGGCATCAATGAAGCCTACAAGGCGCTGCTGCCCGCCTCCCGGGCGGAACAGTCGCGGGTGACCCGTGCGTTTTCGGGCCGGCCTGCCCGCGGCATCGAAAACGCCTTCATGCGCGAGGCCGACGCGATTGCGGCCGACATCCTGCCTTACCCCCTGCAGAACGCGTTGACGCGCCCCATGCGCACGGCGGGCGGCAAGGCCGGCAACACCGACATGCTGTCCCTGTGGGCCGGCCAGGGCGCGCCGCTCGCGCGGCGCGAGACCACCGCCGACCTGGTCGCGCGGCTGGCCCGGGAGACCGCGGCGGCGCAGGCGCGCCGCTGAGCATATTGTTCCCTGAACCGAAAACACTGTTCCACGCGCGGGCTCTCGCGTTGTGATTACAAAGCGTCGGGCTACAATGGCGCCTCGCCGCCGGGAGCCCAGGCCCGACCTCGCCCCCGGCATATGAGTAACAGGGCGCTTCCCGACGCCGCCTGTCTTCGCCGCGCCGGCCATGAATTTTGCCGGTCGCATCGACCGGACAGCAGGGCAAGCTCCGCCGCCGAAACACCCTTTCGTTGCCCATGCCCGCTCAAACCAGCAAGACCCCGGAATTCGCCCTGCGCCTGGAAGGTGTAGCGCTAGGCTATGGTGATTTCACCGTCTTGCGCGACATTTCCATGGACGTGCGCGCCGGCCAGGTGGTCGCCATCATGGGCGGCTCGGGTTCGGGCAAGACCACGCTGTTGCGCGCGGCCACCGGCCAGCTCACCGCGCAGCGGGGCCGGGTGCTGGCCTTCGGCCAGGACATGGCCCACGTCAGCCGCACCGAACTGCAATCGCTGCGCACGCGCATGGGCGTCCTATTTCAGCAGGGCGCGCTTTTCACTGACCTGAACGTTTTCGAGAACGTGGCCTTCCCGCTGCGCGAACACACCAAGCTGGCGGAGCCCGAAGTCACCGAGCGCGTGCTGGACAAGCTCGACGCCGTCGGCCTGCGCGCAGCCGCGCACCTGAAAGTGGCGGAAATCTCCGGCGGCATGGCCCGGCGCGTGGCGCTGGCCCGCGCCGTCGTGCTGGAACCCGAACTCATTCTGTATGACGAGCCGTTTGCGGGGCTGGACCCGATCTCGCTGGGCATTACCGCCCGCCTGATCCGCAACCTGGCCGACCGCCTCGGCTGCGCCTCGGTGCTGATCACGCACGACGTGCATGAATCGTTTGCCATCGCGGACCAGGTGTACCTGGTCGGCCAGGGCAAGCTTGCCGCGGCCGGCACCCCCGAAATGCTGTCGGCCTCGCAAGACCCCTACGTGCAACAGTTCCTCAAAGGGGAGCCCGACGGCCCCGTCGCGTTCCAATATCCCGAGACGCCCGCTTTCAAGAAGTGGCTTTCGCAACAGGAGGGCCGCCGCGCATGAGCGGATCCAACAACGCCATCGGCGCGCTGGGCGGCTGGGTGCGCAACCGCGTTTCCGGCATCGGCTACTTCACCCGGTTCTTCGGCGCCATGCTCGCTCGCAGCGGCATTGCGCTGTCGCGTCCGCGGCTGGTGTCGCAGCAGGTCCATTTCATCGGCAACTACTCGCTGCTCATCATTGCCGTTTCCGGCATGTTCGTGGGCTTCGTGCTGGGGCTGCAAGGCTATTACACGCTGAACCGCTACGGCTCTGAAGAAGCGCTGGGCTTGCTGGTGGCCCTGTCGCTGGTGCGGGAACTCGGGCCCGTGGTCACGGCGCTGCTGTTCGCGGGCCGTGCGGGCACCTCTCTCACGGCCGAAATCGGCCTGATGAAGGCCGGCGAGCAACTCGCAGCCATGGAAGTCATGGCCGTCGACCCCATCCGCCGCGTGCTGGTGCCGCGTCTGTGGGGCGGCATCATCGCCATGCCCATCCTGGCGGCGGTGTTCTCCATGGTGGGCATCCTGGGCGGCTGGGTCGTGGGCGTGCTGCTGATCGGCGTGGACGCCGGCGCGTTCTGGTCGCAGATGCAAAACGGCGTCGACGTCTGGAAAGACGTGGCCAATGGCGTCATCAAGAGCCTGGTCTTCGGCGTCACCGTGACGCTGGTCGCGCTCTATGAGGGCTGGCAAGCCAAGCCCACCCCCGAAGGCGTTGCCCGCGCGACCACGCGCACCGTGGTGGTGGGCTCCCTGGCGGTACTTGGGCTGGACTTCCTGCTCACCGCCTTGATGTTTGGAAATTGATACGGATCGATCATGTCTCGCGAAAAAACCGACTTCTGGGTAGGCCTGTTTGTATTGCTGGGCGCGGTCGCGCTGGCGTTCCTGGCGTTGCGCGCCGGCAACTTGAGCACCTTTTCTTTCGCCCCGACCTATACGCTGACGGCCAACTTCGATAACGTAGGCGGCCTCAAGGTGCGCGCGCCCGTCAAGAGCGCGGGGGTCGTCGTGGGCCGGGTCGCCGGCATCTCGTTCGATGACAAGACCTTCCAGGCGATCGTCTCGGTCAACCTGGAAACGGCCTATCAGTTCCCCAAGGACACTTCGGCGTCCATCCTGACGTCGGGCCTGCTGGGTGAACAATACCTGGGCCTGACCGCGGGCAGCGAAGAGGAAAACTTTGTCGACGGCGGCAAGATCCGCTACACGCAAAGCGCCGTGGTGCTTGAACAACTGATCAGCCAGTTCCTGTACGGGTCGGCCGAGAAGCAAGGCTCGAGCGCGCCGGAACCCGCCGCGAAAACGCCAAATTAAAGACAATGCGACAGACGCGGTAACAGCAGCGCGTCCAAGGTACGCAATATCATAAGAATCGTTGATAGGGATGCCCTGATCATGAATAAGAAAACCATTTGCAGGATTGCCACCGTTGCCGCCGCGGGCGCGCTGATGGCAGGCTGCGCCGCGCCGCAGAACCCGGATCCCCGCGATCCCTGGGAAGGCTTCAACCGGGGCGTCTACAAATTCAACGACACCGTCGACCGTGCCGTCTTCAAGCCGGTGGCGCAGGCCTACACCTTCGTCACGCCGCAGCCGGTGCGCAGCTGCGTGCACAACATCTTCAGCAACGTCGGTGACCTCTGGTCCGGCGCCAACAGCTTCCTGCAGGGCCGCGGCCACGACTTCGTCAACACGCTGGGCCGCTTCCTGTTCAACACCACCATGGGCGTGGGCGGCTGCTTCGACGTCGCCTCGGCCAACGGCGCGCGCCGCATCCCGAACGACTTCGGCACCACGCTGGGCGTGTGGGGCTTCAGCCAGGGTCCGTACCTGGTGCTGCCGTTCTTCGGCTCGTCGTCGGTACGCGACGGCGCTGGCCTGATCGGCGACTACGCGGGCACCACCTACGGCTACATGGGCGTCGATTCCATCGACAACGTGCGCCTGCGCAACTCGCTGTGGGGCCTGCGCGTGGTGGACACGCGCGCCAGCCTGCTGAGCGCCACCGACACCATCGACCGCGTCGCGCTCGATCCCTACAGCTTCGTGCGCGACGCCTATCTGCAGCGCCGCGCCGCCATGGTGCTGGGCCAGAAGGTGGACGACGAGTCCTCGCTGCCCAACTACGAAGACGACGAGGACGACGCCGCCCCCGCCGCGCAGCCGGCGGCTCAACCCGCGGCGCAACCTGCGGCCAAGTAAGCCGCGGGGTGCGCCCCAGTACAAGTAAGGAGTTTTGATGCGAGTTTCCTTTGTTTCCCTGCTGCAGCGTCTGGTTTTCACGGGCCTCGTGGCCCTGGGCCTGAGCGCCGGCGCGCAGGCCAAACCCGACCCCAACGGTTCTCCCGACCAGTTCGTGCTCGCCGCGGCCAACGAGGCCCTGGACGTGCTGAAGGCCGATGGCGCCGTCAAGGCGGGCAACACCGCCCGCATCAACCAGGTCGTCAACGAGCACATCCTGCCCTACGTCAACTTCCAGAAGACCACGCGCCTGGCCGCCGGCCGCTACTGGCGCCAGGCCAACGATGTGCAGAAAAAGGAACTGGCCGAGGCCTTCCGCGGCACGCTGGTGCGCACCTACAGCGGCGCGCTGACCCGCGTCACGTCCAGCACCACGGTGCGCGCACTGCCGTTCCGCGGCGACCCCAAAGCCGACGACGTGGTCGTGCGCACCCTGATCTCCCAGGGCAACGACCAGCCGGTGGGCGTCGACTACCGCCTGGAAAAGACGGGCCAAGGCTGGAAGATCTATGACATGAACGTCGAAGGCATCTGGCTCATCGAGAACTACCGCAACCAGTTCGCGCAGCAGATCAACCGCGACGGCATCGACGGCCTGATCAAGGCGTTGAACCAACGCAACCAATGATCGGCCTTGCGGCTGTCGCGGCCCGGCGCGCCCCAGTGGCCCGCCGGGCCGATTCTTTTAGGGACAGACCAGCCGGATACCCGGGGGAATGCCAGGGCTACCGGCCGGAACGGCAGCGACGCGCTTATATAATGATCAATTCGCTCTTTTCGGGCCATCTCCCGCCGTCATGTCCGCCGTCAGTCTAGAAAACGTCTCCAAGGTCTACTCCCCGCGCCAGCGCGGCTGGCAGAAGCTGCTCGGGCGCGCGCCCGCCGCCGGCTTCCAGGCGCTGGACAATGTCAGCCTGAATATCGAGCACGGCGAGTTCTTCGGCCTGCTCGGCCCCAATGGCGCCGGCAAGACCACGCTGATCTCGATCCTGGCCGGCTTGGCGCACGCCAGTTCGGGCCGCGCCACGGTCTGTGGATACGACGTCGTGGCCGACTACAAGTCGGCGCGGCGGGCTTTGGGCGTGGTGCCGCAAGAGCTGGTCTACGACCCGTTCTTCACGGTGCGCGAGACCCTGCGCATCCAGTCCGGCTATTTCGGCCTGCGCAAGAACGACGACTGGATCGACGAAATCCTGTTCAACCTGGGGCTGGCCGACAAGGCCAACTCCAATATGCGGGCGCTGTCCGGCGGCATGAAGCGCCGCGTGCTGGTGGCCCAGGCGCTGGTGCACCGCCCGCCCGTGATCGTGCTGGACGAACCCACCGCCGGCGTCGACGTGGACCTCCGGCGCACGCTGTGGGAATTCATTTCGCGCCTGAACAAGGCCGGCCACACCATCATGCTGACCACCCACTACCTGGAAGAAGCGGAAGCCCTGTGCGGCCGCATCGCCATGCTCAAGCGCGGCCGCATCGTGGCGCTGGACACCACCCAGGCCTTGATGGCCCGCGTCGGCGGCGTCGACCTGGAAGACGCCTTCGTGCGCATCATGCACGAAGGCGACGAGCAACCCGCGCCCGCCCTGCAACCCGAAGAGATCTCGTCATGACCCAGCCCGCCGCGACCGCCAGCCAGCCGCTGGTGCAGCCCCGCCTGGATGCGGGCTCCGGCTTCCCGACCTTGCTGCGCAAGGAATTGCTGCGCTTCTGGAAAGTCAGCTTCCAGACCATCGCCGCGCCCGTCATCACCGCGCTGCTGTACCTGCTGGTCTTCGCCCACGTGCTGGAAGGGCGCGTCATGGTGTATGGCAGCGTGCCCTACACGGCGTTCCTGATTCCCGGGCTCATGATGATGAGCATGCTGCAGAACGCCTTCGCCAATCCCTCGTCGTCGCTGATCCAGAGCCGCATCACGGGCAACCTGGTCTTCATGCTGCTGCCGCCGCTGTCGCACCGCGACATCTTCGCCGCCTATGTGCTGGCGGCGATCGTGCGCGGCCTCGCGGTCGGGCTGTGCGTGTGGGTGGTGGCGCTGTTCTTCGTGTCGCTGATTCCCACCCACCCGCTGTGGCTGGCCGTCTTCGCCGTGCTGGCCTGCGGCATCATGGGCGTGCTGGGCCTGATCGCGGGCCTCTGGTCCGAAAAATTCGACCAGCTCGCGGCCTTCCAGAACTTCCTCATCATGCCGGCCACCTTCCTGTCCGGCGTGTTCTATTCCATCCACACGCTCCCCGCCTTCTGGCAGGGCGTGTCCCATTGGAACCCCATCTTCTACACCATCGACGGCTTCCGCTACGGATTCTTCTCGGTGTCGGACGTCTCCCCCTGGCGCAGCCTGGCGGTGGTGACGGGGGTGTTCCTCGCGCTATCGCTCTATGCGCTGCGGCTACTGGCCAGCGGCTACAAACTCAGGAACTGACGTCCATGCTTCCCACTCCCGCGCAAGTCCGCCAATACATCGCGGACGGCCTGCCCTGTGAACATCTCGACGTGCAAGGCGACGGCTCGCATTTCGACGCGGTCATCGTCAGCACTGCATTCGAAGGCAAGCGCCTGATCCAGCGCCACCAGCTGGTCTATGCCGCGCTCGGCGACCGCATGAAGGCCGAGATCCATGCGCTGTCCATGCGCACCCTGACTCCCGCCGAATACCAGCAAGCAGGCAAGTAATGGACAAGCTACGCATCACCGGAGGTTCGCGCCTGCAAGGCGAAATCTCCATCTCCGGCGCCAAGAACTCGGCCCTGCCCATCCTGTGCGCAGGCCTGCTGACCGCCGACGCGCTGACCCTCAGCAACGTGCCGCACCTGAACGACACGGCCACCATGCTGCGCCTGCTGGGCCGCATGGGCATGCGCGCCGAGCGTGACGCGGACGGCACGGTCACGCTGCAGGCCAACCAGGTCGACAAGCTGGAAGCTCCCTACGATCTGGTCAAGACCATGCGGGCCTCCATCCTGGTGCTGGGCCCGCTGCTGGCGCGCTTCGGCGAAGCCCGCGTCAGCCTGCCCGGCGGCTGCAGCATTGGCCAGCGCCCCGTGGACCAGCATATCAAGGGCCTGGCCGCGCTGGGCGCGGAAATCAGCATCGAACACGGCTTCGTGGTGGCGCGCGCCAAGCGCCTGAAGGGCGCCTCCGTGCGCACCGACATGGTCACCGTCACCGGCACCGAGAACCTGCTGATGGCCGCCGTGCTGGCCGAAGGCCGGACCGTGCTGGAAAACGCCGCCTGCGAACCGGAAGTGGTGGACCTGGCCGAACTGCTCATCAAGATGGGCGCTCGCATCCAGGGCCACGGCACCAGCCGCATCGTGATCGACGGCGTCGAGCGCCTGCACGGCGCCGAACACCGCGTCATCTCCGACCGCATCGAAGCCGGCACCTTCCTGTGCGCCGTCGGCGCGGCGGGCGGCGACATCGTCCTGCGCAATACCGACGCGGACATCCTCGGCGCCACGCTGGGCAAGCTGACCGAGGCCGGCCTCACCATCGAGACCGGCCCCGACTGGATCCGCTGCGCCATGTCCTCGCGCCCTCGCGCCGTGGGCTTTCGCACGCTAGAGTACCCCGGCTTCGCCACCGACATGCAGGCCCAGGTCATGGCGCTGAACGCCGTGGCCGAAGGCACCTCGGTCGTCGTCGAGACCATCTTCGAAAACCGCTACATGCACGTGCAGGAACTGCGCCGCATGGGCGCGGACATCGACATCGACGGCCACACCGCCATCGTGCGCGGCGTGCCGAAGCTGTCGGGCGCCACCGTCATGGCCACCGACCTGCGCGCCTCGGCCAGCTTGGTCATCGCCGGCCTCGCGGCCGAAGGCGAAACCCTGGTCGACCGCATCTACCACCTGGATCGCGGCTACGACCAGATGGAAGTCAAACTGCGCGCCCTGGGCGCGAACATCCAACGCGTCACCAAGGAACAGGCATGAACGATGCCACCGTCATCCCCCCCTTGACCCTGGCCCTGTCCAAAGGGCGCATCTTCGAAGAAACCATGCCGCTCTTGGCCGAGGCCGGCATCGAAGTCCCCGAGAATCCCGAAAGCTCGCGCAAGCTGATCCTGCCCACCAGCGACCCCGGCCTGCGCCTGATCATCGTGCGCGCCTCGGACGTGCCCACCTATGTGCAGTACGGCGCGGCCGACCTCGGCATCGCGGGCAAGGACGTGCTCATCGAGCACGCCAAGGAGCAGCCCGGCGGCCTGTATCAGCCGATCGACCTGAACATCGCCAAGTGCCGCCTGGCTGTGGCCGTGCGCAAGGGCTTCGACTATGAAGGCGCCGTCCACCAGGGCGCGCGTTTGCGCGTGGCCACCAAATACGTGCAGTCAGCCCGTGAACACTTCGCGGCCAAGGGTGTGTACGTGGACATCATCAAGCTGTATGGTTCGATGGAACTGGCGCCGCTGGTGGGACTGGCCGACTGCATCGTGGACCTGGTGTCCACCGGCGGCACCCTGCGCGCCAACGACCTGGTCGCGGTGGAAGACATCATGCCGATCTCCTCGCGCCTGATCGTCAACCAGGCCGCGCTGAAGACCCGCGGCGCCCGCCTGCAACCGCTGCTGGACGCCTTCGAAAGAGCCGCTGCCCGCAACGCCTGACCCTCGCCCGCCGCGACGCCGCGGCGGCCGTTACCTGCTTGCTCCATGACGCCATGGCCCTGATCAATCGTCTCGACTCCCGCGATCCCGGATTCAAATCCGCCCTGTCCACGCTGCTGGCCTTCGAAGCCACCGAGGACGAATCCATCGACCGCGCCGCGGCCGGCATCCTGGCCGACGTGCGCGCCCGCGGCGACGCCGCGCTGGTGGAATACACGCAGCGCTTTGACCGCATGCCCGGCGCATCGGCCCAGACGCTGGAGATCCCCAAGGCGGACTGGCAGGCGGCCCTGGCCGCGCTGCCCGCCGCTCAGCGCAACGCACTGGAAGCCGCCGCCGACCGCGTGCGCAGCTACCACGAACGCCAGCGCGCCGAGACCTGGACCTACACGGATGCCGACGGCACCATGCTGGGCCAGCAGGTGACTCCGCTGGACCGCGTGGGCCTGTATGTGCCCGGCGGCAAGGCCGCCTATCCGTCCTCGGTGCTGATGAACGCCATCCCGGCCAAGGTCGCGGGCGTGCAGGAACTGGTCATGGTCACGCCCACGCCGGACGGCGTGCGCAATCCCATCGTGCTGGCCGCCGCGGCCATCGCCGGCGTGGACCGCGTCTTCGCCATCGGCGGCGCGCAGGCCGTGGGCGCGCTGGCCTACGGCACCGCCACCGTGCCGGCCGTGGACAAAATCGTCGGCCCGGGCAACGCCTACGTCGCCGCCGCCAAGCGCCGCGTGTTCGGCGTCGTCGGCATCGACATGATCGCCGGCCCCAGCGAAATCCTGGTCATCTGCGACGGCAAGACGCCGGCCGATTGGATCGCCATGGACCTGTTCTCCCAGGCCGAGCACGATGAACTGGCGCAATCCATCCTGCTGTGCCCGGACGCCGCCTTCATCGAAGAAGTGCAGGCCTCGATCGAACGCCTGTTGCCCACCATGCCGCGCGCCGACATCCTGCGCGTCAGCCTGGCCAACCGCGGCGCGCTGATCCTGGTCCAGGATCTCGAAGAAGCCTGCCGGATCGCCAACGACATCGCGCCCGAGCACCTCGAGATCTCCACCGAGAACCCCGAAAAATGGACCGCGCAGATCCGCCACGCAGGCGCCATCTTCATGGGCCGCTTCAGCTCCGAATCGCTGGGCGACTACTGCGCCGGTCCCAACCACGTGCTGCCGACCTCGCGCACTGCGCGCTTTTCCTCGCCGCTGGGCGTCTATGACTTCCAGAAGCGCTCCAGCCTGATCCAGGTTTCGCACCAGGGCGCCCAGAAGCTGGGCCGCATCGCCGCCGAACTGGCGCTGGGCGAGGGCCTGCAGGCGCATGCCGCCAGCGCCCAATACCGGATCGACCAGCCATGACCGTGCCGGGCCGCATCGCCGGCACCGTCCGGGCGGACATCCGCGAGCTGGCCGCCTATCCCGTGGCCCATGCCGAGGGCTGCATCAAGCTCGACGCCATGGAATGCCCCTACGAACTGCCCGAGGCGGTTCGCGACGACATCGCCCGCGCCGTGCGCGACACGCCGCTGAACCGTTACCCCGCGGCTGACCTGTCGGCGCTGCAAGCGGCCGTGAAAACGGCGTTCGGCGTGCCGGATGGGGCAGACGTGCTGTTCGGCAACGGCTCGGACGAGCTTATCCACATCGTGGTGCAGGCCTGCTGCAATCCGGGTGACACGGTGCTGTCGCCCTGGCCGTCGTTCGTCTTCTTCGACATGGCCGCGCGCTTCGACCACGCCCGCTTCGTCGGCGTGCCGCTGACGGCCGACCTGACCCTGGACTTGCCGGCCATGCTGGCCGCCATCCAGGAACACCAGCCCAAGGTGGTGTTCCTGGCCGTGCCCAATAACCCCACCGGCGGCCTCTGGTCCGATGAGGATGTAGCGGCCATCATCGCCTCCGCCCCCGGCCTGGTGGTGCTGGACGAGGCCTACCAGCCCTTCGCCGGCCACACCTGGATGCCGCAGGTGCTGGACGCGCCGAACGTGGTCGTCATGCGCACGGTGTCCAAGATCGGCCTGGCCGGCCTGCGCTTCGGCTACCTGGCCGGCCACCCAGCCTGGATCGCGGAACTGAACAAGGTCCGCCCGCCCTACAACCTGGACGTGCTGACCCAGGCCACGCTGTCGGCCGTGCTGCGCCACAAACCGGTGCTGGACGAACAGGCCGCCCGCCTGCGTGCAGACCGCGAACCGCTGGCCGCCGCCCTGGCCCAACTGCCCGGGGTGCGGGTATTCCCTTCCGCCGGCAACTTCGTTCTTGCCCGCTTTTCCGGCAAGCTGGACGGCAACGCCGTGCATCTTGCCCTGAAAACGCGCAAAATATTGATTCGCAACTTCTCCAACGCCCATCCGCTGCTGGCCGACTGCCTGCGCATCTCGGTGGGCGCCCCGGCCGAAAACGCCGCCTTGCTATCCGCCCTGCAAGAGATTTTGAGTGCTTAACATGCGTACCGCTGAGATCACCCGCAACACCAACGAAACCCGCATCCGCGTGGCCGTCAATATCGACGGCACCGGCAAGCAGACGATCGACACCGGCGTGCCGTTCCTGGACCACATGCTGGACCAGATCGCCCGCCACGGCCTGATCGACCTCGACATCAAGGCGGAAGGCGATCTGCACATCGACGCGCACCATACGGTGGAAGACGTGGGCATCACGCTGGGCATGGCCATCGCCAAGGCGGTCGGCACCAAGGCCGGCCTGCGCCGCTACGGTCATGCCTACGTGCCGCTGGACGAAGCGCTGTCGCGCGTGGTGGTGGACTTCTCCGGCCGCCCGGGCCTGGAATACCACATCCCCTTCACCCGCGCCCGCATCGGCGACTTCGACGTGGACCTGACGCGCGAATTCTTCCAGGGCCTGGTCAACCACGCCCTGATCACGCTGCACATCGACAACCTGCGCGGCGTCAACGCCCACCACCAGGCGGAAACGGTCTTCAAGGCCTGTGGCCGCGCCCTGCGCATGGCCATGGAAGTCGATCCCCGCATGGGCGACGTCGTGCCCTCCACCAAGGGCGTGCTGTAACACCTCCGCCATCCACCCGCAGCAGGCAGAAAGAAGTGACCACTATCGCCATCGTCGACTACGGAATGGGCAATTTCCATTCCGTCGCCCGCGCCCTGAAATACGCCGCCCCCGATGCCGACATCCGCATCTGCAGCCAGCCCCAGGAAATCGCCGCGGCCGACCGCGTCGTGTTTCCCGGCCAGGGCGCCATGGCGGACTGCATGCGCACCCTGAACGAATCCGGCCTGCGCGAGGCCGTGGTTCGCGCCGCGCGCGAGAAGCCTCTGCTGGGCGTCTGCGTGGGCGAACAGATGCTGTTCGATTCCAGCGAGGAAGGCGGCACCTCCTGCCTGGGGCTGTTCCCCGGCGTGGTGCGCCGCTTCTCGGGCCCCGGCTTTGCCGATCCCGTCAGCGATGACGCGGCCTGCCTGACCGACGCCGGCGGCGCCGGACTGGCCGACACCCGCCCCGAGCGCCTCAAGGTCCCGCACATGGGATGGAACAAAGTGCGCCAGACGCGCTCTCATCCTATCTGGGCCGGCATTCCGGACGAAACGCACTTCTATTTCGTCCATAGCTACTACGCCGACCCGGAAGATCCGGACCTGACTGTTGGTGAAACCGAGTATGGCCTTGCCTTTACCTGCGCGGTGGCGGCAGCTAACATTTTCGCGGTGCAGTTTCATCCCGAAAAGAGCGCCGAGCACGGTTTGCGCCTGTATCGCAATTTTGTAGACTGGCAGCCGTAGGCTCCGAGCCCACGCCCGCCAGCCCTTTCAACCCATATATTTTTTCGCTGCCCACCATGCTGCTGATCCCCGCCATCGATCTCAAAGACGGGCGCTGCGTGCGCCTGCGCCAGGGTGACCTGGACGATGCAACGGTGTTCTCTGAAGACCCCGCCGCCATGGCCACACGCTGGCTCGACCAAGGCGCTCGCCGCCTGCATCTGGTCGACCTGAACGGCGCCGTCGCCGGCAAACCCAAGAACGAAGCCCCCATCAAGGCGATCCTGGACGCTGTCGGCGACGACATCCCCGTGCAGATCGGCGGCGGCATCCGCGACCTCGACACCATCGAACGCTACCTCGACGCCGGCATCTCCTACGTGATCATCGGCACGGCCGCGGTCAAGAATCCCGGCTTCCTGCAGGACGCCTGCGGCGCCTTCCCGGGCCAGATCATCGTCGGCCTGGACGCCCGCGACGGCAAGATCGCCACCGACGGCTGGAGCAAGCTGACCCGCCACGACGTGCTCGATCTGGCCAAGAAGTTCGAGGACTACGGCTGCGAAGCCATCATCTACACGGACATCGGCCGCGACGGCATGCTGTCCGGCGTCAACGTCGAAGCCACGGTCCGCCTGGCCCAGCACGTGCGCATCCCGGTCTACGCATCGGGCGGCATCGCCGGCATCCAGGACATCGAAGCTCTCTGCGCCGTCGAGGAAGACGGCGTCGAAGGCGCCATCCTGGGCCGCAGCATCTACGAAGGCACGCTCGACTTCCAAGCGGCGCAGGCACGCGCCGACGAACTGGCAAAATGACCACCTCCAGCAGCACCCCCGCGGCCGGCGCGCCCGTGCAAAGCGCGCTGACCCGCCGCATCATTCCCTGCCTTGACGTCACCGCGGGCCGCGTCGTCAAGGGCGTGAACTTCGTCAACCTGCTCGACGCGGGCGACCCCGTCGAGATCGCCCGCCGCTACAACGAACAGGGCGCCGACGAACTCACCTTCCTCGACATCACCGCCACCAGCGACGGCCGCGACCTGATCCTGCCCATCATCGAGCAGGTGGCCTCGCAGGTCTTCATTCCGCTGACGGTGGGCGGCGGCGTGCGCCAGGTGTCCGACATCCAGCGCCTGCTGAATGCCGGCGCCGACAAGATCAGCATCAACAGCGCCGCCGTGGCCAATCCGGAACTGGTCCGGGCCGCCTCGGACTACCACGGCTCGCAATGCGTGGTGGTGGCGATCGACGCGCGCCGCGTCTCGGCCGCGGGCGAACCCGCCCGCTGGGAAGTCTTCACCCACGGCGGCCGCAAGGCCACCGGGCTGGACGCCGTGGCCTGGGCGCGCCGCATGGCCGCCTACGGCGCCGGCGAAATCCTGCTGACCAGCATGGACCGTGACGGCACCAAGTCCGGTTTCGACCTGGAACTCACCCGCGCCGTCTCGGACGCCGTGCCCGTGCCCGTCATCGCCTCCGGCGGCGTGGGCAACCTGCAGCATCTGGCCGACGGCGTCACCACCGGCCGCGCCAGCGCGGTGCTGGCCGCCAGCATCTTCCACTTCGGCCAGCACACTGTGGGCGAGTGCAAGCACTTCATGGCTGAGCAGGGCATCCCGGTCCGGATGTAGCCCCCCCGAAGCGCCTGCGGCGCTTCCCCCCCAGGGGGGCGCCGCAGCGGACCGGCAGAGCCCGGCTCCGCGCGGCCCCGCTTGTGTGGCGCCTCGAATTGCATAGGCCGGATTGCTTGGCACGCATTGAAAAACCCAGCTCGGCTGGCCTGGATTGGGGATAGTCTGGATCAGTTTGGGAAGCCCCTCTCAGGCGTGCAACAAGGTATTGCCGTAAGATTATGAGTCCCCACGCGCCAGTGGCGGCCTGCAAGGCGCCGCGCGAGGACAACGGATGAATGAGATGAGCAACGAACCCGCCTGGATGGCCGATGTCGTCTTCGACGAAAACGGCCTGATACCCGCCATCGCGCAGGACGCCGAAAACGGCCAGATCCTGATGGTGGCCTGGATGAACCGCGAATCGCTCGCCGAAACGGCCGCCACCGGGCGCGCCGTTTACTGGTCGCGTTCCCGCCAGCGCCTCTGGCGCAAGGGCGAAGAATCCGGCCATGCCCAGGAAGTCCATGAACTGCGCCTGGACTGCGACGGCGACGTGATCCTGCTCAAGATCCACCAGCAAGGCGGCATCGCCTGCCATACCGGGCGCGCCAGCTGCTTCTACCGCCGCCTGGAAGGCCAGACCGACCAGGCATCCTGGATCACGGTGGACCCCGTGCTGAAAGACCCCGAACTGATCTACAAATGACCGCTCAAGCCGCAAGCGCCGCCGAAATCCTCGCGCGCATCGCCGATACCCTGGAAACCCGCCGTCCCGAAAACGGCGGCGATCCCCAAGCCTCCTATTCCGCCAAGCTGCTGGCCAAAGGCCCGGACGCCTTCCTCAAGAAGATCGGCGAAGAAGCCACCGAACTGGTCATGGCCGCCAAGGACGGCGTGCCCGACCGCATCGTCAGCGAAACCGCCGACCTGTGGTTCCATTGCCTGGTGGCCTTGACCCATTTCAAGCTTCGGCCCGAAGACGTACTGGCCGAACTGGCTCGCCGCGAGGGCCTGTCCGGCCTGGTGGAAAAGGCAAGCCGCCCGCAAGATTGAACACGGAACCCGGAAAAATGAGCGACAACTGTATTTTCTGCAAGATCGCCGCTGGCGACATCCCGTCCAAGAAAATCTACGAGGACGAGGACTTTGTTGCGTTCCACGACATTAATCCGGCCGCGCCGGTACATTTATTGCTGATCCCTCGACGTCATGTCACATCCATGCAGGATATTAAGGGGGAGGACGCAGAATGGTTGGGTAGAATGATGTCGTTAGCGCCGCGGTTAGCCGCTGAAAACGGTTGCAATCCGGGCCCTGATGGCGGATTTCGCATCATGATCAATTCTGGCGTCGAAGGCGGCCAGGAAGTCCCGCATCTGCATTTCCACATCATCGGCGGCTCGCGACCCTGGAAAGGGCGCGTGGCCCCCAACGCGTAATTCGGAGAAACATCATGGGTAGTTTCAGCATCTGGCATTGGTTGGTTGTCCTGGTCATCGTGGCGCTGATTTTCGGCACCAAGAAGCTGCGCAACATCGGCTCGGACCTCGGCGGCGCGGTCAAGGGCTTCAAGGAAGGCATGAAGGACGCCAACGGCGGCGACAAGCCGGCCGAACCGATCGCGCAACAACGCGTCTCCGGCGACACCATCGACGTGCAGGCCAAGGAAAAATCCAACTCCTGAGCGCCTGCTCGGCTCCCGGGCCGTCCTGAACAGGCCGGCCCTTATTGCATCCACTCCCGAGCGGCCGTCGAATGTTTGATGTCAGCTTCACTGAACTGATGGTGATCGGCGTCATCGCCCTGATCGTCATCGGCCCCGAACGCCTGCCCAAGGTTGCCCGCACCGTCGGCCACCTGCTCGGGCGCGCGCAGCGTTACGTCAATGACGTGAAATCCGATATCCAGCGCGAAATCGAGCTCGACGAACTGCGCAAGTTCAAGAGCGAAATGGAAGATGCCGCCCAGGGCGTGCAGAAGTCGCTGAACGAAACCCAGGCCTCGCTGCAGGAACCCGTCCAGCAGTTCCGCGCGGAACTCGACGAAGTCGCGCGCGAAGCCAACATCAAGGCCGAACTGGCCGTGGCCAGCGAAACGCCTGCCGAACCCGAGCGCAGCATCGCGCCGCCGCCCGGCCAGAACCACAGCCTGGACCTGGATCTGCCACCGGTGGCTGCGCCTGCGCCTGCCGCAACCCAACAACCCGCGCCCAGCGCGCCCAAGGCCGACGACGCTGCGCCCGCCGCCAAGCCCGTCGCGCCCTCCGGAACCCCGACGTGACCCAGGACGCCTCCCAAGAAGAAGGCCAGCAGGAGACCTTCATCTCCCACCTGGTCGAGCTGCGCACCCGCCTGCTGCGCGCCGCCGCCGCCGTGATCGGCATATTCATCGTGCTGTTCATCTACCCCGGCGCGTCGGCCATCTACGACGTGCTGGCCCAGCCGATGCTGGCTTCGCTGCCCGAAGGCACGCGCATGATCGCCACCGGCGTCATCACGCCGTTCATGGTGCCCGTCAAGGTCACGATGATGGCTGCGTTCATCCTGGCGCTGCCTGTGGTGCTGTACCAGGCCTGGGCCTTCGTAGCGCCCGGCCTGTACCGGCATGAAAAGCGCCTGGCGCTGCCGCTTATCGTTTCCAGCACTTTTCTGTTCATCGCGGGCATGGCGTTCTGCTATTTCGTGGTGTTCCGCACGGTGTTCCACTTCATCGCCACGTTCGCGCCGCAGTCCATTACGCCGGCGCCGGACATCGAGGCCTACCTGAGCTTCGTCATGACGATGTTCATGGCCTTCGGCATCACCTTCGAAGTGCCCGTGGCCGTGGTGCTGCTGGTGAAGATGGGCGTGGTCGAACTGTCCAAGCTGAAGGCAGCGCGCGGCTACGTGGTGGTGGGGGCCTTCATCATCGCCGCCGTGGTCACGCCGCCCGACGTGGTCAGCCAGTTCATGCTGGCAGTGCCTTTGTGCCTGCTGTATGAGGTCGGGCTGATCTGCGCCCGGCTGGTCACGCCCAAACCAGAAGCAGAGAGCGAGGCCGGTTCGGACTCGCTGACAGAACGCCACTGATCCCTTCGGACGGTCCTGCCCACAAAGCAGGACCGTTTCACCTTGTGGGCGGCCTGCGGCAACTCTACATTGCCCTTATGTCACTCGCCCAAAGACTGCATACCCTGATGCGCTGGCGCGGCATCAAAAGCCAGAACCAGCTGGCGCGAATTTCCGGCGTGCCGCAATCGTGCATCCATCGGATCCTCATGCGCGAAGACTGCTACTCGCCGTCTCGCGCCACCTTGCTGCGGCTGGCGCGGGCGCTGGACACCAGCGTGCCGTGGCTGACCGACGGCGTGGGGCCGGGTGGGGATACACCGCAAGACAGCGCATTCCCGCCGGACCATGCCCCGGACGGCTATTGCACGGAAATATGGGCGCTGCTGCGCACCCAATCCGAAAGCACCAAGAAAGCCATCCTGTCGGCGGTGCGCCTGATGGCCAAAGACCCCGCCGCGACCTGAGCTCCGTTCGCGGACCCGGCCCCGTCCTAGCGCGGCTTGCCCGGGCGCGTACCCACCACCACGGCCAGCTCGGCCGGCTTGCCGCTGCGCAATATTCCCAGCTTGGCGCTCTGGCCCGGCGGCAGCTGCGCGATCTCCGACAGCAGGCTGGCGGTATCCATCATCCGCTTGCCGTTGACCGACTGCACGATGTCGCCCACCCGCAGGCCGCCGCGCGCCGCCGGCCCGTCGCGCATCACGCCAGCGATGATCACGCCGGTGGTGTCGCGGTCCAGCCCAAAGGCGCGTGCCAGCTCCGGGGTGACGTCCTGCGGCTCCACGCCCAGCCAGCCGCGCTTGACCGCGCCGGTCTTGACGATCTCGTCCATGACCTTGCGCGCGATCTCGATGGGGGTGGCGAAGCCTATGCCCATCGACCCGCCTGATTCGGAATAAATGGCGGTGTTGATGCCCACCAGATTGCCGGCGGCGTCGACCAGCGCGCCGCCGGAATTGCCGGGGTTGATCGCCGCGTCGGTCTGAATGAAGTTCTCGTAGGTGTTCAGGCCCAGTCCGTTGCGGCCCAGCGCCGACACGATGCCCAGCGTGGTGGTCTGCCCCACACCGAACGGATTGCCGATGGCCAGCACCACGTCGCCCACGCGCAAGCCCCGGTCCGGCGCCAGCGTGGCAGCGGGCAGGGCGCGCAAGGTGGCCAGCTTCAGCACGGCCAGATCGGTGTCCGGATCCGCGCCCACCACTTTCGCGGTATCGCGGCGGCCGTCGGACAGCGCAACCTCGATCGCTTCCGCGGCCTGCACCACGTGGTAGTTGGTCAGCACGTAGCCGTCCTGGTTCACGATCACGCCGGACCCCAGGCTGGTCGAGGCCTGCCGCCGGGTCACGCCGGGCACCTGGCCAAAGAACTGGCGCAGCACCGGATCGTCGGGCAGCGGAATCAGCGGCACGTTAACGTGCTTGGTGGTGTATACGTTGACCACGGAAGGAGCCGCGCGGGCCACGCCCTCGGCATAGGACGCCGTGGCCTGGGTGCGCGCAGCGGGCGGTCTTGCGGCGGCCGCTGCGGACTGCGGCCCCGCCGCGGGTCCGGCCAGCCGCAGCAGGTCGGGCCGCAAGGTCGTCACGACGAATAGAATACCCAGGCAGACCGTGACGGCCTGAGCAAAGATCAGCCAATATCGGCGCATGATTCTGATAGGACTAGCTATGAGTAAAGTGGACTCCCACGTCCTGGCCAACTGGCTGGACGACACCCTGCAAGCGGCGCGCTTCAAGGACTATTGCCCCAACGGGCTGCAGGTGGAAGGCCGATCCGAAATCGCACACATTATCGCCGGAGTCACGGCCAGCGAAGCCCTGCTGCGCGTGGCGGTCGAGCGCGGCGCGGATGCGGTGCTGGTGCACCACGGCTGGCTCTGGCGCAACGAGGACCGCCGCGTCATCGGTACGCGCCGCGCGCGCATGGCCCTGGCCCTGAAAAACGACCTGAACCTGTACGCCTACCATCTGCCGCTGGACGCGCATCCTACGCTGGGCAACAACGCTCAGCTGGCGCGCGTGCTGGGCCTGACGCCCGCGCTGCGCGACGATGGCGCGCCGCAAACCTGTGGCCCCGACAACCTGGTCTGGCTGGGCGCCGCGCAAGGCGTGGCGACGCTGGGCCAGTTGGGCGAGCGCGTGGCCGAGCGCCTGGGCCGCCAGCCGCTGGTGGTGGGCGACCCGGACATGCCGCTGGCGCGCGTGGCCTGGTGCACGGGCGGCGCGCAAGGCATGCTGGGCGATGCGGCGGACGCAGGCGCCAGCGCCTACATCACGGGTGAGGTCTCCGAATCCACGGTGCACCTGGCGCGCGAAACCGGCGTGGGCTTCATCGCCGCAGGCCACCATGCCACCGAACGCTACGGCGCGCAGGCGCTGGGCCAGGCGGTCGCGGAACATTTCGGTATCAAGGTCGAGTTCGTCGACATCGACAACCCGGCATAACCAGCAGCGCCCCCAAAGACACGCCCCCGCAAGGGGGCGTTTTCATTGCACGGCGCGCTATGGCCGTGCGCGCCGCTCGCGCCCGAATCGGCAGGACTCGGCTAGGGGAAAACCAGAGGGCGCGATCAAGGCGGCGCCTGTGCGTCGCATCTGGTCAATCGCGGTTCTCTCCCTGTCAATTCCGCACCCAGTCCACAGCCCTAGCATTCCATGCAGCCGCCCGCTGCCGGCCCTTTCCGGCCGGGCCTCCTACACACGGAGCCATTGAATGCTGACCCTCTACGACCACCCGCGCTCCGGCAACTGCTACAAGGTGCGCCTCTTTCTTGCGCTCATCGGCCGGGACTACCAAAGCCGGTTCGTCGACGTGCTGGCCCGCAAGAACCAGACCGCGGAATTCGAGCGCGTCAGCGCCTTCCAGCAGATCCCCGCGCTGACCGATGGCGACACCGCCATCTGGGACAGCCACGCCATCCTGCTGCATCTGGCGCATCACTACGCCCCCGAATGGCTGGCGCCGCTGCCGCGCATCGGCGCCATGCATGCCTGGATGTCGGTATCCGCCAACGAGATCGCCAACAGCCTCCAGCCGCTGCGCCTGACACACGTCGTCAGCAACGCCGAAGCCGCGCACCACCTGGGCGTAAGCGAGGCCCTGCTCGACGTGCCTGGCATGCAGGCCCGCACCGACCGCGTGCTGCAACGCCTGGACCAGCGTCTTGCGAGCCACGCCTGGCTGGCGGGCGGCGATGCGCCGACCGTGGCCGACATTGCCTGCTACGGCTACCTGGCGCTGGCCGAGGAAGCCGCCGTCGACATCGACGCCTATCCCGCCATCGCGGCGTGGCGCAAGCGCATACAGCAGTTGCCGGGGTATGTGCCACCGGGTCCCTGAGGCCCGCGCACAACGCCAAAAACCACTATTACAAGACAAGAGGGAACGACATGGACGCCATCCAGGCCGCGCAGCCTATAGCCCAATCACACAAGAAACCGAATCTGTTCCGGGTCGCCGTTGCCACGGTCATCGGCACCGCCGTGGAAGCCTTCGACTTCCTCGCCTACGGTACCGCCGCGGCGCTGGTGTTCAACAAGATTTTCTTCCCGCAGTTCGATCCCGTGACCGGCACGCTGGCCGCCTTCGGAGCCTTCGCCAGCGGCATGCTGGCGCGGCCCATCGGCGGCATCCTCTTCGGCCATTTCGGCGACCGCATCGGCCGCAAGTCCATGCTGACTCTCAGCCTGCTGCTGATGGGCATATGCACGGTGCTCATCGGACTGCTGCCGACCTATGAACAGATCGGCATCTCGGCGGCGGTGCTGCTGGTGGCGCTGCGCATCGGCCAGGGGCTGTCGTTCGGCGGCGAAATGGGCGGCGCCATGCTGATGGCGGTCGAACACGCGCCGCCCAAATGGAAGGCATTCTTCGGCAGCCTGCCGCTGGTGGGCGCGCCTCTGGGCATCCTGCTGTCGGTCGGTTCCTTCGCGCTGGTGACGCGGCTGCCGGAAGAGGACTTCCTGTCCTGGGGCTGGCGCCTGCCGTTCCTGGCCAGCGCCGTGCTCATCGTCGTCGGCCTGTTCATCCGCCACGGCATCGACGAATCGCCTGAATTCGAAGAGGTCAAGCGCGAGAAGGCGCGCAACAGACAGTCCGTGCAAGACAAGATGCCCCTGGGTGAACTGCTGCGCGCGCACGGCAAATCGCTGCTGCTGTGCATAGGCTGCAAGATCGCCGAGGTCACGCTGATCTACACATTCCTGGTGTTCTCGGTTTCCTACGCGGTGTCCAAGCTCGGCTTCAGCCGCGCCGACGCGCTGCATGCCTTGCTCTACGGCGCCGGCGTGCTGATGTTCACCATTCCGCTGTTCGGCGTGCTGGCCGACCGCATCGGCGCGCGCCGCGTCTGTGGCTGGGGCGGCATGCTGCTGGGACTCATGGCCATTCCGATCTTTCTCGCGGTGGGCAGCGGTTCGTTGATGGCATACAGTCTCGCCGTCTTCGTCGCCATGGCCTTCAACTACGCGATCATGATCGCGCCGCAATCCAGCCTCTACAGCGCGCAGTTTCCCGCAGAGCTGCGCTATTCCGGATTGTCCATCGGGGTCCAGTTCTCGGCCGCCATCGGCGGCGGGCTGGCGCCGCTGATCTCGGCCACGCTGGTGCAGAAATTCGACAGCATTCTTCCCGTCGGCGTCTATCTGGCCTTCCTCGGCATCGTGGCCGGCACCTCGGCGTTTCTCATGAAGCCCACGCCGCAGGACCTGCGCCGCGCCTGACGCGCAGGCACGGCAAGAGCAGGCGGCGCGACGCTACGCGCCGCCGTTGCCGCTTCTGGCAGTCTTGCGGTACAAGGCCGGCGACATGCCGAAGCGTTCATGGAAGCGGCGGATGAAATGGCTCGCGTGCTGAAAGCCGCAAGAGGCCGCGATCTCCTTGACCTCGACATGCGCACGCCGCGGATCCTCCAGCGCTTCCCTGGCCAGCTGCAGACGGCGTTCACGCACGTAGCTGGTGTATTGCAGCGAGCGCATCTTGAACAAGCGGTGCACCCAGCGCGTGGTCACGCGCAGCACATCCGCCACCGCCTGCACCGACAGTTCCGGATCGGTGATGTGGGCATCGATGTAGCTGGCCAGCACCTGCCAATTATCGGCGGGCCCGCGCGCATCGCCCGGTATCTTCTCCAGCGCCTGGCTGGTGTAGATCGAAGCCAGCAGCGCCAACAGCGCCTGTTCGGCAAACAGCGACGACGTCGGGTTCGATTCCGCCTTGTCGAAGAACACATGATGCAGGCACCGATGGGCGGTCTGCACCATGGGCAGGACGGCCACGCCGCGCTGCGCGGTGAACTGCGACATCGCCAGGCTGTGCGCGCCCAACAGGCGCGACAGCGGCCCCTTGACCACCACAATGCGCGAATCGGTGTACATCCGGATTTCCGATGGCAGCGCGGTCGTGCGGAAGATGATGTCGCCGGGTTCCAGCGGCAGCGTCGCATCGTTCTGCACGATGACGCCGTGTCCGGCAATCACAAAGCTCGCCAGGAACTCCGCATGCTCCAGATCGGCCGCATGTTCCGCGCGGTGCTGCACGCTGATCGGCGTGGACTCCAGACTCACCACCAGCCCGCCCGCGCGCAGCCTGCAGGCCTGCAATAGCAGCCTGGGCGGTTCGGTCAGGGCCCTGAATTCGCCCGGCAGCACCAGCTTGTCCAGCTCGCGCTCGTAGCCTGCGATCTCCTGCGCATAGAAAGGGCGGAACTGGGGCGCAAAGTTCAGATCCGCCTCGGAACAGGCGGGCCGGGCGGATGGATTCACTGTCTGGCGGGCGCGTGGCATGCTCGGAACACTCAGTCGGGTCGGCCAACACTGGCCGAAAGGCGCCGGCCTTCCTGTCGCATTGAGTCAACCCTCGTTCGTGATCGGTCAATCGCTGGCGGCGGAGGCGGGCGTGTAATGGAGCCATTATCCCAAGGAGACCCCATGCTGGAAAAACAAGCCCATGCCGACGCCTTCTTTGCGCGCTCCGCGAACAAGCTCGACTTCGGGAACTGGAGCGAAGAAGAGAAGGTGGCCCTGAGCTGTCGCATTCTCGCCAGCGAAGGCCATTCGGAAACGCTGGCGGGCCAGATCACCGTACGCAAGGAAGACGGCACGTTCCTGACGACGCCCTTGGCCCAGGCCTTCGACGAGATCGTCCCGGCCTCGGTCATCCGCATCAACGACAACATGGAAGTGCTCGACGGCCCCGGCACGCCGAACCCTGCCGTGCGCTTTCACTTCTGGGTCTATCGCCAGCGTCCCGACGTGCAATGCATCATCCACACGCACCCGCCCCATGTCTCGACGCTGTCCATGACGGGCCAGCCGCTGGTCGTCGCGCACATGGACGCGACGCCGTTCCACAACGACTGTGCTCATCTGAAGGAATGGCCCGGCCTGCCCATCGCCGACCAGGAAGGCGAGATCATCTCGGCGGCGCTGGGCGCCAAGCGCAGCATCCTGCTGGCCAACCATGGCTTTCTGGCGGCCGGCTCATGCATCGAGGAAGCGCTGTACCTGTCGGTGCTGATCGAACGCGCCGCCCGCAATCAGCTGCAGGCGGCCGCCGCCTATGGCGAGGTGAAACCGGTGGACGATGCGCTGGCCGCCGAATCGCACGACTTCCTGCTCAAGCCCAGCATCGTGCGCGCAAGCTTCGCCATGTTCGCTCGGCGCGTCGAACGGCAAATGGCTGCGGAACGGGACTAGGGGAAGAAAACAGGCAGCGGATCGTTCAGCGGGGGCCGGCGTGCGCCGGCGGGAACGTCCGCCAGCCGCCGCCCGGATCCGCGTCTGCGTGGATTCCGGGCCTGCGGCAGCATCGGATCAGGGCTTTTTGAGCAGATCGCGGATTTCGCGCAGCAGCGCCACGTCTTCGGGCGTCGCAGCGGGCGCCGGCGCTTCCTCGGCCTTGGTGCGGGCCTTGTAGATGGCCTTGACCATCCAGAAGATCACGAACGCCAGCAACACGAAGTTGATGATGATCGTGACGAAATTACCCCACGCAAAAACGTTGGCGCCAGCCTTGGTCAGGTCGGCGTAGGTCATGGGGCCGTTGTAGCCGGCCGGCATCGACAGAACCAGGAACTTGTTCGAAAAATCGACCGAGCCTCCGAGGATGAAGTTGACCAACGGCATGACGATGTCCTTGACCAGCGAATCGACGATCTTGCCGAACGCCGCGCCGATGATGACACCGACCGCCAGGTCCACTGCGTTGCCTTTGACAGCGAAATCTCGGAATTCTTTGACGAAACCAGTCGCTTTGCTCATAAAAGCACTCCCTTCGTGATACGCCCGTGAGTGGGCTGGCGCTATAATACGCGGTTGCTATGTTGTTACAAATTCCCGCGAACCCGATGCCGCAGAAGTGATGCTACTCGTAGAGCGGGCGCATCAACAAGGATAGGAAGATGAGTCAGGATACGCTGGTGCACGATGATGACGGTGCGGTTGATCCCAACCTGCCACCTGATCCTTCGCGACGTTTCTGGGTTACCACCGCCTGTGCTGTGGGTGGCGTAGCAGGTGTCGCAACGGCAGTGCCGCTTGTGAGCACGTTTTCTCCCTCCGAAAAGGCCCGCGCTGCCGGGGCTCCCGTTGAAGTGGACGTCGGCGACATTCCCGTCGGCACCATGAAGACGGTTGAATGGCGCGGAAAACCGGTCTGGATCATCCACCGGTCGCCTGAACAACTCGCTGGTCTCAAGACCCAGGACGCCTTGCTGGCCGATCCTGATTCCAAGCGCCCCGGCTTCACGCCCAAATACGCCGAAAACGAAGGCCGCTCGCGCAAGCCCGAGCTCTTCGTCTGCGTCGGCATCTGTACCCACCTCGGCTGCTCGCCCACGTCCCACTTCGAGAAAGGCGGCAGTCTGGGCGCCGACTGGCAGGGCGGATTCCTCTGTCCTTGCCACGGCTCCACGTTCGATCTGGCCGGCCGTGTCTACAAGAACAAGCCCGCTCCCGACAACCTCGAAGTCCCGCCGTACCAATATCTCACCGACACCCGCATCATCGTGGGCGTCGATGAAGACAACAAGGCCTGACGCGCGCGTCGCGCTTTTTTCCCGAATTACGTAAGTAAAACAAATACGCCACGTATTAGAGAAGGAGCCGTTACATGGCTGGCGAGAAAACCGTCGAGACGACAGGCCTGTTGGGCTGGCTGGACCGGCGCTTCCCGGTGACCTCCACCTGGAAAGCCCATCTGTCCGAGTACTACGCACCGAAGAACTTCAACTTCTGGTACTTCTTTGGCTCACTGGCCCTGCTGGTGCTGGTGCTGCAGATCGTGACCGGCATCTTCCTGGTCATGCACTACAAGCCGGACGCCGAACGCGCGTTCCAGTCCGTCGAATACATCATGCGCGAAGTCCCGTGGGGCTGGCTGGTGCGCTACATGCACTCCACCGGCGCGTCGATGTTCTTCGTCGTCGTGTACCTGCACATGCTGCGCGGGCTGCTTTACGGTTCCTACCGCAAGCCGCGCGAACTCGTGTGGATCTTCGGCGTCGCGATCTTCCTCTGTCTGATGGCGGAAGCCTTCTTCGGCTATCTGCTGCCCTGGGGCCAGATGTCCTACTGGGGCGCGCAGGTGATCGTGAACCTGTTCGCAGCCATTCCCTTCATCGGCCCTGAGCTGTCCATCTGGATCCGCGGCGACTACGTCGTGTCGGATGCCACGCTGAACCGCTTCTTCGCCTTCCACGTCATCGCCATCCCGCTGGTGCTGGTGGGCCTGGTCGCGGCCCACCTGGTGGCGCTGCACGAAGTCGGCTCGAACAACCCGGACGGCATCGAGATCAAGCAAGGCCCGAAGGACAAGTACGGCCGCCCGAAGGACGGCATCCCGTTCCACCCGTTCTACTCGGTCCACGACCTGATGGGCGTGGCCGGCTTCCTGCTCGTGTTCGCGTTCATCGTGTTCTTCGCGCCGGAAATGGGCGGCTACTTCCTCGAGTTCAACAACTTCATCCCTGCTGACTCGCTGAAGACGCCTCCGCACATCGCGCCGGTCTGGTACTTCACGCCGTTCTACTCGATGCTGCGCGCCACCACCGACGAGTTCACCTGGGTGCTGGCGGGCGCTTCCGTGCTGGGCGCCATCGCGCTGCTCGTCAAGAGCAACCTGAAGGGCTTCATGCGCATCGCCGTCCCCGGCATCCTGATCGTCGTGGCCGTGCTGCTGCGCGTGATCGACGCCAAGTTCTGGGGCGTGGTCGCCATGGGCGGCACGGTCGTCATCCTGTTCTTCCTGCCGTGGCTGGACCATTCCCCGGTCAAGTCGATCCGCTACCGCCCGACCTGGCACAAGTGGATCTACGGCATCTTCATGGTCAACTTCCTGGTGCTCGGCTACATCGGTACGCAGCCGCCCAGTCCGCCGTTGAACATCACGTCGCAAATCGGCACGCTGCTGTACCTGGCATTCTTCTTCCTGATGCCGGTATGGAGCCGCCTGGGCACTTTCAAGAAGGTGCCCGACCGCGTCACGTTCCACGCCCACTGAGCCCACCAGATAACGGATTAACCATGATCAAGAAGCTGATTGGTGCCGTGGCCTTGATGCTCACGTGTACCGCCACCCTTGCCGCCGGAGGCGGCTACCCCCTGGACAAGGCCCCGTACCGCGTCAACGACATGTCGTCGCTGCAGAACGGAGCCAAGCTGTTCGTCAACTACTGCCTGAACTGCCATAGCGCGTCCTCGATGCGCTACAACAAGCTCAAGGACATCGGGCTGACCGACCAGCAGATCAAGGAAAGCCTGCTGTTCACCGGCGAGAAGGTCGGCGACATGATGAACGTCGCCATGACCCCGAAGGACGCCAAGCAGTGGTTCGGCACGACGCCCCCGGACTTGTCCGTGATCGCGCGCGCCAAATCCGTGAACGCCGGCCCCTCGGGCGCCGACTACATCTACACCTACCTGCGCACCTTCTACCGCGACACGGCGCGTCCCACGGGCTGGAACAATCTGGTCTTCCCGTCGGTGGGCATGCCCCACGCGCTCTGGGAAGTGCAGGGTCCGCGCGAACTCACGACCGTCGCCATGCACGAGGTCGAAGGCAAGGCGGGCGCCCCCAAAACCTGGGAACGCGTCACCACGGTGTACGATGCACAGGGTTTTTCCACGGTCAAGGCCGAACCGGTAGCCAACTACCACGGCCATGCCACCTTCGATGCCAAATTCAAGGCCGCTAACCCGGCCCAAGTCGCAACATACGACAACGACGTCGCCGACCTGACTGCGTTCATGTCCTGGATGGCCGAACCCGTCCAGACATTCCGCGTCCGTCTCGGCGTCGGTGTCATGTTGTTCCTGCTGCTGTTCTTCCTGGTTACCTGGCGCCTCAACGCCTCGTACTGGAAACACGTGCGCTAACCGCAACGCCCCGCCAGGTTTTTATCCGTCCCTGATTGCAAATAGGGACGGCATCGGCGGATAGGGCTGTACGCCTATCCCGCCTGGCAATTGGGGCCAGCGCCTGCTAGATTAAGGCGCTGGCCTTTCGTTTTTCAATAAAGGACTTACCGCCATGATGGTGCTCTATTCCGGAACCACGTGTCCGTTTTCGCAACGCTGCCGCTTCGTGTTGTTCGAAAAAGGCATGGATTTCGAGATCCGCGACATCGACCTGTACAACAAGCCCGAAGACATCTCGGTGATGAATCCGTACGGTCAAGTGCCCATTCTGGTCGAACGCGACCTGGTCCTGTACGAGTCGAACATCATCAACGAGTACATCGACGAGCGCTTCCCGCATCCCCAGCTGATGCCCGCCGACCCGGTCATGCGCGCCCGCACCCGCCTGTTCCTCTACAACTTCGAGAAGGAACTGTTCGTCCACGTCTCGACGCTGGAAGACCGCAGCGCCAAGCCCGACGAAAAGAAGCTGGCCAACGCCCGCCAGAACATCCGCGACCGCCTGGCCCAGCTGGCCCCCATGCTGCTGAAGAACAAGTACATGCTGGGCGAGGAATTCTCCATGCTCGACGTGGCCGTGGCTCCGCTGCTGTGGCGCCTGGACCACTACGGCATCGAACTGCCCAAGAACGCGGCTCCGCTGCAAAAGTACGCCGAACGCATCTTCTCGCGTCCGGCCTACATCGAAGCGCTGACGCCTTCGGAAAAAGTGATGCGTCGCTAAGGCTGTTGCGTGATGGGTGAAACTTCGACCAAACCGTACCTGATCCGCGCGCTGCACGAATGGTGCACCGATAACGGCTATACGCCCTACATCACCGTGCAGGTCGACGAGCACACCATGGTGCCCGTCGCCCATGTGCGCGACGGCCAGATCACGCTGAACGTGGGCACGCTGGCCACCAACCGCCTGGTGCTGGGCAACGAATTCATCGAATTCCAGGCCCGCTTCAGCGGCGTGACCGAAAACGTCTACGTTCCCGTGGGCGCCGTCAGCGCCATCTATGCGCGCGAAACCGGCGCCGGCATGGGCTTCGAAGTGCAGCCCTACGAACCGCCGGAAGCTGGCGCCCAGGGCGCGACGGCCACCGTCGCGCCCGAGGGCTCCGACGCCGACGCCGCCCCCGGCGACGACGGCGGAGACGACGACGAACCCAAGCGTCCGCGCCTGACCATCGTCAAATAAGGCATCCCCGCAAGGTCTGCATTTTTTTCATTACAATGCAGCCCTTCGCGTGCCCCAGGCACGCAGCGCCGGTGTAGCTCAGTTGGTAGAGCAGCTCACTTGTAATGAGAAGGTCGAGGGTTCGATTCCTTTCACCGGCACCAGATTCCAGATGCAGATCCGTCCTGAGACGATCTCAAAAACCCGCTCCGGCTATGACGGCGCGGGTTTTTTATTGCCTGCGTCATGAACGGAAAGCGTGAGGCCAAGCCAGCCCATTGCGCTTTGTCCTATTTACGCTGTCCCGAGCCCCGAAAACCGGCCTTTCCGCGAAATCGCTGCCTACAATCGCGCCAAGTTCTGGCCTCAGGAGGCGCGGTTCCCCATGCAGACAAATCATCTCCCCGGCGTGCGGCAAAAACGCCTCTGGCAAAAGAGGTGGCCTAGAGAAGTCCTGTTCAATGGCCCGCCACTCCTCGTCGCCGGTACCGCTGCGGTGAAGAGCTGGCGCGAACCGCTGTTTGAACCCTGGATGTTCGGTCTGACGGCCGCCACGAGCGTCTGGCTGATTCTGGCAGCCCTGGTTCGCGTGGCTGCTGCACGCGCCGACGACGAGATGGATGGACCGGCCGCCGTCCACGAAGGTCTCGATGCAGCGGTCTCCACCATGCACACCATGCTTGCCGAATGGTGCGACAAGCGCAATTGTGGAACCGACCTGCGCACCACCTTCCACCGGGTCGTGCCTCCCGTTCATGAACCGCAGGAAATCGAGCAAATCATCAACTACGCGGGCGCTGGCGGCGAGGGTGCAGGACGAACCTTTCCCGTGCACACCGGCATCGCGGGCAGAGCTGTCCGCAGCAAGACACCGCTGGTGATGTCCAGCCAACACAGAACGGAAGATCAACTCCGCTCGGCACTAGTGCTTGAATGGGGGTATACCGCGGCCCAGGCCCGCCGTCTTGGACCCGGCCGCTATTCGGCTATGGCGGTGCCCGTCCTGGACCGTTCAGGCCAGCATCCCATAGGCGTGATCTACCTGGACTCGAGCGACCATGCGCTTTTCGAACGCAACGACGTTGCGGAAATCGTAGGCGCCGGCGCCAAAGCGATCAGCGACTTCGTCAGCAAAAGGTATTGATATGAACGCTGCCACCAACAAGAAACCTGACGCATTCTTCAAGGGATCCCGGCTAATTTCCAGGCCGGGCGCGGTAATCCAGGTTCGGGAACTGATGCTCACCGAATACGGGTTGCGTGCCATTACCAGTGCAAGCACGGGTATCCGGCAAGGGGCCATTGAAGAAGCTGGCCCACCGTCGCCGCTGAGAGGAATGGCTCCTGCCTGACCCCATTTGTACTGCGCCCGGTTTGGCTGCTTTTCGATACCGCAGATGGTCGCCGCATGCACTCGTGTCCTGGTGAGAAAGGCAAATATTCAGCGCGTCGACCCGTTACGCCTGCCCCGTTTTGCATTCTTCCGTTTTTTTGTGCATAATTCGCCCCCTCTACCTGTTCCCCGATAGCTCAGTCGGTAGAGCGACGGACTGTTAATCCGCAGGTCGCTGGTTCGAGCCCAGCTCGGGGAGCCAAAGAATGCAGTACTGAAGGGCCCGCAACTTGTTGCGGGCCTTTTGCATTGGGACGCGGTGCGCGCGCGCTGTTTGCCGGGCCGCGCGCGGCGTACGATGATGCGCATTCCCTCATCACCACATCGCCTGCCTCCATGCGTTCCGCGCGATCCCTGCCTGCCCTGGTTTCCCTGCGCGCCTTTGAAGCTGCCGCGCGGCGCATGAGTTTTTCCCTGGCTGCGCAGGAGCTCTTCGTAACGCAAAGCGCCATCAGCCACCATATCCAGCGACTGGAAGCCGAACTGGGCGTGGCCCTGTTCGAGCGGCTCACCCGCGCCGTGGCGCTGACCGCGGCGGGTCAGGCCTATTACGAGCGCGTACACGCGGCCTTCGAACTGCTGCGCCTGGGTACCGACGAGGTCCGTGCGCCCGAGACTGTGCGGCAGACGCTGCGCGTCGGGCTGCTGGCCTCGTTCGCCACGCGCTGGCTGGCGCCGCGCCTCGCGGCGTTTGCCGCCGCCCATCCCGACATCGATCTCCAATTGCAGCCCGACATCGGCCTGGCGGACGTTGCGGGCGGCGAGGTCGACGTCGCCATCCGCTACGGGCGCGGCGTGTGGCCAGGCGTGCGGGCTCGGCTGATCATGGCGGAGCGGCTGTCGGTAGTCTGCTCGCCCGCGCTGATCGCGGGCAGGAAACGGCCGCGCGCGCCGCAGGATCTGCTGCGATTCCCGCTGCTGGCCTCGCATGCCCGCCATCCCTTCGAATGGGACGCCTGGGCGCGACATCACGGCGTGGACCTGGGCGGCGTGCGGCCCGTACGCCTGCATGACTACAACATCGTCGTGGAAGCGGCGCTGGCGGGGCAAGGCATGGCGATGGGCCGTCACCGCCTTATCGCCGCCCAGCTCGCCAGCGGCGCGCTGGTGGAGGCCCTGCCGAACGCCGCGCTCGAAGCTCCTCGCATCGGCTGGTGGTTCGTGACGCCGCGCGGCGCGCTTGGCGAAGCGGCACAGCGCTTCCACGCATGGCTGGCGCAGGCGGCCACGGAGCGGGGCGACACACATTAGTTTTACTCATGTGTACTGCGCGAAAATTGATTGGTCAGGGCCGGCAGCGGCCGATAGCATGAGGCTTGCCCATACTTTCCCTGTTCAGGAGTCCCTCATGACCCGCTCGATCTCCGGCCGCGTGGCCGAACTTGGCCTGACCCTCGAAGCCGCCGCCGCTCCCGCCGCCAACTACGTGCCCTTCGTGCAGGAAGGCAACCTGCTGTATATCTCGGGCCAGATCTCCCGCAAGGACGGCAAGGCCGCCTATCTGGGCCGCCTGGGAGACCAGGTTTCTGACGCCGATGGCGTGGCAGCGGCGCGCCTGTCGGCGCTGGGCCTGCTATCGCAGATCGCCGCCGCCACCGGCGACAAGCTGGATCGCGTGGCGCGCGTCGTGCGCCTGGGCGTGTTCGTGGCCAGCACGCCGGACTTCAACCGCCAGAGCGCCATTGCCAACGGCGCCTCCGACCTGATGGTCGAGGTGTTCGGCGACGCCGGCCGCCATGCTCGCAGCGCCGTCGGCGTGGCATCCCTGCCGCAGGGCGTGGCGGTCGAGATAGAAGCCGTTATCGCGCTCACGCAAGCCTGATCCCTGCCGGAGCCGCCATGTCCGCCCCCTTGACTCCCAGCGCCGTGGAAGCGTTGCGCGCCCAGACCCCTGGCGCGCACACCACCGTCCATTTCAATCACGCCGGCGCGTCGCTGCCCTCGGCCGCCACGCTGCATGCCATCCACGCGCACCTGCAACGCGAAGCGACGCAAGGGCCCATGGAGGCTGGCGTGCGGTCGCGGGAGCTGATCGAGCAGGCTCGCACACTGGCGGCCCGGCTGCTCAACGCGGACCCGACCGAGATCGCGCTCACCGGCGGCAACTCGCCCGGCTGGGGCGCGGCTTTCGCGGCGATGGCGCCGTGGCGCGCCGGCGACCGCATCCTGGTGGGTCGCCACGAATGGGGCGGCAACCTGGCCGCCATGCGGCTCAAGGCGCAGCGTGCTGGCGCCACGCTGGAGACCATTCCCTCGGACGACAGCGGCTGCGTCGATCCGCAGGCACTGGAGGCCATGCTGGATGAGCGGGTGCGCCTGATCGCACTGACCTGGCTGCCCGCCAACGGCGGCCTGATCAATCCCGCCGCCGCCATCGGCAGCGTCGCGCGCCGCCACGGCATCCCGTATTTCGTGGATGCGGCACAGGCGGTCGGCCAGTTGCCCGTGGACGTCGCGCAGATCGGCTGCGATGTGTTGAGCGGGGCCGGACGCAAGGCGTTGCGCGGCCCGCGCGGCACAGGCCTGCTGTACGTGCGGCGCGACTTCCTGGACCAGCTCACGCCCGCCTTCGTCGACACCCATTCCGCCCCCCTGGGCGCCGACGGCGAGCCGGTGCTGCGCCAGGACGCCGCGCGCCTGGAATCGGCGGAAGCCTCGCTGGCGCTGCGCTGCGGCCTGGTCAACGCCTTGCAGGAAGCCCTGGACATCGGCCTGCCAGCCATCCGCGCCCGCATCGCCGCCACGGCCCAGGCCCTGCGGACCGAACTGGCGGCCATCCCCGGCATCACGGTGCTGGACCAGGGCCGCGAACGCTCGGGCCTGGTGTCCTTCAACTTCGCCGATCAGGACGCCGTATCCGTGCAACGCGCCATGGCGGCACAGGGCATCACCATCGGCAGCAACGGCGTGCCCTATACCCCGCTGGACATGCAGGCGCGTGGCCTGACCCAGATCGCGCGGGCCTCGGTCAGCTATCTGACCAGCGACGCGGAAATCGACCGCCTGCTGGAAGGGCTGCGTGCCCTGGCCCGCTAGGGCTTGCCCGGCCCTGGGCCAAGTTCAAGCCGCCGCGCGCCGCGCGAAGGGCGTCCACTTGGTGAAGACCAGCAGGTTGCCCAGCATTACCAGCGCCAGGCCCAGCAGGGCCGGCGCCGTCCACTGATAGCCTTCGGCGAAAGTAGACACGCTCAAGGCCACCACCGGAAACAGCACCGTGCAGTAGGCGGCCCGCGCCGGGCCCATGCGGCCCACCAACGTCAGATAGGCGGTAAAACCGATCACGGAGCCCGGGATGGCCAGATAGAGCAGGGCGCCGACGTAGGAAGCCGAGGTATCGAATTCGAACGGCAGGCCCGCCGCCAGACAACCCGCCAGCAGGATGGCTGCGCCATAAAGCATGCTGTAGGCGTTGCCGGTCAAGGGCCGGATGCCGGCGCGCTGTTGCAGCGACGACAGCATGTTGCCCGTCGAAAAGCAGAACGTACCCAGCAGTGCAAAGCTCAGGCCCAGCAGGGTTTCATGGCTGGCCTCCTGCCCCGCCAGTTCGGGCCAGAACAGCAGCACCAGGCCGGAAAAGCCCAGCGCGCCGGCCACCATCACGCGCGGCGCGACGCGGGTGCCGAACCACAGGCGGGCATTCAGCGCATTCCATAGCGTCGCCGCCGAAAACACCACCGACACCAGGCCGCTGGGAATCCACTGGGTTGCCGTGTAGAAGCACAGGAAGTTCAGGCAGAACAGGCACAGCCCCTGGCCCACGCACAGCCAGTGGCCGCGCCGGTCCATTTTCTGCAGCTTGCGGGTCAGCGCCAGGACCGCGAACAGAACCAGGCCCGCCAGCGCGAAGCGGTAGAAGATGGAGACGGGAATCGCCACCACGCCCAATTGCAGCTTGATGGCGATCCAGGTTGTGCCCCAGATGACGACTGTGAGGAAATACAGGAAGAGGTTCACGATGCGATGCTGAAACAGGGACGCGGTAAGGCGGTCCGCAAGACCGCCGGGGAATCCAGTTTGCGCCTCCCTGGCCCGCAAGAATTGCCGGTTCTTGCGGTTTTCTTCCTCGCGCGCACGCGCCGCGCGCGAGATCGCAGTAGCATTCCACTCATATGGCTACCGTCGCCTCGGCCCCGGCCGATTTCTCCGTCTTCCGCACCCTGGCGGGCTCCACCGCGACGTTGGGACGCGCCGCCGCGCTGGGCGAGGGCATCGCCATCTCGCAATGGTCACGCAGCGCCCACGAAACCATGGGCTACGACAATCCGGGCCATCACACCCTGTCACTCTATCTGCGTGGCGGCGACAAGTCGTTCCGCCTGGGCCAGGACAGGCTACATGGCGGCGCCGGCAAGTTCTGCGTGCTGCCCTCGGAGCACTACTCGCGCTGGAGCATGAACGACAGCGTGCAATTCCTGCATCTGTACATCGCTCCGGAACGCCTGGCCCGCGAAGCCGTCATGCGGTTGGACTGCGAGCCCCGCACGCTGGAACTGCGCGACCGCACCTACATCCACGACGACTCGCTGATCGACGTCTGCCGGCAGCTGCTGGACACCGACTGGAACCAGCCCGCCGACCGGCTGGCGGCCAGCAGCGCGGCCGAAACAGTCCTGCACCATCTGCTGAACCAGGGCGTGGCGCGCAAGCCCGCGGCAACGCTGCGCGGCGGTCTCGCGCCCGCCGTGCGCCGGCGCATCATGGACTATGTTGACGCGCACCTGGCCGAGCCGCTGACGCTGGACGAACTCGCAGGCCTGGCGGCGCTATCCACCTACCACTTCGCCCGCATGTTCCACACCTCTTTCGGCGAGCCGCCGCATGCCTGGGTACGGGCGCGGAGGCTGGCGCATGCGCGCAAGCTGCTCGCAGCCGGCAAGGGCGACCTGGCCGGCATCGCCCAGGCCAGCGGCTTCGGCAACGCCAGCCACTTGGCGCGGGTCTTCCGCGACGCCGTCGGCGTCACGCCCGGACAGTACCGCAGCGCCCGCGCCAGGCACTGACGCGTGGGGCTGTGGCCCCGTTTCCCGTCCCGCCCGGTCTACAATGGTCCACCGCCCCCAGGGCCTGACCGTACCGCCGCCCGACGCGATGCCGTCTACGACCTCTCGCGATTCCATCCCCCCGGCTGAACCCCTCGGCGCCGGCCCCGTGCGCGCGCACTGGCTGGCGGAGCTGATACGTCTGCGCGAAACGCATTGGGGGCCGCTGGAAGACGCAGCCGCAGTGCGCCGCGTACGCCAGCAGGACGCCGATCTGCCCGCGCGCATCCTGGCTCGCGCCGCGTTGCTGGCGCAGCGCGAGAATCTCATCCCCCTGATCGACACATGGCGCCGCAGCGCGCTCGCCATGTTGGCCGCGTTGTTCCTGCTGGCCGCCATTTCCGGCGCAGGCGCCGCGCTGGGCGCGCTGGGTGACGGCTCGCGGCCAGTCAACGTGCTGTGGGCGCTGGGCGCCTTGCTGGGCCTGCATGCGCTCACCTTCCTGCTGTGGCTGGGCAGCTTCCTGCTGCGGGCGTCCTCCGTCACGGGACTGGGGCGTCTCTGGCTCTGGGCCACGCGCAAGCTGGCCCGCGGCCCCGACAGCGCGCTGGTACCGCAGGCTTTTCTCAACCTGCTGGCCCGCGCGGGCGCCTTGCGCTGGCTCTTCGGCAGTGTCAGCCACCTGCTGTGGCTGACGGCCCTGTGCGCAGCGCTGGCGGTGCTGCTGGCCGTGCTTTCCACCGCCAGCTACCGCTTCATCTGGGCCACCACCTTGCTGGCGCCCGACACATTCGTCGGGCTGACACAGGCTTTGGGCTGGCTGCCGTCCCTGCTGGGCTTTCCGCTGCCGGACGCATCCATGATCCGCGCCAGCGACGGCGCCCAGGCCCTGCCCGCCGAGGCGCAGGCGCAGTGGTCGCTGTGGCTGATCGGCGTGCTGGTGGTCTACGGCATCCTGCCCCGTCTGTTGGCCGGCGCCCTGTGCGTGGCGGGATCGCTGCGCGCCTTGCGCCGCCTGCGCATCGATCCCTCGCTGCCCGGATTCTCCGCCTTGCGCGATCGCCTGGAGCCGCCCGCCCAGTCCACGGGCATAGACCGCCCGGTCGATCCCCTGCACGAACCGCGCGTCGGCGCGCCGCCGCTCGCGGGCCTGGGCGGCCAGCCGGTGCTGCTGGGGCTCGAACTGCCGCCGGACCTGGCCTGGCCGCCCGCCGACATGCCCGCGGGCGTCCAGCAGGCCGGCAATCTGGATACCCGCGAAGAGCGCAACCGCGTGCTGGACGCGCTCGCCGGCCAGGCCGCCACGCGCATGCTGATCGCCTGCGATGCGCGCCAGACGCCGGACCGCGGAACGCTGTCGCTGATCGCCGAACTGGCCGCGCACGCGGAACAGACGCGTGTATGGCTGGTCACGCCGCGCGCGGACGCCGAGGCTCCCGCCACCCGCGCCCCGCTATGGCGCGAACGCCTGCTGGCGCTGGGCCTGCCCGCCGATGCCGTGCTGCAAGCGCCGCTGGCCCCGCTCGCCTGGCTGGAGTCCGGCCATGGCTGAAGACCTCATCAAGATTGCGCTGGTCGGCCATACCAACACCGGCAAGACCTCGTTGCTGCGCACGCTGACGCGCGACACCACCTTCGGTGAAGTCGCCGACAGCCCGGGCACCACGCGCCACGTCGAAGGCGCGCGCCTGCGGCTGGAAGGGCGGGCCGTGCTGGAATGGTTCGACACACCGGGCATGGAAGACAGCATCTCGCTGCTGGAGTACCTGGAAAAACTCGACAGCCCGCAAGAACGCCTGGACGGGCCGGCGCGCATCCGCCGCTTCCTCGACACGCCCGAGGCGCATGGCCGCTACGAGCAGGAGGCCCGCGTGCTGGCCAAGATGCTGGATTGCGACGCGGCGCTGTACGTCATCGACGCGCGCGATCCGGTACTGGGCAAGCACCGCGACGAACTCGCCATCCTGGCCGCCTGCGGCCGGCCTCTGCTGCCTGTGCTGAACTTCGTCAACGCGCCCGCGCATCGCGCCGACGAATGGCGCGCCGCCATGGCCCGGTTGGGCCTGCACGCGGTCGTCGAGTTCGACACCGTCGCGCCGCCGCTGGATGGCGAACAACAGCTCTATGCCAAGCTCGGCGTGCTGCTGGACCGCCACGCCGCCGCGCTGGCCCGGCTGTCCGCCAATCTTGCCGAGCAGCGCCGCGCGCGCCGTGGCGCCGCCTACGAACTGCTGGCCGACCTGCTGGTCGACGTGGCGGCCTTGCACGTCTCCAGCGCCAGCGACGACGCGGCGCTCGCGGCCGCCTCGGGCACGCTGCGCGACCAGGTGCGCCAGCGCGAGCAGACCTGCGTCAACGCATTGCTGGCGCTCTACAACTTCCGCGCGACGGACTTCACCGATGATGCGCTGCCGCTGCAGGGCGAGCGCTGGGGCATGGACCTGTTCCATCCCCAGGCCCTGAAGGACATGGGCGTGCAGGTGGGCATGGGCGCCGCCGCGGGCGCCATGGCCGGCGCGGCGGTGGACCTGTTCAGCGCCGGTTTGAGCCTGGGCACCGGCATGCTGATCGGCGCGGCCGCCGGCGGCCTGTGGCAAGGCGTGGAAAAGCTGGGCAAGCGCGTGGCGGGCAAGCTGCGCGGCTGGCGCGAAATCAGCGTCGACGACGCGGTGCTGCGTCTTTTGGCCCTGCGCCAGCGCCAACTGATCGAAGCGCTGGAGCGCCGCGGCCATGCCGCGCGCGAGCCATTGAGACTAGACCATCCGGACGACGATGCCTGGCGCAAAGGGCCCCTGCCCGAAGCGTTGAAAGAGGCCCGCAGCCGGCCCGAATGGTCGGCCCTGGGCGAGCACTACGAAGACAGCGACCGCCGCAAGCGCGTGGTGCGCGAATTGGCGAAAACCCTTGCCGACGCGCCCCCGCCCGGCGCCTGAGCGCAGAGCCGCCAGCCTTGCCGCACGCACCATTCCACGCCGCCGGCAAGCAAGTACTAACCCCAATCCAAACCGATTGACGCTTAAACGAATGCGTCGATAAGATTCGTCCTACATCGATGCGGGTCCGTCCCCGTCATGATAATCACAAGGGGTTGGGTCTATCGTGAAGTCGAAGTCCTACGCAGTGATTCCCGGCAGCGCCATCACCGGCGCACGCGCAGCTCGCGCTGCGTCCCGCCAGACCCCAATCCGTCTTTCGTCGTAAGCAGCAACGCCATGCCCCGGATCCCCATGGGGCCGGGGCCCTGTCACTTCTGTCGCGCTATCCGCGCACCACACGGAGCATGAGGGCTATGCGTACTTTTCCCCACCTGAAGCAAGCTGCGCTCGCCGCTGCCATCGCCGCATCGCTGGCTTTCAGCGCCGGCGCGGCCGCCAAGACCTTTCACTGGTCCTATCAAGGCGATGCGACGTCCATGGATCCGATGGCCCTGAACGAAACGTTCACGCTGGGCTTCCAGGGCAACATCTACGAAACGCTTGCCGGCTACGACGGCAACCTGAAACTGACTCCGCTGCTGGCGGAAAGCTGGGAGAACCCCGAACCCACGAAGTGGGTGTTCAAGCTGCGCAAGGGCGTGAAATTCCACGATGGTTCGCCGTTCACGGCGGACGACGTCATCTTCTCCTGGAAGCGCAGCCTGACCCCGGGCTCCGACATGAAGGGCTACGGCGCCAAGGCCTCCGACATCAAGAAGATTGACGACTACACCATCGAAGTCACCACGCCCACGCCCAACCCCATCCTGCCGCGCGAATGGGTGTTCCTGTACATCATGAGCAAGTCGTGGTCGGAAAAGAACAAGACCACCGAAGCCACCAACGTCAAGGGCGACAACCAGGGCAACTATGCCAACCTGAATGCCAACGGCACCGGCCCCTTCATGCTGGCCTCGCGCCAGCCCGACGTGAAGACCGTGCTCAAGCGATACGACGGCTACTGGAACAAGAACATCAAGACCAACGTCGACGAAGTCATCTTCCAGCCCATCACGCAGGAAGCGACGCGCGTGGCCGCGCTGATCTCCGGCGAAATGGACCTGGTGCAGCCTGTACCGGTGCAGGACTGGAAGCGCCTCGAAGACGCCAAGGGCGTCAAGCCGCTGACCGCGCCGGAAGCGCGCGCCATCTTCATCGGCATGGACCAGGACCGCGACGAACTGCTGTTCTCGGACGTGAAGGGCAAGAATCCCTTCAAGGATCCCAAGGTGCGCGAAGCCGTGGTGCTGGCCGTGGACACCAAGGCCATCAACGAGAAGATCATGCGCGGCGCTGCCAAGCCGCTGGGCTCGCTCATCGCCACCGCCATCAATGGCTATGACGATTCCTTCGGCGCGCCGTACAAGCCGGATCCCGAGCGCGCCAAGAAGCTGCTGGCCGAAGCCGGCTATCCCAAGGGCTTCACGGTCACCATGGACTGCCCGAACGACCGCTACGTCAACGACGAAAAGGTCTGCCAGGCCGTGGCCGGCATGCTGGCGCGCGTGGGCATCAAGATCAACCTGCTGGCGCAGACCAAGTCGAAGTACTTCGGCAAGATCCTGCTGCAGGCCGGCAACCAGACCAGCATGTACATGCTGGGCTGGACGCCCAGCTCCACCGACGCGCACAACACGCTGCTGAACCTGGCCTCGTGCCGCAATGCCAAGACGGCGGCGGGCCAGTTCAACCTGGGCGGGTACTGCAACAAGAAGGTCGACGAACTCACCGACAAGATCGGCGTCGAAACCGACCAGGCCAAGCGCAACGCCATGATCAAGGAAGCCTTCGAGATCGTGCGCAACGACTATGGCTACCTGCCGCTGCACCAGCAGCCCATGTCCTGGGGCGTGAAGGACAACATCCAGGTCATCCAGCGCGCCGACGACGTGCTCGACCTGCGCGACGTCGTCCTGCCGTAATCCGGCGACGCGAGCCCCGGGCGGCACCTGCCGCCCGGGCGCGCCCGGCCCAGCCCCGGTTCCCGCTACCCGAGGGAAACGCGGCCCGGCGTCATCTGAATCCGAGGGCTTCCGATAATGCTTTCCTTTGTTGCGCAACGGCTTATCCAGTCGGTGCTGGTGATGTTGACGGTGGCGCTGATCGCGTTCTCCATGTTCCGCTATGTGGGCGATCCGATAGCCAGCATGGTGGGCCAGGACACCACCCCTGAACAACGCGCGGAACTGCGCAAACAGCTGGGCCTGGACGATCCCTTCGTGGTGCAGTACGCGCACTTCGTGGCCAACGCCGTGCGCGGCGACTTCGGCATATCGTACCGGCACCGCCGGCCCGTCAGCGAACTGCTCGAAGAGCGCATGCCGGCCACGCTGGAACTGTCCTTCGTGTCTGCCGTGATGGCGCTGGCCCTGGGCATACCCATGGGCATCTATACCGCGCTCAAGCGCCACGGCGTGCTGTCCAAGGCCTTCATGGCGATCTCGCTGGCCGGCATCTCGCTGCCCACCTTCCTCATCGGCATTCTGCTCATCCTGTTCTTCGGCGTGCAGCTGCGATGGCTGCCCAGCTTCGGGCGCGGCGACGTGGTCAGCCTGGGATGGTGGACCACGGGCTTTCTGACCAAATCAGGCTGGCTGGCGCTGATCATGCCGGCCATCACGCTGGCGCTGTTCCAGATGACGCTGATCATGCGGCTGGTGCGCGCCGAAATGCTGGAAGTGCTGCGCGCCGACTTCATCAAATTCGCGCGCGCCCGCGGCCTGCCGGAACGGCTGATCAATTTCCGCCATGCGTTGAAGAACACCATGGTGCCCGTCATCACGATCACCGGGCTGCAACTGGGTTCCATCATCGCCTTCGCCATCATCACGGAAACCGTGTTCCAGTGGCCCGGCATGGGCCTGCTGTTCATCCAGGCCATCAGCATGGTGGACATTCCCGTCATGGCGGCCTATCTGGTGCTGATCGCCTTCATGTTCGTGCTCATCAACCTGGTCGTGGACCTGCTGTACTTCGCCGTGGACCCGCGTCTGCGCGTGCAGAGCAAGTAAAGGACTCATCATGATTGCTCGCATCGCTCCCTTCTTCGCCCGTGCGGCCGACAGCGACCTCTGGCACAGCTTCAAGCGTTCGCCCGGCGCCATCATCGCCGCGATCGTCACGCTGGCCATCCTGCTGGGCGCGCTGTTCGCGCCCGTCGTCGCGCCGCACAACCCCTTTGACCTGGCATCCTTGAGCATCATGGACGCCAACACGCCGCCGGCCTGGGAAGAGGGCGGCAGCCCAGACTTCCTGCTGGGCACCGACGACCAGGGCCGCGACATCCTGTCGGCGGTTCTGTATGGCTCGCGCGTGTCGCTGCTGGTGGGTTTCGCGTCCGTGCTGTTCTCGATGGTGCTGGGCGTGAGCCTGGGCCTCATCAGCGGCTATGCAGGCGGACGCGTGGACAGCTTCATCATGCGCATCGCCGACGTGCAGCTGTCGTTTCCAGCCATTCTGGTGGCGCTGCTGATCGACGGCGTGGCGCGCGGCCTGCTGCCGCGCGACATGCACGACCAGCTCGCGCTGTATGTGCTGATCTTCGCCATCGGCATCTCGGGCTGGGTGCAATACGCCCGCACCGTGCGCGGCTCCACACTGGTGGAACGCAACAAGGAATACGTGCAGGCGGCCCGCCTCATCGGCATCGGACCCATCACCATCCTGCGCCGGCACATCCTGCCCAACGTGATGGGACCGGTACTGGTCATCGCCACCATCCACCTGGCCATCGCCATCATCACCGAAGCCACGCTCTCGTTCCTGGGCGTGGGCGTACCGCCCACGGCGCCGTCGCTGGGCACGTTGATACGTATCGGCAACAGCTACCTGTTCTCGGGCATGTGGTGGATCTCCATCTTCCCCGGCATCGCGCTGGTGGCGCTGGTGCTGTCGGTCAACCTGCTGGGCGACTGGCTGCGCGACGCGCTCAACCCCAAGCTGCGCTGAGGACGCCATGGCCCTGTTGAACATCGAAGATATCCGCATCGAATTTCCCAGCCGCCGCGGCACGCTGGTGGCCGTGGACGGCGTCTCGCTGTCCCTGGAAAAAGGCGAAATCCTGGGCGTGGTGGGCGAATCCGGCGCCGGCAAGTCCACCATCGGCAATGCCGTGATCGGCCTGCTGGAGGCGCCTGGCCGCCTGGCGGGCGGCGCCGTGCTGCTGAACGGCGAACGCATCGACACGCTGACTCCGGCGCAGCAGCGCAAAGTGCGCGGCCGCCGCATCGGCATGATCTTCCAGGATCCGCTGACCTCGCTGGATCCGCTGCAGACGGTGGAAAGCCAGCTGGTCGAAACCATGCAGGTGCACCTGAACCTGTCCCAGGCCGAGGCCCAGAAACGCGCCGTGCAGCTACTGACGCAGGTCGGCATCGACAAGCCGGAACTCCGCGTCAAACAATACCCGCACCAGTTCTCGGGCGGCATGCGGCAACGCGTGGTGATCGCGCTGGCGCTGTGCTGCGAGCCCGAAGTCATCATCGCCGACGAACCCACCACCGCGCTCGACGTGTCGATCCAGGCGCAGATCCTGGAACTGCTCAAGAAGCTGTGCCGCGAAGAGCAGGTTGGCATGATCATCATCACGCACGACATGGGCGTGATCGCGGACGTGACGGATCGCGTGGCGGTTCTTTACCACGGCAAGCTGGTCGAACAAGGCCCCACCTCCAAGATCCTGGGCGACCCCGACCACCCCTACACGCGCAGCCTGATCTCGGCCGTGCCGCGTCCCGACATCAAGCTGCGGCGCTTCCCGCTGGTGACCTACATCGAGGACGTGAAAAAGCCGGCGCAGCCGCTGGACCTGGCCACCCACTGGCTGGGCCAGCGCCGCGACTTCGGCGCGCGCACCGGCGGTCCGCTGGTGCAAGTCAACGACCTGAGCATGCGCTTCGTGTTGAAGAGCGCGCTGCTCAAGCGCAACCAGCGCACGCTGGACGCCGTCAAACGCGTCAATTTCTCCATCGGCGAAGGCGAGGTCTTCGGCCTGGTGGGCGAGTCCGGTTCCGGCAAGTCCACCGTGGCGCGGCTGATCTCCGGCCTCTACACGCCGAGCGAAGGCTCGGTCAATTTCGGCGGCACGGACCTGACCGCGCTCAAGGGCGAGAAGCAGCTGAACCCGTTCCGGCGGCAGATCCAGATGATCTTCCAGGATCCGTTCTCCTCGCTCAATCCGCGCATGCGGGTGCTGGACATCGTGGCCGAGCCGATCCGCTTCCACAAGCTGGCGGCCAGCGAAGCAGAGACGCGCCGCATCGTGGCTGACCTGCTGGACGTGGTGGGCCTGGGCGATCGCGCCGCCGAACGCTTTCCGCACGAGTTCTCGGGCGGCCAACGCCAGCGCATCTGCATCGCGCGGGCGCTGGCCACGCGCCCCCGCTTCCTTATCTGCGACGAACCGACCTCGGCGCTGGACGTGTCCATCCAGGCGCAGATCCTGAACCTGCTGAAAGACCTGCAAGAGGAACTCGGGCTGACCATGCTGTTCATCAGCCACGACCTGCCGGTGATCCGCCAGATGTGCGACCGCGTGGGCGTGATGCGCTATGGCGAACTGCTGGAAGTGGCCAACACCGAAGACCTCTTCGAACGTCCGCAGCATCCCTACAGCCAACACCTGCTTGGCCTCATGCCCCGCCTGCAATCCATGTCCCGCGAGGGCCTGGAAGTGGCGGAGTAACGCCAGGCGCAACCCGGAGCGAGACATGACGGCGACACGACAGACCCTGTTTACAGGCGGCCAGGTTTTCGACGGCAAGGGCAAACTGCTGCCCAACCACGGCGTGCTGGTCGAAGGCCGGCACGTGGTGCGCGTGGCGCCGGCCGGGGAGTTTTCCGGCTACGCCGGCGCGACCGTGCGCACGGACGGCATGACGCTGATGCCCAGCCTGGCCGACTGTCACGTCCATTTGGTCTACACCGGCGGCGCCGATCCCAACGCGCAACTGAGCAAGCAAGGCCCTGCGCAGATCACGTTGACGGCGCTGGAGAACGCGCAGGCCAGCCTGCGCGGCGGCGTCACCGCGCTGCGCGATTGCGGCGGCAAGGACTACCTGGAATTCGGCGTGCGCGACGCCATCGCGCGCGGCGTGTTCCCCGGCCCCACGATCAGGGCCTCGGGCCGCATCATCTGCATGACGGGCGGCCACGGCAACCGCATCGGCCGCGTGGCCGACGGCTGCGAGGACGTGATCAAGGCCGTGCGCGAACAGGTCCACGCCGGCTGCGACCTGGTGAAGATCATGGCCACGGGCGGCGTCATGACGCCCGGCGTCAGCCCCATGGACGCGCACTACAGCTTCGACGAAATGAAGGCCGGCGTGCACGAGGCCAAGCGCTTTCGTAAAAGCACCGCCAGTCATGCGCAAGGCACGCTGGGCATCCTGAACGCAGTGCGCGCCGGCATCGATTCCATCGAGCACGGCATCTTCATGGACGACGAATGCCTGCGCGAGATGCTGGACGCCCAGACCTATCTGGTGCCCACCATCGCCGCGGTGCGCAACATCATCGCCAACGCCGACAACGGCATCCCCGCCTACGCGGTCGAGAAGGCGCGCGCGGTGGAGCAACGCCACCGCGAATCGTTCCAGATGTATTACAAGGCGGGCGGGCGCATTGCGCTGGGCACCGACGCCGGCACCCCGTTCAACCTGCACGGCGAGAACGCCATGGAATTGGCCTACATGGTCGAGTTCGGCATGACGCCCGTGGACGCGCTCATCGCCGGCACCTCGCGCGGACACGACCTGATGGGCATGGACCAGCACGGCGCCATCGCCGAGGGCAACGTGGCCGATCTGCTGCTGGTGCAGGGCGATCCCACCGAAGACATCATGAAGGCGGCCGACAAGCGCTTCCACGTTGCGGTACTGCGCAACGGCGAAGTGGCCGCCGGCGCCTTGCCCCTCTGAAACGCGACGATTCCCAGCCCGCAATGAAAAAGGCCGCCGCGCCCTGGGCGCGGCGGCCTTTGTACAGCTCGAGTCGAGTGGTGCGCCGACTTAGCGGGCGCCGCCCATCGCGCCGCTCATGACCATCATCAGGAACTGCTCGACCGGCATCTTCTTGCCGTTGAAATCGACCTGGCCGTCGGCGTAGTTCAGGTACGTCACGATGTTGTTGTTTTCGACCTTGGCCATGCCCATGGCGGTAGCCATGGTGCCAACCATTTCAGCCTGGCCCTTGGCGGTCTGCTGAGCCTGCTCGGCCGGCACGCCGCGCACCTGGGGCTCGATGGCCATCAGGTCGCTCAGGTTGCCCTTGGACAGCACCAGCTTGGCATTGAGCTTGCGGATCGTCTGCTTCAGCGTATCGGCGAACTCGCCGTCCAGCGATGCCGGCTTGGCCATGTCCAGGTCCAGGTTGAAGGTCGACGTGCCGTTGGCGGTACGCACTTCCAGCGGCGACACTGCCAGCGTCGGGTTGCCAGCCAGCAGCAGCTCGACGTTGGTCTTGAGGACCTGCTTTTCTTCATCCGTGAACTGGGGCGACTGCTCTTCGCCCTTGCTCTGCATCATGCGGCGCGAAGCGGCTTCATAGACGTCGTTCAGCGCCTTGAACGCCTTCGAATCCAGCTTCTGCGCGTCCAGCACCAGCTTCAGGCCGGCCATGTCCTTTTCCTGCACGTTGATCATGCCGAAATCCATGGCCATCTTCACGCCCATGAGCGAGTTGGCTTCGGTCATGTCGACGGTAATCGCGGTGTCCTTGAGCTGGACCGGCGGCTTTTCCTTGGACGTGATGGTCCAGTTCTTGAGCGCGACCTTCTGGCTGCCCACGTACATGTCGTTCGAAGCCGGCGTCATGTCGCTGGTCAGGGTCAGGCCGGTCATGGCCATGCTGACGATGTCGCTTTCTTCGGACTCGCCCGCCAGCGTCAGGCTGTCGGCCTTCAGCGCGACCGTGCCGTGCTTGCTGCCGGTGGCGTAGGTCACGTCGCCCTTCATGCCCGAGAACTTCAGGCTGTTGGCGTCCTTGGCGAACTCGACGGGAGCCATGTCGAAGTTGCCGCTGATGTTCTTGGCATAGCTGACGCTATAGGCGCCGGACAGGGGCACCGCGCCCTTGGCGGCGGCGAACCATTCCTTGACCAGGGGCGTCTCTTCCAGCTGGAAGCGGCTGGCCACCATGGCGGGCGCAAACGAGCCCGACTTCAGGTTGGACAGCGGGAAGGGGCCGTGGTCCAGGTGCTCGAGGAACACGAGTTCGTGGTCGACGGCCGGCTTGCCGTCGGCGGCCGGCTCGGTGAACTTGACGCGGTAGCGCTCGGTGGACGAAAACACGCCGCGGTCGAAGGAGACCAGCTCAACCACGGGGGTCACACCCCATTTTTCGCCGACCTTCTTCAGTTCAAGGTTGGCCTGCTCGATCGATTGCTTGACGAAAGCCTCGGCCTTCTGGCCCGTATACCAAGCCGTGCCGGTCCATACTGCGCCCAGCGCGACGACTACGCCCACAATTGCCGATTTTTTCATTGCGATCCTTTATTCTTCAAATGGATGAAAGCGGACGGATTATAGGGATTGCAGCCTAGGGAAAACACTTATTTCGTGCAAAGGCGCTGCAATGTGTTGCTTATTGATACAGAACCAGCCTTCCCGGGCGGTGCTGCAGCGCCACATCAGCTACAATCCTTCGGTGCGTTTTGCCAATCTGCGCACGTCCGCTAGGCCCTTCGCTGCCAAGCTTCGCCCGTCAGGGCGCTTCCCTTTTCTCCTTTATTCGTCCGCCTGGATTGGAGTCTCTCAACTTGAGCGACGGGCTGCCGCTGGAGTTGTTTTGACTACCTCTTCCCCTTTTGCCGACCTCGGGCTGGCTGATTCCCTGTTGCGCGCCATTGCCGAAACCGGCTACACCGCGCCCACTCCCATTCAGGCCCAGGCAATTCCCCAGGTCCTCAAGGGTGGCGACCTGCTCGCCGCCGCACAGACCGGCACCGGCAAGACCGCCGGCTTCACGCTGCCCATCCTGCACCTGCTGATGCAGAAAAAGCCCGAGCAGCGCAAGCCCGGCCGCCCGCGCTGCCTGATCCTGACCCCGACGCGTGAGTTGACCGCGCAGGTCGAGGAATCGGTGCAGACCTATGGCAAGTACACGCCGCTGTCCTCCATGGTGATGTTCGGCGGCGTCAACATCAACCCCCAGATCTCCGCGCTGAGAAAGCCGCTGGACATCCTGGTCGCCACCCCCGGCCGCCTGCTGGACCACTGCGGCCAGAAGACCGTGGACCTGTCCGGCGTCGAGATCCTGGTGCTGGACGAAGCCGACCGCATGCTGGACATGGGCTTCATCCGCGATATCCGCAAGGTCCTCGCGCTGCTGCCCAAGCAGCGCCAGAACCTGCTGTTCTCGGCCACCTTCTCCGACGAGATCCGCACCCTGGCGCGCGGCGTGCTGAACAACCCGGGCGAAGTCTCGGTCACCCCGCGCAACACCGCCACCGAACTGGTCACCCAGACGGTGCACATGGTGGAACAGCACCACAAGCGCGACCTCATCAGCCACATCATCCGCGAAAGCGGCTGGCACCAGGTGCTGGTGTTCACCCGCACCAAGCACGGCGCCAACCGCCTGGCCGAAAAGCTGGTCAAGGACGGCCTGACCGCCGCCGCCATCCACGGCAACAAGAGCCAGTCGGCCCGCACCCGCGCGCTGGCCGGCTTCAAGGACAGCACCGTGACGGTGCTGGTGGCGACCGACATCGCCGCCCGCGGCCTGGACATCGACCAACTGCCCCAGGTGGTGAACTTCGAACTGCCCAATGTGCCTGAAGACTACGTGCACCGCATCGGCCGCACCGGCCGCGCCGGCGCCACCGGCGCCGCGGTCTCGCTGGTCGACAACAGCGAAATCAAGCTGTTGAAGGACATCGAGCGCCTGATCAAGAAGACCATCGAGCGCAAGCCCGTGGAAGGCTGGACGCCGCCGGCCACGACCGCGGCGGCCTACGACCGCCAGGAGCGCGACGAAGACAACCGCAGCCCGCGCGGCGGCGGCGGCCGTAATGGCGGCCGCAGCGGCAATGGCAATGGCAATGGCGGCCGTTCGCGCCAGGGACAAGGCCAGGGCCAGCCCCGCGCCGCGACCGGCAACCGCGCCCCCGCGCCGGCCCGTGCCGGCGGCGAAGGCCGCGCCAGCCATGGCCCGCGCGACGGCAAGCCCGCCGACCGTCCGGCCCACGCCGGCCGCAACGAAGGCCGTCCCCAGCAGAACCATCGCCGTCCGGAGGGCTCCGGCCGCCCGGCAGGCAATGGCGGTTCCGGACGCCCCTCGGGCGCGCCGCGCGCCGCGTTGCTGAGCAAGTAATATCACCGCAACCGCTACCCACGGACCCGCGCCATGCCCTTATCTACCTGGTTGACGTTCTTCCTGGCCTCCTGGGCCATTTCGTTCTCGCCTGGCGCGGGCGCGATCTCGGCGATGTCCTCCGGCCTGAAGTACGGCTTTGCGCGCGGCTACTGGAACACGGCTGGCCTGATCATGGGCATCCTGTTCCAGTTCGTGGTGGTGGCCGTGGGGCTGGGCGCGGTGCTGGCCACCTCCGAGGTGGCCTTCAACGTGGTCAAGTATCTGGGCGTGGCCTACCTGATCTACCTGGGCGTGCGCCAGATCCGCACGGATGCGGCGCCCGTCACAGTGGATTCCGGCGATCCCAAGCGCGCCACGATCCGGGAACTGGTGCTGCGCGGCTTCCTGATCAACACCATGAACCCCAAGGGCACGGTGTTCCTGCTGGCCGTGGTGCCGCAGTTCGTGGATACCGCGCTGCCGCTGACGCAGCAGTATGCGGCGATCGCCGCCACGCTGGCGTTCACCGACCTGGTGGCCATGGGCGTGTACACGCTGCTGGCCGCGCGCGTGCTGCGCCTGCTGCGCAGCGCCAAGCATATCCGCTGGATGAACCGGACCTTCGGTTCGCTCTTCATCCTGGCCGGCGTGTTCCTGGCTTCGTTCCGCCGCCATTCCTGAACCCCATGTGCGGGGCATGCGCTGGCGACGGCGCATGCCCCGCGCGTTTTTCATGCCCGATACCGGACCGCGCCGGGCCCAAAAGCGGCGCCAAGTAAAATCCTTCCGATCATGAACATCCCTCACGAAGTAGCGCGGCGCCGTACGTTCGCCATCATTTCCCACCCCGACGCGGGCAAGACGACACTGACCGAAAAGCTGTTGCTGTTCGCAGGCGCGATCCAGATCGCCGGCAGCGTCAAGGCGCGCAAGGCTTCGCGCCATGCATCGTCCGACTGGATGGAAATCGAAAAGCAGCGCGGCATTTCCGTGGCGTCCTCGGTGATGCAGATGGAATACCGCGATTGCGTCATCAACCTGCTCGACACCCCGGGCCACGCGGACTTCTCCGAAGACACGTACCGGGTGCTGACGGCCGTGGACGCCGCACTCATGGTGATCGACGCCGCCAACGGCGTGGAGCCGCAAACCATCCGCCTCTTGCAGGTCTGCCGCGCGCGCAACACGCCCATCATTACGTTCATCAACAAGATGGACCGCGAAGTGCGCGAACCTTTGGAACTGCTGTCCGAAATCGAAGGCCACCTGGGCATGGACGCGGTGCCGTTCTCCTGGCCGGTCGGCATGGGCAAGGCCTTCGGCGGCGTATTCGACATCCGCCAGGACCGCATGCGCGTGTTCCGCCCCGGCCAGGAACGCCGCTCGGACAAGGACGACTTCATCGAAGGCCTGAGCAATCCCGAAATCGCCCGGCGCTTTGGCTCGGCGTTCGAGCAGGCCAGCGGCGAGATCGAACTCATCAACGAAGCCGCGCCCGCCTTCGACCGCGAACAATTCCTGGCCGGCAAGCAGACGCCTGTGTTCTTCGGCTCCGCCATCAACAACTTCGGTGTGCAGGAAGTGCTGGACGCGCTGGTCGAACAGGCGCCGCCCCCGGGCCCGCGCGAGTCCATGCAGCGCCTGGTGCAGCCCGTGGAACCCAAGTTCACCGGCGTGGTGTTCAAGGTGCAGGCCAACATGGATCCGGCCCACCGCGACCGCGTCGCGTTCGTGCGCGTAAGCTCCGGCCGCTTCGAACGCGGCATGCGCCTGAAGGTCGCGCGCACCAACAAGGAAATGCGCCCCAACAACGTGGTGTCCTTCCTGTCACAGCGCCGCGAGCTGCTGGACGAGGCCTATGCCGGCGACGTGATCGGCATTCCCAACCACGGCGTGCTGCAGTTGGGCGACGTGCTGACCGAAGGAGAGACGCTGCAGTTCACCGGGCTGCCGTTCTTCGCCCCCGAGCTGTTCCAGGCCGTGGAAGTGAAGGATCCGCTGCGCACCAAGCAGTTGCGCACCGGTCTCACCCAATTGGGCGAGGAAGGGGCCATCCAGGTGTTCCGTCCCGAGGCTGCCGGCGGCTCGCTGCTGCTGGGCGCGGTCGGACAACTGCAGTTCGAAGTGGTCGCCCATCGCCTGAAGACCGAGTACGGCGTGGACGCGCGGATGCTGCCTTCCCGCTACACAATGGCACGTTGGATTACGTCTGAAAACCCCAAGGCGCTGCGCAAGTTCATGGATGCCAATGCCGCCCATATCGCCTATGATGTTGTGGATGCGGCGGCGTTTTTGATCGGTTCTCCCGCGCAATTGCGCGTGGCCGAGGAACTGTATCCCGATGTGAAATTCCATGCCATGCGCGAGCACGGCGGCAAGGTTTTCGGAGACAAAGCGTAGACCCGTTCGGGTTCCGCACGGCAGATGAGGGTAGCAATGTCTTGGCGTTTCTTATTCGCAACGCTCCTGATCGCGCTTGGCGCGTCGGCCTGGGGCGGTATTCAACTGGGTGATTGGCTGGTGGCGCATGCGCCGGTGGCCGCGCCCGCTCCTGGCCAGGATGCCGCGGCATCCCAGCAGCCCGTACTGGATGCCAACGGCCGTCCTTACGTGGCCCAGCCTCCGCAGCCGCGCATCGACGGTACCTTGGGCGTGCCCGACAAGCCCGCCGACCGCGAATGGCAGGTCAACACCGTTTCGCTGTTCGACAGCGTCAGCGACCCTGCGGTGAAGATCTCGCGCGAACGCATCAGCCCGGACCAGGCCCGCGAAATCGCGGCAGCTTCGCAAGTGCCGCTGCCTTCGGGCACTTCGGACGTCAGCACCCTGGATCTGCAGGCTCCCGGCACGTCCACCGCCATCAACGGCGGCCAGGTCCAGGCAGGCGGCTACGGCACTCCGCAGATGGTGCAGGCGCCCCCGCCGCCGCCGAACACCGCGCAGGCGCCCGGCGCCCTGGGCTGGCAGGACGCGCTCAAGCGCGAACTCGCGCATTGCGCCACGCAAGGCTTCTTCGAACGCCCCTCGTGTTCCTGGGCCGCGCGCAACAAGTACTGCGGACCCAACCGCGCCTGGGGCACCATGGCCGAGTGCCCGGCTCGCCCGAACTGAAATATCGGCGCGCGGCATGCGCCGCATGACACCGACAAAAAAATGGCGCCCCTTAGGGCGCCATTTTTATGACCGGAACATTACTCCGGCACGGACATCTGGCTTTGCAGATAATTCTGGATACCGACCTTGTCGATCAGGTCGATCTGCGTTTCCAGGTAGTCGATGTGCTCTTCGGTGTCGTCCAGGATGTCCTGGAACAGATCGCGCGAGACATAGTCGCGCACCGATTCGCAATGCGCGATCGCTTCCTTCACGGTCGCCTGCGCGCCTTGCTCCAGCTTCAGGTCACAGGCCAGCAATTCCGGCACGTCTTCGCCGATCAGCAGCTTATGCAGGTCCTGCAGGTTGGGCAGGCCGTCCAGCATGAAGATGCGCGCGATCAGGCGATCCGCATGCTTCATTTCGCCGATGGACTCTTCGTACTCGTGCTTGCCCAGCTTGTCGAAGCCCCAATGGTTCAGCATGCGGGCATGCAGGAAATATTGGTTGATGGCCGTCAGTTCGTTGGTCAGTTGCTTGTTCAGAAACTGGATGACGGTTTTGTCGCCTTTCATGATGGACTCCTTGCAGTCAGGCGCGACGCAGATGCATCGCGACAAAGGAGCGCACGATGCCGCGCGTACGCAACCCCGGCAGACTACCACCTGGCGCGGGGCCGCGCCTAGCCTTGCGCTGCATTTGGTAAACCGCTTTAGGAGCGCTACAAGAAAGCGACACGCCAATGAGAATGAGTATGCGTGCGTGATGCCTTGCATGCCGGCATCAGCAACGATGCGGCCTGACGGCGCGCGATGTCGCCGAATCCGCCGCGCGATCCACGCGATCGCTGGCAACGATGCGTCCCTCGACCGCGTGAAACGCGCCGGCTCGTGGCCGGCGGCATTTCGTTGCGGATCGGCAACCTCGGCTGGGGCTGCGCGTTACTCGGCGCGCCGCGTGGCCAGCCAGATGCCCAACGCGATCGGGACGATGCCCAGCAGATCCAGCCACGATACGTGCTCGCCCAGCACCAGCCACCCGAACAGCAGGCCCAGCGGCGGCATCAGGAAGTGCAGCGCGCTTGCCGCAGTAGCGCTGGCGCGGCCGAGAATCATGAACCACAGGTAGTAGCCGCCCATCGACACCGCGACAATCATGTAGGCCATGCTCCAGAACAGGCTGGCCGTCATGCGCGCATCGCCGATGTTCTCGTGCATCAACGCGAAGGGCAGCAAGGCTACGGCGCCGGCCAGGGACTGTATGCCCGTGGACGTCCACAGGCCGGAGGACGGCTTCAAACGCTTGTAGAGCAGCGTGCCGGCCACCAGCGCCACCAGGCCGCCCGTCACCAACAGCGTGCCATGCAGGTCCTCCTGCATGCCCGACAAGCGTGAACGCAGCACCAGGGCCACGCCCGCCAATCCCAGGCACAGGCCCAGCAGTTTGCGCCATCCCAGCCGTTCGCCCAGCACTGGGCCGGCCAGCACGCCGATGAGCAGCGGGTTGGTGCTGATCAGCACCGCGGTAAACGCCGACGACACCGTCGTCATGCCCGACCAGCTCAGGCCGAGGTACAGCGCGTTGTTCAGCACCCCCAACAGGATCAGCGCGGCCAGATCGCGCGCGCTTGGCATCTTCCAGCGGCCGCTCGCCGCCGCCAGGCCCAGCATCAAGGCTCCCGCGATCACGAAACGGATGGTCAGCAAGGTCAGCGGCGGACAGTCCCGCACGGCGATCTTGGCCGCAGCGAACGCCGAGCTCCACAGAAAGCAAAAAGCTGCGATGGGCGCCCAGCTGATGCCCGGCGAGGCTTGAGCTGGAATGGCGGCGGCGGAAAGGGTCGAGGTGGCCTTCATGATGAGTCCGGAAGGTGGCGCTAAGCCGCAGTGGCGGCGGATGGACGAATTCTGCGCGGCCGCCCATCCATTGACAAACTCTTTATTCGGATCGAAAGTATTTAAAAAATGAATGCATGGAGCCGGCGATGCCTGACCTTGATCTTTTGCATAGCTTCGTGTCCGTCGTGGATGCCGGCGGCTTCACGGCGGCGGGCGAACGCGTACACCGCAGCCAATCCACGGTCAGCCAGCAGATCCGCAAGCTGGAGGAATCCCTGGAATGCGCGCTCTTCATCCGCGAAGGCCGCCAAGTCTTGCTGACCGAGGACGGCGAGCGTCTCCTGGGCTATGCCCGGCGGATGCTGGCCTTGTCGACCGAGGTCCGTGAAGCCGTCAGCGGGCGCAAGCGCGTGGACGTGATCCGGCTGGGCATCCCGGACGACTTCGCGGCTGACGCGCTGACCATTCTGGTGTCGGAATTTGCGCGGACCCGCCCAGGCGTGCGGCTATCGGTCCGCTGCGACCTGACTTCCGCGCTCACGCGCGCACTGGAGCGGGGCGACCTGGATGTGGCGCTGCTCAAACGCGAGCCCGGCGCGGGTGCTGCGTTGGCCGCCTGGCCCGAACATTTGCATTGGATCGGTGCACCCGGAATGGAACTCGCGTCCGCCGAGCCGGTGCCGCTGGTCGCGTTTCCGCAAGGCTGCATCTACCGCAATCGCGCCATCCATGCCCTGGAAGCTTCGGGCCGGCACTGGCGCATCGCCTACGAAAGCCCGAATCTGATGGGCCTGCAAGCGGCGTTGACAGGAGGGTTGGGCGTGGCGCTGCTGGAGCGGCGTTGCCTCTTGCCGGACCATCGGATCATCGACGCAGGGCTGCCGTCCGTGCCGTCGACCGAATTGGCGTTATGCCTGGCCGATACGCTGCGCGAACCTGCGCGCCAACTGGCGATGACTATCCGGGAATTTTGCGAGAAAGAAGCAACGCGGCCCGCTGCGTGACGGCAGCGAGCCGGTAAGAGACGACCATCCTCAGGCGATGGCGACCAGGGGAATCGGGAAGCTGCTGTTGGCAGCAGGCGCGCCCGACTCGACCAGAGCGGCCGGAGGATTGACCGGAACGGCTATGGAACGCACGTCGCATACGCTGGAACAGCGTCCGCCCGGCAGGTATTCGGTCGCGGTAGCCGCGCAGCAGCCGCAGCACGTGGCCACGCCCAGCTCGAATTGCAGGTCGGAAAGCGTCGTCGCACCCGCGTCCACGCTGGCGCGGACTTGGCGTTCGGTGATGGCATTACATACGCAAATGTACATGAGAATAATTATCGAAAATTATTCCGCTACTGACAAGCCCCGCATGCAAATAAATTTGCAACCAAAGTGTCACGCAAGTCTTTGAAATTAGGGACGAATTTTCATAACCCCGTCCCTCATTTCATGACCCGGCTTAGCGGGCTGCCGCCTGCGCCTTGCGCAACGCCGCTGGGGCTATCCGCAGCGCTTCGCGGTACTTTGCCACCGTCCTTCGGGCGATGACTATCCCCTGATCGGCCAGCTTTTGCATGATCTGGCTGTCAGACAAAGGCTTGGCCCGGTTCTCTTCGGCCACCATCTGGCGGATGAAAGTCTGCACTGCCGTGGCCGAGGTGGCATCCCCGCCGTCCGTCGAAACCCCCGTGCCGAAGAAGCGCTTGAGTTCAAGCGTGCCAAACGGAGTGAGCATGTACTTCTGTGTTGTGGCCCGTGAAATGGTGGATTCATGCAAACCGAGCTCGCCGGCGATGTCCTTCAGGATGAGCGGCCGCATGGCGGCCGGCCCCTGGCTGAAGAAGGCCGTCTGGTGCTGCACGATGGCCTGGGCCACCCGCAGGATGGTGTCGAAGCGCTGTTCCACGTTGCGGATCATCCAACGGGCCTGCTGCAGCTGCGATTGCAGGCCCGCATGCGCGGATTCCTTCTGGTTGCCCAGCATCTGGGCGTACAGCCCGTTGATCTGCAGCTTGGGCACGGCGGCGCTGTTGAGGGTGACCTGCCAGCCGCCGCGCGTCTTGCGTACGATGACGTCCGGCACCGCGTAATCGGCCGCGGGCACGGTCCAGGCACGCCCCGGGCGGGGCTCCAGGCGCAGGATCAGGGCATGGGCGGAGCGGAACGTGGCTTCGTCGCAGCCCACGGCCGCGCACAGGCGCGCGGCGTTTCCCGTCGCCAGCAAGGCCAGGTGCTGCGCGCAGATCTGGCGCGCGCAAGCCAGGACCGCGGCATTCGCGGCTTCAGGCAGTCGATCCAGATCCGGGTTGCGTAGCTGCAACAGCAGGCATTCCGCCATGTCGCGCGCGCCTATGCCGGGCGGATCGAAAGACTGCAAAAGCGACAAGGCCGCCTTCAGCTCGTCGATGTCCGGTTCCAGTTCGGGCGGCAACCAGTCCAGGATTTCCTCCAGCGGTGATCCCAGGTAGCCGTTTTCGTCCAGCTCGTCGATCAGAAGACCGGCGAGCGCGGCGTCGCGCGGCGCGGCGCGCGTCAACATCAGTTGGCCCAGCAGGTGCTCGCGCAGCGTATCCGGCCGAGCGGCCTCGGGCCGGCTGGAGTCTTCGTCGGGGTAGACCCCGCCCGAACCCGGCATTTCATCCACCGGCGAGTCGCGTTCGGCGGCGGGCTCGTCATCCTGCACCGAGGACTCGCGGTCGGACTCGGCCGGCGCCTCGGCCGACGGCGCTTCGTCCTGCCGCTCCAAGAGCGGGTTCTCCGCCAGCACTTGCGAAATCTCGGCTTCGAGGTCGAGCGTGGACAGCTGCAACAATCGGATCGATTGCTGCAGTTGTGGCGTCAGCGTCAAATGCTGACCTGGTCGCAGTTCTAAAATTGGACGGGTCATAGGTACAATATTTTGCATGATGAATCTGACTTCGCCCGCAAGCGTCCGCCAGGACTGCCGCCTCATTGGCCAGACCCTGCTCAAACTGGCGCTTCCCCGACTCGTAATGCGTGCGATCGTCATCGCCGTCGCTGTGGTCATCTGGTATCTCGCCGCCAACTGGATACTGAATTTCGGCCGCACCGTGAACTACGAGTTCCTGCATTCCCTGGGGCAGCCGACCGTGGACATGGTGCAGAAGGTCAACCCCTACATCTGGTGGGTGGTGGCCGGCATCTGGACCCTGATCGTGTTCTTCACGCTGCGCGCCTGGCTGTCCGCCAGCCTGGCTTCCGGCAGCGCCACCCCGGTCGAAACCAGCGTGCTGGCCGACCTGGCGCCCAACCTGACCGAAGAAACGCTGGGCGTGCTGCGCTGGACCTGGGGCGATCGCCAGGAGCCCTTCACGGTGGGCGATCTGCGCCGCTCCCTGTCTGAAATCCGCCACAACCGCGCCGGCAAGATCGCCATGGTCGCGGAACAGGCCCGCATCCTGGAGCCGTCCGACCGCCAGCCGCGCGATCCGCGCGACGAGGTCCGCCGCGAAGCACGCAGCGAACGCTACGTGGAACCGCGCATCGGCCCGGCCCGGTAAGCCCGTCCGTCCTCCCTCCATTGCCATAGCAGGCCGCCGACAGGCGGCCTGTTTTTTTGCTTCAGCCGTACGCCTGGCCTGGCAACCCCATAGCGTGCCTCCCGCCCCCCGTCCAACCTCGTTTTGCCGAATATTCTTCAGCAAAATGCGTTGCCACCGGCATATATTTCACCCCAACACAAAAGAGTGTTCAGTTGCGCATTCGGCAAAAATGTGTTTGACTAGCAACCTATGGCCGCTCACCGCACCCCCTTCGCGATTGCCACCGGACGCTACGACGCTCCGGTTGCCGGCCTGCGCGCTCGTTTCTCCTCCTACGCGCTATCGCTATACCTACCGATCGGTTGCCGGGCCTAGTGTCCCCGTGGTAGCTCGGCAACCACGCTTGCCACACGCGATTTCCCCCTTTTATCTCTGAATCCTGCCGGTCAATCACGGCAAATCCTGGCGCAAGACCGCAATCCGGTCGCGCAGCCGCCTAGGGAAGCATTCCCGGGATTCAAAAGAAACCGATCGAGGTGTAGTAATGATGCTTGCCAACCCCGCCACCAAATACGTCCCCTTCGCGCCCTTTACCCGCGACTTTTCCGAACGCACCTGGCCCAGCCGCCGCATCACCAAGGCGCCGATCTGGATGAGCACGGACCTGCGTGACGGCAACCAGGCCCTGATCGAGCCGATGAGCGTCGAGCGCAAGCTCCGCTTCTTCGAACAGCTGGTGAAGATCGGCTTCAAGGAAATCGAAGTGGGCTTCCCGTCCGCTTCGCAGACCGACTTCGATTTCGTGCGCAAGCTCATCGACGAAAAGCGCATTCCTGACGACGTCACCATCATCGTGCTGACCCAGTCGCGCGAAGACCTGATCAGCCGCACGGTGGAATCCGCCGCCGGCGCCAAGCAAGCCATCGTCCACCTGTACAACGCCTGCGCCCCGGCGTTCCGCAAGGTCGTGTTCAACATGAGCAAGGACGAAATCAAGAACATCGCCACCACCGGCACGCGCCTGGTGAAGCAGTACATGGCGCAGCACCCGGAAACGCAATGGCGCTACCAGTACTCGCCCGAAGTCTTCAGCACCACCGAACCCGAGTTCGCGCTGGAAGTCTCCAACGCCGTGGCCGACGTATGGCAGCCCACGCCCGAGTGCAAGATGGTGCTGAACCTGCCCGCCACCATCGAGGCCACCAGCCCCAATCTGTACGCCGACCAGATCGAATGGATGCACAAGAACCTGGCGCGCCGCGACAGCATCGTGCTCAGCGTGCACCCGCACAATGACCGCGGCACCGCCGTGGCCGCCGCCGAATTCGCCGTGATGGCCGGCGCCGACCGCATCGAAGGCTGCCTCTTCGGCAGCGGCGAGCGCACCGGCAACGTCGACCTCGTCACCCTGGCCTTGAACCTCTACACGCAGGGCGTGCATCCGGGCCTGGACTTCTCGGACATCGACGAAGTGCGCCGCTGCGCCGAGTACTGCAACCAGTTGCCCGTTCACCCGCGCCACCCGTACGCGGGCGACCTGGTCTTCACCGCGTTCTCGGGCTCGCACCAGGATGCCATCAAGAAGGGCTTTGCCCAGCAACAGGCCGACGCCGTCTGGGAAGTGCCTTACTTGCCGATCGACCCGGCCGACCTCGGCCGCAGCTACGACGCCGTCATCCGCGTGAACAGCCAGTCGGGCAAGGGCGGCGTGTCGTACCTGCTGGAACAGGAACACGGCCTGGTGTTGCCGCGCCGCCTGCAGATCGAATTCAGCCGCGCCATCCAGCGCGTCACAGACGAAACCGGCCGCGAAGTCACGGCCGACGACGTGCACACCATCTTCAACCGCGAATACCTCGAGCAGAAGTCGCCGTGGAAGCTGGTGCGCCACCGCATCGACGGCAATCCGTCGGCCGGCGAAGGCCAGCACTTCAGCATCGAAGCTGAATTGGAATACAACGGCGAACGCCGCATCGTGACGGGCAAGGGCGACGGCGCCATCTCGGCCTTCGTGGCCGCGCTGGACGTGCCCGTGCGCATCATGGACTACCACGAGCACGCCATTGGCACCGGCACCGACACGCGCGCCGCGTCCTATGTCGAACTGCGCGTCGGCGAATCCAGCACGGGCTTTGGCGTGGGCATCGACCGCGACATCGTGACGGCTTCCTTCCAGGCCGTGCTGAGCGCCGTCAACCGCCACATCAATGCCGGCGCCGTGACCGCAACCGAGCAAGAAACCGCCGAAACCGCGTGATCCGCAATCCGGCGTAAAAAAAGCCAGCCTTATCGGGCTGGCTTTTTCTTTGGACGCGCGCCGCGCTTATCCGCGTGGCCAGATGTCGGCCGCGCCGATATCTGGCGCGGTGGCCGCAAGGAGCCGCTGATGGACCCAAGCGGCGATTGCCAGCGTGCGGTGGTCGCTATAGCGCGCGCCGACCAGCTGCAACCCGACGGGCAAGCCCTGCGGGCCGGTGGCGAAGGGCAGGCTGAGGGAAGGATGGCCGAATACCGTCCACGCGCGCGAGAACTGCGGATCGCCCGTACCCAGGTCCGCGAACGGCGCCTCGCCGCTGGCGCTGGGCGCAAGCAGCACGTCGTACTTGTCGAACCACGTGTCCACGCGCGCGCGCGACTCGGCGACGCGCATCAGGTTCTTCTGGTGTTCTTCAGCAGTGATGCGCGAGCCCGCTTCCAGGATGGCCTGGATCTTGGGGCTGAGCTGCGCCGCATGCTCCAGGCGCTCGTAGGCCAGCGCCTGCGAAGCTTCAAACGCCATGATGTCCGCATGCAGCTGCACCAGAACGCAATGCTCGGGCGGCAGCGGCAATTCTTCGACCACGGCGCCGGCGCGCGACAGGATGGCCGCGGCCTGCGCGTAGGCTTCCTTGGTTTCGGGCAGCGCATGCCGCCATTGCAGGCTGCGGTACATGCCGATACGCGGCTTGCCGTCATAGGCCAGATCAAGCATGCGCGGATCGCGCATCAGGACGGAAGCAAACAATGCCACGTCCGGCACCGAACGCGCGAAACCGCCGATGGTGTCCAGGGACTCCGCCAGGCTTTTGACGCCCGCGCGGGAAATGCTGCCAAAGGTGGGTTTGAAGCCCACGATGCCGCAATAGGAAGCAGGGCGGATGATGGAAGCCGCGGTCTGCGTACCCAATGCGAAGGGCACCATGTCGTCGGCCACCGCCGCGGCCGAACCGCTGGACGAACCGCCGGGCGAGTAGGCTTCGTTGCGAGGATTGCGCGTGGGGCCTGCCAAATAGGTGGCGAATTCAGTCGTCACGGTCTTGCCGACGACGATCGCGCCCGCGCCCCGGCACAGCGCCACCGAGGCCGCGTCCAGGCCCGGATGGTGGCGTTCATAGATGGGCGAGCCATAGCGCGTGGGCAGGTCGACAGTGTCGAACAGGTCCTTCACGCCCATGGGCAGGCCATGCAGCACCCCGCGCAGCGCGCTGCGGTCCAATTCCTGCGCGCGATCCAGCGCGGCCTGCTTTTGCAGCGCGGTCCAGGCGTGGATGGTGCTTTCGCGTTGCTCGATGCGCGCAAAGCATGCGCGCACCAATTGCTCTGCGGTCAATTCGCGCCGTTGCAGCTTGCGCGCGGCTTCCAGCGCGCCAAGTCTGTTCAAGGCAGTAGACATGGTCCTTTCCTCTTTACCGGTACCGCGCGTGTCGCACGGCAGCTAAATACGCACCCGGTCCCCTTTGACCGAGGATCCGCCTTTATGCGCGGCAATTGCCGCGCAGTTCGGATGGACCGACTCCAGCCATTGTGCGCGCTGCGTCAATTGGGATAAACACCGAAAAAGCCGCTTTTTCCCGGGAAAATCGCATGCCGCGCCATGGCAATTTATTGTTGCGTCGGCATCAGCATAGCGCAAACCCGTGCAATACAAAGGTCATATTTGTCGAGTAATATGAAATCGTTTTCACGAATCCCGGCAGCACTCCCGCCATGGCCTCGCGCTCGTCGCCCCGCTTTTCCATCATTGAAGTGGCCCGCAAGGCCGGGGTCTCCCCGGCAACGGTTTCGCGCGCGTTCAACCAGCCCGAGATCGTCCATCCCGACACGCTCGCGCATATCCGCAACGTCGCCAAGCGCGCGGGCTTCCGGCCCAATCGCGTGGGCCGCAGCCTGCGTTCAGGCAGCACGCGCACCATCGGCCTGATACTGCCCACGCTGTCCAATCCCGTGTTCGCCGAGTGCTTCGAAGGCGCGGAACGGCGCGCGCGGGAATCGGGCTACAGCGTCATGCTGACCGCCACAGGCTACGATCCTGCGGTGGAATCCGCCGCGGTCCAGGGCCTGATGGACCATCAGGTCGACGGCCTGATCCTGACGGTCGCCGACGCCGCCAAAAGCGCCACGCTGGATGACCTGGACCATGCCGGCATACCCTACGTGCTGGTCTACAACGAGTCCGGTGCCCATCCCTTCGCGTCGGTCGACAATCGCGCCGCCGCCAGCGACATGGTGGCCCACCTGGCAGCGCTGGGCCATCGCCGCATCGCGCTGGTCACGGGTCCGCTGACTGCATCGGACCGCGCCCGCCGCCGGCTGACGGGCGCACGCGCCTGCGCCAAGCGCCTGGGCCTGGACGACATCCAGCACATCTCCATGAGTTCGCACACGGGCAGCGACCTGGATGCCCTGAAGGCTGCGCTGCGCGGCAAGCAGGCGCCCACCGCCTTGTTCTGTTCCAACGACCTGCTGGCCACGGCCGTCATCGCGGACCTGGTGGGCCTGGGGCTGTCCGTGCCCGCCGATATCTCGGTGTGCGGCTTCGACGGCATGCGCTTTGGCGCCTTGCTGACGCCGCCCCTGACCACCGTAGCCCAGCCCAGCGACGGCATTGGCGAGACGGCCTGCTCGAACCTGCTGGCGCAGATCCAGGGCCAACCGCCGCATTCGGACCGCCTGCCGCACTGCATCGTCGTAGGCGGCACCGCCGCGCCGGTGCGCCGCTGAGGTCTTTTCCTACAACACTATTCTTCGGTACATGCGTCATGCTCATCGCACAAATCACCGACCTGCACATGCGCACCCCGGGCGACAAGGCCTACGGCATCATCGATCCGGCGGCGTTCCTGGCGCCCGCGGTGCGCGCGCTCAATGCCCTGACCCCGCGCCCCGACTGCGTCCTTATCACGGGCGATCTGACTGACCTGGGCCGCCCGCACGAATACCAAGTTCTGCGCGACCACTTGCAGGCGCTGGAGATTCCGTATTTCCTGCTGCCCGGCAACCACGACGACCGCGCCCAGCTGCGCGCGGCCTTCCCCGACCACGGCTATCTGCAAGGCGAAAGCCCGTTCATCCAATACGCCATCGAGACCTATCCGTTGCGCATGCTGGCGCTGGACACGGTGGTGCCCATGAAGAGCCATGGCGAACTCTGCCAGGACCGCCTGGACTGGCTGGCCGCGCGCCTGGCCGAACAGCCCGACCGGCCCACGTTGGTTCTGATGCACCATCCGCCTTTCCTGACGGGCATCGAACATATGGACGCCATTGGCCTGCTGGCTGGCGCGCCCGAACTCGAACGCATCGTGGCGCGCTTTCCCAACGTGGAGCGCGTGCTTTGCGGCCACCTGCACCGCACGATCTTCCAGCGCTTCGGCGGCACCATCGCGTCCACCTGTCCAGGCACCGCGCATCAGCTTGCGCTGGAACTGGGGCCGCGGCCGACGCTGCAATACATCATGGAACCGCCGGGTTATCAGTTGCATTGGTGGCAAGGCAAGAACCTGGTCACGCACCACGCGGTCATTGGGGAATACCCCGGCCCGTACCCCTTTGCCTGAGGCCCTAGACTACGAACGTTTGTCCTGCCATACATCCGTCATGTTTGCGCTGCACAATGAAAAGGTTTTCATAACAGGCAACAATGCGGATCTAACTATTAGATCTTCGAGACAGCATGTCATCCATCGTTCTGGATAATCTCACCAAACAATATGGCAACGCCGCCGCGATCCATGGGGTGAGCTTCACGGTTCCCGCCGGCAGCTTCACGGTCCTGCTTGGCCCGTCCGGCTGCGGCAAATCCACCACCTTGCGCATGATTGCCGGGCTGGACACGCCGACCTCTGGCACCATCCAGATCGGCGACCGCGACGTCACCCAGCTGCCGCCTGCCAAGCGCCGCATCTCGATGGTGTTCCAGTCGTACGCCCTGTTTCCGCACCTGTCGGTGCGCGAGAACATCCTGTTCGGTCTCAAGGTGCGCAAGGAGCCCGCGCGCGACTACGACCGCCGCCTGCAACGCGTGGCTGGCCTCTTGGGCCTGAACCATCTGCTGGACCGCAAGCCCTCGCAATTGTCGGGCGGCCAGCAGCAGCGCGTGGCGCTGGGCCGCGCCGTGATCTCCGAAGCGCCGGTGTGCCTGATGGACGAACCGCTGTCCAACCTGGACGCGCAGCTGCGCCATGAAATGCGCCGCGAGATCCGCGCCTTGCAGCAAGACCTGGGCATCACCATGGTCTACGTGACGCACGACCAGACCGAAGCCATGAGCATGGCCGATCAGGTAGTGCTGCTGCGCGGCGGCAAGATTGAACAGCACGACACGCCCGACGGCCTGTATGCGCGGCCCGCCACCGAATTCGCCGCGCGCTTCATCGGCACGCCGCCCATGAACCTGATCGGCCTGAGCTCCGCGCAGGGCGCCACCATCATCGCCGGCACGCAGAGCCGCGCCATCGCCGGCGCCCCCGCGGGCGCCGTGAAGCTGGGCGTGCGTCCCGAACACATCCGCATCGACGCCAACGGCGTTCCCGCCACCGTGGAAAGCGTGGAGTACTTCGGCGCGGACTCCATCGTGGTCTGCCGCGTGGGCGACACCAGCGGCGTGGCCGTGCGCGTGGGCGGTCACTTGCGCGCCGGCACGGGCGAAACACTGGGCCTGTCCTGGCAGGACGGCCAGCAGCACTTCTTTGCCGCCGATTCGGCGGTCATCAACTCCGCTGGCCGCTAGGGCCCGTACACAGGAAAGGAAACCAACATGCGTCGCATCGTACTGAAAACCCTGGCCGCCAGCCTGGCCGCCGCCTGCCTGTCGCTGCCTGCGCAGGCGCAGAACAAGCCCGTCGAGGTGGAGTTCTATTACCCCGTCGCGGTCGGCGGCCCGATCACCAAGATCGTCGACGACATGGTGGCGGATTTCCAGAAGGAAAATCCCGACATCAAGATCAAGCCGATCTACGCGGGCTCCTACCAAGACTCCATCGCCAAGGCGCTGACCGCGCTCAAGGGCGGCACGCCGCCGCAGCTGGCGGTGCTGCTGTCCACCGACATGTTCACGCTGATCGACGAGGACGCCATCGTCCCGATCGACAGCCTGGCCAAGAGCGACGCCGACAAGAAGTGGCTGGGCGGCTTCTATGACGCCTTCATGCAGAACAGCCGCACCGGCGGCCATACCTGGGGCGTGCCGTTCCAGCGTTCGACCATCGTCATGTACTACAACAAGGACCTGTTCAAGGCCGCGGGGCTGGATCCCGAGCGCGCGCCGGCGACCTGGGCCGAACTGGTCGAATACGGCAAGAAGCTGACCAAGCAGGACGCCTCCGGCAATACCACGCAGTGGGGCATCGAGATCCCCTCGGGCGGCGCCTTCGCCTACTGGCTGTTCCAGGCGCTGACCACGCCCAACGGCGCGATCCTGATGAACGAGGCCGGCAACGAGGTCTACCTGGACAAGCCCGCGGTGGTGGAAGCCGCGCAATTCTGGCGCGACCTCTCGGCCAAGCACAAGATCATGCCGACCGGCACCATCGACTGGGGCACCACGCCCAAGGACTTCCTGGAAAAGAAGGCCGCCATGGTCTGGACCACGACAGGCAACCTGACCAACATCCGCAAGAACGCGGACTTCCCGTTCGGCGTGGCCATGATGCCGCAGCAAAAGCGCGGCGGCAGCCCGACCGGCGGCGGCAACTTCTACATCTTCAAGAGCGGCACGCCGGCGCAGCAGCAGGCCGCGCTGAAGTTCGCGCAATGGGTCACCACGCCCGAGCGCGCCGCCGACTGGAGCATCGCCACGGGCTACGTGGCCGTAACCCCGGCCGCCTGGCAGACCGAAAAGATGAAGAAGTACGCGCAGGAAGTGCCGGCCGCCGCGGTCGCGCGCGACCAGCTGGAAGTCAGCGTGGCGGAGTTCTCCACGCATGAAAACCAGCGCGTCACCAAGACCCTGAACGACGCCCTGCAGGCGGCCCTGACCGGTTCCAAGACGCCGCAACAGGCCCTGACCGACGCGCAACGCGAGGCCGACCGCATACTGCGTCCCTACAAGTAAAGCCGACAAGCACGATGAGCCGCTCTTTAAACGCGCTTTATGGCTGGCTGCTGTTGCTGCCAGCCATCGTGCTGCTCGCCGCCTTCACGCACTACCCGGCGGTGGCGACGCTATGGCACAGCTTTTTCTCCACCCCCAAGGGCGCGCGCCCCGCGCGCTTCGTGGGGCTGGACAACTACGCCGTCATGCTCGACGACCCGGTGTTCTGGCAGTCGCTGTGGAACAACCTGTGGTTCGCGCTGGGCACCATCCCCACGTCCATCGGCATCGCGCTGATCATGGCGCTATGGGTCAACCGCAACCTGAGCGGTCGCGGTTTCCTGCGCATGGCCTACTTCACGCCCACGGTGCTGCCCATGGTCGCGGTGGCCAACATCTGGCTGTTCTTCTACACGCCGCAGTACGGGCTGATCGCCCAGGTGATGCAGCTGTTCGGCTCGCCAGGCCCCAACTGGCTGGGCAACCGCGAGACCGCGCTGCCCGCGCTGATGCTGGTGACGGTCTGGAAGGAGTCCGGCTTCTTCATGATCTTCTACCTGGCCGCCCTGCAGACAGTATCGCCGTCGCTGCGCGAGGCCGCGATGCTGGAAGGCGCGTCGCGCTGGCAGTACTTCCGCCGCATCCTGTGGCCGCTGCTGATGCCCACCACCCTCTTCGTGCTGATCAATGCCCTGATCAACGCGTTCCGGTTGGTGGACCACGTGGTGGTCATGACGCGCGGTGGACCGGATAACGCCAGCACGCTGCTGCTGTACTACATCTACCAGGTGGGTTTCAGTTTCTGGGACACGGCTTACGCCGCCACGCTGACCGTCGTGTTGCTGGTGGTGCTGGCGCTGACCGCGCTGGTCAAGTTCCGCTGGCTGGACCGCAGGACGCACTATCAATGAAAGACAAGCTCGATACCCTGGGCGCCTGGGCGCTCGGCCTGCTGTGGATCCTGCCCCTGGCCTATGCCATGTGGGCGGCGTTCCATCCGCCCGCCTACGCAACCCGCTTCGACCTGTTCGCCCCGCTGACGCTGGACAACTTCGTGCGCGCCTGGCACGCGGCGCCGTTCCCGCGTTACTTCCTCAACACCTTCCTGCTGGTCACCATGGTGCTGGCGGCGCAACTGGTGCTGTCGACGCTGGCCGGCTACGCCTTCGCGCGCTTCGAGTTCCGCGGCCGCGATTTCGTCTTCATGCTGGTGCTGCTGCAGCTGATGATCATGCCGGACGTGCTGCTGGTGGAAAACTACCGCTCCATGAGCCAGCTGGGCATCCGCGACACGGTGTTCGCCATCGGCCTGCCTTACTTTGCATCCGCCTTCGGCATCTTCCTGCTGCGCCAGACCTTCAAGACGGTGCCTCGGGAACTGGAAGAAGCCGCGCGCATGGAAGGCGCCAACGCGCTTCAGGTGCTTTGGAAGGTTTATGTGCCGCTGGCCAAGCCGATCTACGTGGCCTACGGGTTGGTATCGGTCAGCCACCACTGGAACAACTTCCTGTGGCCGCTGATCATCACCAACTCGGTCGAATCGCGGCCGCTGACGGTGGGTCTGCAGGTGTTCTCGTCCACCGACCAGGGCATCGACTGGTCGGTCATCACGGCCGCAACGCTGATGTCGGCGGCGCCGCTCCTGATCGCCTTCCTGCTGTTCCAACGGCAGTTCGTGCAATCTTTCATGCGGGCTGGCATCCGCTAGTCCCGCCTTGCGGGACCGGCTCAAATGAAAACTGCCCCTACGGGGGCAGTTTTGCTTGAGGATGAGGCCGGGTCGCTCAGTAACCTACCGTCAGCCCCGGCAAATCCACCGTGATGCGCGGGCGTTCCAGCGCCAGCGCCAGGTGCTCCGCGAACTCGCGAGCCTCTTTTTCGTCGGTGGACAGGGTGTCGTAGCCCAGCGCGTCGGCCACGCCCAGCACCTTGTCCAGCAGCAGGACCTTGCCGCTGGGACGCAGCGGTTCGCAACCCAGCGTTTCCCAGGCGCTGTCGAACCAGTCGCGCGCATCGCTCTGGCGCTGCGGCGAGGGCTCGACGCTGGCCGAGAGGTCAAGCGAACGGCGGGAGTCGAAAACGATGGTGATGTCGCTGCGCATGTCAGGGTTCCTTGGGGTGGCGTCAGGCGAGTAGGGTAGGCAAAAAACGCCGGGCAGATTGTCCGCCCGGCGACATTGGGCTCGCCGGCTTACCAGCCGCGCGACACCTCCCAGGTGACTTCGGCGTTTGCCGCCAAGGACTGGCGCATCATGTCCAGCAGGGGAAAGGCGCGCTCCTTCAGGCCCACCATGCGGGCCATGGGCGAGGCCGGGGCCTTGTCCTCGTCTTCTTCCTCGGAGCCGTCATGGGCGCTCTGGTATTCGTCGATCGCGCGCTCGATGCCGCTGATGGCCGGCCCCAGCTGCTCGACGGTGAAAACGCCGCGCTCCGGGATCTTGTCCTTGAAGGACTTGCCGGCCGCCAGCAGCAGCGCGCCGGCATGGTCGGTCAGCATCAGAACCTCGGCCACGACCTTGGAATGAAAGGTGATCAGCATATTCCAGTCTCCCACATTGATTACTTACATACACTACCGCAACACCAGGGGGCTGCCAACTGGCCCGGGGCAGCAGGCCCGATGGACCGGCCCCATCCGTCCCCCCGGACCTGCCGCCGCCGCGTCCGCGCCCCTGGCGCAGGCCGGTCCGATGGCCAAATCAAGCTATGATTCAGGAGATTCCCGTGACAGCGGGACCTGACGCGGCCATGAATCCGGCGCGCGCGGTCCGCCCGGCTACGCCGCCCCTGTCCGCTCCGCCCGACAGGTCCGGCCTGTGCGGGCGCGTCCGTCACTAACTCAGAACTTCTCCAGACGCCCATGCTCCTCGAGCAACAAAAACAGCTTATCTCCCTGATCCAGGCCGCCGTCGCGCAAAGCCTGCCCGACGCCGTGGCAAATGTGCTGCTGGAGCGCCCCAAGGTCGCCGCCCACGGCGACGTCGCCACCAACGTGGCCATGCAGCTGGCCAAGCCGGCCCGCCGCAACCCGCGCGAACTGGCCCAGGCCATCGTCGACGCCCTGATGGCGCAGCCCGGCGCCGCCGGCCTGATCGAGTCCGCTGAAATCGCCGGCCCCGGCTTCATCAACCTGCGCATCACCGCCGCCGCGCGCCAGGCCGTCATCGCCGCCGTGGCCGAGCAGGGCGCCGCCTTCGGCCGTGCGCCGCGCAACGGCGAGAAGATCCTGGTCGAATTCGTGTCGGCCAACCCCACCGGCCCGCTGCACGTGGGCCATGCCCGCCAGGCCGCGCTGGGCGACGCCATCTGCCGCCTGTACGACGCCATCGGCTGGGACGTCACCCGCGAGTTCTATTACAACGACGCCGGCAACCAGATCCAGAACCTGGCGATCAGCGTGCAGGCCCGCGCCCGCGGCCTGACGACCGATTCCCCCGAGTGGCCCGCCGACGGCTACAAGGGCGACTACATCGCCGACATCGCGCGCGACTTCCAGGCCGGCGCGACCGTCCACTCCGATGGCGTGGACGTCACCGCCACGGGCAACGTCGACAACCTGGACGACATCCGCGTCTTCGCCGTGGCCTATCTGCGCCGCGAACAGGACCTGGACCTGCAGGCCTTCGGCCTGGCATTCGACAATTACTACCTGGAAAGCTCGCTCTACACCTCCGGCCGCGTCGAAGCGACCGTCAAGGCGCTGATCGCCGGCGGCCACACCTACGAGGAAGGCGGCGCGCTTTGGCTGCGCACCACCGAACTGGGCACGGGTGACGACAAAGACCGCGTCATGCGCAAAAGCGAAGGCGGCTACACCTATTTCGTGCCGGACGTGGCCTACCACAAGGCCAAATGGGAGCGGGGCTTCCATCGCGCCGTAAACATCCAGGGCAGCGACCACCACGGCACCGTGGCGCGCGTGCGCGCCGGCCTGCAGGCGCTGGAAGAGGGCATTCCCAAGGAGTACCCGGCCTACGTGCTGCACAAGATGGTCAAGGTCATGCGCGGCGGCGAAGAGGTCAAGATCTCCAAGCGCGCCGGCAGCTACGTGACCATGCGCGACCTGATCGACTGGGTGGGCCGCGACGCGGTGCGCTACTTCCTGATCCAACGCCGCGCCGACACGGAATTCGTGTTCGACGTGGACCTGGCGCTGTCCAAGAGCGACGAGAACCCCGTTTATTACATCCAGTACGCGCACGCCCGCATCTGCTCGGTCATCAACAACGCCGCCATGCCGGCCGCCGACGTGGCCCAGGCCGACGCGGCGCTGCTGACCGCGCCGACCGAATTCGCGCTGATGCAGCGCCTGGCCGAATTCCCCAACGTGGTGGCGCTGGCGGCGCAGGAACTGTCGCCGCACCACATCGCCTTCTGGCTGCGCGACTGCGCCTCGGATTTCCACGCCTGGTACAACGCCGAGCGCGTGCTGGTCGACGACACGGCCCTGAAGCTGGCCCGCCTGCGCCTGGCCTCGACCACGCGCCAGGTGCTGGCCAACGGGCTGGAGCTGATGGGCGTATCGGCGCCCGAGCGGATGTAACATCGGTTCATGGCAACCAAGCGCAAAACCACCCGCCGTTCCTCCGGCGAAAGCGGCAGCACCCTGTACGGCGCGCTGGCCGGCTTGCTCATCGGCCTGATCGTGGCCGCCGTCGTCGCCTTCTACGTCACCAAGGCGCCAGTGCCCTTCGTCGACCGGGCCAGCCGCCAGGGCGACAACGGCAAGCTGCCGGACCCGCGCCAGGCGCCGGACCCCAACGCCGGCCTGTACGGCCGCGACGGCGGCGCCGGCACCCCGTCCACCGGCCCGACCGCCACGGCGCCCGCGCCGCTGCCTGGGGCCGGCACGGGCCAGGCCAGCGGACCCGCCGCCTCCAAGGGCGATGACACCCCCGCCAAGCTGGACGACCTGGGCGCGCTGATCGCCACCCTGCCTACGTCCAAGGCGCCCGCCGCGGCTTCGGCCGCGCCGTCCGCCGCCCCCAGCCAGGCGCCCACGCCTATCTCCAAGGCCGCCCCCGCCGCTGCGCCCGCGCCGGCTCCCAAGCCGGCCGCCACCGCCTCCGCGGCCAACGGCACGTATTACCTGCAGGCCGGCGCCTTCCGGGGCGAGAACGACGCGGAGTCCCTCAAGGCCCGCATCATCCTGCTGGGCCTGCCGGTGGCGGTGCAAAAGGCCGAAGTGAACGGCAAGCCCATCAATCGGGTCAGGGTGGGGCCCTTTGCCCGCCTGGACGACATGAACCGGGCGCGCGGCCGCCTGGGCGAGAACAAGATCGAAACCGCGGTGGTGCGCCAGTAATGTGGGCCGCCGCGCGCGCAAGCATTGAACTTATCCGGCCCCGGGCCTGTCTGTAACTTTTTACTCAGGAACCTCTCATCCATGCTGTCCCCCAAGATAATCCGCATCCTGGCCGCGGCCGCGCTGACCGCCACGGCATTCTTCAGCCCGGCAAGCCACGCGCAAGGCACGCAGCAGTCCATCGCCATCAATCCGCCGCTGCCGTCGGACACCCCGGGCAAGATCGAGGTCCTGGAATTCTTCGCCTACACCTGCCCGCACTGCGCCGCCATGGAGCCTATGGTTGAAGACTGGGCCAAGACCGCGCCGCCGGACGTGGTGCTCAAGCAGGTTCCGATCGCGTTCAACGCCGGCATGAAGCCGTTGCAGCAGCTCTATTACACGCTGCTCGCCCTGGACCGCCCGGATCTGCACCCCAAGGTCTTTGCCGCCATCCACGGCGAGCACAAGCGCCTGTTCGACAAGAAGGCGATGGGCGAATGGATCGCCACGCAGGGCGTGGACCGCGAGAAGTTCGACTCGGTCTTCGATTCGTTCAGCGTGCAGACGCAGGTGCAGCGCGCCACCCAGCTGGCCGACGCCTACCGCATCGACGGCACCCCGTCGTTCGCCGTCGGCGGCAAGTTCATGACCTCGCCGGTCATGGCGGGCAACAGCTACGAAGGCGCGCTGAAGGAAGTGACCCGCTTGATCCCGCTGGCGCGCAACTGATACTTTCCAGCCGGAATCCCGAACGCCCCGAGCCTGCCGGCCGGGGCGTTTTTCTTTGCGGTTCCCGCCCGAGCCCGCGCTACACTTTCCGCACAACAAATCGCCGCAACAGCGGCACACAATGGGTGGAAGACAAATGAAGCAGCGATTCCCGCGCAAACGCGCGATGCTGGGCCTGTGCCTGGCGCTGGCCGCCGGCCTGGCGCAAGCCAACGAAACCGACGGCGTGAAGATCGGCGTACTCACGGACATGGCGGGCGTCACCGCCGACGCCACCGGCCGCGGCTCGGTCGAAGCCGCCCGCCTGGCCATCGAGGAAATGGGCGGCACCCTGCTGGGCAAGCCGATTTCGCTGGTCTCGGGCGACCACCAGCACCGGCCCGACATCGGCAGCGGCATGGCGCGCAAGTGGTACGACACCGACGGCGTGGACGTGATCGTGGACGTGCCCAACTCGTCGGTCGCGCTGGCGGTGCAGGGCATCGCGCGCGACAAGAAGAAACTGGTGCTGTTCTCCAGCCCTGGCACCACCGCGCTGACCCAGGCGCAGTGCTCGCCCTACGGCGTGCAATGGACCTACACCACCTACGCGTTGTCGCGCGGCACCGCGACCGCCGTGGTCAACGAGGGCAACAAGCGCTGGTTCATCCTGGCGTCCGACTACGCCTTTGGCAAGCAGCTGGCGGCCGACACCGAGGCCGTGGTCAAGGCCAACGGCGGCGAGGTCGTCGGCACCGTCTACCACCCGCTGAACGCGTCGGACTTCGCATCTTTCCTGTTGCAGGCGCAGGCCTCCAAGGCGCAGATCATCGCCATCGCCAACGCGGGCGGCGACACCATCTCGGCCATCAAGCAGGCCGCGGAATTCGGCATCGGCGGCGCACAGCAGCTGGCGGCCATGCTGCTGCTGATCACCGACGTGCACAGCCTGGGCCTGCAAGCCGCGCAGAAAACCTACCTGACCGTGCCGTCCTACTGGGACATGAACGACGGCACGCGCGCCTTCGCCAAGAAGTTCGAGGCCCGCGTGGGGCGTCCGCCCACCTTCCTGCAGGCAGGCGTCTACGGCTCGGTGCGCCATTACCTGCAAGCCGTGAAGGCGGCAGGCACGGTGGACGCCGATGCCGTCATGGCAAAGATGAAATCGCTGCCCATCGACGACCCGTTCAGCCTGAACGCACGCATCCGCGAAGACGGCCTGGTGGTGCGCGACATGATGCTGGCACAGGTCAAGACGCCGGCGCAGTCCAAGGCGCCCTGGGACTACTACAACATCGTGCGCAACATTCCTGGCGCGGCGCTGGCCTGGCCCTTGTCGGAAAGCCAATGTCCTCTGGTCAAGCCATGACGCAAGCGCCGCCCGAGGCAGTGGCCCTGGCCGACTTCGGCAGCTTCTACGCGGGCGGGCGGCAGGTGCGTATCGACGGCCTGCCGCAGCGCGAGATCGCCTTCACGCAGAGCGCATCGCTGGCGTATGACCCCAACGGCCTGTATCACTTCGAGCAGGCCTACGTGCAGTACTTCATCCCGGCGCGCCTGGCGCATCCGCTGCCCATCGTGCTGCTGCATGGCGGCGGCATGACGGGCGCGATGTGGGAGCAGACGCCCGACGGCAGGCCCGGCTGGATGCAGCACTTTCTGCGGCAGGGACATGCGGTGTACGTCGTGGACAACGTCGAGCGTGGCCGCGCAGGCTGGGCCCCGTTCACACAGGTTTGGCCCGAGCCGCCCATCATCCGCAATGCCGAGGAAAGCTGGACGCTGTTCCGCTTCGGCCGCGCCGAAGACTACGCGGCGCGACGCGCGTTCGAAGGGCAGCGCTTTCCGGTCGCCGCGTTCGACGAATTCATCCGCCACGCGGTACCGCGCTGGCTGGGCAATAACGATGCGGCCCTACGGGGATTCTGCGCGGTGCTCGACCGCGTCGGACCTTGCCTGGTGATGGCGCACAGCCACGGCGGCGAAGTCGCCTACCGCGCGCTGCATGCGCGGCCGGACCTGGTGCGCGGCGTCATCGGCATCGAACCCTCGGGCTACTCGTCCGAGGTAACGGCCCAAGCCGTGGCGGACAAGCCCTTTCTGTTCGTCTATGGCGACTACCTGGACGCGACGCCGCTTTGGGAAAAGCTGTGCGCCACCGGCCAGGCCTATGCCGATGAGCTGGCGCGCCAAGGCGCCCGCGTACAAACCTGGCGCCTGGCCGACATGGGCATTGCCGGCAATTCGCACATGCCCATGATGGACGACAACAGCGACGACATCGCCGCGCGCATCGGCGCGTGGATACGTAGCGCGGCCGCCTGAGGCCGCCGCGCCTTGCGTCGTTCAGCCCTGGACGGCCGCGGCTTTTTCCAGCGCCTGGGTCAGGTCGGCAATGATGTCGTCCGGCGATTCCAGGCCGATATGCAGCCGCACCAGAGCGTTGTCGCCTTCGCCCCAGTAGCGGTGCTTGGCCAAGTCCTTGCCCGACACCAGCTGCACCAGGCTTTCGTAGCCTCCCCAGGAAAAGCCGATGCCGAAAAGCGTCAGTGAATCCACGAACACGCGCGCCGCCGCCGGCGACAGGCGCAGCTCGACGGACAGCATGCCATTGGAGCCGGTGCAATCGCGCTGCCACAGGGCGTGGCCGGGATCCTGCGGCCAGGCCGGGTGGAACAGGCGCACGGTCTCGGGACGGCTCTTGAAGAACTCGCACACCTGCAAGGCATGGCGCGCATGCTGGGCCATGCGGATGGGCATGGTGCGCACCCCGCGCAAGGCCAGCCAGGCGTCGTCAGCGCTGATCGAATAGCCCATGGCGTACTGCGTGCGGTTGAGCTTGCGGGCTATCTGTTCGTCATTGGTGACGACGGCGCCCAGCATCAGGTCCGAATGCCCGCCCACGTACTTGGTGCCGGCGATGACAGACACCTGCGCGCCCAGCGTCAGCGGACGGTAGATGTAGCCCGAACCCCAGGTGTTGTCGGTGGCCAGCACCAGCCCGTGGCTCTGCGCGAAAGCGGCCATGGCGCCCATGTCCAGCATCTCGAACAACAGCGAGCCCGGCGACTCCACGTACAGCAGCTTGGTGTTGGGACGCACCAGCGCTTCGAGATCCTCGCCAGCCGCGAAGTAGGTGATCTCGATGTTCATGCGCTTGAGCACCGCGTCGTCGAGTTCGCGCATCGGACCATAGACGCAGTCCGAGATCAGTGCGTGGTCGCCGGCCGAGCACAGGGCCATCATGACCATGGTCATCGCCGACAGGCCCGAGGACGCCAGGTAGCAATGCGTACCGCCTTCGAGCTGGGTGAAGACTTCTTCCAGCGCCGCATGCGTGTCCATGCCCATGCGCCCGTAGGTGGAGGCGCGGCCGCCTGCCGCCTTGTCGCGCTGGGCCTTTTCAAGCGCAGCGAGGTTCTCGAAGCGCACCGTGCTGGCCCGCATCGGCGGCAGGGGCACCGGCGCCGTGCCGGTTTCAGGGTTGAACGGGGCGGTGCCTGCGTGCTGCAGAAGCGTATCGATGTGTTTGGTGGGCATCTTCAGTGGACTGCTTGCGTATGGACAGGGGCGGAATAAAAGCGATCAGGATGAACCATATCAGGCCAGGCGCAGCCTGTCCCTATTCGCCGATCCAGGTAACGGTTTCGGATTGCGGGGCGCGGCTGGTGCGATAGCTGTTGACGGGGTGCGCCGTGTCGGCATAACCGAAGGAAATGCCGCAGACCACGCGGCGGCCCGCGGCGATGCCGAGTTCCTCGCGCAGCACTTCCGGGTACATGGCCAGGGATGCCTGGGCGACGGTCGCCACGCCATTGGCCTGGGCCGCCAGCAGGAAATTGGCCACATAGCCGCCGCAATCCATCGCGCCGTATTCGCCCAGCGCCTCGTCGGTGGTGATGATGGCCACGTGCGGCGCGTCGAACAGCTGGAAATTGCGCATTTCCTGGCGGCGGTATGCCTCGCGGTCGCCGCGCGCCACACCGACCGCGCCATACAGCTGGAAGCCTGATTCGCGCCGACGGGCCAGGTACTCGCCCTGATACTCGCGCGGAAACGGAAAATCCGGCGTAAAGCCAGACTGTTCCGCGCGGCGTTGCAGCGCGTCGCGCAGGCGTTCCGTACCCGCGCCTTCCGTGATCGTCACCTGCCAGGGCTGGCAGTTGCACCAGGACGCGGCGCGCTGCGCCAGATCCAGGATGCGCTCGATGGTGCCGCGCCCGACCGGTTCGGGCAGGAAGGCGCGGCAGCTGTGGCGCGCATGCAGCCACGCCTCGAGCGCGGCATCGGGGCGTGCGTCGGCGGCCTGCAAGGGCTGCGGGGAATGCGGCATGGCGGATGGTGGCATGGCGGTTGTCTCTCCTGATCGGGTCGCACACGCCCCGCCAGGGACGCATGCGGCATGCATGATGGGCACGTCTTTCCCTTTATGATGCCACTTCCGGCCTTCCGAAGCCGGCCGAACCGTTCCAGGCGACCCCCATGCTGCCCATCGACACCCTGATCGCATTCTTCGGCATTGCCGTCCTGCTGGCCCTGACTCCAGGGCCGGACAACCTGTTCGTGCTGATGCAATCCGCCATCTGGGGACGCAAGGCCGGCATGTTCGTGGTGCTGGGGCTGTGCACGGGGCTGCTGGGGCATACGGCCGCCGTGGCCGTTGGGCTGGCGGCCGTGTTCGCGGCCTCGCCCATGGCCTTCACCGTGCTGAAGCTTGCGGGCGCCGCCTACCTGGCCTATCTGGCATGGCAGATCCTGCGCGCGCCGGTCGAACCCGAGGACGGCAAGCGCCCCGAACCCATGAAGCCCGGTGCGCTGTATCGCCGCGGCATCGTGATGAACCTGACCAATCCCAAGGTCCTGCTGTTCTTCTTCGCCTTCCTGCCGCAGTTCACCTCACCGGCGCTGGGCCGCGTGGGCTTGCAGACCATGCAGCTGGGCGCGGTGTTCATGGTGTCCACGCTGCTGGTGTTCGGCGCCATCGCGTTCTTCTCTGGCGCGTTCGGGGAACTGCTGCAGCGTTCGGTGACGGCCAAGCGCTGGTTGAACCGGATCGCCGCGCTGGTGTTTGTCGGGTTGGCCGTGCGGCTGGCGACCGCCTCGCGTTGAAGAGGCGGCGAAAACCCTTCCCGACCCACCTGCGCTGCGCGCGCCCTGTGTATTTCCCATATGTACATGCGGAATTTGCAGTTTGCGGACCGGCGCCCACAGTCCAAGATTGCCGCACCGCCCCAACACAGGCCTAGGCATGGACGCCGATAGCCACCTCTTGCGGCGCAAGGAGAGTGGCCATGAAGCAAAACAAACATTTGTACTGGAAACCCGCTGCCCAAGCGCTGGCGGCGGTTGCCACACGGGTCGGATTGCTTGCCGCCGCGCTGGCTATCCTGCCCTTGTCCGCGCGCGCCCAGACCGACTATCCAACCAGGCCCTTGCATCTGATCGTGCCTTACCAGGTCGGCGGGCAGGTCGATACCATCGCACGCTCGGTTGCCGAAGGCCTGGGCAAGCGGCTCGGCCAGCCCGTGCTCGTGGAGAACAAGCCTGGCGCAAGCGGCATCATCGCGACCAATTACGTCGCCAAATCAGCCCCGGACGGCTACACCCTGCTGTTGACGCTGGCCTCCCCGATCACCGCCAACCTGGTGCTCTTCAAGAAGCTGCCCTACGATCCGCGCACCGAGTTGCGGCCGGTCTCCGATGTCGCCAAGGGTACGGGAGTGATCGTGATCAACAGTGCGTTACCCGTCAGGAACATCGATGAGCTGATCGCGTATGCAAGAAAGGAACCAGGCGCGCTCCGAATGGGATCGTGGGGACCAGGCTCCACACCGCACCTCATTCAGCACTACATGAACAAGACCTACGGCATCGACATCCTGAACGTACCCTACAAGGGCGAGCTGCCGATCATGACGGCGTTGCTTGGCGGCCAGATCGACGTTGCCCTGGCCTCCGTGTTCACGCTCAAGCAGCCCCTTGCCACCGGCAAGATACGGGCCCTCGCCGTGCTCGGCAGCAAGCGGATCAGCAGCCTGCCGGACGTCCCAAGCATGGCCGAGTCGGGCTACAACGATGACGCTTACCGGGCCATTGCACCGACGACGCTGCTGGCCCCGGCCCAAACGCCCGCACACGTCGTCGAGCGGCTGGGTCGCGAGGTCAGCGCTACGGTGCAGAGCCCCGAGGTCCGCGACAGGCTGCTCGCGATGGACCTGGAACCGATCGGGAACCTGCCCGACGAAGCCCTGGCCGAGTACCAGACCTATCTTCCGATCATCCTCAAGCTGAACGCCGACACGGGCGTAACGCTGGACTGAGACGGCGCTCAGGCAGCCGAAAACCGACGATGCCGCATGAAGAGCTTCCGTATGTGCATCGTCGCATTCCCGTTCTATGCGCGCCGACGCTTGTTGCCGGCGGCCTACTGCGGTTCGATACCGGCCGCCCGAATCTTTGCCCCCCAGACCTCGAACTGATCCCTGACGAATTCATCAGTCTTCTGGAGAGGCAGGTAATCGACTTCGCTGCCATGACGTGCAAGTTGCCTTTTCATGGCGGGCTGGGCCAACGCCCTCTCAAGCGAGGCGCTTTGCCGCTGAACAATCTCGTCGGGAGTACCGGCGGGCGCGAAGAACGCCGCCCAGGCAACAGTCTCCGAGTCCGGAAATCCCGCCTCGACGATGGACGGGATATCGGGCAGCAACGCCGACCGGGCGCGTGATGTGACCGCAAGCGCCCGCACACGCTTGGAATCCAGAAACGGGCGCGCGGCCGCGACACTAGCAAAGGCAAAGGCCACTTCGCCGACGACGACGTCTGTAATCGCAGCGGCCTCGCCCTTGTACGGGACCGCAGTCATAGGCACGTTCGCCTGCTTGGCAAAGAACGCCCCAGCCACCTGAGCCGTGCTATTGCTATAGGCGTAGTTTGCGGCCGCTGGGTTCTGTTTCATAAAGGCGACCAGTTCGCCAAGCGTATTCATGCTGCCGTCGCCGCGCACGACCAGCACGAAGGGCGTTCTGGCGACCAGCGCGACGGCGCGGAAGGCCTTGGCGGGATCGAATGGAAGCTGCTTGAACAGTGCCGGCGCGGCGGCATTCGTGGTGTTCGTTCCAAACAGCAGCGTGTAGCCGTCTGGCGCGGCCGTCGCCACGGCTTCGGTTCCAATCAGGCCATTTGCACCACCGCGGTTTTCCACCATCACCGCCACCCCCAGGTCCTTCCGCATTTCCTCGGCCAGCAACCGGCCGACGATATCCGCCGCGCCTCCGGCGGCGAACGGTACGACGATCCGAACGGGACGGACAGGATACGGCTGGGCGAGGGCAGAGCTTGCGCTCCAGGTTGCCAACAGCGCCAGAACCGGCATGAAGAGCATCCGCATGCGCATCATTGCATTCCCGTTTCAGGCGCGCCGACGTTTCATGGATATCGTCTGCGCCAACGTGTACTCCAACAACCCCTCGATGCCGTTCTCCACACCCAGGCCCGACTGCTTATGCCCTGCCATTGGCCTGGAAGGAGAGAGCGCCAGCGTGCCGTTAACCGATACCGTGCCGGCGTTGAGCCGGCAGGCGATAGCCAGTGCCTGCTCCTCGTCAGGTCCCCACACGGAGCCGCCTAACCCAAATTCGCAATCATTGGCGCGCGCCACGGCCTCATCCACGTCCTTGAATTTGAGCAACGGCAAGATCGGACCGAACGGCTCCTCTTGGACCACGCGGGCGGTGTCCGGAGGGTTGTCGACCAGCGTCACCGGAAAAAAATACCCTTTGCCCGCCGGGATCTCGCCGCCCGCGAGAATTCGGCAACCTTGGGCGCGGGTCTCGGCAAGCAATCCCTTCAAATGCTCGAACTGCTGCCTGTTCTGCACGGGACCGAGCTTCACCGCGGCGTCCATGCCACGGCCCATCGGCGTCTGGCTGGCAATGCGTGCCAGCGCCCCGGCCAGGCGTTCGTAAATGTCCTCGTGGATGTAGAGCCGTTTGATCGCAACGCAGACCTGCCCGCTATTGATAAACGCTCCCCAAAACAGCGTCGACGCAATCTCCTCGACATCGCAGCCCGGCAACACGATGGCCGCGTCATTGCCGCCGAGTTCAAGGGTCAGCCGCTTGAGGTTGATGGCCGCGCTTTCCATGACCCTACGGCCGGTACGCGTGGAGCCCGTGAAGCTGATCTTGTCGATGCCAGGATGAGAAGACATCCACGGTCCGAGCGCATCGCCGCCACTGATTACGTTGAGCACTCCCGGCGGCAGCACGTCACGCAGCAACTCACCGAGCTTCAACGTGGCCAACGGCGTAAAGGGCGATGGCTTCAGCACCATCGTGTTGCCCGCCAACAATGCTGGCGCAATTTTCCAGAGCGCGAGCAACAGCGGAACATTCCACGGCACGATTCCGCCAACGACTCCGATCGGGACGCGCCGCACCTGCACCAGCATGTCCGGGGTGTCCTCTAGCGTTTGCACCGGCAGATCAAGCTTGGCGAATTCGGCGCACCAGTATGCTGAGCGTGCGACTTCCTTGCGCGCATTCTCAAGCGGCTTGCCTTGCTCCCGCGTCAGCAACTGCGCCAAAATCTCCTGGTTGGCGACCAGTGTCTGCCCGATCCTGACCAGAAAATCCTGACGCTGGGCAATAGGCGTGCCAGACCATTTCGAAAACGCCTTGCGCGCGCTTTCCACGGCCTGGTCGAGCTGCGCACGCGTAGCGTCCGGCGCGACGGCAACAATCTCTTCCGTTGCCGGGTCTACGACATCCAGGGTGGCGAACGAAGGAATCGCGGCGCCACTGACAGTCATGCTGAATGGATCTTCGATATTCATGGCGTTCCTCAGATATCCAATATCAGCAAAGGCGATTTCGCGCGCGAGCAGCATGGCGTGAACTGGTCGCCCGCCGCGTGTTCATCATCCGTGAGGAACACATCGCGGTGATCCGGAACGCCTTCCACGATCCGTGTCACGCAGGTGCCGCACGAGCCCTCGCCGCAGGACGTGTAGATATCGATGCCAGCCTCCTGGAGCACCGCTGCGGCGCTGCGGTCAGCAGGGATGCGCAATAGCTGGCCGGTGCTGGCGATCTTGATGTCGAAGGCTTGGTCGTTGGCCGAGTCGATTTCTTTGCCGCTGAAGTACTCGAAGTGGATTTGCTCTCGAGCGAGGCCTGCCTCGGCCGCCTCTCGACACACCCAATCGATGAATCCAGCAGGGCCGCAAACGTAAACATGCGTGCCCGCATCGGGTTGCGAAAGCAACCTGGCAAGATCGAGTTTCTGATCCACGCTACCGTCGTCGTAGTGGCATTGCACCTGCCGTGAGAACGCGGCTTGCTCGATTCGTCCACGAAAGGCAGTCTTGCCAACGCTGCGGGCGCAGTAGTGGAGTTCGAAATCTCCTCCGGCAGCGTGCAGCGCTTCCGCCATGCTCAACAGCGGAGTAATGCCGATGCCGCCGCCGATCAGGATGCTGCGCCTTGCCTCTTGCAACGGAAAATGATTGCGGGGCTCGCCAATCTGGATCATCGCACCCTCGAGGCAGCGATCGTGGATCCATTCGGAACCGCCGCGCGACGAGGCCTCACGCAGTATCCCGATGATGTAGCGGTCGCGCTCCTGCGGCGCGCCGCAGAGGGAATACTGACGAACCAGGCCCGTTCCCGCGTGCACATCGATGTGGGCGCCCGCCGAAAATACGGGTAGCAAGCCTCCTGCGGGATCTCGCAATTCCAGGCTGACGATGTCCTCGGTTTCCTGCGTGCGCCGCGTGACGCGCACCTGAAGTGTCTTTGTCGTACTCATGCCGATGCCGCCCTTGTCTGGATTCAATGCAGCTTGTAGCGGATCGGCAGCCGCTTCGGCCCGCTGACAAAATTCGAGGCGACCAGTTCAAGCGGGCCGGCAGGCTCAACCGATTGGAGCCGCGGAATCATCGTCTCGAACAACACTCGCATTTCCATCCTGGCCAGGTGTTGCCCGAGGCATACGTGGGCGCCGATGCCAAAGGCTAGATGGCGGTTGGGCTTGCGATCGATGCGGAAGGAGAATGGGTCTTCGAATATCTCTTCGTCGCGGTTTGCCGAGCCGTAGCACAGCATCACCCAGTCCCCCTTTCTGATGGTCCGGCCGCGGATCTCGACGTCCGCGGTCGCACAGCGCATGAAATGACGGACCGGAGAGGCAAAGCGCACGGCCTCCTCGATAAAGGCCGGTATGAGAGTGTTATCGGCCTTCAACCGCGCCAACAATTCGGGAGATTGGGTCAGCGCCCACATGGCGGTGGCCGTCGACGACGAAGTCGTATCATGGCCGGCCGTGGCGATGATGACGTAGTAGCCCAGGCGATGCATGTCGCTCAGTGGCAACCCATCGATTTCAGCGTTGGCCAGCAGGCTGGCCACGTCATTGCGCGGATTGGCCCGGCGGTCGGCAGTGAGGGTGTCGAAGTACTGCCGGAAGTCGGCGATTACCGCCTTTTTCGCCTCGGCCTTGGCCTTCAAATCCATGGAGGAGCCCTTATTGCGACTGAGTTCGGGGTCATCTCCGCCAAACAGCTCTTGCGTCAACGTCAGCATGCGCGCCTCGTCCTCGGACGGCACGCCCAGGATGTCCATGATGATATGCAGGGGATAATGCACCGCCACGTCACGCGCGAAATCAACGACCTCGCCGCTCTGCACAGCCATTTTGTCGACCGTAGCTTTGGCGAGCGCCCGCATCCGCTCGTCGAGCTTCAGGATGCTGTTGGGCATGAACCATGCCTGAGTCAGCGCACGCAGCTTTTTGTGCTCGGGATCATCGAGCCGGATCAGTGATTTGGTGAGATCGCGATTGCCCGTCGTGGCGATCATGTGCTCGATGGTCGCCCGCGGCAAGCAGACGACGGGAAGATCCGCATTGTGGAAGGTCTGGCTATCGCGCCCGATCAGCGAGACGTCGGCATGCTTGGTCACGACCCAAAAGGGATCATAGCCTTCTACCTGCGCCCGGCCCAACGGGTTGTTCGCACGCGCCCAGGCGTAGGCGGCATGCAGCCGCTCCAGGTCGGCATGGACCTTGGGATCGATGATTGCATCCGCTATATGCTGCGGCAAGATTGCGTCGGGAAGACTCATGGTTTCCGGTTCCTGGGAATAGAGAAGTGCGGCGCCCGCATTCAGGGCAGCAGTACGGGCTTGGTGCAAAGGCCTTGTTGCTGCTCGGCAATCGCACGGTTGATCTCGGCCAACGGGTAGGTCTTGATCAGCTTGTCGAAGGGGAATCGACCTTGAAGATGGAGCTCCATCAATTCTGGAATGAACTGATCCGGGTCGCTGTCGCCTTCGATGATGCCCCGGTACGTGTATCCGTTCCCCATCGCCGTCAAGAGAGTTCCGGGCAGCCCCAGCTCTCGCGCCGCCGTGGGCGGTACGCCGACGAAGCCAAATGTGCCGCGCGGCGCCAGACACGCCGGCACCGCGCCGACGACGGCCGGAACGCCGCTGGTATCGAGCACGTAGTCGGCCCCGTGCGGGGAGATCGATCTGACCGCCAGCCCCAGATCGGGCGCCCCTGCGGGATCAATCGTGTGGGTTGCACCCAGCGTAAGCGCGAGGTCCCGCCGTAGCGCATTGGGTTCGACGACGATAATGGTCTGACAGCCCTGGATTACCGCGCCCATGACTGCGCTGAGCCCGACCGCCCCGCCGCCGAGAACAAGCAGCGTCGAGCCGGGCCGGCATGCCATCGAACGCATGACGGCGCCGGCGCCGGTTTGTACTCCGCACCCCAGCACACCGGCGATATGCAAAGGCATCTCTTGCGGGACTTTGACGACATTGCGCTCCAGGGCAACGGCGTGAGTCGCAAATGACGACTGGCCGAAGAAGCTCCCCGAGATCGCCCCATTGCCATCGCACAGGGTCGCGGAGCCGTCAGCGCGCGCGCCCCGATAGTTCAGGGTACGCCTGGCGTGGCAATAGGCTGGCTCATGCCGCTCGCAAGTTGGACACCGCCCACAGGACAGGAATGTGATCGCGACGCGGTCTCCGGGCTGGACCTTGCGCACCTCGGTCCCAACCGCTTCAACGATACCGGCGCCTTCATGTCCGAAGACGGCGGGCATCGCCATGGGGAACGAACCCGCTTGCGCAACCAGGTCGGTATGACAAATCCCGGCGCCGACTATGCGGATCAAAATCTCATCCGCACGCGGGGCATCCAGTTCGATCTGCTCAAGCGTGAACGGGGCGTTGGGCGCCCGCGTGACCGCTGCCACGATCTGCATCTATGTCTCCTGCTCCTTGGAACTCGTCCTGCGCGATCTGCCGTGCCGCCCGTGACGGCGCATCGGGCAATCTGGATTGACCCGCGCGGACCATCGAATTTTTTACGAAGCTCATGATGAACCTGGATGTCCTCGCGCAACACTTCACGTTGCTCCGGAAGACATTCCATAAATACATAGCTTCCGGATCGCAGGCATCCCGCAGGATCGCCCGACTCTGCCGAAGTACGAGCTTGATGCTCCGGACCGTGCGGCAGAAATCGCCGCAAACGCGCCGCAGCGTTCACAGCCATGCGTTTTCCTCAACTTTTCCATGCGCAATGCGAAGTTTTCAGGCCTGAATCGACAGTCCAACATTTCCCAATCAACCAGGGGAACATAGGCATGAACATCGATAGCCGCCACTTGCGGCGCGTAATTTCCACCTTGGCCACGGCATCTCTTGCGGTCGTGGCATGGTTCGCCACAGGTACTGCAAACGGCGCCAATTACCCCGATCACGCCATCCGGATGGTCGTGCCATTTCCGCCAGGAGGCGCCACCGATACGGTCGCTCGCATACTGGCAAAAAGCATGTCCGAGGAGCTCGGCCAGAGCATCGTGATCGAGAATCGCGCCGGCGCAGGCGGCATCATCGGCGCCGAAGCGGTAGCCAAGGCCGCGCCGGATGGCTACACCATCCTCGCCAGTACCGCCGGCGTGCATGTCGTCAACCCCGCAATCTACGCAAAGCTTCCTTATGACCCCGTAACCAGCTGGGCGCCGGTCAGTCTCGTCATCCTGGCGCCAATGACGATCACGGTACGGACGGAATCGCGCTTCAAGACGCTGCGGGAACTGGCCGCCTATGCGAAGAATCACCCCGGCAAGCTGACCTATGCCTCTCCCGGCAGCGGTACGTCCCCGCATCAGGCGGGCGAAGCGCTCAAGCACGCGGCGGGGATCGACATCCTGCACGTGCCGTACAAGGGCGCGGGGCCGGCCACCACGGACTTTCTCGGCGGACGAATCGACATGATGCTTTCCTACGTCGGTTCGGCCTATCCGTCCATGCGCGACGGCAAGTTGCGCATACTGGCCGTCGGCAGTCGCGAACGCATGCCGCTTCTGCCCGGGGTACCCACGATGGGCGAAGAGCTGGGGCAGCCAGACTATGTCTCCGACACCTGGACGGGCATCGTTGCGCCTGCCGGCACGCCACCCGCCGTCATCCAGCGCCTGAACCGGGCGGCGGCCTTTGCCCTGGAAGCGAATCGCGCCCAGCTGCTGGCATCGGGCTACCAGGTCCTGGGCGGTACGCCTGAAGCAATGCGCCAACGCCTGGAGCAGGAACACCGGACCATTACGCCGCTGCTCGCCAAGATCATGAATCGCAATTGACACGCCCGCGACGGATACCCGCAGCACGGGCGACTCTCAACGACAGCCCCATTTCCCATAAGCCAACCAAGAACAGGATGATTCGCGCCTTGAACAGCCTCTCCTCTCTCTTCTCCCCGAAGCACGTGGCGGTCGTCGGCGCCTCGGAAGACACCAACAAGATCCGTGGGCGCCTGCTAAAACTGCTGCGCACGGGCGGCTTCGCCGGGGCGATCTATCCCGTGAATCCGAGCAGCTCCACCATTCAGGGGCTGCAGGCCTACCCGAACGTGCTGGCCCTGCCCGAAGCCGTGGACCTCGCCTTGATCGCCGTCGCGGCCCCTCAGGTCATGGAGGTGCTCGAACAATGCGCCGGACGCGGCATCAAAGCTGCCGCCATTTTCTCCGCAGGGGCCAGCAACGCCAGCCACGGCGAGCGGCTGCAAGATCGGGTCGCCGCTTTCGCACGGCGCACCGGCATGCGTATTCTTGGCCCCAACGCGGAAGGCTTCATCGATATCGAATCCGGCATGACCGCCACGTTCAGCCCGACGCTGGAGGCCATGCCGGCGCCGCCTCACGGTTCGCTGCCCTTGCGCAGCCCCGTAAGCATTGTTTCGCAGTCGGGCGCCATGGCGTTCGCACTCTACAGTCGCGCCTGCCACGAACATATTCCGATCGGACGCCTTGTCTCCACCGGGAATGAAGCCGACGTCGAAATGCTGGAGGTCGTTGATCACTTGATCGCACAGGGGACGTCCAAAGCGATTCTGCTGTTCCTGGAAGGTTTCCGCGATCCGGAGCGCTTTGCATCGGTCGCCGCGCGCGCGGCCGACGCCGGCGTGGTCCTGGTGGTGGCCAAAGTGGGACAGTCCATGGCGGGCCAACGTGCAGCAGTCTCGCACACCGCTCATCTCACCGGCGCAGACACCGCCTATGAGGCCGCTTTCCGGCGTTATGGGGTCATCCGCGTCGACAACCCCGAGCAGATGCTCGCCATCGCAGCAGCCGTCAGCGTTGGCGCCCAGCCCCAAGGCAAGCGCGTCGGCATCATAACCACCTCGGGCGGCGCTGGCGGTTGGGCCGCCGACATCTGCGAACGTGCGGGGCTCGACGTTCCCGAGCTGACCCCGGCCCTGAAGCAAGAACTGGCAGCCATCGTGCCGGACTACGGCTCCAGCGAGAACCCCGTCGACGTCACAGCTCATGTCGTCGAGGACGGCGGCGCGACGCTGATGCGCATACTCGAACTGCTGGAACGCGCGCCTGACCTCGATGTGGGATTGATCATTGTGTCGCTGGTCAGTTCACGCCGCATTCCGGATATGCAGGCCCAGTTGGCTCCGCTCCTGGCCAAATCCACCCGGCCGCTCGTGTTCCATTCTCCGGGCGTTCCGGCGCCTTCTGGCCTGGAGACCCTGGCCCGCCTTGGCGGCTTGCACCTGGACCTGGAGGGCTTCGCCTATGCGATGACGAAGCTGGACGACTATCGGCTGTTTCGCGACCAATGGCTCTCCCGCCGCGCCGCCGAGTCGGCCATTCCCAGCGTGGCGACCCCGCGCGTAACGCTACCCGGCGCGGGCGGCTCACTGGACGCCGCTCAAGCACGGGCGTTGCTTTCAGCCTATGGCGTTCCCATGGCGCCCGAAGCGCTCGCCACCAGCGCATCTCAAGCCGTGGCGGAAGCGGAGCGCATCGGTTGGCCGGTTGTGCTCAAGGTCGTCTCCGCCGACATTCCGCACAAGACCGAAGCGGGCGGCGTAGCGCTGAACCTGACTGGCGCCGCGGAGGTAGAGGCGGCCTATGCGGGCATCATCGCCAACGCCAGGCGCTATGCGCCCAAGGCCCGTATCGAAGGCGTACAGATCCAGAAGATGATGCCCCCAGGACGAGAAATGGTGGTGGGTACCGTCAACGATCCCGATTTCGGCCCCCTGGTGATGTTGGGCTTTGGCGGCATCTACGTCGAGGTTCTGCGCGACGTCGTATTCGCTGCCGCGCCGTTGGATCTCACCATTGCGCGCGACATGATTTCGCGTCTGCAGGGCAGTGCGATCCTGGAAGGCGTGCGAGGTGAGGCTGCCTCGGATCTGGACGCGCTCGCGCAAGTTCTGGTGGCGGTCTCGGACCTGCTTGCCGCGCATCCGGGGCGCATCGACGAGATCGACCTGAATCCGGTCCTGCTTTACCCGCAAGGCCAGGGTGCCGTCGCGGTCGATGCCCTGTTGGTATTGACCGAAGAAACTGCGCCATCCGCCGCTGAATCGGAAATTGGGAGATAGGCAATCATGGCCGAGATCGAATATCAAAAAGCAGGGGCGGTCGCACGCATCACCCTCAATCGGCCGGAGCGCAAGAATGCGCTCGCCAACAACATGCGTCAGGACCTGGCCGACGCTTTCACCAATGCCAACCGCGACGACGAAGTGCGGGTCGTCGTTCTCACCGGCGCGGGCGACAGCTTTTGCGCTGGCGCCGACGTCGCGAAACTGGCAGTGCGCGACGTCAAGGGGTCGCGCAACAACCTTCAACACAATGCGCACGCGCTCATCCGCAATCTCTACACCATAGAAAAACCCGTGATCGCTGCCGTGCGCGGTTCAGCCGTGGGCATCGGTTTGAGCATGATGCTGGCCTGCGACCTGGTGATCGCGTCCGAGACGGCCAGCTTCTCCTGCATTTTCGCGCGCCGCGGCCTGGCGCCCGATTCCGGCGCGGTGTTCTTCCTGTCACGCCTGATCGGGCTGGCGCGCGCGCGCGAGCTCGTATTCACCGCAAGCTCCTTCTCAGCCCAAGAGGCTGCCGAGATGGATCTGATCACGCGCGTAGTGCCGGACGGCGAACTTGAATCCGCCGCGGACCAACTGGCGCAAACGCTGGCGACTCAGCCTACCTACGCATTGGCGATGGCAAAGAAGATGTTCCACTTTTCGCTATCGCCCAGCCTGGACCAATTCCTCGATCTCGAAGCCATGATCCAGCCGCAGATTCACCAAACGCAGGACTTCAAGGAAGGCATCGCCGCTTTCAACGAAAAGAGGCCGCCTCGTTTCATCGGACGCTAGAGACTGCGCATTGCAGTCTTGGCAACGTATTGCAGGAAAAACCAATACTGCGCCGGCTCTGACCGGCGCGAGGAGACAAACCATGCTTTATCGCACTTCCTGGCGTCGGAAGGCCGCCATGCCTATGCTGGCCATGAAGGCCAAACGGATCGGATGGACTGCCGCCGCCTTGGCAATTCTGCCCTTTTCCCTGTACGCCCAGACCGATTATCCGTCCAGGCCGCTGCGGATGATCGTGCCCTATCAGGCTGGCGGACAGATCGATAATGTCGCGCGCGCGGTTGCCGAAGGTCTGGGCAAGCGCCTTGGGCAGCCTGTACTCGTCGAGAACAAGCCTGGCGCAGGCGGAATCATCGGCACCAATACCGCCGCCAAGTCCGCTCCGGACGGATACACCTTGCTGCTGACCATCGCAACCCCGCTCAGTGCGAACTTGGTTCTTTACAAAAAGCTGCCCTACGACCCTCGCACCGAGTTGCAGCAGATCTCCGATGTCTCCAAGAGCTCGGCCGTGATCGTTGTCCACAAATCGCTGCCGGTAAATACCATCGACGAGCTGATAGCCTACGCAAAGAAGCACCCTGGTACGCTGCGAATAGGGTCGTGGGGGCCGGGGTCCTCGCCACAGATCATTCAGCACTATATGAACAAGACATATGGCATCGACATCCTGAACGTGCCGTACAAGGGCGAATTGCCTATCGTGACGGATTTACTTGCCGGTCAGATCAACATTGCCGTCGCTTCGGTTTCCTCGCTCAAGCAGCACATCGCTTCCGGCCAGATTCGGGCCCTTGCCATCCTCGGCAGCAAAAGAATCGGCGCGTTCTCGGATGTCCCCACCGTGGCAGAGGAGGGTTATGACAGCACGGCTTTCCACGTCTCCACGCCAACCACGGTGCTTGCTCCAGCCAAAACGCCTCCGGAGATCATCGAGCGCCTGGGCCGTGAAGTCAGCGCTGCGGTGAAGACTCCAGAGGTCAGGCAACGACTGCTTGGGATGGACCTGGAACCCATCGGAAACCTGCCCCATGAGGCCCAGGCCGAGTACAACGCCTATCTCCCTATCGTCCTCAAGCTGACGGCCGAGACTGGAGTAACGGTGGAATGATTCTTGGCGGCCAACGGCGGGCATAAGCGGGCCGTTGGCCGTCGGGGGTCACGACAGCGTGCGCCAGCACGTTGAGGGCTGCGGCGCCCTCCAACACGGCAAGAATCACCTCGCCATGCTCGCCACGGGTCGTCTCGGGCCCCTCTGACGTCTTTAGGTCAGCCACAATGGACCGTTTGCCCCGATTGAGCAGCTTGGCCACAGCGGCAGAGCCGCTTTCCCCAGCCGCCTCGGCGCCTTCGACGGCGATTACCTCAGCCCCCAGGACTGCGCCGGCCTGGTGCGAAAGCGGGCGAGTATTTCGGACCCTGATCTTCACGTATCAGTCTGCCAGACGCTCACGTACTGCGGCTTCCCTGGGACACCGCTAATTGGCGGAGGGCTTTGGCCAATACTTCTCACGCAGGGCTTGCTTGTATAGCTTCCCGGTAGGCAGGCGCGGCAATTTCTCAACGAATTCGATCGACCTCGGCACCATGTAGCGCGCCACTTTTTGGCGGCATAGTGCAAGCAGCTCATCGACCAGCATTTCCGACGGCGCTACGCCGGCGGCCGGTTCAATAATGGCCTTGACCTCTTCGCCCATCTCCGGATTCGGCACACCGATCACTGCGACATCGCCAACGCTGGGGTGCATCTGCAACGCGTCTTCTATGGCCTGTGGATAGATGTTGACGCCTCCGGAGATGATCATGAAGGCCTTGCGGTCCGTGAGATACAGGTAGCCGTCGGCATCCACATGCCCGATGTCGCCGATAGCCGTCCAGGTCGGATGGCGCGGATGCTGCGCGGCGCGCGTCTTTTCAGGATCGTTGTGGTAACGGAAAGGCAGCTCGTCCCGCTCGAAGTAGACCAGGCCGGTTTCTCCGACCGGCAGCTCATTGCCAGTCTCGTCACAGATATGAAGGACTCCTGTTGCCGCCCGGCCCACCGAACCAGGATGGGTCAGCCATTCCTCGCTATCAATCGACGTGGTGCCGTTGCCTTCTGTCGCCCCGTAGTACTCGTTCAGAATGGGCCCCCACCACGCGATCATCTGACGCTTTACCTCGACGGGACACGGTGCGGCGGCATGGATTGCCACGCGGTGGCTCGACAGATCGAACGCCTGGCGCTCCGCTTCGGGCAGCTTCAACATGCGGATGAACATGGTCGGCACCCACTGACTGTGTGTGACCCGGTGCCGCGCTATCAGAGCGAGCGCCTCTTTCTCGTCGAACTTTTCCATGAATACCACGGTGCCGCCCTCGAACTGAACGTTGAGCGCAAACCCCAGTGGAGCGGCATGGTAGAGCGGCGCGGGCGACAAGTAGACGGTTTCGCAGGAGTAGCCGTAGCGCTTGGTCTGACTGCTACGCTGCGGCGTAGGTTCATCGTTGACTTTGCGTTCGAGCAAATTACGCAGGATGCCCTTGGGCCGCCCCGTCGTCCCTGAGCTGTAGAGCATGGTGGCGCCCAGCCACTCTTCCTCGAGCCGCTGCGCCGGGAAGGGCGCCACAGCTGCCTCGTAACCGTCCCAGCCTTCGATAACGCCATCGATCATCAGGCGCGCACGGCAGCCCGGCATACGCTCGGTCAGCGCCCCAGCCAATTCGCTCATGGCGAGCGAGCTGACGACGACCTGCGCTTCGCAATCGGCAATCAGATAGACAGCCTCGTCAACGCTCAGGAATCGATTGATCGGCGTGATCAGCAGGCCCGAACGCAACGCCGCCCAGCAGATCTCGAAACAACGGGCGTTGTTCTCGAGCAGCATCGCGATGTGATCCCCGCGCCGCAACCCCTGAGCGTACAGGTACTGCGTGAAGCGGTTGGATCGCTCGTCGAGTTCCCGATAGGTCAACGCGACGCCTGTGGTCCCATTGATGACGGCCGGTTTGTCCGGCGTCAAAGCGGCGTGATCGCCGAGATAGCGCGGATTTTCCATATTGATCTGTCTCCTTGGCAACTGCCTTGCCTATGCTGGTGATGTCGGGCGCCGCGATTCTCGAAACGGCCCAGGACCATGTCCCGCCGGCTATGCATCACGGCCGGCGGGAACTACAAAAATTCCAAGCGTCTTGGTCCTCAAGGCGACTGGTTGGACAGCACCAACGTAGCCGCCGCGGTGAACATGCCACCTACGCCCTGGACCACGCTGGTCCGCACCTTGTCCAACTGACGGAACGCCTCGCCTCGCAATTGCCTGACCGCCTCCTGGATCGCGAACATGCCGTACATGCCGGTGTGTGTGTACAGGATGCCGCCGCCGTTCGTGTTCAACGGCAGACGCCCGCCAGGACGGGTATTGCCTTCCGCAATGAAAGCGCCTGCTTCGCCACGGCCGACAAATCCCATGTCTTCCAGGCCATACAGGGGCAAGTGCGCGAACGCGTCATAAATCATCAGGTGATCGACGTCAGCATGGCTGATGCCGGCCTCGGCAAAGGCTGCGCGGCTGGAGATCCGAAATCCCTTCGACGAAGTCATGTCATCCATCATCGACACCAAGGGACTGTCGCAAGCCTCGCCCGAACCGAGCAGATAGACCGGGGAATCAGCGCGACGCAAATTGCGCGCGCGCTCAGCCGTGGTCACCACCAACGCGCCGCCGCCGTCGGTCACCACGCAGCATTCGAGCTTGTGGAAAGGATAGGCGATCATGGGCGAGGCCATCACGTCTTCGACCGTCAACAGCTTGTTCCGGCTTGCGCGCGGGTTACCGTTGGCCCAGTGACTTTGCGCCACCACAACTTCCGCCAATTGCTCGTGCGTAGTGCCGGTTTCATGCATGAAACGCAACGCAGGCAAGGTGAACATATTGGGCGGCGCCGATACACCGTAAGGCAGTTCGAACTGCCCGTTCATCGAATACGGAGGACGCCGGTTCAGTGCTTTCCCTACGCGCGAACGTCCCGATTCTCCGTGCAATACCAGCACGGTCGAGCAATAACCGGCGCGAATGGCAGCCGCCGCATGCCGCAGGTGGATCAGGAAGGAACATCCCCCCACAGACGTGCCGTCGTACCACTTGGGCGTCACACCCAGGTAATGCGCGACTTCAATCGGCGAGTCGCCCGCGCTGGTGATCCCGTCGACGTCGGCCAGCGTCAGCCCGGCATCCGCTAGCGCTCGATGGGCAGCATCCGTCCGCAGGTCCAGTTCGGAAAGTTGCGGCAAGGCGCCGAGTTCAGTCTCGGCGGCGCCGGCAATGGCGATTACGGGGCCCGTCATGACGCGCCTCCTTTGGTATTGGTCGGTCGGAACAAGGGAAGGACCTCTTCCCCGCGGGTCTCGAACACAACTTCGAGCGGCATATCCAGAGGCAGCGCCTGAGGGTCGGCGGGCACGCCCACGAGATTCGACAGCATCCTGGGCCCCTCTTCCAGCTTCACGACGGCGATCACGTAGGGGACCTCGTTTTCCCAACCCGGCGCAGCCAGGTGGCTGATGACGTAGGAGTGCAGGCTGCCCCGTCCGCTTGCGCGGACCCAGGTCAGTGCGTCAGCGCCGCAAGCGGGGCAGCGCGTGCGTGGATAAAGATGGTGGGCATGGCAGCTGCCGCAACGCTGCAGCCGCAGCTCTCCTGCCCTCGTTCCTTCCCAAAAGGGCAGGGTGGTCGGCGTGGGAACGGGCGCTGCCTTGGGCCGCGATGAATTCTTTGTGTTCATTGCTGCGCCTCCTGGCGGACCTTCATCAGGCCATGGTCGATCACGATCTCCCCGGCCCCGTCAAACGTACGGAAACGGACGTCCCCAGCCCCCTGCCAGGCGTGCACCGACAACGTCTCTCCGGGCATGACGGGGCGCGTGAAGCGTGCCGACATCGAACGCATCCGGTCCGGGTCGCTGCCGCAGAACGCATGGAGCAGCAGTCTTCCGGTGATTCCGTAGGTGCACAGGCCGTGCAGGATTGGGCGGGGGAATCCTCCCTTGGCGGCAAACGTTGGATCGCTGTGCAAAGGATTGCGGTCTCCGCTGAGACGGTACAGCAGCGCCTGATCGGGTCGGGTGCCAGCCGTGAGCACGGCATCCGCAACCCGCTCGGGCATCGGGGAGGACTGGGCAGATTTACGTTCGCCGCCGAAGCCGCCTTCGCCACGCAGGAAGGCTGCCGAGGCGCAGGTGATGAGCAATTCGCCCGAGACCGCATCGACGGCCTGGGCTTCATTACGAACCAGCGCGCCGGAACCTTTGTCCTCGATGGCCGTCACCCGATTGGTGACGCGCACCCGTCCCTCCACAGGCAGGGGACGATGCACCTCGAAGGCCTGTTCGGCATGGACCACCTTGGTACGGTCGATCGCTCCCAGATCCGGCCTGAGACCGGCGTTCTGCACAATCACTACGGCATAGGTCGGAAGCAGGCGCTGGGACACGCCTGCCGAGTTCTCCGTGGTGAATGCAAGCTCTTGTAGCGCGTCGTCTTGGCCCGCGCCCACGCCAATTGCATAGAGCAGGGCGTCGCGGTGGGTCCAACTCACTTCCGCCGTACCGCCAGAACGCCCCACTGCATTGAGGTCTAGCGCCATGACTTAGACTCCTTCAGGCGGGGCGGGAATCTCGCCAGTGGTGAGGGCATTGGGCGCGGCGCGACGGACCAGGTCAGGAATCAGCGCTCCCAGTTCCTCCGTATGCCAGCGACCTTCCTTTTCGATGCGCGGGCCGGCGCGCCAACCTTCAGCCACCGTGATGCGCCCGCCGCGCACGCCGAACACCCGTCCCGTAATGCCGCTGGATTCCGTGCTGCCCAGCCACGCAATCAACGGCGCCACGTTGGCGGCGTCGAGCGGATCGAACTCGCCGGCCGCCTTCACCGCGCCCGCGCCCAGCTTTTTTGCAAAGATGTCTTCGGTCAGCCGGCTCATCGCAGTCGGATAGATGACGTTGACCGTCACGCCGTAGCGCTCGAGCTCGCGAGACGCAATTACCGACATCGACGTGATGCCCGCCTTGGCCGCGCCGTAGTTGCTTTGACCAGGATTGCAATACAGGCCCGAGGACGAGCTGGTATTGATCATGCGTGCGACGCGCGGGCGTCCCGCCTTGGATTCGTCGCGCCAGTAGGCGGCCGCATGACGCGCCGGAGCAAAGGTGCCGCGTAGGTGAACGCGGATCACGGCGTCCCAGTCTTGTTCTTCCATGTTGGCGAGGGTCTTGTCGCGTAGGATGCCTGCGTTGTTGACCAGAACGTCCAGCCCGCCAAACTCGCGTATCGCCGTGTCGATCAGGCGACGCGCGCCCTCCCAGTCCGCAACATCGTCCGTATTCGCCACCGCGACACCACCAAACGCGCGAATCTCGGCCACTACCTCCTCGGCCGGTCCCGTGGCGCCGCCATTACCGTCGCGGGCAGAACCGAGATCGTTCACCACGACCTTGGCGCCCTGACGCGCGAACTCGAGCGCGTACTGGCGGCCAAGACCGCGCCCGGCGCCAGTGATAACCACAATCCGACCCTCGCATTGCTTTTGCATCGTCATCTCCTTGTTTTTGGGAATCATCGGCATGCGACAGCTCCAAGACCTGGAGTGCCAGCCATTGTTCAATTGAGCACGGCGCGCCCATGCTCCAGTACGCGCTTGCCCCGATCGCGGGAAAAAGCCTGAAAGCTCACGACGTTGTCGTGTCGCCAGAACTCGAAGCCGAGCGTTTCTCCAGGAAAGACCACAGAAGAAAACCTGGCCTCGAAGGATTTCACTCGCTCTACTTCGTAGCGCAGCGGCCCTTTCAGCAACGCCCGCATTGCCATGCCGTAGGTGCACAGGCCGTGCAGGATGGGGCGATCGAATCCCGCCCTGCGCGCAACAGCGGGATCGACATGCAGCGGATTGCGATCGACATTGAGGCGGTAGAGCAGCGCGGCGTTGGGTGCAGTGGCCAAGTCCACCACCATGTCGGGAGTGCGCTGCGGAACGGCGTGCGGAGCAACCGGGCTGCCATACGACGCGCCGAAGCCACCGTCCGCGCGACAGTAGGAGCTATGGAGAATGGTCGCCAGCTCCTGGCCTGTGGCTTGGTCCACCAGCGTGCGTTGGACATGAACGAGAGCGCCCTTGTCGACGCCCTTGTCCTCGATGCCGACAACGCGCGCTTGCGCGCTTAATGCGCCATGGCTGGGCAAGGGCGCGTGGAACTCGATGCGTTGCGCGCCATGCACAATCTTCTCGCGCGTCATGCCGGTTCGCGGGTCGCTTGCCCATGGGCCCAGGTGGCACAGCACGGACGCCATGGTAGGCACCGCCAGCAGGTCCCGTTCATAAACGAAAGGCAGTTCCTGTTCGTCCAGCGGATCCGTTCCGAATCCCAGGCTAAGCGCGTACAGCATGGTTTCGCGCTGGTCGTAGCGCTGATTCGGCGGCTCGAAGCGCCAATCACGGACGGTCTCGAAGTTCAACGGCATGGGAAGCTCCTGTCAGATTGCTTCCCACCCGAAAACGTCGCGTGTGCGTTCCGGCGGCGTGAAGCTCGAGCGGAAGGCCGGCGTCAGGGTCTGCGCCAGGCGCTCCGGCGTCCAACCGTCCGCCCGATGCAGGGTTCGTACCGGCCGCGGCTGACCATACAGATAGATCTCGTTGCCACGTGCGCCGAATATCTGGCCTGATACCTCCTTGGCAGCCTCTGAGCAGAGGTAGACCGCAAGCGGAGCGATCTGGTCCGCCCGCGTCATGGCGCGGCGCTTGGCGAGATTGCGTTCCTGCTCTTCGGGCGACAGTCCCGGCACGCTTTCGATCATGCGGCTGAATGCGTGGGGCGCGATGCAGTTCGAACGCACGCCATACCTCGCCATGTCCAGCGAGATCGAGCGCGACAGCCCGACGATTCCCATTTTTGCGGCCGCATAGTTTGCCTGCCCGATGGATCCGATCAGACCCGCCGTTGATGTCATGTGAACCAGCGCGCCGCTGCCTTGTTCGCGGAAATGAGCCGCTGCCGCCCGGCTCATGTTGAACGAGCCGAACAGATGCACACGCAGGACCAGCTCGAAGTCTTCGGCGCTCATCTTGTGAAAGATGGAGTCCCTCAGAATGCCGGCGCTGTTCACCACGGCATCGATGCGGCCAAAGGTGGCAACTGCCTTCTCGATGATGGCGGCCGCCGAGTTCCATTCAGCGACGCTGTGTCCGTCTGCCACGGCTTGTCCGCCTTGAGCGCGAATTTCCTCCACCACGGCGCCGGCCGGCGTACCGCCGCCCGCTTCGCCAGAAAGGGAAACGTCGAGGTCGTTGACCACGACCTTGGCACCTTCGCGCGCCATTGCCAACGCCACTTCCTTGCCGATGCCGCCCCCCGCGCCGGTCACGACCACCACCTTGCCTTCCATCAAGCCACTAGCCTTCATTGAATGCTCCAACAATTTGTTCGGTTGGTCATGGACGCGCGGGAAATCCACACAGGAACCGCTGAGAGATTGCGGCGATTTCCTTGCGCACCTTTAATTCATATCTCGCGCTTTTATGGCTGCACGCGGATCAAGAAACTGAGCGATATTCTGCGTCCTCTTTGCAGATCATGCGTACTTCCAATCGCTCGCTGAGCTATGATTTGCGGGAATATCAACGCCCTACAGGGAACTCAAAAAATGGGCCGTCGAATTCCCCCTCTGAATCCGCTACGCACCTTCGAGGCAGTAGCGCGACATGAGAACCTCACGAAGGCTTCCAAAGAGCTGCATGTCACGCAGTCCGCCGTCAGCAGACAGATCGCGCTGATCGAGGACTACCTCGGCGTACCCCTTTTCAACCGCAGCCGGCACGGCGTGCACCTCACCCGCGAAGGCAAGATTTACGCGGACAAGGTGGTACAGGCCTTCGCCACGATCGCAACGGCCACGGAGGAGTTGGTCAGGAAGCGCGAGGGTCAAACCGTGCGCGTGCGCACCTACATGACGTTCGCGGTACGCTGGCTGATTCCGCGTCTTCCGGCGTTCCAGGCCCTGCGCCCCGACATCGAACTTTCCTTGAGCATCGCCGTTCCCGAAGTGAATTTCGATCGGGACGACGTGGATGTGGCCATCCAATTCGGAAACGGCAAATGGCCCAACATGCAGACCGATCTGCTGTTCCTGGACAACGTCGAGCCTGTGTGCTCGCCAAAATTCCTGCAGCAGCACCTGGCGGCCGGGGAGTCCCCCTCCAAGCTGTTGACGCAGCGCCTGCTGGTCAGCCACTATCGCCGCACGGACTGGAACGAGTGGCTTGAAAGCACGGGACTGACAGCGGCCGCGGAAGGCGCGGAACGCATGACTTTCAGCAGTTCGGTGCTGACCTACCAGGCTGCTGTCGATGGCCTGGGAATCGCAGTAGGCCAAACCGCGATGCTTTCACAGGAGCTGCTTACCAAGCAGCTCGTGCGCCCGTTCGCACAGCCTTTCTCGCGGGGGCTGGGCTACTACCTGCTACGCCCCAACCATGCCGAGGACGGCCACCACGTAGCGGCATTCCGCAACTGGCTGATGGAGACTGCCGCGCGCGAATGACGCGTTTTTTCGCGCGATGATTTCATCAATCTAAGCAGGCAGACCGAGCGCACGCCGCGCGAGAATATTGCGTTGCACTTGCGCAGTTCCGCCGAAAATCGTGACGGGCCGCGCGATCATGTAGAGCCATTCCAGGTCTTCCTTGAGGCCGATTCCGGGCGCGGCTCCGATGACTCCGCCATAGTGGCCTGCAAGTTCCTGTATGGACTCCGTGAGGCGTTGCAGAAGCTCGGCGTTGAACAATTTCAACATCATGAAATCATGATCGGAATCATCAGGCTCATTGCCCCGAATGGCGGCCTCGCAACTCAATTCATACAACGCGCATGCATCCGCCACGTCACTCGCGTGACGCCCATGAAGCTCAAGATAGCTTGTCGATGACGACGCGCCGACGGCAGCCGCCGTGTCGCGCAGCACGGTCAATGCGTAGCGGACCAGCTCCGGCGAGCCGTGGCTGAAGCGTTCGAAGCCGAGCAGCGCCTTGGCGACCGACCAGCCTTCATCCACGCGTCCGACGACGTTTTCCGCCGGTACCGCCACGTCCTTGAAAAACACTTCGCAGAAATGCTCGTCTCCGGCCAGCGTGCGGATCGGCCGGATCTCGATACCCGGCGTGTTGAGGTCGGCGAGCAGAAAAGTGATGCCTTGCTGCTTCCTGGGCTGCACGCTGGTCCGCACCAGCATGAAAATCATGTTGGCGTCGGTGGCCAGGGTAGTCCAGATCTTCTGGCCGTTGACCACATAGCGATCGCCCTCAAGAACGGCTGCTGTCTTCAGATTGGCAAGGTCCGAACCCGCGTTCGGCTCCGAGTAGCCCTGGCACCACATGTCCGCGCAAGACAGGATGCGCGGCAGGTAATATGCCTTCTGCTCCTCGGTGCCATAGCGGATGAGCACCGGCGCAAGAAGTCGCAGACCATGGTCGATGGGACGGGCCACGCCGAAGCGCTCGAGCTCCTCCTGGTAGATCAGCTGTTTGCGCATCGACAATCCCATTCCGCCATATTCGGCGGGCAGGCCCGGAGCGCGCCATCCATCCCGCAACTGGCTTTGCAGCCAGGTTCTGGCGGCCTTGCCGGTCAGGCGCTTCAGTGGATTGCGCAGATCTGAGGGATAGTTCTGCGCAATCCAGCTGCGGAATCTTGCTCGAAAGGCCTCGTCGGAAAGCGTGTTGAAATCGTTTCTGCTCATGCGTCTGCTCCTCGAGCGGCGCTGGCCTGCTCCTGCAACAACAGGCTGACGCGCCGCCGGTGCTGGGCGCCATTACCCAGCCATGCCGAGGCCCTGAGCGCGCTCTTCATGTACAGGCCGATATCCGCCTCCATGGCAAAGCCGATTGCACCGTGTACCTGCACGCCGAACCGGGCCGTGGCTAGCGCCGAATCGGACGCCCGGGCCTTGGCTGCGGAGATGGCGGCGCAGACCGCCGCGGGATGCCGAGCTACATCGCCTGCAGCCTCCAGCTTCTGCAACGCTGACAGGTAAGAGGCTGCCGCGAGCCGGTGCTGCACTTTCAGATCCACGGCCGCATGTTGCAGGCTTTGAAAACTGCCGATCTTCTGCCCGAACTGCTCTCTGGTCCGCATGTAGTCGAGCGCTATTTCAAAGGCGGCCTGCGCCATTCCGTCGAGCTGGGCGGCCACGGCGAGCAATGCCTCATCCAGCGCCCTCGCCAATGCCTGGAGCAAGGCCTCGCCTTCAAACAGCACCGCGCCCTGCGCCGGCGCATTCTCCAGGTACACGGTTCCCAGCGACGCCCCATCGCTGGTAGTCACCGTCTCCACACGAACGCCGAGCGCGGATCGCGCCACCGCCACCAGGACCGGTTGACCTTCCAGGCGAGCAGTCACCAGGAAGTCGTCGGCCATTGCCGCTCCGACCACACCGGCTTTGACGCCGCTGATGAGCAGGCCGGCTGGCCCGTTCGCCGCATTGGTGCGTACAGGACAGACATCCAGGGACTGGGGATCTTCCTGCCAGGCCACGGCGATGACCTTCTCGCCATCCGTCAACGCAGCCAGGATGTCGTGCCAGGCTGCGGCCCGATTCGCACTGGCGGCCAGCATGCCAGGCAAAAGCGCGCAGCCAACAAACGGTTCGGGCAACAGGAACTGGCCAAAGACTGCGGCAATGGCTCCCGCATGCCTTGCCTGCAGGCCACTGCCGCCCAGTTGCTCGGGCAGGCGCATGGCCAGCCAGCCCTGCCGCGCCAGCTTGGCCCATACCTGCCGATCATGCGCGGGACGTCCCGGCTTCACCTGCCGCAACCGCTCCATGGCGGACTCCTGCCGCATGAAGGTCTCGACGGAGGCCTTGAGAATGGACTCGGTTTCGTCGCTTTCTGTCAACATCTGCACTCCTCCACCGCTTCATAGGTCGTTCATGCAATGCGGACGCAAGCCGATACGGTCATGTCAAAGCGCGGCAGCCGAACCCAGGATCACCGTGCTCTGGCTCGACAGCACGCCGCCATTGCCATGTGCAAGCGCGATGTCGCAGCCGCTGACTTGACGCGCGCCGCATTCTCCGCGGATCTGGCGAGCCGCCTCGATCAACAAAAACAAGCCATACATCCCCGGGTGGCAGTACGACAGGCCGCCGCCGTTGGTATTGGTAGGCAGAACGCCGCCTGGACGCAGCTTGCCATCGGCCACGAAGGGACCGCCTTCACCCTTCGCGCAAAAGCCGAGATCCTCGAGGAACAACAGGGTGGTGATGGTGAAGGCATCGTAGAGTTCGATGACATCCACGTCGCTGGGACCCAGCCCGGCCATCTGATAAGCCTTGGCCCCGGATAGCTTGGCCGCTGTCTCGGTCAGGTTGGCCATATTGGAGATCGACTGATGGCTATATGCTTCCCCGCAACCAAGGACATATGCGGGCGGCTTGCGCAGATCCCGGGCGCGCGCAGCGGACGTCATCACCAACGCGCCCCCGCCATCAGTCACCAGGCAACTGTCGCGAATAGTCAGCGGATAGCTGACCATGCGCGCATTCAGCACGTCATTGACCGACAGATCGCCCTGTTCCCACGCCATTGGATTCAGCTGCGCCCATTTCCGGGCCGCGACCGCGATTTCCGCGAGCTGTTCGCGCGTGGTGCCGTAATCGTGCATGTGACGCGACGCCGCCATGGCATAGGCGCTGGCCGGCATGAAGGGGCGATACGGCGTTTCGTAGGGATTGGATTCCCGTCCGCCCACATTGCTGCGCCCGGCCGAGCGCTGCGTGCTTCCATAGGTGATGACGGCCACCTCGCACAACCCCGCCTCGATCGCCGCAGCCGCGTGCGCCACGTGCGTCATGAAAGAGGAACCGCCAAGATAGGTCGAATCCCCATAGCGCGGCTGGATGCCCAGGTACTCCTTCAGCGCCAAGGTCACCATCCGGCTCTGGGTGGCCGCGCCGAACAAGCCGTCTACGTCGTGGAGCTGCAGGCCGCAATCATCCAGCGCCCGCGCGATACCTTGCGCCATCAAGTCCAGGGGCGTCATGTCCTGCGCCACGTGACCGAGATCCGATTCCGCCACACCCACGATTGCCGCACTGGCTCGACCCATCATCACGCATCCTCCTTGCGTAGCGCGACAAACACCGGCAGCGGTTCTTCCGCATCGCCTTCTTCGACAAACCTGACTTCGACCCGCAACCCGATCTGAACCTTCGTGGGCTCCATGCCGTCGACCCGCGTCATCATGCGAAACCCCTCGTCCAGGTCGATCAGGGCGACATTGTGGGACGATCCATCCTTGTTCGACACCGCGGTGGTCGCGTACACGGTTCCTCGGCCAGCGCTGATGCGCCACTCAAGATCCGTCGAGCCGGAATAGGGACAAATCAGCCGAGGGAAAAAGACCGCGCGTGCGGCCTGCGGACTGTATTGATAGGCAAGCTTCCCCTGCTTGAGGTGATGCTTGTAGATCGCCAGAGGCGCTTGCTGCAGCTTGTTCTTCATGCAGATTCTCGATGGGGTGACAGGCGCGACGCAGACAAGTCGGCGTCAGACCGGATAGCGGCGTTGTCCGGGGCCGAACCAGCTCGCCAGCATGGGATTGATTGTCTGCGCGCACTCGTATTGGACCCAGTGACCCGCGCCGGGCACGACACACCAATCGCCAGCAGCGCAGAGTTCGGCAAGCTGGTGCGCCAGAGTCATGGGGGTTGCGGTGACATCGTGTTCGCCCCAGATCAACAAGACGGGCTGGCTGAAGGCGGCCAGAGCTTCTGGCAATTGACGGGTCCGCGACAGCAGCCGGCTCTTGAATCGAGTGCGCAGACAGGAATGCTCATGCACCGCCAGCGCCAGCGCGTCGATCGAGGCGTCCGCATGCAGCATGTGGGCGCCCAGGTTGTGCCGCAATGCCGCAAGCATGTCCGCCTGCGGCAAACCTTGCCATGGCGCCAGTCCCGCACCGGGGCGTCTTGCGGTGCCATGCCCCGCGCTGCCCAGCAGCGACATCCTGCGCACTCCCCCGCGCTGGCGTGCCAGCAAGGCGGCCACCAGTCCACCAAACGAGAAGCCCGCCAGATCCAGCGACGCTCCAGCGCCGAGTAGCTGGTCCAGCGAAGCAATCAACGCATCGACAATCTGCATCAGCCGCTCCTGCTCGCCCGCGCGACTCGGCGGATCGCCGGAATCGCCGTATCCGGGCATATCGGGAATCAACAGAGTATGGTCCTGCGACAAGGCCTCTATGTTGCGGACCCAATGCAGCCAACTGCCGTGGCCGCCATGCAAGAGCACTAGCGGTGCACCGCTGCCAAACTCACGCCACGCAATCTTGCCGTGGCGTCCGTCCACATGATGCAATCGCGCCGCAGCGTCCAGGCGTGCGATCTCGGCTTGCGCGGCCTGCGCCAGGTCTGGTACGAACACCGCGTCGTTCATGAGCGCAATACCAGCGCGTCCACCGCAATGACCCCACGGCCGTCTGGCATCACAAGCAGCGGATTGACCTCGGCCTCGCTGATTCCCAATTCAGGATGCAAGGCAAGCTGTGACAACTGCACGATGGCTTGCGCCAGCGCCTCGAGGTCCCCGCGCGCCTTGCCGCGCAGGCCCGACACGGTCTTCAACACCTTGAGTTCGCCGATCATCTCGCGCGCGCCCTCCAGGCCGACGGGCGCGAGCCGGACACTGCGGTCGCGGATGACTTCGGCCCAGACGCCTCCTGCCGCCAGCAGCACGATCGGGCCCGCATCAGGATCCACGCGATAGCCCAACAGAACCTCGGCAAGCCCCGCGCACATCGGCTGCACGAGGGCGAGGTCGCAGGCCACGTCTGGCGCATGCCGGGCAAGATTCGAGCGCAGCTTGGCCAAAGCTTGCGTTAGCGATGCTGGGCTGTCGATCGACAGGACCACGCCGCCCACCTCGGTCTTGTGAGGAATCAGCTCGGAGCAGACCTTGGCCACAACGGGAAAATCAAAGGGCAGCACAGGTGCGGGCCCGGCCAGCGGCACCGTAACGAACGGCCCATGCGGCACTTCCAGCTTGTCCAGCACGGCATAGGCTTGCGCCTCGCTGAGCGCGCGCGGCGCAGCGCCTGCCGACGCGGGCGGGGCCTGGACCGTTGCCGTCATGGCGGGACGGCGCCGCGCAAAGACCGATGCAATGACATCGGCACAGTTTTCCGGAGAGCGGAAGCAGGGCACGTCCGCCGCGCTCAGCGCCGCCAGGGCCTCGGGAGCATCCGGCACGAGCATGGCGGCCAAGGGTTTGCCGCAGCCCATGCTGTCGATGATCGGCCTGACTGCGAGCTGGGGCTGGTGGCGCGCCGAGGAGCCCACCACGGCCACCACGAGATCGAACTCGGGAGCATCCAGCATGACGTCGAGACTTTTCTTCATCACCTCATAGCGCGTGCCGGCCAGCGTCAAGTCCAGCACGCGTCCGGCCGAAGCGGGAACGCCTTGCTCCCGCAAACGCTCCAGCGTCTGGGCAGATAGCGGTTCGACCACGACATCGCGTATGCCCAGCTGGTCCACCACCATGGCCGCGCCACCGCCCGTTGTAGTCACCACGCCCACACGCCGGGGCTTGGCGGCGTCATGCATCAGGGCGAAGCGCCGGGCCAGCGGCAAACCTTCCAGCAAGGCATCGAAGATGCCTATCCTGGCGATCCCGCAATCTTTGAGGAAAGCATCGGCGATATCGTCCTCGCCGGCCAATGCGCCCGTATGAGTAGCTGCCATTTCCGCCGCGGCGTCGGAGCGGCCCAGCTTGTACGCGATCACGGGCTTGCCGCGCTTGGCAGCCTCCTTGGCAAAGGCGCGTAGCTCAGCGCCATGACGCAGGCTTTCGAGGAACAACAGATAGCCATCGATGGCGGGATCGTCAAGCGTGGCGGCGCAGATTTCACCGATGCTGAGATCGGCTTCGCTGCCTACCGACACCAGCCCGGCAAAGCCCACGCCGCGCGCTTTTCCGCGCGAGACCAGGGCGCCGATCATGCTGCCGCTGTGCGACGCCACGAATGTTCGGCCGGAAGGCAGGTCCGGCTCGGCAAACGCCGCGTTGGCGGTCAGGCGCAGGCCCGTCTCCGCATTGACCACGCCGAGACTGCTAGGACCCAGCAACCGCACCCCGGAGCGCTTTGCGAGCGCGCGCAAGGCCTGCTCCCGTTCCGCACCTTCCGCGCCCGCCTCGGAGTAGCCACTGGCAAGTATCGTTGCGACCTTGGCGCCGACCGCGGCGCATTGCTCCAGCGCCGCCTGGACGCCGTCCGTCGGCGTGAGTATGAAGACATGCTCGGGCACTTCCGGCAGGGATGCCAGATCCGGCCAGGCTCGTTCACCCTGCACGGTGTCGCGCCTGGGATTCACGGGATAGATCCTGCCGCCATAGCCGGCACGTCGCAGGAACTTCAGGGGTCTGCCGCTGGTCTTGCTGGCATCGTCGGAGATGCCGATCAGGGCAATACTGGCCGGATTGAGCAAGGCGGCGGCCAGCGCCGCCCCCGAGACGGACTCTGTATTCATCGAGAGGGACTTGGTGTTCATCGTTGAGAATCGCACTCGATAGGCGCCTTATCTCATTTGGCCAAGGGCGCGCGTTGCGAGAACTGGCGTTCGAACACGCCCTCGGCGATCCGGTTCTTGAGCATTTCTATCGATCCGCCCGCGATCATCCATCCGCGTATGCGGCGCACGCAGTATTCGACCAGCGATTCCTGGCTGTACCCCATGCCGCCCATTACCTGCAGGGCCTCGTTTGCGACGTCCCAGCCAGCCGTGTTGCAGGCCAGTTTCGCCAACGCAGTGTTGTGCGCCGAGGGCAGGCCATGTTCGCCCTCGAGCGCGGCGCGATACAGCATCAATTGCGCGGATTCGAGCTTCAACGCCATATCGGCGAATTTCCACTGAATCCCTTGGAATTCGCATAGTTCGCGGCCAAATTGCTTACGCAACCCGGCATGTTCGCGCGCCAGGTTAAAGGCGTGCCGCCCAAGCGCAAGCGAACGCGAGGAATTGCCCAGCCGCTCGACGTTAAAACCCGCAATCTGCTTTTTGAAGCCGCCCGCGCCAAGCAGCAGGTTGCCCACGGGGATGCGGCAGTCTTCAAAGTAGAGCTGGCACCATTGTTCGCCGCTCATGAAACTGGAGGGTTCGCCAACCGAGAATCCCGGCGCGCCGCGTTCCACCAGCACGGAACCGATGCCGCCGATGCCGGCGCCGAAACGCACGTAGATCAGAAACAGATCTGCTTCCGGACTGTGGGTGGAGAACACTTTGCTGCCGTTGATCACGATCTCGTCGCCGTCCAGGCGCGCGCTTGTCTTGAGTTCGGTCACGGCGGAGCCCGCGTCGGGTTCGCTCATGCCCAGGGCGATCAGCTTCCTGCCTGCCAGCAGGTCGGGCAGGAGCCGCGCCTTTTGCTCTCGGGTGGCGTATTCGACAAAGGTGCGGATGGGACCAAAATTTCCCGCCTGCACGATATCCGCGCTTTTGGGGCAAACCAGCGCCACTTCCTGGATGGCCAACACGGCGTGCATCAGCGAACCGCCCTGGCCGCCGTCGGCTTCAGAAAAGGTGATACCGAGCAAGCCCTGCTCGGCCAGCAGACGCGCGGCATCCCATGGATACGCAGAGGAGTGCGCCCGCGCCAACGCCCCCGCGGCGAGCTTGTCTTGCGCAAAACGGCGGACGGCATCCGCGAAGGACTGATGCTCCTCAGTCAGATCGAAGTTCATGGGATTTTCCCGAGAGGTTCTGCATGCCGCACATGATGGTCGGATTCAGCATCTGTCGGAACTTCGCGCTATGAAGCGCAGGCATTACAAAATCTCATGAACGAATGTTGTCGGGAGCGGACGGCGGGTCCGACATTCGCTTGGGATGAAGCCATACGCGGCAGCCGCGTCGCCCCTCGGCGACGCGCGGCTGCCGGACTTGCCCGCAATAGCTGCAGGGCTACTGCTTATCGGCCCGATGCAGCGCTCAGGCGGCCGAAAACCGCATGATGCCGTCCGCGCCCAGCGCGCGCTTGAGCTTGCCTTCGAAATACAGTGCGTGCAGGTGCGCCAGCGCCTCGCCCATGGCGAAGGTCAGCTGGTGCAGGTCGAGCTTGCGCTTGAACAGCACCGGCACGATGTCGGTGGTCGATTGCGGCTGGACCGCACAGGCTTCCAGCACTTCCGCCAGGCGGTCGCGGTGGTGTTCGTGCTGTTGCGCGATGCGCTCGTGCAGACCCTTGAAAGGCCGGCCGTGCGAAGGCAGCACCAGCGTGTCTTCGGGTAGGTCGGCGTAGCCATCCAGCGAACGCAGATACAGCGGCAGGGGATTGGCGTCGGGCTCGTAGTCGAACACGCTGACGTTGGTGGAAATGCGCGGCAGCACCATGTCGCCGGAGATCAGCACGCGCAGGTCGGCGGAATACAGCGACGCGTGTTCAGGCGCGTGGCCATAGCCCACGATGACGCGCCAGTCGCGCCCGCCGATGCGCACCGCGTCGCCATGCAGGATGCGGGTGTAGCGCGCGGGCACGGCCGGCACCAGGTTGGGGTAGTAATTGGCGCGCTGGCGGATCTGCTCCTGCGCGTCGAGGTCAGTCAGGCCATGGCGCGCGAAGTGGTCCACCGCCGATTGGCCGCCCGGGCCGCCGCCGGCTTCGCCACGGCGCGAGGACCACAGCGAGGCCACCATGAAGTCCGTCATCGTCATCCACAGGGGCGCATTCCAGCGTTCGCACAACCAGTGCGCCAGGCCGATGTGGTCGGGATGCATGTGGGTGACGATCACGCGCAGCACCGGCAGGCCTTCGAGTTCGGTCTCGAATACCCGTTCCCACAGCGTCTTCACTTCATCGCGGGTGATGCCGCAGTCGACGATGGTCCAGCCGTCGCGGCCGTCGATGTTGTCGCGCAGCAGCCAGAGGTTGATATGATCCAGCGCGAACGGCAGAGGCATCCTGATCCACTTGACCCCATCCGCCACCACGTGCGAACGGCCGGCTTCGGGCTGGAAATCGGCCCAGGGGTACTGCAGTTTCTGTTCGTTCGGATTCATTGCCTCTCCTCCACGCTTGACGATTGGGTCAAGTCATCATAATTTACGTTTACGTAAACTGCCACACGCCGCATGTCCCCGTCAACCTGGACCATCTCTGAACTCTCGCGCGAGTTCGACGTCACGCCCCGCACGATCCGCTTCTATGAAGACCAGGGGATCGTCAGCCCGGCGCGCGAAGGACGCAACCGCATCTTCGGGCCGCGCGACCGCACACGCCTGAAGCTGGCCCTGCGCGGCAAGCGCCTGGGCCTGCAATTGTCCGAGATCCTGACCTTGATCGACATGTACGACGGGCCGGGCGACACCGCGGTTCAGCTGCGCCAGTACCTGAGCGTGCTGGAACAGCACCGCTCCACGCTGGAACAACAGCGCCGCGACATCGAGGATACCCTGCGCGAGATCGCGCAGCAGGAACAGCAATGCCGCGAGCTGCTCGCGCAAAAGCCCTAGCGGGACGCGCATGGGCGCCCTGCAAACCCTCGCGCTGTTCATCCTGACGGCGCTGGCCGAGATCGTCGGCTGCTATCTGCCTTATCTTTGGCTGCGCAAAGGCCATTCCATCTGGCTGCTCGCGCCGGCGGCCGCCAGCCTGGCGCTGTTCGCCTGGCTGCTGACGCTGCACCCCACGGCTTCGGGCCGCGTCTACGCGGCATATGGCGGCGTCTATATCGGCATGGCGCTGCTGTGGCTGTGGGCCGTGGACGGCGTGCGGCCCAGCATGAGCGACTGGCTGGGCGTGGGGCTGTGCCTGGCCGGAATGATGGTGATCATGTTCGGGCCGCGCAGCGCGTAGGCTGCGGCAAGCCTCTCGAAGCGTCCGCGGTCTTGGGCCGGCTCAAAAAAAAAGCGCGCCTAACCCCCAGGGGTCGCGCGCTTTTTTGCCAGGCAGAGCTTATTCCGCCTTGATGTTGCCTTCCTTGATGACGCGGGCGTTGTTGGCGAATTCCGCCTGCACCTGCTTGGCGAAGGCTTCGCCCGTGGCCGTGCCCGGCTGCAGGTAGGACTTGGCCAACAGGTCCTGGAATTCGGCGCTGGCCACCGCCTTGGCCAAGGCGGCCTGCAGCGGCTGCGCGACGGCCGGCGGCAGATTGGCCGGCGCGAACACGCCGAAGTTGGAGTAGTACTGCGCCTGCGGCATCTTCAGTTCCGCCATGGTGGGCACGTCCGGCCAGGCGGCCAGGCGCTCGGGCGCCATCACGGCCAGCGGCTTGAGCGCACCGCTGGCAACGTGCGGCAGCACCACGTCGCTATTGACCACCAGCAGCTCGACCACGCCGCCCAAACCGTCGGTCAGCGCCTGGCTGTTGCCGCGGTAAGGCACGTGCAGCATCTTGGTGCCGGTCTGCGCCGTGACGGCCGACATGCCGATGTGGGCCACGGTGCCCTGGCCCGGCGTGCCGTAGCGCACGCCGTCGGGATGCGACTTGGCGTAGTCGATCAAGCCGGCGAAGTCCTTCACCGGCAGCGCCTTGGTGGCGACGATGGCGACGGGCGCTACCGCCACGCTGGCCACGGGCGTCAGGTCCTTCATCGGGTCATAGTTGGTCTTGGCCAGATGCGGGAAGATCGTCAGCGGGCTGGTGGAGGCCAGCAGCAGCGTGGTGCCGTCCGGCTGTGCGCGTGCCACGAAGTCGGTGCCGACGGAGGCGCCCGCACCCGGCTTGTTCTCGACGATGACGGTTACGTTGCTTTCCTTGCGCAGGACGTCGCCCAGGCGGCGTCCGATCGCATCGGCGCTGCCGCCGGCGGTGTAGGGCACGACCAGCGTCACGGGCTTGGCCGGCCAGTTCTGCGCCATGGCGCCGCTGGCCATGATTGCCAAGGCCGCCCCCGCGGCCTTGATCAGCAATGTCTTCTTTTTCATATCGTCCTGGTAATGTTGCGTGGCACTGCGTCAGATAAAACGAAAGGCGTGAAGCACATCAGGCCAGATAGCGTTGCGCCAGGCGTACCCAGTACGACGCGCCAGCCGGAATCAGGGAGTCATTGAAGTCGTAGCTGGCGTTGTGCAGCATGCAGGGACCCAGGCCGTGGCCGGCCATGCGGTGCTCGCCGTCGCCGTTGCCCAGGAACACGTAGCAGCCGGGCTTTTCCTGCAGCAGGAAGGCGAAATCTTCCGAGGCCATGGCCGGCTCGATCACCATTGCCTTGTCCTCGCCCACGACCTCGCGCATGACTTCCATGCAGAACTCGGTTTCAGCCACGGTGTTCACCAGCGCCGGATAGCGGCGCTCGAAGAACACGTCGGCCTCGCAGCCGTGCGCGGCGGCGATGTTGCCGGCGATCTCGTTCATGCGGCGTTCAATCAGGTCGACCACCGCCGTGCTGTAAGCGCGTACCGAGCCACCCAGCCAGGCGCTGTTGGGGATGACGTTGATCACGCTGCCGCCGGCCTGCACCTGGGTGATCGACAGCACGGCGGCGTCCAGCGGACGCTTGCTGCGCGTGAGGATGGTCTGCAACGACTGGCCGATGGCGAACAGCGCCGGCACCGGATCGCTGCAGTCCTGCGGCGCGGCCGCATGGCCGCCCTTGCCGCGCACGGTGATCTTGAAACCGTTGGCGGCCGCCATCATCGGGCCGGAACAGACGCCGATGGATCCGGCGGGCAGCCCCGGCCAGTTGTGCAGGCCGAACACGGCTTCGCAGGGGAAGCGCTCGAACAGGCCGTCCTGGATCATGGCCCGGCCGCCCGCGCCGCCTTCCTCGGCCGGCTGGAAGCACAGGTACACGGTGCCGTCGAAGCCGCCTTCGGCCTGCAGATGGCGCGCGGCGGCCAGCAGCATGGCGGTGTGGCCGTCGTGGCCGCAGCCGTGCATCTTGCCGTCGTGGCGCGAGCGGTGTTCGAACTGGTTCTCTTCCTGCATGGGCAGGGCGTCCATGTCGGCGCGCAGCATGATCGCGCGATCCGACGTGCCGCGCTTGATCACGCCGACCACCCCGGTCTTGGCGATGCCGGTGTGGGTCTCGATGCCCCAGCCGCGCAGCGTGTCCGCCACCACTTTGGCCGTGCGATGCTCTTCGTAGCAAAGCTCCGGATGCATGTGGATGTCGCGCCGCAGCGCCACAATTTCGTCCAGGTTGGATAGTTCGAGCACGGCAGACTCCATCGCAATGATTCAGGATTCAAGGATCGGCTGGCATCTTACTCAGCGCAACTCCCTGGGCAGGGTTGAATTACCTAGGGATAACCCGACTCCAATTTACGTTTACGTAAACGTAATATTTGCAGTGCATCATTGCGCGGCGATGGCCGATCGGCGCATCATGAGCCACGCGCGGCAAGCTGGCGCCGGACACGGGCGCCCACAAAATAGTAAGTACCTACTATCACGGAGACAGCGATGAACCTTCCCGGCCTGAACTTCGACCTGGGCGAAGATCTGGACATGCTGCGCGACGCGGTGCGTAATTTCGCACTGGCCGAGATCGCGCCGCGCGCCGCAGAAGTCGACCGCAGCGACCAGTTCCCCATGGACCTCTGGCGCAAATTCGGCGAACTCGGCGTGCTGGGCATGACGGCCGACGAGGAATATGGCGGCGCCAACATGGGCTATCTGGCCCATATGGTCGTGATGGAGGAAATCTCCCGCGCCAGCGCCTCCATCGGCCTTTCCTACGGCGCGCACTCCAATCTGTGCGTCAACCAGATCAACCGCAACGGCACCGCCGCCCAGAAAGCCAGGTACCTGCCCAAGCTGATTTCTGGCGAACACGTGGGCGCCCTGGCCATGAGCGAGCCGGGCGCCGGTTCCGACGTGGTCAGCATGAAGCTGCGCGCCGACAAGAAGGGCGACCGCTACGTGCTGAACGGCACCAAGATGTGGATCACCAACGGCCCGGACGCCGACACCCTGGTGGTCTACGCCAAGACCGATCCCGAGGCGCACCAGCGCGGCATTACCGCCTTCCTGGTGGAAAAGGGCTTCAAGGGCTTTTCCGTGGCGCAAAAGCTGGACAAGCTGGGCATGCGCGGCAGCCATACCGGCGAACTGGTGTTCCAGGACTGCGAAATCCCGGAAGAGAACGTGCTGGGCCAGGTCAACGGCGGCGTCAAGGTGCTGATGAGCGGCCTGGACTACGAACGCGCGGTGCTGTCTGGCGGCCCGGTGGGCATCATGCAGGCCGTGATGGACGTGGTCGTCCCCTATATCCATGACCGCAAGCAGTTCGGCCAGGCCATCGGCGAATTCCAGCTGATCCAGGGCAAGGTCGCGGACCTGTACACCACGCTGCAGGCCAGCCGCGCCTTCTGCTACCAGGTCGGCAAGAACCTGGACCGCCTGGGCGCCGAGCACGTGCGCCAGGTGCGCAAGGACTGCGCCGCGCTGATCCTGTACACCGCCGAGAAAGCCACCTGGATGGCCGGCGAGGGCGTGCAGATCCTGGGCGGCAACGGCTACATCAACGAATACCCGGTGGGCCGCCTGTGGCGCGACGCCAAGCTGTACGAAATCGGCGCCGGCACCAGCGAAATCCGCCGCATGCTGATCGGCCGCGAACTGTTCAACGAAACCGCCTGAGCGACGCCGCCATGATCCGCATGTCCGACGTCCAGCACATCGAGCAGGCGCCCGCTCCGGGCCCCTCGCCGCTGGACGTCGCACGGCTGATCCTGGCGGGCTTCGACCGCCATTACGCGCTGTTCCGCTACAGCGCCCAGCGCGCCAAGGCGCTGTTCGAATCCGGCGACTGGCACGGCATCCAGCGCCTGTCGCGCGAACGCATCGAGTACTACGACATGCGGGTGCGCGAATGCGCCACCCAACTGGAAGGCGTGCTGCGCGGCCGCCCCGAAGGCGCGGTGGGCGCCAACGGTAGCGCAGCACCCAACCTGAGCGACGAGCAGACCGCGTTCTGGCAGCAGATCAAACAGGAATTCGTGGGCCTGCTGGGCGACCACCGCCAGCCCGAATGCGCCGAGACGTTTTTCAACTCGGTGTCGTGCCGCATCCTGCACCGCGATTATTTCCACAACGCCTTCCTGTTCGTCCGCCCGGCCATCGCCACCGACTACCTGGACAGCAGCATCCCCTCGTACCGGGTGTATTACCCCGCCACCGACGGGCTGGAAAAAAGCCTGATCCGCATGGTGGCGGACTTCGGGCTGGCGCTGCCCTTCGAAGACCTGCCCCGCGACACCCGGCTGCTGGCGCGCGCCGCGGTCAAGCAGTTGCGCGCGATACTGCCGCGCCACGTCGGCCGCCGCATCGCCAGCGACTGCCAGATCCACGCGCTGGGCTCGCTGTTCTTCCGCAACAAGGGCGCCTACATCGTCGGCCGCTTGATCAACCAGGGCACGGTGTATCCCTTTGCGGTGGCGCTGATGCGCAACCCGGCGGGCCAGGTCGTGCTGGACGCGCTGCTGCTGGGCGCCGACGACCTGAGCACGCTGTTCAGCTTCACTCGCGCCTATTTCCTGGTGGACATGGAAACGCCGGCCGCGGTGGTGAATTTCCTGTCCAGCCTGCTGCCGCGCAAGCCCAAGGCCGAGCTATACACCATGATCGGCCTGCAGAAGCAGGGCAAGACGCTGTTCTACCGCGACTTCCTGCACCACCTGGCCCATTCGCGCGACGCCTTCGACATCGCCCCCGGCATCAAGGGCATGGTGATGTGCGTGTTCACGCTGCCGTCCTATCCCTACGTGTTCAAGCTCATCAAGGACCGCATCGACAAGGACGGCATGGACCATGCCACCGTGCGCCGCAAGTACCAGATGGTGAAGCTGCACGATCGCGTCGGCCGCATGGCCGACACCTGGGAATACTCACAGGTGGCGCTGCCGCGCGCGCGCTTTGCACCCGCGCTGCTGGAAGAATTGCGCCGGCTGGTGCCCAGCCTGATAGAGGAAACCGGCGACACGGTGGTCATCCGCCATGTCTACATCGAACGGCGCATGACCCCGCTGAACATCTACCTGCGCCAGGCGTCGGATGCGCTGCTGGACCCGGCCGTGCGCGAATACGGGGACGCCATCCGCCAACTGGCGGCGGCCAATATTTTCCCCGGGGACATGCTCTACAAGAACTTCGGCGTCACGCGCCTGGGCCGGGTCGTTTTCTACGATTACGACGAAATCCAGCGCATGACAGAAATGAATTTCCGGCGCATTCCGCCCGCTCCCAACGAAGAGGCGGAGCTGGCTTCCGAACCCTGGTATGCCATCGGTCCGAATGATGTCTTTCCCGAAGAATTCGGACGCTTTCTGCTAGGCGACCCGCGCGTGCGCGGCGCCTTCATGCGTCACCATTCCGACCTGCTGGAACCGGAGTGGTGGCAGGCCTGCCGCGCCCATGTGGCGCAGGGCCGGATTGAAGAATTTTTCCCTTACGATACGGACAGACGCCTGCGTCCGGAACGCCCTACGGGCGAACCCGCGGCCTCGTAACCCCAGAGCTGTCCCGACCCTCACAGGAGCTAGCCATGTCAGATCCCATCGTCATCGTTTCCGTCGCCCGCACGCCCATGGGCGGCATGCTGGGCGCCTTGTCCGGCCTGGCCGCGCACGAGCTGGGCTCGATCGCCATCAAGGCCGCCGTCGAACGCGCCGGCATCAAGCCCGAGCAAGTCGAAGAAGTCATCATGGGCAACGTGCTGCAGGCCGGCCAGGGCCAGGCCCCGGCGCGCCAGGCAGCGCTGGGCGCCGGCCTGCCGCTGGGCGTGGCTTGCACCACCATCCACAAGGTCTGCGGTTCGGGCCTGAAGGCCGCCATGTTCGGCCATGACCTGCTGGCCGCGGGCAGCGCCAACATCGTCGTCGCCGGCGGCCAGGAAAGCATGAGCAACGCGCCCTACCTGCTGCTCAAGGGCCGCCAGGGCTACCGCTACGGCCACAACACCGTGTATGACCACATGGCGCTGGACGGCCTGGAAGACGCCTACGACAAGGGCAAGGCCATGGGCGTATTCGCCGAGGACTGCGCCGCCAAGTATTCCTTCACCCGCGAACAGCAGGACGCGTTCTCGCTGGAATCGCTGCGCCGCGCCCGCGCCGCGTCGGAAGACGGCAGCTTCAAGTGGGAAATCGCCCCCGTGACCGTGGCCGGCCGCAAGGGCGACACCGTGATCGACACCGACGAAGCCCCCACCAAGGCCATGCCGGAAAAGATCCCCACCCTCAAGCCCGCCTTCAAGAAGGACGGCACCGTCACCGCCGCCAACTCCTCGTCGATCTCCGACGGCGCCGCCGCCATGGTGCTGATGCGCGCCTCCACCGCGGAAAAGCTGGGCGTCAAGCCCCTGGCCCGCATCGTCGCCCACAGCCAGCACTCGCAAGAGCCGAACTGGTTCACCACCGCCCCCGTGGGCGCGCTGAAGAACCTGTTCGCCAAGACCGGCTGGAAGGCCGAGGACGTGGACCTCTACGAAATCAACGAAGCCTTCGCGGTGGTCACCATGGCTGCCATGGCCGACTTCAAGCTGCCGCATGACAAGGTCAACGTCCACGGCGGCGCCACCGCCCTGGGCCACCCGATCGGCGCGTCCGGCGCCCGCCTGATGGCCACCCTGGTCGGCGCGCTGCGCAAGACCGGCGGCAAGCGCGGCGTAGCCACGCTGTGCATCGGCGGCGGCGAAGCCGTCGCCATGGCGATCGAGATGGTCTGACGTAACGCCGGGAGGCTTCGGCCTCCCGGTTTTCGATGGATTCCGCTGCGCCTTTCTTGCATGGCGTCGTAGCGCGACGGGTCGGTCGCGCGCCGTACAGGAAAGGCGCAACGAAATCCCTCTTCGGTGCCCCTAACCGACAAGAATGCCCGGCCCACCGGGCAGCGAGACAAACCGCTCCACGAGCGCCTTCAAATTTCCAACAAGCAGGACGGGTGGAACCCCATGCCCATCATCGAATCCCGCATCAATCCGCGGTCGCAGGACTACACCGACAATGCGCAGGCCATGCAGGCGCAGCTGGACGATCTGAATCAGCAACTGGCCCATACCGCGCTGGGCGGCAGCGAAGCCGCGCGCGCCAAGCACGTGGCGCGCGGCAAGCTGCTGCCGCGCGACCGCGTCGAGCACCTGATCGATCCGGGCACGCCGTTCCTGGAACTATCGCCGATGGCGGCTCACGGCATGTACGGCGGCGAAGCCCCCGGCGCGGGCGTCATCACCGGCATCGGCCGCGTGGCCGGCACGGAATGCGTGATCGTCTGCAACGACGCCACGGTCAAGGGCGGCACCTACTACCCGATGACGGTCAAGAAGCATCTGCGCGCGCAGGAAATCGCCGCGCAGAACCATCTGCCCTGCGTCTACCTGGTGGATTCGGGCGGCGCCAACCTGCCGCAGCAGGACGAGGTCTTCCCCGACCGCGAACACTTCGGCCGCATCTTCTACAACCAGGCGCAGATGTCCGCGCAGGGCATTTCGCAGATCGCCGTGGTGATGGGCTCCTGCACCGCCGGCGGCGCCTACGTGCCCGCCATGAGCGACGAGTCCATCATCGTCAAAAACCAGGGCACCATCTTCCTGGGCGGCCCGCCGCTGGTGAAGGCCGCCACCGGCGAAGAAGTCAGCGCCGAGGACCTGGGCGGCGGCGACGTGCACACGCGCCTGTCCGGCGTGGTCGACCACCTGGCCGCCAACGACATGCATGCGTTGCAACTGGCGCGCAACGCCGTCGCGCGCCTGAACCGCAGGAAGCCGCAGCCGCTGGCGACCATCCCCGTGCGCGAGCCGCGTTACGACCCCAGCGAACTCAACGGCATCATTCCCGCCGACACGCGCAAGCCCTATGACGTGCGCGAGGTCATCGCGCGCATCGTGGACGGCTCCGAATTCGACGAATTCAAGGCGCGCTTCGGCCCCACGCTGGTCACCGGCTTCGCCCACATCCACGGTATGCCCGTGGGCATCGTGGCCAACAACGGCATCCTGTTCTCGGAGTCCGCGCAGAAGGGCGCGCACTTCATCGAACTGTGCGCGCAGCGCAAGATCCCGCTGGTGTTCCTGCAGAACATCACCGGCTTCATGGTCGGCCGCAAGTACGAAAACGAAGGCATCGCCCGCCACGGCGCCAAGATGGTGACGGCGGTGGCCACCGCCAACGTGCCCAAGTTCACCGTGCTGATCGGCGGTTCGTTCGGCGCTGGCAACTACGGCATGTGCGGCCGCGCCTATTCGCCGCGCATGCTGTTCATGTGGCCCAACGCCCGCATCTCGGTCATGGGCGGCGAACAGGCCGCGAGCGTCCTGGCCACGGTCAAGCGCGACGGCATCGAGGCCCGCGGCGGTCAGTGGTCGGCCGATGAGGAAACCGCCTTCAAGGCGCCGATCCGCGAACAGTACGAACGCGAAGGCCATCCCTACTACGCCACCGCGCGGCTGTGGGACGACGGCATCATCGCCCCGGCCGACACGCGCCGCGTGCTGGGCCTGGCCTTGTCGGCGGCCTTGAACGCGCCCATCGAGGACACCAAGTTCGGCGTGTTCCGCATGTAGGACGGCATGGCCGCCCCCATTGCAGCCCAAGAATAATTTCAGCCTGGATGACATCCATGTTCGACACTTTGCTGATTGCCAACCGCGGTGAAATCGCCTGCCGCGTGGCCGCCACCGCCCGCCGCATGGGCATCCGCACCGTCGCGGTGTATTCCGACGCCGACGCCAACGCCCGCCACGTCGCCGCCTGCGACCAGGCCGTGTACATCGGCGGCTCGGAGCCGCGCGCCAGCTACCTGCGCGCCGACGCCATCCTGCAAGCCGCGCGCGATACCGGCGCGGGCGCCATCCACCCCGGCTACGGCTTCCTCTCCGAGAACGAAGCCTTTGCCGAAGCCGCCGAAAAAGCCGGCATCGCCTTTGTCGGCCCGCCGGCCTCCGCCATCGCCGCCATGGGCAGCAAGTCCGCCGCCAAGTCGTTGATGGAAAAGGCCGGCGTGCCGCTGGTGCCTGGCTACCACGGCGACAACCAGGACCCGCAATTCCTCAAGACCCAGGCCGACGCCATCGGCTACCCCGTGCTGATCAAGGCCAGCGCCGGCGGCGGCGGCAAGGGCATGCGCGTGGTCGAATCGTCGGGCGCGTTCCTCGACGCCCTGGCCTCCTGCCAGCGCGAGGCCGCCTCCAGCTTCGGCGACGACCGCGTGCTGATCGAACGCTATCTGCAGAAGCCGCGCCACATCGAAATCCAGGTGTTCGCCGACACGCATGGCAACTGCGTCTACCTGTTCGAGCGCGATTGCTCGGTTCAGCGCCGCCACCAGAAGGTGATCGAGGAAGCGCCCGCGCCCGGCATGACCGAAGAGCGCCGCCGCGCCATGGGCGAAGCCGCCGTGGCCGCCGCGCGCGCCGTGGGCTACGTGGGTGCGGGCACGGTGGAGTTCATCGCCGAACCCGACGGCCGGTTCTACTTCATGGAAATGAACACGCGCCTGCAGGTCGAGCACCCGGTCACCGAAATGATCACGGGCCACGACCTGGTCGAATGGCAACTGCGCGTGGCCGCCGGCCAGCCGCTGCCCGCGCGCCAGGAAGACCTGCGCATCCAGGGCCACGCCATCGAGGCCCGCATCTACGCCGAGAATCCGGAAAAGGGCTTCCTGCCATCCATCGGCACCCTGGCCTACCTGGGCCTGCCGGCGCACACGGCGTTCGCCAACGGCGACATCCGGGTCGATGGCGGCGTGCGCATGGGCGACACCATCACGCCGTTCTACGACCCCATGATCGCCAAGCTGATCGTGCACGGCGCCGACCGCGACCAGGCCCGCGCCCGCATGCTGCAAGCGCTGGCCCAGACGCAGGCCGTGGGCGTGCAGACCAACGTGGCCTTCCTGTCGCGCCTGATGCAGGACAGCGCCTTCGCCGCGGCGGACCTGGACACCGGCCTGATCGAGCGCCAGCGCGCCACGCTGCTGCCCGAACCCCAGGCCGCCAGTCCCGCCACGCTGGCGCTGGCCTGCGCCGCCGTGCTGGTGCGCCAGGGCCTGGCGCAGCCGGGCACAGCTGGCGGCAAGCAGCCCGCCGATCCCTGGGACTCGCGCGATGGCTGGCGCCTGGGCGGCCGCTACCAGCGCCAGCTGCAATGGGTGGACAACGGCGAGACCCGCCACGTCACCGTCGCCCGCCAAGGCGGCGCCTGGACCCTGGACAGCGGCACGGGCCCGCAAGCCTTCCTGTGGCGCGCCCACGCCAGCGCCAACCCCAACCTGGCCTATGGCCTGCGCATCACGCTGGACGGCCATGAAAGCGCCGGCACCGTCGTGCTGCACGCCGAAAAAGCCCACGTCTTCGGCGAAGGCGGCGTGCACGTGCTGGACCTGTACGATCCCCTGGCGCATTCGCAGGACACCCAGGGCGAACACGGCGGCGGCCTTACGGCTCCCATGCCCGGCAAGATCATCTCGATCTCGGTCAAGGCTGGCGACACCGTGGAAAAGGGCCAGCCGCTGCTGGTGATGGAAGCCATGAAGATGGAGCACACCATTTCCGCGCCCGCCGACGGCAAGGTCTCGGAAGTGTTCTACGGCGTGGGCGATCAGGTGGCGGAAGGAGCCGAGCTGGTCGCCATCGGCGAGTAGCCAGGCGCGCAGTAACAAAATCGTCATCCTCCGCGCCGCCCGCGGGTGCATCATGGGCGCTCCTGCTTATCCACGGGAGTACCCATGATGAGTGCCAAGTCACCCGAATCGGCGGCGCCCCGCCTGTTTCCGACCCTGCGCTGCCGCGACGCAGATGCGATGATCCGCTGGCTGACCGGCGTGCTGGGGTTCACCGAGCACGCCGTCTACCGCGACGACGGCGCCGTGCAACATGCGGAATTGGCCTATGGCAGTTCCATGCTGATGCTGGGCCCGGACCGCGACGACGCCCACGGCAAGCTGGTGGGCGACCTGCAAGGACGCCGCACCGACGCGCTGTATCTGGCCGTGGACGATCCGGACGCCTTGCATACGCAGGTCCAGGCCTCGGGCGCCACCATCGAAACCCCACCGTACGACACGGCCTACGGCAGCCGCGAGTTCGCCTGCCGCGATCCGGAAGGCAATTTGTGGAGCTTTGGGACGTATTGGCCCAAGGCGTGACGGCGGGCCCGGCCGGGGACACATGAGCCGCTCTTAGTTTCCCGTCAGCGACTTGTCCCTAGAATGCGGGGTCCGGCGCCCGTCGCGCGCCCATCGCGCCATCCTCCATGCCTGCCCCCGACTCTCCCAGTCCGCTTCAACGCCCCGCCTTCCTGCATTACCTGTTCGCGCGCATCGGCGCGTCGCTGGCCTTTCAGATCGTTTCGGTCGCGGTGGGTTGGCAGATCTATGCGCTGAGCGGCAGCGCGCTGGACCTGGGGCTGATCGGCCTGGCGCAGTTCCTGCCCATGGCGGTCCTGACCCTGGTGGTGGGCCATGTGGCCGACCGCTATGACCGCCGCAAGATCGTGGCGGTGTGCATGGCGCTGGAAGCGCTGGCCACGCTGGTGCTGGCGATCGCGGCCCTGCATGGCGTGGGCGGCAAGACGCTGATCTACGCCACCATCATCATCATGAGTTCGGCCCGCGCCTTTGAGGCACCGACCCTGGCCACGTTGATCCCAGCCGTGGTGCCGCGCGAGTGGTTGCCGCGCGCGACCGCGCTGGCGTCCTCCGGCGGCCAGATCGCGCAGATCGCGGGTCCTGCGCTGGGCGGCGTCGGCTACGGGCTGGGGGCAGGGTGGATCTATTGCGTGGCGGCGGCCCTGTACCTGTCGGCCTTCGCGTCCATCGCCACGCTCGTCATCGAACGCGCGCCGCCGCGCAAGGAACCGACCACCTGGCGCACGCTGTTCGCCGGCATCACCTTCATCTTCCAGCGGCGCCTGCTGCTGGGCACCTTGTCGCTGGACCTGTTCGCCGTGCTGCTGGGCGGGGCCACGGCCTTGCTACCCATCTTCGCCAAGGACATCCTCAACGCCGGTCCCTGGGCGCTGGGCGCGCTGCGCGCCGCCCCCGCCTGCGGCGCCGCACTGATGTCATTGACGCTGGCGCGCCTGAGCCTGGGCGAGCACGTGGGCCGGCTGCTGTTCGGCGCGTTGATCCTGTTCGGACTGGCTACCACGGTGTTCGGCCTGTCGACCTCGATCCCGTTGTCCATCGGCGCGCTGGTGGTGCTGGGCGCGGCGGACGCGGTCAGCGTGGTGGTGCGTTCGTCCCTGGTGCAGCTGAATACGCCCGACCATATGCTGGGCCGCGTGAGCGCGGTGAACACGCTATTCATCGGCGCCTCGAACCAGCTGGGCGAATTCGAATCCGGCGTCATGGCCGCGGCGTTCGGCGCTGTACCCGCGGTGGTGATCGGCGGGGTAGGCACCATGGCGGTGGCAGGATTGTGGATGCGGTGGTTCCCCGAACTGCGCAAGTTGAAAACCATCCACGCGTCCTGACGCGGCGCGTCCGCGCCGTGCATCGGCCAGCTCAGCGCTCCAGCCCTGCCTTCTTCGCCTGGCTGGCGATCGCGATCATCACGCCGATCCGCCGCAGCGGATCGGGCGGCAGCCAGTTCGGCCGCTCGAACGCTTCCAGGTCGTCGAGCATCGGGCTGCGCCTGCCCGCGATCTGCTCGGCCAGCAGTTTGCCGTAGATGGTGCCCTTGATCACGCCCGCGCCGTTGCAACCGACCGAGGCGTACAGGCCCGGCCGCACCTGGCCCACGAAGGACGCGCCATTGCCCGTCAGTGCCGTGGATCCGCTCCAGACGTACTCAAAGTCATGCGATGCCAGTTCGGGATAGCGGCGCTGGAACGAATCGCGCAGCAACTGCTCCATGCGATCCAGGGGCTGCTCGGCTTCATAGGAATAGGCGCTGCGCACCATGAAACGGCCGCCGCGGATGCGACGCAGCGTGGTGCCCAGGCGATTGGCCGGGATGACGCCCCACTGGTCGCGCTGGCCCAGCAGCGCCTGCTGCGTCGGACTCAGCACGGGCGTGACGCCAGCGTAGGTAAAGATGGTGACGAGGCGGCTGCGCAGGAAACCCAGCTTGCGCGCGAAGGCATTATTGGCCAGGACCACGTTGTCGGCAGTGAATTCGCCGCCGCGCGTGCGCACCGTGTAGGGGCCTGCGCCGCCGACCGCCAGCACAGGATTGTTCTCCATGAGCCAGACGTTTTCAGGGAGCGTGTCGGCCAGACCTCGTATCAGCGCGGCTGGCTGCACGAAGACGTTGTTCATCGAGTGGTATCCGAACTCGTAATAGCTGGTGCCCAGTTGTTCTCGCAAGGCATCCCGATCCAATTCGGTGTACGCGACGCCCCAATCGCGGTACTGCGCCAGCGACGCGTTCAGCGTGCTGCGGCCAAGCTGCGTGGCCGCAGCGTGGTACTTGCCCGCGACATCCCAGCCGCAGTCGAATCCGCCCCGTTCCGCCAATTCCGCCAGCCAGTCCAGTCCGGACTGGTACATCGCGATCTGCTTGCGCGCGACCTGCAGCGGACTGTGGTGGCCGCTCATGCGGGTGTTGTGCGGCAGGTTGATCAGAAAGCCGGAATTGCGCCCTGCGGAGCCTTCGCCGGCTGCGGTGGCGTCCAGCACCAGGATGCGCTCCTGGGGCTGCAATTCGGCCAGCCGGCGCGCAGCCGCCAGGCCGGTGTAGCCGGCACCGATGATCACGTGCTTGAAGCGCGCATGCGGCGGCGCAGCGGCGCATGGCGCGCGCTTGGGCAGCATGGCGTTCCAGCCCGAGCCGCTCTGGTATTGAGGATAAGTCTGCGGTTGCCCTGATGGGTGAGACATGATGGGTTCAGTGTTGCGGTTGGCGGATCATTGGTCTGCGCGCGCCTGCAGGCTGCGCATGACTTCGTTCTGCACGATGCCCCAGATCTGCGACTTGAGCTCGATGTAGCGCGGCGAAAGCTGCGCGTCGGCATTGCGCGGATAGGGGAGATCGTTGGGGATGTCGCAGGCGACGCGGCCCGGCCGCGCGCTCATGATGACCATGCGGTTGGACAGCAGCAGAGCCTCGTCGATGGAGTGGGTGATGAAGATGATGGTCTTGCCGCTGCGTTCGTAAATGCGGGTCAACTCTTCCTGCAGCACCTGGCGGGTCATGGCGTCCAGCGCGGCAAAGGGTTCGTCCAGCAAGATGACGTCGGGATCGTTGGCCAGCACCCGGGCGATGGACACGCGCTGGCGCATGCCGCCGGACAGGGCCTTGGGATAGGCGTCCTCGAAGCCCTTCAGCCCCACCATCTCGATGAACTTCTGCGCCGTCGCGCGACGTTCCGAAGCGGGAACGCCCTTGAGCTTCAGGCCAAAGGCCACGTTCTCGGCCACGGTCAGCCATGGGAACAAGGCGTACTGCTGGAACACCATGCCGCAGTGCGGATCCACGTCGCGCACTTCGCGGCCATTGACCACGATGCGTCCGGCGCTGGGTTTTTCGAATCCGGTGATCAGGTTGAGCAGCGTGGACTTGCCGCAACCCGACGCGCCCAACACCACCAGGAACTCGCCGCGCTTGACCTGCAGGTCCACGCCCTGCAAGGCGTGAAAGGAACCGAACGACTTGGAAATGCCTTCGATCGATATCATCGTATTGTTTGCTTCGTGGTTTATCGCGACCATGCCAACACCCTGTTTTCAATGACTCGGAAGACCACGTCGGTCACCAGCACGGTGACGCTGATGAGCGCCATGCCCAGCACCACGGTGTCGGTCTGGAAGAACTCCTTGCCGTTCATGATGAGAAAGCCCAGGCCTTCCTTCGCGGCAACCAGTTCGGCGGAAATGACGCAGGTCCACGACAGGCCCAGGATCACCTTGAAGCCGCTGAAGATCTGCGGCAGGCTGGCCGGCAGGATCACCATGCGCATCACTTGCGGACCGCTGGCGCCCAGGTTGCGAGCGGCGCGGATCAGCAGTGGGTCGATGTTGCGCGTGGCTTCGATCACGTACAACAGCGCCGGCGCGAAGGTGCCCATGAACACGATGCTGTACTTCTGCGTTTCGGTAATACCGAACCACAGCAGCGACAGCGGAATCCAGCTCATCGAGGGCAGCGGCCGCAGGAAGGACAGGATGGGGTCGAAGGCGGCACGGGCGCGCAGCGAGGTGCCCAGGAAAATTCCCAGCGGAATCGCCAGCGCCGTGGCGGCGGCAAAGCCCACCATGACCCGGCGCGCGGACGCCAGGATGTGGCCCATTAGCGCGCCTTGCTCCCACATGCCGGCCAGGCGGGCGAAGACGGACGAGGGCGGCGGCAGGAATAGCGGATCCACCCATTGCAGGCGGCAGACGCCTTCCCAGAACAGCAGCAGCACGATCACGGACACGCTGCTGATCAGCAGCAGGTCCGGACGACGCTGACGGTTTGATGCATTCATCGTTCAATTCCTGACAGAAAGAAGGGCGGGCGGCATGCGCCCGCAGGCGTATCGGTGTGGACGCCTTCGCAGTTACAGGTAGGCGGGATCAACCCAATCGCGTACAGCTGGTGCCTTGTCGATCTGTCCGTAGCGCACCATCATTTCCGCCAGCTTCTGCAAGCCATCGATGTACTTGCTGCCCGGCGCCAGCAGCGGCCCTTGTTCCGACGCGGCATACCAATCGGCGCCCTTGACCATTTCCAGCTGGTCGGCAGCGGTAAGTTTGGTCAGTTCCGTCAAGGCGGCCACCGTGCTGTCCGGCTGCGCGCGCAACTGCTCGTTGGCGCGGAAATACGCCTTGAGGAAGCGCTTGACGGCTTCGGGGTGCTTGTCCAGGAATGCGCGGCGCGCAACCAGCACGTCCGGCCCCGGCGTGACGCCGTATTCCTTGTAGAGCGAGAACTGCGTATCGTCGGCCAGCATGCGCGCGCCCGGCATGGCGCGAATGGCGTTGAACTGCGGCGTCCACGCCGCTGCCGCGTCGATCTGGCCTGCCTTGAAGGCCGCCGGCATTTCCGGCGCGGGCACATTCAGCACGGTGACGTCCTTGTCCGCCTTCAGGCCCGCCTGGTCCAGCAGATTGAGCACCAGCAGGTGCGCGCTGGAGGCGAACGTGACGCCGACCTTCTTGCCCTTCAGGTCTTGCATGCTTTGCACGCCGTCGCGCACGATCAACCCTTCGACCCGGCCGAAGTTCTCAGGCACGCCGATGATGGCGAAATGGCGCGAACCCCGCGCCATCACCGCCAGCGCAGCGGGTGCGGCGGTGACCGCCATGTCGATATTGCCCGACAGCAGGGCGCTGACGCGTGCCGAGGTCGTGCCGAAAGACTCCCAGCCTACGTCCAGCCCTTCATTCTTGAAGTAGCCGGCCTGGATGGCCAGCCAGGCTGGGTAGTGGCCCAGCCACGCCGAGCCGCCATAGCGCACGGCCTGCGCTTGCGCGGCCCAGGCCCGTCCTGCCATCGGCAGCGCCAAGGCTGCGGCGCTCAGGGCGGCGCCTTGGATGAATCTGCGTCTAGTCTCCTGCATGTCCTTCTCCTTTTTGTCGTCGGGCTATCCTGCGGCGAAAAACCGGCTGCGCGCGGCGCCTCGCGAAAGCGTGGCGTCTTGCCCAGGCGTTTCCCGCCGGGTCAACAAAGCCGCATCTGCCGCCCGAGCCAGGGCAAATGCGCGCTTACCTGCGGGAAGATTTCCGTCTCCAGCGCCTTGCGGCTGATCTGCCAGAACATGTCGGCCATCTCCTCGAATTCGTCCTGCCGCGACACCTGGTGCAGCGTGCGCGCCAGGCCCGGTCCCGGCAACGGCAACACCGCCACCTGATCCAGCCACGAACGTCCCTGCAACAGGCACAGCGGCGTCATCAGCGCCCAACCCAGATTGGCCGCGATCATCGCCATGACCACGTCGCTGGTGTCGATCTCCAGGAACGGCGGCGCGGTCACGCTGCAGCGGCGCAGATGACGTTCGATCATGGCGCCGAAGTGCGAGCGGCCGCTGAAGCGTATGAAGGGCGCGGCCTGGGCCACTTGGCGCAGGTCCATGCGCGCAAACTCGTCGGCGCGCGCCGCCGGCACCACCAGCGCAAAGGGCTCGGTCAGGATGGCGCGCCGCGCCAACCCATCCACGTCGTCCAAGGCGTCGGTGGTGACGATGATGTCGACCTGCCGGTTCAGCAGCGCCTGCGCGTGGCCGTAGGCCAGCCCGGACCACACCAGCACCTGGCTGGCGCTCTGCGTCAGCCGCTTGACGATGGCTGGACCGGTGGTCGCGGCGAAGGAATCAATCATGCCGATCCGGATGGCCGGCCGGTTCATCAGGTCCGCCTCGCGCACCTGCGAAATCAGCCGATCCACGTCATCCACGATCTGCCGCGACTGGCGGTACAAGGTCACCCCCGCCGGCGTCAGCCGGTATGGCCTGCGCGACCGGTCCAGCACGCGCATGCCCAGCGTGCTCTCGATCTGAGAGATCGTCTGCGACACGGCCGACTGCGTGATGTTCAAGGCTTGCGCCGCCGCCGACAAACTATCGGCCGCCGCCACCGCCGCGAAGATGCGCAGCATGCGGATGTCCAGGCTGGAATCGTTTTTTAGTGCGCCCATGGTGTCTCCTATCAGTGATGCTAAGAATGCCGGAATGAGGGGTCAAAAAATACGGGCAACTTAAGCAAATCTAATAGTCGACATTAGGAAGCGTGAAACAACGATGGTTGTGGAAACGCGGACGCCCATCGGGAAGATGGGTGCACGGCCGACGCAGATGACACGGCGACGCTGCACCCGGAGACAGGGCGCTTTCAATGCGAGGGAAGATCCCGGGGCCGCAGGCCGCCGAGTGCGGACGGACGTGTCCTTAAACCGCCACGCGCGGATTGCTACATCAGAGAGCCGGCAGATCCGCTTTCATGCAGGGCAAGACAAAGGACGCTCACACAGCCGCAAGCCGCTCCACGGTGTCTGGATACTTCTCGACCAGGCGAATCAATAGCGCGGCCTGCGCGTTCGGCTTGGCTCGGCCTTGCTCCCAGTTTTCGAGCGTTCGGGGATTGGTCCGCAAGTAACGAGCGAACACCTGGCGAGACAGATGCAGGCGCTCGCGCAGCGCCAGCAGCTCTTCGGCGGTCACATCCGGTGCAGGCTTGAACTCTACTTCGTGGGTGCGCAAGGTGTGCTTGCCCGCGCGCGCATTCGACATCGCATCGAAACCCTCGGCGATCTCTCCGTATGCCTAAGGCAAATCGCTCTATTCTGGAGGTGTCCCCCCGCCCCGTCATGCTTGCAACTTTTCCTGAATTACCCGAGCTATCTCTTGCAGGAGGTGTCCATGGCACCTCGGCACACCGTCCGATATTGTTGATACAATAAGAATCATTATCATTTAATTGAAGCCATGCCTAAGCGCCAGCTTCACAGAGCGCGCAGCGGACATAGCCTAGGGGCATCATGGGGGAGCGGTTCTTCGGCGTGATCGCCGAGGCGTACAAGGCGTGGAACGCGGAGCTGGTCGGTTTCCTGAACCGCCAGCTCAAGCGTTCGCCCGAGGCCGCCCAGGACCTGGCGCAGGAGACCTTCGCCAAATGGCTGGCGGCGCATGACGGCGCCACGCCGCCGGAGAAGCCGCGCGCCTATCTGTACGAGATCGCCCGCAACCTGCTGCGCGACCATTGGCGCCGCGAGAGCGTGCGCGATGAACATGTGGTGGCCAGCCTGGACGACCAGGGTTTCGAGCCCACGGCAGTCGGCCTGGCTGCCCCCGCCGGCCTGCAACCCGAAGCGCGCGCCGACGCCAGCCAGCGCCTGCGCCTGCTGCAGGCCGCCATCGACGAGATGCCGCCGCGCCAGCGCGAGGCCTTCCTGCTTTATCGGTATGATGAGCTCCGTTGCGAGGACATCGCCGACCACATGGGCATCAGTGTGCGGGCGGTCGAGAAGCACCTGCAACTGGCGCTGGCGCACTGCAAGCGCCGTGTCCACGGCGAAACGCCATGACCCGATCCCTACCTTTGTCCGCTGTCGAAGAGGCCGCGAGCGCATGGTTCATGCGCCGCCGGGAACGCGCGTCCGACGCCAGCGCCGAACAGTCCTTCCAGTCCTGGCTGCAAGCCTCGCCCGAACATCGGCGGGAGTACGAGCGGCTCGAGCTGGTGTGGGAGGACATGGCGGCGCTGCCGCGCCCGGACTCCGCCCGGGTGCACTCGCAGCCGGCCAACCACACGCAGAATCCGTCGCGCAGCCGGCCGCAGTCCCCGCCCCGCGCGTGGTCAGCGCCGACGCGGCGCCCCGCCTTCCTGCGCTGGGGCGGTGCGCTGGCCGCGATGCTGCTGATCGCGGCCGCCGCCTACCAGTACGTGCCCATCAGCTACGAATCCGTGGCCAACGCGTCCACCCAGACCCGCAACCTGGACCTGCCCGACGGCACCCGGCTGCATGCCAACGTCGGCACCCGCGTGACCGTGCGCTACACGATGGCCGAACGCCATATCCGCGTCGAGGGCGGCGAGGTCTACATCGATGCCGCCCCCGACCGCCGGCCGCTGATCGTGGCCGCGGGCGACGCGGAACTGCGCGACATCGGCACCGAGTTCAACGTGCTGCTGCTGCCCGACGTGCTGCAGGTCGGTGTGCGCAGCGGCGAAGTCAGACTGAACGCCCAAGGCGCCAACGCGCCCGCCGCGCAGACGCTTCAGGCCGGCGACACGGTGCTGCTGTCGCGCGCCGACGCGCGGCTGTTGCGCCGCCAGCAGGTGCCCGCCAGCGAGATCGGCGCCTGGCAGGGCGGCGTGGCGGTGATGCACGACGCCACCTTGCAGCAGCTGGCCGGCTACCTGGCCCTGTACCGCGACACGCCGCTGCGCTTCGCCGACGAGCGCGCCCGGGGCTTGCGCCTGTCCGGCACGCTGGATCTGCGCCAGCCGGACGCCGTCCTGGACATGCTGCCCGGCCTGTTGCCGGTGACGGTAAACCGGCGGCCGGACGGCGCCGCGGTGATCGGCAGCCGCTGAAGACAAGAATTAAGAATTATTTTTAATTAGACAGGTTCGGGTTTTGGCGGCTGGCGCGTCTTCCCCAGTTGAAGATCCACTTCCAGACTGGGGAAAGTCCATGGCGCAACGCCATTTTCATCGTCGGCTGAGCGCCGGCCGTTACGCGCTGCTGTGCGCGCTGTCCATGAGCGCCGCGCTGGCGGTCCAGGCGCTGGCGCCATCCGCGGCCCATGCGCAAAGCGCCGTCGCGCAAAGCTTCGACCTGCCCGCCGGCAGCCTGGCCGACGCGCTGGTGGCGTTGGGCCGGCAGGCGCAGCTGCAGGTGCTGTTCAGCCCCGACGTCGTGGCCGGCCTGAGCGCCCCCGCCGTATCCGGCTCCATGACGCCGCAGGTCGCGTTGAACCGCCTGCTGGCGCGCAGCGGCCTGGTGGCCGTGCAGAGCGGCTCGGGCTTCGTGGTGCGGCGGCCGGCCGACGCATCCACCGGCGATGCCACCACCCTGGCGCCCGTGACGGTCACCGGCCGCGACCTCACCGTCACCGAAGGCACGGGGTCCTACACCGCCCCCGCCGTCACCATCGGCAAGAACGCGCAAAGCCTGCGCGAGATCCCGCAATCGGTCTCGGTGGTGACGCGCCAGCTGCTGGACGACCAGAACCTGACCACGCTGGACGACGCCATGCGCACCGTCACCGGCATCACGGTGGAAGCGGGCAGCATCGGCGGCAACCATGGCAACTTCTACTCACGCGGCTATGCGCTGGACACGATCCAGGTCGACGGCGTGAACACGCCGGCCAGCACCGGCAACGACCTGTCCTCGGGCTTCGGACTGGCCATCTACGACCACATCGAAGTGCTGCGCGGACCTTCGGGTCTGTACCAGGGCGCGGGCGATCCCGGCGGTACCGTGAACCTGGTGCGCAAGCGCGCGCAAAAGGAATTCGCCTTCAGCGGCCAGGTCATGACGGGCTCCTGGGACCGCTATTACACCGAGGCCGACATCACCGGCCCTTTGGACAGCGACGGGCGCCTGCGCGGCCGCCTGGTGGCGTCCTATGACGACCGCAAATCCTTCGTCGACGGCGTGTACACCGAGAAGCCGCTGTTCTACGGCACCCTGAGCTTCGACCTGACGCCCGACACCGTCCTGACCGCCGGCGCCACCTACCAGCAATACAAGGGCCGCCCCTTCTTCGGCCTGCCCGGCTACACCGACGGCCGCTTGCTGGACGTGCGCCGTTCCACCAACCTGGACCCCAGCTGGAACCACATCACCGAGGAAGTCACCGAGTACTTCGCCGACGTGGACCACCGCCTGGCCAATGGCGGACGCATCAAGGTCAGCGGCATCTACCGCGAACAGGACGAGCCCAGCCGCGAGTTCGGCTGGTCCGACTGCGCAGTGGACCCGATCACCGGCGACACCTGCCTCGTCAGCTGGAAGTACCGCAGCAACTGGAAGACCTACGGCCTGGACGCCTTCGTCGCCACGCCCTTTGAAGCCTTCGGCCGCCAGCACGAGCTCACCGTGGGCGCCGACTACCGCAACGTCCACAAGAACTTCCGCTACGGCGGCGGCGACAACGCCGACACCAACCTCTACCACCCCAACAACAACATCCCCAAGCCGGACTACCAGTTCACCAACGGCAACGACAGCAAGACCGACCAGTACGGCCTGTATGCGCGCACCAATCTGCGCGTGACCGACGCGGCCACCATCATCGCTGGCGGCCGCTTCACCTGGTGGGAAAACCGCACGCAAAACCGCAACGCGTACTTCAACCAGTTCACCAACACCAGCGACAAGATCAACGGCAAGTTCACGCCCTATCTGGGCCTGGTGGTGGACCTGAACGAGCAGTTGTCGGCCTACGCCAGCTACACCAGCATCTTCACGCCGCAGACCGTCACCGACGTCAACGGCCAGCTGCTGGACCCGCGCACCGGCAAGCAGTTCGAGATCGGCCTGAAGGGCGAATTCCTGGACAAGCGCCTGAACGGCCACGCCGCGCTGTTCCGCATGGAAGACGAGAACCGCTCGATGACGGACCCGAACAATCCGCTGTTCTCCATGGCCGCAGGCAAGATGCGCAGCCAGGGCTTCGAGGCCGAAATCAGCGGCAGCCCCGCGCCAGGCTGGGACATCACCGCCGGCTACGCCTACACCACCACCAAGACCCTGAAGGGAACGGAAGAACAGAAGTCGCAGCAGTACGCCTTCATCACGCCGCGCCACACCTTCAACCTGTGGACCAAGTACACCTTCGCCACCGGCACGCTGGAAGGCCTGTCGCTGGGCGCGGGCGTGCGCAGCGTCAGCAGCATGTACCGCCTGAACGGCCCGGTGAAGTTCGAGCAGCGTCCGTACACCACCGTGTCCGCGCAAGCCGGCTACCGCTTCAACAAGCACCTGGAAGGCACGCTGACGGTGAACAACCTGTTCGACAAGGTCTATTACCAGCGCGTGTGGGCAGCGTATGGTTCGAACTACTACGGCGAGCCGCGCAGCGTGATGCTGAATCTGCGGGCGACGTACTGAGAGAAAGCGCCAGGTATGGGCACTGCGATAGCAGTGCCCGTTTTGACTCGAAAAAGTTATCCCGCTAGCTTTTTTCCATAGTGCGCAGCAATAGACTTAGACAATAGTTCCAAGGCTGACGCATAGTTCTCTCTAAAATCTACGTACTTCTTCGTGCGAAGCAGGATTGGAATTTCGCAGTCGTCGATAACGACAGGGATGACTGCCACCCTTCGCTCGCGCACCTCCGTCCAGTACTTGGCCTGCCATTCGTTTTCTACCCACTGAGATGCTATTGCATGTCGTGAAAGAACTACGATCACCAAGTCTGCGTCTTCGACTCCAGCACCCACCCTTTCAACGATCGACTCTCCAGCAAGTATTTCCCATTCGTCAAGCCAGGGTTGATGACCAAGCGCAGAAAGGTCGACCGCAAGGCCACGGACAAAACTCTTGTCAGTCGAAGAGTGTGAGATGAATACTCTGGCGCCTTTCGGCCCCTTTTCAAACTGAGCAGAGAACATACGATCATTGAGCAACGTAGACACGTAGGTAAACTCTTCCAGAACTTCTACTCGAGCATCTCCTTGAACGGCATCACCATAGTATGGTGACAACAGCCTAAGCAACTTGTCGAACCGTGCCATCAGTTGCTGCGTATTTGGAGCGTCAAGATAATGGATGGGGATATAGGAGTGGTACGGTGCAATAAGTGGAGATGCAAACATGACAACCGCGCATCGCCTTCCACGGTGTGATGTGTCGTCATCGTAATAGCCTATTCTTCCTTTGTGTTGGCCTCGTAGCACCACAACCGGTCCATAAGCTGAGTCTTTCGAAGAGTATGGCATCAAAAGGATGTTTCGGATAAGCGTTGAGAACCACAGCTTCATAACACAGAAGCACCGTCTGGTGCCGTAGACATGAGGCAAGGCCAAGGCCAGGAGCACGTACAACACTCCTGTCAGAAGCCGCTTAATCACGCTAGTAGTCTGTGCATTCGTCAGGTCTAGCCGACTCGCCACGACCTCCCGCTCTCACGTAGCATGTCAAGTCAGACCGCATAAGCATCTCAACTTTGCAGTCCGACACAATTGGCAAATTGTTGTCCGGCGCCCGCAACGACAGCCCATTAGCATGACGCCGCACACAATGGCATGCCGCCATCAGGACCAAGAACGACATCCGGCCACAGGCCCACAAGAAGCTGTCCAAAACATGAAAACCACTCTGAGCGCCAGTTCCCACTCCAGCATCCGCGGCCGCCTGCGCCGCACGGCCATGGCCGGCCTGCTGGCATCCGCCCTGGCCGCCATGTCCGGCCCCGCCGCAACCGCCGCCGAATCCACCAGCGCGGCGGCGCTGCCGCCCACCGCCCAGGCCGCCGCCATCGCGCCGCCCGATGCGCCGACGGTGATGTATTCCATCTACCAGATCGACGGCAAGGGCGCCGATTCCTACGAAGTCGCCAACGGCAGCATCGCCACCTTCTGGTTCGGCCATGCCTTCGAACTGGGCGGCACGCGCTACTACACCGGCTTCACCTGGGACACGCGCGAACGCTACGGCAAGCCGGGCGAAGACGAGGTCGGGCCCGGCACTCAGGTCAACTTGGCCGAAGCCACGTACACGCTGACCGGCGCCACGCCCGAACGTCCCTGGAAGTTCCGCGGCATGAAGCACTCGGTCGGCGAGTTCGGCGCCTACGAAAAACCGGAAGACGTCGACACCCGCCGCAAGCCGGTGGAATACCGCACGCCCGCCGGCAAGCTGCTGCTGGCCGTGCCCACCGAAGGCTTCGACAACGGCATCAGCTTCAGCGGCTACGCGCTGCTGGTCTTCAATCCGGCGGGTCCGGACGAAGGCGCGGGCTGGACCTATGTGGGCAGCATCAATACCGGCGAAGACAATAGCGCGGCCTGCGCCGAAGGCGACGTCATGCCTTGCGTGGCCAGCTCGGGCGAACTGGTCTTCTCCGCGCATGGCGGCAGCGACATGCCGCGCGTGACCGTCAAACGCAGCGGCACAGAAATCGCCGGCCCGGACAAGACCCGCCAACTGGGCGCGGGCGATGCCGTCGTCTACGCCTACGACACAGCCAGCAAGAAGTACGCGGAGAAGTAAGGCCGGCGTTGCTGCCAGCCGGGCGCGCAAGCCGGCTTCCCAACGGCTGCGATGCCCGCGCGGCTTGTGCTGCTACGTGAGATTCAAGCCACCATCGGACAGCAGGATTTCGCCGGTCAGATAGTCCGACGCGGCCAGCATGGCGACCGCCTGCGCGATATCCTCCGGACTGGCCGCCCGGCGCATCGGCGCCTTGTCGCGCCACAAGGCTTGCGCCTGCGTCCAATCGGCCGTCATCGGCGTGTCCACCAGGCCCGGCGCAACCGCATTCACGCGGATATGCGGCGCCAGCGAAAGCGCGAGCAAGCGCGTCACATGATTGAGCGCCGCCTTGGTCGCCGCATAGGGAATGGAAGCGCCTTTGGGCCGGAGACCCGCGTGCGAACTCACGTTGATCACGCAAGCCGGCCGGCCATGCGCCGCCGCCGCTTGCAACGCGGCCTGCGCTTCGGCCACCAGGCGAAACGGCGCCACCACATTGACCTCATGCAATGCATGCCAGATGTCCGGCGTGGCCGCGGCCAGGTCCGCATGGGGAATGACTTGGCTGATTCCAGCGTTGTTGACCAGCACGTCCAGCCGCCCCCATGCCGCGACGGCTTCCCGGACCAGCCGGACCCGGTCGGCATCGTTCGCCAGATCCGCCTGCACGTAGACAGCATCGCCCAGCTCGCGCGCCAAGGCATGGCCGGCTTCAGCCGAACGGCGTGAATGCACGACCACCGCATAACCGTCCCGCGACAGGCGGCGGGCAATGGCCTCGCCTATGCCGGAGGTAGAGCCCGTGACCAGCGCGACGGGACGCGTAGATTGCAAATGGGACATCGAGGAATCTCTTGCTCTGGAATGCGCCGCATGTGGCGATGGGTCTACAACTTAACACCGTGATGAAAATCGCAACCTGAGAGACAAGGCCTAGGCTGCCGCGCCGCCGTCCTCGCGCGACGCGTCCAGTTCTTCGGACACCCACTCGCAGAACGCGCGCGTCAGCGGATCGTCCTCGCTGTCCCGATGCACCAGCAACGCCCATTTCGGACCGCGCACGGTCTGCTCCGTCAACGCCGCCAGCGAGCCATCGCGGCGCGAGCGGTCGGCCAGCAAGCTGCTGACCAGCGCCATGCCCAGGCCCTCGCGCGCCGCATCCAGCAACAGGCCAGGGTCGGAAAAATTCATGCCCTGGCCGCGCTGGCCCACGTCGGCGCCGCCTTGCGTTTCCCAATGGCTCCAATCCATCTCGCGTTCGCCATGCAGCGTGGCGCGCGTCTCGGCCGCCAACAGGCGAGGGTGGCAGGCTGGATACATGCGGTCCTCGACCAGCACGCGGAACGCGCAATCGGCCTGTGGGCCCAGGTCGTCGCGCAGCGCGATGTCTATGGTCTGCTTGCCCATGTCCGGCGCGGCATCGCTGGTGTACAGCCACAGGTCCGCCTCGGGATGCAGGGTGCGGAAGGCTTCCAGCCTGGGCAGCAGCCAGTGCCGCGAAAACGCCGGACTGGTGTTCACGATCAGCTGGTTCGGCTTGCGATACTGGTCCAGCCTGCGGATGCCGGCTGCCAACTGCTGCAGCATGGCCTGCGTCGTGCCCAGCAGATCCCAGCCCGCATCCGTCAGCGACACGGCGCGCCCCTGGCGGAAAAACAGCGGCTGGCCCAGATAGTCCTCCAGGCTGCGCACCTGCTGGCTGATCGCCGACTGCGTCAGATGCAGCTCGTCAGCCGCTTTATGGAAGCTGCCCAGCCGGGCGGCCGCCTCGAAGCCGCGCAGCACGTTCAGGGGAGGCCATTGCTTGAGCATATCAATAAGCCCTGCTAATCAGAATTCCACTAAATATATCGCTAGTCCGCGCGGCCAGGCGGGAAATACACTGCAATTCAAGAGGTGCGCACCTTTGACTCAAACATAACCATTTTTTATCGATCTTCCAGAATCCCAGGAGCCCGACGTGCCCACCCGCCGCCAACTCATCCAACACACCGCCACGCTCATGGGCGTCCAGGCCGCCGCCTCGCTGGGCCTGGGTCTGCTCGCCCCCGGCGCACGGGCGGCGCCAGCGCCCCGGTGGCACATGCCCGACGAAGGCGCGCCCCAGGCCCGCGCCTTCATCGCCTTCGGGGCCCAGGACGCCATCTGGGAAGACTTCACCGCCGACGTCCAGGCCGCGCTCGGCCGCATCGCCCGCGCCATCGCCGCCCACCAGCCCGTCACCGTGTTCTGCCGCGCCCGCGAACGCAGCCTGGCCGAACGCCATTGCGGCGCCGACAACGTCAGCTTCGTCGAAACCCGCCTGGACGACATCTGGATGCGCGACATCGGCGCCAACTTCGTGCTCGACGGGCGGGGCGCGGCCACCGGCGTGGACTTCAACTTCAACGGCTGGGGCAACAAGCAGCGCCACGCCGCCGACGCCAAGATCGCCGCTGAAACCACCGAGGTCACCGACACCGAATACCTGCAAAGCGAACTGATTGGCGAAGGCGGCGGCATCGAAGTCGATGGCCGCGGCACCGGCATCATGACCGAAAGCAGCTGGATCAATTCCAACCGCAACCCCGGCTGGAGCAAGGCGGAAGTCGAAGAGGAACTAAAGCGCTGCCTGGGCCTGCGCAAGATCATCTGGCTGCCCGGCATCAAGGGTAAGGACATCACCGACGCCCATGTCGATTTCTACGCCCGCTTCGCCCGGCCCGGCGTCGTCGTCGCCAACCTCGACATGGACCCCGAGTCCTACGACTACGCGCTGACCCGCAAGCATCTGGAGATCCTCCGGCGCGCGACGGATGCCGACGGCAAGCCGCTGGAAATCCACACCATGAGCCCGCCGCTCAAGCCCCGGCGCAGCAAGTTCCTGCGCGACAACTCCGACTTCGCGGCGGGCTACATCAACTACTTCGTCATCAACGGCGCCGTCATCGCGCCGGAATTCGGCGATGCGGAAGCGGACGCGAAGGCGCGCGACCTGCTGGCGCGTTTGTATCCGGGGCGCAAGGTGGTGCAACTGGATATCGACGCCATTGCGTCAGGCGGCGGCGGGATTCATTGCGTGACGAATCAGTTGCCGGTGGTCTAGGCCAGACGGAAAGCCGCGCCTCACGCGGCCGTCAAACAGGCGCCAGACGCCCCATCAACCGGGCCTGCTGCTGCAAATTCGCGGCCAGCAACGCAATCCTGTCGGCGCGCATCCGCTCGTCTATTGCCGCAATGCTGATGGCCGCGATCGGCCGGTCCAACGAATCGAAAATCGGCACGCCCACGGCAGTGACGCCCAGCGTTACCCGATTGCGTATGAATGAATAGCCGTTGCGGCGCGTTTGCGCCACGGCCGCACGCAACGTGCGCTCGTCCAGGCCCGCCTCCGTCTGTACGCGCGGCAAGATGTGCGACATCACTTCCTCGTACTCCGCCGCCGGCAGGTGCGACAGGATGGCCAGCCCGCCGGCGCCCAGACCTAACGGTCTGCGGCTGCCGATGGACAGCGTGTTCACGCGGATCGGCGAGGGCCCTTCCTCGCGCGCCTGACATACGGATTCGATGCCGCTGCGCACACTGAGATAGACCGTGTCGCCCAGCTCCTCGGCCAATTGCCGCATGCCCGGCTGGCAATGCTCGCGCAAGTCGTAAGAGGGCGCCGCGGCCAGACCCAGCTCGAACGCCAGCGGGCCCAACGCATAACCCTTGCCTGTTTCACGCTGCACAACTAACCGCTCCTGCATCAACTGCCGCAGCAGACGGTGCACCGTGGAGTGCGCCATATCGGTGGACTTGGATAACTGGGTGAGTGCCAGGCCGCGCCGGCCCGCCGTCGCAAGCAGCTTGAGCAATTGCACGGAACGTTCAAGCACGCCTGGCTCGGCAGGTCTAGCAGGCATAAGTCGTGTCCACTCAACGGAAATTCGATCAGGGAATTTTCCTCCAAATCATATAGTCGCCACAAGAAAAGAGGCATGCCTTTCTGTACAACGGACAGAAGGCGCAACGGAGACTTTCATGGATCAGTGCTTCACCGAGCAAGGCCAGCCGGCCTCGCTGACCGGAAAAACTGCATTGGTGACCGGCGGCAGCAGCGGCATAGGAGCAGCGACGGTACGTGTGCTGGCCAATGCAGGCGCGCGCGTGGCGATCGGCTACCTGAACGGCGAGGACCGCGCCCGGGAGCTTTGCGCATCGCTGCCTGGAGCCGGCCATCTCGTGTTGCGGGTGCCGCTGGACGACGCCAATGCCCAGACGCGCGCGGCCGAGGAACTGGGTACGGCGTTCGGAAGCTTGAACATACTGGTGCATTCGGCTGGCTACACACGCCGCATTCCGCACCGCGACCTGCACACCCTCACGCCGGAACTCTACAACGAGATCCTCACCGCGAATGCGGGCGGACCGTATGCGATCACGCGCAGCTTTCTACCCTGGCTGCAGCGCGCCGACGAGGCAGTCGTCGTGGCCGTTTCTTCCGTATCCGCATATACCGGCTCCGGCAGCAACATCGCCTACTGCGCCGCCAAAGCCGCCCTGGACACGACGATCCGTTCGTTGGCCCGCGCGCTCGGCCCCATCCGGTTCCTTAGCGTTTCGCCTGCCGCAGTGGATACAGGATTCGTCGAAGGCCGCAACCGTGCGGACCTGGAGAAACATGCCGCAGGCACGGCCCTGGGACGCGTCGTTTCGCCGCAGGACGTAGCCCAGGCAATTCTGGCGGCCGCAACACTGCTGAATACCAGCACCGGTGTGCGGATCGTCATCGATGGCGGCCATACGCTATGACGCAACGCGACCATACCCACGACCCGGCCCTGCACAGCTGGGTGGAAAGCGCGAATGCCGCCGGAACGGATTTTCCGATCCAAAATTTGCCTTTCGCCGCGTTCAGCTGCCACGGCGCCACCCCGCGCATCGGCGTGGGCATAGGCGATGCCATCATTGATGTCGCTGCCGCGGCGCCATTGCTGCAGGGTCTGGCGGCTCAAGCTGCGCAAGCCTGCGCCGAACCCGTGCTCAACCCCTTGATGGCGCTGGGCGGCGAGGCGCGCCGGGCGCTGAGGGCGGCGCTATCCCACTTGCTCGACGCGCGCAGGACAAGGCAGACGCTGCCGCTTTTTCCCCAACGCGATGTCCGCCTGCATACGCCGGTGCAGATCAGGGGATTCACGGACTTTTTCGCTTCGATCGATCACGCCAGCAACGCAGGCCGGCTGTTCCGGCCGGAGCAGCCCTTGCTGCCAAACTACCGCTACGTCCCGGTCGCCTACAACGGCCGCGCCAACAGCATCTTGTGCGGTGCCGACATCGAACGTCCGCGCGGACAGCTCCGCCCGCCGGGACAGGAAGCGCCCGCCTATGAAGCCTGCCAACGGCTGGACTACGAAGTGGAGCTGGGCGCATACATCGGCCAGCCATCGGCGCGCTGGCAACCGGTGCCGGTGGAGCAGGCCTGGGAACATATCTTCGGCTTCTCGCTGCTGAACGACTGGTCCGCGCGCGACATGCAATCCTGGGAATATCAGCCGCTCGGCCCCTTCCTGGCCAAGAGCTTCGCCACCAGTGTCGCGCCCTGGATCGTTACACCGGAAGCGTTGGCGCCTTTCCGCATTCCCGCCCGCGTTCGCAGCGCGGATGAGCCAGCGCCGCTGCCCCATCTGCACGGCGCGGCAGACCAGGCGCTAGGCGCGCTGGACATCACCATGGAACTGCAGCTGCGAAGCGAGGCAATGGCACGGCAAGGCATCGCGCCGGTCACGCTTTCGCGCGGCAATACCGCAGACCTTTACTGGACCTATGCACAGATGGTGGCGCACCACACCAGCAATGGCAGCACCCTGGACGCGGGCGACCTACTGGGTTCCGGCACCGTCTCGGGTTCGCTGGCCAGCAGCTGGGGCAGTCTGCTGGAACTGACCCACGGCGGCAAGGAGCCCATCAGACTGCCCAATGGCGAGACCAGGAGCTTTCTGGCGGACGGGGACGAGGTCATCCTGCGCGGCTACTGCGAACGACCAGGATGTGCCCGCATAGGCTTTGGCGAGTGCACGGCCCGCATTCTGCCGGCACGGGAGGTGCGAACATGATCGTTGAACAACGCACCTACACCACCCACCCTGGCAAATGGCGGGACTACCTGGCCTTGTACGAGGCCGAAGGGCTGGCCGTGCAGCGCCGCATACTCGGACGCATGGTCGGCTATTACTACAGCGAAGCAGGCGCCTTGAACCAGATCGTGCACCTGTGGGCCTATCAAGACCTGCAAGAGCGCGAAACAAGACGAGCCCGGCTTGCGGCCGATCCGCAATGGCAGGCCTACGTACAGCGCATGCTTCCGCTGCTGCAGCACCAGGAGTCCAAGCTGCTCAAGCCGGCGCCCTTTTTCACCCATTCCTGGCACGACGATGCGAGTCAATCATGAATGCAACGAAGATTGAAGCCTTGCAGTACCAGAGCGGCTTTGGCAACCGCTTCGAATCGGAAGCCGTCGCGGGCGCGCTGCCGGTTGGCCGAAACTCACCGCAGCGGGTCGCGCATGGACTGTATGCGGAGCTGTTGTCCGGCTCGGCCTTCACCATGCCGCGCGACCTCAATCTGCGTACCTGGATGTACCGCATACGCCCGGCGGCCATGCATGGCCGATTCGCGGAAACGCCCGTGCCGCGCTGGCAGACGGGTCCTTTCACCGACGCGCCCACGCCCGCCAACCGGCTGCGCTGGAATCCCTGGGCAGAACCGGATGCGCCCACGGACTTCATCGATGGCGTGGTAACGGCGGCCGGCAACGGCGACGCGCATGCACAGGTGGGCGTCGCCGCGCATGTGTACGTGGCCAATCAATCCATGCGCAGGCGCTACCTCATGAACTCCGACGGCGAAATGCTGTTGGTGCCCCAGTCCGGACGGCTGCGCTTGCATACCGAACTGGGCAGGCTCGATATCGCCCCCGGCGAGATCGCCCTGGTTCCGCGCGGCATGCGCTTTCGCGTAGAGCTACTGGACGTGTTGGCACGCGGCTATCTGTGCGAAAACTACGGCAGTCCCTTCCGCCTGCCCGAACTGGGGCCGATAGGCTCCAACGGCCTGGCGAACGCGCGTGATTTCCTGGCTCCGGTCGCGGCCTATGAGGAAGACGGCGGCCCCGTCCAATTGGTCAACAAGTTCCTCGGCCGCTTCTGGCAATGCCAGCAAGACCATACGCCGCTGGACGTGGTCGCGTGGCACGGCAATCTCGTGCCCTACAAGTACGATCTGGCGCACTTCATGGCCATCGGCTCGATCAGCTTCGATCATCCCGATCCGTCCATCTACACCGTCCTCACCTCCAACACCGACACGCCCGGCGTGGCCAACTGCGACTTCGTCATCTTCCCGCCGCGCTGGCTGGTGGCCGAGGATACGTTCCGTCCGCCCTGGTTTCACCGCAACGTCATGAGCGAACTTATGGGGCTGGTGCGAGGCGTCTACGACGCCAAGGCCGAAGGCTTCGTGCCGGGCGGCATCAGCCTGCACAACTGCATGCTGCCGCACGGCCCCGACGCGGCCACATTCGAAAAGGCCAGCCAGGCCGATCTCGCGCCGCATGCGCTGAAAGACACCCTGGCCTTCATGTTCGAGAGCCGTCACGCATTTCGCCCCACCGCGCAGGCGCTGGCGGCGCCCAACCTGCAGCCGGACTACGACGATGTTTGGAAAGGCTTCAGCCGCCATTTCGAGCGGCGCTAAACCACAGATGGAGACAACGCCATGACCAACACAAAACGCCGCCAGTTGATACAGATCGGCCTCTGCGCGCCCGCGCTGGCCTGGCTGCCCCAGGGATTTGCCGAAGACGCTTATCCGGCCCGGCCGGTCCGGCTGATCCACGGCTTTGGTGCGGGCGGTAACGCCGACGTCGTCGCCCGTCTGGTCGGCAAGCAATTGACACAGTCCCTGGGCCAGCCAGTCGTCGTGGAAATCAAGAGCGGCGCTGGCGGGCGCATCGCCAGCGATGCGGTCGCCAAGGCCAAGCCGGATGGCTACACCCTGATCATGCTGACCGGCGCGCATACGGTCTCCGCGGCGGTCTCCAGGGAGCTGTCCTACGATCCGGTCAAGGACTTCAGCTTCCTGTCCACCGTGTCCAAGTTTCCGTTCGTGATCGCGGTAAGGGCGGATCATCCCGCCAGGACGCTGGCCGATCTGCTCGCCATGGCCGCCAAGGCTCCCGCCAAGATCACGTTCACGTCCGTAGGCGTGGGATCCACCCAGCACATGACCGGCGAACTGCTGGCCACCGAGGGCAAGGTGGAGTTGCTGCACATACCGTATCGAGGCGGCGGCGCCCCCGTCGAGGCTGTGCTGTCCGGCGATGTCGACATCCTGGTGGATACCTTGACCGTGGCAACGCCGCAGCTGAAGGCGGGCAAGCTCAGAGCCCTGGCCGTCACCAGCGCCATACCCTGGCCGCAGGCTCCGGATATCGCTCCAGTCGCGCAAACCCTGCCGGGCTTCGAAGTGCTGTCATGGTTGGGCATTGCAGGCCCCCCGGGCCTGCCCGAAAACATCGCGGCAACCTTGAATTCCGCCATCGGCAAAGCCCTGGAAGAGGGCGAAGTGAAGCAAACGCTCGCCACCCTGGGAAGCCAGCCCGCGCCCAGCAGCCCGGCCGCCATGCGCGACATGGTCGCCAGCGAGATCGTGCGGTGGAAGCAAGTCGTCAAGGCGGCGGGGATTCCGCCTTTGTAGCGCGGTCCGCACCGGCCAGAATCCGTTCACGACGCGATGGAGGCAGGAGGACTTGGGGTCATGACTGCCGTGATACAGTCAGCCGTCATTCCTGTCGCACCCATCACGTCGCCACGCATCGGTCCTCGGCCGGCAGGCCAAGCCTCGCAAGGCGAACGTGGCAAACCCCTTGCGGAGCGGAGCATGAACACCCAGACCCCAGCCATCGTCCCGGCGCGTACCGCCTTGCTGGTCATGCACTATCAGACCGACATCATGGAACTGTTTCCGTCGGTCGCCCCCGCCTTGCTCAGCAACACGCGGCAACTGTGCGAAGCCGCGCGGCGCGCCGGCGTCAGCGTCTATTTCGCCAAGATTCATTTCAGCCCTGGCTATCCTGAAGTCAGCCCCTTGAACAAGAACGGGCAGGGCATCAAACAGCTGGGCCGCTTCGTCCACGACCGCATCTCGCCGGAACTCGACCGCCGCGAAGACGAGCCCATCATCATCGCCCACCGCGCCAGCGTGTTCTTCGGCACCGGCCTGCAAGTGCGCCTTTCCGCGCAAGGCATAGACACGCTGATCATGGCCGGCGTCGCGTCCACCGGCGTGATGCTGTCATCGATTGCGCATGCCAGCGACGCGGACTACCGCCTGCTGACGGTCAAGGACTGCTGCTACGACCCGGACCCGATCGTGCATGAGCATTTGTTTGCGACGGCGTTTGAATCGCGCACCACCGTGCTGTCGCTGGACGATGCCTTGTCCTTGCTGGGCTAGCGGACTGCTGGAAGAATACCTGCCTCCATGACCCCGACGGGTTCCCCCTCGCTGCCCATCATGTCTTTCCAAACGATTCCTGCAGAACCTTACGCACCGCGCCGCATGGCGTTCATCGAACAATGGCGCGAAGACGGCCTGGCCATCAAGGCCTACGCGATACAACGCAATCCCGATCCAGCCGTTGCGCTGCTGTCCGCTGAAGTGGCCGCAGCCGCTCGCAAGACCGCAATGGCGGCGTTGCAAGACGCCGCCAGCGATCCGCGCGCCACGGGCTTGGGCTTCTGCATCGTGCACGTGGGCGAAGAAGCGGTCTGGCTGCTGGCTGACTGGTGGATATCCGGCGGCATCCTGTGCCAACAGATGTACTCCGCGCCGCTGGATCGGCCCGAACAGTTTCAACCCGTGCAGGGACCGTTCATTGCCTGCGTGTGGGAGCTGGAAGTGACCGCGCATGAGCGCGGCGCGTGGATGAGGCATGCGCTGCGAGAGACGCCGGATATCAACGCGTATTTGGCGGACGTGCTGCCTGCGGGCAGCTATTGAGACTGCCTCAAGCAGCGCGGCGCTTACTTCCTGAGATAGGACTTCTTTCCGCTATCGGTGTAGCAGAACGTTCCGCCCCGCGGCCCGGTGCAGTATTGGCCATCACGGCAGCTGCATGCGCCATTCGAGCCGGAAGCCGAGGGCTTGGAAACAAGTGGCTGTGCGCTGGAATCCGGACTTGAGCACACGCGCTTGGATGCGCTGATCGAACCGTCGCGGCACAAAAACTGTTCTCCGACGCAACGCTCCACGCCACCCTTCTTTCTGAGCAGGGATAGTTCGCCGCATGGGCCGTCGCGGCAAACAGCAAGGCCGCCAACAACAGACCAAGACGCATCGTCATTTCCATTGCAAGTAGGCAAGAACAGCGGCGGGAGCGGACTGCGATCAGCCCGTGCAACGGCCTTCGGCCGCCAGGTTCACTTCGGACTTGGAGATCACCCGCTGACCTTCCTCTTCCGTTACCTGCTCCACGCCGGCGCCACCCACAAATACGCCCATTTTGATGAATTGGCGCACGAAGTAATTCTTGCCCGCTTCCATCATCACCATCAGGTCGTTCGGCGAAAACTCCGATTCGGTGGAGACTTTGTGCTGCTCGTTGCCGGCGACCTGCGTGTAGAAGAACACGCGGTCGGCGGTTTCACCCAGGCACTTGCCGTTGACGTACACGTCCTTCTTCAGCGCCTTGCCCACGAAGCTATCCCGGTAGACATACAGACCGGACTTTCCTTCGTCCGGCGCCGGGAAGGATTTGGCCTGCTTGTTTTGTTCGGCCGGCGCCATCGGCACATTGGCGCATCCCGCGCCCGTCATCACGCAAGCGGCAGCGGCCGCCAACTTCAACATCTTTTTATTCATGTGATTCATCTTCTTCAGCTTAGTTATCTGCCGCTTCCTGCCCTCCGCAGGGGAACGGGTAAATGTATCCAAGAGATTCTAATAATGTCACATGAATACCAAATAAGCTATCTGACAGTAGGAAATGCTGCTGTTCCGGGATTAGAAATGGCAGACTACGACTCCCCGGCGACATCGCAGCCAGACATCTCCTCGTCCATGAACAAAACCGAAGGCGCTACCTTCCTAATGGCGCATGACAAGGGCAACTCGCACTTCAGCGATCTGCACTTCCACGACTGCACCTTCGACAACGGCGCCCTTTCCATGGTCAAGACCCCACAGCGCATGTCGCGCGTGCAGAACGTGCGCGTTTCCAAATGCCGCGCGGTCAACTCGATGATCCAGCCCTGCATGTTTGAAGACGTGCTGATCGAGGACTTGTCCACCAACCCCATCCTGCTGGTGTGGGCCTCGTTCTTTCGCCGGGTCAAACTGGTGGGCAAGATCGGCAAGCTCAATCTCAACCTGACGCCCACCGCGTTCTGCAAGGACGAGCGCATCCTCGATCAGTTCGCAACCGCGCGCGCCGCCTTCTACGCCGAGACGGATTGGGCCTTGGATATCAGCGAAGCCAAGCTGCTGGGCCTGCGCTGCGAAGGCGTGCCGCTGCACCTGATCCGGCGCGATCCGCAGACGCAGGTCATCGTGGACAAGCAGGGGAATTATCCGGGGCACGAGGCGCTGGGAGCGGATTTCGTCCAAGCGTTCCCGGGCATCGCCAGCACGCTGCATAGCTTTGATAGCTCGCCCGCCCAGTCCATGCTGCTGACCGCCTCGCTGGCCGCGCCCAAGGCGCGACGGGACGAGGAAAAGGGCGCGATCGCGGAACTCAGGACCTTGGGGTTCGTGGAAGAAGGTTCGGCGTAGTTCTACGCGCAAGCCCGCCGGTCAGGGCGCTACCGAAAATACGGCGCTAGCCAGAACCACGCCGCAACACTTATCCCCAGCCATAGCGCCACGATCATCACCGCGCCCGCCAGGCTGCGCGGCTTCTCCCTCTGCAACTGCATCCAGGCGTCCGCCTGGCCTCTGCATTCCTGCAGCACATCGGGTGGCAACAGCTTGATGGCCAGCCAGATCAGGCCGGGCAACAGCAGCACGTCGTCGATGTAACCCAGCACGGGGATGAAGTCGGGGATCAGGTCGATGGGGCTGAGCGCGTATGCCACCACGAACAGGCCCAGCGCCTTGGCGTACCAGGGCGTGCGGGCGTGCTTGCCGGCAAACCATAGCGTCAGGCCGTCGCGCTTGATGCGCTTGGCCCAGGCTTTCAGGCGGTCGCTGAGGGTCATGCGGAAAGCGGGTGCTCGCACCCAATAGCCGTGAATGGACGTAGTCTGACACACCTTTTCCGCTCATACGGTGCGCTGCTTCAGGGCTTGCGGTCGATGACAATCCGATTGCCATCCCGGCTGCACGTCAAGGTATCCCGATACGCCGTGCACAGCTTGTCCACCAGCGCGGACCAGCAGGCGCCGCTGACCGGTTGAGAGATCACCACGGTCTCGGCTCCTCCCTTCAACAGGATATCGGCGCTGGAGTTCCGGCGTAACCCTTCGGCGATGGAACCGAGTGTGCGAGGCGCCCCTGAGAATTCTTCCGCGTTGGCGGGGAACCTGTTGTTCAACTGCCAGTAAAGCCCTCCAACCAAGGCGATGGAGAGAAGTATCAAGAACACGCCGGCAGGCCCTTTCAAACCATATTTGTCGATGGTCGTTTCCACCTCATGCTTGGTGTTTGGCGTAGGGGAGGGTCTGGGTCGAAGCAACAAGTAGATCCCCAGCACGAACAAGATCAGGGCCACCACGACGGCAACAAGCAGCACGGCCCAATCCAATCCGGGAAGTTCTCGCATGCAGGTGAGATCCATGGCCGATCACCTCTTCGCATCAGAGAAGAAAAGCACCAGCAATTGCGACGCTTGCTTGTAGTCCATCAGCACATAGCCTCGCCCGATCTCAAACTGAAAGCCTTCCGTCCACGTCACCGAAAGCGGCGGCCTTTTTCCTTGGAATACTTCCGCTATGACGTTGCTGTATTTCCTGGAGAAAACAACGATCTCGTTGTCGATCTGTTTGACGGGCAACTCCGCGATGACGACGGCCTGTCGAAACAAGCTGCCTCGCGCCAGGACCGGCAGGGCGCTCTCGATAAAACCGCTCTCGCTCAAGGCCGACGTGTCTCCCGACTGCGCAAACGCCAGATAGCGGGGGAAGATCTGCGCCGCGGATTGCAACTGCGCTTGGTACGCGTCCTGTCCAAGGATGGAAGTAAGAACCGCCGGATTGGCCCCGATACCCGAGAAGCCGTATTCGCACTTGCGTCCGCCGGCATAGCGCTGGACGGTGCAGGTCCCGTTGACGCTATAGGCCTCGTATTGCCCGGATGAGAAGCGGCATTCGCAGTATTTCGCCGGCGCAAGCGGCGCGGTGGTTGGAACGTTCTGGCCGGTGCCTTGCGCTTGGGCTGTGGCGCCCAGCGCGATGAACGAAGCTCCAATGGCAGCCAGAGCATGCTGGATGAATCGAGAGTGTGGCATGGGTACACCTCGCTTTATTCAACCACCTGAACGGGATAGTGAAGCTTGCCGCACATTTAATAACGATCCCGCGCGGTCTGAACGAGGATTAATCCATCAGGAGAGATCCAAAATGGGCTCTGCCGGTGGAGCGGGTGACGATGAAGTCTCCATCCCCTTTGGCTTTCCAGAACCCATCATGCCATAATTGATAACGATTCCCATTTATTCACAGCACAAGCCGTGGACTCAACGCGTGACACCTGCTTTTCCACCATCTACAAGAGCGACCATCCCTGGCTGGAGCGCCGCCTCCAGAACGGCCTGCGCAATCGCGAGGATGCCGAGGATGTCGCAGGCGAAACCTTCACCCAGTTGCTCTGCCTTCCTGCGCTGGAGCAATTGAATGAACCCCGCGCGATGCTCATCACCATCGCGCGGCGCATCACATGGCGGCTGTGGCGCCGACGTGAACTCGAGCAAGCGTGGCTGGAGATGCTGCGCCTGCAGCCGGAACCCCTGGAGCCCTCGGCCGAAGAGCGGGTACAGACCCTGCAGTCCTTGCAGGCGCTCGACACGGCGCTGGACGGTCTTTCTTCCAAGGCCAGGATGGCTTTTCTCTACAGCCAGCTCGACGGCATGACGCATGTGGAAATCGCCGCGCGGCTGAAGGTTTCTCCCACCATGGTCCGCAAATACATCGTCCAGGCCCTGCGCCGTTGCTGCGAGGTGTTTGGCGTATGACGCCCTTGGACATGCGCAGCCGCGAGGCGGCCATCGAATGGCAGGTCTGTCTGTCCAGCGGCCAGGCCAGCGATGCCGACCGCAAGGCTTTCGATCGGTGGTTGGCGGAAAGCCCGAGCCACGGCGCGGCCTGGCAGCGGCTGAACTCGGCATTGGACGGCACGCTGCATCGCCTGCGGCCCGGACTGCTTGCCGACGGCAACCCGCTGCGGCGTTCGCTGGTCGGGCCGCAACTCGCGCAGCGCCGCAGGCTGGGCAAGCTCGTCCTGGCGGGCGGGACCGTGCTGCTCGGCGCCGGTGTCGCGGACCGCTATGTGCCGCTGCGGCATCTGGCGGCGGGCTATGTGACCCGCACCGGTGAACGCCGGCGCGTGGCCTTGCCTGACGGCAACATGATGGAACTGGACGCGCGCAGCGCCGCAACGCTGGACGGACAGCACGGCGTACACGTGTCTTCTGGTGCCGCCATCTTTGAGGTGGCGGCAGGCCAGGGGCTGCAAGTACGTCTGCCCCATGGCGAAGTCCGCCTCGCCCAAGGCCGCGCCATGGTGCGCTGCGCGTCCCAACGCAGCTTCTGCCTGGCCCTGAGCGGAACGGCCGAGGTCTCCACACTTGCAGGTATCCGCCGGCACTTGGCGCCCGGTCAGAGCGTCTGGTTCGACGCGCAGCAGATCGATGCGGTGCAGGACAACCAGGAGTACGCCGCCGCCTGGAGCAACGGCGAGCTTGAAGTCCATGACGAACCCCTGCAGACCGTGGTCGATGCCCTGGCCCGATATCGGCCAGGTTGGCTGCGAGCCTCACCCCAGGCGTCCCGCCTGCGCGTCACCGGCCTGTTCCCGCTGGACGATAGCGACCGCGCCCTGGCGGCGCTCACGCATACCCTGCCCATCCGGCTGCAACGGCTGAGCAGTTGGTACGTCATGATCGATCTCGCCTGAAAATTTTTTCTGCGCCAGGTGTTTTTTTGCCGGCGCCGATGCACATACATGGAACGCGTGCTCACGCATCCACGGAGTGTTCCATGCTTTCCCTCAGGTTTCCGGCTGCCTGCGTCATCGCAGCCGCCGCCAGCACCGCCCATGCCCAGGCGCTGCGCCAGTATGATTTGCCCGCGGGCCAGCTGGATGTCGCGCTGACACAGATCGCGCGCATCGCGGGCGCGGTCATCTCGTTTCGCGCCGAACTGGTGGCGGGCAAATCTGCGCCGGCCATCTCCGGCCGGTTGACCGTCGACGAAGCCACCGCACGCGCGCTGACCGGAAGCGGGCTGGAACTACGGCGCACACCGGACGGCAGCCTGACCGTGGCGCCATCAGGCACCACGACGCTCTCGCCGGTGACGGTCGAGGCGGCCACGCTGGGCGTGACCGAGGGCACGCATTCATACACCACGCCGGTGATGGCCACGGCCACCAAATTTGAGCTTTCGCCGCGCGAGACACCGCAATCGGTCAGCGTGGTGACCCGCCAGCAAATCGAGGACCGCGGCTTCCAATCCCTGGACGATGTGGCCCGCGACACCACCGGCCTCACCACGCGCCAGATCGGCGGCGGCGAGCGCACGCAGTTCTTCTCACGCGGATTCGAGATCAGTTCGTTCCTGGCCGACGGCGTGCCGCTGGCTTACGACTACGACACCCAGGGCGTCGCAACGCTGGCCATGTACGATCACATCGAAGTGCTGCGCGGCGCGGCCGGCATGATGACCGGCGCAGGCAATCCCTCGGGCACCATCAATCTGGTGCGCAAGCGCGCGACGGCGGTGCCGCAGTTTTCGGTGACCGCCAGCGCCGGCAGCTGGGACAACTATCGCGGCGAAGTCGACGGGTCGGGCGCATTGAACGAAAGCGGCACCTTGCGCGCACGCGGCGTCGTGGCCTATCAGGACTCGGATACCTTCAAGAAAGCCTACGAGCATCAGCGCCAGCTCTATTACGGCACCATCGAAGCCGATATCACGGCAAACACCACGCTCAGTATCGGCGGCTACTACAACCGCGAAGACAACCCCGGCGCGGATTGGAACGGCCTGCCGACCCGCCGCGATGGCAGCTTCTACGACTTCAATCGGTCGACCCGCCTGTCGCCGGATTGGGCCTATTGGAACAAGGAAAACACCAGCTTCTTCGCCGAACTCGATCATCGCTTCGACAACGGCTGGTCCGGCAAGCTGACCGCCCGCACGCTGCGCGCCAAGATGAACATGCTGGGCAGCTACCTCTATCCCCTGGAGAACTCGACGTTCTTCGGACAGGGCTTGGGCCAGTACAACTACGACAAGACCCAGTACAGCGTCGACGGCTACCTGAGCGGCCCGTTCACGCTGCTGGGGCGTACGCATGAACTGGTGCTGGGCGGCAGCTTCATGAAGAACAAGGACGACGACGGTCCTGGCGGATGGCCGTTGGGCTATGACATGACGGTCGATCCCGAACACTGGGACTCCAGCGCCGTCGAAAAGCCCACGTTCGTCTACCCCTGGTCGCGCAAGGGATTCCAGCGCCAGATGAGCGGCTACGCCACCACGCGCCTGAGCCTCGCCGACCCGCTGACGCTGATGCTGGGCGCCAGGCTGGACTGGTATGAATACGACATGACGCTGAAGTCCGGCGACTACGTCAGCCCGCCCGCGGCCTACAAGGTCAACCACGAACTGACACCCTACGCGGGCCTGATCTACGACCTGGACCGCCACCATTCCGTCTACACCAGCTGGACCAGCGTGTTCCAGCCGCAAAACTACCAATCAGCCAGCGGCGCACCGCTGGATCCGGTCATCGGCACCAATCTGGAAGCAGGGATCAAGGGCGAGTACTTCGACGGCCGCCTCAACGCCAGCGCGGCGGTATTCCAGATCCGCCAGCGCAACCGTCCAATCGCCCTGACCACATCCGCGTGCGGCCCAGGGGTGATCGAATGCTATGCGCCCTCCGGCAAGGTGGAAAGCCGAGGCGTCGAATTCGAAGTGGCAGGCGCAATCACGCCGGGCTGGCAGGTGTCTGCCGGCTATACCTACAACCAATCCAAGTATCTGGAGGACTCGGGCAACCTTCGGGCTGGCGCGGCGTATGACACGCAAACCCCGCGCCATCTGTTCAAGCTATCCACCATGTACACCCTGCCTGGCTCCTTGAATGCCTGGCGCGTGGGCGGGGCAATGCGCGTGCAAAGCGCGATCAGCTTGCCCGCCTACAACGTGCGCCAACCCGGCTACAGCACATGGGATGCCGTGGTGGCTTATCGGGCCAGCCCGAATCTGGATCTGCGGCTGAACGTCTACAACCTGTTCGACAAGTACTACTACCAAGCGATTGGCAGCAACCAGGACAACAACCACTTCGGCGCGCCGCGGTCGTTTTTGTTGACGGCGAAGTACACGTTTTAAGGTTGGGGCGTGGCTGGGAGAATCGTTCGTAGAAAGAATTTCGGACTACACTTTCCGGGGCAATTTCACAGCCTGACACCTTGCCTCGGACTCTCTGCCTGCCCGGCCTTGACCCACGGCATCCGGCTTGAAGAACACGACAACTGCGAGACGACACATGCGTGCTTTAAAAGCGGCTTTCCTGCTGGCGATACTGTACCTCGGCGTCGCTGTCTCGGCGCAGGCCGAACAAGGTTGCCCGGACGGCTTTATGCCCAACGCCGCCGGCACGCCGGGCCAGCAGTGCGTGCCGATCCCAGGCCTGTCGCGGCCACAAGGCGGCACCGGCGCGCAAACCGCGCCTGACCAACCGCGCTGGACCACCCGCTGGGGCGCAATCGCATACGACCCGCCCTCGGGCTCCGTCGGCATCGCCGCCGACAAGACCAGCAAGGTCAAGGCCGAACAGGCCGCGCTGGAGCATTGCGCGTCCAAGGGCGGCAAGGGTTGCAAGACCAACATCACCTACTACAACCAATGCGTGGCGGTGGTGTACGGCCCTTCCCCCAAAGGCGAGGGCGTCTTGATGAATTCCGCCAGCGCCGAGACCAAGGAACAGGCAGAAGCATTGGGCATGGAAACCTGCAATAAAGCCACGCAGACCTCCTGCAAGACCTTCTATACGGGCTGCAGCTACCCGGTGCGGTTTCAATAACGCGCGGGCTTCAACTACCGACCCATGACGTGACACGGGATGACCACGGGCCTGCGCAGCTGACGGCACTCGCGATACTGAAACACGCCGCACAGAGTAGACTGGCCGCCTGTCCATCTGTATCGAGTCCTACTCCATGCTAGTCAAAGCCCTACGTGTCGGCCTGGGTCAAATCATCGTGCTGGGCGACGCGCTCACGCGGCCCCGCCCGCAACAGCGCTCCGCGCAAGGCCAGGCCACGGTCAACACCGAAGCGGCCAAGCTGTCGCTCTACCAATTCCACGCCTGCCCGTTCTGCGTGAAGACGCGGCGCGCCATCCACAAGCTCAACGCGCCCATCGCGCTGCGCGACGCCAAGGGCGATCCCGAAGCGCGCGCGCAACTGCAGGCAGGCGGCGGCAAGGTGAAGGTGCCGTGCCTGCGCATCGACGATGCAGCGGGCACGCGCTGGATGTACGAGTCCAGCGACATCATCGCCTACCTCGAACAACGCTTCGCCAACGTAGCCTGACAGGGGTTCATGGGCATGATGCGCCTGGCTCGCCTGTTCCTCACCGCCTTGGCCACCGCGAGCGCGCTGGCCGGCTGCGATTCCGCGCTGGAGCCCGCGCCGCCCGGGTCGAAACTCAACGCTGAAGCCATCGCCACGCGGGACACCCCTCCGGAGCATCAGTTCAAGGGCGTGCTGGCCGGGAAGCCCGTGCATCTGCTGATGCATAAATGCAAGGTGTACATGGTCGAGCCGGCCGATGGTGAAAACCTGAAGTGGACGCTGGTGCTGGAAGGCGACCTGTATCCGCTGCCGACCAGCTGCATCCGTCAATCGCTGACCGAGAGCAAGGGCGTGGTGACCGCGTTCATCGGGCGGCAGGCGTTTGGGGCGGGCGGGTGCTGCACGGGAACGCCGGAGTATCGGTCCAGGGATGGGGTGAATTGGAAGCCGCGCTGAGCGCAGCGATATCAGGCCGCCAGCACCCTTTGCAGAAATCCCCGCATCAACGCAGCCACCTCATCCAGATGCGTCTCCAACAACCAATGGCCGCCACCCTCCAACAGGTGAAGCTCAGCATCCGGCAAATCCCGCAGATAGGCACGGGCGGAAGCTTCCGGCATGTAGTGATCCTGCGGCCCCCAGACAATCAGCGTAGGCGGCTGGTGATCCCTCAGATACTGCCGGTGTTCCGCAAACCACGCGCGGTTTTGCTTCAGGCCGGCAATCAAGTCGATGGCAACCTCCTTGCGGCGCGGCGTCATCAGCGACCAATGCAGTTTCCATAAATCCGGCGAAATGCGGTCGGCAACTTCCGGCCCGACATGGTTCAGGAATTCCTCCTGGAAGCTTGCCTCAGTAATGCTGTCGCCTATGGCGTGGCGCATCTCCGCGGGCGACAACGCCCAGGTGGCTTCGATGTCCGCATATTTGGGCCCTAAGGCATCCTCGTAGGGAACGTCGCCATTCTGGATGATCAGCGCCGTCACCCGATGAGGCGCACGGATCGCCAGCCGCGCCCCGATGGGCGAGCCGAAGTCGTGCAGGTAGAGCGCATAGCGGTCCAGGCCCAGGGCCACGACAAAGCGATCCAGAAAGGCCGCATAGCCGTCGAAGCTGTAATCGAAGTCCTCGGGCGTGGCGCTGTAGCCGGCGCCGGGATAGTCGGGCGCGACCAGGCGCCAGCGATCGGCCAGGCGAGGCATCAGGTTACGGAACTCGTAGGAAGAACAGGGGTAGCCGTGAGGCAGCAGGAGGGCAGGCGCATCGGAAGGGCCCGCGATGCGGTAGTAGGTGTCGATGTTGTCGACCGGGATGCGGCGGTGCTCGACAGGGACGGTCATGGGAGGCTCCTTGGGTTGCGGACGGCGGGTGGGTGTAAATGGCCGCTACTCGTCAGCAATCACAGTGCCTGGGCATGGTCGCCCCAGGGGGAATGCCCCGATGCAATCGCATCCGGCGCCGCGCGTGACACCATAAGCGCCTCTGCCCGCTTTTGGCTTTCCGGAATTCCGGAAGATCGTCCGGGATAAAGACGTCAGGCTACGATTTCGCAACATGCGGTTGGTCAGCCAACCGCCCGCTACGCCGAACCCCCAAAGGAAAGCCGCAGATGGCAAATGACGACCGCAGCCTGATCATTCCCAGAAGAACGCCCGAATCAGCGGCCATGACGGCCAACATCAAACGCGCGATGACGATCACCGCTGCCCTCAACCGCCTGACCTTCAACGACGCCGCCGAAGTCCGCGCCTTGTTCAGCGAACTGATCGGTAAGACGGTCGATGAGAGCTTCCTGTTGATCCCGCCGTTCTATACGACCGGAGGCCCCGACATCAGCGTCGGGCGCAACGTCTTCGTCAATCAGAACTGCACTTTCTATGACCTGGGTGGGTTGAGCATTGCCGATGATGTGATGATCGGGCCGAACGTCAGCCTCATTACCTCCGGACATCCCATCGAACCTTCGCGGCGTCGTGAGCTTGTCACCGCGAAGCCCAACGTGATCGAGAGGAATGTCTGGATCGCGGCGGGTGCGACCGTTATTGGTGGCGTGACTGTGGGCGAGAACTCGGTGGTCGCGGCGGGTTCGGTGGTCACCAAGGATGTGCCCGCGAATACGCTGGTGGGTGGGAATCCGGCTAGGGTGATTCGGTCGATTGCTGAATAGGGCGCGCGAGTGGGCGCCGCGCCTCTAGCTGCTGCGGGTGTAATTCGCGCTATTGAATCACTATCGATCCATTGTGCGTCGCCCCGCCTTCCTGGTCCGCATCACCTGCGCCAATCCGTGCTTGTTCCAGCATAGCGTCGGTCAGACTGCTTACCTGATCACACAGGCCTTCCACACCGCCCATCAACGCAGCCACCGTCCAGGCATCCAGCGGCTGCGAACCGGTGGCGTAGGGTTCGGACGCGCTGTTGCCAACCATACGGGCGATCGCCTCGATGGCGTAGCGGGCGCGGTCGATGTGGTGGAGATAGGCGAGGGGAACGGAGCCGAGCTCGGGATCGGTGTCCACGGACCGGGGGTTTTGGGTTAGGGGGTGGGATTGCATGACAGCCTCCAAAAACCAAAGACACTAGCCGGCTTCCAAACCGGGCTACCCTCGGGCGGGAGCGAAGTGAGTATATGGGACAGGACCAGTAAGTCTCCGCCGGCAATGACAATTTCGCCACGCTAGATCGCCGTCCAACCCGAGACACGCTGCCACCGGTTAGCAATCATTGCTAATGACTGCCACTCGCGAAATCCGTATGGTGCAGGATGCCTGACGTCGTATCGACCTGTGCACAAAATCGCTGCGGCGATCTGCTCGACCGAATATTGCTTGTGTTTCATTGCCAACCTCCCGTTCTCGCTGGGAAACTCGCCCTAAAACACTAACACTCAATTTCGTCCAGGATTTCGACAGCAGATCAACTCCCCAAGTAGCGACTAGCCATAGCCGCATAGCGGTCCTACTTCTGGTAATCGCTAAAAATTGGCGTCGCACTTGCGGAGCATCTCTGCCATAAAGTACCGAAAATTCGTATCCATAAATTTCTGTGGATACGAATTCTAGGAGCATCCGAGCAGACATTTTCGAATGGACTGACAGGATGAAGCCAGACCGTATCCACTGGCAGCTTACTGAGGTTTACCATAATGATGAAAATAGCGAATTCGGCGTGATCTTGCGTTTAAAAAAATGCACCATCACCTTGCGCACCGACGACGGGTTGCGCTGGAGGGCCTCACCGATGCTGCTGCATAGGAACGTCTAGCTAAACCATTCTAGTGGTTTGCTCTGGGCGGAACTGAGCGGAATTTCAAGCAAGTACTCACGGGAGACATACGAATTATCTTTATTGCTTTCGTCATTGAACACTACAGCAATAACTTCAAGGACATTTTCGTTCTCATGCGTGGAACGTAAATCTATTAAGAACTCTCGACTATGCAGCCTTCTTATAGCCATAGTCTTCGAGGTTCGGGATAGATTTGATCGAGCGCGAAAAGAACATTATTTCAGAAGCTCTGTATCTCTGGGCAGCGCTATAGCTCAAACCGTACTTAATAGACGAGAAACCAGTGTACATAGCCTCGATCTCAGGCGCATTATCGTAAGACACCACCCAGTTTGCCCCCTTAACTTTCCGCAAGGCATTTGCGACAGCTACGTGATCATTGTGGGTGTAGAAATTATCATACAAGCCCTTTCCCTTCACGTAATATGGTGGGTCCAAATAGACAATCGAAGGCTCACCTCCCTGATTGACTCTATTTTGAATAAATTCCAACCCATCCAGACGCGTAAGCTCGATGCGGTTTCGTTCCCCAGAAATTTTTTGAATTCGACCGATAAGATCGCTCTTATTGTAGCGGGCGTCCAATTTCCACTTCCCATCTTGGTTCTTCCCACCGATAACACCAGCCTTCATAATTCCAGAGCGATTGGATCGATTCAGAAAAAAAGTGGCGAACGCCTGTTGCAATATCGTTGCATCAATGCCTTTGCTGTAGATTTGCTTTTGTCGATGCCACTCCTCAATATTTACGTCAGTGTCATTGATTAATTTGCACAATGCATCAGTACGGTTTAGCACACAATCCCAAAATGCATGTATGTGCGTATTGAGATCGTTAATGCAAATCGAGGATACATACCCATCAAGGAGTAACTCAATAGCGACTCCCGCGCCACCAGCGTACACTTCTGAGTATCGGCACCCAATAAGACTATTTTCCGATAGGATAGCCTTAAGGTAGAGAGCAAGTTTTCCCTTGCCCCCCGGGTATCGAAGCGGGGTATAAAAGTTCATTACTCAGCCCAAATTGCTACAATTAGTGGTTCGACATTATTCCAGCCACGTTTTAAATCGTTGGATTTTGGGCTCAAATTTGGATTATGAACAAATGCATTCAACGAATTGGGATGGAAGGTACTATCAGCATTTCCAAGCTCTTTGTTGATTGATTGAACTTGATTGGACGTAAGTTGCTGCGCCGCCCTCAGATGCTCGACCACATCAGTCATCCGTGCTTGTAGATGGTACCGATTGCTGTTTAATTCATTTTCTGTCTTTAATCCCTTCGCAGCGAGATAGTGATTGACACTCATCTCCAGAAACAAACGAGCCAATACCGAAACTGCATTCGCATAATCGTCTACATCAAATGATTTCAAATTGTGGTAGAGATCATTTATTCTATTATTTTCAGTGATTCGTAGAATGCAAGTTGGACTAATAAGCTTCTTTCGCTGCTCAGAAGAGGGATTTGCCTTGGCCTTAGCTTTCGGGTTTCCTTCTGACTTTGCAGGCTGACTTTTTTGAGCAGGTGGTGCACTCGTTTGATCCAAACGCCAAGGCTCTACACTTTCACTATGTTGCGGTATGTTTTCTTTAGAAAAAGTGTCGAGATATGCTTGGCGGTCTTTTTTCTTATTGAGAGTTCGCGTCGTGACTCTACGGTTCTCATCAGGATTAGAAATATCGAAGACGATTTTCTGAAGCGGCTTTTTCAATTCATCGAAGGAGATCGTTGAAAAAAGCACCTTATCTTTAATTTCCAAACCAAGAAAACTCTTTACCGCAGGATCGCCGACAAGTCGTTCTATAGGAGTCAGCGCTGGAGAAAGAAGCAACGTGCTGATAGCCTCATCGTCAGCAAACAACTGACGCATGAAGTCAAGCAACTGAAGATGCGGGGGCTTCCTAGCTGTTAGTTTTGATTCAAAGCGCTGTTGTTCTTCACGATCCCACTGTGCCGTCCCAACACCATTGTTCTTCCCTGTATGCTCCAGTCGGACCCATTGTGCTGCTGCTGCTTCGCTCTCAAAAACTGCGCAGTCAACCGTCTTAAGGCTTGCAATTAGTTCGGGGGAGGCCCGCTTCAATTCATTTTTAATAGTCTTTGATACTTCCAGGCTATCAAGAAGTGCTCGATTAGTCAGGACTTTAAGCGCAGCCAGGCGGCGATTACCTTCTTGTGTCACGTATCGACCATCTTGCTCAGTTACGGCCATCCGTTTCATTGGATTTAGACCGTTCTTGGCGATGTGACGAGCCAACTCAATGGTGTCCGCCGTCATCAATTCCAGCAACGCCTCTCGCGGACTTTGCTTAGCGTTTCTGAACCGAGGATTCTCTAGGCTGTAGTCGATCTTGGAGAGAGCGATGCGTGGCATGGTCTTCTTGAATTGTTGATTGACTCAAATATAACATCGCACGATAAACATGTGGTAACGCTTATCACCAGAAAGCACCCGGACAGGCGCATATAGGAATGGTGCAGACTACCTTTCGGTATGAGACGAGGCTCAGACCTCCCATGCTCACCTGACGGACTGATTTAGAAGATGGTGCCAAACTATAATTTGGCGCGGATTCGTCCGATGCTTGGCGCGTGGGCGGAACCGTACATCATCTCTCACCACACCGCGCTTTAATTCGAGCCAGGAAAAATGGCTGCAAAATTGCATGAACGAGCAGGCTTTAACTATAAAGGGAAACGTTATTTTCATCGGCGCTGGGCATGGATTTGGCATTTCCGTCCGGTAACTTGCGAACTATTCGTGGAATATCATAGGCCGGGTGGCCTTAAGATGCGAAAGGCCGATATTGAGCTTTTTCTGAGTCAGAACGGTCAAGCCATCACATATTATGAAGAAAATCTCTCGAGGCAAGGAGACGTCCGAGTGGCCAAACAAGCCCTCGCCTTTGCCAGAGCGCAATATGAACGCAGGCAACAACCTAATTGCGACCCGGGTGGCAGCACCAACAACTCAGGCAAAGTTGCTAGGATTCTCGACGCCAACAGCAAACTCGTACCTGACGCGGAAGCACGACTTGCTCGTGCAATAGCGACTGCAGACATACTCGCAACAGGAAATCAACGGAAAACGTGAGCTAATAAGGAAGCCAGACCACAATTGCGGCTGCGTGTGATCGGCGAGATCGTAGTCTGACTTCTTTTATTCACTACGCTTTTTGAAATAGCCAACGGTTATTTGGTTGTCAGAATCGGGCAATAAAGTGGTCGTGCGCGACGAGGCACTGGCTAGTGCACTGGGCCTAAAGATCGGCGCGACAAAAGCTCTCCCCGACATAATTTTGGTCGATCTGGGTTCCGATGACCACGGCACCGACATGTTGGTGGTGTTCGTAGCGTAGAAGTTGTTGGATCGGATGGGCCAATCAATCGCGAGCGAAAAATAGCATTAACGACAATGGCTCTAGAAGCAGGTTTTGATGAGCGGCATCTAGCATTTCTTACTGCCTATTTCCAATCGTGCTGGCCAACCGTTCTGCAAGAGCATTTCGGAACTTGCCTGGGATTCCTATGCCTGGTTCACCTCTGAACCGGAACACACAAAGGATCTATGGGCAGCAGGTACGTGGAAGCTATCCAATGGCATTCTAGAATAGCGAGGATTAGCTAGACGAAAGGTGTCAGACTGCAGTCTCGTCAGCCACTTGCCGAAAATTTGCAGTCTGGCATCTTAATTGCTAGATGCAGAGGGATCGCAAGCTATTTTTCGCCGCGCCTTAGGGTGCGTTTCCGCACACGGCAACTGACGGCATCAGACATGAACCCGAAGCTGTGGCAAACGGGTTTGAGAACTAAAAAAATAAGGAGATGAGATGAAGTCGCTGTGGATAGAGACCTAACAAGCTCACCAACTCTTAGTTTAGATCCAAGGTCTTCAAGCTAGCGTCAGAATAACAAAACCGCCTTAGCTTTTCTGAAGCGATGTCGAATTTTTCACAAGGCGATCAACTCGCGGTGAAAGGTTGAAACGCTGATACTCTCAGCCTTGGCCAACCGATTAAATAGTGACGGCAAGTGTAGTCGCGCGTCCTGTAACGTACATTGATCGTCGAAGACAATTGCATAGAGGCCCTCCGTCCGATCCTGATTCTGCACTAGATCCTCTATAAACTGAAGCCACTTCGAAGTATCATTCACACGCCCGAGAACGTCCACATAGTTAACTTTGAGCGCAGACAGCATTCGCAGGGCCAACGTGCGCGTGGGAGCAACGAAGTCCATACGTGGCGCAACCCGGATATCGAGAAGCCATTTGGGCTGATAGCGCTCGATAAACACCTCAAACGCTTCGGGCGAGCCCAGATCCGTTTCGTGTACCAATACAACGGATCGGTCGCCCTCAAATGGAAGGCGCAATTGTGCACCTTGCCGAATGGTCTGATGATTTATCAGGCGATCATTTTGAATGGTGTTTGTTACGACCAACCTGAGATGACTTCGTGAACTCTCTCGATTATTCACCGTGACCACCATTCTCAATGAGTTGGGTCTCGACATCGACATAGCTGAATCGCAGCAACTCCGGACGAATGGACGTATCGGAGTCACCGAATTCCATGTTTCCTTTGGAATCTTTCAATTTTCGATCTTTCAAAAACGCGCGCTTGTATAGCCGCGGAGCGACACCGGTGAACGGTCGAAATAGAACATATGGCGGTGGGTGACCTTCGCCATTGCCAACCGCAGCATTCACCACCTCGCTTGGCGGACGCCAGTTAACCGCATTCGAAACAATCGCATCACCGTGCAGACTCAGCGCCTTACTTTTCTGATACGGCTCAATAAACTGCACTTCGTCGACGCCGGCCGCCACAATATGGCGAGCGCAATAGTGACAGGGGAAGGTAGTTACAAACATTCGCGTGCCGACGGTCGAAGTTCCCTGCCTACCGGCCGATAGCAAAGCATCCATTTCTGCGTGTACTGCACGACTGAATTCCAGCAGTCGCCCGACTTCGGTCTTTCGCAGGCGCAACTGCAATGTTACGCCGTCATCTTGTGCTTTAAGCTCAGGAAATGTGTCGATGATGTGCTGGATGATTGTCTGCTGCTCGACCGTGTTACGGCAGTACCGACCAACCATCGAACAGCGGTGATCGTACTCGTGTCCGTTGAGTACGTCCATACGGAACCCCCCCCCGTACACACCACCGCCAGCACGTGGCACCTCATTGGTGCCCGTGGCCACGACATTGCCAGCCGCATCAACCAAGGCTGCGCCCACTTGACGGGAAAGGCACGCACTGCGCATTCCAGATCCATAGGCGTGGAACATGCCAGTTTCGTTCGGCAGGGGTCTAACAACCTTCGCGTGTGTCAGGATATCGATCAAGCGCCCAAGCTGGTCTGCGACATCCCAGTCCGGGTTTTCGACATCCGCGTTGCCCTCTCGGATCAATCGGGCAGGCGTGTTGTCGACGAAAAAATCGGAAAGATGAAAGGTGTCTGTCACCTTCTGTCCATGAGGATCGTCAGCATCCTCGTCACGTTGCATGAACTCCTCGATCTGAGCTTCGGTCGAATCCCTACACTTGGATGAACTCAGCCGCTGCTTTCGCACCTCTTCGCTGCATACAACGCCGATCTGGCAAAACGCATCTTGGTAGACCTGTCGCAAAAGAGCAGTCTCTGCCGGCTGCTTGAGGGAGTCGATGATGTAGGCACGGCGCTCCGCAACCGCAGCCCCACCAGCCAAGCGACTTTCGGTGTGGCCCTTGCGTCGCTCATGCATCTCCCGCATTAAGCGAATCGCCACAGCCGCTTTATCACCAGTTTCTAAACGACACAAGTCTCCAAAGTCTTGCAAAGACCTTGCCCGCATTAATTTTGTGCTGTTGTCGACCATGTGGCTACGAGACGTTGCCCAGGTTTCGATAACGCCCGACGCCTTAAGAATTTCGGCCTGAATACCTGCATTACTAAGCAACCGTTTGAGTGCATCCGCCACCCAACTAGTGCCTGAGCCTGCCGGCCCCACCACTGCAAACACGTACTCATTTGCGACGAGATCTTTCAGCGTTTGGCTAGCGTCGCGCCCGCCTCCAGTCTTAATAAGTTGGGCGGTAACAAGTTTGGGCTGAGCGCTCATGATTTTTTTAGCTGGTTTTCCTGCCTTAATTCTACCGTCTGTCATGTCATGTGCCAAAAAGTGACTTTTGCCGGCAAGACTAAACAATGGCGTGAGACAACAACTTTGCATAGTTCGCTTCATGCCTGGCGCGAGGGTAGAGCGCGATCAGCTTGCCTACATACAACGTGCGCCAACCCGGTCACGTAGTGGCGTGTCGGGCCAGCCAACATCTGTATCTGCGCCTAAACGTTTGCACCTGTTCACAAGTACTAATACCAGGCGATCGGCACCATCCGCGACAACAACCTCTTTGGAATACCGCAATCGTTTTTGTTGACGGCGAAGTACACGCTTTAGGGTTAGTGCGTGAGCGAGGAAGTCGCAGCAATCGATTTGTTTGAGCTGGCTGGTCGGGGATCAGCTCAAAATCAGACCAAATCAGCTCATTTCTTGAGCTGATTACTGCTAAATTGAGCTGATCCAATATCTTCGGCTCTTGCCATGACCGTCCGCGAAGACATTCTTCAGTTTCTGCACACTCAGCAGCGCGAGAATCTCCCCTGGGTGAGTTCCAGCGAACTGGCCTACCGAACCGGCGTCAGTTGGTCCACGGTGAAGCGCCAATTGGAAAAGCTGCGCAAAGCCGGCGCAGTACTGCGCGAGGGGCAGGGCCGGGCAACCCGTTACCGGATTGCGGAAGAAACACCCGCATCGACGCTCCCAACGACCAGCATTGCCACACGGCTGGCGGAACCGGCGTCCGAGGCCGTCGGGATGATCTGGTCTGAGCGTGGTCAAGCCCTGCTGGCCCGGCTTCGGCAGCCGTTGTCAGTGCGTGCCCCTGTGGGATACGACCGCGCCTTCGTGGAAAGCTATGTGCCAAACCAGAGCTTCCTGTTGCCGCCTTCGCTAGCTCAAGACTTGGCCGACGAAGGCCGCATGCCAGGTCAGTCGCCAGCCGGGACTTACGCGCGCCGCGTCCTGGAGCCGCTGCTGCTCGACCTGTCCTGGTCATCCTCTCGACTGGAGGGCAACCGGTATTCCTTGTTGGCCACGCAGGAACTCTTCAAGCACGGAATGGCCGGGGAAGATCTGGATGCAGTGATGCTGCTCAACCATAAGAGGGCCATCGAGTTCCTGGTCGATGCGGTGCCCGCACATGGCCTGACGTCCGCCGTGATCGGCAACCTTCACGCGATCCTGCTGGAGGAACTATTGGCCAATACCGACGGCCTGGGCCGCATCCGCCAGATCGTGGTCAACATCGGGGACACGACTTACGTACCGCTCCAGGCGCCCTTGTTGCTGCAGGAAATGTTCGACCAGATTGTGGAGAAAGCTCGGCTTATCAAGAACCCAGTGGAAGCGGCATTCTTTCTGTGGGTGAACCTGGCCTATCTTCAGCCGTTCGAAGACGGCAACAAGCGCACCAGCCGTCTGGCGGCCAACATTCCGCTGATGCTTTACAACTGCGCGCCGCTGTCCTTCCTGGACGTGGAGGTACAGGACTACGTCCGCGCCATGTTCGGAGTCTATGAATACGGCGATGTGACGCTGGCGGCGGAGTTGTTCGCCTGGGCCTATCGGCGCTCGATCCGCAAGTACGCCGTACAACTGAACGCTGCGGGCGTGCCGGATCCGGTGCGATTCCGATTTCGGGAAAAACTGAACGAAGCGATTGGCCGGGTACTACGTGAGCAGCAAACGGCCGACACCGCAACAGCGGCGCTGGGCCTATCCGAAGACGATGTTCAGTTATTCCGCCCGATACTGGCGCAAGAACTGCGCATACTGGACGTGTACAACTGCGCTCGCTATCGCTTGTCGATGGACCTAGTTCAACAATGGGTCGAGGCTGGGCGGCCGCACTGAAGTGAACCAGCGGAACAAGAGCCGCAAACATTGCGGCTCTCCAGTCCCGACACCGATGGATGCAAATCAGGGCTTACACCCAAACCACTCAGGTATTGTCTTTCACCACAGTACTTGGCCCATTGGTCTTCACAGACGCGATCCCGGCATCTCGAGCCGCAGTGCTCGAATACATTTCACTGCGTCCAATAGACTGCCCATTCGCCGCGCTCAACGAGAAATAAGGTGAACCGTTGGTTGCCGTCTTGCGCTGATAGCGCTCATCGATCGGCGAATTCTGCCGAACGGATGCAATGCCATCCTGAGCGCTAGCCTTGGTGGTGTACCGCTCGCTCGTCAAAATGACTTCATGATTCCCGGCTTTCAGATTGAACATGTACTGATCGCCGCTGCGCTTCAACTCGTAGTAACCGCTCATGGAAACCTCCAATATCTGGTTAGTTCAACGATGGGTCGATACTGCGATGCACACACATGAATGCCGGTTGATGATAGTCCATGCCTTGCGTTCAGGACATGCCAAAGAAAAGGGCCGCTAATCGCGGCCCTTATCGTCACTGCTTAACGAATCGATTCGATTACGCCTTACGCACCTGCGCAATCAACCCATCCAACTGCGCCAGCATCGTATCGATCTCTTCCGCCGTCACATTCAACGCCGGCATAAACCGCAGCAGATTCCCACGCGGCGCATTCAGCAGCAGGCCATTGGGCGCCAGATTGCGCGCGGCTTCGACGATGGCGGGGCCGTCGTCGCGGTCCATGACCAGCGCACGCAGCAGACCCATCCCACGCTCGCCCTTCATGCCCCACTTAGCCGACAGAGCCAGCAGGCCTTCGGACAGCTGCTTGGCGCGAGCATTGACCGACTCCATGAAGCCCGGCGCAGCCAGAGCATCAAACACAGCAACGCCAACAGCAGCCATCAGCGGATTGCCGTTGTACGTGCCGCCCTGGTCACCATGCGAGAACACGCAGACTTCCTGGCGAGCCAGCAATGCAGCCAGCGGCACGCCGCCGCCAATGCCCTTGGCCAGCGTCATGATGTCCGGCACGACATCCGATTGCTGGTAAGCAAACATGGTGCCCGTACGCCCCATGCCGGTCTGCACTTCATCAACGATGAACAGCAGCTTGTGCTCGTCAGCCAGCTTGCGCAGGCCTTGCATGAATTCCTTGGTGGCCGGGATGACGCCGGCTTCGCCTTGGACGGGTTCGAGCATGATGGCGACGGTTTGGTCGTCGATCAGCTTGCGCACGGATTCCAGGTCGTTGATTTCGGCCTTGGGGAAGCCTTCGACCTGCGGGGCGAACATCTTGTCCCAGCCCGGCTTGCCGGACGCGGACATGGTGGCCAGCGTGCGGCCGTGGAAGCCGTGGTTCATGGTGATGATCTTGTAGGCGCCGTTCTTGTTCACCTGGCCCCATTTGCGCGCCAGCTTGATGGCGCCTTCATTGGCTTCGCCGCCGCTGTTGGCGAAGAAGACGCGGTCGAAGACCGAGGCGCCGGTGAGGCGCTCGGCCAGTTCGATGGAGGGCAGGTTGTAGAACGCCGGCGAGGGGTTCATCAGCAGCTTGGACTGGTCCAGCAGGGCCTTCTGCATTTCCGGGGCGCAGTGGCCCAGGGTGTTGACGGCCCAGCCCTGGACGAAGTCCAGGTATCGCTTGCCCGCGTGATCCTCCAGCCAGGATCCCTGGCCGCGCACGAACACGAGGTCCGGGCGGGAGGTGATCTCCATGAGGGCGTTGGTCTTGAACTGGCTGAATTCCATGGCGGTTCCTGCGGAATGAGAGAACAGGGATTAAAAGTGATTGGACGATGCCAATAGGCGAATTTAGCACCGACGGGGGGATGCTATTGTGACGTACCCCCAGCCGATCCGCCCCGGGCCGCCTCAAAAGGGCAGACAACGCGGGCGCTCTATTTTATGCAACAGGCGCGACCCCGCGCGCAGCCCTTTGTCGCTTTTTACTGACCAATCATGAAACGTATTCTTTCCAGTCTTGCCGCCGGCCTGGCGCTGGCGGCGGCCACGGCGACCGCGCATGCCGATTTTCCCGAGCGCCCCATCCGCCTGATCGTGCCGTTCCCACCCGGGCAGGCCACTGACATTTTTGCGCGCGCGCTGGCTGAAAAGCTGGGCGCGGCCGTCAAGCAGCCCATCGTGGTGGAGAACCGCGCGGGCGCGGGCAGCAATATCGGGATGGAGCAGGCGGCGCGTGCGACGCCGGACGGCTACACGCTGGTGATCGCGGGCTCTGCCGCGGCAGTTAACCAGACGCTGTACAAGACCATCAATTACAGCCTGACCAAGGATTTCGCGCCGGTGTCGGGGGTTTTCTCGGTGCCGCTGATGTTCCTGGCGACGCCGGCTTCGGGCATTACCTCGCTCAAGCAGCTGGTGACGCAGGCGCGCGCCAATCCGGGCGAGCTGGCCTATGCCAGCGCGGGCATCGGCGGCACGCAGCATTTGTCGGCCGAGATGTTCAAGGCGGCGGCGAACATCGACATCCGCCACATTCCGTACAAGGGCAGCGGTCCGGCGCAGGCGGATTTCCTGGGGCATCAGGTGCCGTTGATGGTGGACTCGGTGACTGCTGGTCTGCCGCATGTACAGAGCAAGAAGGCGGTGGCGCTGGCGGTGACGACGGCCAAACGCCTGCCGCAGCTGCCGGACGTGCCGACGGTGGCGGAATCGGGTTATCCGGGTTTCGAGGCGATCGGCTGGGCGGCGGTGTTGGCGCCGCGCGATACGCCGGCCGAGGTGACGGGCTATCTGAGCAAGCAGATCGGCCAGGTGCTGAACTCTCCGGACATGCAGAAGTTCTTCCGCGACCGCGGTGCAGAGCCGATGCCACTGACGCCTGAGGCGACCGGCACTTTCATTGCCGGCGAAGTGAAGAAGTGGGGCGAGGCGGTGAAGCAGTCGGGCGCTCAGGTCGACTGACGGACGCGCAAGACGTCATGCCCCAGCAAACCACCCCGCATCGCCGGGGCGGTTTGCATGAGGGGCTGAGGTAAAGCTATGGCGGCTTAGGCCGGATCACCCGGCTGGCCCGGCCGTCCGGGCTCGCCAGGCTGCCTGGGCTTTTCTGCGGGCTGTCCGGGGTTGCCGGGCACTTCCGGCGGCATGCGGCCCGGATCAGTGTCATCGGGGCCGGGCTGGCCCGGTACCTGGCCGGGAGCCTGCTTTTCGGGCGCATCGCCCGGCTCCTGTCCGGGACGCTGGGACGGATCGATGCCGGTCTGGTTGGCGGGATCGCCGGGCTTCTGGTTCGTGTTCATGGATGTCTCCTGAAGATTCACGTGTAGCGCTCACGCGCAGCGGCACGCGTATCGTGCAAGTCCACGATAGAAGCCAGGTTCGCGCTCGCCCAGATCACGCAGGACGACTTTATCTAGTACTTTCTTCTTATCTCTTGCTCAACCAGGAGCCGGAATGAAGAAGACTGCCACGGCGTTCACCACGGAGCGCCGCCATCTGCTGGAAATCATCGACGGCCTGATCGAAGGCATCATCCTGCTGGACCAGGACCGGCGCATCGTCTGGGCCAACGACACTGCGTTGGCCATGCATGGCGTGACGGATCTGGCCGCGCTGGGCGGCACCGCTGCCGGCTACCGCAAGGCGTTTTCGCTGCGCTATCGCAATCACCGCGCGCTGCGCGCGGCGCAGTATCCGCTGGACCGCGCGCTGGCGGGCGAGACCTACAAGGACGTGGTGGTGGAAGTGACCAGCCGCCGCGATCCGGACTTCAGCCGCATGCATCAGGTACGAAATCTGGAGCTGCGCGATGCGCAGGGCGCTGCCGAAGGCATGGTGCTGGTGCTGCTGGACGTGACCGAACGCTATAGCGCGGAAGAGCGTTTCGAACGCACCTTCAACGCCAACCCCGCGCCGGCCGTGATCTGCTCGCTGGCGGATCTGCGGCACATCAAGGTCAATGACGGTTTTCTGGCGATGACGGGCTACACGCGCGAACAGGTGCTGGGCAAGACGCTGCGCCAGCTGGACGTGCTGGGCGATACGCCGCAACGCGAGGATGCGCTGCACCGGCTGGCGGAAGGCACGACCATTCCGCAGACGGAAACCATCATCGCGGTGCAGGGCGGCGGCAGCAAGCTGGTGATCGTGGCGGGCCAGCCCATCGAGGTCGCGGAACAGCCCTGCATGCTGTTCACCTTCAACGACCTGGAGCCGCGCCGCAAGGCCGAGACGGCGCTGCGGGATAGCGAACAGCGCTTTGCCACGGCGTTCCGTCTGGCGCCCGTGCCCATGACGCTGAGCACCACGGAAGGAAAACTGCTGGAGGTCAACGATGCCTTCGTCGCGACCACCGGCTACGACGCCAAGACTTTGGCGCGCGACGAGGATGCGCTGGCGCAACTATGGACGGACCCGCAGGCCTATGACCGCGCCATGGCCTCGCTGGAGCAGGGCGCCAGCGTGCGCAGCCAAGAAATGGCGTTGCGCACGCGCGACGGCGCATTGCTGGACTGCCTGGTGTCGGCCGCGCCGGTATCCATCCAGGACCAGCCCTGCGTGCTGGCCGCGATCCAGGACATCACCGAGCGCAAGCGCAACGAGGTGGAACTGATGGAGGCGATCGAGACGGTGATGCAGGACACCTCGTGGTTCAGCCGCACCGTCATCGAAAAGCTGGCGCAGATCCGCACGCCCCAGGGCGCGCCGCAGGGGCAAGGCGAACTGGCCGACCTGACGCCGCGCGAACGCGAGATCCTGGGCCTGATGTGCCAGGGCCACACGGATCCGGAGATTGCCGCCAGCCTGCACTTGTCGCGCAACACGGTGCGCAATCATGTGGCGGCGCTGTACAGCAAGCTGGACGTGCACCGGCGCAGTGCCGCCATCATCTGGGCGCGGCAGCGCGGCATCGTGGGATATGAAAAGCCGGCGCGCAAGCAGGCACAGAAGCCGCCTGGCAAGCAGGCTCAAAAACGGGTCCACAAGATTCGGTAGAAAAGTACCAGTCGATCTGATGCGCGCGCTTCTTACGCGCGTTCCATGCGCTTTCTATAGTGGGTTCGTCCGCAGCGGGAGTCCAGGCTTCGCAGGCCTCTCCAGCGCGGTTTCACGCAACCTGGAATTAGGAGCGACAACATGGATAACGACCGCATCAAGGGCGCAGCCAAGGAAGTCAAAGGCTCGATCAAGGAAACGGCAGGCAAGCTGACCGGCAACCGCGAGACCGAAGCCGAAGGGAAAGCGGAGAAAACCGTGGGCAAGGTGCAGCGCAACGTGGGCGAAGCCAAGGATCAGGCACGGGACTTGCTGAACAAGAAATAGCGCGGCTGCCTGTCGGCATGACCCGCTACGCCCATGAACGCCGAAAGGAGAAAAAAATGACGCATCGAATCTGGCTTGCGCTGCTGCTGGCAATCACCGCCATCACGGCCGGTTGCAACACGATGGAAGGCGCCGGCAAGGACATCGAACGTGGCGGGGAGAAGATCCAGCAGAAAGCCCAGTAAGTCCTGAACCGGTAGCCTGCCTGGACGGCTGGCGCGCTGAAGGCGCGCCGGCCTTTTTGCGCTTATGCGTTGCGTCCTATAGCGCTTTTGCGTCCAGGCGGCCCAGCAGGGCGTCGAAACGGCCTAGCCGCGCGTAGCGCGTCTGACCGCCCGCCACGACCTCGCCGCCTGGCAGGCCGACCCACTGTTGTATCCCGCTATCCAGGTCCAGCGCGCCATGGCGGATTCGAAGCAACTGGCCCGACGCCGGATGCCAGAGCTGGCCCAGGTCCATGCTTCGATGCGGCGCATGCCAGTGGCCCAGCAATAGCCAGCCGCCCTGCAGCGCTTGCAGCGTCATGCCGCCGGCAGGCAGATGCGCCACTTCGCGCTGATGAACAGCGCCGGCATCCAGGCCTGCATGGCAAAGCATGTCGTCCTCCAGCCACGCAATGGCACTGTCGCCCAAGGCCACGGGATGCGAGATGTCGCCCGACAATGGCACGGCATAAGAGAGCGGCAAGGGATGCAGCCGCCCTTCGCGAAACTCCAGCAGTTGGCCGCGGCACAGCACGCAGGTACGGCCGTCGGGCGTAAGAATGACGGCGGACCTGTCACTGACGGGACGGCGTTGCGCGGGCGCCGTGTGCAGCAGCGTCGGCTCCGCGGCGCAGTCCCCTTCCTGGCGCCCGTAGGCGGGATAAAGAAAGACCATGCCACGGTCCACCAGCAGCAGATCGTCGCCCGCAAACCCCAGGCTGAATTCCGGCGTCCGGCGTTGCACTTGCGCGGCGCGCGGCGGCAGGGGCATGCCGGGCCGGTTTGAAGAAGGCAGCTCGACCTGGCCGGAATGCAGCAGACGCGCATAAGGCGTGCTGGACAGTCCGTCCGGACCCTGTTCGATCCAGGCATGTACCCCGCTGAGGCTTACGCAGGAGGCGAGCAGCCCGCGCCGCGCCGGAAACTTGCCGTCAATCGCGCGCAATGCCGGCCATGCACGCAGGTCGGTGAGCATCGGGCCTTCCCAGTCCTCCATTGCGGCGCAGGCCCATCCCGGAGCCACCGCTACGGCGTAGGGAATGTCCAGATAGTCCTCCGGGCCGCACAGCGGACCCGAAGCCGGCTTGGGCAGGGCCGCCTGGGCGCCAGCCGCGGCCCCTTCCTGGCGATGTGCAACGGCCGCCCAACCCCGCGCCTGTATGTGCGTCTTGAGATTGTCTGCCTCGGCCTGCGGCACGATCAGCAGACGAATCGCGTCATCCTCTTCGCGCTGCTCGATGAGCGCCAGCCCCAACGACTCCAGTTCCTGGCCCAGCGCCGGCAGGAAGTCGTCGGCCCGGTCGTCGCTCATGACGGACCGAAGCCGGTCCAGGCGCGCGGATGCAAGCGCCGGGTGGCGGGTCGAATAGATTTGCCTGAGCGTGTCCAGCACGTCGGACAGGGGAATCTTCCAATCGAAGGAGACCGGCTGCTGCATCACGATTCAGCGCGAGAAACCGCGCGCGGAGATTTCCCAGATGTCCTGCACCACGCCATCCTTGAACACCACCAGGCCGTCGTGCAGGTTGAAGGTGGGGTCCACGTGCGCGGGCACCAGGCGCAGCACGCTGCCCAGCGCGGGCGCCGTGGCGCCGGGTTCGACGCGCACCACGCTGTGCTCGTCGTTGATGGCGGTGCACGTCAGGCCGGATTCGCCATAGACGGCGGGCGGGCCGCATTCGGCGGAGGCCGATTTGAGGCCGGCGTCCAGCACCACGCGGTCAGGCGTGGGCGTGCTCATCACGGTGGACAGCAGGAACAGGCTGTTCTGGAAATTGAGCGGGCCACCCCATTCGTTGGCGCCGTAGTCGCCGTCCATGAAGGCATAGGAGCCGGCCTGCAGTTCTGTATAGACACCGCTGGCGGCGTCGAACTCCGCGCTGCCGGTGCCGCCGCCGGTGATGGTGTCGCAGGCGATGCCGCTTTCACGGAGCAGCTGCGCGTAGGACGCGGCGATGCGCGCGGCCTGGCGGGAGACGGTGGCGCGTTCTTCGCGGGTGCGGTAGTGCTGCACCGACCCGTGATAGGCCTGCAGGCCCGCGAAATTCAGGCCTGGCAGCGCGCGCGCCTGCTGCGCCAGCGCCAATACGGTGGCGTCGTCGGATACGCCGCAGCGGCCCTGGCCCACGTCCACTTCCACCAGCACGTCGATCTGGGCGCCGGCCTGCACCATGGCGGCGGACAGCTGCGCCAGGTTCTGGGCGTTGTCGACGCAGACGCTGATCTTGGCGGCGCGCGCCAGTTGGCCCAGCAGTGCCATCTTGGCCGGGCCGACGACTTCGTTGCTGATGTGGACGTCGCGGATGCCGGCGGCCACGAAGGGCAGGGCTTCGCTGACCTTCTGGCAACAGATGCCGCGCGCGCCCAATGCCACCTGCCGCAGCGCGATCTGCGGGCACTTGTGGGCCTTGGCGTGCGGCCGCAGGGCGACTTCGTGGCGGTCGGCCCAGGCCTGCATGGCGCGCAGGTTGGCTTCGAAGGCGGTCAGGTCCAGCGCCAGGCTGGGGGTATCGACGCGGGCGAGGGGATCGCCCGGCTGGGCGGCGGGGGGCAGCGCAATGCCGCGTATGACTTCCTGGGACATCTTGGAAACTCCGTTATCAGCACTGCTGGGATGTAAGCGCACACCATAACCAAAGCGGGACCGCCCATAACCTTGGGCGATGCGACCCCCTGGAAAACCATAGCCCTGTAATCATTGGCTACAGGGGACGGGCATGACAGAATTTCATCATAAAGAAAGCCCCCGAGGGGAGGCAGATTTTGCCGGGGGAATTCGCCCATCGGCAGAAATCACATTACTGATACCCGTCAGCAAGAATTCGGAGAAGCTCGCATGAAACTCAAGACCTGGATCACCGCCCTGACCATCGCGGCCGCCGCAGTCGGCGCCGCCGGCACCGCGCAAGCGCAACAATTCTTCCGCATCGGCACGGGCGGCACGGCCGGCACCTACTACCCCATCGGCGGCATCATCGCCAACGCGGTGTCCCAACCCGGCAAGCTGGTCGCCACGGCGGTCGCCTCCAACGGGTCGGTGGCCAACATCAACGGCATTCTGGGCGGTTCCTTCGAAGCCGGCTTCACGCAGTCCGACGTCGCTTTCTGGGCCTATAGCGGCACCGGCACCTTCGAAGGCAAGCCCAAGGCGCAAGACCTGCGCCTGATCGCCACGCTGTACCCGGAGAGCATCCACCTGGTGGCCCGCAAGGGCGCAGGCATCAAGAGCGTGGCCGACCTGAAGGGCAAGCGCGTGTCGATGGATGAGCCGGGTTCCGGCACCCTGGTGGACGTGCGTCTGATCCTGGGCGCCTACGGCATGACCGACAAGGACATCAAGGCCGAATACCTGAAGCCCAACCAAGCCGGCGACAAGCTCAAGGATGGCGGGCTGGATGCCTTCTTCTTCGTGGGCGGCGCCCCCGCAGGCGCCATCGCGGAACTGGCGTCCAGCGGCGCCGGCATCGAGATCGTGCCCTTGGTTGGCCCGGAGATCGACGCGCTGCGCGCCAAGCAGGAATTCTTCACGCCGGACACCATTGCCGCCAACACCTACCAGAACGTGGGTGAAGTGAAGACCATTTCGGTCAACGCCCAGATGGTCACCTCGGCCAAGCTGCCGGAGCAGGTGGTGTACGACGTCACCAAGGCGCTGTACAGCGACGCCACCCGCAAGACCCTGGACAACGGCCACGCCAAGGGCAAGCTCATCACCCGCGACAACGCGGTCAAGGGCGCCGGCATTCCGTTCCACCCGGGCGCTGAAAAGTTCTACAAGGAAATCGGGCTGCTGAAGTAGGCCCCCCGAGCGCCTTCGGCGCTTCCCCCAGGGGCGCCGCAGTGGACCGGCGGAGCCGGATCCACGCGGCCCCGATCAGTGGCGACGAGGTCATGCGACTAGCGTGCCGCGCGGCCATGGGGCGCAGGGATGGCAGTGCATGTCCGCGGCGCAATGCGCCGCGCTTGAGTAGGGCCGCCACGAGCGGCCCTGCTTGCTGAATCACCCAGAGAATTACTGCGATGGAAATTGATCACGAAAAAACCCAGCAGCTGGCGGAGAAGTACGATTCGGAAATCCGCTTCCGGCCGCTGGACAAGACGGCGACCTGGATCGTCTCCGGCCTGCTGGTTACGCTCTCCATCTTCCACTACTACACGGCCGGCTTCGGCCTGCTGCGCGAAGCCACGCACCGCGGGGTGCACCTGGCTTTCGTGCTCAGCCTGATCTTCCTGGTGTTCGGCTTTTCCAAGTCGCACTACACGCGCGAGCCCAAGTCCACCTGGTACGCGCCCGGCGGCATTCCGCTGTACGACTGGATCATCGCGATCGCACTGGCCCTGTCGGTGCTGTACATCCCCTATATCTTCGAGGACCTGGCCTTCCGCGTGGGCAATCCGCTGCCCATAGACGTGTTCATGGGCTCGATCCTGCTGATCGGCCTGTTGGAAGCCACGCGGCGCGCCATGGGCTGGCCGCTGCCCATCATCGCGCTGGTGTTCATGGCCTACGCCATGTTCGGTCCGTATTTCCCAGGACTGCTGCAACACGCGGGCAACACCTGGCCCCAGATCGTCAACCACATGTACCTGACCAGCCAGGGCGTGTACGGCGTGGCGGTGGGCGTGGTGGCGACCTATGTGTTCCACTTCGTGCTGTTCGGCGTGCTGGCCACCCGTATCGGCCTGGGCCAGCTGTTCCTGGACGTCGCTTCCACCATCGCCGGCCGCTACGCCGGCGGGCCGGCCAAGGTGTCGGTGTTCGGCTCGGCCATGTTCGGCATGCTGTCGGGTTCCTCGGTCGCCAATGCGGTGACGGTGGGTTCGCTGACCATCCCGGCCATGATCCGCATCGGCTACCCGCGGCACTTCGCGGCCGGTGTGGAAGCCGCCAGCAGCACGGGCGGGCAGATCACGCCGCCCATCATGGGCGCGGCGGCCTTCCTGATGATCGAATTCCTGGGCATTCCGTACCAGCAGATCGCGATCGCGGGCATTTTCCCGGCTTTCCTGTATTTCTTCGGCATGTTCATGCAGGTGCACTTCGAGGCCAAGCGCGAAGGTCTGCGCGGGCTGACCGAAGCAGAAATGCCCAAGCTCAAGCAGTCGTTCAAGATGCGCTGGCCCACCCTGATCCCGCTGATCCTGCTGATCGGCGTGCTGGCCAGCGGCCGCACGCCTTACCTGGCGGCGTTCGCGGGCATTACCGGCTGCATCATTGTGGGCCTGCTGAATCCATTCCAGCGGCTGCGCCTGCGCGACCTGTACGAAGCCTTCGAGACCGGCGCCAAGTACGCGCTGGCAGTGGGCGCCGCGGCGGGTACCGTGGGTATCGTGATCGGCGTGGTCACGCTGACAGGCGTGGGCTTCAAGATCTCGTACATCGTCATCTCGGCGGCCCAGGCGATCGCCGGCGGCGCGGCAACGGTCATCCCCGATGCCATCGCCAATACCCAGACGCTCACGCTGATCGCCGCGCTCATCATGACCGGCCTGGTTTGCATCCTGATGGGCTGCGGCATCCCCACCACGGCGAACTACCTGATCATGGTGGCGGTGGCCGCCCCCACGCTGGTGCAGCTGGGCGTGCAGCCCATCGCGGCGCACTTCTTCGTGTTCTATTTCGGCATCCTGGCGGACATTACACCGCCCGTGGCGCTGGCGGCCTATGCGGCGGCGGGCATGGCGGGCAGCGATCCATTCAAGACCGGCAACACCGCCTTCAGGCTGGGCATCACCAAGCTCATCGTGCCCTTCGTGTTCGTGTTTTCGCCGTCGCTGCTGATCTCGGTGCAGGGCTTCACCTGGTATGACTTCTTCGTGACGCTGTTCGGCTGCATGGTCGGCCTGGTACTGCTGTCGGCGGCGTTCTCGCGTTACATGCTGGTGGGCATGAAGAGCTGGGAGCGCTGGCTGTGCACCATCGGCGCCTTGCTGACCATCCTGCCGGGCCTGACCAGCGGCCTGATCGGGCTGGCAATCTGCATCCCGGTGTTCATGCGCCAGATCGCTCAGCTCAAGCTGGAAAACGCGCCCAAAGCGGCCTGATCAGCCACCCGAAAACAAAAAGGGGCGGACCTTATCGGTCTGCCCCTTTTTGCCTCGAATCATGAATATTGGCAGCATTTAGGGTAAAAATGTGCGCGTTTTGAGGCAAGGTGACTTCATACAACATTCCACCCTCCGGCCGGTTGCCCACCCCTATAAATCAGCGTAAAGTAAAATTCATGTTTGCTGGTCTGCCGATATGCGGGCCGACTGTGCAAACAGGCACAAAACTGCGCCATATGTTCGATATCCTGGTTTATCTGTACGAGAATTACTACACGCCGCAAGCCTGTCCTGCGGCGGACGTGCTCGCAAAGCGGCTTGCCGCCGCCGGTTTCGAGCACGAAGACATCGACGACGCCCTGGGCTGGCTGTACGGCCTGGCCGAAACCACCGAACGCTGCGTCGATCTCGCCCAGGCCCCCGCCACCGGCACCCGGATCTACACCGACAACGAATACCAGCAGCTCGGTACCGAATCCATCGGCTTCATCGCCTTCCTGGAATCGGCTGGCGTGCTGCCCGCGCCGCTGCGCGAAATCGTCATCGACCGGGGCCTGGCGTCGCCGGAAACGCCCGTGCCGCTGTCCAAGATCAAGATCATCGCCCTCATGGTTCTCTGGAGCCAGGAGGCCGAGATCGACAACCTGGTCCTGGAAGAGCTGCTGGACGAAGACGGCACGCGCTTGCTGCATTGAACGGCATCCGCGTCGCTTGATGCCGTTACTCCTTACCCGCGCGCATGGCCGCGCGGGCGTCCCATCGTGAATTACGTCGGCCGCTTCGCCCCCAGTCCCAGCGGCCCGCTGCATGCGGGCTCGCTGGTTGCCGCGCTGGCCAGCTGGCTGGACGCGCGTGCCCATGGCGGGCGCTGGCTGCTGCGCATCGAAGACGTGGACACGCCGCGCACGGTGCCCGGCGCTGCCGAGGTCATCATGGGCCAATTGAGCGCGCTGGGCCTGGATTGGGACGGCGACATCATGTGGCAGTCGCGCCGCGGCGACGCCTATCAAGCCGCCTTCGACTCGCTGGCCGCGCGCGGCCTGATCTACGGCTGCGGCTGCACGCGACGCGAAATCGCCGATTCGGCGCTGCGCGGCCAGACCGCGCCCGGGGCCGACGGCGAACGGCCGTATCCCGGCACCTGCCGCCACGGCTTGCCACCAGGCCGCGAGGCCCGCGCCTGGCGCGTGGTCATGCCGGAAGGCGTGGAACATTTCGTTGACCGCTGGCTGGGGCCGCAGGAACAAAACGTGGCGCAAGCCGTGGGCGACATCGCCCTGCGGCGGGCCGACGGCCTGTGGGCCTACCAATTGGCGGTGGTGGTGGACGACGCCGCGCAAGGCGTGACCGATGTGGTGCGTGGCGCGGACCTGCTCAGTTCCACCGCGCGCCAGCGCGTGCTGGGCCGGCTGCTTGGGCTGCCGCCCGTGCGCTACCTGCACGTACCGCTGATCCTGGACGCTTCCAGCGGCCTGAAACTGTCCAAGCAGAACGGCGCCCCGCCCATCGACACCGGGGCGCCCCTGGCGGCGCTGATGGCCGCCTGGCGAGCCTTGGGCTTCGACCCCATCGATGCCGCGGACCGCGGCCATTTCCTGCGGGAAGCCACCGCGCAATGGGCGCGGCGTTTCCCGCTGCCCGCCGCTACAGCGGCTTGAGGTCCTGGTCCAGCATCCGGACGAGCAGGGCCTCGCCGTTTTCCGCCACGCGCAGCTCGCCGTACTTGGCGACCTGATAGCGCTCGGCCTGGCCTTCCGGGAAGAAATAGGCGTTGGTCACGATGCGCACGCTGTTGTCGCGGATGCGGTAGCGCAGCGGCACTTCGGCATCGGTATGCGGGTGCGTGTCGGGCTGGATGCGTAGCGGCTGCCCGACGCCGCGCGCGTCGGTCTGCAACATTACATAGCCGTCCGGCTCGTAACCCATGACGGAGTCCTCGGCTTCGGGACGCTCGCCGCCCAGCCGCAGGCGCGTGACTTCCCGGCTGGCCGCGAAGTTCAGCGCCATGTAGTCGCCCTGCATGAGCGAACGGGGATCCACCGGCGCCAGTTCCAGAATGACCACCTTGCCCGACGCCAGCAGTTTTTCACGCTGCCAGATGCCGCCGTTGGTGACCGCCAGCACCAGCACCAGGCCGCCCAGGATGGCCAGCGTGCGCCAGCGCAAGGGCGCCGATACCGGCGGCAGAGCCCCGCGCTGCTTGGGCGCAATGGTGCGCATCAGGCGCGGCACCAGCCAGACCAGGGCGCGCAGCACGAACAGCAGCAGCGCGGCGCCGCCCAGCCACAAGGCTTTTTGCAGCAGCGGCACGTCCAATTGGTAGTAATAGACGCCCAGATACGCCAACAGGCTGATCACGCCGAACACCACCACGCGGGACTGGTTCAAGCCGAAGCCCAGCAGCAGCCAGGCCAGCGCGAAGCCCACGCCGGGGCTGGGCAGCCAGAACAGCGCCAGGATCAGCAGGCCGATGGGCACGCCCCAGGTGACGCCCGCCGTCAGCATGTGGCGGCGCGGCCAGAGCACCGCGAAGGCCGCCGCCACGGGCAGCAGCGCGCCGGCCGCGACCAGCACGGCCGTATGCGGATTCAGCTGCCACATGGCGGGCAACTGCTTGATGGAGATGCCGCTGGCCAGCCACACCATGCCTTGCACCGACAGCAGGAAGGCCCAGCCCAGCGGCTGCAGGGCATGGGCGCGCTTGCCGCCCAGGCGATGGCTGACGGTAAAGATGACGGCCGTGGCCCAGGCCCCGGTCACGGCAATGGGCAGCCACAGGAAAGTGGCGCGCAGGGCGTCGAACGCCATCCAGGCGTCCAGCAGGTCCTCTTGCCCCAGGTCGGGCGACAACACGCGCCAGATCAGGCCCGCGCCCGCCGCCGCGATCAGCAGGCCGCTGAGAAAACGCAGGATGACGTCGGGCCCCACCGCGTAGACCGTGGCCGCCATCAGCAGCACGAAGACGCAGGCGCTGGCGAACGAGGTCGAACTGGACAGCCCGAAGATGATCAGGATCTGCCCGGCGAAAGCCATGGCCGTGCCGCACTGGCGCCAGAACGGACCGGCGTCGCTGCGCAGCACCGCCACGCCGGCCGCGCACAGCACCAGCCCGGCCACCAGTGCGCCGCCTTCCGTGGTGATAAAGCCCGAGAAGGCAATGAACACCAGTAGCAGCAAGGTCGCCAACCAGGCGCTCAGGCCCAGCAGGCACTGCACGTACCAGGGCGGATCCGACTGAGGCGCCGGAGCGGCCGCCAGCTGCGCCACGGGCGCCCCGCTGTCCGCCGGGTCCACCGAGTTGCCGGCCGAGGCGGCGGCCGGCTCCGCGTCCGCGCTCGCCGCGACGGCCGCCTGCGGATCGCCCGCCAGGCGCCGCAGCCAGCGCGCGGCCCAGACGGCCTCGGCCATGAGCAGCGCCGCCAGCGGCAGCGCGGCCCAGACGCCGGGCTCCAGGCGCAGCAGCCATTCGCCCGCCACCCGCAACGACACGCAAATGACACCGGCAGCCAACATGGCCAGGATGATCAGGTCGCGCCGGGCCTTCTGATAATAGAAGCCCAGGCCCAGGGTCACCGCGACCCAGGCGATGCCGTTATAGAGGCCCAGGCCGCGGCCCAGGAAGTCGCCAAGCATCTGGGTCAGCACCAGCACGCTGATCGCCAGGGCAGCCAGGACCCGCGGACCGACCAGGGTGCTGGCGCGCCAGCGGCGGGCAGCCAGCTCCCAGCCCAGCAGCAGCAGCAGGTTCAGGCCGGCCATCATCAGGCCGGGCACGCCCGGGCCGCCCAATATCAGCATCCAGGAAAACACGCGCTCGCCCAGCCACAAGGCCACGGCCACGTTCAGCACCAGCGCCCACAGCAGCCAGACGGCCTGGCTGCCGGCGGCCAGCGCCCAGGGCAGCAGCAGCAGCGCCCACCAGGCGAACAGTTCCCAGGTATCGGCGCCAGTCTGGTAAGTTTGGCCTAGTAATGCGAGCAGCGCTCCCAGGAGGATGCCAGCCAGGGCGAGCAGGGCGCCCGGTATGGTGCGCCGCACCCCTGGACTGGCCCGCAGGCGCAATCCGGCCCAGGCAGCGGCCAGCGCGCAAACCGCCAGAAGGCCCTGAACGCCGGCGAAGCGCTGCACTTTTGTCATGTCCTGCCAATTGGCGGCGACCCAGCAAACCGCGGCGCTGCCCAGCAGCAAAACACCTAGCCAGAGGGTGCTGCGCGCCAGAAATTGACGCCAGGCGTGTAGTTCGGATCCCGCTTGTCTTTCAGTGCCGACTTGCATCTGGCGAATCTCCGATCTTATTATCCGCGCTACTACGGCGGGACTGCCGCCACTGGATACACATGAATAAAACGCTGATTATTGCCGAGAAGCCCTCGGTAGCCCTCGATATATCACGCGCCTTGGGAGGCTTTGCGCGCGAGGGCGACTATTTTGAAAGCGAACGTTACGTACTCGCGTCGAGCATCGGCCACTTGCTCAGCTTGGTCGCGCCCAACGATCCGGTCAAGGGAAAGTGGAGCTTTACGCACCTGCCCGTGATTCCGCCCGAATTCGAACTGGGCCCCACCGACAAGAAATCGGCCGAACGGCTCAAGCTGCTGGTCCGCCTGGCCAAGCGCAAGGACGTCGATGCCATCATCAACGCCTGTGACGCCGGGCGCGAAGGCGAACTGATCTTCCGCTACATCATTCAGTACGCAGGCGTGAAGAAGCCGATCCAGCGCCTCTGGCTGCAGTCGATGACCCAGGCCGCCATCCGCGAAGCCTTCGCCAACCTGCGCGACGACGTCCAGCTCAAGCCGCTGGAAGCGGCCGCGCGCTCGCGCGCCGAAGCCGACTGGCTGGTGGGCATCAACGGCACCCGCGCCATGACCGCCTTCAACAGCAAGGACGGCGGCTTCTTCAAGACCCCGGTCGGCCGGGTGCAGACGCCCACGCTGGCCATCGTGGCCGAACGCGAGGAGCGTATCCGCCGCTTCGTGCCGCGCGACTACTGGGAGGTGCGCGCCACCTTCGTGGCGGCCGCCGGCCTGTACGAAGGCCGCTGGATCGACCCGGAATTCAAGAAAGACGACCGCGACCCCGAAAAGCGCGAATCGCGCCTATGGTCGCAGGCCGCCGCCCAGAGCGTGGTGGCCGCCTGCCGCGAACAGCCCGGCAGCGTCACGGAAGAGTCCAAGCCGTCGACCCAGATGTCGCCGGCCCTGTATGACCTGACTTCGCTGCAGCGCGAGGCCAACGGCCGTTTCGGCTTTTCGGCCAAGACCACGCTGGCGCTGGCGCAGACCCTGTACGAACGCCACAAGGCGCTGACCTACCCGCGTACCGACTCGCGCTACCTGCCCGAGGACTACATCAACACCGTCAAGGAGACGATGCGCGCATTGGCGCAGGGCGGCTCCAACGCGGTGGGCGGCCTGGCCCGCCACGCCGGCACGGTGGTCAGCGAGAACTGGGTCAAGCCCAACCGCCGCATCTTCGACAACAAGAAGGTGTCGGATCACTTTGCCATCATCCCCACGCTGCAGATCCCGCACGACCTGAGCGAAGCCGAGGCCAAGCTGTACGACCTGGTGCTCAAGCGCTTCCTGGCGGTGTTCTTCCCCGCCGCGGAATACCGCGTCACCACCCGCATGACCGAAGTGCAGGGGCATCGCTTCCGCACCGACGGCAAGGTGCTGGTCAGCCCGGGATGGCTGGCCGTCTACGGCAAGGAAGCCCAAGGCGAAGACGCCAACCTGGTGCCCGTGGCGGACGGCGAGACCGTGCGCACCGAGGACGTGGAAGCCGTCGGCCTGACCACCAAACCGCCGGCGCGCTTTAACGAAGGCACGCTGCTGTCGGCCATGGAAGGCGCGGGCAAGCTGGTGGACGACGAGGAACTGCGCGAAGCAATGTCCGAGCGCGGCCTGGGCACGCCGGCCACGCGCGCCGCCATCATCGAAGGCCTGCTCAACGAAAGCTACCTGCGCCGCGAAGGCCGCGACCTGGTGCCCACCGCCAAGGCGCGCCAGCTGATGACGCTCTTGTCCGGCCTGGACGTGACCGAACTGACCTCGCCGGAACTCACCGGCGAATGGGAGCACAAGCTCAAGCAGATCGAGCAGGGCGGACTGGGCCGCGAGGCCTTCATGCGCGAGATCGCGCAGATGACGCAAGTCATCGTCAAGCGCGCCAAGGAATACGAACGTGACACGGTGCCGGGCGACTACGCCACGCTGCAGACGCCGTGCCCCAAGTGCGGCGCCGTGGTGAAGGAAAACTATCGCCGCTTTGCCTGCACCGCCTGCGACTTTTCCATCGGCAAGCATCCGGGCGGCCGCACCTTCGAGCTGCCCGAAGTGGAAGAGCTGCTGGCCAAGCGCGAAATCGGTCCGCTGCAAGGCTTCATCAGCAAGATGGGCCGACCGTTCGCCGCCATCCTGCGCATCAGCGACGAATTCAAGCTGGAATTCGACTTCGGCCAGAACGACGAGGACGACTCCGAAGCCGTGGACTTCTCCGGCCACACGCCGGTGGGTTCGTGCCCCAAGTGCCAGTCGCGCGTCTTCGAGCACGGCATGAGCTACGTCTGCGAGAAATCCGTCGGCCCCGAAAAGAGCTGCGATTTCCGTTCGGGCAAGGTCATCCTGCAGCAGGAGATCTCGCGCGAACAAATGGAAAAGTTGCTGACCAACGGCCGCACCGACCTGCTCGACGGCTTCGTCTCCAGCCGCACCAACCGCAAGTTCAAGGCCTTCCTCGTCCGCCAGCCGGACGGCAAGATCGGCTTCGAGTTCGAGCCGCGTCCTGAAAAGCCCGGCCGCGCACCGGCCAAGACGGCCGCCAAGACCGCGACCAAGACCGCCGCAAAGAAAGCGCCGGCCAAGAAGGCCGCGGTGAAGAAGACCGCCACCAAGACGGCCACGAAAACGGCCGCCAAGAAAGCGGTGAAGAAGGCGGCGCCGAAAAAGACCGCCGCGTAAAACGGGCGCGGCGCCTGGCGCCGCCGCCTCCCGACCATCGCGCACGACGCCCGGGCAACCGGGCGTTTTCCATTGTTGGACGCCAGTTGCTGGGGTATTGTCTACGCCAAACCGCTGCAACCAGACCTATTCCGAGGACGACATGAGCAACAGCCCCGACTTCACCACCCGCCGCCGCGTGCTGGCCGCCGCAGGCGCGTTGGCCAGCATCAGCCTGGTCAATGGCCGCGTCGCGTTCGCCCAGCCCAAGCTGGGCCGCGTCGTCTACGGCCAGGGCAGCATCGACCCGTTCTTTGCCGCGGGTTATGTGGCTCTGAAAAAGGGCTACTTCGGCGAAGGCGGGCTGGAAGTCGAATACCTGAATTCGCAAAGCGGCCCGCGCACCAACCAGCTGCTGGCCGCGGGCCAGATCGCGTTCGGCGCCACCGCCGCCACGGCCGCCCCCGCGCTCACCTTGGCCGGCAAGCCCGCCACGCTGGTGTTCGGCTTTGACCGCAAGCTCACCTACGCCAACGTCATCGTGCGCCGCGAGGACTTTGAAAGCGGCAAGATCAAATCGCTGAAGGACCTGGCCGGCAAGCGCGTGGGCGCGACCCAGCCGCAGTCCAGCACCTGGCTGATGGCGCTGTACCTGATGCAGAAGGCCGGCGTGGCCGACAAGGTTGACATCCGCCCGCTGGGCGACCTGGCCACCATGCTGGGCGCGCTCAAGACCGGCTCCGTGTCCGCCAGCATGGCCACCATGTCCATGATGGAACAGGCGCAACAGGAAGGCTGGGGCGTGCCCATCTTCGACGCCACGACCGAGAGTTCGTGGAACGAATTCATGGGCGGCGACGTGCCCGGCATCGCGGCCCTGACCCTGCAGGACACCATCCAGAAGCGCCCGGAAGTGGTGCAGGCCTTCGTGACCGCCCTGGTCCGTGCGCAGGACTTCATCAGCGCCAACAGCGCCGCCGCCGTCACTGACGCGATCTACGACGATTACCTGAACGCCTTTCCGCGCGCCGCCATCGAAAAGACGCTGGGCGTCTACAAGGAAACGGTGTTCCTGAAGGACAACATCATCACCCAGGACGCCTATGACCGCATGACGGCCATCATGGGCGACGGCCGCCAGTTCTCCAATGACGAGATCAAGACCGTGCCCTACGACCGTTGCGTGAACATGAGCTTCGTGCGCCGCGCCCGGGGCCTCTGATGATCACGCTGGACAAGGTGGGCAAGGCCTACCAGACGCGCCAGGCCACCACACACGCGGTGGGCGAGGTCAGCCTGACGATCCCGGAAGGCGAGTTCGTCTCCATCGTCGGGCCGTCCGGTTGCGGCAAGAGCACCTTGCTGAACATGATCGCGGGTTTCCTGCGCCCGACCACCGGCACGATCCACGTGGACGGGCGGATCGTGGACGGGCAGGTGCCGCCGGCCCTGGGCTACATCTTCCAGAAGGACACGCTGCTGCCCTGGTTCAGCGTGAGGAAGAACGTGGCGCTGGGCCTGAAGTTCCAGGGCGTGGCCGCCGACAAGATCGAGCGCCGCGTGGCGGAACTACTGGAAATGGGCCACCTGAGCCAGTTCGCCGACGCCTTTCCGCACCAGTTGTCGGGCGGCATGCGGCGGCGCGTGGCGCTCTTGATGAGCCTGGCGGTCGAACCGCGCATCCTGCTGCTGGACGAGCCCTTCGGCGCGCTGGACACGCACACCAAGACCCACCTGCATCGCGAATTGATCGAGATCTGGCGCAAGCTGGGCCAGACCATCGTCATGGTCACGCACGACCTCGACGAAGCTATCCTGCTGTCCGATCGCGTGGTGGTGCTGTCCGGCCCGCCCAGCCGCGTGCTGCTGGACGAGCGCATCGAGATCCCGCATCCGCGCGATGTCTTCACGCTGCGCGAAACACCGCAGTTCGTGACCCATGTGCAAAGCCTCTGGAGTGTGCTGGGACAGCAGTTCCGCGCCGCCGCCTGAATCCCTACGCGTCATGACCACCACTTACTCCGCCGATTCCCTGCAGGACCAGCTGCGGCTGGACCGCCGCGCCAGCATCGCGCGCCGGCTGCGCATCACCCTGTGGCAGGTGCTGATACTTGCCGTCATCCTGGGCTCCTGGGAGATACTCACGCGCATCCCCTGGTTCGCCCAGAACACACTGTTCGATCCCTTCTTCATCAGCCAGCCCTCGCGGGTGGCCGTGCGCCTGTGGGAATGGCTGCAGCCCGGCCCGCGTTCGGTCTGGCCGCACCTGTGGCTGACCTTGCAGGCCACCATGGTGGGACTGCTGGTGGGCGTGGGCAGCGGCTTCGTGGTGGGCATGACGCTCAGCCGCAGCCGCTTCCTGGCCGACGTGTTCAATCCCTTCATCGTGGCCTTCAACTCGATGCCGCGCATCGCCTTCGTGCCGCTCATCACCATGTTCTTCGGCCTGGGCCTTGCCTCCAAGGTGGTGACGTCCTGGTTCGTGGTGTTCTTCCTGGTGTTCTTCAACACCTACAAGGGCGGACGCGCAGTAGAACGCGAACTGGTGGATTTCTGCCGCACGCTGGGCGGCTCGCCGCGCCAGATCCTGTGGCGCGTGCGCATCCCGACCGCGGCCGCGTGGACCTTCGCGGCCTTGCCGAATGCCATCAGCTTTGCGCTGATCGGCGTGGTGCTGGCGGAGTTCGTCGGCTCCACCACGGGCATGGGCTATCTGATGATCACCGCGCTGGCGACGCTGAACGCCACCGACATGTTCGCGGCGGTGACGCTGCTGTCCATCGTCGGCATCGCGCTGGTTTATTGTGTGACCTGGCTGGAACGCCGGCTGCTGCATTGGGCGCCGGAATTCCGAGAATAGATAAATCCCCCCCGCAGCGCTGCGCGCTTCCCCCCAGGGGGCGCCGCTGCGGACCGGCGGAGCCGGATCCGCGCGGCCCTGATTGAGATAGAGCACTTTGGACGACTGACATGAACACGCTGCCGTATCTGCGCAACTTCGACCTGACGGGACAAGTCGCCCTGGTGACCGGCTCGGCCCGCGGGCTGGGCTTCTGTATCGCACGCGCATTGGCCGGCTGCGGCGCGCGCGTACTGATCAACGGCCGCAACGCAGAAGCCGTCGCAGCCGCGGCGGCTGAGTTGACCGCCGCCGGCCTGGATGCGCATGCGCTGCCTTTTGACATCAGCGACGACGCCGCCATGGAACGCGCTTTCCAGGACATAGACCGCGACCACCACCGCCTGGACATCCTGGTGAACAACGTCGGCGCGCGCAACCGCAAGACGCTGCGCGACACCAGTCCCGCCGAGATCCGCGAGCTTATCGACACCGACATGGTCGCCGGCATGCTGCTGGCCAAGTTTGCCGCCGAGCGCATGGTGCGCCAGGGCAGCGGCCGCCTGATCGCCATCACCTCGGTGGTGGGCGAGCTGGCGCGCTCGGGCGATGCGGTCTATCCCGCGGCCAAGCAGGGGTTGACGGGCATGGTGCGCGCGCTGGCGGCAGAGTTCGGCGGCCACGGCATCACCAGCAACGCCATCGCGCCCGGCACCTTCGCCACCGAGACCAATGCCGCGATGGTGGCGGACCCCGATGTGGGCCCGCGCATCGCCGCGCGCAATCCCATGGGACGCTGGGGCGAACCGGAGGAAATCGCGGGCGCCGCCGTATTCCTGGCGTCGCCCGCGGCATCATATGTGAACGGGCACGTGCTGGTGGTGGACGGCGGTTTGTCGATCCAGTTCTGAAGCAGGGCGCTGGGCTGCGCATGCAGCCCAACGGCGATCAGGTCGTCTCGTCCTGATACCAGACGCCTTCGGCCAGCATCATCTTCTGATGCCCGTGCCCAGCAGGCATCATCGGGAAGCAGTTCTCCTGCGCCGCGACCGCCACGTCCAGGAAGTAGGGGCCGTCATGCGCCAGGCATTCGGCGAGCGCGGCATCCAGCTTTGCCGGATCGTCCACGCGGGCTGCGCCCCAGCCGAAGGCGCGGGCCAACGCCACGAAGTCGGGCAGCGAGGCGTTGTAGCTGTGGCTGTAGCGCCCACCGTGGATCAGCTCCTGCCATTGCCGCACCATGCCCATGTAGCCGTTGTTGCACAACACGACCTTGACGGGCGTCTGGTGCTGCATGGCGGTGGACAGTTCCTGGATGTTCATCAGCACCGACGCGTCACCGCTGACGCAGACCACGGTCTTGTCCGGATGGGCGACCTGCGCGCCGATGGCGGCGGGCACGCCATAGCCCATGGTGCCGGCGCCGCCGGAGGTCAGCCAGCGGTTGGGCTTGTCGAAGCGCAGGTATTGCGCGGCCCACATCTGGTGCTGGCCCACGTCGGTGGAAACGATGGCATCGCGGTCGGACAGCGCGTCGTTCAGGCGCGCCATCAGATGCTGCGGCAGGATCGCGTCGGCCGCCGGGGTATAGCCGAGGCAGTCCTGGGCGCGCCAGGCGTCGATACGCTTGTACCAGGGCGCCAGCCGCGCCGCGTCCATGGGTTCCTCGCCGAGTTCGGCGCGCAGCGCGCGCACCAGCGGCAGGCAGTCGCCCACCAGCGCCACGTCCACGCGCACCACCTTGTTGATGGAAGCCGGGTCGATATCGATGTGGATCTTGCGCGCATGCGGGCAGAACTCCGACAGCTTGCCGGTGATGCGGTCGTCGAAGCGGGCGCCGATGCAGACCACCAGGTCGGCGTTATGCATGGCCAGGTTGGCCTCGACCGTGCCGTGCATGCCCAGCATGCCGACGAACTGCGCGTCGGACGCGGGGAATGCGCCCAGGCCCATGAGGGTCAGGGTGCAGGGCGCGCCGGTGTGGCGCACCAGGTCGGTAAAGGCCTCGCAGGCCTCGGGGCCGGCGTTCACCAGCCCGCCGCCGCCGTAGAAGATGGGGCGCTTGGCCTGCGCGATCAAGGCGGCGGCGCGGCGCACGGCCGACTGCGGCAGCTTGGGCGCCAGCTTGCCCGCCTGGCGGCGTGCGCGCAGCGCAGCCAGCTTCTGTTGCGAGGGCACGGCATCATCGTCCGCGTCGCGAGGCACGGCCAGTTGCACGTCCTTGGGGAAATCCAGCAGCACCGGGCCGGGGCGGCCCTGGCGGGTCAGCTCAAAAGCGCGGGCCGTCACCGCTGCCACGTCGTCCACCGAACGGACCTGCGTATTCCATTTGGTCACGGAGCGCGAGATGCCGATGGCGTCGCACTCCTGGAAGGCGTCCGTGCCGATGGCGGCCGTGGCAACCTGACCGCTGATACACAGCACCGGGATCGAATCGCACATGGCATCCAGCAGGCCGGACGTGGTGTTAGCCATGCCCGGACCGGAAGTGACGAAGACCACGCCGGTGCGGCCGGTGCTGCGCGCATAGCCTTCGGCAGCATGCACGGCGGCCTGTTCGTGGCGTACCAGCACGTGGCGCAGGCGCGGCTCGGCGTACAGGGCGTCGTACAGCGGCAGCACCGCGCCGCCGGGGTACCCGAAAATGGTATCCACGCCACACGCGATCAGCGTATCGAGCAGAATTTTCGCCCCGTTGTCAGCGGGGCGTTCAGTGGCGGCAAGCGCGGCGGCGGCGGTGGGGTGCAGGCGATCGTTCATGCTATCTATCTTATTCGTAGATCGGAAGAATATTTATCTTCTTTTCCACGGATAACCGATGAACGGAGTAAATTTATCTTTGATTTTAAGGAATCAAAGAAAATGAACCTGGACAAATTTGATCTCGCCATACTCAAGGTGCTGCAGGACAACGCGCGCGCCAGCCTGAACGACATCGGCGCGGCGGTGGGCCTGTCGTCCACGCCGTGCTGGAACCGCATCAAGCGCATGGAAAGCGCAGGCGTCATCCGCGGCTATACGGTGGACATCGATCCGGCCAGTCTGGGCTTCATGGACACAGTGATCGTCCACGTCACTTTGGAGAGCCACAGCGAGGAAACGCTGTACGAGTTCGGCCGGGCGCTGGCGCAGATACCCGAGGTCCTCGAAGCCTTCCTGGTCTCGGGCGACTACGACTATTACATCCGCATCGCCGTGCGCGACACCCGCGACTACGAACGGCTGCTGCGCGAACAGCTCTACCGCATCCCGGGCATCCGGCACAGCAAATCCTGCTTTGTGCTGCGCCGGTTGAAGGAAACCAAGCTGCCGTTGACGGGATTGGCGGAATAGGCTCCGCCCTAGCGCAGCACGAAATCCACCGGCACGGCGGGCTCGGGCAGAGGCCGCACGCCCAGGCCTTCCAGGAGGTCGATCTCGATCACCCGGGCCAGCGCCGACAGCGGCAGGTCGTTCTCGTCGGAGCCGAAGGGGTCTTCCAGTTCATCACCCACCGCGTCCAGGCCGAAGAAGGTGTAGGCCACGATGGTGACGGCCGCCGGCATCATGTATTCCAGCGTGCCCACCAGGCCGAAGGGCAGCAACAGGCAGAACAGCCAGGCCGTGCGATGCAGCAGCAGCGAATAGGCGAAGGGCGAGGGCGTGAACTTGATGCGCTCGCAAGCCGCCTGGATGGCGGCGCAGGCGGCCACGCGCTGGGTCAGGGCCTGGTACAGGATGTCGCTCAGCTCCCCGCGCCGCAGACAGGCCGCCAGGTCGCGGTTGATGGCCATGAGCAGGGCGTCAGGCACGTTGCGGCAGCCGTTGAGGGTCTCGGCCTCGTCCTGCTGCACCCAGGGGCGCGCGGCAGAAGCCATGTCTTCCTGACGCAGCCGCGCCGCCAGCGCGTAGCCGAAGCCGATGCAACGGCGCACGATGCGTTCCTGCACCGGGTTGGCGGTGCTGGCCGCCAGCAGCACCGCGCTTTCGCGCGCCAGGCTGCGCGCCTGCACGATCAGTTCGCCCCATTGCTTGCGCGCTTCCCACCAGCGGTCGTAGCAGACGTTGTTGCGAAAGCCCATGAACACGGACAGGGCCAGGCCGAACAGCGAGAACGGCACCGCCGACAGATGGGCGGGCGAGAACCATGCCTGGTGGTACATCCACACCACGAAGCAGGACAGCGCCGTGATGACGAGGATGCGGCTGAGGATCCGCGGGATGATGGACCCGCGCAAGACAAAGAACAAAGCCAGCGCGGAAGGACGCGGACGGACAATCATGGTGCTAACCGGAGGAACAAGGCGGCGCACACTATACGCCCATCAAGCTGTCAAAAACGCGCCGATATAATTCTGTTTCGTCTCACCGCCACTTCCATCGAGCAATGACCAACGAAGACACCCCGATCAAGCCCTGGTATGCCGTCCGCCGCTCCAAGCTGCACGGCAACGGCGTCTTCGCCGCGCGCAAGATTCCCGCGGGCACGCGCATCATTGAGTACGGCGGCGAGCGCATCAGCGCCAAGGAAGCCGACCGCCGTCATCCGACCAATCCGGACGATCCCTTCCACACTTTCTTCTTCGCACTGAGCTCCGGCCGCGTGATCGACGGCGGCGACCAGGGCAATGATGCGCGCTGGATCAACCATTCCTGCCAGCCCAACTGCGAAGCCCAGGAAGGCAAGCACGGCAAGCGCGTCTACATCGTCGCGCTGCAGGACATTCCGCGCGGCACCGAGCTGTCGTATGACTACGGCCTGGTGCTGGACGGCCGCATCACCAAGAAACTGAAGGAAGGCTACCGCTGCCTCTGCGGCACGCCGCCGTGCCGCGGTACCATGCTGGCGCTGCCGGCCAAGAAGAAAAAGAAAGCCGACGAGCCCGAGGCCGTCGAAGCCGGCGCCTGAGCATCGGCGGGGTCCGACCCCGCCCCGCCGAAGACCCCAGGCGCAGCGAGCGTATTCCGGCCCCAGCCCCGGACAGGCGTACAATCCGCAAGGTCGTTAACACGACATGCAGTACGTCTTCAGGGCGGGGTGTAATTCCCCACCGGCGGTATGCCATGCAATATGGCGAGCCCGCGAGCGCCCGGCGTCCTTCACGGACACCGGGGTCAGCAGATCTGGTGAGATGCCAGGGCCGACGGTCATAGTCCGGATGAGAGAAGATGTGCCGGCACAACGGTAGCACCGGGCGCACCCGCGCCCGGACTGCCGTATTGCGTTCGGCTGTCGAGTAGCCCTGAAACGTTTTTCGCCCCTTTCAACTTGCGAGAGCGTTTCAAATGTCCAACTTTACCCTTACCCCGCAGTCCCCCAACCCCAGCCTGGCTTCGCAGCCTTTTGCCGCCCGCTTGCAGCGCGCCCTGCATCATCTGCGCCTGGGCCGTCCCGTCATTCTCATGGACGATTTCGACCGCGAGAACGAAGCCGACCTGATCGTGGCCGCCGACAAGCTGACCGTACCCGTGATGGCGCAGCTGATTCGCGACGGCAGCGGCATCGTCTGCCTGTGCCTGCCCGGCGAAACCCTGGACCGGCTTGAATTGCCCCCCATGGTCCAGCGCAACCAGAGCCGCTTTGCCACCGCCTTCACCGTTTCCATCGAAGCGCGCGAAGGAGTCAGCACCGGCGTGTCGGCCGTGGACCGCGTCACCACCATCCGCGCCGCCATTTCGCCGTCGGCGCAAAGCGATGACATCGTCAGCCCGGGCCATGTGTTCCCGCTGCGCGCCCAGCCGGGCGGCGTGCTGACCCGCCGCGGCCACACCGAAGGCTCGGTGGACCTGGCCGTGCTGGCCGGCCTGCGCCCGGCCGGCGTACTGTGCGAACTGATGAATGCCGACGGCACGATGATGCGCGGCGCCGCGCTTGAGCGCTATGCCGCGCAGCACGGACTGGTGGCGCTGACCATCGCGGAACTGGCCGACCATCTGCAACAGCTGAAGGACGGCCAGGCCGAGGCGATCGACGACGAAGTGCTGGAGATGGCCGCGACGGTCTGATCTTGAGCAGGCGGCGCCGGAACCGGCGGCCGCCTTTTTTACCTACGCGTCCTGAGCGCCATGGCGACGACCATCGCCGCCAGCGCGCACGCGCCGCCCATCGCATACACCGCGCCATAGCCTTGCTCGCCGGCCAGCCAGCCCGCCGCCGGGCTGCTCAGTCCCAAAGCCACGTCCAGGAAGGCCACATACGCCCCCATGGCAGCGCCCCGGCTGGCCGCCGGCACGCGGCGCACGGCTTCCACGCCAAAAGCGGGGAATGCCAGCGAATAGCCCGCGCCCGTCAGCAGCGCGCCGGCATAGGCCCATGCCGGCGTGGTTCCGGCCCAGATCAGCCACTGCCCCGCCGCTTCAATCAGCACGCACACCAGCGCCACGCGTGCGCCGCCCAGCTTGTCCGGCAGGCCGGCAAAGAACACCCGCGCCAGGATGAAGCCCACGCCGAACGCAGTGAACATCCACGCTGCGCCATCCCAACCACGCTGCGAAAACAGCAGGCTGACGAACGCAGTGATCACGCCAAAGCCGACGCTGGCCAGCGCCAGGCCCGCGCCGGGCAGCAGCACCAGACCCAGCACTTTGTAGAAAGGCGTACGCACGCCGCCTGCCGCACGCACCCCGCGCAAAGGCAGCACCAGCGCCAGGGCCGCCAGGGGAATCAGCGCCGTGGCCCAGGCGATACCCGCAAAGCCCGTGACGCCGTAGAGCCGCATGCCGGCGGGCGCGCCCAGCGCATAGGCGGCGTAGATCGCCACGCCGACCCAGGCCATCACGCGGCCCGCGTTCTGCGGCCCCACGCGGCCCACGCCCCAACTCAGGGCGCCGGTGACGATCAGGCTTTCGGCGCAGCCCATCAGCGCGCGTCCGGCCAAGAGCGCGGCCAGCGCCGCCTGCGGCCGCGCCGACAGGTCATCGGCCAGCAGATAGAACAGGCCCGCGATGGAGCCCAGCACAAAACCGCCCACCACCGCACGCTTGGCGCCGCGGCGGTCGGCAAGCGAGCCCGCATAGGCGCGCGACAACAGGGCGGCGGCGAACTGCAGGCCGGCCACCACCCCGACCACCAGCGCGCCCAGCGCCAGCGTGCCGTCCACATACAGAGGCAGCACCGGCATGGGCAGGCCAATCATGAAGAACCCGACGAATACCGCCAGCGCGAGCGGCAGCACTTGCGCGAAGACAGAGCGCACGGGCCCCTGGGCCGCGGGCATGGCCCCGGCCGTCGATGAATGCGACATTGAATTTCCTTAAGTGAGAGATGCGCAAACCGGAACCAGTTTGAAAACCGCCGATGGCATAATCCCCGTGTGCGGGCGATGAACCGGATTGCCTGCTGGAAATTTTATGAGCCATTGCTCATATTCGATACTCGCCTTTCACAGTACCCATGACCGCCATCCCACAGCCCCGGAAATCGCCGCGCCAGCTCAGATCCCAGCACACCGTAGAGACGATTTTGCAAGCCACGGCTCGCGTTCTGGCCACCCACGGCTATGCGGGCACCAATACCAATCTGATCGCGGAAACAGCCGGCGTCAGCGTCGGCTCGCTGTATCAGTACTTCCCCAACAAGAACGCCCTGATCGCGGCGCTGCACAACCGCCACGACAACCAGATGCTGGACGTCATCGACTCGGTCCTGGACAGCAATCCCGCGGCCACGCTGCGCGAGCGCGTCGCGGCCATCGTCGAGGCGATGCTGCACGCCCACCTGCTGGAACCCGCGCTGCACCGCGTGCTGGAAAGGGAGTTTCCGCTGTTCGACCAGCCGCACGAACACAGCCGCGCGGACCAGGATATCCACAGGCGCATGCGCCATCTTCTGGAACTGCATCGCGCCGAAATCGCGCAGCAGGACCGGGATCTGGCGACCTATGTGGTGTTGCGCATCATGGAGTCACTGGTGCATGCCGCGGCGCTGGAACCGCCCGCGGGATTCTCGACGCAGCAGTTGGAACAGGCCGTGGTCAACGCGGTGATGGGATACCTGGGCGAACCCGCCGCGCGCCGCGCGCCGCCGAAGGCAGCGAAGGCAGCAAAGGCAGCGAAAACGGCGCGCAGCTAGCCGCGCCATGGTTCGGGACGGTCAGCGTCCCGGTTCGCGGGCCATCTGCGCCAGGCAGTCGGCGGCGCTGCCCGTGACGATGCGGGCGCTGCACGCCAGCATCAGATTCAGGTTCAGGCCGAAGTCTTCCACGGTGTAGCCCTCGGCATCGACCATGCGCGATGCGCCGTCGTCTGCCGCAGCCCCCACCGCCACCTGATCGATCAACGAGCCTGCCTGGCCGGTGTAAGCCCATACCGGCTTGCCGCAGGCGATGGCGTAGCCGACTTCAAATGCCGTGCCCGAATCGGGTTCGGCGCCGCGAAACGGATTGAGGTTCGCCATCACCATGTCCGCGCGCCGGATGAGCGCGACGTTCTCGCGATAGATCCATTGGGCCAGCGCCTGGCCGGACAAGCCCTGCGGCGCTTCATTGTCCAGCGGAAACAGGCCGTCGAAACCGTAGGTGGCGCACAGCGCCTTCAAGCGTTTGCCGTGCGCCGCCGCATCAGGCAGGAACACGTCGAAACCCGCCAGATATACGCTGCGCATCATGGTTACTCCGGATCGGAAACGTTGAAGGCTTCGCCGGTGGCGAAGAAGGAGCCGCCCGCCACGTAATGGACCGAACGGCGCTCGTCGTCGGGGAAATGCCAGCGATTGCCGGAAAACACTTCAGGCGCGGCCCACGCGGCCACGACTTCGCCGATGAAGAGGTCGTAGGCCTGCTGGTTGTGCGGTTCGGGCACGACGCGGCATTCCAGCCAGCCCAGGCAACCGCTGATGAGCGGCGCGCCGATCTTGCTGGCGGGGAAGGTCGTCAGGCCGCTGGCCTGGAATTTGTCTTCGTCGCGCCCGGAATCGGTACCCACCCGCAGCGTGGCGCGGGCCTGCGCGCGCGACGGGATGCACAGCGCGAATTCGCCCGACGCCTCGATCAGACCGCGCGTGTAGGTGTTCTTGTCCACCACCACCAGCATCTTGGGCGGACTGAAGTCCAGGGGCATGGCCCAGGCGGCCGCCATGACGTTGCGCGCATCGCCATGGGCGCTGGTCACCAGCACCGTGGGGCCGTGGTTCAGCAGCAGATAGGCGCGGGACAGGTCTACGGGTTCGATGCTGGACATGCGGCGCTTCCTAGAACATGCCGTTCTTGTTGGCGGGGTTCTCGGGGATTTCCTGGCTCACGTCCCAGTGTTCCACGATCTTGCCGTCTTCCACGCGGAAGATGTCCATTACGGCCTGACCCCGGTCTTCCGGCGAATCGCGCCACAGGTTGTGGATCAGCACCAGGTCGCCCTCGGCGATCACGCGCTTGATTTCAACGATGGACTGCGGATGCTGCTCGAAATAGGCGGGAAAGAAATCCACCAGCGGACCAACGCCATCCTGCATGTAGGGGTTGTGCTGGACGTAGTTCGGGCTGACGTACAGGCGCACCGCCTCGTCGACGTCGCGGTCCTGGAACATCATGCGAAAGAACGCCACCACGAGGTCCTTGTTGGACTGGGGTGCGGCCGCGCTAGCCGGCGCGGCTGCCAGACAGGTGGCGGCAACCAGCAGACATAGGGCCAACGATTTCAACTTCATACGCATACGGGGCAAACTCAGGTGTCGGAACGCCGGCTGGCGGTGCGCCAGTTTACAAACAAAAACATGGATTCCGGGCCTAGGCCCCCAATGGAAAAGGGCCTCTTGCCGAGGCCCTTCGTGATCCGCGGACGGCCAGGATCAGTAGCCGACGGTATAGCGGCGGCGCGAATGCTTGGGCGTTTCGAGTTCATCGACCAGCGCAATGGCATAGTCTTCCATCGAGATCCAGCTCTTGCCTTCGTCATCGGCCAGCAGGGTGTCATCGCCCAAACGGAACTGGCCGGTGCGCTCGCCCGGCTCGAACAGCGCCGAAGGCGACAGGAAGGTCCAGTTCAGCACTTTTTCATGGCGCAGCGTGTCCAGGAACACCACGCCGGCGCGCGCCTCGGGCTTGTAGGCATCGGGGAATTCGGGGGTGTCGATCAGCATCTTGCCTGGGGCGACCAGCAGGCTGCCCGCGCCGCCGACCACCAGCAGGCGCGGCACGCCCGCGTCCTTCACGGCGCTCAGGAGCGGCTTGGCGTCCGACGATACGAAGCGCGACGCGCTGATCACGGCGTCGTGGCCCTTCAGCAACGAGGTCAGCGCTTCGGGATCGGTGGCGTCGCCCTGCTTGATGGTCAGGCCGAGCTGCGGATTCACGTCGGACAGGTTGCGGGCGATGCCCGTGACCTGGTGGCCGCGCTTGAGCAATTCGTCCGCCACGCGCGAACCCACGCGGCCGGTGATTCCGATCAATGCAACTTTCATGGTCTTGCTCCTTGGGTAGGGGAGCCAGGGCCGCCGCAACTTGCGGCGCAACGCTCCGGCTCAGGCAAAGCCATACTATTCGTACAAATCCGATCAAAAAACCCGTAAAACCGGATGAGTTTTTTGCAATTTATGCACCAATACCTGGCAAACCCGCCCGGAACGAACCGAAGAGGCAGCCCTGCCGGCGTCTTCGCCGCCGTCAGGCCAGTGTGCTCCCGGCGGCCCCGCTTGAACAGGGGGCCGCCAGACAGGGCGGCGTTCAGGCCGCGGCGCGCTGCGCCTGGTAGACCTGCAGATGCGCGTAAGCCGTGCGCAGGTAGGTCGCGTCCACGCCCAGGGTGCGGGCGCGCCGCACCATGTCGCCGACGATGTGGTCGGCCTCCACCGGCAGTCCCTGGCTCAGGTCGCGGAACATCGACGCGGTGACGGGCTGGGTACGGTCGGTAATCAGCTTGCGCGCCGAGGCGTCAGCCTCCGGCCGCACGGCGTGGCCCGACGCCGCGGCAACGGCCTGCGATTCCTGCAGCAGCCCGCTCATGATGTCGATGCCGTCGTCGGTAGAGGCAATCTGCCCGACCGAGCCGCGCATCAGGCAGGTGGCTGCGGCCAGCGTGGTCAGGAACACGTATTTTTCCCAGATGTCCTGGTAGATGTCGGTGCTCAGGCGGCTGACGTATTCGCCGCCGGCCAGGGCCTGTTCCAGCGCGACGCAGCGTTCGCTGCGGGCGGGGCCGGCGCGCTCGCCGAAGACGATGTTGGCGTACTTGCCCAGATGCACCACTTCGCCCTCAGGGCCCAGGGTGGCGTTGATCTGGCACAGTCCGCCCAGCACACGATGCGGTTCGAATTCGCGGTCCAGCACGTCGTACTGCAGCACGCCGTTCATGATGGGCAGCACGGCGGTATCGGGCCCGACCGCGGGACGGATGGCCTCGATGGCGCTGGCCAGGTCATAGGCCTTGCAGCTCAGCACCACCACGTCGTAGCTGCCTTGCAAGGTCTGTTGCGTGACCAGCTGCGGCTGCAGCGTGGCATCGCCCAGCGGGCTCTTGATGCGCAGGCCCTGTTCGCGGATCCGCGCGGCGCGCGGCTCGCGCACCAGGAAGGTCACGTCCGCGCCCGCCTGGGCCGCCCGTCCGCCAAAGTAGCCGCCGGTGCCGCCGGCGCCCAAGAACAAAATCCGCATGCCTGTCTCTCCTTGTAGGCCGCCCGCCGTCTGCGCGGGCTCATGGCGGAATTATGCGCCTTGCGGGGGGAGCGGGTGTTCGTGCTCCTGCCAGGCTTGGTAACCGCCGCGCAAGGCCCAGGTCTTGGGGTAGCCCGCGGCGCGCAGCCGCGACGCCAACAGCGCGGCCGACACCTCGTTGGGGCAGGCGCAGTACACGACGATGTCGGATTCCAGCGCCTGGGCATCCAGCCGGGGCAAGGGCGCTTTCAGGTCCACGGCGATGGCGCCGGGGATGCGCTGCTCTTCGCGCACCGCCTCGGGGCGCACGTCGAACACCAGCGCATTGCGGCCGTCCTGGCGCCACTGCATCAGCTCGTCCACTGACAGGCGCGGAATCACGCGCAGGCTGCGCAGCAGGATCCGGCGCCGCAGGAAGCGCGCCAGGATGTACAGCGCCAGCACCGCCGCCAGCACGCCCAGCCCCATCGCACCGTAGGTGCCGAGGATTTCCAGCACATCGTTGACCACGTTGTGGAACAGGCCGCCCAGCAGCAGGGCCGAACCCGACCAGATCAGGGAGCCCACGATGTCGTAGCCCAGGAAACGACGGTAGGGCGTACCCGTCAGGCCTGCCATCACGGTGGACAGCGCCCCCGCGCCAGGCAGGAACTTGCACACCAGCAGCGCGCGCACGCCGATGCGCAGGTACAGGCGCTGCGTCTGCCGGATGCAGGAGTCCTGCGACAGCGACATCTTGCAGATCACGCCCAACAGGCGCGAGCCGTAGCGCTGGCCGGCCACGTACCACAGGCTGTCGGCCAGCAGGCAGGCGACCGTAGCCGCCATCCAGGGCACGAGCCACCCACCCGCGCCGGCCAGAGCGCCGGCGGCAATCAGCATGGGATAGGCGGGCACCGGCAGGCCGGCCTGCTCGACCAGCACGTTGGCGAACACCAGCCACCCGCCGTACTGTTCCAGCAGCAGTTGTATATCTTGCATGGGTCTTCCAGCTTGCCGCGCCACGCGCGCGGCTCATGCCTGGGATTTTAGGCGCGCGGGCCCTGGATCGGGGTGTGGGCAGCCGCAACGGCCCGTTCCATGCATCGAATTTCGTTCAGTCTGGGCTGGACGGTTCAAATCGCCGCGCATTCAGCCCATCTCGCTGGCAAGGAGTCGTGATGGACGAGCCAGCGGTTGATGCCCGGATCGATCCAATCCAGGACCTCCTGGATATCGCCATGGATATCCTTCACCGAAGGCTCTACCCACAGCAGCGGTTCATGGTGCATGACCCGGTTGCGCAAATCCCGAATGCGGTTCAGGGACGAACTGATCGGGCCACGTCGGCGCTTGGCTTTCGGACAGGTGGGAAAGGCCAGGAGGAGGCGCCCCCATAACGTGCGCCCATGCTGGGCATTGAACAGCCGCGTCCACGATCCAAAAGTCAATTCGGCAACGATCTTGTCAGTAGTGACGCGTTCCCGGCGTCGCTGGATCTTGATCCCCGCGTCTCCCACCGCCACGTGCAGCCACTCGAACTCAGGGGAGGGCAGACCATTCCACCAGTCGGCGCTTCCCATCGACCTGCTCAGGCTTCGATGGACGGCGTTGCGAAGAACGATCTCCATTGTCTGCAAGGCGGGCATCAGCGCCTGCGCCAACCGGACATTGTGATCGTAGGCAACGGCCGCCCGCAACGCGTCTCCGCCATAGCTGTTCAGATAGCGCCCCATTCGCGGGGCGGAGAACACCGTTTCCCGCAGTTTCCATTCCATTAGTCCTATTCTCCCCTTCCAAGCAGGGCGCTCCTGCACCATCGCCGAAAGCTTGGTTGAAAGTCATGCTCAAAAACGGTACAGTCAACGCGCTGCCCTAGAAAAGCCACTCCCAGATGTGAATGCTGGTGATGCAACTAGGTCCGAACGATGGCCCCACTTCGGTGGGGCCTCCCTATTTGTGCGACCGATACGTCAAGTCGGCCCGCACCGCCGCCACTCTCTCAGACTGGCGTGTACCTGCCCGCTCTGTTTCCTTCGCCAGTGTGCAAACAGAGTTCAAGGCCCAATAATGAAGCGTCGCCAGGATTCTTGCCCCCTGCCCAGATGAAATTTCAGACTCCCTGAACTTTGACCTGGTTACGCACTCTGTCCACCCCTTGGCAGACACGCACCGCTCTGGTGCCACCAATCCCCGCCAGGGTGCCTATAATCCTGCCCGGCCATCAGGTTTCCCCGACTTGTCGCGGGAATGCCCCATGGCATACAAATTGCTTCGCCAGGGCTGGCTGCGAACCCGACCATTCGGATGGGTGCGCCTCCTGGCGCTCCCATCCGATGACCGATCCCACGCCCTCGTTCCCGTACGCTAGCCCCGGCACGCCTGCCAGCGGCTCCCATAGGGAACCGGGCGCTGCCGCGCGCGCAGCAGCGGCGCGCAGGACGGCGTCGAACGCGCATCGCCTCCAATTCCCATCCCTTTCCCTCCCTTCGCAGGAGTCACCCGCATGAAAGCCTCTTCCACCCCGTCCGTCGCCGGCATCGCCCGCCGCGGCCTGCTCAAGCTGGCCGCGGCCGCCGCCGGCGCGCTGATGTTCTCGGGCGCCGCCCTGGCCCAGGCGCCCGCCAAGACCAAGGTCGCCGCCATCTACACGGTGCCGGTCGAACAGCAATGGGTGTCGCGCATCCACAAGGCGCTGGTCGCGGCCCGCGATCGCGGCGAGATCGAATACACGTTCTCGGAAAACGTCACCAACGCCGACTACGAGCGCGTGATGCGCCAGTACGCGGAACAAGGCAACAAGCTGGTGGTGGGCGAGGCCTTCGCCGTGGAAGCCGCCGCCCGCAAGGTGGCCAAGGACTATCCGCAGACCGCTTTCCTGATGGGCTCCTCGGGCAAGCCGCAGCAGCCCAACTTCTCGGTGTTCGACAACTACATCCAGGAACCCGCCTACCTGACCGGCATGATCGCCGGCGGCATGAGCAAGACGGGCAAGATCGGCCTGGTGGGCGGCTACCCCATTCCCGAAGTGAACCGCCTGATGCACGCCTTCATCGAAGGCGCCAAGGAAGTGAATCCGCAGGCCGAGTTCACCGTGACCTTCATCGGTTCCTGGTTCGATCCCCCGAAGGCCAAGGAAGCCGCCTTCGCCATGATCGACAAGGGCGCGGACGTGCTCTACGCCGAGCGCTTCGGCGTGTCGGACGCCGCCAAGGAACGCGGCAAGCTGGCCATCGGCAACGTCATCGACACGCAACAGCAGTATCCGGAGACCGTCGTCGCCTCGGCGCTGTGGAGCATGGAACCCACCATCGAGGAAGCGCTCAAGCAGGTGCGCGCCGGCACGTTCAAGGCCGACGACTACGGCCAGTATTCTCTGATGAAGCACAAGGGTTCGTCGCTGGCGCCGCTGGGCACCTTCGAAAGCAAGATTCCCGCCGACCTGATGGCCAAGGTCCAGGCCAAGCAGAAGGCCATCCTGGACGGCAGCTTCAGCGTCAAGGTCAACGACAAAGAACCCAAGTCCTCGGCACGATGAACCACGCGCCTCTCGCCCTGCAACTGACGGGGATCACCAAACGCTTTGGCAGCCTCACGGCCAACGACGACATATCGCTCACGCTGCGCCAGGGCGAAGTGTTGGCCTTGCTGGGCGAGAACGGCGCCGGCAAATCGACCCTGGTGTCGATCCTGTTCGGCCATTACGTGGCCGACGCCGGCAACATCGAAGTCTTTGGCCAGGCCTTGCCGGCCGGCCGGCCCGACGCCGCGCTGGCGGCCGGGGTCGGCATGGTGCATCAGCACTTCACGCTGGCCGACAACCTGACCGTGCTGGACAACATCATGGTCGGCACGGAATCGCTGTGGAAGCTGGCGTCCGGCCGCGGCAAGGCGCGCCAGCGCCTGGTTGAACTCGGCCAACGCTTCGGCCTGGGCGTGGACCCGGACGCGCGCGTCGGCACGCTGTCGGTCGGCGAGAAGCAGCGAGTCGAGATCCTGAAGGCGCTGTACCGCGGCGCGCGCGTCCTGATCCTGGACGAGCCGACCGCGGTGCTCACGCCGCAGGAAGTGCAGGACCTTTTTGCCACCCTGCGCGGCTTCGTCGATGAAGGCCTGGCCGTGATCTTCATCTCGCACAAGCTCGACGAAGTCATGGCGGTGTCGGGCCGCGTGGCGGTGCTGCGCCAGGGCAAGCTGGTGGCCGAGCGCGAAACCGCCAGCACCAGCCCGGCCGAATTGGCCGAGCTGATGGTGGGCCGCAAGGTCGTCATGCCGCACGCCGAAGCCGTGGCCGCGGCCGAGCAGGCCGCGCCCGTAGTGACCTTGTCTCAAGTGACCGTGCGCGACGGTCGCGACGGGGCGACGCGCCTGGACAGCCTGGACCTGGTTGTCCACAAGCACGAAATCGTGGCGATCGCAGGCGTGGCCGGCAACGGCCAGCAGGCGCTGGTGTCGGTGCTGACCGGCCTGCGCCAGCCCACCGACGGCACCATCCGCCTGGGCCCCGAGCATGCGGCGGCGCCCACGACGCCGGCCGGCTGGACCGCGGCCCACGTCGGCCGCATCCCTGAAGACCGCCACGGCGAAGGCGTGATCGGCGACAGCCCCTTGTGGGAAAACGCCATTGTCGAAGACCTGAAGGACCCGCGCTTCGCGCGTTGGGGCCTGATCCGGGCGCGTGCCGGCAAAGCCTATACCCAGGTCCTGGCCAAGCAGTTCGACGTGCGGGCCGCGTCGCTGGACGTGCGCACCCGCAGCCTGTCCGGGGGCAACATGCAGAAGCTGATCCTGGGCCGCACGCTGGCGCGCGAACCGCGCTTCATCGTGGCCGACCAGCCCACCTGGGGCCTGGACATCGGCGCGGTCGCCTATGTGCGCGAGCAGTTGCTGGCAGCGCGCACCCGTGGCGCAGGCGTCCTGCTGGTATCCGAAGACCTGGAAGAGATCTTCGCGCTGGCCGACCGCATCGCCGTGCTGTGCGGCGGCAAGCTGATCGCCGTGAAGCCGGTGTCCGAATGGACGCCCGCCACGGTGGGCCTGGCCATGACGGGCACGCAGGGATGAAAACCCGCTGCGTCCCGCGCGTCTCCACTACCTATCGAGCATTACTCGCATGAAACTGATCCTGGAACGCCGCCCGGAGCCCAGCCGCCTGGCGCTGGCCCTGGCGCCCTTCGCGGCCATCGCCTTCACGCTGGCGGTCTGCACCCTGCTGGTGGCCTGGGCTGGCGCCCCCGTGGGCCGCACCTATGCCTTGCTGTTCGAAGGCGCGTTCGGCTCGCGCTTTGCGCTGTCCGAAACACTGACCCGCGCCACTCCGCTGATGCTGACCGGCCTGGCCTGTGCAGTGGCATTCCGCGCGCGCTTCTACAACATCGGCGCCGAGGGCCAGCTATATCTGGGCGCACTGGCCGCGGTGGCGGTGGGCGGCCTGCATGACGGCACCGGCTTCGACCTGCCCGTGCCCGCGCTGTTTGCCGGCATGATGCTGGCGGCAGCCCTGGCCGGCGCCTTGCTGCTGCTGATCCCCGCCATTCTCAAGACCCGGCTGGGCGTGGATGAAGTGGTGACCACGCTGCTGGGCAACTTCATCGTGCTGCTGTTCGTGTCGATGATGCTGGACGGCCCCATGAAGGATCCCATGGCCATGGGCTGGCCGCAGTCCGTGGCGCTCAACGGCGACCTGGAGCTCGGCAAGCTGATCGAGCGCACCCGCGCCCATACCGGCCTCTTGTGGGCGGCCGGCCTGGCGCTGGGGCTGTGGCTGCTGAATCGCTATACCGTGTTCGGCTTCCAGATGCGCGCGGTCGGCGCCAACGCGCACGCCTCGCGCTTCCTGGGCTTGCCGGTGAATCGCGTAATGCTGGGCACCGCCATGCTGTCGGGCGCGCTAGCCGGCCTGGCGGGCGCGATCGAAGTGGCCGGCCGCACCGGCTACGTCACGCTCGACATGTCGCCGGGCTATGGCTACACCGGCGTGGTGGTCGCCATGCTGGCCGGCCTGCATCCGCTGGGCGTGATCCTGGCCAGCCTGTTCGTGGCCGGCATGCTGGTGGGCGCGGACAGCATGAGCCGCGCCATCGCGGTGCCGAACTACATCGCCGACGTCATCGTCGCCACTTCGTTGCTCGCCATGCTGGTCGCGACGCTATTTGCGCAGTACCGCCTGCGCCGCAACCGGGCCTGAGGAGCGCGCCATGGAATGGATGGATCTGATGAGCTCGTCGGCGTTCTGGGTGGCGGTACTGCGCCTGGCGACGCCGCTGATACTGGGCACGCTGGGCGTGCTGCTGTGCGAGCGCGCGGGCGTGCTGAACCTGGGCATCGAAGGCATCATGGCCGCCGGCGCCTTCACCGGCTGGCTGGTGGTGTACCTGGGCGCGCCGCTCTACGTGGGCGTGCTTGCAGCCGCGTTTGCGGGCGCCGTGTTCGGCCTGCTGCACGCCGCGCTGACCGTGCCGCTGGGCCTGTCGCAGCACGTGTCCGGCCTGGGCGTGACGCTGCTGGCCACCAGCCTGAGCTACTTCGCGTACCGCGTCACGTTTCCCAGCGTGAACACGCCGCCCACGATCACGCCGTTTGCGGAAATGAAGTTCCTGGACGGCATTCCGCTCATCGGGCCGGTGCTGGCGGGGCAGACGCCCATGACCTTGCTGGCCCTGGCCGCGGTGCCGATACTGGCCTGGGTGCTGAACCGCACGCCCGTCGGCCTGGCGATCCGCATGGTGGGCGAAAACCCGGCCGCGGCCGAAGGGCAGGGCCTGTCGGTGACGCGCCTGCGCATGGGCGCCATCGTGGCAGGCTCCGCACTGATGGGCGTGGCCGGCAGCTTCCTGACGCTGGCGGCGTTCAACGCCTTCTTCTTCAACATGGTCAACGGCCGCGGCTGGGTTTGCGTGGCGCTGGTGGTGTTCGCGTCGTGGCGGCCCGGCAAGGCGCTGCTGGGCGCGCTGATCTTCGCCTTCTTCGACGCGCTGCAATTGCGCATGCAGCAAGGCGGCGCAGCGCTGCCCGGCCTGCCGGAGTTGCCGTACCAGGTCTATTTGATGCTGCCCTACGTCCTGTCCATCCTCGCCCTGGTGGTGATGGCGCGCCGCGCCGCCTACCCGCAAGCCCTGATGAAGCCCTACCGCAAGGGAGAGCGCTGAAGGTTGCGCGCAGTACCATGAACAACAGAAACCTTCCGCAAGGACTTCCATGCTCGATCTGATTCTTAGACACTGCACGCTGCCCGATGGCCGCCAGAACATCGACATCGGCATCGCCGGCGGCCGCATCGTGGCGCTGGAGCCGGCGCTGAAGGCCGAGGCCGCGCAGACCGTGGACGCGGCGGGCCAGTTGGTGGCGCCGCCTTTCGTCGACGCGCACTTCCATATGGACTCCACGCTGTCCTTCGGACTGCCGCGCGTGAATCAGTCCGGCACGCTGCTGGAAGGCATCGCGCTGTGGGGCGAGCTCAAGCCGCTATTGACGCAGGAAGCGCTGGTCGAGCGCGCGCTGGCCTATTGCGACTGGGCCGTGGCGCGCGGCCTGCTGGCCATCCGCTCGCATGTGGACGTGTGCGATCCGCGCCTCCTGGCCACGGAAGCGTTGCTGCACGTGCGCGAGAAGGTCAAACCCTACCTGGACCTGCAACTGGTCGCCTTCCCGCAGGACGGCGTGTTGCGCGCCCCCGCCGCCCTGGACAACCTCAAGCGCGCGCTGGACATGGGCGTGGACGTGGTGGGCGGCATTCCGCACTTCGAACGCACCATGCAGGACGGCGCGGAATCGGTGCGCATCCTGTGCGAACTGGCGGCCGAACGCGGCCTGCGCGTGGACATGCACTGCGATGAAAGCGACGACCCGCTCTCGCGCCACATCGAGACGCTGGCGTACCACACGCAGCGCCTGGGCCTGCAAGGCCGCGTGACGGGTTCGCACCTGACGTCCATGCACTCCATGGACAACTACTACGTCTCCAAGCTGATTCCGCTGATGCGCGAAGCCGGCGTGTCCGCCATCGCCAACCCGCTGATCAACATCACGCTGCAAGGCCGCCACGACACCTATCCGAAGCGCCGCGGCATGACGCGCGTGCCCGAGCTGCTGGCCGCTGGCGTGCCCGTGGCTTTCGGCCATGACTGCGTGATGGACCCCTGGTACAGCCTGGGTTCGGGCGACATGCTGGAAGTGGCGCACATGGGCCTGCACGTGGCCCAGATGACGGGCCAGGACGCCATGCGCGCCTGTTTCGAAGCCGTCACCACCACGCCGGCCAGGATCCTGGGCCTGGACGAGACCGGCCTGGCCGTCGGCAAGCGCGCCGATCTGGTGCTGCTGCAGGCGCGCGACGCCGTCGAGGCGCTGCGCCTGCGCGCCACCCGCCTGATGGTGCTGCGCGCGGGGCAGGTAGTGGCGACCACGCCGCCCGCCACCGCCACCCTGAACCTGCCAGGCCGTCCGAGCCAGGTCAGCTTCCAGACGCCGGCCCGCTGAGCGCGTCGGGCGCGGCGCTCACACCGCCGCGCCTTACTTCAGCGGCATGCAGATACGCGTCTGCAATTGCGCCGGCGGCGTGGTGCGCGGGTCGTTCAGGTACTGCTCGAACATGGGAAAGTCCGCCGGCACCTCGCCGCTGGCCGGCAGCCATTGCGAGAACATCCAGTTGTAGGCCTTGTCCATCTCGTTATAGGGCCCGGTGTACGTCAGGATGGCGCAACGGCCTTCCGGAATCTCGAAGCGCTCCAGCTCGCCGCCCAGGTCGGCGTCCGGCGCCACCGACATGCCGGCCATGGACCGCAGCTGACTCGCAGGTACCTGCTCGGGGTCGTCGAAATACACGCCGTAGCCGATGGACTCCGGCTGCGCGATGCCGCGGCTGACGGCCAGCATGAAGGCGCGCGTGAACAGCGGGCCGATTTCCTGATAGCTGCCGCGATGCGACAGGACCGCCAGCGTCGCGCCCGGAAAGGTTTCGATCTTGATGGGATACATGCCTAGCTCCTGTGGGTCGAAGGGACGGGAGCGGACAGCCCGGTAGCGCCCCGGCGATATGCCGAAGGTCGCGCCGAATGCCCGGTTGAACGCTGCGTCCGACTCATAGCCGGCGCGCTGCGCCACCTCGCGCAAGGAAGCCTCGGAATTCCCCAACGCCACCGCCGCGCGGTGCATGCGGATGCGCTGCACGGTGGCGTTCACCGTCTCTCCCATCATGGCGCGGTAGACGCGATGGAAGTGGTACGGCGACAGGCAGGCCAGCTCGGCCAGCCGGTACAGGTCCGGATCGGCGTCGGGGTGGCTCGCCAGCCAGCGCAGGACGGGTTCCAGGCGCTGGCCATAGTGGTTCAGGGTTGCAGGCTTCATGCGGTCTCCTTGGAGAGCAATGTAGCGGGCCGGCCTTTGCAGATTTTGCGCTTTTTGCCCGCCCCCGGGCAGGAGGCCGTCAGCGCCCGATCTCCCGGTTCCAGCGCGCGTTGAACGCGGGCCGGGTCTCGTTGATCTGATCCCAGTTCGGTATCTTGGCGTTCGACATATAACCCTGGAATCGCTGCAGCGCGTCCGCGTGGCCCGCTGGCGCCAGCACATTGCGGTTGGACGGGAAATGCCCGCCCATCTCCAGCGCCTTCGCTTGCGCCTGCTCGGACAGCAGGTAGAGCGCCAGCTTCTGCGACAGCTCCGGTTCGCTATTGCCGGCGACCACGCACTCGCCCACCATCAGGATCATCGAGCCCTCCCTGGGCTGCGCATATTCCACATGCACGCCGCGCTTCTTCAGGCGGGTGATGGCCGTGGGTGTCCAGGGAAACAGCACCGCCTCGTCGGCCTGCACCATGTCGGCCAGGCGCGCCGAATCCGGCAGGTATGCACGCACGTTCGGGCCGACCACAGCCGGCCAGTGCGCGAAGCCCGGTCCATAGTTCTGATCGTCGCCGCCCAGGATGCGGTTGATCATCAGGAACGCGTGCAGACCGAAGGTGCTGCTCGAAGCCGACTGGACCACGACCTGGCCCCGGTACTTCGGATCGGCGAGGTCCATCCACGACGTCGGCGGCGCCCAGCCCCGCTCGGCGAACACCTTGGTGTTGTAGCCCAGGCCAGTCATGCCGATGTCGATGCCCGCGGCCATGCGGTCCTTCTTCAGGGCGGTGGGGTACAGCTCCTTCAGCACCGGATCTTCGTTGAGCTGCGTGCACAATCCCATGGAAATCGCGCGCGCCATGACGCCGTCGTCCAGGAACATGAGATGCAGCCGCGGCTTGCCCTTGTCGGCCTGGGCGCGCGCCAGCACCTCGGTCGACATGCCCGGCACCACCACGATCCTGACGTTGTGGGCGCGCTCGAAATCCGGAAATACGTACTGCGAGAACGCGCGCGCCATGTCGCCGCCGTTCATGCCCACGTACAGCGTGGTCTGCTGCGCCGCCGCCCCGGCCGACAACAGCACCGCCAGAGCCGCGCCCAGCAGCCGCCTGCCTGCGCCCAGGCGGCGCTGCCCATCTTGTTTGTTACGCGTCATAGAGTCTCCTGCATGGGCTCATGCGACCTCGCCAACCGGCGCGTCAACGAAAAAAGCCTGGCACGCTACCGTATCCAGGCTTTTTCTCATGGGCCGCCGAACCGTTCAGTTCGGGTAGGTTCCGGGCAGCAGGATGCTGCGGTCGCCGGGCTCGATCGAGCGACGGCCGCACAGCGCCATCGTCGTATCCATTTCCTTGTACAGGATCTCCAGCACGCGGGTCACGCCGGCCTGGCCATAGGCCCCCAGGCCGTAAAGGAAGGCGCGGCCGATCATGGCGCCGCGCGCGCCCAGCGCCACGGCCTTCAGGATGTCCTGGCCGGAACGCACGCCGCCGTCCATCCACACTTCGATCTTCGAACCCACGGCGTCGGCGATCGAAGGCAGGGCGGCGATGGACGACATGGCGCCGTCAAGCTGGCGCCCGCCATGGTTGCTGACGATGAGCGCGTCGGCGCCGCTATTGGCGGCCAGCTGCGCGTCCTCGACATCCAGGATGCCCTTGATGATGAGCTTGCCGCCCCAACGCTGCTTGATCCATTCGACGTCGTCCCAGCTCAGGCGCGGGTCGAATTGTTCGGCCGTCCATGCCGACAGCGAGGACAGGTCGCTCACGCCCTTGGCGTGGCCGACGATGTTGCCGAAGGTGCGGCGCTTGGTGCCCAGCATGCCCATGCACCAGCGCGGCTTGGTGGCCAGGTTGATGAGATTGCGCAGGGTGGGCTTGGGCGGAGTGGACAGGCCGTTCTTGATGTCCTTGTGGCGCTGGCCCAGGATCTGCAGGTCCAGCGTCAGCACCAGCGCCGAGCAGCCGGCGGCCTTGGCGCGGTCGATCAGGTTGGCGACGAACTCGCGGTCGCGCATCACATAGAGCTGGAACCAGAAGGGTTTCTTGGTGGCCGCGGCCACGTCTTCCAGCGAACAGATGCTCATGGTGGACAGCGTGAAGGGCACGCCGAAGTCCGCCGCCGCCTTGGCCGCCAGGATTTCGCCGTCCGCATGCTGCATGCCGGTCAGGCCCGTGGGCGAGATCGCCAGCGGCATGGTCACGTCGTGGCCCACCATGGTGGTGCGCAGCGACCGGCCTTCCATGTTCACCGCCACGCGCTGGCGCAGCTTGATCTTCTGGAAATCGCTTTCGTTGGCACGGTAGGTGCCTTCGGTCCAGGCGCCGGAATCCGCGTAGTCGTAGAACATGCGCGGCACGCGCTTCTGCGCAATGGCGCGCAGATCTTCGATGCAGGTGATCGTAGAAAGGTTAGCGGTCATGGAGTGGTCTATGGAGTGTTGGGGCGCCAGCTGCGGCTAGTTATTCTTGGACGCCGGGCCGCCAGCTGCGGGCAGCTCCAGCGATTGCGCGGGCCTCCCAGGCCTCGCAACGCCGCCCAGTATACGCGCCGAGGCCGGCAAGCGTTGCTTGCCGGCCTCGTTCGCCCCCCTTATCGCAGGGACTCTTGCGGCCCCTGCGCCCCCGTTATCGCGGCCAGACTTTGGACACGGCCCGGATCGTGGCCCAGGCCACCCAGCGTGGGCTGGTCAGCCGCGCGCCGGGCAGACGGCGCATCACGTCCACGGCCAGCCCGCCGCGCTTGTGCCACTGCTTCTTGCGGGTCTGGCTGTCGGTCCAGCGGCCCTCCAGCCACGGGAATTCGCGGCGGCCCGGCTTGTAGACCGGCGGCGTGTTGTAGATCAGGATGTAAGCCAGCCGCGGCGCCTGCGAGGTATTCGGCCCGGTGAAGTGCAGCGTGCGGGCGTCGTGCACCGTGATGCCGCCCGGGTCCAGGGGCTCCGGCACCGCCTGGTCGCGCGGAAAATCGCCGCAGCATTCCAGCGGATGCAGGGTCTTGTCGCCGCCCGGCGAACGGTGCTCCAGCACATCCCATTTGTTGGAACCCGGAATGAACTGCATGCAGCCGTTTTCCGTGGTGGCCGGCTGCAGCGCCAGCCAGATGCTGAGTTCGTTGTAGATGAAGTCCGGCGAGCGGAAAGCCTCGTCCTGGTGCCACGGCGTTTCCGGTCCGTGCGGCCCAGGCTTGAGCAGGGCGTGCTCGCCATACAGGGCGGCCTCGGGGCCCAGCAGCTGGCGCGCCAGCTCCAGGGTGCGCTCGTGGTACTCGGTCTTCAAGAGGCCCGGGGCATAATGGCGTGGATCGTGCAGGCTGGGAAACTTGGCGGGTTTGGACGGGTCGTCACGGCTCACAAAGTCATACTGCGCACCCTCGTTGTAGCCGGTCTTGTTCGCGAACAGGTCGAGCAGCGTCCTGCGGATGTAACCCACCTCGTCCTGCGGGCACATGTCCTTCAGGGCCAGGTAACCCTGTTCCCTGTAGCGCGCTGTCTCAGCTTCCGACAACAAACTGGTCTCTTCCATAATGGCTTCTCCAAGCTCTGGTAACGGGTGTTCCCGCTGGCACGTTTTGACATGAGCTCTAACGTATCGCCAGGCGTCCCCCCGGCCTATAGATCATCCGCCGTAGTCACTAACGTCTACGTACATCGCCGAGCGCGGCGCCTCATCCAAGAGAGAATCGATGCAAGACCTTAAAGCCGATACCCATATCGAGACCGTGCACGTCACGATCACCGGCACCGTGCAGGGCGTGGGCTACCGCCACGCCACGGTCCGGCGCGCCCACATGCTGGGCGCCAAGGGCTGGGTGCAGAACCTGCCGAACGGCACGGTCGAAGCCATGGTGCAAGGCACCGCCGACCAGGTCGACCACATGCTGGAATGGCTGCGGCGCGGCCCCCCGGGCGCCAGCGTGCAGGAAATCACCACCCGCCGGGAGTACACCGATAAGCGTTACATCCGTTTCGAGCAGCTGTGAGGCCGTCGCCTCTGCTCGCCGTTATGGGCTAGTCTGGTCGGCCGATACGGACGCGAAAGGGAAAAAAGCGCCTGCCGGAAGGCTCAGCGCGTGCGCAGCCAGCGCCCGCCCAGCTGGTTGAAGAGCAGGCCGGCCAGCACGCAGGCCACGCCCACCCATTGCAGCGTCTCCAGGCGTTCGCCGAAGGCCACGGAAGCGGCCCATAGCCCCACCACGGGCACCAGCAGCGAGAACGGTGCGATCTTGGCGGCGGCGTGGCGCGTGAGCAACTGCGTCCACAACGTGTAGGCCACCAAAGTGGCCAGCACCGCCAGGTACAACACCGACAGGATCTCTCCCCAGCCTATGTTCACGATCATGCCGACCACCGGCTGCCAGCCGTCGATCAGCACCGCCAGCAGCAGGAAAGGCAGCACCGGCGCGGCGCTGCTCCAGGCGATGAAGGCAAACGGGTCGTAGCCGGGCGACTTGCGGCTGGCCAGGCGCACGATTATGTTCGACACGGCCCACATGAACGCGCCGCCCAGCGTCAGCACGAAGCCCGCCATGGTCATCTGGCCCGGCCCTTCGCCGCGGCCGCCGGCGATGACCGCCAGCCCCAGCGCCGCCACGCCCAGCCCGATCCAGTGGTGGCGCTGCGCGCGCTCATGCAGGATGGGCGCGGCCAGCAGCAGCGTGAAGAAGGCCTGCGTCTGGATCACCAGCGAAGCCATGCCGGCCGGCATGCCGAACTTCAAGGCGGTGAACAGCAGTCCGAACTGGCCCAGGCCCTGGACCAATCCATACGCCGCGACCCAGCGCCACGGCAGCCTGGGCGCACGCACGAAGAGAATCAGGGGAAAGGCCGCCAGCGCGAATCTCAGGGCGCCCAGCAGCATGGGGGAGAGGCCCCGCATGCCAACTTTCATGGCGACGAAGTTGGTGCCCCAGATGACCACGACCGCCAGTGCGCAGAAATAGTCTTTTCGGGAAAGATGGGTCGTGGTCATGCGGCATTATCGCATCGCGACACCGCTGCTGAACGGAGCAGATCAGCCTGCGTTCAGCACCGTTTCGAAGGCCCGCACAGCCGCGTCGATGTCGGCGTCGCCGATGTGGCGATGAGTCACGCAGCGCAGCCGCGTGCGGCCCCAAGGACGCACCAGCAAGCCCGCCGCCTGCAGGGCAGCCACCCACTCCGTGTTGCTCCTGCCCGTGTCGGCGGTTTCCACCTGCACGATGTTGGTCTGCGGTTCGGTGGCCGAAAGAGCTGGTCCCAGGCGGTTCACGCCCGCGCTCAGGCGGCGGGCGCGGACGTGGTCCTCCGCCAGCCGCCCGGTCATGGTCTGAACGCCTTCCAGGCCGGCCGCGGCCATGATGCCCGACTGGCGCTGCGTGCCGCCCAGCATGCGGCGCAGCACGCGCGCGCGGGCCATGACCGACTGGCTGCCGGCCAACACAGCGCCCACCGGCGCGCTCAGGCCCTTGGACAGGCACAGCGACACGGTATCGGCATGGCAGGCGATCTCGCCCGCCGCCACGCCCAGGGCCACGGCCGCGTTGTAAAGCCGCGCGCCATCCAGGTGCACCGGCACGCCCGCGGCATGCGCCAGGCCATGGACCGCCTGCATGTGATCAAGCGGCAGCACCGCGCCGGCCGCATTGTTGTGCGAGGTCTCCATCGTCACCAGCGCCGTCTTCAACCGGTGGCCGCCAGCCAGCAAAGCGTCCTCCAGGCGGTTCAGGTCCATGGCGCCATCAGAACCGGGCAGACCCAGGTAGAACGAGCCGGTGAACGTGGCCGCGCCGCGTTCGGACGTGTACATGTGGGCGGCCGACTCCAGCACCACCTGCTCATTACGCTGCGTCTGCGCCAGCACCGCCAGCAGGTTGGCCATGGTGCAGCTGGGCACGAACAGCCCGCCTTCTTTGCCCAACTGCGCGGCCACATACGCCTCGAGCTCGCGCACGGTAGGGTCGCCATCCAGGCCGTCATCGCCGATGGGTGCGGTGCGCATGCGTTCATACATGGCCGCGGTGGGATGGGTGACCGTGTCGCTGCGCAGGTCGACGGGTGCGCGGGCGGCGGCGGAGGAGGTCTGAGTCATGGCTGTCAGTGCTGCAGGATTTTGGAAAGAAACTGGCGCGTGCGCGGCGCACGCTCCTCTACATCGCCGAAGAACTGCTCCTTGTCGCAGTCTTCCACGATCTTGCCGCCGTCCATGAAGATCACACGGTCGGCGACGCGGCGGGCGAATCCCATTTCGTGGGTCACCACCATCATCGTCATGCCTTCGGCGGCCAGGTCGGTCATCACGTCCAGCACTTCGTTGACCATCTCCGGATCCAGCGCCGAAGTCGGCTCGTCGAACAGCATCACCACCGGGTCCATCGACAGCGCGCGCGCGATCGCCACGCGCTGCTGCTGGCCGCCCGACAGCTCGCCGGGGTGCTTGTCCTTGTGCGCCGACAGGCCCACGCGCTCCAGCAGGGCCAGCGCGCGCTGGCGGGCTTCGTCCTTGCCGCGCTTGAGCACCTTGAGCTGGCCCAGGCACAGGTTCTCCGTCACCGACAGGTGCGGGAACAGCTCGAAATGCTGGAACACCATGCCGGCCACCGCGCGCAGCTTGGGCAGGTTGGTACGCGGATCGCCCACCGAAATGCCGTTGACCTGGATCTCGCCCTTCTGGAAGGGCTCCAGCGCGTTCACGGTCTTGATCAGCGTGGACTTGCCCGAACCCGACGGCCCGCACACCACCACGACTTCGCCGCGGCCCACGGTGGTCGAGCAATCGTCCAGCACCTGGAAGTCGCCATACCACTTGCTGACCTGCTTGATCGCTATCATCGGGGGCTTGGAAGAGAGTTGCATTGTTGAAACCTGTGGATAACTGGAAGCGCTGCGCTAGCGCAGCACCCGCGTGCGCTTTTCCAGCAACTTGACCAGGCGGGACGCCGTGAAGCAGATCACGAAATACACCACCGCCACGAATAGATAGAGCTCCACCAGACGGCCGTCGCGCTGACCGATCTTGGCCGCCGCGCCGAGGAAGTCGGTGAGAGACAGGACATACACCAGCGAGGTGTCCTGGAACAGGATGATGATGCGGGTCAAAAGCGCGGGCAGCATGTTGCGGAACGCCTGCGGCAAAACCACGTAGCGCATGCCCTGCCAGTGGTTCAGCCCCAGCGCCATGCTGGCCGACACCTGGCCGCGCGCGATGGATTGGATGCCCGCGCGCATGATTTCGCAGAAGTACGCGGCCTCGAACAAGGTGAAGGTGATCACCGCCGAATTGAACGCCCCCACGCGCAACGGCGTGGGCGACCCCACCACCCAGGCGGCGATGTAGGGCATCAGGAAGTAGAACCAGAAGATCACCAGCAAGAGCGGGATCGAGCGCATCACGTTCACGTAGATGCCCGCCGGCACCGACAGGATCTTGAAGCGCGACAGCCGCATCATGGCCAGCAGCGTGCCCAGCGCCAGGCCCATCACGCCCGCCAGCGCGGTCAGCGTCAGCGTGAAGGTCATGCCCGTCTTGAACAGATAGGGCAGCGCCGCCCAGATCACGTCGAAATCGAATTTGCCCATGGTGTCGTCCTAGGGCCTTTTCGCCGAACCGATCAGTCCGGGCACCGCAACATGGCGTTCGAGCAGGCGCATGCCCAGCACCACCACGCCGTTGATGATCAGGTAGATCACCGTGGCGGCGGAAAACGCCTCGAAGATGTGGAAGCTGAATTCCGCCATCGAGCGCGCCTGGCCGGTCAGCTCCAAGAGCCCTATCGTCAGCGCCACCGACGAATACTTGATGGTGCCCATGAACTCGGAGGTCAGGGGTGGCAGCACGATGCGGAAGGCTTCCGGCAGGATGATGTAGCGGTACACCTGCGCCTCGGTCAGGCCCAGCGCCGTGCCCGCCTGGAACTGGCCGCGCGGCAGCGACTGTATGCCCGCGCGCAGTTGCTCGGCCACGCGCGCCGATCCATAGAACCCCAGGCACAGCACCGCGGGAACGAACTGGCCCCAGGGTTGCGGCATCTGCTTCATGGCCAGGCCCCAGGCATGCGGCAGCAATTCGGGCAACACGAAGTACCACAGGAACATCTGCACCAGCAGCGGGATGTTGCGGAACACCTCCACATAGGTCGCGCCCAGCGCATTCATCAGGCGGGAGCTGGCGGTGCGCATCACGCCCAGTACTGATCCCAGCAATAGCGAGAACACCCACGCCGTCAGGGCCAGCGCCAGGGTCCAGCCCACGCCGATGAAGATCGTCTCCAGAAAGGTATGCACGCCGTCCGGCGACATATCCAGGAAGACGCTCCAGCTCCAGTTGTAATTCATGCCCCGTCCCTTGATGGCGATGCCCGCCGCGCCTGGCGGCCGGCGTCCTTGCTAGCAAGCCGCGGGACGCCAGGCGTCCCGCGCACAGCCTGCTTACTCGTACGCCTTGGGATCGCCGGAATCGGTCGGATTGGCCAGCGCGCGCTTGAGCGCATCGCTCATCGGGTACTTCAGGTTGATCTGCTTGGGCGGGATCGGCGCATTGAAATACTTGTCGTAGATCGCGGCCACCTTGCCCGTCTTGATCAGGTCGCGCACGGCATCGTCCACCACCTTCTTGAAGGCCGGGTCATCCTTGGGTTCCATGATGCCGTAGGGCGCCATTTCCAGGCCCTTGGTGCCGATCACGAAGGCGTCGGGATTCTTCGACGAAGCCACCGCGCCATAAGCGATGCCGTCGTCGTTGGCCGAACCCGCGGCGCGGCCGGATTCCACCATCAGGATGGTTTCGGCGGTGTCCTTGGTCGGCGCCATGGTGATACCCAGGTTGCCCTTGGCGTTCAGCTGCGAGATCAGCCGGAAGGTCTGGCCGCCGGCCTGCGCAGCAATGGATTTGCCGCGGAAGGATTCCAGGTTGTTGGGATCCACGCCGCCGTCCTTGCGCGCCACCAGCACCACCTGCGCCACGAAGGTCGTAGGCGCGAACGACACCAGCTTATGGCGTTCGAGGTTATTGGTGGTGTTGCCGCATTCCAGGTCGATGGTGCCGTTGGCCAGCAACGGAATGCGCGTGGCGGAAGTCGTCGGGTTGTAGCGCACTTCCAGCTTGGGCAGCTTCAGGGCGGCCTTCACGTACTGGGCGACTTCCTGGCAGATCTCCACTGTGTAACCGATCGGCTTTTGGTTGCCGTCCAGATAGGCGAATGGGACCGAGGTCTCCGGATGGCCCAGCGTGATCACGCCGGTTTCCTTGATCTTGTCCAGGCGGCTGGGGCCTTCGGCGTGGGCGGTTACGGCGCTGCCCAGGAAGGCCGCGGCGACGGAGATCGCAGCAAGTGCTTTCATCTGATTCCCTTGGCGCCGTTCGAGCGGCGCATGTTTATGTTCACGATCGACGGCGCCAGCCAGGCTGACAGCCGCCTCGTCCCGCGATGAGCCCCGCGGCTGGCGAAAAGTATCAACTAGCGGTATGGTTTTATCCAGTTCCAATCGAGTATTCCTCTATACGGATTTGACATGGCCATTCCACGGATGGGCTTGAGACACATCGAGGCGTTCCGCGCCGTGATGATGACCGGCTCCATGACCGCCGCCGCACGGCGCGTGCACACCTCGCAGCCGCACGTTAGCCGCTTAATTGCGCAATTGGAAGCCATTACCCAGTTCGCCTTGTTCGACCGCAATGGCAGCCGCCTGACCCCGACGCAGGACGGGTCGCGCTTCTTCCAGGAAGTGGAAAAGACCTTCATCGGCCTGGCCGGCCTGGAATCGGCGGCGGCCAGCATCCGCTCGTTCAGCGCCAGCCGCCTGAGCGTGGCCGCCATGCCGCGGCTGGCAGGCGGGCTGCTGGCGCGCATCGTCGCGGCCTTCAAGACGGAATACCCGGACGTGATGGTGTCCATCCATTCCGGCAACGCCAGCACGGTGCACAACTGGATCAGTTCGGGGTTCTGCGACACGGGCCTGGCCATGCTGTCGGGAGATTCCCCCGGCATCCAGGTCGAACCGGTATTGACCATGAGCTGCGTCGCGGTGGTACCCAAGGGCCATCGCCTGACCAAGCTGAAAAAGCTCAAGCCCGCGGACTTCGCCGGCGAGCCTTTCGTGGCCTTCACCAGCGGCACGCCGCTGCGCGAGAAAATCGACGCCGTGTTCAGGACAGCCAAGGTCGAACGCCAGACCGTCGCCGAGGCCGGCCTGGGTTCGTCGATCTGCGCCCTGGTCGGCGCAGGATTGGGCGTGGCGCTCATCAACCCGCTGGCCGCGCGCGAGGAATACGCCGCCCACAACGTCGAAATCCGCCCCTTCAGCCCCGCCGTGCCGGTGACGGTGGCGCTGCTGTACCCGCCGTACCATACGCGCACACGGCTGGTCAGCGTGTTTTCACGTTATGCGCACCAGCTCATGCAGGAAGAGATGGGGGATCTGAAGGCGCGGCCGGGGCGGTGACGCCGCGCGCTGGTGCCATCAGCGCTCTGCGGCCCCTTGCTCCAGATAGCGTTGGGCCTCGCCCGACTGCTTCAGCGCCTCCCACTGCGCCAGCGTCAACTGCGGCATCTGGAAAGCCGCCTGCGGCCGGCAATACCAGCCGGGGTTGTGCAGCCGCGCCAGCAGGTCCATCGCGGGGCCATCCAGATAGAGATGCTCGCGGTCCGCCACCACGTCATCGCGCACGTGCATGGCCGCGACTTGCGCCACGATCAGGCTGCGGCGGTCGATGCGCATCAGTTCATGCACGCGGCACTCGAACGCCACGGGCGACTGCGCCACCCAGGGCACTTCGATGCGCCGCGACGGCGACAGCTCCAGGCCAGCCTCCCGGGACTCGTCCACGTCCGCCGGAAAATCCACCGCCGTCACGTTCATCCGGCCAGCCTGCGGGGCGGATACCAGACTCACGGTGAACTCGCCGCGTTCGGCGATGTTGCGCGCGGTGTCCTTGGGCGCGTCGCCGCGCACGCCGATGCCGACGCAGATCAGCGGCGGATCGCCCGACATCAGGTTGAAAAACGAGAACGGCGCCACGTTCGTCGTCCCTGCGGCGTCGCGCGACACGATCCAGGCGATGGGCCGCGGCACGATCGCCGCGGTCAGCAGCTTGTAGCGCGCCGGGCCCGCCAGGTCATTCAGATCGATGAACATGGCCTATCCCCAGCCCCTCAGTCCCGGCCCTGCGACGGCGCAGCGCCTTGCGCGGCCTTCGCGTCGGCAAAGGCGCGGTCGCTGCGCTTGCAACGGCAGCGGCCGATCTGATGCAGCTCGATCAGGTTGCCCACCGGGTCGCGCAGGAACAGCTGCATGAGCTCGGGCGCGGCCACGTTGTCCAGCTTCCAATAGTCCACCGCAAGGCGCTGCAATTCCGTCTCGGCCGCCGCGATATCGCGCACGGCCAGCGCCACGTGGTTTTCCACAGGATCACAGCCCGGACCTTGGGAATAGGGCGACGGGCCGTCGCTGCCCAGCAGGTGGATCTGGCAGTCGTTGCCCATGTCCAGGAAGTACCCGGCGATGCCCGGAATCTCCCAGCGGCCACGGTCCGTGTCCAGTCCCAGCACGTCTCCGTAGAACGCGCCCATGGCCGCGACCTTGTCCAGCGACATGCGCACGGCGTGATGATGCAGTTCCAGAACTTCCAGCGCCATTTGTCTCTCCTCGTTTCTCATACGGCCTGCGCCCACGCGCGGCCACGGCTCGAATGTTGGTCCCGGACGGGATGCCGGGGAATGCCGTCTGGCGCAATCCAGAAGTGCAGCAGACGCAATCCTGAAACGCCCGCCCGGTTTGCCCGCCGCGCTATGCTTGGTCACATGAAACCGCTAGACCTGAATCTGCTATTGACCCTGGACGTTCTGATCCAGGAAGGCAGCGTCGTCGGCGCGGCGCGCCGGCTGAACCTGAGCACTCCCGCCATGAGCCGCAGCCTGGCGCGCATCCGCGAAGCCGTCGGCGACCCCGTGCTGGTACGCTCCGGCCGCGGCCTGGCTCCCACGCCCCGGGCGCTGGCCCTGCATGCGCAGGTGCGCCATGTGATCGAACAGGCGCAGGCCGTCTTCACGGCCTTCGGCGAGGACGTCAATCTGGCGACCCTGACGCGCGTCTTTACCTTGCGCGCCAACGACGTGTTCGTGGGCGGCTACGGCGGCCGGCTGCGCGAACACCTGCGCCGCTACGCGCCCCGCGCCGTGCTGCGCTTCGTCTCCGAAGGCAATCACGACGCCGACGCGCTCAGCGGCGATGCCGACCTCTATATCGGTTCTTCCCAGAAGTTCGGCGCCGACATCAAGGTGCAGACCCTGTTCACCACCGCCTTCTGCGGACTGGCACGCAAGGAACACCCGATCTTCAAGGCGCCCATCACCCCGCAGCGCTTCTGCGCCTACGACCACGTCAGCGTCTCGCGCCGAGGACGTGCGCACGGACCAATAGACGACACCCTGGAAGAACTGGGACTGGCGCGCCACGTCACGCTGATCACGCCGACCTTCCATGCCGCGATCTTCGCGCTGGCCGATTCCGACCTGGTGCTGCCGTCCATGCCCCAGAACCTGATGCCCGGCGTCGAACGCCTGGGCCTGAAGCTGAGCGCCTTCGAGGTGCCGGTGCCCATGCGCCCTGTCACCGTGGTGCAGGCCTGGCCGCCACGGCTGGACAGCGACCCCGCCCACCGCTGGCTAAGGCAGACGATCAAGCAGGTTTGCGGCACGCCGCCGGATGCGGCGGCCGCCGCTTAGCAGCCGCTCAGGCTCCGGGCGCTGGCGGGCTTCGATTCCCGCAAATCCAGCCACGCCACCAGCAACAACCCGCCGGCCAACCCCAGGTGTTCAAAGAACGAGTTGGCCGCCATGAAGCGCTCCTGCCCCACCGGCATCTCCCAGAATCTCAGCGCGATCCCGGTCGCCACCAGCGTGAAGGCGGCCAGTGCCAGCGCACCCAGCCATCGCAGCCGGCCCGTCAGGATCATGAGCGAAGCGACCAGTTCCAGCGCAATCACCAGCACCGCGAACAAGGGCTCGGGCGACAGCCCGAAATGCGCCATTTCGCGCAGCGCCCCCGGAAAATCGAAGAGCTTCACCAGCCCGCCCTGCAGGTAGGCGGCGCATAGCCCCAGATAGGCCAGGAACCGCAGCGCCGAGGCGCCGAACAGCGGGCGGGCCAAGCCGGCCAGCCGACGTTCCCATTGGAAAGCCGCGTTCATGGCCAACCTCCTCAGACAGCCCAGCAGGAGCAGCCCAGCGCGCCGAAGAAGCCCTGCAGATCGGAGCTGGGCGCATTGGATGCCCATGCGCGGGCATGGTCGTGTCCATGCAGGCCGCAAGAGCTGGCGCACGCGCAGGCCGCCATGTTGCGGTAGCCCAGCGAATTACGGCCGGCGCCGTCAGGATCGCCCCAGGCGCCATAGCCGCCGAACAGCCGGGTAGGCGACCAGTCGGGCATGGCGGGCGGCAGCGGGTTGTCGTCCAGCGGCGCGAACTCTCCCGCGCCGTAGACCACGCGCCCGCCCACCACGGTCAGGTCCGAGGTCAGGAAGGAGATCTCGTCCTCGGTGCAGCTGAAGTAGTCCTTGTCCGGCACGATGAAGTCGGCCAACTGGCCGGGTTCGATGCGGCCGCGCTTGCCTTCCTCGTTGGAGAACCAGGCCACGTTCTCGGTCCACATGCGCAGCGCGGTCTCGCGGTCCAGGCAGTTGCGCGCAGGGTAGAGGCGGGTGCCGCCCACGGTCTTGCCGGTGACCATCCAGGACAAGGACACCCAGGGGTTGTAGGACGCGACGCGGGTCGCATCGGTGCCGGCCGAGACCTTCACGCCACGCTGCAGGATCTTGGCGACAGGCGGCGTGGCTTCGGCGGCCTTTGCGCCGTAGCGTTCGATGAAATACTCGCCCTGGTAGGCCATGCGGTGCTGCACGGCAATGCCGCCGCCCAGCGCGGCAATGCGGTCGATCGATTTGTCGGAGATGGTCTCGGCGTGGTCGAAGAACCAGTTCAGCCCGGTCAGCGGCGTATCGCGATGCACTTTCTCGAACACGTCCAGCGCGCGCGAGATGGTCTCGTCGTAGGTGGCATGCAAGCGCCATGGCCACTTGTTCTGCACCAGCACGCGCACGACCTCTTCCAGTTCGCCTTCCATCTCGGGCGGCATGTCCGGACGCTCGACGCGGAAGTCCTCGAAGTCGGCTGCCGAGAACACCAGCATTTCACCCGCGCCGTTGTGGCGGAAGTAGTCGCTGCCCTGCTTGTACTTCACGCTCGACGTCCAGTTAAGAAAGTCCTCCTTTTCCTGCTTGGGCTTTTGCGTGAAGAGGTTATAGGCCAAGCGCACCGTCATCTGGTTCTCGTCGGCCAGCTTCTGGATCACGGCGTAGTCGTCCGGATAGTTCTGGAAGCCGCCGCCCGCATCGATCACGCCGGTCACGCCCAGCCGGTTCAGCTCGCGCATGAAGTGGCGCGTGGAGTTGACCTGGTAGTCGAAGGGCAGCTTGGGACCCTTGGCCAGCGTGGCGTACAGGATGGTCGCGTTGGGTTTGGCCAGCAGCAGCCCCGTGGGATTGCCCAGGCCATCGCGCATGATCTCGCCGCCCGGCGGATTGGGCGTGGTCTTGGTATAGCCCACCGCGCGCAGCGCAGCGCCGTTGAGCAGCGCGCGATCATACAGGTGCAGGATGAACACCGGAGTGTCGGGCGCGATGGCGTTGATCTCGTCAATCGTGGGCAGGCGCTTCTCGGCGAACTGATGCTCGGTGAAGCCGCCCACCACGCGCACCCATTGCGGCGCGGGCGTGATCGCGACCTGGCGCTTCAACATGGCCATGGCGTCGGCCAGCGAGCGCACGCCGTCCCAGCGCAGCTCCATGTTGTAGTTCAGGCCGCCACGCACCACGTGGGTGTGATTGTCGAACAGGCCAGGCAAGGCCGCGCGGCGCTTCAGGTCGACGACCCGCGTGCCGGCGCCGGCCAGCGCCATGACTTCGGCATCGGAACCAACAGCCACGAAACGGCCGTTCTTGATCGCGACGGCGCTGGCCTGTGGCTTGCTGCGGTCCAGCGTGGTGATGCGGCCATTGTGGAAAATGACGTCCGGCGTGGCGTTGGACATGTTGGGGTCTCCTTTGGAACTGGCGATGGCGGGGCGTCCCAACATACCGTTGAGCGCCAGGGCGGAAGCTACACCGATAAGGTCGCGGCGGGTAGGCATGCAATATCTCCTGGATGCGGGAACCGGCTCAGCCGTGTTCCTTGTCTTGGGCCTGATGGCGGCCGGGCAATTGCCCGAGCACGTGGCTGACGGCTTTTTCCTTGTCGCAGGCGGCGACAAAGGCGGTACCGTTCAGCAGTTGCCTGCCCACCGGAATGACCTGTTCACCGACCAATATGCCCAGCAGGCCGATCAGCGCCACCAGCGGCGGGGCGGGCGAGCGGACCTGCAAAAGGCTGTAAACCACGCCGACCAGCAGTCCGGCGCCCAAGGAAAGCAGATAGATCTTCATGTGCGTCCTCGCGTTGTGTAGGGGTTATGAGCACGCCGCTCATGCGTGCGTATCGGCCAGGAGCACTTCGGCGTCGTCCAGGGCCATAAGGCGCACATCGGTTTCGTCCCGGATGGCGGCGCCGTCGCCTGAGCCGATCTCCACCCCGTTGACTTGCAATCTGCCCTTGGAGGCGACCAGATAGCCGCGGCGGCGGCCGCGCGCGAAGCGGTAGGTGGCGGCTTCGCCTGCTTTGAGCGCCACCGCAAGCACGCGCGCGTCGCTGCGGATGGGCAGCGCGTCTTCATCGCCGTCGATACCGCTGGCAAGCGTGATGAACTGGCCCTTGCAGGCTTCGCGGGTAAAGGACTTCCGGCCCCAGCTGGGCGGCGCGCCGCGGCGGTCGGGTTCGATCCAGATCTGGAACACATGCGCGGGACCACCTTCCATATTGAATTCGGCATGCGTCACGCCACTGCCTGCGCTCACGACCTGCACCTCGCCAGCGCTGGTGCGGCCGCGATTGCCCAGATCGTCTTCATGGGTGAGCGCGCCTTCCCGCACGCAGGTGATGATTTCCACGTCAGCATGCAGCGAAGGCGGAAAGCCCGCGCCCGGTGCGATGGTTTCGTCGCTCCAAGCGCGCAGCGCGCCCCAGTTCATGCGTGCGGGGTCCTGGTAGGCCGCGAAGGAAAAGTGGTGCTTGGCATCGAGCCAGCCGCGGCGTTCGTGGCCCAGGCTCGCAAGCGGACGGCGCTCAATCATGGTGCGCCTCCGTCGCCGGGTTATCGCCGATCATGGCGGCATGCTTCATGTGGTTCATGGACGTGTTCCCGATGCTGCCCGTCAGCGCTTCAAGGACAGGAAGTGATGCACTTCGGGCTTGTCCGGCCCCATGTGAAAGCGCAGCGCTTCCGCTTGCAGATCGGCATCGGCATGCGACACCCGGTGATGCTGGCGCAGATGTTCGGCCCAGGATTCGACGAAGAACCATTCGACCACCCGCTGCGGGTCATTGGTGTGCTCGACCACGCCCCAGGCATAGGCGCCGTCGCGCAGTCGCTCTTGCGACAGGCGTTGCATCGCATCCAGAAAGGCAGGGCGGTCTTCCTGGCTGATGCGGTACTCCACCTGCACCAGCACCGGACCGCGATCGTGGGCCACAGGTTCAGCAAGCAGCGGCTCCGGCCAGTGATTCGACGCCTGCAGATCCGCCTCGCCGACCGGCAGGCTGGCGCGGTGAAACAACAGCGCAACCGCGACCAGCCCGGCAGCGCTGACTGCCAGTGCATAGGGCACGCCGATCTCGCGCGCCACCAGGCCCCAGCCCAGGCTGCCAGCGGCCATCGCGCCGTTGAAGACCATCAGGTACACCGCCAGCCCGCGGCCGCGCACCCAATTGGGCAGCACGGCCTGGGCCACGCCATTGAACGTGGTGAGCGCGGTGATCCAGCCCATGCCCAGCACTACCAGCATCAGCACGGCCAGCCATTGCGGCGGCGCGAACACCAGCACGGCCATGACCGCCGCGCTGGCCACCGACGCCAGCAGCACCAGCCCGTCGGCATTCAGGCGGGCGCCCAGCCTGGGCAGCAACAGAGCGCCGATGATGGCTCCTGCGCCCACCGCGCCCAGCAACACGCCGTAAAAGCCCGAGGAGCCGCCCAGCATCTGCCGCGCCACCAGCGGCAGCAAGGCCCACACCGCGCTGGCGAACAGGAAGAAGACGGCGGCGCGCAGCAGCACGCGGTGCAGCTCCTTGCTGGCCCGCGTGTAGCGCAGGCCGGCGCGGAACGCGCCGAAGAAGTTCTCCGACAGCGCGCTATCGACGGCCGCGGGACGCTTCCACCACAGCAGTGCGGCAATGACGAACACGTAGCTCAGCACATCTAGCCCGTAGGTGACCGCCGCGCCGAAGCTGGCGAGGATCAGGCCGCCCGCCGCCGGACCGATGGCGCGCGCGATATTGATGCCCAGCGAGTTCAGCGCCACCGCGCCCTTGAGTTCTTCGCGCGGCACGAGTTCCGGGACGATGGATTGCCAGGTCGGCCCCATCAAGGCCGCGCCGATGCCGCCGACGAAGGTCAGGGCAATCAGGTAATCGACCGTCAGCGCGCCGAAATGCGACAGGAGCAGCAGCGTGCCGCTGACGGAGGCCAGCAGCAGCTGCACGAAGATCAGGAAGCGGCGCCGGTCCAGGATGTCGGACAGCACGCCGGCGGGAATCGCCAGCAGGAAGATGGGCAGGGTCGCAGCGGTCTGGATCAGCGCCACCGCGGCCGGGCTGGCCGACAGATCGGTCACCAGCCAGGAACTGGCCACGTCCCGCATGAAGCTGCCCACGTTGCCCAGCACGGTCGCGGCCCACAGCACGGCGAATACGGACTGGCGCAAGGGCGCGAAAGTGCCGCGCGCGGCGGGATTCTTCTGGTCTGGCATGGGACTCTCCTGGATCGCGCCAGGCGGCATTCGGACCCGCAAGTCCCGCCGCCCGCCGTGTTCAAAACGCCGTGTTCAAAGACAAGGCGCCGGACCGGCCAGACGCTGTCTGGACGATCCGGCTTGCGGTTTACTTGGCGGGGTTGGGGCCGATGCGTTCGCCGTGCTGCACGCGCTCTGCCAGCTTGTGCACGTGGGTGACGGCGTAGTCGATGCCCATGCCGTAGGCGCCGGAGTGTTCCTTGACGATGCCAGTGACGGCGTCATAGGTTTCCTTGCGGGCCCAGTCGCGCTGCCATTCCAGCATCACCTGCAACCAGGTCATCGGCACGGCGCCGGCCTGCACCATGCGGTCCATGGCGTACTTGTGCGCGTCCACCGAGGTGCCGCCTGAAGCATCAGCCACCATGTAGATTTCGTACTCGCCTTCCAGCATGGCGCATAGCGCGAAGGTGGTGTTGCAGACCTCGGTCCACAGGCCGGCGACGATGACCTTCTTGCGGCCATTGGCGGCCAGCGCGTCGCGCACGTTCTGGTCGTCCCAGGAATTCATGGAGGTGCGCTCCAGGATCTTGTTCTCGGGGAACACAGCCAGCAGTTCGGGGTAGGTATTGCCGGAGAAGCTGTCGGTTTCGACGGTGGTGATGGTGGTGGGGATATTGAAGGCGCGTGCGGCCTTGGCCAGGCCCACCACGTTGTTCTTCAGGGTCTGGCGGTCGATGGATTGCACGCCGAAGGCCATCTGCGGCTGCTGGTCGATGAAAATGATCTGGCTGTTCTGCGGGGTCAGGACTTCGAGGTATTTGTTGGCGGACATGGCGGATCTCTCTTTAAGGAAAACTATCAAATAGGGCGGCAGCAAAGAATTCGGTGTAGCTGGCAAACCATCCCGGTCTGCCCCGTTGCGACGATGGCGGGGTGCCGCTGGAAGGTCCCGTGCATCTCGTCTGTCGGTGTATGCATAGTAGGGAGAGGCCGCTTTCCTGAGAACCCGCAGCATGGAATTCCATCCTTTCCATTTTTTGCATGATGACCATGGCGTGACAGTCTCTGCTGCACTGCGTTCAACACCATTCTTGTCCATGCCATAGGCAGGGGCTATCATCGGCGCGGGCATTTCCCGAGAACACAAGATGAGCAAGCTGCCGGATTTAGAGGGTTGGGCGATCTTCGCCAAGGTCGCCGATACAGGGTCGTTCGCCAAGGCGGCGGCCGAGTTCGGCTTGGCGCAGGCCACGGTTTCCAAGACCATCAGCCGTCTGGAAGCGCGCATGAAGACCACGCTGTTTCATCGCACCTCCCGCAGCATGACCTTGACCGAATCCGGCTACGCGGCGCTGGAACGCGCAGCGCGCATATTGGAGGAAGGCGAGGCCGTCGAATCCGAGGTGACGGAAAAGTCGAGCAGCCTGCGCGGCAAGATCAGGCTGTCCGCGCCCATGTCCTTTGGGGTCACGCATCTGGCGCCGATGCTGCCGCCATTCATGCAGGCCAATCCCGACGTGGCCCTGGAAATCGAATTCAGCGACAAGCAGGCCGACCTGGTCTCGGAACGCTTCGACCTGGCGCTGCGCATCTCCAATCTGGTGGATTCGACGCTGCTGGCGCGGCGGCTCTGCTCGGTGCGCATCCTGCTGGTGGGCGCGCCCAGCTACTTCAAGCGCGCGGGACGCCCCAAGCATCCAAAGGACCTGGCACAGCACACCGCGTTGCAATACATGTATGCGCGCAACGGCGCGAGCTGGCGCTTCCGCCATGAAAAGCACGGCGAGTTTTCGCAGTCGCTGCCGGTGCACCTGAACGTGAACAACGCCGAAGCCCTGACGCCGGCGCTGCAGGCGGGCATGGGTCTGGCCCTGCAGCCCGAGTTTCTGGCGTGGAAGGATTTGCAATCGGGCGCGCTGGAGACCGTGATGGACGACTGGCAGGTGGATCCCATCGCCCTGCACATCGTCACCCCGCCTGGCCGCCGCCGGCCGGCCCGGGTGCAGGCGTTCATTGAATATCTGGCCGAGCGCTTGACGGCCGAGCCTTGGGCCAATGATGTGCAGGTGTAGAAGGATTGCGTTTTCCGGGCCGCGCCGGACTGGCGCATGAAAAAGGGGCTGCGCAAGGCAGCCCCTTTTCTATGGCGTCCAGGATCTCTGCCGAGATCCGACGCGATCAGGCGTCGATATTCCCCGCCGACAACGCATGCGTCTCGATGAAGTTGCGGCGCGGTTCGACGTCGTCGCCCATCAGCGTGGTGAAGACCTCGTCGGCCGCGATGGCGTCCTCGATCTGCACGCGCAACAAACGGCGCACCTTCGGGTCCATGGTGGTTTCCCACAGCTGTTCCGGGTTCATTTCGCCCAGACCCTTGTAGCGTTGCTTGGAGATGCTGCGGTCGGCTTCGCTGCGCAGCCACTGCATGGCCTCGCGGAAATCGGACACGGTCTGTTCCTTGCGCTTGTCGCCTTCGCCGCGGGCGGCCAGCGAACGCGCGCCGACCTTGCCGGAGAAGCTCTTGGCGGCCTTGGACAGGACCGCGTAGTCCGAACCGTTGACGAAGTCCGCATCGATGATGCTCACGCGCACGTTGCCGTGGTGCATGCGCTGCACCGACAGACGATGGCGCTCGGTGGATTCGTCGAACTCCGGCACGACTTCCACGCCGTTGCCGCTGACCGGGTCGCGCATGGCGTCGGCCAGGCGGCGCGCGGAATCGGCGGTGGACTCGGCCGATTCCAGGTTGATCTCCACGCCTTCGGCCATGGCCGACAGCGCGCCCACGTCGAATACGCGCGACAGGCGCGCGATCACGGCGTCGGCCGCGACGTACTGGCGGGCCAGGTCGTTGAGTTCGTCGCCGCGGATGATGTTGCCGCCCGAGATGATCTCGGCATCCTTCAGCGCCAGTTGCAGCATGAACTGCGCTTCTTCCTGGTCGTCTTTCAGATAGCGTTCTTCGCGGCCGACCTTGACCTTGTACAGCGGCGGCTGGGCGATATACACGTAGCCGCGCTGCACCAGTTCAGGCATCTGGCGGTACAGCAGCGTCAGCAGCAGGGTGCGGATGTGCGCGCCGTCCACGTCCGCGTCGGTCATGATGATGAGGCGGTGGTAGCGCAGCTTGTCGACGTTGAAGTCAGGACCGATGCTGGTGCCCAGCGCGGTGATCAGCGTGGCGATCTGCTCGCTGGCGATCAGGCGGTCGAAACGCGCCTTCTCGACGTTCAGCACCTTGCCGCGCAACGGCAGGATGGCCTGGAACTTGCGATCGCGGCCTTGCTTGGCCGAGCCGCCTGCGGAGTCACCCTCGACGATGTACAGCTCGCACAGTGCGGGGTCCTTTTCCTGGCAGTCGGCCAGCTTGCCGGGCAGGCCTGCGCCTTCCAGCACGCTCTTGCGGCGCGTCATTTCGCGCGCCTTGCGCGCGGCTTCGCGGGCGCGGGCGGCTTCGACGATCTTGGCGCACAGCGCCTTGGCGTCGTTCGGGTGTTCCAGCAGCCAGGTTTCCAGCGTGCGCGCCACGGCTTCCTCAACCGCCGGACGCACTTCGCTGGAGACCAGCTTGTCCTTGGTCTGGCTGCTGAACTTGGGCTCGGGCACCTTCACCGACAGCACGCAGGCCAGGCCTTCGCGCATGTCGTCGCCGGACGTCTCGACCTTGGCCTTCTTGGCCAGTTCGTTGTCGGTGATGTACTTGTTGATGATGCGGGTCATTGCCGCGCGCAGGCCGGTCAGGTGCGAGCCGCCGTCGCGCTGCGGAATGTTGTTGGTGAAGCACAGCACGCTTTCGCTGTAGCTGTCGTTCCACTGCATCGCCACTTCGACGCCGACCGGCACGCCGCCCGCCGAGGACTCGGTGGTGACCGAGAACACGTTCGGGTGCAGCACGGTCTTGCTGCGATTGATGTATTCGACGAAGCCCTTCACGCCGCCGGAGAAGGCGAAGTTCTCTTCCTTGCCCTGGCGCTGGTCGATCAGGCGGATCTTCACGCCATTGTTCAAGAACGACAGTTCGCGCAGGCGCTTCGAGAGGATCTCGTAGTGGTACTCGATGTTGTTGAAGATGATCGGGTCGGCCAAAAAGCGCACTTCGGTGCCGCGCTTGTCGGTCGTACCGGTCACGGCCAGGGGCGCGACGCGCTCGCCCTGGCGGAACTCCATCTGGTGCACTTCGCCGTTGCGGCGGATGGTCAGCCGCAGCCATTCGGACAGCGCGTTCACGCAAGACACGCCCACGCCGTGCAGGCCGCCGGACACCTTGTAGGAGTTCTGGTCGAACTTGCCGCCAGCGTGCAGTTCGGTCATGACGATTTCGGCCGCGCTGCGGTGGAATTCGTCATCCTTGTGGATGTCGGTGGGGATGCCGCGGCCGTTGTCGGTGACCGAGATCGAGTTGTCGGTGTGGATCGTGACGACGATGTCGTCGCAGTAGCCGGCCAGGGCTTCGTCGATGGCGTTGTCGACGACTTCGAACACCATGTGGTGCAAGCCGGTGCCGTCGGATGTGTCGCCGATGTACATGCCGGGGCGCTTGCGCACGGCCTCCAGCCCCTTGAGCATCTTGATCGAGTCAGCGCCGTAGCCGCTGTTCTCGGGAGTGGTGTTCTGCTGATCTGACATGTCTGTATCGATAACGCTTTAAAGAACGGCCTGGCGGCCGGACCGCCCACGGGCCCTCGGGCCCGCAAGCGGCACAAACCCACGATGGGTGCGGATCAAATCCGCATGGGCATGACGACGTACTTGAACTGGTCGTCTTCGGGCAGGGTGATGAGCGCCGACGCGTTGGCATCGGGCATGACCGACCACTGGATGTTGTCCACCTTGACGTTGGACAGCACGTCGAGCAGGTAGCCGACGTTGAAGCCCACATCGAGGGCTTCATGGCCGTAGTCGATGTCGATTTCTTCCTGCGCCTCTTCCTGCTCGGCGTTGGAGGACGAGATCTTCATCTGGTTCTGCGCCAGTTGCAGGCGCACGCCCTTGAACTTGTCGGTGGTCAGGATGGCGGCGCGCTGCAGGCTGCCCTGGAGCGCTTCGCGGCCGACCAGGAAATGGCGCGTGTAGTTCGTCGGGATCACGCGCGTGAAGTCCGGGAACTTGCCTTCCACCAGCTTGGAGACGAGCTCCACGTCGCCGAAGCGGAAGCGGATCTGGCCCGGCGCCACGTCGATCGAAACCGGCTCGTCGGAGTCTTCCAGCAGGCGCTGCATTTCCAGCACGGTCTTGCGCGGCACGATCACTTCGTGGCGTTCGCTGATGCCGTCGGCTTCCGTCGAGCAGTGCGCCAGGCGGTGGCCATCGGTGGCGACCGCACGCACGCGGCCCGGTTCAAACACCAGCAGCATGCCGTTCAGGTAGTAGCGGATGTCCTGTTGCGCCATGGCGAAGTGCACCATGTTGAACAGGTGGCGCAGCGTGCGCTGCGGCATGGTCAGCGACACGTCCCACTGTTCGGGCTGAGCCACGGTGGGGAATTCGCTGGCGGCCAGCGTCTGCAGGGCGAAGCGGCTCTTGGCCGATTGCACCGACAGCTTGTTGCTGGCCAGCGCCAGGCGCACGTCGCCGGTGTCCGGCAGGGCCTTCAGGATATCCAGCAGCTTGCGCGCCGCGACCGTGGTGGATTCGTTGTCTTGACCCACGCCGAAGTCGGCATGGGTGGTGATCTGTACTTCCAGGTCGGTCGCAATGAAGGCAACCTTGTTGCCTTCCTTGCGCATCAGGATGTTCGCCAGGATGGGCAGGGTATGGCGTCTTTCGACGATGCCCGCCACAGTCGACAGCGGTTTCAGCAATGCATCGCGTGTGGTTTGTACGAGTTGCATGTTCATCCTTTTAGAGTTTGTTCCAACACGTGCAGGGTATGGTTGAGCTCCGCTTGCTTGGCGCGGGCGTCGGAAATCTTGCGTACGGCATGCAGCACGGTGGTGTGATCACGGCCACCGAACAGATCGCCGATTTCCGGCAGGCTTTTCTGGGTCAGCTCCTTCGCCAGGTACATCGCGACCTGGCGCGGCAAAGCGATATTGGCGGGCCGGCGTTTCGAGTACATGTCGGCCACTTTGATCTTGTAGAAATCCGCCACCGTCTTCTGGATGTTCTCCACGGTGATCTGGCCGTTGGACACGGACAGCAGGTCCTTCAGGGCTTCCTTGCAGACATCCACCGTCAGCACGTCGCGGCCGTGGAAGCGCGCATAGGCCAGCACCTTGCGCAGCGCGCCTTCCAGTTCGCGCACGTTGCTGCGCAGATGCTTGGCGATGAAGAACGCCACTTCCTCGGGCATGGGCACGCCTTCGGACTCCGCCTTGCGCAACAGGATCGCCACGCGCATTTCCAGTTCCGGCGGCTCGATGGCCACCGTCAGGCCGGAGTCGAAGCGCGAGATCAGGCGGCTGTCGATGCCCGACAGTTCCTTAGGATAGGTATCGCTGGTGATGATGATCTGCTTGCGCTGAGCCACCATCGCTTCGAACGCGTAGAAGAATTCTTCCTGCGTGCGGTTCTTGCCGGAGAAGAACTGGATATCGTCGATCAGCAGCAGGTCGAGCGAATGGTAATAACGCTTGAAGTCGTCGAACGCCTTGCGCTGGTAGGCCTTCACCACGTCCGACACGTATTGGTCGGCATGCACATAGCGCACGCGCACACCGGTCCCCGCCGCCACCATCGCATTGCCGATGGCGTGGATCAGGTGGGTTTTGCCCAGGCCCACGCCGCCGTACAGGAACAGCGGGTTGTAGGACGTGCCAGGGTTCTCGGCGACCTGCAACGCAGCGGCGCGCGCCAACTGGTTCGCCTTACCCGTCACGAAGTTCTCGAACGTCAGATCGGTGTTCAGGCGCGAACGCTCGTACACGATGCTTGCCGCGTCCGCGTTCACCGCTTGCGCGGCCTGCGCGGCCGCCGTGGTCGCCGGGGCTGCGGGTGCAGGCGTTACCGGGGCCATCGGTGGCGGCGCGCCGCCTGAAGGGGAAGCAGCGGACGGATACGCGGGCGCCGCGGGTGCGGCGCGTACGGGCGCGACCGGCATGCGCGGCGTGGCGCCTTGCGTCGGCAACTCGAACAGCACCTGCACCGGACGCTCGAACCACTCCGCGGCCAACGCTTCGATCTGGTGGGAAAAGTTCTTCCGTACCCAATCCAGTTTGAACCGGTTGGGAGCGGCAACGCGCAGCACCGCCTGCGTTTCGTCGTACGCAAGCGGGACCAGCGGTCGTATCCACGCGCTGATTTGTTGGGGGGGGAGTTCCTGCTCAAGACGACTGACGCAGGTCTGCCAGAATTCTTTCATGTCGCTCTTATTCAAACCTCGATTCTACCTTGCCTGGGCTGGGGTTATCCACAGGGTAGGGCATAAGCGTCCGTGCGGCGCAGTCTTAACTGTTTGACAAGACAGGGAAAACTTGCTGAAATGGTGGGCTTTTCCGAATTCTGTCTGTCAGAAGGTTCCACAGAGAGCTTAGCCGCGCTTTGTTGGCAGTGGTGTCTAACGATGCCTACCGCCCACGCAACTGCCTGGTTTTGCTTCTAATAGGTCGCCCGGGGTTTCCCGGTCAGAGCCCCGTCTACGAGCTGTTTTTTTGCACCTGTTGCAAAAATGCTCATTAGATACCCGCTTCCTGAATGCGCGACCAGGAACCCTTCCGGGCAGGTCCCTTCTGACTTTTGTTCTTTTTGTGGATCGTCCATGAAACGTACCTACCAACCTTCCGTTACCCGTCGCAAGCGCACCCATGGTTTCCGCGTGCGCATGAAAACCCGCGCTGGCCGCGCCATCCTGAATGCCCGCCGCGCCAAGGGCCGCAAGCGTCTGGCCGTCTAAGTCCTGTTTTTCCGGCTTGTCCGGAAAAACCTGACGCCTGATTTTGCAGTCCATGCCGCGCTCCACGCTTCCGCCGGAGGCGCGGCTGCATCGCCCCTCCGAGTTCGCCGCCGCCCTCAAAGGCCGGCGTCTTGCCCGAGGGGCGTTCTTCATTGTGAGCGCGGCTCCCAATGATCTGCCTCCCGGCCAGGACGCCTGTGCGCGTCTGGGCCTGGTGATCGCCAAGCGGTTCGCCGCCCACGCCAGTACGCGCAACGCCATCAAGCGGGTCATCCGCGAGGCGTTCCGCCACCGGCGCCTGGGACTGCCGGCCAAAGATTACGTCGTGCGCCTGCATAGCAAGGTTGCGCCCGCCACGCTTACCGCGCTGAAACGCGCGGCAAGAGCCGAAGTGGACGCTCACTTTGAGCGGATAGCGCGATGATCAAGGCTTTACTCATTGCCCCGATCCGGTTCTACAGGTTTTTCCTGAGCCCCTGGATCGGCAGGCAGTGCCGCTTTACCCCGACCTGCTCGGCGTATGCGATCGAAGCGATCGAGCGCCACGGCGCCTGGCGCGGCTTCTGGCTGGCAGTCCGGCGCATCGGCCGCTGCCACCCTTGGTCGCCGGGCGGATTGGACCCGGTTCCGCCCTCCAAGGGAACCAATGGCCCCTCGTGCTGTTCCCACAGCCACCGCACCGAGCATGATTGACGCTAAACTGGCGGGCTTTGCTGGCCCGTATTCACCTCAGTAGGCACCATGGATATCCGACGAACCGTCCTCTGGATGATTTTTTCCTTCTCGCTGTTGCTCCTATGGAACAACTGGCAGATCCATAACGGCAAGCCGTCGCTGTTCGGCCCCACGCCTGCCGCCACCACGAGCGAGCCGCAAGCCGCCACGAACAACGCAACGCCTTCGGTGCCCAGCACGCCCGCCCCCGCGGCTGCCGCTGCGTCCGCCGTGCCCGGCGCCGCCGCGCCTGCTGCCGCGCGCTCGGAAGAAGTCGTCATCACGACCGACGTGCTGCGCCTGACGTTCGACACCATGGGCGCCCAACTGGTGCGCGCCGAACTGCTGAAGTACCCAGCCACCGGCCAGCCCGACAAGCCCACGGTGCTGCTGGACCGCGCCGCCGGCCTGAACTACGTGGTGCAGACCGGCGTGGTCGGCGCCCCCAACGGTCAAAGCTTCCCCACGCACCAGACGCCTTTCCGCGTCGTGTCCTCGGAACGCCAGCTGACCGGGGACAACCTGGTGGTCGCCTTCGAGGGCGAATCCGGCGGCGTGAAGGTCACCAAGACGTTCACCCTGCACCGCGGCCGCTATGACATCGACGTGCGCCACGACCTGGCCAACGTCAGCGCCGGCCCCGTGTCGCCCGCCCTGTACCTGCAGCTCGAACGCGACGGCAACGACCCCGCCGACACGTCCAGCTTCTATCACACCTTCACCGGTTTCGCCGTCTACTCGGAACAGGACAAGTTCCAGAAGATCACCTTCAGCGACATCGAAAAGAAGAAGGCCAGCTACATCAAGCAATCGGACAACGGCTGGATCGCCGTGGTCCAGCACTACTTCGCCACCGCCTGGGTGCCCCCGCAGGGCAAGCCGCGCACCAACGAACTGCTGGAAGTGCAGAAGAACCTGTACGCCGCCCGCAGCATCGAGGCCGTCGGCGAGATCGCCCCTGGCGCCGCCACGCGCGTCGATTCGCACCTGTGGGTCGGTCCGCAAGACCAGAAGGCCATGGCCGCCCTGGCCCCCGGCCTGGAACTGGTGGTCGACTATGGCTGGCTGACCATCATCGCCAAGCCGCTGTTCAAGCTGATGACCTGGCTGCATTCCATCCTGGGCAACTGGGGCTGGACGATCGTGGCGCTGACCGTGCTGATCAAGGCCGTGTTCTACCCCCTGGCCGCCGCCAGCTACCGCTCCATGGCCCGCATGAAGCAGGTGGCTCCGCGCCTGCAGGCCCTGAAGGAAAAGTACGGCGACGACAAGCAGAAACTCAATGCGGCCATGATGGAGATGTACCGCACCGAAAAGATCAACCCGCTGGGCGGCTGCTTGCCCATGCTGGTGCAGATCCCGGTGTTCATCTCGCTGTACTGGGTGCTGCTGGCCAGCGTGGAAATGCGCGGCGCGCCGTGGATCCTGTGGGTGCACGACCTGTCGATCCGCGACCCGTACTTCATTCTGCCCGCCATCATGATGGCCACCATGTTCCTGCAGATCAAACTGAACCCGACGCCCCCGGACCCCGTCCAAGCCAAGGTCATGATGATCATGCCGCTGGTGTTCGGCGGGATGATGTTCTTCTTCCCGGCCGGCCTGGTGCTCTACTGGTGCGTCAACAACACCCTGTCGATCGCCCAGCAGTGGTCCATCACCCGCGCCATGCAGCGCAAGACGGAAGCCGCAGCCAACCGCTGATATCTGCTCCCGCGCAAGAAACCGGTCCCATGCGGACCGGTTTTTTTTCGCCTGACGGCCGCCACCGATGCCGATTCCTGATTTTCTTGATAGTTATTCTTTATCAAGTTTTATAGATCAATCAACTTCACACGGTAAGGCAAGACCCCTATGATGTGTCGGAGATAGCCCCAGGCCGGCAATGCCGGGCTATCCCAGACACGGCGCGGGCCCCTCTGCGGCCCCCGCATTCCAGGCATTTCATAGGGAGTGTGCTATGACCGACAAGAAGACGCATCTGACCACCGCCGCTGGCGCGCCGGTGGCCGACAACAACAACACGCTGACTGCCGGCCCGCGCGGCCCGGCGCTGTTGGAAGACTTCTGGCTGATTGAAAAGCTCGCCCACTTCGACCGCGAACGCATCCCCGAACGCGTGGTGCACGCCAAGGGTTCGGGCGCCTATGGCACCCTCACTGTCACCCACGACATCTCGCGCTACACCCGCGCCAACCTCTTTTCCCAGGTCGGCAAGCAGACCCCGCTGTTCCTGCGTTTCTCGACCGTGGCCGGCGAGCGCGGCGCGGCTGACGCCGAACGCGACGTGCGCGGTTTCGCCATCAAGTTCTACACCGAGGAAGGCAACTGGGACCTGGTCGGCAACAACACGCCGGTCTTCTTCATCCGTGATCCGCTGAAATTCCCGGACTTCATCCACACCCAGAAGCGCGACCCCAAGACCAACCTGCGCAGCGCCACCGCCGCCTGGGACTTCTGGTCGCTCAATCCCGAATCGCTACACCAGGTCACCACCCTGATGAGCGATCGCGGCATTCCCGCCAACCTGCGCCAGCAGCACGGCTTCGGTTCGCACACGTTCAGTTTCATCAACAAGGACGGCGAGCGCTTCTATGTGAAATTCCACTTCAAGTCGCAGCAAGGCATCGCCTGTCTGAGCGACGAGGAAGCGGCGCAAGTGGTCGCCCATGACCGCGAAAGCTCGCAGCGCGACCTGTTCGAGAATATCGAAAAGGGCAACTTCCCGAAGTGGACGCTGAAGGTGCAGATCATGCCCGAGGCCGAAGCCGCGACTTACCATATCAACCCCTTCGACCTGACCAAGGTCTGGCCGCATGGCGACTATCCGCTGATCGAAGTCGGCGTGCTGGAGCTGAACAAGAACCCCGAGAACTACTTTGCCGAGGTCGAGCAGGCCGCCTTCACCCCGGCCAACGTGGTCCCCGGTATCGGATTCTCGCCGGACAAGATGCTGCAAGGCCGGCTGTTCTCCTACGGCGACACGCACCGCTATCGCCTGGGCATCAACCACCACCAGATCCCGGTGAACGCGCCGCGCTGCCCGTTTCACAGCTTCCACCGCGACGGCGCCGGCCGTGTCGACGGCAACGTCGGGGCGACGCTGAACTACGAGCCCAACAGCGCGGGCGAGTGGAAGGAAACCCCGTCGGCAGGCGAGCCGCCGCTGGCGCTGGACGGCCAGGCGGCAGCGCGCTGGAATCACCGCGTGGACGATGACTACTACTCGCAGCCGGGCGCCTTGTTCCGCCTGATGACGCCTGCACAGCAGGAGTTGCTGTTCGGCAACATCGGCCGCCACATGGCCGGCGTCCCGGAAGAAATCCAGCGCCGCCAGCTGGAACACTTCCGCAAAGCCGATCCCGCCTACGCCGCAGGCGTGGCCAAGGCGCTGGGACTGAAGCTGTAATCCGCGACGCGCCCATGCGCAAGGCGGCCCCGAGGGGCCGCCTTTTTTTGGCTGCTGCGCGGCTCTGCGCCGAGACAATCAGCGCTGCATGCCCCAGCGCCTGACCGTGAAACGCTCCACGGTGTCGAACACCAGGTTTTCCACAAGCAGGCCGATGATCACCACCGCCGCCAACCCCGCGAACACGCGGTCTGTGTATAACTCGTTGCGGTTCTGAAAGATGTACCAGCCCAGGCCGCCCTTGCCGCTGGACGCGCCGAACACCAGTTCCGCAGCGATCAATGTGCGCCACGCAAAGGCCCAGCCTATCCTCAGCCCGGCCAGGATGGCGGGCAGGGCGGCAGGCACCAGAATCTGCAACACGTAGCGCAGACCGCTCAATCCATAGTTGCGGCCCGCCATGCGCAAGGTATCCGATACCCCCAGAAAACCCGCGTACATGTTCAGCGCCAGCGCCCACAACACCGAATGGATCAGAACGAACACCAGGCTGCCTTCGCCCAGGCCGAACCACAGCAGCGCCAGCGGCAGCAGCGCAATCGCCGGCAGGGGATTGAACATGGCCGTCAAGGTGGACAGCAGATCGCGACCGAAACGCGTCGACACCGCCAGCGTGGTCAGCACAAAGGCCAGCAGCACGCCCGCCGCATATCCCTGCGCCAGCACGCGCAACGATTGCCCGGCGCGTGCCAGCAGTTCGCCGCCTGCGATGCCCTGCACGAAGGCGACCGCCGTCTGCGATGCGCTGGGCAGCAGCAGATCATTGTCGGTGTAGCGCGCCGCCAGCTCCCAGATGCCGGCCAATAGCGCCAGGATCGCCAGCTTGCGCAGGCTGGCGTGCTGCCACAGGCGTTCATGCCAGGGCAGGGGCGCTTCGCCCGCTTGCGCGGGCAAGGGCGGCAGCTCGTACTCCACTTCGGGACGGATGGGCACGGCGCCTGCGTATGCGTTGTTCATGCGGAAGTCCTTCAGGCCGCGGCCCGCTCAGCGGCAAGTTCAGCGGACTGTTCCGCAGGCGCCACATCGAACAGCAGATCATGGACGCGCCTGGCTGCAGACTGGAACGCAGCCGAGCCCTGGCTATGCAGCCCGTAGGCATGGGCGTTCAGTTCCGCGCGCACGCGGCCGGGATGCGGTGACAGCAACAGCACGCGGCTGCCCAGTACCAATGCCTCTTCGATGGAATGGGTGACGAACAGCAGGGTGAAACGCACGTCTTCCCACAGCGCCAGCAATTCTTCCTGCATGCGCCGCCGCGTCAACGCGTCCAGCGCCGCGAAGGGCTCGTCCATCAAAAGCACACGCGGCTGCATCGCCAGGGCGCGCGCAATGGCCACGCGCTGCTTCATGCCGCCGGACAACGTATGCGGATAGGCATCGGCGAACGCGGACAACCCCACCTTGTCCAGGTAGTGCATGGCGCGCTCGTCGGCCTCGCGACGGTTGAGTTTGCGTGAAGCCACCAGCGGAAACGCCACGTTCTGCCGCAACGTCTTCCATGGCGGCAGCTGGTCGAATTCCTGGAACACCACGATGCGGTCTGGCCCCGGGCCGCGCACGGCATTGCCATCGATGGCAATGCGCCCTTCGGTCGGTTCGATGAAGCCCGCAATTGCCTTAAGCAGCGTGGATTTGCCGCAACCGGACGCGCCCAGCAGGATGAAACGCTCTGCTTCGTGCACGTCGAAACTGACCTGATGCGTGGCGCGCACGCGCCTTTCGCGCGTCTTGTATTCGATCGACACCTTATCCACAGCCAGCAAAGGCGTGGCCTTTTCGGTGTTATCCACAGGGGAGGCAGCGCTCAATCCCATCTCAACTGCCTTGGGCCGTGACGGGGTCGTCAAAGAAATAATCGCGCCAACTGGCCGGCGCATTCTTGATCGCGCCCACCTTGTGCATGAACTCGGCCAGCGCATAGGTATTCTGCGGTTCCAGCTTGAACTGCACGTCGGGGTTCTTGATCACTTTGATCAGGAAATCGCGGTCCAGCTTTGCGCCGGTAACGCGCAGATAAGTATCCGCGGCCTTTTCCGGGTTGGCGCTGGCGAACTGCGCCGCTTCCTTCAGCGCGGCCTGGAATGCCTTGTAGGTCTTGGGATTTTCCTTGCGGAATTTCTCGGTCGCAAACAACACCGTGGACGAACTGGGCCCGCCCAGCACGTCATAGGAATTGAGCACGATGCGCGCCTTGGGATTCTCGGCCAGCTCCTGCTCCTGGAAGGGCGGGTTGCCGAAATGCCCCGTGATTTCCGTGCCACCCGCGATGATGGCGGCGGCCGCGTCCGGATGCGGCAGGGCGACGGAAATCTTGTCCAGCTTGTTGAACTGCGCGTCGCCCCACAGTTTGGCCGACGCCAGCTGCAACACGCGAGACTGCACCGACACGCCTACCGCCGGCACCGCGATGCGGTCCTTGTCGGTGAAGTCCGCAATCGTCTTCACGTTGGGATTGTTGCTGACCAGGTAATAGGGAAAATTGCCCAGCGAAGCCACGCCCTTCACGTTCTGCTTGCCGCGCGTGCGGTCCCATATCGTCAACAGCGGTCCCACGCCAGCCCCCGCGATATCCACAGCCCCGGACAACAGCGCATCGTTCACGGCCGAACCGCCCGACAGCTTGGCCCACTCGACCGAGATATCCACACCATCGGCCTTGCCGTGCTTTTCGATCAGTTGCTGATCGCGCGCCACGTTCAACAGCAGATACACGATGCCGTACTGCTCGGCGATGCGGATGCGGCCCTCCGCCATGGCCGGCGTCGGCGAAGCCAGCGCCAGCACGGCAAGTATCAACGCCAGGCCCGCGCCGGTGGCGGCCTGGACCAAACGATCACGTACAGCGGAGGAAAAACCCATGGCGGACCCTGTGGATAAATGGTTTTGCGCGAAATTAAGGGGCGCGCGACGTCAGAACGGCACGTCGCCTTCGATCGTCGTGCGGTACAGCTTGCGGCGCAGGTGATCCGGCGTACCGCCGGCCAGATGGATCAACGAGCGGTTGTCCCAGAACACCAGATCATGCGGCTGCCATTGGTGGCGGTAGATGTGTTCGGGCCGGATGCTGTGGGCAAACAGTTCGTCCAGGATCTGGCGGCTCTCGTCTTCGGGCAGGCCCTCGATGCGGGTGGTGAAGCCTTCGCTCACGAACAGCGCGCGGCGGCCCGTCTCCGGATGCGTGCGCACGACCGGATGCACCACTTCCTGCACCTGCGCCACCTGTTGCGCGCTGAGATTGGGACGCCACGAGCCTTCCTTCTGCAGCTGGCCGTACTTGGCCAGGTAGGAATGCACGGCACGCTTGCCTTCGATGGCGTCTCGCAATGCGGCGGGCAGAGTGTCGTACGCCACGTGCATGTCGGCGAATAGCGTGTCGCCGCCTTGCGTGGGCAGCTCCTGCGCGTGCAGCAGCGACCCCAGGCTGGGCAATTCCTTGTACGAGATATCCGAATGCCAATACTTGCCGGCATCACCCAGCCCTATCGGCTTGCCGTCTTCAACGATGTTGGAAACGATGAGGATCTCGGGATGCCCGGCCAGATGGAACTGATGCAGCACGTGGATCATCAGACGGCCAAAGCGGCGGCTGAAATCGATGTGCTGCTGCGGCGTGATGCGCTGATCGCGGAACACCAGCAGGTGATGGTCCAGATGGGCGCGATGCACCTGCGCAAAATCGGCCGGGGTCAGCTCGCGCGACAGGTCGATACCGATGATTTCCGCGCCGGTCACGGCTGCCAGCGGGCGGATCGAAAAGGCTTGCGCAGCGGGTTCGGCATACACCTCGGACCGGCGCAGCGCGTTGCTCTGGGACATGGATCGCTCCTTGCGCGAATGCCGGCCAGGCCGGCTCAGGAACGGTCCATTATGAAAACGCGCAACCCCTACGCAAACGAATTATTCGGCCTTTGTTCAAGCCTGCGCGTCATATAAGGGACGGCTAAGGTCGCATTCAGCCCTGTGGATAAGTCTTGGGATAAGCCTGGTGGCAAGCCAGGGAAAAGCGGTGGATTGTCGGGGGATATCCCGGTGGATAGGCGGTGAATAGCAGGTGGACAGCCTGTGTACAACCTTGCCCGGCCATGAAAAAAGGCGCGGTCCGTAGGGAGCCCGCGCCTTTTAAATCAAAGACTTGCGTCGATCAGGACTTCGGCAGAAACGCCTGAACCAGTTTTACCCAATATGTTGCGCCCACCGGCAGCAAGGCGTCGTTGAAGTCGTAATTCGGGTTGTGCAACTGGCACGGACCCATGCCGTGATAGGTCTCCATGCGATGGTCGCCGTCGCCGTTGCCGAGGAACAGGTAGGTCCCAGGCACCGCTTCCAGGAAGAAGGAAAAGTCCTCCGCCCCCATGAAGGGCGGCATCTCGCGCTGCACGTTTTCAGCGCCGAACGCGTCTTCGGCGACTTGGGCGGCAAAGGCGGTTTCCTTTTCCCAATTCACCAGCGGGGGATATGCGCGCACGAAATCCAGTTCGCCCGTCCCGCCGTAGACCTGCGGCAAGGTGGTCGCGATGCGGCGCATGTCCGCCTCGATCTTGTCCAGGGTCTCCACCGAATAGGTGCGCACGGTGCCGCGCAGCACGGCTTCGCCGGGAATCACGTTGTAGGCGTCGCCCGCGTGGATCTGCGTGATCGAAAGCACGGCCTGCTCCAGCGGATTCTTGCTGCGCGAGATCACCGTCTGCAGGGCATGCACCATGTCGGCCGCGACAATGATGGGGTCCACCGATGCATGCGGCTGCGCCGCGTGGCCGCCCACGCCCTTGATGACGATGTCCCAGCGGTTGCTGGAGGCCATGGTCGGGCCCGCCCGAAAACCGAACTGGTTGACCGGCATGCCGGGCATGTTGTGAATGCCGAACACCGCGTCGCAAGGGAATTTGTCGAACAGGCCATCCTGCATCATGGCGCGCGCGCCGGCGTTGCCGCCTTCCTCGGCCGGCTGGAAGATGAACACCACCGTGCCATCGAAATCGCGGTGTGTGGACAAGTATTGCGCCGCCCCCAGCAGCATGGTCGTGTGTCCGTCGTGGCCGCAGCCGTGCATGCGTCCGCTGATGGTGGACTTGTGCGCAAAGCGGTTGTGCTCGGGCATGGGCAGCGCGTCCATGTCGGCGCGCAAACCTATGGTTTTCTTGCCGTTGCCGCCGCGCAAAATACCCACCACGCCGGTTTTCCCCAGCCCCGTGTGGACTTCCAGGCCCCAGCCGCGCAAACGCTCCGCGACCAGCGCGGACGTGCGCGTTTCCTGGAAAGCAAGTTCCGGATGGGCGTGGATATCCCGCCGCAGCGCGGTGAGGTCGCCGTGGGCGCGTTCGATTTCGTCTATGGTTTTCATGGCTGTGGATAAGGCGTAAGAGTTGAATTCACGTATCGTTCAGATGGCAGGCGCTGAACTGACCCGGGGCGACTTCACGCAGCAACGGCCGTTCTGCCTTGCAGCGCGGCATCGCATGCGGGCAACGCGGGTGGAAGGCGCAGCCCGTCGGCGGGTCCAGCGGCGACGGCAGTTCGCCCTTGATGGGCTGGTAGGTGCGCCGCCCCGGCTGCAGCGTCGGCAGTTCCTTCAGCAAGGCCTGCGTGTACGGATGGTTGGCCCGCTGGAAGACCGTGTCGGTAGGCGCCAGCTCCACCACGCGGCCCAGATACATGATGGCCACGCGGTCCGAGATGTGGCTGACCACGCTGAGGTTGTGGCTGATGAAAAGATAGGTCAGGTCCAGGTCCGCACGCAACCGTTCGAACAGATTAAGCACCTGGGCCTGGATCGACACGTCCAGCGCGGCGACCGCCTCGTCGCAAACTATGACCGAAGGCTTGAGCGCGAGCGCCCGTGCAATTCCTACGCGCTGCCTCTGGCCGCCAGAGAATTGATGGGGATAACGCTGTGCAAAAGCCGGATCCAGCCCCACCTGGCGCATCAGCCCGGCGACGTACTCGGCTTTGTCGCGCGCGCGGACCAGGCCGTGCGCCACGGGCGCCTCGCCGATGATCTCGCGCACGCGCATACGCGGGTTCAGCGAGGCATAGGGATCCTGGAAGATCATCTGCACGCCCAGCTCATAGGCACGCCGTTCCGGGCCCGCCATGGCCTTCACGGCGCGGCCCTTGTAGCTGACTTCGCCCGCCGTCGGCGGCAGGATGCCTGACACGATACGGCCCAGCGTGGATTTTCCACAGCCGGATTCGCCCACGATGCCTATCACTTCGCCCGGCCGCACATCCAGGTCCACACCCGCCACTGCATGCACGACCTGCGTCTTCAAACCGGCGCCCAGCAGGTTGGCGATTCGGCCGGCCAGGTCCACGGGCTGCACGAAGCGCAGCTCGACCTCGCGCAACGACAGGATAGGGACCGCGGGATCTCGTTCTGCGGCGTTCATTTGGTATCTGGCCCTCCGGCATGCCAGCAACGCACCCATTGCGCCGGGCGCACCTCCACGGGCTGCGGTTCGACCAGACAGGCGTCGGTGGCGCGCGGGCAGCGCCCACGGAACGCACAGCCTTGCGGCAGGTTGAGCAGCGACGGCGTCATGCCGGGAATCGGAACCAGCGGCCTGCCGCGGGATTCGGGCGTGGGTATGGAAGCGATCAGGCCATGCGTGTAGGGATGCATGGGATGGCTGATGACCGCCTGCGTGGTACCGGTTTCGACTACGCGCCCCGCATACATGACCGACACGCGGTCCGCCAGGCCCGCGACCACGGCAAGGTCGTGCGTGATCCAGATCAGCGCGGTGCCGGTTTCGCGGCACAGCTTCTGCACTTCGAACAGGATCTGTCCTTGTATGGTCACATCCAGCGCCGTGGTGGGCTCGTCGGCGATGATCAGGCGCGGCGAATTCAAGAGCGCAATCGCGATCGCCACGCGCTGCCGCATGCCGCCTGATAACTGGTGCGGATAGGTGCGCAGACGCTCCTCGGGCGAAGGGATGCCCACCATGGCGAGCGTCTGCAAGGCGCGCTGGCGGGCTTGCTCGCGCGATACCTTGCTGTGCGCCTGCACCGCCTCGATCATCTGCGTATCGACGCGCAGTACCGGGTTCAGGGTCATCATGGGATCTTGGAAGATCATGGCGATCTCCTGGCCCCTGAGCTCGCGCCAGCGCGCGGGTGTCGCGTTGCGCAAGTCCTCGCCGTTCAAGCGCAAGGTGCCGTCGACGATGCGGCCCGGCTCATCCAGCAGTCCCATCAGCGAAAAGCCGGTGATGCTCTTGCCCGACCCCGATTCGCCCACCAGTCCCAGGATCTCGCCTTCGGCCAGCGTCAGGTCCACACCATCCACCGCCTTCACCACGCCATTGCGGGTGTAGAAGTGCGTCTTCAGGCCATGCACCTCGAGTATGGGCGTCGCCGGGGACTTTTCCACAGGTGTCTGCATGGCGCCCGCCCTCAATTCGCGTGGCGCGGGTTGAGCACATCGCGCAGGTGGTCGCCCACCAGATTGATGGCGATGATGGCCAGCGCCAGCGCAATGCCGGGGAAGAACGAAATCCAGTACTGACCGGACAGCAGATATTCGAAGCCGTTGTAGATCAGCATGCCCAGCGACGGCTCCGTCACCGGCACGCCCACGCCCAGAAACGACAGCGTGGCCTCCAGCGCAATCGCATGCGCCAGGTCGATGGTGGCGATCACGATCAGCGGCGGCATACAGTTGGGCAGCACGTGACGAAACAGCACGCGCCCCCACGACAGCGACATGCAGCGCGCCGCTTCCACGTATTCCTTGCCGCGCTCGACCAGCGCCGCGCCGCGCGCGGCGCGCGCGAAATACGCCCACTGCACCACGATCAGCGCGATGATCACCTTATCCACACCCTTGCCCAGAATCGCCAGCAACATCAGCGCAACCAGGATGGCGGGGAACGACAACTGGATATCCACAACCCGCATCAGCAAGGCGTCGATGCGGCCGCCGAAATAGGCTGCGATCAGGCCCACCGTGGCGCCGATGCCGAAGGCCGCCAGTACCGAAACGCTGGCCACCAACAGGCTGGTGCGCATGCCGTAAAGGATGGCCGAGAACAGGTCGCGCGCCAGGCCGTCTGTGCCCAACCAATAACGCATGCTGCCGTCGCCGCTTTCGCTGCCCGGCTTGAGCTTGGAGTCCATGATGTCCAGCGTCGCCAGGTCGTAGGGATTCTGCGGCGCGATCCAGGGCGCAAGCAGCGCGGCGCCCACGATCACGACCAGCATGATCAAACCCAGCGTGGCCAGCTTGCTGGCGAAGAAGTCCGACAGGAATCGGCGCCAGGGCGTCTGCTCCTTGGCCTGAACCGGGGGCGCGGCGGCCGTGGCGGGTGTGTTCATCGGCGGCTATCCAAGCGTACGCGGGGGTCCAGCACCGTGTAGATGATGTCCACCACCAGATTCAGCATGACCAGGAAGAACACGATCAAGAGCAGATACGCCACCACCACCGGACGGTCCAGGTTGATGATGGAATCGATCAGCAGCTTGCCCATGCCCGGCCAGGAAAACACGGTTTCCGTCACGACGGCGAAGGCCATCACCTGGCCGAACTCCAGGCCCGCCACCGTCACCACGGGAATCAGGATGTTCTTGAGCAGATGCACGCCCAGTACGCGCTTTTCAGACAGGCCCTTGGCGCGCGCGAACTTGATGTAGTCCATGGGCAGGGCTTCGCGCGTGGCGGCACGCGTCACGCGGATGATCATTGCGCATTTGGCGAAGGCGATCGTGGCCGCAGGCAGCGCCAGGCTCAGCCAGCCGTCGAAAGTCAGCACGCTCAACTGCAGCGATCCGATGCTGACGGTCTGGCCGCGCCCACCCGCCGGCACCCAGCCGAGTATCACGGCGAACACCATGATGAGCATCAGGCCAACCCAGAAGTTAGGCAGCGAGAAACCGAGCACCGAGCCCGTCATGATCGCGCGCGAGCCCACTGCCTTGGGCTTGAGGCCGGCCAGGATGCCCAACGGCACGCCGATCAGCACCGACAGCAGCATGGCCACACAGGCCAGTTCCACCGTGGCCGGCATGCGCTCCAGGATCAGCCTCATGGCCGGTTCGCCCGTCAGGAAGCTGTTGCCGAAATCACCGCGCACCGCCTGGCCCATGAAGATCAGGTACTGCCGCCACAGCGGCAGATCCAGGCCCAGCGATGCGCGCACCGCCGCGCGTTGCGCTTCGGTCGCTTCCGGGCTGGCCAGCATCGAGACCGGGTCGCCCACCATGTAGATGCCGGCAAAGACCAGCGCCGACATGACCAGCATGACGACGATGGTCTGCAGCAGCCTTCTTACGATTGTTGCAAGCACTAGCGCCTTACTTCTTCAGCGTTGCAAACTGCGCGAGCGTGACCTGGTCTGGGCGGCCCTGATAGCGGATGTCGCTCTTCATCGCCCATACCGACAACTCGAAGTGCACAGGCAGCATGGCGTAGTCATCCATGGCGATGTTGCTGGCCTTGGACAACAGATCCGCTCGCTTGGCGTCGTCCATGGTCGACGAAGCTTCCTTCACCAGCGCGTCCATCTTGGGATTGGAGTAGCGGCTGCGGTTGGTGGTGCCCAAACCTGCTTCGGGATTGCGCGTCACCAGCAGCGAGGTCAGCGCGTTGGACATTTCGCCGCTGGTCACGGACCAGCCCGCCAGATAGGCCGAGAACGCATAGCTGTCGCGGTTCTTGAAGAACACCGGGGGCGCCATCGCATCCACGCTGGTCTTCACACCGATGCGAGTCCACATCGACGCGATCGCCTGCGCCACCTTCGAATCGTTGACATAGCGGCCCGACGGCGAGCCCAGCGTGATGGAAAAGCCGTTGGGATAACCAGCTTCCTTCAACAAGGCCTTGGCCTTTTCCACGTCGGCCTTGGGAGCCTTCGAATGCTCCTTGCTGGAACCGAACATGGGGTAGGGCAACAGATTTCCCGCGGGCAACGCCACCCCGCCCATCACGCGCTCGACCAGCGCATCGCGGTTGATGGCGAGCGACAGCGCTTCGCGCACGCGCTTGTCCTTCATGGGGTTCTTTTCGGTGCCTTGCACGCCCGGCGAGGGCTCGGCGAACTGGTCCAGCGCCACGTAGACGACACGCACCGACGGCGTTTCCTCTACATAGAGTTTCTTGTCGCCCTTGAGCTTGGGCAGGTCATCGGTTGGGGGATCCTCGATCATGTCGACGTCGCCGGCTAGCAGCGCGGCCACGCGCGCGGCCGCGTTGCTGATGGGACGGTAGACCACGCGATCCCATTCGGGCTTCTTGCCCCAATAGTTGTCGTTGCGCGCCAGCACGAATTCGGCGCCGCGCTTCCAGGACACGAACTTGTAGGGACCGGTGCCTATCAGGCCGTCGCCGCTATTGAGTTCCGTCGTCGTCTTGCCCTCGGCCGCGGGGCCCGACGCCGCTTTCTTGGACATGATGGGCAACTGCGCCAGGTTGACCAGCAGGTTCGGCGCCACGTCCTTGGTGGTGATGCGCACGGTGCTGGGATCGACCGCTTCGGTCTTCTCGACCGAACCCAGATACAGCGTGAACGGCGAGGGACTGTTGGGCACCTTGGGGACGCGCGCATACGTAAAGACCACGTCTTCCGCGGTGAACGGCGTGCCGTCGGAGAACTTCACGTTAGGGCGCAGCTTGAAAGTCCACACCTTGCCGTCCACGGTCCAGGACTCGGCCAGCGCGGGCTGCGGCTTGAGCTGCGCGTCGGTGGCAACCAGGGTATCGAATATGGTCTGGGAGATCTGCGTATTGGGCGTGAGCGCGTGATACTGCGGATCCATCGACGAAGGTTCGGTCTTCAAGGCGATCACCAGATCGCGGGCCATAGCCGAACTGAAGGTGCCGAAGGCCAATATCACCGCGGCTGAGCCGCAGGCCAAGACACGCGAAAACCGAGATGCCATTGTGATCTCCCTGGATTGTTTCGGGTTTTGAACCTCCGGGCCACATTAACCAGCAAACAAGGGACGGCGCAACAGTTATATTCCCTTATTGTTCTCGCCTTGCCTTGCCCGAAATATGTCCGCCTACGCCCCCATCGCCGCCATCGCAACCGCCCCCGGAAGAGGCGGTATCGGCGTCGTCCGCATCTCCGGCACGGACCTGTCCGAACTCGTGCGGCGCCTGTTCCAGCGCGAACTCACGCCGCGACATGCGCACTACCTGCCGTTCAAATCCGGCACGGGCGAATTGCTGGACGAAGGCATCGCCATCTATTTCCGCGCGCCGCATTCCTATACCGGCGAAGACGTGCTGGAACTGCAAGGGCATGGCGGCCCCGCCGTGCTGCGCCGCGTGCTGGAAAGCTGTCTGGCCGCCGGCCGCGATCTTGGCATCCGGCTGGCCGAGCCGGGCGAATTCACGCGCCGCGCCTTCCTCAACGACCGCATGGACCTGGCTCAGGCCGAAGCCGTAGCCGATTTGATCGAGGCCTCGTCGGTAGCGGCCGCGCGCGGCGCCATGGCGTCGCTCTCGGGCGATTTTTCCGCGCGCGTGAACGACCTGTCGGACCGCATCATCCATTTGCGCATGCTGGTCGAAGCGACGCTGGATTTCCCCGAAGAGGAAATCGACTTCCTCGAGAAGTATCAAGCCCGCCCGACCCTGGAAGCGCTGACCGCGGACCTCGCCAAACTGATCGCGCAAGCGCGCCAGGGCGTGATTCTGCGCGAAGGTCTGCACGTGGTGCTGGCCGGCCAGCCCAACGTCGGCAAGTCCAGCCTGCTCAATGCGCTGGCCGGCGACGACATCGCCATCGTCACCCCGATCGCGGGCACCACCCGCGACAAGGTAGTGCAGGAGATCCACATCGACGGCGTGCCGCTGCATATCGTCGACACCGCCGGCCTCAGGGAAACCGAGGACACGGTGGAAAGCATAGGCATTGCGCGCACCTGGCAGGAAATCGAGCGCGCCGACGTCATCCTGCATCTGCAGGATGCCACCCAGCCCGGCGACGAGCTGGACGCCCAGATCACCGCGCGCCTGCCGCCGCGCACGCCTGTGCTGAAGGTCTTCAACAAGGTGGATCTGTTGTCCACGCCTTTTGCCGCCGGTCCTCAGGAACTTGGAATCTCGGCCAAGCGCGGTGCGGGCCTGGACGAACTGCGTGCAGAGTTGCTGCGCATCGCAGGCTGGAATCCCGGCGGCGAATCCCCGTGGCTCGCGCGCGAGCGCCACCTGCATGCCTTGCAAGATGCGGCGGAACATCTGGAGTTGGCCGGCGCGCATGCGGAACAGGACGACCGCGTGCTGGACTTGTTTGCGGAAGAACTGCGGCTGGCACATGACAGCCTGTCCAGCATCACGGGCAAGTTCACCAGCGACGATCTGCTGGGCGAGATCTTCTCGAGTTTCTGCATCGGGAAGTAATGTGGGGTCCAGGGGCATCCATTGATGTCTGCTGAAACGCCTGTAAGCCTCATAAATAAAGGGATTTTTGTCTACTGAGTGATTTGGTGATACAGTCAAAGCTGCTCACTTTTATGTCCAAGTTTAGTTCCAAGTAGCTGGTTGATTGTTTTATTCCCTCTACTTGGACATACGGAGGATGAGATGGCACTGACCGACACCGCACTCAAGGCGCTCAAGCCCAGAGACAAGGCCTACACGGTCACCGACGACCGGGGGCTTCATGTGGAAGTGTTCCCGACCGGGGGTATCGTCTGGCGTTACCGCTACCGCCTGAATGGCAAGTACGAGAAGCTGACGCTGGGCAAATATCCCGCGCTGACGCTGAAGAGCGCTCGCCTGAAACGAGATGAGGCGGCACAGCAAGTAGCAATGGGCGAATCGCCGGCAAAGAAGAAGCAGCTAGCCAAGGTGGCCGGCGCAGAAGACGCCACCTTGGCTGAGTTCTCCGAGCGCTTCTTCAAGGACATCCAGTCACGCGACCGCAAGGACGTGACCATGCCCCGCCGCTACCTGGAAAAAGACATCCTGCCGCACATCGGCAGCAAGCCGGTCCGGGACATCACCGCCGAGGACGTGCGCAGCGTCATCTGGCGCAAGAAGGAGCAAGGCTTCGATGCCGCCGCCGGCCAGGTACGCGGACTGCTCAAGCGCATGTTCGACTACGCGCTGACCTGCGGCCTGATCCAGGCCAACCCAGTCATGGCCCTGCCGATGCGCCACGTCTACCGCGCCGCCGCCCGCGACCGCGCGCTGACGCCGGACGAGATCCGGCAGTTCCTGCGTGCCATGCAAACCTCCAACATCCGCCGGCAGTTCAAGATCGCCTTCCAGTTAATCCTGATGACCTTGGTACGCAAGTCCGAGCTGATGCTGGCGCAGTGGAAGGACATGCATCTGGACGATGGCGAATGGCACATCCCGGTGGAAAACTCCAAGACCGGCAAGCCGCACATCGTCTACCTGTCCACCCAAGCGAAGACGCTGTTCAAGGAACTCAAGCCGCTGGCCAGCAGCAGCGTCTGGGTGTTGCCTGGCCGTGGCACCTTGGCCAAGCCCTTTGCCAGCAATGCGCTGAATCAGGCGCTGAAGGTGTCATTGCAGGGGCAGGAGATCCCCGCCTTCACCATCCACGACCTGCGGCGCACGGCATCGACATTGCTGCACGAACAGGGCTGGCCTTCGGATGTGGTGGAAAAAGCGCTGAACCACACCATCGGCGGCGTGCGCGGCGTCTACAACAGGGCCGAGTACGCCGAGCAGAGGCGGGAGATGTTGCAGGCGTGGTCGGACTACATCGATGGGCTGGGACCGTCGGCCAATTTGGTGGTGTGAGTCCGTCCGGGGCGCTGGTGGCCTTTTCCCTTATTGGGTAGGGCCCTTGTCCCTTGTGCTCCGTTCCCTTGCCTTTAACTTTGCGTTTTGAAGCTTTTCCGTCGAAGCAGTTGTCAACCAATAGTTGACAACTGCTTCAGGTTTCTAAGGTTTGCAGGGAGAAAACGGCTAACCGAGAGAGTCCTACCTGAGGCCCTCTAGCCAAACGTAGGTGACGTTGAATTCCTTGCATTGCCGGTGCTGCTGCAAACGATTGGCGAAGTTGAACGCATCATTGAGCTCGAAGCGTTGGAATACATCTAGGCCGCGACTGAGAAGAATTTTCCACCCATGGTCCGTGGTGATGTCCCGGTCATGTTTGGTGCCGCTGGTATCGTAGGCCCAAGTGAATTGAATGCCGACAGTCGCGCAGGCATCTCCGATCTTCTGCAGATTTTCCGTCTGGCGATCCCCGTTGAATTCATCTTCGACAGTAACGACATGCACAGCAACTTCATCCTCGGGACCATGAAGTTTGCTGACGGTTTCCATCAGTTCCATCAGGTTGCGAAGCTGGTGGAACATGCGTAAGTAAGGGTCGGTCACGACGATCCGCTTAGCTCCAGCCAGATACGGGCCGAACAAGCTGTCAAAGCTCACGCCACGCTGGTTCTCCTGAAAAACGAGGTGCTGTTCTTTCAAGGGGTTGTCAGCGGTCTTTAAGCGAGGTGGCTGCTCGACCGCCGGTACGCCTTGAGAAGGCTCGACCGCTGCTGAAGCGCCCTGCGCACCGGCTGTTGCCTCGGCCGAATCATCGACCGCCACACGGCGATGATACTGGTGTGGGTACTCGTCTTCCTCCAGCGTATGCACCAGGCGTTGCTGCCCCGCCGCATCCGAATAGGCAAAACGCACTTCTGGATAGGTCGCATCGATGCGCAACAATTGGTCCTTGACCCGCTTTCGCCCTTCGATGGCGCAACGCAAGACCTCTTCGATTTCGGCGTCATTCGCCTGCCCGTCAGGGAACAAGAGCTTCATCAGCCCGGAGAAGGTCTTGTTGATGCCGTCGCGGTCTCGCGTGGAGATATCGTCACCCAGCGTGAATAGCGCCTTGTAGCGGTCCGAGTAATCGTGGCTGCGCAGCGAGCGTAAGATCTCGGCCAGATAGTCGACCACGAACCCATAGCCCGCAGAGAACATCTCTGCACGAATCACGTCTACCTCCCAGCCCGGGATGTAGCTGTGGATGCGATCGAGGAAGGCGGAATCGTGGAATTTCTCAGGCAACGGATCGAACAGATCGCTGTGCTTGAGCATGTAGGGCACGGTGTGGTCGGTGTTGCCGACGAACACCATGCTCGCTTCAGCCCCGAGCGTCTCCACCCCACGAGAGAACGACTTGTTGGCCATGTAGTTCTTCATGATGTCCACCAACGCCTTGTCCACGCGCTTTTGCTTGCCGGCAAACTCGTCGAAAGCCACCACGTCCCAGTACCCCACCAGCCCAAGCTTGCCGGTGCCGTTGTGAACGAACAGCTTGGGAACCGTGACTTCACCGCCAGAGATCAAGATGCCGTGCGGCGAAAATTCCGAGTACACATGCGACTTGCCCGTGCCTTTGGGCCCCAGTTCGATCAGGTTGTAGTTGCGTTCGCAGAACGGAATCAGGCGAATCAGTTGCAGCAGCTTGTTGCGCTTGCCGAACATCTGTGGGTTGAAGCCGATGCTCTGGATCAGCAGGTCGATCCACTCGTCGGTGCTGAACTGTCGGCGGGCTTCCAGGTAGCCGTCCAGGTCGAAACGGGAGATCTGGATCGGCTTGAGCGAGGCCAGTATCCAAGGCGAGGCGGACTTGTCCTCGGTGTATTCGTATTCCAGATCGGCAATGCACCAGACACCACCCACCAGCAATTTCTGGTGCGATTTCACCGTGCCGGAGTCAATCAATACCTTCTTGATGCCAAGGTTGGCGAACTCAGCCTCATAGACATCATCTTTGTCGTTGAGCGACACGCTGATGCGGTCGATCACCTTGTGCCGACCCTTTTCCTTGATCGTCGAGCGCACCAAGCCTGCTTCGTTGCGGTGCACATAGTGCTTGCGCAGGATCTCCCGGACCGTATCAATGCCGGTCTGGATGGTGGCCGCGTCATTGGTCGCACAGTACTGCCCCAGCAGGTACTCCAGCACATAGGTGGGCACGATGGCGTTGCCCTTGACGGCTTTCACCAAATCCTTGCGCACCACCAGGCCGGCGAAATGCTGGTTGATCTTGTCATCAAGCTGGGTCATGGCCGGTCTCGCCTAGAAATCGAATTCGCTGGTGAAGGATCGGCGGATGGTGTAGCGTACCGCCTTGTACTTGGTGTGATGCGAAGTACCCTCGACGGGCTCCTCAAGCCGCAACTCCACCTGCTGATTATTGGCTTCGTCAGCCTTGCGGCTGAGCAGCAGGCGCAACGGCAATTCGCGCTCGCGCGGATTGTCCGAGGTGAAATCGAACCGCAGTTCATGCTGATCAGAGATCAACTCTCCCGCGAGCGTGTACAGGCCTGCACGCAGACGCCGGGGCTGGCGTTTCTCCGTGATGGCTTCACGCTGGTACAGCACCACGGCCAATTGCCCCGTGGTGATGGTCTTGCCCCCATCGCCAATGAAATCCACCTCCACGCGGCCTACGTCGCTTTGGCGCTTCTTGTTGATATGCAGCAGCGGGATCACTACCTCCTGCAAGGTGGCTCCGCCATGCACGAACCGGCTGCCGGAACCCTTGAGCCGTAGGCGGTTGATGGATTTCGGGATCTGCACTTCCAACGAGCCGTCCAGTCCCAATTGCGCGGGCAGGAAGGTCTTGAAGCCTGCCCCTTCACGCAGGCCCTTGCCCAGCACGAAACGTCGGTCCCGATAGAGAATCTGCTCGCCTTCTGGTTCGCTGCTGAGGAAGTCGCTTTCCTGCAGCGGGTGGTGCTGATAGATGAAGCCATGGTCTGCCGTCAGCAACAGATTGCTGGCATTGGCGTTGAACAGCTTCTTGATCACCCGGATCAGCTCTTCCAGCGTCTCCTGTGCGGCAGCGAACACACGCTCTTCGGTATCCCGGGTATCGCCGGTCTTGTCGATCAAGTTGTGATAGACGTAAACCACATCATGGTCGCGTACCAAGGCGCGGGAATCTTCCTTGCCCATGGCCAGCACGTCCTTAGCCAGCACCACCGTTGAGGCCGGTACCGCAGCGGCCAGTATCCTGCGCCGGTTGGCCGAACCCTGTGCGCTCTGGCCATCGACCAGCGCATCACCGCTGTCGCCATCGGCCAGTGCAAGGCGCGTGTTCGGCAGCAGCGCCGCCATGCCCAATTGCGTGTAACTGGGCAACATCGACAGCATCGGCTCCAGGCTGGCCTCGTACTTGTCTTCCTGCCGGATCAGGCTCTGCAGCTCTTCACCTATTTCGTAACGGAAGGCATCGGAAATCAGCACGCACACCTTAGCCTTGCGCTCCAGAAAAGGCTGGACATAGCGTTTGGCAAAGTCACGCTGCAGCGGTGCCGACTCCACCTTCCAATGCTGCGCGGCGTCCACATGCTGTTGCCACTGATTGTTGAGGCGAGCCAGGTAGTTGGTGCTGTACAGGTTCTCGATGCTGGTTGCCAGTTGCCCAAGCAGCGACGCCTGGCCGGATTCGCGCAAGTGATAGATAAACTTGCGATAGCGCTGATCCAGCCGGAACCAGTGGGCTGCGTACTTGCGCACACCGTCATCCAGCGAACGCATCTCCAGCGGCGTCGTGTCCAGCAGATGCATGAACTGGGCGGCGTGTTCCAGTGCCAGATACACCTGTTCGAAATTCTCGAACCAATGGCTCTGCCGGCGCTGGCGCACCCACTGCTCCACCTCGGCGGCCGTGATGGTGCGCGCCACCACCGCATGCACCAGCTCGCTGAGGATCTTGCGATCGATCAGCTCGAAGTAATCCAGATCTGCCAACTGGCGATAATCCAGCGCCTGCAGTTTCTCGTTGATTTGCAGGATCTCGGCGCATCGCTCGGACAGTGCCTCGAAACTGGCTTTGTGCGAGCGGCTGTCTTTCCAGCGGCGCAGGAACACCAGCGACTCGGCGGACAAGGTACTGGTGTAGGAAGCATCAATCCCGGTCAGGAAGCTGTTCTTGAACAGCTCGATGACAAAATCCTGCAGTCCCGGCTGCTGCGAGTCGTAGCCATAGGCGCGATTCATCTGCTCCCAGAGGTAGCCCTTCAGGTTGGAACGTTCGACCAGCTTGATGCGTGCATCGCCCTCCTGGGCCAACTCGGCCAGCAGGGTTTCCAGGATGACGTCCAGGCGGGGCTCGCAGCCCGCACACACGGCCAGTATCTTGCGCTGCAACTGTGGCTGCGAATCGCCGGGTCGCAACAGCTCCAGCAGGGCTTCGCGCCGCTTGGTGGACTCGAAGAAAGCCTTGTGTTTCTCCAGCAGTGCGTAATCGTTCGGCCCCAGGCCCAACTCCGCCAACCACAGGGCCACTTGATCGGTCTGGAAGGTGCGGCCGCTCGCCAACTGCACGTCCAGCAGCCAGTTGTCCAGATGGGCAGGCTCGGACCCCTCCCGGTAAAGCAGGAACTTCTGCTGCGCCTGCTCCCGCAGCACGCGGTACTTCACGCCGAACTCGTTGTTGGCCAGTTCGATTTTTTCCACCTCGGGCAGCGTCAGCGTTTCGAACTCGCCCCGAAACTCCCGGCGCGTGTCGTACCAGAACACGATGCGCTGCTTGTTGAACAGGTTGGTCAGCGCCTCGTGGATTCGGCTGTTACTCATGTCAGTCCTCGTCCTTTGCGGCCAGGCCTGGAATCTTCTTCAGTGCACCCTCGAACTTGAGGTAGTTCACCTTCACTCCGTCGTCCAGGTCGATCTGCACCTGCTGGGTAGCCAATGGGTAGAGCACGTCACGCTCGTAGTCTTCCAGCTCGGCCAGCACCTTATTCAAGCGTTCGGTTTCCTTCAAGGCACGGGTCTTGTCGCCCTGGCTGCTGCCCGGGTTGATACTGATGGCGGCTTGGCGTTCTTTCTCGATGGCGAGCTTTTCGCGGTAGTCGCGCAGATAGCGCAGCACCACGCTCACCGTATCCGGGCGATAGCGGTGCATGTAAATCAGTGCATTGAAGCTGCCCTTCGGGCTGGAGAACAGCCAGTAGATTGGTCGCTTCTTGTAGCGTTTCACATGATCGGCATAGAACTCGCCTAGCAGGTAATCGCGCAGGCCATAGTTGCGCTTACCCTTAACGTTGAGCGCCTTCTCGATGAACGCCAGGTTGTCCACGTAATGCGCATCGCCAAACGCCACGCGCAGGAACTGGCGCAAGCGCGAGGTGATGTCGTCGGAAAACCAGTCATCGTCGCGATCGTCACCAAACGCATTCATCATTGGAATGACGTTGTCCTCATCCGGCAAGAACTTCGGATTTGGAACTTGCGCCAAGTACTCATGCAACGTGTCGCCCTGGTTGGCCAAAATCAGCCCCGGCTTGTCCAGGCTGTAGCGGCTGAACATGCAGCCCACGGCGTAACTCACCAGCTCGCGCATGGTGTCGGCCAGCAGCAGGGCTTCCAGCTCGTCTTCGCTCTTGTCACCGCCGTAGCGGTAGTGCGGGTTGCAGGTGAGGGTGATCTCTTCCAGCGGCACTTTGGGCGTCAGTTCATCTTGCAGGCCGTAGGCGTCGATGAAGATGCGGTTGTTTTCCTCCTCCAGGCGTTGCATTTTCAGCGTCATCTCGCGCCAGTGGGCGCGGAGCTTCTGGTAGCTGGCCTTGAGCGTGGGTTGGCAGTGGCCGGAGCGCAGCAGCGGGAGGCTGGTGAAGTCCCAGGAAGTTTCTACTGAATCCCAGTCGTCCTTTGATCTCAGAATTAGATCTTCAACCAAAGGGTTGACTTGCATTTCGGTATGTACATCACGAATAACTGGAATTTTGCATAAATGCTCAGCTTCAAAATTGAGTGTTGGAGAAAGGGCACCAAGTACGTATCTGACATATCGGGTATTTAATAGTCCAGTAAAGTAGGCGGCTGACTCATCTGTATCAAAAAAAATTGCAGATCCTGCAACGTCGAAGATAAAACCTTGCGGAAAGTATCTCGCAGCGAATGTTCCGCTCGAAATCTTTGACCAGCTTACGCTAGACTTGAAATAGCAATCCTGATTCTTGAGACGGCCGCCTGGACTTGTTTTGTTGAGCTCCTCATGAAAATCCTTTATCTCTTGTCCGTCATTCTTGTAATTGATGACGAAATCCTGATTTCCGTACCAGCGACGGAACTCCCCGCCTTTGTTATAAGGGAACCACTTTTTCCGACTATCTGAAGCAGCCTTCAGACTACCTAGCTTCATCCCAAAATCGCTTTGAGAAATTTCGTGCCAGACACGCAGAAATCTGCTGTTATTTGATGTGGTTGCTCCTTGCTTAGGCTTTGAAATGTCTTCAAGCTTCTTGTCGCCTGCAAAGTGATCCAGTACCGATTGGTATACCCAATACGCAATTGGGGCGCTTGGAATCTTCTTGAAGTCCACAGTCGAAGCCCGGAAAAAATACTTTTCCATCCCATGCTCACGGTTGCTGTTCTGATCTCCGCTCATTCTGCTTCTCCCACCGGCAATATCTTGCGGCCAAAATCAATCTCGAACCCATCGGACACCGGCTTGAACGGCTTGCCCGGCGAGCGGCAGCTGCTCTGGAACTGGCGCAGAGCCTGAATATCTATTTCGCCGATGACGCAATAGTCGGTCACGCCACCTTTGACCCGCAGCACATCACGGGCCCAACTGTCCTTGAACAGGGTGCGGATGCGGCTGTCGCTGATTTGACGATGATTAAGGTGAATGGCAATCATTGGATGGCCTCTGCAACTGCTTCGAAAGGCGCTTCGCGTCGCACCTGCCACTCTGGAAACTGCTGATTCCATGATTCAACTGAAAGCACTACGCAGTCAGCAATGTGCTTGCGCTTCCATGCCTCGAATGATTCCTCCCGGATGTCAGTCAGCAGGCGGTCCTTGAAGCCGAACATGAGTGCTTTCTGGCGATCCGAGTCAAACGCATCCAGGCCAAGCAAAACTACGTATTTGAACGGCTTGCTGTCTCGTTCCATCAGATGCAGGTAGAGGTAAGAGTCACGTGCCTTAGGCGTCAGCTCTTGCGTTAGAACGGAGTTGTCAGACAGGCGCTTCAAGTATGCATTTCGGTCTTTGTCTTGGCTTTTTGTGTGAGATGGATCCTTAATTTCAACCAGCAGGATGTCCTGATCACGCTCAATCACCAGATCAACGAACTTCATTCGCACGGGTAGCTTGACGCCCTGTTTATCCAGCTCGCTCCAAATCAATTCATCAGGAAAACTAAACAGAAGCTCAGCGTTCTCCTCGGCACGGTAGGTCTGCATTAGTCGCTCCCCAGTGCACGCTTAACGTCTTCATCGTACAGCTCTGCGAAAGCGCTGCTGATAGCGCTTCGAGCAACAATGGCGTAGTCCGACTGACTTTCTCGCTGAACATCATCACTGCCGGAATCACGGTACAGGCGATGGAAGGCAACCTGATCTCCCTTGCCCTTGTCCATCAACAGGTCAAACCACTTGAGCAGCACATAGTCATGGGTGGCAAGGATAATTTGCTGACCGTTGCGAGCCAGTTCCAATAGCACCTGCACCAGATCCTTCATCAGCTTGGGATTGAGGTTGGATTCGGGTTCATCCCATAGCAGCGGGCCGGTGATGCCGGGATTAAGACTGCCATTGCTGAGGAGTCGCTGAAGCACGCCAATTTTGCGGAATCCCTCGGCCGTCATGCCGCTGGACAGGTGCTGTTTGCTGCTGGGCACGAATTTCCATTCGGTGCTGTCCTGGTACATCTGCGCATGCTGGGCCTTGCTGCGCGTGGCGGCATCCTTCTCCACGTAGCGGCCAGCCTCGAAGACGAAGCGGCCGTTTTCCAGCAGGTATTGCCCGTCAATCAGATTGGTCAGACGAGGCACGATGCTGGCAAAGCGTGGATCGAGTTGAACTTTAGCGTCCAAGTCGGATCTGCCTTCTTTGGCCAGGTGGTTGGCCAGATCCAGATAGCCATCGTCGAAGATGCGTTCGATGGTGGGTAGGTCGGGCTGCTCTGCCGTAAGGCCCCGCACCAGCGACAACACCTCTTTGGTCGGAATGAAGATGGCGGGCGCCGGCGCATCACCGCTGGTAGCGGTGACCTTGGCTGCGGTGTCCTTGCCATAGAACTTGGCTGTGACCACTTGCTCTGATGCAAAGGTGCCTTTGAGTACTGACTTCCCTCTTGTACCGGCACGGCGCAGCCCGCCTACCTGCCCGCTGAGCGGGTGGTAGAGGCGGCACAGCTTGCGGGCCAGTTGCTCATCGGTCTGTGCGCCATGGGCTTCCGCGCCACTCAGGGCCAGTATGGCTTTGAGCAGCTGGGTCTTGCCCGTGCCGTTTTCGCCGATGACGATGTTGATGCCTGGCGAGAAGTCAATGCTCAGATCGGTGAAGGCGATGAAATTTTTGAGGTACAGCTTGCTGATCATTTCGCCCTGCCTTGTTCGATAGCCTTGGTCAGCATTTCCATCTTCTCCGCTTCCGAGTTGCCATCCACCAGTCGCAGATACGCGCCCCGATAGTCCGGCTTGTGTGCGTTCTCCAGCACAAAGGCCGTGGTGGAAACGACTTCGCCGCCAATGCTGTCGAAGGCCCGCGCCCCCAGGTGTGCCATGGAAAGAATGGTGTGCTGGTTGAGGATGCGGCTGCGCAAAGCCTCGAACGACGAAAGGAACATCCAGCTCTGCATGGTGATCATCGCCACTGCGCCCCCCGGCAATACCATGTCCAGGTTCCGCTCGATGAACATCGCAAATAGGTCGGACTTGCTGCTGGGGTAGTTCTCCTTGGCCCACGCGCTCAACCGACCATTCATGCCCTTGCCGCCCATGTACGGCGGGTTGGCAACGACCACGTGATAGCGCGGGCCCAGGTATTCGGCCATGCGCAGCACAGTCAACACCTTGCGATGGGTTTCCGCCAGGAACAGATTGCCGCCCATGTCCTTGGCTTCCAGCGTCGCCAGTGTATCGGCCACGCTGCCCAGGCGTGGGCGGATCAGCGAGCCGAAGTTGTCAGCCTCGTTGAACTGTTGCAGGGTTTCGCGCAGTTCGTGGGTAAACAGGTCGCGGTCTGTAACGCTCATGTACTCGTCCAGCTCGTCGCGCTCGAAGCTGGCCTTTTCCAGCACGCAGATGTTGGGCTTGATGCGCTTGTTGAAAAAGCGCCGCTGGCGAGCGCGTGCCTTCATGCTCAGCGCGAAGGCCGCCAGCTCACCAGCGCGCTCGTCCAGCTCGATGCCGTACAGGTTGTGAGTGAGGATCAGTTCCGGGATCTGCGCCGGATCGAAACCTTCCTCTTCGTACATAGCGTAGAGCAGGTCGAAGGCGTAGGTGAGCATATGCCCGGAGCCGCAGGCCGGGTCGCAGACCTTAATATCCTGCGGGCCGTTGATACGGAGGAAATTGGTCTCGGGCTTTTCCGGCGGGATGTAGTAAGCCATTTGCTCGGCCAGCTTTGAGACGGGACGGTTAAGCAGCCACAGCCGGCCCAGCGAGTTGTCCACCAAGTAGCGCACGATCCAATGCGGGGTGAACAGCTGGGTAGCTGCGGGAATGTTCTCCGGCGTGATCTTCTGATTCTTCTTCAGCCCCTCGAAGACGGCATCCTTCTTCTCCGAGATGTAGAACTGGTAAAGCCAACCGATGACTTCCACGTCTGTGCAGGCATCGGGCGTCATGGCCTCACGGGTGTAGGCAAGGATGGAGGTGCCCGACAGCAGGTCGTCAGGCATCAGCAGCTCGGTGTAGTCGTCGATGCGCTCGAACAGGAACGGCATGGCCTGATGCCAGGCATTGCAGGCGGCGACCACCAGCAGGCGATAAGCCTCGCCCTGGCCGTCATGGCTGGGCGTGCGGCCTGCCAGCAGATCGGCGATTTTCTGCCGCGCCTTGGGTGGCACCATGTCTTCGTCGAAGTGGCCCATCTTGGCTTCGAGCAGGATCTCCGGCTGGAACTGGCCTTCGGCGGGCGACACCACGCCAATGCGCGTGTAGCGGTTCACATCCATGAAACGCAGGGCGCAGAAGCGGTTGAACCAGGTGTAGGCCACGCGCTCGATGACCGGATCCTGGCCACCGCTTTGTGCAATGGCTTCTTCCAACTTCTTCACAGCTTGCGGGCTTTCGCGCCGGGCCGCGCTATTGGGCGACAGCACTAGGGTCAGCTTGGCGCTGACCTGCTCACGCAGCGTGCGGCGGGCAAACTGGGCGAATTTCTTGAGTTTGCTGGTGTCCATCAGTCGGCCTTCTTGCCCGGCAGCTTGCCCGAGCGTTTTTCGAGTTTCTTTTCGTCGGACTTCACCCGTCGCTCCAGCTTCTTGATGTCTTCCTCCGCCGGCAGATGCTCGGGCTGGATGCCTCGCTGGCCGAGCATGCCGCGCACGCTGAGGTTGTTCTGCACGTGCTCGTCGGTGATGCGGGTTTCGCCGTGCAGATTCGCCTGTTGCACGTTGTGGTTGGTCATCTCCGTGGCCAGGTTCTTGGCCGCGATGGTGAGGGTTGGCAGGAAGTCCGCCAGCGGCCGGGCCGGGGCAACCCCCAGACGGTCTTTCATCTTCTGGGTGCTGTTGCCGCCGAACAAGGCGGTATCGCCCCTGGAGCGAATGCGACCGAAGCCGGCGTCGTCCACGCCCCGTTCATAGATGTTCTGGGACAGGGATTTTTCCGATTCGCGCAGGCGGTCGCGTGCATCCAGGCGAGCCTGCAGACGCATGCGCTCCTCGATCAGCTCCTGCTTTCGGGTCTGAGTGGCGAAGTAACTCTGGGCGAACGCGATGGCCTCCTTGCGGGGGTCGCCGTTCATCGCGACGAGATAGCAGGCGTAGCGGGTGAGCATGAAATCGTCGACCGGGCGCTCGGCACCGCTGCCAAGAGGGACCATTTTCGTGACGCCACGAAAATGGTCGTCCACGCTGTAACCCGTTGATTCACAAGCCTCCATAGCCCGCCGGATGGCGGTCATGAAGTTCTCCCAGCGGGCATAGCCGAGGGGTTCCTGCAGGTCGCGGGCGTACCAGAACTCGATGTTTTCACCGGGTATCCCCTGCGCCAATGCATCAAGATGGTTTTGCATGCGCTGGATGACTTCATTGGCCATGTCGCTGTCTCCCTTTGTCTCAGATCTGTACCCGATTGCCGGCCTGGATTTCCTTCAGCCAGGCTTCACGCTGCTTTCGCAGGTAGTCGTCCAACTCGGCCTCCGACGCCAGCCACGGCTTGGCATAGCTGACCTTGATGGTGCGTGCGGGCACCAGCTTGGGCTCAGGGGCTGGCGTGGATGGGGGAGTCGCACCGCCGGGGCCAGGTAATGCGGGGTGTGGCGCAGGATCGGGCGACGCAGGCCGGGCAAGTTGTTCCAGTTGCAGCAGCAACCGGGGGTAGTCCTCGTCTTCAAATCGGCGCAGTTGGTCGCGGATCATGGCGATGCGCTTGTGGGCCTGGATGCTTTGCCGAGCGTCGTCGAAGGGCTGGATGAGCCGCTTGCGGTCAGTCGGGTTCAGCTGGCCGAATTCCGTCGCGTCTTGCAGGCGCTGTTCCAGCTCCAAAAGGCGATCATTGGCCTGTCCCTTTTCCTGCGCCAACTGCTGCTCAATGGCGTGCTGCAGAGCATCCAGCTGCGGTTTGATCTGTTGCAGGCGGTTGCCTTGCCAGGGGCATTTGTCATCCAGCAAACCTCGCACCGCATCGACTTCGGCAGCGCCAATGTAGGCGAAGTTGTCTTCCTGCTCGGCGACCAATTGGCGTGCCTGGTCGTAAATGGCTTTCTGCGGACTGCGCATGAAGCGCCGCAGCGGGTCGATGGTGCTCTCCTTGGTGTCCAGCAGTGCATCTTCGGCCCGGGCCAGATCCGTCAGAAACCAATTCGGGTTTTTGCCGGCCATGTCCTTCAAGGTGGTCAGCACCGGTGCCAATGCGCCCAGGAAGGGGTATTGCGCTTTTTGCCCATGCAGGGCACTCAATTCGGTTTCCAGCGTTTTCAGTGCATCGACGGTTTCACGGGCCAGTGCCCGGGCTTCGTTGCCGGCGGCGGGCTGATCGAAGAACTCGGCATAGAACTCCTTGAGCGTGCGCACTTGTGAGGCGCTGAACTCGATCTGCGGCTCCAGCACCAGCGAGGGATGGGCATGGGTATTGAGCAAGCCGCGTTCCAGCGCATCGTCTTCAAGCGGGTTGCTGTCCTGCCGGACCTCGACCTTGCCCCGTGCGCACAGCAGGGACAGGTTGCACAGGATGGCGGCGTGGTACCAGCCGTAGTTCTTGCGCTCGAAGTGCTCAAGCAAGCTCTTGACCGTAGTACGCACGCCGCCACGGGCATTGCTCTGGATGAAGGCCAACAACTCCTGCTCCGGCTCGGTCAGGCTGGCGGCGTCGTTGGCCAGCAAGCCATCCTTGGCCATGCGCAGGTATTTGCCGATGTCGGCTTCGGCAAATACCACATCATCGCGCAACATGCGCAGGTTGGGGTAGGCGGTCTGCACCAGTTGCTCGAACCCCTTGAGCACGCGGGTCTGGCCATCTTCGCCGCCAACGTCCACGTCTGACGCGTTGATGATGAGCCTGGCTTTGCCCAGCAGCGCACGCGCGCGAACCTGTAGATCGTTCAGGCGCTCGGTGTTCTGGGAACCCTTGGCGTCGAGAATGCGTTTGACGGTTTCTTGCTGGGTATTGCTGTTCTGGCGGATGTATTTCTCGGTGCGCTTGTGCATGGCCAGGTCTTGCATGAAGCGCGCATCGGCCGGTAGGACCACCCGCAGCTCATCGCGCCCCATGCTTTGCATGCGCTGCTGCGTGAGGAATCCTTCGGAATCGTCAAAGCCATCAGTCAGCGGCGAGATGACATGGATGGCCAGTTCGTGCTCGCGGCTGAGCACCCGATCGTCAAGCTTGCGGGTGTAGGGGTAGTCCTGGCCGGTACCGTAGCGGATCTTGCGTTGTTTGATGACACCGTCGAACAGCAGCTTTTCAAGCTCCTTGGCCAGATCGGCGTTTTCGATGTCGGTGTTCTTGATTTCCTGTTCGACGTCTTTTTCTTCGTCGGTCAGGTATTCATAGACATCACCATTGCGCTGAATGTAGGTCTGCTGCTCCAGCAGATTGAGCGCTGCTTCGAGCCTCTTGTGCTGGGTGGGAATGTCCTCGCCAAAGCGCTCCAGCATCAGCACGCTCAGGTTGCGTGGCGTAGCCTTGAACTCCTTGACGTACTTGACCAGGAACAGCGCCTTGAGCACGCGCACGGCGTACGCATCGTTGAGGTTGCGTTCGGCCACGTTGATGGCACTCTGGATACCGCCTTTCAATGCACTGCGGATGCCCTCGAACATGCGGTCGAACGTGGCCAACTGACCGACCGATTCGTTCTCGATTGCCATGGCGACATCGCGAAACACCCCAAGCATGGAGCGCTCGCCGACCGAGTTGGCCTTGCCTTCGAAGCCGTTATGCAGCGACAGCCCGCGAATGGCGGCCTGGAACAGCGGGAATTGGTAGGGAACGAAAGGGTAGGCGTAGATGAAATGCTCTTCGTCGCGGAAATTCTGATAGCGCTGGCCACCATCGGCAAACTCGAACAAGGTCTTGAAGTTGTTGGCCTGCTGCGCATACACACCCTGCAGCAGTTGGCGCCCGTCGTCGTTTTTGGCCAGCAGGCGCTTCTGGATCACCTCGGCCACATCGGCACTGGTGAGTTTGAGGCGGTTGGCAAAGCGGGCCTGGATCTTGGAAAAGTCGTTGCTTTGCTGCTTGCTCATGTCGCCCAGCACGTCGGTCATGTCCTCCTGGGCGGTGACGATGATCCAGGCACGGCCCTGGCATTTGGTGGCCAGGCTTTCAGCCACCGTCTGCAGGTTGGTCATGAGCTTGGTGTTGTCGGCGATGTACTGCCCGACTTCGTCAACGAAGAAGTTCAGACGGAAGTTGGCCGGTTGCTGGTCCAGCCAGGCCTTGACCTGATTGCCGAAATCTTCGATGGACACGCTGTACTGGCTGCGGTATTTGTCCAGGATGCCCTTGGCATGCGCGGCGTCTTCGCCGGTGACCTCGGCGTAGGCCTTGGCAATGTTGCTCGATTCAAGCAGGGCTTGTTCTCGGCCCCGTTCCCACGGTTTTTTGGCCAGGGCCTGGTAGGTTGCCTTGAAGGTCTGAAACTGGCCGCGCCCGTCCAGGTCGCGCTCAAACTGTGCGATATAGCCCTGCTTGCCGTAGTAGCCGCAGGTTTCATTAAACACCTTGACGAATACCGACAGCAGCGCGTCGACCTGTGTCTTGCTGATGATGTCGGCCTTCTGGTCAATGTTGAACAGAATGCTCTTGGATGGGATGGCAACGGCCTGTTTCAGCTTTGCGCGCAGCAGCTCGTCGTCGGGATGAATCTTGGGCAAGAAAACATCCAGCGCAGTACTGCCGTCGACTGCCCTGTTTTCCAGCAGTAGGGCCAGCATCTTCAATAGATGCGACTTGCCCGAACCGAAGAAGCCCGACACCCACACGCCGTTGGCGACCTGATAGTCGGTATAGGCCTCCAGGAATTGCTCAAGGCGCTTGGCGACTTCGTCGGTCAGCACGTACTCGCTGAGCTCCGTGTACAGGCTGGCCTCATCGTCTGCCTTGATGACGCCTTCGATCGGACGGCTGACCGGGCGCTTGAAAATGCCTTTGAGTTTCATCGGGTGCTTCCTCACGCCTGGATGTCGAAAATATTGAATGCGCGGTAGTACTTGTCGTCATGCAGCAGCCCGAACAACTCCAGGGACGCCCCTTGTTCCAACGAGTGGCGGTACTCCCCCGGGAAGAACATCACAGTGGGCTTGTCCTTGGCGGTGCTCTGCAGGTTGTTCAGCACGTTGTGCGAGCGGATATAGGGGAAGACTTCACCGACCCCACTGAGGAACAGCACGTCGTAGTCACTTTGCGCCAGCCGCTCGCCGATCTCCGGGATCAGATGCCCTTTGATGTCCAGGACGTTCTGCAACAGCTCTTGCAAGGCTTCTTTCTCGACCTCCGGCTCGGCAGCGAGAATCTCATCCCACAGATTGCTGCCCTCACTGCTGCCTTCGCGCGCCTTGAGCATGTCGATGGTCAGGTCGTAGAGGTTGATCTCCAGCACCTTGACGCCCCGGCCCTGCAGGCATTCCACTTGCAGGCCTGCCAATGTGTTGACCAACTGGCGGCGCATGCGCTGGATCTCGAAGGCCTCCGATGCCTTGAACTCGCAGATGTAAAAGGGCAGGTCGTTGTTCAACCCCCGCATCTGCAGGAATCGAGGACTGGCAATGACCTCGCGCAAATGGTCGAAGCGTTTTGCCAGCGGCTGTTGGTTGATCTTTTGGCTCATTTCAGCCACCTCTTGATCTCTTGGTCGCTTGCTGGGAACACCAGAAGCTCATCGACACCCCGCCGAGCCAGCAGCAGGGCGAGCTGCGGGGTCAGTACCGTTGGCTGGATCAGCAATTGCTCGGAGAGCAATTCAGCCTCGCGCAACATGCGGAACAGGTTCTGCCGAATCTTGCGTTGGGTGGACTGTGCCAATTCGTCCAGTTCGTCATGCCAGAGTGCTTTGGCGCTGACGAAAGCCTCGTAGTCGGCCGCGCTCAACTGCCGTCTCAGAACGAGAAAATTCTCGCGCAGCACTTCCCTGGCAAAGTCACGGACAAAGGCGTAGCGCCGGCAGGCAGCGACCCAGAGCAGATAGGCTCGGTCCCGCAAGTTGGAGTTGATCAGGACTTCCAGCTCTTCAAAGTCGAGTAGTTCAAGACGCGCGATCAACTCTTTGCTGATGCGGGTGGACGCGGCAGCCGTCCTGACTTGCAATACGTTCCCGCTACGCACATGCGAACGTGTTTGCTCCCAGTCCTGTGTGGTCAGGTAGTGCTCGGCAATCGCCGGGGCTTCGAGCAGGAACAGGCCGCCTGTGGTGAAAGATAGGCGGTAGCGCTCAACCATCATCGCGCTCCTGCCGGGCATCGTCACTGTCGCTGGCTCCGCCGGCCTTCACCCAGTCATCGACTTCCGTCCTCTGGAATTTCCAGAGTCTGCCCACTTTGTGAGCGGGCATGTTGCGCTTAGCGATCCAGGCATAGACAGTGTCCTTGCTGACCCCCAGGTGTTCGGTGATTTCTTCAACGCTCAGCCAGCGGTCGGTCATGGCAATGGATTCGCAGCAATTTGTACAAGAGCCAATTTTACTGGATTTAGCCTGGTTTTGCAGGATTTGCCATGATCTTCAGCCGAGGTAGACGGCCACGATCGCCAATCGATCATGGCCCAGCTCTTGGCTAATCATGAGACGTGCATATTTGTCTCTATGGCGCTCTGTTGGACCCAACTGGCCTGCAGCTGGTCCGCCCGCCGCAGGTGCCTTCCACCCCGTAAGCGCCTCATACCGCATCTGTGCGTACCGATGCCGCAGTCCGTGCATGTTTCTGAGACCCGCCGCCTTGCATTGCCCATCGTAGACATGCCGCTGCTGGATGTAGGTCTTGTGAGTTGGAATTAGCGAGCCCGAACCTGACAGCTGGTGAGCTTCGTCCAGGACCGCACGCTGTTCCGGTGTCATGATCGGCACCGTCCGGTCCCGCCCACCCTTGGCCCATGAACCTTTGATGGCGATGTGGTCGCCACGATCGGCATAGCGTGGCTGGAACTTGATGGACTCTTCCCGCCGCAGGCCGAAGACCGCTTGCAGGCGCAGGCTCATGCGAACGTGTGTATCAGTGACTCTGTCCAACCTGTCGCCCAGTTCCTTGGCCTTGCTCTCGTTGGTCACATAGCGGCGCTCAGGGATGCCCAGCTTGGTGTTGTCCGCTGGCAGGATGCCCGCCTTGCCAATCTTCTCTGCCCACCAGCGCAGATGCGCCATGCGGTTCTTGATCGTGCCAGCCGACAGACCTTCGGCTTGCCAGCGCTGCAACAGAGCTTCGACATGCTTGCCCTTGAGCGAGGTGGCCCGCATCTGGCGAAAGCCTGCTTCGCGCAGTTGGCGGGCGACTAGGCTCAGCGACCGTTGCCGGTCCGCCTGGGTGGCGTGGCTGCCGTCGCGGTTGCGCAGGCAAAGCTGACGCAGGGTATAGGTCAGGTCGTCCATTGGCGTGGACCTCCATCGGCTTTGGGGCTGAGATACAAAGGTCAGTGTTTGTGCCAACTCGCCAGGGCGAGATCCCCGAAGGGCAAGGGCCAGGTGCTCAGTTCACCTGTGGCCTCGAATGAGGCGTCCGCCTTGCTTCCTGTGGGAAGGCCGGGCGGAGGGATGGCAAGGGACGACAACGCGATGTGCTGGGATGGGTACCTCCTGTGATGCAGTGTGGAAAAGGTGTCTGCGGGCCACGCAAGGTCGAGCGCCCGGAACGGGGATGTGTGTTGCGACGATGGCGGGACGAACCACACCGAGGATGAGGAAGGCTCTGCCCATGGGTGGGGCGGCACACAGAGCGAGCCTGGGTGTGCCTGGGTGGTTCCGCCCGGTGAGGCCGGGTCGGCGCTTGCAGGAACCTGCGTCAGGGTTCCGGTGTTCATACCCACCGGCAGGTCGTTGCTGGGCCAGTGTGCCGAGGCATCGTCATGTGCGCAGCCATCAATGCGATGCTGCTCCAACCCGCATTGCTGCTGCAGTTTGCCGGGCCGTCACTGCGGTGGGCAGTGACGGCCCCATCGCCTTCATGTTGCGCCCAGTGGTCCGAGCTTTGCAGCAGAGGGCATGTTCTTGGGGGGCGTTGGCAGCAACCCGCTGCCAGCCATACTCGCAATGACCTGCCCGATCCCGATGGGCCGGGGTGGCAGGTTCAGCTTCTGCCGGAGCTGTTGCAGGTGCCACCGCCCGATCTCGCTGATCCCTGATGATGCAGGCGGGCCGCTGGGTGACGGCGAAGGGGCAGCCGGTGAGCCATGTGGGCTATTGCTGACGACCCGTGCGGGTGCGGTCTGCTGCAAAGCCTGTTTGCGTGCCGCCCAAAGCTTGAATACGCCTTCCACGGCCTTCTTGATCAACCCGTAGAGGTAGGCGATGGCGTTGCGCACGCCACCTGATTCGCAGCGCACGTCCCACTCGGCCAGCACGGCCAGGCGCTGCTCCGCAGGCAAGCCCCTGAGACGCGCGGTGAGGATCTGCTGCTGGTCCAGCGGTAGCTGCCGGAAACGGATGGGCACGTCCAACCACGATGCCTGCACTTCGGTTGGTGACCGGTATGTACGTACTTCTTTTAATACTTCTTTTTGTACAGTACGTACTGCTGTCGCAGACGCGGGTACGGGTTTCGGAATGTCGCTGCTGGCTTCGGGCACGCGGGAATCGGGCGGAGTTGGGCCACCAGGACCACCCGGATCATGGTCATCGCCACGGTGCTGCAAGTGCCCGATCCGCTCCTGCATCGTTGCAGACAGCTTAGCCAACCGGTCCGGATGACGCACGGCCTCATCAAGAATGGACTGCGCCAGTTGGCCAATCGTCGCGCTGGCATGGCCGAGCGCCCGTTCCAGCAGGGGCAGATAGTCCTCGTCCTCCAGGCAAGCTTCGTCGAACGGGAGGGGCTGGTTGCGTACTGCATAGCGGCTGGCCATCGAAAAGCCGGTCATCGGATTGCGGCGGTATTCGACCAGCGCAATCCACGTGGACAGCCGCAGGCACAGCACGGCCCTGGAAACGGTTTCAAGGGCCGCCCGCTCGCTGCCTGGTGCGCTGGGCAGGTATCCGCGCAGCGCGTCGTAGCTGAGAACCACGGTGCCGTCGCTGCTGGCCAGCGAACGGAAAGTCAGCCAGGCGTTGCGCTCCAGCGGTGTCAGCCGCTCATCGAGCAACAGGGCTTTCGGGGTGATGATGTCTGAGGCTTGGTGTGACATGGCGAGGCTCCTATCGGTATCGGCCAGCTGGCCAAAGGAGCCGTCATCTCACCCCGGCATCACCGCTGCTGCAGCCATCAATCCGAACTGCGTGCCTCCCGTTTTTTGAGCTGAAGCAGGGCGCAACATCCTTGGTGTTCCGAGTCAGGAGGTGGGAAAATGAGCCGCTTGCAGAGCATTGGACGTTGGCGCACGTCGATGGCCGGTTTCGCTGCCACTGATCAGGTCGTCCGCTGACGCATCGCACCGGTAACGGGAGAGCGGAAAGCGTCCAGGGAGGGCCATCCACCGCTACCAAGAGACACGCTTGGTTTTTTGATCCAAGAATAGATCCAAGCGCGTCGATGGGGCTCAAAAACTCCTTTGAAAATCAACAGCATGCGGCGAAAACGCCACTTCTGTATCGGGAAATAAGCCTGCGCGGCGGCATGGAGCAGCGCTGCAGCTCAGGGCTTGCGCGCCGCTTCCACCAGGCATTCCGACAAGCGGTCGAAATGCGACAACGCCGCCTGGCTGAGTTCGACCTGCTTGCGGCGCGCGTCCTCGGTATCGACGAGCAGCACCCAGCCTTTCTCGCGCATCGATTTCAAGCGCGCGTGCAAGGTCGCGGGTGACCCTATGCTATCCACCGCCATCACATCGCGCACCGACAAGCGGCGTTGTTCCTGCGACGCGCGCGCGATCAGCGTGAGTATGCGTTCTTCCAGGGGATCGAGCGACGGCAGCGCGGGCAGGCCGCGCAGCGCATCGGTCAGGCGCAAAAAACGCATGTAGATGTCGGCGGGTCTCTTTTTTTCTTTCATGGATAATGGACGCGGCGACTGACAAGCGGCGGAATTCGAGGTATGGGGAACATTCTAGATCAGGGTAAGTGGGCTCTGGTGACGATGGCGCTGTTCCTGGGCAGTCTGGCGGTCAATGAATGGGTGTTCACCAATCTTGAGTTTGTGCGGGGCATCAATTGGATCTATCTGCCGGCGGGCGTGCGCCTGATATGCACCTTGCTGTTTGGCCTGCCTGCGGCGCTCGGGCTGCTGGCCGGATCGTGGATCGCCTGCTTCTGCTACTACTTTCCTGACGACATGCTCCGCTCCGTGGCGGGGGGCATCATGGCCGCTGCCGCTCCCTACCTGGCCTATCGCTGGGCCCATTCGGCACTGCGATTGCAGCCCGACCTGGCCAACCTTACGGCCTGGCGTCTGCTGATCTGCGCCGTAGTCTATGCGGTAGTGAATACGACCATTCACCATCTCTGGTTCTTTCTCCAGGGAGAGAGAGCCGCGCTCGCCGACGGCTTCATCGCGATGCTGACCGGAGACATTACGGGATCCTTGTTCGTGTTGTACACGCTCAAGGTAATCAGCGCCTTGGGACGCGCGGTCCTGCGCCGGCGCGCTGCCTGACTGCCTGAAGGAACCTGCCTCGGGCTTAGCCCGTCACTGCGGCCGGGTCATCTTCGGACTCGCTGTCTTCCTGTATCGGCGCAAGCGCCGAGGCTGCTTCGGCCTTGCCCAATGCCCGTTCGGCACGCTCAGCCAGCAGGCGCATTTCCCGCGCTCTTTTTCCATGTAGCACCCGGCCGAATGTATTGAGGTTGAGCGCCATGGTTCTCAACTCCGACAACTCACTCTCCGACAAGGCGATGCCGCTATCCCTGTGCTGCTCGACCCGGTCCAGCACGCCTGAACAAGCCTCGAAGAACTTTGCATAGTCGTTCCACAGGTTGTCGGACACGCTGTTCCCCGGGAAAGACGTATTAGGTGCCATCGACACTCCTTTGCGGAATCACTCTGCGACTTTCTGCGGTGATCGCACATCATCTTCGGGGTATACAAGCGAACTATTAGTTATAAATTTTATAACTAATTATAAAAATAATCCTGCGACGGTCCGGACGTCCTATATTTCCGGGAAATCCGCCCACGCCGGGCAGCGCTTCATCCGGACCTCGCATGCACCCTGACATACGCCTCGCCAGCCTCGACGATCTGCCTGACATCGAACGAATCGTCGCGCAAGCCTATGGCCACTATGTTGCGCGCATCGGCGCGACGCCCGGACCGATGCTTGATGATTACCGTGCCCGCGTCACGCAGGGCGTGGTCCATGTGCTGCGGGTGCGCGATACCGTGCAAGCTGTGCTGGTCCTGATTCCGGAAGCCGATTGCCTGCTGCTGGACAACATCGCGGTGGATCCGCAAGCGCAGGGAAAAGGCTATGGCCGCGACCTGATGCAGTTCGCGGAAACCGCGGCGCGCCAGGCCGGCTATGCCAGCATCCGGTTGTACACGCAGGAGAAAATGACCGAGAACATCGCGATCTACACGCGATACGGTTATGTGGAAACCCATCGCGCCGAGGAAATCGGTCTGAAGCGAGTTTTCATGAAAAAGCCCCTTATTTAAGGGTTACTTTCCCTATTTCGCTAATGCGAGTATTCGCTCGTATTAGTGAAATACCGTCATTCCTCACGTTCCTTGACAACGACGCGCTGCGCGCGCCGATTGCTGGCCAACGATTTCGAATAGACCGAATCCGGCCTTATCCGATGCGCAATCACGTAGCCTGTGATGCAAGCCAGCATGAGCGGCAGCATGACTTCATAGCTGAGTGTCATCTCGAAAATCATCAGGATGGACATCAATGGCGCATAGGTGGTGGCGGCCAGCAACGCCCCCATGCCCACCACCGCATAGCTCGATACCGCCGACAGATCCCCAGCGGGGAACAGAGCCTGCAGGCCGGTCCCGTACAAGGCGCCCAGCGCCGCCCCCACGAATAACGTCGGCGTGAAAACGCCGCCTACCGCGCCCGATCCCACGCTGGCGGCGGTGGCCAGCGTTTTCAACAGCAGAATGGCGGCCACCGCCTGCCAGGCCCACTGCGTATGCAACATGCTGTTGACCACGCTGTAGCCATTGCCCCAGACCTCGGGATTCACGACTGACAAGGCGCCGACAATCAGGCCGCCCAAGGCCATGCGTACCCACAACGGCGCGGGTACGCGGCCGAACGCGGCGCGTGCAGTGTCCAGGAAGCGCAGGAATTGCGGCGCCGCCAGGCCGGCGATCACCCCCAATCCCAGATAGTTGATGACTTCCCACCCGGACACGAAAGTGAAGGGCGGCATATGAAAAACCGCGTCGTAATGCAGGATCTGGCGCGTCACAATGTTCGCAACGACCGACGATACGACCAGCGGCACCAGCGTGGCTGAAGCTATCGCGCCATAAACGATCTCGGAAATGAACAGGGCTCCGGCGATGGGCGCGTTGTAGGCGGAAGTAATCCCCGCCGTGGCGCCACAGGCGACCAGCAGACGCAGATGCCTGGGAGGCAGCACCAGATAGCGGCCGGTCAGGGATGACAACATCGCTGCCAACTGCACCATGGGACCTTCCCGGCCAATCGAGGCGCCGGAGCCGATGGAGAAAATCGACGACAGGCTGCGCGCGACAGTCTGGCGAAAGCCGATAACCCCGCGGCCGATGGAAATCGCCTCCATGTAGTCCGCCGCGCCGCGCTTGGGCAACCACCTGGCCGCCATTTGCAGGACCGCGCCCGCGATGGCGCCGCCTATGGCCGGCATCAGGAAGCGTTGCCAGGGACTCAACCCGCGCGCCAAAGACACCATGCCGTGGGGAGTGTCCTCGCCGCCCAGCAGGATTTGTGTCCAGGCCAGCATTTCGCGAAAGACCACGGTGGCCAGCGCCCCCAAGAGGCCCATCAGCGCCGCCGCGCAAAGCGTGGCCGGCAAATTGTCCGCCAACAAACGGCTTCTCAGCCAGATTGCCCAACCTGATTTCTTGATTCTGATTTCTGTCGCCATGGCGGAATTCTACGGCGGAACCTGCTCACTTTTTGTTCAGTTCCCAGTCAAGAATGGCTGCGCGCCTCCCCTCGAATGCCCCTTTCCGCGAACGCCCTGGAGGGCCTCTAAACGCCCCTGGGAGGGCAAAAAAGCAGGGTGGCAACCGGACGTTTTTCGGGGTAAAAGGGCCGTTTTTGGAACCCGTCCGGCAGAAACGCCCTGTGGATAACTCCTAAGTAGACGCCTTGTGCACATTTTGTGGAGGCAAGTTGAACAAGCAGGGGTTTCGGACAGGGTCCAAAATCTTGTCCAACTTCAGCTTTTTTCCCACACAGAGTTCTTGCACAGCCAAAAACGGTCGCAAGCTGATGAAAAAAAAGAGGTTTTCAAGGTTAAGGTAGTTATCCACAGGCCTTATTAATCATTAGTCTTTATATAAAGAGAAATAAAGGAAAAGCCAAACATGCTCTCCCATTCCGCCCAGCCATCCCCCCCCGGACTCCGTCCATGCGCATCCTTCTGATAGAAGACGAAGCCGAACTTGCACGCTGGCTTTCAAGAAGCCTGGCCAGGCACGCTGGTTTCGTCGTTGAATGGGCTGATGACGGGCTGGTCGCCGAAAGAAGGCTGGCGATGGAAGAATTCGATGCCGTCATCCTCGATCTGGGACTGCCGGGCATGGATGGCCATGCTTTGCTCGCGAAGATTCGCGCGCGGGACGACCGTACGCCGGTGCTGGTCTTGACCGCGCGCGATTCGCTGGCCGAAAAAATCGGGACGCTCCACCAGGGAGCGGACGATTTCCTGCCGAAACCGTTTGTTGTGGAAGAGTTGGAAGCGCGGCTGATCGCGCTCATCCGTCGCAGCCGCGGGAGAGAGCACCCGCGGCTCACGCTGGGAAACCTGGCCTTCGAAACTTCCGCTCAAAAATTCACGGTCAACGGGCAGCCCTTGCAGTTATCCCCACGTGAACACTCGGTTCTGCGGGTACTGATTCAAAAAAGCGGCGAACCCATCAACAAGCAACAGATCCTGGATCGCATCCTGACGGACGATGCAGACATCAACCTGGAGGCCATCGAGGTCCTGGTGCACCGTTTGCGCAAAAAATTGGCGGATACCGGTGTGCAGATCGTGACCATGCGAGGCATGGGCTACTGCCTGGAGAACCTTGTTGACAACTAGAAGTGCGGAAAAAAAGGGGTTTTTCGCGGCAAAAAAACGTAATCGCACCCTGAAGAGCCAGCTCCTCTGGTGGCTGATCCCCACCCTGGTCTTCGTGATGATGGGCGCCTTGTGGCTGTCGAACCACCAGCTGCGCAACCAGGTCGACATTGCCTACGACCGTTCGCTCTCTGGGGCGCTGCGCGCGATCGACCACAACATATCCACAGCCAGCGGTGGATTAGCCATGGAGCAGCCATACCTGATGCTGGAATTTTTCGAGCTGACGGCCAATGGCAGCGTGTTCTACCGGGTTGCCACGGAGGACGGACTGGCCGAAATCGGCAGTCCGGGCCTGCCGATGCCTGCCGAGCCGCTGGTTTCGGGGGAACCGCGGTTTTTCTATGCCGACTACCAGGGCACGCCCGTGCGCGTTGCGGCGCTGGCGCGCCCCATGGATCCTCCGCTATACGCCAACAAAGGGGGACGGGTTATCGTGCAGGTGGCCGAAGGCCTGGATACCCGGCAGGCCTTCCTGCACCAAGTGCTGGTACGCTCGGTGGAACGGGACCTGGCCGTGATCCTGATCAGCGTCCTGGTGATCGTCCTGGGCGTTTTCATGGCCCTGCGTCCCCTGGCCAGGCTGCGTCAGGAGGTGGAAGGGCGTTCTGCGGACGATTTAAGCCCCGTGAGCGCGTCGGACATGCCAGGGGAGGTCCTACCCCTAGTCGCGGCCGTAAACCTCCACATGGCCCGTTTTGCGGCTCAGGCGAGGGTCCAGAGCCAGTTCCTGGACGACGCCTCGCACCAGTTGCGCACCCCTTTGTCGGTTTTGCGGACCCAGACGGCCTATGCCTTGCGTGAAACAGACCCCCAGGAGGTCCGTACAGCCCTTCTGGCGATGCAGGAGGGGTTGGACAGGGCGGTACGCACCACCAACCAAATGCTCGCGCTGGCGCGCGCTAAAGACGCCTCCCTGGCCGAGGGCGGTTTCAGCCCCGAGCCAGTGGATCTGGTGGAGCTGGCTGATGGGGTCATCCGCAGCCTGCTGCCGACCGCCCGGGCCCGCCAGCTCGACATAGGCCTGGAAGCCGAGATCCGCCCGGTGGTGGTCCAGGGGGCGGACTGGCTGCTGAGGGAGGCCGTCAGCAACCTGGTGGACAACGCCATCCGTTACACCTCGTCTGCGGGAGAAGTCACGGTAAGGGTCCAGATCGACACTGGCCAGGCCAGGCTGGTCGTCGAGGACAGCGGCCCGGGTATGTCGGCGGAGGACATTGCCCGCGCCTGCATCCGCTTTCGCCGGGGCGCCGCCGGCAAGAACAAGCCCGGGGCCGGGTTGGGGCTGGCCATTGTCGGGACGATTGCCGAAATCCTGGGGGCGCGGCTGGTCCTGGAGAACCGGGTGCCCTTGCCGGGCCTGAGAGCGGCATTGGTGTTTACCCTGGAACGCCCGGAAGATGCTGCGCCGCACCAGAAAAACGGCGGAATTTGAAAGCTTTTGGAAAGCTTCGTTTTTGTACGGTTGCGTCCACTGGGGCCGTTATTGCGGAAAGAACCGTCTGAGCAGAGCTTCCAGCCATACCTAGACCTATAAATCTCGGAGACGCAAAAAATGCAGACTAGTCTGAAACTGCGCCTGGCCGCCGTCGCGGCGCTGGGCACGATTACTTTGTCCCTTGGCGCCGCCCACGCGGCCGACGAGCCGCGCCGCCCGGAATGCATCGCGCCCGCCCAGCCTGGCGGCGGTTTCGACCTGACCTGCCGCCTGGCCACCGAAGGCTTGAAGCAAAGCGGCGCGCTCAAAAGCGCCATGCGCATCGTCTACATGCCTGGCGGCATCGGCGCAGTGGCCTACAACAACATCGTGGCCCAGCACCCGAACGAACCGGGCACCATCGTGGCGTTCTCGGGCGGTTCGCTCTTGAACCTGGCCCAGGGCAAGTTCGGCAAGTACAACGTCAACGACGTGCGCTGGCTGGCTGCCATCGGCACCGACTACGGCGTGGCCGTGGTTCGCAACGATTCCCCGTACACCGACCTGAAGAGCCTGATGGACGCCTTCAAGCAGGATCCGACCAAGATCGTGCTGGGCGCCGGCGGCACCGTGGGTAGCCAGGACTGGATGAAGGCCGCGCTGACCGCCAAGGCGGCTGGCGTGGATTTCAAGAAGATGCGCTTCGTGGCGTTTGAAGGCGGCGGCGAAGCCGTCACGGCCCTGCGCGGCGGCCATATCCAGGCCTACATGGGCGATGCGGCAGAAGCCTTCACCATGCTCGAAGGCGGCGCACCCATCCGTGTGCTGGCCGTGTTCAACGATCAGCGCCTGCCGGGCAAGCTGGGCACCGTACCTACCGCCAAGGAGCAGGGCTATGACATCGTCTGGCCGATCATCCGCGGCTTCTACGTCGGCCCGAAGGTGTCGGACAGCGACTACCAGTTTTGGGTCGACGCCTTCAACAAGACCGCGGCCTCGCCCGAGTTCGACAAGCTGCGCCAGCAGCAGGGCCTGTTCCCCTTCAACAAGACGGGTCCCGAGCTGGACGCCTACGTGAAGAACCAGGTCAAGGTCTACGGCGAACTGGCCGATTCGTTCGGCCTGGTCAAGAAGTAAGCCGCAAGGCTCCCCCTTATCGCGTTTTTCAGGATTCCCCGCCGCCGGCATTGCCGCGGCGGCAGGGGAGCGCTGCGCCGCGCGATGCGACTACAACGGAAAAGTGATCATGAACGATCGAATATTGGGCGTGGCGGCGCTAGCGCTGGCCGCCTTCATGACCGCGGCGGGTTGGGGAATCGAAGCCCCGTTCGCCTATGAGCCTGTGGGCCCGCGCGCCTTTCCCTTGCTGCTGGCCTTGATCATTGGCCTGTGCGGCCTGTGGCTGGTCTACAAGGGCGGTCATCAGGTCGAGGCCAATCCGCCCGGCGCCAATGCGCGCATCGCGCTGATGATGGCGTTTGTGGTGGCCTATGCCTTCCTGTTCCAGTGGCTGGGTTTCGTGATTGCGACAACCCTGATGACGATATTCGTCGGCCGCCTGTTCGGGGGCGGTTGGGTCAAGTGCGCCATCGGCGGCGCCATCATGAGCATTCTGTTTTTCTTGCTGTTCGACAAGGTGCTGGACGTGGTCCTGCCCACCGGTTTGTTGGAGACCCTGATATGAGCGGCATTCTTGATCACTTGGCGATAGGCTTTGGCGTCGCCTTTACGCTGACCAACCTGCTGGTGGCCATGATCGGTTCGTTCATCGGGACCATGGTGGGCGTGTTGCCCGGCCTGGGACCGGTCAACGGCGTGGCGATGCTGATTCCGATCGCGTTCGCGATGAACCTGCCGCCCGAGACCGCGCTGATCCTGCTGGCTGCCGTGTACGTGGGCGCCGAATACGGCGGCCGCATCACCGCCATTCTGCTGAACGTGCCGGGCGAGGCCAGCGCCATCATGACGACGCTGGACGGTTATCCGCTGGCGCGGCAGGGCATGGCCAGCGTGGCGCTGTCGCTCTCCGCCTGGTCCGCGTTCTTCGGCGCCATCGTGTCGGTGGTGGGCATCATCCTGCTCGCGCCGTTGCTGGCGAAGTGGGCGTTGGCCTTCGGTCCCGCCGAGTATTTCGTGCTGATGATTTTCGCGTTCTGCTGCTTGACCAGCTTGCTGGGCAAGCAGCCCGTCAAAGGCGTGCTGGCAGCGATGATCGGCCTGTCGATTTCGGTGGTGGGCGTGGATGCGAATTCCGGCGTGTATCGCTACACCTTCGAGTCGGTGCATCTGGCCGACGGCATCGAATTCGTGGTGGTGGTGATTGCGCTGTTCGCGGTCAGCGAGATGCTAGAGATGCTGGAGAAAGTGGTGGCAGGGCATAGCGTCGAGGTCAAGCCCAGCGGCCGCAAACTTTTCAACTTGAAGGAAATGGCGCTTACCTGGTGGAGCGTGGTGCGCAGCTCGCTGGTGGGATTTGGCGTGGGCGTGTTGCCTGGCGCCGGCGCCAGCGTGGCCGCGGCCGTGGCGTACTCGCAGGAAAAGCGCATCATCGAAGCCAAGGATCCGGACGCGAAGTTCGGCAAGGGCGACATGCGCGGCCTGGTCGCGCCGGAAGCCGCCGCCACGGCGTCGGCCATCGGCTCGTTCGTGCCCATGCTGACGCTGGGCGTGCCCGGTTCGGGTACCACTGCCGTGATGATGGGCGCGCTGACGCTCTACAACATCACACCGGGCCCGGTGCTATTCGACTCCAAGCCCGAACTGGTGTGGGGCTTGATCGCCTCACTGTTCGTGGCCAATGTGCTGCTGTTCGTCATGAACGTGCCGCTGGTGCGCTTCTTCGCCAAGGTGCTGTCGGTGCCGGGATGGCTGATGGTGCCGGGCATCCTGTGCATCAGCTACATCGGCGTCTACGCCATCAACGCGGGCACTTTCGATCTGCTGCTGGTGGCGGGCATAGGCGCGCTGGGTTACTTCCTGCGCAAGTTCGGCGTGCCGATGGCGCCGCTGGTGCTGGGCGTGGTGTTGGGCAACATGATGGAGCAGAACCTGCGCCGCGCGTTGTCGATCACTGATGGTGACGTCGGCGTGCTGTTCGCCAGCCCGGTGTCGATCTCGATGTGGGTGGGGGCGGCTGCGGTCGTAATCGTGCCGCAGATCATGCGCCGCATGCGCAAAGCGAAAAAGCTTGCCGCTGGTCCGGCCTGATTCCTCGGCTGCGCGGCTGTTGTAAAGGGCAGCAGCCCCGCTGCAGACTCTGGGCCGGGAATTGCAAAGGGCGCCTTTTTTTATGGGCGCCCTTTTTTTGTTTGTGAATTCGCTTTGGATGGTCTCTATTTTTATTGCGAGCTTTTATTCATGTTTTTCAATAAAAGCGCTTGTATAGAGAGACAAAGGAAAAGTGAAGTCACTATGTGGCAATCAGTAGAGGGCGTCAGACCTGCGCCAGGCGCTCCAAGGCCGCATCGAGTGTCGCGTCTTTTTTCGCGAAGCAGAAGCGCACGATGCGATGGTTGGATTCCGCCGCGTCGGGCTGGCGATAGAACGCCGATACCGGTATCACCGTGACGCCATGATTCACCGTCAGGTCACGTGCGAAGTCGGCCTCGTTCTGCTTGGAAATCTGGCTGTAGTCCGCCAGCAGGAAAAATGTGCCCGGGCTGGGCAGGGGGCGGAAGCGGGTCTTGGCCAGCCCCTGCGCGAGGCGGTCGCGCTTGGCCTGATAGAACGCCGGCAAATCGAGGTAAGGCTTGGGATCGCGCATGAATTCGGCCAACGCGAACTGCATGGGCGAGGGCACGGTGAACACCATGAACTGATGCACCTTGCGCAGTTCAGCGCTGAGCTGGCGCGGTGCGCAGCAGTAGCCGATCTTCCAGCCGGTGGTGTGATAAGTCTTGCCGAAGGACGAGATCACGAAGGCATGCTGTGCCAGCAACGGGCGACGCGCCACGCTGGCATGTGGCTTGCCATCGAACACGATATGTTCATAGACCTCGTCGGACACCAGCAGCACGCCAGTGTCGCGCACGATCGCCTCCAGCGCGTCCAGATCGCTGTCATCCAACACGGCGCCGGTGGGGTTGTGCGGAAAGTTCAGCATCAAGAGACGGGTCTTGGACGTGATGGCATCGCGCACACGCTGCCAGTCAATGCGGTAGTAGGGATCGGCTTCTGTGGGCGCGCGCAGCGGCACCGGCACGGCGGTGCCGCCTGCCAGGCGGATCGCCGGCAGGTAGGAGTCGTAGCAAGGTTCGATGACGACGACTTCGTCGCCGCTGCCAACGGCGGCCAGCACGGTTGCCATCAGCGCTTCGGTTGCGCCGCTGGTGACGGTGATCTCGGTTTCTGGATCGTAGGCATGGCCATAGAGTTCGCGTGTCTTGGCGGCGATGGCTTCGCGCAAGGGGGCCACGCCCGGCATGTAGGGATACTGGTTGTGGCCGTCGGCCATGGCCTTGGATACGAGGGCGCACAAGGCGGGATCGGGATCGAAGTCGGGAAAGCCCTGGCCCAGGTTGATGGCTTTGTGTTCGATGGCCAGGCGGCTCATCACGGTAAAGATGGTGGTGCCAACGTCGGGAAGTTTGGATCGGATCATGGTGGACGCGAGAGTGAACGTTGCTAGCAGAGAGAGTTTTCGTAAGTATCCCACTAACTCATAATTCGGTTTTCACATGAGCTTAAGGCGCGGCGGTATCGTGGGTCAGAACATGTTGTGGAGGGTGTTGGGCGGTTTGGCGCTTGCATTGGCGGGCGCGTTGTTGGCGGTGTGGGCGCACATCCCGTTGCCGTGGATGCTGGGCGCGTTGCTGGTGACCGCGGCGACACGCATTGCGGGCTTGGGCACCGCGTGCCCCAGGCCGGCGCGTAATGCTGGCCAGTGGGTGATCGGTACTTCGTTGGGGCTTTACTTCACGCCGCAGGTGATAGGTCACATTGGCAGCAATGCGGGACCCATCATCGTCGGCATGTTGTTCGCATTGGGCCTGGCTTTCATGGGCACGGCGATCCTGCGCCGCTACACCGATGTGGATTTCAAGACGGCCTGGTTTTCTTCCGCCATCGGCGGAGCCAGCGAAATGGCGAACCTGGCAGAGCGTCATGGGGCGCGCATAGACCGGGTGGCCACGGCGCATAGCGTGCGTGTGCTGATGGTGGTGGTTGCCGTGCCCTTCATCTTCCAGTGGTGGGGCGTGGCGGGACTGGATCCCACGGTTCCTGGACCCAAGGTGGTCCATGCTTGGGGGCTGGCGGCGCTGGTCGCGCTGACCTGCGTCGGCGGCGCCGCCTTCATGAAGCTGCGGTTGCCGAATCCCTGGGTGCTGGGCCCGATGTCGGTCGCCATGATCCTTACGGCCAACGGCATCGAGCTGTCGGCCCTGCCGGACTACGTTCCGAAGATAGGCCAATTGCTGATCGGCTGGTCGCTGGGCGACCGCTATCGGCCGGATTTCTTTCGGGCCGCGCCGCGTTTTATTGCCGCTGTGGCGAGCTTCACGGTGGCCGCATTGGCGCTGGCGTTCGGTCTGGGTGCCTTGCTGTCGCTATGGTCCGCCGCGCCCATACCCACCTTGATTCTTGGCACTACGCCGGGTGGCATTGCAGAGATGGCAATCACCGCCAAAGTGCTGCAGCTAGGGGTCCCAGTGGTCACCGCCTTCCATGTCACACGCATGGTTTTTGTGGTGATAGTGACTGGCCCGATCTACGCATTTATGGCGCGTCGGCAGGGCCTCAAGCCCTAGCGGAACGAGACCCAGTATTAAAAATACGACATTGGGGTAAACAACTATATGAGTCTGTAATGTGTGCTGAGTATGCTGATTACGCAGTTGATTCAAGCAGCGCGCGGACTCGTTCTGCAGCTAGGCGGCAAGCGGGAACGCAGCAGCAACGCAGGTACTTCTACCGGTCGTTCAGTTCTCACGGCGTCCTTGATTCATTGCATTTCGAGTTAATTACAGGACGCTAGAAAAAATGGCTCAGAAGGGCAAAGTTAAGTGGTTCAACGCTGACAAGGGTTACGGTTTCATCACGCCGGACGTTGGTGGTACCGATGTTTTCGCACACTTTTCCGCCATCCAGGGCCGCGGCTATCGCAGCCTGAACGAAGGCCAGGAAGTCGAATTCGAAGTCAAGGATGGTCCGAAAGGACCTCAAGCGGCCGAAATTCGCCCGCTCTAAATCGGGAAATCCCAATTTCCCGTCCGCCAGGCTCGGCCTGGCTACAACGCCCCAAGACCGGAAGGTCTGGGGCGTTGTTTCATTTGGGCGACCGACGCCTGATCAGCTAGTTCTGCGTGAATAGTTAGTATTCACTAACATATTCTCCGGCCGTGGATAAGTTTGTGGATAATTATTTTTGGGCATGAGCATTTTGATGCTCAGCAATGAAGCAATTGCTTATCCGTAGCCAGGTTTTGCACAGTTATCCCGTCCTTCTTGGAACGGCATCGGGGGCCAGCTAGGCTGCTTGGGTTTATTCGGCTTTGCTGTGATGTTCGCGTTTCTATATGGCCTTTCCCTAGGGAATACAGGCATTTAACGCAATATTGAGCAGATCTCAGCCGGAATAAGGGCGACGCGGCCGTAATGTCCTGAGGCCGATCTGGCCCGTTTTTGCTTGCACGGCGGCCGGTTGTTCACAAAGATATCCCCATCCCGGTTATGCACAGAATTACACCCTTTGGCGCCCTGAGATGGCTCAAACGCCTGTGGATAGAAATGGGGATAGGGTCCGGAAGTAGGGGGCCTGAGTGAAGATATCCGAAGTGGTGCACGCGACTTTGGACCACGTGGACGGAACCGGATCGTGGACGCCGCGGTCAATCATAGGTGAGCCCGAATCGCGCTCGGCGAGTTTTCCACAGGGTTTCACATGAAAGGCTGGATCTCACCCATAAGGATGATGGCGCGGGTTGCGGCAGACGGGCAAGATAATTGTCTGGTCAATGAATCCGTGCGACCTGACCAACGGTGTCCGCGTAGTGGCGGACCGCAGGATTCAATGTGTGGATAGGTCTGTGAATAATCCGTCTCCACGATTTTTGCGGCGTTAAGACCAAGATGCGACGGCAGAGTTCCTCGCTATATTCAGAGGCGAGGATTGTCATGGTGGGTTTTCGAGAATTCATTGTGGCAGTGACGACGATCTTATCCACATAGTTTTCCACGGTTTTTTGCGTCGTTATCAAGTTGGTTTGAAAGCCGAGTTTCCTCAGTTTGGTAAGCATCCAAAATAGAAATAATCGATTGCTGCCATAGGGAAGACAGTTGGGCATTTGTGCTTTTTCACGCTTCTTGGCACTTTGCGAAGTCGGTCACACTGCGCCGTTTTATGGCACGCCAGGCATTGGCCTTCAATGACTTATCCCCAGAGTTGTTCCACGTGAAACCGCGAATGTCGGTAGCTATCGGATCTGCTAGTTGTTGATAACACTGTGCAGGACTTAATAGCTCTGCTGCGAGAGTTCTTTGTCCGTCTGATTTTCCGCTTCTGAGTTATCCCAAATTTCTGCGGCATAGACTCGCCTTGAGCGGCAGGTATCGCCTCGGCGTGAGGTGCGGGCTTGGATCAGAGGAACTTTCCAAATTGGCGGGTTTGAACATTTCAGGTCCTAGCCAGTTTTGGCGCAGGGCGGATAAGAAGAAATCTCATGTTGGTTGCGCTGCGTTTGGGCTGACGAAATAGTTCGAGTTCCGTACGTGGGAATTGGACTCTCCACGACTACGGCGGTTTCGCCCCACTTCTCAACACTCAAGTTTCACGTGAAACGCAAAAAAATGCTCTGTTTCGGGTAAGGGGTAGGGTAGGGGTTGGAAAATCGCCTTTTTTTGGATGAACCTTCATGGGATTGAAATCAGAGGGTTTCATGAGACGAGATGACTTGGTACGGATCTTGAGCGACGAGGCTCAAGCGGATGCCGGTATTCCTATCTCTGCCGGCCTTTGAAGTGCTGCGTTCGTGTTTCACGTGGAACATTCTTGGGTGTGAAACAGGCCTCTTCTTCTTTTGCTCGCCCTATGCATGATCAACGTTTCACGTGAAACGTTGATCACCTGCTGCGTATAGGCAACGATGTTTCACGTGAAACATCGATAGTGCGGATGGTCAAAATTGACATCCTGGCGTTCTCAAATGGCGCAAAGGCTCATGACGATATAACATGCGACGCTTGGTCGTGGTTGGACTGTAGTTGGAGTATGCAATCGTGATTGGTATTGAGCGCGGCCACTTTACCAGCCGAACGAGCTCTCCATGCCGCGGTAGGGGGGATGTTTCACGTGGAACATCCGGGGATTCAGCATATGGGCGAGAGGACGAATCACTCTAGGCAGGGAATAGGGTGTTCATATGCGCGGGCGATGCCACGGAGATCCGACATGTTTCACGTGGAACATACCTCACTCACCCGTACTCGCATATGGCGAATTGAGGGCAACGGGCGGGTAAGCGCAAGGCAAAGGGGTACTTTGAGGAACGGTAATGCAGCAGTAAGGACGTGACTGGGCCAGATAAGTACGACGTTTCACGTGAAACATGGCGCGGCAAAGCAGTGGCACTTGCCGACATATTCATGCCTTAGAAGTCTGTGAAGCTGTTTTTTGCCGACGGCGCTTTCGGCTTTATCAGGTTCTTGCTGCACCGAAGCATGTTTCACGTGAAACATGCAATCCCTGCCTCTATAATGAGCACCGAACGCTCTCTCTTACCTCCCCCCATCATGGACTATCCCCGCGAATTCGATGTCATCGTCGTCGGTGGCGGCCACGCCGGCACCGAAGCTGCGCTAGCTGCTGCCCGCACCGGCGCCCAGACGCTGCTGCTGACGCATAACATCGAAACCCTAGGTCAAATGTCTTGCAATCCCTCCATTGGCGGGATCGGCAAGGGCCACCTTGTCAAAGAAGTCGACGCCCTGGGCGGCGCGATGGCCTTGGCGACGGATGAGTCCGGGATTCAATTCCGCATCCTTAATGGATCGAAGGGACCAGCAGTCCGCGCTACGCGCGCCCAGGCTGACCGCGTCCTCTATCGCAAGGCCATCCGTGGCCGCTTGGAAAACCAGCCAAACCTCTGGCTCTTCCAACAAGCGGTCGAGGACCTGATGGTGGAGGGCGACCGTGTGGTCGGCGCCGTTACCCAGATCGGTTTGAAGTTTCGCGCCAAGTCCGTGGTGTTGACCGCAGGCACGTTCCTGAACGGCCTGATTCACGTGGGCCTGCAGAACTATTCGGGCGGCCGTGCCGGCGACCCTCCTGCGATCTCCCTGGGGCAACGCCTGAAGGAACTGGCCTTGCCGCAAGGACGTTTGAAGACCGGCACGCCGCCGCGCATCGACGGCCGCTCGATCAACTACAGCATCCTGGAAGAGCAGCCTGGCGATCTGGATCCGATTCCCGTGTTTTCCTACATGGGCAATGTCGCCATGCACCCGCGCCAGCTGCCTTGCTGGATCACGCATACCAACGCCCGTACCCATGACATCATCCGCGGCGGCCTGGACCGCTCGCCGATGTACAGCGGCGTGATCGAGGGGGTGGGGCCGCGTTACTGCCCGTCCATCGAAGACAAGATCCATCGCTTTGCCGACAAAGAGTCGCACCAGGTCTTCCTGGAACCGGAAGGGCTGGATACCCACGAGGTTTATCCGAACGGCGTGTCGACGAGTTTGCCGTTCGATGTGCAGCTGGCGTTGATCCATTCCCTGCCCGGCCTGGAAAACGCGCACATCTTGCGCCCCGGCTACGCTATCGAGTACGACTACTTCGATCCACGTGGATTGAAGAGCACCCTGGAAACCAAGGCGATCACGGGCCTGTACTTTGCCGGACAGATCAACGGCACCACCGGCTACGAAGAAGCGGCCGCCCAAGGGCTACTGGCTGGCGTCAACGCCGCGCTGTTCTCGCTGGAGCGCGAGCAATGGACTCCGCGCCGCGACGAGGCTTATCTGGGCGTGTTGGTGGACGACCTGGTCACGCGTGGCGTGACTGAGCCGTACCGCATGTTTACGTCCCGGGCCGAATACCGGCTTAGCCTGCGCGAAGACAATGCCGACCTGCGTCTGACCGAAATCGGCCGCCGCCTGGGAATCGTGGATGACGCCCGCTGGGATGCCTTCAATCGCAAGCGCGACGCGGTGTCCGCGGAAGTCGAACGTTTGAAATCCTCCTGGGTGAATCCGCGTATACTGCCCGCCGAAGTTGCGGAACCGCTGCTGGGCAAGGCAATTGAACGTGAGTACTCACTTTCAGATCTGCTGAAACGACCCAATGTTTCCTATGAAGCCTTGATGGCTGCCCGCAATGCCGACGGCTCGCTCCTGGCCGGCCCCGGGGTGATGGAAGACGAAGTGCTGGCCGAGCAGGTCGAGATCCAGGTGAAGTACGCCGGCTACATCGACCGCCAGCAGGTTGAAGTCCAGAAGCAGATCGCGCATGAACAACAGGCCATACCTGCCGATGTCGACTACGACGCGGTGACCAGCCTGTCGTTTGAAGTGCGCCAGAAGCTCAAGGCGCATCGCCCGGAAACCATCGGCCAGGCCGCGCGCATTTCCGGCGTCACTCCCGCTGCAATCTCATTGCTGCTGATCCATCTGAAGCGCCTGCATTACGGCTCGCGCAAGCAAGCGGCATGAGCGCGCACGCCGATACGGCCGGCGCGGACATGGCCGGCCGCCTGTCTCGCGCCTGCGAGCAACTGGGCCTGGAAGCCGATGCCGCCACGATGGCCAAGCTGCTGAACTATCTGTCGCAGATGCAGCGCTGGAACCGGACCTATAACCTCACCGCCATCCGCGATCCGCAGCAGATGCTGATCCAGCACCTGTTCGACAGCTTGGCCGCCGTGGGGCCGTTCAGCGAGGCGCTGGGCGCTTCTGGTACGCCGGCCAAGGTCTACGACGTCGGATCGGGCGGCGGCCTGCCAGGCGTCGTTCTGGCGATCATGCGGCCCCATTGGTCGGTGACCTGCGTGGACGCAGTTGAAAAGAAGACGGCCTTCGTGCGGCAGATGAGTGGCGTGCTGGCCTTGCCCAATCTGCAGGCCAGCCACGCGCGCATTGAAACGCTGACTTCGGCCGAGTGCAACATCGTGACGTCGCGCGCCTTCGCTTCCTTGGACGATTTTGCGCAACTCGCAGGTCGCCATGTACGCAACGATGGTACCCTCGTCGCCATGAAGGGCAAGGTCCCCGAGGACGAAATACAGGCGCTGCATGCGCGCGGAGAATGGCAAGTCGATCACATCCAGCCGTTGCGCGTGCCTGAATTGCAGGCCGAACGCTGCCTGATCTGGATGCGCCGTAGTCAAGGAACCCTATGAAGAACATACCCCCCAGCACCTCCGCCCGCGTTTTCTGCATTGCCAACCAGAAGGGCGGTGTGGGCAAGACGACGACCGCCATCAATCTGGCGGCGGGCCTTGCCACGCACAACCAACGTGTGCTGCTGGTGGACCTGGACCCGCAAGGCAATGCCACGATGGGCAGCGGCATCGACAAGAACTCGCTCGAGTCGAACCTGTACCAGGTGCTGATCGGTGAATCCAACATCGAGCAAGCCCGCGTGAAGTCCGAGTCTGGCGGCTACGACGTGCTGCCCGCCAACCGCGAACTGTCCGGCGCCGAGATCGACCTGGTGCAGATGGAACAACGCGAGCGCCAATTGAAGGCCGCGATCGACACGGTCGCCACGCAGTACGACTTCGTGCTGATCGATTGTCCGCCCACGCTGTCGCTGCTGACCTTGAACGGCCTGGCCGCCGCCCATGGCGTCATCATTCCGATGCAGTGCGAGTACTTCGCGCTGGAAGGCCTGTCCGACCTGGTCAATACCATCAAGCGCGTGCACCGGAACATCAACGACGATCTGCGCGTCATTGGATTGTTGCGCGTCATGTTCGATCCGCGCATGACCCTGCAACAGCAGGTCTCCGCGCAACTAGAGGCGCATTTCGGCGACAAGGTTTTCAAGACCGTGGTGCCGCGCAACGTGCGTCTGGCCGAAGCCCCCAGCTACGGCATGCCTGGCGTGGTGTACGACCGCGGCTCGCGCGGTGCGCAGGCCTACATCTCGTTTGGCGCTGAAATGATTGAGCGCGTGAAGAAGGATCTGAAGTAGGCCACAACCATGTCCGCCGTCCCGCTCTTTTCCCAGACCGAAATGCCAGTCCCCGGTACGCCGCGCATCGATGCGCGCGACAGCCTGCGCACGCGTCTGGAAGAGGCAGCGTTGAACGCGACCGCGGTCGGCGCGCAGGTGCTTTTCGATGGCTGGCTGGTGCGGTTCGCGCCCTCGTCGGCCAAGCGCGCACGCAGTATCAATGTGCTGGGGTTATCCACACGTCCGTTGGACGAGCGGCTGGCGTATTGTTCATCGTTGTATGCGCGCCATGGCTTGCCCATGGTGCTGCGCATTACCTCCATCGGTCCCGATTTTTCCCTCGACGCCGAACTGGAGTCCCGCGGTTATACCTTTACCGACGAGACCCGAGTCATGTGCATGCCGCTCGCTCCCAGGCCCAGCGTCCGGGGCGATCTGCTTTTCAATATTGTCGATACCGGGCGCTTCGCGGCGGCGGTCGGGGCAATGCGCAACTCGGAATCCGCACACATCGCCGAACATCGGACGCGCTTGCAAGGACTGGCTGTGGATATCTCGCCGGTGCTGGCAACGGACACGGCGGGGCAGTGCGTTGCCGCGGGCCTGGCTGTCCGCGACGGTGACTTGCTGGGCCTGTTCGATATCGTCACGGACCCGGGGCAGCGGCGCAAAGGCTACGCAGCCGCCCTGATTGAACACTTGTTGGCAACAGGCGCCACCGGCGGCGCCACGACAGCCTATTTGCAGGTTGAGCCGGAGAATACCGCCGCGCGCGCCTTGTATGGCCGCTACGGTTTCAAAGACTGTTACGCGTATTGGTACCGCCTGCCCGCCGAGCAGACGGACGCCTGAGCCAGGCTCGGGATACAAAAACAGAAGGAAAGAGGATTTAATTATGGCCACCAAGAAACCCAAGGGATTGGGCCGCGGACTGGACGCCTTGCTCGGCGCCGACGCGCCAGCCATCGAGAACATCGGCAAGGCTGCTGCCGCCGCCAAGCCCGAGGGTCCGCCGTCCACCTTGCCCGTCTCGAAGATGCGCGCCGGCAAGTATCAGCCGCGCACGCGCATGGACGAGGGCGCTTTGGGCGAACTGGCCGAATCGATCCGCACACAAGGCATCATGCAACCCATTCTTGTGCGCGCACTGGGCGAAGCCGCACCCGGCCACTATGAGATCATCGCCGGCGAACGGCGCTTCCGCGCTGCGCAAATTGCGGGCCTGAAGGAAGTGCCGGTGCTGGTGCGTGAAGTGGCCGACGAGAACGCGGCCGTCATGGCGTTGATTGAAAACATCCAGCGCGAAGATCTGAATCCGCTGGAAGAAGCGCAGGGCGTGCGCCGGCTGCTGGATGAATTCGGCTTGACGCATGAGCAGGCCGCGCAAGCAATCGGCCGTTCGCGTTCGGCCACCAGCAACCTGTTGCGCCTCTTGAACCTGGCGGCGGCCGTGCAGACCATGCTGCTGGCGGGCGACGTGGACATGGGCCATGCGCGGGCGCTGCTCGCCGTTGATGCGGCCACGCAGATCCAGCTGGCCAATCAAATCATCGCGCGTCGCCTGTCGGTGCGTGAAGCGGAAAAGCTGGTCGCCAAGACCGCCAAGGAAACCGAGTCGTCCGCCGCGCCCAAGAAGAAGGCCAACGGCGTGTCGCGCGACCTGACCCGCCTGGAAGAGGCGCTGTCCGACCATCTGGGTACGCGCGTCGCGCTGAAAGTGGGCGCCAAGGAAAAGGGCCAGATCGTCATCGACTTCCATGGCTGGGAACACCTGAATTCCCTGCTCGAGCGCCAGGGCCTGTCCGGAGTAGTGGATGCCTGAGCGCGCGCTGCCTGTCATCGCGGTACTGGCGACGGGCGGCACGATCGCCGGCGCACAGGCTGACGCGACCTCCGCCGGCTACAAGGCAGGCTCGTTTTCCGTCGATGACTTGCTGGCCGCCGTGCCGCAACTGGCGAACATCGCCGAGATCCGCGCCGAGCAGGTCGCCAACGTCGGCAGCCAGAACATGACGCACGCCGTGTGGCGCGCGCTGGCGGAGCGCGTGGATGCGCTGAGCCGCGACGCCTCGGTGGCGGGCATCGTCATCACGCATGGCACGGATACGCTGGAAGAAACGGCGTACTTCCTGAGCCTGGTGATACGCCACGACAAGCCCGTAGTGATGGTGGGCGCCATGCGTCCGGCCACCGCGCTGGGCGCCGAAGGCCCGGCCAATCTGTACAACGCGGTGGCGCTGGCGCGCCATCCCGAGGCGCGTGGCCGCGGGCCGCTTGTCGTCATGAACGAAGATGTGCACTACGCCCGCGAGATCCAGAAGATCGCCAGCGCCGGCCTCTGCGCGTTCGCGTCGCCCAATCGCGGCCGCGCCGGAGTCATGCACGGCGGTGTTCCATGCTTCTATTCGCGCAACACCACGACGCATACCACCGAAAGCGAGTTTTCACTCGCATTGTTGGAAAAGGCCCGCTGGCCCCGCGTGGACGTTGTCTATGCCCATGCCAACCTGCAGGGCGATCTGATCGATTTTCTGGCCGATGCCGCCGATGGCATCGTGCTGGCCGGCGTCGGCGACGGCAACGCTACGGATCTGGCCATTGAAAGCCTGAGCCGCGCCGCGGCCAACGGTGTGGCGGTCGTGCGGTCCAGCCGCACGGGCAGCGGCTTCGTGGCGCGCGACGTCGAACTCGATGACGCCCGTCTGGGGTTTGTTGCCGCGCGCGACCTGAACCCCCAGAAAGCCCGCATCCTGCTGATGCTGGGCCTATCCGTCACGCGCGATCCGGCTGCCCTGCAGGATCTGTTCGACCGCTATTGATGCGCGGCGGCTGGGCCGCCGCATCGCCTTGCTGAGCCAGCCCCAGGCTGGTCTTGAGCATGTCGTAGACCTGTCGTGTCAGCGGATTTATCAGGTCCGGCCTTATCCACAGGAAGTACGTCACGTCGGGCAAGGGCGGCAATCCTTCCTTTTCACCCAACACGCGCATTTCCGGCCCCAGCAGCTCCACGCTGCGCGCAGTGACGCCCAAGCCGGCGCGCAGCGCGGCCTTTATCCCCACCAGCGTCGGCGCCACATAGTTGGTGTGCCAGCGCACGCGCGCCTGTTCCAGGGCCGTGAGCGCCAGCCGGCGGAAGATGCTGGGTTCGTCGGCAAGCACCAGCGGCACTGGCGCATGCATGTCGTGCACGTAGTCGGCCGAAGCCAGCCACACTGTGGGCGAAGTGCGCAGCGCCACGCCCTCGAAGTCCTGGTCGAAGCGCGTGGATATCGTCAGGTCGAGCTCCCCGGCGCGCAGAGCGTCCATCAGGAAGGGACTGCGATCCGTGCGGATTTCCAGTTTCACGCGCGGCGCCGAGCGCGCGATGTGCGTCAGCAGCGTGGGCAGGATCGAGTCCGCCACGTCCAGCGGCGCGCCCAGCTTCAGGTCGCCTTCCAACGGCCCGTCCTGCAGGGCGCGCAGCGCCTCATCGTTGATGGCCAGCATGTGGCGGGCATATTCCACCAGACGCCGCCCATGCGACGAAAGCACCTTGTTGCGGCCCTGCTTCTCGAACAAGGGCTGGCCGATAAGGGATTCCAGCCGCTGCATCTGTTGCGTCACGGCGGACTGTGTCTTGTGCAGGCGGTTGGCGGCTTCCGAAAAGGTGTCGTGCCGGGCGATGGCCGTCAGCGTGCGGAGCAGGTCCAGATCCAGGTTGCGCATGGGTGTGTAGAAAGTATTAGCGACGCTAATGGAATCTTAAGGCAATTTAAATTGTTCCACGCCAGCAGGGGGGATACATTCAATGGCATAACTCATGAAAATAGGGAAAACGTAAAGTGAGCAACGCACATCCTCACCAAGCCGGCATCGCTAACGCCATCGGAAATATTAAAAAAACTGTAGGAAATAAGGGGCTGAACCGCGACAGTCTCCAGGCCGTACTCGACGAGTTGATCGGCTTGGCCGGCCACACCGACTGGTGGGCAGCCGACCGCTATCCCGCGCCGGAAGACGGCGAACGCCAGGCCCGCTACCTGATCGCCGAGGACGCCGACAAAAGCTACGCGCTCTATCTGAACGTCATGCGTCCCGGCAAGCAGATCGTTCCACACAACCACACGACCTGGGCCTGTATCGCGGCCGTGGAAGGCGTGGAATACAACTACGTCTATGACCGCAGCGACGACGGCTCCGTGCCCGGCGTGGGCCGGCTCGAAAAGACCGGCACCGTGGTGGTTGGCCCCGGCACCGGCATCGCGCTGATGCCGGACGATATCCACGCCGTGGAAATCCAGGGCGACAGCGTCATCCGCCACCTGCACATGTACGGCCGCGCACTGGAAACGCTGACCGAACGCCTGGCGTTCGACCTGCAAGCCGGCACCTGCAAAGTCATGCCGATCGGCGTGCAGACGCGCCGCTGATCATGGACAAGCCCTATCGGTCCGCCACGCGCCTCCTGCGCGCCGGTCGCCCTCATCGCGGCTGGGTCAATACGCCCGTCACGCGCGCCAGCACCTACGTCTTCGAAAGCGTGCAGGCCTGGCGCGACACGCGCAGCCGCCGCGACCAGGAACGCCTGCCGTCCTACGGCGCGCGCGGCACCGATAGCACGCACGCGCTCGAAGACGCGTTGGTCGAGCTGGAAGAAGGCTATCGCGCCAAGCTGTATCCCACCGGCCAGGCCGCCATCGCCACCGTGCTGCTGGCTTACTTGCGCGCCGGGGACCACGTACTGATCACGGATGCGGTGTACGAGCCCGTGCGCCGCTTCTGCGCGGAACATCTGGCGCGGCTGGGCATCGCGTATACGTACTACCAGCCTGACGGCACGGGCATCGAAGCGCTCATCCGTCCTCAAACCCGCATGATCTACGCGGAGTCGCCGGGCTCGCTGACTTATGAGATGCCAGATCTGCCGGCGTTGGCCGCTTTGGCCCGCGTGCATGATTGCTGGCTGGCTGTGGATAACACCTGGGCCTCCGGATTGCTGCATCAACCCCTGACATTGGGCGCCGACATTTCGATCCTGGCGGCCACCAAGTATCTGGGCGGACATGCCGATGTGATGATGGGCGCGGTGATCTCCAATGCACGGGCCTGGAATGCGCTGGAGCGCGCCACCGTGGATCTGGGGCAGACCGTTGGCGCCGATGACGCCTATCTGGTGTTGCGCGGCATGCGCACGCTGCCTTTGCGCATGGCGCAGCACGCCCGCAGCGCCTTGCGTGTGGCGGACTTTCTGTTGAGCCGTCCGGAAGTGGCGCGTGTCCTGTGTCCAGCCTTGCCCGGCGATCCTTCCCACGCGTTGTGGCAGCGCGATTGCACCGGCGCGAATGGCCTCCTGACGGTGGAGTTCGCCGGCGCGGTCGGCGTCGACGCCGTCGAGCGACTTATCAACAGCCTGCAGCTATTCGGCATCGGCGCATCGTGGGGCGGTTTCGAAAGCCTCGTGATACCGGTGAATCTTGCCGCGGCGCGGTCTTTGCCGGATCCCGAGCCGCGCGGCGCCATGCTGCGCCTGCATGTAGGCCTGGAGGACCCCGACGACCTCATCGCCGACCTGAAACAAGCGCTATCCCGACTTTCTCCGTCTTCGCTGAACACCATGATGCACCCCACTCAAGACCCGTCCGCCATCGACATCGATCCGCACACGCTCAAGCAATGGCTGCATGATGGCGCGGAAATCGCGCTGCTGGACGTGCGCGAGCATGGCCAGTATGGCGAGGGCCATCTGTTCTACGCCGCGCCCGTGCCCTACAGCCGGCTGGAAGTGGATATCGTGCGCCTGGCGCCGCGGCGCGATGTGCGCATCGCGCTCTACGACGACGGCGGCGCCGATGACACGGCGGCGCGCGCCGCGCAGGCCCTGACAGCGCTTGGGTACTGCAATGTCCATCGCCTGAGCGGCGGCATCGCGCAATGGCAGCGCGACGGCTATGCCGTCTTCGCGGGCGTGAACGTGCCCAGCAAAACCTTCGGCGAACTGGCCGAAGAAGTTTTCCACACCCCGCGTATCGGCGCGCGCGACCTGGCCGAACGCCAGCGCCGCGGCGACGACCTGATCGTGCTGGACGGCAGGCCTTATGCGGAATACCAGAAGATGAGCATCCCGGGCGGCATCTGCTGCCCCAACGGGGAACTGGCGCTGCGCGCCCACGCGCTGGCGAGCAATCCGCAGACCACCATTGTGGTGAACTGCGCCGGCCGCACGCGCAGCATCATCGGGGCGCAGACGCTGATCAACCTGGGCGTACCCAATCCTGTCTACGCGCTGGAGAACGGCACGCAAGGCTGGTACCTCGAGGATCTGCAGCTTGAACACGGCGCGCGCCGCCGCTACGACGATGGCGTTGCACCACAAGACCTGCCCGCGCTGGCACAGCGTTCCGCGCGACTGGCCGAAAGCCATGGCGTGCCTACGGTGAGTGCGCAAGCGGTGCAAGCATGGTTGCGCGACAAGAACCGCAGCACCTTCCTGTGCGATGTGCGCAGCGCCGAAGAGCACGCCCAAGGTTCGCTGCCCGGTGCGCAGCACACGCCTGGCGGCCAGTTGATCCAGGCCACCGACCAGTACCTGGCCGTGCGCGGCGCGCGCATCGTCGTGTTCGATGCCGAAGGCGTGCGCGCGCCGGTGGTCGCCAGCTGGCTGCGGCAGATGGGCTGGGACGCCAGCGTGCTGCGCGAAGGCGTGCAGGCGCATTTGGACAACCCTGTGGAAAAGGCGCTGGCGCCGCAATTGCCCTTGCTGGATGATGCGCAGCTTGCAGCCGCGCGCGCGCAGGGCGCGCAGCTGATCGATCTTCGTCCCAGCATGCGCTATCGCGCCAGCCATATTGCAGGCGCGCGCTGGTCCATTCGCCCGCGTCTCGCCAGCCTGCCCCTGGACGCCACGCGTCCGGTAGTGTTGCTGGCCGAGGATGCGGCCCTGGCCGCCTGGGCCGCGCAGGACTTGCGGGCGCTGGGAGTGAACGACATCCATGCCAACACCGGAGATCCCTCTGGCTGGGCCGCGCAGGGCATCGCACTGGCGTCCACGCCGGCCGAGCCCGCCGACGCCGACTGCATCGACTATCTGTTTTTTGTGCATGACCGCCACGACGGCAACAAGGCCGCCGCGCGCCAGTACCTGGCCTGGGAGACCAATCTGGTCAAGCAGATCGACGAACGCGAACTGGCGGGCTACCGCTTTCCGGCCCGCTGACACCGGAGCCGCCGCGCTCGCCTGATCCGGCCTCGCGGCACAGCAGACGCATCAATCCGAAAAGTACGCCCCGGCCTGCACGGCCGGGGTGCGGACGGTTCATGCCGAACCGGAATGCAAAGGACGGCCGAGTATCCGGCCGCCAATCACAAGGGGAACTCAGATGAAGCACCATGCATCGCACATACGCAAGGCCGCTGCCGCGGCGCTGGCCGGTTTGCTGTGGGGGACCGTCGTCCACGCCGAGGCGCCCGCGCCTCTACCCGACTATCCCAGGCAGGCCATCACGGTCGTGTCGCCGTTTCCTCCGGGGGGCGGTAATGACGGCGTCGCACGCCTGATCGCGCAGGAACTGGGCGCCATCACGGGCCAGAGTGTGGTGGTGGAAAACCGCTCGGGCGCGGGCGGCAACGTCGGCACGGCGCAGGTGGCGCGCGCCAAGCCCGATGGCTATACCCTGGTGATGTCGCAGACCAGCGTCATGGCCGTCAATCCGCGCCTGTACAAGAACGTGGGCTTTGATCCCGTCAAGGACTTCACGCCCATCTCGCAGATCACTTCCGCGCCGCTGGTGCTGGTGGCGCGCAGCGAGGGCCCGTACCGCACGCTGAACGACTATCTGGACGCCGCGCGCAAGCAGCCCGGCGTGGTCACCTATGCGACGCCCGGCAACGGCACCATGAGCCATCTGATGGGCGCGCTGCTGTCGCAGAAGGCCGATGTGAAACTGGTGCATGTGCCGTATCGCGGTGCAGCGCCCGCCATCACCGATCTCATGGGAGGCACGGTGGACATGTTGATAACTTCACCGGCCTCGGCCGAACCCATGGTCGCCGCCGGCAAGCTGCGCATCCTGGCGCTCAGCCACGAGAACAGCATCGGCATCTTCAAGGGGGCGCCCACACTCAAGCAGGCAGGCATGGAGGGCATTACCGCCGATGACTGGTACGGACTGTTCGCGCCCGCCGGCACCCCGCCCGAGCGCGTCGCCTACCTGGCGCAAGCAGTGGGGCAGGCGATGAAATCGCCCGCCGTGATCGCCAAGATCAACAGCGGCGGCAGCTGGGCGGTGGGCAGCCAGCCCGCCGCATTCAAGACGCGGCTGCAGGAAGACACCGTGTACTGGGCCGACATGGTGAAAACTGCGGGCGTGTCGCTGGACTGACGCGTGGCCGAAGCTTGCACTACACCGCCAGGATTTTGCCGACGGCGGATTTCAAGGCGGCGTAGGCGGGCGACTTCTGCGCGCTGGTGTTGGTGACCAGATGGTCGATGCGGTCCGCGCTGCAGTACGACACGCGGCTGCACAAGCCGATCTTGCTGAAGTCGGCCAGCAGCACCAGTTGCTTGGCGCTGGCCGCCATGGCGCGCGCCACCTCGGCCTCGCGCAGGTCGTAGTTGGTGGCGCCGAATTCGGCGTCCACGCCCACCGGCGACAGCAGCGCCAGATCCGCGCGATAGCGGTGGATCTCGGCGATCGTGATGTCGCCAGCCGTGGCGCAGACGGGGCCGCCCACGGAGCCGCCCAGCATGATGAGCTGGTTCGCGCCATTGCCGGCCGCGCCTACCTTCAAGGCCACGTCGAACGAGTTGGTGATGACGGTCAGGCCCGACAGCTTGGCCAGTTCGTCGGCCAGCACGCTGGTGGTGCTGCCGGCGTCCAGGAACAGGGTCTGTCCGCTGGATACCAGCCCCGCGGCCGCGCGCGCGATGGCGCGCTTGTATTTGACGCGCGTATGCACGCGTTCCGCGATGGGCGGTTCGCTGTGTACCGGCACGGCGCCGCCGTGCACCCGGCGTAATTCGCCCATGGCCTCCAGTTCCAGCAGGTCACGCCTGACTGTTTCCCTCGACACCCCTAGTTCGCCGACGATACGGTCGGTCGATACCTGCTGCAATGAAGACAGCAGGGCGCGGATTCTCTGATACCGCTCTTCTTGCCACATGTCCGATGTTTCCTAATCTATGTCCGGCGCCGCGCGGCTGCGGCGATCAGCGCGCGCAATGCCAGCAGGGAGCCCCCCACGACCAGCATGATAAGGGTTGAATAGGCGGCAGCCTGCGAGACGAACCCCGCTTCGTCCAGGCGCAGGACGGAAACGGGCGCCACGCTCACGGATGGCGTGACCAGGAAGATCACCGCTGACAGCGTCACCATGGACCGCATGAACAGGAAGAAGAACACGCCGAGCACGGTCGGGCCGATCAGCGGCAGCACCGCGTCGCGCAGCACCCGCAGCGTGCCGCCGCCCAGGCAGCTGACCGCCTCCTCCAGCGCCTGCGGCACGGCGCGCATGCCGGTCATCATCGTCAGGAAACCCTGCGTGTGGTAGTGGTAGAAGTTGCACAAGGCGATCAGCGCGGCGCTGCCATACAGCGCATACAGCGGCGTGCCGGGGGCGTTGAAGGCGAAGATGTACGACAAGCCCAGCACCAGGCCAGGAACTCCCACCGGCAGCACCGAGACCAGGTACACCAGCTTGGCCCACGCGCGTGGAATGCGGCACACCCCGAAGCTCAGGAAGAACAGCAGCAGTACGCCGCCGCCTGCCGCCGCCAGGGAAAGGTACAAGGACGTCCAGAGCGGCGTGTAGCCGCCGCTGACCGTGATGTCGTAATGCTTCAGCGTCCATTCCATGCGATAGGGCCATAGCCGCATGAAGCTGGCGAAGATCACCGTGGCCACGGTCAGGATGATGGTGCCGCTGGCCAGCAGCACGCCGGCGGTGAACGCCGCATCGCGTCCGCGAGCCGGCTGCGGCGTGACCCGCAATCCGCTGGGCGAGGCCGAGCCGAACTGGCGCTGCGAGGCGACGCGTTCGATCTGCACCGAAATCAGCGAGGGCAGCAACAGCAGGATGCCGACCACCGAGCCCATGCCGAAGTTCATCTGCCCGGACACCTGGCTGTAGATCTCCGTGGCCAGCACCCGGTAATTGCCGCCGATCACGGCCGCGTTGCCGAAGTCGGTAATCGTGATGACGAACACCACGAAAGCTGCGCTCAGGAGGCCGAACTTGCAGTTGGGCAGGGTGATGTCGAAGAACTGGCGCGAGCCGGACGCGCCCATGACTTCGGCCGCGTCGTAGTAGCGCGCGTCCATGTTGCGCAGGGCCGCCTGCAGGATCAGCACGGCCTGGGGCAGGGCGTAGAACACGTTGGAGATCAACAGGCCCCAGAAGCCGTAGATATCGATCTCCCAGCCCGTCCAGCGGTGTACCAGCCCGTTGCGGCCCAGCAGGAAAATGAGTCCCAGGCCCTGAACCAGCGAAGGCGCCAGCAGCGGCAGCACCAGCGCCAGCCGCACGGCGGCCTTGCCGCGCATGCAGCTGCGATCCAGGCCATAGGCGATGGCAAAGCCCAGCCCGACGCTCACCACCGTGGTGGCGGTGCTCATGACCAGGCTGTTGAGCGTGGCGGTGAGCACGCCGCGCGTGGCGAAGACCTCGGCATAGTTGCCCAGGCCGACCGAGCCGTCTTTCTCGACCAGGCTGCGCCACGCCACGGTCGCCAGCGGATAGAGGAAGAACAGCGCCAGGCCGGCAAGTGGAATGCCGACGCAGCTCCACAGCAGCACGCGGTCGGCGGACCAGGGGGCGCGGCCGGTTGGCGCCGCGATGGCCGGGCTGGCGTGGGCGGCGCTCAAGCGGCGGCTCCGGTTTGCGTGGCGCGATCCGTCATACGCTGACCCAGGCGCACTGGCCCGGGTCCATGTCCAGCCGTACGGGGGCGCCGCGCGACAGGCCGGCGGCGCCATGTTGCTCCACCAGTAGTTCGCGTCCCTGCCAGGCGATGCGCAGGCGGGTGAGGTTGCCCATGAACGTCATGTCCTGCACACGGCCAGGCCCGCGATCGTCCGCGGCGATGCGCAGGTTCTCGGGCCGCAGGCAGGCCTCGTAGCGCTCGCTGGCTCCCTCGGGCCGCGTCGCCAGCAGCTGGGGCATGGCCTCCCGTACCCAGTCGGTGGGCAGCAGATTGCTCAGGCCCACGAAGTTCGCCACGAAACGGGTGCGCGGGCGCAGGTACAGATCTGACGGCGAGCCTACCTGTTCGATGCGGCCGTCGTTCATGCACACGATCTTGTCGGCCAGCGTCAGCGCTTCCTCCTGATCGTGCGTCACCATTACCGTGGGGATCTTCAGGCGCCGCTGCACGTCGTGGATTTCGGCGCGCATGTCGGTGCGTACGCGCGCGTCCAGCGCGGACAGCGGTTCGTCCAGCAGGATCAGCGCCGGATCCACCGCCAGCGCGCGCGCCAGCGCAACGCGCTGCTGCTGGCCGCCGGACAGCTGGTGCGGATAGCGTTCGGCATGCTCGGGCAGCTTGATCAGCGTCAGCAGTTCCTTCACGCGCGCGCCGATGCGTTCGCGCGATTCACCGCGGATGCGCAGGCCGTAACCCACGTTCTGCGCCACCGTCATGTTGGGGAACAGAGAATACGACTGGAACACGATGCCGAAGCCGCGCTTGCGCGCCGGCAGCGCGCTCAGGTCGCGCCCGCCCAGCGTGATGGTGCCGCGGTCAAAGGGCAGCAGGCCCGCCACGATGCGCAGCAAGGTGGTCTTGCCGCAGCCGCTGGGGCCAAGCAGGCAGACGAATTCATGTTCGCCCACGGACAGGTCGATGTCTTGCAGCGCTACCGACGCATCGAACGTCTTGCGGATTCCGCGCAATTCCAGATACATGGCGTCTCCAGGACAGGCGGCAGCCGGCTGTGCGCCGGCCGCGGCACCGTCAACGCTTGATGGTTTCCTGCCAGGTCTTGATGGTGGCGTCCCGTTCCGCGGCGGACTTGGGGAAGTCCACGGGGTACAGCACGGCGGTCAGGTCTTTGGGCAGGCCGGCGGCTTCGGCGGCCTTGTTGGGCGTGGCGCCGGGGATGGTCACCAGTTCCTTGTACTTGCTGTACAGGCCGCCCGCCTGCGCCGATAGCGTCCAATCGAGGAAACGTTTGGCGTCGGTGGGATTCTTGGCCGTTTTCATCAGGCCCGAGGCTTCCAGCTCGTAACCCACCCATTTGGACGGAATCACCATCTTGATGGGGAATCCTTCCTCTATGGATTGCATGGCGGGAAAGGCGAAGGACACGCCGATGGCGTACTCGCCGGCGCGCGCCATCTTGCAGGGGCGCGAGCCCGACGGCGTGTACTGCGCCACGTTCTTGTCCAGGTCCTTGAGCAGCGCCCAGCCTTTCTCCTTGCCCATGCCCTGCAGCAGCGCGACGATCTGCAGATAGCCGGTGCCCGAGGCCGCGGGGCTGGGGATAACTATTTCGCCCTTGTAGACGGGCTTGGTCAGGTCTTCCCAGGAGGTCGGCATGGGCAGGTTCTTGGACTTGAGCCTGTCCGTGTTTACACAGAATGCGGCCACGTAGCCAGTGGCTGCGAACCACTTCTGGTCGGCGCCCTTGTACTGCGCGGGCAGGGCGTCCATGCCTTTGGCCGCGTACGGCTCCAGCAGGTTCTGCAGGCGCGGATCCAGCATGTTGCTGACGGCGAACCCCCAGATCACGTCCTGCTGCGGGTTGGAAGCCTCGGCGATCAGGCGCGCGCCCAGATCGCCGGTGGACAGCCGCAGCACGTTGACCTTCACGTCCGGCATGGCGGCGTTGGCGGCTTTCAGGTAGGCCGCGATTTCGTCTTCTTCGAGGGCGGTGTAGACGGTGATGGCGCCGGCGTGAGCCTGCGTCCAACCTAGGGAAATTACTGCAACCACAAGGCTAAGCTTCTTCATACATTGCATGATGGGACTCCGGTTGGAATACACGGCAACGGTGGCGAGCTACGTAGTTGGACAGCCTTCTGCAACAAATCCGGCAAGTTGCAGTTTTATGTATGTTTGCAAATTTGTGGCAACGTGTCTAGACTGGAAAAACCAGTATTCAAGGGTTTTTTTGGCGTAGGCGCATCCTCCCGCGCCACGCCTGGAGCTCATCGATGCAAACTTCACCGCCGTTATCCGCGCAGCAGCTGGCCGCGTACTCCTCGTTCGCCCAAACGCTGGCGGACCGCGTGCGTCCCTTGTCGCGCAAGTGGTTCCGGCATCCGCTGGACGTGGACACCAAGGCGGACGAAAGCCCGGTCACGCAGGCTGACCGCGAAGTCGAGGCTGCCCTGCGCGAGGCCATCGCCCAGCACTATCCCGAGCACGGCATTTTTGGTGAGGAGTTCGGCGCTTCGCATGCCGAAGCCGAATTCGTGTGGTCGCTGGATCCCATCGACGGCACGCGCGCCTTCATTTCCGGCAACCCGCTGTGGGGCACGCTGCTGGCGCTGCTGCATCGGGGCAAGCCCGTGCTCGGGGTGATCGACATACCCATGCTGGATGAGCGCTGGGTCGGTGCGGCAGGCGCGGCCGCGCAGTTGAATGGCGCCGCCTGTCGCGCCAGCGCTTGCGCCGAACTGCGCCAGGCCACTCTGTACGCCACCTCGCCCGACATTTTTGCCGGCGCGGAACTGGCCGCCTTCGAGGCGCTGACGCAGGCCGCGCGCATGCGCCGCTACGGCGGCGATTGCTACAGCTACGGCCTCCTGGCCAGCGGACACGTCGACCTGGTGGTCGAGTCCGGCCTGCAGCCGTATGACTATCTGGCGCTGATGCCCGTGATCGAGGGGGCGGGCGGCGTCATTACCGATTGGTCGGGGCAGCCGCTCAGTCTCGAATCGCAGGGCCGCGTCGTCGCGGCCGCCACGCCGCAGCTGCATCGCCAGGCGATGCGGGTGCTGGGGGCGGCCATGACCTGAACGCCGCGCCGCCCGCCCGCAGTCCAACGCAACGCTTCAGTCACAAGGTGAAAGAGCATGCATGCACTAGGGGTAGCAACGGTGGAAGACGCGGAGCGGCTGGTGCAAGCCAGCCAGCTCTCGCACATCAAGGTAGGCTTGTCCGACGTCGATGGCGTCATGCTGGGCAAATACCTGCGGCGCGACAAGTTCCTGGGCGCGCTGCGCTCGGGGCTGGCGTTTTGCGACGTGGTATTCGGCTGGGACCTGGACGACCAGCTGTACGACAACACCAAGTACACGGGTTGGCACACGGCCTATCCCGATGCCAAGCTCAGGATCATCCCCCAAAGCGGCCGCAGGCTGCCGCTGGAGCAGGGACCGGGCGGCGAAGACATGCTGCTGTTCCTGGCGGAATTCGAAGGCGACGCGGGCGCCATCTGTCCGCGGCGCCTGTTGCACCGGACGCTGGACCGGGCCGCCGGCATGGGCTATGACGTCTATGCGGCGCTGGAGTACGAGTTCTTCATGTTCCGCGAAACGCCGCATTCCGTGCGCGCCAAGAACTACCGCAACATGGAGAACTGGACGCCGGGAAATTTCGGCTACTCGGTGCTGCGCAGCACGGTCGAGGGCGACTTCTACCGCAAGCTGCTGGACATGTGCGAACGCATGGACATGCCCATCGAAGGCCTGCACACCGAAACGGGGCCCGGCGTGCTGGAAGCGGCACTGGCGGTGGACCTGGCCGCGGCCGCGGGCGACAAGGCCTTTCTCTTCAAGACCTTCACCAAGGCGCTGGCGCAGCAGAACGGGCTGATGGCGACCTTCATGGCGAAATGGTCGCATGATCATCCCGGCCAGAGCGGCCACATCCATCTGTCGCTGCGCGATCACAAGACCAACCGCTCCGCCTTCTACGACGAATCCCGGCCGCATGGCATGAGCGCGACGCAAGCCTCCTTCATGGCCGGCGTACAGCGCTACCTGCCGGAATTCATGGCCCTGTATGCGCAGACCATCAACAGCTATTCGCGCCTGGTGCCCGGGTACTGGGCGCCCCTGGATGCCACCTGGGGCATGGAAAACCGTACCACCGCCCTGCGGCTGATTCCAGGCAGCGACAAATCGCAGCGCGTCGAGGTGCGCATCGGATCAGCCGATGCCAATCCTTACCTGGCCTTGTCCGCCGCCCTGGCTTCGGGTCTGTATGGCATCGAACAGGGCCTGGAACCCGAGCCGATGGTGCAGGGCAATGCCTACACGCAGCAGTTTCCAGCGCATCTGCGCCTGCCCACCACGCTGTGGGAATCCGCGCAGCGGCTGCGCGAATCCGAGGCCGCGCGGCATCTGTTCGGCGATGCCTTCGTCGAACACTACGCCGCCACGCGCGAATGGGAAGAACGGCAGTTCCGCCGCCACGTGACCGATTGGGAACTGGCGCGCTACTTCGAAATCATCTGAATCCAAACCACATCGCTTGCGCAGGGCAGACATGACCCAGGAACTCATCACCATCAGTCCCATCGACGGGCGCGAGGTCGTGCGCCGACCCTATGCCAGCGAGGCGCAGATCGCGCAGGCACTCGCTGACGCCCAAGCCGCGCAGGGCGCGTGGCAGGCGCTGGGCGTGCAGGAGCGGGGGCGCATCGTGTCCGCGGCCGTCGACCGCTTCGTTGCCGCCAAGGAAGAGATCGCGCGCGCCATCACCATCCAGATGGGACGGCCATTGCGCTACACGCCGGGCGAAGTGGCAGGCTTCGAGGCGCGCGCCCGTCACATGATCGCCATCGCGGGCGAGGCGCTGGCGCCCATCCAGGTACCGGAGCAAACCGGTTTCACACGCTTCATCAGCCGCGAGCCGATAGGTGTCGCGTTGACCATCGCGCCGTGGAACTACCCCTTATTGACGGCCGTGAACAGCATCGTGCCCGCTCTGATGGCGGGCAATACGGTCATCCTCAAGCATTCCGACCAGACGCCCTTGTGCGCGGAATTTATCGAACGCGCGTTCCGCGAGGTCGGGGCGCCCAAAGGCGTATTCCAGTATCTGCATGCCAACCACGACATCGTGCACCGGCTGCTCCGCGCGCCGGAGATCGGCTACGTGTCGTTCACCGGGTCCGTGCGCGGAGGGCATGCGGTCGAGGAAAGCGCGGCGGGGCGCTTTATCGGCATGGGCCTGGAGCTAGGCGGCAATGATCCGGCCTATGTGCGGGCCGACGCCAAGATCGAACACGCGGTCGAAACCCTGGTGGACGGCGCGTACTTCAATTCGGGCCAGTCCTGCTGCGGCATCCAGCGCATCTACGTGGCGCGCACCAGGTACGATGAATTCGTCGAGCGCGCCGTCGAGTTGACGCGCGGCTATGTCCTGGGGAATCCGCTGCACGCCGACACTACCTTGGGCCCGGTCGTGCGCGCCAAGGCCGCCACCGAGATCCGGGCCATCATCGACGAAGCGGTTTCGGCGGGCGCCAGGAATATGATTGATAGCTCGCATTTCAAGGAAGCGAGCATAGGCTCGCCTTATGTCGCGCCGGCGTTGCTCACGCAGGTCGATCACCGCATGCGCATCATGACCGATGAATGCTTCGGGCCGGCCGTCGGAATCATGGCGGTAGACAGCGACGAGGAAGCCATCGGTCTGATGAACGACAGTCCCTATGGCCTGACGGCGGCGGCCTTCACGCAGGACGAGGAAGCGGCCTTGCATATCGGTCGCCAGGTCCGCACGGGAACCTTTTTCATGAACCGCTGCGATTACCTGGATCCCGCGCTGGCCTGGACCGGCGTCAAGAATTCCGGCCGCGGCGTGTCCCTGTCGGTTGTTGGCTACGAACAGCTCACGCAAGCCAAATCCTTTCATCTGCGCAGCGTCTGACACGACGCCATCAGGAAACCAACCATGACCTTGCCCAGCGTTAATTGGAACTATCCCACGGCCATCAAGGCCGGCCCTGGCCGCATCAAGGAATTGCCGGCGCTGTGCCGCGGGCTGGGCATGGCGCGGCCATTGCTTGTGACGGATCCCGGGCTGGCCGCCTTGCCCATGGTCGCGGGCGCCGCGCAGGGCTGCCGTGACGCCGGCCTGGAGTGCGGCCTGTTCCACGAAATCAAAGGCAACCCCACGGGCCGCAACGTCGACGACGGCGTGCGTGCTTACAAGCAGGGCGGCCACGACGGCGTGATCGCATTCGGCGGAGGTTCTGCGCTGGACGCGGCCAAAGCCATTGCGTTGATGGCGGGCCAGACGCGGCCGCTATGGGATTTCGAGGACATCGGCGACAACTACTTGCGCGTCGACGTGGCCGGCATGGCGCCGGTGGTGGCGGTGCCGACCACTGCGGGCACCGGTTCCGAAGTCGGGCGCGCCTCCGTCATCACCGACGAGGCCGCTGAAGTAAAGCGCATCATCTTCCATGCGCGCATGCTGCCCTCGGTCGTGATCCTGGACCCTGAACTGACGGTAGGCCTGCCGCCAAAGATCACGGCGGCGACGGGCATGGACGCGCTGTCGCACAATCTGGAGGCCTACTGTTCGCCGTTCTTCCATCCCATGGCGGCGGGCATCGCGATCGAAGGCATGCGCCTGGTGAAGGAGTACCTGCCGCAGGCGGTCGCCCATGGCGATGACCAGCAGGCGCGCCTGCAGATGCTGGTGGCGTCCAGCATGGGCGCGACGGCATTCCAGCGCGGGCTGGGCGCCATGCATGCGCTGGCGCACCCGCTGGGCGCGCTGTACGACGCGCATCACGGCATGCTCAACGCCATCCTGATGCCGTATGTGCTGAAAGCCAACGAACACGCGGTGGCGCCGCGGCTGCAGGCCTTGGCGCGCTATCTGGATCTGCCGGATTCCGGCCCTGGCGCGGTGCTGGACTGGGTGTTGCGCCTGCGCGAGACCGTGGGCATTCCGCATACCCTGGCCGAAATCGGCATCGACGAGGCTCAGGCCGAACGAATAGGGCGCATGGCGGCCGAGGATCCTTCGGCCGGCACCAACCCCGTCAACTACACGCCCGAGCAGTATTCCGATCTTTTCCGTGCAGCAATTCGCGGAAACCTGTAAGCTTCGCCCCCTCTGCGCGGAAACGCTGCGGTGGTTGAAGAAGAATTTTGAATATTTCGTCCGAAGCGTTTGACAGCGGATTTGAAAGTGTTCATAATCTCGAATTCTCCTCTGGAGGAGTGCCCGAGTGGTTAAAGGGGGCAGACTGTAAATCTGTTGGCCTTGCGCCTACGTTGGTTCGAATCCAACCTCCTCCACCAGAGACCCATTCCTAAATCCAGGCGCGGTTTGCCTGGATTTACAATGTGAAGCTCAGAAAGCTGAGCAGCCTTCGCAAAGAAGGTTGTAAGGTTTTCCAGGGCTTCGGATTGAAAAGGTTTGGGAAAGAGAAGGTGAAAGGGTATGCCGCGGGTGTAGCTCAATGGTAGAGCAGAAGCCTTCCAAGCTTACGACGAGGGTTCGATTCCCTTCACCCGCTCCAAGATTTATTTGCCCATGTGGCTCAGTGGTAGAGCACTCCCTTGGTAAGGGAGAGGTCGCGCGTTCGATCCGCGCCATGGGCACCACTAATTCCTCTTTTCTTCAGTCAGAAGCGCAATCCAGGTCAGGAGTCAGCCATGGCAAAAGGCAAGTTTGAACGTACCAAGCCGCACGTGAACGTGGGTACGATTGGTCACGTTGACCACGGCAAAACGACGTTGACGGCGGCCATCACGACCGTTCTGTCGAACAAGTTCGGCGGCGAAGCCAAGGGCTACGACCAGATCGATGCGACTCCTGAAGAAAAGGCTCGCGGCATCACGATCAACACGGCTCACGTCGAGTACGAAACGGAAGCGCGTCACTACGCGCACGTTGACTGCCCGGGCCACGCTGACTATGTGAAGAACATGATCACGGGCGCCGCGCAAATGGACGGCGCGATCCTGGTCGTGTCGGCCGCTGACGGCCCGATGCCGCAAACCCGCGAACACATCCTGCTGTCGCGCCAGGTTGGCGTGCCGTACATCATCGTCTTCCTGAACAAGGCTGACATGGTTGACGATGCCGAGCTGCTCGAGCTGGTGGAAATGGAAGTCCGCGAACTGCTGTCGAAGTACGACTTCCCGGGCGACGACACCCCGATCGTGAAGGGTTCGGCCAAGCTGGCACTGGAAGGCGACAAGGGCGAACTGGGCGAACAGGCCATCATGGCTCTGGCCGCTGCGCTGGATTCGTACATCCCGACGCCCGAGCGCGCCGTGGACGGCACGTTCCTGATGCCGGTTGAAGACGTGTTCTCGATCTCGGGTCGCGGCACCGTGGTGACCGGCCGTATCGAACGCGGCGTGATCAAGGTCGGCGAAGAAATCGAAATCGTCGGTATCGTTCCGACGGTCAAGACGACCTGCACGGGCGTGGAAATGTTCCGCAAGCTGCTGGACCAAGGTCAAGCGGGCGACAACGTGGGCATCCTGCTGCGCGGCACCAAGCGTGAAGACGTCCAGCGCGGCCAAGTTCTGGCCAAGCCGGGCTCGATCACCCCGCACACCGACTTCACCTCCGAGGTGTACATCCTGTCCAAGGAAGAAGGCGGCCGTCACACCCCGTTCTTCCAAGGCTATCGTCCCCAGTTCTACTTCCGCACGACGGACGTGACGGGCACGATCGAACTGCCGGCCGACAAGGAAATGGTTCTGCCGGGCGACAACGTGGCCATGACGGTCAAGCTGCTGGCCCCCATCGCCATGGAAGAAGGCCTGCGTTTCGCCATCCGTGAAGGCGGTCGTACCGTCGGCGCCGGCGTCGTCGCCAAGATCCTGAAGTAAGCAATACCCGGATGGGTAGAGTGGACTCTAAAGTCCCTCTATCCATCTTTGCTGTAAAAGTAGTATGATGTATGGTTCCGCAAGTTGTTGCATGTAGGCGGAAGCAGCTGTGTAGTGCAAGTGTAGTGTTTTAGGGGCATAGCTCAATTGGCAGAGCGTCGGTCTCCAAAACCGAAGGTTGTAGGTTCGATTCCTACTGCCCCTGCCACCGCCAGGATAAACCCGCGGGAGATCATCGCGAGTTACGCATTCACGGCGGCTCGCGTCGCAATATGTCTAATACCAGCGTAGAAACCGTAACCAGTACCGCCGACCGGGTGAAGCTCGGGCTGGCGGTTCTTGTCGTTATTGCTGGCATCGTCGGGTTCTCCGTGCTCAGCGCGCAACCGATGCCTGCACGTATCGGCGTATTCGTCGGCGGCCTAGTGATCGCAGCCGTGATCGCCTGGTTCAGCGAACCCGGCCGCCGCACCCTGAGCTTCGCCAGCGAGTCCTACAACGAAGTCAAGCGTGTCTCGTGGCCCACGCGCAAGGAAACGACCCAGATGACGGGTATCGTTTTCGCGTTTGTGGCGGTCATGGGCCTTTTCATGTGGGTGCTCGACAAGGGCATCGAATGGATTCTTTACGGCCTGTTGCTGGGCTGGAAATAAGGACGGCGAATGAGTAAGCGTTGGTATGTCGTCCATGTGTACTCCGGCATGGAAAAAAGCGTACACAAGGCCCTGAACGAGCGCATCGAGCGCGCGGGCCTGCAAACGTCTTTTGGCCGCATTCTTGTGCCCTCCGAGGAAGTCGTCGAGGTCAAGGGTGGCCAGAAGTCGATCACCGAGCGCCGCATTTTCCCCGGTTATGTCCTGGTTGAAATGGACCTGACCGACGAAACGTGGCACCTGGTCAAGAACACCAACCGCGTCACCGGGTTTTTGGGTGGCTCGGGCAACCGTCCGACCCCGATTTCCGAAAAGGAAGTCGAGAAGATCCTCTCCCAGATGGAAGAGGGCGTCGAGAAACCCCGTCCCAAGATCCTGTTCGAAGTGGGCGAGATGGTTCGGGTCAAGGAAGGTCCGTTTGCAGACTTCAACGGCAACGTCGAAGAAGTCAATTACGAAAAGAGCAAGGTGCGCGTGTCTGTCACCATTTTTGGTCGCGCCACGCCCGTCGAACTCGATTTCAGTCAGGTCGAAAAGACCTAATTTCAACCCCCGGGGAGCTCCCAGGCCTGAACGCCCAGGAGCGATATAACCCGCAAGGAGCAAAGCATGGCGAAGAAGATCGTCGGCTTTATCAAGCTGCAAGTGCCGGCTGGTAAGGCTAACCCCTCCCCCCCGATTGGCCCGGCCCTGGGTCAGCGTGGCCTGAACATCATGGAATTCTGCAAGGCGTTCAACGCCAAGACTCAAGGCATGGAGCCTGGTCTGCCGATTCCGGTGGTGATCACCGCCTTCGCCGACAAGAGCTTCACCTTCATCATGAAGACCCCGCCCGCGACGGTCCTCATCAAGAAGGCCGCCGGCGTGCAAAAGGGTTCGTCCAAGCCGCATACCGACAAGGTCGGCACGCTGACCCGCGCTCAAGCTGAAGAGATCGCCAAGGCCAAGGGCCCCGATCTGACCGCCGCTGATCTGGACGCCGCCGTGCGTACGATCGCTGGCAGCGCCCGCAGCATGGGCATCACGGTTGAGGGGATCTAATCATGGCAAAACTGTCCAAGCGCGCCGCCGCCATTGCGCAGAAGATCGACCGCACCAAGCTGTATCCGGTCGCTGAAGCCCTGACCCTGGTCAAGGAAACCGCCGTCGCCAAGTTCAATGAATCCATTGACGTGGCCGTGCAGCTCGGCATCGACCCGAAGAAGTCGGACCAACTGGTTCGCGGCTCGGTCGTTCTGCCCGCCGGCACCGGCAAGTCGGTTCGCGTGGCCGTGTTCGCCCAAGGCGACAAGGCTGAAGCCGCCAAGGCCGCTGGCGCCGACATCGTCGGTCTGGACGACCTGGCTGACCAGATCAAGGCCGGTCAAATGGACTTCGACGTGGTCATCGCCTCGCCCGACACGATGCGTGTCGTGGGTGCCCTGGGTCAGATCCTGGGCCCCCGTGGCCTGATGCCGAACCCGAAGGTCGGCACCGTGACCCCGGACGTCGCTACCGCTGTCAAGAACGCCAAGGCCGGTCAGGTTCAGTACCGCACCGACAAGGCTGGCATCATCCACGCAACGATCGGCCGCGCGTCGTTCGGCGTGGAACAGCTGCAAACCAACCTGGCCGCTCTGGTCGACGCCCTGCAAAAGGCTCGTCCCGCAGCTGCCAAGGGCATTTACCTGCGCAAGCTGGCCGTTTCGTCCACGATGGGCGGCGGTGCGCGCGTGGAAATTGCCTCGCTGTCGGCCAACTAAGCCGATAGCTGTAAACGTACTTTGGGCTGCATCCGGATTCCTCCGGATGTTGCTGTCAAAGACCGCTGGAGCAGGGTGGTTCAAGCAGTACCGGACCCCTCCGCTTAATACCGAAGCCCGTAAGGTTCGGATCCAGCGTAGACGGCGTCCCCAGGAAGATTTCTTTACACGAAGAACTCGACCAGGCGCCGCATTCGGTTGACGCGCAAGGCTCAGGCCCCAGGCGTCTTTTGATGGAGTGTTCAAACCGTGAGTCTCAATCGTCAAGAGAAAGCGGTGGTGATCGAGGAAGTCTCGGCGGAAGTCGCCAAGGCCCAATCGATTGTTATCGCTGAGTACCGTGGTCTGGACGTCGCCTCTGTCACCGTACTGCGCAAAACTGCGCGTGAATCGGGCGTGTATCTGCGTGTTCTGAAGAACTCGCTGGCCCGTCGTGCTGTTGCCGGCACGGCTTTCGAGCCGTTGGCTGAGCAACTGACCGGTCCGCTGATCTATGGCATCAGCGCTGATCCGGTCGCGGCGGCCAAGGTCCTCGCAGGTTTCGCGAAAAGCAACGACAAGCTGGTCATCAAGGCGGGCTCGCTGCCCAACAGCCTGTTGAACCAAGAAGGCGTGAAGGCCCTGGCCACCATGCCCTCGCGCGAAGAGTTGCTGTCGAAGCTGCTGGGCACCATGCAAGCCCCCATCGCGCAATTCGTGCGTACGCTCAACGAAGTTCCGACCAAGTTCGCCCGTGGCCTCGCCGCCGTGCGCGACCAGAAGGCAGCGGCTTAATCGCCCTGCTGTCCGGAATTCGCTGAACGACCGAGCGACACCCAAACCCTGGCATTACCAAAATATTTGGAGTTCTGAAAAATGGCACTTAACAAAGCTGAAATCCTTGACGCCATCGCTGGCATGACCGTGCTCGAGCTGTCCGAGCTGATCAAGGAAATGGAAGAGAAGTTCGGCGTGTCGGCTGCTGCCGCCGCTGTCGCTGTCGCTGCTCCCGCTGCTGGTGGCGCTGCCGCCGCCGCTGAAGAGCAAACCGAGTTCACCGTCGTCCTGACCGACGCCGGCGCCAACAAGGTTAGCGTCATCAAGGCCGTGCGCGAGCTGACCGGTCTGGGTCTGAAGGAAGCCAAGGACCTGGTCGACGGCGCTCCGAAGCCCGTCAAGGAAGCTGTGGCCAAGGCTGACGCCGAAGCCGCCAAGAAGAAGCTGGAAGAAGCTGGCGCCAAGGTCGAAGTCAAGTAAGACCTGCGTCAATTTGCCCGGGGACAGCGCAGTTTGCAGTCCCCGGGCTTTTGCGTTTCCAGGAAACCCCTACTGGGGGTATGCCCTTTACAGGGGGGTTTCCTGGAGTCGTATCACCTGGGGCCGTGGTTGACGGCCCATGCAACCTCGAGTCGGAGTGCTCATGCCTTACTCGTACACCGAAAAAAAGCGCATCCGCAAAAGCTTCGCCAAGCGTGAAGACGTTCAAAACGTTCCTTTCCTGTTGGCGACACAGCTTCAATCCTACCTAACTTTCCTGCAGGCGGATACCGCCCCGTCCGATCGCGTAGCCGACGGTTTGCAGGCGGCGTTCTCGTCGATTTTCCCGATCGTTAGTCACAACGGTATGGCGCGCTTGGAGTTCGTGAGCTATGTGCTCGGCGAACCGGTGTTCGATGTCAAGGAATGTCAGCAACGTGGCCTGACCTATGCCTCGCCCCTGCGAGCCAAGGTCCGCCTGGTGCTGCTTGACCGCGAAGTCAGCAAGCCCACCGTGAAGGAAGTGAAGGAACAGGAAGTCTACATGGGCGAAATTCCGCTCATGACGGGCACGGGTTCCTTCGTCATCAACGGCACCGAGCGTGTCATCGTTTCGCAGCTGCACCGCTCGCCTGGCGTGTTCTTCGAGCACGACCGCGGCAAGACCCACAGCTCCGGCAAGCTCTTGTTCTCGGCCCGCGTGATTCCTTACCGCGGCTCGTGGCTGGACTTCGAATTCGATCCGAAGGACGTCCTGTTCTTCCGCGTCGACCGTCGCCGCAAGATGCCCGTCACGATCCTGTGCAAGGCCATCGGCATGACGCCGGAATCGATCCTGGCCAACTTCTTCGACTTCGACAACTTCGAATTGAAGAGCGAAGGCGCGATGATGGAATTCGTTCCTGAGCGTTGGAAGGGCGAAATGGCCCGTTTCGACATCAGCGACCGTAGCGGCAAGGTCATCGTCGAAAAAGACAAGCGCATCAACGCCAAGCATCTGCGCGACCTGGCTGCCGGCGGCATCCAGCGCATCTCCGTGCCGGAAGACTTCCTGTATGGCCGCGTGCTGGCCAAGAACATCGTCGACCCGGACACCGGTGAAGTCATCGCCAACGCCAACGACGAAATCACGGAAAGCGTGCTGGGCGCCCTGCGCGCCGCCAACGTGCACGACATCCAGGCCCTCTACACGAACGACCTGGACCGCGGCCCGTACATCTCGCAAACGCTGCGCACCGATGAAACCGCCGACCAGATGGCCGCGCGCGTTGCCATCTACCGCATGATGCGTCCTGGCGAACCGCCCACCGAAGAAGCGGTGGAAGCGCTGTTCCAGCGTCTGTTCTACAGCGAAGAAACCTACGATCTGTCGCGCGTCGGCCGCATGAAGGTCAACAGCCGTCTGGGCCGTGGTGAAGACATCACCGGTCCGATGACGCTGACCAACGAAGACATCCTTGAAACCATCAAGGTGCTGGTCGAGTTGCGTAACGGCCGTGGCCAGATCGACGACATCGATCACCTGGGCAACCGTCGCGTGCGTTGCGTCGGCGAACTGGCCGAGAACCAGTTCCGCGCCGGCCTGGTGCGCGTCGAGCGCGCCGTCAAGGAACGTCTGGGCCAGGCCGAGACGGAAAACCTGATGCCGCACGACCTGATCAACTCCAAGCCGATCTCGGCTGCCATCAAGGAGTTCTTCGGTTCGAGCCAGCTGTCGCAGTTCATGGACCAGACCAACCCCCTGTCGGAAATCACGCACAAGCGCCGCGTTTCCGCACTGGGCCCGGGCGGTCTGACCCGCGAGCGCGCCGGCTTCGAAGTCCGCGACGTGCACCCGACCCACTACGGCCGCGTCTGCCCGATCGAAACGCCGGAAGGCCCGAACATCGGCCTGATCAACTCCATGGCGCTGTACGCTCGCCTGAACGAGTACGGCTTCCTGGAAACGCCTTACCGCAAGATCATCGACGGCAAGGTCAGCGAGCAGATCGACTACCTGTCGGCCATCGAAGAAAGCCACTACGTCATTGCGCAGGCCAACGCCGCGCTGGACGAGGAAGGCCGCTTCGTGGACGACCTGGTGGCTTGCCGCGAAGCCGGCGAAACCATGCTGACCGCCCCGGCCAACGTGCACTACATGGACGTTGCCCCGTCGCAGATCGTGTCGGTCGCCGCCTCGCTGATTCCGTTCCTGGAGCACGACGACGCGAACCGCGCGCTGATGGGCGCCAACATGCAACGTCAGGCCGTGCCTTGCCTGCGTCCGGAAAAGCCGGTCGTGGGTACGGGCATCGAGCGCACCGTGGCCGTTGACTCGGGTACGACCGTGCAAGCCCTGCGTGGCGGCCTGGTCGACCACGTCGATGCCGAGCGTGTCGTGATCCGCGTGAACGATGAAGAAAACGTCGCTGGCGAAGTCGGCGTCGACATCTACAACCTGATCAAGTACACCCGTTCCAACCAGAACACGAACATCAACCAGCGTCCCATCGTCAAGCGTGGCGACAAGGTCGCCAAGGGCGACGTGCTGGCTGACGGCGCATCGACCGACCTGGGCGAACTTGCCCTGGGTCAGAACATGCTGATCGCGTTCATGCCCTGGAACGGCTACAACTTCGAAGACTCGATCCTGATCTCCGAAAAGGTTGTTGCCGATGACCGCTACACCTCGGTCCACATCGAGGAACTGACGGTCGTCGCCCGCGACACCAAGCTGGGTCCGGAAGAAATCACGCGCGACATCAGCAACCTGGCCGAGACGCAACTGAACCGTCTGGACGATTCGGGCATCACGTACATCGGCGCCGAAGTCAGCGCCGACGACGTGCTGGTCGGCAAGGTCACGCCCAAGGGCGAAACCCAGCTGACGCCGGAAGAAAAGCTGCTGCGCGCCATCTTCGGTGAAAAGGCGTCCGACGTTAAGGACACCTCGCTGCGCGTGCCCTCGGGCATGACCGGCACCGTGATCGACGTGCAAGTGTTCACGCGCGAAGGCATCGTGCGCGACAAGCGCGCCCAGTCCATCATCGACGATGAACTGCGCCGCTATCGCCAGGACCTGAACGACCAGCTGCGCATCGTTGAAAACGACCAGTTCGACCGTATCGAAAAGATGCTGGTCAACAAGACCGTCAACGGCGGCCCGCGCAAGCTGGCCAAGGGCGCCACGATCACCAAGGCATACCTGGCTGATCTGGACCGCTGGCAGTGGTTCGACATCCGCCTGGCCGACGAGCCGCACGCCGTCGTACTGGAGCAGGCCAAGGAATCGCTGGAGCAGAAGCGCCACCAGTTCGACCTGGCTTTCGAAGAAAAGCGCAAGAAGCTGACGCAAGGCGACGAGCTGCCCCCGGGCGTGCTGAAGATGATCAAGGTCTATCTGGCCGTGAAGCGTCGTCTGCAGCCTGGCGACAAGATGGCAGGCCGTCACGGCAACAAGGGCGTGGTTTCGCGCATCACCCCGGTGGAAGACATGCCGCACATGGCTGACGGCACGCCGGCCGACATCGTTCTGAACCCGCTGGGCGTGCCCTCGCGGATGAACGTCGGCCAGGTGCTGGAAGTGCACTTGGGCTGGGCTGCCAAGGGCGTGGGCCACCGCATCGCCGACATGCTGCGCGACGAGCGCACTGCGCAGGTCAAGAACGTCCGCGCCTACCTGGACAAGGTCTACAACACGACCGGCACCGGTGCGCGCATCGACGAGCTGACCGACGAAGAAGTCATGGAAATGGCGCAGAACCTCAAGAACGGCGTGCCGTTCGCGACGCCCGTCTTCGACGGCGCGACCGAAGAGGAAATCACCACGATGCTGGAACTGGCCTATCCGGACGAAGTCGCCAAGCGCATGGCGCTGACGCCTTCGCGCACGCAGGCGTGGCTGTACGACGGCCGCACCGGCGAGCAGTTCGAGCGTCCGGTCACGGTCGGCTACATGCACTACCTGAAGCTGCACCACCTGGTCGACGACAAGATGCACGCGCGTTCGACCGGCCCGTACTCGCTGGTTACCCAGCAGCCTCTGGGCGGCAAGGCGCAGTTCGGCGGTCAGCGTTTCGGGGAAATGGAAGTGTGGGCGCTGGAAGCATACGGCGCCGCCTACACCCTGCAGGAAATGCTGACGGTGAAGTCCGACGACATCACCGGCCGTACCAAGGTATACGAAAACATCGTCAAGGGCGATCACGTCATCGACGCCGGCATGCCGGAATCGTTCAACGTGCTGGTCAAGGAAATCCGCTCGTTGGCCCTGGACATGGATTTGGAGCGTAACTAATGAAAGCGCTACTCGACCTCTTTAAGCAAGTCTCGCAAGACGAGCAGTTCGATGCCATCAAGATCGGCATCGCCTCGCCCGAGAAGATCCGTTCGTGGTCCTACGGCGAAGTTCGCAAGCCCGAGACCATCAACTACCGTACGTTCAAGCCAGAGCGCGACGGCCTGTTCTGCTCCAAGATCTTTGGCCCGATCAAAGACTACGAGTGCTTGTGCGGCAAGTACAAGCGCCTGAAGCATCGCGGCGTGATCTGCGAAAAGTGCGGCGTGGAAGTCACCGTCGCCAAGGTTCGCCGTGAACGCATGGGCCACATCGAGCTGGCCAGCCCCGTCGCGCACATCTGGTTCCTGAAGAGCCTGCCGTCGCGTCTGGGCATGGTGCTCGACATGACCCTGCGCGACATCGAACGCGTTCTGTACTTCGAAGCCTGGTGCGTGATCGAACCCGGCATGACGCCGCTCAAGCGCGGCCAGATCATGTCGGATGACGATTTCCTCGCCAAGACCGAAGAGTACGGCGACGACTTCCGTGCCCTGATGGGCGCGGAAGCCGTGCGCGAACTGCTGCGCACCATCGACATCGACCGCGAAGTGGAAACGCTGCGCGGCGAACTGAAGGCCACCAGCTCGGAAGCCAAGATCAAGAAGATCTCCAAGCGCCTGAAGGTGCTGGAAGGCTTCCAGAAGTCCGGCATCAAGGCCGAGTGGATGGTCATGGAAGTGCTGCCCGTGCTGCCGCCGGACCTGCGTCCGCTGGTGCCGCTGGACGGCGGCCGCTTCGCGACCTCCGACCTGAACGACCTGTACCGCCGCGTCATCAACCGCAACAACCGCTTGAAGCGCCTGCTGGAGCTGAAGGCTCCGGAAATCATCCTGCGCAACGAAAAGCGGATGCTGCAGGAAGCCGTCGACTCGCTGCTGGACAACGGTCGCCGCGGCAAGGCCATGACCGGCGCCAACAAGCGCCAGCTCAAGTCCCTGGCCGACATGATCAAGGGCAAGAGCGGTCGTTTCCGTCAGAACCTGCTGGGCAAGCGCGTCGACTACTCGGGCCGTTCGGTCATCGTGGTGGGTCCGCAGCTCAAGCTGCATCAGTGCGGCCTGCCCAAGCTGATGGCCCTGGAACTGTTCAAGCCGTTCATCTTCAATCGTCTGGAGATGATGGGCCTGGCCACGACCATCAAGGCTGCCAAGAAGCTGGTGGAAAGCCAGGAACCGGTGGTCTGGGACATCCTGGAAGAAGTCATCCGCGAACACCCGGTCATGCTGAACCGTGCGCCCACGCTGCACCGTTTGGGCATCCAGGCGTTCGAGCCGGTCCTGATCGAAGGCAAGGCGATCCAGCTGCACCCGCTGGTTTGCGCGGCGTTCAACGCCGACTTCGACGGTGACCAGATGGCCGTTCACGTGCCGCTGTCGCTGGAAGCCCAGCTGGAAGCGCGCACGCTGATGCTGGCCTCCAACAACGTGCTGTTCCCGGCCAACGGCGAACCGTCGATCGTGCCGTCCCAGGACATCGTGCTGGGTCTGTACTACACGACGCGCGAGCGCATCAACGGCCGCGGCGAAGGCATCTTCTTCACCGACGTCGCTGAAGTGCAGCGCGCCTACGACAACGGCGAAGTCGAACTGCAGTCGCGCATCACCGTGCGTCTGAAGGAACACGAGCGCGACGAGAACGGCGAATGGCAGCCGGTGATCCGCCGTCACGAGACGACGGTCGGCCGCGCGCTGCTGTCCGAAATCCTGCCCAAGGGCCTGCCCTTCACGGTGCTGAACAAGGCGCTGAAGAAGAAGGAAATCTCGCGCCTGATCAACCAGTCGTTCCGCCGCTGCGGCCTGCGCGACACCGTGATCTTCGCTGACAAGCTGATGCAGTCGGGCTTCCGCCTGGCCACGCGCGGCGGTATCTCCATCGCCATGGGCGACATGCTGATCCCGACCGCCAAGGAAGGCATCCTGGCCGAAGCCAGCCGCGAAGTGAAGGAAATCGACAAGCAGTACTCGTCGGGTCTGGTCACGTCCCAGGAACGCTACAACAACGTGGTGGACATCTGGGGCAAGGCCGGCGACAAGGTCGGCAAGGCGATGATGGAACAACTGGCCACCGAGCCCGTGATCAACCGTCACGGCGAGGAAGTGCGCCAGGAATCGTTCAACTCCATCTACATGATGGCTGACTCGGGCGCCCGCGGTTCGGCCGCCCAGATCCGCCAGCTGGCCGGTATGCGCGGCCTGATGGCCAAGCCGGACGGCTCGATTATCGAAACGCCGATTACCGCGAACTTCCGTGAAGGCCTGAACGTACTCCAGTACTTCATTTCGACTCACGGCGCGCGTAAGGGTCTGGCCGATACGGCACTGAAGACCGCCAACTCGGGCTACCTGACCCGTCGTCTGGTCGACGTGACGCAAGACTTGGTGATCACCGAGGACGATTGCGGCACCTCGCAGGGCTACAACATGAAGGCCCTGGTCGAAGGCGGTGAAGTCATCGAACCGTTGCGCGATCGCATCCTGGGTCGTGTGGCTGCTGTCGATATCGTCAACCCGGACACGCAGGAAACGGCCATCGTCGCCGGCACCCTGCTGGACGAAGACATGGTCGACACCATCGACCGCATCGGCGTGGACGAAGTCAAGGTCCGCACGCCGCTGACTTGCGAAACGCGCCATGGCCTGTGCGCGCACTGCTACGGCCGTGACCTCGGCCGCGGCTCGCCGGTCAACCAGGGCGAAGCGGTTGGCGTCATCGCCGCCCAGTCCATCGGTGAACCGGGCACGCAGCTGACGATGCGTACGTTCCACATCGGTGGCGCGGCATCGCGTTCGGCCCTGGCCAGCGCGGTGGAAACCAAGTCCAGCGGTACCGTCGGTTTTGCCAGCACGATGCGCTACGTCACGAACGCCAAGGGCGAACGCGTGGCGATCTCGCGCTCCGGCGAACTGGCGATCTTCGACGACAACGGCCGCGAACGCGAACGCCACAAGATCCCGTACGGCGCGACCGTGCTGGTGGGCGATGGCGAAGCCGTGAAGGCTGGCGCGCGCCTGGCGACCTGGGATCCGCTGACCCGTCCGATCGTGTCGGAATACGGCGGCGCCGTCCGCTTCGAGAACATCGAAGAAGGCGTGACCGTTGCCAAGCAGGTGGACGAAGTCACCGGCCTGTCGACGCTCGTCGTCATCACGCCGAAGACCCGTGGCGGCAAGATCGTCATGCGTCCGCAGATCAAGCTGGTCAACGAGAACGGCGAAGACGTCAAGATCGCCGGCACCGATCACTCGGTGAACATCTCGTTCCCGGTGGGCGCGCTGATTACCGTGCGTGATGGCCAGCAGGTTGCCGTGGGTGAAGTTCTGGCGCGTATTCCGCAAGAATCGCAAAAGACCCGCGACATTACCGGCGGTCTGCCGCGCGTGGCCGAGCTGTTCGAAGCCCGTTCGCCGAAGGATGCCGGCATGCTCGCCGACGTCACCGGCACGGTCTCGTTCGGCAAGGACACCAAGGGCAAGCAGCGTCTGGTCATCACCGACCTGGAAGGCGTGAGCCACGAGTTCCTGATTCCGAAGGAAAAGCAGGTTCTGGTGCACGACGGCCAAGTGGTGAACAAGGGCGAAATGATCGTGGACGGCCCGGCCGATCCCCACGACATCCTGCGCCTGCAAGGCATCGAGAAGCTGGCGACCTACATCGTCGACGAAGTGCAGGACGTGTACCGTCTGCAGGGCGTGAAGATCAACGACAAGCACATTGAAGTGATCGTCCGCCAGATGCTGCGTCGCGTGAACATCGTCGACGCCGGCGATACCGAGTTCATCCCGGGCGAGCAGGTCGAGCGCTCCGAGCTGTTGAACGAGAACGACCGCGTCACGGCTGAAGACCGCCGTCCGGCCAGCTACGACAACGTGCTGCTGGGTATCACCAAGGCCTCGCTGTCGACCGACTCGTTCATCTCGGCCGCTTCGTTCCAGGAAACCACCCGGGTCCTGACCGAAGCCGCCATCATGGGCAAGCGCGACGACCTGCGCGGCTTGAAGGAAAACGTCATCGTCGGCCGCCTGATCCCGGCGGGTACCGGCCTGGCTTACCACCATGCCCGCAAGGACAAGGAAGCGCTGGAGGCTGCGGAACGCGAAGCAGCCCGCCAGCTGGCCAACCCGTTCGAAGACTCGCCGGTCACGGTGGGCTCGGATGCGGAAACGCCGGCTTCCGACCTGGGCGCCGAGGATTCCGCCGAATAAGCGGAAGCACCCGGCAGGGATGCCGCGCGCAGTCCGGCGCGGCATGCCCGGAATCAAAAAGGCCGCTGATGCGAATCAGCGGCCTTTTTTTGTCTGGCGCAGGGGAGCTTACTTTGCGACCTGCGCCTGCGCGTGCCGGAACACGGGCCCCCAGACGGGATGGCCGGCTTCGTTGGGCGCCAGTTCGAAGGCGGGGTCCAGCGCCAGAATGCGGGCGAAGCTGTCTTCGCACAGCCGCGGATACTTGCTCACGCAGTAGCTGAACGCCTGCAGCTTGTAGGCCTCGATGCGTACGGCCTTGGTGGAGGTGGCCAGGGCGTCGGAGGTGGCGACGCCGCGGATGACTTCTCCGTAGCGGCCGGCGCTGTATTTGTCGCGTACCTGCTGCAGCTGGTCCAGGGCTTCCGCGGTGGGAGGCGCTTCCGGCTTTTGGGATGAGACGCCGGCGCAGCCCGCCAGCAGGGCCGATAAGCCGAGCAGACTACTCAGAACGCGAATTTTCATGGCTTCCAAAGGTGTAGAGGGGTTTATCGGTACGCTATCGTGCCACAGCCTGATGCGCTCGGACATTTTCGGCAATGTCCTTGCGGTGCGGATTGGATAATATTCGCCTTATTCCATAGTTAATTCAGCTGTCGCGCGACAGCGCAGTCCCGATCATGTCTTCTTCCGCCGGCCTCCTGACGCCGCGTGGCCCCTTTTCCGGCGCCGCGCCGCTTGCACTGCGTCCGCTGAGCGCCATCGCCGCCAGCACGGCGGGGGGGGTGCCGGAAACCCGCATCAAGCGGCTTTTGTCCGATCTGCTGCCGTCCTTGATGGCGCTGCATGCCCAAGGTGAAATCTGCGGCGATATTTCGCTGGATACGGTGGGTATGGACGAAAACGCCCGTGCCCATCTGGTGCCTGAACTGGTCGTGGCGCGTTCGCGCCGCGCTACCCGCACGCCGACCCCGGGTTTTGCGCCGTTCGAACTCTACACGGATTCGATGGAATGGCCGCGCGGCCCCTGGAGCGACATCTACGCCCTGTGCGCAGTGATGCATACGCTGGTCATCGGCAGCAAGCCCGCCCCGGCGCCTGAACGCCGGGCGGAAGATACCTACGAGCCGCTTGCGTCCCTGGGTTTGCCGAAGTACAGCCAGGACTTCCTGGCAGTGATCGACGCCGGCCTGGCCATGGCGCCCGCCGACCGCCCGCAGACGCTGGCCGACCTGGCAGGCATGCTGGGCATCGCCGCGCCGGTCGAAACGGCGCCGGACCCGGTGATTCCGGCGCCGGCTTCGCGCGCGGCGCCCGCCGCTGCCGCCGCAGCGCATCAACCTGCGCGCGGACGCCATCCCCTGCTGGTTCTGCTGCTCATCGTGGCGTTGATCGGCGCGGGCGTTTACGCCTGGTTCGAGTCGGGAATGGGTGCGCCGAATGCGCTGATTACCCGGTCCGAAGTGGTCCAGCCGAACCCGCCAGCGGTGCATCCCCTGCCGCCGCCATCGCCATCGCAACCGGCGCCGGGAGCCGCGTCTGCGGTGCCGCCGTCGCTGCCCGAGGTTCGAACCCCGCAGGAAACCGCGCCTCAACCCCCAGTCGCGGGAAGCGCACCCGCCCAGAGCGACACTCCGGCTCAGCCGGCGGTGCCCGCCGAGGCGTCTGGGACTACGTCAACTCCGCCCGCGGCCGCGCCGGCCGAGACTCCCGCCGTGGCCGAAGAGGCTCCCAAGCCCAAGCCGGTTCCCGTGTTGGTGCGGTTGGACATCCGCCCTTGGGGCGAGGTCTGGATCAATGGCGTGGCGCGGGGCATCAGTCCGCCCGTCAAGGAACTGCGGCTGATACCCGGCAAGTACCAGGTGGTGCTGCGCAACGCCGATCTGCCCCCGTACCGCATGACGCTGGAGGTCAAGGCGGGCAAGCCCGCCGTGATCTCGCACGTCTTCCAATAAGGATCGCCGCGGCTATGCCGCGGGCATCTCCTCCGGCGCCATCGGCAGGCGCAGCGTGAAGACCGAACCCACGCCCAGCTCGCTGCTGACCTCGACTGATCCGCCGTGGCGTTCGGCCACCGTGCGCACGAATGCCAGGCCCAGGCCCGCGCCACCGACATCGCCGCGGGTTTCCACACCCACGCGCGAGAACGGCTCGAACAAGCGGGCCAGATCCTGCGCTGCGATACCCTGGCCCTGATCGCGGATATTGACGCGCCAGAAGCCGGGTTCCTCGTCGACGCCGCATTCGATCCGCGTGTCCGCCGGGCTGTACTTGATGGCGTTGTCGATCAGATTGCACAGCGTGCGCATGAGCAGGGTCTGATCGCCGCGGACGTAGGCGGCGGGCAGCGGCAGCGCGAGGGCGAGTTCGATGCCGCGCTTCTGCGCCGAGGCCCAGAATTCGTCCACGGCGTCCTGGAGCAGGCTGCCTAGATCCAGCTCTACTGCGCTGATCGTCATCGATTCGGCACGGGTCAGATGCACGAAGTCGTCGACCAGGCGCAGCGTACGGTTGGCCAGCGCGGCGATGCGGCCCAGGGTTTCACCCTGGTCTTCGGCCGAGCCGCTTTCCTGCTTCATTTCGACCAGCGCAAGGATCGAGCTTTGAGGCGCGCGCATGTCGTGCGAGATGAAGCGCAGGGTTTCCTCGCGCTGGCGTTCGGCCTGGCGGATGCGCGAGATGTCCGTCAGCGTGGTGACGGTGCCGGCGAAGTTGCCTTCGGCGGTATGGATGGGCGCGCATTTCAGGATCAGGTCGCGCCCCGCGTGGTCGCGTATTTCCAGGTCGGCGCTCCAGGGCGATGACGCGGCGACCGGGCCTTGGCCGCTAAGCGCTTCGGCGACGCGTTGGCGCGTGGCAGGATCGGAGATGGTCTTCTCGAGCAGGTGCGCGGCCGGGCGGCCGACGCGGGGAGGGCGCATGCCCAGCCGCTGGAAATACATGACCGCCGCCTGGTTGCGGAATTGCATGCGGCCGTCCTGATCGAAAACCAGCGTGGCGTCCGGCATGCCGTCCAGGCCGTCGGCCAGGAAGCGGCGCAGGTTGCGCACTCGGGCCAGCGCCCGGCGCAGCTCCCCGACGCGGCTCTCCAGCGACACGCTGGGTCCCGCGCCCTGGGCGCCGGCTTCGTTCAGCACCGGCGGGTACTCGCGCTGCAGGCGACGCAGCTCGTTGTCCATGTAGCGCAGCGCGGCCTCCTGGCTGCGCCAGCTCCAGAGCGGATAGCACAGCGTCACGCCCAGCAGGGCCGCGGCCGGCGCGAACCACACATAGGCATAGGCCAGCAGCAGCAGCGCCGTCAGCAGGATGAGGGCGAACAGCGCCAGGCTGACCAGCAGGGCCCGCTTGGGCGACAGCCGCCACAGGGCCAGGCAGGCCAGCAGCACGGGCAGCGCCGCAAACAGCGCGTTGCACCAGGCGGGCGGCAGCCGATAGGCGATGTCGTCGCGCGCGGCGTGCAGCAGGTTGGCGATGATCTCCACCCCCGACATGCCGCTGACGTCATGCGATACCGGTGTCGGGTAAGCGTCGCCCAGGCCGGTGGCCCAGGCGCCGACCAGCACGTACTTGCCGCGCAGATCCTCCGGCGACAGATCGCCGCGCAACACGGACAGGTAGGACACGGTGCGCGTATGCGCGGTGGGGCCGGCGTAGGGGATCAGGATGCTGCCGTCAGGCGCGGCGCGTTTCAACAGCTTTTGCGCGGAATCCGGTTCGCCGCCGACGTCCAGCATGGCCAAGGCCAGATGGTTCCAGCGGCGGTCTCCAAGCCGCGCGGTCAGGGTGGCTTCGCGCACCACGCCATCCGGGTCGATGCGCGCGTTGATGAAGCCTTTCGCGGCGGCGGCCTGCGCCACGCCGGGGATGGGTTCGTTGACGGCGGAAGGGCGGTCGAGCCGGTCCAATACGACCGGCAGGACGGCGCGTCCGTGGCGCCGGATGCTGTCGGCCAGAATGCGGTCGTCGTTCGGATTGGCCATGTCCGGTTCGGCGAAGATCAGGTCCAGCGCCACGGCTCGAGCGGCCTGCAGCCGGTCCAGCAGCGCCGCGTGGACCGCGCGCCGCCAGGGCCAATGGCCCAGTGCCTTGACGCTGTCATCGTCTATCGCGACGATCAGGATATCGGGATCGGCGGCGCGCCCGGTTACCGACAAGGCGCGGTCATAAAGAATCTGGTCGAAACGGCCCAGGCCGTTGAAGGCACCCAGGATGGCGGCAAGCGCCGCCAAAGCCACAGTCAGCCACAGCCCTGAGCGCGAGGTCCGGTCCTGCGGATCGGCGTCGGCCATGGGGCGGGCTCTAGTAATCGGTCAGCGTGATCAGGCCGCCCGTGCCGCTGGCGACGCCCGAGCCGTCGGAGGTCAGGAGCATGTTCGCGCCCTCGAAGGTTGCGATCGCGTCGCGCCCGTTCAGGCCCAGGTCATCCACCGCGCGCACGGACACGTAGTAGGTGCCGGGACCGGGCGCCGTAAAGCGGATGTCGTTGGTGGGGAAGCTCGTCGACGATACCGGCAACGCGCCTTCGGCATCGCGCGAGACGCGCACCAGATAGCTCTGTGCGCCGGACACGGGCGAGACGTCAGCGGTCCAGGCGCCGCCGCCCGCACGCGTGGGCGTGCCCAGTTGCGGCGCATCCAGCAGCGCGCGCATGCCCGAGACGACGCCGTCCGTGCCGACCGCCGCACCGTAGCCCGTGGCCACCGCCACGGGTTTGGCCGGGGCCGATCCGGGGGCGTGGGGCTGCAGCCGCACGCTGCCTTCCAGCACTTCGCTGTGCACGCCTTGCGCGCCGCTTTGTACGCGGAAGCGCGTGCCGCGCACGCCGGTGACTGCGACCGGCGTGCGGACTTCGAAGCGGCCCACGCCCTGTCCGGACGGTGCCACGGTCGATTCCACGCCGCCCTTTTGCACCTGGACGACGGAATCCGTCAGCGCCGTGCCTTCGAACTGGCGCAGGCGCGTCAATTCGACCGAACCGCCAGCCGGCAGCGTCAGCTTGGAACCATCGGCCAGCTCCAGCGTCACGAAGCCGTTGGCGGCGGTGCCGACCGTGCTGCCTTCGGCCACGGTATCGCCGGCCCGCAGGGGCTTGCCATCGACGTTCGCCTGGCCGCTGACGTGCACGACGCGGGCGTCGGCGGGCCGTACGGGAATCATGGACAGCGGAATGCGCAACTCCAGCCCGATGGGCAGCGTTTCGGGCGTGACGACCTTGTTCAGGGTCTGCAACTGGTTCCAGTTGGCCGGCTTGTGCGTATAGCGGGTCGCCAGGTCGATCAGCGTATCGCCTTGCCGTATGCGGTAGATGAAATCATCTCCGAGCGCGCCGGCAGGCTGGCTGCGCGCCGGCGCCATCAACGTCAGGCAGGACATCAGGGCAAGCAAAGAAAGCGCGCGGCAGCGGCTCATGACTCTCGATTCTCCAGGGATGCGCGCAGGCGCTTACTGCGGATTGACTGCGATGTCTTCCGGCGAGCTGATCAGCTCAAGCCGGTAGCCCAACGCATATGAAGACGTAAGACGCACGCCATGTTCCGGACGCAGCTGGAGCTTTTGCCGGATGTTCGACAAGTGGGTGTCCAGGGTGCGCGAGGTGGCCGGAATTTCCCGGTTCCATACACATTCAGCCAGCACGTCGCGGGACATGAGGCGGCCGACATTGCGGAAAAACAGCAGCGCCAGTTCGAATTCCTTGGGGGCGAGCGGCACAACCGCGGAATCCAGGGTGATGCTGCGGGCGGCGGGTTCGATGCGATAACGCGCTACGTCGAAGGCATCGTTCGCGGGCTCGGCAATCTGGCTGCGGCGCAGCAAGGCCGCCACCCGGGCCAGCAGCTCCAGGGGGCGCAACGGTTTGACGATGTAGTCGTCCGCGCCCGCGCGCAGGCCTTCCACCAGATCGTCTTCGCTGGACCGGTTGGTCAGGAAGATGACCGGGATGCGCGGGCCGATATTGGCACGCAGCCACCGCACCACATCGTCACCGTCGATGTCGGGCAGATGCCAGTCCAGCAGCACCAGGTCGAAATGCTCAGTGCGTAGCGCGGCCAGCAGATCCCGGCTTTGCTGATAACTGGTGCAGTCGTATCCGGCAGTGGTCAGAACTTGCTGGATGCGTCGTGCTTGATCCAGGTCGTCTTCCAGCGACGCGATTTTCATCAGACGTGTTCTCGCGAAGGTTTGCTACGCAAGCGCGCGCTATGGCGCCCTACTGCAAGATGAGAAAGGAATATATAGGTGTAAACGAATGATAACTCGGGAGGGGCCCCGGCTGGCTACGTTATGGCAAGAACTGTCAAACATTGCAAAGTTGACGAATCTTGACTGGAGTTGTTGCGTAACAACGCGCCACACTGTCTCAATCGTTCTCCCCTCCGCAGTACGGCGGGGGCGGAGCCGGTCGAGGTTGTTGGTCGGATGGAACAGATATGAATCAATTGCGCATACTTATGATGTCACCGGACGAGGCCGCTCGCGGCATTGCCGTGTCCGCATTGCTGCAAGCTGGTATTTCTGCACGCGGTTGCTCGACGTCTCTCGAATTGTTTGGATTGCTCAACGGCGGCGGCTATGACGTCGTGGTCCTGGATGTCGGGACCTTGGGTGAAATCGGCTACGCCCTGGTGGCGCGCCTGCACGGCTCGTCGTCGATGGGCATCGTGGTCACGGGGCGCGGCATGTCGGTGGATAGCCGCCTGCGCTGCCTGCAAAGCGGCGCAGACGCCTGTCTGCCAGATCCGCAGGATCCGCGCGAGCTGGCCTGCATCCTGCTGTCCCTGGCGCGCCGCTTGCCCGCGGGGCAGGACGCGGCGTCCGTGGCCGAGGCCGCCCAGAACGGGCAGTGGGAACTGCGAGACCAGGGCTGGACCCTGGCGGCGCCCTCGGGGGCGACCATCTCCCTCTCCGCCAACGAACGCCTGATCGTGCGCTCGCTGCTGGAAGTCGCGGGCAAGGCCGTGGGCCGGACTGAATTGGGCGACGAGCTGCAGGTTGAAGGCGGCGGGGTGCGCGCCAGCGGTTCGCGCAGCATCGACGTGATCGTCAGCCGCTTGCGCCGCAAGGCCGAGCTGGCCGGGGTGATGCTGCCGATCCGCACGGTCTACGGCAGCGGCTACCTGTTCGCCGATCAGTAACGCGGGCGGGTACACTGGTTGGCGTGCCTGGCGCCAGCTGCTGCCGGAAAGTCCGCCTATCGTTTTCCCGCGGTTCGTCACGATCAGTGGCCCCAATTTCCGCTTCCGTTTTTCGGCATATGTGGCCCTAATTTCCGCGAGCGCCGCCGAACGGGCGGTCTTCTGCCGGCAACACGCCACGTCGCAGGCCTTACAATTTTCTTTGACAGCAAGCCTTTATCTCAGTTATGCTAAAGGGCTTACTGCTTTATTTCGCGCGCAAAAACTGGCCGCGGTAGGGTTCAGAAGTACGGTGTCTGGGAACGGGGTGCGTCACGAGCCTTTCGTCTTCCAGGCCACACGGCTTCGCGGCATCGGGTCCTTCCGGCGTCGTCGCTCCACGGCATCCAGCTTTGTGCGTTTTGTCATAGTTTGTTGGCAAGCCCGCTCTTTTACGTATACGAACGTTTGAGGCGGTTTTGCGCGAACTGCCTTCTCCGAAAGTTCACTGCTTGAGGAGACGAGTACGTAAGTACTTACCCAGTGGTACGTAAAAGGGATTTCAAAGGTCATGCCTACCATTAGCCAACTCGTGCGCAAGCCGCGCGAAGTCAGCATCATCAAAAGCAAGAGCCCCGCGCTCGAAAACTGCCCGCAACGCCGCGGCGTGTGCACTCGCGTGTACACCACCACCCCCAAGAAGCCGAACTCTGCTCTGCGTAAGGTTGCCAAAGTGCGTCTGACCAACGGTTACGAAGTCATTTCGTACATCGGCGGTGAAGGCCACAACCTGCAAGAGCACTCGGTGGTTCTGGTGCGTGGCGGTCGTGTGAAGGACTTGCCCGGTGTGCGTTATCACATCGTGCGCGGTTCCCTCGACCTGCAAGGCGTCAAGGATCGTAAGCAAGCCCGCTCGAAGTACGGCGCCAAGCGCCCGAAGAAGGCTTAATAACGAGTCAGCAGTACCCCCGCGTGGCGGAAGTCCGTCACTAGGGAAGTGCGACCGCGCCATCCAGATGATGGGAATGTGCGCGGCACGTAAGGGGTCGTCTCCATGGACGGCCATGGCCGTGTAATGAAACACGGTTCAACTGAACAGACACAAGGAAGCAACAATGCCCCGTCGTCGCGAAGTACCCAAGCGCGAGATTCTGCCCGATCCCAAGTTCGGCAGCGTCGAACTCGCCAAGTTCATGAACGTCGTCATGCTGGACGGCAAGAAGGCCGTCGCCGAGCGCATCGTTTACGGCGCCCTCGAGCAAGTGCAAACCAAGACCGGCAAGGAGCCGATCGAAGTTTTCAGCCTGGCGATCAACAACATCAAGCCGATCGTCGAAGTGAAGAGCCGCCGCGTTGGCGGTGCCAACTACCAAGTGCCGGTTGAAGTGCGCCCCGTGCGCCGCCTGGCCCTGGCTATGCGTTGGCTCCGTGAAGCCGCCAAGAAGCGTGGCGAGAAGTCGATGGATCTGCGTCTTGCTGGCGAACTGATCGACGCCTCCGAAGGTCGTGGCGCCGCGATGAAGAAGCGCGAAGACACGCACAAGATGGCAGAGGCCAACAAGGCCTTCAGCCATTTCCGCTGGTAATTTAAGGACTAACCCACCATGGCCCGCAAAACCCCGATCGAGCGCTATCGCAACATTGGTATCTCTGCGCACATCGATGCAGGGAAAACCACCACGACCGAACGTATCCTGTTCTACACCGGCGTCAATCACAAGATTGGCGAAGTGCATGATGGCGCAGCCACCATGGACTGGATGGAACAAGAGCAAGAGCGTGGCATCACCATTACGTCGGCTGCTACGACGGCGTTTTGGCGTGGCATGGCCAAGAACTATCCCGAACACCGCATCAACATCATCGACACCCCGGGACACGTGGACTTCACCATTGAGGTGGAACGTTCCATGCGCGTCCTGGACGGTGCTTGCATGGTCTACTGCGCGGTGGGCGGTGTTCAGCCCCAGTCCGAAACCGTGTGGCGCCAAGCCAACAAGTACGGCGTGCCGCGTCTGGCCTTCGTCAACAAGATGGACCGCACCGGCGCCAACTTCTTCAAGGTCTATGACCAGCTGAAGAACCGCCTGCGCGCGAACCCCGTCCCCGTCGTGATCCCCATCGGCGCCGAAGACACGTTCAAGGGCGTGATCGACCTGGTCAAGATGAAGGCGATCATCTGGGACGAAGCCAGCCAAGGCATCAAGTTCGACTACGAAGACATTCCGGCCGAACTGCAAGGCGCGGCTGAAGAATGGCGCGAAAAGCTGGTCGAAGCTGCCGCCGAGTCGTCCGAGGAACTGATGAACAAGTACCTCGAGACCGGCTCGCTGGAAGAAGCCGAGATCAACCTGGCCATCCGTCAGCGCACCATCGCCGGCGAAATCCAGCCGATGCTGTGCGGCACCGCCTTCAAGAACAAGGGCGTGCAGCGCATGCTCGACGCCGTCATCGACTACCTGCCGTCGCCCGTGGATATTCCGCCGGTCGAAGGCACCGATGACAACGGCAACGAAGTCCTGCGTCAAGCTGACGACGGCGAGAAGTTCTCGTCGCTGGCGTTCAAGCTGATGACCGACCCGTTCGTCGGCCAATTGACCTTTGTCCGCGTGTACTCGGGCGTCCTGAAGTCGGGCGACACCGTGTTCAACCCGATCAAGGGCAAGAAGGAGCGTATCGGCCGCATTCTGCAGATGCACGCGAACAACCGCGAGGAAATCAAGGAAGTTCTGGCTGGCGACATCGCCGCCGTCGTGGGCCTGAAGGACGTGACCACCGGCGAAACGCTGTGCGATGTCGATTCGCACGTGACGCTGGAGCGCATGGAGTTCCCCGAGCCCGTGATTTCGCAGGCCGTGGAACCCAAGTCCAAGGCTGACCAGGAAAAGATGGGCCTGGCGCTGTCGCGCCTGGCGCAGGAAGATCCGTCGTTCCGCGTGCGCAGCGACGAAGAATCCGGCCAGACCATCATTTCCGGCATGGGCGAACTGCACCTGGAAATTCTGGTTGACCGCATGAAGCGCGAATTCGGCGTGGAAGCGAACGTCGGCAAGCCGCAGGTGGCTTACCGCGAAACCATCCGCAAGACCTGCGACGAAGTTGAAGGCAAGTTCGTCAAGCAGTCGGGCGGTCGCGGTCAGTACGGTCACGTGGTTCTGAAGGTCGAGCCGTTGGCTCCTGGCGGTGGCTACGAATTCGTGGACGCCATCAAGGGCGGTGTGGTTCCTCGCGAATACATCCCCGCGGTGGACAAGGGCATCCAGGAAACGCTGCCTTCGGGCGTGTTGGCTGGCTACCCGATCGTCGACGTCAAGGTCACGCTGTTCTTCGGTTCGTACCACGACGTGGACTCGAACGAAAACGCGTTCAAGATGGCCGGCTCCATGGCATTCAAGGAAGGTCTGCGCAAGGCCAGCCCCGTGCTGCTGGAACCGATGATGGCCGTTGAAGTCGAAACGCCTGAAGACTACGCTGGCACCGTGATGGGCGATCTGTCCTCGCGTCGCGGCATGGTTCAGGGCATGGACGACATGGTTGGCGGCGGCAAGACCATCAAGGCCGAAGTTCCGCTGGCCGAGATGTTCGGTTACGCCACGAACCTGCGTTCGCTGACGCAAGGTCGTGCCACGTACACGATGGAATTCAAGCATTACTCCGAGGCTCCCAAGAACGTCGCTGACGAAGTCATCGCCGCTCGGGCCAAGTAAATAACCCTCGCCGCGTCCGCCCAAAAGGCGGCGCGGCAAATATCGAAATTTCCTTGAAAGTCAAAGGATAGAGATCATGGCAAAAGGCAAGTTTGAACGCACCAAGCCGCACGTGAACGTCGGCACCATCGGCCACGTTGACCACGGCAAGACCACCCTGACGGCGGCCATCACGACCGTTCTGTCGAACAAGTTCGGCGGCGAAGCCAAGGGCTACGACCAGATCGACGCGACTCCTGAAGAAAAGGCTCGCGGCATCACGATCAACACGGCTCACGTCGAGTACGAAACGGAAGCGCGTCACTACGCGCACGTTGACTGCCCGGGCCACGCTGACTATGTGAAGAACATGATCACGGGCGCCGCGCAAATGGACGGCGCGATCCTGGTCGTGTCGGCCGCTGACGGCCCGATGCCGCAAACCCGCGAACACATCCTGCTGTCGCGCCAGGTTGGCGTGCCGTACATCATCGTCTTCCTGAACAAGGCTGACATGGTTGACGATGCCGAGCTGCTCGAGCTGGTGGAAATGGAAGTCCGCGAACTGCTGTCGAAGTACGACTTCCCGGGCGACGACACCCCGATCGTGAAGGGTTCGGCCAAGCTGGCACTGGAAGGCGACAAGGGCGAACTGGGCGAACAGGCCATCATGGCTCTGGCCGCTGCGCTGGATTCGTACATCCCGACGCCCGAGCGCGCCGTGGACGGCACGTTCCTGATGCCGGTTGAAGACGTGTTCTCGATCTCGGGTCGCGGCACCGTGGTGACCGGCCGTATCGAACGCGGCGTGATCAAGGTCGGCGAAGAAATCGAAATCGTCGGTATCGTTCCGACGGTCAAGACGACCTGCACGGGCGTGGAAATGTTCCGCAAGCTGCTGGACCAAGGTCAAGCGGGCGACAACGTGGGCATCCTGCTGCGCGGCACCAAGCGTGAAGACGTCCAGCGCGGCCAAGTTCTGGCCAAGCCGGGCTCGATCACCCCGCACACCGACTTCACCTCCGAGGTGTACATCCTGTCCAAGGAAGAAGGCGGCCGTCACACCCCGTTCTTCCAAGGCTATCGTCCCCAGTTCTACTTCCGCACGACGGACGTGACGGGCACGATCGAACTGCCGGCCGACAAGGAAATGGTTCTGCCGGGCGACAACGTGGCCATGACGGTCAAGCTGCTGGCCCCCATCGCCATGGAAGAAGGCCTGCGTTTCGCCATCCGTGAAGGCGGTCGTACCGTCGGCGCCGGCGTCGTCGCCAAGATCCTGAAGTAATTCGGATCACTTAAGCAGCACACAACCAGCGAGGGCGGCCTCGTCGCCTTCGCCTCTCGTTCTTTAGGAAACGCCATGAAAAACCAAAAGATCCGTATCCGCTTGAAAGCCTTCGATTACAAGCTGATCGATCAATCGGCCGCTGAAATCGTCGATACCGCCAAGCGTACCGGCGCAGTTGTCCGCGGTCCGGTGCCGCTGCCCACGCGTATCCGTCGCTACGACGTCCTGCGCTCGCCGCACGTCAACAAGACGTCGCGCGACCAGTTCGAAATCCGTACGCACCAGCGCCTGATGGACATCGTTGATCCCACCGACAAGACCGTTGACGCTCTGATGCGTCTGGACCTGCCGGCCGGCGTCGACGTCGAAATCGCGCTGCAGTAATAAAGCGCTTCGGGCCTGCTACCTTCGCCGGCAGGCACGAAATAAAAATGGCCGCATCCCTCGGGAGTGCGGCCATTTTGTTTTGGAACCGCTGAGCGCGACGCCCGGTTCCGGGCGGGCAGGGCGCCCAAACGTTTCCTTCCGGATTTTGTTAGCAGGCGCTCACTACCGGATTCAGCCCCAGCCAACGCCGCCAAGGCGGTCTGCTTATGCTGGCTGTGGTGAATTTGCCCTTTGCAGTGGCGCCGAAGCGCGCTAAGTGCTTGTGTCCACTGGAAAAAACGTGCTAATATGCGAAGCTTGCCATTTTGTGGCAAGAGCAACTATGGGAAAAAGAAAGGCGGCCCCCGCCGGAATTCGTACCAGGTTGAACATAGTCGTAGGGCAAAGGCCGTTACCTTTTGCCTGATTAGCCCCGACCAATCGCAGTCGGGAATGGAGAAAACGATGTCGAATTCGACACCCACGCCCGCCGCTCACCGGCTGGGGCTGGTGGGTCGCAAGGTCGGCATGACCCGCATTTTTACCGAGGAAGGTGAATCCATCCCGGTGACCGTGCTGGACGTGTCGAACAACCGCGTGACCCAAGTTAAGTCGCTGGAAACCGACGGCTACGCCGCGATCCAAGTGGCTTATGGCACTCGTCGTGCCTCGCGTGTGGCTCAGCCGCAAACGGGCCACTACGCCAAAGCCGGCGCTGAAGCCGGTAGCATCCTCAAAGAATTCCGCCTTGATCCCGCTCGCGCCGCTGAATTTGCGGCCGGTTCCGTGATCGCCGTGGAATCGGTGTTCGAAGCCGGCCAACAGGTCGACGTCACGGGCACCACCATTGGTAAAGGCTTCGCCGGTACCATCAAGCGTCACAACTTCGGTTCGCAGCGCGCGTCGCACGGTAACTCCCGTTCGCACCGCGTCCCGGGCTCGATTGGTCAAGCTCAAGATCCGGGCCGTATTTTCCCGGGTAAGCGCATGGCCGGTCACCTGGGTGATGTCACCCGCACCGTTCAAAACCTCGACGTCGTTCGCGTTGACGTTGAGCGCGGCCTGCTGCTGGTCAAGGGCGCTGTCCCCGGCCACGCTGGCGCCGACATCGTCGTGCGCCCGGCCATCAAGGCCCCGGCCAAGAAGGGAGCGTAAGTAAATGGATCTCAAGCTCCTGAACGACCAAGGTCAGGCCGCTGCTACGTTCAGCGCACCGGACACCATCTTCGGCCGTGACTTCAACGAAGCGCTGATTCATCAGATCGTGGTGGCTTTCCAAGCCAACGCCCGTTCGGGTAACCGCGCTCAGAAGGATCGCACTGAAGTCAAGCACTCGACCAAGAAGCCCTGGCGCCAGAAGGGTACCGGCCGCGCTCGCGCCGGTATGACTTCGTCGCCGCTGTGGCGTGGCGGTGGTCGGATTTTCCCGAACTCGCCCGAAGAGAACTTCAGCCAGAAGGTCAACAAGAAGATGTACCGCGCCGGGATCCGTTCGATCCTGTCGCAGCTCGCTCGCGAAGACCGCATCGCCGTCGTCGAATCGTTTGATCTGGCATCGCCCAAGACCAAGGACGCAGCTGCCAAGCTGAAGAGCCTGGGCCTGGACTCGGTCCTGATCATCACCGACAGCGTTGATGAAAATGTTTACCTCGCCACCCGCAACCTGCCGCACGTTGCTGTTGTCGAGCCCCGTTATGCCGATCCGTTGTCGCTGGTCCACTACAAGAAAGTGCTGATCACCAAGCCGGCCATCGCTCAACTCGAGGAGATGCTGGGATGAACGCTGAACGCTTGATGCAAGTCATTCTGGCCCCGATCGTGACCGAAAAGGCCACCTTCGTTGCCGAGAAGAATCAGCAAGTCGCTTTCCGTGTCGTGGCTGACGCTACCAAGCCGGAAATCAAGGCTGCCGTCGAACTGCTCTTCAAGGTGCAGGTCGAGTCCGTGCAGGTCCTCAACCGTAAGGGCAAAGTCAAGCGCTTTGGCCGATTCGTTGGCCGTCGTCGCAATGAGCGCAAGGCTTACGTGTCGCTCAAGGACGGCCAGGAAATCGACTTTGCGGAGGTGAAGTAAATGGCCCTCGTAAAAGTTAAGCCGACTTCGGCTGGCCGCCGTGGCATGGTGAAGGTTGTCAGCCCGAACCTGCACAAGGGTGAGCCCTACGCGCCGCTGCTGGAAAAGAAGACCCGTGGTTCTGGCCGTAACAACAACGGTCACATCACGATCCGTCATCGTGGCGGTGGCCACAAGCAGCACTACCGCGTCGTCGACTTCCGTCGCGACAAGGATGGCATCCCGGCAAAGGTCGAGCGTCTGGAATATGACCCCAACCGTACGGCGCACATCGCTCTGCTGTGCTACGCCGACGGCGAACGTCGCTACATCATCGCTCCGCGCGGTCTGGAAGTTGGCGCCACGCTGCTGTCGGGCGTCGAAGCCCCGATCCGCGCTGGCAACACGCTGCCGATCCGCAACATCCCGGTGGGTACGACGATTCACTGCGTCGAAATGCTGCCTGGCAAGGGTGCCCAGATGGTCCGTTCGGCCGGCGCTTCCGCCGTCCTGCTGGCTCGCGAAGGCATCTACGCTCAAGTGCGTCTGCGCTCGGGTGAAGTCCGCCGTGTGCACATCGAATGCCGCGCCACCATCGGTGAAGTCGGTAACGAAGAACACAGCCTGCGCCAAATCGGCAAGGCCGGTGCAATGCGTTGGCGCGGTGTCCGCCCGACGGTTCGTGGCGTTGCCATGAACCCGGTGGATCACCCGCACGGTGGCGGCGAAGGCCGTACCGGCGAAGCACGCGAACCGGTCAGCCCGTGGGGCACTCCGGCGAAGGGTTACAAGACCCGTCGCAACAAGCGGACGAACAATATGATCGTCCAACGGCGCAAGCGCAAGTAAGAGGCGAACACTATGTCACGTTCGATCAAGAAAGGCCCGTTTGTCGATGCTCACCTGATCAAAAAGGTGGACACGGCCGTCGCGGGCAAAGACAAGAAGCCGATCAAGACCTGGTCGCGTCGCTCCACGATCCTGCCCGAGTTCATCGGTCTGACGATCGCTGTGCACAACGGCAAGCAGCACGTTCCCGTTTACATCAACGAGAACATGGTCGGTCACAAGCTGGGCGAGTTCGCGCTGACCCGTACGTTCAAGGGTCACGCCGCGGACAAGAAGGCGAAGAGGTAAGCGATGGAAACTACTGCCATTATCCGTGGGGTTCACATCTCCGCTCAAAAGACCCGACTGGTTGCGGACCTGATCCGCGGCAAGTCCGTCTCGCAAGCGCTGAACATCCTCACCTTCTCGCCGAAGAAGGCGGCCGCCATCCTGAAGAAGGCTGTCGAATCCGCCATCGCCAACGCCGAGCACAATGACGGCGCCGACATCGACGAACTGAAAGTCACCACGATCTTCGTGGACAAGGCTCAGTCGATGAAGCGCTTCTCCGCTCGCGCCAAGGGCCGCGGCAACCGTATCGAGAAGCAGACCTGCCACATCACGGTCAAGGTCGGAGCTTAAGGAGTCACGATGGGTCAGAAAATTCACCCCACTGGGTTCCGTCTCGCGGTCACCCGTAATTGGTCCTCGCGTTGGTTCGCCGACGACAAGGCCTTCGGCTCGATGCTGGCCGAAGACATTCGCGTTCGCGAGTACCTGAAGAAGAAGCTCAAGAGCGCCTCCGTCGGTCGCGTGATCATCGAGCGTCCCGCCAAGAATGCCCGCATCACCGTCTACTCGGCTCGTCCGGGCGTGGTGATCGGCAAGCGCGGCGAAGACATCGAAAGCCTGAAGGCTGATCTGCAGCGTCTGATGGGCGTGCCTGTGCACGTCAACATCGAAGAAATCCGCAAGCCGGAAACCGATGCTCAACTGATCGCCGACTCGATCTCGCAACAGCTCGAGAAGCGCATCATGTTCCGTCGCGCGATGAAGCGCGCGATGCAGAACGCCATGCGTCTGGGTGCCCAAGGCATCAAGATCATGAGCTCGGGCCGTCTGAACGGTATCGAAATTGCTCGCACCGAGTGGTATCGCGAAGGCCGTGTGCCGCTGCACACCCTGAAGGCCAACATCGACTACGGCACCTCCGAAGCCCACACGACCTATGGCGTGATCGGCATCAAGGTCTGGGTCTACAAGGGCGACATGCTGGCCAACGGCGAATTGCCGCCGGAAACCGCTGCCCCGCGCGAAGAAGAACGTCGTCCGCGCCGCGCTCCGCGTGGTGATCGTCCGGACGGTGCTCGCACCGGTCGTCCGGGTGGTCGTGGTCGTGGTGGTCCCCGCAAGGCGGACGCTGCTCCGGCGCCTGAAGGAGAATAACCATGCTGCAACCCTCTCGCAGAAAGTATCGCAAAGAGCAGAAGGGCCGCAACACCGGTCTGGCGACCCGTGGTACCCACGTGTCGTTCGGCGAATTCGGTCTGAAGGCCACCGGCCGTGGCCGTCTGACCGCTCGCCAGATCGAAGCTGCTCGTCGTGCCATCAATCGTCACATCAAGCGTGGCGGCCGTATCTGGATTCGCATTTTCCCGGATAAGCCCATCTCGCAGAAGCCTGCCGAAGTCCGTATGGGTAACGGTAAGGGCAACCCGGAGTACTGGGTTGCTGAAATTCAGCCCGGCAAGGTGCTCTACGAAATGGAAGGGGTTAGCGAAGAGCTCGCGCGTGAAGCTTTCCGCCTGGCCGCTGCCAAGCTGCCGATTTCGACCACGTTCGTCGCGCGTCATATCGGTGCTTAAGGAGTACTAACATGAAAGCTAGCGAACTCCGTTCGAAAGATGCCGCCGAGCTCGGCAAAGAGCTCGAAAGCCTGCTGAAGGCACAATTCGGTCTGCGCATGCAGAAGGCCACGCAGCAACTGGCCAACACCAGCCAGCTGCGCAACGTGCGTCGCGACATCGCGCGCGTTCGTACCTTGCTGACCGAGAAGGCAGGGAAATAAAGATGAGCGAAACTCAAAACACCCAAGTGGCCAAGCGCCAGCGCACGCTGGTTGGCAAGGTCGTCAGCAACAAGATGGACAAGACTGTCGTCGTGCTCGTTGAGCGCCGCGTCAAGCACCCCATCTTCGGCAAGATCATCATGCGTTCCGCGAAGTACAAGGCGCACGATGAATCGAACCAGTACAACGAAGGCGATACGGTTGAAATCGCTGAAGGCCGTCCCATCTCGCGCTCGAAGTCGTGGCGCGTGGTGCGTCTGGTTGAAGCCGCACGTATCATCTAAGTAAAGCAGTACATCGGAACGGCGCGCCGTTCTGATATAAGACGGCAAGGGATCAAACCCTTGCCGTTTTTTTTCGCCCGGATCTTTTGCTTCGAACTCAGGAATCAGGACATCATGCGCGGTTTCATGAATGCGGCGCGGTTTGGCTTGTTGATGGCTTGCGCATGGATGGCGGCGCTGCCGGCCGCCGCTCAGACTGCCGCGCCGTCGGGACAGCAGCCATCGCCGGCGCAGGATCCTGCAGCCCTGGGCCGCGCCTTGCTCGACGCCGGTCCCGATGCCAGGGTACGCATGGACGGCCTGTCGCGCGATCACGCGGCGATCTTCGGCACTGAAGACGCGAATGAGCAGGCCTTGATGGACCAGGATCGGGCCATCGGGGAACGCAGGGAACAGATGCGGATGCTGGAGAAGCTCTTCAGCGAGAAGCCTGCGGCCGGATCGCATCCGCCGACGATGATTCCATTGAAGCCGGGCGGGGACATGACCATGCCGGCTCTGACGCCGACCCCGTCCGGTTCGCAGCTGGACCGCGGCGCCCAGGACACGCGCCGCAGCCTGGATGACATGCAGCGGCGCGTCGACGGATTGCGGCGCGAGGCCGATGCGTTGGGGCAGCGTGGCCGCTGAGGGCCGGCCCCGTCAAGGGCGCCGCGCCAGTTCCCGCAACCGCCCCGCGATTCCCGTCGGGAAGTAATAGACCGACACCACGAACAGGATTCCCAGCCACAACAGCCACCGGTCTGGCTCGAACAGCAGAGCCAACGGCGCCACGCCCGACACCGCGTCGTGGATCACGTGGAGCCCATCTTGCAGATAGCTCTGCGCGAACACGAACAGGCTTGCGCCCACCACGGCGCCGTACATGGTGCCCATCCCGCCGATCACCAGCATCAGCAGAATGTTGAGCATGATCTCGAACGACAGCGAGGTATCCGGGCCGTTGTAGCGCAGCCAGAGCGCGTACATGGCGCCCGCAAGCGTGGCGAAGGCGGCCGCCAGCAGATTGGACAGGCTGCGGTAAAGCACCGTGCGGTAGCCGATGGCTTCGGCGCGGAACGGGTTCTCGCGTATGGCTTGCAACACCCGGCCGAAGGGCGAATTCACGATGCGCAGCAACAGCAGGAACAGCACCACGCAGACCGCCGCGATCAGGTAGTAGGTGATGACGCGGCCGTCCACCGTCACGCCGAAGATCTGCTCCGAGAAAGGCCGGAAGGCCGGCCGCAGCATCTGCGGCACCTTGAAGTTCAGCCCATCCTCGCCACCCGTCAGATCGGACAATTGCGACACCAGCGTCTGGAACGCCGCAGCGACGGCCAGGGTGATCATGGCGTAGAAGATCGCGCGCACGCGCAGGCTGGCCAGGCCGATCAGCAAGGCGAACGCAAGCGATACCACCAGGCCGCCGCCCAGGCCTGCGAACACCGCGGTCCAGCCCGGTTCCATGCGGATGCTGGCGATCGCCACGCCATACGCGCCGATGCCGAAGAACATGGTGTGCGCAAAGCTGACGATGCCGGTGTAGCCCAGCAGCAAGTCATAGCTCGCGACCAGGATCACGAACACCAGGATCTTCGCGGCCACCGCCAGCGACTTGGGACCGGGAAAGAGGAAGGGTGCGGCGGCAAGCAGGGCCACGATGGCGATAAGCGCCAGGGCCAGCAGCGTGCTGCGCGGAGGATCGCCGGAAAGCAGGCGTACGGACATGTCGGCGGTTCCTAGCGATTCGTGACCGGGTACACGCCTTGGGGACGCCACAGCAAGATGGCGACCATCAGCGCGATGTTCGAGAACAGGGCGGCCTTGGGCAGCAGGAAGCCGGTGTAGTTGGCCATCAGCCCCACCAGCAGCGCGCCGATCAGGCAGCCCACAGTGGAGCCCAGGCCGCCGATCATGATGACGATGAAGATCAGCACGTTGACCTGCGCGCCCAGCTGCGGCACGACCGATTGCTGGTACATGCCCCATAGCACGCCGCCCAGTCCCGCCAGCATCGAGCCGGCCACGAACACGCCGACGAACAGATGACGGATGCGGTAGCCCAGGCTTTCCACCATCTCGCGGTCCTCGACGCCAGCGCGGATCAGAAGGCCCAGCTTGGTTCGGTTGAGCAGCCACAGCATGCCGGCCAGCACCAGCAGCCCCGTCAGCAGGGCGACAATGCGGAGCTTCTCGATGGCGGCATCGCCCAGCAGGAATGCGCCGCGCAGCGCCTCGGGCAGCGGTAGGGAAATCGTCTGCGGACCCCACAGCATCTTGATGATCTCCTCGCCGATGATCATGCCGCCCATGGTGATGAGGATCTGCTTCAGATGCTGGCCGTAGACAGGCCGCACGATGACGCGTTCGAACGCCAGGCCCACTGCGCCCGCGACCAGCATGCCGACGATCATGGCGGGCAGCACCGCGCCCAGGTTGATCCACAAGCTGCCCGACTGGGTCCAGTCGGCCATGGAGCCCAGCACGGTTGCGGCTATGTACGCGCCGATTGCGATGAACAGGCCGTGGCCGAAGTTCAACACGTCCATCAGGCCGAAGACCAGCGTCATGCCCGAGGCCACGATGAAGATGATCATGCCCATGGCCAGCCCCGCCAGGGTCAGGGTGACCCAGGTGGAGAAGGAACCCACCAGGGGCAGGGCAAGTGCGGCCAGCGCGACCACCAGCAGCACGGGGCGCAGGTCCGCGCGCACGCGCGGCAGCGGGGTATCGAGTTCGAGCGTGCTCATTGATGGCTTCCCAGCGACAGGCCCAAGAGGCGCGTCTGTAGTTCATCGTCCGCGGCCAGTTCGGCCATGCCGCCTGCATGGACGACGCGGCCGTTGTCCATCACGGCGACGTGATCGCCGACCAGGCGCGCGAAGTTGAAGTTCTGCTCGACCAGCAGGATGGTGGTGGACGCCTGCTTCAGTTCAATGAAGGCGTCGATCATGTTCTGGATGATGGCGGGCGCCAGGCCTTTGCTGGGCTCATCCACCAGCAGCAGCCGGCGCGGCTCGATGATGGCGCGCGCCACAGCCAGCATCTGCTTTTGACCGCCCGACAGCTTGCCGGCGGGATGTAGCCAGAACTTCTTCAATGCCGGAAAGAACCCGAAAATCCATTCCAGCCGCGCCGTATCCAGCTGGCTGGCGTTCCTGGCCTGGCGCGCCGCGAGCAGGATGTTCTCCTTCACGGACAGGTCGGCGAAGATGCCCATGCTTTCGGGCACGTAAGCCATGCCCATGCGTGCCATGTCGGGCGGCGAGGTGCGCGTGCCCGGGCCGCCGACGGGCGTGCCGTCAAAGCTCACCTGGCCTTGCGATGCGCGCCACAATCCCATGATGGTGCGCAGCGTGGTGGTCTTGCCGGCGCCGTTGCGGCCCAGCAGCATGGTCACGGCCGCCGGCGCGACCGCCAGGTCCACGCCGTGCAGGATGTGGTACGCGCCGATGTGGGTGTGCACGTTCTTCAATTCCAGCAACGCCTGCGTCATGCCGCCTTCTCCGCCGGGCTCACGCCCAGATAGGCCTGCTGCACGATGGGCGAGGCGATCACCGCCGCCGGGTCGCCGTCGGCCATCAGCTGGCCGTTGTGCAGCACCACGATGCGGTCCGCCAGTTCGCGCACCACGTCCATCTTGTGCTCCACGAGCAGAATCGTTTTCGTCGGATCGTTCTTGAGTTCGCGGATCAGGTCCAGCACGACGGGCACGTCGTCCACGCTCATGCCTGCCGTCGGTTCGTCGAACATGAAAACCTGCGGCTCCAGCGCGATCAGCATGGCGATCTCCAGCTTGCGCTGGTCGCCGTGCGGCAAGTCGGCGGCAGGCTGGTCACGGCGCGCGGACAGGCGGGTGCGTTCCAGCAGCGCGTCGGCGCGTTCGATCAGGCCCCGGTCGTCGCTCCAGGTGCGCCAGAACCGGATCTGGCGCCAGCTCATGCCTTGCTGGCGCGATTGCAGGGCCAGGCGCACGTTCTCATGCACGCTCAGGCGCGGGAACAGCTGGGTCAGCTGAAAGGCACGCCCCAGTCCCGCATGCATGCGCGCGGGGGCGGCCAGCGGGGTCAGGTCGCGCCCGTTCAGGCGCACCGTCCCGGCGCTGGCGCGCAGCTGCCCGGAAATAAGGTTGAAGTAGGTGGTCTTGCCCGCGCCGTTTGGGCCGACTATGGCGGTCAGGGTGCCAGGCGCAAAGCTGCAGCTGACTTCATTGACCGCCACGTGTCCGCCGAAACGGATCGTGAGCGATTGGGTTTCCAGCATGGATGGGCTACGCGCTCAGCGTTTGTTCTGGATTGGCACCGACATCTGGTCCGGCGTGATTTCCTTGACCAGATCCTGCACGGCCCACGGCACCGACGGATCGTTCTTGATGCGGAAGTGGTACATGGACTGCATGGCCTGGTGGTCCTCGGGGCGGAAGGTCATCTTGCCCTTGGGCGTCTCGAAGCTCATGCCTTCCATGGCCTTGATCAGCGTGTCGGTATCGGAGTCGCCTTTGGTCTTGGCCAGCGCGGTGGCGATGGCGATGCCCGAGGCCATGCCGCCTGCGGTGAAGAAGTCCGGCGGCTGGCCGTAGCGCTTCTGGTGTTCCGCCACCAGCCAGTCGTTGATCGGATTCTTGGGGATGCCGTAGTAGTAATAGGTGGCGCCTTCCATGCCCGCCAGCGACTTCAGCGGCGTCATCGCGGCCAGCGTGTTGCCGCCCGTGGCGATCTCGATGCCGAAGCGCTTGGGGTCCAGGTCGGCGATCTTGAACGGGTTGCCCGCGCCCGCCCACAGGATGAAGATGATCTTGCGGCCCGGCTTGTCCTTCAACGCATCGAACAGGCGCTGCGCGCCGGCGGTGAAGTCGGTGGCGTTGGCGGGCAGGTATTCCTCGTGCACGATCTTGGCGTTCTTCAAGGCGCCTTTGAACGCCTTCACGCCGTCGCGGCCGAAGGCGTAGTCCTGCGCCAGCATGGCGATCGAGGTGCCGGCCTGGTCGAAGGCGACCGCGTTGGCGATGGCGTCCTGCGACGAATTGCGGCCGGTGCGGAAGATGTACTTGTTCCACTTGTCGCCCGTGATCGAATCCGCCACCGCGGGTTCGACCAGCAGGATCTTTTCGTACTCCTCGGCGATGGGCAGCATCGCCAGCGCGACGCCGGAAGAGGTGGGGCCGACGGCGATGTCGGCGTTGTCGTCCGCGTAGGCCGAGGCCAACTGCGCGCGCGCCACGTCGGGCTTGCCCTGGTTGTCCTTTTCGATCACGCGGATCTTGCGCCCGGCGACCGTCATGGTGCCTTGCGTTGCATATTCCAGCCCCAGCATCAGGCCGTTCTGGGTTTGCTTGGCGTAGGCCTCCAGGGGGCCGGTTTTGTCGTAGACGTGGGCGACGACGAAGTCTTTCGCCGCGATGGCGGAATTCATGCAGAGGCCGGCGAGCGCGGCGAGCAGGACGCGTTTCATGGGTATCTCCTGTTATTGGGGGCGGTCAGCCGCCGTGTGGTCCGGCGTGGCAAGGAACTGGCGGATGGCGTCGATCTGCGCAGCGACATTGAGAGCAGGGGCGTGGCCGCAATCGGGGAAGTCGATGCGCTGCGCGCGCGGCCCGCGGCGGGTCATGGCGTCGGCGACTTCGGGCAGCAGCAGGTCCGAATCGGCGCCGCGCAGCAACAGCAGCGGCATGCGCAGCGAGTCGTAACCATTCCAGCGGTCGTAGTCCCGCGGGTGGTTGCTGAACTGGCCGACGATGGCCGGATCGTAGTGCAGGGTGATCCGGCCGTCCGGCAGCCGGCGCACGGATGTTTCTGCCATACGGCGCCATTGCTCGTCGCTCTGCCAGCCGTAGGGCTTATAGGCGACGCGCAGCCAGGCTTCGAGTTCGGTGACCGTATCGAAGGCCGGCGGCGCGCCGACATAGGCCACGATGCGGTCGATGGCGGCCTGCGGCAGTTCGGGCCCGATGTCATTGACGACCAGGTGCGAGATCCGGTCGCGCAGGGTCGTGGCGGCAGCGTGCATGCCGGTGGCGCCGCCCATGGACGTTCCCACCCAGCGCACGCGATCCAGCGACAGCCCGTCCGCCAGGGCGCGGGCCAGCGTTGCATAGAAGTCGAGCTGGTATTCGGCGACCGGGTCGGGGCTCCATTGCGACAGGCCGCGGCCGATCGCGTCCGGGCAGATGATGCGGTAGTCGTCCGCCAGCGCCTGCGCCAGGTCGTCGAAGTCGCGGCCAGTGCGGGCCAGGCCATGCCACATGATGACGGGGGGCGCGTCCGCGGCGCCCCATTCGGTGTAATGCAGCTCGCGGCCTGCGCAGCGCAGATAGCGCGAAGCCGGCGCGTGGCGGCCGGCTGGTGCGGGCGCTGGTGCCATGAGTCTCCTCCCGGGTTGTCCAGGTTGTGTGCTTATCGGGCTGAATATAGACTTGCGCCAAGCGCGCCTTCAAGGCGCCGGACACCCCGCAGCAGGGTGAGTCAAGAATATGTAGACGCAGGATCACGAGCGCCCGGCCGCGGCGCAGGCGTCCAAGGAGACCGAACCATGTCCGATACGGAATTCGCCATTTCGGCCAGCGCTGGCGCTGACCGGCGCGACGAATGGCGCGCGGCGTTGTCGCACGCGTTCGGTCCCTTCGAGGTGCATGGCGGCCGGCCCGACAATTTCGCCGGACATGTGCGCTACGCGCGGCGGGGCAGCCTGCAGTTCAACGACCTCCATTACCAGGGACAGAAGCTGGAGCGCACCGCCGGCAACGTGTCGCGCCTGGATCAGGAGTTCTATACCTTCGGCCTGCCGCTGGCGGGACCTCTGGTTGTGCAGCAGCAGGGGCGGGAGTTCCAGGTCGAACCCGGCTGCGTCTATCTGATGAACCAGAGCCTGCCCTACCAGGCCACGGCACAGGGCGCTGCGGGGTACCGCAGCCTGAGCGTGTCTTTTCCGCGCAGCGCGCTATTGCAGCGCGATTCCCGCGTCGGCGCCTTCTACAAGCTGCGCGTCGACGACGGTTCGCCGCGCGGCGCTTTGCTGGCCAGCTACATGGACCACTTGTTCAAAGGCGTGGACGGCTGGTCGGATGTCGAGGCGGCGGAACTGGGCGAGCGCCTGATCGACCTGATCGTGCTGTTTCTGGTGCAATCAGGGCAGGGGCATGCATCGGAGTCGGACAGCAGCGTCACGCTGGCGCATCGGCAGCGCGTGCTGGCCTACATCCGCCAGCATCTGGCGGATCCCGCGTTGTCGCCGCAGCAGGTGGCTCAGGGCTGCGGCTTGTCGGTGGCCTATCTGCATCGCATCCTGCGCGCGGGCGGCCTGTCGGTGGAATCCTTCATCTTCGACCAGCGGCTCGACAAGTGCCGCGAGCTTTTGTTGAGTCCGCAGCACAGCCACCGCAGTATTGCCGAACTGGCCTATCAAGTGGGCTTCTCGCATCCCTCGCATTTCAGCCGACTGTTCAAGCGCCGCTTTGGCATGACGCCGCGCGATTTGCGGGCAAGTTCCTGAGCGGCCTTCTGCCGCGGACATCCCGGCCCGGTTCTCCAGGCATGAGGCAAAAAAAAGCCCCGCAGAAATCCTGCGGGGCTTTGTTGTCACTGCCAGGTCAGATGTGCGTGATGAACTTCGTGACCAGGTAGCCGTCGAACGTTTCCAGACCGCCTTCGCTGCCGATGCCGCTGTCCTTGATGCCGCCGAAGGGCGTCTCGGCCAGGGCGCTGCCGAAGTGGTTGATGTTGACCATGCCGGCTTCAAGGCCGTTGGAGACCTTGGTGGCCGTCTGCAGCGAGTTCGTGAACACGTAGGACGACAGGCCGAAGGGCAGGCTGTTCGCGCGGCGCAGCACTTCATCGGTATCCGTGAAACGGACCACCGGCGCGACCGGGCCGAAGGGCTCCTCGGTCATCAGCATGGAGTTGTCGGGCACTTCGGTCACGACCGTGGGGGCGAAGAAGAAGCCCTTGCGGTCCAGCGGGCCGCCGCCGACCACCACCTTGCCGCCGTGCTTCTTGGCGTCGTCGATGAAGGCGCTCATGGCGGGGACGCGGCGCTCGTGCGCCAGCGGGCCCATGTCGGTGCCGGCTTCCAGGCCGTCGCCGACCTTGATGTTCTTCAGCACGTCGGAGAAGCGCGCGAGGAACTGCTCGTAGGCGCCGTTCTGGACATAGAAGCGGGTCGGCGACACGCACACCTGGCCGGCGTTGCGGACCTTGAACTTGGCCAGCATGGTGGCGGCGCGGTCGATGTCGGCGTCGTCGAACACCAGCACGGGCGAGTGGCCGCCCAGTTCCATGGTGACGCGCTTCATGTGGGCGCCGGCCAGCGCGGCCAGCTGCTTGCCCACCGGCACGGAGCCGGTGAACGACACCTTGCGCACGATGGGCGAGCGGATCAGGTAGTCGGAGATCTTGGCGGGTTCGCCCCAGACGATGTTCAGGCAGCCCTTGGGCAGGCCGGCGTCGTGGAACATGCGCGCAATGGCCATGACGGCGCTGGGCGAGTCCTCGGGACCCTTCAGCACTACCGTGCAGCCGGCGCCGATGGCGGCGGCGATCTTGCGGATGGCCTGGTTGTACGGGAAGTTCCAGGGCGTGAACGCGGCGCAGACGCCGATGGGTTCGCGCACCACGATCTGGCGCACGTCAGGATTGCGCGGCGGGACCACGCGGCCGTAGATGCGGCGGCATTCCTCGGCGTGCCAGTCGGCGTGTTCGGCGCAGGAGGTGACTTCGCCCACGGCTTCGGCCAGCGGCTTGCCCTGGTCCAGCGTCATGTTGCGGCCGATTTCCTGGGCGCGTTCGCGCGACAGCGTCGCAACCTTGCGCAGGATGGCCGAGCGGTCCATGGGAGAGGATTTCTTCCACGACTCGAACGCGCGCTGGGCGGCGGCTAGCGCGCGATCCAGATCCGCTTCGGTGGCGTGGGGCAACTGGCCGAGAACTTCCAGCGTGGCCGGGTTGATGACGTCCTGGGTGCGCCTGCCCTCTCCGGCGACGAATTCGCCGTCGATATACAGCGCCAACTGTTCATACATGCCTGTCTTCCCTTGCGAAATAGGAGTGGATAGCGATCACTGTCGCCCACGCCAGTCTAAACCAGCTTGTCCGCGGCGGGGAGGGCCAATGCCCGGCGGCGCCTTGGAGCCAATCTGCTGGCGCAAGTCTTGCGTGCCCGCGCCGGCATGGACAAAATGGTGCATCTTTGGCTGTCTATCCGGCTACCTATTGTGCAACCCCTCGATGCGCGTCCGCCCAGCAAGCCCAGTTTCTACTCGCGCACCTTTTTCCGTTTCATAGACTGGTTGCGCAACCGGATCGCCCAGGCCTCGCTGGTCGGCGACCGTCCCATTTTCGACAATGGCCAGTTTCCCTGGGTCGCCGCGCTCGAGGCCCAGGCGCCCGCCATCCGCGCCGAGTTGGCCGGCCTGCTCTCCGAACGCCAGCACCTGCCCGCCTTCCATGAAATCTCTCCGGACGTGGGCCAGATCACCTCGGACGACCAATGGAAGACTTTCGTCTTCATGGGCTACGGCCTGCGCTCCGAGCGCAATCTGGCGCGCTGTCCGGCGACCGCCCGGGCGCTGCAGGGAATTCCGGGCATCCGCACGGCGTTCTTCTCCATCCTGGAGGCCGGCAAGCGCATCCCGCTGCACACGGGCCCGTACAACGGCGTCCTGCGCCTGCACCTGGGACTGGTGGTACCGGAACCGGCCGAGCAATGCTGGATCGAGGTCGGGGGCGAGCGTTACAGTTGGCGCGAAGGGCGGGCGGTGGTGTTCGACGACCTGTACCCGCACCAGGTCCACAACGACACCGCCGGACTGCGCGCCGTGCTCTTCGTGGACTTCGAGCGTCCCTGCCGCGCTCCGGTAAAATGGCTCAACCGCCTGGTGCTCATGGCTGCCCCCTTCACGGACGAAATCCGTCGCGGCAAGGCCAACCACGATGCCTGGGAGAAGGGCTACTACCGCCAGAAATAGGGGGCGGATAGCCTCGGTTCACCCCGGTCAAGGGGAAAGCGTGGCTTTTGTGGGTTATCCACACAAAGTGCTTGCGCTCAAAAATTAACCACGTTAGAATTATCAGCTTTCCCAGATTGTCGATCGAGTTGGCCCGCGCCTATGCAGGTTAGCCCGACGTGTTGGGGGAATACCCGCAGGATTTCAACCCAGGGTCGTTGCGTTGCCAACCAGTTGCGTGAGTAGGGCGAAAGCTCCAGACATGCCAACACAAAAGCAGGGCGGCAGACCTGACGGGACCAAAACTGGCAGGAATTGCAGTGTTCCCTTGTTGGGAAAACCGTATTTCCAGTTAAGTTGGAACAGGAAAAATCATGATCCAAATGCAGACCACGCTGGATGTGGCCGATAACACTGGTGCGCGTCATGTCATGTGCATTAAGGTGCTCGGTGGCTCCAAGCGCCGTTATGCCGGTATCGGCGACATCATCAAGGTGAGCGTCAAAGATGCGGCTCCGCGCGGACGCGTCAAGAAAGGCGAAATTTACAATGCCGTGGTGGTTCGTACCGCCAAGGGCGTGCGCCGTAAAGACGGTTCGCTGATTCGTTTCGGTGGCAATGCCGCCGTGTTGCTCAACGCCAAGCTGGAGCCCATCGGCACCCGCATCTTCGGACCCGTTACGCGTGAACTGCGTACCGAGAAGTTCATGAAGATCGTGTCGTTGGCCCCGGAAGTGCTGTAAGGAGCCCTACGATGAACAACATTCGTAAAGGCGACGAAGTCATCGTCCTGACCGGCCGCGACAAGAAGCGTCGCGGTACCGTGCTGGCGCGCGTCGATGCCGACCACGTTCTGGTCGAAGGCGTCAACGTCGTCAAGAAGCACGTGAAAGCCAACCCGATGGCTAACAACCCGGGCGGGATTGTCGAAAAGACCATGCCGATTCACATCTCGAACGTCGCGCTGTTCAACCCGGCCACCGGCCGTGGCGATCGCGTCGGCGTGCAAGAAGTCGAAGGCCGCAAGGTTCGCGTGTTCCGTTCCAATGGTGCCGTTGTCGGCGCCAAGGCGTAAGGGGCGATAGACATGTCTCGTTTGCAAGATCTCTACAAGAGCAAGGTCGCTGCCGACCTGCAAGCCAAGTTTGGCTACAAGAGCACGATGGAAGTGCCGCGCATCACCAAGATCACCCTGAACATGGGTGTGTCGGAAGCGGTGTCGGACAAGAAAGTCATCGAGCACGCTGTTGGCGACCTGACCAAGATCGCCGGCCAGAAGCCCGTCGTGACGAAGACCAAGAAGGCTATCGCCGGGTTCAAGATCCGCGAAAACTACCCGATCGGTTGCATGGTCACGCTGCGCGGTCAACGCATGTACGAATTCCTGGATCGCCTGGTGGCGGTTGCGCTGCCTCGCGTGCGCGACTTCCGCGGCATCTCGGGTCGTGCGTTCGACGGCCGTGGCAACTACAACATCGGGGTGAAAGAGCAGATCATTTTCCCCGAAATCGAGTACGACAAGATCGACGCGCTGCGTGGGCTGAACATCAGCATCACCACCACCGCGAAGACCGACGAAGAAGCCAAGGCGCTGTTGACGGCCTTCAGCTTCCCGTTCCGTAACTAAGGGGCTGATGACGTGGCTAAACTTTCCCTCATCAATCGCGACATCAAGCGCGCCAAGCTGGCTGACAAGTTCGCCGCCAAGCGCGCTGAGTTGAAGGCGATCATCGACGACCAGTCGAAGACCGACGAAGAACGTTACCAAGCTCGGCTCAAGCTGCAACAGCTGCCGCGCAATGCCAACCCGACGCGTCAACGTAACCGTTGCGTGGTCACCGGTCGTCCGCGCGGCGTGTTCCGCAAGTTCGGCCTGACGCGCCACAAACTGCGTGAAATGGCGATGAAGGGTGAAATCCCCGGCATCACCAAGGCCAGCTGGTAGGAGAAACAATATGAGCATGAGCGATCCCATCGCCGATATGCTGACCCGCATTCGCAATGCGCAGCAAGTGGACAAAGTTACGGTGAGCATGCCCTCCTCGAAGCTGAAGGCGGCCATTGCCGCTGTGCTGAAGGACGAAGGCTACATCGACAGCTTTGAAATCAAGGGCACCCAGGCCAAGCCTGAGCTCGAGATCACCCTGAAGTACTACGCTGGCCGTCCGGTCATCGAGCGCATCGAACGCGTTTCGCGCCCCGGTCTGCGTATCTACAAGGGCCGTACCAGCATTCCTCAGGTCATGAACGGCCTGGGCGTGGCTATCGTTTCGACCTCGCGCGGCGTCATGACCGACCGTAAGGCTCGCGCCAACGGCGTCGGCGGCGAAGTGCTGTGCTACGTGGCCTAAGGAGAAATTCGAATGTCACGTATCGCTAAGTATCCGGTCGAACTGCCCAAGGGTGTTGAAGCCAACATCCAGCAGGATCAGATCACCGTCAAGGGCCCGCTGGGCTCCCTGACCCAAGCCCTGACCGGCGACGTCACGATTGCGTTGGACAACGGCAAGCTCACGTTTGCCGCCGCCAACGACAGCCGTCACGCCAACGCCATGTCGGGTACCGTGCGCGCTCTGGTGGCCAACATGGTCACGGGCGTGAGCAAGGGCTTCGAGCGCAAGCTGACCCTGGTCGGCGTGGGTTACCGCGCATCGATCCAAGGCGACGCCGTTAAGCTGCAGCTCGGTTTCTCGCACGACGTTTTGCACCAGTTGCCGGCCGGCATCAAGGCCGAGTGCCCGACCCAGACGGAAATCGTCATCAAGGGCGCCAACAAGCAAGTCGTCGGTCAGATGGCCGCTGAAATCCGCGCGTACCGCGAACCCGAACCCTACAAGGGCAAGGGCGTGCGTTACTCGGACGAACGCGTCGTCATCAAAGAAACCAAGAAGAAATAACGGCGCACGCAAGGACGAATCATGGACAAAAAAGTTTCCCGTTTGCGTCGTGCGGTTCCGACCCGCCGGAAGATCAACGAGCTGCGCGTTCATCGCCTCTCGATTTTCCGCTCGAACCAGCACATCTACGCCAACATCATTTCGCCGGAAGGCGATCGCGTTTTGGTCAGCGCCTCGACGGTCGAAGCCGAAGTGCGCGCGCAACTGTCCGGCCAGTCCGGTCAGGGCGGCAACAAAGCCGCTGCGTCGCTGGTCGGCAAGCGCGTGGCCGAAAAGGCCAAGGCTGCCGGTATTGAACTGGTCGCTTTCGATCGCTCGGGCTTTCGTTACCATGGCCGCGTGAAAGCGCTGGCCGATGCCGCGCGTGAAGCCGGCCTGAAGTTCTAAGCGAGGATCTGTCAAATGGCTAAAGTACAAGGCAAGAACGCCGCGGAAAAAGAGAACGATGACGGCCTCCGCGAAAAGATGATCGCGGTCAACCGCGTGAGCAAAGTGGTCAAGGGTGGTCGCACCATGAGCTTTGCCGCGCTGACCGTGGTTGGCGATGGCGATGGCCGCATCGGCATGGGTAAGGGCAAGGCGCGTGAAGTGCCGGTGTCCGTTCAGAAGGCTATGGAACAGGCCCGTCGCGGCATGTTCAAGGTCGCTCTGAAGAACGGCACGCTGCACCACACCGTGGTTGGCAAGCATGGCGCCGCTACCGTGCTGATCTCGCCCGCTGCTGAAGGTACCGGCGTTATCGCCGGCGGCCCGATGCGCGCTATTTTTGATGTGATGGGTGTGCGTAACGTGGTTGCCAAGAGCCTGGGCTCGAGCAACCCCTACAACATGGTTCGCGCCACGTTGAACGGCCTGCGCGCCTCCATGACCCCGGCTGATGTTGCTGCCAAGCGCGGCAAGTCGGTCGAAGAAATCCTGGGGTAAATCATGGCTCAGAAGCAGATCAAAGTGACCCTCGTGCGCTCGGTGATCGGTACCAAGCAATCGCACCGTGACACGGTTCGCGGTTTGGGCTTGGGCCGTATCAACAGCAGCCGCGTGCTGGTCGATACGCCCGAGGTGCGTGGGATGATCCGTAAGGTGGATTATCTCGTTTCCGTCTCGGAAGCCTAAGGAATCACCATGTCGGATATGCAACTTAATTCGCTGAAGCCCGCTGAGGGCAGCAAGCACGCCAAGCGCCGCGTCGGCCGTGGCATCGGTTCGGGTCTGGGTAAGACCGCCGGCCGTGGTCACAAGGGTCAGAAGTCGCGTTCGGGCGGTTTCCATAAGGTTGGCTTCGAAGGCGGTCAAATGCCGCTGCAGCGTCGCCTGCCCAAGCGTGGTTTCACCCCGCTCGGTCAGCACCTGTACGCCGAAGTCCGTCTGTCGGACCTGCAAGCCCTGCCCATCGACGAAGTCGACGTGCAAGTGCTGAAGGCCGCTGGCGTGATTGGCCAGGCGGTTCGTTTCGCCAAGGTCATCAAGTCGGGTGAACTCTCGCGCAAGGTCGTGCTCAAGGGCATTACCGCGACGGCCGGCGCTCGCGCCGCCATCGAAGCCGCGGGCGGCTCGCTTGCTTGATCACGAGGTGACGAGTGGCTAACGCGCAGGCATTGGGCAAAACCGGAGCACGGTACGGCGATCTGAAGCGCCGCCTCGTGTTCCTGGTGCTCGCCCTGGTGGTTTACCGTTTGGGTACACACATCCCCGTGCCGGGCATCAACCCGGATGCGCTGGCGGACTTGTTCCGTCAGAACCAGGGCGGGATCCTGGGCCTGTTCAACATGTTCTCGGGCGGGGCGCTCTCGCGCTTCTCGATTTTTGCCCTGGGGATCATGCCGTACATTTCGGCATCCATCATCATGCAGCTTATGTCTGTGGTGGTGCCGTCGCTGGAATCGCTCAAGAAAGAGGGCGAAGCCGGCCGTCGGAAGATCACCCAATACACCCGCTACGGCACGGTTGTGCTGGCGCTGGTGCAGGCTGTGGGCATTTCGGTAGCGTTGGAGTCCCAGCAGGGACTGGTGATCGATCCGGGCATGCTGTTCCGCTTTACGACCGTCGTGACCTTGGTCACCGGCACCATGTTCGTCATGTGGCTGGGTGAGCAAATCACGGAACGTGGTCTGGGCAACGGGATTTCCATCCTGATCTTCGCAGGTATCGTTGCGGGTCTGCCCGCGGCGCTGGCTGCACTGTTGGACCTGGTCCGCACCAACTCGATGTCCGTGCTTTCGGCACTGTTCATCGTGGCTCTGGTGGTGCTGGTTACCGCTTTTGTGGTGTTCGTGGAACGCGGACAGCGCAAGATCACGGTGAACTACGCCAAGCGTCAGGTCGGCAACAAGGTCTACGGTGGTCAAAGCTCGCATTTGCCGCTGAAGCTGAACATGGCAGGGGTGATTCCGCCGATCTTCGCATCGTCGATCATTCTGTTCCCGGCCACGATCACGAGCTGGTTCTCCAGCAGTGAGAACATGCGCTGGCTTAGCGACCTGGCTGCGGCCCTGTCGCCTCGTCAACCGCTCTACATCACGCTGTACTCGGTCGCGATTATTTTCTTCTGCTTTTTCTACACGGCTCTGGTGTTCAACAGCCGCGAAACGGCGGACAACCTGAAGAAGAGTGGTGCGTTTGTTCCGGGCATCCGTCCGGGCGAACAAACAGCGCGCTACATCGACAAGATCCTGATGCGTCTGACGCTCGCAGGTGCCATCTACATCACGTTGGTGTGCCTGTTGCCGGAATTCTTGGTGATGCGCTGGAACGTTCCTTTCTACTTCGGTGGTACGTCCCTGTTGATTATTGTGGTGGTGACGATGGATTTCATGGCGCAGGTTCAGGCCTACATGATGTCTCACCAGTACGACTCGTTGCTCAAGAAGGCTAACTTCAAGGGCGCGGGTTTGCCGATGCGGTAAGCAAAAGAATGTCCAAGGACGACGTCATTCAGATGCAAGGTGAGGTTCTTGAGAACCTCCCGAACGCGACATTTCGCGTCAAGCTCGAAAACGGCCACGTGGTGTTGGGCCATATTTCCGGCAAGATGCGTATGCATTACATCCGGATCCTGCCGGGTGACAAGGTCACAGTGGAGCTCACGCCCTATGACCTGACGCGAGCCAGGATAGTTTTCCGCTCCAAATGAGCGGAACCGGATTACGGAAAATTAGGAGTCAACCATGAAAGTAATGGCATCGGTTAAGCGGATCTGCCGCAACTGCAAAGTTATCAAACGTCACGGCGTGGTGCGCGTTATCTGCACCGACCCGCGTCACAAGCAGCGTCAAGGCTAACTCGGGTTAGCGACTACGCAACGGATTTATTCAAGGAACAGTCATGGCCCGTATTGCTGGCATTAACATTCCGCCGCAACAGCACGCCGAGATCGGCCTGACCGCCATTTTTGGCATCGGTCGTACGCGCGCTCGCAAGATTTGCGAAGCGGCAAACGTACCCTTTGACAAAAAGGTCAAGGATCTGAGCGACGCTGAATTGGAACGCGTCCGCGAACATGTTGGTTTGTTCACGGTTGAAGGCGACCTGCGTCGTGAAGTACAGCTCTCGATCAAGCGTTTGATCGACCTGGGAACCTACCGCGGCATGCGTCACAAGCGCGGTTTGCCCGTGCGCGGCCAGCGCACTCGCACCAACGCCCGCACCCGTAAGGGCCCGCGTCGTGCTGCTGCGTCCCTGAAGAAATAATCGAGGAACTGGATTATGGCGAAAGCTTCCACCAGCGGCGCTTCGCGCGTGCGCAAAAAGGTCAAGAAGAACGTCTCGGACGGCATCGCGCACGTTCACGCGTCGTTCAACAACACCATCATCACCATCACCGATCGTCAGGGCAACGCGCTGTCGTGGGCCACGTCGGGCGGTGCTGGCTTCAAGGGTTCGCGCAAGTCGACCCCGTTCGCCGCGCAGGTCGCTGCTGAAACGGCTGGCCGCGTTGCGCTGGAGTACGGCATCAAGACGCTGGAAGTGCGCATCAAGGGCCCCGGCCCTGGCCGCGAATCGTCGGTCCGCGCTCTGAACGCGCTGGGCATCAAGATTTCGTCCATCGCCGACATCACGCCCGTTCCGCACAACGGCTGCCGTCCGCCGAAGCGTCGTCGTATCTAAAGGGAATCCACATGGCTCGTTATACTGGACCCAAATGCAAGCTCTCGCGTCGCGAGGGTACTGATCTGTTCCTGAAGAGCGCCCGCCGCTCGCTGGATTCCAAGTGCAAGCTGGATTCCAAGCCTGGCCAACACGGCCGCACTTCGGGTGCCCGCACTTCCGACTACGGTCTGCAGCTGCGCGAAAAGCAAAAGCTCAAGCGCATGTACGGCGTGCTGGAAAAGCAATTCCGCAAGTACTTCGCTGAAGCCGAGCGTCGCCGTGGCAACACCGGCGAAACGCTGATCCAGCTGCTGGAATCGCGCCTGGACAACGTCGTCTACCGCATGGGCTTCGGCTCGACCCGCGCCGAAGCTCGCCAGCTGGTGAGCCACCGCGCCATCGAACTGAACGGCCACACGGCTGACATCGCTTCGATGCTGGTCAAGGCTGGCGACGTCGTGTCGGTCCGCGAAAAGGCCAAGAAGCAAGGCCGCATCAAGGAATCGCTCGACCTGGCCACCAGCATCGGCATCCCCCAGTGGGTGGAAGTCGATACGACCAAGTTGACCGGTACGTTCAAGTCGGCCCCCGATCGCGCTGACGTCGCTCGCGACATCAACGAATCGATGGTCGTCGAACTGTACTCGCGTTAATCAGGCCTGCCGGCGCTACCTTCGCAATGCGCCGGCGAGCTGGTCTCGCGACCCGTTCGCACGTCCCGCAGCAGCCCGCTTTCCGCCTTCAGGCGGAGCGGGCTTTGCGGTAAGTATTGGCCGGTGTTTTTCGCGCCGTCCGCATTTCAAGTTTCACCCTGTCCATCAGCCTTATCGGTGTAACGAGCCGAGGGTATTGAAAAGGAACACAGTAAATGTCCACTCAAGGTTTCCTGAAGCCGCGCTCCATTGAAGTCGAACCGGTCGGCACGCACCATGCCAAGATCGTGATGGAGCCGTTCGAGCGTGGCTACGGTCACACGCTGGGCAACGCCCTGCGCCGCATCCTGCTGTCTTCGATGACCGGCTACGCGCCGACCGAAGTCCAGATGACGGGCGTGGTGCACGAATACTCGACCATCCCGGGCGTTCGCGAAGATGTCGTCGACATCCTGCTGAACCTGAAGGGCGTGGTCTTCAAGCTGCACAATCGCGACGAAGTGACCCTGGTTCTGCGCAAGACCGGCGCGGGCACCGTGCTGGCCAGCGACATCGAGCTGCCGCACGACGTCGAGATCATCAACCCCGGCCATGCCATCTGCAACCTGACGGATGCAGGCAAGCTGGAAATGCAGATCAAGGTTGAAAAGGGCCGCGGCTACGTGCCGGGCAACGTGCGCGCGCTGTCGGAAGACCGCACCCACACCATCGGCCGCATCGTTCTGGACGCTTCGTTCAGCCCGGTCCGCCGCGTGAGCTACGCGGTTGAAAGCGCCCGTGTGGAACAGCGTACCGACCTGGACAAGCTGGTCCTGGACATCGAAACCAACGGCGTCATCTCGCCCGAGGAAGCGGTGCGCCAGTCGGCTCGCATCCTGATGGACCAGATCTCGGTCTTCGCCGCCCTGGAAGGCGCTGGCGATTCGTACGAAGCCCCGGTCCGCGGCACGCCGCAGATCGATCCGGTGCTGCTGCGCCCGGTCGACGACCTGGAACTGACCGTGCGTTCGGCCAACTGCCTGAAGGCCGAAAACATCTACTACATCGGCGACCTGATCCAGCGTACCGAAAACGAGCTGCTCAAGACCCCGAACCTGGGTCGCAAGTCGCTCAACGAGATCAAGGAAGTCCTGGCCGCACGCGGCCTGACGCTGGGCATGAAGCTCGAAAACTGGCCCCCCCTGGGCCTGGAGCGTCCCTAAGTCTTGAAAGGGTGCCGCCTCTGGAAAGGGGCGGTTCCCGCAGGCAGCCGGCCTCGCGCCGGCCAGTTTGCGAAACCGTCGTAAAATGCACCGTTTTCTACCGGACCGCGGCCTGATTGCAGGTTGATAGAAGAGCCGGCAACCCGATGGCTGACGCCATCTTTAGATTCAAAGGAAACTTATCATGCGTCACGGTAATGGCTTGCGTAAGCTCAACCGCACCAGCAGTCACCGTCTTGCCATGTTCCGCAACATGGCCGTTTCGTTGATCACCCACGAAGCCATCAAGACCACGCTGCCGAAGGCGAAAGAATTGCGCCGCGTCATCGAACCCCTGATCACGCTGGGCAAGGAGCCCACGCTCGCGAACAAGCGTCTGGCTTTTGCCCGTCTGCGCGATCGCGATGCGGTGGTGAAGCTGTTCGCCGAAATCGGCCCGCGCTACGCGGCCCGTAACGGCGGCTACACCCGCGTGCTGAAGATGGGCTTCCGTCAAGGCGACAACGCTCCCATGGCTTTCATGGAACTGGTTGACCGTCCGGAAGTCGATGAAGCCGCTGAGGACAGCGCCGAATAATTTCGGTAGCTCGATAAGCGACAAGGGCGGGTCTTCGGACCCGCCCTTGTTTTTTTTGTGCGGCCGCCGCGCGCTACGAGGCGTGCAGCTCGCTGCGCAGTTGCGCCGCCGTTGCGGCCAGCGCCTCGGTCGCGGGCTGCGGCGGCATCTTGAAGGTCAGGTCCTGCTGCTCGATGTATTGGGTGGACGTGACGTCCTGCGGGTGATGCATGGGGATGACGTGGGCGTGCGCATGCGCCACGTGGATGCCGGTGAAGGCGAAGCCCACGCGTTCCACGTCATACAGGCGCTTCATGTGGCGTCCGAGCTTCTGGCCCAGGTTGAGGATGCTGCCTGCCAGGTCGGCCGGCATATCCTCGTAATAGGGATAGTGCTGCTTGGGGATGATGAGCACATGCCCGGGGCGCACCGGGTGGATATCGAGAAAGGCCAGCAGGCGTTCATCCTCGTGGACCACGTGCGCGGGGATTTCGTGACGGGCGATGCGGCAGAACAGGCAGTTATCGGACATGCGTGCCTCGGTGGGTGCGGGTGGCATGGCGGCGCGTTCAGGCCCGGCGGATCCGGACGATGGCCGCAATACCGATAAAATACCCCGAGTTACGTCCCATACGGGTATCCCGAGGAGCCTCCATGTTGCGAGATGACGACGTTGTGCTGGTCATCAGCAATGCGCCCGACCTGCTGCTGGCCAAGCGGATTGCGCATGTCCTGGTCGAAGACGGATTGGCCGCCTGCGTGAACCTTGGCGCGCCGGGCCTGTCCATCTACATGTGGAAAGGAGAGGTCGAAGGGGCGGAAGAAATCCCCATCCACATCAAGACCACATACGCGCGCCACCAGGCCGTAGTGCAGGCCCTGGCGCAGATGCATCCCTACGATGTGCCCGAGATCATCGTGCTGCCTGTCATTGGCGGCGCGGCGCCCTATCTGGATTGGGTGCGTGAACAGACGGCCGTCACGCAGAACAAGAGAGACTGATGTTGCAACTAGTCGGTATCGGCGCGCTCCGGCGCGAGTCCCGCGCGCCGCGCGCCTTCTTCAGGCAGTGGCTGGCCTTGTTGGCCATGATGCTGCTGTTGCTGGGCTGGCAGGCTGCCGCGCGCGCCGAGGCCGAGTTCCTGGAGCCCGAGAAGGCCTTCGTGTTCAGCGCCGAGATGGTGGCGCCTGAAACGCTGGAACTGCGCTACCGCGTCGCGCCCGGCTACTACATGTACCGCGAGCGCTTCGGCATCACCATCAGTCCCATCGGCGCCGCCAAGCTGGGCGAAGCCGTCTATCCCAAGGGCGAGGTCAAGTACGACCCGACCTTCGAGAAGGACATGGAGGTCTTCCACCAGGACGTGGTGATCCGCGTGCCGGTGGCTGCGGGCGGACAGCCCTTCACCCTGACCCTGACCGCGCAAGGCTGCGCCGATGCGGGGCTGTGCTACCCGCCCATGGACAGCAGCGTGAAACTCACGCCGGTGGCAGGTGGCTATGCACTGGCCGGACCGGGAGGAATCCCGGCCGCCGCGTCTGGCGCATCCAGCGGGCTCGGCGCGCTGGTCAACGCGGGCGACACCGACCTGGCCGACGCCCTGGGCGGCCTGGGCTGGGTAAAGACCGCCGGCGTGTTCCTGGTGCTGGGCCTGTTGCTGGCATTCACGCCCTGCGTGTTGCCCATGATTCCCATCCTGTCCTCCATCGTGCTGGGCGGGGCCGCGCAGGCCAAGCCGTCGCGCGGCCGCGGCCTGGCCCTGGCCGCGACCTATGTGCTGGGCATGTCCGTCGTCTACACCGCGCTGGGCGTGGCGGCCGGATTGAGCGGGGCCGGACTCGCCGCCTGGCTGCAGACGCCTTGGATCCTGACCCTGTTCGCCATCCTGCTGGCTGTGTTGGCGCTGGCCATGTTCGATGCCTTCACGTTCCAGATGCCTGCCGGCATCCAGGGCTGGCTGTCGCAGCGCTCGGCGCGCATTCCGGGCGGGCGCTACACCGGCGCCTTGGTGATGGGCGCCTTGTCGGCGCTGATCGTCGGCCCCTGCGTGGCCGCGCCGTTGGCGGGCGCGCTGTTGTATATCTCGCAGACCGGGGACGTGGTGCTGGGCGGATCGGCGCTCTTCGCAATGGCCTGGGGCATGGGCGTGCCGCTCTTGATCGTGGGGGCGTCCTCGGGCGCCTTGCTGCCCAAGGCCGGTCCCTGGATGGACGGCGTGAAGCGCTTGTTCGGCATGCTCTTGCTGGCGACCGCCTGGTGGATGCTGATCCCGGTAGTGCCGACCTGGGTGCAGATGACGGGCTGGGCTTTCCTGGCCGTGGTTGCCGCCGTGATGCTGCGGGCGTTCGATGCCTTGCCCGATGGCGCGGGCGCTGCGCGCATGTTCGGCAAGGGTGTGGGCCTGTTGCTGGCGCTGGCGGCCGCGGCCTGGCTGATCGGCGCGGCCAGTGGCGGACGCGACGTGCTGCAGCCGTTGTCGCACCTGGCGGCCCGCGGCGATGCGCCCGTGGGCGCGGCGGCCAGCAGCGGTGCGGTGCACTTCACCCGCGTACGCAACAACGCGGAACTGGACGCCTTGCTGGCGCAAAGCCGTCAGCCGGTGATGCTGGATTTCTACGCCGATTGGTGCGTGTCGTGCCGCGAGATGGAGCGCTTCACCTTTACCGATCCGGGCGTTGCGCAGCGCATGTCGGGCATGCTGCTGGTGCAGGCCGACGTGACCGCGAACAACGCCGATGACCGCGCGTTGCTCAAGCGCTTCCGCCTTTTCGGCCCGCCGGGCATCATGTTCTTCGAACCGGGTGGCAAGGAGCTGCCCGAGGCGCGCGTGGTGGGCTTCCAGGACGCCAAGCGCTTTACTGAATCGCTGGACAAGGTCCTGCTGCGCTGAACGCGCGCGGCTTTGCCGCAAGCGTGATCCGCCATACAAAAGGCCGCTGCATGGAACCGACCGTGCAGCGGCCTTTTTTTGCCGCGTGGCCTTTCTGTTCTGCGGACGCTAGCCCTGGCGCGTCGCGCGCACGTCGTGGTTCTGCCAACCCAGTTCAGCTGAGATGGCGTCGGCGCAGCGCTTGATGTCATCGATCAACGGACTGGTCCAGCGCACGTCGAACACGCCGGCTGCGCCGATGGCTGTGATCACCAGCACCACGTTGCCGTTGGAGTCGAACACGGGGGCGCTCAGGCCGTTGATGCCGGGGATGGGGTCGCCCATGGCGCGCGCGACGCCGCGCTGGCGGACTTCGCGCAGGGTCCGTTCGAACTTTTCTGTCTTGCCCAAAGAAGGCACGGCGCCCAGGCGCAGATGGTCTTCATGCAACAGGCTTTCTATTTTTTTGGGCGGCAGCAGCGCCGCGAACACCTTGCCCGTCGCCGTGTTGGTCAGCGACATGACCGTGCCGGTGCGCATGTTGACGTGGATGGGGTAGTTGGATTCGTGCAGGTGAACGATGACTGGCCCCAGGTTGCCCAGCACCGCGATGGCGATGGTCTGTCCGGTTCTTTCGGCGAACTCGCGCGTCATGGGGATGGCGATCTTGATGGGATCGAGCCGGTGCAGCGCCGCCAGCCCCAGCTGCAGCGCGAGCGGCCCCAACTCGTATTCGCCGGTGTTCGGGTCTTGCCTGACCAGGCCCAGATTGCCGTAACTGACGAGATAGGCGTGGGCATTGGCGCCCGACATGCCGGCGGCCTTGGCCAGCGCGCCCAGCGGCAACGAAGACGAGTGTTCCAGCAGCGCCAGCAGAATCTTGCCGCCGACTTCGATGGACTGGATGCCGCGCCTGCGCGGCGGCGAGGCAGGAGCGTGATCGGCATTGCGCTTGCCGGAGCTGGGTCTGGTGGCCATTTTCTTTTATCGAATGAGATTGCCTATGTTAGTACTTTCGCTAATCGTGAACCATATTGACATTATCAAATGCGTTCTCTATAGTCGAAAGAATAAGAAGGCTGCCCCGGTTTTGCGATCGGGAGCAAGCCGCCCCAAGGGTATGGAGACAACGTGGAAGATTCTCGTCAATACGACTGCGACGTGTTGGTGGTCGGGTCGGGCGCGTCGGGCATGGCTGCCGCAATCACCGCGGCAACGTCAGGCCTGAAGGTCCTTATCGTTGAAAAAGAGCCGCGCTTCGGCGGCTCCACCGCGCGTTCCGGCGGCTGGCTGTGGATACCGGGCACCTCGCTGGCCAAGGTGCAGGGCATCCATGAAACGCCGGACGAAGGCCGCGCCTATCTGCGCCACGAAGCCGGCGACAGCTACAACGCTGAACGTGTGGATGCCTTTCTGGAGCAGGGGCCGCGCGCGGTGGACTTCTTCACGTCGAACACCGAAGTGCAGTTCGACATGCCGCTGGTGTTCCCCGACTATCACGCGGAAGCGCCCGGCGGAAAGCAGGGCGGACGCTCGATGGTGGCGCGGCCCTACGACGGCCGCAAGCTCGGCGCCCACGTCAGGGACCTGGCGCCCGCGCTGCCCGAGCTGACTGTGTTCGGCATGATGCTGGGCTCGGGCAAGGAGATCGTGCACTTCATGCGGGTCACGCGCTCGCTGGCCTCGGCCTGGTACGTGGCCAAGCGCCTGACCCGGCATTTCCTGGACGTGGCCAGGCATGGCCGCGGCATGACGCTGACCAACGGCAATGCGCTGGCGGGCCGGCTGGCGGCCTCCGCGTTCAAGCTGGGCGTGCCCCTGTGGCTGAACGCGCCGGCCAAGTCCCTCATCATCGAAGACGGCGCCGTGCGCGGCGCGGTCGTGCAGCGCGATGGCGCGGCCGTGCGCGTGCGCGCCGCGCGCGCCGTGGTGCTGGCTTCCGGCGGCTTTCCGTACGACATCGAACGCCGCAAGCAGCTGTATGCACACGCACCCAACGGCACGGAACACTACTCTCCGTCGCCCACGGGCAATAGCGGCGACGGGCTGCGCCTGGCCGAGAGCGCGGGCGGGCAGGTCAACACCGCCTTGCCCAATGCCGCGGCATGGGTGCCGGTGTCCGTGGTGACGCGCAAGGACGGCAGCCCGGGCTACATGCCGCACTTCATCGACCGCGCCAAGCCGGGCGTCATCGCCGTCACGCGCAATGGCCGTCGCTTCACCAACGAAGGCAGTTCGTACCACGACTTCGTGCAGGAGATGGTGCGCGCATGCGAGGGGCAGGGCGAGACCTGCGCCTGGCTGATCTGCGACCACAAGACCCTGCGCAAGTATGGTCTGGGCAGCGTGGCGCCGTTCCCATTGCCCATCAAGCGCTATCTGGACACGGGCTATCTGACTCGCGGCGCGTCGGTGGCGGAACTGGCGCAGAAGACCGGCATCGATGCCGGCAGCCTGCGTCAGACGGTCGAAGCATACAACCGGGAGGCGGCGCTGGGCCGCGATCCGCAATTCGGCAAGGGCAGCAAGGCCTACAACCGCTATCAGGGCGATGCGCTGCATGGCCCGAATCCCTGCGTGGCGCCCATCGTGAAAGGGCCGTACTACGCGATCAAGGTCATGATCGGCGACATCGGCACTTTCGCCGGCCTGAAGGTCGATGGCCAGGGCCGCGCACTGAACGAACTGGGGGCGGTCATACCCGGCCTGTACGCCGTGGGCAACGACGCCTGCAGCATCATGGGCGGCAACTATCCGGGCGCGGGCATCACCTTGGGTCCGGCGCTGACCTTCGGCTATATCGCGGGCCAGAGCATTGCCGCCGCCGGCAAGGCCGCAGCGCGCATGCAGGCGGACGCTTCCGCGCAGGCGGCCGCATGAGTGCCGCGCCGGCGGGACTGCTGCAGGGCAAGCTGGTCCTGGTGACGGGAGCGGGGCAGGGTAACGGACGGGCATTGGCGCTGGGCCTGGCGGCCGCGGGCGCGCGCGTGGTGGCGACCGACGTGCAGGCCGACAACGCCGCGCAGACGGCAGGCGCCATCATCGACACCGGCGGCGACGCCTGGAGCCACGCGCTCGACGTGACGGACCCCGAGGCATGCGCGGCGGTCGCGGCGCAGGTGCAATTGGAAGTGGGGCCGATCGACGTGCTGGTCAACAACGCCGGCATCCTGATCCGCGAAGGCATAGATAGCCCGCGCGCCGCCGAGAACTGGCGTCGCGTGCTGGACGTGAACCTGAACGGCAGCTTCAACATGATCCACGCCTTCCTGGGGGCGTTGCGCGCCACGCGCGGCGTCATCATCAACGTCGGCTCCATCGCGTCGTTCGCCGGGGTAGGCGCCACCCTGGGCTATTCGCCGTCCAAGGGCGGCGTGAAGATGATGACGCAGGCCATGGCGCGCGACCTCGCGCCCGACGGCATACGGGTCAACGCCATTGCGCCGGGCGTCATCGAAACGCCGATGACGCAGTACACGCGGGACGATCCCGCCCGGCTGGCGAACTTCATGCAGCGCATTCCGCTGGGACGGGTGGGACAGCCCGAAGACTTGGTGGGACCCGCCGTGTTCCTGGCTTCGCCGATGGCGCAGTACGTGACAGGCGTGTCCCTGCCGGTGGACGGCGGCTATCTCGCGGTATAGCGCCAGGCTCCACGGGCGAGAGGCAGAAAAAAGAATCATCGACGTGCAGCACATCTGAAAAACACAGGAGACAACGATGAAAGCAACGGGGATTTTTTCCACCTTGTCCAAGGCGGCCGTCTTGTGCGCGCTGGCGGTGGGCGCGCAGGCCTACGCCCAGGACATCAAGATCGGCTTTAACGGCGACCTGTCGGCTTCGCCGTCCGCGCAAAGCGGGCAGGCCGCGGTGCTGGGTTTGCGCACGGCCATTGACGACATCAATGCCAATGGCGGCCTGCTCGGCCGCAAGCTGGTGCTGGTGGTGCGCGATGACCTGTCGCAGCCGCCGAAGTCCATCCAGAACATGGCGGACCTGATCGATAACGAGAAGGTCGTGGCCATCGTTGGTCCCACCAATTCCGGCAACGCACTGGCCTGGAAGCACATCCCGAACCAGAAGAAGATCCCCGTCATGGGCGCCATCGGTTCCGGCACCGACATCACCAAGCCCATGCGCGCGGGCGCGGACAACTACATGTTCCGCGTCGGCATGGTGGACCGCGAACAGGTGGACGGCGTGATCGGCTACCTGAAGAAGAATCCCAAGGTCAAGAACGTAGGCTTCATGATCGAGACCACCGGCTACGGCCAGAGCGCGCTCAAGGACCTGGAGGAAGTCGGCGCGGCGCAAGGCGTCAAGGCCGTGGCGGTCGAGAAGTTCGGTGTGGCCGATACCGATATGACGTCGCAGCTGAACAAGCTGAAGGCGGCGGGCGTGGATACGGTGGTGATCTGGGCGCAGAGCACGCCGATCGCGCACGTGTTCCGCAGCATGGAGAAGATCAACTGGTTCCCGCTGACGCTGACCTCGTGGGCGGCGGACAATATCGCCTTCTACGATACGGCGGGCAAGACGCTGTCGGAGAAGCCCTTCTTCCTGCGCACCATCACCGACAACCGCACGGCCGCGCAGCAAAAGCTGTATGACCGCGTGTCGGCCAAGATGACCTCGCCCACCGCGTTCGGCTTCCTGGCGCATGCCTATGACGGCATGAACCTGCTGGGCATGGCGATCAAGCAGGCGAACTCCACCGATGGCGAGAAGGTGCGCCTGGCGCTGGAGAACCTGGATGGCACCTACGAAGGCGCGATGAAGACCTACACCAAGCCATTCTCGGCCACGGTGCACGATGCGCTGCTGGTAAGCGATTACAAGTGGGCGCACTGGCAGGACGGCAAGCTGGTGCCTTACGCCGACGACGTGACCGTCGCCGTCGCCAAGTAGCAGCAGGACAGCGACAGGCATAAGGGGCCATCATGTTGGCGACATTGTTGCAGGCGCTCGTCAGCGGGCTAGCAGTGGGGGGCGCTTATGCGCTGGTGGCGCTGGGCTTCAGCATCACGTTCACGACCACGCGCACGCTCAACTTCGGGCATGGGGAATTCGTGTCCGTGGGCGCGTTCATCGGGGTAGGCGCCTTGTTCCTGTTTGCCGGCAAGCCGGTCACCACCGCGGCCTTCACGGGGCTGGAATTGAGCGGTTGGGAGTATCTGCTGGCGGGGCTTGCGGCGGTGCTGGTGATGGGCATGCTGGGCGTGCTGCTATACGTGTTCGGCGTGCGGCCGTTCGCTTCGCGCCCGGGCATGGCATGGGTCATGAGCACGCTGGGCTTTGGCATCCTGCTGCAGAGCGCCGCGTTCGCGGTCTGGGGACCGGCGCCCGTCACGGTGCCGGCGCCCTTCGGCGACGACGTGATCCGCGTGTTCGGCGCGGGCGTGCGCAGCCAGGAACTGCTGTTGCTCGCCGTGGCGGTGGTGGTGATGGTGCTGTTCGACCGCATCATGAACCGCACGGTGCTGGGCAAGGCGATGCGGGCCGTGGCCGCCAATCCCGCGGTCGCCAACCTGATGGGCATCAATGTGAACGCGGTGATGACCGGCGCCTTCTTCGCCAGTTCGGCGTTGGCCGGGCTGGCGGGCTTTCTGGTCGCGCCGATCACGTCGGCTTCGATATTCATGGGCCTGGCCATCGGCCTGAAGGGCTTTTCCGGCGCGATGATAGGCGGCCTGTCGAATCCGCGCGGCTGCGTGCTGGGCGGCTTTGTGCTGGGGCTGCTGGAGTCCTACGTGAACCTCTGGCAGTCGCAATGGCGTGAAGTGGCGATCTTCGGATTGGTGATCCTGGTGCTGGCGATCAAGCCCACCGGCCTGTTCGGCAAGCGTCTGGCGGAGAAGGTATGAAGCGGCACGGCCAGACCTTGATAACCGTGGCGCTCGCGGCGGCGCTAGCCTTGTTCGCCGCCCTGGTGGACAACGATTACTACCTGCGCATCGTGTTCATGGCTTGCGTGTACTACTTGTGCGCGGCGGGCGTGAACGTGCTGGTGGGGTATGCGGGACAGAAGTCGCTGGGGCAGGCGGGCCTCTTTGCAGCCGGCGCCTACACGGCGGCGTTGCTGACCTCGCGCTGGCAAGTCGATCCATGGCTGGCCCTGGCCGCGGCGCCCGTGGTGGCCGGCGTGTTCGGCGTGCTGATCGCCCTGCCGTCGCTGCGCGTGAAAGGGCCTTACCTGGCCATGGTGACGCTGGCCTTCGGCATCGTCATGGAGAAGATCGTCACCGAATGGGTGGACGTGTTTGGCGGCCCTTCGGGCCTGTTCGGCATCATGCCGCTGACCTGGGGCGGCAACCCGTTCACCAACCAGCAGTGGGTGTGGTTCGCGCTGGTGCTGTGCGTGGCGACGCAGCTCCTGCTGCGCAACGTGCTGGACGGGCGCTTCGGGCGCGCGCTGCTGTCGGTGCAGGCCGACGAGATCGCCTCGTCTTCCGTCGGGGTGCGCGTGTATCGCGCCAAGGTCATCGCCTTCGTGGTGGCGGCCGTGACCTGCGGCATTGCGGGCGCGCTGGTGGCGCAGCAGAACCAGTACATCAACTCGGACTTCATCGGCTTCAACCTGTCGATCTTCATCCTGCTGCTGGTGCTGTTCGGCGGTGCAGGCTCGAAGGCGGGGCCGGCCGTGGGCGCGATTGCGCTGACCATCATCGACGCGATGCTGGCGCGCTGGCCCTCGGTGCAGCATTTCTTCTACGGCGCATTGCTGCTGTTCGCGCTGTACTTCATGCCAGGCGGGGTGATGGGACTGTTCTCGCGCCGCGAGCGGCGGGTCGCGGATGCGCGGCCGCAAGGCGCGGGCGAGGCGGCGGCCCCGCCCGCGGCCAAGCAGGCCGTTGGGGCGCAAGAAGACCTGCTGCTGGTGGTCGAGAGCCTCTCCAAGGCCTATGGCGGCGTGAAGCCGGCGCAGGACATTTCCTTCTGCCTGCGGCGCGGCCACGTGCATGCGCTGATCGGACCGAACGGCGCGGGCAAAAGCACCCTCATCAACATGCTCAGCGGCGTGGTGCTGCCGGATGCGGGCGTGGTCCGCTTCCAGGGCACGGATATCGCGGGCGAGCGGCCGCATGTGATCTGCAAGCTGGGCATCGGCCGCAGCTTCCAGAACCTGCGCCTGTTCGGCGAGCTGTCGGTGCTGGATAACGTATTGCTGGGCCGCCACAGCCGCATGAAGAACGGCTTCTGGGCTTCGCTGCTGGGACTGCCGCGTGCGCGGGCCGAGGAGCGCCGCGCGCGCGAGCACGCCTATCGCCTGGTGCGCATGGTGGGCCTGGAGCATCTGGCCGATACGCCGGCGGGCAGCCTGCCGTATGGCCTGCAGCGCAGGGTGGAACTGGCGCGCGCATTGGCCACCGAACCGACCTTGCTGCTGCTGGACGAGCCGGCGGCCGGGTTGAACCCGCAGGAGACCGCGGAACTGGGCGAGCTGCTGGTGCGCATCGGCGAGTCCTGCGGCATCACGCTGTTGATGGTCGAGCACCATATGGATCTGGTGATGGCGATTTCCGATCACGTGATCGTGCTGGACTACGGCATCAAGATCGCCGAGGGCAAGCCCGCCCAGGTGCAGGCGGACAAGCGCGTGATCGAGGCGTATCTGGGAACCGGCATGGCCTGAGGCCAGGCCATAGGCGTAGGAACAGGCCGTAAGACGATGCTGAAACTAGAATCCGTGCAGATTTCGTATGGCGCGATCCAGGCGGTGCGCGATGTGTCGCTGGAGATCCGCGCGGGCGAGATCGTGACCATCATCGGCGCTAACGGCGCGGGCAAGAGCACGCTCTTGAAGGGCGTGGCGGGCTTGGAGCCCTTGCAGGGCGGACGCGTGACCTTCGACGGGCGCGATATCACGCAGGTGGCGGCGCATCAGCGCGTGGGCCTGGGCCTGGCGCTGTCGCCGGAAGGGCGCGGCGTGTTCGCGGACCAGACCGTCTACGACAACCTGGTGCTGGGCGCCTACATCCGGCGCAGGGATCCCGCGGCAGTGGCCGAAGGCGTGGAGCGCGGCTACCGGCTGTTCCCGCGGCTGCGCGAACGGCGCGAGCAGCTGGCCGGCACCTTGTCGGGCGGCGAGCAGCAGATGCTGGCGATGGCGCGCGCGCTGATGAGCGAACCGCGCCTGCTGTGCCTGGACGAACCCTCGCTGGGGCTGGCGCCTTTGATCGTGCAGGACATCTTCGCGGCGATCTGCAAGCTGCGCGACGACGGGCTGACCATCGTGCTGGTGGAGCAGATGGCCAACCAGGCGTTGGGCGTGGCGGACCGGGCCTATGTGCTGGAGACCGGCCGCATCACCCTGAGCGGCTCGGGCGCGGAACTGCTGCGCGATCCCAACGTGCGGGCCGCATACCTCGGCGCGCATTGAGTCCAGGCCCCAGGCGCGATACCATGTCCGCGGCGCCGCGTGGGCGGCGCGTCCCATTCCCCTTCCAGGCCGGCGCCCGTGACGTCCCCGACAGTTGATGCAAGCCAGGACCGCACAGGTCTTATCTATCTTCAATTGATGTTCGTCATGGCCACATGGGGCCTGAACATCGTCTCGGTCAAGTACCTGACGCTGCACATGGATGTGCAGGCCCTGGCGGCCGTGCGCATCGTCATTGCGTTCATCACCGTCACCCTCATCATCAAGGCCCGCCGCGGCCGCATCCCCCGGCTCGGTCGCGCGGAGCTGGGCTGGGTTGCGCTGGCGGGCTTCCTGGTCGTGTATGCGCACCAGATTGCACTGGTGACAGGACTGCGGGTGTCGTCAGCCGCGAACGGCACGCTCATCATGGCGACCAGCCCCTTGCTGTCGGCGTTGCTGGCGGCCATCTTCTATCGCGAGAAACTGACGCTGGTGCGCATTTCCGGCGCCTTGTTGGGGCTCTTGGGCGTGGGCATGGTGGTGGTCGGCAGCGGCGCGCGGATCGGCCTGACGGGTTGGGGCGATGCGATCGTGTTCGTGGCGGTGCTGGTGTTCGTCTGCGGCGGGCTGGTGATCCAGCGCATGTCGCGCAGCATGGATCCGCTGGGCATGCTCTGGTACATGTACCTGGCCGGCGGCCTGATGCTGGTGGTGCACGCGGCGCTGACGCCCGCGTCCTACCAGGGCGATACCTGGCAGATGACGTGGTGGCCGTGGCTGGTGCTGCTGTTTTCCGCGGTGATCGCCTCGGGCGTCAGCAACATCGTCTGGAATGCCGGCATCGCGCGGCTGGGCATCAGCCGGGCAGCCTTGTTCGTGAACTGGCTGCCGATCTTCGGCCTGCTGTTCGCGGCCCTGTTCCTGGACGAGCACGTCACGCCCACGCACGTCGCGGGACTGGCCTGCGTGCTGGCGGGAACCTGGCTGGGATTGCGGCGCGGGGCGCCGGCAGCGGGCCGCAATGCGGCCGCCAAGACTTGATTTGCGGCAGGCGTCGCGGGCGGCCCATGTTGGCCTGGCCCGCGATGCCGCATAGCGCTTAACGCTGGCTCTTCAGCAGCTTCGCGGCTTCGATCGCGAAGTACGTCAGGATGCCGTCGGCGCCGGCGCGCTTGAACGCCAGGAGCGCTTCCATCATGACCTTGTCGTGGTCCAGCCAGCCGTTGGCGGCGGCGGCCTTGATCATGGCGTACTCGCCGCTGACCTGGTAGGCGAAGGTGGGCACGCGGAACGTGTCCTTGACCCGGCGCAGCACGTCCAGGTAGGGCATGCCGGGCTTGACCATGACCATGTCGGCGCCTTCCTGCAGGTCGGCGGCGACTTCGCGCAGGGCTTCGTCGAGGTTGCCCGGATCCATCTGGTAAGCCATCTTGTTGGACTTGCCCAGGTTGGTGGCCGAGCCCACGGCGTCGCGGAACGGGCCGTAGAAGGCGCTGGCGTACTTGGCGGAGTAGGCCATGATCTGCGTATGGATGTGGCCGTTGGCTTCCAGCGCGCGGCGCACGGCGCCGATGCGGCCGTCCATCATGTCGCTGGGCGCGACCATGTCGACGCCGGCCTCGGCTTGCGTGAGCGCCTGCTTGACCAGGATTTCGACGGTGGCTTCGTTGATGACGTAGCCGTTCTCGTCGATGACGCCGTCCTGGCCGTGGCTGGTGTAGGGGTCCAGCGCCACGTCGCACAGAATGCCGAGTTCGGGGACGTGCTTCTTCAGTTCACGCACCACGCGCGGGATCAGGCCATTGGGGTTGGTGGCTTCGATGCCGTCGGGCGTCTTGAGCGAGGGGTCGATGGCGGGGAACAGCGCCAGCACGGGAATGCCGAGGTCCACGCATTCGCGGGCCACCGGCAGCAGCGTGTCCAGCGAATAGCGGACCACGCCCGGCAGCGACGGCACGGCTTGCTGCAGGCCAGTGCCTTCGGCCACGAACACGGGATAGATCAGATCGTTGACCGTCAGGGCGTTTTCGCGCACCAGGCGGCGGGTGAAGTCGTCGCGGCGCAGGCGGCGCGGGCGGGATACCGGGAATTCAGGGGAGATGATCTGCGGGTTCATGGTACGACCTTGGGTGAAATCCAGTTTTCTATGTGCGCGCCGGCCTCTTCCAGGCCGATGCGTTCAGGCGCCGAGAAGGGGATGGTGTGCAGGGCGCCGATATCGGCCAGGTCCTTGCGCACGGAGAACACGGTGCGCACGCGCTGGCCGTAGGGCAGCTTGTCGGCCTTGGTCAGCAGCGCCAGCACCGGGCGGCCGGTGGGGGCGATGAAGTTGGCGAGGCGGCGGTCCAGTTCGGTGACGCCGCGGCGGATGTCAATGAGCAGCACGATGCCGGCCAGCGATTCGCGGTCGCGCAGATAGCCGCCCAGGATGTCGGCCCATTTTTCTTTTTCGTCGCGGGCCACGGAGGCGTAGCCGTAGCCGGGCAGGTCGACGAGATAGCCGATGTGGCCTTCCGGATCCAGCGGGTCGGGCAGGCTGAACATATTGATCAGGCGCGTGCGGCCCGGCGTCTTGCTGGAGAAGGCAAGGCGGCGCTGGTTGCACAGCACGTTGATGGCCGTGGATTTGCCGGCATTGGAGCGGCCGACAAAGCAGACCTCGGGAGCGCCGGCGGCCGGCAACTGGTCGAGGCGAGCCGCGGACGTGAGGAAAGAGGCGCGATGTAGGAGGGACACGGGTGGCTTTGGATACGGTTGGTTTCGAGCCCTATTGTATAATCCGGCGTTTGCAACAGTGGTCCCCGTGCGCGGAGCCGTCTTTTTTGCTTACTGTTTCGCTTGCTGAACGCTTTATCCGGCAAGTTCGCAGCAACATCGCAGGCAGGAAGGCAAAACAGGTTCGATACGGTATTCCAGGGTGTGCGGGCAGGCGTGGGCGCCTTTTTGCGCCTTGATCGATGCGATCGTCGAGGTCTTCATGAAGCGTGTGCTGTCCCGGATGTTGGTTGCGAGCGGGCTGTTGCTCGGCGCCTCCGCCTTATCTACTACGAGTTTCGCCGCCGAAGGCGCCGCGGGCCCGGTAAAACCAGATGCCGCCAAGGGCGGACAGCTGTTTGACCAGGGCGATGCGGCCAGGGGCATCATCGCCTGTGCGTCCTGTCATGGCGCGGCGGGCAATAGCACCATCCCGGTGAACCCCAACCTGGCCGCGCAGTCCCACGAGTACCTGGCCAAGCAATTGGCCGACTTCCAGGTCAAGCCCGGCGCCAAGCTGCCGGTGCGCAATGGCGCGGGCGGCAATCCCACCCCGATGACGGCCATGGCGCAGAACCTGACGCCCGCCGACATGCAGAACATCGCGCTGTACCTGGCGCAGCAGCCGCTCAAGGAGCCCGCCACGGCCGGCCAGGAGAAGCTGGTTGATCTGGGTCAAAAGATCTGGCGCGGCGGTTTGCCTGATCGCAAGGTTCCGGCTTGCGCCTCGTGCCATTCTGCCAATGGCGCGGGCATTCCCAGCCAGTACCCCCGGCTGTCGGGCCAGTTCCCCATGTACATTGAAGAGCAGCTGAAGCTGTTCCGCAGCGGCGACCGCAAGAACGACGTCATGTTCGCCATCGCGGACCGCATGTCGGACGCCGACATCAAGGCCGTGTCGGACTACGCCGCCGGTCTGCGGTAGGCGCCAGCCCGCCACGCGCGCGGCTGGTCCGCGTTCTGCAAACTCAGCGCAGCGGAACCTGCTTCCGCCGCGCGCTGTCTATGAGGGGGGTAGCCGATAGCGCGGCCCCCCTTTTTTCATGAATTCGACCCGTACACACTCCCGTCCTTCCCTGCGCAGCCTGCCCGGCGATTTCTTCGAATTGCTGGGTTCGATGCGTTTCGCCGTCAGCCTGCTGATGTTCATCTGCGTGGCGAGCCTGGTCGGGACCGTCCTGCAGCAGAACCGCTCGTCCAACAACTACATCGATCAGTTCGGGCCGTTCTGGTTCGAAGTGTTCGACAAGTTCTCCATCTGGCACGTCTACAACAGCTGGTGGTTCCTGCTGATCATGGGGTTCCTGGTCGTGTCGACCTCGGTCTGCCTGATCCGCAACGCGCCCAAGATGCTGCGCGATGCGCGCTCGTTCCGCGAACATGTGCGCGCCAGCAGCTTGCGCGCCTTCCCGCACCGGGTGGAAACCGAAGAGCCCACCGACGTGCCGCAGACGGCTGCGGGCCTCAAATCCCTGTTGGGCCGGCTGGGTTATGCGGTGCGCGAACGCCAGGATGCGGATGGCGTGCTGCTGGCGGCGAAGAAGGGCAGCGCCAACCGCCTGGGCTACGTGTTCGCCCACGCCGCCATGGTCATCATCTGCATCGGCGGCCTGCTGGACAGCGAGTTGCCGGTGCGCCTGCAGGTCATGTTCGGTGGTAAGAAGCCCATCGTCGAAAACATGCTGATCTCGGAAGTGCCGGAAAGCGGCCGCTTGTCGGTCGACAACCCGAGCTTCCGCGCCAGCGTCCTGGTGCCCGAGGGCGGCCAGGCCAGCACGGCGGTCGTGATGGTGGGCGACGGCGCCCTGGTGCAGCCCATGCCCTTCACGCTGAAGCTCAAGAAGTTCGTGGTCGACTATTACTCCACCGGCATGCCCAGCCGCTTCGCCAGCGAGGTCGAGGTCACCGACCCGGACACCGGCAAGAGTTTCGATTCCACCATCGAGGTCAACGAGCCGCTGCGCTTCAAGGGCATGACGGTCTACCAATCCAGCTTCGACGACGGCGGCAGCGCGGTGACGCTGAAAGGCTATCCGCTAGTAGGATCTGCCGCCGCTACCTTCGCGGTTGACGGTACGGTGGGCAAGACCAGCGAAGTAACCGCTCACACTGCCCGCGGCGCGCGCAGCATGGGGATCGAGATCACGGCCCTGCGGCCCATCAACGTCGAGGATCTGACCGGCGGCGTACCCAAGGGCGGCAACCAGAGCTTTGCCGACCATGTCGCGTCGGTGTCCGGCAGCGCCGCAGGCAAAAAGAACGAAAACCTGCGCAACGTCGGTCCCAGCGTCGAATACAAGCTGATCGACGATGCGGGCCAGGCCCACGAATTCCAGAATTACATGCTGCCCGTCGAGCTGGACGGCGCCGCCGTGTTCCTGGCCGGGGTGCGCAACAACGCCTCCGAGCCGTTCCGCTACCTGCGCATTCCGGCGGACGACGACAGCTCGATCGCCGAATTCATGCGCCTGCGCGCGACTCTGGCCGACCCCGCAGCGCGCCAGGAGGCCGCGCGCCGCTTCGCGGAACGCAACAGCCCGGCGGGGACGGATCGCCAGCCCCTGCAGACGGCAGCCGAGCGCGCCCTGGAAACCTTCGCCTCCGGCGGCTTGCAAGCCGTGGCGGCGTTCCTGCAGGCCAACACGCCGCCGCAGGACCTGGAGCGGGCAGCCGACGTGGTGATCCGCCTGATCGGCGCCAGCATGAACGAGTTGCGCGCCATCGAGCGCGAGCGCGCCGGCCTGCCCCCCGTGGCCACCGAAGGCCCGGAGGCCGAACGCGCCGCCGTCTGGTCGCGCCTGTCCGTGGCCGCGCTGTCGGACCTGACCGTCTATCCGGCGCCAGTGTTCCTGTCGCTCGCGGACTTCAAGCACGTGCAGGCCAGCGTGTTCCAGGTCAGTCGCACGCCCGGCAAGAACACCGTCTACCTGGGCAGCCTGCTGTTGGTCCTGGGCGTGTTCTCGATGTTCTATATTCGAGACCGCCGCATCTGGATCTGGATCAAGCCGCAAGGCGGCGGCAGCAGCGTCCTGGCGGCCATGACGTCCCAGAAGCGTACACTCGACTTCAACCAGGAGTTTGAACGCTTCAAGCAGGCGCTGCTGCGCCAGAAGAGGTCTTAAGGTTTCCTATGTCCACTACGACCACTACGCATCCCGCGCCGGCGCAAACGTTGGCTGCCTCGCCTGATCAACTTTGGCAGGACGCCCTGTCCGAAACCGGCGACGGCCGCGCGCAGCGCGGCAGGCCCGATTGGACCGACGTCGTCTTCTTCCTGTTGCTGGCGGTGGGTGCGGGATTCGCGCTGACCCGCTACAGCAACGCGATGGACTATTACGAGAAGATCATCCTGTGCGGCACCGTCCCGGTGCTGGCCTGGATGGGCTGGCTGTGGCGCCCGCTGCGCCACCTGATGGTCGCCTGTGCCATTGCGGCGGGGTTGGCGCTGATGCTGTACGGCAACGACCTGGCCCGGGCCGAGCAGGTGTTCTTCCTGAAGTACCTGTTCTCGTCGCAGTCGGCCATCCTGTGGATGTGCGCGCTGTTCGCGCTGGCCATGGTCTGCTACTGGATCGGCTTCTTCAGCCCTACCGCCGCCTGGCTGGGCACGGCGCTGAGCTGGGGCGCGGTGTTCGCCGGCGTCACGGGCCTCCTGGTGCGCTGGCGCGAAGGACACTTGATGGGCCCGGACCTGGGCCACATCCCGGTCAGCAACCTGTATGAAGTGTTCGTGCTGTTTGCGCTGATCACGGCGCTGTTCTACCTCTACTACGAACGCAAGTACGCCACGCGCGCGCTGGGCGGCTTCGTGATGCTGGTGGTGACGTCGGCCGTGGTGTTCCTGCTGTGGTACTCCTTCACGCGCGACGCCGGGCAGATCCAGCCGCTGGTGCCGGCGCTCAAGAGCTGGTGGATGAAGCTGCACGTTCCGGCCAATTTCATTGGCTACGGCACCTTCTCGCTGGCCGCCATGGTGGGCTTTGCCTACCTGGTGAAACAACATGGCCAGACCACGTCCTGGGCCAAGCTGGCGCCGCTGTTCGTGCTGGGCGTGCTGCTGTGCGCCGAGCCCATGGTGTTCCGTACCGATGGCCTGTCGGCCACCTGGATGCTGTACTTCGGCGTGGGCGCGGTGATCGTGGGCGCCATCCTGCTGGGACGCCGCCGCATCGCCGCGGCGCTGCCCTCGCTGGAAGTGCTGGACGACATCATGTATCGCGCCATCGCGATCGGCTTCGCATTCTTCACCGTCGCCACCATCCTGGGCGCGCTGTGGGCGGCCGACGCCTGGGGCGCGTATTGGCAATGGGACCCCAAGGAAACCTGGGCGCTGATCGTCTGGCTCAACTACGCGGCCTGGCTGCACATGCGCCTGATCAAGGGCCTGCGCGGCACCATGGCGGCCTACTGGGCGCTGATGGGCCTGCTGATCACCGGCTTCGCCTTCCTGGGCGTGAACATGTTCCTGTCGGGCCTGCACTCCTACGGCGAACTGTAGGCGCTGACGGCCTGTTCAGGCCGTCAGCACGACCATCACCGGCTGGGGCGAGTACACCTTGACGCCAGGCGCATTGATGGTGTTCTGCAGCGTCAGGCTCGTCATGCGGACGATGGGCGCGCCGCGCACCAGCATGGTGAACGCGCCCGTCATGTAGCGCGACTGGCCCATGAAGGTCTGCGAGATCAGGCCGCCGCCCACGCCGGCGGTATCGCCCAGCGTGACCGGTATCACCGTCGCCATGTTGTGCACCGGCGCTGCCATCAACCATACATTCCAGACCACGGGGATACCCATGGACGAGGTCGCCGTGTCGATGTGGGGCACCGGCGGCACCGGGGTCTTGCAGACGTCGGGAACGCCCACGGCCAGGCTGGGCAATTGGCAGACTGCGAGCATGTTGATCTCCTTAGGCGGCGAGGGGGCGGCGATGCCGCGTGGGGTCAAAGGGAGGCGCGTCCGGCCGACCAGAGTTCGGCTTCAAGCAGGGGCGCGTCGTTTTCGATGATGCCGCGGCGTTGCGTCCAACGCGTGCCCTGGGTCAACGCGCGATGCATGCGCGTGCGCAGGAAGGTGGCGTCGCGCAGGTCGGCCCCGCCCAGGTCGGCCAGCGAGAAGTCGGCGTCGGTCAGGTTGGCGCCGCGGAAATCGGTGTCGGCGCAACGCGCGCGCTGGAAGATGCACAGCGACAGGCTGGCGCCGCGCAAGGAGGCGCCGTCCAGCGTTGTCTCGGCCCAGATGGCGCCGTCGAAACGGCCGCCCTGCAGGTCGGCGCCGCTCAGGTCGGCCTGAGGGAACAAGCACTGCGGGGCCGACGCGCCAGCGAAGCGCGCGCCGCGCAGCGACGCGCCCTTGAAGCCGGCCTGGCGCAGGTCGGCATTGCGGAAGTCCGCGCCGTCCAGCTGGCTGTCGGTGAAATGGCAGAGCGGGTAGGCTTGGGACGAGAAGTCCTGCGCCGTCAGATCGCATTCGATGAACATGGTGCTTTCCGCGCCGGCGCCCGCCAGCACGATGCTGCGCAGGTCCAGCTGGTGGAACAGGGTGTAGCTCATCCGGGCCTGCGACAGGTCGGCACGCGTCAGCACGCCGCGCGAGAACACCGAGCGTTCCACGCGGGCGGATCGCAAGGAGGCGCCTTCGAGCGAGGTGGAGTTGAACGCCGCTTCCTTCAGCTCGGCCCCTTCCAGGCTGGCCTGACCCAGATCGCATTCGGTGAAGCTGACGCCATGGGCGTGGCTGCGGTCCAGCACCGCCCCGCGGGCCTGACAGCGGAACAGCCGGGCCATATCCAGATTGGCGTCCGCGGCGTCCACGCCAGTCAGCACGCAGTTGAGGAATTGGCTGTCCTGCAACTGGCAACCGCTCATCCTGGCGCCGCTCAAATCCACTTGGTCGAAGAACGCGCCCGCCAGGTCCAGGCCGCGCAGGTCCCGGCCCGCCAGGCTGCGGTGCGCTATCGGCTCGCCGTGGCGCACCTGGTCCAGCAACTGATCCAGGTTCATGCGGCGTTCTCCGGCTGCCGGGCCGGCCAGAGCTTGGCGCCTTGGGTATGGGCGTCGTCCAGCCCGGTGCTGCCGTCCATCTGCGCCTGCGCGACATCCGCGCGAAAGAGGTTGGCGCCGGTCAGGTCGGCGCGCAGCAGGATGGCCTTGCCGAGCAGGCTGTTGATCAGGTTGGCGTTGCGCAGGCGCGCGCCGGTGAAGTCGGCGCGCACGAAGTGGGTGTCGGGGGCGGCCATGCCGCTGAGGTCTGCTTCCCGCAGGCTGCAGTTCGAAAAGTCACTGGCGGCGACTTGCGCGCCACGCAAGTCGGCGCGATCGAGCATCGCGCCACGCATGCTGCCCACCTTGAACCGCATGCCGCGCAGGCAGGCGCCGGCAAGCGCTACGCGTCCCGCGTAGGCGCAGCCATCGAGCGTGGCGTTCTCCATGCTATGGCGGCCCGAGAACTCCACGTCCATGAAGCTGACGCGCAGCAAGTCCGCGCCGGAGAAGTCGGCGTTCGCCATCGTGCCCTGCATGAACACGCATTGATTCAAGCGCGCTTGGTGAAAGCGGCAATCCTCGAAGGCGGCCATCATCGCGGCCCATTGCTCGAAAGACGCGCCGCTCAGGTCGCAGCCGCGCAAGCGCGCCTGATGCAGGCGTCCCAGCAACCAGACGCTGCCGGCAAAGCTGCAATCTTCGCAGTTGGCATGGTCCCAGATGGTTTCCTTGATGCGGCTTTCGGTGAAGTCCGTCTGCACGCACTGCGTGCGGCCCAGGTTCGCGCGCGACATATCGGCGCCGCGCATACTGGTGCGCGCCAGGTCGGCGCCTGCCAGCACCGCGTCGGTGAGGTTGCAGCCGTCCAGCCGCGCGTCGGCGAGATTGGCGCCGGCCAGGATGGCGCGCTGGAAGTCGACGCCGGAAAGATCCATGCCGCTCAGGTCCGCGCCAGTCAGGTTCATGTCGCGGCAATCGCGATTGCCTTTCAGGCGCGCTTCCAGCTTCGAACGCGTGCGCCGTGCGCGCAACGGCGGCATGGGCGGGGGCGGCGCGAACTGATGCGCCGATTGCTGATAGGCCTGATGCACCTGCGGACCCAGGGTCTGGCTGAGCGGGGGCGGCACGCCTGGTGCATCCGGCGCGCCGCGCTCGGCCTGCGTGTGCGGGTTGGCATCGAAGTCGGCGATGTGCCGCTTCACCTTGCGTGGGTCGAAGCCGGCGGGAAGCTTGCCGTCATCCTCCAGCTTGCGCAGTGCGTCCATGTCTACCCCGGAGACTGCGGCCATGGAGGGCAGGTTGGGATCGGCCAGCGCGCGCGCGCCGGGACCGCCCGACAGGCGTTTGGCCTCTTCCAGCTCCCGCTGCATGCGCAGGATGGTCTGCGGCAGATCGGCCAGGTTAGGCGCCTTTGGCGGCGGCTGCAGGGGAACCATGTACAGATCGGGATCCAGGCCCTGGGCGAGCAGCGATTCGCGCTCGCGGGCATGCCGCCGTGCGGCGCCGGCATGCAGGTTGCGGTTCGACGGACGCTGGGCCGTGGCTTCCATGGCCGCCTGCGGCAGCTCGCCGCAGATGTCTTCCGGTACGAGCTGGGCATCCAGCAGGGCATGGACCGCGCCGAGCTCGGTATCGAGGCGCTGTCCCACCACAGTCTGGTAATGCGCCACGTCGCGCTCCTGGCCGGCGTGTTCCAGCGCGGGCATGATGTGCAGGATATCTGCCGCATCGTCTTCGCGTACCGGTAGCGCGCCATGCCAGATCAGCGCCAGCTGCGTGCGGTCGGGGAAGAACCAGGCCGTGGTCAGGCGCAACGCGACTTCCTCGAGCGCGCTGCCATCGGCCTGGCGGCTGAAGAAACAGCGGGCGCGCCAGTCGGGCAGGCGGCCGCGCAGCACCTCGCGTTCAGGGTGCATGTTCCACAGTTCATAGTCGGCGCCGCCGGCAAGCGCCGAATTGGCGGGCCCCCATTGGTCGGGCGGGGCGGCATTGAAGAAGCGCCAGTCCATGTCGGACGCGAAGCCCGGGAAGTCATGTTCCAGCCACTGCTGGCCATACTGGCGGCCCAGCAGCGCGGCCCGCTGCGGCCAGTCCATGGGCATGGCGGTGAAACCGGCGGGCGCGACGCGCTGGGAGGGCGATGCGACGCGTTCCTGCGGGTGTTCGATGTTGGGCAGCCGGCGCACGCGCACGCCGTTGACGTCCTCTTCCTGCGCGCCTATGCCCTGCGGGTTTTCTGCGCAGCCGGGGCCGCCGTAGGCGCGGCTCCAGTCCAGACGCATGCGCTCGAAGGGCTGGGGGGCGGTGGCCTTGCCATCGAGCCAGTAGCGGTCGCCGAAGACCAGCAATGATTTGTCGATCGCGCCCACCTTCAGGCGCACGGCGCAGGCGCCGGGACTCTTGGGATCATGCGGATAGGCGTGGCCGGCGACCAGCACTTCCGGACACAGCTTGGGCGTGGCCAGGTCCAGCAGGCCGCCAGCTTCGGCGCCTGCCAGCTTCCAAAGTTCCTGGTCCATGAGCAGCGTGGGCGCGTGCGCGATATCGACCAGCGCGAACACCGCCACGCCCAGCACGTCGCGGCGTTGCCAGCGGTAGGGGCGGGTAAGCAGGCCCAGGCGGAACGGCTTGATGGTCTTCATGGCTATCCGGTGGCCTGGTCCACGACGACCTCCCGGGTCGCGGGATCGACGCGCACCTGTATGGTCTTGCCGACGCCGAAATCGGCCAGGTGCAAGGGCGACAGGGGCACGCTGAGCGTGCGCGACAGCGCGGGCGTGGCGCTGGTGGCGGCGACGTCCAGGTCCAGCTCGATGACGAAGTACAAGGTATCGCCGATGCGGCGGCGCGTGTCGCGTGCCGCCGTCACCCGCGCGGTGCCGGGCAGTCCGCTGACGCGCAAACCGTCCTGCCGCTGCACTTCCTTGCGTCCCGCCGCGCGACGCTGGCGCTCGCGCCACAACATGTACGCCGCCTGCGCCAGGGACAGCAACAGGCCCAGCCATACCCACTTGGCCCAGCTGGGCCATGCATCGATGAAGTCGGACATGGCGGCCTTAGATGATGCTCCAGAGACCGACCATCGACGCGCCCAGGCCCACCTTTTCCGCAGTGACCGCGTCGAACTGGTAGCTGGCGCCGGTGGTGCGGTACGAGACCATCTGTCCGATGCTGCTGACCATGGCGTAGTTGGTGAACGAGAGGTTCAGCATGACCGTGGTGCGGAACAGCGCCAGGCGATGCATGCCGAATTCCGCCTTGGCCACTGCCAGGCCGATGGAAAATGGCGTGGCCTGAAGCCAGCTTTCCTTGGAAAGATCCTTGACGTTGGCAGCGTCCATCACGACATCGGCAGGGGTTTTCAGCGTGATGTTGCCGTCGGCCTTGACCAATACGGTGGATCCCGTCGACTCCATGTCTATCTTGCCCTTGGCCTTGAGATCCATGGTGGACGTTTCGGACTCCACGTGCATCGCGGTCTTGGCCTTGACGTCCATGTTCGCGTCGGTGGAAAGCACTTCGACCTTGCCCTTGGCCTTCTCGGTGAGCATGCCGGTCTTGACGTGATGCAGCGAGTCGCCTTCGTTCACGTAGACCTGCTCGCCGTTCTTCAAGGTTTCCTTGAAGAGACCCGTGATCTCGCGTTCCTCGCCCTTGGCTGCGACCGTCGTCTTCAGGCCGTTGTCGAACTTCTCGTCCATCAGGCCGTCTTTCACGTTGACCGTGCGCGATGCCTTGACGGTGTATTCCTCGTGCCCCTTCACGAACACGTCGCGCGTCTTGTCGACATGCAGCTTGTCGGTGCCGGTGACCTTGATGTCGCGGTTGCCGCCGATCCTGGTGGTGTCGTTGTCGCCGATGGTGGTGCTGCGGTTCTCGTCGGTCGAATGGAATTCGTTGGCTTCCACCTCGGTGCAGAGTTCGCGTTCCGCATGCAGCCAGATGCGTTCGCTGCCGCTCTTGTCCTCGAACATGAGCGCGTTCGCCGTTGCGGGCGTGCCGCTCTTGGAGCGGCTCAGGAAGCCGCTTTGCGTGGCATTGTCCGGCAGGTCCCAGGGCGGCAGGTTGTTGGCGTTGAAGACGCGGCCGATCACGATGGGGCGGTCGGGCTGCCCGCCGATGAAGTCGACGATCACTTCATCGCGCACGCGCGGCAGCTGGATGCCGCCAAAGCCGCCGCCGGCCCAAGGGCTGGACACGCGCACCCAGCACGAGCTGTTCTCGTCCTTCTTGCCATAGCGGTCCCAATGGAACTGCACCTTGATGCGGCCCATCTTGTCCGTCCAGATTTCCTCTCCTTCCTTGCCCACTACCGTGGCGGTCTGCGGGCCATGGGTGCGCGGAACGGGCGTCACGCGCGGCGCGCGGAATTGTGTGCTGGACGGCAGCACGACGAACTCCAGGTCGAAGTCGCCGGGATCGGGCTGGCCGCTGGCATAGCCTGTTTCACGGATCCGGTAGTAGGTGCTGACGACGAGGTACTCGCGGTTCTCGGCCTGGCGCGGATGATTGCGCAGCGTGAAGAGATGGCCCGTGGCCAGCCCGCGGGCGTTGGAGCCGCCGGCGCTTTGCTCCTTTCTGCATTGCAGGTCTTCGAGCCGCACGCGGGTGTAGTGCTCCGCGTCGTCAGGATTGGTGTAGCCCCCTTGCCATTCGTACATCTCCAGGTCGCCATGGTCGTGCGCGCCGGGGTTGTTGCGGCGCGCTTCCAGGCTGGCGGCGGGCGTGAGCGGATGGTAGTCCGTGGTGGCAAAGGCGCCGGGCGTGATCTGTTCGGCCACTTCCCATTTGTAGACGTGGTCTTCGCGCGGGATGGTGATGCGGTCCGGCCCGTAATAGGGAATCTGCTCGTAGCCCGAGACGGGCTCGTGCTGCGTGATGTCGTCGGTGAGGACCAGGGTGTGCTTGCCCTTGTCGTGCTTGAACCAGAAGTAGATGCCCTCGTGCTCCATAAGGCGGCTGATGAAGGCGTAGTCGGTTTCCTGGTACTGGACGCAGTATTCCCAATTGCGGTAGCTGTCCACCAGCTTGAACTCGATGGGATAGTCGTAGTCCTTCAGCACTTCCCGGATGACGTCGGGCACGCTCTTGTTCTGGAATATCTTGTTGTCCGAGGTCTGGGTCAGGTACCAGAGCCACGGCCGCACCGTGGCGCGGTAGATGGTGTAGCGCGAGGTGTTGTTCTCGCGGCCCACCAGCGCGCAACGCGTGATGTGTCCGCTGAGATAGCGCGGTGCGGCGGACCCGGTTTCGATCTCCAGCGTCAGCGGCTTGCCCAGCAGCGACTTCATATCCAGCGAATAGGATTCCGAGACCAGCTCGACCTCCAGTTCGTACAGCTGCGAAAGGCTCTCGGCGCCATGCATGGCGCGGAACTTCAGTTGCTCCGGCGGCAGGGGCGTATGCGCCTTGACGACACGTTCGCTGGGCACGTTGCGGTCCATCTCACCGTCTCCTTATGAGAATGCTTCGCCTGTTGCTGCGTTTGCTGCTTTCGATTTCTTCGCGGGCGCGCGCCAGGCGCGTCACGATGACTGCAATGGGATGTCCGGCCACGCGATGGGGCCGCTTGCATAGGCGGGCAGGGGCTCGTCACGAACGGGTCTGCGCCGGGGAAATCTGTCTCTGGATCTGATGCGCGCCGGTCTTGCCGCCAGCGTGAGCGCCGATTGTAGGCAGGGGCGAAAGCGCCGGAGAAGCGCTCTCACATGCTTTTGTGTTTTTTACGCTTCGGTAACAGTCCTTCCGTGATGGGCCCGATTCCGTAAGGTCTGTGTCCAAAAATCAATGCAGCAGGGAGACAAGTGTTCAATTGTTTACTCGGGTGTTAGCTATCTGTAAGAAAAATCTGTAGTTGTTAGGTTGCCGTTGCATGCGGAAAGAGATGCCTAGAATTCACCCTTCCGTGAAGCAGCGCGGAGCGTAGTGGTTGTATCCAGGCAGCATCCCAGCAGGCATTTAACTGATGACTATGGAATTCGCCGGCATCCTCAATACACTCGATTCACGTCTGCCCTGCGGGGAAGACCTCGAATACGACGCCGACTTCCTGCAACTGCAGCAAGCCGCGGCGGGGCGCGACGAACAGCAGTTCGGGTCGACCATCATTGCCGCGCAGCCGCCTGACTGGCGCGAAGTCGAACGCCTGGCGCGCGCGCTGCTGGAACGCACCCGCGACCTGCGCATCATTAGCCTGTTGACCTCAGCCTGGACCGAAATCCGCGGCCTGCCCGGCTATGGCGATGGCCTGGCGCTGGCCGTCGATACCCTGGAACGCTATTGGGAGCCGGTGCATCCACGCCTGGACAGCGTGGGGGAAGACGATCCCATGCCGCGCATGAACGCATTGGCGGCCTTTGGCGACATGCAGGGCTGTGCGCGCAGCCTGCGTTCGGCCAGCCTGATCAGCGGCGTGCATGGACAACTCACCGTGCGCGATACCGAAGCGCTGCTGGACGGCAGCCGCCAGGATGCGGACGGCTATCCAGGCGGGCGTCCGCGCCTGGTCGAGCGCTTGCGCCAGGCATGGACGCAAGGCGATGCCGACGTGCAGGCGCTGGCCTCAGCCGCCGATGCGCTGCGGCGCATTCAGAAACTCGTGACGGACAAATTGGGCGCCGCGTGGGCGCCCGACTATGCGGCCATCCTGCGCACGCTGGACCTGGTGCTGGACGCGGCGCGCGATCCGCAATCCGCGAGGCCGACCGCGGCGCCGGCCGACGAGGCGCGGACCGCGGCAGAGGCGCCAGCCACGCAGCCGGTCGCGAGCGCGGCGGATCACGCCGCACGCTGGCAGGACGCGACGATCCAGTCGCGCGACGAGGCCGTGGCGATGCTGTCCAAGGTCTGTGCGTACTTCGAGGCCAACGAGCCCGGTCATCCCGCGCCTTACCTCATCCGCAGGGCGCAGCAGCTCATCCCAATGAGTTTTCACGACATCATCAGGAATCTGGCGCCCCAGGGGCTGGAGCAGTTCGAGGCATGGCTGCCGCGGTCCGAGGCGAACCGGCAGGAACCGTAAGGCGGGCCAGCCGCCGCACCAACAAGAGGAGACGACATCATGGCGACCAGCCTGAAGGGAAGCGGCCAGAAGTTCATTGCAAGAAACCGCGCGCCGCGGGTGCAGATCGAATACGACGTGGAGATCTACGGCGCTGAACGCAAGATCCAGTTGCCGTTCGTGATGGGCGTGCTGGCGGACCTGGCCGGCAAGTCCGAAACGCCGCAGCCGGAAGTGGGCGAGCGCAAGTTCCTCGACATCGACATCGACAACTTCGATGAACGCATGCGTTCCATCCAGCCGCGCGTGGCGTTCCAGGTGCCCAACACGCTGACGGGCGAAGGCAACCTGAATGTGGACGTCACATTCGAGAGCATCGACGATTTTTCGCCGGCCACCGTCGCTCGCAAGGTTGGCGCGCTGAACGAATTGCTGAGCGCGCGCACCCAGCTGGCGAACCTGTTGACCTATATGGACGGCAAGACCGGCGCCGAGGAACTGATCGGCAGCGTGCTCAAGAATCCAGCGCTGATGAACGCGCTGGCGGCCGCGCCGAAGCCGCAAGAGGAGCCGCGCGCATCCGATGCCCCCGCGCCGGACCCGGCCGCCTGATTTCCGCTTGAATCGCTTTTCGGAGAATGCCATGACCGCAGTGGCCAAACGCGCCGACGCGCGTGCTGTCGAGACCCTGCAGGCGGACGATCTTTCCGCCCTGCTGAAGAAGGAATTCAAGCCCAAGACCGAGCAGGCGCAGGAGGCGGTGGAACACGCCGTTCGCACGCTGGCGCATCAGGCGCTTGAGAACAGCGGCGTAGGCCTGTCGTCGGACGCCTACCGCACCATCCAGGCCATCATCGCCGAGATCGACCGCAAGATGTCGGAGCAGATCAACCGCGTGATGCATCACCCCGACTTCCAGCAGCTGGAGGGCGCGTGGCGCGGCCTGCATTACCTGGTCACCAACACCGAGACCGACGAACTTCTGAAGATCCGCGTGATGTGCCTGTCCAAGTCGGAACTGGGCCGCACGCTCAAGCGGCACAAGGGCGTGGGCTGGGACCAGAGCCCGATCTTCAAGCGCGTGTACGAGGAAGAGTACGGCCAGTTCGGCGGGGAGCCCATCGGCTGCCTGGTCGGCGACTACTACTTTGACCACAGTCCGCCCGACGTGGAACTGCTGGGCGAGATCGCCAAGATCTCATCCGCCGCGCACTGCCCCTTCATTGCGGGGGCTTCGCCCAACGTGATGCAGATGGATTCGTGGCAGGAACTGGCCAACCCGCGTGACCTGACCAAGATCTTCACCAACACGGAATACGCCGCATGGCGCAGCCTGCGCGAATCCGAGGACTCGCGCTACATCGGGCTGGCGATGCCGCGCTTCCTGGCGCGGCTGCCCTACGGCGCGCGCACCAATCCCGTCGACGAATTCGACTTCGAGGAAGACACAGACGGCGCGAACCACGACCGCTACACTTGGACCAATTCCGCCTATGCCATGGCGGCCAACGTGAACCGCTCGTTCAAGCTGTACGGCTGGTGCACGTCCATCCGCGGCGTGGAGTCCGGCGGCGCGGTGGAGAACCTGCCGTGCCACAGCTTTCCCACCGATGACGGCGGCGTGGATCTGAAGTGCCCGACCGAGATCGCCATCAGCGACAGGCGGGAGGCCGAACTGGCCAAGAACGGCTTCATGCCGCTGGTGCATCGGAAGAACTCCGACTTCGCCGCCTTCATCGGCGCGCAGTCGCTGCAAAAGCCGCACGACTACTACGAGGCCGACGCCTCGGCCAATGCCAAGCTGGCCGCGCGCCTGCCGTATCTCTTCGCATGCTGCCGCTTCGCGCATTACCTGAAGTGCATCGTGCGCGACAAGATCGGCTCGTTCCGCGAACGCGACGACATGGAGCGCTGGCTGAACGACTGGATCATGAATTACGTCGATGGCGATCCGGTGAACTCCTCGCAGGAAACCAAGGCGCGCAAGCCCCTGGCCGCGGCCGAGGTGCAGGTGCAGGAAATCGAGGACAACCCGGGCTATTACTCCGCCAAGTTTTTCCTGCGGCCGCACTATCAGCTGGAAGGGCTGACGGTGTCGCTGCGGCTGGTTTCCAAGCTGCCTTCGCTCAAACAGAACGAAGGCTGAGTGGCGCTGACAAGTCGGGGCGCAACCGTGCCCCATAACTCCAGGAGACAGATGTGGCAGTGGATATGTTCATGAAGATCGATGGCGCCAACGGTGAATCCAAGGACGCCAACCACAAGGACTGGACCGATATCGTGTCCTTTTCATGGGGCGCAACCCAGCCAGGCAACCTGGCCAGCGGCGGCGGCCTGGGCGCGGGCAAGGCCAGCTTCAACGATCTGCACGTAGTGGCCCGCATCGACAAGGCCGCGCCAGCCGTGATGAAGCACTGCGCCAGCGGCAAGCACCTCAGCAAGATCGAGCTGTCCATGTGCAAGGCGGGCGGCGAGCAGATCGAGTACTCCAAGATCACGCTGGAGGACGTGCTGGTGTCGTCGGTGCAGATATCCGGGGACCGCAGTGCCGAAGGCGTGGTGGTGAACTTCGCGTTCCAGGCGGCCAAGGTCAAGCAGCAGTACTGGGAGCAGACCGACAAGGGCGGCAAGGGCGCGGAAAGCCTGGTGGCTTGGGACATCAAGCAGAACAAGGAAGTGGGCTAGGGCGGAGACACCCATGTCCATCGCTGCGGTTCCCTTCGGCGCGCTCAGCCTGGCTGGCCAATTGGACGAGCTGCAGGCGCAGGTGCGCCGGCAGCCCGCCGACGCGGACCTGCGCGCCCAGCTGTTCCAGCTGCTGGCGGTGCAGGGGGATTGGGCGCGCGCGGCCGAGCAGCTCAACGTCTGCGGCCATCTGAACGCGCAGGCGCGGCCGACGCAGGTGCTTTACGCCAGCGCCATCGCGGCGGAACGCGAGCGCGAGGCCGTGCTTGCCGGGCAAGGCGAACCCGCGCTGCTGGACGAGCCCGCTGATTGGTTGCGGGCCATGATATCGGCGCTGCGTCTGGACGGCACTGCGCCAGGCCAGGCGGCCGAGCTGCGCGGCAAGGCTTTCGAGGATGCGAGCGCGCGTGCCGGCCTGTTGGAACTGGCGGCGCAAGAGACGGCGCAGCTTTTCCAATGGATCTGCGATGGCGACAGCCGCCTTGGTCCGGTGTTCGAGTTCCTGGCGGGCGGGCGCTACGTGTGGCTGCCCTTCGCCGGGCTCAAGCGCGTGCGTCTGCTTGCGCCGGAAGGCCTGTGCGACCTGGTCTGGGCGCAGGCCGAGATCGAACTGGAAGACGGCCGGGTGCGGCAGGGCCTGGTGCCGGCGCGCTATCCGGCAGCGCCCGGCGCGCGCATGGTCGAACTGTCCGACTCGGCCAAGCTGGGCAGGACGACCGATTGGCGCGCCTTGCATGGCGATACCTACGCAGGCGTGGGGCAGAAGATGTGGCTGACGGATGCCGCGGAAGTCGCGCTGCTCGAGGTACGCAGCCTGGAGCTGGCGTGATGGGCCACGCCGATCGTCCGCGCGATTGGGAGCCGTTGTCGCGCGGCCAGCGCGCGGCGCGCGACCGGTTGCAGCCGTCGCTGCTGGATCGCCTGATGGACAACGAGCCCGCCAAGCGCGAAGAACCGCGCGAAAACGCCATGTTGACGCATGAGGCGCTGCGCGCGGCGGTGCTGCGGGACCTGCGCTGGCTGCTCAATACCGTCAACCTGCAGGCGTCCCAGGACCTGTCGGCGCACCGGCCGGTAGCGGCCTCGGCGCTGAACTTCGGCGTGCGCGCCATGGCGGGAAAGCGCATGTCGGAGATCGACTGGATCGACGTCGAAGAGTCGATCCGCGCAGCGATCTCCGCGTTCGAGCCGCGCATCCTGGACTCGTCGGTGGAAGTGCGCTGCGTGTCCGATGCCGGCACGCTGGAACACCACAATGTGCTGAGCCTGGAGATACGCGGCATGCTGTGGTGCGTGCCGCAGCCGCTCGAGTTCCTGTTCCGCACGGACATCGACCTGGAAAGCGGCCACATGGATCTGCGCGATCTGGGCGGTGCCTGATGGACGATCGCCTGCTGGATTACTACAACCGGGAACTGGTCTATCTGCGGGAGCTGGGCGCGGAGTTTGCGCAGGCCCATCCCAAGGTGGCGGCGCGGCTGGGCATGAATGCCACGGAGGTCGCCGATCCTTACGTCGAGCGTCTGCTGGAGGGCTTCAGCTTTCTGACCGCCCGCATCCATATGAAGATGGATGCCGAGTTTCCGCGCTTCTCGCAGCGGCTGCTGGAGGTGGTCTATCCCAACTACCTGGCGCCCACGCCGGCGATGGCCATCGTGCAGTTCACGCCCAGCATGAACGAAGGCACCTTGGCGGGCGGCTTTGAATTGCCGCGCGGCACGCTGCTGCGCGGCCGCGTGGCGCGCGGCGAGCAGACGCCTTGCGACTTCACCACCGGCCACGCCCTGCGCCTGTGGCCCTTGCAGGTCACGCAGGCGGAATTCACCGCCGCGCCGCAGGATCTGCCGCTGGCGCGGCTGGGCCTGGCCGGGCGCGCCGCTCGCGTGCTGAGCGCGCTGCGCATCCGGATAGAGGTTTGCGGCGGGCAGCGTCTGGAGGACCTGGATCTCGATCAGCTGGTGTTCCACCTGAACGGCCAGGACCTGCAAATGCAGCGTTTGCTTGAAGTCGTGATGGGGCATACCGTGGCGGTGCTGGGCCATGACACCGCGAGACCGGTGGCATGGATCAACAGACTGCCGCCGGACGCGGTACGCCACGAAGGTTTTGCCGACGAACAGGCGTTGCTGCCGGGCGACGCCCGCGTGTTCCAGGGCTATCGCCTTCTGCAAGAGTATTTCGCATTCGCGCAGCGCTATCTGTTCTTCAGCATCAACGGATTGAAGCGGGGGCTGCGCACGCCCGCGATGCCCCAGGGCGCGCAGCGCGAAACCCGCGCATTCGATCTGACTCTGCTGTTCTCGATGGCGGCGCCGGAGCTGGAAGGCGCGATATCGGCCGCCAACCTGGCGCTGCATTGCGTGCCGGTGATCAACCTGTTCGCCAAGCGGGCGGACCGCGTGGCGGTTACGCCCAGGACTTCCGAGTACCACGTCGTCATCGACCGCAGCCGCCCGCTGGACTACGAGGTCTACGGGGTGACGCGCGTCGCGGGCCATGCCGCCGCGCAGCGGCAGGAGCAGGAATTCCGGCCGTTCTACGGTTCGCTGGGCAGCGATCCCGAAGAGCACGGCGCGTACTTTTCCATGCGCCGCGAGCCGCGGCTGGTGTCCGATAGCGCGCAACGCAACGGCACCCGTAGCGGCTACATCGGCAGCGAAGTGTTCCTGTCGCTGGTGGACCGGCGCGAGGCGCCGTTCTCGGGCGACCTGCGCCACCTGACCCTGGAAACCCTGTGCACGAACCGCGATCTGGCGCTGCTGTTGCCGCTGGGAGGCGATACCGACATGACCTTGCGCGTGTCGGCGCCGGTGCGCGCGGTCAAGGTGCTGCACGGACCCACGCGGCCCCGCGCGGCGCTGGCCGAGAACGCGGCCACCTGGCACCTGATCAGCCACCTGGGCCTGAACTACCTCAGCCTGACCGACCTGGACGCCGAGCAGGGCGCGCAGACCTTGCGCGAAATGCTGCACGTGTACGGCAACCTGGCCGAGCCGGGCGTGCGCCGGCACATCGCGGGCCTGCGGCACGTCAGCGCCACGCCGGTGCATCACCGTCTGCCCGTGCCCGGCCCCATCGTCCACGGGCGCGGCGTGCGCATCGCGCTGCAGGTGGACGAGACCGCGTTTTCGGGCATCAGCCCTTATCTGTTTGGCGCCGTGCTGGAGCAGTTCTTCGCCCGCCACGTATCGATCAACCTGATGTCGGAGCTGGTCCTCTCGACCCTGCAGCGCGGCGAGGTCGCCCGCTACAAGCCCCGCATGGGACGCCGGCCCGTGGTCTAGGGGCTGTGCACATTAAAAGGAGCGCGTGATGAAGTCCGCCGCACATCTGAACCGCATGGCTTACGACCCCGTCCATCTGCTGGGCGAGCTGCTGCGCCGCGAAGACGACGGCAGCTATGCCGTGGCCTGCGATGGCCGCGTCTGGACCGTGCAGCGCGCCGCCAGCTGCCTGCTGGAGCCGCAGCCGGGCGACGAAGTGCTGATCAGCGGGCCGGACCCCGCCCGCATCTACCTGATCGCCGTCACCGTGCAGGCCGATCCCGCACGCACCACGCTGCAGGCGGAGGGCGAATTGCTGCTGCGCTCGGGCAGCATCCGCATGGTGGCCAGGCAGCTGCATGCCACGGTGGGCGAAGTCCGTCTGGTGGGCCGCAGCTACGAGGCGGTGATGGACCGCATGACGCTGATGGCGCGGCTGTCGCAGCGCAGCGTCAGCGAGATGGACCAGGTGCGCGCCGGCGCCATCGATTTCCAGGCCGAGCAGAGCGCGCGACTGCACGCGGCCTACACCGTGGTGACGGGCGGCGACCTGGTGAAGGTGGACGCCAAGCAGATACACATGGGGTAGGACGGTGGATATCGCCCAGCCCGTTGCCGATCCCGTCCATCCGTCCGCCGCGCCTGATGGCGCGCTGGCGCATTGGTGGCGCGCGGTCGAACGCGAACCGTACGCCCATGACCTGTTCCATGCCTTGCGCTGGATCGATGCGCTATCGGGCGCGCGCAAGCCCTTGGGACGCGACACGGTCGCGCGCCACGAACCCGTGCGGCTGCGGCAGGAGCCGTCGATGGCGTTCGCGCCGTCCACCGTGGCCGCCGCGCGCGCCGCCACGGGCGGGCGGCCCGCGGAACTGTCGATTTACAGCTTCGGCCTGTTCGGCCCCAATGGACCCTTGCCCCTGCACCTGACGGAGCATGCCCGCGAGCGTCTGGCGCATCACGGGGACCGCACGCTGTCCGCATTTGCCGACGTGTTCCATCACCGGCTCATCCTGCTGTTCTACCGCGCCTGGGCGGACGCGCAGAGCACGGTCAGCCTGGACCGCAAGGATGAGCGCTTCACTCGCTACGTAGCCAGCCTGCTGCATATGGGCGAGCCGTCGATGCGCCGCCGCGACGCGGTGCTGGACCACGCCAAGTACCACATGGCGGGCCATCTGACGCGACAGACCCGCAACCCGGAAGGGCTCAAGCACATCTTGCAATCGTTCTTCGGCCTGCCCGTGCGCATCCGCGAGTTCGTGCCGCAATGGATCCGCCTGGAACCAGCCCAGCGGCTGGGCCTGGGCGGCTTTGCGGGGCTGGGGCGCGACACGGTGCTGGGCGTGGCGGTGCGCGATGCCCAGCACAAATTCCGCATCGAGATCGGCCCGCTGGCGCTGGAGGACTACCAGAGCTTTCTGCCGGGAGGCATACGCGCCCGCCAGCTGACGCATTGGGTCAGGCATTACATCGGCATGGAGCTGGCCTGGGACCTGAGACCGGTGCTGCGCGCGGAGGACGCGCGTGGCGTGAACCTGGGCGCCGCGCGTCCGCTGGGCCTGTCCTCATGGCTGGGCAAGCGCCGGCCCGAGCAAGGCGAGGCGGGCGATCTTCTGCTGGACTACGAAAGCCGCGGCGCCTGGCCGCCACGTGGCCGTGCGCCGGCCTCAACCTCAACGACGACGCGCGCGTGACGCGCCACCCTGCCATGTCCGATATCGGCCGCATCGACCTCTTCGGCAAGCTCAATCCACTGCTCTACCAGACGCTGGAGGGCGCCACCGCGTTCTGCAAGCTGCGAGGCAACCCCTATGTGGAGCTGGTGCATTGGGTGCACCAGATCCTGCACGCGCAAGACAGCGACCTGCATCGCATCGCGCGCCGCTTCGAGCTGGACCTGGCCGCCTTGCAGGCCGACCTGACGGCGGAGCTGGACCGCCTGCCGTCCGGCGCGGGCTCGGTCTCCGACCTGTCCGAACACATCGACCATGCGGTCGAAAGGGCCTGGGTGCTGGGCTCGCTGCGCTATGGCGCGGCGCGCATCCGCAGCGGCCATCTGCTGGCGGGACTGGCGCGGACCTATGCGCTGCGTCACGTGCTGCTGGGCATGTCGGCCCAGTTCTCGCGCATCGCGCCGGACACGCTGTTGGAACAGCTGCAGGAGATCGTGCAGGGCTCGCCGGAAGACGCGGCCGAGACTGCGCCCGTTGCCGCTGCCGGGGCGCCGGACGCGGGCGGTTCCGCGCTGGCGCGGTTCGCCGTCGACCTGACGGCGCGCGCGCGCGCGGGCGAGATCGACCCGGTTTCGGGACGCGATGAGGAAATCCGCCAGCTCATCGACGTGTTGATGCGGAGGCGGCAGAACAATCCGCTGTTGGCCGGCGAGGCCGGCGTCGGCAAGACGGCCGTGGTGGAAGGGCTGGCGCTGCGCCTGGCCGCAGGCGAGGTGCCGCCGCAGCTGCGCGATGTGGCGCTGTACCTGCTGGATATTGGCCTGCTGCAGGCGGGCGCGGGCGTGAAGGGCGAATTCGAGCAGCGGCTGCGCGGTGTCATCGATGAGGTGCAGGCCAGCGAGAAGCCGGTGGTGCTGTTCATCGACGAGATCCACACGCTGGTGGGCGCGGGCGGCGCGGCAGGGACCGGAGACGCGGCCAATCTGTTGAAGCCGGCGCTGGCGCGCGGCGAGCTGCGCACCATCGGCGCCACCACCTGGTCGGAATACAAGAAGTACATCGAGAAAGACCCCGCATTGAGCCGCCGCTTTCAGGTCATACAGGTGCACGAGCCCGACGAGGCGCGCGCATTCGGCATGTTGCGCGGACTGGCTGAAACGCTGCAGGCGCATCATGGCGTGCTGCTGCTGGACGAGGCGATCGAAGCGGCGGTGACGCTGTCGCACCGCTACATTCCAGCGCGCCAGCTGCCCGACAAGGCCGTTGCGTTACTGGACACGGCCTGCGCGCGCGTCGCCGTCAGCCAGCATGCGGCGCCGCCCAGCCTGGAGGATGCGCGCAGGCGGGTACAGGCGCTGGAGCTGGCTCAACGCATCGCCGAACGCGAGCTGCGTCTGGGCGAGGGCGATGCGCAGCGGGTCGGACGCCTGGCGGCCGAGCAGGCCGTCGCCGCGAAAGAGGAGCAGGCGCTGGCGGAGCGCTGGGAGTCGGAACGCGCGCTGGCCGGAGAGGTGCTGAATTTGCGCCAGACGCTCGAGCTCGCCTCCTCCGATGCGCAGGAAGACCAGCGCCGCGCACTGGCGCAGGCGCGCATAGCGCTGGCGGCCAGTCAGGATGAATCCGCGATGGTGCATTGCGCGGTCGATGCCGCCGCCGTGGCCGCAGTGGTGGCCGACTGGACCGGCATCCCCGTGGGCCGCATGCTGCGGGACGAGGCGCGCGCGGTGCTGGACCTGGCGGACACGCTTTCGGCGCGTGTGATCGGCCAGCGAGATGCCCTGGAAGCGGTGGCGCGCCGCGTCCAGACTTCGCGGGCCGGCCTGACCGACCCGGACAAGCCGGTAGGCGTGTTCCTGCTCTGCGGCCCCAGCGGCGTCGGCAAGACGGAGACCGCGCTGGCGCTGGCCGAGGCGCTTTACGGCGGCGAGCAGAACCTGATCACCATCAACATGAGCGAGTTCCAGGAGTCGCACACGGTGTCCACGCTCAAGGGTGCGCCGCCGGGGTATGTGGGGTATGGCGAGGGCGGCGTGCTGACCGAGGCCGTGCGCCGGCGGCCCTACAGCGTGGTGTTGCTGGACGAGGTGGAGAAGGCGCATGCCGATGTGCACGAGATCTTCTTCCAGGTCTTTGACAAAGGTTGGATGGAGGACGGCGAGGGGCGCTATATCGATTTCCGCAATGCGGTGATCATCCTGACCTCCAACGTGGGCGCGGAACGGATCGCGGCGCTATGCCGCGATCCCGAGCTGCTGCCCGACGCCGCCGCGTTGGCCGCGGCATTGCGCGAACCGCTGCTGCAAGCCTTTCCAGCCGCGCTGTTGGGGCGGCTGGTGGCGGTGCCCTACCTGCCGCTGCCGGACGCCATGCTGGCGCGCATTGTGGACCTGCAGTTCGAGCGCGTGGGCCGCCGCCTGCTCGAGCAGCACGGCATCGTGCTGGAGGTGACGCCCGAGGCCACTGCGCTGGTGGTGGCGCGCTGCGCGGAAGTGGAGTCGGGGGCGCGCATGGTGGATGCCGTCCTGACCAATACCGTGCTGCCCCGGATCAGCCGGGAACTGCTGGGCGCCTCCATGCAGGACCGCAGGCTGAGCAAAGTAAGCCTGTCGGTCGCCGACGGGGAGTTCCGCTATGACTACGCCTGAGGCCTCAGCGGTTCTTGTCGCCGGGTTCTGGCTTGACGGGCGCGGGCCGCAGGTAGCCGCCGATCTCGCGCAGATGATCGGACGCGCTGCGGCCGTCTGCCGCGTCGCGCGGGCGGCCCAGCGCGTCGTCGACGGGATGGGCCCGGTGCTCGGCCAATGCGTCGTGCGCGGGCAGGGCGGACGGGGTGCCGTCCGAGAAGATGCTGGGTGTGTCGTCACCCGGCGCATCGAACAGCGCCAGGGGATCGGTGGGCGGGCGCGACACCGCGCCGTCGCCGGGCGGCAGGTGGCGCAGGGGATCTTCCGGGTTGCGCGCCTGCGCGGAGTCCAGATCGAAGGGGTGTGTGGAGACGTCCGGCGCGCTGCCCACGGGCAGGGTGCCGGGGCCGATCAGGTCGCTGAAGATGTCGTCGTCGACCACGGCGGCCGCGCTGGCCGCCGGAGTCTCCGGCGCGGCCGCTGCGGCGCGCAGCCGGTAGTCGCCGATCTGCAGCTCGTCGCCTGGATGCAGCGGCACTTCCTGGTCGCGCGCGAGCGCCTGGCCATTGACGCTGACGGTGCTCATGTCGCTCAGGTTGAGCAGAAAGCCGGCGTCATCGTCGTTGACGCGGATCGCCGCCTGCACGCGGCAGATGCCGCGCGTCGGATCGGGCAGGGCCAATTGGTTGTCGAGACTGCGGCCTACCGTGCCGCCGGGCGCCGTGAACACGGCGTGGATGGGTTCGAAGGCCGGATCGCCGGCACGCTGGAACACGGTGAGTTTCACGCCTGTCTCCTGGGCGCCGTCGGCGCGTTAACGGATCTGGGACGCTTGCGCCGCCTGGAATGCCGGTCCCCACTGGGGGTGTCCGGCCTCATTCGGCGCGAGCTGGAACGAGGGCTGCAGCTGCAGGATGCGCGCGAAGCTGTCCTCGCACAGTTGGCGATAGTTGGTCACGCAGTAGCTGAAGGCCTGCAGCTTGAGCGCTTCGACCCGCATGGGCGTGGGCGCGGTGGCAAGCGCGTCGGAAGTCGCCACCGTGCGCACGACGGCTCCGAAGCGGCTGGCGGCATATTCGTCGCGCACCTGCTGCAGCGCTTCCACGGCTTGCGGCGATGGGGTGGAAGCACAGGCTGCAAGCAGCGCGAGCGTGGATATCAAGCAAATGCGTGCGGACTGTTTCATGGCGCGGGCGTGTCGTTCGGAGTGTGTAGGCCTGGTCATTCCGCCGATGATAGCGGCCCGCCGTGCAAGGTATGCGTCGCGGCGTAACAGACGTGTGTACTTTTATTTCCGAGGTCTTATGAACGGTCCATGCCTACGAGTGATTCCGACGGGACGGCGGCGCACCGCGGCGATTCTCGCGGCTGCGTTGACGGCGGCGATGCTCGCGGCATGCTCGTCGACGGCCAAGCGAGTGCCCGTGCCGTACGCGATCGAACTGCGCGCGGATCCGAAAGTGAACCAGAACGCCAGCGGCAGGCCCTCGCCGGTGCAGGTGACGATCTATGAACTGAAATCGGCCAGCATCTTCGAATCGCGCGACTTCTTCACCTTGCAGGGCGATGCGCATGCGGCGCTGGGCGCGGAGCTGCTCAATGTCGACCAGGTCATCCTGAAACCGGGTGAAACCAAGGTGGTGCAGTACCCAGGCAACGCCGAGGCGCGCGTGGTGGGCGTGGTGGCGGCCTATCGCGAACTGGAGCAAAGCAAGTGGCGGCTGCTGGTGTCGTTGCCCGAGGCGCAGAACACCAACATCTACAAGGTCTGGCAGTTTTCGCCGAACGAGGAGACGGTGAAGGTCGCGGTCAAGCGCGACGGGCTGGAAGAAGTGGATCGCAGCCGTTCGTGGTGGCCCTTTTAGAAGCGAAGAGAACCGCACATGGTGAGTAGAGACAAAGTGATCTGGTCGGAGGGCATGTTCCTGCGGCCGCAGCATTTCCAGCAGTTTGAACGCCATATGCTGCATACCGCGCAGCAGCGCGCAGCCACGCTCCAGGGATGCTTCTGGGGCTTTGGCCTGCTGTCGCTGGACCGCGACGCGCTGGCGATCGGCAAGGTGGCGCTGACCCGGGCGCAAGGCGTCATGCCCGACGGCACGCCTTTCGATTTCTCGCATCCGGACGCGGCGCCCGCGGCGTTCGAAGTACCGGCGCAGACGCGCGGCGCGCGCATCGTACTGGCCCTGCCGCGCGTGCGCGCCGGCGCCAGCGACGTCATCTACGAAGGCGAGGAAGACACGCTGGCGCGCTATCTGGTGCACGAGGCCGAAGTGGAAGACAGCGGCTCCGTGGCGCTGGAACCCGTCCTGATGCAGCTCGGACGCTTGCGGCTGCGGTTGATGCTGGAAGGCGAACTCACCGACGACTGGCTGGGCCTGGGCGTGGCGCGCGTGCTGGAGCGGCGTTCAGACAACCGGGTGGTGCTGGACGAAGGCTATGTGGCGCCGTGGCTGGCGGCGGGCGAGCATCCGGTTCTGCGGGGCTTCGTCGATGAACTGCAGGGGCTGCTCGACGCGCGCAGCGAGGCGCTGGCCTCGCGCCTGTCGCAGCCCGGCCGCGGCGGCGTTTCCGAGGTGTCGGACTTCATGCTGCTGGAAACCGTCAACCGCTATATAGGTTCGATCTGGCATGCGCGGCAGCTTCCGGCGCAGCATCCCGAACGCCTGTTCCACGACTGGCTGATGCTGGCCTGCGACCTGGCCACCTTCACGTCCGCCACGCGCCGGCCCGGTGTGCTGCCGGACTACGTGCACGATGATCTGCAGGGCAGCTTCACGCCTTTGATGAACGAGCTGCGCCGCTCCCTGTCGGCCGTACTGGAACAGCGCGCCTTGCAGATACCGCTGCAGGACCGCGGCCAGGGCGTGCGCGTGGCGCAGATCCAGGACGCGGAACTGTTGCAGTCGGCCGGCTTCGTGCTGGCGGTGCATGCGGACCTGGGCGTGGAGACCGTGCGGGCGCGCTTTCCGGCGCAGGTCAAGATCGGTCCGGTGGAACGCATCCGCGACCTGGTGCACCTGCAATTGCCGGGCGTCGCCGTGCGCGCGCTGCCGGTGGCGCCGCGACAGATTCCGTACAGCGCCGGACATGTCTATTTCGAACTGGATAAGAGCGGCGAATTCTGGAAGCAGCTGGAGCGCACCGGCGCGCTGGCGTTGCATCTGGCGGGCGATTTTCCCGGGCTGACGATGGAGTTCTGGGCGCTGCGCGACTGAGCGCGGCCAAACCAGGCGGAGACAACTATGCATGCTTCGGATCACACGCTGGCCGGCCCTCCGGGCGGCATCGGCGAAGGCGCTGCCAATACGGCGGGCAGGCTGCGTCCCCACGATTACGTCATCAGCGGCGCCAATCCGCTGGTGGCGGCGGCCAATCCGCTGCTGGACCTGATCCCGCAGATCCGCGCCACGGCGACGCATCCCTCGCCTGCGATGCTGCGCGAGCACCTGCTGGACGAAGTGCGGCAGTTCGAGCTGCGCGCGCAGCAGGCGGGCATCCCCAACGAAACCATACTGGGCGCGCGCTACTGCCTGTGCACGGCGCTGGACGAGGCCGCGGCGCTCACGCCATGGGGCGGGGGCGGCGTGTGGTCCGCGCACAGCCTGCTGGTCACGTTCCACAACGAGACCTGGGGCGGAGAAAAGTTCTTCCAGCTGCTGGCCAAGCTGTCGCAGAACCCCGGGCAGCACCTGGATCTGCTGGAGTTGCTGTATTACTGCCTGCTGCTGGGCTTCGAAGGGCGTTACCGCGTGATCGACAACGGCCGCTCGCAGCTGGAAACGCTGCGCCAGCGCCTCTTGCGCATCCTGCGCGGCGCGCGCGGCGATTATCCGCTGGCGCTGTCTCCGCATTGGCGCGACGAGCCGGCGCAGACACCATTGCGCCGCCTGCCCGTGCCGCTGTGGGTGTTCGGCGCGTTGGCAGCCGTCCTGGCGCTGGCCCTGTACTGGGGCCTGGGCTGGCGTCTGGGCAGCGAGTCCGACGGCGTGTTCGCGTCCATCGCCAAGCTGCGTCCGCCCACGGTGCAGATCGCCCCGACCGCCGTGAAGCGGCCCGCGCCCGCGCCGCGGCTGGCGGTGTTCCTGGCGCCCGAGATCCGCGACCAGTTGGTCACCGTGCGCGATGAGGTGGACCGCAGCGTGGTGGTGCTGCGAGGCGACGGCGTATTCGAATCTGGCGCCAGTTCCGTGCGCGACCAGTACCTGCCGGTACTGTCGCGCGTGGCCGATGCCTTGCGCGAGACGCAGGGCAGCATCCTGGTGCGCGGCTACTCCGACAACACGCCGATGCGCAGTGCACGCTTTCCGTCCAACTGGCATTTGTCGCAGGCGCGCGCGGATGCGGTCAAGGACATGCTGGAGCAACGCCTGGGCCAGACGGCCCGCGTGCGCGCGGAAGGGCGCGGCGACGCTGATCCGGTGGCGCCCAATGACACGGCCGCGGGCCGCGCGCTGAACCGGCGGGTGGAGATCACGGTGCTGGTGCCGCCGGTGGCGCACGAGCAGGGAGGACAGGAATGATCTACAGGCTGTTCGGATGGTTCTTCAGCCGCCGCGTGTGGAACTTCCTGGGGCTGGTGGCCCTGGCGGTGCTGATCTGGATCGCGGGGCCGCTCATCGCCATCGGCACGGTGCGCCCGCTGGAAAGCGAAACGGTGCGCATCGCCGTCATCGTGGCGATGTTCGCGATCTGGCTGCTGCGGCTGTTGTGGCGCAAATGGCGCGAAGGGCGCTTGAACGCGCAACTGCTGAGCCAGTTGCGGCGGCCCCGGCCCAAGGCGGAAAAGCCGCTGGAGGAAGCCGCCGGCAACGACGAGATACGCCAGCTGGAGGCGCGCTTTCACGAGGCCGTGGAACTGCTGCGCAAGACCCGCTTCGAGAGCCGCGGCAGGCGCGGCGCGCTGGACCGGTTCTCCAAGCAGTACCTGTATCAGCTGCCCTGGTACGTGATCATCGGCGCGCCGGGCGCGGGCAAGACCACCGCGCTGGTGAATTCAGGCTTGAACTTTCCTCTGGCCGAACGCTACGGCAAGGTGGCCTTGCGCGGCGTGGGCGGCACGCGCAATTGCGACTGGTGGTTCACTGACGATGCCGTGTTGCTGGACACGGCGGGGCGCTACACCACGCACGAAAGCGATCCGACCGGCGACGAAGAAGAGTGGCGCGGCTTTCTCGGCCTGCTGTCCAAGTACCGCGGCCGCCAGCCCATCAACGGTGCCATGCTCACTGTCAGCGTCGAAGACCTGCTGTCGGCGTCGGATGCGGAACGGGCGCAGCATGCGGCAGTGCTGCGACGCCGCCTGCAGGAATTGCGCGAGCAGCTGGGCATCGCATTCCCGGTGTATGTGCTGGTGACCAAGACGGATCTGCTGTCCGGTTTCGAAGAGTACTTCGCTTCCTTTACCCGAGAGGAGCTGGCGCAGATCTGGGGCTTTACCTTGCCGTATGCGCGCGCGCAGGAGCCGGGTTTCGACCTGTATGAAGCCTTTCATGAAGAGTATGCGCTGTTGCAGCGGCGGTTGGATGACGCCTTGCCTGAAGTGGTGGCGGCCGAGAGCGATCCTGCGCGGCGCGCGCTTGCCTACATGTTGCCGCAGCAGTTCGCGGGCCTGCAGGCCATCCTGGGCCATTTCCTGAGCGATGTGTTCGCGACTTCGAAGTTCGAGGCGCGGGTCATTCCGCGAGGCGTCTACTTCACCAGCGGCACGCAGGGCGGAGAGACCTTCGACCAGGTGACTGGCCATCTGAAGCGCTACCTGCGCATCGACGGCGGCGCCGCGCCCGCGGCCAGCGTGCCGGGCGAGGCGGAAGGACGCAGCTACTTCCTGAAGAACCTGCTGCAGGACGTCATCTTCCGCGAGGCCGGCCTGGCCAGCCGCAACCTGCGTTGGGAACGCCGCTATCGGCAGTTGCACTGGGCGGGGTACGGCCTGGTGACAGCGGCCTTCCTGGCCTTGGTCGCGGGTTGGACCATGAGCTATCGCAACAACGCCGATTACGTGGAAGAGGTGGCGCGGCGGGTGCCGGCGGTGGAGAAGCTGAGCCGCGACATCAAGATCACGCGCACCGGCGACCTGCTGGGGCTGATGCCCTTCCTGGACAGCCTCTGGTACCTGCCCCAGCACGAGGGCTTCGAGATCGACAATCCGCCCCTGAGCTATCGCTATGGCCTCTACCAGGGCCAGAAGCTGCGGGCGGCGGCGCAGGGCGTGTACGGCAACACGCTGGACCAGGTGCTGCTGCCGCAGGTGGCGCGGCGCGTCGAGACCGCCCTGCGCGACGCCTCGGCCAGCGACCTGGAGTATTCCTACGAGGCGCTGAGGGCCTATCTGATGCTGTACGAGGCCGAACGCTACGACGCGGAGTTCATGCATGCGTGGCTGCTCTCGGATATGCAGGCCACCCTGCCTGAAGGCTACACGCGGCGCCAGTATGAGCAGCTGTCGCTGCACCTGCGCAACCTGACGCAGAGCCACGTGCTTGCATCGCCGTTTCCCAAGGACGACGCGCTGGTGGCCCAGGCGCGCGAGAAGCTGGCGCGCTACACGCTGGCGCAACGCGCCTACAGCCGGCTGCGCCGCACCCTGGCCAACGCCGACGCGGCGCCCGAGATCACGGTGGTGACGCTGGGCGGCGCGCAGGCCAGCGCCGTCTTCGTGCGCAAGAGCGGCAAGCCGTTGAGCCAGGGCATTCCCGCGCTCTACAGCTATCGCGGCTATTGGGACGTGTTCAACAAGCGCGTGACCGGCGTGGCCGAGGTGCTGCGTTCGGATGATGCGTGGATCCTGAACATCCCGTTGCGCAGCCAGCTGGACCAGACTGCGCAACGCCAGCTGGTGGTCGACATCAAGCGCTTGTACATGAACGACTACGTGGCGCAGTGGGACGGCTATCTGAACGATATGCAGCTGGCGCCCAGCAAGTCGCTGCTGCAGAACATCCAGATGGCGCGCACCTTGTCCGCGCCGGAGTCTCCGCTGGTGCAGCTGGTGCGCGGCGTTGCGCGCGAGACCTCCTTGCTGCGCGATACCGGCAAGGATGACCGCTCGCTGGTGGACCAGGCGCGCGACCGCGTCAGCAGCACGCGCGAGGCGCTGGAGCAGATGTTCGGGCCAACCGGGCCCGGCGCGGCCATGCGGGCCGACGCCACCGACGAGAAGCTGGAGCGCATCGTGGACCAGCATTTCGAGCCGTACCGTCGGCTGGCCGAAGGCGAGGGCGCGGCGGCCGGCGCCACCTCGCCGATCGCAGCCACCACCGGCCTCATCAACGAGCTCTATACCTATCTGACGGCGGCGGATGCGGCCTTGCGCAGCGGCAGCCCCGCACCCAGCTCGGATTCCGTGACCAAGCTGAGGGCCGAGGCGGGCCGCTTGCCAGGGCCGCTGCGCGACGTGCTCAACTCGCTGTCGGTGAACGCGTCCGGCGAGGTGTCCGACGTGGCCCGCGCGCGCATGGGCGAGACCGTGTCCGCCACCATCGGCATGTTCTGCGGCCAGTCCGTGGCCGGACGCTATCCGTTTTCGAGCCGTTCGGCGCGCGACGTGGCGCCCAACGATATGGCGCGGCTGTTCGGGCCCAATGGCCTGATGGACGACTTCTTCCAGAAGAACCTGGCGAACCAGATCGACGTTTCCGGACAGCGCTGGCGCTTCAAGCCCGGCATCGACGGCAAGTCGGGGGAGAACTCCACCACGCTGGACGCGTTCCAGCGCGCGGGCGTGATCCGCGACGTGTATTTCATGGCGGGCAATCCCATGCCCTCGTATCGGGTGGCCATCAGGCCCGTGGAAATGGACGCGGGCATTACCCAGTTCGTGATGGACGTGGATGGCCAGGCGGTGCGCTACGCGCATGGTCCGCAGGTGGCGACCACGGTGCAGTGGCCCGGTCCGCGCGGCAGCAACCAGGTGCGCATCGAGCTCACGCCGCAGGTCGGCGCGGCTGGCATGACCACGTCGGGCCCCTGGGCGCTGAACCGCATGCTGGACCGCGCCCAGCTGCGACGGGGGGCCACGCCGGAGGTCACGCTGGCCACATTCGATCTGGGCGGGCGCAAGGTGGTGCTGGAGATCACCGCCAGCAGCGTCAAGAGCCCTTTCCATCTGGCCGAGATGCAGGCGTTCGCCTGCCCGGGCGCGTCGTGAACAGGACATGGACATGGAGCTAGCAGTGGAGCGTGGGCGTGTGGGCTGGTACGGCAAGATTCCGGCGGCGGGCGACTTCGTGCACCGACGCCTGCCGCGCGAGCTGATCACCTGGTGGGACCGCTGGCTGCAGTTCGGGCTGGCGGCGCTGAAGCAGGCGCCGGACGTCAATGCCGCGCGCGGCTTCGCGTCGGCGCCCATCTGGAATTTCGCGATTCCCGCCGGGCCGGGCGCGGGTGTCGCACAGCTGGGCTGCATCACGCCCAGCCGCGACCGGGTGGGCCGGGGCTACCCGCTGTGCGTGGTCATGGCCGTACCGCCCGCGCAGTACCACAGCAGCATCCTGGATGGCGCCAGCGACTACTACCGGCAGATCGGCGCCAGCATGCTGGCGGCGGTGCGCCATGGCTGCCCGGCGGAGCAGTTCGACCGCAGCCTGCAGCAGGTGCGTACGCCTGCCGCAGCGCCGGGCGCCGCCGCGCCGCGCGGCGGCAGCGACATCATGGACATCCTGAGCGCCGGCCGCGAGCAGGATTCCGCGCCGCTGGCGCGCCGCGCGCTGGGCGCCTGGCCCGACCTGCCGTTCTGCTTCAACCCCAGTTCCCACACCAGCTATTGGTGGACCAACCAGGCGGACGGCGCGGCCTTGCAGACCTACATCCATGGCGGCGCGCTGAACGCGACGCTGTTCGCCAGGCTGTTCTCATCCCTGCCGACCTGGCATCCCTGAATCTGCCGGAGGACCGCGCATGCTACGAAACTCAGCTGTGCCGCCTGGACCGGGCGCGGGGGGCTTCCCGGCCGCGCCAGATGTGGAGCGCCTGGACGATATCCTGCGCCTGCCGCCCGGGCGGCTGCGTGAACAGGAGATCCTGCGAGTGGTGGCCGGCCTGTCCGCGTCCCTGGCCGCCATGCACGAAGGCGGCCGGGCGCATGGCGGCATTTGCCCAGATGCCGTGGTACGCGACGGGCAGGGTTTTGCCGTCCTGGCGCCGCCTTTCGATGTGGCGCCCGATGACGAAGACGCAGCGCGGCATGCCGGTTACGCCGCGTTCGAACAGTACACGGACGATCCGGGGCATTCTTGCGGCCCCTGGACGGACGTGTACGGGCTGGCGGCGCTGGCGTACTTCCTGGCGACGGGCGCGGCCCCTCCAGGCGCGCTGGCGCGCCGTGTACGCGACGATTGCCCGCCTCTGGATGAGTGGCATCCGGGCGCCTATCGCGCGGCCTTCTGCGCCGCCGTGGACGAGGGCCTGGCGATGGAGGCGCAGGCGAGACCGCGGACAGCCGCGGCGCTTGCTGCGGCGATGGGCGTGATCCCGCCGGCGGTGCCGGCTCCTGCGGCGGTTTCTGTGGCCGCTCCTGTGGAGGATCCGGAGCCGGACATGACCGCGCCTTCATTGATGATGGAGACGCCCGCCGGCGACCTTGCCGATCCGCCGCCGGCCGCCGCTCGCCTGACCGCGATGCGGCCGGAACACCCGACGCGCGCGCGGCGCATGCTGCCGCTGGCCGTGGCGGGCCTTTTGCTGCTTGCGGCGGGGGGATATGCATGGCTGCGGCCGGCACAGCCGCCGGTGGAGCTGGCTGGCGTGGCGCCGCCTCAAGCTCAGCCGCAACCCCAGCCCCAATCGGAGCCACCGTCCCAACCGCCGCCGCAACCCCTGCCGCCGTCGGAACCACAGCCGCAACCCGCGCCCGCGCCGACTCCACCGACCCCGCCGGATTCCCCCGCCGCGGCCCTACCAGCCTCGCCGCCGCAGGCCGCAGCCACTGGCTCCACCATGCCGTCCGCCAGCCCGAAGCCAGATAGCGCCCCTGAGCCTGAAGCCGCGGCAGCCCCCGCCGCGTCAGAGCCCGCCGCGCCCGCGACGCCGCCGCCTCAGGCGGCGCCTGTCACGGTGCGCGTGGCCGTGCGTCCGTGGGGAGAGGTGGTGGTCAATGGCCGCTCGCGCGGCGTCAGCCCGCCGCTGCGCGAACTGTCCCTGCCGCCAGGCCGTTACCAGGTGACGGTGCGCAACGCATCAGCGGGCGATTACCGCATGACCCTGACAGTAGCGCCGGGCCGGCCGGCTTCCATCACGCATGAGTTCGAGTGAAATGAGCGGCATCGCGCCCATATGCGGCGTGCGGTCCGCGCCGCGGATGGCGGCAGCCCCTCAGGGCAGCGTGGATTCGCCCTTGAGCAGGTCGTCCAGCGTTTCGCGCTGGCGCACGACGTAGTACTTGTCACCGTCGACCATGGCTTCCGCCGCGCGGGGGCGGGCGTTGTAATTGCTGGCCATGGCCATGCTGTAGGCGCCCGCGGACTCCACCGCCAGCAGGTCGCCCTGTTGGAGAGCAAGCTTGCGCTGCCGGGCCAGCCAGTCGGCGCTTTCGCAGACCGGGCCGACGATGTCGTATAGGGTTTCGTCGCCCGCGCGCGGATGCACGGGGCGCACGCCGTGGAAGGCTTCGTATAGCGCGGGACGCAGCAGGTCGTTCATGGCGGCGTCGACGATGGCGAAGTTGCGCGCTTCCGAGTGCTTCAGGTACTGGACCCGCGTGAGCAGCACGCCGGCGTTGCCCACCAGCGAGCGGCCGGGCTCCAGCACCAGGTGCAGATGGCCGAAGCCGCGCGCGTTCAGGCGTTCGAAGACACGATCCAGCAAGGCCTGGGGCGAGGGCGGGATCTCATCCGTATAGCGGATGCCCAGGCCGCCGCCCAGGTCCAGATGGACGATCCGGATGCCGGCCTGATCCAGCTTTTCGATCAGGTCCAGCAGCTTTTCCAGCGCGTCGAAATAGGGACTGATGTCGGTGAGCTGCGAACCGATGTGGCAGTCCACGCCCACGATTTCCAGGGCCGGCAGCGACTGGGCCAGGCGGTAGACGTCCAGCGCCGATTCGATGGCGATGCCGAACTTGTTTTCCTTCAGGCCGGTGGAGATGTATGGATGCGTCTGCGCATCCACGTCCGGATTCACCCGCAGCGAAACGGGCGCGCGCAGACCCATGTCATGCGCGATTTCCGACAGCCGGCGCAGTTCGGCTTCGGACTCGACGTTGAAGCACTTGACCTTGGCGGCCAGCGCGGCGCGCATTTCCCAGGCCTGCTTGCCCACGCCGGAAAATACGATCCTGGACGGGTCCGCACCGGCCGCCAGGGCGCGCTTGAGCTCGCCGCCGGAAACGATGTCGAAGCCCGCGCCCAGGCGCGCGAATTCCTTCAGGACGGCCAGGTTGGAATTGGCCTTCATGCCGTAGCAGACCAGCACCGGATGCTGGCCGACGGCATTGCGGTAGGATTCCCAGGCAGCCTTGAGTGCGGCGCGCGAGTATACGTACAGCGGCGTGCCCAGCTTTTCGGCCAGGTGATCCAGCGGCACGTCCTCGGCGTACAGGACATTGTTGCGGAACTGGAAGTACGGATGACCGGCCAGTTCAGGCTGCGCGGGGAATCGGGGTGTCATGGAATGGACTGCACCGGCGGGATGGGCGTCGGTTGCGGCTGCGGCTGCGTGCGCGAGGGCGGCTTGCCGTCCGGCGTCGGCATGTACAAGGGGCCCTTATACCCGCAGGCGGCAACCATGCCGGTCGCCAGCAGCGTGGCTACAATGCGAAGGACCATGCGGCGAAATGCCAAGTGGAACACTGGGAACTCCTAAATCTTGCAGGCTCGATTATGACCGAAACCGAATTTCTTGCGTTGATCGACCAGGTGCTGAACAGCATCGAAAGCCAGGCCGATGACTGGGCGGCTTCGCTCGATGTCGACGTCGAAACCAGCCGCAGCGGCAATGTGCTGACGATGGTTTTCGAGGACAACACCCATGTGGTGGTGAACAGCCAGGCTGCCATGCAGGAGCTGTGGGTCGCGGCGCGCAGCGGCGGCTTTCACTACCGCTACGATGGCCAGCACTGGAACGATACCCGAGGCGGCCCGCAGTTGCCGGATGCCCTGTCGCAGATCTGTTCCGCGGCAGCCGGCGTACCCGTGACGATACGCCTGTAAAACGTCAGCTTCAGGCGAAAAAAAGGCCGGCCCCATAGGGCCGGCCTTGTCATTTGCGCGTCAGAACGGAATCTTCTGGGACCAGGGCGTGTTGCCTTGCGTACCTACGCCCGGCGCCACCTTGATCCGGGTTTCCTCGCTGGTGCTGCCGTTCAGGCCGTTGAGGAACTCACCCAGCGTGTCGGCCTCGGGCAAGCCCAGGCGCGCCACCGCTTGTCCGGGCGGGAATTCGGAGAAGTAGAACTCGCCGTTTTCGACCAGCAGGCCATCGGGGCGGGGACGCGGCTTCTCTTCGGGCACGCCCTTGAGGACCGTCTGCATGTAATCGACCCAGATCGGCATGGCGACGCCGCCGCCGGTTTCGCGCGAACCCAGGGACTTGGGCTGGTCAAAGCCCAGCCACGCGGTGGCGACCAGCGACGGGGTGTAGCCGGAGAACCAGGCGTCCACCGATTCGTTGGTGGTGCCGGTCTTGCCTGCGATGTCGTTGCGCTTGAGCAGGACGCGGGCGCGCGCTGCGGTGCCGTAGGTGGCCACGCCGCGCAGGATGTCGTCCATGACCCAGGCCGTGCGCGGATCGATGGCGCGGGCCGCGGCGTCGCCGGCCACGACCGGCTTGGACTGCATGATGACCTTGCCGCTGCTGTCGGTGACGCGGTCGATCAGGTAGGGCGTGACGCGGTAGCCGCCATTGGCGAACACCGAGAAGGCGCCGGCCAGCTGCAAGGGCGTGACCGAGCCCGCGCCCAGCGCCAGCGGCAACACGGCGGGCTGGCGGGCCTTGTCGAAGCCGAAGCGGGTCAGGTAGTCCTGCGCGTACTGCGGGCCGATGGCCTGCAGGATACGGATCGACACCATGTTCTTGGACTTGTACAGGCCCTGGCGCAGGGTCAGCATGGGTTCGTACTGGTTGCCGTAGTTCTTCGGGTTCCAGGCCTTGGAGCCGGTCTGCGCGGCCGTCAGTTCGAAGGGCTGGTCCGAGATCTGCGTGCCCGGGGTCAGGCCGCGTTCCAGCGAAGCGGCGTAGATGAAGGGCTTGATGTTCGAACCCGGCTGGCGCCAGGCTTGCGTCACCCGGTTGAAGTTGCCGCGGTAGAAGTCAAAGCCGCCGACCATGGCGCGGATGGCGCCATCTTGCGGCGACAGCGCCACGAAGGCCGCCTGCACCGAAGGCAGGTTGATGATTTCCCAGTTGTCGCCGAACTTGCGGATGTAGACCACGGAGCCGCGCTTGATGCGCTGCTCGGGCTTGGCCTTGTCGTTCAGCGCGCGCGCCACGACGCCCAGCACCTTCTTGTCGGTGACGGTGATGATCTCGCGCGAGCTGCGCGCCAGCTTCACTTCGGTGGGGCTGGCCGACAGCACCAGCGCCGTCAGCAGGTCACCGCTGTCGCTGAACTTGTCGAACACGCCGTCCAGGAATTCGTCCAGCGCCTGCGGGTTATTCTCGGTGCCCGGCGGCAGGTCGAGCTGTTCCTCGGGGCCGGGGTAGGGCGCGCGGCGCGTGTATTCCAGCACGCCTTCGCGCACGGCGCGGTAGGCCGCTTCCTGGTCCTTGGACTGCACGGTGGTGTAGATATTGATGCCGCGCGAATAGACGTTGTCCTGGTACACGTTGAACAACAGCTGGCGTGCCAGTTCCGCCACGTACTCGCCATGGATGGAATAGCCGCCGGCCGGCGTGCCTTCCGCGGACTTCATGACGATGGGCTGGGCCAGCGCCTGCTGGTATTCCGGTTCGGTCAGGTAGCCCAGCGAGTGCATGCGGCCCAGCACGTAGCGCTGGCGCAGCTCGGCGCGCGGGCGGTTGGCGATAGGGTTGAAACGCGAGGGCGCCTTGGGGATGCCGGCCAGCATGGCGGCTTCCGCAGGCGTGACTTCGGACAGGGGCTTGCCGAAGTAGGTGCGCGAGGCGGCCGCGAAACCATAGGCGCGGTGGCCCAGGTAGATCTGGTTCATGTAGAGCTCGAGGATCTGGTCCTTGGTGAGCTCCGACTCGATCTTGAAGGTCAGCAGCAGTTCATAGAACTTGCGCGAATAAGTCTTTTCCGACGACAGGTAGAAGTTGCGCGCCACCTGCATCGTGATGGTGCTGGCGCCCTGCGACTTCGACATGCTGACCAGGTTGGTCAGGCCGGCGCGCGCCACGCCCATCCAGTCGATCCCGCCGTGCTGGTAGAAGCGGTCGTCCTCGGCCGCCAGCACCGCGGACTTCATGACGTCCGGGATTTCGTTGAAGCGCAGCACGTTGCGGCGCTCTTCGCCGAATTCGCCGATCAGGACGCGGTCCGCCGTAAAGACGCGCAGCGGCACCCGGGGGCGGTAGTCCGTCATGGCGTTCAGGTCGGGCAGGTTGGGCCAGGCCAGCGCCAACGCCATCCCAGCCAGCAGCACGCCGCACAGGAACAGGCCGGCAAAGAAAATGCCGGTTTTTACGAAGAATCGCAGTATCGGGGAACCGCTCTTGGCGGGCTTGTCTTTCTTGGAGGAATTCTGGGGCTTGCTCATCGCGGCGATTTTACGGGTATCTCCGGGTCCGTCTTGGCACGGGGCACCGGTTTCTGTAACAAAATCGTTCAGTGTGGTAGGCGGGCAACTGGCGGCTGATGTGATAATGCCGTCATGAACTTTTCCGCTAACTCATGTCCGGAGGCTGACCCGGACCCGGCGTCCTCCTGCGAGACGCCCGAAAACCAGCCTTGCGCGATCGAGTGCACAGGCAAGGCCGCCACGCTGCCCCATGACCTGCCGGTTTTCCTGGTCGGGATGATGGGCGCGGGCAAGACCACCATAGGGCGTGGCCTGGCGCGTGCCCTGGGGCGCGAGTTTATGGACTTGGATCATGAGCTCGAGGCGCGTTGCGGCGTGCGGGTGCCGGTAATCTTCGAAATCGAGGGCGAAGCCGGTTTTCGTCGCCGGGAATCTGCCGCCTTGGAAGAGTGTACCCAACGGCGCAACATAATTCTTGCCACCGGCGGCGGCGCGATCCTGGCGCCGGAAAACCGTCAGCGCCTGCGCGAGCGCGGCATCGTGGTCTACCTGCGCGCCAGCGTGGACGAACTGTTCCGCCGCACCTGCCGCGACCGCAACCGTCCCCTGTTGGCCACGGCCGACCCGCGCGGCACGCTGCGCGACCTCATGACCCTGCGGGAACCCCTCTATAAGGAAGTAGCCGACCTGGTGGTGGAGACGGGCGCCATGCCCATACACACCCTGGTCAAGGCGCTGCTGCCGCAACTGCAAGCCTTCGAGAAGCGCATATGAACGTAGTACACGTGGACACCCCGGGCGGAGCCTACCCGATCCACATCGGCCCCGGCCGCCTGGACGCCCTGGACCAGTGCATCCCCGCCGACGCCACCGCGATCGCCGTGGTGACCAACCCGACCGTCGCCGCCCTGTACGGCGAGCGCGCCGAAGCCGCGCTGGCCCGGACCGGCAAGCGGGTGCTGCGCATCGAATTGCCCGACGGCGAGGCCTATAAGGACTGGCAGTCGCTGAACCTGATCTTCGACGCGCTGCTGGGCAACCGCCTGGACCGCCGCTGCGTGCTGGTGGCGCTGGGCGGCGGCGTCATCGGCGACATGACCGGTTTCGCGGCCGCGGTCTATATGCGCGGCGTGCGCTTCCTGCAGGTGCCCACGACGCTGCTGTCGCAGGTCGATTCGTCGGTGGGCGGCAAGACCGCCGTCAACCATCCGCTGGGCAAGAACATGATCGGCGCGTTCTACCAGCCGGTCGCAGTCGAAATAGACACCGACGTGCTGAACACGCTGCCGGCGCGCGAGGTGTCCGCGGGCCTGGCGGAAGTGATCAAGTACGGCCTGATCCTGGACCCGGAATTCTGGTCCTGGTGCGAGGACAATGCGCAGAAGCTGCGCGAACTGGACCCCGAGGCGGTCGCCTACGCCATCCGCCGCTCCTGCGAACTCAAGGCGCAAGTGGTGGGCAAGGACGAGCGCGAGTCGGGCCTGCGCGCCATCCTCAACCTGGGCCACACCTTCGGCCACGCCATCGAATCCGGCCTGGGCTACGGCGCCTGGCTGCATGGCGAAGCCGTCGGTTGCGGCATGGTGCAGGCTGCCGAGCTGTCGGCCGACGTCGCCGGCTTTGACCGTGCCGACGTGGAGCGCGTGCGCGCGCTGGTGGTCGCCATCGGCTGTCCCGTCGTGGCCCCCGACCTGGGCGCCGACCGCTGGCTGGACCTGATGCAGGTGGACAAGAAGACCGAAGGCGGCTCGATCCGCTACGTGCTCATGACCCGCATCGGCGAGGCCATGATGCGCGCGGCCCCCGACGACGCCGTGCGCGCCATGCTGGCCCGCACCACCCAATAGCCGTGATGGAGACGGTGTTGCAGATGAAAGAACTGGCTTCCTATGCATCCCACCCGTCTCAATCGCGCGGGCGGACCTATGCCGAGCCGCCACCGGAAAACCGGACGGAGTTCCAGCGCGACCGCGATCGCATCGTCCATTCCAGCGCCTTCCGGCGCCTGGAGTACAAGACCCAGGTCTTCGTGAACCACGAGGGCGACCTGTTCCGCACCCGCCTGACCCACAGCCTGGAAGTGGCCCAGATTGCGCGCACGCTGGCGCGCAGCCTGGGCCTGTCCGAAGACCTGACCGAAGCCATCTCGCTGGCGCACGACCTGGGCCACACGCCGTTCGGTCATGCGGGCCAGGATGAACTCAACGCCTGCATGCGCGAATTGGCGCCGGAGGCGGGCGGCTTCGAGCACAATCTGCAAAGCCTGCGGGTGGTGGACGAACTGGAAGAACGCTACGCGGACTTCAACGGCCTGAACCTGTGCTTCGAAACGCGCGAAGGCATCCTCAAGCATTGTTCGGCCGCGCATGCGCGGCAGCTGGGCGACGTGGGCCAGCGCTTCCTGGACCGCACCCAACCCTCGCTGGAGGCGCAGTTGGCCAACCTGGCGGACGAGGTCGCCTACAACAACCACGACATCGACGACGGCCTGCGCTCGGGCCTGATCACGCTGGAACAGCTGAAGGAAGTGTCGATCTTCGAGCGCCACCACGCCCACGTGCTGGAAAGCTATCCGGGGCTGGCTGCGCGTCGCGCGGTGGCCGAGACCATACGCCGCATGATCAATACGCTGATCGTCGACCTGACGCGGACCTCGTTGGCGCGCATCCGCGAGTTCGCGCCCGCCACTGCCGACGACGTGCGCCGCGCGCCGCCGCTGGCGACCTTTTCGCCCGAGATCCGGAGCGAGGCCGACGCGCTGAAGAAATTCCTGTTCGACAACCTGTACCGCCACTACCGCGTGTTGCGCATGACGACCAAGGCGCGGCGCATCGTGCGCGAGCTGTTCGCGGCTTTCCTGGACGATCCGCGGCTGTTGCCGCCCGACTATCGCCGGCCGGCTTTCAACGAGCAGGCCCGCGCCATCGCCGACTACATCGCGGGCATGACGGACCGCTACGCCATCCGCGAGCACAAGCGCCTGTTCGAGATGGCCTGAGGCCCGCGGGCCTCAGGCTTGCGCCGCGGCCTCAGCCCGCCAGATAGCGCTGCGTCAGCAGCACCCAGTAGGCCGCGCCCACGGGCAGGCTGTGGTCGTTGAAGTCATAGCCCGGGTTGTGCACCATGCAGGCCCCATGCCCGCTGTTGAAGCCTTCCGCCGAGCCATCGCCATTGCCCACCAGCAGGTAGGACCCTGGCACTTCCTCCAGCATGAAGGCGAAGTCCTCGCTGCCGGTCAGCGCGCGGGTCTGGAGTTCCACCTGGTCGGCGCCTACCAGTTCCACCGCCACCTGGCGCGCGAAATCGGTTTCTTCGCGGGTGTTGACCAGCACGGGATAACCGCGGCCGTAGTCGATGGTGGCGCGCACCTGATAGCTGGCCGCCTGGCTGTGGACCAGTTCCGTGATGCGGGCTTGCAGCGTGTCGCGCACGCCGCGGTCCAGCGCGCGCACGCTGAGTTTCAGCGTGGCGGTCTGGGGGATGACGTTGTTGGCTTTGCCCGCGTTGAATGCGCCGACCGTGATCACCGCCATGTGCAGGGGATCGATATTGCGGGCGACGATGCTTTGCAGGCCCAGCACGATGGCCGCGCCAGCCACCACCGGATCGGCGGCGCAATGCGGCATCGCGCCGTGCCCGCCCACGCCTTCCAGCACGATGGTGACGTTGTCGGACGAAGCCATCGCGGCGCCGTCGCGCAGCAGCAGGCGGCCTTGCGGATGGCCCGGCATGTTGTGCATGGCGAAGATGGCGTCGCAGGGATACTTGCTGAACAGTCCGTCTTCCATCATGCGCTTGGCGCCGCCCAGGCCTTCCTCGGCGGGCTGGAAGATCAGGTTGAGCGTGCCGTCGAAGTCGCCATGCCTGGCCAGGTGGTGCGCGGCCGCCAGCAGCATGGCGGTGTGGCCGTCGTGGCCGCAGGCGTGCATGACGCCTTCGTTGCAGCTGGCGTGTTCCAGGCCCGTCGCTTCCTGGATGGGCAGGGCGTCCATGTCGGCGCGCAGGCCCAGGCGCTTGCCGCCGCTGCCGCGGCGCAACTGCCCCACCACGCCGGTGCCGCCCAGCCCGCGTTCCACTTCATAGCCCCATTGCGTCAGGCACTGCGCCACCAGGTCGCTGGTGCGGAATTCCTGGAAGCCGAGTTCGGGGTGGCGGTGGATGTCGCGGCGGATCGAGACGAATTCGTCGGCCTGGGCGGTCATCGCCTGCAGGATGGGATGCATGTCGGAGAGGTCCTGGAATCGGGTCACTGGTTGCCTGCCAGTTTCACGTGGCTGGAGATTTCGCGGAAGCGCTCGGTCTCGGCGCGGTACATGGCGTCGGCCTGTTCCGCGCTCATGGGGGCGGAGACTTCGATGTTCTGGTGCGCCAGGCTGTCCTTCACCGCCGCATCCTGCATGGCGGCGTTGAGCGCTGCGTTCAGGCGCGCCACCACGTCTTGCGGCGTGTCGCGCTTGACGAAGTAGCCAGTCCAGGTGGTGAAGTTGAAGCCCTTGAGCAGTTGGCCTTCGTTGACCGACGGCACGGTCTTGAGCGCGGGCAACTGGCTGCGCTGCGGGTCCAGGCTGGCCAGCAGCTTGATGCGGCCCTGCTCGGCCAGCGCCACCTGCTGCTGCGACAGCGGCAGGATGGCCAGGTCCACCTGGCCGCCGCCGATGTCCTGCATCAACGGCGCGCCGCCCTTGTAGGGCACATGCATCATGTTGGCGCCGATGGTGCGCGCCATGTGTTCGCCCAGCACGTGGTACAGCGAACCCACACCCACGCTGCCGAACGTCAGCGGCTGGGTGGCCGAGCGCGAGCGCGCCAGCGTGACCAGCTCGTCGGCATTGTTGGCGGGCAGGTCGGCGCGCGCCACGATCACCAATGGGGCCATGCCGATCATCTGCACCAGGCGGAAATCCTCGCTCTTGAGCTTGACCGCGGGATTGGCAATGGGGGACAGGATCAGCTCGTTGGGCGAGCCCTGGAACAGGTAATAGCCGTCAGTCTTGGCGCCCAGCACCTTCTGCGCGCCCAGCGCGCCGCTCACGCCGCCCAGGTTCTCCACCAGCACGGGTTGGCCCAGTTGCTTGGAGACGGGCGGGGCCACCACGCGGGCGATGGAATCGGACGCGCCGCCGGCCGGGTAGGGCACCATCATCATGACGGGCCGGTCGGGATAGTCTGCGGCCCGGGCGCCCTGGGCCAGCAGCGCCGCGCCCAGCGCCAGCGCACAGCCGGCCAGGCGCAGGCCATTGGAAAGCATGCTCACGAAATTCCCCTTGGAATGATCTAGTCGTGATCCACATGCTAGGGACAGGCCTCGCTAGTTGTCTAACGAATTGTTATTCTGGAAGCTAGAAAAAAAACTCATACTTAATCGGGACCCGGGCATGAATCTCAAGCAGCTCGAACATCTGCTGGCCGTGGCCGAGGCGGGTTCCTTCAGCCGTGCGGCCGAACGCCTGTACCTGACCCAGTCGGCGCTCAGCCGCAGCATCCGCCTGCTGGAAGAAGACCTGGGCGCGCGCCTGCTGGACCGCATGGGCAAGCGCACCGAGCTGACACCGCTGGGCCTGACCGTCGCCGGCCGCGCGCGGCGCATCCTGTTCGAATCGGGCGAGCTGCGCCGCAGCGCGGAACTGCTGACCCAGGGCGACCGGGGCAGCATCAGCATCGGATTGGGTTCAGGGCCGGGCGTCATGCTCATGACGCCGCTGCTGGCGCACGTGGCGCAGCACTATCCGCAGTTGCGGCTGGACGTGATGCGCGGCTCGCCCGAGGCCCATCTGGCGCTGTTGCGCCAGCGGCGCCTGGACGCGCTGGTGGTCGATACGCGCGGCATCGTGCCGGCGGCCGACCTGCGCATCGAACCCATCTCGGAAATGCGCGCCGGATTCATCTGCCGCCGCGGCCATCCGCTGGCCCAGGCCGGGCGGCCGGCGCGCTTCGCGGAGGTTGCGGCCTATCCGCTGGCGTCCACGTTTCTTGCAGCGGATACCGTGCGCATCGTGGTCGACCATTTCGGCGTCGAGGCGGATCCGCAGACCGCGATGCGCCTGCGCTGCGATGAAATCGGCAGCGTGCTGGAAGCGGTGCGCGTGTCGGACGCGGTATTCCTGGGCATCGTGGGCGCGGCGCGGGTCGGCATCGCCGCGGGCGAGCTGACGGAACTGCCTACCGACCCGCCGCTGCGCAGCCACGCGCTGTTTGCAATGGTGACGCTGACGGGCCGCACCGAGGCGCCGGCGATGGCGCTGGTGCGTGAATTCGTGGCCCAGCGCCTGCGCGATTGAACGCGCCGATTGACGTGCTTCAGCGCTGCTTGCGGTAGGGCTCGTCCTCGGGCACGAAGGTGGCTTCCGCGAGCGCGTCGCGGGTCCATTCCTGCATGGCGGGCAGCGCCAGCACGGCGTCCATGTAGTCGCGCACCGGGCCGGACGCCGCGATGCCATAGGTCGTGAAGCGCGAGACCACCGGCGCGAAGAAGGCGTCGGCGATCGAGAACTCGCCGAACAGGAACGGCCCGCCCTGGCCGAATGCCGCGCGCGTGTCGCGCCAGATCGCTTGCAGGCGCTCGATGTCCTGTTGCGCGGCCGCAGGAAAGTCGATGCCGGGCAGGTGCGCTTCGACGTTCATGGGCAGCGCCTGGCGCATCGCGCCAAAGCCGCTGTGCATCTGCGCGGTGAGCGACCGCGCGCGGGCCCGGGCGCGCGCGTCCTGGGGCCACAGGCGGGCTTCGGGATGGCGTTCGGCCAGGTACTCGCAGATCGCCAGCGTGTCCCAGATCGCGAACTCGCCATCCAGCAGCACCGGAACCAGCCCCGCGGGCGACACCGCGCCCACGCGGCGCGAGAATTCCTCGGTGAAGAAGCCGAGCTTCTGCTCGGTAAAGGGTATGCCTGCGGCGCGCAAGGCGATCCACGGCCGCAGGGACCAGGACGAGTAGTTCTTGTTGCCGATGATCAAGGTGTACATGCCGCGATCCTTCCTAGCCGTTGATGTGATGATTCAGGCGCCGGTTCAGCGGCGCAGCAGCTTGCCCAGGTATTGTCCGGTGTGGCTGGCGGGTGTGCCGGCCACGTCTTCGGGCGTGCCCTGCGCCACCACGCGCCCGCCGCCGTCGCCGCCTTCGGGACCCATGTCGACCACCCAGTCCGCGGTCTTGATGACGTCCAGGTTGTGTTCGATGATCAGCACCGTGTTGCCGCTGTCGACCAGCTGGTTCAGCACCTGCAGCAGCAGCTCGATGTCGCGGAAATGCAGGCCCGTGGTGGGCTCGTCCAGGATGTAGAGCGTGCGGCCGGTGCTGCGCCGCGACAGTTCCTGCGACAGCTTCACGCGCTGCGCTTCGCCGCCCGACAGCGTGGTCGCGCTCTGGCCCAGCCGGATATACGACAGGCCCACGTCGATCAGCGTGTGCAGCTTGCGGGCGATGGCCGGCACGGACTCGAAGTATTCCAGCGCCTGCTCGACCGTCAGGTCCAGCACTTCGCTGATGTTGCGGCCGCGATAGCGGATTTCCAGCGTTTCGCGGTTGTAGCGCTTGCCGTGGCAGACGTCGCAAGGCACGTACATGTCGGGCAGGAAATGCATTTCGACCTTGACCACGCCGTCGCCCTGGCAGGCCTCGCAGCGCCCGCCCTTGACGTTGAAGCTGAAGCGCCCCGGGTCGTAGCCGCGGGTGCGCGCTTCCGGCACGCCCGCGAAGAGTTCGCGGATGGGCGTGAACAGGCCCGTGTAGGTCGCGGGGTTACTGCGCGGCGTGCGGCCGATAGGGCTCTGGTCCACGCTGATGATCTTGTCGAAGTTCTCCAGCCCCTGCATCGACACGTAGGGGGCGGGCTCGCTCTGCGCATGATGCAGCTGGCGCGACACGGCGACCGCCAGCGTGTCGTTGACCAGCGTGGACTTGCCCGAACCGGACACGCCGGTCACGCACACCAGCCGGCCCGCGGGGATGCGCAGGTCCACGTTCTTCAGGTTGTTGCCGCTGGCGCCCGTCAGGGTCAGCCAGGACAGTTCGTCGTTGACGGGGCGTCGCTTCGGGATGGCGATGGCGCGCGCGCCGCTCAGGTACTGGCCGGTCAGCGACTGGGGGTCGCGCTGCACGGTTTCCGGGTCGCCCTGCGCCACCACCTGGCCGCCGTGCTCGCCCGCGCCCGGTCCCATGTCCACGACCCAGTCGGCCATGCGGATCATGTCTTCGTCGTGCTCCACGACGATGACGCTATTGCCTAGGTCGCGCAGGTGCTGCAGGGTGCCGATGAGGCGGTCGTTGTCGCGCTGGTGCAGGCCGATGGAGGGCTCGTCCAGCACGTACATCACGCCGGTCAGGCCCGAGCCGATCTGGCTGGCCAGGCGGATGCGCTGCGCCTCGCCGCCCGAGATGGTATCGGCGCTGCGGTCCAGCGACAGATAGTTCAGGCCGACGTTGTTCAGGAAGCTCAGGCGCGCCTCGATCTCGCGCACGATGCGTTGCGCGATCTCCTGCTTGGCGCCCGTCAGGCTCAGGTCGCGGAACCAGGTAAGGCAGGTCGACAGCGGCATGGCCTCGACCTCGTAGATGGCCTGACCGTGGCGTTCGCCGCCGCGCGGATCCTGGCCGATCAGCACGTTGCGGGCCTCGGGCCGCAGGCGCGAGCCGCCGCAGTCCGGGCAGGTCTTGATGTTGCGGTACTTGCCGAGCTCTTCGCGCACGGTGGCCGAATCGGTTTCGCGCCAGCGGCGCTCCAGGTTCGGGATCACGCCTTCGAATGTATGGCGCTTGACCGTGCTGCGGCCTTTTTCGTTCAGGTAGAGGAACGAGATCTCTTCGTCGCCGGAGCCGTACAGCACCTTGTCGCGCAACGCCTCGGGCAGTTCCTCGAAGGGCGCTTCGATGTCGAATTCATAGTGCGCCGCCAGGCTGGTCAAGAGCGAATGCGTGAAGGCGTTGCGGCGGTCCCAGCCGCGGATGGCGCCGGCCGCCAGGCTCAGCTCCGGGAAGGCGACCACGCGCTTGGGGTCGAAGAAGCCGACCTGGCCGATGCCATCGCAACTGGGGCAGGCGCCCATGGGATTGTTGAAGCTGAACAGGCGCGGCTCCAGCTCGGGCAGGCTGTGGCTGCACACCGGGCAGGCGTAGCGGCTGGAGAAGACCTGTTCGCGGCCGCTGTCCATGTCCAGCGCCAGGGCGCGGCCCTCGGCCAGCTGCAACGCGGTCTCGAAGCTTTCCGCCAGGCGCTGCTTGCTTTCAGGCTTGATGCGCAGCCGGTCGATGACGACGTCGATGTCGTGCTTCTCGGTCTTCTTCAGCGGCGCCATGCCGTCGATTTCGGTCAGCTGGCCGTCCACGCGCAGACGCACGTAGCCCTGCGCCTGCAGGCTGGCGCATTCGTCCTCGAAACTGCCTTTCTTGCCGCGGGCTATGGGCGCCAGTACCGCCAGCCGGGTTTCGGGCGTCCAGGACAGCACCGCGTCCACCATCTGGCTGACGCTTTGCGCCTGTAATGGCAGGCCGTGGTCAGGGCAATAGGGCGTACCGACCCGCGCGTACAGGAGGCGCAGGTAGTCGTGGATCTCGGTGATGGTGCCGACGGTGGAGCGGGGGTTGTGGCCCGCGGCCTTCTGTTCGATGGAGATGGCCGGGGACAGGCCCTCGATCAGGTCCACGTCCGGCTTGTCCATCAGCTGCAGGAACTGGCGGGCGTAGGCGGACAGGCTTTCCACGTAGCGGCGTTGGCCTTCCGCGTACAGCGTGTCGAAGGCCAGCGACGATTTGCCCGAGCCGGACAAGCCGGTGACGACCACCAGCTTGTGGCGTGGCAGGTCGAGCGAGACGTTCTTGAGATTGTGGGTGCGCGCACCCCGAATGCGTATTGTCACGTCCATCGGGCTCTTTTAAGCGGTTTCAAAGGCCAACTTGGTACTATAGCGCGCCGAATCCCCCTGCGTTCGGGGCAGTACTCCAGCCTGGATAGACCCGGGGGGCGGCGCCGCACCGCCAGATCAGACCGTGGGCGTGTGACATCCACGCGCGCGGGCGAGTCCTAGTCATCGTTGAATTTTTCGCATGCAGGCAGATAAAAAACTGAAATTGACCCCGTCCGAACGCCGCGCCAGCGTGGCGCTGGCCGGACTGTTCGCCGCGCGGATGCTGGGGCTGTTCCTGTTGCTGCCCGTCTTCGCCGTGGCCGCCGCCGGCATGCCGGGCGGGGACGATCCGGCCCGCGTCGGCCTGGCGCTGGGCATGTATGGCCTGACCCAGGCCTTCATGCAGATTCCCTTCGGCCTGGCGTCCGACCGCTGGGGCCGGCGTCCCGTGGTGCTGTTCGGCCTGCTGCTGTTCGTGGCGGGCAGCATCGTCTGTGCACAGGCGTCCGACGTGTACTGGATCACCATCGGCCGCGCCATCCAGGGCGCCGGGGCGATTTCCGCGGCCGTCACCGCCTGGCTGGCGGACTCCACCCGCGACGAGGTCCGCACCCGGGCCATGGCCATGGTGGGCGGGTCGATCGGCCTGTCCTTCGCCGTGTCGCTGGTCCTGTCGCCCGTGCTGGTGGGCTGGTGGGGCCTGTCCGGCCTGTTCTGGACCATCGCCTGTCTGGGCGTGATCTGCCTGGCCGTGGCCGGCTGGGTGGTACCCGTGGTGCCGCTGACCCAGGCCCGCACCATGCAGGCCGCCCGGCCGCGCGAAGTCCTGACCCACAGCGACCTGCTGCGCCTGAATTTCGGCGTTTTTGTCCTGCACCTGATCCAGGTGGCGCTGTTTGTCGTGGTGCCCGCCCTGCTGGCGAAGGTGGGCGGCCTGGACGCGCGCGAGCTCTGGAAGGTCTATCTGCCGGTCATCCTGGTTTCCTTCGTGCTGATGGTGCCGGTGGTGTTCGTCGCCGAAAAGCGCCGCGCCCATCGCGGCGCCCTGCGCGCCGCCGTGGCCGGGCTGGTGCTGGTGTGCGCCTTGCTGCCCGCGGCCAGCCATGGTTTCTACACCCTGGCAGCCGCCCTGACGGGCTTCTTCGTGGCCTTCAATGTGTTGGAAGCCCTGCAACCGTCGCTGGTGTCGCGGGTCGCGCCGCAGGCCTACAAGGGCCTGGCGCTGGGCTTCTACAACACCGCCCAGGCCGCCGGCCTGTTCGCGGGTGGCGCGCTGGGCGGCTGGCTGGCCTCGCATTCCGGTTCCAGCGCCGTTTTCATCGCCGCCGCCGCCCTGTCGGCGATCTGGCTGGCGGTGACCTGGGCCCTGCGGCCGTTGCCCGAACCGGACCGCCAGGCATCGGCGCGGGCCGGCTGAAAAGTCGGGATCCCACCCCGAAAAGCGCCCAACAGACGCGAAAATTCCATGGCTGGGGTGGACGGCTTTGTCACATCCTGGTTTGGCGCGGCGGGCGCTTTTCGTCGATAATACGCATCAAATCAGGGCTTCACTCAGGGTTCAACCCGGCGTCGCCGGTCATCGTTGCGGTGACCGGCGTGTTTCATGAAGCCGGTCTTCAACATCATCGCTTTTATGTTGTTGCCGGCGCGTCCGCGGCAACGCACACGCAGGCTGTCAACAACAGAGGGACAACGGCATGGCATCGGTTAACAAAGTCATACTCGTGGGCAATCTGGGACGCGACCCGGAAGTCCGCTACAGCCCCGAAGGGGCGGCAATCTGCAATATGTCCATTGCCACCACCTCCACCTGGAAAGACAAGGCTTCGGGCGAACGCCGCGAAGAAACGGAATGGCACCGCGTAGTCATGTACAACCGCCTGGCTGAAATCGCCGGCGAGTACCTGAAGAAGGGCCGCTCGGTCTACATCGAAGGCCGCCTGAAGACGCGCAAGTGGCAAGACAAGGACACCGGCGCTGACCGCTACAGCACCGAAATCGTCGCCGACCAGATGCAGATGCTGGGCGGCCGCGAAGACGGCGGCGGCGGTGGCGCAAGCTTCGGCGGCGGTGGCGGCTACGACGACGCGCCTTCGCGCCCGCAGCAGCAGCGCGCCCCGGCCCAACGCCCGGCCCCGCAACAGCGCCCGGCTCCCGCCGCGGCTCCGGCCAGCAGCGGCGCTAATCTGGCGGATATGGACGACGATATTCCGTTCTAAGCCACAGCGCGGCATCAGACTTCAACAAGAACCCGGTAAATTCCTGATTTACCGGGTTTTTTGTTGCTCCTGGCGGTAGTGTGGGCCGACGCGTTCGAGAGGCCGACTCGCGGATGGGGCGCCATTCCGGCATAGGTGAGGCGAAGTCCCGGTGTTGCTTGAATTATTTTGTTTCACAAAACCCTCTTGCGCTATCTACCTAGTAGTAGATAAGATTCATCCATCGACGCAGCAAACCAAACACCCGCCGACGTCGAAACCAGAAATACAGTAGGACCGCTTTTTAATTTCCCTTTTTGTCTACCTATAAGTAGATAGTTTTTTGAACCGCTACGCAATCGTTATCTGGAGATCAACCATGAAGACCCTCGTATCCGCCCTGATCCTGTCCGCTTCCTTCATTGGCGCCGCCCAAGCCGGCGAGCTGGACTATCCGCCTGCCCTGAACACCGAAAGCACGGTGACCCGCGCCCAAGTGCAGCAAGAGCTGGCCCAGGCCCGCGCCAATGGCGAACTGGTGTCTGGCGAAGAAGGCTACGCCGCCACGATCTTTGCCGCCTCTGGCGACAAGAGCCGCGCCCAGGTCCAGAAGGAACTGGCCGCCGCCCGCGCCCAAGGCCTGACCGACAGCGCCGAACTGGCTTACCCGCCCGTGCAAGGCTGAGTTTTTTTTCCCTCGATGTCTATCTATAAGTAGATAGCTCCATCGAAACCCTGATGCAGCACCTGATCCTTACTGGAGATCAACCATGAAGACCCTCGTATCCGCCCTGATCCTGTCCGCTTCCTTCATCGGCGCCGCCCAAGCCGGCGAGCTGGACTATCCGCCTCCCCTGAACACCGAAAGCACGGTGACCCGCGCCCAGGTGCAGCAGGAACTGGCCGAAGCGCGCGCCAATGGCGAGCTGGTGTCGGGCGAAGAAGGCTACGCCGCCACGATGTTTGCCTCGGCCGGCGACAAGAGCCGCAAGCAAGTGCAGCAGGAATTGGCCGCCGCCCGCGCGCATGGCCTGACCGACAGCGGTGAGCTGGACTACCCGCCCGTGCAAGGCTGAGTTTCATGCTGGCACATGCGGATCCCGGGGGGCGGGATGATTCCCGGCCGGGGTCCGCAAGGGTTTTGGAGCAGTGGCAACGCTGCCGGAACCGATGACGAATCAACCTATTAGTAGGTAATATTCAGCCATGGACACTCCTACTTCCAACACCACTCGCGAACAGCTTCTGGCCCATGCCGAGAAGCTGATCCGCACGCGCGGATGCAACGGCTTCAGCTACCGCGACCTGGCTGAGCACGTGGGCGTAAAGACGTCCAGCATCCACTATTACTTTCCGGGCAAGGACGACTTGCTCTACGAGGCGGTCGAAGCCTACAGCGCGCGCGCGCTGGCCGCGATGCGCGGGATCGACACGTCGCTGCCGGCGCAAGCGCAGCTCGACCAATATCTGTCGATGATGGAATCGCGCGCCTGCGGGTCGGGCGAGCTCTGTCTGGCCGGCATGCTGGCGGCCGAGGTCAATTCGCTGCCCGAACGCGTGCGTGGCGCATTGCAAGGATTCTTCCGCGCGCACGAAGCCTGGTTGGCACGCGTGCTGGCCGAAGGCGCGGCGCAGGGCACGATGAAGTTCTCTGGCACGCCGGAGGCGGCTGGCCGCGCGGTGTTCGCCACGGTGCAAGGTTGCATACTGGTGGCGCGCCTGTTCCAACAGCCCGCGGCATTGTGCGAGGCCATCGGCGCGCTGTACGTGGAGTGCGACGGCAAGCACGGCGGCGCCGCCTGAGCGTTCCCGCTCCACGCAGCCCATCAACCACGGCCGCCATGCGCAAGCAGGCGGCCGTTGTGTTTTGCGCGGCGGGATCAGGCCGCGAGCAGCGCCCGCGCCATGTCGACGCTGGTGCGCGCCTGGATACCCAGGTCGCGCATGCGTTGCTGGAAGGTCGCCTGTGCGTCTTCGAAGCCCGCGACGGGGCTCATGCAGTCCGTCAGCAACACCAGGCGCGACAGGTCGCGGCCGGGCAGGTGTTCGGCCAGGTGTTCGACAGTGGCCTTGACGCAATGGCTGCCGGCCTGGCCGGCGATCAGGATGAGTTCGGCGCGGTCCAGCGAATCGAGCAGGCTGCGGTTGAGCTGGCTGCGCGGATCGTCGGCATCAGGGACTTCGGCCATCAGCGCGCTGTAGTGTTCGGTCCAGGGGTTCATGCCCTTGGGCACCTTGCGCACGATGAACTGGCGCTCGTCTTCCCAACGGCTGTAGGCCGCGCGCACGTCCGCATGCACGTTATGGCCCCAGGTGCCGATTTCGCAATGCAGCGGCCACACCATCAGCGTGTAGCGGCCGCGCGCCTCGAGTTCGTCCAGGTACGACAGGGTACGCGGCAGGTCGTCGTCGTGGCGCGGCCGGAAATCGCCCGCGCGCAGCTGTGCCGCCGTGATCTGCGTGTACGGCGCCACGGGCTGGCCGTCGCCGGTGGACCAGAAGGTCGGATGGGCGATGTCCAGGCGATGGTGCGAATCCAGCGTCACCGTGATCGAGGTAAGCGCGGGCGCGGTCGTGTCGATGAAGTGCGCGAGCCGCTGCATGTCGGCGTGGGCGCCGGCCACAGGCAGGGCGGGCGCGTGCGCGGCGCCCGTCACGGGATCCGTGGGCAGGTACGACTCGGGCAGGTCGCAGAAGTCATTCTGCGGATCGATGATCAGTAGATGATTGGAGCGCGGCATGACGACGTTCGGGACAGGCGAACTCGAAATATAGAACGGGATGGCCATGTCTTTCTAGAAAAGTACCAGATGCTCGGCGCGGTCTGGTAACTGCTTGAGCAGCTCGCGCCACTGCAGCCAGACGCTGCCCCCGGCTGAAACGGCGATCACTGCGATAACGATCCACATGTCAGGCTCCTGGAAAATTTCGCACGACCGTGCGAAATTGAAGTAAAGAATTGCCGGCACGGGCCGGCGCTGGAAATACGGCTACTCGAGGTACTTGAAACTGCGGTAGGTGGAAATCAATCGTTCATAGGCCGCCCGCACGCGCTGGGGAGCCTTGGGATCCCGCAGGAAGCGGGCATCGTGCATCAGCCCGATCATCAGGCTGTAGACCTCGAATACGAGCTGCTCGGGATCCGTGTCCGGCCTGACGTGGCCGGCTTCGAGCGCCTGGTTGACCGTGCGCAGCATGGCGCTGCGCCAGCGCCGTAGATTGCCCTCCAGCACCGAGCGCAGCGGGGATTCCACGTCGTCGTACTCAAATGCGCCGGCCACGTAGATGCAGCCCGTCAGCGTTTCGACATTGCTGGCGCGCTCGATCCAGAGCGAGACCAGGGCGTTGAGCCGGGGCAGGCCGCGGGGATGGGCCAGGGCCGGGGTGAACACGGCTTCAAGGAAGCGCCGGTCGTATTCGTCCAGCACCGCCTGCTGCAGGGCTTCCAGCGAGCCCACGCGCGAGAACACGCCGCTCTTGCTGATGCCCAGGCGCTTGGCCACCTGGCCGAGCGACAGGCTCTCCATGCCTTGCGCCGCGGCCATGTCCAGGGCCGCGTCCACAATGGCCGCGAAGGTCAGCTCGCTTTTCTCGGTTTTGGCAGTCATGCGGCAAATTTAGCACGACCGTGCGAAATTGGCCTCGCTTTTTTTCAGGGTCGCGCCCCGAAAAAAAAACCGGACAGCCAGGCTGTCCGGTCTTGTCGCGGCAAAGCGCGCCGGGATCAGGCCTGGTTGGCCTTGAACTCCAGGCGGTACTTGTGCAGCAGCGGCTCGGTGTAGCCGTTGGGCTGGGTCAGGCCTTCGAACACCAGCGCGCAGGCAGCCTTGAATGCCAGCGAGGTGTCGAAGTTGCCGGCCATCGGGCGGTAGAGCGTATCGCCCGCGTTTTGGCCGTCGACCACCTTGGCCATGCGCTTGAAGGTTTCCATGACCTGCTCGCGGTTGGTCACGCTGTGGCGCAGCCAGTTGGCGATGTGCTGGCTGGAGATGCGCAGCGTGGCGCGGTCTTCCATCAGGCCGACGTTGTGGATGTCCGGCACCTTGGAGCAGCCCACGCCCTGGTCGATCCAGCGCACCACGTAGCCCAGGATGCCCTGCACGTTGTTGTCGAGCTCCTGCTGGATGTCCTGCGCGGACCACTTGGACGGATCGCCGACCGGCACCGTCAGCAGGCCGCCCAGCAGGTCATCGCGCACGCTGTCGAGCTTGGTGCGTTCCAGCTCCTGCTGCACCGCCTGCACGTCGATCTGGTGGTAGTGCAACGCGTGCAGCGTGGCTGCGGTGGGCGAAGGCACCCAGGCGGTGTTGGCGCCGGCCTTGGGATGGGCGATCTTCTGTTCCAGCATGGCGGCCATCAGGTCCGGCATGGCCCACATGCCCTTGCCGATCTGGGCGCGGCCGCGCAGGCCGGCATCCAGGCCGACCAGCACGTTGTTGCGCTCGTAGGCGGTGATCCAGGCGGTGGACTTCATGTCGCCCTTGCGCAGCATCGGGCCGGCTTCCATGCTGGAGTGCATTTCGTCGCCGGTGCGGTCCAGGAAGCCGGTGTTGATGAAGGCCACGCGCGCGGCGGCGGCCTCGATGCACGCCTTGAGGTTGATGCTGGTGCGGCGCTCTTCGTCCATGATGCCCATTTTCAGGGTGTTGCGCGGCAGCTTGAGCAGGTCTTCGACGCGGTCGAACAGTTCGCTGGCGAAGGCGGCTTCGACGGGGCCGTGCATCTTCGGCTTCACGATGTAGACGGAACCGGTGCGCGAATTCAGCTTGTGCTTGCGGTCCTGCAGCGCGGCCAGGCTGGTGACCACGGCGTCCAGGATGCCTTCGGGGATTTCGCGGCCCTCGCGGTCCAGGATGGCCGGGTTGGTCATCAGGTGGCCGACGTTGCGCACGAACATGAGCGAACGGCCATGCAGGGTCAGCGGTGAACCGTCGGGACGCGTGTAGTCGCGGTCGGCGTTGAGCTTGCGGGTGAAGGTCTTGCCGCCCTTGGTGACCTCTTCGGTCAGGTCGCCCTTCATCAGGCCGAGCCAGTTGCGGTAGATATGGACCTTGTCCTCGGCATCCACGGCGGCGACGGAATCCTCGCAGTCCATGATGGTGGTGAGCGCGGCTTCCACCAGCACGTCCTTGACGCCTGCGGCGTCGGTGGCGCCGATGCTGTGGCTGCGGTCGATCTGGATTTCGAAGTGCAGGCCGTTGTTCTTGAGCAGGATGGCCGTAGGCGCGGAGGCCTCGCCCTGGTAGCCGGCCAATTGCGCGGGATTCTTCAGGCCGGTCGAGCCGTTGGCCAGCGCCACGCGCAGTTGACCGCTTTCCACGGTGTAGCCGCGGGCGTCGGCATGCGAGCCCTGGGCCAGCGGGGCGGCGGTGTCCAGGAAGGCGCGGGCGCGGGCGATGACGGCGGCGCCGCGTTCCGGGTTGTAGCCGCGGCCCGTGTCGCCGGGCGTGGCGGGGATGGCGTCGGTGCCGTAGAGCGCGTCGTACAGGCTGCCCCAGCGCGCGTTGGCGGCGTTCAGCGCGTAGCGCGAGTTGGACATGGGCACGACCAGCTGCGGGCCGGCCTGCTGCGAAATCTCGGTGTCGACGTTGTCGGTGGTGGCGCGCACACTGGCCGGCTGCGGCAGCAGGTAGCCGATGCCTTCCAGGAATTTGCGGTAGGCGGCCGGATCGGCGATGGGGCCGGGGTGGGCGCGGTGCCATGCGTCGAGCTCGGCCTGCAGGCGGTCGCGTTCGGCCAGCAACGCGCGGTTCTTCGGAGCCAGGTCGTCCACCAGGGCCGCGAAGCCTTGCCAGAAGCCTTCGGCATCCAAGCCGGTGCCGGGCAGGGCTTCCTGTTCGATGAATTGATTGAGATTGGCCGCCACTTGCAGGCCGTGATGCTGGATGCGTTGAGTCATGCGGTTCTCTAGCGGTAAGGGACTGGCCGACGCCGTGCGCCGGGCGTATCTGGTCTCGACATCATCGTTCGCGCCTGCCGCAATGTCCATATCAAAACCCGCTGGTCATACCAGTTTGTGCACTGCCGTATGGGCAAAGTCGTAATTTTTATGGTTTTATATCAGCTACTTACGGGGGTGTTATGCAAGAGGTCCGATCGGGGATGCGCTTGGTCATACCACTGGTGCGGAGAGTGCATGTACGCGGAAACTGAAGAAAAGCCTCGCCAGGTGGCGGACGAGGTTGCCGAACGGATCGAACGCCTGATCCTGGACGGCGTGCTGAAGGCCGGCCAGGCGCTGCCTTCCGAACGGCGTCTGACCGAGAAGCTGGGCGTGTCGCGCACGGCCCTACGCGAAGGGCTCAAGCTCTTGCGCGCGCGCGAGATCATCCACACCGCGCAAGGCAAGGGTTCGTATGTGGCGCACATATCCAAGGTGGATGCCGGTCCGCTGATGCACCTGTTCAATTCGCAGCCGCGCACGCTCTACGACCTGCTGGAAGTGCGTTCGCTGCTGGAAGCCGAGTCTGCCCGGCTGGCGGCCATACGCGGCACAGAGGCGGACTTCATCATGATCCGCCGCCGTTATGACGAAATGGTGGCGGCGCAGGGCACGGCCACCGACACGGCGACGCACGCGCATCTGGACCATGCTTTTCACCTGGCCATCTGCGAGGCTTCGCACAATCCGGTGCTGGTGCATACGTTGCAATCGCTGACGGACTTGCTGCTGGGCTCGGTCTTCGCCTGCGTCAACAACCTGTACCACCGCCAACCCGAGAAGCGCCAGATCGACCGGCAGCACACGCGGCTGTTCAACGCCGTGACGGCGCGCCAGCCGGAGCAGGCGCGCAAGGCGGCCGCGGACCACGTGGACAGCGTGCGCCAGAGCCTGGCCGATATCGAGCAGGAAGAGCAGCGCCTGGTGCGCGCGACGCTGCGGCTGGAAGGCTGGAGCTAGCGTCCTGCGCTCTCGCGGGGCAGGACGCATGAGGGCGCGTCGTGGTTCAGCGGTCGGCCATGGCGCCGCTGCCCGCCAGCGCCAGCGCCAGCGCCAGCGGCTTGCCCGCGTACACGCGGCCAAAGCGGTTGTTGATGAACGCATCCAGATCGATGGCTTCCTGCCCGACGAACCCGCGTTGCGGCAATGCGCCCTGCGCCACCAGATCCAGCGCGGCGCAGATGCCGGCGGCGGTGGACAGCTGGATCGCGCTCAGGCGATGGCCGTCGACGTCCGCGCCGAAGATGCGGATGGGGTAGGACTCCTCTTCCAGCCGGCCATGGCGGCGGCCCGATGCCGAAGCCTGGATCACGATTACGTCCTGTTCGGTCGTGGGAATGGCGGCTTCGAAAATTTCCTTGAGCAGGTCGCGGCGGTCCCGCAAGCGCAAGTCGTTGAGCAGCAATTTCATGATGCTGCAGTGGCCCGGGTAGCGCACCGATTTGTAGTCCACGTTGCGGGCGCGGCCGCGCAAGGTGGCGGGCAGGGTGCCCAGTCCGCCGGACGTGTTGAAGGCTTCGTACTCCACGCCGTCCAGCGCGAAGGTCTCGTAGCCTTCCAGCGCGGGCACGCTGGTCAGTTGGCCGTCGACGATGGCCTCGCAGGGATTGCAGTACTCGTTGATCAGTCCCTCGGTGCTCCAGGTCAGGTTGTAGCGCAGGCTGTTGGAGGGATAGCGCGGCAGGGCGCCCACGCGCATGCGCAGATCCAGCAGGGTATCGAAGCGGCGCGCCAGCGCGTTGCCGACCACGCCGATGAAACCCGGGGCCAGGCCGCATTGCGGCATCAGCACGCTGCGGGCGTCTTCCGCCAGCGCCTGGATGGCGTGCGTGCTGGCCACGTCTTCGGTCAGGTCGAAGTAGTGCACCCCCGCCTTGGCGCACAGGCCGGCCACCGCGGCGGCGCGGTGAAAGGGCAGCGCGTTGATGACCGCGTAACGCCCCTCGATGCATTGCGCCACGGAGTCGTCGCCGGAAATCTGACGGGTTTCACAACCCAGTTCGGCCACGATGCGCAGCCGTTCGGGATCCTGGTCGGCTACCAGTACCGAATAGCCGCCGCTGCGTTCCAGCATCAGGGCAATGGCGAAACCGATTTTTCCGGCGCCCAGAAGTACGACGGGCCGGGGAGAGGCGGTGGTCATGGTGCGGCTCCTGCATGGATGGGGGAGAGGGTGAGCTCATCCTATGCGCGGTCGCTGTCGATGTGTAGAGACTAAATAGTCGAATCGGCCATCGGTAACGTCAATTCGACTTAATTAAATATCGAAACGTCAAAAACAAAGCCCTCCGGTTTGGGGCCGGAGGGCTTTGGGGCGCTGCCTGGCCGGGGAGGCCAGGGGGGGATCAGCTGCCCAGGGGCGGGTAGTCCAGGTTGCCGAAGGTGACCAGGCCTTCCGACTTGGCCTGGGCCAGTTCGGTGCGGACTTCGGCGCGGGTCAGCGAGGTGGCTTGTTCAGCCGCGGCGACGGGCGGGTAGTCCAGGTTGCCGAAGGTCACTTCACCGGCGTTCTTGGCTTGTTGCAGTTCAGCTTGCACTTGCTGCGAGGTCAGGGTCGACTTCGGGGCGATGGCGGCGGGGTAGCCTTCTTCGCCGAAGGTGTATTGGCCCGAGGCCTTGGCTTGTTGCAGTTCGGCTTGGACCTGAGCGCGGGTCGGGCCCTGATCAGCCTCGGCGGCTTGGGCGCCGGCAGCCAGAACGGACATGGACAGCATCAAAGCGGTAGCAAGGGTTTTCATAGCAGACCTCCAATGTCTTGAGCTTGGGAGCCGAACCGCTGGCCTGATTGCCTGGGGTTCGCTTGCTGTGTCCCGATAAGATGCATTCTGGGCGCAAATCATCTCCGGATAAACCCTGATTCTCTGAAAACATCTTTCCAAAAAGAAGACTAATAGGTTTCCATTTCACCAAATGGCACCATGGGTGGTGGAATTTCCATTTGATGACACCATAGGAGGTAGTCCACCCGGTAGGGCGGAGGTCTGGCGGCGGGGGGAGTGGGGGGCGCAGCCCCGGAAAAGCCCGGGACCGGCAAGGAGGAGGGAATCAGCGGTTCAGTTCGACCAGCGCGGCGTTGTATTCCGCCTGGGCTTCGTCCAGTTTGCGCTGGGCTTTGTCGATCTTGTCCTGCTTGCCCTTGGCGCGGGCCTGCTTGAGCTCGCTTTCGCGCTCGGCGACCTTGTTCTGCTTCTCGCGCACGTCGGCTTCGCGCTGGGATTGCAGGCGGCTGTCGGTGCAATTCGCTTTGGCTTCGGCCAGGGCCTTGCGCAGGCCGGCTTCGCGGCGGGTATTGTTCTGCGCCTTGGCGGCGGCGATGTCGTTTTCGATTTCGCAGAACTTGGCGGCGCAGCCGCGCTGGGCCGAGCAATCGCTGGCGGCCTGGGCCGGAATGGCCACGAAGGCGGCGGCTGCAGCGGCCGTCAAGGCCAGGGATTTGAGCAATGAGGGCATGCGTGGTCTCCGTAATGCGTTGCGGAGGTTCCATCATGGGCCTTGCGCGCGATGCTCGCAATGCGCGGCATCAACGCAGCCTCAGCGCGGCGCGGACCCCGCCGATCGACCGGGTTCATTGCCGCGCCGGCAGGACGTCAGCGAATCAGCGTGCCGGCCAGTGCGGCGGCGACCAGCAGCGCGCCCAGCCAGAGGTTGGCGCGGAACAGCATGAAGTTGCGGTCGGGGCGCTGGATGTCGAAGACCTTCAACTGCCACGCCAGGTGCACGGCCACCGCCACCATGCCGACCTGATAGGCCCACGACAGGCCGATGGCGTAGCCGCCCCAGGCCCACAGCACGATGGTGGCCAGATAGAAGCCGCCGATCCAGAGCTTGCCCTGGTCGCCAAAGCGCATGGCGGTGGAATGCAGGCCCAGGCTGCGGTCGTCGCGCACGTCCACGTAGGCGTAGATGCTGTCGTAGCCCACCTGCCACAGCACGGCGCCCGCCCACATGGCGATGGCGGCCAGCGGCACGTGGTTCTGCGTGTCCGACCAGGCCATCAGCATGCCCCAGTTGAAGCAGATGCCCAGCACCACTTGCGGCCAGTAGGTGACACGCTTGCACAGCGGGTAGATGAAGACGAAAGGCAGCACGGCCACGGCCAGCCAGCGGCTCATTTCGTTCAGGAAGAACAGCAGCGACCCGCAGACCAGCAATTGCCCGAGCAGGAACCAGACCGCGTTCTTCATCGTCAGCTGGCCGCTGGTCAGAGGGCGGAAACGCGTGCGCTCGACGTGCTTGTCGAAGTTGCGGTCGCACATGTCGTTGACGGTGCAGCCGATGCCGCGCATCAGCAGGGCGCCCAGCGAAAACACGATCAGCCGCTGCAGGTCCGGCAGGCCGCCCGCGGCCTGGATCAGCGCCGCAATGGCCGGCAGCAGGGTCAGCCAGGTGCCGATCGGGCGGTCCAGGCGGCACAGGCGGGCATAGGGCCGCCAGGACTTGGGCAGCCAGCGTTCGACCCAGTCGGTGAAAACGATGTCGCTGAGGTCGACGGGAGATTGTTGGGGGGCGCTCACTGTCACGGCGAAACGGAATGGGAAAACCAAGAGCATAAAACAACGGCGGCCGGACATCGCGCCCGGCCGCCGTTCATGTCCTATCCCCCCCTTCGAGGCACCCGCGTCATATCGTCACTGTCGTGGCGAAAGCGGGGCCGCACGGATCCGGGCTCCGCCGGTCCGTAGCGGCGCCCCCCTGGGGGGGAAGCGCCACAGGCGCTTCGGGGGGGGACCTACTACACCTCGGCTTTTAGCAGCTTGCCGAGGATGGCGATGCCGCGGCGGATCTTGTCTTCCGGCACGGTGGCAAAGCTCAGGCGCAGCGTGTTGGTCTTGCCGGCGCCGCAATAGAACGGCGCGCCGGGCACGAACGCCACGTTTTGCGCGATGGCCTTTTCCAGCAGCTTGGTGCTGTCGATGTGCTCGGGCAACGTCAGCCAGATGAACATGCCGCCTTCCGGCTTGGTCCAGGTGACGGTGTCCGGGAATTCCTGCTTGATGGCATCCAGCATGCAGCTGCCCTGGGCGCGGTAGATCTCGCGGACGTTGGGCAGGTGCTCTTCCAGGAAGCCTTCCTTGACGATCTCGTACACGGCCATCTGCGTCAGCGTGGGCGTGTGCAGGTCGGTGGCCTGCTTGGCTTGCACCAGCTTGTTGATGAGCGGGCGTGCGGCGGCGATGTAGCCCAGGCGCAGGCCGGGGGCCAGCACCTTGGAGAACGTGCCCAGGCGCACGACGTTGGCGCCGTACTCGGCGGCCAGCGCGATCAGGCCCGGCTGCGGTTCGCCTGCGTAGCGCAGTTCGCCGTAGGGATCGTCCTCGACGATGGTCAGGTTCAGTTCCGCGGCGCGTTTGACCAGCGCGATGCGGCGTTCCAGGCTCAGCGTGCGGCCGGTGGGGTTCTGGAAGTTGGGCAGGGCGTACAGGAAGCGGGCGCCTTCGGCCAGTTCAGGCGTGATGGCTTCGGGGATCAGGCCGCCTTCGTCGGTGGGCACCGGCACGAAGTTGGGCTGGTACAGGCTGAACGATTGCAGCGCGCCCAGGTAACTGGGGTCTTCGACCAGCACCTTGCTGTCCTTGTCGATCAGCACCTTGCCCAGCAGGTCCAGCGCTTGCTGCGAACCCGACACGATCAGGATCTGGTCGGCGGCGACGCTGGCGCCGGCCTTGTTCAGGTCGTCAGCAACCCATTGGCGCAGCGGCGCAAAACCTTCGGTGGGGCCGTACTGCAGCGCGGCGCGACCGTTGGTGGACAGTACCTTGTCGAATGCCGCGCGAACTACCTCTACCGGGAAGCCGCCGGGCGCCGGCAGGCCGCCAGCGAACGAGATGACTTCGGGGCGCTCGGTTACCTTGAGGATTTCGCGGATGGCGGAGCTGGTGAGTTGCTGGGCGCGTTCCGAAAAGGAAAACGCAGGTTCGAGAGGCTTGTCCATGGAGTGCTTCTTGATCAAGAAGGGTAGGAAAATACGGGCGGTTGATCCCTTGGGGTGGCCCGGCGGAAAAAACATTCGGCAAAAAACTATTGTCCCACACGGCAGCGGCCCGGCCCCCTTAATGGCGCCAAGCCCTAAAATCACCTGCATCGATAACCGCCTGTACAGTTACATTTCCCATGTTCGAAGCCGCTCCCATCGTCGCCGATTCCAAGGCCGCCCTGTATGCCGGACTGGTCGCCCAGGCCCGCGCCCTGCTCGAAGGCGAGCATGACCGCATCGCCAATGCCGCCAACCTGAGCGCGCTGGCCTATCAGGCCCTGCCCGAACTGAACTGGGCGGGCTTCTATTTCTACGACGGCACGGAACTGGTGCTGGGCCCCTTCCAGGGCAAGCCGGCCTGCGTGCGCATCCCGCTGAACCGCGGCGTGTGCGGCGCGGCCGCCAGCCAGCGCCAGACCCAACTGGTGCCCGACGTGCATGCCTTTCCCGGCCACATCGCCTGCGATGCGGCCTCGCGTTCCGAGATCGTGGTGCCGCTGGTGCATCAGGGCCAGTTGATCGGCGTGTGGGACGTGGACAGCCCCGTGCCCGACCGCTTTGACGAAGACGACCGCCAGGGCATGGAAGCCCTGTGCGCGGTGTTCCTGGCCAGTCTGGGCTGAGACGCGGCGTTGACAGCGTTGCGGGCTCCCGGTAGATTCCCGCATCTGCGCTTGCAGACCACTGCATTCAATCCATACATGATTCATCAGGCCAACCAATCCGCTTTCCCGTTCCGCGCCCAGGGCGTGGTGCTGGTTTGCGCCGGCCTGAAATCCAAAAAACAGCCGCTCATCTGACCGGAGCATGCTGTTCCGTCAGATGGGCGACGGAACAGCGGCCTCCTGGCGGCGCTTGGCGCCGTCCGCGCATCCCCTGACATCCCGAGCACTTCTGTACGGTCCCCAACCACGGTCCGCTTACACCGAAGGAGTGTTCTCATGCAATCTCATCATCAATCTCCGATCCAGGGCGTCTGGGTGCCGCTGGTCACGCCGTTTGCCGGCGGCGCCGTGGATGGCGGGGCCTTGCGCCGGCTGGTGCGCCACTATGCCGCCGCGGGCGTGGACGGGCTGGTCGTGTGCGGCAGCACCGGCGAGGCCGCATCGCTGGATGACGCCGAGCAACTGGCGGTGCTGGACGCCGTGCTGACCGAAGCGGGTCGGCTGCCCGTCATCATGGGCCTGGCGGGCAACCACCACGGACACGTGATGCAGCGCCTGGCCGCCTTCGGCACGCGTCCGCTGGCCGGCATCCTGGCGCCCGCGCCGTATTACGTGCGGCCCGGCCAGGAAGGCGCCGCCGCCTATTTCCGCTGCCTGGCCGATGCCTCGCGCTTCCCCCTGGTGCTCTACGACATTCCCTACCGCACCGGCACGACGCTGGACACAGCGACCCTGCTGGCGCTGGCCGCGCACCCGAACATCGCGGCGATCAAGGACTGCGGCGGTTCGCTGGAAAAGACCATCGCGCTGATCGCCGACGGCAACATGCACGTGCTGGCAGGCGAGGACCTGCAGGCGCTGTCCGTGATGAGCCTGGGGGGTTCGGGCATGATCGCGGCCGCCGCGCATATCCGCCCCGATCTGTTCGTGGCCATGCATCAGGCGGTGAAGGCGCAGCAGCTGGACTTGGCCAGGAAGCTGTTCCACGCGCTGGTCCCCATCATCCAGCTGACGTTCGCCGAGCCCAATCCCGGCCCTCTGAAGGCGCAGCTGGGACGGCAGGGCCTGCTGAGCGAGGAGCTGCGCATGCCCATGCCGTCCGCCAGCGCGGGCTTGGCCGCGCGCATGGACGCCGCCGTGGCGGGGCTGAACCGGCAATATCCCTGCCAGTAGCCCGAACTTGGTGAGCAGTCCGCCAGCTTTGTGGCCTTCGGATTCATTTTGTAATAAATGTCCTACCGGGAAGCTGACGGATTGCTTATCATGCGCCCATTCTTCGGGTGAAACAGAACGTTCATGGCCCAAGCTTTTGTAGCCTTGTCCGCCTGGCAAGTCATGCTGGCGGGCCTGCTTTTCTTCGGCGGCATCTATCTGGTCTTCGGTGCGGCCACCTGGCTGCTGACGCACCACATCCTGCCGGCGCTGGGCATCGGACGCCCGCTGGATCCGCGTCCGCTGGCGCCGGGGCAACTGCGGCGCGAGTTCGCGCAATCCGGCCTGTCCATCCTGCTGTTCGGCACCGGAATGATTTTTCCGTGGGGCCTGTTGCAGCTGGGCTGGGCGCACCTGGATCCGGATGCCAGCTGGCAAAAGATCACTGTCGAAATCCTGGTGCTGGTGGCCTGGAACGACGTGCATTTCTGGATCAACCACCGCCTGCTGCACACCAAGCTGCTGCGCCGCTTCCACTTGCCGCATCACCGTTCGGTCGTGACCACGCCGTTCTCGACCTATAGCTTTCATCCCATCGAGGCGCTGATGCTGGGCAACGTGATCATGCTGCCCATGGTGCTGCATGACTTCAGCTTCTGGTCGCTGGCGTCGGTGCCGCTGTTCAGCCTGTTCTTCAACTGCATCGGCCACGCCAACTACGACTTCTTCCCCAATGTGTCCTACGCGCATTGGTTCGCCGCCAGCCGCCGCCATCATCTGCACCACGCCTGCTACAACGGCAATTACGGCTTCCAGTTCACCTTCATGGACCGCCTGTTCCGCACCCGCCTGAAGGCCGAGGCGGCGCAGTCCCAGCTGAATGCTTTCCGGCAGCGAGAATCGCTTGGCGGGCGCGCTTAAGCGGCAGCGCCGGCTGCCGTCGCTGCGCAACCGGCGCGACTGGCAAAGCCTGGCCTATCTGGGCGCATTGCCCGCGCTGGCGGCCTGGCAATGGGTGCACGGGTTCTGGTGGCCGCTGTACGGCCTGATGCTGTTCCTGACCCTGGGCGTGGGTGTCATCCACCACAACCACACGCATATCCGCATGTGGCGGGGGCGCTGGACCAACCGCGCCACCGATTTCTGGATCACACTGCTGCAGGGGCATCCGACCTTCGTGTTCTATCCGGCGCACGTGGCCAATCACCACCGCTACAAGCACGGCGCGCGCGATGTGGCGCGCACCTACCGCTTCGGTGGCGACACCAACCATCTGTGGGGCTACCTGATCCATCCCTTGCAGGCCGGCTGGGTGCTGTACCCGCTGTTCTTCGCCTGGCTGGGCCGCCTGCGCCGCCACTGGCCGGGCGCCTGGCGCTATTGCATGGCGCAGTACGGCGTGTGGCTGGGCCTGTGGGGCGGACTGCTGGCCGTGAATCCCATGAAAGCGCTGGTGTTCGTCATCGTGCCGCAGCTGCACGGCCTGCACTGGCTGCTGGCCACCAACTATCTGCAGCATGCCCATGCGGACGGCGGCCCCCGGGCCGTCGCGGGCCTGAACTATGCGCGCAATTTCGAAGGGCTGGTCAATCCGCTGCTCTTCAACATCGGCCTGCATACCGCGCACCACGAGCACCCGCGGGCGCACTGGTCCGAACTGGAGCGCCTGCATCGCGAGCAATACCGCAGCCGCGTGAATCCGGCGTTGAATGAGCCCGGGCTCACGCCCTACATGTTCCGCGTGTTCGTGCTGGGCGCCTTCCTGCCGCGCTTTCGCAGCCGTTCATGCATGGCGCCCGAGCACATCCGCTAGCGCCACACACCCTATATCCACCAGAGGCCTCTCATGCCCATCGCGTTTCATCGTGTCTATCTGGAAAGCGCCGGCTATTTCATGCCGGGCGAACCCGTGTCCAACGATGCCATGGACAGCTACATCGCGCCGCTGAACCGCATGTCCAGCCGCATCAAGAGCCGCATCCTGGCCGAGAACGGCATCAAGCAGCGCTACTACGCGATCGACCAGGAAGGCGCCACGGTGTTCAGCAACGCGCAACTGGCGGCCAACGCCATCCGCGATTGCCTGCGGCGCAACGACAGCGACCTGTCCGCCGTGTCGCTGCTGGCCAGCGGCTCGTCGGGCGGGGACGCGCTGATGCCGGGCTTCTCCAACATGATCCAGGGCGAGCTGGCCGCGCATCCGATGGAAACCCTGTCGGTGCACGGCATCTGCGCCGCGGGCGTATCGGCCATCCAGACGGCCGCGCAGGGCGTGGAGCTGGGCGGCCATGCCAGCGCCCTGGCCGTGGCCAGCGAGCTGCCGTCGCGGCTGTTCAAGCGTTCGCGCTTCGCGGCGCGCGGCTACGACGCCGACTTCGACGCGCATTTCCTGCGCTGGATGCTGTCCGACGGCGCGGGAGCGGTGCTGCTGGGCAATAGTGGCCGGCCCCTGCCGGGCGCTTCGCAGGGCGTGCGCCTGCGCTTGAAGTGGGTGCACCAGCGCTCGTTCTCGGGCGACTATCCGGTGTGCATGCAGCTGGGCCTTTCGGCCGACCGCGCTCGCGGCCATCTGGACTATCCGTCCTGGAACGAGGCCGAGGCCGACGGCGCGCTGTCGCTGCGCCAGGACATCCGCCTGCTGCCGCACCTGTTCGACATCGGCATCCATGAATACGCCAAGCTGGTGCGCGACGGCTGGGTGGATCCGGATCAGGTCGACCACTTCCTGTGCCACTACTCATCGGAGAAGTTCATTCCGGTGGTGGAAGACCTGATGGAGAAGGCCGGCCTGGTGATCCCGCGCGAGCGCTGGTTCAGCAACCTGGCGTGGCGCGGCAATACCGGCGCGGCGTCCATCCTGATCATGCTGGCGGAGTTCCTGGAAACGCGCGAAGTGAAACCGGGCGAGCAGATCTTCTGCTACATCCCGGAATCAGGCCGTTTCATGGCCGCCTACATGCTGCTGGAGGCCGAGGCCGTCCACGCCCCGCAGGTCGCCGCGGGCGCGCCGGCCGCGGCTGCGCCGCGCGAGGACGCGAACAGCGATGACGCTGCCGCCATCGCGCCGCCGCATGACCCGGACATGGCGCCCCAGGGCCTGGGCCAGCTGCTGACCGAATTGGCCGCGATCTGGCACGACTACCGCTCGCGCGTGTGGCGCACGCCGGTGGTGCGGCGCCTGCGCAACCGCCAATTCCAGACGGCCGACTATCTGAACTGGATGGAGAACTGGATTCCGCAGGTGCGCGAAGGCAGCAAGTGGATGCGCGAAGGCGCGGCCTCGCTGACCGAGCAATACGCGCCGCTTGCGGCGTTGATCGACACGCATGCGGGCGAGGAGCAGAACGACTTCCAGATCCTGTTCCAGGACTATCGCACCGCGGGCGGCGAGGTCGCCGACATTGACGCCCTGCGCCGCAATCCCGGCGGCGAAGCGCTCAACGCCTATCTGCACGGCCTGGCCGCCACGCGCGACCCCATCGGCCTGCTGGGCGCCATCTACATCATCGAAGGCACGGGCCAGCGCATCGTGCCGGCGCTGCTGCCGCTGCTCAAGGCCAGCCTGAAACTGCCGCCGGACGCCTTCCGCTTCCTGGAGTATCACGGCCACAACGACGAGCATCACCTGGCGCGCTGGCTGTCGGCGGTGGAACTGGCGCTGGATTGCGATGAGGACGGCCGCGCCGAGCAGCGCATCGTCGACACGGCGCGCCGCACGGCCGCGCTTTACCTGATGCAGTTCCACCACGTGATGGAAGGCGAGGCGTGATGAGCAAAGAACCCGAGTTCCTCGCCAAGCCGCACGATCCCGCCGATCCCAGCCCCTGGCTTGCGCTCTACCTGGACCGCAGCACGCCCTTGCCGGACAAGGTGAAGAAGGCCTGGCTGACGGATTCCAGCTGCGCTTCGCGCCAATACCTGCTGCCGTTCCTGCGGCCGTTGGCGCGCGCCTTCATCATCCTGATCCAGGTCATCAAGACCTTCCTGCCGCGCCGCTGGTCGCATTCGAAGCTGCTGCACCGCATCCTGGCGTGGGGCTTGAAGCGCTTCGTGTCGCCGGAGGCCAACTGGCTGATCCTGCGCCACTTCCACCTGGGCGCGCAGATTCTGTCGTTCATCGCCGCCAACTCGCCGGTGCCGGTCACGACCACGCCGCTGGAGCCGCGCGATATCGATGACCTGAAGGACGAACTCTTCGTCAAGCATGACCTGAACCTGTTCAACTTCGTCATCCGCCTGAACCAGGCGCTGCGCGATGCGGGCGTGGAAATGCATGCGCCGCAGCGGGTCGATTTTTCGATGATCCGTGATCCCGATCTGCGGCTCGAAGACATGCCGCAGGGCAAGCTGAATTTCCTGGACCTGCAAAGCGCCATCGAGCTTTTCACGCCGCTATATCAGCTGATGCTGACCGACAATGACTTCTGGCGCGCGGCCAATTCGCTGCAGCTGGACGAGACCATCGGCATCTATGCGGCCAAGCTGCTGGGCGCGCCGCAGCACCTGATCCTGGTCAACAACAACCATCCGCTGGTGCCGATGTCGACCCTGCGCGCGGGCTACCGGCTGGTGCTGCACGGGCTGTCCACCGAGATGCTGCACAGCCTGCTGATGGAAATGAAAGAGGCGCAGCAAGGCGGGGAGCCGCCCGCGCCGATCGCCTGAGTCCTTACCGCTTTTCGGCGTATACGCCGAAGCGTTGCAGCTGGGCTTCGCTGTTGCCGATTTCGCGCAGGCTCTCCTCGCCGCTGTGCGCCACCAGCATGGCGGCCAGCGTTTGCGCGATGGACAGCGCAGGCACCACCGAGGGGAACAGCGAGGGCGTGTCGTTGGCCACCAGCAGCAGCGCCTTGGCGCCCGGGGCGATCGGCGACACTGCGCTGTCCGTGACCGCCACCACGCCGGCGCCGCGCTCACGCGCGAATTCCACGGCCGTGACTGCCGCCTGCGCGTAAGGCGCCTGGCTGAAGGCGACCAGCGCGTCATCCGGTCCGATGCGGCGCAACTCATCGGCCAAGGTGCCGCCGACGCCGCTGAGCAAGGTCACCTTGTCCAGGAACATGCCGCAGGCATAGCTGAAGTGATAGGCGGCTGGATACAGGCTGCGCAGACCGATGACATAGATGCGGCGCGCGCCCGCCAGCAGGCCATGCGCGGCCTTCAGCGCGGGCAGGGCGGCGGGACCCAGGCTGCTGCCCAGGTTGCGCACTTCGGCGTCGAGGATGTCGGCGACCAGCCCCGCGTCTGCGTCGTGCTGCGGCCGCTTGCGCAGCGCGGTGGCGCGGCCCGCGAAGCTGGACCCGCCTTCGGCCAGCCAGTCGCGGTAGGGCTGGCGGAACCCTTCGTAGGTATCGAAACCCAGCTGCCGCGCCAGGCGTAGCATGACGCCGGCCTGCACGCCGGCATGGCCGGCCGCGGCGCGCATCGACTCCAGGGCGATGTCCTTGGGATGATCGATCGCATAGCGGGCCGCCTGCCGCAGCTTGGGCGGCAGGGCGGAAAACTGGGCTTCGATCAGTTTGTCGATGGCGGCTTTATCCATCTGCGCTCCGGGTAAGGTGCCGCGTATTATGGCGCATCGTCCGCCAGCGCCAGGTCGATGGCGCTGGCCAGCGCGTCCACCGCGAAGGCCAGTTCATCGGCCGTGCTGAGGTAGGGCGGCGCCAGCAGCACGTGGTCGCCAAGCTTGCCGTCTATGGTGCCGCCGCCCGGATAGCACAGCAGGCCCAGTTCGCGCGCCTGCGTCTTGATGCGCGCATGCAGGCGGCGCTGCGGCGCGAACGCGCGCAGGCTGCCGGGATCCTCGGCCAGCTCCACGCTCCAGAACAGGCCCCGGCCGCGGATGTCGGCGACGTGCGGGTGTCGTTCCAGGCGCGCTGCCAGCATGGCGCCGAATTGCGCGCCCATGTCGGCGACGCGCGCCACCAGCTTGTCGCGCAGCACGATGCGCTGCACTGCCAGCGCCGCGGCGCAAGCCACCGGATGGCCGACGTAGGTGTAGCCGTGCTGGAACGAGCCCGAGCCCGCGTTGATGGCGCCGATGACGCGGTCGTGCGCCAGCACGGCGCCGATAGGCACATAACCGCCGCCCAGACCCTTGGCCAGCGTCAGCAGATCCGGCACCACGCCTTCCTGCTCGAAGGCGTGATAACTGCCGGTGCGGCCCAGCCCGCACATGACCTCGTCCAGGATCAAGAGCACGCCATGGCGGTCGCATACCTGGCGGATCTTGCGAAAGTAGCCCGGTAGCGGCGCGACCGTTCCCGCAGTGGCGCCGACCACGGTTTCCGCGATGAACGCGGACACCGTGGTCGGACCCAGCCGCAGGATCTCTGCGTCCAGTTCCGCCGCCAGGCGGTCGGTGTATTGCTCGTCGCTTTCCCCGGCTTCGCGATAGTGCAGGGCAAAGCAGGGCGAGACGTGATGGCTTTCGATCAACACGGGCTGGTACAGCGCGCGGCGGCCGGCGTTGCCGCCCACCGACAAGGCCGCCAACGTGTTGCCGTGATAGCTCTGGCGCCGTGCGATGTAGCGGTAGCGCCCGGGCTCGCCGCGCTCGACGTGGTACTGGCGCGCCATCTTCAGGGCGGTCTCGACCGCTTCCGAACCGCCCGAAACGAAGTAGGCGTTGCCCAGGCCCGCCGGGCTGTTGGCCGCCAGGAGATCGGCCAGTTCTTCGGCGGCCGGGGTGGTGAAGAAGCTGGTGTGCGCGTACTCCAGCGCGTCTAGCTGCGCGACGGCCGCGGCGCGCACTTCGGGGTGAGCGTGTCCCAGGCACGAGACCGCCGCGCCGCCCGAGGCGTCGAAGTAGCGTCGGCCTTCCTGGTCGACGATGAAGCTGCCTTCGCCCTTGATGGCGATGGGCAGGGGGCTGGAGTTGCGATGGATGATGCGGCTCATGGCGTCGTGAGTGGTGTGGTTTGTCAAATAAAACACATGGTATATTTGTTGTGAAAATAAACCAAACGGTTTTATTGCCACGTAGGCCGTTGCATCGTCATCATTCGCTCAAGGGGGCGTCATGAAGTTTTCCCATCTGTTGCGTCGTTGGACTTTCGGGATTGCGGCGGCTGCCGCGTTGGGCGCGGCTGCTCCGGCCAGCGCCGCCTGGCCGGAGCAGCCGGTGCGCCTGGTGGTGCCGTTCGCCGCTGGCGGCACGACCGACTTGCTGGGCCGCCTGATGGCCGAAGGCCTCGGCGCGGAGCTCGGCCAGTCCGTGGTGGTGGTCAACAAGGCCGGCGCGGGCGGCAGCCTGGGCGCGTCCGAGGTGGCGCATGCACAGCCGGACGGCTACACCTTGCTGCTGGGCACGCCCGGCACGCAGATCATCAACGCCTACGTCTACAAGAAGATCGGCTACGACCCGGCCAAGGACTTCGCGCCGGTTGCCTACGTGGCGCAGGTGCCCAACGTGGTGCTGACGCATCCCGGCTCTGGCCTGAAGAACATGGATGACCTGCTGCGTACCGCGCGCGCCGAGCCCGGCCGCCTGAACTGGGGATCGCCCGGCGTGGGCAGCTCGGGCCATCTGGCGCTGGAGATGATCAAGCGCATGGGCAAGGTGGACATCCGCCATGTGCCGTACAAGGGCGCCAGCCAGGCCAACAATGACCTGCTGGGGGGCCAGATCGACCTGTCGGCCGACAACCTGCCCACCGCCTTGCCGCTGATCAAGGCGGGCAAGCTGGTGGCGCTGGGCGTGACCTCGGCCCAACCAGTGGCCGCCGCGCCGGGCGTGGCCGCCATTGCGCAGTCCGTGCCGGGATTCGAGCTGACCTCGTGGTTCGTGGTGATGGCGCCGGCCGGCACGCCGCAGCCCGTCATCGACAAACTGAACGCCGCCGCCCAGCGGGTGCTGGATGCGCCCGCCACGCGCGAACGGTTGGCCGCCTTGGCCGCGCAGCCCATGGGCGGCACGCCGCAAGCCTTGGCGCAGCATCTGCAGACGGAACGCGAGAAGTACCGCGTCCTGATCGAAGGCACCGACATCCGTCCGGAATAAGCGGGGAAAAGCATGGGCAAGCGCACGAAGAAAAGGCTGGCGGTGGCGCGCTTCTGGTACGAAGGCAACGCCTTCTGTCCGGCGCCCTGCACCATGGCGGATTTCGAACGACGCGAGTGGCGCAAGGGCGGCGACGCCCTGGCCGCCGCCGCCGGCACGGCCACCGAACTGGGCGAAGTGGCCGAGTTCGCCCGCGCGCATCCGGACTGGGAGGTCGTGGCCTTGCGCTGCGCGTCCGCTCTGCCTGGCGGGCCGATAGACGACGCCGTGCACCGTGCCTTTACCGAAGAGGTGCTGGCCGGACTGGCCGCGGACGAGGATGGCTGGGACGCCGTCTACCTGTCGCTGCATGGCGCCGCCATCACCGACCTGCGCCAGACACCCGATCTGGATTTCGTGCGGGCCGTGCGGGCCTTGTTGCCCGACGTGCCCCTGGGCGCGAGCTTCGACCTGCACGCCAACCTGGCCCCTGAGCTGGGCGGCCTGCTGGACTGCGCCAGCGGCTACAAGACCTATCCCCACATAGACATGCGCGAGGCGGCGAGCCGGGTGCTCGACATGTTGCTGCGCACGCAGGCCGGCACGCTGTCGCCGCGGGTGCTGGTGGCCAAGCCGGACCTGCTGTTGTCCAGCTTCAACATGCGCACCGATGCTGGGCCCATGCGCGAATTGCAGGATCTCGCGGCAGTCCAGTGCGGCGAGGGCGTGGTCGAAGTCTCGGTGTTTGGCGGCTTTCCGTATGCGGACACCGTCGATACCGGGGCATCGGTGCTGGTGGTGGCCGACATGACTCGCGATGCCGCCGGCGCGCGGGCGCAGGCCGTGGCCGAAACCATGAAGGCGGCGATGCGGCGTCTGGAGCCCGCGTTTGCGGTCACCTTGCCGACGCCGCAACAGGGATTGGCGCAAGCCGTGGAAGCGGCGCGCGCGGGCGGCCTGGTGGCCGTCACCGACCCGGGTGACAACCCCTTGTCGGGAGGCGTGTGCGACACGCCGGCGCTGTTCCGCGCCTTGCTGGATGCGTCGATCGACCTGCCTTGCGTGTTCGCCAGTTTCGCGGATCCGGAGGCAGTGCAGCGCGCGCACGAAGCGGGCTTGGGCGGCCACTGCGAACTGGAACTGGGCGGCCGCGTGAGCCGCGATTTCGGCGCGCCGGTGCGTGCGGCGTTCCGGGTCGAACGCTACACCGATGGCGAATTCAGCAATACGGGTCCGATGGAAACGGGCGTGCGCACGAGCTGCGGCCGCACCGCGCTGCTGTCGCTGCGCGACAGGCCCAATGTGCAGGTCATCGTCACCGAGCTGGTGGCGCCGGCCAACGATCCGGGCTTCTTCACCTTGCATGGCCTCGATCTCGATCAGGTGCGGCTGCTGTGCGTGAAGGCCAAGAACCACTTCCGAGCGGCCTTCCTGCCGCTGTGCGCTGCGATCATCGACGTCGACGCGCCCGGCCCCGCGGCGCTGGACCTGCGGCTGCTGCCGTTCCGGCATGCGCGCAGGACGCATTGACCAGCGCGCAATACCTGCGGGAATAGCGGCGCGGACATGCGCGCCTTGGTGTTGACCCTGCGTTACACGGCAAGGGCCTTGCGCTATATTGCGACCCTTGTCCCGCAGGCCCGCCGGGCGGCGTCCGCGCTGTCGTATCCCTCTTCCGGAAGTCGTTTACATGCCCCAGACACTTGAAGTCATCGCCACCCTCCTGTTCGCCGTGGCGGTTCTTCATACCTTCTCGGTTCCGTTCTTCGCGCGGCTCGCGCACCGTGGCGGACCGCATGCGGGCTTCTGGCATCTGTTCTCCGAAGTCGAGGCCGTGTTCGGCGTCTGGGCCTTCGTGCTGATCGTGGCGATGGCGGCGCTGGCCGGCCCCTCGCATGCCATCGAGTACATGGACACGCGCAACTTCACCGAGCCGCTGTTCGTCTTCGTGATCATGGTGGTGGCGGCCAGCCGGCCTATATTGGAACTGGTGGGGACGCTGGTGCGCCTGGTGGCGCGCGTGCTGCCGCTGCCGCGCGAACTCGCCACTTTCTTTGTCGTGATGTCGCTGGTGCCGTTGGGCGGCTCCTTCATCACCGAACCCGCCGCGATGACGCTGGCTGCCATTCTGTTGCGCGACGCCTATTTCCGCAGCAGCGGGCGCGCGGGCTTCAAATACCTGACGCTGGGCGTGCTGTTCGTCAACGTCTCCATCGGCGGCGTGCTGACTTCCTATGCCGCGCCGCCCGTGCTGATGGTGGCCTCCACCTTCGGCTGGGACTCCACCTTCATGGTGCAGCATTTCGGCTGGCGTGCCGCGATTGCCGTCTGCCTGAATGCGGCGCTGTTGACCTTCATCTGCCGCAAGGCGCTGCTGGAGCGGTCGGTGGGCACGGGCGGCGGCGTCGACGCGCCCGAAGGCGGCGATGCGCGCGGGCCAGTGCCGCTGCTGGTCATGCTGGTGCACCTGGTCTTCCTGGTCGCCGTGGTGCTCAGCGCGCATCATCCGGCCATCTTCCTGGGCCTGTTGATGATGTTCATCGGCTTTGCCGAAGCCTACAAGCGCCACCAGAGCCGCCTGATGATCAAGGAAGGCCTGATGGTCGGCTTCTTCCTGGCCGGGCTGGTGGTGCTGGGCGGCCTGCAGAAGTGGTGGCTGCAGGACCTGCTGGGCGGGCTTGAACCTTTCGTGCTGTTCTGGGGCGCTACCGCGCTCACCGCCATCACCGACAACGCCGCGCTGACCTACCTGGGTTCGCTGGTCGAAGGCACCAGCGAGGCCTGGCGCTACATGCTGGTGGCCGGCGCGGTCACGGGCGGCGGGCTGACGGTGATCGCCAATGCGCCCAACCCGGCTGGCTTCGCCATCCTGAAGAACCACTTCCCGGACGGCAGCATTTCGTCGGGGCGGCTGTTCCTGTCGGCCCTGGCGCCGACCCTGGTGGCGGCGGTCATGTTCCTGCTTCCTGTCTAGGGAGACGGCCCTCGGGATGCCCCTGAGGCGCCGCCCAAGGCGGGCCGCCGGGGCCGGACACCGGCCGTTCACGAAAAACCGCTAAAATTCAAGACTTTCCCGTATTTTTTCCGGCCTCGCCCACCCGCCGCTTCCGTTCGGAGCAGGTCTTGCGACCCGATCCGGCCCCGGACATTGCGTCCGGCGACAGCGGCTCTTGATATGCCGGGCCCGCGCCTGGGAGCCCTAGATGCCCATTTACGCTTACAAGTGCAGCGCCTGCGGCCATGCCAAAGACGTCTTGCAGAAGATTTCCGATGCGCCGCTTTCGGTTTGCCCCGAATGTGGCGAAAGCACGTTCTCCAAGCAGGTGACCGCGGCTGGGTTCCAGCTCAAGGGCTCCGGCTGGTATGTCACGGACTTCCGCGGCAACGGCAGCGGCGGTTCGGCCTCGGCCAGCACGCCGGCCCCGGCTGAAAGCGCCGCGCCCGCGCCCGCAGCCGCGCCCGCAGCTCCGGCCGCCCCGGCGACGCCTGCAGCCGGTAGCGCCGCCTCCTAGAGCACACGCGATGCGTATGCGCGTCATCAAGAAGTACTTCATCACCGGCCTGCTGATCTGGGTTCCCCTGGTCATCACGGTGTGGGTGCTGGGCTTGCTGGTCGCGACCCTCGAAGGGTTCGTGCCCGGCTTCCTGTCGTCCGAATCGCTGTTCGGCATCGACATCCCCGGCTTCCGCTTCGTCCTGGTCATCGTGGTGGTGCTTCTGACGGGCGTATTCGCCGCCAACCTGATCGGCCGCACCATGGTGGACCAGTGGGAAAACCTGCTGGGACGCATACCGCTGGTGCGTTCGATCTACAACTCGGTCAAGCAGGTCAGCGATACCGTGCTTGCTCCGAATGGTCAGGCGTTCCGCCGCGCGGTGCTGGTGCAGTATCCGCGCGCCGGCAGCTGGACCATCGCTTTCGTTACCGGCACGCCCAGCGGCGAAGTGGCCGACCGGCTTCCCGGCGATCACATCAGCGTGTACGTGCCGACCACGCCGAATCCCACGTCCGGCTTTTTCCTGATGGTTCCGCGCGCTGACGTCATGGATCTTCAGATGAGCGTGGACGCGGCATTGAAGTACATCGTTTCCATGGGCGTGGTCGCCCCGGTCCAGGCGGCGACGCCCGCGGACCGGCCGGCCGCGCCCGTCCCGGCTCCCGGCGTGCAAGACACGCCTCGCGCCGATTCGTAACCCTTACGCTATAACCAAGCACATAAACGGAGTCCCCCGCATGCGTACCTGCTACACCGGCCAGGTTTGCCGTGACCATCTCGGCCAGACCGTCACCCTGTACGGCTGGGTGAACCGCCGCCGCGACCACGGCGGGGTCATCTTCATCGACCTGCGCGACCGCGCGGGCCTGGCGCAGATCGTGTTCGATCCGGACAATGCCGCCTTCGCCACCGCGGAGCGCCTGCGCAACGAATTCTGCATCCGCGTCACCGGCCTGGTGCGCGAGCGTCCGGCGGGCACTGCCAACGCCGAGCTGGCTTCGGGCGAAATCGAAGTGCTCTGCAAGGAAGTCGAGATCCTGAACGCGTCGGTCACGCCGCCGTTCCAACTGGACGACGACAACCTCTCGGAAACGACGCGCCTCACGCACCGCGTGCTGGACCTGCGCCGTCCGCAGATGCAGCGCAACCTGATGCTGCGCTACCGCGTGTCCATCGAAGTGCGCAAGTTCCTGGACCAGCTGGGCTTCATCGACATCGAAACCCCGATGCTGACCAAGAGCACGCCCGAAGGCGCGCGCGACTACCTGGTGCCTTCGCGCGTCAACGCCGGCCACTTCTTCGCGCTGCCGCAATCGCCGCAGCTGTTCAAGCAGATGCTGATGGTGTCCGGTTTCGACCGCTACTACCAGATCACCAAGTGCTTCCGCGACGAAGACCTGCGCGCCGACCGCCAGCCCGAATTCACCCAGATCGACTGCGAAACCTCGTTCCTGAACGAGTTCGAGATCCGTGAAATCTTCGAGAACATGATTCGCCACGTGTTCAAGGTGGTGCAGGACGTCGATCTGCCGACGCCGTTCCCGATCATGACCTGGACCGAAGCCATGCGCCGCTACGGCTCGGACAAGCCGGACCTGCGCGTGAACCTCGAATTCACCGACATGACCGACGTCATGCGCGACGTGGACTTCAAGGTGTTCGCCGCCGCCGCCACGGCGCCCGGCAGCCGCGTGGTCGCCTTGCGCGTGCCGGGCGGCGCCGAGATGTCGCGCAGCGAGATCGACGGCTACACCCAGTTCGTCGGCATCTACGGCGCCAAGGGCCTGGCCTACATCAAGGTCAACGAAGTGGCCAAGGGCCGCGACGGCCTGCAATCGCCCATCGTCAAGAACCTGCATGACGCTGCCCTGGCCGAACTGGTCAAGCGCACCGGCGCGCAGGACGGCGACATCATTTTCTTCGGCGCTGACCGTGAAAAGGTCGTCAACGACGCCATCGGCGCGCTGCGCGTGAAGATCGGCCACAGCGAATTCGGCAAGAAGACCGGCCTGTCCACCGCCGGCTGGAAGCCGCTGTGGGTTGTCGACTTCCCGATGTTCGAATACGACGAGGAAGACGGCCGCTACACCGCCGCCCACCACCCCTTCACCAGCCCGAAGGACGGCCACGAGGACTTCCTGGAATCCGATCCCAGCAAGGCTTTCGCCAAGGCCTACGACATGGTGCTGAACGGTTGGGAAATCGGCGGCGGCTCGGTCCGTATCCACCGCGAGGAAGTGCAGAGCAAGGTGTTCCGCGCGCTCAAGATCGGCGCCGAGGAAGCCCGCGAGAAGTTCGGCTTCCTGCTCGACGCGCTGCAATACGGCGCGCCTCCGCATGGTGGCATCGCTTTCGGCCTGGATCGCATCGTCACGATGATGACTGGCGCCGAATCGATCCGCGACGTGATCGCCTTCCCGAAGACCCAGCGCGCCCAGTGTCTGCTGACGCAAGCGCCGTCCGAGGTCGACGAGAAGCAATTGCGCGAACTGCACATCCGTCTGCGCAACGTAGAAACGAAGTGATCCCCCCCGAAGCGCCGTAGGCGCTTCCCCCCAGGGGGGCGCCGCTACGGACCGGCGGAGCCGGATCCGTGCGGCCCGGCTTGGGGGGCGTTGTTTGCTTGCGGGGTTCGCGCCTCGATTGAGCAGTGAAAGTTGTTGTTCCTGGAGGGCAGGGGCGTGCGCCGCAAGCGCAGGAACTGTCTTCTGAATTGGAGTAATCTGGCAAACGCCGCCTGCTTGTGGGCGGTGCTGGCCGGGCTGCTTTTTTTGCTGCGGCCGGTGGTTCCCCAGTTTTGAAAGGCGCCATTTTCCATGTCGCTCATCCGCGTCGTCAGCTACAACATACATAAGGGCCGCTCGGCATTGGGCCGGCGCGACTCCCTGAACGAATTGCGTCTGGGCCTGTATGGCCTGCGTCCGGATCTGGTCTTCCTACAGGAAGTCCAGGGCCGCAATGAGCAGAAATCCCTGCTCGACGCTCAGCACGAATCGCTTGCCGCCGCCTTGCGGCTGGACGTGGCCTACGGCCGCAATGCCATCCGCCATGAGACGGACCACGGCAACGCGCTGTTGTCGCGTTTCCCTATCCTCGACCACGAAAACCAGGACATCTCCGACCATCGGCTGGAGCAGCGCGGACTGCTGCACGCGCGCATCGAACTCGACGGGCGCGCGGTGCATTGCTTCGTCGTGCACCTGGGCTTGTTCGCCGGCAGCCGCAGCCGCCAGATCCTGGCGCTGACCGAGCGCATCCGCCGCATGGTGCCGGACGGTGAGCCGATCCTCATCGCGGGTGATTTCAACGATTGGGGCGACCGTCTGGCGCCCCTGTTCGTGCAGCAGCTGGGCCTGTATGAAGTGTTCTCGCATGCCCCGCGCAGCCATGGCGGCGAATTGCCGCGCCTGCGCGACTCCGTCAAACGGCTGAGCAACGCGCTGCGCGGGCTGCCCAATAGCGGCGTGTCCGTCATGGAACGCACCAATCAACTCGGCATGGATGGCAATTCGCGCCTGTTGCTGCCGCCGCCCCGCACCTTCCCCGCGGTGTTCCCCTGGTTCCGTCTGGACCGCATCTACCAGCGCGGCTTTGCCGTGCGCAGCGCGCGCGTGCTGCGCGGCCGCGAATGGGCCAGGCTTTCCGATCATTCCCCCTTGCTGGCCGAGCTGGAACTGCCGTGAGGGCAGAGCAGTCCAAGCTGGACTGGACGGTGGGCAACGATATCCGGTTGCTCCAGAACGGCTCCGACTTCTTTCCGGCGCTGTGCGCGGCCATCGACGCCGCCCAGGTCAGCGTGCACCTGGAAACCTACATCTTCACCCCGGACCGCACCGGTTCCCAGGTGTTGGACTGCCTGGAGGCGGCCGTGCGGCGCGGAGTCAAGGTGCGCGTGGTGCTCGACGGCTTCGGCAGCGCTGAGTTCGTCGATCCCTTGCGTACGCGCCTGACCAACGCCGGCGCGCAGTGCCGCATCTTCCGTCCCGAGCCGCGCTGGTTCGCGCGCTACATTCCGTCGCGCAGCCGGCTGCGCCGCCTGCACCGCAAGGTCACTGTGGTCGACGGGCGCATCGCCTTCATCGGCGGCATCAACATCATCGACGACTACGATGACCGCGATCCGACGGACGGCATCACCGGGCCGCGCTTCGATTTCGCCGTGCAGGTGCAGGGGCCGCTGGTCACCGAGGCCGCCTATGCCCAGGAACTGCTGTGGGTGCGGCTGAACTGGGCGCGCCTGCGCCGTCATCCGCGCGACTGGAACCGCATGCGGCTGCTCAAGCCGCGCCACGCTTCCGTGGCGCCCCGTGGCGACCTGCGCGCCGCGCTGGTGCTGCGCGACAACCTGCGCTTTCGCCAGACCTTCGAGCGCGCCTACCTGTACGGCATCGCGCATGCGCGCCGCGACATCCTGATCGCCAACGCCTACTTCTTCCCCGGCCGCCAGTTCCGCCGTGCGCTGGCCAAGGCTGCGGCGCGCGGCGTGCGCGTGCGCCTCTTGCTGCAGGGCAAGATCGAGTACCGCATGCAGTACCACGCCACGCGCTCGCTGTACGACCAGCTGCTGCGCGACGGCATCGAGATCTACGAATACATGCCGAGCTACCTGCACGCCAAGGTGGCGGTCATCGACAACGTGGCGACGGTGGGCTCGTCCAATCTCGACCCCTTCAGCCTGCTGCTGGCGCGCGAAGCCAATGTGGTCGTGGACGACCAGCCATTCTCGTGGGACCTGCAGGAACGGCTGGAGACCGCCATCCGGGAAGGCGGGCGCTTCATCCGGCCACTGGAGTATCAGCGCCGGGGATGGCTGCGGCGCTGGGTCGACGCGGTGTCCTACACGTTGCTGCGCATAGGGGTGGCGCTGACGGGGACGTCGGACAAGTACTGACTGCAGAACTTGGGCGTTCCGCGCATTGTTTTTATGGTCCCGACAATTGAATACAATGATCGGCTGACTCCGGATGGATCTCCATTATTGTGAATAGTGCTCAGAAGCGCGTAGCCATCATTCAGTCGAATTACATTCCCTGGAAGGGCTATTTCGACATGATGGGCGCCGTGGATACATTCGTTTTCCTGGACGACGTGCAATCGACACGGCGCGATTGGCGCACACGCAACCGGATCAAGACGGCAAACGGCGAAGCCTGGCTGACGATTCCGGTTCACCACGACAGGGATCTGCGCATCTGCGAGGTAGAAGTGGCCGACAGGAAATGGGCCGCCAAGCATTGGCGCGCCCTGGAGCTGGCCTATGCCCGCGCGCCGTTCATGAACGAGCTCAGGCCCTGGCTCGCGGATTTGTATGACCGCGCTGGTAGCCAGGAGAACCTCTCCGCGATCAATCGGATGTTCATCGGCGAGATTTGCGCCTTTCTCGGCATCGACACCGAACTGAAGGCTTCCTATGAAGTCCTACCGTTCGAGGCGCTAGACCGGTTCGATCCGACTACCCGCCTGGCCGAACTGTGCCAGGCGGTAGGCGGCACGCACTACTTGTCCGGCCCCGCTGCCCAAGCCTATCTGGATGAGTCCATTTTCAATGAACGCGGCATCGGGGTGGAATGGATGTCGTATGCCGGGTATCCCGAATATCCCCAACTGCACGGCGAGTTTCGCCATGACGTGACCGTGCTGGACCTGCTTTTCATGAAGGGGCGCGATGCCGCGCGTTTCATTGCCCGTGACGTCGCCGCAGGCAAGGAGATCGCATGAAGCTGTCAGTGGTGGCGACCCTGTATCGCTCCGCTCCGTATATCCGCGAATTCCATCAGCGCGCCAGCGCCGCGGCGCAAGCCCTCACGGATGACTACGAAATCGTGCTAGTCAACGACGGCTCTCCCGACGAATCGCTGGAGATCGCGGAGGCGCTGGTGGCTGAGGATCCCAGAGTGGTGGTGGTGGATTTGTCCCGAAACTTCGGTCACCACAAAGCCATCATGACCGGGTTGACGCATGCCCGTGGCGAACGGGTATTTTTGATCGACGTTGATCTGGAGGAATCCCCCGAATGGCTGGAGAGTTTCGATCAGGCCATGCGTGAGGAAGGCGCCGACGTGGTGTATGGCGTGCAGGCGCGCCGCAAGGGTGGCCTGTTCGAGCGTTGGAGCGGCGTGCTGTACTACAAGGTCTTGAGGTGGCTGACTGGCTTCGCCCTGCCCGAAAACCTGATCACCGCGCGCCTCATGACGCGCCGCTATGTCGATGCGTTGCTGCAATTTCGTGAGCGCGAGGTGTTTTTGGCTGGCCTTTGGTACATCACCGGTTTTCGCCAAATCGCGCGCGTCGTCACCAAGCTCAGTACCAGTCCGACGAGCTATACGTTCAGGCAAAAGTTGTCGCTGTTGGTCAATTCAGTGACCTCGGTAAGCAATCGGCCGCTGATCTTCATTTTCTATGTCGGGGCGCTCATATCGGTTGTGGCACTCATTTACGGGGGCTATCTGGTCGCAAACTGGCTGCTGTTCTCCAACCCGCCCAGCGGCTGGACCTCGGTGATGATTTCGATCTGGCTGATGGGAGGCTTGGTGATCTCATTCATTGGGATCATCGGGATCTATCTTTCCAAGATCTTCACCGAAACCAAGCAGCGTCCCTACACTATCGTGAGAAAAATACATGGCCGAACGGAATCGAGACACATTGCTGAATGAGGTCGCCGATTACTATTCGGCGAAGCTCAAGGACCACGGCACCACCGCGAAGGGCGTGGACTGGAGCAGTGCAGACAGCCAGATCCTGCGCTTTGAGCAACTGTTGCGGATCCTGCGGGAGAATGAGGATTTTTCGCTCAACGACCTGGGCTGCGGCTATGGCGCGCTGCTGCACCACCTGCAGTCGAGTTATCCGCGGTTTTCATACATGGGCGTGGACGTCAGCGAGGCGATGATAGAGGCTGCAAGCCGCGATGCGCCTGCGCATGCCGCATTTCATCTGGGTTCGGAGCCTCCGTCCGTGGCAGATTACAGCGTGGCCAGCGGGATCTTCAACGTGCGCCTGAGCCAGTCGGAGTCTGATTGGGCGGCTTATATGCATGCAACGGTGGACGTGCTGGACCGCAGCAGCAGCAAGGGCTTCGCGTTCAATTGCCTTACGTCCTACTCGGATAGCGACAAGATGCGCCCGGACCTGCACTATGCCGATCCCTGCTACTGGTTTGATCTATGCAAGCGCAAGTATTCCCGTAGCGTCGCGCTCCTGCACGACTACGGACTCTATGAGTTCACCCTTCTGGTGAGAAAGTGACATGAAGCCCATCGTGATCTTCGGGGCAGGCGACATCGCCCAACTGGCGCATTTCTATTTCACGCGCGACGGCGGACGCGAAGTGGCCGCCTTCACCGTGGACCCTGCCTATTTGACGACGGACTCGTTCCAGGGCCGGCCGGTGGTAGCGTTTGACCAGGTGGCGCAAGCCTATCCTCCGGCGAGCCACGATATGTTCATCGCGCTGAGCTATGCCGGCATCAACCGGCTGAGGCGCGAGAAGTTCCTTGCGGCCAAGGCTTTGGGCTACACGCTGGCAAGTTATGTCAGTTCGCGCTGCACCTACCTCCCCGATGAGCCGCCCGGAGAGAACTGCTTCATCCTCGAAGACAATACAGTCCAGCCTTTCGTGAGCATCGGCGACAACGTGACGCTCTGGAGTGGCAACCACATCGGCCATCATTCGACCATCGGCGCCCATACGTTCATTGCGTCGCACGTGGTGGTTTCGGGCGGCGTGCGCATCGGCGAGAGCTGTTTCATTGGCGTGAATGCCACGCTGCGGGATCACATCAGCATTGGCGATCGATGCGTCATCGGAGCCGGGGCCGCGCTGTTTGCGGATGCGGACCCCGAGGGTGTCTACACGGCGGTGGCCGCCGAGCGTTCGCGGGTGCCTAGTTCGCGCCTGAAGAGAATCTGAGCATGGCGACGCATGGCGCCATCGTCTCCGGGCCGGCCGCACAGGTCTGGCGTCCGCTGGGCCAGGTGCTGGGGGCGCCTCTGGCCGTGGATTGGGCTGCAAGCCACGCCAGCTATCCCACGGCGGTGCCCTTGGAGGGCGGCCGGGTGCGGGTCTACTTTTCGCCGCGCGATGCCGCGGGGCGGTCTTGCCTGGCCAGCATCGAATTGTCGATCCAAGGCTCGAGTTGGCAGATCATCGAACCGGCCCGCGGACCGCTGTTGCAGGCAGGTAGCCGGGGCGCCTTCGATGCGGATGGCGTGACGGTAGGCTGCGTCGTGCCGCAGCCCGGTCGCTGGCTTGCGTACTACCTGGGATGGACGTTGGGTTTGCGGGTGCCGTTTACCAACTTTATCGGTCTGGCCGTCTCGCACGATGAGGGTCGCAGCTTCGTCAGGCATTCCATTGCTCCCGTCGTGGGGCGCAGCGAGGCGAATCCCTACAGCTTGGGCTATCCCTGGGTTCTGAAGGAAGGTGCGCAATGGACCATGTGGTTCGGAACCCATCTTGAATGGGGCAAAGAAGGCCTGGAAATGCAGCACGTGGTGAAGTCCGCCAATTCGAGAGACGGGCTAGCATGGCTGTCTTCGCCCGACGTCGAGGTCGGGCTGGCCGGGTCGCTGGACCCCCGGGAGTTCGCGGTTTCGCGGCCCTGCGTGGTCCCCTGGGGGCAGGGGCGGTTGATGTGGTACGCCAAACGCCATCCAGGCTATCGGCTTGGCTTCGCCTACGCGGGACCAGATGGCGTCTGGCGCCGGCACGATGACTGCGTGACCTTCGCTGGCGAGCCCGCAGCCTGGGAGGCGAGCGAGCGGACCTATCCCTGCGTGTTCCGGGTGGGGGACGATTGGTACATGCTGTATAACGGCGATGGCTACGGACGCACGGGCTTTGGCCTGGCCCGCCTGGAAAATCCGCAGGCCCTGCCCGCGATTCCGGCCTGACTCATCTGCACTGTTGCCGCGACAGGGTCAGCGGCCCGAAGTGCTGGACAGCCAAGGCTCGCAGTTGGCCATGGCGACGTTCGGCGCAGTAGGCGGCGAGCCGGGCGATGTACGCGTCATTGGCCAGTATCGGGATGCCTTCGGGGGATTGCAGGCGTTCCGGAAATCCCCGCCCTGTCAACTGCTCGGCGCGAGATACCGCGAAGGGCGCCAAGGTGAAGACGCCCAGCCCGTAAAACCGTTGGCCTTGTGCCGATGGCTGAATGCTCAGCACGCCGTACATGGCTTCAAACGGATAGTTCGCGCCCCAGATCGCGACCGTCTCTTGAGGGAAGCCCGCGAGAGCGGTGCGCAATTCCCGCGCTCCGGCGGCCATGGCGCTGGCCTGGGACAGCACGACGCCCAGGTTCAGCGCGCAGGCTGCTCCGATCGCTGCCGTCAGCAACGGCCCCGCGCGTTGCGCGGGTCGGGATGCCAGCAGCGGCGCCATCAGCAGGGTGGCGATCAGTGGATAGTAGACATGCAAGGTGCCGGGGCGTCCGGCCAGCCCCAGGCAGAATACGGCCAGGACGCAAAGCGCCCATGAAATGGCGGCGCGGCGGCTCCGGTATGCGATCGCCAAGAGCGCGGCGAGCGCAAGCAGCGGCACAAAATCGGAATACCAGAGCATTTGCACGCCGAGCAGCGCTTTAACCAGGGAGCCATTCTGGGCCGGTAACGGCCCTAAGTCCCGGAGCATGGCGTTGAGCTTGTCTGGATCCGCAATGTCCGCATCGACGAAGAACCAGTGCTTCAGCAGGTCCAGGTCGTTATGCGTATAACCGTAGCGCGCCAGGATGTCCGGACGCTGCTCCAGACTGTCGAGGGCGCCAAAGTCGGTGAAGGCGGCGCGCGGCAGATTGAGCGCATTGAATGAATCCCACTCGGCGCCTTCATAAGATAGCCTGTCAAACCAGGTTGCGCTGACGAGGATGGTGGCGAGCAGGACCAGCGCAAGCCGGCAGGGCCGGAGACCGGCAAGTGTGCGCCATGGCAGCAGAGGCAAGCCCACGATCAGCACGATGAGCGCTTCGTGGTTGCGTTCGAGAAAGCCGGCGAGGAACAGCGCGCACCCCGCCGCCAAGACTCGCCATGAGCGGTCGCGGGCATATAGGCACCAGCATGCGATGGCTGCCAGGCTGAGCAGACCTGCGTTGATCGTGAACTGCGGAAACAGGGCAGGGCGGACCAGGACAAGCGCGCAGACCAGCAGGCCGATCCAGAAGCTCGTCCCCAGACGCCACAGGGCGTACAGGAGGGTGCCGCTGGCGATGAGCAGCGAGGCCAGGCTTGCGATCGAGTAACCCAGCACGCCATGGACCGTGGGTATGGCTCGAACCAGATAGCCCCAAAGGATGTTGGAGAAGAACAGGTTCGGCGACCCGTGGTCAGCCAAGCCATAGCCATGCGCAACCATCGACATGGCGATATCGTCGTTGGTCATCCAGCGCGGGTCGGCATATTGGTACAGCAATGCCATCATCAGTACCGGGGCCAGCAGGGCTGCTGCCAGGGCCGGAATGCAACGCAGGCGCGCGGCGCCTAGCACGCCTTGCATCAGGCCTCGGCCAAGACGATGCGGATGACACGGTCCTGGTCCGATTCCGAGAGGTCGGCATACATCGGCAGTCGCAGCAGCGCGCGCGTAACGTGGTCAGTGACGGGCAAGGCTCCGCTGGCACGGGCATACTGCTTGCCAGCGGGCGAGTCGTGCAAGGACACGTAGTGGCTGGCCGCCTGGATGCCGGCTTGCGCCAGGGCCCGATGCATGCGCGTCTTTGCCTGCTCGTCGTTGAAGACCAGGTAGTAGATGTGTCCGTTGTGGGTCGCCGCATCAGGGATGAACGGCCGGCGCAGCTTGCCGGCGGCTTCGAGGCCGGCGAAAGCAGCGTGATAGCGCGACCAGGCGGCGACGCGGCGCGCGTTGATGCTGGCGCTGTGTTCAAACTGGGCCAGCAGGAAGGCGGCCGTCAAATCGCTGGGCAGGTACGAGGATCCGAGTTCCTGCCAGGTGTATTTGTCGACTTCGCCGCGCAGAAAGCGCGAGCGGTCCGTGCCTTTTTCGCGCGTCACTTCGGCGCGTTCCCCTTCTTGCTTCGAACGCGTCAGCAAGGCGCCGGCTTCCCCCGCCACGATGTTCTTGGTACCGTGGAAACTGAGAGTGCCGTAGTCGCCCAGTGTGCCCAGAGCCTGGCCGCGCCAGGTGGAGCCGAAGCCCTGCGCGGCATCTTCAATGATCTTCAGTCCGCGTTCGGCGGCGATGGCGCAGATGGCATCCATGTCGCAGCCCACGCCGGCGTAGTGCACCGGGACGACTGCGCGGGTACGAGGGGTAATAGCGGCGTCGATCCGGCTTTCATCCAGGTTGAGTGTGTCTTCGCGGATGTCTACGAATACCGGCACCGCGCCACGCAACGCGAACGCGTTGGCAGTGCTGACAAAGGTGAATGAAGGCATGATGACTTCATCACCCGGCCGCAAGCCACAAAGCAGGGCCGCCATTTCCAGCGCGCCCGTGCAGGAATGCGTCAGCAGCGCCTTGGCCGTGCCCAGGTTCTGTTCGAGCCAGGCATGGCATCGCCGGGTGTATGCGCCGTCGCCGGTCAGATGGCCGCTTTCGATCACCTGGGCAATGTATTGGAGTTCGAGGCCGGTGTTCGGGGGGCGGTTGAAGGGAATGGGTTCCATGGGCGCGGCGGATCGATGCGAGGGATCAGGGGTTCATGTTGCTGACGGTGAGGCCGACCATGATTATGGCGATGCCTGCCATACGCTGCCAGCCAAGGGCTTCGCCGAAAAGAAAATGGGCGCTCACCACGATAACAGGGTATATCAGGCTGGTCAGGGGATAGGCAATGTTCAAGGGCAGCTTCGTGCTCGCCAGCGTCCAGCACACGAACGAGATGCCGAAGCACATCATCGCGAAGACAGCCAACGGTGACAGCAAGGCATGGACCACGAACATCAGCTTGCCCCACAGATCCGCAGGCAAGGCGCCCATGCGGTTTATCTGCATGCGGAAAGCGAGTACTGAGGCCGCGGACGCCAGGATCATGGCGCCTAGCAGCAGGAAGGCGGCAAGTCGGCTCATCGTGTGTCGCGGACCAGTCGGCGCAGGTAGTCGGAATAGGCGTTGTTGCCATAGCCGTCGGCCAAGGCCAGCAGCGCGGCGGTATCGATCCAGTGCTGGCGCCAGGCGATCTCTTCCGGACAGGCGATTTTCATGCCTTGCCGACGTTCGACTGTTGCCACCAGGTTTGCGGCATCGAGCAGCCCGTCGGCGGTGCCGGTGTCCAGCCAGGCGAAGCCGCGGCCGAGCCGTTCGACATAGAGCTCGCCCAGTTCAAGGTAGATCCGGTTCAGGTCGGTGATCTCGATCTCGTTGCGTTGCGAAGGCTTGAGCGAACGGGCGAACTCGATGACCCGGTTGTCGTAGAAGTACAGCCCCGTCACGGCATGGTTCGATTTCGGAACGGCGGGCTTTTCCTCGATGCTGATGGCCTTGTCGTTCTTGTCGAATTCGACCACCCCGAAAGGCCGGGGGTCCAGCACGTCGTAACTGAACACCGTTGCACCTTGCGTGCGCCGGCTTGCGTGGCTGAGCGCGGTCGACAGACCGACCCCATAGAAGATGTTGTCGCCCAGGATCAACGAGACCTCGTCGCTGCCGATGAATTCTTCTCCAATCAGAAAGGCATCGGCCAGTCCACGGGGATGGTCCTGTTCCTCGTAGGAAAGATTCATGCCGATGGGCGAGCCGTCGCCCAGCAGCTCGCGAAAGCGCGGCAGGTCCTCGGGCGTGGAGATGATGAGCACGTCCCTGATGCCCGCCAGCATGAGCACGGACAAGGGGTAATACACCATGGGTTTGTCGAACACCGGCAACAGTTGCTTGCTGATGCTGCGCGTTATCGGATAGAGACGGGTGCCTCTGCCGCCTGCGAGAATAATGCCCTTCCGCACGGTCATGCTCCTGGTTGCAATGCGTTAGCCGGCATGGAGTCGGGAGAAAGCCGCGAGTGTTCGGAGGCGCCGGTCAAAGCGCAAAATTTTACCCCGATAAGGTACCTGGCGGCGCGCATCGCCTATTAGCGTCCGGCGCGAGGCAGCAGCCCCAACGCTAGGGCAGTGCCTGCGAGAATGATGGCGGCGCCAGCGAGGATTGAAGGCGTCAACGCTTCTCCTAGGAACCAGACGCCCCACAATAGTCCAAAAATGGGGACAAGAAACGTAACACTGACGGCACCGGTCGGCCCTACATTGGCGATCAGGCGAAAAAAAATGATGTAGGCCATTCCCGTGCAGACGACGGCTAGCACGGCGATTGCCAGCCAGGCTCGAAGGGAGACTGGCTGTTCGGGCCAAGCCAGGATGGCCAGAGGCAACAACAGCAGGGATGCTGCCAGCATGCTGCCGGTCGCGTTCACCAACGCGTCCACTCCGGTCAGATAACGTTTGGTCCAATTGGCGGCCAAACCGTAGAAGACTGGCGCGGAAATCGCGGCTAATACGGGTAGTCCGGAACCGCCGTCGCTGAAATCAAGTTTGTCCCATACCAGCACCACGATGCCCCCCACGCTGATAAGCAAGCCGAGAGCTCGCATGCGAGGTAGCCGGTCTTTCAGCCAGAGCCAGCCTATCACCGCGCCCCAGACAGGGGTTACGGCATTGGCGACAGACAGGAAGCCGGCGCCTAGAGATTGTGCGGCGTATGCAAACAGCAGGAAGGGCAGTGCCGCGTTGAATGCACCTACGACCAGGATTGCCCGCCAATGACGCGCTATTAGGGGCAGCCTGCCGCGCCATATGGCGGCAGGTAACAGAAAAAGGGCAGCAAGGCCCACCCGCAGCTCGATCAGCGCAATGGGCCCGAACTCGGGCACAGCTACGCGCATGAATAGAAAGGAGCCGCCCCAGACGGCCGCCAGCAGGAGCAGGTCCAACAGGTCGCGGTGACGCATGCTTGATTGTTCCCGTGAAGTGCTATTTCCGCGAACTGGCCAGGTTCCTCATTTTGATGCGATGGGCCAGCAAGGCGCAGGTCAGGGAGAGGACAATACACAGCACCAGACCCGCGCGCACTCCGTTTAGTACTGTGCTATGGGAAATGATGATGCCGACCACGGCAGTCCCCAGCGCGCTGCCGATGGCGCGCGTGGTCTGGACCAGGGCGGAGGCCACGCCCACGTCGCGCCGCTCGCTCAGCATCTGCATGAACAGAGTCAGGTTCGGAAGCAGGAAGCCCAGCGCACAGCCGTTGACAAAGAAGGCGGCCAGGATCCACCAGGCCGAGGTCCCCGGCGAGATCAGCAGCACCATCAGCGAACCAGCTGCCAGCAGGCAGCCGCCGAACACCATCAGGCGCTGCGGTTCGGTCTGCTTGGGGAACAGGCGGCCGTTGATGATGCTGCCCACCGAAATCGCGGCAACCAGCGGCGTGAGCAGCAGCCCAGCCTCGCTGGGGGTGTAGTTCAGTACCTGTTGCAAGAGCAGCGGGCTGTAGAAGATCAGCACGAACATGACCGCGCCCACCATCATCGCCGCCAGGTTCAGCAGGCGGGATTCCGCGCCGCCGAGCACGCGCAGCGGAAAGATGGGTGAGCTTACGCGCCGTTCCGTGGGAATCAGGATGGCGATAGCCGCCACACCCACCACCGCCAGGCCCAAGCCCAGCATGGGGTGGGCATGGTCGCCGCTGGCAAACGCCAGTTCCAGCGCGGCCAGCGGCGCGCCCACCGCCAGCACCAGCAGGATGGCGCCCAGCCAGTCGATCTTGCGGCTGCCGTCGTGGATGGGGCGGATGCGGGGAAAGTAGCGGGCCAGCAGGAAAAACGCGCCCGCGGCCGCGATCGGCGCAATGAAGAAGGCCGCGCGCCAGCCCAGCGCCTGCGTCGCGGCCCCGCCCAGAACCGGCCCGATGCCGCTGGCCATGGCGAACGCCGCTGACACCAGCGCCATCCAGCGCACCCGCTGCTTGGCATCGGGGAACAGGTCAGCCGGCGCGGCGAATGCGGTCGCGATCATCATCCCGCCGCCTATGCCCTGTAGCGACCGGAAAATGATCAGCTGCATCATGCTTTGCGACAGGCCACAGGCGATAGAGCCCAGTGCCACGATCAGCACCGACAGCAACATCAGGGGCTTGCGGCCAAACATGTCGCCCAGCCGCCCGAAAATCAGGATGGACGCCGCGGTGGCCAGCAGATAGCCCGTTCCCACCCAGGCGTACAGCGCCATGCCGTTCAGCGCCTCGGCCACGCGCGGCAGCGTGGTGCTGATGATGGTGGAGTCCAGCGCGGCCAGGACTACTGTCGCCGAAACCCCCGCCATGCCCATCAGCAGGTCGCGTCGTGTATGGGCGGGGGCGGCGGGGGGCGGTGATTCGGGCGGCGGCGTCATGCCGCAAAGCATATCACCCGCGCGTCAGGGATTTCACTTATAGAAGGTGTGATAACCCCAGAAAACCGCGATGACCAGCACCACCATGATCCAAGACCAACGCGAATTGGACAGTCCGCGCGGCTCTGGTTCGGGGGGAGGGGGCGGCGGCGCGAGGCGGGGCTGGGCGGCCATGTAGTCGATGAAGGTGGCGAAGAACTTCTGGATGATCTTGTCGCCGGCCTTGAGCAACATCCCCTCACCGTATTCCGCCAGCTTGCCGCCGGTCATGCAGGCGACGGTATAGGCGACCCGCGTGCCTTGGTCCTTGGTGCTGAGATTGATCTGCGCGGTTCCGATGGCCAGGCAGGCGGCGCGGCCCTTGCCTTCGAAGACCAGCGTGCAGCTGTTGTGCGGGTCGACGTCGGACATCAGGATTTCGCCATCGTAGTCCGTGTCGATGCCGGCAACCTTGGCGTGCAGTTTGACGGCGTACTCGGTCGGACTGAGTTGGGCGACCTCCACGCAGCCCGGAATACATCGCTGCAATACGGCGGGGTCGGTCAGAGCATCCCAAGTCTGGTGCTGGGTCGAAGGAATCCACTGGGCATCTGCAATGCGCATGGCTGTCTCCTTGCTTGGTACAGTCCCGTCTTCATTGTGGACCCAATCCGCGCAAAACGCCAATATCGGCCTGATTGGATCCGAAGTCTCCAATCGAACAGGCAGGATGCACGGAGTAAAATCATGGCCTCTCCACCGTCCTCGGCCGGTGCTCTTATTTTGCGCATATAGCCTATGACTATCCTCGTTACTGGAGGCGCCGGTTTCATCGGAGCCAATTTCGTCCTCGATTGGCTGGCGCGCAGCGACGAGTCCGTCGTCAATCTGGACAAGCTGACCTATGCGGGCAACCCACAGAGCCTCCAGGAGCTGGATGGCGATAAACGGCATGAATTGGTTGTTGGCGACATAGGCGATGTCTTGCTCGTCAACGATTTGTTGAAGCGCCATCGGCCGCGGGCGGTCATCAATCTGGCGGCGGAGTCTCACGTGGATCGTTCCATATATGGGCCGGAAGCGTTCATCCAGACCAATATCGTTGGCACGTTTCGGTTGCTGGAGGCGGTAAGGGCCTATTGGAGTGAACAGGATCCTGCGGCGCGCGCCAGTTTTCGTTTTCTGCACGTGTCGACGGACGAGGTCTATGGCTCATTGTCCGCGGATGGCGATGCGTTTACTGAAACGCACCGGTATGAACCCAACAGCCCATATTCGGCGAGCAAGGCTGCCAGCGACCATCTTGTGCGCGCGTATCACCATACCTATGGCTTGCCGTTACTGACGACGAATTGCTCCAACAACTATGGCCCCCTCCAGTTTCCGGAGAAGCTGATTCCCTTGGTGATCGCCAACGCCCTGGCCGGCAAGCCTTTGCCGTTGTATGGCGATGGCCTGCAAGTGAGGGACTGGCTGTACGTGAAGGACCATTGCAGTGGTTTGCGCCGAGTGTTGGAGGCAGGTCGCGTGGGTGAGACCTATAACATCGGCGGTTGGAACGAGCGTCCGAACCTGGACGTGGTTCAGGCAATCTGTAACTCGCTGGACGAGCTGCGGCCTCGGGCAGACGGCGTTTCATATAAGCAACAGATCGCGTTCGTCAAGGATCGGCCCGGCCATGACCGCCGTTATGCCATCGATGCATCGAAGATCAGCGATGAGCTGAATTGGCGCCCAGCGGAAACATTCGCCACTGGTCTGAGCAAGACCGTGCGGTGGTATCTCGACAATGGTGACTGGGTGGAGGACATCGTCAATGGCGCCTACCACCGGAATTGGGTGGACACACATTACTCCGAGTAGCTTTCCCGCGGACTGTCCGGCCCGAAGTGCTGTTCATCGGGCAGACCTTGGGGGGGCGCAGGATCAGTTTGCGGGTGGTATCGCAACGCAGCAGTACCCGCCCTTGCGGAGGACGTTAAGGCCGGAAAGCGCTGCCGGCAGGTAGTTGCACTGAGTGATTGCGCCTGGCGATCCGAGCGCCTGCAAAAAGCGTATGAGCTTATCGCCGGGCAGATCGCCGCCATATGCCAGTTCCGATACATAGAGCGCGTGTATCGGCCGACGCAGGTAGCTGAACGCATAGTAGGTCAAATGGTCCACGACTAGATGCGCCGCGCCGTCGCCGCGTATGCCGCATTGGTTCGTCAGCTCCCGGATGGTTTCGCGCCGCTTGTCGAAGTCCAGCGCGGGGACCGACAGCCATTGGTCGGGCACCGTGGCGGCGGGAGGATCGGAACGCTTCCACACTTCTGGTGCGAGGTGCGCGCTGAAGATCGACATGCTGGCCAGCGCGAACAACAAGCATGCGCAACGTGCAAATTGCAGGCCAGGCCACACCAACCATCTGGGCGCGTGGGCGGGCAAGGCGAGCAAGAGCATCATGAGGACTAGCGGCAAAACCTGTGCGGCGCCGTAGAAAAACCAATATTTGTAGAAAAACAGGTTGGCGCAAAGTCCCACGGCCAAGGCAGTGGCGAGTAACGCCCGCGGTGTCGCCATTTTCTGGCGCAGCCATGTTGCCGGCAGCCATAGCAAACTGGCGGCCAAAATGCCAAAAATGGCGACCTCGATCAGGAGTCGGATGATAGGGTTCATCCAAGTCGCCATGGGTGGCACAATCATGGGCGGCAGCCAACCCGATTGGAAGGTCGCGGCAAACATGACATGTTCCGCGATCTTGCCGGGCGCGCTCAACAGATTGCCGATTCCTTCCCGCAGGAAGGCCTCCGGGGCGTGGAACAGTAGCGAGGGATTCAGGAAGTTACCGGCCAGGGTGGCTTGTACTCCAGGCGCTTCCGGACAACTGGATAGCGTCGATCCCCAGCGGTATGTGGTGTAGGCGGCCCACAACACGAAGGTGATGAGCGGCCAGCGAATAGCCGAAGAACGGTGTCGGGTCACGAACCAGGCCGCGAGCAGCACCGCAGGAGTGAAGAAGATGCTCTTCGGATGTACAAAAAAGAAGGCGGAGGCTACGGGAAAGTACAGCATGGGCCATACCCATGAGATTTTTCCATCGTTCTGCTGGTTCGCGGTAGCCGTCATGCAGAAGAACATCAGGCCCAGGGTGATCCATTGTTCGGGTCGGGCCATCACCCAGAGGAAGGGAAGTATGCCCAGGGCGGGCAACACCATGAGCGCGGACAGCAGACTCAATGTGGCGCGTGCGTTGCGAGCGCTGCGCCGCGCCCAAAGGCCGAAGCAAGCCACTATCGCCAGAGCTGTGGCGACTCCCGCCAGCCGTAGGCCCAGGGGGGAAAGGTTGCCGTACAGAACGGAAAAAAATGCGGCGCCCGGGTAGAACGCCCAAGGCAGAGGGGAATTGAACACCGCCCGGCATTGAGGGAAGAAGGAGACCAGTACGCCATCAGGTTCGAAGAACCTGGCTTGGCCCCATTTGGTGACAACTTCATCCGAGTACAGGGGCAGGCCCGAACCCGCGATCAGAAGGGCGGCGAAGACGCCAAGAACCAGGAGGGAAAGCAGATCCCCCGCCGCGACCAGGCGGTCTGCAGGCCGAGGCGCCGTACTGTTATTGGCTATCATATGCGCGGAGGGAATGGAGTCACTGGCCTGGCGCGATTATACCGGCGAGGCGAGGGCGCTTCGCGCCTACATGCGTGGTGGCTTTCGCAGTACGATGCGTCCGCTGCGCAGAAGCTGAAAATGCCCCGAATTTTGTATCCTTGATGAACATCGACATGAATATTGGACGACCCGATTGCCCCATTTCCCTCGCGGGAGGTGCAGTTTGCGCACGTTGATTGTCAGTCAGTATTTTTGGCCGGAGGGTTTCCGGATCAATGAGATCAGCAGCACCTTGGCCGAGCGCGGGATGGAAATCGATGTTCTGACGGGGAAGCCGAACTATCCGGAAGGAAAGATCTATTCAGGGTACCGGATGTTCGGAGTGCAGCGTGAGCAGTTCCACAACGTGAATATCACGCGGGTGCCCTTGATTCCCCGCGGCAAGGGGGCGGTGCGCCTGACGCTGAATTACCTGTCGTTCATTTTTTCAGGGTTGTTGTTCGGGCCGTGGCTCATGCGCCGCAAGTCCTACGATGCGGTTTTCATCTGCGCCTTGTCGCCGTTGTTGCTGGCCATACCTGGCCTGTTGTTAGCGAAGCTCAAACGCGCGCCGGTGGTGATCTGGGTATTGGATCTTTGGCCGCAGAGCCTGTCGGCGACGGGCCATGTCAAGAACCGTTTCGTCTTGGGTGTAGTCGAGCGGATCGTGCGTTTCATTTATAGCCGGGCCGACTTGATACTTGTCCAGTCGGAAGCGTTTGTTGATCCGATACGCAAGCTCGCGCCGGGCAAACCCATTGAGTACTATCCCAATTCGGTCGACGACAGTTTTTCGCGGGTGCCTACGGAAGCGCCGCCCGACGTGCCGGGGCTGGACGGCGAATTTGTCGTCATGTTCGCGGGTAATATCGGCGCGGCGCAGGCTGTGGAAGTGATAGTCGCTGCCGCCGCGCTGTTGCGCGAGCATCAGGGCATCCAGTTCGTTGTTCTGGGGGGAGGCAGCCGCAGGGAGTGGATGCAGCAACAGGTGGCGGTGCTGGGCCTGGAGAACTTGCACTTGCCAGGCCGCTTTCCGGTGGAAACCATGCCTGCCTTCATGCAGCGTGCGTCGGCACTGCTGGTGACGCTGGCCGACCAGGAGATCTTCGCCGCTACCGTTCCCAACAAGGTGCAGGCCTATATGGCGTCGGGCAAGCCTATCCTGGCGTGCCTCAATGGCGAAGGCGGGCGGCTGGTGGAAAAGGCACAGGCAGGCATCGCGGTGCCCGCCGAGGATGCACAGGCTTTGGCTGCGGCCATCCGGCGCCTTGCCGATATGCCGCAAGAGGCGCGGGTGCGCATGGGTGAAAATGGGCGGCGCTACTACGAAGAGCATTTCAACCATGATCGGCTGGTGGATCAATTGGCCGAGGTGCTTGAAACGGTATCGCGTGAAAAGTCAAAATCGGCGTGAGCCCCAGCGTCTGATGCTGTCAGGCAGGGGACGCGACGGCCACACCTCTGTGGCGCCGAAACTTGAATGACAAAGGCGCTCGGGTACGACCGCACCCGGGCAATATCGAATCTGCTAGAGAAAATTGTGAAGAGAGTCTTTGATTTGTTGCTCAGCCTGTTTGCCGCACTTGTGCTGCTGATACCGGTGATTATTGTTGCGCTCTCGGTCAGGCTGACTTCGCCCGGCCCCGTGCTGTACTGGAGCGACCGGGTGGGCCGTAACAACCGAATTTTCAAGATGCCCAAATTCCGCAGCATGAAAGTGGATACGCCAGCCGTCGCGACACATTTGCTGCCCGATCCCGCAGCATGTTTGACTCCTGTCGGTGGCTTCTTGCGCAAAAGCAGCCTGGACGAACTGCCGCAGCTGTGGAGCATTATCGTCGGCGACATGAGTTTTGTCGGTCCGCGCCCAGCACTGTTCAATCAGGATGATCTGATCGCTCTGCGAACCGAGGCCGGCGTGGATGCGCTCACGCCCGGATTGACGGGATGGGCCCAGGTCAATGGCCGCGATGAATTGCCGATCCCCGACAAGGTCCGCCTCGATATCGAATACATGGAAAGGCAGTCCGTATCGTTCGATATCCGCATTCTCTGGATGACTTTCGTCAAGGTGCTGCGCCGGGACGGCGTTTCACATTGATTCGGGCAAGTCTCTTTTTTCCGAGCGTTTGTCCCTGAACATCCATCGCAAGATTGAGTAGATAACCACGGGAATCAAGGTCCAGATCAACCCGTGGTCATAAAAAATGGGCCCCTCGCCGGGCACCTGAGAAAAATGATATCCGGCAACGGCGCCCATGATGCCAAAGGCGCCCACGGTTGCGCTTGCGGTAATCGGCAGGCACGTGATCAGCGCCATGACTATGGACGCACAAACCATGGCGAAGAGTGCAATCGGCCACCCTCCAAGTGAGTAACCCGAGATGTGGACGGCTGCGGGTGCGGTGCCACGCCCTTCGAAGCCATCGCGGCCGAAGACCCGGGTATAGATGTAGGTGCTGGGGCGACAAGCCGGTCCCACACGGGCCTGAGCCAGTATGCCGCCGCACACGTAGCCTTCTTCAGTAAACACCTGGAAGTAGAAAGGGTACAGGATCGCCATGCGGGTCAAACCGGAGAATATCGTTTCCGGAGCTCGGGTGAAGGCCAGCTTGGGCGTGTCCAGAGCTTCGCTCAATGCCCCTTTGTCGGGGCGTCCTTCTGGCTGCGCCGGGGGAGTTGCCCGCTGGTGTGAGGATATTTCGGGAACATGCGGGTCACTGGAGGTGTCCGCATAGCGGAACACATGGCTGGAAATCAGCAGATAAGTCGCGAACAACGCCACGGTGCCGATTGCTGCCTTGAAATATGGCCGTCTTTGGCTATGAGCGAAAACAGTCAGGATAAGACCGGCCGCAAATACCAGAAAAGGCCATTTCATGTTTAGCAGGACCATGTACAGGGCGACGAGACCCGCCACGACTATGGTCGTAACCCTCCAGAACATTGTCGGCGAGCGTATCCATCGGATCTGCGCGTAAACGGCGAGAAATGGCAGTATGGACATCAGGACCGCCATAGTCCAGAAACGCATTCCACTCAGTATTTGAAATCGAATCTCGACAGACGATACGGCATCGGTGCCCGTGCCGTACAGTGAAAATGCCTTGGCCTGCCACAAATGGTAGCCCACATGAGCTAGCGCGAGACCGGTCACAACCAGATAGTCAATGCGGCGTATTTCGGGGATTCGGTCACAAAGTCGCTGTACCGGCATTTCCAGAAAGCGCCGTATCAGGATAACGATAATCGGCGTCATCAAAAATGGCAAAAATAATAGCAGCCAGTACAGTGGCGTAAAGAGAGTTGGAAAATCGTAAATGACCGCGTAGCTCGGGATTTTCTGCAGTTGGTGGCGACCGAACGGCGTGGCAAAAAGTATATTTCCAAGGACTACAGTAAGAAAAAACGCCGCCAAAAAAATAATCGGCGACATATTTCGGATAATCCAGGGTCGTAGCGTATTTTTTTTCAATCTCTAGTCCATGGCTTGCTTGCTATTTGCGGAGTATAGGCAAACGTCGCCCTGTCGCGTACTGTCCGTAAGTCCTAAACTGTAGCGAAGTGTTAGGGCAAGGATGCGCTTCTTGTTCGCCAAAGGCAAGTGGGCGTCAGGAGTAGAAGGCTGGGGTATGGTGCCGTGGGAGGGGGCAGTAGCGCGCGGAGCCGCGGCGTAGATGATATTTTTTGAGACGAGCGGCCGGATGGACCGGGTGCTCGAAGTCTCATGAATGCTTGGCTGCCCGCGGCCGTCGGGCAGCATCATTCTTTTGGTCCGCTTTTTTAGAGAAGTCTTCAGCCCGGAAGAGCTAAACCTTAGGGCGGGCGTACAGCGTGCGCCAGGCAATATAAATCGCCATCGGAATCAGAGTCCATACTAAGCCATGGTCATAGAACAATGGCCCTTCTCCCGGTACCTGAGAGAAATGATAGCCCGCGACTGCCCCCATGATGCCAAGGGCTCCGACCATGGCGCTGGCGCCAGTGGGTAGGCAAGTGATCAAACCGAGAATGACCGAGGCGCAAACCATGGCAAAAAGCGCGACCGGCCATCCTCCGAGGGAATAGCCAGAAATATGTACAGCAGTTGGTGCAGTGCCTCGACCTTCGAAGCCATCGAGTCCGAAGACTCGGGTGTAGATATATGTGCTGGGACGGCACACGGGGCCACGACGGGCTTGTTCGAGAATGCCGCCGCAGACGTTACCTTCCTCAGTGAAAATTTGATAGTAGAAGGGGTAGAGAATTGCCATCCGCGTGAGTCCGGAGAAAAGGATCTCTGGCGCGCGACGCAAGGCGGTTTTGGGTAAATCAATTGCTTCATTAAGAAGCTGGGTCCCGCTCTTTGTCGATGATTGCGGCTCTGGCGTGGAGGTTTGGACAGGCCCTACAGGAGTTTCAGTGGGCGACGTCTCGCTTTGTTCAGGCTGTATTGAGGCGTTGGCGTCAGGCTCGATCTCCTGGCGGGTCTGCGCGACCTGTTCCTGAGCGATCGGGGCCTCCTGTTGGGGCGCAGCCGCTTTTTTGGCGCTATCTCGGGAGATGGCGTTAGTTTTTGGCGGGAGAGTCTTATGGGAATGGCTGCCTACAGCGGGGGCTGCGTTAGCTTGAGTAGCAGCAACGGGCGTGGATACGGCAGGTTCCGGCTGAGGGTCGCTCTCGGGTTGAGCGCTGGTTTCGTTGACAGGCGCAAGCTCGGGCGAGTTCTCGCCAACCGTTGATGAATCGACTTCGGCCACAACCGTAGGCGGGACTGGATCGGCCAGTCGGAATACGTGGGTGGAAATTATCAAATAGGTGGCGAATAGGACCACCGTTCCGGCGGAAACCTTTATGTATGGATAGGTCTTGCTATATGCAAAAATGGTCAGGATGAGGGCTGCCGCGAATACGAGAAAAGGCCACTTCATATTCAGCAGAATCATGTATACCGAGACGATGCTGACAACGGTGATCGTGGCAAATACCCAAAAAATTCCGGAGCGGCGAATCCAACGAATCAGGGCATACACCGCCAGATACGGCAAGATAGACATCAGAACCGCCATGGTCCAGAAGCGAAGCCCCGAAAGAATCTGAAAGCGGATCTCGACTGACGAAACTGGATCGACACCCGTGCCATACAGCGAGAACGCATTCGCTTGCGACAGACTGTAACCTACATGGCAAAGAGCGATGACGGTGAAAACGGTGTAGTCGAGCGGTCGGATTTCCGGGATTTTCGCGCACCACCGGTGAATTGGCGATTCCAAGGTGCGCCGCACCAGAATGATAATGGGTGGCGCTATGAAAAATGGCAGTAACAAAAGCAGCCAGTAAAGCGGTGTGAAAATGGTCGGAAAATCATAGATCACCGCATAGTGCGGAATTCTCGCCAACTGTTCATGACCGAAATCCGTTGCGAACAACAAATTGCCCATGACGATTGTCAAAAAGAATGCCGCCAGGAAGATGATCGGCGCCATGTTCTTAATTATCCAGTGGTGCAGAACATCCGGCTTGGACCGGGAATTCAATGTTGGCTCTTGCACGACAGACGATGGCATTGTTTCAAGCGAAGTGGATTTCATGTTGCACGATATCTTCAATAGCAGGTCTTGATAAGCAACCCAACCAACTCAACTGTGGATGAGATTGGATCCTAATGACCGGTACAGCCTCAGTAGGCAGGCCATGAGCACTGCCGCGAGCGTGGCAAGCCAAGCGGCGGCCCATCCGGCTGCAGTCCAGTTTATCTGTCCGTTGTAGATGGACGGAGGAGCCAGGAAATGCATGGCCACCAGCACAATCAAGACGAAGACGATCATTCTATAGTTGATTGTGAATCGTATGGCGTTTGATCCGGTCAAAAGCGTCAAGAAAAAGTACAACAGCGTACTTGCGGCATATGAAATTGCAAAATAGTCGAGCGAGTGCGCGCTCGAAGAGTACATGTAGGCCAGAAAAGCGACGCTATTGCTGATAGCCGCCAGCACGACCAATTGCTTCAGATGCCCGAGTACCTCGAATTTCTTCTGGGAATAGAGCGCCAGGGTGCTTAACATGATACCTAGCCCAATGAGAACCGCCCGGAAAAATGATACGTGCTGCAGATCAGGCGAAAAGTGCGTCAATTGTATTTTTGCGAATGACGCATAGACGAATATCGCGAACAGAAACAACACGACCAGAAGCGTGGTCGAGAACCTGATCAACTGGGAAAGCTCCTCTTCCTTTTTCTCACGGAACAGCCGGAAAATCATGGAATGGGCGATCAGCATGATCGGCATGGAAATGAATCCTGAAATGCCGATCAAGAGGTCTTTCGTGAACGCATAGCCCGCCACCCCCGGCCCTTCCACGCGGCCAAGGAAGAAGCGGTCGGTGTAGCTGTTGACCAGCATCAGCGAAAACCAGATGAACATGGGGCCGCCATAGGCCAGCAGCTTGGAATTCTCAAGCGCAGGTTCCTTCGCCGCCAGGCGGCGCTGGCGCTTGCGCAATACACTGGTAAACCAGGTCCAGTGAATATACAGAAGCAGGGTAATGAGGCCGGCCAGGAACCCCGCGCCATAACCTGCGACGGACACTGCGAGCGAATGGGTGTTGGACAGAATCGCGTAGGCGGCGAAGAGCAATTGGGTAATGCTGAGGGTGATCGCGCTGATGACCTGACTGCGCATCCGTCGCTCCGGCTGGAATAGGGCGACGGCTACATAGAAGAGCCCTTGCGCAGCAGTCAGAAACAAGACGCTCGCGCTTAGCGCCCGATCATGAAACAGCGATAGAAAGATGCCGGAAGTGATCAGGGCCGTCAGCGAGGCCGAAACAATGGCTATCCGCAACACCTGCGTGACGAATGCCGCTTTCCCTTTGCGCAGGGGGAAGTAAAAGATGATCGCGCTGGCAATCCAGCTTGAAGCTATCTGCGCGCCGATCACGCCCGCGGCAATCGCGGCGGAATAAGTTACATAATCGTTGGGCGGAAAGTTCATGTACATGGCGACCATGTACACGATCATGGACAGAGCCGGGAAAACTTTCACTGCGAGGTATAGGAAGAGGCCCCGTATCATGCCAAAACTTTTTAATGAAAAGGAAGGGTCGATGGTTGTCGCGGCTCCCGCATCTCACGGGCGGTCCTACTGCTCCGAATCCTGAAAAATAGTTCGGACCAGTTTTTTTCCTTGTTGCAGGGCGGTCTTGTGCTGCCGACAGAAGGCGGCTGCGCCCTGCGCGGATAGCTGGGCGGCACTGTAATTCACGCCTGCGTTGCTTCGCAGGCATTCGGCCAAGCCTTCCGCGGTGACGTCATCCAGAACGAGCAGGTGTGCATAGTACTCCTGTGGGATGCCAGGTAGGCGGGAAGAGACCACGGGAACGCCCGTGGCCATGTATTCCAGCAGCTTGGATGGAAAGGAATATTGCAGATAGGCGTCGCCCGGGATGCGCGCGTTGACCAGAAAGCTGGCGTTGCGCGACAGCGCCTTGACGTCTTCAGGCGGAATGCTGCCCAGGTAGTGTATGTGGGGGTGTTCGCTCGCGGCCCGGCGCACGGCTGCGTTCATGGAGCCCGCCCCGCATAGGACCAGATGGACCTCGCCGCCCAGTTGCTTGACGGCCTCGATGAGAATGCCTACTCCATAGGGCTCAGCCAGGCCACCAGCGTAGAAGACAAAGCCCTTGGTCAGCCCGTATTTGTTCAGAATCTCGGCATCTTGCTGGTTCTGTGCTTCATCAGGCACATCGCTGGCCTCCGCCACGCCCTCCAGGACTGCCGTTCGTTTGCCGCTCCAGGGGGGGCGCGATTGGACCAGTTCGGAGGTGATTCCTATGATGCCCGTCGCCCGGTCGCTCAGGCTCAACACCAGCGATGTGTCGATCCGCTTCAGGAAATTGAACAGGCGGCTGCGTTTGACGCCGACATTCATGTACTGCGGCAGGTCGGGAACATAGATATAGAAGGGGATCCGGAACCACTTGGAGAGGACCGCCGCAGAAAGCACCAGAGGAGTGTGCAGTGAGTACACCAGGATGGCCGAGGGACGCTCACGCTTTTGGCGCAGGCACCGCCAGCCAGCCCTCAGGATGGAGATGGTGCGCGACATGTGGCTGAGAAAGGGCATGTTGATGTAGCCGACAGCCTGGGCTTGCTGTCCGTGGGCGTCGACGCCTTTGAATGCCTTCAGCAAGACGGTACGGTTGCGCGGAAAGATCCGCGCAGGGTATAGGCCAATCGTTTCGACCTCGACGTCGTTTTGCCGCAGACCGTCTACGATCCGTGATTCGAGCTTCCGCGCGGCGTACTGATGGTTCTTCTCCGCCTTGTCGTGTAGGTCGAAATACGCCTGGGGGCAAAAGAAACCCAGGTGCAGCAATCGCTTTTTTTCAGACACGATTTTTTTCCCGTTATCGCATTCAGGGTATGGATTTGTGCGCGGAATGCGCGGAGAAACCACCTGGCGCAGACATGGCCAGCAATAACGCGGTCAATGTCGCATAGAGGCCTATGGTGCGCATGCCCCGGAACATCAGTTCGGTGAGGCCGAATGCTGCAAACCCCAGGCAGACGACGAGCCCCATGGCGGTTGCGGACTTTCCGTCCGGGCTGCCTTGGCGTAAGCGTCTGAGGAAATAGGCGCTAGGCGCAAGATATATGGCAAGCAACGCTGCAAGCCCTGGCAGGCCGTAGTTGGCCATGGCATACAGCAGGTCGTTGTGAGGCTCGCCAAAGTTTGCCGCAACCGTCGGCGAAACCTTGCCGTGCGCGGCCTGTTCCTGCAATTTTTCAGGGAACAGGCTGCCGCTGCCATTGCCGGTAAGCGGAGCGGCGCGGAACATTCTCCAGGCTGCGGACCATAACTGAAGCCGCGTGCATATGGAGGTGTCAGCCAATTTGTCGTTGCGGCATTGAACGACTTCGTTGGCCGCCAGTTCTACGCGGCTGCGCAAATCGTGATTGGCGTAGAGGACAGCCGCGCAGCCAGCAATGACCGCGACGAATATGCCCGCCTTCAAGACCCAGCGTCGTTGCCCGGCCAGCGCGAGCGCCACCAGGGAAAAGACGGGGACCGCCAGCCAACCGCCGCGGGTCAACGTCAGCGCGAAGGCATAGATCGCCACACCGCCCGTGACAAGTTTTGCGGCGGCTTCAAGCCTGGGCCAGCGTGTGGTGCGCGATCCGAGCGCGAACAGCATGAGCACGCCCAGAAGCAAGGTCAGGTTGCCGTAGGAGACAGCGTTGTACTCCTCGGGCTCTGGACGCTCGCCAGTGATCCAGGCTAGATGGATGATGGTGATGCTGGCGACCCAGGCGGCTGCCGCGAGGCCCCACAACGTGAGTTTGAGCCTTTCGCGGTCGATTTGCGCCAGGCTGGCGACGATCAATGCTATCGCCCAGAACCGGAGGCCGCGTTCAAGATCCGACCCATGCAACCTCGCATCCAACAAGGCAGAACTGAGGAGCGGCGTCAGCGGAGCCAGCGCCAGCGATACAACCAGCGGCCAGTAGCTATGCCAGTACGGAGTGCGGGATGGTTCGGATTGGCGGGCCTCCAGGCACAGGCCGACTAGGCTGAAGACGCAGGCCGCGTAGAACGCAACGCTGCCCCCGCGGCTAGTGCTGACAGTCAGGACCGGCAGCAAGCCGATACAAAGCAGCAGGGCTACATCGCATGCGTTCTTGACTGCCCGGGGGGACTGAGGAGGCGTGGCGACGTCCATGGAAACAATCCTGGGGCAAATACTGATTGGTAGTGGCGTCGTGCTTGGAAGGACAAACTAACCAGGTGCCGGGGCATTCGGGGCAGGTTGCCCCGATGCCGTTTGCTCGCCAGCGGGTCGATCAGTATTTTTTCCACACGGTACGGTTCACGTAGTCCGTATAGCTATGGATGATCCGCACCACTTTTTCCGCCACGTTGGGCATGCTGTAGTCGGCCACCTGACGCAGGCTGCGCTCGGCTCCCCGGCCCTGCTTCTCCAGGATGGAGAGTCCTTGCAGCACACGGTCCAGCTCGAGGCCGACCATCATGACGGAAGCTTCCTCGAAGCCTTCAGGGCGTTCGTGGGCTTCGCGAATATTAAGCGCGGGAAAATTGAGAATGGAAGATTCTTCCGTGATGGTGCCGCTGTCGGAAAGCACCGCGCGGGCGTCTTTCTGCAGTTTGACATAATCGTGGAAGCCAAGAGGCTTGAGCAGACGCACCAGCGGATCAAACTGCAGCTGTTGCGCGTCAATACGCTTCTGTGTGCGCGGATGCGTGGAAACGATCACGGGCTTGCCGTAAGTCGTGGCCAGACCGTTGAAGATATCCGCGAGCTTGCGCAGATTGATCTCGGAATCGACGTTCTCTTCGCGGTGAGCGCTGATGACAAAGTACTCGCCCTCGGTCAGACCCAGCCGCGAGAGCGCATCCGAGGCGTTGATCGACGGTGCGTAGTGCGTCAGCACCTCGAACATCGGGCTGCCGGTCTTGATGACGCGGTCCGGAGGGCACCCTTCGGCCAGCAGATATTCGCGGGCAATGCTGCTGTAAGTGAGGTTGATGTCGGAAGTGTGGTCGACAATACGCCGGTTGGTTTCTTCCGGCACACGCTGATCGAAACAGCGGTTTCCGGCTTCCATGTGGAAAATGGGAATCTTGCGGCGCTTGGCAGGAATGGCGGCCAGGCAGCTATTGGTATCGCCCAAGATGAGGACGGCTTCGGGCTGCATTTCGGCCAGAACCTTGTCGACGGCAATGATGACGTTGCCGATGGTCTCGGCGGCGCTGCCCCCCGCTGCGTTGAGGAAATGGTCCGGGCGGCGGACGCCGAGATCACTGAAGAAGATCTCATTCAGTTCGTAGTCGTAGTTCTGGCCGGTATGGACGATGATGTGGTCACAGTGCTCGTCCAGCTTGGCCATGACGCGCGACAAGCGGATGATTTCGGGGCGCGTACCAAGGACGGTAACGACTTTAAGTTTCTTGGTCATCTTGGATAATTAAACTTTGTGGCCGATGGTGTCGGGATTCTGCCGGTCGAAGATCTCGTTCGCCCATAGCATGACGACCATGTCGCCCTCGCCGATATTGGTGATGTCGTGCGCCCAGCCCGGAATGGTCTCGACGATGGTGGGCTCGTCGCCGTTGGTGAGGATTTCGAACGTCTCGTCGGTGACGATATGGCGGAAACCGAAACGAGCCGAACCCTTGATGACCAGAAATTTCTCGGTCTTGGTGTGGTGGTAGTGGCCGCCGCGTGTGATGCCGGGGAGCGCAGTGAAAAACGAAAACTGGCCAGCGTCGGGCGTCTTCAGCATCTCGACGAAAACGCCGCGCTGGTCACCGTACTTGGGTACGGTGTACGCGAATTGCGCCGGCTCCAGATAGCTCATGTAGGTCGAATACAGGGCACGCGTGAACCCGGTACCCACGCGAGGCGTAATGAGCGTCTGGCGGCTTTCCTTGAAACCGCGGATCTCCTCGGCCATGTCGCCGACGGTGGTGGAATAGATCGGGTCGACTTCCACGTACCCGTTAAGGCCGGGCTCTTCGGCGAGCAAGGCGATGAGTGCCTTACAGACATCGTCCACGTACACCAGGCGCACCTTGGCCGCGGGATCATTGATGGTGATCGGCAGATTGTGCGCGATGTTATGGCAGAAGGTTGCCACTGCAGAGTTGTAGTTCGGGCGGCACCATTTGCCGAACACATTGGGAAGCCGGAACAGGCGCACCGACGAGCCAGTCTGGCGCCCATAGGCCAGCAGCGCTTCTTCGGCGGCCAGCTTGCTGGCGCCGTAGGGATTTTCCAGCTCAGCCTGGATCGATGAGGTGTAGGCGATCGGCAAGGGGCGCTGACGCTTGGCGGCGAAATCGATCAGCGACTGCGTCAATTCCAGGTTGATTTCCTTGAACTCGGCAGGATCCTTGGGACGATTCGAACCGGCCAGATGAAAGACATAATCCGCTTCCTGGACCATGGCTTCCAGTTGCGCCAGCGTATGCTCGCGCGTGAATGCGAGCACTTCGAAATCCTTGCGTTCACCCAGCAATACACGCAGGTTTTTGCCGACAAATCCGTTGGCGCCGGTGATAAGCAGCTTCATTTAACCCTCGACTTCGGGAATGTCGTTGCGCTCAACGGCCTGGATGAAATCGAGCTTGCGCAGCAAGGCCACCATGCCGGCCACGTCCAGGCGTTCAGTATTGTGCGAGTTGTAGTCCTCGTATTGCGAAATCTTCGGTTCGCCTTGTTCGACGAACTTGCCGTAATTGAGATCGCGCAGATCGGGCGGCACGCGGTAGTAACCGCCCAAGTCCTCGGCGGCAGCCATTTCTTCGCGGCTCAACAGCGTTTCATAGAGTTTCTCGCCATGCCGAGTACCGATGACGTTGATCGGATGCCCTGGCTTCTTGAGGATGGCGAGCAGGGCTTCGGCCAGGGTTTCGATCGTGGCGGCGGGGGCCTTCTGCACAAAGATATCGCCGTTCGTGCCATGCTCAAACGCATACAGCACCAGATCCACCGCATCTTCCAGCGTCATCATGAAGCGGGTCATGTCGGGATCGGTGATCGTGAACGGCGTGCCGGCGCGGAACTGGTCGAAGAAGAGGGGAATGACCGATCCGCGCGACGCCATGACGTTGCCATAGCGGGTTCCACAGATGACGGTGCCCTTGCCGTCTAGGTTGCGCGACTTGGCAACCATCACTTTTTCCATCATTGCCTTGGAGATGCCCATGGCATTGATCGGATAAACGGCCTTGTCGGTGCTCAAGCACACGACGCGGCTTACATTATTGACAATGGCTGCTTCGAGTACGTTCTCGGTGCCCAGAACGTTGGTCCGCACGGCCTCCATCGGGTGGAATTCGCACGAAGGGACTTGCTTGAGCGCTGCCGCATGAAAAATGAAATCGACGCCGCGAGTAGCGTTCAGGATGCTTGTGTAGTCGCGCACATCGCCGATGTAGAACTTCAACTTCGGATTGTTGAAGCGCTTCCGCATATCGTCCTGCTTTTTTTCGTCGCGACTGAAAATGCGGATTTCGCCGATATCGGAATTAATGAATTGCTTCAGAACGGCATTGCCGAAAGAACCCGTGCCTCCGGTTATTAGCAAGGTCTTGTCGCGGAAAGTTTTATTGCTCATGGCTTATATATACTAATTATGGCAGCGAGTTTGTCTAATTGAATTCAGGACGGAGTATATTCAATCACGAGCTTTTTGAGCATCGCCTTGGAGGCGATCTCATCACCGGTAGTGAAAGAATGTTCCATGCTTTCGAGTTCTTTCATCAATTCGTCATAAGGAATGCTATGTTCCTTCGACTGCATGATGCGAGGGTGTTGCGTAGGCGAGACATCTCCACCGATTAGGAGTTCTTCGTAGAGTTTCTCTCCGGGGCGTAGGCCCGTGATCCGGATTTCGATGTCGCCGTCGGGGAATTCCGGCGTACGGACGGTCAGGCCATGCAGTTGAATCATGCGTTTGGCCAGGTCGTATATCCGGACCGGTTCCCCCATGTCCAGGACGAAGACCGAGCCCGAGGCGCCCATGGCTCCTGCTTGGAGCACCAATTGTGCTGCTTCCGGGATGGTCATGAAGTAGCGGGTAATGTCCGAATGTGTCAATGTCACCGGTCCGCCGTTCTGGATCTGCCGATTGAACAGAGGGACGACACTGCCCGAGCTGCCCAGCACATTGCCGAACCGTACCATCGAGAAGCGGGTGCCGGTCTGGATGTCCGCCAGCGCCTGCAGCACCAATTCGGCCAGGCGCTTGGTTGCCCCCATGACATTGGTGGGCCGAACGGCCTTATCGGTGGAAATCAGCACGAAATCCTTGACGCCGGATTCGATGGCGGCACGGGCGAAGGACAGCGTTCCGAAGGCATTGGTGCGTATGCCCTCGCGGATATTGTGCTCGACCAGGGGAACATGCTTATAGGCAGCTGCGTGATAGATGGTCTCGACACCATACTTGCGCATGTGTTCTGCGCAATTCCGCTGATCACCCGCAGAACCCAGCAGCAACACGATTTCCACATTCTGCGCGTTGATCCCGGCGAGGTCCTGGCCGATGGAGTACAGAGCGGGTTCAGAGATTTCCAGCAAGACCAGGCGGCGGGGCTGCAGCGCCAGGATTTGGCGGCACAATTCGGAGCCGATGGAACCGCCTGCGCCGGACACCATGACCACATGCCCAGTTACATATCGGCCCAGCAGTGCGGGCAGCGGCGCCACGGCATCGCGGCCCAGCAGGTCTTCGATCTGAAGGTCGCGAGCTTTCAGCCCGCCGGCCTGATCGACCATTTCGTGCAGATTTGGCACAATCCGGACCCGGATACTGTGCTGCGAACCGATCTCCACCATGTTATTGATTTGTTCGCGCGAAGCCGTGGGCTTGGCAATCAAGATCTGACCGATATTGTGGCTTTCCACGAGTTCGCCTACGTCGCTCGTCGGGTAGGTGCGGAGGCCAGCGGCCATCAGACCGGTCTTATCGCGGTCGTCGTCGACCAGCGCGATCGGGCGGTAGTGCGAACTGTTGCGCAATGCTAGCGCCAATTGGCTGCCAGCCGGGCCTGCGCCATAGATAAGCACGCGCACGACGCTGTCCCGCGGGACATCACCAAGTCGGTGGCGCGGAAACAAGATCTTGATGGCCGCCAACCGTACGCCCAGCAGCAGCACCAGGGACACGACGCCGTAAATGGTCAACACGCCGCGCGAAAGCCCGGAGGACATCTGCAGAAAGAGGCTGCAGGCGGTGACCGTCATGATTGAAACCAGAACGCCACCTACAATGACAAGGGCTACGCGGTCTGTCATGTACCGCAGCACATATTGATACGTGCCGAATACGACGAGCGCGAAGATGCCGCTGGCGCACGCGGCAAATGACAGCAAAAGATAGTCTGGTGTCGTAAAAAATAGCTCGAAACGAAGCCATAATGCCAACTGGAATGCGCCAAACAGAATCAGCGCGTCCAGCGAAATGGCAAGGGCTCTTTTGGCCGATCTCGGAAGGTCAACGAGGGCTTGCCGAACTGCACCGATTGATGTACGCAAAGTCACACCGACTGATAGAGAGAGTTGGGGGTGCATGATTGTATCAACACGCCGTCGGGGTAGAGTAACCGCGCCCGCGCCCCAAGGCGGGCGTGGGCGCCGGCAACGGCTTGCACGACGTGGGCATCCGAGGTGCTGCAATATGCGGCGCTCGAGGGGATTAGGATGCGGAAACTAAATGGGGGCGCATCACTCGCTCCTGGACTTGCTGCCTGGCGGAGATCCGGCGACACGGTCCTGAAAGTTCGAATGTCTTGTTGGCAATGCGCGAGGCGTGCCTTTTTTGAACAACAACTTACGAAAATATGATGAGCAAAATATTAGTCACGGGCGGCACGGGATTTGTCGGGCAACGGGTGGTGCGGGATCTGTTGGCGCAAGGCCACTCGTTGCGGCTGTTGACACGCCGGCCTCTGAACGATGAGCGGGTCGAAGTGCGCAATATTCCGGATATGGAGGATGAGGCGGCGCTGCTGGAGGCCATGTCGGGGATGGAGGCTGTCTGCCATCTTGCGGGGCGAGCCCACGTGCTGGGCGCTCCGCCTGCCGACCACGAGCTTCTGTTTGAGCAGGTGAACGTGGAATGGACTTGCAGACTGGCCGACACCGCTTTTCGTTCCGGAGTGAAGCGCTTCGTGTTCGTCAGTTCTATTGGCGCGGTGGGAACGTCCAGCGAGGCGGGGGCTCCGTTGACCGAGCAGACGGAATGCCGCCCGACTACGCCTTACGGCAAGTCCAAATTGAAGGCGGAGCGGAAGCTGGCCGAGCTGGCGCAGCGCTACGGCGCCGAACTGGTGATCGTCCGGCCTCCGTTGGTTTACGGCAAGGGCGCGCCGGGCAATATGGCGCGGATGGCCCGTTGGGTTCGGGCCGGCGTGCCGCTGCCATTGCGTAACGTGCACAACCAACGCAGCTTGGTGCATGTGGATAACCTGTCGGCCGCGCTATTGGCTTGCTTGCAGCATGCTGATGCGCCTGGTCATGTATTTCATGTACGGGACCTGCAGGACTATTCGACGCCGGATATCTTGCGTGGCGTGGCCAAGGACGTCGGTCGGCCAGTGCGTTTGATTCCTTTCCCGTCTTTCATGTTGCGTATGTTGGCGCAGGCTGCCGGCCAACGTGGCGCCTATGAGCAGCTCACGGGGACCTTGCAGGTCGACGACGCTGCCATCCGCAAAACGCTGCAATTCATGCCTAGATCCTTGCCGTTCGAAGTTGTCTGAGCCGGCACGGAAATAGATATTCGGCATTTTTTCCAGGCGTTCCTACCTGGAGGGCGGCTCTTGGCCTGATGAAACGCGGCCGCATGACTGGTGCAGTTTGTTGTAAATTGCCGAAATTCTTCGCTGCGGATGCCGCCCTGCATCGGCGGATGATTTCGACTCCGCGTCATGCGGTCTTTTGTGCTTTTGTCAATGCCAACACGCATCCTCATTGTTCGCACTTCTTCACTAGGCGATCTGGTGCACATGCTGCCCGCCATATCCGACATCGCCCGGCATGTGCCGGACGCGGAGATCGACTGGATTGCAGAAGAAGCTTTTGCGGACATCCCGGCTTGGCATCCAGCAGTCAATGAAGTCATCAAGGTAGCCCATAGGCGCTGGCGCAAGGCCTGGTGGTCTACGCAGGTACGGGCCGAGCGCCGGGCGCTGAAGGAACGCCTGCGGTCCAAACAGTACGACATCGTCCTGGACATGCAGGCGCTCTTGAAATCCGCCTGGCTGGTGCGCCAGACCCGTGGCGTACGGCACGGGCTGGACTGGCGCTCGGCGCGCGAGCCGTTGGCGTCGCTGTTCTACAACGTGCGGCACAGGGTGGAATTCTGGCAGCCGGCGGTGATCCGCCAGCGCAAGCTGGCTGCCCTGACGTTCGGCTACCAATACGCCGGTGCGCCCGATTTCGGTCTGCAGGCTTTTGCGCGGCAGGCGACGCAGCCTGCGGCGGACCTGGTGCTGGAAGTCGGCAGCGAGGGTATGAACGTCGGCGAACTGCCGCGCTTGCACCATCTGGATACGGACCGCGGCTACGCCGTGATCATGCCGTCGGCCAGCCGCGACGACAAACTCTGGCCGGAAGAAGACTGGCGCGTCGTGTTCCGCCGCCTGCGCGAGGCCGGCTGCACCCTGAAATTGTTGGCGGGGAACGAGCAGGAGGCCGAGCGGGCCCGCTTGCTGATCGCCGGCATGGATGGGGCTGAGGTGATGCCCCGCATGGACCTGACGGCGGTGGCGCGTTTGCTGGCTGGGTCCCGCCTGATGGTGGGGCTGGACAGCGGTCTGACCCACCTGTCGGCCGCCCTGGGCCGTCCCACCATCGGCATTTACCGTGCCTCCACGCCGGTGCGCACGCCGCTGGTCGGTTCCAGCTACACCGCCAGCCTGGGCGACCGCGGGGCTTCGCCGTCGCGCGAGGCCGTGATGGCGGCGGTGGAGCAGGCCTTGGCCGCCCAGTGACATGAATCGCGGCGTTTACTCGCTGGCGCTCAGGGCTCTATCACCGCTGGTCTGGCTGTGGATGGGCCACCGCGCCCGGCGCGCGGGCGGACAATGGGAAATCTTCTCTTCTGAACGCTTCGGCCACGCCGCGCCTGCCACGGCTACAGCCGCTGCCGCGTCCTGGACCGCACCGGTCTGGGTGCATGCCGTCAGCCTGGGCGAGACGCGCGCCGCACAGCCTCTGCTGCAAGCCTTGCTGGACCGCGGCCTGCCGGTGTTGCTGACGCACATGACAGCCACCGGCCGGGCCGAGGGCGCACGCCAGTACGCGGATGCGATCGCCCGCGGCCAGTTGCGCCAGGCATGGCTGCCTTATGACTTTCCCGGCGCAACCCGCCGTTTCATGGCGGCGTATCGGCCGCGTTGCGGCCTGCTCATCGAACGCGAGATCTGGCCGAACCTGCTGGCGGCCGCGCGCGGCGCTGGCGTGCCCATGGCGTTGGTGAGCGCCCGGTTTTCGGCGTCGTCGCTGCGCCAGGCGGGCAGGATGGGCGGCGTGATGCGTGAAGCGCTGGGCGGGCTTGATTCGGTGCTGGCGCAGACCGCGGAGGACGCGGACCGGCTGGTGCAGGCAGGGGCGCCGCAGCCCGTCGTGACGGGCAATCTGAAATTCGATCTGGTCTTGCCGGCGCCGCAGGTTGCCGCTGGGCAAGCCTGGCGCGAACAGCTGGGCCGGCGTGTGGTGGCGGTGGCCAGCACGCGGGAGGGCGAGGATAGCGGTTTCATCGAGGCCATCAAGCGTCACGCCGCGATGCCGGGCGCGCCCTTGTTCCTGTTGATTCCGCGTCATCCGCAGCGCTTTGACGAGGCTGCGCGTCTGTTGTCGGAGGCCGGGCTGCCGTATGTCCGGCGTTCCGAAGGCGTAGCGCCGGGGCCGGGTACGGCGGTGCTGCTGGGCGACACGTTGGGCGAGATGGCGTTCCACTATGCCGCTTCGGATGTGGCGATCGTGGCGGGCAGTTTCGCGCCGCTGGGCGGGCAGAATCTGATCGAGGCCTGTGCGGCGGGCGTGCCGGTCATCGTCGGTCCGCACATCTTCAATTTCAAGCAGGCGGCGGAAGACGCCATCGCGGCGGGCGCGGTGCTGCGCGCGGCCGACGCCGGCCAGGCGGTGGAAGCGGCCATGGCATTGCTGACGGACGAACCGCGCCGCCAGCGCACGGCTGAGGCGGCGCTGGCATGGTTCCGCATGCATTCGGGAGCCACGGGGCGCACGCTGGACGCGCTGGCGCCTTGGTTGGAGGCAGGAAAGGGGGGCTAGCGCCCGGGTTCACCGGCGTATGCGCCGGACGGGGCTTCAGGGGGCGGCAGGCGGGATCTTGGGAACCAGGGTCACCGCGCCCGGATTCAGTTCCTGATTGAAGCGGCGCGGGTCGCGGCCTTCGTCCTCGGGACGCACGCCCAGCCAGCCCTGGCCCAGCGCATAAACCCCCAGATTCGCCAGCAGGAGGAGGATGAAGAGCACGCGCATGGCCGGGGTCTCCCGTTCAGGCTTGGTCGTCCAGGGTGGCGCGGGCGACCGCGGCCAGGCCGTCCAGGACGGGGTGATCCAGATAGATGGGCACGGGGGCCGCACCTTCGGTGCCGCCCGCGTCCGCCAGCAGGCGTTCGATTTCCTGATGCACTTCAGGCCAACCGCCGCCCGCCGCGTAGATCTGCGGCGTCTGGCCGTAGCGCTGGCGTCCCGCCAGCCATTGGCGCACGACGGCGCCGGCCTGCGCGGCGGCGATGCCGGAGGCAATGGCTTCGTGCGTGTCCGTGGGATAGGCCACGACCTGGCCGTTGGCGATGGGCAGGTTGGCGGTGCCGTGGGCCAGCGCGCTGCGCATCATGGCCGGGCCTGGCAGGATCAGGCCGCCGGCAAAGACGTTGTCGGGGCCGACGGTGTCGATGGTGGTGGCGGTGCCGAAGCTGGCCAGCACGAAGGGCGGGTGCGCGCCAGGCAGGCGCGACAGCACGCCCAGCAGTGAGGCCCAGCGGTCGGCGCCCAGCTGCGTGGGCGTCTTGTAGCTGTTGACCAACCCCAGCGTGGTTGCTTGCGACGGCGACCAGGTCACCGTGCAGCCATGTTTTTGCAGGATGGCGGCGATGGCCGCGCCGCGGGCCTCGCCGGCGACGTTCACGCCCAGCGCGCGCAAGGGGCGGCGCGGCAAGGCGGACAGCCAGCGGTCCAGGGCGTCCAGGTCCAGCCCGTCGAAGGCGACCGCCGCGGGTTCGCGCGGCGTGTCGGGGTTGCTGGCATCCAGCCAACCCACCTTGAGACGGCTGTTGCCGGAGTCGATGAGAATAATCATGCTTGGCGTCGAATCGAGATTTCACCGACCAGGATCGGTTGGGTGCCCTCGGGGGTTTGCACCAGCAGGCGGCCTTGTTCGTCCACGCCGCAGGCGGTGCCGCCTAGAAGAATAGCGCCCTTGTCCAGCACGTTGACCTTGCGGCCGGCCAAAGCGTCCACCTGGTCGAAACGCGGCCTGAAGGCGCCAAATCCTTCGCGCTCCAGGGTCTGGACCGCTTCCAGCCAGGCCATGGCGCTGGCGCAGACCAGGTCGGCGGCGGAGGCCTGGCGGGCGGCGGCTGCCTGCACCTGGCTCCAGTCGGCGATTTCGCGTTCCAGCGCGAGCGACAGCCGGGCGGCGTCGGTCAGGTTCACGCCCATGCCGATGACGACCGTATGGCCCGCCTCGCTGCCGCCGGGGTTGCGGGTGGTCTCGACCAGTACGCCTGCCAGCTTGGCGTCGTGCCACTGCACGTCGTTGGGCCACTTCATGCACAGCCCGGCGGCTTGCGGGCCGGCGACGGTGCGCAGAGCTTCGCAGGCGGCGATGCCGGCCAGCGGCGACAGGGCGGGCAGTTGCGCGGGCGGCAGGTGCACGTCGAAGGCACAGGAGAACATCAGCGTGGAGCCCGTGCGGTTCTGCCACGGACGGCCGGCGCGGCCGCGGCCGGTTTCCTGCAGGTGCGTGCCCAGCAGCCAGGGTTTGCCGCCGCTGCCTGCGCGAGCGCGGGCCAGGAGGTCGGCATTGGTCGATCCGGTGCTACCGATCCAGGAGATGTCCTGGAAGGCGGGCAGGCGCGTGCTGAGCGTGCGGGCCAGGGTTTCCGGCGCGGGCAGGTCGATGGGGCTGGCTTGAGCGGACATGGCGGCGATTGTAGGGCACGCGGCCCGCGCTCGCGGTCTGCCGGCGCCAGCGTTTATGATTGGCGATACATTTTGCATCGGTATTCTGTCTTCATGCCGCATTCCGCTTCGTCCGCACCTGCCGCCGCCGCGCCCTTCCGTTTCGAAGGAGGCGTGTGCCATGTGGCCGGCGACTGGAGCGTGCTGGCGCTGGCAGAGCCTGGAGAGGTCCAACGCCGCCGCGAGGCGCTGGCCTGCGCCACCGATGGCGGCGCGCGCTGGGACCTGCACGGCATCGGCCGGCTGGACACGATAGGCGCGCTGCTGATCTGGGAAGCCTGGGGCCACAGGCTGCCCGAGCGCGTGCGCTGGTCCGCCGGCCAGCAGGACGTTTTCAACGCGCTGGCCCTGAACAAGGGCGAGACCCCGGCCGCCGCGCCCAAGCGCGACCCATTGAGCTGGCTGCGTGCGATGGGCGAGGCGATCTTCCAGGCTATCGACAATGGCCGCGCCTTGCTCATCATGTTGGGGCAACTGGTCCTGGACCTGGGTGGCATGCTGCTGCGCCCGCGGCTGGGGCCGTGGCGCGAAATTTCGGCGCAGGTGTACCGCACCGGCGCTCAGGCGCTGGGCATCACGGCGCTGGTCGGGTTCCTGATTGGCGTGGTGCTGTCCTACCTGTCGGCGCAGCAGCTGCAGATGTTCGGCGCCGACCGTTTCATCGTGCGCCTGCTGGGCGTATCCATCGTGCGCGAACTGGGGCCGGTGCTGGCCGCCATCCTGGTGGCGGGCCGTTCGGGCTCGGCCATCACGGCGCAGATCGGCGTGATGCGGGTGACGCAGGAACTCGATGCGATGCAGGTCATGGGCATTTCGCATGGGCAACGCCTGATCCTGCCGCGAGTGGTGGCGCTGGCTGTGACCATGCCGTTATTGGTGCTGTGGACGGACGCCATGGCGCTGTTGGGCGGCATGCTCGCCGCGCAGATGCAGCTGGGCGTGTCGGCGCAATGGTTCCTGCAGTCGCTGCCGGACGCGATTTCGCTGACCAACTACTGGATCGGCATCCTCAAGGGCGTGACCTTCGGCATGCTGATCGCGCTGATCGCCTGCCATTTCGGGCTGCGCATCCAGCCCAACACGGAAAGCCTGGGTCGCGGCACCACCACATCGGTGGTCACCTCGATTACCGGCGTGATCCTGCTGGACGCGCTGTATGCCGTGATTTTCAGCTCGGTGGGCATCTGATGAACAGCGCCGCCCAGCACAAGCTTTTCACCGAGGATGGCGTTACGGTAGAACCCGTCATCACCGTGCGCGGGCTGCGCACGGCGTTTGGCGACCACGTGGTGCACGACAATTTGGACCTGACCGTCTTCCCCGGCGAGATCCTGGTGCTGGTGGGCGGCTCGGGCACGGGCAAGACGGTGCTGCTGCGGCAGATCATCGGGTTGGACCGGCCGGCCGCGGGCACGGTGCGGGTGCTGGGTCATTCGCTGTTCGAACTGACGGCGGCTGAACGCCGGCGGCTGTCCTATCGCTGGGGCATGCTGTTCCAGGCGGGGGCGTTGTTCTCCGCGCTGTCGGTGTTCGACAATGTGGCCTTGCCGCTGCGCGAACTGCGCACCGTGCCGGAAGACCTGGTGCGCGATGTCGTCATGTGCCGGCTGGCGATGGTGGGCCTGTCGGCGCGCGATGCCGACAAGCGGCCGTCGGACCTGTCCGGCGGCATGGTCAAGCGCGTGGCGCTGGCGCGTGCGCTGTCGCTGGATCCGGAGCTGCTGTTCCTGGACGAACCCACGGCTGGCCTGGACCCCCTGCGCTCCGATGAGTTCGTGGACCTGGTGCGCAGCCTGCACCGGCAATTGGGATTCACCGTCGTCATGGTGACGCACGACCTGGACACGCTGCTGGCGCTGGCCACGCGCGTCGCCGTGCTGGCGGACAAACGGGTGATCGTGTGCGACACGGTGCCGGAAGTATTGAAGGTCGATCACCCGTTCATTCACACGTTCTTCCTGGGCGAGCGCGGCCTGCGCGCGCTGGGGGATCTGGCGCCGAAGGGATTGCATCATGGAAAACCGTAGTCATGCGCTCATGGCCGGCATCTTCACGCTGGCCTTGCTGGCCGCAGCCGCCTTGGTGGCCATCTGGATCGGACGCGACCGGACTCAGCTGCAGCCATACGAAATCATCTCCGCGACCGCCGTCAGCGGCCTGAACCCGCAGTCCACGGTGCGCTATCAGGGCGTGCCGGTGGGCAAGGTGCAGTCCCTGGCCCTGAACCCGGACAAGCCCGGGCAGGTACGCATCCGCATCGGCGTGGCGCCCAACACGCCGATCACCGAGTCCACCTGGGCCGAACTGGGCGTGCAGGGCGTGACCGGCATTTCCAACGTGGAGCTGCGCGATGACGGCACCTCGATGAAGCGGCTGGCGTCGTCGGCCGCGCATCCGGCAGCCATTCCGCTGCGCCCCGGTTTTCTCGACCGCATCGAGCAGCGTGGCGGCAAGCTGATCTCCAACGTCGAGGAGGTCACCGAGCAGCTGCGGCGCGTGCTCAGCGAGCAGAACGTGCAAGCGCTCACCGCCAGCCTGCAGAACGCCAACGACATCACCCAGTCGCTCAGGGGGGCCAGCCAGGATCTGGCGCCTACGCTGGCCAAGCTCGGTCCCCTGATCGATTCGCTGGACAAGACCTCGCGCCAGGCCGACCGCGCCGCGCGGGAAGTCGGCGACCTGGCGGCGCAGGCCCGCCAGTCGCTGGCGCGCCTGAACGCGCCGGATGGTCCCCTGTCCGCCGCCACCAGCAGCCTCAACGACATCGCCCTGGCCGCCGCGCGGCTGGATGGCGAGACCCTGCCGGCCATCACCAGCATGGCCACCAACGTCAGCGCGGCCGCGCGCGGCGCCGCCGTTACTCTGCGCCGTGTGGACAACACGCCGCAATCGTTCCTGTTCGGCCCGGCGCCCCGCGAGCCCGGGCCCGGCGAGGCCGGTTTTGCAGGCTTCGGGAGATCGCCCAAATGATGAAGATGCGTAGCGCCGTTCTAATCCTGACGCTGGCCCTGGCCGGTTGCGGCATCGGCCGCGTGGCAGCCCCGCCTTCGGTATTCGACCTGGGCCTGGACTCCCGGCCCACGCCGGCCTTGCCCGCGCGCGCGCCGCTTGCGCTGGTCTTCCAGGCCGTGCCCAGCCTGTCCGACACGGGGGTGATCTGGCGCGTGGGAGACAGCGCCGCGCCCAAGGCCTATGCCAGTTACCGCTGGGCCTCGCCGCCGGCGGACCTGGTGCGTCAGCGTCTCACGGAGCGCCTGTCGCGCCAGGGGCCGGTGCTGGACGAGCGCGTCACCCTGCAGACGCCGCAATTGCAGGTGTCGTTGTCCCAGTTCGAACAGGTATTCGCGGCCGACGGCCAGTCCAGCGAAGGCCGCGTGCTGCTGCAGGCGGTCTTGCTCAGCGGCCGCAGCGTGGTGGGCCAGACGCGCATCGAGGCCCGCGCGCCCGCGCCCACGCAGGACGCGCAGGGCGGAGTCGCGGCATTGCGTCAGGCGACGGACGATGCCGCGGACCAATTGGCGCAGTGGCTTGCCACGACGCCCAAGCCCGCCGCCAGGCCGGGCGGTTAAGATCGCTGTTTTTCCCGCATCCTGAGTCACGCCATGTCCGCACGCACTGAAACCCACGCCTTCAACGGAGCCGCCGGCCGCATCGATTGCGCCGTGGACTGGCCCGCGGGTACGCCGCGAGGCTGGGCGCTGGTTCTGCATCCGCACCCGCTGCAGGGCGGCGCGCGCGAGAACAAGGTGGTCACGACCCTGTCGCGCGCCTGCGTGCAGCATGGCCTGGTCGCGGTGCGGCCCAATTTCCGCGGCGTCGGGCAGTCCGAGGGCGTCTTCGACAAATCCGTGGGCGAAACCCAGGACATGCTGGCGGTCGTGGCGCAGATGCGCGAGCTGCACCCGGAACTGGCCCGGGCGCCGTGGGTACTGGCTGGTTTTTCGTTCGGCACTGCCGTCGCCGCGCAGACCTATGCCGCCCTCGCCGAGCAGGGCGACACGGTACTGCCCTCCGCCCTGATGCTGATGGGCCCCGCCGTGAATCGCTTCCAGTCGCACGAAGTGCAGGTGCCGGACGATACGCTGATGGTGCACGGCGAGGAAGACGAAGTCGTGCCGCTGTCCGAAGCCATGGACTGGGCGCGCCCGCGTTCCATCCCCGTGGTGGTGGTGCCGGGCGCATCGCACTTCTTCCACGGCAAGCTCCTGGTGCTGCGCCAGCTGGTGCAGGCGCGGCTGAAGGTTGCGCTGGACTAAAACCGGGGGCGCCGCTCGCGCGGCGCAGCAGGTTCAGCCCGGCCAGCGCGAGCCGCGGATCACGCTGCAGAAATTGCCGGGCCTGAAGGCCGGTTCGTTGTCGGCGATGACATCGGCCTTGACGTTGCCGAAGGTGGTCTGCGGCTTGTGTTTGATGCCGTCGTAGAACGCCTGGATGATTTCTTCCTTGAAGCCTGGCCCGCGTGGATGCGCAGCGACCACGGCTTCGCGCTGGGTGTCGCTGTAGTCGCCGTAGGTCAGGCCCAGCACGTCCATTTCCACGCCCGCCGTCACCAGCGCGACCACCGGATGCATGAATTCGGGAATGCCGGGCGTCGTGTGCAGCGCAATGGCGGTCCACACCAGATCGATGTCTTGTTGGGCGATGCCGCGGCTGCCAAGGAAATCGCGCGCCGCGTTGGCGCCGTCCACTTCGAAGCGGCAGCAGTCGCTGCTGTGCTGATGCGTCAGGCCCATGTCGTGGAACATGCAGCCGCAATAGAGCAATTCCGGGTCGAACTTCAGTCCGCGCCGCTTGCCGGCAAGCGCGCCGAAGTAGTAGACACGGCTGGAGTGGTGGAACAGCAGCGGGGTGGCGGTGTCGCGCACCAATTCCGTGATTTCGCGGGCGAGCTTGCTGTCGGGAATCTGAATGCCGTCGATGACAGGGTTCATGGCGGGAGTCCTTGCGTGGGGTGGGGGTTCGATAAATTCTCCCGCCGCACTAGAATGGCTTCAATTGTCGTAATACGCCAGATCCAGCCAAAACACGCGATTTCCCGACGCCTGCCGTCCAGGCGCGATGCCATGACCAAGACCATAGCCATTCTTGCGCTGCCCGGCGTCCAGATGCTGGATGTCTCCGGCCCCCTGGACGTATTCGCCCAGGCCAATGCCGAACTTGGACGCGAGCTATATGCGCTGCGCGTGGTGGGCTATGAGGCCGGGCCCATCCGCTGTTCGTCGGGCGCGCGCCTGCTGCCCGACCTGGCGGTGGGCGATCCGATCGCGCGTCTCGATACCCTGTTGGTCGCCGGCACGCCGCAGGCCGCCAGCGCAATGCTCAGCAGTTCCGCCTTGCGCTGGCTGCGCGTGACGGCCCGGGGCGCCCGGCGCTATGGCTCCGTCTGCACTGGCGCGTTCATGCTGGCCGCAGCCGGCCTGCTGGATGGCCGGCGCGTGACGACCCATTGGAACGCGGCTGCGCAATTGCGCCTGGCCTATCCCAAGGTGACCGTCGAGGAAGACGCCCTGCATGTGCGCGACGGCAAGGTGCGCACTTCCGCCGGCGTCACGGCCGGACTGGATCTGGCGCTGTCGCTGGTGGAGGAGGATCTGGGCCGGGAGGTGGCTGCCAACGTGGCTGCGCAGTTGGTGATGTTCTTCAAGCGCCCCGGCGGACAACTGCAGTTCAGCCGCAAGGGGCAGGCCGGTCCGGTCGGGCGCTCGGCCCTGCAAGAAGTCCAGCGCTGGGTCGCCGGCAATCCCGGGCTGCCGTTGTCGGTGGACGCGCTGGCCGAGCACGCCGGCCTGAGTCCCCGGCATTTTGCGCGGCTGTTTCATGCCGAGGTCGGCGTCACGCCGGCCGCGTGGGTGGAGATGACGCGCATCGCTGCGGCCCGCGCGCTGCTGGAGGCGGGCGCCGCCACGCCCAAGCAGGCGGCCGCGCAATGCGGCTTTGCCAACGTCGACACCTTGCGCCGTGCCTTCGTCAAGCACGTGGGGGTTTCTCCGGCTGTCTACCGCCGGCATCATGGCGGTGGCCCGGATTGATCTGTGGCCACCACGTCCCGAGACCAGCAGGTTGCATCAAGTTGCATGTTTTAAATGCGCGGGAACCCCGGGCGGGCCGGACGGGTCTGATCGACTGCCTATAATTGTCAGCCACTTGCCCCGCGCCGGCGGGCGTCATTACTGGACCCACGTTGCCGATGAAGAATTTGCCTTACTCCGCTCACTCCCCCGTTGTCTTTACCCGCCGCCTGCTGTCAGGCGCGGTGCTGTCAGCCATGCTGGCGGCTTCGATGCCGGTCTGGGCGCAGCAGGCTCCCGCCGCGGCGCCCGCCGCAGCCGCCGGCGCCGCGGCCCCGGCGCCGAATGCTTCGGCGGTGGTGCCCGTGGGCGACGTCTCGGCCGTGCCGGCCCCCACGATCGCGGCCAAGGCCTGGATCGTGATGGACGTGAACAGCGGCCAGACCCTGGCCGCTTCCAACCCGGACATGAAGGTGGAACCGGCATCGCTCACCAAGATCATGACGGCCTATGTCGTGTTCAACGCGCTGGACGAAAAGCGCCTGACGCTGGAGCAGACCGTGCCGGTGTCCGAGCGCGCCTGGCGCACGGGCGGTTCGCGCATGTTCATCGAACCGCGCAAGCCGGTCACGGTCGACGAACTCAACCAGGGCATGATCGTGCAGTCCGGCAACGACGCCTCCGTCGCCCTGGCCGAGGCCGTGGGCGGCAGCGAGGCTTCTTTCGCTTCGCTGATGAACCAGGAAGCCGAACGCCTGGGCATGCGCAACACGCACTTCATGAACGCCACGGGTCTGCCCGATCCGCAGCACATGACGTCCACGCGCGATCTGGCGATCCTGTCGTCGCACCTGATCACCGATCATCCGGACCACTTCCACTACTACAAGCAGAAGAGCTACACCTACAACAAGATCACCCAGCCCAACCGCAACCGCCTGCTGTGGGCCGACCCGTCGGTGGACGGCATGAAGACCGGCCACACCGATTCGGCCGGCTATTGCCTGGTGTCGACCGCGGTACGCGGCGACCGCCGCATCCTGGTGGTCGTGGTGGGCACGGACAGCGAGGCCACGCGCGCCGAGGAAAGCCTGAAGCTTCTGAACTGGAGCTTCCAGAACTTCGATACCGTGAAGCTGTTCGACAAGAGCCAGCCCGGCATCGATGCGCGCGTCTGGGAAGGCACGGTTGAAAACGTCAAGCTGGGTCCGCCCAACCCCGTGTCGATTGCAGTGCCGCGCGGCAAGGCCGGCGACCTGAAGCCGGTGGCGCAGCGCACGGATCCGCTGATCGCCCCGCTGGCCAAGGGCCAGCAGGTCGGCACCCTGCAGTTCACGCTGGACGGCAAGGTGCTGCGCACCGAACCGCTGGTGGTGCAGGACGCGGTCGAACGCGCTGGCTTCTTCGGCCGCATGGTCGATACCGTCAAGCGCTGGTTCGAGTAATTCCGCCGCGCCGCGGGCGCTATCGCGGGTGTAAGCTAGCAACGGGCGTTTCGCATGAAACGCCCGTGCTCTATTCACGGGACGGACCGGACGGTTCGTCCCTCTCCATTTCATATTCAGGAGTGCCTCATGATTCCGGGCGTGCCGGGCGAAAGCCAGGTGTATCTCAACGGTGAGTTTCTGCGCGTGGACGAGGCCAAGGTCTCCGTCCTGGACCGCGGCTTCATTTTCGGCGATGGCATCTACGAAGTCGTCCCCGTGTACCAAGGCAATGCGTTCCGCATGGCCGAACACCTCAACCGCCTGGACCGCAGCCTGGCTGCCTTGCGGATCGCGCAGCCCTTCGACCGCGCGGGCTGGATCGACCTGATCCAGCAATTGCTGGCGCGCACCAACCTTGAAACCTGCATCGTCTACCTGCAGGTGACGCGTGGCGTGGCCAAGCGCGACCACCAGTTCCCCTCGACGCCCGTGGCTCCGACGGTTTTCGGCATGATCTCGGCGTGGGCGCCGCCGCCTGCCGCGCAGCGCGAACGCGGCTTGAGCGCCATCAGCATCCCGGACGAGCGCTGGCTGCATTGCGAGATCAAATCGGTGTCGTTGCTGGGCAACGTGCTGGCCAAGCAGCAGGCCGTCGATGCGCAGGTCGACGAAGTGGTGCAGTTCCGCGACGGCTATCTGACCGAAGGCTCGTCCACCAATATCTGGGTGGTCTCCGGCGGCAAGCTGCTGGCGCCGCCCAAGAACAACCTCATCCTGGAAGGCATCCGCTATGGCCTGATGGGCGAGCTGGCCGCCGAGGCCGGCATCCCGTTCGAGTCGCGCCCGATCTCGCGGCAAGAGGTGGAAGAGGCCGACGAGCTGATGCTGTCCTCGGCCACCAAGGAAGTGCTGGCCATCGTCTCGCTGGACGGCAAGCCGGTGGGCTCGGGCAAGCCCGGCCCTGTTTTTGCGCAATTGCGGGCGGGTTATGATGCCCGCATCGCCGCGCTCTAGGCCGGCGTTACCGGGCGGCTCCCGCGGGGCCGCCCCGGCGGCCTTGCCGGCTGGCGGTTTGCCCCCATATAAGCAGGATATGGCCGCCCCGTGGCAGGCACCCTCGGGTGCAGTATCGAGAGCAGTGGCCGCGCCCTGGGGGGCACCACCAAACAGGTAATAGGCACATCATGCAACATATCCCGCCCGAAGACTCCCTCATCGAATATCCCAGCGACTTTCCCATCAAGGTCATGGGCAAGCAGCATCCCGAATTCGCGCAGACGCTGACCGAAGTCGTGCTGCAGTTCGATCCCGAGTTCGACGCCGCCACGGTGGAAATGCGGCCCAGCAAGGGCGGCAACTACATGGGCCTGACCTTCACGGTGCGCGCGACCTCGCGCGAGCAGCTGGACGCGCTCTACCGCGCCCTGCACGGTCATCCGATGGTGTCCATCGTCCTCTAGCGCAAGAGCAGGACAGCTGTGATCAAGTGGCTCGCGCGGCCGGCCGACTACCTGTCGGTCTGGCACGACATGCAGGCGTACACCAATCTGCGCGGCGCCGATACGCCTGACGAGATCTGGCTCTGCGAACACGCGCCGGTCTACACCCTGGGGCAGGCAGGCCTGCCCCAGCACGTGCTCAATCCCGGCAACATTCCCATCGTCCATTGCGACCGCGGCGGGCAGGTGACCTACCACGGTCCTGGCCAGGTCATGGCCTATGCGCTGTTCGACCTGCGCCGCGCCGACATCTACGTCAAGGAATACGTCAATCTGCTGGAAGGCGCGGTCATCGACACGCTGGCCCAGATGGGCGTGGCCGACGCCTGCCGCAAGCCCGGCGCGCCGGGGGTCTACGTGCCCGATCCGGACGGGGGCGAGCTGGCCAAGATCGCGGCGCTGGGCATCAAGATCCGCAACGGCCGTGCCTACCATGGCGTGTCGTTGAACGTGCAGATGGACCTGACGCCGTTCCTGGGCATCAATCCCTGCGGCTATGCGGGCCTGCGCACCGTGGACATGGCGGCCTGTGGCGCGCGCCGCGAGCCCACCGAGACGGGCGAGGCGTTGGCGCGCAATCTGGCGCAGGCCTGGGACCGCGCAAGGAACAAGACATGAAGACCTTTAGCGCGGCCGACGTGGCCGCAACCACGCCAGAAGCACTAGCCCGCCTGCGCGAACAAGGGCCGGCCGAGGACTATGCGGCCTGGATCCGCGCGGCGGCCGAACTGGGGCTGATCGAAGCCCAGACCATCTACGGCCAGATGCTGCTGGACGGCGCGGGCGTGGAGCGCGATCCGGAACAGGGGCTGACGTGGTTCAAGCGCGCCGCCCATGCCGATCACCCCATGGCCATCAACATGGTGGGCCGCTGCTACGAGAACGGCTGGGGCGTGCCGCGTGACGACACGGTCGCGGCCTACTGGTTCCGCCTGGCCGCGGACAAGGGTCTGGACTGGGGCATGTACAACTATGCTCACATGCTGCGCAGCGGCCGCGGCAGCGTGGCGCAGGATCCCGCGGCGGCGCTGGCCCTTTACCAAAAGGCGGCGGACGCCGGCCACGTGAAGTCCATCGGCGTCGTCGGCCGCTTTTACGAGGCTGGCGAGGTGGTCGAGCAGGACATGGAACGCGCCTTCGACTGTTATCAACGCTGCGCCGAAGGCGGCGATTTCCGCGGCATGTTCCATCTGGGACGGCTGCTGTTGCTGCGCGGGCGGAAGCAGGACGCTGTGCAATGGCTGGTGCGTGTGCCTGAAACCGCCACGCCTGCGTTTCTGCAGGAAGCCAACACCATGCTGCAGGACAGCGGTTTTCCGGCGTTGTACGAGTAGGAGAGGTGTAGCGCGGCAGGGCAGAGGTAAGCACTCTCGCGCTTTACGCATCCTACGTGCTCAGTCTTTCTTCAAAAACCACTTCTACCGTAATCCGCTCGCCCGTGCCGCATTCGCCATCCAGGCGGTCCAGCAGCAACTGGCCGGCGCGCCGACCCAGGAGGGCGGCGTCGGCGCCCAGGGTGGTCAAGCCCTGCGCCCACTGCGCGGCGCTGCCGTCGTCCGAGTAGCCCAACACCGCCAGGTCCTGCGGCACGTGCAGGTCGCGGTTGTGGGCTTCCGAGACCGAGGCCGCGGCCAGCAGATCGCTCGTGCAGAACACCGCATCGAAGATCGTGTTGGTGGTCAGCAAGCGCAGGAAGGCCATGCGGCCGTCGTTCATGTGCTGCACTTCAGGCTGCACGATGTCCGCTGCCAGTTCCAATCCGAGTGCGGCTGCGCTGCTGATGAAGCCTTCGCGCCGGGCGCGTTCCCACGGGTTGTCGGCGCTGACGCAGGCGACGCGCGCATGGCGCTTGGCGGCCAGGTGCCGCGCCGCCATGCGGCCGGCTTCCGCGTTGTCGACCACCACGGCGCCGTCCAGCGGCTGTGCGGACAGGCTCCAGGTCTCCACGACGGGGATCTCCAGCGCCGCCAGGGCAGCGCGCAGGGCGGGATCGTCCAGCGGGCCGATGGCCAGGGCGGCGGCGGGGCGCAGCTCGCCCAGCAGGGGCTGTGACTGGGCCTCATGCCAGGGGCCGGCGGCCAGATAGTAGCCCGCAGGCAGCAGCAATCCGGCGCAGGCCTGGATGGCGCGGGCCGCGGGCGCCCAGTCCAGTCGGGGTGCGATCAGGGCGATGGGGCGGGGCGGGGGCAGGGAAGACATGGGCAAAACCGGCGGATTCGTCAGGCGTGACGATAACCCAGCCCGGCTGCGGCCAAGGAGGTTTGCCGCCCGGGGGACGGGACCCCGCGCGGCGGATCCGGGCGGCGGAGGGTAAAATGCCGTTTTTGTCTCAGACCCGGCGCGCGCTCGCGCCGGTCATGAAGGTGCTCCATGTCCACGCTCGCCGAGTCTCCTGTCCCCTCGAACGAATCCGCCGCTGCGCCCGCAGAAGCGGTCTACGATCCGACGCAAAAGCAGAAATCGCAGGCCAAGACCGCGCGCATCCCCATCAAGATCGTTCCGGCCGAGCGCCTGAAGAAGCCTGAATGGATCCGCGTGAAGGCCGCCGCGCCCGGCTCGCGCTTCTACGACATCAAGCGCATCCTGCGCGAGCACAACCTGCACACGGTGTGCGAGGAAGCGTCCTGCCCGAACATCGGTGAATGCTTCGGCAAGGGCACGGCCACGTTCATGATCATGGGCGACAAGTGCACCCGCCGCTGCCCCTTCTGTGATGTGGGCCACGGCCGCCCGGATCCACTGGACACCAACGAACCCCTGAACCTGGCGCGCACCATCGCCGCGATGAAGCTGTCCTATGTCGTGATCACCTCGGTGGACCGCGACGACCTGCGCGACGGCGGCGCCGGCCACTTCGTGGATTGCATCACGCACATCCGCGAACTGTCGCCCAGCACCCGCATCGAGGTGCTGGTGCCCGATTTCCGCGGCCGCCTGGACCGCGCGCTGACCATCCTGAACGCCGGTCCCCCGGACGTCATGAACCACAACCTGGAAACCGTGCCGCGCCTGTACAAGCAGGCACGCCCGGGCTCGGACTACATGCACTCGCTCAAGCTGCTGGCCGAGTTCAAGAAGCTGCACCCCGAAGTCCCCACCAAGTCCGGCCTGATGCTGGGCCTGGGCGAAACCGACGAGGAAATCCTGCAGGTGATGCGGGATATGCGCGAGCACAACGTGGACATGCTGACGATCGGGCAGTATCTGCAGCCGTCCGAACACCATCTGCCGGTGCTGCGGTACGTGCATCCGGATACTTTCGCCATGTTCGAGCGCGAGGCTTATGCGATGGGGTTCTCGCATGCGGCGGTGGGCGCGATGGTGCGGTCTTCATACCATGCGGATGAACAGGCCCACGCCGCTGGCGTGAACTGATTCAGCAGGCCGGCGCGTCGGCGAACGGCGCGCCGTTGCGGTCCTTCTCGGACAGCAGGGGCGGTTGCACGCAGGGCCAGGCAATTGCCAGCTGCGGATCGTTCCAACGTATGGAGCGTTCGTGCTGCGGCGCGTAATAGTCCGTGGTCTTGTACAGCACCTCGGCAAACTCGGACAGCGTCAGGAAGCCGTGGGCGAAGCCCTCCGGTATCCACACCTGGCGCCTGTTCTCCGCGCTGAGTAGCGTGCCCACCCATTTCCCGTATGTCGGCGAGCCGCGCCGCAGATCCACCGCTACGTCGAAGATCTCGCCCGCGCACACGCGCATGAGCTTGCCTTGGGGTTGTTCGATCTGATAATGCAGCCCGCGCAAGACGCCCCGCGCTGAGCGTGAATGATTGTCCTGCACGAAATTGCGCCGCAACCCCGTTGCCGCCTCGAACACTGCCTGGTTGAAGCTTTCGAAGAAAAAGCCACGTTCGTCGCCCAGTACTCTCGGTTCCAGGAGCAAGACGTCGGGAATGGCGAGCGGGGTGGCTTTCATCGGAATGCGGGGTTGCCGGATTGGCTGAGTTGGTCCAGGGTGCGATCTACCTGTTCGGTCCATGATGGCATAGGCAATTGCAGCGCGCGTGACAGTTTGGCGGTATCCAGCGTGGAGTTGCTCGGCCGCCGCGCGGCTGCGGGATAGTCCCGCGCCGCGATCGCATGGATCTGGTCCGGGACCAGCATCAGGCTGGCGCCGCGTGCGGCTGCGCCGGCAACGATGTATCTTGCATAGGCATGCCAGTCGGTCGAACCAGCGGCGGCCAGATGATAGGTCCCGGCGGGCAACTGCCCCGCGCAATGTTGCCGAATCGCCTGGGCGGTAATGTCGGCGACGAATTCGGCCGATGTGGGCGTGCCATGCTGGTCGGACACCACGTTCAGGCTTTGGCGTTCCAGCGCCAGGCGCAGCATGGAGTTCAGGAAATTCTTGCCATGCCACGAATGGACCCAGCCGATCCTGAATACCAGCGCATCGCAACCCGTGGCCTGGATGGCCTGCTCGCCCGCAAGTTTGGTGCTGCCGTATACGTTCAGCGGATTGGGCCTATCGGTTTCCGAGTAGGCCCGCTGTTGGGCGCCGTCGAACACATAGTCGGTCGAAAAATGGACCAGCAGGGCGCGGGCCGCCTGGGCGTGGCGGGCCAGCGTGGCAACTGCCAGCGCATTGACCTGTGCGGCGGTTTCCCGGTCGCTTTCGGCTGCATCCACTGCCGTGTAGGCGGCTGCATTGATGATCACATCGGGCCGGCAGAACGACAAGACCGCTAGCAGCGCATCCGGGTCGCGTAGATCCGCGCCGTCGCGGCCCAGCGCCACGACCTCTCCGAGAGGGAGCAGGGCGTGGTTCAGTTCCCGGCCGACCTGGCCGTCCTTGCCCAGCAATAAGATCTTCACGCGGCCTCTGCCAAGTTCCGTACCGTTCTCTAGCCCGGCCGCGCAGCGCGCGTCCCGGCCGCGAGACTACTTGCGCGCCTGGGCGCCCGCCCAGAACGTGTCTTTCTGTCCCGCATGCTGGTTTATACAACGCGCCAGCACGAACATCAGATCCGACAGCCGGTTCAGATACTGCCGCACGGGCGGGTTCACCGGTTCGACCCGGGCCAGCGCCACCACGGCGCGCTCGGCCCGGCGGCAGACCGTGCGCGCCATGTGCGCCTGCGCCGAACCGCGCGAACCGCCGGGCAGGATGAATTCGCGCAGAGGCGGCAGCGCCGCGTTGTAGTGGGCCAGGCGCGCGTCCAGGCGGGCGATGTGGTCGTCCGTGAGCGCGGTATGGCCAGGGATGCAGAGTTCCGCGCCCATGTCGAACAGGTCGTGCTGGATGGCCAGCAGATCCGCGGATATCTCGGCGGGCAGGTCTTCGGTCAGCAGTACGCCGATCACGCTGTTCAGTTCGTCGACGTCGCCGATGGCCGCGATGCGCGGGGCGTCTTTGGGCGTGCGTGATCCGTCCCCCAGGCCCGTGGTGCCGTCGTCTCCCGTGCGGGTGGCGATGACGGATAAGCGATTGGCCATGGGAGCTCCTGAAATGAGTGACGAAAGGTATGGGTTTTGCGTCCAGCCATGAAACATGGGGGGGCGCGTCGCGGGTTCCGCAATCAACTGTCAGAATTGTTGCGTCCGGGCGAGGGAACTGTTGCACAAGGGCGGTATCCTAGCACTGTGGAAAGCGGGGACGCCGGTTCCGTACTTTCCCTGCAATCGGAGGATATCTGCATGATTTTTGACCGCAAGTATGCAATACCCATGGCCGCCGCGGCAGCCGTGGCCGTCGTCACGCTGGCCGCGCCGCTGGCGTTCGCGCAGCAGGCCGATGCCAGCGGGGAAGTGCGGCGGGTGGACCCCGCGGGCGGCAAGGTCACGATCAAGCACGACGCCATCAAGGCGCTGGACCTGCCCGCGATGACGCTGGTCTATGAAGCGGATCCGGCGCTGCTGGCCAAGATCAAGGCGGGCGACAAGGTGCGCTTCACGGCGGTCCGCAAGGACGGCAAGTACATCGTGACGGCGATCAGCAACTAGCGTCGCCGGGATGGCGCCGCGCGCACGCCGGGCGGCGCAGCGGGCCTGCTGGTCAAAAGAAAACGCCGTGCGCAGCGCCAGGCTGCGGACGGCGTTTTGCTGGCGGCGCGCAAGGCGCGCCCGCGGTTTACAGCACGTAGCGCGCCAGATCCTGGCTGCTGGCGGCTTCGGCCAACTGCGCGTTGACGTAGGCGGCGTCGATCTTCACATGCTTGTCGCTGCTGGAGGTCGCGTCGAAGGACAGTTCGTCCAGCAGCTTCTCCATTACCGTATACAGGCGGCGGGCGCCGATGTTCTCGGTGGTTTCGTTGACCTCGTAGGCGAGCTCCGCCAGGCGGCGCACGCCTTCTTCCGTGAACTCCAGCTGCAGGTCCTCGGTGGCCATCAGCGCCGTGTACTGCTTGGTCAGCGAGGCGTCCGTGTCGGACAAGATGCGCACGAAGTCCTCGGCGGTCAGCGATTCCAGTTCGACGCGGATCGGGAAACGGCCCTGCAGTTCAGGGATCAGGTCCGAGGGGCGCGACAGGTGGAAGGCGCCGGACGCGATGAACAGGATGTGGTCGGTGCGGACCATGCCGTAGCGCGTGTTGACGGTGGTGCCTTCGACCAGCGGCAGCAGGTCGCGCTGCACGCCCTGGCGCGAGACGTCCGCGCCACCGGATTCCTGGCGGGCCGCGATCTTGTCGATTTCGTCCAGGAAGACGATGCCGTTCTGCTCGACGTTGTTGATCGCCACGGTGCGCAGGTCTTCTTCGTTGACGCGCTTGGCGGCTTCTTCGTCGACGATCAGCTTGAAGGCTTCGCGCACCTTCATCTTCTTGGGCTTCTTCTTGTCGCGGGCCATGCCGGCGAACATGCCGCGCAGCTGCTCGGCCATTTCTTCCATGCCGGGGGGCGTCATGACGTCCATTTGCGGCACGGCCTGGGCGACTTCGATTTCGATTTCCAGGTCATCGATCTTGCCTTCGCGCAGGCGCTTGCGGAAGGTCTGGCGGGCGCTGTTGTCTTCGCCGCGTTCCGGCTCGCCGGAGGCGCCGCGCGGGGGCGGCACCAGGGCGTCCAGGATGCGGTCTTCGGCGGCGTCTTCTGCCTGGGTGCGCACGCGGCGCATTTCCAGTTCGCGGGTCTGCTTGATCGAGTATTCGGTCAGGTCGCGGATGATGGTGTCGACGTCGCGGCCCACATAGCCCACTTCGGTGAACTTGGTGGCTTCGATCTTGATGAAGGGCGCGTTGGCCAGCTTGGCCAGGCGGCGCGCGATTTCGGTCTTGCCCACGCCGGTGGGGCCGATCATGAGGATGTTCTTGGGGTGGATCTCGTGGCGCAGGGGTTCGGCGACCTGCTGGCGGCGCCAGCGGTTGCGCAGCGCCACGGCCACGGCGCGCTTGGCGCGGTTCTGGCCGACGATGTACTTGTCGAGTTCGGAGACGATCTCTCCGGGCGTCATGTTGGATGCGGACATGAGGGCGGATCCTTGAAGCTAGGGCGGGCTGGGGTGGCGGCCGCGGCGCGACAGGCGCGCCGCGTGGCGGGCGTCAGTCGCCCAGCGTTTCGATGACGTGGTTCTGGTTGGTGTAGATGCAGAGGTCGCCGGCGATTTCCAGCGATTGCTTGACGACGGCTTCCGGCGAAAGCTCGGTGTTGCGCAGCAGCGCCAGCGCGGCCGACTGCGCATAGGCGCCGCCAGAGCCGATGGCCGCCAGGCCGTGTTCCGGCTCGAGCACGTCGCCGTTGCCAGTCAACACCAGCGTGTGCTCGGCGTCGGCCACGATCAGCATGGCTTCCAGGCGGCGCAGGACGCGGTCGGTGCGCCAGTCGCGGGTCAGTTCGACCGCGGCGCGCATCAGGTTGCCCTGGTGTTTTTCCAGCTTGGCCTCGAAGCGTTCCTGCAGGGTGAACGCGTCGGCGGTGGCGCCGGCAAAGCCGGCCAGAATCTTGTCGTGGTACAGGCGGCGGATCTTGCGGGCCGTGCCCTTGATGACGATGTTGCCCAGGGTGACCTGGCCATCGCCGCCCAGTGCGACGCGGTTGCCGCGGCGCACGCACACGATGGTGGTGGCGTGAAATTGTTCCATGCGTTCCTTCCTATGAAGGGATTAGCTGGGGGCGGTTCTGGGGAAATCAAGGCGGGACGGTTGCGTCCCCTTTGCGTGCCGGCCCAAGAAAAAAAGGCCATGCTGGAAACCAGCATAGCCTTTCAGCGTAGGGCTTGAATACGGGACGGATCAGTCGCCGTAGAGCTTCTGGCGCATCTCGCGGCGTTCCTGCGCTTCGAGCGACAGGGTGGCCGTGGGGCGGGCCAAGAGGCGCGGGATGCCGATGGGTTCGCCGGTTTCCTCACACCAGCCGTATTCGCCGCTGTCGATGCGGGCGATGGACTGTTGCACCTTCTTCAGCAGCTTGCGCTCGCGGTCGCGGGTGCGCAGCTCCAGGGCGTGTTCTTCCTCGATCGTGGCGCGGTCGGCGGGATCGGGCACGAACTGCGTTTCGCGCAGGTGCTCGGTGGTTTCGCCGGCGTTGGCCAGGATGTCCTGCTCGAGTTGTTTGAGCCGTTCCTTGAAGAAAGCCAGCTGGCGTTCGTTCATATAGTCGGACTCGGGCATGGCCAGCAATTCCTTCTCGCTGGGCAGATCAATCGCCGTATCGCTCGTCGACTTGCTTGATTTCTTGGTTGCTGCCTTGGTAGCCATGAAAACACTCCACTATGAATCGATCCTGGCGCGGGCGTTCATTCCCGGTCCGTATTACTTGTTGCCTACGCTATTCGTACCTCACAGTACTGCCTTCGTCGCATCACGTCACGTCAGGAAGGGGGATTACCCCGCCAGGCACTGCTCCAAGCCCCGGGTGAAAATCTCCTGGGGCAGCTTACGACCGATGAAAACCATCTTGGTGGACGGTTTTTCGGCTGCGGTCCACGGCTTGCCGGGTTCGGCGCCCATCATCATGTGCACACCCTGGAACAACATGCGGCGGTTGATGCCCTTCATGTACAGGATGCCCTTGTAGCGCATCAGGTCGGGACCATAGACCTGCACCACGCCGCCCAGGAATTCCTCAAGGCGCGCGGGATCGAACGGCTTGTTGGAACGGAACACGAACGCGCCGATTTCGTCGTCGTGCTGGTGGTGGTGATGATGGTGGGCATGATTGCAATGCGCCCCGCAGTCGCCTTCGTGATCATGGTCATGATCGTGGCCATGGTCATGCCCATGGTCGTGATCGTGGCCGTGGTCATGGGCGGCGTCGGGGTGTTCATCGGCCAGGAAATCCGGGTCGATGTCCAGAATGGAATTCAGGTTGAAGCCGCTGATGTCGATGATGGACTTCAGGTCGACTTCGCCGAAGTTGACCGGCGTGATCGGCGCGCGCGGGTTCATGTGAACCAGGCGGTGGCGCAGCGCTTCGTAGTCGACTTCGTTGACCAGGTCGCGCTTGGAGATCAGGATGCGGTCGGCGAAACCGACTTGCTTCTGGGCTTCGGGCTGGGCGTCAAGGGTGGCCATGCCGTGCTTGGCGTCGACCACCGTGACCACCGCGTCCAGGCGGTAGTACTCGGCAATGTCGTCATCCATGAAGAACGTCTGGCAGACGGGGCCGGGGTTGGCCATGCCGGTCGTTTCGATGATGACGCGTTCGAAAGACAGTTCGCCGGCTTCGCGCTTGGCGCGCAGTTCGCCCAGCGTGCGCATCAGGTCGCCGCGCACCGTGCAGCAGACGCAACCGTTGGACAGCTCGATGATTTCTTCGTCGCGGTCCTGCACCAGCAGGTCGTTGTCGATGCTTTCCGGCCCGAACTCGTTTTCGATGACCGCCACGCGGCGGCCATGGTATTCGGTCAGGATGCGTTTGAGCAGGGTGGTCTTGCCCGCACCGAGAAAGCCGGTGAGGATGGTGACGGGAACCATTTTGTCCAAACTGCGCGGGGTGTTCATGGCGAAGCTGCTAGCGTGAAGTCAAGGCGTTAAACAGGAACTCTCGGCGGGGATCGCAACCCTGTTTGCAACGCCGTCTTGCGACGTTTCGACGGGGTTTCCCAGTCTTTGCCGGAGGGTGTTTGCCGCAGGCTGCGTGGGCCGCCTGCAGCGGCCGGACGCAGGATTACAGCACAGTCGGGGGCAGGGGGCAAACCCAGGGTCAACCCTGGGGCCGTAGCCATCCAGATGGCGTCCGTACGCCGTCAAGTATCGGGCGATACCACTATTTGGGGGCGGTTTGCCCGATTTCAAGAGCGCGATGCGCGCATCCGGATGAAACGGCCTGTACGGGCTTGCTGCCGATGGCGGAGAACCGCGGGCGGGCTGCCCGCCAGCACTAGTTCTTAATGATGGTGGTGGCCGTGGCCGGCGTCCGCGGCGGGCTGCTTCTGCTGGCATTGGGGGCACAGCGCGCGGATTTCGGTTTCGTGGGTGGCCAGGGCATAGCCGGTCTGGGCGACGCGTTCGGCCAGTTGGCGGCTCATGGCGGGGTCGGACACTTCCGCGACTGCGCCGCAGCCCGTACAGACGACCAGCAGGTCGTGGGGCGCGCCGCCCGCGTCGTGGCAGGCGCTCCAGGCGTTGACGGCGTCCAGGCGGTGGATCAGGCCCTCGTCCATCAGGAAGTCCAGGGCGCGGTACACGGTCGGGGGCGCGGCGCCCGGATGCACGGCGCGCATTGCATCCAGCAATTCATAGGCCTTCAGGCTGCGGCCATGGCGCAGCAGCAGTTCCAGCACCTTGCGGCGGATGGGGGTGAGGCGGCGCCCGCGCTGCTCGCACAGCGCTTCGGCGACGCTGAGCTGGGCGCCGACGGTATCGCTGCGAGGGGTGCGGGGCGGTGCGGACATGGCTGGCTTTATCTCTATGGAAAACGCGCGCGATGCGCGCGAGATGCCTGGAAGGTAGCAGAAAACATCCAGATGCGGGCGAACGCCGTGGAATCAAGCCGTTTAGTTATGATATAACATAATAAAACTGGCTGTAGCCGCTATTTGCCTCCGCATTCTTTCCATGTCCCATTTCACGCTTTTGCCCCGGCGGCCCGGCGCCGCGCCGCGGCAAACACTCCCGCCGCGTTCCGCCTTCCTGGTCTCCGCCTGGCGCCGCATGGCCGCGGCCGTGGTCGCCGCGGCAGCCTTGTGGGCCTTGACCGGTTGGGCGCTGGATTGGTGGGTGCGATGAACGCGCCGGTCACCATCGAGCTGGACGACGCGTCCTTCGGTTGGCATGGGCACGCCGCGCTCAAATCGGTGTCGGGGCGTTTCGCCGCGGGCGGCATGACCGCCGTAGTGGGTCCCAACGGAGCGGGAAAGTCCACGCTGATCAAGGGCATCATGGGTGTGCTGCGTCCCATGGCCGGCAGCGTGCGCATCAGCGGCGCGGGCCGTTCGGAACTGGCCTGGCTGCCCCAGGCCGCGGAGCTGGACCGTTCGTTCCCGGTGTCGGTGCTGGACCTGGTGGCAATGGGCGCCTGGCGCCGAGTGGGGGGATGGCGCAGATATGCGAACCAGGAGCTCGAGCGCTGCATGGACGCGCTGGAGACCGTGGGCATGGCCGACGCGGCCGGACGCGGCGTGGACGCGCTGTCGGGCGGGCAGATGCAGCGTGCGCTGTTCGCGAGGATGCTGGTGCAGGACGCGCCCGTGCTGCTGCTGGATGAACCCTTCGCCGCCGTGGACAGCCACACGGCGGACGACCTGATGGCCCTGCTTTGCGGCCTGCATGGCCAGGGCCGCACCGTGATTGCGGTGCTGCATGACCTGGATCTGGTGCGTGACCATTTCCCCGAGTGCCTGCTGCTGTCCGGTTCGGTGGTGGCCTGGGGAGACACCGAGCACACGCTGAACGACGCGCATCTGAAGCGGGCGCGGCAGTGGTTGGCGGAGGTCCGCGCATGAGCCTGGCGCAATGGGTGGCGTCGCCCTTCCTGGATTACGGTTTCATGCGACGCGCGCTGGCCGGCGCCTGCGCCCTGTCGCTGGGCGCGGCGCCGCTGGGCGTGTTCCTGGTGCTGCGGCGCATGAGCCTGATGGGCGATGCCATGTCGCATGCCATCCTGCCAGGCGTGGCGGCGGGCTTTCTGCTGGCCGGACTGTCGCTGGGCGCAATGATGCTGGGCGGCATCGTCACGGGGCTGGCCGTGGCGTTGCTGGCGGGATTGGTGGCGCGCATGACGCCGCTGCGCGAGGACGCCAGCTTTGCCGCGTTCTATTTGATATCGCTGGGGCTGGGCGTGCTGCTGGTGTCCCTGCGCGGCTCCAATATGGATCTGCTGCACGTGTTGTTCGGCACGGTGCTGGGGCTGGACGACGCGGCATTGCTGCTGGTGACGGCCACGGCCAGCGTGACCCTCCTGGCGTTGGCCGCGATCTACCGGCTGCTGGTGGCCGAATGCCTGGACCCGGGTTTCCTGCGCGCCAGCGGCGGCGGCGGAGGCTGGGTCCACATGGCTTTCCTGGTGCTGGTGGTGGTGAACCTGGTGGCGGGCTTTCAGGTGCTGGGCACGTTGATGGTGGTCGGCATCATGATGCTGCCGGCCGCCGCCGCGCGCTTCTGGGTCCGTTCTGCCGCCCGCCAGATCCCGCTGGCTGCGGGACTGGGCGTGACAGCCTCGACGACCGGTCTGCTCATTTCGTACCACTTCAATGTGCCGGCCTCGCCCGCGATCATCCTGGCGGCCGGCGCCTTTTATCTGTTTTCCATCGTGGGCGGCCCGCAAGGCGGGCTGCTGCCGGCGCGACGCCGCATGCGCCGCGCCTGACTCATCCAATAGGAGATACGCCATGCGTTTCCATTCCCTGGCGCGCCGCCGCGCGCTGCTCGCCACGGCCGGCCTGTGCCTGTCGGCGCTGTTCGGAACCGCGCAGGCCGCCGAACCGTTGAAGGCCGTGGCCAGCTTTTCCATCCTGGGCGACATCGTGCGGGAAGTGGGCGGCGCCGACGTCAGCGTGGCCACGCTGGTGGGGCCCGATGGCGACGCGCACGAATATGAGCCGACGCCGGGCGATGCGAAGAAGCTGGCTGCCGCGCGCGTGCTGTTCGTCAACGGCCTGGATTTCGAGACCTGGATGCCGCGCCTGGCGAAGGCGTCGGGTTTTGCCGGCGCTACCGTGGTCGCGTCCCAGGGCGTGAAGACGCGCACGTTCGCGGGCGGCGGGCATGATGATGGGCACGACCACGACCACGACCACGACCACGACCACGACCACGACCATGGCCATGATCATGGTCATCACCATCACGGCGGCGCCGATCCGCACGCATGGCAGAACCTGGCCAATGGCGTCATCTACGCCCGCAATGTGGCCGAAGGGTTGGCTGCCGCCGATCCCGCGCATGCCGACGCCTATCGCCAGCGCGCGCAAGCCTATATCGCGCGCCTGCAGGCGCTGGACGCGCAGGTCCGCAAGACCTTTGCCGCGATTCCGGCCGAGCGCCGCAAGATCGTGACTTCCCATGACGCCTTCGGTTATTTCGGCGATGCCTACGGCGTGGCGTTCATTCCCGTGATGGGCGTGTCGACGGATGCGGAACCCGCCGCAGGCGACGTGGCCCGCATCATCGAACAGGTCAAGCGCGAGCGTGTGCCTGCGGTATTCGTGGAGAACATCAGCAGCCCCAAGCTGGTCCAACAGATCTCCCGCGAAACCGGGGCCAAGGTGGGTGGTACGCTTTATTCCGACGCCCTGTCCAAGCCCGGACAGCCCGGCGCCACCTACCTGGAAATGTTTGAATGGAACGCACGTCAGCTCGCCGCGGCCATGCAGCCCTGACCGCGGCGGCGATGCTGCTGGCGGCAGGCGCCGCCAGCGCGCACCCGCATATGTGGATCGATGCCCGCGCGGCGATCGATATCGATGGACAGCAGCGCATCACGGCGGTGCGGCAGGTCTGGCTGTTTGACGAGATGTTCGGCGCCTACGCCACGCAGGGATTGAAGAAGGGCAAGGACGGTTCGCTGTCGCCCGAGATCCTGCAGGGCATGGCGCGGGACTGGATGCAGGCGTTGGGCGAACCGATCTCGCACTACTTCACCCGCGTCACCGTGGACGGCAAGACCTTGGCTTTCGCGGCCCCGCAAGATGCGCGCGTCGACTGGAACCCAAAGACCACGCGGCTGACGCTGTCCTTCACTTTGCCGCTGGCCACGCCAGTGGCGCCGGACGCAGGCGGCGCGCAGGTGGACATCTACGATCCCACCTATTTCGTGGCCTACGCCTTCGATGAGAGCGGCGCGGTATCGCTGGGCGGACAGGGCGCCAAGACCTGCACGTCCGCCTACCGCAAGCCCAAGGAACTGGATTGGAAAACCATGCAGCAATTGGCCGCGATCCCGGCCGACCCGGACGCCTTGCCGGACGAGCTTTTTGCGATCACCAAGGGGCTGACGCACCGCATCGAGGTGCGTTGCGGGTAATGCTCGCACTGCTGGCCGTGCTGCTGCTGGGCGGCGCGGGTGCGGCCGCGGCCCAGGGCGCGCATCCCTTCGGCGTGCCGGAGAGCGGGGCGGGCGCGGGCGGGCCGGGTTGGCTGGCCGGCTTCTTTGGTCAGGTATCGGTCTGGCAAAGCCATTTCTACCGCCAGCTGACGGGCGCGGTGCGCGCCTGGCAGGCCGAAGGCGGCGCGGCCTGGGCCTTGATCGGCCTGTCCTTTGCCTATGGCGTATTCCATGCCCTGGGGCCGGGACATGGCAAGGCCGTGATCTCTTCCTACGTGCTGGCCAACCGCCAGACCGCGCGCAACGGCGCGCTGCTGGCGCTGGCGTCCGCGCTGATCCAGGCGTTGGTGGCGATTGCGCTGGTGGCGGTGCTGGCGCTGATCTTCAACGCCACCGCGGCCACGATGAACAACGCGACGCGCTGGCTGGAACTCGGCTCCTATGCGCTGGTGACCTTGTTGGGCATGTGGCTGGTGTGGGTCAAGGCGGTTCGTCCGCTGTTGCGGACCCGTGCTGGACGGGCGTCTACGGGGTCGATGCCAGAGCACGGCCATGGGCATGGACATGAGCACACTCACCATCATCACCACGATCACGATCACGATTGCGGCTGCGGCCACGCACATGTGCCCGCGCCAGCGCAGGTGTCTGGCCCGTTGAACTGGCGTCGCGCGGCAACGGCGATTCTGGCCGTGGGCTTGCGCCCGTGCAGCGGCGCGTTGATCGTGCTGGTGTTCGCGCTGGCGCAGGGCTTTTTTCTGGCCGGCGTGGCCTCGGCCCTGGCGATGGGCCTGGGTACCGGACTGACGGTGGCGGCGCTGGCGTGCCTGGCGGTTGCGGCCGGGGGCGCGGCCACGCGCGTCGGCAGCCGGCTGTCCAGTGTTGGCGCGGCGCGCCTGCGCTATGGCGTGGAAGCGCTGGCGGCACTGGCGGTGCTGTTGCTGGGGGTGATGCTGCTGGGCGGCGTGATCGCGGGAGGCGGCTAGGGAACGGTCGCGCGAATTTGCGTAGCTGTTTCACCAGAATGCGTCGGACCCGACGCGTTCAGGATTTGCGTCCGGCCCGAGGATGCGCCTGGTCGTAGGCGCGGGCCAGGTGCTGGAAATCCAGCCGCGTATAGATCTGCGTGGTGGAGATGTTGGCGTGGCCCAGCATTTCCTGCACCGCGCGCAGGTCCTGCGCGGATTGCAGCACATGGCTGGCGAAGCTGTGGCGCAGCACGTGCGGGTGCACGTGCGTGGGCACGCCGGCCTGCTGCGCGATGCGCGCGAGCTGCAGCTGCACCACGCGCGGCGAGATGCGCCGACCGCGCGCGCCCAGGAACAACGCGGCTGCGTCCTCGGGCTGCGCCGTGAAGGGCGTGAGCTGCGGGCGCGCCGCGATCCATTTGCGCAGGGCGGCCAGAGCCGCCTGGCCCACCGGCACCGAGCGGCGCTTGCCGCCCTTGCCCAGCACGATGACCTCGGCCTCTTCCAGGCTCAGCCAGCCGCGCGATTCGTAATTGCCGGAGCGTTCATAGCGCAGGTCCAGCCCGACCAGCTCCGACAGCCGCAGGCCGCTGGAATAGAGCAGTTCGAACATGGCCTGGTCGCGCAGCGCCGCGGGTTCGTTCGCCACTTGCGCGGGCGCGCGGTCCAGCAAGGCCTGGGTCTGCTCCACGGACAGGGCCTTGGGCAGGCCGCGCGGCGCCTTGGGGGCGCGCACGCCGGCCACCGGATTGCCGGCCAGCTCGATGGCCGGGGCCCACCATTGATAGAAGCCACGCCAGGCCGCCAGCGTGCGCGCCAGGCTGCGGGGCCCGCGGCCCTGGGCATGCAGGCGCGCCACGAACTGGCGGATGTGGCCGTTGCCGATCTTGTCCAGCGGCAGCTTGGCCTGCTCGGCAAGTTCGCGCAGGAAATGCAGTTCGCGGCGATAGCCGTCCAGTGTGTGGGGCGAGTAGCGCCGGTTGGTTTCCAGATGGCGCAGCCAGGCGCTCATGGCGTCCGGCAGGGGAGTATCGGGCGGGGCCGCGTCTTGCGCTTGCGTGGCTGTCGGCATGGCGTCCGCCCGTGTCACCGCTAGGCCTTGGGCGAGGCCGGATTCAGGCGATGCAGCGCCGCGGAAGCCAGCTGGCCGATGGATTCCAGGAAGGTCGTGCCCATTTCAGGCGTGAAGCGCTCGGCGTCGTCCGAACCCAGCACCAGCAGGCCGACGGCGGGGCCGTCCGCTTCCAGGCGTAGCGGCACCAGCGCCAGCGACTTGGGCTTGGCATCCAGCCAGCCGGCCGCTTCGAATTCGGTGTCGGTGCCGCAGTACGGCGTCTTCAGGCTGTCGGTAAAGGTGCGTACGTCCTGCGTGACGGGTTCGCCGTAGCCGGTTGCGGGCAGTTCCGACAGGTCCCACAGGCGCAGCGCCACATGGTTCAGCTCGAACTGTTCGGCCAGCCCCAGGGCGATTTCGCCTGGTACATGCTGCGGATCGCATTCGGACAGCAGGCGGCAGCACCACTTGGCCACATGGGTGCCGATGCTTTCGTTGGCGGTGGCGTTGCGCACGAGTTCGTTCAGGCGCCATTCGAGTTCGCGGTTGCGCTCGCGCAGCGTCAGGATCTGGCGTTCGCCCAGCGAAATGGCGCGCGAGCCATGCGGATGCGGCACCTGCAACGTGGCGAAGACGTCAGCGTGATCGTCGAAGAAGCCGGGGTTCTCTTGCAGGAAATCAGCGACGTCCTGAGCGGTAATAGCGGTATCAGTCATGGCTTATCGGTTCAGCCCCATGGAGAAGACGAGCTTGTCGATATCGACCTGCCCCGTGAAGACGGACTCGGCAGGGCCGGTCATGCGCAATTGCTCGCCGTTCCAGGCGACGGTCAGCACGCCGCCGCGCGCTTGCACGCGCACCGGCGAGTCCAGCAGGCCGCGGCGGATGCCGGCCGCGACGGCGGCGCAGGCGCCCGTGCCGCAGGCCAGGGTTTCGCCGGCGCCGCGTTCGAACACGCGCAGGCGGATGTTGTTGCGATCCACGATTTGCATGAAGCCGGCGTTGACGCGGCGCGGGAAGCGCGGATGGGTTTCGATCAGGGGACCGAGAACGGACACGGGCGCGGTGTCGACGTCGTCCACCACCTGCACGGCGTGCGGATTGGAAATCGCCACGGCGGACAGCGCGACGGTGCGCGGCAGGCCGGCGGGCGCGTCCAGTTCCAGTTCCCACAGCGTGTCCTGGCCTTCGACCCGCGAGGCGAGGCCAGCGGTGTCGAACGGCAGCGCGGCGGGCTCGAAGCGCGTGCTGCCCATGTCGACGGTGACCTGCTCGTCGTCGCCCTGATCCAGCACCAGGATGCCGGTGGCGATTTCGGCGCGCAGCGGGTTGCGGTCGGACAGGCCCTGCTCGTGCACGAAGCGCACGAAGCAGCGCGCGCCATTGCCGCAGTGCTCGACCTCGCTGCCGTCGGAATTGAAAATGCGGTAACGGAAATCGGCATCGGGCCGGGTCGCGCGTTCGACCAGGAGGATCTGGTCGGCGCCGATGCCGAAATGCCGGTCGCCCAAGGCGCGGGCGCGCTCGGGCGTCATTTCGATGGTCTGGCGGACCCCGTCGAGCACGACGAAATCGTTGCCCGCGCCATGCATTTTGGTGAAGTTCCAGTTCATCACTGGATTATCGCCCATATTGGGGCGCGAGCTGCGGACTCAGTAGAGTTTGGGTTCGCCCGGCGGACGGGTCTTGAAGCGGCGATGGACCCAGTAGTACTGGCTGGGGCAGCGGCGCACCCAGGATTCCAGCTCGCGGTTCAGGCGCGCGGTGGCGTCTTCCAGCGATTCGGTCCCGGGGAAGTCGGCCAGCGGCGGCAGCACTTCGACGTGGTAGCGGCCGGTATCCGGGTTCCAGAAGTCCAGGATGGGCAGCACGGCGGCATCCCATTTCTTGGTCAGCTGGGCGGTGGCGAGCAACGTCGCCGCAGGCACGCCGAAGAACGGCGCGAAGATGGCGCCCTGGCGGCCGAAGTCCATGTCCGGCAGGTAGTAGACGGGGCGGGGCTCACGCAGGTGGCGGATCAGGTCGCGCACGCCGTCCTTGCGGCTGACCAGAAAGACCTCGTTGAAGCGCTTGCGGCCGGCGGCCACGATGGCGTCGACCTGGGGGTCGCTTTGGGGCGTGTACATGGTGGCGGCGCTGGGCACCTCCATGGTGAGCCGCGTCGCGGCCGCGTCCAGCCCGATGAAATGGGGCGCCAGCAGGATGACCGGGCGGCCCTGCGCGGTCAGCGCGTTGATGCGGTCCGCGCCAGTTTGCGTAACCATGTCTTTGATGGCTTCGGGCGTGCCGTACCAGAGCACGCCGCGGTCGACGATGGATTGCGCCAGCGCGCGGAAATGGTCCGCGACCCACTGTTCGCGCACGTGTTCCGGCTGGTCGGGAAAGCACAGTTCCAAATTGCGGCGCACGATGCGGGCGCGCGACTTGGCCAGCCGCGGGGCCAGCCAGCCGAGGGTTGCGCCGATGCGCTGCCGGGTCGACGGCTTGATGCGGCCGAACCATTTCAACAGGGATGTCAGCGCGCGCGTTTTGAAATCAGTCATGGTCGGTAATAGGGAGCGGACAGGGCGCGGCGGTTCAGCTTGCCGGAGTAGCAGCGTCGGCGGCGGGAGCCGGCGGCGCGCCGCGCGGCGTCTTGTAGCGGTTGTAGCTCCAGAGGTATTGCTCCGGGCAGCGGCGGATCAGCGTTTCCATGGCGGCGTTGAGCAGCGCGGCCTGCTCGGCGGCGTCGGCGGGCAGCGGCTCGGGCACGCGCACATAGTGGATGCGCCAGCCCCGGCCTCCCGGCAGTCGTTCGCCTGCGGTCAGGATGATGGGCACGCCCGTCTGCGTGGCCAGCTTGCCGGGGAGCGTCATGGTGTAGGCCATGCGCCCGAAGAACGGCGCCCAGACGCCGTCGCCCACGCTGGGCGCCTGGTCGGGCAGCATGCCGACGGATTCGCCGCGGCGCAGGGCGCGCACGAATTCGCGCACTCCCTGCATGGTGGCCGGCACGGCGTTGACGGCCGAGGTGTTGCGCGCGGTTTCCAGCAGCGGGGCCAGGACGTCCTTGCGCGGCGGCCGGAACATGACGGTCATGGGCATCTGGCGGGCCAGGTAGCGCGCGGTGATCTCGAAGCAGCCCAGATGCGGCGTCAGGAACAGGATGCCGCGGTTCTCGGCGCGGGCCGCGCTGACCACGTCGTTGTCGTCCGAGATCACCTGGGCCAGGCTTTGTTCATTGCGGAACCAGACCCGCGGGCTCTCCAGGATCATGGCGCCGATTTCGCCCGCCGCGCGTCGCGCGAAGGCCGGATCGGGGTAGCCGGCCTGGGCCGCGTTGGCCTGCAGCCGCCGGCGATACTTGCCCGGCCAGGCGTAGATCGCACGCCCGGCCAGCCGCCCCACGGCATGCGCGACGGAAAGGGGCAGGGCGGCGAATGATCTGAACAGGAAGAGCAGCATGCGGCAGAAAAATGGGACGGACAGAAAGTGCGCCTGGGTCTGGGGCTATATGCATACGTCCCCCAGCTTTGGCGGCAGAACCGCATTTTCGCTTAAAATAGCGCAGTCGCCGAGTTAACCGACAACTTGCGGGGCGACGGCAAGGGTACAGCGCTTTGCGCGCCTCTTGCCAAATCCGCTAAAGCGTCGCGCCCAGATTTGCGTATGTCTTGCGGTCAGGGGTGCAACGCGCCTCGTGAACCTATGCGCCGGCAACGCCGGCCACCAAGGACGCATCTGTGGCCAACAACGACTTTCTCTTTACTTCCGAATCCGTCTCCGAAGGGCACCCCGACAAGGTTGCCGACCAGATCTCCGACTCGATCCTGGACGCGATCTTCACGCAGGACCCGAATGCGCGCGTCGCAGCCGAGACCCTCTGCAACACTGGTCTGGTAGTGCTGGCTGGCGAAATCACCACCACCGCCAACGTCGACTACATCCAGGTCGCGCGCGACACGATCCGCCGCATCGGCTACGACAACACCGAATACGGCATCGACTACAAGGGCTGCGCGGTGCTGGTCGCCTACGACAAGCAGTCGCCGGATATCGCCCAGGGCGTGGACCGCAGCTCCGAGGACTACCTGAACCAGGGCGCGGGCGACCAGGGCCTGATGTTCGGCTATGCCTGCGACGAAACCCCCGACCTGATGCCGGCCCCGATCTGGTACGCGCACCGCCTGGTGCAGCGCCAGAGCGAACTGCGCAAGGACGGCCGTCTGCCGTGGCTGCGTCCCGACGCCAAGTCGCAGGTGACGTTCCGCTACATCGACGGCCGCCCGGCTGAAGTCGACACCGTTGTGCTGTCGACCCAGCACGCGCCCGAGGTCTCGCAAGAGACCATCCGCGAAGCGGTGATCGAAGACATCATCAAGCCCAGCTTCCCCGAAGGCCTGATCACGCCGCAAACGAAGTTCCTGGTCAACCCGACCGGCCGCTTCGTCATCGGCGGTCCGCAAGGCGATTGCGGCCTGACCGGCCGCAAGATCATCGTCGACACCTACGGCGGCGCATGCCCGCACGGCGGCGGCGCGTTCTCGGGCAAGGATCCTTCCAAGGTCGACCGCTCGGCCGCCTACGCCGCCCGCTACGTGGCCAAGAACATCGTGGCCGCCGGCCTGGCGCGCCAGTGCCAGGTGCAGGTCAGCTACGCCATCGGCGTGGCCGAGCCCATCAACATCACCGTCTACACGGAAGGCACGGGCGTCATCCCCGACGACCAGATCGCCAAGCTGGTGCGCGAGCACTTCGATCTGCGTCCGAAGGGCATCGTCAACATGCTGGATCTGCTGCGCCCGATCTACGCCAAGACCGCGGCCTATGGCCACTTCGGCCGTTCCGAGCCGGAATTCTCGTGGGAAGCCACGGACAAGGTGCAGGCGCTGAAGAAGAGCGCGTAACCTTCCTGGCGCTTGAATAAGAAAAGCCCCCGCGAAAAAACGCGGGGGCTTTTTCATTGCGGCAGGGACCTTACAGTCCCCAGGCCGACAGGTCGGGCCGGCGCAGCTTAGGCGCCAGCACCGGCTCCAGCGCCGCGGCGCAATCCAGCATTGCCGCGTCGCCGCCTGCCGGCGCCAGCAACTGCACCGCCATGGGCATGCCTTCGGCATCGAAGCCCACGGGCAGCGAGATGGCGGCCGCGCCCAGGAAGTTGGCGGGACGCAGCAGCTTGCCCAGTCCGGCGTGGCGCGTATCGTCGGCGTCCAGCGCTTGCGCGGCCTGGTCGCAGGCGGGCATCAGCAGGGCGTCCAGGCCTTGCATCGCTTGCGCGAACGCGGCCATGTCGGCGGCGCGGCGTTGCAGCGCGGCTTCGTAGTCGGCCTGCGCGATGCGGCCGCCGGCCGCGATGCGCTTGCGCACCACTTCCCACAGCGGCGTGGCCGGGTCTTCGGCCAGCGCGCCGTAATAGCGGTAGGCCTCATAGGCCAGCACCAGCGAGTTGTCGTCGGCCATGCGGGCAAAGGACAGGGCCGCGGGCGGATGCCAGGGCGTGGGCGTGTAGCCGGCCCGCGCCAGGTTTTCCTCGGCTTCGCGCCAGGCCCGCAGGCCGGCGTCGGCCAAGGAAGCGGGCCAGGCGTCGGGCGCCAGTACCGCCACCGGACCGGGGGCGCGCGCGGCGGGCTGGCGCAAGGCGGCGATGGCGCTTGCGGGAAATTCCAGCGTGGCCGCGTCGCCGATGTCGGGGCCGGCCAGCAGTCGGGTGAGCAGCCGGGCATCCGCCACCGTGCGTGTGATCGGACCCAGCACGTCCAGCGTGTCCGACAAGGGCAGACAGCCGGCGCGGCTGATCACGCCGGTGGACGGCTTGTAGCCCACCAGGCCATTCAGAGCCGCCGGCGCGCGCACCGAGCCGCCGGTGTCGCCACCCAGCGCCAGCGGCGCCAGGCCCGCGGCCACGGCCACGCCGGCGCCGCTGGACGAGCCGCCCGGCGCGCGCGCCGTCTGCGCGTCCCAAGGGTTGCGCGCCGTGCCTTGGGTGGGGTTCTGGCCCGACAGGCCAAAGGCGAACTCGGTCATGCGGGTCTTGCCCAGCACCACCATGCCTTGGGCGGCCAGCTTGTGCAGCGGCACCGCCGTTTCACCGCTGATCCGGCCTTGCAAGGCAAGCGAACCCAGGCTGGCGCTGACGCCGTCCCATTGCACGCTGTCCTTCACCGCCACGGGCACGCCGTGCAGGGGACCCAGCACAATGCCCGCGGCCAGCAGGCGGTCGGCGGCGTCGGCCTGGGCCAGCGCGCGCTCGGCCGTGACTTCACTGTAGGCAGCCAGCGCGGGGGCGCGCTCGATGCGGTCCAGGAAGTGGGTGGTGACCTGGCGCGAACTCAGTTCGCGCCGGCGGATGGCGCCGGCCAGGGCCTGGGCGTCTTGGAAGTGCAGGGCGGTGTCTAGTGCTGGCATGGGTCTCATCGGAAAAGAAAAAGCTTTCCGGTCCCGCGGGAACCGGAAAGCGCTATTGCGTGACGTTCGTTCTCTCTGCTTACTTCAGGCTCTGGCCCTTGGTTTCCGGCATGCGGATGAAGGTGATCAGGGTGATCACGGCGCCCGCCAGCACGTAGTAGAAGAACCAGCGCTCCATGCCCTTGCTTTGCAGCCAGGTCAGCAGGTAGGGCGTGGTGCCGCCTAGCAGGGCCACGACCAGGTTGTACGGCGTGCCGATGCCGACGGCGCGCACGCTGGTGGGGAACTGTTCCGACATGATGGCCGGCGCGATCGAGGTGTACATGGCGTACAGCACCAGGCCGAACAGCTCCACCGCCAGGATCGAACCGAACGACGGGCCCAGCGTGGTCATCAGCGGATAGAAGAACACCAGGTAGCCGGCGGCGAAGAAGATCAGCTGCGGCTTGCGGCCGATGCGGTCGGACAGGATGCCGAACAGCGGCTGCACCAGCATGAACACGATCAGCGCGACGGTGTTGGCGGCGAACGCGGTCTTTGGGTCGGCATGCACCTGGCGGATGGCGTAGGTGGGCACGTAGGCCACGAAGATGTAGAACGCGAACGTGGTCAGGATGGAGAAGCCCACGATGCGCAGCACTTCACGCGGATGGTCGCGCAGCAGCGTGCGCAGCGGCTGCTTTTCGACGCCAGCCTTCTTGGCGTGCGAGAACGCTTCGGTCTCCGGGATCGAGCGGCGGATCCACATGCCGGCCAGGCCGCCCAGCGCGCCCAGGAAGAACGGAATGCGCCAGCCCCAGGCGGCCATCTCGACCTTGGTCAAGGTCGAGGTCAGCACCCAGCCGATGGCCGAGGCGGCCAGGATGCCCACGGCGGCGCTGAAGAACACGAAGCTGGAATAGAAGCCGCGCTTGTTGGGCGGCGCCATTTCCGCCAGGAAGGTCGTGGCCGAGGCATACTCTCCGCCCAGCGACAGGCCTTGCAAGAGGCGCGCAGCGGTCAGCAGCAACGGAGCGGCCAGGCCGATGGAGGCGTAGGTGGGGGTGACGGCGATGATCAGCGAGCCGCCGGCCATCATCAGGATGGTCAGGCCCAGCGCGGCCTTGCGGCCGTAGCGGTCGGAGAAGATGCCCAGCAGCCAGCCGCCCACCGGGCGCATGAAGAAGCCCACGGCGAAAATGCCGAAGGTCGCCAGCAGGGCCGTGGTTTCATTGCCTTCGGGGAAGAACTGGCTGGAGAAGAAGATGGCGAAGGACGCGTAGATGGTCCAGTCGAACCATTCGACGGCATTGCCTACACTACCGGCCAGAATGGTGCGCGAGCGGGAAACGGGCGCGGTGCCGGCCGAGGCGGCTGCCCCCTGCGGCTTGCGCAGGGGCGCTGAAGTGCTGCTCATGAAAACCTCAAATAAGAATTTATTTTTGGTCAAAAAGACCGTTTAATTTTATGTTTTTATCAATGCGCGAACGTTAATTTAATGAATATGGACACGTCAAGTAAGGGTAAGCCCCTAGCTCCGGGGCTGGACGACACCGATCTCGCCTGTCTCATCGCGCTGCAGGCGGACCCGCGCGCGTCCTGGCGCGAGCTGGGAGCCGCCACCGGCATTCCCGAGCGCACTGTCGCGCGCCGCATCAAGCGCCTGATGGATGCCGATGCCCTGCGTGTCATCGCGGAACCCGATCCCCTGGCCACCGGCCGCGGCGTGGTGCTGCACGCCTGGGTGCGCTGCCGGTCGGGCCGTGTGCCCGAGGTGGCCGATCAGCTGGCGCGGCTGGACCTGAGCCAGCTGGTGGTCACGCTGGCCGGTTCGGCCGACCTGATGGCCGAGCTGACGCTGGCGGACGCGGCCGACATGCCGGACGTGGTCACGCGTGTGCTGCCGTCCATCGACGGGGTGGAGCACGTGGAGGCGCGGCTGGTGTTGCGGCCGTTCCGGCGCGCCGGCCAGTGGCGCATCCAGGCCCTGCCCGATGCGGCGGCGGCCGAGTCCGCCATGGCGCAGCCGCCCGCGGCGTTGACGGACGCCGAGCAGCGCATGGTGGCCTGGCTGATGCGTGATGGCCGCGCCAGCCTGGCCGAACTGGCCGAGCAGGCTGGCGTCAGTGAACCCACCGCGCAGCGTCTCTTGCACAACATGGTGGAGCGCCGCGCGCTGAGTTTCCGTGTGGAAGTGGAGCCGGCGCTGGTCGGCTTTCCGGTGGAGGCGGTTATCTCCGTGCAAGTGCGCCCTCAAGCCGTGGACGCGCTGGCCGCGCATCTGGCGCTGGATCCCAACACCCGCTGCCTGTTCGGCACCAGCGGCGCGTCGCAGCTGTTCTGGCACGTGCTGTGCCGCGACAGCCTGCACTTGTGGGACGTGGTGACGCGCCGCCTGGGCGAGCTGGATGGCGTGTTGAACAGCGAAGTCGGCGTGGTGATGCGGGCGCACAAGCGCTGCGGCATCGTGCGCGCCGGCGCGCGGCTGGGGGTGGACGCGTAGCGTTGCGTCCCCGTCAGTGCGGAATATGACGCGGCGTGTTCACCAGACCGCGTCGTCCGAACCCGGCGCGCGCAGATGCCGGGCGAAGCGCTGCGACAGGAACTCCACGAAAGCGATCGTCTTGGCCGGCAGGTTCAGGCGTTCGGGATACAGCGCGTGGATGTCCGCGGGCGGCGTGCGCCAGTCGGCCAGCACCGCGCGCAGGCGGCCGGCGCGCAGGTGCTCGGCCGTTTCCCATTCCGAACGCATGACGATGCCGTGACCGTCCAGCGCCCATTCCAGGGCGCTTTGCCCGTCGTTGGAACTGAGCGGACCGCGCACTTTCACGGTCTCCGCGCGCTGGCCCGATTCCAGCCGCCAGGTGCCGTAGGCCACGTCGTTCTCGCGCACCACGATGCAGCGGTGGCGTTGCAGGTCGCCCGGCGCGCGCGGCTCGCCATGGATTTCGAGGTAGCGCGGCGACGCGCACAGCAGCCGCCGATTGGAGGCGATCTTGCGCGCGGTCAGGCGCGCATCGGGCAGGTCGCCAAAGCGCACCGCCACGTCGAAGCCTTCCTCGATCAGGTTCAGCGGCCTGTCGGTCAGCCGCATCTGCACTTCCACTTCCGGGTACTGGCGGGCGAAGTCCGACACGGCGGGCACGATGTGGGCGCGGCCGAAGCCGAACGTGGCGTTCAGCCGCAGCAGCCCTTGGGGACGGGCGCGGGCGCTCGATACGGAACGTTCCAGCGCCTCCAGGTCCGTCAGGATGCGTGCGCCCTCGGCCAGATAAAGCTCACCTTCCTGCGTGACGCTGACCCGGCGGGTGGTGCGGTTCAGCAACCGCACGCCCAGGCGCTGCTCCAGCTTGGCCAGGCGCGTGCTGACCGCGGGCGGCGTCAGGCCCAGTTCGCGGGCGGTGGCGGACAGATTGCCGTGCTTCACTACCAGTGAGAAGAAGGCGAGATCGGAGAGGGCGTCCATGCGCTTATTTATAAACTGAATTTAATAAAGCTTTATCTGGATAAGCAATTATAAGAAGAAGACCCGCTTATACACTGGCCTCACCACTAAAGAGCCGCCTGCGCGGCCAACCGAGGAGACCAGGAATGAAGATCAACAAAGCGGCCGGCGTTCTATGCGCGGCCATTGCCGCATCCTGTTGGACCCAACCGGCCGCCGCCGCCGACGCCTTTCCCCAGCGCGCCGTGACGCTCATCGTGCCGTTCGCGCCCGGCGGCAGCGTGGATATCGCCGCGCGACTGATTTCGGACGCCTGGGGCCGCGCCCTGGGGCAGAGTGTCGTGGTGGAGAATCGCGCTGGCGCTTCCGGCAACATCGGCATGGCCGCAGTGGCGCGCGCGGAGCCCAACGGCTACACGCTGGCCGTCAACACCATGTCGCTGGCGATCAACCCGGCGCTGTTCCAGAACATGCCGTTCGACACGGCCAAGGACCTGCGTTCGGTCGGCACGATAGGAACGTCGCAGCACGTGCTGACGGTGACCAACCAGTTGCCCGTGGCCAATGTGAGCGAGCTGCTGGCCTATGTGCGCGCGCGGCCCGCCAACGACCTGAGCTTCGGTTCGGCAGGCACGGGCAGCACCTTCCACATGGCCGCGGAACTGTTCAAGTCGGTGTCCAAGACCCAGATCCTGCACGTGCCCTACAAGGGCGGCGGCCCGGCCATGGTGGACACCATCAGCGGCCAGGTGCAGATGAGCTTTCCGGTGCTGTCCGCAGCCAAGCCACAGGTCGACGGCAAGAAGCTCAAGGCGTTGGGCGTGACCGGCACCACGCGTTCGCCGCTCTTGCCCGACGTGCCCACCATCGCCGAGTCCGGGCTGCCCGGCTACGAGTTCAACACCTGGTTCGTGATCAGCGCGCCCGCGGGCACGCCGCAAGCCGTGATCGACACGCTGAACGCCAAGCTCGAACAAGCCCTGCGTTCGCCGGAGCTTGCGCAGCGCATGGGCCGCGAGGGCTTCGATCCGCTGATTTCCTCGCCCGCCAAGACGGACGCCATGGTAGCCGCCGAGATGACGCGCTGGGCCGGCATCGTCAAGGACGCCGGCATCCAGGCCAACTGACCGGGCCGCAAGACCCAACTACGAAGGACGCAAGACATGCCCGGCAAGACGCTGTACGACAAACTGGTGGCCAGCCATGAGGTGGCCCGGATCGACGACGAGCACATCCTGCTCTACGTCGACCTGCACATCATGAACGAATACACCAGCCCGCAGGCCTTCAGCGGCCTGGCCGCGCGCGGGCGCGGCGTACTGCGCCCCGGACAGCAGATGGCGGTGGTGGACCACATCATCCCCACGCATCCGGTGCCGGCGGCACTGCGCGTGATCGCCGACGACGCTTCGTCGCGCCAGGCGCTGAACCTCAAGCGCAATTGCGACGAGCAGGGCATCGCGCTGTTCGACACCACCGATCCGCTGCAAGGCATCGAACACGTGATCGCGCCCGAACATGGCATGGTGCTGCCGGGCATGGTGGTGCTGTGCGGTGACAGCCACACCACCACCTATGGCGCGCTGGGCGCGCTGGGCTTCGGCATCGGCACGTCCGAGGTCGAACACATATTGGCCACGCAGACGTTGGCGTACCGCGTGGCGCGCAACATGCGCATCCGCGTCGATGGCGCGCTGCCGGCCGGCGTCACCGCCAAGGACCTGGTGATCTGCGTCGTGCACCGCATCGGCGCGCAAGGCGCGCGCGGCCATGCGGTGGAGTTCTGCGGCGAGGCCATCGCCGCGCTGTCCGCCGAGGCCCGCATGACCTTGTGCAACATGACGGTGGAAGCCGGCGCCCGTGCCGCGCTGATCGCGCCGGACGCCACCACCGAGGCCTACGTCGCCGCGCATGCGCCCGAACTTCAAGGCGAGACGCTGGCCCAGGCCCGCGCCTATTGGGCCACGCTGCGCTCGGACGGGGACGCCGTGTTCGATACCGAGCACGTGCTGGATGCCGCCGCGATCGCGCCCTTCGTCACCTGGGGCACCAGCCCGGACCAGGCCATGCCGGTGGATGGCGTGGTGCCGGACCCGCAGGCCGAGCCCGACGCGCTGGCCCGCCTGGCGCTGGAGAAGGCCATGGACTACATCGGCCTGACGCCGGGTACGCCGATAGCCGGCGTGCCGATAGACCGCGTGTTCATCGGCTCCTGCACCAACGGACGCATCGAGGATCTGCGCGCGGCGGCAGCCGTGGTGCGCGGCCGCAAGGTGGCCGCCGGCGTGCGGGCCATGGTGGTGCCCGGATCGGGTGCGGTGCGCGCACAGGCCGAGGCCGAAGGCATTGCGGCGCAATTGATCGAGGCCGGCTTCGAATGGCGCCAGCCTGGCTGTTCCATGTGCCTGGCCATGAACGACGACGTGCTCAGCCCGGGCGAGCGCTGCGCCTCCACCACCAACCGCAATTTCGAAGGCCGGCAGGGGCGCGCGGGCCGCACGCACCTGATGTCTCCGGCGATGGCCGCCGCCGCCGCGCTGGCTGGCCGCATTGTCGACGTCCGCGTCTGGGAGCAACACGCATGACCGCAACCATCGAGGGCGTTGCCGCGCCGCTGCCTTTTTCCAATCTGGACACCGACCAGATCATGCCCAAGCAGTTTCTGCGCATCATCGACAAGGCAGGGCTGGACCGCGGCCTGCTGCATGACCTGCGCTTTGATGCGGGCGGCGCGCTCAGGCCCGATTTCGTGCTGAACCAGCCCGCCTATGCCGGCGCGTCCATTGTGGTGGCGGGGCCGAATTTCGGCTGCGGCTCCAGCCGCGAGCATGCGGTGTGGGGCTTGCAGCAGTTCGGCATCCGCGCGGTGATCGCACCCAGCTTCGGCGAGATCTTCTACTTCAATGCTGTAAACAACGGCCTGCTGCTGATCAGCCTGGCGCCGGCCGAGATCGACGCCTTGCTCGCCAGGGTGTCCAATACGGCCACCAACCGCGTCAGCATCGATGTGGCGGCAGGGAGCGTCACCGCCATGGACGGCTGGACAGCGGCGTTCACGCTGCCAGAACGTCACCGCCGCATGTACGTGCAGGGGCAGGACATGGTGGGCGCCTCATTGCAGCAGCTGGACGAGGTGGAACGTTTCGAGGCCGGGCATTGGGCGCGGCACCCCTGGATGAAAGACCTGGCGCGCCGCGTGCGCGACCGCCTGGACCGAGAGGCCATATGACCGCATTCTTCGACCTGCCCGTGCGCCGCATCGCGGCCAACGGCATCGAGATCGCAGCCCGCGTCGACGGCGCTGGCCCGCCGTTGCTGTTGCTGCACGGCCATCCCCAGACCCACGCCATCTGGCATCGCGTCTGGCCGGAACTGACGCGCCACCGCACTTGCGTGGCGGCGGACCTGCGCGGCTACGGCGATAGCGACAAGCCTGCCGCAGCGCCGGGCCATTCTGCCCATTCCAAGCGCGAGATGGCGGCCGACATGATCGAGCTGATGCGCGCCCTGGGCCACGAGCGCTTCGAGGTGCTGGCGCACGACCGCGGCGCGCGCGTGGCGCACCGGCTGGCGCTGGACCATCCTGCCGCCGTCAGCCGCATGATGCTGCTGGACATCGCGCCCACGCTGGACATGTACGAAGGCACCACGCGCGCCTTCGCCCAGGCCTATTTCCACTGGTTCTGGCTGATCCAGCCGGCGCCGCTGCCCGAAACCATGATCCAGCGCGACCCGGTGTTCTACCTGCGTTCCGTGATGGGCGGACGGCCTGGCGGGCTGGCGCACTTTTCCGCCGAGGCCATGGCCGAGTACGAACGCGCGGCGCAATTGCCCGGCTGGGCCACGGGCATCTGCGAGGACTACCGCGCTTCCGCCACGCTGGACCTGGAGCACGACCGCGCCGGCCGGGAGGCCGGCGAACGCCTGCGCATGCCACTGCGTGCGCTGTGGGGCGAGCGCGGCGCGGTCGGCCGGAACTTCGACGTGCTGGCGCTGTGGCGCGCGATCGCCGACGAGGTGTCCGGAGGCCCGTTGCCGGGCGCGCACTATCTTGCGGAAGAGTGCCCGGACGCGCTGCTGGCGCAGGCCGGAGAGTTCTTCGGCTGGCGCTAGCGGCAGGGCTCGGCCCGCATGTAGCACCCCGCGCGCGGACAGGCATTCAAGTCCGGGCGGGGCATAGGGCCTTCTAAAAGGGGACGCACTGCCGGTGTTAACCTACGCCCGATGAATCAGCACCACGTCGACCTCTCCAAACTCCCCGACGCCGAAGACGCGCAACGCGCCTTCAAGGCTTCGGATTCGCCCTGCGTGGCCGTCTGCTCCACGCTGTTTGACGACATCTGCCGCGGCTGCGGCCGCACCGCCATGGAAGTCGCCAACTGGGTGTTCATGACGGAAGAGGAAAAGCGCGAAGTCTGGGTGCGCATCACGGCGCAAGGGTATCCCCGCCGCAACAACTAGCCGGCGGCCGCGCAGGCCGTCTTGGGCATGTCACATGGCGCGGGCTAAATCGCGCTATTGCCCACTTCCGGCTCCATCATGCGCATCGTCCTGGTCACGGATGCCTGGCATCCGCAAGTCAATGGCGTCGTCCGCACCTGGACGACCATGCAGCAGATCCTCGGAGAATGGGGCCACGAGCTGATCGTGGTGAACCCGCAGGGCAGCCGTACCGTGCCGGCGCCTTCGGAGCCCGACCTGCGGCTGTGTCTGCAGCCCGGCCGGCAATTGCGCCGCATCCTGGGCGACCTCGTGCCCGACGCCCTGCATATCGCCACCGAAGGTCCGCTGGGACTGGCCGCCCGCCGCATGGCGCTGGCGCGGGGCTGGCGCTTCACGACTTCGTTCCACACCATGTTCCCGGACTACCTGCAGGCGCGCATGGGCATCCCGGCGGCCTTGCCCTGGCGCTATCTGCGCTGGTTTCACCGGCCCTCGCAGCGGGTGCTGGTGCCGACGCCCACGGTGCGCGACGTGCTGGCGCGGCGCGGCCTCGCCAACCTGCAGATCTGGTCGCGCGGGGTGGACCCGCGCAAGTTCCTGCCGGGGGCGGGCGAGGCCTTCCCGGACCTGCCCCGTCCCGTATTCCTGAGCGTGGGCCGCGTGGCGCGCGAGAAGAATCTGGACGCCTTCCTGTCGCTGGACCTGCCGGGCAGCAAGGTAGTAGTGGGGGCGGGGCCGGATGAGGCGCGGCTGAAGAAGCGCTTTCCCGACGCGATTTTCCTGGGCATGCGGCAAGACGAAGCGCTGCCGGCGCTCTACGGGTCGGCCGACGCCTTTGTCTTCCCCAGCCTGACGGACACCTTCGGTCTGGTCATGCTGGAGGCCATGGCCTGCGGCACGCCGGTGGCCGCTTTCCGCAGCGAAGCGCCGCTGGCGGTGGTGACCCAGGGCGTCACCGGTTTCCTGGACGAAGACCTGGCCCATGCCTGCCGCTCGGCCCTGTCGCTGGACCGCCATGCGGTGCGCGAACATGCCCTGACGCGCAGCTGGGACTCGGTGGCCGCGACCCTGCTGGCTGCACTGGTGCCGCTGGATGGGAGCGCCCGCGGCGCGGAACATGCCGAGGCGTCGTGCGTCCTTGAAGGGGCCATGCTTGCGCGGCGGCCGGGTGGCGAAATGCCCGCCAGGGAGCCAGGGGTTTGATCCCTGGCGCACGGTTCCCGGGTACAATGCCCGGCAATCCTGAGGAGCGTTGCGACGACCCTGCGGTTCCCGCCAGCCGGCACGGCAAGCGGAGCCAGGCTCGCCAGGCTCAGGAATCCTTGTTCAAGCGGCGCGCCTTGCGCGGCGCTACAGCAACGGCGCTCACCTTTGTCGCATATGGCGGGAAAGGCGAGCACTCGACCTTCGTGGTGCCTTCGCGTTGTCCGGCCATATCCTGCGCCGTTCGTATTTCACGTGGAGCCTACACACCATGAACGCTGTGACCGATAAATCCTTCTCCGACTACCTCGTCGCCGACATGTCGCTGGCCGGCTGGGGCCGCCGCGAACTCGCCATCGCCGAAACCGAAATGCCCGGCCTGATGGCCATCCGCGAGGAATTCGCCGCCAAGCAGCCGCTCAAGGGCGCGCGCATCGCCGGCAGCCTGCACATGACCATCCAGACCGGCGTGCTGATCGAAACGCTGGTGGCCCTGGGCGCCGAAGTGCGCTGGGCCTCGTGCAACATCTTCTCCACGCAGGACCACGCCGCCGCCGCCATCGCCGCGTCGGGCACCCCGGTCTTCGCCGTCAAGGGCGAAACGCTGGAAGAGTACTGGCAGTACACCCACAAGATCTTCGAATGGCCCAATGGCGAAAACGCCAACATGATCCTGGACGACGGCGGCGACGCCACCTTGATGCTGCACCTGGGCACCAAGGCCGAGAAGGACATCTCGGTGCTGGCCAACCCGGGCAGCGACGAAGAGCGCATCCTGTTCGCCGCCATCAAGGAAACCCTCAAGCGCGATCCCAAGTGGTATTCGACCCGCCTGGCCCTGATCAAGGGCGTGACGGAAGAAACCACCACCGGCGTGCATCGCCTGTACCAGATGTCGCAAAAGGGCGAGCTGGCCTTTGCCGCCATCAACGTCAACGACTCGGTCACCAAGTCCAAGTTCGACAACCTGTACGGCTGCCGTGAATCGCTGGTCGACGGCATCAAGCGCGCCACCGACGTAATGGTCGCCGGCAAGGTTGCCGTCGTGGCCGGCTACGGCGACGTGGGCAAGGGCTGCGCCCAGGCGCTGGTCGCGCTGCGCGCCCAGGTCTGGGTCACCGAAGTCGATCCGATCTGCGCCCTGCAGGCTGCCATGGAAGGCTTCAAGGTCGTGACCATGGAAGAAGCCGCCGCGCACGGCGACATCTTCGTCACCGCCACCGGCAACTACCACGTCATCACGCGTGAGCACATGAACGCCATGAAGGACCAGGCCATCGTGTGCAACATCGGCCACTTCGACAACGAAATCGACGTCGCCAGCCTGGCCGACTGCAAGTGGGAAGAGATCAAGCCGCAAGTCGACCACGTCATCTTCCCGGACGGCAAGCGCATCATCCTGCTGGCCCAGGGCCGCCTGGTGAACCTGGGTTGCGCCACCGGCCACCCGTCGTTCGTGATGTCGTCGTCGTTCGCCAACCAGACCATCGCCCAGATCGAGCTGTTCACGCGCAACGAAGCCTACCAGTCGGGTCAGGTCTACGTGCTGCCCAAGCACCTGGACGAGAAGGTCGCCCGCCTGCACCTGAAGAAGCTGGGCGTGAAGCTCACGACGCTGCGCCAGGATCAGGCCGACTACATCAACGTGCCGGTCGAAGGCCCCTACAAGCCCGAGCACTACCGCTATTGATGGTTGTAGCAAAATAGGAAAGTGCCGCGCCATGCCGGCGCGGGCTTTCCGGTCCGCAGGACCCCTGTCGCGTACGTATCGCCGCGGCAGGGCCGGCGGGCTCACAACAGGAGATCGAACATGGCATTGATACTCGTCTGGATCCTGAACGCGGTGGCCCTGCTGGCCGTGGCCTACCTGCTGCCCGGCATCACCGTGGCCAGCTTCGGATCGGCGCTCATCGCCGCGCTGGTGCTGGGCCTGGTGAACATGCTGGTCAAACCGGTGCTGGTGCTGCTGACACTGCCCATCACGATCGTCACTCTCGGTCTCTTCCTCATCGTCATCAACGCCTTGTTGTTCTGGTTCGTCGGCTCCGTGCTGAAGGGCTTCCAGGTCAACGGGTTCTGGTGGGCCGTGGGCGGTGCGATCCTGTACAGCATCATCTCTGGCCTGCTCACGAAGCTGATCCCCTAATGTCTGACTCGACTACTCCCGCTTTCAGTCTGGAATTCTTCCCTCCGCGCGATCTGGCCGGCCAGGAGCGGCTGGTGCGCGCGGCCAAGCAGATGCTGGCCATCCAGCCCAAGTACGTCAGCGTGACCTTCGGCGCGGGCGGCTCCACCCGCGCCGGCACGGCGGACGCCGTGCGCACGCTGCGCAACCTGGGCTGCGAGGCGGCGCCGCACCTGTCGTGCGTCGGCGCCACGCGCCAGGATCTGCGGGACATCCTCCAGGCCTACAAGAACGAGGGCGTGCGGCGCGTGGTGGCCCTGCGCGGCGACCTGCCCTCGGGCATGGGCGGCGATGCGGGCGAACTGCGCTACGCCAACGAGCTGGTGTCGTTCATCCGCGAGGAAACGGGCGACTGGTTCCACATCGAAGTGGCGGCCTATCCCGAAATGCATCCCCAGGCGGCCAATCCCTCCGCCGACCTGAACCATTTCGTGAACAAGGTGAAAGCCGGCGCCGACGCCGCGATCACGCAGTACTTCTTCAACGCCGACGCCTACTTCGACTTCGTCGACCGGGCCCAGGCCAAGGGCGTGAACGTGCCCATCGTGCCGGGCATCATGCCCATCACGAACCACACGCAGCTGCTGCGCTTCTCGGAAATGTGCGGCGCGGAAGTGCCGCGCTGGATCCGCCTGCGCCTGGCCGAGTTCGGCGACGACAAGGCCTCCATCCGCGCCTTCGGCGTGGACGTGGTGACCGAACTGTGCCAGACGTTGCTGGACAACGGCGCGCCGGGCCTGCATTTCTACACCTTGAACCACGCGGAAGCGCCGCTGGCGGTGTGGAAGGAACTGTCCGTGCAGGCGTAACAGGCTGCACCCGCCAGAAAGGCCAAGCCCACCCGCGAGGGTGGGCTTTTCTTTGGGCAGCCCGCTGCTTACTCGGGTTGGATTCCCGCCTGCCGGATCTGCTGACCCCAGGCGTCGTACTGGCCGCGCACGAATTGCTGCAAGGGATCGCCGGTAGCCAGATCGGGCTCCATGCCCATGGCGCGCAGCTTCTCCTGGATCGCGGGTTGCTGCATCGTGGCCGTCAGTTGCTCGGACCACCACTTCGCGGCCTCGGGCGCCAGGCCGCCGGGGCCGGCCACGCCGATCCAGCCGGTCAGGTCCAGGCTGCCCATGCCCAGTTCCTGGGCGGTGGGCACGGAGGGCAGGATGGTCGAGCGCTTGTTGGAAACCAGGGCCACGGCGTTCAGGTTCTTGGCGCGGATCTGCGGCAGCACGGCCCCCAGGTCGGCCGCCACGAAATCGATGCGCCCGCCCAGCAGATCGGTGATGGCTGCCGGTTGGCCCTTATAGGGCACGGCCAGCACCTCGGCGCCCGCTGCGCGGCTGAACGCCGCCGCGACCACCTGGCCCGTGCCCGAGCCATAGCCGCTGGTCACCGAATTCGGCTTTTCCTTGGCTGCCGCCACCAGTTGGCGCGCGTCGCCATGCTGGCCGGCGGCGCGCGTGACGATGACCACGTCGAAGCGCACCACACGCCCGACCTGGGTGAAGTCCTTCATGGCGTCATAGCGCTGGAAGGCCTTGGACAGGTAGGGGCCGGACGAGCTGGTGGCGCTGGAACTCGGCATCATGGTGTAGCCGTCGGGCGCGGCCCGCGCCACCGTGTCCACGCCCAGCACGCCCAGCGCGCCGGGCTTGTTCTCGACGATGATCTGCGCGCCGGTGCGGGCGCGGATATCGTCCACCACCACGCGCGAGACGTTGTCGATGGTGCTGCCAGCGGGAAAGCCGACCACGAAATGGATGGGCTTGTCCGCCTGCGGATAGCCGGGGGCTGCGCCTGTCAGGGACGGCAGGCACAGCGCGGCGGCGATCAGGGCCGATCGGATGTTGTTTTTCATGTCTGTCTCCTCGTGCTTTGGAACCTTAGGACGTTCGGCCGGCCTGGGCTTCCGCCAGGATCTCGGCTGTGTGTTCGCCCAGGCCGGGCGGATGCCGCCGGATCTCTGCCGGCGTGCGGCTGAAGCGGACGGGCAGGCCCGCCTGGATCAGGCGCCCTTCGGTGGGGTGCTCGGATTCATGCCAGAAGCCGGTGGCCCGCAAGTGCGGGTCGGCCAGCAGTTCCTCGAAGCCGTTGACCGGCGCATAGGGGATGTCGGCGGTCGCCAGCAGTTCGATCCATTGCGCGGTGGTGCGCTTGCCCAGCACGCCTTCGACGTAGCTGTACAGCTCGGGAAAATGCTTGCTGCGGCTGTTGAGCGTCAGGTAGCGCGGGTCCTGCGCCATCTCGGGGTTGCCAGCCAGCGCAAAGAAGCGCTGCCATTGCGGCGTGGTGTAAGGCACCACGCTCATGTAGCCGTCCTGCGTGCGGAACGGGCGGCGGTACTCATTGAGCAGGCGTGTGTAGCCCGCCGGCCCTTCGGGCGGCACGAAGGTCAGCCCGGCCAGATGTTCCGGCGCCAGGAAGGCCACCATGCATTCGAACATCGGCACTTCCACGGCCTGGCCGCCCGCGCCGCGCTCGCGCGCCAGCAGGGCGCTGGTCACGGCGTTGGCCACGTACAGCGCGACCACCTTGTCGGCGACCACGGAATTGACGTAGCGCGGCGCCTCGGCGCCTGCGCCGCCTTGCAGCCAGGCCATGCCGGACGCGGCCTGGATGGTGTCATCGATGGCGGCGCGTCCCGCATAGGGGCCTTGCTCCGAATAGCCATAGCAGGCGCAATAGACCAGCCCGGGAAAGCGGGGCTGCAGCGTCGCGTAATCCAGACCCAGGCGGCGCATCGCCGGGGCGCGCATGTTGGAGATGAAAACGTCGGCGCCGCCGATCAGTGCGTCCAGCTGCGCGCGGCCTTCAGGGGTCTTGGCATCGATCACCGCGCTGCGCTTATTGCGGTTCAGGTTCAGATGGGTATGGCTCATGGCGGCATGGCGCTGGGGGGTGACGTGGCGGAACACGTCGCCCTCAGCGGATTCGACCTTGATCACATCGGCGCCCATGTCGCCCAGCATCTGGGTGGCCATGGGTCCCATGCCGACGCTGGTCATGTCGATGACGCGTATGCCGTGCAATGGTCCGGGCATGGTCAGTCCTCCCCCAGCAGGCGACGAGCCAGGCGCAGGTGCGGGCGGTCGATCATCTTGCCGTCCAGCCGCAAGGTGCCCGCGCCCGGGTTGGCGGCGAAGGCGGCAATGACCGCGCGGGCCCATTGCAATTGGCCGTCGTCCGGGCTCAGCGCCGCGTTGACCGCGGCTACGTGGCGCGGATGGATGGCCATCTTGCCGACGAAGCCGTCGCGAAAGGCTTCGCCGGCCTCGGCTGCCAGAACCTCGGGCGCGTCCAGGTCGACGCAGACCGTGTCGATGGCTCGCACGCCGGCCGCGGCGGCCGACATCAGGCACAGCGAGCGCGCCAGACGGAAGGGCTCCGTGTAGCGGCCCGCCTCGCGGTTGCGCAGCGCGCCGACGTCGGCGGCCAGGTCTTCCGCGCCCCAGGACAGGCCCCACAGCCGCGGCGTGGCGTCGCGGTAGTCGTGCAGGCTGAACAGGGACTGCGCAGTCTCGGTGACGATGGCGAGGATGCGTGTGACGCCAGGGGCCGTGCCGGCCGTGGCCTCGAAGGCGTCAAGATAGTGCGACAGGTGCAGGAGACCATCGCGGCCGGCGCACTTGGGCAGCACGATGCCGTAGGGGGCGGCGGGCATCACGGCGGCCAGATCGGCCAGGGCGTCGCCGCCGTCCAGCGCGTTGATGCGCACCCATAGTTGTTTGCCTGCCGCGCCGCGTTCCAGCATGGCGCGGACTTCCTTGCGCGCAGCAGGCTTCTGGTCCGGGGCGACGGAGTCTTCCAGGTCCAGGATCAGGGCATCGGCGGCGCTGGCGGCCGCGTGATCGAACTTGCGCCCGGAATCGCCGGGCACGAACAGCAGGGAGCGGGTCATCGTGGTCCTCCTGGACGGCGGCAAGCTCAGGCCGGACGCTTGCGCATCAAGGCCGAACGCTTGCACGTGGCCACGACTTCGTCGCGATGATTCAGCGCGGTGTGCTCGAACTCGACGATGCCCGCGTTGGGGCGCGATTTGCTCTCGCGCACCGACAGCACGCGGGTGTGCACATGCAAGGTGTCGCCAGCGAAAACCGGCTTGGGGAAGTTCACGTCGGTCATGCCCAGATTGGCCACGGTGGTGCCCAAGGTGGTGTCGTTGACCGTCATGCCGATCAGCAGGCCCAGCGTGAACAGGCTGTTGACCAGGGGCTTGCCGAACTCCGTCTGCGCGGCGAAATGCGCGTCCAGATGCAGCGGCTGCACGTTCATCGTCAGGGAACTGAACAGCACGTTGTCCATTTCGGTCAGGGTGCGGGTCCAGGCATGCTCGAACGCCTGCCCGGGCGAAAACTGTTCGTAATAAAGGCCAGCCATGTTCTTTCCTTCATGTAGAGAGCGCCGGGGTATTGGCCCGGAATTCGAGCGGCCGCTACCGGTAATCCCGATCCGCGTTCTTACTCTTGAACAAAAGTTTATATTCATGAACGAAGGCGGGCAATGGTTTTGCCTAGTCGTAAACCCGCAGGAGCCTGCGCAGCCGCAGAGGACGCAGGCGCGCGCCGCCAGCGCGGGTGACGCGGCGGAAAGCAGGAAGGGGAGGTAAAGGCGCGGCCGCCAGGCGCCTCTCGGGGCAGCCAGGCGGCCGGAGCGGCGGAAGCCCTTTTAGGGGCTGGCCTTAGTAGGCAGTCACGGCGGGCGCCGGGCTGTCCAGGCGTTGCGTGAGTTCGCGGCCGGCGGCAAGCAAGGTCTGGCCGATGAGGTCGGCGCGGGAGGCGGAACGGTCCAGCGGAGCGCCCACGACCAGCGCCAGCACGGCGCCGTACAACACCAGCGGCGCGGCAACCGACAGGGTATCGGCCTGATGCTCCGCCAGATTGACGTGCCAGCCGCGCCGGACTTCGGAATCGATCAGCTGCAGCAGTTGCTTGTGGGTCTTGACCGTCTTGGTGGTATAGCGGTCCAGGGGCAGGCGCGCGACCAGCGCCTCGCGTTCGGCAGGCGGCATGGCGCCCAGCAGGGCACGCCCGGAGGCCGATGCATGCAGCGGTTTTTGCTGGCCGACCCTGGCCGTGAAGCGCACGATGCGTTCGGGCTCGGCCACGTCCAGGTAGACCACCTGGTCGCCCGACCGTTGCGCCAGGATCAGGGTCTCGTCCAATTCGTCGCGCAGCGCCTCCAGCGTGGGCCGGATGCGTGTGGTCAGCTGGTCATGCTCGGCCACCGTGCGGGCCTCGTTCAGCCAGCGGCGAGTGAGGTAATAACGGCCCGCAGTCTGATGCGCGTAGCCGTCGCCTTCCAGCGTGTCCAGCAAGGCCAGGCAGCTGGACTTGGGGATGCCCAGTCCGGCCGAAAGCTGCGACAGCGTGGCCGGCGCCCGCGTCGCGGCGAAGAATTGCAGGATGTCCAGGACGCGCCTGGCGCTTTTTACGTCGTTCGTACTCATGCACGCGAATATATATTCATGAACGGGCAGCAGCAACCGCCGCCGCCCGCCGCGCCATCAGTCGGCGTACACCCCCGCCTTGCGGATGATGCCGCCCCATTTGTCGACCTCGGATTGCAGCCAGGTCTGCAGGCCCTGCGGCGTCTGCTTGGATTCCGGCACGATCTCGGCGCCCAGTTCCGCCATCTTCTGCGTGAAGGCAGGATCCTTCAGCGCGGCGCGCAGGGCCTCGTTGAACTTCGCGACGGCTTCTGGCGGCGTGCCCTTGGGCGCGTAGACGCCATGCCACACCTTGACCTCGAAGCCCTTCAGGCCGTTCTCCTGCAGGGTCGGCGCATCAGGCAGCGTCTTGATGCGCTCCAGCGTGGTGACGCCGTACAGCTTCACGCGGTCGGCCTTGATCTGCGGAATGGTCTGGGTGGTCTGATCGCACAGCACGTCCACCTGGCCGCCCAGCAGCGCGGTCATCGCCGGCGCCGTGCCGGCATAGGGCACGGTGGTGAACTGCACGCCCAGCGATTCCTGCAGCAACATGCCGCAGAGCTGCGACACCGCGCCCAGCCCGGCGTTGGCCAGGTTGATCTTGTTGCCGTTTTCCTTGGCGTACTTGATGAAGTCCTTCATGCCGTCCGCGGGCAGGTCCTTGCGGCCCAGCAGCGTCATGGGCACGTCGGCCACCTGGCCGACATAGGCGAAGTCCGTCAGCGGGTTGAATGACAGCTTGCGGTACAGCGCCGGCGCGGTGGCCATGCCGTTGTGGTGAATCAGGAAGGTGTAGCCATCGGGCGCGGCGCGCGCCACGTGCTGGGACGCCAGCGTGCCGCCCGCACCGGTGCGGTTCTCGATGATGATGCTTTGGCCCAGCGTCTTGGACATGGACGCGCCCAGACTGCGCGCCACGACATCGGTCGGCCCGCCCGCTGCGAACGGCACGACCAGCGAAATGGGATGGTTGGGATAGGCGCCTTGCGCGCCGGCGGTGCCAGAAACCAGGCAGGACAGGGCCAGCATGGGCCATGCTGCACGCTTGAGGGCGCGCGCGTAGAGAGGGGGCATGTCTCGCTCCTTGTGGTGTTGTCGGGGCCCCCAAGGCAAAGCATGACGGCCGGACACCAGTGTGGCGCGACAGCGCCCGGATGAGAATTCGCGGTTCCGCAAGCCGGGTTTCGGCTGCTGGAAAGGAGGGTTTACGCGGAAGGCGATATGAGCGGGGGATTTTCCTGCTCTTCCTGCGAACCGAGTCCGCTGCACGGGAGGGCTGCGGCTTGCACGCGGTCATGAAAGTAACGGTGAAAAATCTCCCAGCCCCTGTACTGCGCGGACGCCACCTGGAAGGCGCACAGCCGGCCCACCAAGCTGCAGATCCAGTCAGCACATTGAAGGGTCTGGAACAGGTGGCTCTCACCTTGAATCAGCGGCTCGACCAGCGTTCTGCATCGGTCGGTGGCATCTTCGAACATCGCCAGCGTGCAGGCTTCGACATTCATTTCGCGCCATCGGCTGCCCGCCTGTTGCTCGTCGATCAAAAGCATGAAGGTGGCCTGCCTTGCCGAGAAAAAGCGATCCGCGCGCCGGACTATGCGTAGCAATTGCTGCTTGAAGATCTCCGCGGGTTGATGCGATGCCGCGTCTGTTGTCTTTTGCTCGCCGCTGTAAATCACGTGTCCGCCAATCTGTCTGATCCGGTTAAGCAAACGCCCCGTTGCGGTCCGCAACTGCTGGTACTTTTCAACATTCCGGACGGTATAGAGTTGCGCGCCCTTCTTTTCCCAGCGGTACGCAGGTTGGTCTTGCCGTTCCAGTTCGAACTTCAATAGATGGCATTTCAGTTTGTAGAAGTAGATGGCGAATTCGCGCACGGATTCAACAGGCAGGACCAACCCCCCGAAGCCGAACACCGGGCTTGTCCGGTGCTTGTCGTGATCACGAGAGACGAATGGGCCAATGTGGCCGAACTCGTCCAGATACATGACGTAATGCATGACGTAACCCTTTGTCCGACACGTGGCTTGCATACGAATCGAAGCAGTGTAGGGCGCGGGAGACGGCTGGCTTTCCTTCAGTGAATGGAAAGATCGCACCCAAATTCAAAATGGCAACGATTCATGCCGCACAAAAACACGAAAGCCCGCAGCAATGAATTGCGCGGGCCTCGGAAGGTGGGCATATGGCGTGCATATACGTTGAAGAAACTGTAAAGCAGATTCCGGTCGTGCTGCAAGGGATCAAGGCGTCCGGAACACATAAATGCGCGCGGAAGCCTGCGGTATCAGACGGAGTCCCGGGTTCTGGCCTGGGAGGCTTGGCATGTTCCTGCCGGAAACCGCCCCTAGTTCGCCTGATCCTTCCCCGGATCTTCCGCCAACACCTGCGGCGCCGGATAGTTCGACACGGGCGCATCCACCGGCTCTGCGCGCAGCGGCTGGTGCACGCGGCTGGGAGGGACCAGCGAATCGGGCGAGTCGGGATTGGTCCACAGCGGGTCCGGGATCTCGGCGAAGACCTGGCGCAGGCGTTCGCCCCAGGTGCCGCGGATCATGCGGAAGTACTCGTTGTGCTCGTCGATGCTGGCGAAATGCGTGACGCGCAGCGAGTGCGTGTCGTAGACCAGCAGGTCCAGCGGCAGGCCCACCGAGATATTGGAGCGCAGCGTGGAGTCCATGGAGATCAGGGCGCACTTGGCCGCTTCGTCCAGCGAGGTGTCGGGACGCAGCACGCGGTCCAGGATGGGCTTGCCGTATTTGGCTTCGCCGATCTGGAAGTACGGGCATTCCTGGCCGGCTTCGATGAAGTTGCCGGCCGAATACACCTGGAACAGGCGGCAGCGTTCGGCGCCGATCTGGCCGCCGAAGATCAGGTTGACGTTGAAGTCCACGCCCTGCTCGCGCAGGGCCGGGGCTTCGTGGTGATAGACCGACCGCACCGCGGCGCCGACGCGGCGGGTGGCCTCGAACATGTCGGGCGCGTTCCAGACGGTTTCGCCGCCTTCGTCGTGCTGGCGCGCCAGCGCGTTCAGCACCGCCTGGCTGACCGCCAGGTTGCCCGAACTCATCAGCACCATGACGCGGTCGCCCGGGCGCTCGAACACGGTCATTTTGCGGAAGACGCTGATCTGGTCGACTCCGGCGTTGGTGCGGGAGTCGGCCAGGAATACCAGGCCGGAATCAAGGCGGGCTGCGACGCAGTAGGTCATGATCAGAATTAGGGAAAACCACGCCGCATTGTATTGCGGCGCGGCTGGCGGGATGTTACTGCTGGGCGCTGGTCTGGACCTGCACGCTGACCTCCATGGATTCCTGGCCGCCGCCGCTGCGCACGCCGCGCACCGGCGAAGCCGAGTCGTAGTCCCGCGCCACCGCCAGCCGGCAATGGCAGTCCGAGGCGAACTGGCGGTTGGTGATGTCCACGCTGGTCCAGCCCACGTCGGGCAGCCAGACGTCGGCCCAGGCGTGGCTGGCGGCGTGTTCGGCGGTGGTGTACAGGTAGCCGCTGACGTAGCGCGCGGGCACGCCCAGGCCGCGCACGCAGGCCAGGAAGAGGTGGGCATGGTCCTGGCAGACGCCGTGGCCCATGGCCAGCACCTGGTTGGCGGCGGTGGTGACATCGGTGGTGCCGGGCTCGTAGGCGACGCGGTCGCTGACCGCGGTCGCCAGGGCCAGCACGTCGTCCGGCGTATGCAGACCGCCCGGCAGCGCGTCGCGCACGAAGGCCATGACGGTGTCGTCGGCCTGGGTCAGCGGCGTCTGTACGCAATAGGCGTGCACCGGCAGGCGGCTGTCCTCGCTGCCCAGCAGGCCGCGTTCCAGCGGCGCCACCAGCACCTGCCCGACCACGCGCAACTCGATGTCGGTGTGCGGCTGGTTGAGCGTCAGCGTGTGCGTGATGTTGCCGTAGGCATCTACCTGCTTGTCCAGCTCGCCGGGCGCTTCGATGTGCCAGCGCAGCACGCGCTGGTGTTCGTCGTCGCGCGGGGTCAGCCGCAAGGTCTGGATGCTGTAGGTGACCGGGGCGGTATAGCGGTAGTGAGTGACGTGGGTGATGATCTGTTTCATTCTGCTCTCCTGCCTAGGCCGACAGCGGCACCAGGAAGTCCTGGCTGATCCGGTTGCCCAGATCGTTGATGCGGTCGAGGAAGTGCTCCAGGTACTGGTGCAGGCCGCTGTCCAGGATGTCCTCGACGCGGCCGTATTGCAGTTCTGCGCACAGCATGCCGGCGCGCCTCTCGGTTTCGGTCGAGCGTTGGTTGGAGACGCGCGCCAGGTCGTCGGCCACCGCGCGCATCGAAGCGAGCAGCGATCGCGGCATGTCGCCGTGCAGGATCAGTAGCTCGGCCACGCGGTCGGGCGTGATGACGTCGCGGTACACCTTGCGGTAAATCTCCAGCCCCGATACAGAGCTGAGCAGCGCCGACCAGCGGTAGAACTCGCTTTGCAGCGCCGCCGCGCCGGCGCCCTCGGTTCGGCTATCGTGGCCGTTGGACCCGCGTTCATGGAACTTCACGTCCAGCATGCGCGCGGTGTTGTCGGCGCGTTCCAGATGCATGCCGATGCGCAGGAAGTACAGGGCCTCGTCCTCCAGCATGGTGCCGATGGTGACGCCGCGCGCCAGATGCGAACGGAACTTGACCCATTCGAAGAACTCGCCCGGATTGCGCTCCAGCAAGCCCGTGTGCAGGTGCTTGAGCAGTTCCAGCCAGGTGGTGTTGTAGGTTTCCCAGACCTCGGTGGTGAGGCTGCCGCGCACGGCGCGCGCGTTCTCGCGGGCGGCGCGCATGCAGGAATAGATGGACGAGGGATTCTCGGGATCGCGCACCATGTACTGCAGCACGTCGTGCGGCGAGATGGACGCGTACTTGCTCTGATACAGGCCTTGCAGCTCGGAGATGCGCAGCACGCCCAGCCACGAGCCTTCGCGCCGCTGCGCGTCCTGCGGCAGCAGCGACATCTGCAGGTTCACATCCAGCATGCGGGCGGTGTTTTCGGCGCGCTCGGTGTAGCGGCACATCCAGAACAGATTGTCAGCGGTTCGGCTCAGCATGTTCAGTCCTCCTCCAGCACCCAGGTGTCCTTGGTGCCGCCGCCCTGGCTGCTGTTGACCACCAGCGAGCCCTCGGTCAGCGCCACGCGGCACAGGCCGCCCGGCACGGTGCGGATGTCCTTGCCGCACAGCACATAGGGGCGCAGGTCCACGTGACGCGGCGCCACGCCCGATTCCACGTAGGTCGGCACGGTGGACAGCGCCAGCGTGGGCTGCGCGATGTAGTTGGCGGGGTTGGCGCGCACGCGGTCCTTGAAGGCCTCGACCTCGGCGCGCGAGGCCGACGGCCCCACCAGCATGCCGTAGCCGCCCGAGCCATGGACTTCCTTCACCACCAGTTCGTGCATGTGGGCCAGCACGTGCGACAGTTCGTCCGGCCGGTTGCAGCGCCAGGTGGGGACGTTGGACAGTATCGGCTCCTCGCCCAGATAGAAGCGGATCATGTCCGGCACGTAGAGATAGGTGGACTTGTCGTCGGCGATGCCGGTGCCGATGGCATTGGCCAGCGTTACGCGTCCGGCTCGGTACACCGACAGCAGACCCGGCACGCCCAGCGCGGAGTCGGCGCGGAATGACAGCGGATCGAGGAAGTCGTCGTCCAGGCGGCGGTAGATCACGTCGACCTTGCGCGGCCCCTGCGTGGTGCGCATGTAGACGGTGTTCTGTTCGACGAACAGGTCCTGGCCTTCGACGAGTTCCACGCCCATCTGCTGCGCCAGGAAGGCGTGTTCGAAGTAGGCCGAGTTGTACATGCCGGGCGTCAGCACCACCACGGTGGGATCGTCGCCGCCATGCGGCGCGACTTCGCGCAGGTTGTCCAGCAGCAGGTCCGGGTAGTGCGCCACCGGTTCCACCTTGATGCGGCTGAAGGCGTCGGGCATCAGCCGCATCGACATCTTGCGGTTCTCCAGCATGTAGGACACGCCGGATGGCACCCGCAGATTGTCTTCCAGCACATAGAACTCGCCCGCGCCGGCGCGCACGATATCCACCCCGGCGATGTGGCAGTAGATGTCCTCGGCCACGTCCACGTCCTGCATCTCGGGACGGTATTGGGCGTTCAGGAACACCTGCTCGGCGGGCACCACGTCCGCGCGCACGATGTCGTGCCCGTGATAGATGTCGTGGATGAACATATTGAGCGCGCGCACCCGCTGCTTCAGGCCGGCTTCCAGCAGACGCCATTCGGCGGCGGGGATGACGCGCGGGATCAGGTCGAAGGGGATCAGGCGTTCGGTGCCGGCCGCGTCGCCCGCCACCGAAAACGTGATGCCGACCCGGCGAAAGCTCAGGTCCGCTTCCAGGCGGCGCGCGGCCATGGCCTGCGCGGACTGCTCGTCATGCCAGCGCTCGAAAGCCTGGTAGTGGGAGCGTATGCCGCCGGCGCTGTCGCGCATTTCGTCATAGGCGGCGGGACGGGATGATCTGTCCTTCATGGCTCCTCCGGTACAGGTGCTGGCAGCCGGCTCGCGCACGGCCGCCGTCCGGCCAATGTCCGGCCGGTTGCAATGGATTAAGCAACCCGCATGCCAGCCTGGCCGGCACGCGCGGGGGGCGCCCCTGAGGACCAATATCCTCCGAAGGGCGTTGCGGCGCCATCGCCGCGGCGGCTGAGGCCAGGGGATGGCGTGGGCGCCAGGCGCGGATTGGCCGGGGCTGGCGGGTGGATCGGGGTCAGCGGGGCTGGCGCGGAAATGCTTGGCCAGGGGAACGGGTGGGGCGGCGCTGCCGAAGAAAGCGCACGGAAGTGCGCGGGCGCTGCGTGCTGCGGCCGGGGTCTGGGCTAGGCCCGGCAGCAGTCCCTATGATAGGTCGTGCACCGTATTGGTGCAAACTGGTGGAGCAGAACTGGTGCGTCAGTTCATGCGGAAGCTGTGCAGCGTGGTGCCGCTGGTGCCGCCTTGTTCCAGCGGCGCCTGGGGCACCCAGCCGTCCTGGGTCAGTACCGCGTCCAGCGGGAAGTCGTGGGCGGCGGGTTCATAACCGGCGTCCAGTTCGCCGCAGCTCCAGGCGATGCCGATGGCGATGAACGGGTGGCCGCGGTCGCGCAGCGCGGCCAGGGTGCGGTCGTAATAGCCGCCGCCATAGCCCAGGCGGTCGCCCTGTTCGGTGTAGCCCAGGGTGGGGACCAGCACCACGTCGGGCAGCAGTTCGGCGCCGGCGACGGGTTCCTGGATGCCGTAGGGGCCGGCACGCAATTCGGCATCCGGCGTCCAGGGCAGGAAGGCCAGCGGGGCATTGCGTTCGCGCACCACGGGCAGGGCCACGGTCACGCCGTTTTCGACCCATTGTTCTAGCAGCGGGCGCAGGTCCGGTTCGTCGGCCATGGGCCAGAAGGCGGCCACGGTAGCGGGCGCGGGGCGGCCCGCGCGCACGGCCTCATCGCGCGCCACATTCAGCCAGGTGAACAGGCGCGCGCGCATGAGCAGGCCGCCGCGGCTACGCTGGTCTTCCGGCAGTTCGGCGCGCAGTTTCCGCAATCGCGCGCGTAGCGGTACTGCGGTATCCTCTGGAGTATTTTGCGTAGTCATGCGGTGGCTGTAAGAGGGATGGACAAATGATGGCGAATGTGCGGACGCATGCGGACGAACAGGTGGATTGCCGGCATGCTGGCGTACGGCAAGGCCAGTGTATGAGGGACAGGGCATGACACAGACTCTGCAACCCGGACGGTATCAGAAAACCGCGCGGAAATCCGGGTCCGCCGCCGCCACCGAGGCCGCTCCCGGCCTGCGCCGCTGGCTGCCGCTTCTGGCGCTGTTCACCGCGGCCTGTGCTCCGGTGGACGCGCAGCAGCGCAGCGCGTCGGTCAACACCCAGCCCCAGCCTCAGCCAGCCGTTCAGGCCGCGCAACCCGCCATTTCCGTGCCGCCCGCGGTGCTGGCCGGCCTGCCGCCGACTTCCCAGACGCCCGCGCTGGCCGCCGTGGTTGCCGCGCGCGAAGCCATGAACCGCAAGCAGTGGTCCGTGCTGGGCGCGCTGGTGCCGCAGGCCAAGCCGGATCCGCTGGGCATGTACCCCGAATACTGGCTGCTGCGCTACCAATTGTGGACGCCTCCCGCCACCGGCCGGCCCACCGCCGACCTGCAGAAGTTCATCAGCGGCAATTCCGACGCCTATCTGGCCGATCGCCTGCGCGGCGACTGGCTGCTGGCCGCGGCCCGCAGCGGAGACTTCGAAACCGTGCGCAAGCTCGCGCCCGTGAAGAACAGCAATGCGCAGATCGAGTGCGCCATCCTCGATGCCAAGCACATGACCGGGCAGCGCGCCACGGCGGCGCAGGCCGCGGCCGTGTTCGCGCCGGGCGGCGCCTGCTGGGCGCTGTACGACCAGCTGGTCGCCGACGGCATCATGGGTTGGGAGCAATTGGAACCCCAGCTGCGCGACGCCATCGAAGCCAACAAGACCGCGGACGCGCGCAAGTTCGCGCAGTACATGTTCGAGCCGGGCGACCTGAAAACCTATGACCAGCTCATGAAGGACCCCATGAAGTGGCTGACGCGCCAGAGCCGTCAACCCGTGGGCCGCAACGAGAAGGAACTGGTGACGATCGCCTTGGCGCGCCTGGCGCGTTCCGACGTCAGTGTGGCGGATTCCTACCTGCGCCGCGAATGGGGCAAGTCTGGGGACTGGTCCAAGTCCATGGCCAAGTCGAACCTGGCCTGGGTCCGCGGCCAGTACGCGCTGGTCGCCGCGCTGAATCTCGACAGCCGCGCCGACGACTGGTACCACGAGGCCGGCCACATCCGCATGACGGAATACAACGCCGCCTGGAAGGTGCGCGCCGCCTTGCGCCAGCCCAAGATCGACTGGAAATGGGTCATGGAATCCATCGACCAGATGCCCGCCTCGCAGCAGGCCGATTCGTCCTGGATCTACTGGAAGGCCCGCGGCCAGGCCGCGCGCGGCAACAAGGAACAGGCCGCCACCGCCTACGCCAGCATCGCCGACCGCTTCGACTTCTACGGCCAGCTGGCCGCCGAGGAACTGGGCCGCCGCATCACCGTGCCGCCGCGCCCCGCGCCCATCAGCGACCAGGAAATCACCGAGGCCCGCGCCAACCCCGGCCTGCGCCGGGCGATCCAGCTCTTCCGCCTGGGCTGGCGCGCCGAAGCCGTGCCGGAATGGAACTTCACGCTGCGCGGCATGAGCGACCGCCAGCTGATGGCCGCCGCCGAACTGGCGCGCGCCGAGAACATCTACGACCGCGTGGTCAACACCTCCGACCGCACGGAAAAAGAGTTCGACTTCAGCCAGCGCTTCATCGCGCCCTTCGAAGGCCGCGTCACCGCCAAGGCCAACGCCATCGCGCTGGATCCGGCCTGGGTCTATGGCCTGATCCGCCAGGAATCGCGCTTCATCATGGACGCGCGTTCTCACGTCGGCGCGTCCGGCCTGATGCAGCTGATGCCGGCCACGGCCAAGTGGGTCGCGGGCAAGATCGGCATGAGCAACTTCACGCCCGACAGCGTCAACGACTTCGACACCAACACCGAACTCGGCACCAACTATCTGAACATGGTGCTGCGTGACCTGAACGGTTCGCAGATGCTGGCCAGCGCAGGCTATAACGCCGGCCCGCGCCGTCCGCACAACTGGCGCTCGACCTTCACGCATCCAGTGGAAGGCGCGATCTTTGCCGAGACCATCCCGTTCAACGAGACGCGCACCTACGTCAAGAACGTGATGTCCAACTCGGTGTATTACGCCGCCATGTTCACCGGCCAGCCCCAGTCCCTGAAGGAACGCCTGGGCAACATCGTGCCGCTGGGCGCGGAAAGCACCTCGATCCCATGACGCGGGATCCGGCCACGGACGGCCTGCAGGTCTATATCGTGGGCGGAGCGGTGCGCGATGCGCTGCTCGGCCTGCCCCCCGGCGACCACGACTGGGTCGTGGTTGGCGCCACACCCGAGGACATGGCTCGCCGCGGTTTCGTGCCCGTGGGCGGCGATTTCCCCGTGTTCCTGCATCCGCGCAGCAAAGAGGAATACGCGCTGGCGCGCACCGAGCGCAAGTCGGGGCGGGGCTACAAGGGCTTCACGTTCTATACGGGCGCCGACGTCACGCTGGAAGAGGATCTGCGCCGCCGCGACCTGACCGTCAACGCCATCGCGCAGAAGCAGGACGGCGAGCTGGTTGATCCCCTGGGCGGGGCCGCCGACGTGCGCGACCGCATCTTCCGCCACGTTGGCGAGGCCTTCGAAGAGGATCCGGTACGCATTCTGCGGCTGGCCCGGTTCGCGGCGCGCTTTGCCGATTTTTCCGTGGCGCCCGAGACCCTGGCGCTGTGCCGCCGCATGGTCGAGGCCGGCGAGGCCGACGCGCTGGTGGCAGAACGGGTCTGGAAGGAATTGTCGCGCGGCCTGATGGCGGCGGCGCCGTCGCGCATGCTGGGCATCCTGCAGCAATGCGGCGCGCTGGCGCGCGTGATGCCCGAGCTGCAAGGGGTGGAACAGACCGCGGCCGACGTGGATCGCGCGGCCGCGCAGGGCCTGTCGCTGCCGGGCCGCTATGCCTTGCTGTGCCGGCTGACGCCTGAACGCGACGCCATGGGCCGCCGCCTGCGCGTGCCCACGGAATGCAACGATTACGCGCGGCTATTGCCGGAAGTGTTGGCGGGGCTGGACGCGGTGGAGCAAGGCGCCGATCCCGCGGATGCGCAACTGGCGCTGATGGAGCGCGCCGATGCGCTGCGCAAGCCGGAACGCTTTCTGGATCTGCTGGATGCGGCGGCCGTGCTGCGCTCCGTGGACCGAGCGGCCTGGCAATCGCGCGTGGCAATCGTGCGCGGCGTGGACGCCGGAGCTATCGCCAAAGCTTGCGCCGGAGAGCCGGCGCGCATCAAGGAGCAGGTGCGCGCCGCGCGCCTGGAGCGCCTGCGGGCGCAGTGATTCCGCTATGGATCTGAAAACGTGGCGGCCATGCCTATGATGCCGCCACGCGTTCCTACAGCTTGCCCAACCGGTCGCCGCGCGAGAACCCTGCCAGCGGTTCGGTGATGCCGCGTCCCACCGCCAACACCTTGAACAGTTCGCCCATCTCCGATTCGGACAAGAGCTTCTGCACGGGCGCCACGGCTTGCGCGTATTGCTGCACGTCGCTCGGATCCAGTTGCGCCAACAGATCCATCAGCCCCGCATTCATCAGGAAGCGGGCCTGCGAGGTATAGCCCAGGACGTGCATGCCGGCCTCGAGCGCGGCATCCGCCATGGCGGTGAAATCGACGTGCGCGGTGATGTCCTGCAGGCCCGGCGCGGTGAACGGATCGCCGTGGGCGTGATGGCGCAGGTGGCACATGAGCGTGCCGCCGGCGCGCTGCGGATGGTAGTACTCGCTGCGCGGAAAGCCGTAGTCCAGCAGCAGCGCCGCGCCGCGTTCCAGCCAGCCGCCCATGGCGGCGATCCAGGCTTCGCCTTGCAGGTTGATCTCGGACACGTAACCGGGCAGGGCCGGCATGCGGGCGGCGACAGCGGCGGCTAGCGCCGGCGGCGCCGGGCGGTCTTCCCAGACGAAGCCTTGCGCGGCGTCCACCGCCACGCCGCGCTCCAGCACCTCGCCCGTATCGCTCCAGCGGAAGATCGACACCGGCATCGCGTCCAGCACTTCGTTGGCCAGCACGCAGCCGGCAAAGCGCTGGGGCAGCGCGTCCAGCCATTGCACGCGCTCGCCGAATGCCGCCAGCCTTTCAGCCTGGCGGGCGCGCAGGTCGGCCGACACTTCCAGGATCAGGTAGCGGGTTTGATCCAGGCCCATCGCATCCAGTTCGCGCAGCACGCCTTCGGCCAGGGCGCCGGTGCCGGCGCCGAATTCCAGCACGGCGTCGGTCTGCGTCTGGCGCAGCACCTGGGCGGCCTGGCGGGCCAGCGTGCGGGCGAACAGCGGCGTCAGCTGGGGCGCGGTGACGAAGTCGCCGGCAGGCGTGCGGACGTCGCCGTCGGCCTCGGCCAGCTTGACGTTGCCGGCCGCGTAATAGCCCAGCCCGGGCGCGTATAGAGCCTGCGCCATCCAGTGGTCGAACGACAGCCAGCCGCCATGGGCGGCGATGGTGGCGCGCAGATGCGCGGCAGCGGCTGCGCTGTGTTCCTCGGCGGCGGGAGTAAGGGCGGGCAGGTTGGCGGGGGCGGATCGTTGCATGGTCGGGCGGTGCGTGGACAAGCGGACATTTTCCCAAAAAACAAACCCCGCGACAGGCGCGGGGTTTGTGTTGGACTCAAGCGGGCGGATTAGCCGCGGCGGTCAGCCGACTTGCCGAAGCGCTTGGCGGGGCCGCCGGGGCGCTTGTCGAACGAGGGCTTGCCACGGAAACCGCCTTCCGGACGGTCGCCGCCGCGGAAGCCGCCTTCACGCTGCGGACGGTCACCGAAGCTGGGACGGTCGCCAAAGCTCGGGCGGTCGCCAAAGCTGGCGCGGTCGTTGTAGCTGGGGCGCGAATCGCGGTCGCCGCCACGGAAACCGCCTTCACGCGGGCCGCGCTCGCTGAACGGGCGAGCATCGCGCTGGGGGCGGTCGCCATAGCTGGGACGGTCGCCGAAGCTGGGACGCGAATCGCGGTCGCCGCCGCGGAAGCCGCCTTCGCGCTGCGGACGGTCACCGAAGGGGCGGTTGCCCTGGTAGCCGCCTTCACGCTGCGGACGGTCGCCGAAGCTCGGACGATCGCTGAAGGAACGGGCCGGGCGGTCGCCGAACGGGCGATTGCCTTGGTAGCCGCCTTCGCGCGGGCCGCCCTCGCGGTTGCCTTGATAACCGCCTTCACGCGGCTTGAACTCGCCACGCGGGCCGCCGAAGGAACGGCCTTCGCGGTTGCCCTGGTAGCCGCCGCCGGGACGCTTGCCGAACGGCTTGCCGCCACGCGGGCCGGCGCCGCCAGCCGAGGGGCGCGGGGTGCGCTTGGGTTCCAGGCCGGCGATCACTTCGGGGGTGATCGATTGGCCGATGTAGTGCTCGATGCGGCGGACCTTATGGCGCTCGGAATGCGTTGCCAGCGTGAAGGCCAGGCCGCTGCGGCCGGCACGGCCGGTACGGCCGATACGGTGCACGTAGTCTTCGGCTTGCATCGGCAGGTCGAAGTTGACGGCGTGGCTGATGCCTTGCACGTCGATGCCGCGGGCAGCCACGTCGGTGGCGACCAGGATGCGCAGTTGGCCGCGCTGCAGTTGCGACAGCGTGCGGGTGCGTTGGCGCTGGTTCATGTCGCCGTGCAGGGCGGCGGCGGCAAAGCCTTGGTCGGCCAGGCGGTCGGCCAGATCGTCGGCGCCGCGCTTGGTCGACGTGAAGACGATGGCCTGGTCCAGCGAGGCGTCGCGCAGCACGTGGTCCAGCAGCTGCATCTTGTGGCTGGCATCGTCCGCGTACAGCAGGCTTTGCGTGATGTTGGTGTGCTTTTCCTTGGCGCCGGCGATCTCGATGCGCTGCGGCTCGCGCATCATGCGCGAGGCCAGCTTGGCGACGGTGCCGTCCAGCGTGGCCGAGAACAGCAGCGTCTGGCGGCCTTCCGGCAGGCGGCTGACGATGGTCTCGATATCTTCGATGAAGCCCATGTCCAGCATGCGGTCGGCTTCGTCCAGCACCAGCGTGTGCACGGTGTTCAGCTTGACGCGGCCCGAGTTCAGGTGGTCGATCAGGCGGCCGGGGGTGGCGACCAGCACGTCCACGCGGCGCGACAGCGCCTTGAGCTGCGCGCCGTAAGGCATGCCGCCCACGACGGTGGCGGTGCGCAGGTCGGCCAGCTTGCGGCCGTAGGTGGCGGTGGCGTCAGTGACTTGCAGGGCCAGTTCGCGGGTCGGGGTCAGCACCAGCACTTGCACGCCGACGCCCTTGTTGGCGGGCATCTGGGCGATGCGGTGCAGGGCCGGCAGCATGAAGGCCGCGGTCTTGCCGCTACCCGTCTGCGAGGACACCATCAGGTCGTGGCCAGCCAGCGCTTGCGGAATGGCCGAAGCTTGGACGGGAGTGGGGGAGGTGAAGCCAGCGTCTTGAATGGCCGACAACAGAGCGGGCGCAAGACCCAGGTTTTCGAAAGACATTACTTTCCCTTGCCGCAATCAATGCGACGCAGTGCTTGGTCGGGCCAGGGGATTAGGCGGCCGGATCCAGGCGACGGTTGATGGAGCATCGTGCCGACCGAATCAACCGTGCGCGTGGCGCGTTCTCGTGTACTGAGTGGAACGCAGGGCGAAAGGAAAGGAGGTCAGGAATCGATGATGTTCGGCATGGGGCCGGGGCTGTGTCACCCGGCAGACTGCGAAAATTTCCGCTAAATCAAGGCGGTAAATGCCGAACTCGTTTTGTGCAGTGCGGCGATCATAACCCGAATTCGCCCTGCATGGGAATTATTTTTTTGTCCAGCTCCCAATCAATAGGGTTTTTCCCTTGGTTGGTCAGCCACTGATTGGTGGCCAGGAAGTGGCCGCAGCCCAGGAAGGGTACTGGGGGCCTTCTGGCGGACAGGGGAGAGGGGTGGTTGGACATCAGGACCAGGTGGCCGCTGTTGTCCGGGAGCAACGCCCGCTTGGCCTGGGCATGCGCGCCCCACAGCATGAAAACCTTGGGCGACGGGTCGCGCGCGACCAGCGAGATCAACGCGTCCGTCACCGTTTCCCAACCGCGCTTGGCATGCGAGGCCGGCTGGCCGTCTTCCACGGTCAACGCGGTGTTCAGCAGCAGCACGCCCTGTTCCGCCCAAACGCTCAGGTCGTTGCCGGCCGGCACGCGGGTGCCCGGAAACTCCTGGGCGATTTCGTTGAAGATGTTGCGCAGGCTGGGCGGCCGCTTGCAGTCGTCCGGCACCGAGAAGGCCAGCCCCTGGGCCTGGCCCGGCCCGTGATAGGGATCCTGCCCCAGGATCACCACGCGCACGTCCGACGGCTCCAGGCCGTGCAGGGCGCGGAAAGGCGTGGCCGGATAGACCACCGCGCCTTCTTCCAGGCGCTTGTCCACATGGGCGATTACGCCGGCCAGCGCGTCGGCCACGGCGCGCGTCTCGAAAGCGACTTTCCAGGCGGAGGAGAGCTGCGCGGCCTGAGTGGCCAGGGAGGAGTGGAGTAGGCGGTTGTCCTGGTGCATGGGCGCAATTGTGGCACAGCCTTCCGAGGACGCCGGGCGGGGCATTGAGGGCCGAAAAAGCGCTCTTCTACTGTCAACTATCAGAATTTTCTGGTGCGGAACGGCCTGCCATTCGCTTAACTTGCGACAAATCTTGCTGACCAGAATTCGTGCATTGCGCCAAACAACCAGAACCGCGCATTTGCACGTAGTCCCTCCCAAATGAAAACGAACAGACCTTTGCAGGTAGGCGCAATCGCTGCATCCGCGGGCGGTTTCATTAAGAAAAATTCAGAAGCAATGGCTTTCATATGAAGCTGATCGCAGTGGCCTTGCTGGCGGTGTTCGCATCCCCCTTGGCAGCCCAACCCATACTGCCCGCGGCCGCTGACCGCGCCACCGAGATCCAGCGCCGCCAGGAACAGGAGCTCGAGGCGCAGCGCGCGCGCGCCGCGCAACGTCCCGACGTCCTGTCCGCGCCCGAGGCGCCGGCCGCGGGGGAAGGGCCGCTGGTCTTTCCCGAGGAAAGCCGGTGCTTCGTGCTGCGCAAAGTGCAATGGGACTCCCCCGAACCGCCGTCGGCGCTGCGCCGCGCGGCCGAGTCCGCCATCGGCCCCTGCCTGGGCGGACAGGGTTTGAAGAAGTTGCAGGAGCATTTGCACGCGCTGCTCATCGCTCAAGGATTGATCACCGCGCGCGTACTGGTGCCGGAGCAATCCTTGGCCGCAGGCGAGTTGCAGTTGCGTTACGTGCCAGGCCGCATTTCGGCAGTCCAGAGCGAGGGCGCCGCGGGCTGGTGGCGCACGGCGCTGCCGACCGGCCCGGGCGGCGAACTGAATCAGCGCGATCTGGACCAGGCCTTGGAAAACATCCGGCGGCTTGGCGGCCAGGCCGATGCCACCATAGACGTGGAGCCAGGTCCGAGCGTCGGCGACTCCGACATCCTCATCAAGCCCGGCAGCGGCAAGCGCTGGCATGCCTATCTGGGCGGTGACAACGGCGGCATGGAGTCCACCGGCAAGGAACAGATCAACGCCGGCCTCACGCTGGATTCTCCGCTGTTCCTGTACGACCAGTTGTCGGTTTCATGGAACAGCAACGCCGCGCTGCGCCGCAATGATGCCGGAACGCGCGCGGCCTCCATGAACTACAGCATTCCCTTCGGGTACTGGACGCTGTTCGCCGGCGCCAGCCGTTCGCGCTATCGCCAGACCGTGGCGGGTCTGGACGAGCCGGTCATCTACGGCGGCACCACCAAGCAGATCGAGGCGGGCGTGTCCGTGGTGCCTTATCGGGCTGGCGCCTACAAGGGCACGGTGACGCTGAAATTCCTGCGCAAGCGCGTCAACAGCACCATCAACGACGTCGATATCGACGTGCAGCGACGCGACATCGCTGGCTATGAGTTCGGTTATGGGCATCGCCAGTACATCGGCCCCGCCGCGCTGGACGTGGGTGGCGGCGTGCGCGGAACGCTGCCGCAGTTCTCCGACCGTCCCGGCTACATCTACGGCGATCCCGACTGGAACGGGCGCAGCACCCTGCTCACGGCCAACGCCGGACTGCATCTGCCGTTCAAGGTGGCGGGCCAGCAAGTGGCGTATCAGGCCAATTGGCAGATCCAGCACGCCAAGACCGCGGTGGTGCCGGCGGACTACTTCACCATCGGCAACCGCTACGCCGTGCGCGGCTTCGATGGCGAGATGACGCTGGCCGCCGAAGACGGCTGGACGTTGCGCCAAGACCTGTCGCTGAACCTCGGCGATCTGGGTCAGCAGCTCTACACCGGGTTTGACGTCGGACGGGTCGGAGGCCCGTCGGCGGAGTACCTGTCCGGCCGCACGCTGATCGGCGCGGTGACGGGCATGCGCGGCCGGATCGCCCTGCCCGGCCTGAGCGCGAGTTACGACCTGTCGGCGGGTTGGCCCTTGAAGAGACCAGAAAGCCTGAAGACCCAGAGCACCGTACTGGCTGCGTCACTGATGTTCGAGTTTTAGCGTCAAGCGCGGCCGGGCCACGCCCGCGCTTCGCTCCTTGCGCCGCGAGTCCCGCAGCGCGCCACAAGAACCGACTACCGAGTGTGCCTCATGTCCAAATTCCGTTCCGCCATCGTGTGGCTCGTGCTGTACACCCAGGTCTGGACGCCGGTCCTGGCGCAGACGCTACCTATCTCAGTGGACCGGAATGCTCCGGGCCAACGGCCAGTGGTGGGCGTGACCAACGGGGTGCCGGTAGTGAACATCGCGCCGCCTTCCGCGGGCGGGGTGTCGAACAACAAGTTCACGGACTTCAACGTCGGCCGCTCCGGCGTGGTGTTGAACAACAGCGGCGGGGCCAGCCAGACGCAACTGGCGGGCCAGGTCGCGGGCAACCCCATGCTGGGCAACCAGCGCGCGACGACCATCCTGAATCAGGTCACTGCCCCCAATCCGTCGCAGCTGGCCGGCGCGCTTGAAGTGGCGGGCAACCGGGCCAATGTCATCGTCGCCAACCCGGCCGGCATCACCTGCAACGGCTGCGGCTTCCTGAACGCGGACCGCGCCACGCTCACCACCGGCAAGCCCGCTGTCGGGCCGGACGGCAGCATCGGTCTGGACGTCGCGAGCGGCAAGATCCGGGTCGAAGGCGACGGCCTGCTCGGCGGGAACGTCGGCCAGGTGGACCTGATGGCGCGCACATTGGAGATCAACGCGGGTATCTGGGCGCAGCGCCTGAACGTAACGGCGGGTGCATCGCGGGTGGATTACGGCTCTGGCGCGGTGTCGGCTCGCGAAGGCGAGGGCGCCGCGCCTGCGGTGGCGCTGGACACGGCGGCACTGGGCGGCATGTACGCCAACAGCATACGGCTGATCGGCACGGAAGCCGGCGTGGGCGTGAACGTGGGCGGCAATCTCGTGGCGCTTACGGGTGATCTGGAGGTGAGCGCCGCCGGGGACCTGCGCATCACTCCCAGCGGCACGGTGCAGGCCGCGAAGAACTTGCAGATGGCGGCGGGCCGCGATCTTGAAGTCGCAGGCGCGGCGCAGGCGTCGGGCACGGTGGCTTTGCGCGCAGGCGGGCAAGCCGCGGTTCGCGGGGCGGTGAGCGCGGGCGGGGAACTGGCGGTCAACGCCCTGGGCGACGTGACCGTGGGGGCGCAGGGCAGCCTGCAGACCCAGGACGCGCTGCGTGTGGTCGCAGGGCGAGACCTGGCCTTATCGGGCTCTCTGCTGATGGGCGATCAGGATTTGAGTGCGCAGGCTGGCCGTCATGTGCGCGCCGGCATCACGACCGTGGTGCCGGATCCGATGCCGCCCGTTACCGGCGGTTCGGATTCGGGCGGCGGCACGGCAACGGACGCCGGTTCAGGTACAGGTTCGGGATCAGGTCAGGATGGCAATCCGCCGCCCGCGAAATCTGGCGAGACGGCAGCGGGCGATGGCTCCGCGGGCCTGGTGTCGGCCAAGGGGACGGTGGCGCTACAGGCCGCACGAGACATCCAATTGCCGGGCCGCGTCGTCGCATCGCGCGAGTTGCAGGTCCAGGCCGGCGGCGAGCTTTCATCCGCTGCGGGCGCGAAGTTGCAGTCGGGCAAGTCGATGAGCCTGCGCGCGGGCGAAGACGTAAGCCTGGCAGGATCGGCGTTGACGGATGGCGCATTGTCCATCGACAGCGCGCGCGGCCTGAAGGTGGACGGCAGTGCGCTGGCCTACGGCGGCACGCTGCAGATGCGCAGTGGCGGCGATATCCAGCTGGGCGCCGCCAGCAAGACGCAGGGACGCGTCGTCGACGCCGTGGCGTCGCGCGACCTGCGGGCCGGCGGAACCATGGCGGCGGCGGGCGACGTCCGCCTGCAAGCCGGCCGCGATACGGCCGTCTCCGCGGCCATCGGCGCCGATGGCGACCTGACGCTGGAAGCGCGGGGCGGCATGCAGGTGAGCGGGCAATTGGCCAGCACCGGCAAGGCACGGCTGCAAGCAGGCGGCGACGCGGCGCTGACGGGTAGCGTGCGCAGCAATGGCGACCTCGACGTCCGGGCGGACGGCAAGCTGTCGCTAGATGGTACGGCCGGCGCCACGGCTGGCGCGCTGAGGCTGGCATCGGCCGGCGACCTGAGCATCGGCGCGGGCGGCGTGGCGCAGGCGGGCGGCCTGGCGGACCTGCGCACGGGCGCTGCGTTCCGGTCGGCGGGCGAGGTGTCATCGGTGCAGGCGTTGACGGTGGCGGCCGCAGGCGATGCCGCCGTCGATGGCAAGCTGCTTGCCGGAGGTCCGCTGTCGGTGGATAGCATCGGCAAGCTCGTCGCGGGCGCGGGTTCCATCCTGCAATCCGAAGGCGCGATGCAGTTGCGGGCGGGACGCGAACTGACGCTCGCCGGGGTTGCTGAAACCAATGCGGGATTGGCGTTTCAGGCGGGTCAGGGCATGCGCATCGACGGCAACGCTCTGGCGTATGGCGGTACCTTGTCGCTTGCCGCCGGCGGCGATCTGTTGCTGGGGGCTGCCAGCCGTACCCAGGGCGTAGGCATCGCAGCACGAGCCGACGGCGACCTGACCGCAGCCGGCGCCATGGGTTCACGCGCAGACATCGCATTGACCGCCGGCCGCGACATATCGCTTGCCGGCAAAGGTTCGACGGCCGGGAACCTGGATCTGCGGGCCGCGCGCGACTTGCGAGGCAATACGCAGGCGCAGTGGGAAGTCGAGGGCGGCGTGGCGGGGCAAGCCGGTCAGGATCTGGCGCTCGCGGGCGCATTGCAAAGCAATGGCGGCATTGAATTGATCGCCGCGCGCCACGCAACCGTGGATGGCACGTTGACCGCCGCCACGGGCGCTTTGCGCTTGGCAGCAGGGAGCGACCTGGCGATCGGCGCGCAAGGCCGCGTGGCGGCCAAGGGGCGTGTGGAAGCCCTGGCGGGCGGCGATCTGCTGGTCTCCGGCGCCTTGAGTTCCCTGGATGAATTGTCCGCGCAGGCGGTGCGCAATGCCACGGTGAGCGGCAAGCTGTATGCCGCGGGTCCGCTGGATCTGCGTGCGCGCGCCGATCTCGCCCTCAGCCAAGGCGGGCATGTGCAGAGCGACCGGACGCTGCGCCTGAACGCAGGCCAGGACCTCACATTGGCCGGCACGACGTTGACCGATGGCGGCATGACGCTGGAAGCCGTGCGCGATTTGCGCGTGACTGGTGATGCGTTGGCTTTCGGCGATCGCTTGCGCGCATCCGCCGGGCGGGACTTGTCGCTGGGCGCTGCCAGCAGATTGCAGGGCAAAGGCGTGAGCCTGGACGCGACCCGCGACGCGCGGGCCGACGGCACGCTGGTGTCCACGGCCGATGCGGCGCTGACGGCCGGCGGCGATGTCGCGGCCCAAGGCACGATCAGCGCAGACGGCAGGTTGGACCTTACCGCTGGCGGGACGGCGCAAATCGCCGCGACGGGTCGGATCGAGTCGGCTGATGTCGCGCGTTTGAGCGCCGGCGGCGACGTAATCATGACGGGCGAGCTGCGCGGCAATCAAGGCGTGAGCCTGCAAGCCGCAGGCGACCTGAAGCTGGATGGCGTGGCCGCCTCGGCCCAGGGCGAACTCGCATTGCGCGCCGGGCGGGATATGGCTTTGGGCGCCGGCAGCCAGGCGCTGGCTGGCGGCGCATTGAGCGCACTGGCGGGCGCCTCCCTGACGGCTGCCGGCATTGTGTCATCGCTGGCCGATGTGGCGCTGGACGCGGCCGCGGACCTGACGCTCAAGGGCCAGACCTTGGCTGTGGGCGATCTGCGATTGCGCACGGACGGGACGCTGGCTTCGACCTCGGACGCGCGCATACAGGCCGACGGCTCGGTGGTCGCGGACGCGGCCACGGCCGCGCTTGCCGGCCAGTGGATCGCCGGCCGCAGCGCAGATCTGCGCACCCGCGGGGACTTGAAGGTCGACGGTTCCGTCCTGGCGCGCGACGGCGCGCTCTCTGCTGTCAGCGGCGGCGATCTCGCGCTGGGCGTGGCGGGCGCGTTGCAGGCAGGCGGGCTGTTGGAGGCGCAGTCCGGCGGCAAGCTGATTCTTGACGGGACCCTCTCCGGCGAGAAGGATATCCGCCTGACGGCCACGACGGATGCGCTGTTGAACGGCAAGACGATCGCCAACGGCCTGTTGAACGTCACGGCTGGCGGAGATCTGCGCGTGGGCAAGGACGGGCTGGCGCAAGGCAGCCGCAGCCTGATGCTCGACGCGGGACAGGATCTGCATATCGCGGGCACCGCCGGCACGGCAGACGGCGCGGGCAGCGGCGGCACGCTGCGTGCACAAGCGGGCCGGGATCTCTTTGTGACCGGCGTGGTGACCGGCGGCACACCAGCCAGCCTCGCGGCGCGCAGGCATATCGGCATCGATGGCACCGTCACCGCGCTGTCTGGCGGATTGACCGCCGACGCCGGAGGCGATCTTAAAGTCGCTGCCGGCGGCCGCATGCAGGCCGCCACGGACCTGTCCCTGCTCGCAGCGGGAGATGTCGGCACCGACGGCACGCTGGCTGCCGGCGGCGCGCTGATGCTGCAAGCCGGGGGCGACGCCAGGTTGGGTGGCGTGGTGGCCGCGTTGGGCGAGATCGCCACGTCCAAGGCTGGCGACATGTCCGTGTTGGCGGGGCGTGACCTGATCGTCAAACAGGGCGCCCAGGTGCAGGCAGCAGGCGCCTTGAACGCGCTCGCGGGCCGCGACCTCTTTGTCGCTGGCGCTTTGGCGTCGGTGCGCGACCTGGCCTTGGCGGCTGCACGCGATGCGCGAGTGGAAGGGTCCGTTGCCAGCGATGCCAATCTGACCATGACGGGCCGGAATATCGTAGTGGGCGCGAACGGTCTGGTGCAGGCCGCAAACAAGCTCGCCGCGACGGCGGACGAACTCCTGGACGTGGCGGGCCGCATGCTGGCCGGCCGCGAACAGGCCCTGACCGCGGGTGACCGCGTCAAGATTGATGGCACAGTCGCGGCGCTGCAAGGCGACCTGTCGCTGCAGGCCGCGCGCGGCGATCTGACGCTCGGCGCCGGTTCGCAGGTGCAGGCGGGCGGCGTCCTGGTTGCCGCTGCGGGCGGCACGTTGCAGACGTTGGGGTCGGCTTCCGCCGGCCGCGGTCTGACGCTGCGCGCGGCCAAGGACGCGCTGCTCGGCGGCATCATCGCCACGCAGGCGGGCGCGCTGTCCGCCAGTGCGGCGGGCGACTTGCGGATCGCCGCCGACGGCCGCCTGCAATCCGCGGCCGCACTGATCCTGGACGCAGGCGGGAAGCTCGCCAATGCGGGCGTGGCCGTGGCGGCCACGAATGCCACCCTGACCGCAGGTTTCTCGCTCGCCAACACCGGCGCGGTGCTGGCCGGCGGCGATCTCGACGTTCGCACCCAAGGCCTGCTGGACAATGCCGGCAGGCTGGCTGCGGGCGTGGGCGCGGATGGCGTGCTCAATCAGCCAGGCAGCTTGCGTTTGACGGCAGGCTCCATTCAGCATGCCGGCGCCAGTCTCGCCGGCAAGGACATGACGCTGACGGCCACGGACTCGGGCGCGGCGGCGGGCGATATGTCGCTCGCGGGCGGTACGCTGTCGGCCAACAATCTGATGACGCTGTCGGCCAAGGGCGATATCGACACCGCCGGCGCAACCCTTCATGGCGGCGGCCTGGACTTGTCCGCCGCCAACTTGCGCAACGCAGGCGGCAAGATCACCTCCGCCGGCGATGCCCGCATCGATCTGGGTGCGGGCGGGACGCTGGACAACACCGGCGGCCTGATCGCGGCCGCGGGCAACGCGCGCATCAATGCGGGTACGCTGGACAACCGCGATGGCACGGTGGCGGGCGGCGACCTGAACGTCACCGTCGCGGACACGCTCAACAACCAGCGCGGACTGATCCAGGCCGATCGGACGCTGACGCTGTTGGCGTCCCGCCTGGATAACCGCGACACGCTGAATGGCACCGGCACGTCCGCGCGCGGCGTGTTGGGCAAGATCGTGAGCATCGTGGCCGACGGGGTGGACAACCGGGGCGGCGCCGTCAACGCGGGCGAGAGCCTCGCCATCAAGACCAGGGAGGTCGACAACACCGCCGGCGAAGTGGTCTCGCAGGGCGACGCGCGCATCGAGACCGACACGCTGAAAAACGTGCAGGGCAAGGTGTTGGCCGGCAAGAGCCTGGCCGTCATCGTCAAAACCCTGGAAGGTCTGGGGGTGGTGGAGTCCGCCGGCGATCTTTCCTTCGAATATGCCGGCGCGCTGAACCAGAGCGGCGACATCATCGCGGGCCGCGACCTGAACCTGGCGGTGGGTGGCGCCATGGACAACAGCGCCCGGCTCAGCGCCGGCCGCGACCTGAACATCAAGGCCGACTCGTTGCACAACCAGGCCACGGGCGAACTGCTGGCGGGGCGCAACAACAACCTCAACGTCACCAATGGTCTGACCAACGAGGGCTTGATAGACGGCGGCGTCACCAACATCAGGGCCGGCAGCCTGAACAACCTGGGCCGCATATTCGGCGACGCCATTTCCATCGGCGCGGGTACGCTGGTCAACGACGTGGGGGCGGGCGGCGGGGCCGTGATCGCCTCGCGCGGCGATCTGGATCTGGGCGCCACCAACCTCGTGAACCGCGAGCATGCGCTGATCTACGCGGCGAAAGACCTGCGCATCGGCGGCGCGCTGGACGCCATTGGCCGCGCCGTCGGCCAGGCCGTGTCGTTGATCAACGCATCGGCCACCATCGAAGCCGCCGGCGATGCCCGCATTTCGGCCGCATCGCTGATCAACCGGAACGATCACTACGCCAACGAAACCGTGGTGGTGTCGTCCAAGCCCAAGGTGTACTTCACGCCAGAAGGCACGACGGACATGTACGACGCCGAAACCAACTGGCTGTGCGACGAAGTCACGCCCATGTGCAGCAAGGATCCGGCGTGGCTGAATGACGATCCCGAACGCAAGCTGTTGTTGCCGTCGACCAAGTACCCGGCGGATCGCTACGGCCCTCCGTTCGATTATGTGCCGCGCACCAAAGGCAAGGCGGGCCGGGATGTGCCCATTCCGCCGGCCTATGCCAAGGCCTACGACGTCTGCTCCGGCGGCGATAACGGCGGCGACTGCACGCAAGTGCCCGAAAAGTTCAAGTATGCCAACGATGCGCGCGTATGGGCGGTCTTCGGCGTGACTCCGCCCGCGGGCGATATGCCCGTTTGGCGGGAACCGGATCGTCCCTGCAGGACGAGTGCCGAATGCACGGCGGAAAGCGAACGCCGCAAGGCTCACGACGAGGCCTATGCCGCCTACAAGGCCCGGCATTTGGAACTGGACGCGCGCATCCACGAGTTCAACGCCGACCACGCCAATCGGTTGGTGGGCGATTTCACCTACTACCAGGTGACCGAAACCGTCACCGAATCGCGCACGACCTCCACCGATCCCGCCCGCATCCTGTCGGGCGGCAATATGACGCTGACCGGCGCCGTCACCAACAACAAGAGTCAGATCGCGGCGGGCGGCGCGTTGTCGATATCCGGACCGGAAATCAACAACATCGGCGCCGGCGGCACGCGCACCATCACCCGCAACGGCACGGCAACCGTGACGCAGGAGCGCCGCCGGGACCGCAAGGAATACTCCACTCCCTACACCGTCACGCTGGCCGCCCAGCCCATCGAATTGCCCATCGCCACAGCGGGCGGCAATGTGCAGGTCGGCCTGAGCGGCAAGACGCCCGGTTCTACGGCGATCGGCAAGCCGGGCGCGGTTCAGGTCGCCAGCCTCGACCTCCCGGGCGGCAAGGCCGTCCGCACCGTATCCAATCCGGCCAGCATTCCCGACAGCCAACTGTTCACCATCAACGGCCGGCCGGACGCGCAGTACATCGTGTCCACCGATCCGCGTTTCACGGGCCAACGCCCCTACGTCTCCAGCGACTATCTGTTCGACCTGCTGCGCCAGCCCGGCGCGTTGCCGGGAACCTCGATCGACAATACGGCAGGCGCGGGCGCTGGCCTGACGGGAGATCGCAAGCAGGGGGACAACCCGTCTGGCGGCGTCAACGCCAATACAGGCGCCGATGGCCATGTGTCCGGCGGTTCCTCGGGGACCGGGGTTGCCGCCGGCGGCGCGCTGACCGGGTCCCGGCTGGGCGGTTGGGCCGCGCTGATTCCGCCGGGCGCCAAGTTCCTCACGCCCTCGGGCCAACCCAGGCGCCTGGGCGACGGCTTCTATGAACAGAAGGCGGTGTCCGACCAGATTCTGGCCACCACCGGCCAGCGCTTCCTGGAGAACTACAGCGACAACGACGCGCAGTACAAGGCCTTGCTCGCGGCTGGCGCCAAGTTCGCGCTGGACAATGGCGTCAAGCTTGGCTCCGCGCTCACCGAGGCCCAACAGCGTCAGCTCACCACCGACCTGGTCTGGCTGGTGGAGCAGACCGTCACCCTGCCCGACGGCAGCACCGAGACCGTGCTGGTGCCGCAGGTCTACCTGGTGGTGCGCGAAGGCGACCTCAAGGGCGACGGCACGCTCATGGCCGGGCGCGATGTGAAAATCGCCGCCGAAGGCAAAGTCACCAATAGCGGCACCATCGGTTCGCGGCAAGCCACCGTCGTCACCGCCGGCAACATCGTCAACCAAGCTGGCGGCACCATTCAGGGCGGCAGCGTCAATCTCGCCGCGCGGGAAGACCTGGCCAACATCGCGTCCCTGATCAAAGGCGACAAGGTCGCCCTGACCGCCGGGCGCGACATCGCGCTGACCTCGACCGCCGGTTCCGAAAACCACGGCAGCACCTGGGGCACGCACCTCACCGGCGTGGCGCGGGTAGAGGCGGGCACCCTCGACATGCAGGCCGGCCGCGACCTGACGCTGACCGCCGCGCAGGTCATGGTCAAGGACGACGCGCGTCTGCAAGCCGGTCGCGACATCACGCTGGCCACGCTGACGGAAAGCCATGGCGAAAGCATGGCGCTCAACCGGCGCAATCGTCATGACCTGAGCACCAGCAAGGAAATCGGCTCCGTCATCGACGCCGGCAGCAACCTGACCCTGATCGCAGGCCAGGATGTCAACGCTCGTGCGGCCGATGTCACCGCCGGCAAGCAGTTGGCGGTCGCGGCGGGGCGCGACATCAACCTGACCGCGGGCGTGGAGACGGGCTCTGCGCGCGACGAGGTCCACTACAAGACCAAGGGCTTCCTGTCCTCCAAGACCACCCACACCATCAAGTCGGGCGACTGGACGCAGGCGCAGGGCTCGACCTTCACCGGCGATACCGCCGTGCTGATGGCCGGAAGGGATTTGAACGTCATCGGCTCCAACGTCGGCGCGCAGAAGAACCTGGTCATGAACGCCGAGCGCGACGTGAACATCCTGCCCGGCGTCAACACCACGGACAGCTATGACTACAAGAAAGTCACCAAGTCCGGCCTCGGCGCGACGGGCGGCCTGAGCTACGGTAAACGCCAGCAGACAGACTCGCTCGATGGCAAGAAAGTCTTCCACACGGCCAGCACCGTGGGCAGCGTCGAAGGCGACGTGCTCATCAACGCCGGCAAGACCCTGAACATCGTGGGCAGCAACGTGGTCGCACCCAAGGGCGACGTGACCCTGATCGGCCAGCAGGTCAACATCGCCGCCGCCCAGGACTCCGCCCGTGAAAGAGAGTTTCACGAGGTCAAGCAAAGCGGCCTCAGCATCAACGCCAAGAACCCCTTGCTTGATGCCATGCAAACCGCGAACCGCATGGGCAACGCCGCCGGCAAGACCGACAACAAGATCATGAAGGCCCTGGCCTTGGTGACCACGGGCGTGGCGGCGGTCAACACCTACGACGAAGTGATGAAGGACCCGCAGAGCGCGGGCGGCGTGACGCTGAGCCTGGACATCGGCAGCAGCAAGAGCCAGACCATCACCAACCGCAACACGACGTCCTCGGTCGGCTCCAACATCGCGGCAGGCAACGACCTCACCGTCATCGCCAAGGGCGCAGGCGCCGATTCGGACATCACGGTCACGGGTTCGCGGCTGTCCGCCGGGAACAACGCCTTGCTCAAGGCGGACGGCGACATCCTGCTGCAAGCCGCGCGCGACACCTACGAACAGCACACCCAGAACAAGAGTTCGGGCGCCAGCGTAGGCGTGGGCGTGACGGCGGGCAGCAACGGCGTCGGCTTCGTGGCGACTGCCGGGGCCAACGCCTCGCGCGGCCGCAGCGATGGCAAGGACACCACCTGGACCAACACTGAACTGACCGCGGGCAATGTCCTCGCACTGCAATCGGGCGGCGACACCTCCTTGATCGGCGCGACGGGCCGCGCCGATCAGATCATCGCCGACGTCGGACGGGACCTGCGCATCGAGAGTCTGCAGGACGTCAGCACCTACGACTCCAAGCAGCAGGGTGGCGGGGTGCAGGGCAGCCTGTGCTACGGCTATTGCAAGAGTTCGGTGTCGGGCAACGTCTCGCAGACCCGGATGAAGAGCGACTACAAGTCGGTGGAGGAGCAGTCCGGGCTGATGGCGGGCGACGGCGGCTTCGTGGTGGACGTCAAGCGCAACACCACGCTGATAGGCGGCGTCATCTCCAGCAGCGACCAGGCCGTGGCGGATGGTCTGAACCTGCTGAAGACAGGCACGCTGGTGGCCGAAGACGTGAAGAACGTGGCGCGCTACAAGGCCGACCGGATTTCTGTAAGCGGCGGCAGCAACGGGGCGGGGACGCCGGTGGCGCTTGGAGCCTTCGGCGAAAACGACTCCAAAACGCTCAGCGGCATCAGCGGCGGGACGGTGGAGATCCGGGACGTTGCGGGGCAGCAGGCGCTGACGGGCAAGACGGCAACTGAGACCATCGCGTTGTTGAACCGCGATACGAGCGACACGTTGAATTCGTTGAATCCGATCTTCGATAAAGATCAGATCGAGGCGGGTTTCGACATCGTGGAGGAAATGGGGAAACAGGCGGGGCAGTTCTTCGAGAATCGAGCGGCAAAGGCGAAGGCGCTTGAAGAGGCCTTGAAGAATGAACCCGAGGGTCCGCGCAGGGATGAGCTGAAAGCGCAATACGAAGACGCCAAGAAATGGGAAGCGGGTGGCGACAATCGTCGTTGGTTCACTGCAATAGCCGGCGCGGTGAGCGGCAACGTTACGGGCGCTGTCACCGAAATGGTGCAGGCGGTAGCGGTCAACTATCTGCAAGGGTTGGCGGCCACCGAAGTCAAAAAGTTCATATCCAATCTGGGCGATGGACCGCAAGCGGAAGCGGCGCGCGCCGCGCTGCATGCGATCGTGGGCTGCGCCGGGGCGGCGGCTAAAGGCAGCGACTGCGGCGCGGGAGCGTTGGGGGCTGGAGCCGGGTCGGTGTTGAATGCTCTGCTGGGCGAGACGTCAAAGCTCAATCCTGAAGAGAAGGAGCAACGTAGCAACCTGATCCAGTCGCTGGTGGCCGGTATGTCCAAGGTGGCTGGCGTCGACGGCGCGGAAGCGGTGTTCGCGGCGAACAACGAGACGACGAATAACCGTCTTGCTGTCGATGAACATCAGTCTCGCTTGGCCGAGATGGAGGCGTGCGGAACCACGAAGTGCCGGGACGAGGTAACGGCAAAGTACAGAGAGATATCGACGCAGCGGGGTCGCGAACTCCAGGAATGCGGGGTCGACTGCGTTGAGATAGCGCATGAGCTCACGCAACGTCTGGCCGAATCCACCCAGCGTCAAGGAGAGCTGGTAGAGAAATCTAGAAGCGCTCAGGGTCTAAGCACTGCCGAATTAGAAGAGCTCGAAATCCTCCGTTTCGGGATGCCCTTGCTCGTGGCTGATCGCTTTACCGCCATCAAAAGAGGCATGGAGCGTGGAAGTGAGGAAGCGAAGCAGCTGTTTTGGGAAAGCCTGGCCGAGGAAGGGATACAGGGTGCGGCGGCCGGTGCTGGAGCGATAGGCGGGAGAGCGGCGAAGGGAGGAAAGGATGGTTCTACTGCCGAGTCGGGCAAGGGGGGCGGTAAAGGAAGCCCGCTGCCTGTGCCGGAGCCTGTGCCTTTGCCGAATGGGTTGGTATATAAATCGAGCGCCAAGCATACTCGAGGACTGCAGGGGAATAGACAGGATGCGGGATTAGAGCCGAGAAACTCGCTGGGTTTGTTTGAATCCTCCATCTCTCCGGAAAAGGGTGGAAAACATAAATATGCCCAGGATGAAAACGGCAATGTGCATCGTTTTTCGGATGGCAATGATGGGACATGGCATTGGTCGGGAAGTACCGAAGATTCAAAAAATTCGTTAACAAAATCTGAAATTCCTATTGACGTTAAACGCAAATTTGGTCTCTCTGGAAAGTGGAGGTGAATATGGTTTTTGGTGATCCCTACAGATTCGCAATTCTCATGGAATACATTCCGGAATGGAGTGATTCGACATTTCGGAATGGGCTATTTCATTTTTTTATAGACGGAGAGATGTTTCCGGAAAAAATAGCAACAGCCACATTGGGCGTTGATGTGGGTTTTCTGGATGCTGAAAATTCATTGGTTTCGTTTCCCGAGAATCGTGAGATTTTTGAGGCGAAAGCAGAGATTGCTTTCAACTATATGTTGGGCTTGATTTCTCCGGAATTGGTGGATGAGGATGCTGATATTCCGGATGATTTCGAAAATTCCTATTTATATCGAGCCGCCACTGAAAATATTTTTGATGCAGGCTGCCACGTATTTTGCGTTGCATATGGTGATGAGGCACGGATAATCGGGGCGAAGATAAGGCAGTCTGTAAAGAATGATGAGACTGGGCGATGGAGCTGGGTCGCGGTTCCGAAAATTGAATATAAAGAAATATATCTAGAAAAAATTGAGATTGAGAAAATCGTCAAAGACGCTGTGAATTATTACGAGACAAATTTTCCATTTAATCTTGAGGAATATATGAAAAATAGGGGTTTAAAATAATTTGGCTTTCAAGATAAAAGTCGTCCTTTTTTGGTCGGACGCTCGAGAAAGTAGACAGTACTCGGATTTTAAAAAAGTGCCAGGGCGAATTTTCTTGGTTGAAGGGTGAATGGACTCTGAAGTCTTCAAAAATCGGCGATGCGTTTGTCAATTCATCAGTCGCTTTTCCAAATGAAAGAATGTGAAATCGCAATTCAATGAAGTTGGTCTTTAAAAAAATGAAAAGCTAGGCGCCACTGTCGACCTCACCGGCTGCGAGGTCAAGAAGGCCCTGGCCTTGGTGACCACGGGCCTGGCCGGGTCAACACCTACGACGGAGTGATGGCGAACCCGCAGAGCGCGGGCGGCATGACGCTGAGCATCGACTACGGCAGCAGCAAGAGCCAGACCATCACCAACCGCAACACGACGTCCTCGGTCGGCTCCAACATCGCGGCAGGCAACGACCTCACCGTCATCGCCAAGGGCGCAGGCGCCGATTCGGACATCACGGTCACGGGTTCGCGGCTGTCCGCCGGGAACAACGCCTTGCTCAAGGCGGACGGCGACATCCTGCTGCAAGCCGCGCGCGACACCTACGAACAGCACACCCAGAACAAGAGTTCGGGCGCCAGCGTAGGCGTGGGCGTGACGGCGGGCAGCAACGGCGTCGGCTTCGTGGCGACTGCCGGGGCCAACGCCTCGCGCGGCCGCAGCGATGGCAAGGACACCACCTGGACCAACACTGAACTGACCGCGGGCAATGTCCTCGCACTGCAATCGGGCGGCGACACCTCCTTGATCGGCGCGACGGGCCGCGCCGATCAGATCATCGCCGACGTCGGACGGGACCTGCGCATCGAGAGTCTGCAGGACGTCAGCACCTACGACTCCAAGCAGCAGGGTGGCGGGGTGCAGGGCAGCCTGTGCTACGGCTATTGCAAGAGTTCGGTGTCGGGCAACGTCTCGCAGACCCGGATGAAGAGCGACTACAAGTCGGTGGAGGAGCAGTCCGGGCTGATGGCGGGCGACGGCGGCTTCGTGGTGGACGTCAAGCGCAACACCACGCTGATAGGCGGCGTCATCTCCAGCAGCGACCAGGCCGTGGCGGATGGTTTGAACCTGCTGAAGACAGGCACGCTGGTGGCCGAAGACGTGAAGAACGTGGCGCGCTACAAGGCCGACCGGATCTCCCTGAGCGGCGGCAGCGGCGGGGCGGGGACGCCGGTGGCGCTTGGAGCCTTCGGCGAAAACGACTCCAAAACGCTCAGCGGCATCAGTGGCGGCACGGTGGAGATTCGGGACGTCGCGGGGCAGCAGGCGCTGACGGGCAAGACGGCGGTCGAGACCATCGCGTTGCTGAACCGCGATACGAGCGACACGTTGAATTCGTTGAATCCGATCGTCGATAAGGGGAACAGGCCGAATGCCGGATTAGAGCCGAGAAACTCGCTGGGTTTGTTTGAATCTTCCGTTTCCCCTGAAGAGGGTGGGAAGCATAGATATGCCAAGGATGAAAACGGAAATGTGCATCGGTTTTCGGACGGCAATGATGGAAAATGGCACTGGACGGGGAGTACCGCAGATAGAGATAACTCGTTGAACAAGAGCGCTATTCCTATCGATGTGAAACGAAAACTTGGTTTATCCGGAAAGTGGGGGTGAATGTGATTTTTGGTGATACATACAAATTTGCGATCCTTATGGAGCATATACCTGTTTGGGGTTCGAACTATCGGAATGGACTGTTTTATTTTTTTATCGGCGGAGAGATGTTTCCTGAAGAAATGCATACAGCCACTTTAGACGTGGATGTGTGTATGTTAGACGCTAAAAACGCACTGGTCTCTTTTCCTGAAAATCGCGAATTATTTGAGGCAGACGCAAAGGTTGCTTTCAATCATATGCTGGGATTGATTTCCCCAGAGCTAGTAGACGAGGACGCCGATGTTCCGGATGATTTTAATTCGTCCTATTTATATCAAGCAGCTACCCAAAACATCTACGATGCAGGATGTCATGTTTTTTGCGTTGCTTATGGCGATGAGGTGCGAATTATAGGCGCGAAAATAAGCCAATTTTTGAGAGATGCGACAGGAAGAGGCTACTGGTCGGCAGTTCCTAATATTAAATATTGGGATGTGTATATAAATAAGAGTGAGGTTGAAAAGATAATATCTGATGCCGTAAATCACTACAAAAAAATTTGAAAATAGAGTGTTGCGTTGTTCTTTAGTGCCCAGGTGGCCTCGTTAATTTTTCCAGGCATAGGCATGCCTTTTGGCGAAAGGTATCTGTGAGGGAGGCCAGGTGTCAGTCCGATTTTTCAATCAAGTTTCGGCCAGAGGCAGGGGCCAGGGTGGGGGGAAAATCTAGTCTTTCTGGAAAGCGAAGATGAAAGCGGTTTTGGTGATTCGTATAGGTTGGGATTCTCTGGAACATATCCCTGTTTGAAGTTGCTCCTTAAAAGAGCGCGATTGAAAGAGCAAGAGTCAGAGTATCGCCAATCGCATGAAGGCATCCTTCGTCGATGCCACCGAAAAAAAATCTAGAAATCTGAGTTGGATAAAAGAATGAGCTTCAGCATGGATTTTTCCCATGAGGTACTGACGAGGTTTGACGAGGAGGGGTTGCTCGGAGAGATAGAAATCAATGGGTACAAGGAAAATTTCTTTTCTCCAGTGAGATTCTGGTCTCGCATGGATTATCTGAAGAGTTGGAAGAAATCACTGGACCAGGGGTTGCAAAGTCATGGGCATGCGGCTCTGGCAACCTCTATGTATGATCCGAATTCATCCAATTTCGTATTTTGCTGGGTAATTTATATTGAAAGTGAGCAGGCCTACATTCAAAATCATGTGATATTTTTGAATGAGTTGTCTGTTCCATTTGTTCCGGAAGATATAAATCTACATATTTATCCGAGGGAGGAAATCAGTGAGGATGGGATGAAGATTTCTCAGTGGAGCGTTGATACTGCCTCGGTTGCGCAGTTTTCTGAAATGTTGGGGAAGTGGATTTCAGAAAATTAAACAGTCCATCTGAAACGACACAAGAAAGATGCCGCGCCACCCGTCATGAAACTGGGCGTAATCCGGACGATAGGGTGAGGGTGTTTTAAACAGTGAGAGCTGGCGTATTACCCACTGCTGTAAGACTTCATCGGCCGGATCCAACTCTCCAGCAGCAATTGGGCGATGGCGGATGCATCCAACCCGCTGAAACAAAAACGCCAGGCATCAATAGCCTGGCGCTCAAGTGTGCCGCCAACACCTGGCGGCGGCGACTCCGAAATCGCTACCCTCGATTCAAACCGGCCACCCATCCTGCCGATACGCCGAATCCCAGAACATCCATTCCAGCTGCGCGGCACGCGTATACGCCGCGTGCATCTGCTCCAACGTTTCGGCGGACGCCTTTTCGGCGATGCGGTCGACCGTGGTGATGACCCGGCGCACCAGGGCGTGGAAGTCCTCGCAGGCATAGGCCTCGATCCAGGCGGAGTAAGGATTAGGCTGCGCCGCGCGCGCATGGATCTCGCGGCCGATTTCGGCGTAGATCCAGAAGCACGGCAGCAGAGCCGCCAGCGCTACCGGGTACGGCGCGCTCCAGGCGGTGGCGATCAGGTAGCTGGTGTAGTGGTGGCAGGCCGGCGTGAGCGGCGTGGCTTCGAAGGTGGCGTCATCGATGCCGAACTGCTTCAGGAAGCCCGCGTGCAGGGTGCGTTCGGCCACCACCGCGCCTTTGGCGGCGTCAGCAAATTGCACCACGCCGTCGGCGTCGTCGGCCTTGGCCGAAGCGATGGCCAGCGCGCGCCCGAATGCGACCAGGTAGTGCGCGTCCTGGATCATGTAGTGCTTGAACGCGTTCTCGTCGAGCTGGCCGCTGGCCAGTTCGCGGTTGAACGGCATGTCGCGCGTGGTTTCATAGAGTGCGGCGTTGCGCGCCCAGGCGTCGGAGCTGAAAGACATGGGATTCCTCAAGACAGACTGTCGGCGCGCGGCTGCGCGCCGGTCGATAAAAGCGGGCTAGGGTATCAAAGCATGCGGGGCGTCAGGCCTTGCGCTTGCGGTGATGCCGGACATAGTCCTGCAGGACCTCGCGCAGCACGATGGCCTGGTTGTGTTCGGTGTTGCGGGCGCCGTAGAGCAGGGTCAGCGGACGGTCGCCCGCCGCGTCCAGCAGGGCGGCCATGCGCGCCTGCTGTTCGGGTTCCGCCAGTTCGGCCTGGTAGCGTTGGCGGAATTCTTCCCAGCGTTCTTCGATGTGGCTGAACCATTTGCATAACTCCAGGGTGGGCGCGATGTCGCGGGCCCATTCGTCCAGGTGCAGATCCGCCTTGCGCAGGCCGCGCGGCCACATGCGGTCCACCAGCGCCCGGTAGCTGCCTTCCGGACCCAAGCCTTCATAGACGCGTTGCACGGCGATGGCGGACGGTTTCATGGCGGCTCCAGGGCGGGTGGCGGATCCCGCTACTTTAGCGCCCGCCGTCCGCTTTCAACCCGGGATCAAGGTTTTCCGCGGCGCCAGCGCGCGTGCCGCAGGCGCGCAGCACCAGGAAGCCGACCACGGCGGACGCCAGCGAGCCCGTCAGCACGCCGATCTTGGTGGCGTCGATGGCGGCGGGATCGCTGAACGCCAGGGCGCCGATGAACAGGCTCATGGTGAAGCCGATGCCGCACAGCAGCGACACGCCGTACAGCTGCATGTAGCTGGCGTGGCGCGGCAGGGTGGCAATGCCGCTCTTGATGGCCAACCAGGCAAAGCCGAACACGCCCAGCTGTTTGCCCAGGAACAGGCCCAGCGCCACGCCCAGGGGTACGGGCGCCGCCAGGCTGCCCAGGCCCATGCCGGCGAACGACACGCCGGCGTTGGCGAAGCCGAAAACCGGCACGATCAGCAGAGCGACCGGTTTGTGCAGCGCATGTTCCAGCGTATGCAGGGGCGAGTGCGCGCCGGGATGGCCCTGGTTTTGCGGGCGCAGCGGAATAGTCAGCGCCAGCGCCACGCCGGCCAGCGTGGCATGCACGCCGGACTTCAGGACGAAGTACCAGAGCACGGCGCCGATCAGCAGGTAGGGCGTCAGGCGTAGCACGCCAGCGCGGTTCAGGCAGAACAGGCAGACCAGCAGGGCGCCCGCCATGCTCAGCGCGAACACGTTGAGTTCGGCGGTATAGAACAAGGCGATGATGACGATGGCGCCCAGGTCGTCCAGGATGGCCAGCGCCGTCAGGAAGATCTTCAACGAGGTCGGCACGCGGCTGCCCAGCAGCGCCAGGATGCCCAGCGCAAAGGCGATGTCGGTCGCGGCCGGAATGGCCCACCCGCGCAGAGTGTCGGGGCTGCCAACGTTGATCAGCACGTAGATCAGGGCGGGCAAGGCCATGCCGCCCAGGGCGGCTATGCCGGGCAGCACGATGCGAGCGGCGCCGCGCAGTTGGCCGTCCAGGACTTCACGCTTGATCTCAAGCCCGACCAGCAGGAAGAACACCGCCATCAGGCCGTCGTTGATCCAGTGCAGTACGGTTTCCTTGAGCACGACAGGCCCCGCCTGGAAGCCGAGCTTGGTCTCCAGCACGCTGAAATAGACGGGTGCGGCCGGGCTGTTGGCGACCACCAGCGCGACCAGCGCGGCCAGCATCAGGACATAGCCGCCCAGCGCCTCGGAACGGAGGAACGATTGCAGGAACGAGACCGGCTTTTGGGGAGGGACGGCCTGGAAACTCATGCAGTACCGCCCTTGCTTACGTTTTGATAAGATGCGCGTTTCATTCCTGAATTTTACCTGAATTCATCTTTCGGGATTCCTCTACGTCGTCGAACATCTTTCAATTATTCGAAAAAACAGCTTATCAGCGTCGAATTGTTGGCGTTGCTTGTCCGGCGACCAAACCCTTTCCCTCGAATCCCGACCAGTCCGTGGCCAGCAACGCCGCCTGGCGACTCTTGCTAGCCAAATGCCATTACGCCCTCTTACGGTATTGACCTACACGCCCGCCAAGCCCGGCGCCGCGAGCCGCCTGGTGGATGTTGGCGAAGCGCTCACGGCGCCTGCGGCCCAGAGTCCCCATGGCGTCTATCAGACCCGGCAACTGATCCCCAGCACACGCCTGTTGGGCTGGGCGCGGGCCGGTGCGCGCTTCGATCTGTCCCGCACCGGTTCCGTGCGCGTCTGGTCCGATGGCCGGCTGCACGCCGCCGAATGCCCGCGCGACTGCGCCAGCGCGGGCGCGGCGGCCCTGGAGCAGGAAGACATCGCCTACCTGGAAGCCTACCTGCTATCGCAGGGCCGTTGCTGGAGCGACGCGGACGCCTCGCAAGGCGGCCAGTCCTGATCATGCCGAATTCCATCGAATCCCTCCAGGGCCGGCCGGACCCCGAAGCGCGCCTGCGCATCCTGCACACGGAAGCGGCCACCTCGTTCGGCGGCCAGGAGTTCTGCATCTACAAGGAAATGATAGCCATGCGCGAGCGCGGCCACCATCTGGAAGCGGTCTGCCAGCCGGAGGCGGAACTCGGCACGCGCTTGCGCGAGGCCGGCTTCACCGTGCACCTCATTCCCATGGATGGCCCGCTCAACTTCGTGCGCGGCGTCGCGTTCGTGCGCCGGCTGCTGCGCCGCGGGCGCTTTGACGTGGTCAATACGCATAGCCGCCGCGATACGGTCCTGGGTGCGTTTGCGGCGCGCCTGGCGGGCACGCCTCTCATCGTGCGCACGCGCCATCTGGCCAAGCCCATCAATTCCCTCTACGCCTATACGTGGCTGGCGCATCGCGTCATCGCCGTCAGCCGTTACGTGCGTGGCCAGTTGCTGGACGGCGGCGCGCGGCCGGAGGCCATCGCCACCATCCATTCACCCGTGGTGCTGCCTCAGGTGCACGGCGGCGTCTGCGTCAGGCGCGAGCTTGGCCTGCCGGAGGATGCGCTGGTGGTCGGCTGCGTGGCCGTCATGAGGGCGGACAAAGGGCATTGCGACCTGATCGACGCTTTTCGCCGTATCGCCGCCACGTTTCCGCAGGCGCATCTGGTGCTGGTGGGCGAGGGCCAGCCCATGGCGAGGCAGTTGCAGGCGCAGGTGGAGGCATTGGGCCTGGCGCACCGCGTGCATTTCACCGGCCGGCGCGACGACATCGGCAATGTCCTGACAGCCTTCGACGTGTTTGCGCTGCCGACGCTGCGCGAGGCGCTGGGCACTGTCTTCATCGAGGCCGCGGCCATGGGGGTGCCGGTCATCGGCACCGACGTGGGCGGCGTGCCGGAAACCATGCAGGCGGGCGTGACTGGCCTGTTGGTGCCGCCCGGCGATCCTGCGGCGCTGGCGGGAGCGCTGGAAAGCCTGCTGGCCGATCCGGCGCTGCGCCGCCGCATGGGCGATGCGGGCCGCGAGCTGATCCGCGGGCAAGGCCTGTTTTCCGCCGAGCGCACAGCCGGCCTGGTTGAACAGGCTTACGCCGGCTGGCTGGCGGAACTGCGGGGGCCTGCGCGCGCTGCCTGAGGCGGGCGGCGGCTCAGTGCCAGAGCAGGGCGTTCATGGCCTCGACCAGCCGGTCGCGGTAACGCGGCAGCAGCGCCTGCACGCGCGCCTGACGTTCCTTCCATTCGGCGGATTCCGCGCCGGCGGCGATGCGCGGCGGCGCCCAGATCGGGTCGGGGAAATGGCGGTCGCCGCGCCAGCGCGGGATTACGTGCCAGTGCAGGTGCGGCACCATGTTGCCCAGCGAGGCCAGGTTGATCTTGTCCGGTCCCAGGACCGATTGCTGCGCTTCTTCCACCACATACACGGCCCGCATCAGCAGATCGCGGCCGTGCGTGGACAGGCTGGTCATCTCGGCCAGGTGACCGTTCCAGATTACCCGCGTGAAGCCGGGATAGTCGGCGTCATCGACCTCGATGATGCGCAGGTGCGGGCCGCGCCACAGCAGCGTGCCGCCGTCTTCCTGGCACAGCGGACAGTTGGGGTCGCGTGCGCTCACGGCATCACCTTGCGGTACTGGATGAAGCCCGAGCGGTCGGCGATGCGGTCGTAGAGCTGGATGGCGGTGGCGTTGGTTTCATGCGTCAGCCAGTACACGCGCGAGCAGTTGGCGGCGGCAGCCTGCGCGTACACGTGTTCGATCAGCTTGCGGCCGGCGCCGGTGCCGCGCACGTCCGGATCCACGTACAGGTCTTGCAGATAGCAGTAGTCGCCCGCGGTCCAGGTGGAGCGGTGGAAGATCCAGTGCACCATGCCGATGGCCCGGCCGCTTTCGTACGCCAGCGCCGCATGCATGGGTTCGGCGGGGTCCAGGAAGCGCGCCCAGGTGTTGCGCGTGACCGCGTCGTCGATGTTGACGCGATAGAACTCCTGGTAGCCCTTCCATAGCGGCAGCCAGGCTTCGAAGTCGGCGGCGACGATGGGACGGATTTCTGCGGTACTCATGGCTTGCGGCCTCCAGGCGGGATTCAGAGTTGGTCTTCCATGGCTTCGACGATGTGTCGCAGCACTTGCAATCGAGCGTAGCGCTTGTCGTTGGCCGACACCAGATGCCACGGCGCATGCGCGAGGTCGGTGCGCGCCAGCATTTCGTTGGCGGCATCCGCGTAGTCCTTCCATTTGTCGCGATTGCGCCAGTCGTCGGGTGTGATCTTGAAGTTCTTGAAGGGCGAGTTCTCGCGCTCCTTGAAGCGCTCCAGCTGCACGTCCGGCGTCACCGCCAGCCAGAACTTCAGCACCAGCGCGCCGCTGGCGGCCAACTGCCCCTCGAAGTCGTTGATCTCGGCGTAGGCGCGGCGCCAATTGGCGGGCGCGGTCAGCTTTTCGACGCGCTCGACCAGCACGCGGCCGTACCAGGAGCGGTCGAAGATGGCGATGCGGCCATGGCGCGGCACGTGGCGCCAGAAGCGCCACAGATAGGGCCGGGCCAGCTCTTCGCTGGTGGGGGCGGATATGGGCGTGATGTCGAACTGCCGCGCATCCAGCGCATGCGTGACGCGCCGGATCGCGCCGCCCTTGCCGGCCGCGTCCTGCCCTTCGAACACCAGCACCAGCGAACGCTCCTGGAATTTCTTTGAACGCGCGGCGCGCGCCAGCCGGCCTTGCAGCAGGCCCAGTTCGGATTCGTAGTCGTCCTTGTCGGTCTTGGCGTCGTAGTCCAGTTCGCCCAGGCGGTCGACGACGCGCGTGGTCCTGGCATGCGCCACGAAGGCGGCCGGAATGCGCGGCACGCCGCGCTGGCGCATGGCGGCCAACACGGCTTCGGCGGTGCGCGCGGCGCGCATGTCTTCGTCCGCGCTGGGGATCACGACCCAGGGGGCGTGGCCGCAGTCCGTGCGGTTCAGCACCAACTGGCCGGCGTTGCGGATGCGGTCGTACTTTTTGTAGACCTTCAGGTCTATCGGGCTGACCTGCCAGGAGGTTTCCGGGCTGGCCAGCAGGCGCTCGGCCCGCTCTTTCTGTGCCTTGGCCGACAAATGGAACCAGAGCTTGACGATCTGCACTCCCTCGGCGGCGAGCATGGCCTCGAAGTGGCGGATCGCGGCGGCCTGCGCCTCGATGCTGTTCTGGTCGGGCTTCTTGCGCGTGGCCTCATACAGCAGCGATGCGTACCAGGAGCCGAACACGATGCCGGTGCTGCCCTTGGGCGGCAGGTCGTTCCAGTAGCGCCAGAACGGCGGACGCTCCAGCGCGGCGCCTTCGCGCGGGCCGTAGGCCAGCGTCTTGATGTGGCGCGGATCCATCCATTCGTTCAGCAGGTTGACGGTGGCGCCCTTGCCGGCGCCGTCTATGCCCGCGATGACCACCAGCAGCGTCTTGTCCGCTTTCTGCAGGCGCTGGTACTGCGCGTTCAGCAGCGCGACGCGCAGCTTCGCCTCCAATGGCTTGAACTCTTCCTTGGACAGGCTGGGGTCGGCTTCGGCTTCTGCAAACATGGGGGATCCGTCTGATCGGCAATTCTGCGATCGGACGATCTTGCGGGATAAGCCCCGGGCGCGCAAGCCCGGCGCGCGGCTCGGTCAGAGCGCGTCGACGGGGATCTTCAGGTAGCGCACGCCGTTGTCCTCGGGCGGCGGGAAATGGCCGGCGCGGATGTTCACCTGGATGGCGGGCAGGATCAGGGTGGGCATGGAGAGCGTAGCGTCGCGCCGCGTGCGCATGGCCACGAAGTCCTCTTCGGCGACGCCGTCGCGCACGTGGATGTTGGCGCGGCGCTGTTCGGCTACCGTGGTCTGCCAGGAGGCGTCGCGCCCGGCCGGCGGGTAGTCGTGGCACATGTACAGCCGCGTCTCGGCGGGCAGGCCCAGCAGGCGCTGGATGGAACGGTACAGCTGATGGGCGTCGCCGCCGGGGAAGTCACAGCGCGCCGTGCCCACGTCCGGCATGAACAGCGTGTCGCCGACGAAGGCCGCGTCCCCGATCAGGTAGGCCATGTCAGCCGGCGTGTGGCCAGGCACGTGGATGGCCTGCGCCGTCAGCGCGCCGATGCGGAAGGTTTCGCCGTCCTTGAACAGATGGCCGAATTGCGAGCCGTCCAGCTGGAACTCCGGCTCCAGGTTGAAGATCTTTTTGAACACGCCCTGCACGGTCTGGATGCTTTGGCCGATGGCAATGACGCCGCCAAGCTGTCGCTGCAAGTAGGGCGCGGCCGACAGATGGTCGGCATGGGCATGGGTTTCCAGCAGCCATTCGGCCTTCAGGCCATGCTGGCGTACGTAATCCGCCACCCGGTCGGCGCTGGCGGTGCTGCTGCGGCCGGACTTGGGGTCGTAGTCCAGCACCGAGTCGATGATGGCGCAGGCGCCGCCCGGCGCGGGCTCATGCACGACGTAGGTGACGGTGGCGGTGACGGGATCGAAAAAGGCCTGGATCTGGGGAGACATGGACGCTCGCATCGCAGCGAGTCGCTGCACGATGAAACACTATATATATTTCAATAATATTGTTGGATATTATATTGGTCAATATAATGATCAAACTCCATCTAGCCGATTGATACGCATCAAATGAATGACGCCCTGACCGAGTGCGAGGTCGCCGCCTTGCGCGAATCCGCCTCCCAGGCCTGCGCGCTCCTCAAGGCGCTGGCCAACGAAGACCGCCTGCTGCTGCTGTGCCAGCTGGTCCAGAACGAACGCAATGTGAGCGAACTCGAATCGCTCACCGGCATCCGCCAGCCCACCTTGTCCCAGCAACTGGGCGTGCTGCGCGACGAAGGCCTGGTCGCGACCCGGCGCGAGGGCAAGTACGTCTACTACCAGATGGCCAGTTTCGAGGTCAGCCAGGTGATGAAGACGCTTTCCAGTTTGTACTGCGGCCGGACCATGGAGTCACTGGAGTCGCTCAAATGAACATGGACTGGTCCGCCTTCACGCCTTGGTCCGCTGGCGCGGGCGGCCTGCTCATCGGCGCCGCAGCCGTGCTGCTGATGGCCGGGGCGGGGCGGATCGCGGGCATCAGCGGCATCCTGGGCGGCCTGCTGCCGCCCGAGCGCGGCGGCATGTGGCGGCTGGCCTTTCTGTTGGGCGTGTTCGCTGCGCCCTGGCTGTATCGCCTGGGCAGCGCCTTGCCGCCCATCGTGGTCGAAGCCGGCACGACGCGCCTGATCGTGGCGGGTCTGCTGGTGGGGATCGGCACCCGCTATGCCTCGGGTTGCACCAGCGGCCACGGCGTCTGCGGCGTGTCGCGCGGATCGCGCCGGTCGCTCACCGCCACCGCCTTGTTCATGGCCGCGGGTTTTGCCGTGGTCTACGTCACCCGCCATCTGGGGGGACTTTGACATGGTGGCATTGATCGCATTCGGGTCGGGCCTGGTGTTCGGGCTGGGCCTCATCATTTCCGGCATGGCCAATCCGGCCAAGGTGCTGGGCTTTCTGGACCTGGCCGGCGCCTGGGATCCGTCACTGGCCTTCGTGATGGGTGGCGCCGTGCTGGTCACGGCGGCGGGCTTCGCGCTCTTGCGGCGGCGTCGTGCCAGCTTGTCGGGCGAGCCGCTGCGCTGGCCCACGGCTACGCGCGTGGACGTGCGACTGGCCGTGGGCAGCCTGGCGTTCGGCGCGGGCTGGGGCCTGGCGGGCTTCTGCCCAGGACCCGCGCTGGTGGCCGCATCCGCCGGCGTGTCCGAAGCGCTGATCTTCGTGGCCGCCATGGTTGCCGGCATGGCGATATTTTCAGTCCTGGAAAAATTCAAAAGCCGGTAAACCGGCGAGGAGACAAGCATGCCGACAGCAGAGGCGCAGCGCAATTTCGATGTGGTGGTGGTGGGCGGCGGATCGGCGGGCATAGGCGTCACCGCCAGTCTGCTGCGTCGCCGCCCGGACCTGCGCATCGGCGTCATCGAACCCAGCGACAAGCACTACTACCAGCCGGCCTGGACGCTGGTGGGCGGCGGCGCTTTCGACATCGCCAAGACCGTGCGCCCGACCCGCGACGTCATGCCCAGGCGCGCCACCTGGCTGCAGGCGGCAGCGGCGGGCTTCGAACCCGAGGCCAACCGCGTGCTGCTGTCCGACGGCCGGGCGGTGAGCTACCAGCAACTGATCGTCTGCCCCGGCCTGCGCCTGGCGTGGGACAAGGTCGAGGGCCTGGCCGACACGCTGGGCAAGAACGGCGTCAGCTCCAACTACCGCTATGACCTGGCGCCCTATACCTGGGAACTGGTGCGCGGGTTGAAGGGCGGGCGGGCGCTGTTCACGCAGCCGGCCATGCCCATCAAATGCGCCGGCGCGCCGCAAAAGGCCATGTACCTGGCCTGCGACCACTGGAAGCGCACCGGCGTGCTGGACCGCATCGACGTGGAGTTCGACCTGGCGGGCGCGGCGCTGTTCGGCGTGCCGACGTTCGTTCCGCCGCTGATGCGCTATGTCGAAAGCTATGGCATCGCGCTGGCCTTCAACTCGGCGCTGGTGGCGGTGGACGGCGCGGCGCGCAAGGCCTGGTTCGATCTCAAGAACGCCGACGGCGCGGTGACGCGCGTGGAGAAATCCTTCGACATGCTGCATGCGGTGCCGCCGCAGGTGCCGCATGACTTCCTGAAGAACAGCCCGCTGGCGGACGCCGCCGGCTGGTGCGAAGTGGACCCGTCCACGCTGTTGCACGTGCGCCATGGCAACGTGTTCGGGCTGGGCGACGGCATCTGCACCAGCAACGCCAAGACCGCCGCGGCTGCGCGCAAACAGATCGTCACGGTGGCGGAAAATCTGCTGGCGCTGCGCGAAGGCCATGCCATGCCCGTCAAGTACGACGGCTATGGCTCCTGCCCGCTGACGGTGGAGCGCGGACGCATCGTGCTGGCCGAGTTCGGCTACGGCGGCAAACTCCTGCCCACCTTCCCGCTGGACCCGACCGTGCCGCGCAAGAGCGCCTGGTTCCTCAAGGCGACGCTGCTGCCCTGGATCTACTGGAACGGCATGCTAAAGGGCCGCGAATGGCTGGCCCGCCCGTTGGGCAACTGAGCGTCTCATGATCGATACGGTATTGGCCGTCAGTGCGGCGCTGGGGGCGTGCGTCGGCCTGATACTCGGGCTGACCGGCGCGGGCGGGGCCATCATGGCGGTGCCTCTGCTGGTCTTCGGCCTGCATTTGCAGGTGTCGCAGGCCGCGCCCATCGCCTTGCTGGCGGTGGGGTTGTCGGCCGCGTTGGGCGCGGTGCTGGGCTTGCGCAAAGGGCAGGTGCGCTATCGCGCAGCGGGCTTCATGGCGGCCACCGGCATCCTGGTGTCGCCGTTGGGCTTGTGGGCGGCGCGGCGTCTGCCCAATGCGCCGTTGGCCATCATCTTTGCCGGCGTGCTGGGCATGGTGGCCTGGCGCATGTGGAACCAGGGCAACAAGCCCGCGGCGGCGCAGGCCGCGCCGCGCACGCCGCCCTGCCAGCTCAATGCCAGCACTGGCCGGCTGCGCTGGACCGCGCCCTGCGCGCGCGCCTTGACGGGGGCGGGGTTGATCGCCGGTTTCCTCTCCGGCCTCCTGGGCGTGGGGGGCGGCTTCGTCATCGTGCCCGCGCTGCGGCGCGCCACGGACCTCAGCATGCAGGCCATCGTCGGCACCTCGCTGGCAGTGATCGCGTTGGTGTCGGCCAGCGGCGTCGTGGCCGCGGCGGCGGGCGGGCATCTGGACTGGCGCATCGCCGCGCCTTTTACCGCGGCGGCGGTGCTGGGCATGCTGGGAGGGCGCAAGGTGGCCGACCGGTTTCCCCCGCGCCGTCTGCAGCAGAGTTTCGCGCTATTCGCGGGCCTGGTGGCCGTGGCGATGCTGATGAAGGGTGTGCTGGCGCTGCTCGCGGCCGCATGAGGCCGCGAGCCGTCGCGCTTACTCGTAGGTGCGGATATCGTCGATGACCTTGCCATCGTTGGGCAGGCCATCCGCATCCACCCACTCCACGTCGCTGCGCAGCTTGGTCACGTCGCGCACCGATTCGGCGATGCGCTTGCCGAGCTCTTCGCTGCGCACCCGCGATTCCACTTTGAGCACCATGCGGTCGGAACCCGTGCTGCCGCTGATCACCAGCCGCGCGCGCAGGATCTCGGGATGGCGGCGCGCCACGTCGGCTACCTGCGACGGATGGACGAACATGCCGCGCACCTTGGTGGTCTGGTCCGCACGGCCCATCCAGCCTTTGATGCGGGTGTTGGTGCGCCCGCAGGGAGAGATGCCGGGCATGACGGCGGACAGGTCGCCGGTGCCGAAGCGCACCAGCGGATAGTCCGGGTTCAAGGTGGTGACCACGACCTCGCCGACTTCGCCGTCGGGCACGGGTTCGCCGGTGCCGGGGCGCACGATCTCGACGATGATGTCCTCGCCCAGCACCAGGCCTTCACGCGCCGGCGTTTCAAACGCGACCATACCCAGGTCGGCGCTGCCGTAGGCCTGGTAGCCGTCGATACCGCGCGCGGCCAGCCAGTCGCGCAGGGATGGGGGGAATGCTTCGCCGGACACCAGCGCGCGGCGCAGCGAATCCAGCTTCACACCCAGTTCGTCGGCCTTTTCAAGAATGATCTTGAGGAAGCTGGGCGTGCCGGTATAGCCGGTGGGCGCCAGATCCTGGATCGCGCGCACCTGCTGTTCCGTCTGGCCGGTGCCGCCGGGAAACACGGTGCAGCCCACGGCATGCGCCGCGGTTTCCATCATGGAGCCCGCGGGTGTGAAGTGATAGGAAAAGCAGTTGTAGGCCAGCTCGCCGGCGCGAAATCCGGCCGCGTGCAGGGCGCGGGCAAAGCGCCAATAATCGCTGCGCGCGCTCTCCGGCTCATAGATGGGGCCGGGAGACGCGAACACCCGCATCGCCTCGCCCCAACCGATGGCGGAGAAGCCGCCGAAGGCTTTCTGCGGTCCGGCAGGCGCGGCCGCGTCGGCGCGGCTGTGCTGCTGGCGTTCCAGCAGTTCGTGCTTGCGCAGCACCGGCAGGGTCGCCAGCGCCGCGCGCGACGTGATGGTGGCGGGGTCGATGCCGCGCAGCTGCTCGGCGATGGCGGGCGCACGCGCAATGGCCCGCGCGATCGCGCCGGGCAGGGCGGCCATCAGCTCGCGCTCGCGTTGCTCGGGCGCTCTGGTTTCGAGAATATCGAAAAACTGGGACATGGGATCACACCCTCTCGTATGCCAGGAATCACGCCAGCCAGCGCTTGCGCCGGCGGTAGAACTTGTTGTCGCGGAAACTCTTGCGTTCGCCGCTGGAGATGCCCAGATAGAACTCTTTCACGTCCTCGTTCTGGGCCAGGTCGGCCGCCGCGCCATCCATCATCACGCGGCCGTTTTCCAGGATGTAGCCGTAGTCGGCGTAGCGCAGCGCAATGTTGGTGTTCTGCTCGGCCAAGAGGAAGCTGACGCGCTCGCGCTGGTTCAGGTCGCGCACGATCTCGAAGATCTCCTCGACGATCTGCGGCGCCAGCCCCATGGAGGGCTCGTCCAGCAAGATCATGTTCGGGTTGGCCATCAGCGCGCGGCCGATGGCAGTCATCTGCTGTTCGCCGCCCGAGGTGTAGCCGGACTGGCTGGCGCGGCGCTGCTTCAGGCGGGGGAAATACTGGTAGACGCGGTCCAGCGCCGCCGCGGTATCGGCGCGGCTCATGCTGCGCGTGTAGGCGCCGGTCAGCAGGTTTTCCTCGATGGTCAGGTGGGCAAAGCAATGCCGGCCTTCCATCACCTGCACCACTCCGCGCTTGACCAATTCCGCCGGCGACAGCTTTTCGATGCGCTGGTTGCGGTACTGGATATGGCCCTTGGTGACGTCGCCGCGCTCGCCCTTGAGCAGGTTCGAAATGGCGCGCAAGGTGGTGGTCTTGCCCGCGCCGTTAGCGCCCAGCAAGGCCACGATCTTGCCTTCCGGCACTTGCAGGGAAACGCCCTTGAGCACCAGGATCACGTGGTTGTAGATCACCTCGATGCCGTTCACGTCGAGCAGCACCTTGGGGGTGTCTGCGGGTACTGCGGAAGTCGTTGCAGCGGTCATGGCTGTTCCTGCGGCTTGGTGGCCGCCGGCCCCTTATGCGGGACCGGCGGCCGGTTCACATCAGTTCTCGCAAGTGCGGGGCGTGATGTTCTTTTCTTTCGCGTATTTCGCTGCGCTTTCCTTAACCATCGGATCCAGGATGGTCTTGTCGGCCTGATACCAGTCGGAGACCACCTTGAACTTCGCGCCGTCCCACTGCACGATGCGGGCCCAGTCGTCGCCCTTGTGGTTGCTGCACGAGGTCTTGACCGGACGCATGATCTGGCCGAAGCCCAGCTTGTCCAGCTTTTCCTGCGTCAGGTTCAGGTTCTCGAAGCCCCAGCGGACCTGCTCTGGCGTCAGCGCCTTGCCCTTGCCGAACTTCTCCTGCGCGGTGCGGATCGCTTCCACCTGCAGCATCGAGATCATCATGCCGCGGGTGTGGGCGATGGTGCCCAGCGTGGTCTTGCCGGTCTTGTCCGAACCCTGGCCCTTGTCGTAGACGAATTTCTTCAGGTCGTCGTAGACCTTGTCGTGCTCGGCGCCGCTGTTGTGGATGGTGATGGCGTTGTAGCCCTTGGCGACATCGCCCAGGTCCTTCACGTCGCCTTCAGAGCCGGCCCACCAGATGGCGTACATCTTGTCGCGCGGATAGCCGCTGGCCTGGGCTTCGCGGATGGCGGTCGGCGTCATGATGCCGGCGCTCCACAGCAGCACGTAGTTGGGGCGCGCCTGGCGGATCTGCAGCCAGGTGGACTTCTGTTCCACGCCGGGAGCGGTCACGGGATAGAGCACCAGCTCGAAGCCTTCCTTGGCCGCGCGCTTCTGCAGCAGGGGGATCGGCTCCTTGCCATACGGCGAGTCGTGGTAGACCAGGGCGATCTTCTTGCCCTTGAGCTTGTCCATGCCGCCTTCTTTCTTGGCGATGTCCTGGATCATCACGTCGGCCGCGGTCCAGTAGGTGCCCAGCAGCGGGAAGTTCCACTCGAACACGCTGCCATCGACCGACTGCGACAGGCCGTAGCCCATCGTTTCGACCGGGACCTTGTCGACCATGGCCTTGTCGCTGACGGCGAAGGTGATGCCGGTGGACTGGGTGTCGAAGCCCGATGCGCCGGTGCCCTTGCCCTTCAGGCGCTCGTAGCATTCCACGCCGCGGTCGGTGGCATAGGCGGTTTCGCATTCCTCGTACGTGATCTTGACGCCGTTGACGCCGCCATCGCGTTCGTTGACCAGCTTCAGATAGTCCAGCTTGCCGTCGGCCCAGGGAATGCCCAGGGGCGCGAAGGACCCGGTGCGATACACCAGCAACGGAACGAACTGCTCTTCCGCCGCCATTGCCGGCGTGGCCACGGCGCCTGCGGCGCCGGCTGCGGCCATCAAAGCTGCCGCCAACTTCAGGTTAAGACGCTTCATCTCCATTTACCTCCTGCGTGGTGTTTGGGTCAGTAAACCCTGGGACACCGGGATTGGCCCGGTCTTGAGCCGGGTATTCAGGATGCCGGTTGCAGCGCTCATGCCGCTACTGCCGACGGTGATCAAAACTTAGGCCACTCCATCCGGGCCGCGGCGGATCCGGCTTTGCCGGTCCCCAGCGGCGCCCCCTTGAGGGGGAAGCGCCGAAGGCGCTTCGGGGGTGGGTCTTATCCTTAATGCGGGAAGGGCCAGATGCGCAACTTCTCCTTGCCGATGCTCCACAGCCTGGCCAGCCCGTGCGGTTCGGCGATCAGGAAGAACACGATCAGCGCGCCGAACACCATGTGTTCGATGTGCGCGGCCGTGTCCACCGACAGCGGGATGCCCAGCGCATGCGGGATGTTGGACAGCGCCACCGGCACCAGCACGATGAAGGCCGCGCCGAAGAAGCTGCCGATGATCGAACCCAGCCCGCCGATGATGACCATGAACAGCAGCTGGAACGAACGCGTCAGGTCGAACGCCAGCGGTTCCCAGGACCCCAGGTGGATGTAGCCCCACAAGGCCCCGGCCACGCCGACGATGAACGAGCTGACCGCGAAGGCCGTGAGCTTGGCGTACATCGGGCGGATGCCGATGACGGAGGCCGCCACGTCCATGTCGCGGATCGCCATCCACTGCCGGCCGATGGCGCCGCGTACCAGGTTCTTGGCAAGCAGGCTGAAGATGACGACCAGGATCAGCACGAACAGGTACTTCTCCAGCGCGCTCTGCACCGGCAGGCCGAAGGCGGTCAGCGGCGGCACCGAGACGTTGCCGGACGACGAGTAGTTGGTGAAGAAGGGGATGCGCAGGAACGCCCAGTCCACGAAGAATTGCGCGGCCAGCGTCGCCACCGCCAGGTACAGGCCGCGGATGCGCAGGCTGGGTATGCCGAAGATCACGCCCACGATGGTGGCGAAGAAGCCGCCCAGCAGGATCTGGATGACCAGCGGCATGCCGGGAAAGCGCACGCCGAAGTTCCAGGCTGCATAGGCGCCCACCGCCATGAAGGCGCCCGTGCCCAGCGAGATCTGGCCGCAATAGCCCACCAGGATGTTCAGGCCCACGGCGGCCAGCGCCAGGATCAGGAACGGGATCAGGATGGCGCGCAGCAGGTAGTCGCTGGCCATGGCCGGGATGGCGATGAACGCCACCGCCAGCAGCAGCCAGATGAAGATGCGGTCCTGGCGGATCGGAAAGATCTGCTGGTCAGCGCGATAGCTGGTCTTGAATTGGCCGTTTTCGCGATAGAACATGTTTTTATCCTAGAGGGCCTGTGGGCTCAGACACGGTCGATGATCTTCTCGCCGAACAGCCCTTGCGGACGGAACAGCAGGAACACCAGCGCCAGCACATAGGCGAACCAGATTTCGATACCGCCGCCTACCAGCGACCCCAGATAGACCTCGGACAGCTTTTCGCCCACGCCGATGATCAGGCCGCCCAGGATGGCGCCCGGCACCGAAGTCAGGCCGCCCAGGATCACCACCGGCAGCGCCCGCAGCGCCGCGGTGGACAGCGTGAACTGCACGCCGAATTTCGAGCCCCAGATGATCCCGGCCACCAGCGCCACCAGCCCCGCCACGCTCCAGACGATCACCCAGATGCGGTTCAGCGGAATGCCGATGGACTGCGCGGCCTGGTGGTCGTCGGCCACCGCGCGCAGGGCGCGGCCGGTCGAGGTGTACTGGAAGAACAGGGCCAGCGCGGCCACCAGCAGGGCGGCGATCACCGCTGCCGTCAGGTCTTCCAGGTTGATCAGCAGCCCTCCCTCGAAGACCGAGTCCAGGATCATCAGGGGATCCTTGGGCATGCCGACGTTGATGGAGTACACCGAGCTGCCGAAGGTGATCTGGCCCAGGCCGTCCAGGAAGTAGCTGATGCCCAGCGTGGCCATCAGCAAGGTGGTGGCCTCCTGGTTGACCAGGTGGCGCAGCACGAAGCGTTCGATGGCGACCGCCAGCAGGAACATCACGATGGCGCTGACGATGAAGGCCAGCACATTGGCCAGGATCATGTTGTCAAAGCCGAACCAGCGCGGCAGCCACTCCGAGAAGCGGGCCATGGACAGCGCGGCGACCAGCACCATTGCGCCCTGCGCGAAGTTGAAGACGCCGGATGCCTTGAAGATCAGCACGAAGCCCAGGCCGATCAGCGCGTACAGCATGCCGCTCATCAGGCCGCCGAGTAAGGTCTCTAGAAAAAATCCCATGTCTGTCCGCCTTAGTGCGATACGCCGAGGTAAGCTCGGATCACGTCTTCGTTGGCACGGACCTCGTCCGGCTTGCCGTCGCCGATCTTCTTGCCGTAGTCCAGCACCACGACGCGGTCCGAGATGTCCATGACCACGCCCATGTCGTGCTCGATCAGCACGATGGTGGTGCCGAACTCGTCGTTCACATCCAGGATGAAGCGGCTCATGTCCTGCTTCTCTTCGATGTTCATGCCGGCCATGGGTTCGTCCAACAGCAGCAGGCGCGGCTCCATCGCCAGCGCGCGGCCCAGGTCCACGCGCTTTTGCAGGCCGTAGGGCAGGCGGCCCACGGGCGTCTTGCGGTAGGCCTGAATTTCCAGGAAGTCGACAATGTTCTCGACGAACTCGCGGTGCTTGATTTCTTCGCGCTCGGCCGGGCCCAGGCGGAAGGCCTGGGCCAGCAGTCCGCACTTCATGCGCAGGTTGCGGCCGGTCATGATGTTGTCCAGCACGCTCATGCCCTTGAACAGGGCCAGGTTCTGGAACGTGCGCGCGATGCCCATTTCAGCGGCGCGGCGCGGATTCATGCGCGAGAAGCGCTCGCCGCGGAATTCGATGCCGCCTTGCTGCGGTGTGTAGACGCCGTTGATGACGTTGAGCATCGAGCTCTTGCCGGCGCCGTTGGGGCCGATGATGGCGCGGATCTCGTGTTCGCGCACGTTGAACGAAATGTCCGTCAGCGCTTTCACGCCGCCGAAGGACAGCGAGATGTTCTGCATGTCCAGCATGACGTCGCCAATACGCTGGTCGCGGTCGTTGTTGCTCATGATCTCTACGCGGCCTTGGCGGTGATGGCGGGGAAGGTCTTGACCGGGCGGATCTTCAGGTCCGCCGAGATCTTGCCGGTGCGTCCGTCTTCGAATTTCACTTCGGTCTCGATGAACTGCGATTGCTTGCCGCCAAAGAGCGCGTCAATCAGCACGCCATACTTCTGCGCGATGAAGGCGCGGCGCACCTTGCGCGTGCGGGTCAGTTCGTCGTCGTCCGGATCCAGTTCCTTGTGCAGGATGAGGAAACGGCTGATCTGCGAGGCCGACAGCTTGGGATCGGTGGCCAGGTCGGCGTTGACCTGCTCCACGCATTCGGCGATCAGCTGGTAGACCTCGTCCTTGGAAGCCAGGTCGGTGTAGCCGGCATAGGGCATGCCGCGGCGCTCGGCCCAGTTGCCCACGGCTTCCAGGTCGATGTTGATGAAGGCGCACACGTCGTCGCGGTTGGCGCCGAAGGCGACCGCTTCCTTGATGTGCTGGAAGAACTTGAGCTTGTTCTCGATGTACTTGGGCGCGAACAGGGCGCCATTGGCAAGCTTGCCCACGTCCTTGGCGCGGTCGATGATCTTCAGCTGGCCGTCGGTGTCCAGATAGCCCGCGTCGCCCGTATGGAACCAGCCGTCGGCGCTGCGCGCTTCGGCGGTGGCTTCGGGGTTGCGGTAGTACTCCTTGAAGAGCCCGGGGCTCTTGACCAGGATCTCGCCGTTGTCGGCCACGCGGATCTCCACGCCCTCGACGGGCGGGCCTACCGTGTCGTCGCGCACCTGGCCGTCGGGCTGCACGCAGACGAAGACCGAGGTTTCGGTGGAGCCGTAGAGCTGCTTGAGGTTGATGCCGATGGAGCGGTAGAACACGAACAGGTCGGGGCCGATGGCCTCGCCCGCGGTGTAGGCCACGCGCACGCGGCTCATGCCCAGCGCATTGCGCAGCGGACCGTAGATCATCATGTTGCCCAGCGCGTAGCGCAGGCGGTCCCAGGCGCCGACCTGCTCGCCGTCCAGGATCCTGGCGCCCACGCGGCGGGCGAGCTTCATGCAGGCCGCGAACAGCTTGCGCTTGATCAGCCCCGCGTCTTCCATGCGGATCATCACATGCGTCAGCAGGCCTTCCAGCACGCGCGGCGGCGCGAAGTAATAGGTGGGGCCGATGTCGCGCATGTCGATTGACACGGTGTCGGGCGATTCAGGATGGTTCACGGTAAAGCCCGTGACCAGCAGTTGCGTGTACGAGAACATGTTCTGGCCGATCCAGGCGGGCGGCAGATAGGCCAGCACGTCTTCCTGGTCGGTCAGCTTTTCCATATCGGACACGGCGCGCGCACGGTCGATCAGCGCATGGTGCGTGAGCACCACGCCCTTGGGCTTGCCCGTGGTGCCGGAGGTATAGAACATGGCGGCCGGGTCATGCGGCTGCACGGCGGCGACGGCCTGCTCGAAGAAGCCGGGATGCTGCTTGGCGTATTCGCGGCCCAGCTCTTCCAGCTGTTCATACGAGCGCAGCATCGGGTCGGTGTAATGCCGCAGGCCGCGCGGATCGTCGTACACCACATGCTTGAGCGCGGGGCATTGCTCGTGGACTTCGAGCATCTTGTCGACCTGTTCCTGGTCTTCGACGATGGCCACGCTGATCTCGGCGTCCTGCAGCACGTAGACCATTTCCTGCGCCACGGCATCCTGGTAGAGCGGCACCGGTATCGCGCCCAGCGACTGCGCAGCCATCATGGCCATGTACAGGCGCGGACGGTTTTCACCGATCACGGCCACGTGCATGCCGGGTTTGATGCCCAATGCAGCCAAGCCATGCGCAACGTGCCGGACATGCTCCGCCACGTCGGACCACGTTAGGGTTTGCCAGATCCCCAGATCCTTTTCGCGTATGGCGGGCCGCGACCCGCGAACGCTGGCATGCGTGAACAGCAGCGCCGGAAAGGTATCCAGCGCCGCCGGCATCTGTGCAGATGCGGGCGGTGTATGTGCCACGATGTCTCCTCCGGTTTGGGCGCATCGGGCCGGGAGTCCGCGAGAGCGGTGGCGGCGATGAGGCGCTTGACCAGTTGGTTTTAGATTTACGGCAGGAGTTAAGGTATAAGGTTGGGTTGCTACCAACTGTCACCATCGCGACATTCAAGGAACTTTTAGGGTATTCCCGATGCAGCTATCCGACTCCCTGCAACTCGCCGCCGCCTGGTTTCGTGTGCTCAGCCGCGATCAGCAAGAGCGCGTCGAGAGGGACCTTACCGTGCAGCAGGTGGTTGCCGGGTCGATCATAGAGCGCAAAGGTGAACTCGCCCAGGCTTGGATAGGGGTGCTGGCGGGGCTGGTGAAGGTTTCGGTGGGTAACGCCGAAGGCAAGGTGGCGTCGCTGACCGGCGTGCCTGCCGGCGGCTGGATCGGCGAGGGCTCGCTGCTCAAGCGCGAGATCCGCAAGTACGACATCGTTGCTCTGCGGGATTCGGTGGTCGCGCGCCTGCCGGCCGCTACCTTCGATTGGCTGCTGGATAACAGCATCCCGTTCAACCGCTATCTGCTCCACCAATTGAACGAGCGCGTGGCGCAGTTCATCGGCAAGGCGGAGTACGACCGTTTGCTGGATCCGGATGCGCGCGTGGCCCGCTGCCTGGCCGAACTCTTCAACCCTTTGCTGTATCCCGGCATGGGCATGCGCCTGGCGATTACCCAGGAAGAAGTCGGCTATCTGGCCCGGGTGTCGCGCCAGCGCGCCAACCAGGCGCTGCGCAAGCTGGAAGAGGCGGGCTTGCTGAATGTGGAATACGGCGCGGTCAGGGTGCTGGACCTGGACGGCTTGAAACAATACGGGTCGGACCGCGCCGCGGCCGAGGGCGAGCCGGCCTAGGCGCTGGCCGCTCTTGTCCAAAATAGTTGTTGACGATAGATCGCGCGCTATTTAATATTGCGCAATGAAATCCAGATCCAAAGCCAAGGCCGCATTCAACCCGCTGCTGCTGGACAGCCAGCTGTGCTTCGCCCTGTACTCGACCTCGCTGGCGATGAACAAGGTGTACCGCAAGCTGCTGCGCGGTCTGGACCTGACCTATCCGCAGTACCTGGTGATGCTGGTGCTGTGGGAAGGCGACGAGATTACAGTGACGGATATCGGCGAGCGCCTGTTCCTGGATTCGGCCACGCTGACGCCGCTGCTGAAGCGCCTGGAAGCGGCAGGCCTGGTAACGCGCAAGCGCGCCGTGGAAGACGAGCGCCAGGTGATCGTCGGACTGACCCGCCAGGGCCGCGAACTGCGCGCGCAAGCCGAGGCCGTGCCGCACTCGATCGCGGGCGCCGCGCAGTGTTCGCTGGAAGAGGCGCAAGGTATGATGAAAACGCTGCATGCGCTGCGGGAGAAGCTCAGCGCAAGTCTTTGAAGCGGCGGGCCAGGCCCGCTATTGTTAGATCAAATAAATAGTGCGCTATTTAATATTGCACTATTTAAATAGTAAGGGTCGCGGCGGGATGTTCCCGCCAGGCCTGGCAGTCCAACCTCCACTTCCCTACAAGGAAACGCATCATGTCTATCGAAAAAGTGCTGTACCGCGCCCATGCGCACGTCACCGGCGGCCGTGAAGGCACGGGCGCCACGGACGACGGCAACCTGAACGTCAAGCTGACCACGCCGAAGGAACTGGGCGGCGCGGGCGCGGCCGGCACCAATCCGGAACAACTGTTCGCCGTGGGCTACTCGGCCTGCTTCATGGGCGCCATGAAATTCGTCGCCGGCCGCGACAAGATCGCCATGCCGGCGAATGCGACGATCGACGGTGCTGTCGGCATCGGTCCTATTCCTACGGGGTTCGGGATTGAAGTCGAATTGAAGATTTCGTTGCCGGGGATGGAGCGGGCTGAGGCGGAGAAGCTGGTCGCTGCGGCGCATATCGTTTGCCCTTACTCGAATGCTACGCGGGGCAATATTGATGTGACGTTGACGATTGTTTGATCGTTGATGGGGTGTTGATGTTCTGTTGGCGGGCGGCCTTGTTCTTAGGCCGCCCGTCGTCGCGTGCGGCGTGGCGGCTCGCGCCCACGATTGCGGTCCGGAGCGTTCGCTCCGGACTGCCCCTTCGTCATCCTCGTCCTCGCCTTCGGCGACTCCTTCGGATTCCCTCGGGCGCATCGAGGTTGCGAGCCGCCACGCCGCACGCGACGACGGGCTACTGTCGTCTTGGGTTGCTGCGCTGTTAGATCTGTGGTCAGTATCGAGTCTTGTGCTGCCCGTCGTTTATGGCCGCGCGGGCGGCCATAAACGACATACGTGATTTTTGAAATTTCGATAGTGCTCGCTGTCGCGAATGTGAACTGTTGCTTTCTGATGGCATCACCGTCCAGGGGGTGGGGCGGTGATGGGCGGCGCGCGATGGGCAGTGGCTTGCGTATGCAGAGTGTCTCGCGCGCTGCCCATCCGGCACCGGAGTTGAAATGCAGATGCTGAGCTTGGCTTAGTTGAGCAGAGCAGAGCAGACGTGATGCCGCCCGCAACCACTGCGCGCAGCGCCATCACGTGACGCAAGACACCGCGTAAGCCCCAAAAGGCCGCCCGCGCGGCCGGCCTGGGGCGGGCCCCGCAAGACCCGCCACCACACCCCGATGCGGAAAAAAACGCCAAGCACACCACCCGCCCCAGCGCCCGTGAAGATTCAAACAGCACAGCCTGCCGCGTCGGGGACTCGCGCTGCGCGGGGCGTCGATAAGCCCGAGGGAATCGGAAGGCAGCCGCCGTAGGCGGCAACGACGATGACGAAGGGGAAGCCCGGAGCGAAGGCTCCGGGCCGCAATCGTTGCCCCGCGCAGCGCGATTCGCCGACGTGGCAGGCGTCAAAAGAACGCCAACAACGCCATCCCTCTAATGCGACCCACCCAAGTAAGCCGCCACAACAGCCGGATCATGCTTCAACTTATCCGCACTCCCATGCACCGAGATCCGCCCGTTCTCCAACACATACCCATAATCCGCCACATTCAATGCAGCAGCAGCAAACTGCTCCACCAGCAGCATCGTCACCCCTTCATCCTTGAGCCGCGCAATGATCCGGAACACTTCTTCCACCAGGATCGGCGCCAGCCCCATTGAAGGCTCGTCCAGCAACACCAGTTCCGGATTCAGCATCACCGCTCTAGCCATGGCCAGCATCTGCTGTTCGCCGCCCGACAAGGTGCCGGCCAGCTGATCGCGCCGTTCCTTCAGGCGCGGAAACAGATCCATGGCCCGGCCCAGGTCGGACTGCACGTCGCCCTTGGGACGGCTGCCTGTCAGGCGCGGGAAAGCGCCCAGCAGCAGGTTGTCGGTGACCGACAGCGTTGGAAATACTCGCCGGCCCTCGGGCGAATGCGCCAGGCCTAGCCGCGCGATGCGGTGAGACTCCAGGCCGTCGATGCGCTTGCCGCTCAGCGTGACCTCGCCCGCGGTGGGGCGGATCATGCCGGACAGCGCCCGCATCGTGGTGGTCTTGCCGGCGCCGTTGGAGCCGATCAGCGTCACCACCTTGGCCTTAGGCACTTCCATGCTGATGCCGTGCAGCACCTTCACCTTGCCGTAGCCCGCTTCCAGATTCTTGATCGATAGCATCTTGTTGTCCCCTTGGCGTCAGGCGGGCGCGCCGCCCAGATACGCCTCGATGACCTTGGCGTTGCTTTGCACTTCGTTGGGCAGGCCCTCGGCGATCTTCTGGCCGAAGTCCAGCACCGACACGGTGTCGCACACCCCCATCACCACGTCCATGTGGTGTTCGATGAGGATCAGCGTGATGCCGTGGTCGCGCACCTTGCGGATGATGGCCAGCAGTTCGACGATGTCGGGCGCGGTCAGGCCGGCCGCGGGTTCGTCCAGCAGCAGGAGTTGCGGATCCAGGGCCAGCGCGCGGGCGATTTCCAGCAGGCGTTGCTTGCCGTAGGGCAGGTTGCGCGCTTCCTCGCTGGCCAGGGATTCCAGGCCCACGAATTCCAGCAGCGCCATGGCGCGGGCGCGGGCGCCCTGTTCCTCGCCTTTCCACTTGGACGTGCGCAGCGCGATGCCGGCCAGCCCAGTGGTGAAGGTGTGGTGCAGGCCGACCAGCACGTTTTCCAGCGCGGTCATTTCGCCGAAGAGCTGCACGTTCTGGAAGGTGCGCGCAATGCCGGTTTCAGCGATGTCGGCCGGCGTCATGCCGACCAGCGACTTGCCCGAGAATTCCACGGCGCCGGAAGTCGGCACGTAGATGCCCGTCAGCACGTTCATCATGGTGCTCTTGCCGGAGCCGTTGGGACCGATCAGGCCATGGATGGTGCCGCGCTTGACGGTCAGGTCGACCTGGTTCAGCGCCTTCAGGCCGCCGAACTGCATCAGCACGCCCTTGGCTGCCAGCAGCGTGTCGCCCTTGCCCCTGGCCGCATCGGGCACGGCGTCCTGGGCTTTCACCAAGTCCGACTTGACCGAGAGCGCGGCGCGGCGATTGGAGAAGAACAGGTTGCGCACGAAGCCCACGATGCCGTCGGGCAGGTAGTACACGACGAACAGGATCATGGCGCCGAAGATCGTCAGGCGCCAGTCGGTGACCGCTTCCAGCCAGTACGAGAACACCGCCAGCAGGATGGTGCCGACGACCGGCACGACGACGCGGCGCGGTTCGGTGCGGCCCTTGGATATTGCGATGGCGCTGCCGACGGTGACCAGGATGGCCACGGCCAGCGCGATCAGCCTGAAGGTCGAGATGTCATCCAGCATCTTGGGCAGCAGCACGATGATGGACGCGCCCAGCAGCGCGCCCGTGCGGCTCTTGCGCCCGCCCATGATGATGGCCAGCAGGAACAGGATGGTCAGTTCGAAGTTGTAGGTGTTGGGCGAGATGTACTGTTCGGAATACGAGTACAGCGCGCCGGCCAGGCCGGCGAAGCCGGCGCTGATGACGAAGGCGAACACCTTGTGCCGGTAGACCGACACGCCCATGCAGTCGGACGCGATGGGGCTGTCCCGCAGGGCCTCGAACGAGCGGCCCAGGTGCGACTTCAGGATGCGGTGCACCACGATCAGCGACAGCACCAGCAGCGCCGCGACCAGCCAGAAGTACTCGCTCTTGGTCAGCACATGTCCGGCGATGGCGGGCTTGGAGATCTTGATGCCCAGGGGGCCTTCGGTGAGGAAGGTCATTTCGTTGATCAGGATCTGGATGATGGTGCCAAACGCCAGCGTCACCATGGCCAGGTACGGCCCCGTGACGCGCAGCGCCGGCAGCGCCAGCACCGCGCCGAAGGCGGCCGCGATCAGGATGGCCGCGGGCAGGATCACCCAGATGGGCATCTGCAGATGGAAGAACAGCACGCCCGCCACATACGAGCCGATGCCGAACAGGCCGGCGTGGCCCAGCGACACCTGGCCGGTATAGCCCACCACGATATCGAGCCCGAACAGCAGGATCGAATAGATCATGATGGTTTCGATGAGGTGCAGGTAGTACGTGTTGGTCACGCCCAGCGGCACGGCGGCCAGGCAGGCCACGGCCACGATGGATAGCAAAAGGTGCAAGGGTTTCATCGCTTACACCTTCTTGATCGCGGTCTTGCCGAACAGGCCGGCGGGCTTGAAGGTCAGTACGAGCAGCAGCAACACCAATCCCGGCACGTCTTTGTACCCCGTCGAAAGATAGAAACCGGTGGTCGTTTCGGCGATCCCCAGGATCAGCCCGCCCACCACCACGCCCATGCCGCTGGACAGGCCGCCGATGATGGCGACCGCGAAGGCTTTGAGGCCCAGCACCGCGCCCATGGTGGCGCCGGTCAGGGTCAGGGGCGCGACCAGCACGCCCGCGAACGCGGCAGTCAGCGAGGACAGCGCGTAGGAAAACGTGATCACCATGCCCGTGTTGATTCCCATCAGGCCAGCGGCGTCGCGGTCGTTGGACGTGGCGACGAAGGCCTTGCCGTAGATGGATTTGCGGTTGAAGACTTCCACCAGCAGCATCATCGCCAGGGCGCCGAACACCACCAGCAGCTCCATGGGCAGCACGTTGGCGCCCAGCACCTGGATGGGCGCTTCCGGCAGCGGCGAGGGGAAGCGCAGGTCGTCGCGGCCCCAGATGTTCTCGGCGACGTTCTTGAAGATGATGCCCAGCGCGATGGTGGCCATGATCCAGCCGAACTCCGAGCGGGTCTTGATGGCGGGCCTGACGCCCACGCGCTCGACCAGCGCGCCTTGCGCGAATCCGAAGATGCAGACGATGGGTATCATCACCCAGTAGTTCACGCCCAGGCCGACCAGTGTCAGGCCGACCAGCGCGCCCAGCATCAGGGCTTCGCCCTGGCCGAAGTTCAGGGTGCCCGACGTGGCGAACGTGAGCTGGTATCCGAACGCGATGACGGCATAGATCATGCCCAGCGCGATACCGCTATAGATGAGCTGTAGAAGAATCATGGTGTGTGTCGTGTAGCGCTGTGGTTCCGTCCCAACCCCCTTGGGCAGAACGCGGTTTTCAGGCGGCGGCAAGCCCGCGCCCTGGGCGACAGGGCGCGGCTGGCGGCGGCCGGGCAGCCGCCGCCGGGATGCGCTGCGGGACCTTAGTTGGCCTTGACGACGCGGCCGCCCTTGACCTCGCCGATGACCACTTCCTTGACGGTGATCGCGTCGTGGTTGTCTGCGCTGAAGGGCTTGTTGTAGGTCATGACCACGCCCTCGACGGGCGTCTGCAGGTTTTCGAGGGCCTCGCGGACCTTCGGGCCGTCGGTGGAGTTGGCCTGCTTGAAGGCCGCGGCCAGCAGATAGATGGAGTCATAGCCCTGGGCGGCCGACACCGGGGAATCGATGCGGTTGTTCTTAGGCTTGAACTTGGCCAGGTAGGCGTCGATGAAGGCCTTGCGCTTGGGCGTGTCCGGGTCCTGGATGAAGGTCTGCGGCATGCGCGCGCCTTCGCCGTTGGCGCCGGAGTTGTCGATGTAGTTGGCCATGGACAGGGTCCAGCTGCCGATGATCGGCACCTTCCAGCCCAGCTTGGTCATGCCGTTGGCGACCTGGGCCAGTTCGGGGCCGATGCCGTAGGTCAGCACGGCTTCGGCGCCGGCGGCCTTGGCCTTCAGCAGCTGGGCCGTCATGTCGACGTCCTTGATGTTGAACTTCTCCACGGCCACGGGCTTGATGCCCTTGGCGTCCAGGGCCTTTTCCAGGTCCTCGCGGCCGAGCTGGCCGTAGTTGGTGGAGTCGGCCAGGATCGCGACCTTCTTGAAGCCGCGGCGGGTCACCGCCTCTTCGACGATCATCGGGGCCTGGATGCTGTCATGCGCCGCGTTGCGGAACACGTAGTTGTTCGGGTATTCCGGCGCCTTGAACTGGTGCGTGATCACGCTGCCCGTGGCCACGTTGTTGAACACGGGGATCTTGGCGTCCTGGTAGAAGCGCTGGGAGGCCAGGGCCACGCCCGTGTTGATGTAGCCGACGGTGGCGGCGACCTGTTCCTTGTTGATCAGCTCTTGGGCGATCTGTACGCCGCGCTCGTTCTTGGCTTCGTCGTCGCGTTCGACGGCGACCAGCTGGCGTCCCATGACGCCGCCGTTCTTGTTGATTTCTTCAATGGCCAGGCGCACGCCGTCGCGCATGCTGACGCCCATGGAGGACGAGCCGCCGGTGTAGGGGCCGGCCACGCCGATCTTGATGGGGTCGGCGGCGTGGGACGCGGCCGTTGCGGCAAGTGCAAGGGTTCCTGCTAGCAGCTTCAAACGAAAATCCATTGATGTCTCCGTTGTAATTGGTAGAACTGCGTGGAAAACCGTGTGCCGGCGCCAGACGGCGAAAATCGTTGCTGCGGCGCTCTCCTGTGTGGCGTGTCGTGACTGTCTGCCTAATCACTTACGCGAAACTGACCCGGCGGGGTTTTTCCGCGTAAATACCTAGTACGGACGCACGAGGGTTCCTGTCATGCGCCATGGCGCTGCCTGCTGTGGGGAAGGGAATGGAAGGCGGCGTGCCGTGGCGGGCATGGGCGGGACATTGCATTGGCGGCATCCTAGCCAGCGCGGCGGCGGGCTGCGCGGAATTTCATTCCGCCCCGGCCTGGAAATTTATTCCTTACCGGCCCGCAGGCCTTGCGGCCATTGAGAAACCTGTTTGCACACGTCATCCAGCCATAGGGAAAACGCTTGGACCGCTCTGCCCGGCGGGCGCGAGGTTTCGGTGCACAGGTAATACTGGCATTCGCCGGGAATTTCGATGTCCAGGACGCGCACCAGCTTGCCCTCGTCCAGCCATTCCGCCGCCAGCGCGCGCCGCGTGAGCGCCAGGCCCTGGCCGGCGCGCGCGGCTGCCAACATGATGCCCAGGTCCACCAGCCACACCCCGCGCGCGGGCTCGGGCCAGTCCAGCCCGGCGGCGGCCAGCCAGGGCCGCCACGGTTCCATCGGGCAGCGCAGCAGTTGCGCCCGGGCCAGGTCGGCGGGCCGCTCGAAGGGGCCGTGCCGGTCGCGGTATTCGGGCGCGCAGACCGCGAACACCGGATCCGCCGTCAACTGGTGCGCGTTCAGGCCGGGATATTTTCCGCTGCCGAAGCGCACCCAGACGTCGGCATTGGGCGGCATGATGTCCAGGTAGGGGATGGACAGCATGATTTCCAGCTCCACCTCGGGATGCGCGGCGGTGAAGCCGGGCAGGGCGGGGATCAGCACCTGGCGGGCGAACGTGGGGGTGGAGACGACGCGCAGCGGTTCGAGCTTGGGTTCGCCGCGCTTGTGCAGGGAGGCGTCGGACAGCAGGTCCAGCGCGGTGCGGACCTGGTCCAGGTACTCGCGTCCGGCCGAGCTCAGCGTGGCGCCGCGGCTGCTGCGGATGAAGAGTGTGACGTCCAGCATGGCCTCGAGCGCGGCGATGCGCTTGCCGATGGCGCTGGCAGTGACGAAGAGTTCCTCGCTGGCGCGTTCGAAGGAGCCCAGGCGGGCGGCTGCCTCGAAGGCCTGGATGGCTGCCAGGGGGGGCAGGCGCACATCTTTGGAAGGGCTGGGACCGCGCATGATCGTCTGGCGGGCCGGTGTTGCGCCCGACGAAAGATTGGCTACCGGGCGATTATAAGGACGGCGGCGCCAGCCCTGCGCCGTAGCGCCGGAGCACCTGGGAGATTTCCACGCGATAGCCGTCCAGCCAGCGCGCTTGTGCGGCCTTGGCCTGCTGGTGCGCAGGGTGGCGGATGAGTTGTTCCAACGCTTCCAGCGATTCCCAGTAGTAGACGTTGGAGATCAGGCCGCGCGCGGTGTCTGCCCAGCTCTCTTCGCCCAGATAGCCCGGAATGGCGCGCGCGGCAGCGGCGATGGCTTGATCCAGGCGGTGGAAATCATCGTCGAACTGCTTGGTGGCGAAGATGAAGGTGGAGCTGTACATGTGGGACTCCGGACGCGGCGGGTGCGGCAAGCAGGAAAACCGGCCGCCGGGAGGTCCGGGCGGCCGATCGGGGGAACTGCTGGAAGCGTAGCTTAAACGCGTCTACACGCCCTTCAGCGCCAGGCTGACCGCCAGCGCGGCCATGACCACGGCGATGATGCCGTCCAGCACGCGCCAGGCCGACGCGCTGGCGAAGAACGGGGCGAACAGGCGGGAGCCGATGCCGAGCACGGCGAGCCACAGCAGGCTGGCGGTGAAGGCGCCGGCGGCGAATGCCATGCGCGCTTCCTCGAAGCCGTGCGCCAGCGAGCCGACCACCACCATGTCGAGCCAGAAATGCGGATTCAGCAACGAAAAGCCCAGCGCGCCCAGCATGGCGGCGCGGCGCGATGGCACCACGTCGCGGGCGGCGGCCAGGCCGCCGGTGGCGGTCCAGGCGCGGCGCGCCGATTGCAATGCGTACCAGGACAGGAAGGCCACGCCGAACCACAGCACGGCGGTTGTCAGCCAGGGGAACCAGGCGGTGAGCGCCTGCAGGCCGGACACGCTGGCGAAGATGAAGACGGCGTCTATCAGCGCGCAGATGGCGACCACGCTCAAGAGGTGGGCGCGCATCAGCCCCTGTCGCAAGATGAACGCGCTTTGCGCGCCCACGACCGCGAAGAGGCCCAGCCCGGTGGCCGTACCGCTGGCCCAGGCAGTGAAGAAGAGGGGGGATGACAACGTGGCGAACATGACCTGCACCTGTGCTGCTACGCCTGTGGCGGCGTTTGGATGACAACGCGGGGCGCTATGGCGCTCCGGTAATAAGGCATTTTCGCTTGCAGTGAATATGAAATAAAGCTAATTTTCCTTCACTATCTTAAGTAAAACTAATCTCATGAAAATCGATCACGGCAACCTGCGCGCCCTGGCCGCGGTAGTGCGGGAAGGCAGTTTCGAGCGGGCGGCGCTGTCGCTCAGCGTCACGCCATCCGCGGTGTCGCAGCGGATCAAGGCGCTGGAGGACCGCATGGGCCGCCTGCTGGTCCAGCGCACCGTGCCGGCGGTGGCGACGGCGGACGGCCAGGTGCTGGTGCGGCTGGCCGAGCAGACGGCGCTGCTGGAGCATGACGCGCTCGACCGCCTGGGCGTGGCGGACGACGATGTGCCGTATGCCAGCATCCCGGTCGCGGTCAATCATGACAGCCTGGAGACCTGGTTCGTCGACGCTGCCGTAGAGTTTTCGGCGCGCACGCGCGCCACGCTGGACATGCAGTCCGAAGATCAGGACCACACCGCGGCGCTGCTGCGCAACGGTTCGGTGCTGGGCGCGGTGACCGCCCTGGCCGAGCCGGTCCAGGGCTGCCGCATCCATGCGCTGGGCAGCATGCGCTACGTGGCCACCTGCACGCCGGAATTCCACAAGCGCTATTTTTCGCAGGGCGTCAACGCCCAGACGCTGGCGCAGGCGCCGGTGCTGGTGTTCAACCGCAAGGACGCGCTGCAGGCGCGCTTCGCGCACAAGATCGCCGATCCTGCGCCCTGGCAGCCGCCGGTCTGGTGGGTGCCTTCTACCCGCGCGTTCGTCCAGGCCACGCTGGGCGGCCTGGGCTGGACCATGAATCCGCTGCCCTTGGTGCAGGAACACCTTGATGCAGGTCAGCTGATGCTGCTTCGAGGCCGCGCCTGGGAGGATGTGCCGCTGTATTGGCAGCATTGGCGGGTAAACTCCGAAGCGATGGAAGCCCTGACGGATTCGGTCCTGTCAGCTGCCCGCAGCCTGGTCAGGCGGCGTTAACCCACTAGGAGAACAACCCATGAACATCCGCAAGTTCGCTGTCATCGCCGCACTGGGCCTGTGCACGGCCGGCTCGGCCTGGGCGAAGGACTACAAGGTTGGCCAGATCGAGGTCGACGACCTCTGGGTGCGCGCATCGGCGCCCGGCCAGTCCAATGGCGCGGGGTATATGGACATCGACAACGACGCCAAGGCTGCTGACCGCCTGCTGTCGGTGTCGTCCGACGCGGCGGAACGCGTCGAACTGCACACGGTGCAAACCGAGAACGGCGTCTCGAAGATGCGTCAGGTGGAAGGCGGCATCGCGTTGCCGGCGGACACCGAGGTCAAGCTCAGCCCGGGCGGCTACCACGTCATGTTCATCAAGCTGAAGGCCCCGTTCGCCGAAGGCGGCACGGTCCCGGCCACGCTGAAGTTCGAAAAAGCCGGCGAAGTCGCCGTGCAATTCAAGGTCAAGCCGGCCTCGCACAACCCCGGCATGAACCACGGCAGCATGAACCACGGCACGATGAAGCATTAAGCGCCAGGCGCTGCACGCGCCTGACGGCGCGGGTGTAGTCGCATGAAAGACTAAGCCGGCCCAGGGGCCGGCTCGGGCAGATCCTCGCTATTGGGGCAGGTCCGTCGTCAGACCAGAGGCAGACCCGCCCGCATCAAGCCGGTCTCCCCCAATCGGGGCCGCGCGGAGCCGGGCTCCGCCGGTCCGCAGCGGCGCCCCCCTGGGGGGGAAGCGCGCAGCGCTTCGGGGGGGGATTAATACAAGCCTTGCTGACGCATCGCGTCAGCCACCTTCACGAAGCCGGCAATGTTGGCGCCATCCAGATAGTTCACGTATTCGCGCTCGCTATGGCCGTGGCGCACGCAGTTCTCGTGGATGTCGCGCATGATGGCGTGCAGGCGCGCGTCGACTTCCTCACGCGTCCAGGACAGGCGGGCCGAATTCTGGGCCATTTCCAGGCCGGACACGGCCACGCCGCCGGCGTTGCTGGCCTTGCCCGGGGCGTACAGCACGCGGGCGGCGATGAAGGCCTTGGCGGCTTCCAGCGTGGCCGGCATGTTGGCGCCTTCGGCGACGCACAGCACGCCGTTCTTGATCAGCGTTTGCGCATCGGCCAATTCCAGTTCGTTCTGGGTGGCGCAGGGCAGGGCCACGTCCACCGGCACGTGCCACGGACGCTTGCCGGACTCATAGGTCAGGCCGAATTGGCGGGCATAGGTGTCCAGGCGGCCGCGCAAGTCGTTCTTGATGTGCATCAGCGCCACCAGCTTCTCGTGCGTGAAGCCGGCTTCGTCCACCACGGTGCCGTTGGAGTCGGAAACGGTCACGACCTTGGCGCCGAGCGCCATGGCTTTTTCGATTGCGTACTGGGCGACGTTGCCCGAGCCCGACACGGACACGCGCAGGCCGTCGAAGGACTTGCCCACGCGCTTGAGCATTTCTTCAGCGAAGTACACGGTGCCGTAGCCGGTGGCTTCGGGGCGGATCAGGCTGCCGCCGAAGGTCAGGCCCTTGCCGGTGAACACGCTGGCGGTGGAGTTGGACAGCTTTTTCATCATGCCGGCCATGAAGCCGACTTCGCGCGCGCCCACGCCGATGTCGCCGGCCGGCACGTCAGTGTCCGGACCCAGGTGGCGGTACAGCTCGATCATCAGAGCCTGGCAGAAGCGCATGACTTCGGCGTCGGACTTGCCCTTGGGATCGAAGTCGGAGCCGCCCTTGCCGCCGCCCATGGGCAGCGTGGTGAGCGAGTTCTTCAGGGTCTGCTCGAAGGCCAGGAACTTCAGGATGGACAGGTTCACCGAGGGGTGAAAGCGCATGCCGCCCTTGAAGGGGCCGATGGCCGAGCTGTGCTGGATGCGGAAAGCGCGGTTGACCTGGGCCTGGCCGCGGTCATCGGTCCAGCACACGCGGAACTGGATCACGCGTTCCGGTTCCACCAGACGCTCGAGTACGGCATGCTCGGCGTAGTGGGGGTGCTTCTCGATGAAAGGCCAGAGACTCAGCATCACCTCCTGGACGGCTTGCATGAACTCAGGCTGCTGCGGGTCGCGCGCGGCGACGCCACGCAGGAAGTCGTCCAGACTCTGCACTTTCAACATGATCTCCTTGGGGGTGCTTCGAATAGGTGCGGACTGCGCCGGATTGGGGCGCGAAAATTCTTTTTGGTGCACGGCTGCACCTGTATGGTGCGGGAATTGTAGGGGCAAAATGTTGCCCTGCGCAAAGCCGAAAAATAGTGCCATCACCTTGATATCAAAGCACTTTTTCTTTTATTTTAATAGGGACGTATTGATGGCTGGATTTGGGTGAATGACGCGTTCATGAGGGGGATTTGAGCAGAAATGCTTGAATTCCCTAGGGAAATAAATATGTCCCCGTTTATTTTCACCAAGAAGTATTGCGCCCTTGCGACTTCCGCAGAGGAAAGGAACGCTGGTCTGAGGCATGTTTGGGCTGGCACGAAGGGTGTTGCCTGCTTAATGCGTCCCCGTTATTTATTTGAGCGAAATCATTCCCCGGGGGCAGGATTACAACTGCGCGGCAGCCAGCCCCGCGCCCAAGGCCATCAAGACCGCTCCCACCACCCGATCGGCCGCAAGCTGATGATCCAGCAGCATCCGCCGCAGGAAAGGCGAGGACACCGACCACGCCACCACGCCGAACCAGATCCAGTGCGCCAGCGACATGAACAGGCCATAGCCGAACTGCCACGACAACGGCGTGCCGGGCGACACGACCTGGGTATAGGTGCTGACCACGAACAGCGTGGTCTTGGGATTGAGCGCGTTGGTCAGAAAGCCGCTGTATAGCGCCTGCCAACCCGAGATCGGCGGGCGGGCCGACAAGTCGCGGCTGACCTGGGTGCGGTTGAAGAAAGTCTTCCAGCCCATGTAGACCAGGTAGCAGGCGCCCGCGAGTTTGATGCCCTGCAGCACGGGCTGCGCGTAATGGGCCAGCAGGCTGACACCGAACATCGTATAGAACACGTGCACCTGCACGCCCAGCGCGATGCCCAGCGCGCAGATCAGGCCGGTGCGGCGGCCGAACAGATAACTGTTGCGCGTGACCATGGCGAAGTCCGGCCCGGGGCTGATGACGGCAAGAATGGTGATGAGGGCGACGGCGATCAGTTCGGTCATGGCAATAGGGCGGCAGGTTGCGAAATGGAGCCGGCATTGTGGGACGCTGGCGCGCGCCGGAAAAACGATTTCTAATGCCGCTTATCCGTGAGAAAAAATCACCTTTCGCCATGAAACTGCCACCGCTCAATACGTTGCGGGTGTTCGATGCCGCGGCCCGTCATCAGGCTTTCGGCAAGGCGGCCGAAGCGTTGCACGTGACGCATGGCGCCGTCAGCCGGCAGATCCGGCTGCTCGAGGATGCGCTGGGCGTGGCGCTGTTCGAGCGCCGCAATCGAGCTGTTTTCCTGACCGATGCCGGCAGGCAGCTGTTCGAGGTGACGAGCGCGCTGTTCGAGCAGCTGACAACTGGCCTGGCCAAGCTGCGCCAGCCGGCGGCGGACGCGCCGCTGGTGCTGTCCTGCGAGCCCACCATCGCCATGATGTGGTTGATCCCGCGGCTGCCGGACTTCCAGCACGCCCATCCCGGCGTGCAGGTGCATCTGTACGCTGCGGGCGGACCGGTCGATTTCGGCGCCCAGGGTGTGGACGTAGCCCTGCGCCGCAATGACTTCGATTGGGACCCGGCCCTGTATGCCGAGCATGTCTGCGAGGAGTGGACGGGACCGGTGTGCCGGCCGGGATTGGCCGGCGCCGCGGACGCGGATCCGGCTGAAGCGGATTGGGGCGGGGCGCCAGCGCTCAGCAGCGCGACGCGTCCGCTAGCCTGGCGGCAATGGTCGCGGGCAGCGGGCATGAAACCCCCGCGCCGGACCGGGCCGGCCTACGAGCATTTCTATCTGAGTTTGCAGGCCGCCGCCGCCGGTTTGGGGGTGGCGATAGGTTCGGCGCTGATGGCGTGCGACGCCTTGCGCGACCGCCGGCTGCAGGCGCCTTGCGGCTTTGCCCGTGACGGTTCGGCCTATGTACTGCTGTCGCCGCGGTCTTGTTCAGAAGATCCGCGGGCGGCAGCGTTTCTGGAATGGTTGCGCCGGGAAGCCGCCGCAACGCTAGGGGAAGCGGCGGGTCAGAGCGTGGCGTCGTAGTCGATCGTCAGGGGAGCGTGGTCCGAGAAACGCTCGTCCTTGTAGATGGCCACATTGCGGGCGCGGGCGGCGATGCCCGGCGTGGCGATCTGGTAGTCGATGCGCCACCCCACGTTCTTGGCCCAGGCCTGGCCGCGGTTGCTCCACCAGGTGTATTGGTCCGGGCGGTCATCGATGGTGCGGAACACGTCGACGAAGCCGCGCTTGTCGAACACGTCGGTCAGCCAGGCGCGCTCTTCGGGCAGGAAGCCCGAGTTCTTCATGTTGCCCTTCCAGTTCTTCAGGTCGATTTCCTTGTGCGCGATGTTCCAGTCGCCGCAGATGATGAACTCGCGGCCCGTGGTTTTGTGTTCGTGCATCAGGGCGTCGATCCAGGGGCCGAAGCGGTCCAGGAAGCGGTACTTGGCCTGCTGGCGCTCGTCGCCGCTGGAGCCCGAGGGCAGGTAGGCGCTGATGACCGACAGGTTCTTCCAGTCAGCGCGGATGATGCGGCCTTCGGGATCGAATTCCTCGCATTCCAGGCCGGCGTTCACCCGCTCGGCCGCGTCGCGCAGATAGATGCCCACGCCGCTATAGCCCTTCTTCACGGCATGGTGGAAGTGGCCGGTATAGCCGGGCGGGTGGCGCAGGTCGTCGGTCAGGTCTTCGTCGGATATCTTGATTTCCTGAAGGCACAGCACGTCGGCGGCGTGCTTTTCCATCCAGGGTTGCAGGCCCTTGCGGAAGGCGGACCGGATACCGTTGAGATTGATCGACGTGATGCGCAGCAAAGCGAAACTCCTGTTGAGCGGCCGCCAGGGCCGGGGCAATGGCAGCAATTTAACCGACTCCGCGCCGCCGCCCGGGAATAGCCCCGACAGCGGATAAAATGCTGGCGTTTGCCATCTACCGGACCTTTACGCATGCCCGCCGCCCAATCTTCCGCCACCGCCCTGGATTTCGTCCGCTTCGCCCTGAACGAGGGCGTGCTGCGTTTCGGCAGCTTCAAGGTCAAATCGGGTCGGATCAGTCCCTATTTCTTCAATGCGGGCCTGTTCAATAGCGGACGCTCGGTCGGCAAGCTGGCGCAGTTCTACGCCCAGGCGCTGCTGGATTCGGGCGTGGAATTCGACATGCTGTTCGGTCCGGCCTACAAGGGCATCCCGCTGTCCACGGCTACCGCCGTGGCGCTGGCCGGCCACCCGGACATGAAGGGCGGCGACGTGCCTTTCGCGTACAACCGCAAGGAAGCCAAGGACCACGGCGAGGGCGGCACCCTGGTCGGCGCGCCGCTCAAGGGCAAAGTCGTCATCATTGACGACGTGATCACCGCGGGCACCTCGGTGCGCGAATCGGTCGAGATCATCCGCGCGGCCGGTGCCGAGCCTGCCGCCGTGCTGATCGCCATGGACCGCATGGAACGCGCGGGTCCGGACGACGCGCTGTCGGCGCATTCTGCCGTGCAGGACGTGGCCAAGACTTACGGCATGCCGGTGGTGTCGATTGCGTCGCTGGCGGACATTCTGGCCTTGCTGCAGGATGATGCGTCGTTCGCCGAACACCGTGAGGCGGTGTTGGCTTATCGGACGAAGTACGGGGTGAAGTAAACCTCGTCCTTGGCGAGTAGAAAGGGGCGGCCAGGTGCTGCCCTTTTTTTAACCGTAGCTTGCCGCTGGCTCGGCGACGCCGTGGGGTTGGCCAAAGACGGCAACACCGCTCGCCCGGGCGGCATCCGCCAGCTTGCGATCAAAGGTGGCCAGATAGCCGTTGGTTCTTTGGGCCAGTTCGAGATAGCTGGCATCGTAGACGGTCAAGCCGTGCGTTCGAGCCAGCAGATAGCTGCGGGCCACGCTGGAAGATGGGGCGGCCGGATCCGGAATTATGGGCAGGCGTTCGAGTAGCTGTCTGAACGAGAACAGCTGACCCGCCGACGCCCGTTGGCTACGTTCGGCGCGCAACATGCCGTTCGCGACCTCCGTGTGCCAGATGAGGGGCACCGTGTTTTCAGATTCGTGGGCCGTTTCCAGCAGATGCCGGGCCATCAGCGCTTCGTGGGCGTCCGCGCGGTCGACCAGCCACGCCAGCGCAAGCGAGGCGTCCGGTATCAAGTGGATCGGATTCATTCCCGGCCCTCTTCGACCCAGGAACGGATGACTTCGTGGGGGACGGCCGGTGCTGGCTTGAAGCTTTTCATTGCCTCAAGCGCATCATGGGCATCCAGCGACGTGCTGGGTAGGACCGGGGTCAACCTGGCGCAGAACACGCCGTCCAGTGAAATGATGAAATGCTGGCCTTCGCGGACCGCCTGCAGGTGGTCGGAAAAGCAGTGCAGTAGTTCGCTGGTGCTGATTTCCAGGTAGTTCATGTCCAAGCCTCCGGGCAAAAGTCGACCAGATCATTCTTGGATAAACGAAGGGCCACGGCAATATGCCGCGGCCCTTCGTTTCGTCTGATACGTCAGGAATGCGCCCGTTGCCGGGGCGTCCTGCGCGGTCAGCTATCCAGCTTCTGCTTCAACAGATCATTCACCTGCTGCGGATTCGCCTTGCCGCGGGCGGCCTTCATGATCTGGCCCACCAGCGAATTGAACGCCTTCTGCTTGCCGGCCCGGTACTCTTCCACGATGGCCGGGTTGGCGGCCAGCACCTCGTCGATCATGGCGCCGATGGCGCCGGTGTCGCTGATCTGCTTGAGCCCGCGCGCCTCGATGATGGCGTCAGGCTGACCGCCGTTCTCGCCGGCCCACATGGCGCCGAAGACTTCGCGGGCGATCTTGTTGGAGATGGTGCCGTCGATGATGCGGCCGATCAGGGCGGCCAGCGCCGGCGCCTGGACCGGAGAGTCGGCGATGCTCTTTTCGTCCTTGTTCAGGGCGGCGGAGACTTCGCCCATGACCCAGTTGGCGGCCAGCTTGGCCTGGCCGGCCGGCAGCGCGTTCGCCACCGCCAGGAAGTAGGCGGCCAGGTCGCGGCTGACGGTCAGCTGGGCGGCGTCGTAGGCGGGCAGGCCGTACTCGGATTCGAAACGGGCGCGCTGGGCGGCCGGCAGTTCGGGCATGGCGGCGCGGACCTCGTCGACCCAGGCGCTGGAGATCACCAGCGTGGGCAGGTCGGGGTCGGGGAAGTAGCGGTAGTCGTGCGCGTCTTCCTTGCTGCGCATGCTGCGCGTTTCGTCGCGGTCGGCATCGTACAGACGGGTTTCCTGGACCACCGTGCCGCCATCCTCGATCAGCTCGATCTGGCGCCGCGCTTCATAGACGATGGCGCGTTCCAGGAAGCGGAACGAGTTGACGTTCTTGATCTCGGTGCGGGTGCCGAATTCCTTCTGGCCCACGGGACGCACGGACACGTTGGCGTCGCAGCGGAACGAACCTTCCTGCATGTTGCCGTCGCAAATGCCCAGCCACACGACCAGGCTGTGCAGGGCGCGGGCGTAGGCCACGGCCTCGGCGGCCGAGCGCATTTCGGGTTCCGTCACGATTTCCAGGAGCGGCGTGCCGGCGCGGTTCAGGTCGATGCCGCTGCCGGGGGCGCCGTTGGCCAGGCTGAAGTCGTCGTGCAGGGACTTGCCCGCGTCTTCTTCCAAGTGGGCGCGCGTCAGATTGACGGTTTTCTCTTCCTCGCCGACGAAGAAGGACAGCGAGCCGCCCACCACCACCGGCAGCTCGTATTGGCTGATCTGGTAGCCCTTGGGCAGGTCGGGGTAGAAGTAGTTCTTGCGCGCGAACACCGAGCGCGGCGCGATGGTGGCGCCCACGGCCAGACCGAAGCGGATGGCGCGTTCGGCGGCGCCGCGGTTCATGACCGGCAGGCTGCCCGGCAGCGCCAGGTCGACCACGTTGGCGTGGGTGTTGGGCGCGGCGCCGAATTCGGTGCTGCTACCCGAAAAAATCTTGGAGTCCGTGGAAAGCTGGGTGTGCGTTTCCAGGCCGATGACGATTTCCCAGTTCATGTTCTCAGCCTTGCTGGACCGGGGCACGCGTGTGCCAGTCCGTCACTTGTTGGTAGCGGTCGGCGATGGCCAGCAGGCGGCCTTCGTCGAAATAGTTGCCGATGATCTGGAGACCCACCGGGCGCTGGTTGCCAGCGCCACCGAAGCCGCAGGGGATCGACATCGCAGGCAGGCCGGCCAGGCTCACGCCCAGCGTGTAGACGTCGGCCAGCCAGTCGGCCGTGGGATCGTCGCGGTTGTCGCCGATGTTCTTGGCCACCGTGGGCGTCACCGGCCCCATGATCACGTCGCATTGGTCGGCGTAGGCGCGCTGGAAGTCTTGCGCGATCATGCGGCGCAGGCGCTGCGCCTGCAGGTAGTAGGCGTCGTAGTAGCCGTGGGACAGCACGTAGGTGCCGATCAGGATGCGGCGCTTGACCTCGTCGCCGAAGCCTTCGGCGCGCGAGCGGCTGATCATTTCGTTCAGGTCGCCGTACTGGGCGGCGCGGTGGCCGTAGCGCACGCCGTCGTAGCGCGCGAGGTTGCTGGACGCTTCGGCGGGGGCGATGACGTAGTAGGCGGGAATGGCGAGTTCGGTGCGCGGCAGCGACACCGGCACGCGCACGGCGCCCAGGGCTTCGAACTGGACCAGCGCGGCCTCGACCGCGGCGGCCACGTCGGGCGCCAGGCCGGCGCCGAAGTACTCGGCGGGCACGCCGATGCGCAGGCCCTTCAACGGCTGGCTGCCGGCGGCGTCGAAACGGCCCTGGGCCGCCTCGAAGTCGCGCCGGACGCGGCCGGGCGCGTTGGCGGCGGCGTCGCATTTTTCCAGGCTGGTGGCGTCGCGCGGATCGAAGCCGCTGATGACGTCCAGCAGTTCGAGCAGGTCCCGGGCGCTTTCGGCCAGCGGGCCGGCCTGGTCCAGGCTGGAGCCGAAGGCCACCATGCCAAAGCGGGATACGGTGCCGTAGGTGGGCTTGATGCCGCTGACGCCGCACAGGGCGGCGGGCTGGCGCACCGAGCCGCCGGTGTCGGTGCCGGTAGCGGCCGCCACCAGGCGGGCGGCCACGGCGGCGGCCGAGCCGCCCGAGGAGCCGCCGGGCACGGCAGCGTGGTCCCAGGGGTTCTTGACCGCGCCGTAGGCGGAGTTCTCGTTGCCGGAACCCATGGCGAATTCGTCGCAGTTCAGCTTGCCGAGCGACACGGCGCCCGCTTCGCCCAGGCGTTCGACGACAGTGGCGTCGAACGGGCTGACGTAGCCTTCGAGCATCTTGCTGCCGGCGGTGGTGCGCCAGCCGCGGGTGACGAAGGCGTCCTTGTGGGCGATCGGGATGCCCGCCAGCGGGCCGGCCGAGCCGGACGCCAGCGCGGCGTCGGCGGCGCGAGCCTGGGCCAGCGTCAATTCGGCGTCAATATGTAAAAAGCAATTCAGGCCGCTGGCCGCTTCAGCGGCCGCCAGGCCGCTTTGGGCGAGCTCGACGGCGCTGATCTGGCGTTGCGCAAGGGCCGCGCGCAGGGCGGCGATCCCCTTGAATTGGGTGTGCAGAGCGGGTTTCGTCATGACTTAATCCAGGACCTTGGGAACCAGGAACAGGCCTTCCTGGGCGTCGGGGGCGTTGGCCAGCAGCTCCTCGCGGCGGGCCTCCGAGCTGGGTTCGGTCACGACATCTTCACGCAGGCGCAGCACGATGTCCTCATGGGCGGACAGCGGGTGAGCCAGGGGTTCGACCCCCTGGGTATCGACGGACTGGAGCCGTTCGATCAGGTGGAGGATGCCGTTGAGTTCGGCCTGCGCGACGGTGCGCTGGTCGGGGGTCAGTTCGATTCTGGCCAGCCGGGCAATGCGGGCCACATCTGTGTCATTGAGCGCCATGGGGGATTGCAAATCGATAAGCGAAGGCCGAGGGGCGGGACAGGGCAGTATGCATACGCCGAACCCGTTACAAAGCTTGAATAGCCTGCATTTATGCGCTATTTCCGGGGAAATTATAAGTTATGATTCACGGTTTAATCGCCGTGATGACAGGCGGACCCGTTGTTTTACGGGCCCTACGCCCCGCGGCATGTACCTCATTCCCCCCAGAATTTAGCTGAGCTCCCATGTTCGGATTCCTGCGCAGTTATTTTTCCAGCGATATGGCGATCGACCTCGGTACCGCCAACACGCTGATCTACGTCCGCGGCAAGGGCATCGTGCTCGATGAACCGTCCGTGGTCGCAATCCGTCATGAAGGCGGTCCCCACGGCAAGAAGATCATTCAAGCCGTCGGCCATGAAGCCAAGCAGATGCTTGGCCGCGTTCCCGGCAATATAGAAGCCATCCGGCCCATGAAGGACGGCGTCATTGCCGACTTCACGGTCACCGAGCAGATGCTCAAGCAGTTCATCCGCATGGTGCACCCCCGCAACATGCTGGCGCCCAGCCCGCGCATCATCGTTTGCGTGCCCTGCGGCTCCACCCAGGTCGAACGTCGCGCCATCCGTGAATCGGCCCTGGGCGCGGGCGCGTCCCATGTCTTCCTGATCGAAGAACCCATGGCCGCGGCCATCGGCGCCGGCCTTGCCGTGTCCGACGCCAGCGGCTCCATGGTGGTCGACATCGGCGGCGGCACCACGGAAGTGGCGGTCATCTCGCTGGGCGGCATGGTCTACAAGGGCTCCGTGCGCGTGGGCGGCGACAAGTTCGACGAAGCCATCGTCAACTACATCCGCCGCAACTACGGCATGCTGATCGGCGAACCCACCGCCGAACTGATCAAGAAGGAAATCGGCTCGGCGTTCCCGGGATCCGAAGTCCGCGAGATCGAGGTCAAGGGCCGCAACCTGGCCGAAGGCGTGCCGCGCAGCTTCACGGTCTCGTCCAACGAGATCCTGGAATCGCTGACCGACCCGCTGAACCAGATCGTCTCGGCAGTGAAGATCGCGCTGGAACAGACCCCGCCCGAGCTGGGCGCCGACATCACCGACAAGGGCATCGCCCTGACCGGCGGCGGCGCGCTGCTGCGCGACCTGGACCGCCTGCTGCAGGAAGAGACCGGCCTGCCCGTCGTGGTCGCGGACGATCCGCTGACCTGCGTCGTGCGCGGTTGCGGCGAGGCGCTGGAACACCTTGAGAAACTGGGCGCCATCTTCATCAACGACTAATTTTGCCCGCCAGCCCGGAGCCCCGCTTTTTCACGGCTCCGGCCGCTGCCGGAGCGACGGACGCGGGCGTCCGGGCTGATATTCATGCAACGACAAGGGACTCCTCCCCTATTCAGGCGCGGCCCACCTGCGGAGGTGCGGCTGGTCGTTCTGGTCGTCCTTGCGTTGGCCCTGATCGTCATGGATTCGCAATGGCGCATGCTGGAACCGGCGCGCCGCGCAATGTCCGTCGCGCTGTATCCCTTCCAACGCGCCGTCATGGCGCCGCGAGACCTCGTCCAGCAAGTGAACGAATGGGTCAACGCGGCCAATCTCATCCGTAGCGAAAACGAAGCCTTGCAGCGCCAGCGCATCGAGCTGGCCCAGGTGACCACGCATGGCGCCCAGCTGGCTGCCGAGAACTCGCAGTTGCGCCGGCTGCTCGGGGTGACCGATACCGTGGCGCAATCCGCGGTGGTGGTCGAGGTCATGTATGAACCCACCAACGCATTCACGCAGCGCCTGGTGTTCAACAAGGGCAGCAAGGCGGGGCTGGCCCCGGGCATGCCGGTGATCGACGAAGGCGGCGTGGTCGGGCAGATCGTGCGCGTCACGCCCATGACCGCCGAGGCGGCGCTGGTCACCGACGAACAGGTCTCCATCCCCGTGCAGCTGCTGCGCAACGGCCTGCGCCTGATTGCGTTCGGCGGCAACTCGCCCGGCAAGATGGAAGTTCGTTACCTTGCCGCCAACGCCGACATCAAGGAAGGCGATACCATCGTCACCAGCGGCGTCGGCGGGCTGTTCCCGGCAGGCCTGCCTGTGGCCAAGGTGACCTCGGTCGAACGCGACACCGCCTCCGGCTTCGCGCGCGCCGTATGCGAACCGCTGGCCCATCCCGAACGCTACCGCCACTTCCTGGTCTTGCAGGTCGATGTGGAGCGCGCCGAGTCCAACCGTCAGGAGGTCGATTCCGGTGGATCGGACTAATCAATCCTCGGGGCAGGCCGCGCGCCGCCTCGGCACCCCCAGCAACGTGCAGCCCGACCGGCTCTCCGGCCCGGCGCACGGCTTGTTCGTCTGGGCCACGGTGCTGGTGGCGTGGCTGGTGTCGCTGCTGCCCTGGCGCCTGTGGCAGGGCGCGCCCGACATCCTGCTGCTGATCATCGCCTTCTGGTGCGTGCATGAGCCGCGCCGCGTCGGCTTGTTCACCGCCTTCTTCTTTGGGCTGCTGATGGACGTGCACGACGCCGGCCTTTTGGGCGAGCACGCGCTGTCGTACACGCTGGTCGCCTACGGCGCGGTGGTGCTGCACCGCCGGCTGCAGCGCTTCGACCTCTGGAGCCAGGCCATGCACATGCTGCCTGTGTTCTTCATTGCCCGCTTCGTGACCCAGATCATCCACGCATGGCTGGCCGGCAAATGGCCGGGTTGGGACTGGGGCATCAGCGTGCTCCTGACCACCGCCTTGTGGCCGCTGGCGGGCTGGGTTCTGCACTTGCCGCAGCGCGGTGTCGACGACGCTGAATCCTCCTCCGCCTGACGGCGGCGCCGCGTCATGTTCGAATTCAAGAAAACCGGCCAGCAGCAGAAGCAGCGTTTCCGCCTGCGCGCCTGGGTGGGCGGGCTGTTCGCGCTGGCCTGCTTCGGCGTGCTGATCGGCCGCTTCTGGTACCTGCAGGTCGACCGCTACGAGGGCCTGTCCGAGCGCGCCGACCGCAACCGCATCGCGGTCGTGCCCATCCCGCCGCGACGCGGCGAGATCCTGGACCGCAATGGCGAGGTGCTGGCGCGCAACTACCGCACCTATACGCTGGAGGTCGTGCCGGCACAGGCAGGGAACCTCAGCGCGCTGTTCGAACGCCTGACCGAAGTCGTGTACATCAGCCCGGCCGACCAGCGCCGCTTCAAGCGCCGCGCCGCCGAGTCCAGCCGCTACGCCAGCCTGCAGCTGCGCAATAACCTCAACGAAACCGAAGCCGCCTGGTTCGCCGCGCATTCGTTCCAGTTCCCGGGCGTGGAGCTGCGCGCGCGCTGGGTGCGCGAGTATCCGCAGGGCGTGTCGGCGGCCCACGTGGTCGGCTACATCGGCCGCATCGCCGAAGGCGATATCGAAGAACTGGACCGCGCCGGCCAGCTGGGCAACTATCGCGGCACCGACGTCATCGGCAAGAAGGGCATCGAAAAGACCTGGGAGGAGCAGCTGCACGGCCGCACCGGGCTGGAAGAAGTCGAAGTCACCGCAGGCGGACGCCCCATGCGCACGCTGCGCCGGATCGACCCGGTGCCGGGCTCCGACATCATGCTGTCCATCGACCTGGGGCTGCAGAAGGTGGCCGAAGCCGCATTCGAGGGGCAGCGCGGGGCGCTGGTCGCCATCGACCCCGATACCGGCGAGGTACTGGCCTTTGTCTCGCAGCCTTCCTACGACCCGAACCTGTTCGTGGACGGTATCGACGTGGACAATTGGCGCATGCTGAACGAATCGCCGGACCATCCCCTTATCAACCGGCCGCTGTACGGCACCTATCCCATCGGTTCCACCTACAAGCCCTTTGTGGGCCTGGCCGCGCTGGAACTGGGCAAGCGCCGCGCCACCGATCGCATCTCCGACCCCGGCTATTACGAATTCGGCGGCCAGAAATTCCGCAACGCCGGCGGCGCGGCCTATGGCATGACCGACATGCACAAGGCGATCGTGGTGTCGTCCGACACCTATTTCTATTCGCTGGGTCCGGAAATCGGCGTGAACGCGCTGCATGATTTCGCCAAGCAGTTCGGCTTCGGCCAGATCACCGGCATCGACCTGGAAGGCGAAAAGCGCGGCGTGCTGCCTTCGACCGACTGGAAACGCTCGGCCTACAAGGACAAGGACCGCCAGCGCTGGTACGCGGGCGAAACGATTTCGGTGGCGGTGGGTCAGGGCTACAACGCATTCACGCTGTTGCAGCTGGCGCAGGGCACGTCCACCCTGGCCAACAACGGCCTGTACCGCCGCCCGCACCTGGTGCACGCGGTGCGCGATCCGCGCAGCGGCGTGGCCAAGGCCACCGAGTCCGCGCCCGACTACCGCATTCCCCTCAAGCAGGCCAACGTGGATGTGATCAAGAACGCCATGGCGGATGTGGTGCGCGCCGGTACGGCGCGGCGCGCGTTCGCCAATACGGCTTACCAGGCGGCCGGCAAGACCGGCACCGCGCAGGTGTTCAGCCTGCGCGGCGGCCATTACCGCGCCAGCGCCATTGACGAACGTCTGCGCGACCACGCCTTGTTCATGGGCTTCGCGCCGCTTGAGCATCCGCGCATCGCGGTGGCGCTGATCGTCGAGAACGCAGGCTGGGGCGCGAGCGTCGCCGCGCCGGTCGCGCGCAAGGTGTTCGACTATTGGCTGGCCAAGGACCGTCAGGACAAGATCGTGCGGCCCGACCGCGCCGACCCGCTGGCCTCGGTCGAGGAAATCGCTTCCGACGTGGTGCGCCGATAATGAAACGCCTGGGCCTTATCCTGCTACGTGTGTTCACGGCCTTCGATTGGCCGCTGCTGGCGATCCTGCTGATGTTCGCCGCGCTGGGCATGACGGTCATGCATTCCGCGGTGGGCGGCACGGACTGGCGCTTCGCCGAACAGTCGCGCAATTTCATCATCGCCTTCTTTGCCATGTGGACCATGGCCCTGATTCCGCCGAAGTGGCTGATGAAGCTGGCCTTGCCCTTCTACGTGGTGGGGGTGGTGCTGCTGTTGGGCGTGGAGTTCTTCGGCGAAACCAGCAAGGGCGCGACGCGCTGGCTGAACCTGGGCGTGACCCGCATCCAGCCTTCCGAGATGATGAAGATCGCCGTGCCCATGATGCTGGCCTGGTATTTCCAGCGTCACGAAGGCGCCGTGCGCATCCGCGACTTCCTGGCCGCCGCCGCCATGCTGGCCGCGCCTTTCGGCCTGATCGTGCTGCAGCCCGACCTGGGCACGGCGCTGCTGGTGTTCGGCGCCGGCTTTTTCGTGATCTATTTCGCGGGCCTGTCGTTCAAGTTGCTGGTGCCGGTCATGCTGGCGGGCATCATCGGCATAGGCACGCTGATCTACTACGAAGACCAGTTATGCGAGCCCGATGTGGACTGGGTGGTGCTGCACGACTACCAGAAGCACCGGGTGTGCACGCTGCTCAACCCCAGTTCCGATCCGCTGGGCAAGGGCTTCCATACGATCCAGTCGATGATCGCGGTGGGCTCGGGCGGGGTATACGGCAAGGGCTACATGAAGGGCACGCAGACGCACCTGGACTTCATCCCCGAACGCACCACCGACTTCATCTTCGCGGTGTACGCGGAAGAATTCGGACTCTACGGCGGCATCGCCATGCTGGTGCTGTATGGGCTGATGATGGCGCGAGGACTGACGATCGCGTCACGGGCATCGTCGCAGTTCGGCAGGTTGCTGGTCGGGGCGCTGACGATGATGCTGTTCATCTATGTATTCGTGAACGTGGGGATGGTGACGGGGATTCTGCCTGTGGTGGGGGTGCCGTTGCCGTTCATGAGCTATGGGGGGACGGCTTTGTTCACCATGGGGATTGCGTTTGGGATCATGATGAGTGTTAGTCGGCATCGGTCGGTTAAGACTTGATCTTTTTGGCGGCTGCGCGTTCTTCGTAGGTCGCCCGTAGGCGCGGGCGGCGTGGCGGCTCGCGCCCACGATTGCGGTCCGGAGCGTTCGCTCCGGACTTCCCCATCCTCATCACCGCCTGCGGCGGTTCCTTCGGATTCCGTCGGGCGCATCGAGGTTGCGAGCCGCCACGCCGCCCGCGCCTACGGGCTACGTACGTCTTGGGTCGCTGCGCTGCTAGATCCGTGATCGGTGACGAGTCTTGCGTTGCCCGTAGCTTACGGCCGCGCGGGCGGCCGTAAGCTACATACGTGGTTTTGGGCGTCGTGGCGATGGTCGCTTGCGCGTTTGCGGAGCGTGGTTTGCTAGTGGCCGCTCATCATCGGGGTGGGGCGGTGATGGGTGGTGCGCGGCAGGCAGCGGCTTGCGCTTGAGGATTTTCTCGCGCGCACCACCCATCCGGCACCGTGGCTTAGCGGTCGGTGATGATCAACGGCCTGGTGACGTTCGGTGATGAGCAGCACCCTTGAGGCGTTAACGCTGATGGGTGTCTCACACGCGCGCAGCGTCATTCTCAACCGTAAGACACCGCGGAAGCCTCGGAAGGCCGCCCGGGCGGCCGGCCCGAGGCGAGCCCCGCAAGATCCACCGCCATACCCCACCCGTTGCTAGAAAGCCAAGCACACAGCTCGCCCCAGCTGAGGCCGAATTGCAGTTGAACGAGCCCGTCGCGTCGGCGGCCCGCCATGCGCGGGGCGTCGATAAGCCCGACGGAATCCGAAGGAACCGCCGCAGGCGGTGACGAGGATGAGGATGGGGCAGTCCGGAGCGAAGGCTCCGGACCGCAATCGTTGCCCCGCGCATGGCGGGCCGCCGATGCGACGGGCGTCTTAAGAACCCAAAACGCCCGAAAGCAAGCAAATAAACGTTACCCGCAAGAACCGCCTACAACCTCAAGCAGGCAACGCCTCAGGCACCCCAAGGTCGACCGCCAGCTTGGTAAGACCATCCCAGATCCGGCTATCAAACGTCAGCGCGTCCTCGTTAAGCGCCCGGTTGCGAGCTTCGTACTCGCCCGGATACTGCACGCCTTCGACGCCCGGTTGCGGCTTGCAGGCGTGCAGGTAGTCGATGAACGCACCCACCTCCATCGACCGCCAATCCGTATTGAAGTCCACCTGCGGATCCAGCAGCAGCGCGAACATGTTGTTCGTGGCCACGCCGGTGCGTGGATGCTGCGGCTGGATCGTGCCGCCGCCAGACAGCACGCCGGCCAACAGTTCGGCCACCAGACCCAGGGCATAGCCCTTGTGGCCGCCGAACGGCAGCAGCGCGCCGGGCGGGTCGGTGAACAGCGCGTTGGGATCCGTGGTCGGATTGCCCTGGGCGTCGATCAGCGAGCCCGCGGGCGCTTCCTCGCCCTTGGCGGCCAGCACCCGCGCCTTGTTGACGGCGATCGAGCTGGTGGCCATGTCCACCAGGAACGGCGGACGGCCGCCCGGCAGCGGGCCGGCGAAGCACAGCGGGTTGGTGGTCAGGCAGGCCTGCGCGCCGCCGAAAGGCGCCACGGTCGGCGAGCGGTTGATCACGTTGGTGAAAGCCAGCAGGATCAGGCCCTTGGCCGCCACCATTTCCCCGTAGTGGCCCATGCGGCCCAGGTGATGGCTGTGACGCAGGGTCAGGATGCACTGGCCGTGCTCCTGCGTGCGCTCGATGGCCTTCTCGATGACGACCTTGCCGACATACTGGCCCAGCCCGTGGTGGCCGTCGTAGGCCAGCATTGCGCCGCGGTCGTTGACCAGTTCGGGCCGGCCGTCGGCCTGGGCCAGGCCCTCGGACAGCACGCGCCGGTAGTTCGTCAGGATGGACAGGCCGTGGCTGGTGTAGCCCACCCGGTCGGACTCGACCAGGTGCTCGGCCACGTCGCGGGCGATGTCCTCGGGCACGCCTTGGGCCATCAGCACGCGGCGGCCGTATTCATTGGCTTGGGCGATCGAAATCTTCATGGCGCGCCCTCCTTACAGCCAGCCCAGCCAGCGCCAGTAGGTCATGCCCATCAGCAGCATCAGCAGGTAGCCGACGATGGTGACGATGATGCCGACCTTGGCGAACTGCTTGGCGTTGAAGGTCTCCGTTCCCAGGCACACCATGTTCTGCGGCGCGTTGATGGGCAGGATGAAACCGTAGCTGACGACAAAGCCCAGCAGCATGGTCATGCCCAGGCGGCTGAATTCGCCCGGCAGCGTGGCCAGCACCGAGATCAGGATCGGCAGCATGGCCGAGGTCAGCGCGGTGGCGCTGGCGAAACCCAGGTGGATGACAATGAGGAAGGCGGCCAGGATCGCGAAGATCGCCAGCGGTCCGAGGTGGTCCAGTCCGGTGTGCGCCACGACCTGGTTGCCCAGCCATTGGCCAGCCTGGGTCGTCAGCAGGGCGGTGCCCAGGCTGATACCGACGCCGAACACGATCACGGTGCCCCATGGGATGCGCGATTGCACGTCTTTCCACGTCATCACGCCAAAGCGCGGCAGCAGCAGCAGGACCAGGCCGAAGTAGGTGGTGGAAGTGGTGTCGAACTTGTGCAGCTTGCCTTCGGTCGACCAGAACAGCAGCAGCATCAGCGACACGGCCATCAGGCGTTTTTGCGCGCCGGTCATGGGGCCCAGTTCAAGCAGCGACTTCTCGACGGCTTCCTTGCCTCCCGCGATGCTGTCGCTTTCCGGCGGCAGCAGCTTGAGCACGATGATGATCAGCACGGCCGACATGATCAGCGACCAGGGGGCGCCAGCGATCAGCCAGTCCGACCATGCCACGCGTTCGCCCAGCATCTTTTCCATGAAGCCGACGGTCAGCAGGTTCTGCGCGGCGGCGGTCTGGATGCCGACGTTCCAGATGCTGGTGGCCTGCGCCACGATGATCATGATGCCGGCGGCGATGTTGGAACGCTTGTCCACGCCGAAGGCTGCGATGACGCCCATCATGATGGGCACCACGGCCGCGCTGCGCGCGGTGGCGCTGGGCACCACGAGGCTCAGCACGATGGTCACGGCGATACATCCGATCAGGATGCGGCGCGTGCTGGTGCCCACCTTGGCCAGCGTCACCAGGGCGATGCGCCGGTCCAGCCCGGTGAAGGTCATGGCGGCCGCAATGAACAAGGCGCCGGTGACCAGCGCCAGCGCCGAGTTCGCGAAGCCGGTCAGCGCCATGCTGATCGCGGCCGAGGTGCCATAAACCACTTGCGGGTCTTTGATTGTCGGAGCCGTGCCCAGCAGGAAGGCCATCAGCGTCGTGATCATGATCGCGCTGGCTTCGTAGGACACGGCTTCGGTAATCCAGACCACCACTGCGAATGCCAGGATGGCGAGCATCCGGTGACCCGCGACGGGCAGGTCGGCGGGCAAAGGCATCATCAGCACGCCGATCATCACTAGGACGCCGGCGATGAGTCCGATTGGAATTTTGGTTTTCTTTGGGGCTTGCGAGGCAGGGACGGCGGCTTGCGCGGTCATATCCATCTCCGGTTGAGGTCAAACTGCCGACACACCGCCCCGCGAGCAACGGGATAGGTCAAATCGGTGTGTCGACGCTACAGCATGATCGTGACGGCATTGCGGAAAACCCGTATTGATACTGATCAAGCCTGTGGAGATTTGGGCTTGTGGAAAACCTCTGACGGGCATTATGCTCGTCGCCCCGCGCCGCCGGCAAGCGGAGATTGTTGCATGGAACAATGCAAATGGGCGGAAATAGAGACGGATGGAAAATTAATTAGATCGTTTCACGATACTAATTCGCGCCAGAGCCGGCAGGCAGCCCCGGCCGCTCAGCCCAGCGCCAGGCGCAGCTGCTCGTCCAGATGCAGCGTGGGCGCGATACGCCAGCCGCTTTGCGCGTAACGCAGCCAGCGGCCCAGCACCAGATGCGTCAGCAGGCTGGCATGCGCCGCGACATTGGCCTGCGGCGGCAGGCCGCCATCGGTGACCGCGATGCGCAGCGATTGCTTCAACGACGCCTCGATGCGGTCGTTGATGTGGTTGATGCGTTCCTGCAGGCGGTTGTCTTCCGTGACCAGCGCATCGCCGGTCAGCACGCGCGTCATGCCCTTGTTGCGTTCCGAGAAGGTCAGCAGCATGGAGACGGTCTGGTGGGCCTGGGTCAGGCCTTGGGGCTCGGCGATGGCGATCTGGTTCACCAGCGTGAAGATGCTGGTTTCGATGAATTCGATCAGCCCTTCGAACATCTGCGCCTTGCTGGCGAAGTGCCGGTACAACGCGGCTTCAGAGACTTCCAGGCGCGCGGCGAGGGCCGCCGTGGTGATGCGGGAGGCGTGCGGCTGCTCCAGCATCTCGGCCAGGGTTTGCAGAATCTGGGTCTTGCGCTCGCCGGGTTTGCTCGCCATGGAAGGGTCTGCTCTCGCGCAGGCTTGACGGTGAAGGGGAGGGGAGGAGCGCGCCGCTATCCCCGCAAGGGGCGTCGGCGTAACAGCAAATCACTGACGGAGTTTACCCGCAAGTCGACATAGGCCGGCCGCTGCGAACGGCCGCGGGCGAACGGCGTGCCGGGGTGATACACGTGCACCGTGCGCAGCCCTGCCTGGCGCGCGCCGCGCAGATTGGCCAAGGTGTCTTCCACCAGCACCGCGTTGCGCGCCTGCACGCCTTCGCGGGCCAGCACGTGGCGCAGCAGAGTGGGCGAAGGCTTGGGCCGGAACTCGCCGTGCAGCCGCATGTGCTCGATGGCCCAGAGGCTGTCGAACTGGCGCAGGATGCCCAGGCGCGCGAGCACCGCACGCGCATAGTGCAGCGGCGCGTTGGTCAGCAGCACCTTGCGGCCCGGCAGTCGGCTCAGCTTGTAGGCCAGCGCCTTTTCCGCGCGCACCAGGGGGCCGACGTCGAAGTCATGGCTGCGGTGCAGGAAATCATGGGGGTCCACGCCGTGATGGCGCACCATGCCTATCATGGTGGCGCCGTAGCGTTTCCAGTACTGCGAGCGCAGGTGGTTGGCAGTGTCGATGTCGACGTTCAGCGCCTCGACCACGGCCATGGTCATGCCGTGGTCGATCTTCGGGAAGATGGCGTGCGAGGTGTCGTGGAGCGTGTTGTCCAGGTCGAACAGCCACAGGCGTTCGGAATCGCCCGTGGCCGCGCGGCGCGAGCGGCGCACGCGCACCGCCGGCCGCAACAGGTAACGCTGTGCCCGCATCAGTGCGAGCTGATCATCGTGCCCACGCCCTGGTCGGTCAGGATTTCCAGCAGCAGGCAGTGCGGCACGCGGCCGTCGACGATGTGCACGGAGTTCACGCCGTTCTTGGCGGCGTCCAGCGCGGACGAGATCTTGGGCAGCATGCCGCCGGAGATCGTGCCGTCGGCGAAAAGTTCGTCGATGGTCTGGGCCGACAGGCTGCGCAAGAGCTTGCCGCCCTTGTCCAGCACCCCCGGGGTGTTGGTCAGCATCAGCAGCTTTTCAGCGCCCAGCACTTCCGCCATCTTGCCGGCGACGACGTCGGCGTTGATGTTGTAGGCCGTGCCGTCCTCGCCATAGCCGATGGGCGAGATGACGGGGATGAACTGGTCGTCCTGCAGCGCCTTGACCACGGCCGGCTCGACCATGGTGATGTCGCCGACGAAACCGATGTCGATGGGTTCGGACGGATTGTCCTTGTTGGCCATCAGCTTCTTCTGGGCCTGGATCAGTCCGCCGTCCTTGCCGGTCAGGCCCACGGCCTTGCCGCCGACCTCGTTGATCATCATGACGATGTCCTGCTGGACCTGGCCGCCCAGCACCCATTCGACCACTTCCATGGTTTCGGCGTCGGTGACGCGCATGCCCTGGATGAAGGTGCCTTGCTTGCCGATGCGGCGCAGCGCGTCGTCGATCTGCGGACCGCCGCCGTGCACCACCACCGGATTCAGACCCACCAGCTTCAGCAGCACGACATCATGCGCGAAGCTGCGCTGCAGACGTTCTTCCGTCATGGCGTTGCCGCCGTACTTGACCACGATGGTCTTGCCGTGAAATCGTCGGATATACGGCAGTGCTTCAGACAGCACAGCGGCTTTGACAGCAGGAGACGAAACGGCAGCAGGGTCGGGGGTGTCGGTCATGGCAGCTAAGTCGGCAAATATACGTATGAGTGGTTAGAAAAAATGCCTGCACAAAAACGCGTTCGGGACGCGGTAGCGCAAGCATACGACGGATTGTAGTACCCACAGGTTTCTTATGCTTTAAACCCATGTTCATATGCCCGACAAATAACCGGCATTCAGGTAAATTGGGGGCGATTTCGCAACGGCCGGCCCCGCAAAAGGGGGCCGGGCCACACCGGCAGGGGCATCGGCCCCGATTTTTTACCCATAAAAGAGGCAACACATGCGTTTGAACTTTGTCCGGTCCGCTCTGGCGGCGTCGGTGTTCCTGGTGGCGGCGAACGCCGCCCATGCCGAAAAAGTGGTGGTGGGCGCGACCCAGGTCCCCCATGCCGAGATCCTGGAAGTGGTGAAGCCGCAACTGGCCAAGGAAGGCGTGGAGCTCGACATCAAGGTGTTCAGCGACTACGTGCAGCCCAACCTGCAACTGGCGGATAAGCAGCTGGATGCCAACTTCTTCCAGCACAAGCCCTATCTGGATTCCTTCAACAAGGACCGCAAGGCCACGCTGGTGCCGGTGGCGCTGGTGCACGTCGAGCCCTTCGGCGGCTATTCCAAGAAGATCAAGAGCCTGTCCGAGCTCAAGGACGGCGCGACCGTCGCGATCCCGAACGATCCCTCCAACGGCGGCCGCGCGCTGGTGTTGCTGCAGAAGCAGGGCGTGATCAAGCTGAAGGATCCGTCCAACATCCTGGCGACGGCCGCGGACGTGGTCGAGAACCCCAAGAAGCTGAAGTTCCGCGAACTGGAAGCCGCCATGCTGCCGCGCTCGCTGGACGACGTGGACCTGGCGCTGATCAACACCAACTACGCGCTGGAGGCCGGCCTTGTCCCGACCAAGGACGCCCTCTTCATCGAAGGCTCGGATTCGCCCTACGCCAACATCCTGGTGACCCGCGCGGACAACAAGGACGCGCCCGGCATCAAGAAGCTGGTGCAGGCCCTGCACACGCCCGAGGTGAAGAAGTTCATCCAGGACAAGTACAAGGGCGCCGTGGTTCCGGCGTTCTGATTCCGGCCCGCCGTGGCCTGATCTGGAAACCGCCCATCGGGCGGTTTTTCTTTTGGGCGCCGTCGCGAAGGGGCCGGTTGCCGGGCGAAAAAAAACCGCCCTGTCGGGGCGGTCCTTTGTGGGGCTGGGGCGCTCAGCCTGCCGCAAGGGCCTTTTCCACGGTGGCATGGAATTCCGCCACGTCGTATTCGCCCAGGTAGCGCTTGATGATGCGGCCTTGCTTGTCGATCAGGAAGGCCGTGGGCGTGAGGCGGATGTCGCCGAAGGCCCGGGCAATGTCGCCCTTGGTGTCCAGGGCCACCGGGAAGGGCAGCTTGCGCGTTTCGGCGAAGTTCAGCACGAAGTTGGGCGGGTCGTAGTTCATGGCGACCGCGACCGCCTGGTAGCCCTTGGCGGCGTACTCGTTGTAGGCCGAGATCGTTTCCGGCATCTGCTTCACACAGGTCACGCAGCTGGTGGCCCAGAACTTGACCAGCACGACCTTGCCGCGCAGATCCTGCATCGAGAAGGTCTTGCCTTCCAGCGTGGTGAAGGTGACGTCGGGCGCGGTCTGGGCGGGGCGCATGACGAACCAGGCGCCGATGCCGACCGCCACCAGGACGGCCAACGCGATGATGGCTTTCTTCATTTGATGGGCATGGCCTCTACGCCGCTGCTGGTGCCGGCCGCGTTATCGCTGCTTGCGCCGGCGCCGCTTTCGATGGGCGCTTTGGTTTCCGTGGAAGTGTTGGACTTTGAACCGGTATTCGACAGCCGGATGGCTTCCTCGCGGCTGATCGTCTCGAACAGTTTAACCACCTTGGCCACGCCGCCGACGTCGGCGGTGGCGTTGGCGGCATATTCGCCTTCGGCCTGCGTCACCTTGCCCATCAGGTAGACCACGCTGTGGTCGGTGGTGACCGCGATGGTGCCGGACGGCACGTACTTGGTGTTGAGCAGGGCGGTCTTGACCTTGGAGGTCAGCCAGGTGTCGTTGGAGCGCGTGCCGAACGAGGCGATGGGGCCGACGTTCAACTGGTTGATGACCTGTTTGACGTTTTCCACGCCCTGGGCGATGGCGGTGGCCTGGTTCTTGGCTTCTTCGGTGGGCACGTCACCGGTCAGCAGCAGGTGGCCGCCGTAGGCCATGGCATTGACGCGGGCGGTGTCGCCCAGCTTCTGCGAGATCTGGCTCTGCGCCTTGAACGCCATGTTCTGGTCTTCGAGCTGGATGCCGGAGGTGCGGCGGTCCGTCACGACGACCGCGGTGGTGGCGGCCGCGCCGCCCACGATCAGGGGCGCGCAGGCCGACAGCGAGAGCGCGGCGGTGGAGAGCGCCGCGGCGAGCATCAACGGGCGGACTGCGGTACGGACGTCAGAAATCATTCGGTGTCTCCAAGCAGAAGAGCGTCAATGCCGTCGCACAGCGCGTGCAGCAGCAGAATATGGACTTCCTGGATGCGCATCGTGCGATCGCTGGGAACACATAGATGGACGTCCATCGGCGTAATGAGTTCCCCCATCACGCCACCGCCCTTGCCGGTCAGGGCAAGCACGTGCATTTCGCGGGCGCTGGCGGCTTCCATGGCGCGCACCACGTTGGGGGAATTGCCGCTGGTGGATATGGCTACCAGCACGTCGCCGGCCTGGCCGAAGGCGTTGACCTGGCGTTCGAAGATCTCGTCGAAGCCGTAATCGTTGCCCACCGCGGTGAGGATCGAGGTGTCGGTGTTGAGGGCGATGCCGGCCAGGGGCAGGCGTTCGCGTTCGAAGCGGCCCACCAGTTCGGCGATGAAATGTTGCGCATCGGCGGCCGAGCCGCCATTGCCGCAAGCCAGAATCTTGCCGTTGTTTGCCAGGGCGCCGAACAGCACGTCCACCGCCACTGCCAGCGGCTCGGCCAGGACGTTCATGCTTTGTTCGCACGCAGCCATGGCGTCGCGAAAGTGCGACGTCATACGAGAGGTCATATCCATGGGCGCGATTATCTCACGGGGCCGAGGCGTGGTTCTGTCCAGGCGTAACGACTGTTAGGCAGGTCGTTACCGGGGGAGGGGCGGACTTCAGGCCTGCCAGAATGCGCCGCGCAGCCACTGGGGATCGCCGGCGTCGAAGACGACCGCGTCAAAGCGCGCCGCCGGCAGTCTGCCGCGCCAGTGGCGCCGGGCCAGCTCCGGCAGCCAGTGGGCCGCGGCGCGGGACAGCCGGGCCTGCTTGTCCGGCCCGATGCTGGCCGCGGCGCCACCGTAGCGGCTGGGCCCACGCGATCGGACCTCGACGAACACCAGCGTGTCGCCGTCGCGCATGGCCAGGTCGATCTCGCCGGCGCGGGTCTGCAGATTGCGCGCCAGCAGGACCAGGCCGCGCGACTGCAGCAGGCGCAAGGCGGCGTCCTCGTGGTGGTCGCCCTTGCGTTGGGCGGGCGAGCGCCGTGGCGGCGGACGATCCGCGGGCGCTGCGCGGGTGGAACGGCGCCGGCGCCTGGCGGCGCGGCGGCGGGCCGCCAGGGCCAGTTCGCAGGCCAGTCGCAAGGTGTCGTCCGTCATGGGTGCTCCGGAAGTGGCGGGCATAGGCGGCTACACTGACATGGTTTCCCGTGTCTGTAGGCTGCAATGAATCAAAATGTCTCACCTCCCCCTGCCGGAGATGCCTGGTCCCGCGTTTCTGAACGCGTGGCGGGGCAGCATTGGCCTGCCTCGACGCTGTATGTCGTGGCCACGCCGATCGGCAACCTGGGCGACCTGGGGCTGCGCGCCTGGCACGCTTTGCAGCGGGCCGACGTGATCGCCGCCGAAGACACGCGCGCCAGCCGCGCCCTGCTGGACGCCTGGGGCGTGGGCACGCCGCTCATGGCCGCCCACCGCCACAATGAAGCCGCCGCGGCCCAGGCCATCTGCGAACGGTTGGCCCAGGGCCAGCGCGTGGCGCTGGTATCGGACGCCGGCGCACCCGCCGTCAGCGATCCGGGCGCACGCATCGTGCGTGCCGTGCGTGAAGCCGGCTTCGGCGTGGTGCCGGTACCCGGTCCCAGTGCGGTCATCGCCGCGCTGATGGGTAGCGGCGTCACCACCGACGAAAACCCGGGCTATGCCTTTGCCGGATTTCCGCCGCCCAAGGCGGCAGCGCGCCAGCGCTGGCTGCGCACCTGGTGCGCCTTGCCCGCGCCGATCGTCATGTTCGAATCGCCGCATCGGCTCGCGGCTACGCTGGCCGACCTGCTGGAAGTGTGCGGTCCGGACCGGCTCCTGACCGTGGCGCGCGAACTGACCAAGCGCTTCGAAGAGATCGCGACCTTCCCGATGGGCGAGGGCGCAGCCTGGCTGGCCGCGGATACGCACCGCGAGCAGGGTGAATTCGTGCTGATCGCGCACGCGCCCGCTGAACAGGAAGCGGATGAAGAAGCCGATCCGCGCACCGATGCGCTGCTGGACGCCTTGCTGGAGTCGCTGTCGCTGCGCGATGCCGCGCGCGTGGCCGCCAAGGTTTCCGGCCTGCCGCGGGACGTGCTGTACAACCGGGCGCTGGCCCGCAAGAAATCGGCGGAGTAAGGCATGGTGTATTCGACTATCGTGTCCAACAAGCCCGCGGATCCCGACGAACGCCTGGTCTATCGCGACATTCCTACGCCGCTGGGCGACATGCGCCTGGTCGCCAGTCCCAAGGGCCTGCGCGGCGCCTGGTTCACCGACCAGGAACTGCTGCCCGCGGCGGATGGCTGGATTCTCACGGACTCGGATCCCATCCTGGAGCAGGCGCGCTGCGAACTGGAAGAATGGTTCGCGGGCCAGCGCCGCGTCTTCGACGTGGCGCTGGACCCCGTCGGCACCACTTTCCAGCACCAGGTCTGGCATGCCCTGTGCGATCTGGAGTTCGGCGTGCTGGCCAGCTACGGCGATCTGGCGCGCACCGTGGGGCGGCCCAAGGGCGCGCAGGCGGTCGGCGGCGCCGTCGGGCGCAATCCGATCAGCATCATCATTCCCTGCCATCGTGTGATTGGGGCCGACACCTCGCTGACCGGCTTCGGCGGCGGCCTGCCGCGCAAGCAGGCCTTGCTGGCGCATGAAGGCAATCGCTACCGCAGCCGCAGCGCTAGCGCGCGCCGCGTGTGCGACGGGCAGGCCGAACTGCCTTGGTAGGCGGGCAGCCTCGATAGGTCTTGAGGCTGACTTTTGAGGCTTGCTACTGCCAAGGCTTGCTACTGCGAGGCGATGCTGGGCAGGATGCCGATGCGGTCCGACACGATCTGCACGGCGTCCAAGGCGCTCTGCCGGTCGGGGTAGGGGCCGATCTTGACCCGATAGAGGTTATTTGACTGCTCGACCGACGCGGGCGGCGCGCCTGCGGCGCCCAGCTGCGTGTTGATGCGGCTGACCAGCGATTGCGCGTTGGCCGGCTGGCTGAACGCGCCCACTTGCAGGTAGACGCTGCCGATGCCGCCTGCGGCCGGCTGGCGCACCGGCGCTGAACCGGGTGCGGGCCCGGGCAGGGGTTCAGCCGCCAGCGCCACCGGCACGGCGGCGATGGGCGCGGCCACTGGCGAGGAGCCCGTCGCCGATGCGGGTTCGGGTGCGGCCGTGGCGGGCGCGCCTTGCGAGGCCAGCCGCCGGATCTCGTCCTGGGGGATGGCTTCCACGATCACCTGGCCGCTGCCGGGGCCGATGATGCCCAGCTTGTACGCCGCGACATAGGACAGGTCCATGATGCGGTCGCTGTGGAACGGGCCGCGGTCGTTCACCCGCACGATGATGGTCTTGCCGTTGACCATGCTGGTGACGCGGGCGTAGCTGGGCAGCGGCAGCGTGGTGTGGGCGGCCGTCATGGCGTACATGTCGTAGGACTCGCCGATGGACGTGGAATTGCCGTGGAACTTCTTGCCATACCACGAGGCGGTGCCGCGCTTTTTGTAGGGCTGGCCGCTGGTGTCCGGCACGTAGCGCTGGCCGAACACCACATACGGCCGGTTCGCGCCGCTGGCGTAGGGTTCGATCCTGGGCACCGCGTCGGGCACCTGGTCCAGGTTCGAGGGCGGATTCGCGTCCGGCCCGTCGTCCTTGTAATACCCGCCGCCCTTCTTGCGTCCGCCGGTGGAAGAACAGCCAGCCACGGCAATGGCCAGCAGCAGCATCACGAACAGGCGGGTCGGGCGGGACAGGGTCATGCGGATTCGTCAGGCAGTTGGGTGCGATGGCGCACCAGCAGCGGGTCGTGGTCGGCAAAGCGCAGCGCCAGCTGTTCGACCACATAGACCGAACGGTGCTGGCCGCCGGTGCAGCCGATGGCGACCGTGAGGTAATTGCGGGTGTCTTGCGTGTATTGCGGCAGCCAGCGGTTCAGGAAACCGGCGATGTCGTCGATCATCTGCCCCACCAGGTCAAAGCCCGCCAGCCAGGCGGCCACGGGCTCGTCGCGGCCGGTCAGCGGCCGCAGGTCGCGGTCGTAGTAGGGATTGGGCAGGCAGCGCACGTCGAACACCAGGTCCGCGTCGCGCGGCACGCCGCGCTTGTAGGCAAAGGATTCGAAGGTCAGCACCAGCGGCGCGCGGTCGGCCTTGATCAGGTCGCGGATCCAGACTCGCAACTGGCCCGGCGTCAGGTCCGAGGTGTCGATGACGTGTTCCTGCTCGCGCAGCGGCGCGAGCAGTTCGCGTTCCAGGGCGATGCACTCGGACAGCGTCGGGGTCTTGCCGCCATGCTGCAGACGGTCGGTCAGCGGGTGGCGGCGGCGCGATTCGGAATAGCGCTGCACCAGCGTTTCCGTGCTGGCGTCCAGGAAGACCACGCGCAGGCTGGTGCCCATGGCGCGCAGCGCGGTGACTACGTCGGGCAATTCGGCCAGTTCGCCGGGGGAGCGGACGTCGATGGCGACGGCTACGCGCTCCATGCCGTCATCCCGGGCGTTGGCGATGAACTCGGTCAGGAACCGCACCGGCAGGTTGTCGACGCAGGTATAGCTTGCGTCCTCAAGCATGCGCAGGGCGACGGACTTGCCTGAGCCTGAGATGCCGGTGACGAGGACGACTTTCAACATGGACATGATTGTGGCACGCTTTTCGAGGACGATGCCGGCGGGATGACATCTGATATGGCCGTAAACTGCCAATCTGCGCCTGTACCGCTTTGGTCCCCCTGGCGTAAGCTGGGGGCCGGATACTCGACAGATTCACATACGCGCCCCGCCGTCATGCGTTTCGGGGGAATGGAATTCGACCTAGATGTTAGCCTTCATTTCCTTTCGTAGTGTTTCACTGCCGCGTTTTTGGGCAATTTCCCTATTTGGGGTGGCTGCCGCCTTCCTCGCAGCGCCCGCGCCGGCCCAGCCCGCGCCCCAGGAAATCCTGCGTCCGGACACCATGGACGCCCGGGCTGCCGCCTGTACGGCCTGTCATGGCGCGCAGGGCAAGGCCGGCGCCGATGGCTACTATCCGCGCCTGGCCGGCAAGCCGCAGGAGTACCTGTACCACCAGTTGCTCAATTTCCGCGACGACCGGCGTCAGTACCGGCCCATGACGCACCTGTTGACCGGGCTGCCCGACGACTACCTGCGCGAGATCGCCGCGTATTTCTCTTCGCAGCATGTGCCGTATCCGGCGCCGACCCGCGCCGATGTCTCCGCCGCCACGCTGGAAGCCGGGCGCAAGCTGGCCCTGGATGGCGACGCGGCGCGCGGCCTGCCCGCCTGTGCCGCCTGTCACGGCGCCGCCCTGGGCGGCGTGCTGCCCGCCATTCCCGGCTTGCTTGGGCTGCCGCGCGACTACATCGGTTCGCAGATCGGCAGCTGGAAGAACGGCCTGCGCCGGGCGGCCGAGCCGGACTGCATGGCCGACATCTCCAACAAACTCACTCCCCAGGACATCGGCGCGCTGGCCGCGTGGCTGTCCTCGCAACCCGTCGTGGAACCCTACGCGCCAGAGGCCGCGGGTTCGATACGCCTGCCCGCGGAATGCGGCAGCCAGGCGCAACGGTAAGGGAGAGGCCGGATGTCGATCATGAAGAAAGTCCTGTCCCTCCTGTTGCTGCTCGCGGTCGTCGCCCTCGGCGGCCTCTACTGGTTCGGTACGCGCGACGACGCCAGCACCGGTCCCGCCGCGGCCGCGGCCGATACCGCGACGCTGGTGGAGCGCGGCCGCTACCTTGCGCTTGCCGGCAATTGCATGGCCTGCCACACCAGCCGCGGCGGCAAGGCGCTGGCGGGCGGCACGCCCATCCCCACGCCGTTCGGTACGGTCTACGGCCCGAACCTCACGCCCGACGAAGAAACCGGCATAGGCGCGTGGACCGCGGATGATTTCTGGCAGGCGCTGCACAACGGCAAATCGCGCGACGGCACGTTGCTGTATCCCGCTTTCCCCTACACCGAATACACGCGCGTGACGCGCGCCGATTCCGACGCGTTGTACGCCTATCTGCGTACCGTGGCGCCCGTGGACCAGCCCAACCGGCCGCCCGAGATGGAATTCCCCTATGACCAGCGGGCGCTGCTGGCCGCCTGGCGCGCGCTGTACTTCAAGCCGGGCGTGCAGGAGGCCGACGCGGGGCAATCGGTGCAGTGGAACCGCGGCCGCTATCTGGTCGAAGGGCTGGGGCATTGCGCCGCCTGCCATACGCCGCGCAACAGCCTGGGGGCGCTGCGTTCGGCCGACCCATTGGCCGGCGGCGTGATTCCGGTGCTGGATTGGTACGCTCCGCCGCTCACCAACGACATGGAAACCGGCATGGGCAGGTGGTCCGCCGAAGACATCGCGGCCTTGCTCAAGACTGGCATTTCCAAGCATTCCAGCGCCAGCGGGCCCATGGCCGAAGTGGTGCTGGGCAGCACACAGCACCTGACCGACGCTGACGCGCTGGCCATCGGCGTCTACATCAAATCCCTGCCCGCCACGGCGGCCTCAACGGAACGCACGCGGACGGCTGTCGCGCCGGCGGCCATGGAGCTGGGCGGCAAGATCTACCGCCAGCAATGTGTCCAATGCCATCAATCCGCGGGCGAAGGCAGCGGCACGGCGTGGCCCGCGCTGGCCGGCAATCCGACCGTGACGGCGCCGTCGCCCGTCAACGCGATCCGCATGGTGCTGGATGGCGGCTACGCTCCGGCTACGGCGGCGAATCCGCGGCCGCACGGCATGCCGCCCTTCGGACAACTGCTCAACGACGGCGACATCGCGATGCTGGTGACGTACATCCGCAATAGCTGGGGCAATGAGGCGGGCGGCGTGACACCGCTGGAAGTCAAGCGGGCGCGCGCCGCATCGACGCTGAACTGACGCGGAATCAGCGCGCCCTGATGGCCTGCGCGCAGGCCTCGCGCGCCAACTCCCCCAGCACGCGGATGGCCGCCTGCGCAGCGGCGTCCCAAGGATGCCCGTAGTTCAGGCGCAGCGCGCTGCCGAACTGGCCGCTGGCCGAAAAGATCGGTCCCGGCGCCACGCTGATGCCGCGCGCCAGCGCCTGGCGATGCAGCGTCAGCGCATCCACCGCGGCCGGCAGTTCCAGCCACAGGAAGAACCCGCCTTGCGGACGCGTCACGCGCGTACCGGCCGGGAATTCCTGGGCGATCGCCTCGGCCATGCGCTGCTGCTGTGTCTGCAGCGTTTCGCGCAGGCGGCGCAGGTGGCGGTCATAGCCGCCCTGCTCCAGGTATTCGGCGATGGCGCCCTGGGCGGGGCCGGACGCCGATAGCGTCGACGACAGTTTCAGGCGCTGCACGCGTTGCGTGTAGCGGCCGGCCGAGGTCCAGCCGATGCGGTAGCCCGGCGCCAGGCACTTCGAAAACGACGAGCAATGCAGCACCAGCCCCTGGGTGTCATAGGCCTTGGCGGGTACCGGGCGCACCGATCCGAAATACAGCTCGCCGTATACATCGTCTTCGATCAACGGAATGTCGTGGCGTGCAAGCAGCTGGACCAGTTGCCGCTTTTTCTCATCGGGCATCAGGCTGCCCAGCGGGTTCTGGAATTGCGTCATCAGCCAGCAGGCGCGCGGCGCATGACGCTCGATGGCGGCCTGCATCGCGTCCAGGTCGATGCCGGTGCGCGGATGCGTCGGTATTTCCAGCGCCTTCAGTCCATGGCGCTCAAGCGCCTGCAAGGCGCCATAGAACGTGGGGGCCTCGACCATGACCGTGTCGCCGGGCTGCGTGACCGCCTGCAGGCAGAGATTCAGCGCTTCCAGCGCGCCGTTGGTGACGACGATGTCGCTGGCCGGCACGTTGATGCCGCCGATCAGGTAGCGCAGCGCGATCTGGCGGCGCAGGCCGGGATTGCCCGGCGCCAGGTCTTCCACCGTGTCCAGCGGATCCTGGCGCTTGAGATGCACGGCCATGGCCTGGGCCAGCCGCGGCAGCGGAAACAGCAGCGGGGAAGGGAAGGCGGAGCCCAGCGGCGTCACGTCTCGGTTGCGCACCGAGCCGAGGATGTCGAAGATGCGTTCGCTGATCGCGAGCTCCGTCGATTCTCCGTCCGGACTGGAGGCGCCGGGTTCGGGCGGCAGGGATGCGGCAGGGGCGTTGACGTAATAGCCGGAGCGCGGCTGCGCCCGGATCAGGCCGCGCGCTTCCAGCAGATAGTAGGCCTGGAACACCGTCGACGGACTGAGGCCGCGCGCCGCGCACGCGTCCCGCACGGAGGGCAGCTTGTCGCCCGCGCGCAATACGCCGTCGCGGATCGACTTGGCGATCTCGGCGGCCAGAGTTTCATACAGGCTCAAGGTGCCGCCGGCCGATGTGCGCCTACTTGCTGCTTTGCAGGATCGCCATGGCCTGGCGTTCCATGAATTCGCCCAGCGTGTCGATGCCGCGCAGCTTCAGGATGGTGTTGCGCACGGCGGCCTCGACCAGCACCGCCAGGTTGCGGCCCGCGGCCACTTGCAGCATGACCTTGCGCACCGGCAGGCCCAGCATGTCCTGCGTGATGTCCTGCAGCGGCAGGCGCTCGAACTTGTCCTGTGCGGTGGCGCGCACCAGGTGCACGATGAGCTTGAGGCGCATCTTGCGGCGCACGGAGGTCTCGCCGAAGATGGTGCGGATGTCGAGCAGGCCCAGGCCGCGCACTTCCAGCAGGTTCTGCAGCAGCTGCGGACAGTGGCCTTCGATCATGTTGGGGGCCGTGCGCGAGAACTCCACGGCATCGTCGGCCACCAGGCCGTGTCCGCGCGAGATCAGTTCCAGCGCCAGTTCGCTCTTGCCCAGGCCGGATTCGCCGGTGATCAGCACGCCCAGTCCCAGCACGTCCAGGAACACGCCGTGCACGGTGGTGGTGGGCGCCAGCTTCTTGCCCAGGTAGATGCGCAGCAGGTCGATCAACTGCGCGGCCGCCACCGGCGTGGAGAGCAGCGGCACCTGATGCTGGTCGCACTGGTCGATGAGGTCTTGCGGCGGGGTCAGGCCGTCGGCCAGCAGGATCGCGGGCACGCCGCCGATCAGCAGCTCGTCCATGTGATGCATGCGGCGGCGCAGGTCGAAGCGGGTGTAGTACGCCAGCTCTTCCTGTCCGAACACCTGGATGCGGGACGGATGGATCAGGTTCAAGTGGCCGACGAGGTCCGCGGCCGACATGCCGTCGTCGGGAATTGCGCGGTCCGCGGCGCCTTGGCCGGAAATCCAGTTAAAGGGGATTTTGTCGGCGTTGTCGTCGACGAGTTCCTGCACCGTGAGCATGGCTGCGCTTCCGCGTGGAGTTCAGAGTTGGCCGGTCGTGAGCATCTTGTGGACGACAGCGGGATCGGGCTCTGTGGCCAGGGCCTCGCGCAAGGCCTTGTTCGACATGAGCTGCGCCAGTTCGGCCAGGATGTCCAGGTGCTGCTGCGTGGCCGTTTCCGGCACCAGCAGGCAAAGCAGCATCGACACGGGCTGCCCGTCAGGCGCATCGAAAGTGATGGGCTGGGCCAGGCGGATGAAGGCCGCCAGGGCCTGTTCCAGGCCCTTCACCCGGCCATGCGGCACCGCCACGCCCTGCCCGAGCGCGGTGGAGCCCAGGCGTTCCCGGGCGAACAGGCTGTCGAAGACGAGCGCGCGCGCCAGGCCATGGTTGTTTTCAAAGAGAAGGCCGGCCTGTTCGAACGCACGTTTCTTGCTCGTTGCGAGCATATCGAGCACGACGTTGCCGGCGGGTAGGATGCGCGACAAATGATTCATCGGGTCATTATATGGTTATATGACGCACTGCAATAATCGGCCTCTGAGATGCGTCCTCGGCTCGGTCGCATCATGGGGCGGCAAGAGCGACAGCATAGACCGATAGCGGCGGATTGTGGGCATTCTTGCTCCCGGCGGCGGGGTTGGCCCTGGGGAAAGCGTCGGAAACCTGGAAAAACGGAATCGCCGGCGGAACCGGGAATAGGGGACAAATAAGGGGGGGTACTGCGGGAGGTACTACAAGGAGGGGAAGTTTGCCGATGCCCCAGCTGGACGTTGCGTCTAGCGGGACACCGGGACTCAGGCAGGATTTCTAGAATCGCTGTTTAGCTAGTCTCGCAGTGCGAGTGCTCATGAAGCGCGTTACTGCTGGGGTGGCGTTAGATTTGCCGCTTGCCGCTTCACGGACTCCGCCGTGTGACTTCGTACCTTGTCCTTGTGCTTGATGACCTGACGGTCGACTTTGTCAGCAAGAAGGTCTATGGCTGCATAGAGGTTTTCATCGGTTGCTTCACAATGAATGTCCTTACCGCTTAGACGCATGGTGATTTCGGCTCTATGCCGCAGGGGCTCTACCGAGAGCATGACCTGGGTATCGATGACGTGATCGAAATGCCGCAGCACTCGCGCCAGTTTGTTCATGACATATTCCCGGATGGCCGGGGTGACGTCGAGGTGACGACCGCAGATGCTCAGGTTCATAGTGTGCTCTCCTTCTAAAAGAGGAAAAAAGGGTGCGCAAAAAGCGCGGCTGATTCGTTAGGCGTTCTCCTTGATTGAGCGGGTTCGTTTAGTACTAGTGTATAGACTCGGGCCGATAAAACAAGCTGACCTAGCGCAAGTTCATGGCATTTTTATGGCTGAGGCCCCAGGGTGCATGCGGCTTTGCGCAGGCGGCGCCTAGGGGTCTTCCCCAGGGCCGCATTACATGCGGAAATGCTCTCCCAGATAGACTCGGCGCACGGCGGGATCGCCCACGATTTCATCGGGATGGCCGTCGGTCAGAACCTTGCCTTCGCTGATGATGTAGGCGCGGTCGCAGATGCCCAGGGTTTCGCGCACGTTGTGGTCGGTGATCAGCACGCCGATGCCGCGGCCCTTCAGGAAGCGCACGATACGCTGAATCTCGATCACGGCGATGGGGTCCACGCCGGCGAAGGGCTCGTCCAGCAGGATGAAGCGCGGGCTGGTGGCCAGCGCGCGCGCGATTTCCACGCGGCGGCGTTCGCCGCCCGACAGGGAGATCGCGGCGTTGCTGCGGATGTGGCCGATCTGCAGTTCTTCCAGCAGCGATTCCATCTGCTCGTTGATCTTGGGCGTGGACAGCGGACGTCCATCCGGCCCCAATTGCAGTTCCAGCACGGCGCGGATGTTCTGTTCCACCGTCAGGCGGCGGAACACGGAAGCATCCTGGGGCAGGTACGACAGGCCCATGTGCGCGCGCTTGTGGATCGGCATCGAAGTGATGACGGAACCGTCGATCTCGATGCGGCCCGCATCCGCGGGCACCAGGCCCACGATCATGTAGAAGCTGGTGGTTTTGCCAGCCCCGTTGGGGCCGAGCAGGCCCACCACTTCGCCGCTGACCACGGACAGGGATACGTCCTGTACCACGGTCCGGCCGTTATAGGTCTTGCGCAAACCAGTTGCGCGCAGGCTGCCCTGCTTGACGCCCGAGGGCGCGGAGGTTACCGGAGTCGGCACTGAAGGTTGGTTCATCGTGGCTGCGAGTGGTGTTGCATGGGAGGCGTTCAACGCCCCTTCTTGGCTGCCTGCTGCTTGCGGCATTCGGCGATGGCTGCGTCCGACTTGGCGCGCGGTTCAGCCACCGAACGGACCCGGCCGCCGGCCGCGGCGGAGTTGGGGCCGCCATGGGCTTCGTAGGTGCCGGTCTTCTCGTTGTAGCGTACCCGCTCGCCGCGAATGGTATCGAACGGTTTCCCACAGACGTAGCGGATCACGACCGCCTGACCGATCAGGTCGAAGGTGCTCTTGGTGCCGTCGTATTCGGCGCGCAGGCCGGTGCCTTCGATGAGCTCGAAGGTTTCCGGGCGTTCCTGGCGGATGGTCACGATCTTGCCCTTGTTGGCGGTGGCCGTGCCGTATTGGTTGCCTTGCGCGTCTTCGTTCATTTCCAGCACGTCGGACGTCAGGGTCATGAGGCCGCGCGTCATGTTGACGTTGCCGGTGAAGACGCTCTTCTTCTTCACGTCGTCGTAGTGCAGGGTGTCCGACAGGATCAGCGTGCTGGGCTCTTCCGCCGGCGTCGCTGCCTTGGGCGCCGGATCCGCGGCATGGGCTGGGGCCAGTGCCGAGGCCGTCAGCAGGATGGCGCCGAGCAAGCGGGTCGTCGGGGCAAGGAGAATCCGGAGGTCGGTCATGGTTTTTTCTGGTCAGTGTTGTTGGCGGGAATTTCGGTCCGGCGTTGCTGCCTGCCTTCGGAACCGGCAATTTCCACATCGGTCGATGCCGAAACCTGCAGTTGGCGCGTTTTGTTGTTGTAGTGCATGCCCGTGCCGTTCATGCGCGAACGGCCTTTGATGACTTCCGCCGGCAGGTCGGTGTAGACCACGTCGTCGTCGGGCAGGATGATCAATTGCTGGCTGCGCACGTCCAGCAGGTCGTTATTGGCGTCCGGCTGGCGGCGCACGTGGGCGTCGCCGTTCATGACGATGCGCTTGCCGCCTTGCTCCATCACGGCGGTCTTGGAGACGGCCACGGTGATGGGGTTGTCCTCGCGCTGGCCCACGGCGCGCGGCGAGGTCACATGGTAGGAATCGTCATCCGGGAAATGTTCGGCGTAGTCGCCTTCCAGCCGGTTGATGGGCTTGCCGTTCGGGTCGGTGCGCAGCATGACGAAGTCGCGCGACCAGGCGTCCATTTCGTGGGTGACGCGGCGCGGCGGATCCGTCTGGATGGCCCGCTGCGCGTAATCCGCCGCCCACCACGAGCTGGCGACCAGCACCAGCAGCAGGAACAGCGCGATCAGGGAGGGAAAACGTTCTTTCATCGGGTCTGCCGCAAGGGCGTATGGGTTGTCCTGGCGGTCATTGGATGGCGCCCGGGCCAAGCAGGCCAGGCGCCGCCAGGAAGGCGCCCAGGCGTCCCTGGGCCGCCAGCAGCAGGTCGCAGCATTCGCGCACGGCGCCGTTGCCGCCGGTGTGCGTGGAGACCCAGTGGGCGGCCTGGCTGACGTAGCCCGGCGCGTTCGGCACGCTGGCGGCGAAGCCGGCGCGCTGCAGGGCCGGTAGGTCGATGACGTCATCGCCCATGTAGCCGGTCTGGTTCAGTTGGACACCGCTGCGCTGCGCAAGTTCGGCCAGGGCGCCGCCTTTGTCCCGTACGCCCTGGATGACCTCGGCGATACCCAGCTCGGCGGCGCGGCGCGCCACGATGGGGCCGGAGCGCCCGGTCATCAGCGCAACCTTCAGGCCGCCTTCCATCAGCAGGCGCAGTCCGTGGCCGTCCAGCGCGTTGAAGCGCTTCTGGAGTTCGCCGTTGTCGCCGTAATAGAGGCTGCCGTCGGTCAGCACGCCGTCCACGTCGAACACCATCAGGCGCACTGCGGCGGCGCGTTCGCGCACGCCGGCGGGGATGCGGGCCAGGACCAGCGCTTCGGCCGGATGCGTCACGGGTACAGAAAGAGTCATATTCATACCACTTTGGCGGCCATCAGATCATGCATGTGCAGGGCGCCGAGCAGAACGCCGTCGCTGTCCAGCACGAGCATGTGGTTGAGCCGTAGTTTGTCCATTTGCTGGGCCGCCTCGACGGCCAGCGCGTCGGGAGTGATGCTGCGGGGCGAGCGCGTCATGCCGGATTCGACGGTCAGGCTGCGGATGTCGCCCTGCCGGGCGATCAGGCGGCGCAGGTCGCCGTCGGTGAAGATGCCTAGGGGGCGACGCTGCGCGTCGGTTACGACGGTCATGCCCATGCCCTTGGCGGACATGACTTCCAGCGCCTGGGATACCGGGGTGCCGGCCATTACGATGGGCAGGGCGTCGCCCTGGCGCATGACGTCGCGCACATGGGTCAGCAGGCGGCGGCCGAGCGCGCCGCCCGGGTGCGAACGGGCGAAATCCTGCGGGCCGAAGCCGCGGGCCTCCAGGCAGGCGACGGCCAGGGCATCGCCCAGGGCCAGCGCAGCGGTGGTGCTGGCCGTGGGCGCCAGATTCAGCGGGCAGGCTTCCTGCGCCACGCTGGCGTCCAGGTGGACGTCGGCCAGCCGGGCCAGTTCGGACTGCGGATTGCCGGTGATGGCGACCAGCTTGGCGCCCATGCGGCGGGCGACAGGCAGGATCGTCAGCAGTTCCTGACCGGAGCCGGAATAGGAAATCGCGATGAGGACGTCATCCTGGGTGATCATGCCCAGATCGCCGTGGACGGCCTCGGCGGCGTGCACGAAAAAGGCCGGCGTGCCGGTCGAGGCGAGGGTCGCCGCGATCTTGCGGGCCACGTGGCCGGTCTTGCCGATGCCGCTGACGACCACCCGGCCGCGGCAGGCCAGCAGCATCGCGACGGTCTGCGTGAAGCTGTCGTCCAGCCGGGCGGACAGGTCCATCAGGCCCTGGCATTCGATCTGCAGCGTTCTGCGCGCAGATGCCAGCGCGGTCTCGGACGATGTTGTGGGATGGTCAGTCATACGTGGATTTTAATATCAGTATGCGGGTTTGCCCCCGGAAAGGGCGTATGGCATGCTGGCGGGTCATTTCAACGGCTTTCCAACTTTTTTCCAGGCCCGCTCCATGTCCAGCATTTCCAGCCCCGTCCTTGGCACGCCTTTGTCCCCCTTGGCCACCCGCGTCATGCTGCTCGGGTCCGGCGAATTGGGCAAAGAGGTCATCATTGCCCTGCAGCGGCTGGGCGTGGAAGTCATTGCCGTGGATCGGTATGCCGACGCCCCGGGCCACCAGGTGGCGCACCGGGCGCATGTGGTCTCGATGACGGACCCGCAGGCCCTGCGCAAGGTCATCGAACAGGAACGGCCCCACGTTATTGTCCCCGAAATCGAAGCCATTGCCACCAATTTGCTGGTGGAGCTGGAAGAGGCGGGCGTGGCCCGGGTGACGCCGACCGCGCGCGCGGCCCAGCTGACCATGAACCGCGAGGGCATCCGCCGGCTGGCGGCTGAAACCCTGGGGCTGCCGACCTCGCCGTACCGATTTGTCGACACCGAAGAAGAACTGCGCGCGGCCATCGACGGCGGCATCGGCTATCCCTGCGTCATCAAGCCGGTCATGTCCTCCTCGGGCAAGGGCCAATCCGTCATCAAGAGCGCTGACGACGTCGAATCCGCCTGGCGCTACGCCCAGGAGGGCGGCCGGGTGGGCGGCGGGCGCGCCATTGTCGAGGGCTTCATCCGCTTCGACTACGAAATCACCCTGCTGACCGTGCGCGCCCGCGGCGCCGACGGCCAGGTCGAGACCCGCTACTGCGAACCCATCGGCCACAAGCAGGTCGACGGCGATTACGTGGAAAGCTGGCAGCCGCACCCGATGTCTCCCGCCGCGCTGCAACGTTCGCGGGACATCGCACTGGCGGTCACCTCCAACCTGGGAGGCCTGGGCATCTTCGGCGTGGAGCTGTTCGTGGCCGGCGACCAGGTCTGGTTCTCGGAAGTCAGCCCGCGTCCCCACGACACCGGCATGGTCACCATGATCACCCAGGTCCAGAACGAATTCGAACTCCACGCCCGGGCGTTCCTGGGACTGCCGGTGGATACCAGCCTGCGCCAGCCCGGCGCCAGCAGCGTCATCTACGGCGGGGTCGAGGCCGCGGCGGTCTCGTTCCACAACGTGGCCGAAGCGCTGGCCGAACCCGGCACCGACCTCCGTCTCTTCGGCAAGCCTGAATCCTTCGTCAAGCGCCGCATGGGCGTGGGCCTGGCCGTGGCCGAGGACGTGGCGGCGGCTCGCGCCAAGGCCAAGCGGGTGTCGGCGGCGGTGTCCGTCAAGGCCGGCTAACGCTTCTTTTTCCCCTTTTCCAGCGGCCACCAGCTCACCGGCTGGTGGCCGCTTGCGCTTGTCCGCGGCTTTTGCCAAACCCGCGGAAGCCGTCTGTCACTGCCGCGACATCATGTCTTGCGATCATCCCCCTGCCGCCGGTGTGGTTTGCGCTTTCGCATGGATTGTTTGATAATTTCGGAAATTCCAGAATTTTCTGAAATCGGTGTAACTGTTTTTATCGGCCAGGGCGACGCGTCCTGGCCTTGTCGGCGTAGCGCAACCCATGGCCCTGTCTCCCCAAAACGAACGATTCGTCCTGCATTTCGGCGAAATGGGCAGCCGGTGGGGCGTGAACCGCACGGTCGGCCAGATCTACGCCCTCCTGTTCCTGTCGCCCAAGCCGCTGAACGCCGATGACATTGCCGAAACCCTCGGCTTCTCGCGCTCCAACGTCAGCCTTGGGCTGAAGGAGCTGCAGTCCTGGCGGCTGGTCAAGCTCATGCATCAGGTCGGCGACCGCCGCGACTACTTCGAAACTCCCAAGGACGTCTGGGAGATCTTCCGCATCCTGATGGAAGAAAAGCGCAAGCGCGAAATCGATCCCACGCTGACCCTGCTGCGGGACACCTTGCTGGAACCCCCGTCGGGTCCGGATGAGGCATACGCGCAACAACGCATGAACGACATGCTGGAGCTTATCGAACTGTCCACCGGATGGTTCGATGAGGTTCAACGACTGCCGCCAGAAACCCTGCAGAACCTGATGAAGCTCGGTTCGAAAGTGCAGAAGGTGCTGGGTTTCGCCGGCAAATTGCGGGGCAAGGGCTAAGCCTGATCCGCCCCGATTTTTCAGGAAACCTCTATGAAGTTGTATGCAACGCCCGTAACATGGCGCGAGAGACGGCCTGGGAACCATGCCGGTTGCCGCGGCACCTCAACTGCTTGGGAGCGACCCAATGATTGATCTCGACGTCGTAAATCTGTCGCGATTCCAGTTTGCCGCGACCGCGCTCTACCACTTCCTCTTCGTCCCCCTCACGCTAGGCCTGTCGTTCATCCTGGCCATCATGGAAAGCGTGTACGTCATGACCGGCCGCGCCATCTGGAAGCGGATGACGATGTTCTGGGGCACGCTCTTCGGCATCAACTTCGCATTGGGCGTCGCCACCGGCGTCGTGATGGAGTTCCAGTTCGGCATGAACTGGTCCTACTACAGCCATTACGTAGGCGACATCTTCGGCGCGCCGCTGGCGCTCGAAGGGCTGATGGCCTTCTTCCTGGAAGCGACCTTCGTCGGCCTGTTCTTCTTCGGCTGGAACCGCATGTCCAAGGTCAGCCACCTGATCGTGACCTGGCTGGTGGCGTTCGGCACCAATTTTTCGGCGCTGTGGATCCTGATCGCCAACGGCTGGATGCAGAATCCGGTCGGTTCGATCTTCAATCCCGACACCATGCGCATGGAGATGACCGACTTCGCCGCGGTGATCTTCAACCCCGTGGCGCAGGCCAAGTTCGTGCACACGGTCAGCGCAGGCTACGTCGCGGGCGCCATGTTCGTCATGTCGATCAGCGCCTGGTACCTCCTGAAGGGCCGCCACATCGACCTGGCCAAGCGCTCGATGGCGGTCGCCGCCAGCTTCGGTCTGGCCTCGGCGCTGTCGGTCGTGGTGCTGGGAGACGAAAGTGGCTACCTCACCACCGAACACCAGAAGATGAAGATCGCGGCCATCGAGTCCATGTGGCACACCGAGCCGGCCCCCGCGTCCTTCAACCTGATCGCCATCCCCAACCAGGCCGAGCGCAAGAACGACTTCGCCATCGAGATTCCCTACGTCATGGGCATCATCGGCACGCGTTCGCTCACCACGCCGCTGCTGGGCATCGACGACCTGATCCGCCGCGCCGAAAACCGCATCCGCGATGGCATGGTGGCCTATGACGCCTTGCAGAAGATCCGCGCCAATCCCAAGGACGTGGACGCGCGCATGGTGTTTGACAAGACCTGGCCCGACCTGGGCTATGCGCTGCTGGTCAAGCGCTATCAGCCCGACATGAGCAAGGTCACCGAAGACGACATCAAAAAGGCCGCCGTCGATACCGTGCCCAACGTGGCGCCGCTGTTCTGGGCGTTCCGCATCATGGTGGCGGTGGGCATGTACCTGATCCTGTTCTTCGGCGTGGCCTTCTGGCTGGCCTCGCGCGGGCGGCTGGACAGCCGGCGCGGTCTGCTCAAGGTGGCGTTGTGGAGCCTGCCGCTGCCCTGGGTCGCCATCGAAAGCGGTTGGTTCGTTGCCGAATACGGCCGCCAGCCCTGGGTGATCGAAGGCGTGCTGCCGACCTACTACGCGGCTTCCGGCCTGACCATCGTCGACCTGGCGATCAGCCTGACAATATTCCTGGTGCTGTACACGGTGCTGCTGATCATCGGCGTGAAGGTGATGCTGCACGCTGTGAGGAAGGGACCGAAATCCGATGGGCCGGCGCCCGGCGCTGCCGCCGCCGATCCTGTGCACGCTGCCGTGCGGGCCTGAAGGAGAGACAGCGATGGATACTCTTATTCCTTTCGACTACGGCACGCTGCGCGTGGTCTGGTGGGTGCTGCTGGGCGCGTTGCTCATCGGCTTCGCCGTCATGGACGGCTTTGACCTGGGCGTGGCCGCGCTGCTGCCGGTGGTAGCCAAGACCGACGCCGAGCGCCGGGTAGTGATCAACGTGGTGGGACCGGTCTGGGAAGGCAACCAGGTCTGGCTCATCACCGCGGGCGGCGCCATTTTCGCGGCATGGCCCTTGCTGTACGCCGCGTCGTTCTCCGGGTTCTATCTGGCGATGATGCTGGTGCTGATCGCGCTGATCCTGCGGCCGGTCGGCTTCAAGTACCGCAGCAAGATGGAAGGCACCAGCTGGCGCAACCGCTGGGACGGCGTGCTCTGTTTCTCGGGCGTGGTGGCTTCGCTGGTGTTCGGCGTGGCCATGGGCAACATCATCCTGGGCGTGCCGTTCACGTTCGATCCGGTGACCTTGCGTCCGATCTATGAAGGCCACTTCTACCAATTGTTCATGCCGTTCGCGTTGTTGGCCGGCGTGCTCAGCGTGGTGATGCTGGCCATGCACGGCGCCGTGTTGCTGGCCTGGCGCACGGAAGACCCGATCTCGTCGCGCGCCCGCAACTGGGGCAGGCTGTGCGCCTTGCTGACCGCGGCGCTGTTCGCGGCGGGCGGCTTCTGGGTGGCAAGCGGCTTGCCTGGCCACGTGATCACCAGCGCGGTGGACATGGCCGGTCCGTCGGACCCGATGCTCAAGGCCGTGACGGTGCAAAACGGCGCCTGGATGGCCAACTACGCGAAATGGCCGCTGATGTGGATCGCGCCCGCGCTGGGCGTGGGCGGCGCCGTCCTGGTGGCGCTGCTGCTTAGCGTGCGCGCCAACGTGCTGGCGTTCCTGGCGTCGTCGGTGTCGATCGCTGGCGTGATCCTGACGGTGGGCTTTTCGCTCTTCCCGTTCATCATGCCCTCGTCGACCAAGCCGCAGGCCGGCCTGACCATTTGGGACGGATCCTCCAGCCACTTGACGCTATGGATCATGGTGATCGCGGTCGCCATCTTCCTGCCCATCGTGACCGTCTACACCGCTTGGGTCTACCGCGTCATGCGCGGCAAGGTCACCCATGAGTCGGTCGGCGACACGCCCAACTCATACTGATAAAGGAGCCTCCACCATGTGGTATTTCTCGTGGATACTCGGTCTGGGCCTGGCGTGCGCCTTCGCCATCCTCAATGCAATGTGGTTCGAGCTGCGCGAGGGTCATACCCATGATCCGCGCGCCAGCCGCGACGACGAGTGAGCGGCGGCGCCAGCAGCCTCGAGCACGATCCCTCGGCCACCCTCAACAAACCGCCGCGCGAACAGTCGCGGTGGTTGATGGCGCTCGCCAAGACGGCCAGGCTGCCGCTGATGCTGGCGGGCGCCGCGCCTCTGGTCAGCGGCGCCTTGCTGGTGGTGCAGGCCTGGTTGCTGGCCAGCGTGCTCGACGCGGCCATCGTCAGGCAGGCGCCCCGGCAGGAGCTGCTGGGCGACATCCTGGCTATCGCAGGGCTCATGCTGGTGCGCGCCTGCATCACCTGGGCGGGCGAGCGCGCGGGCGCGGACGCGGCCGAGCGCATCAAGCGCCACGTGAGGCTGTCGCTTTTCCGGCGTTTGGTGCAGAAGGGGCCGTACTGGAGCCGGGGGCAGGCGTCTGGAGAACTGGCGAGCGCAGTGGTGGACCAGGTCGAGGCCCTGGACGGGTTCTTTGCCAAGTACCTGCCCGCCATGGCCGCGGCCGCCATGCTGCCGGTCGCTTTTTCGGTGGTGCTGCTGCCGATGGACGTGATTGCCGGACTGGTCCTGCTGATCACGGCGCCACTGATTCCCTTGTTCATGGCCCTGGTGGGCTGGGGCGCCCAGGGCGCAAGCCGCCGGCACCTGCGCGCCTTTGCGCGCTTGTCGGGCTTCTTTGCCGATCGGCTGCGCGGTCTGTCCACCCTGAAGCTCTATGGCCGCGCCGAGGCTGAAGCCGAGTCCGTCGTGGCGGCCAGCGACGCGCTGCGCCAACGCACGATGTCGGTGCTGCGCATCGCGTTTCTTTCATCGGCGGTGCTGGAGTTCTTCGCGGCGCTGGGCGTGGCCGGGGTGGCGGTCTATATCGGATTGACCTATCTGGGATTCCTGGATCTGCGCTGGTCGCCGCTCACTCTGCAGGCAGGGCTGTTCTGTCTGCTGATGGCGCCGGAGGTCTATGCACCGTTGCGCCAGTTCGCGGCGCACTATCACGATCGCGCGGCCGCGCTTGCGGCAGTTTCGCAGATCTCCCTGCTGTTCGATGGCTTGCCGCAGGCTGGCGATGCTGCAACCGATGGAGCGCCTGGCGCAGGCAAGGCCGCCGCAGGCCCGGGACGCGTTTCCGAAAGCCGCGGCGCCGGCGCCGCCCTGGCCATTGCGGGTTTGAACCTTGACGCGCCAGGCCGCAGCCAGGCGGTACTGGCGGACGCTGGCCTGACCTTGGCGCCCGGCGAGCATGCCGCGCTGATGGGGCCCAGCGGCATCGGCAAATCCTCCCTGATCGAGGCGATTGCGCGCCTGCGGCCGTTTCAAGGCGATATCCGCATCGACGGCGTGCCCTTGCCGGATTGGGGCGAGGCGGCACTGCGCCAGCGCGTGGCGCTGATTGGGCAGAAGCCGCAGCTGCTGACGGGATCCATCGCCGACAACATTCGCCTGGGGCGTCCGGAGGCTTCCGATGCCGAAGTGCAGGCGGCCGCGCGCCGCGCCTGCGTGCTGGAGTTCGCCGAGGCCCTGCCGCAAGGGCTGGCGACGCAACTGGGCGGCCGCGGGCACGGCCTGTCCGGCGGCCAGGCGCAGCGCGTCGCGCTGGCGCGTCTATTCCTGCGCGATCCGGGCTTGATCCTGCTGGACGAACCCACGGCGCATCTGGACGAAGGCACGCAGGCGCGCGTGCTGGACGCGATCCTGGAATTCTCGGCCGGCCGTACCTTGTTGCTGGCAACGCACGCGCCCGCGGTGGCGGCCCGGCTGGGCAGGACGTTGCAGGTGGTTGGCGGAAAAGTGGAAGACGCATGAAGAATCTGTTGTTGCTCCTGCCGCTCTATGTGCGCCGAAAAAGCGGGCTTTTACTCGCATTGTTCTGCGCGCTGGCCACCGTGGCGGCCGGCGTGGGCCTGCTGGGCGTGTCGGGCTGGTTCCTGACCGGCGCGGCGCTGGCGGGGGCGGGCGGCGCGTTCAATCTGTTTGCGCCTTCGGCGCTGGTGCGGGGTTTGTCGTTCCTGCGCATCGTGGCGCGTTACGCCGACCGCGTAGTGGGCCATTCCGCCACGCTGCGCCTGCTGGCGGACCTGCGCGCCAAAGTGTTCTCGGCCTTGATCCGGCTTACGCCGCGGCAATTGGCGCGCTATCGCGACGGCGATCTGGTGGCGCGCATGACGGGCGACGTCGACGCGCTCGATACGGTCTTCCTGTTTGTGCTGGCGCCCTTGATCACCGCCATCCTGGCGGGAGCGGTGTTGACCGCGGTGTTGGGATCGTGGGTGCCCGCCGCCGCACTGGCGCTGGCCCTGGCCTTGCTGGTCGCATGCGTGCTGGTGCCCTTGTGGCTGCTGCGCGCCGCGCGCAAACCTGGCGCGGCGGCCCAGGAGAGCGCGGCGGGACTGCGCGCCGCGACGCTGGACGCGGTGGATGGGCATGCCGACATGGTGGCCTTGCACGCGCAGGCGCAGACGGCCGCGCATTTCGAACGTCTGTGCGACGCCAGTGCGCTCGCCCGCCGCAGCCAGGCGCGGGTGGCGGCGCGGGGACAGTTTTTCCTGCAGGCCGCCGCCGGCGCATCGGTGCTGGCCTTGCTCTGGTTCGGCCTGGACACGCTGGAGATGGGGCGCATGGAAGGTCCCACGCTGGCCGGATTGTTGCTGGCGGTCATCGGCATTTTCGAAGTGGCCGGCCCGATCATGCGGGGCGCATCGCGCATGGGCTCGGCCATCTCGGCGGCCGGACGCATCCGTGAAGTCACGCAAAGCGAGCCGGACATGCAGGATCCGACGACGCCCAGCGCCTTGCCCGAGAGCGGCGCGCTGGAGCTGGACGGCGTGCGCTTTGCCTATCCCGCCCGGGGAGCGGCCGCGAGTCCGCCCGTGCTGGACGGCGTAAGCCTGCGCGTGGCGCCTGGTGAACGGATCGCCATCGTGGGACCCAGCGGCGCGGGCAAGTCGACACTGTTGCACCTGCTCCTTCGTCTGGAAGACCCGCAGGCGGGACAGGTGCGTTTCGGCGGCTGCGACGCGCGCGCCTGTACGCAGGCGGATTGGCACCGGCGCATCGCGCTGCTGTCGCAGGACGCTCCCGTGTTCCTGGGAACCCTGCGCACCAATCTGCTCATCGGCGATCCCGAGGCGGACGACGCCGCCTTGTGGCGCGCGCTGGACGCTGCGCGGCTGGGCGACTTCGTGCGTGGCCTGCCCGATGGCCTGGACACCTGGGCGGGGGAGACGGGGTCGCAGCTGTCGGCGGGACAGGCGCGCCGCTTGTGCCTGGCGCGTGCGCTGTTGTCGCCAGCTGCGGTCATCGTGCTGGACGAACCCACTGCCGGTCTGGACGTCGAGGCCGAAGCGGCATTCTTCAGCGATCTGGCGGGCGCCTTGCGGGGACGCGCCGTGGTGCTGGCCACCCACGCTGCGTTGCCCGCAGGGGCGGTCGATCGCCGCTACGCACTGCAGGGCGGCCGGCTACAGCAATGTGAATTGTCATCGCGGACGGCAACCCTGGCTTAAGCGCTGTTGCGAGGTTATAGTTCGCCTTGCTTCAATTCTTCAGGGCCGTCTTCCATGCAGACCGACAACGCCGAGTACATCCGGCGCACCATCCGCAGCGTTCCAGACTGGCCCCAACCCGGTGTCATTTTTCGCGACATCACGCCCGTGCTGCAGGATCCGCGCGCGTTCCGGGTGCTTATCGATCTCTTCGTCTATCGCTATATGCGCCAGCGCCTGGACCTGGTGGCTGGCGTGGATGCGCGCGGCTTCATCGTGGGCAGCGTGCTGGCTTACGAACTCAATCTGGGCTTTGTGCCGGTGCGCAAGAAGGGCAAGCTGCCGTTCCGCACCGTGGCCGAGGAGTACTCGCTCGAGTACGGGAACGCGTCGGTTGAAATGCACACGGACTCCGTGCGCACCGGCCAGCGCGTCCTGCTGGTGGACGACCTGATCGCCACCGGCGGCACCATGCTGGCCGCCATCAAGCTGCTGCAGCGCCTGGGCGCCAACGTGGTCGAGGCGGCCGCCATCATCGATCTGCCCGACCTGGGCGGTTCCGCCAAGGTCGCCGCCACCGGCACGCCGCTCTACACCGTCTGTCAGTACAGCGCCGACACGCCCGCGTAACTCATTAACAACCGCCGCTCAAGCGTCCGACAACCTGGGTTGTATGAAATCCAGGAAAGCCTTGGTCTTCGCCGGCAGCATGCGCGAAGGCAGCAGCGCGAAGAGCGGCAGGGGCGTCAGGCTCCACTCCGGCAGCACCCGCACCAGGCCCGCTTGCTTGATGGCGCGTTCCATCGCGTCAAAGACCAGCAGCGGCGTGATGCCCAGGCCTTGTCCGGCCAGCCGTCCGAGCATGCCGACGTTGTTGGCCGACAGGCGTCCCGACACTTGTACGCGTTCCACCTTGTCGCCCGAATGCAGCATCCAGAAGGATGACTCCTCGCGCATGGTGGGGCGCAGACATTCGTGATGGCTGAGATCCGCGGGCACCCGAGGCTCGCCGTGGCGGGCCAGGTACTCGGGAGAGGCATATAGCTGATGGGCCATCAGCACGATCTTGCGCGAGATCAGGCTGGAGTCCGGCTGCTGGCCAAAGCGCAGGATCAGGTCGAATGGATTGCTGATGGGGTCGATCGGGCGCATGCTCAGATCGAAGTCGCATTCGATATCCGGATGCTGCTCGCGGAATTCGCTGATGACGGCGGGCAGGAACAGCTGCGCCAGGCTGGTGGGCAGCGAGATGCGCAGGCGTCCCTTGGGTTGCACCGCCATGTCCAGCAACTGATCGTGCGCAATGCGCGCTTCTTCCACGATATGACGGCAGCGTTCGAAGTAGATGGCGCCGGCCTCGGTCAGGTCGATCTTGCGCGTGCTGCGGTTGAGCAGCCGCATGCCGATGCTGCGCTCCAGTTCGCTGACGCGGCGCGAGAGCGTGGACGTGGGAATATTCAAGGCTTCGGCCGCGTGGCTGAAGTTCTTGCGCTTGGCGACTTCGACAAACAGAGCGATGTCGTTAAGCTGGATATCCATGGGGGCTCTCACGATTTAATTCCATTTCTGGGTGGATTCATATGATAAATGGAATAATTGTCCCGCCAGTAGAAATGTCTATTTCCCCACGCTGAACGGCGCATCCACCCGATCAGCTGCATATGTTCTCTTACCTAGCTTGCTTCCCGCTGAATGCTGGCAAGTCTTGCCGTCGCTGGATGGTATGGGGAACCGTGCAAAAAATGCGCAGATTCTGGCGATAACATCCCGTAATTGTCCCATCTGTGCAAATATGTTCCCCAAAATAAGGGTTTTTACTAGGCCGCAATCGCCAGATACTTCGTCCCAGCAATCAAATTGTCATATCGCACCTGCCAGCCTGGCAGAAGACGATGTGCAAGGTTTAGGATGGAGTCATCTCAATGAAAGCCCTAGCTACCGCACTCATGGTTACCGCAACGTTGGTGGGTATGTCCGCCGCTCACGCCGATGGCAAGACGCGTGAACAGGTCCAGCAGGAACTGCAAGCCGCCAAGGCCGCCGGCCAGGTCACGTTTGGTGAACTGGACTACCCGCCCGCCACCGTCGAGCGCACCAGCCTGTCGCGTGAACAAGTCCAGCAGGAACTGCAAAGCGCCAAGGCCGCTGGCCAGGTGACCTCTGCTGAACTGGACTACCCGCCCAAGGCCGCCGTGTCGCAAACCGCGGGCAAGAGCCGCGAACAAGTGCGCCAGGAACTGGCTGAAGCCAAGGCGCGCGGCGAGTACAGCTTCGGTGAACTGGACTATCCGCCCCAAGGCCGTTAAGTCGCCCCGCTACCAAGGAAAAAGCCCCTACGGACGCCGAGGGGCTTTTTTCTGCGCGGTGCGCTCGGCTGCGCTTGCCAAATAGTGTCGCGTTTGCGCATCAGAATTGTGCGAATCAGCCAACAAGTCTTGTTGGCCGGTCAGGCGCGGCAGGAGAATATCCGAGGCTTGTTTGATTTTTTGCGAGCCTTAATTCGCATTTGATATCAACACGTTAACGCAGGTTTCCAAAGAGGGTAGCTAGTCAGAAGGCCGTGATTATCCCAACCATGGAAAGTAGTTCTTCGAAATCCGGGTTACTTCGAATTGGCGCAGGCTGGACACTGGCTTCAGTGCATGCGCCGCTAACTTGTTCGCAGCGGCACGCAGACTCCCAGCTCTGTGCGCGGTGGGTTTGCGGTTTGCCTTTCATCTCGCCATTTTGGGGACTTATATGAAGAAGACGCTATTGGCTGTCGCGCTGCTGGCTGGTTTTGCCGGCGTTGCGCAAGCCGCAGACTCCGTGACGCTGTACGGCTTGATCGACGCCGGTATCGGCTACGAGAAGGTTAAGTTCGACGGCAATTCGCAAAGCCGTTTCGGCGGCGTGCAGGGCGTGAGCAGCGGCTCGCGTTTTGGCCTGCGCGGTACCGAAGATCTGGGCGACGGCCTGCGCGCGGTGTTCACGCTGGAAGGCGGCTTCGGCCCCATGAACGGCAAGTCGCTGCAGAACGGTCGCCTGTGGGGCCGCCAGGCCACCGTGGGCCTGGACAGCGATACCTGGGGCCGCCTGGAATTCGGCCGCCAGACCAACCTGGCTTCCAAGTACTTCGGTTCGATCGACCCGTTCTCGATCAGCTACAACACCGCCAACATGGGTACCACGTTCGGTAGCGCCAACACGATGCGCCTGGACAACATGGTCCTGTACCAGACCCCCAGCATGGGCGGCTTCAAGGTGGGCGTGGGTTACTCCTTCAGCGCCGATGACGCCGTCAGCGACACCTCGCAGACCGGCTTCCAGACTGGCAACAACAACCGCGTGCTGACCGCGGGCGTGCAATACGTCAACGGCCCGTTGAACCTGGCTGCTGCGTATGACCGCTTCAATCCGTCCAACGGCCAGACCGGCGGCAAGTCCGAAGCCCGCATCCAGGAATACATCCTGGGCGGTTCGTACGACTTCGAAGTCGTGAAGGTTGCGGCGGCATTCGGTCAGACTCGCGACGGCTGGTTCGTCGGCCAGAACATGGGTACCACGCCCGCTGGCATGCAGAACCTGGGCACGTTCAAGCTGGCCGACGGCTTCCGCGCCAATTCGTACATGATCGGCGCGACCGTGCCGCTGGGCCGCCACGCGGTCTTCGGTTCGTGGCAGCGCGCGACCGCCAGCAACGACAAGCTGACGGGCGACGACGCAACGTTCAACGTCTACAGCTTGGGCTACACCTACGACTTCACCAAGCGCACCAACCTGTACGCGTACGCCTCCTACGGCGACAACTACGCGTTCCAGCGCGATGCGACCGACACGGCAGTCGCCGTGGGTGTGCGTCACCGTTTCTAAGCGCTAGGACGTCCGGCAAGACCTTGCTGAATGCGCGGCTCATCTCCGTGGGCCGCCGAGTGACAGCGAACCCCCCCCTACTGGTTGCCGCCGGACGTTTGTAGAGCAGGGAAGGGAAGGGCCTCCGCAAGGAGGCCCTCTCGTTTTTTATGCGCCCGCGTGAAGGGCGTGGATTTAGAGGAACAGCTTGTAGGCCGGATTGTCGGTCTCGTTCCAGTGGGGATAGCCCAGTTCCGCGACGAAGCTGCGGAACTGCTTCTTGTCGGCGGGCGGCACCTGGATGCCGATCAGGATGCGGCCATAATCCGCACCCTGGTTGCGGTAATGGAACAGGCTGATGTTCCAGTCCGGATTCATGGCGTTCAGAAAACGCATCAGCGCGCCCGGGCGTTCCGGGAATTCAAAGCGGTACAGCAGTTCGTTGCGCGCCAGCGCCGAGCGCCCGCCCACCATGTGGCGCAGGTGGGTCTTGGCCATTTCGTCGTGGGTCAGGTCCAGCGTGTCAAAGCCGTGACGGCGGAAGTTTGCGGCGATCTTGTCGGGTTCGGACGCCGAGGACACCTGGATGCCGACGAAGACGTGTGCGCGGTCCGCGTCGGAGATGCGGTAGTTGAATTCGGTCACGCTGCGCTCGCCCACCAGTTCACAGAAGCGGCGGAAGCTGCCGCGCTGTTCCGGCATGGTGACGGCGAACACGGCTTCGCGCATTTCGCCGACTTCGGCGCGTTCGGACACGAAGCGCAGCCGGTCGAAATTCATGTTGGCGCCGCAGGCGATCGCCACCAGCGTCTTGCCCTTCAGATTGTGTTCGGCCGCGTACTGCTTGGCGCCCGCGACCGCCATCGCGCCGGCCGGCTCCAGCACGCTGCGCGTGTCCTGGAACACGTCCTTGATGGCCGCGCAGATCGCATCGGTGTTGACCACCACGAAGTCGTCCACGTACTGGCGCGTGAGCTTGAAGGTTTCCGCGCCCACCATCTTGACCGCCGTGCCGTCCGAGAACAGCCCCACATCGTTCAACTGCACGCGGCGGCCCGCGCGCACGCTGCGCAGCATGGCGTCGGAATCTTCCGTCTGCACGCCGATGATCTTGATTTCCGGGCGCAGCTGCTTGATGTAGGCGGCCACGCCCGCGATCAGCCCGCCGCCGCCGATGGCCACGAAGATGGCGTCGATCGGGCCGGGATGCTGGCGCAGGATCTCCATGCCCACGGTGCCCTGGCCGGCGATCACGTCAGGGTCGTCGAAGGGGTGGACGAAGGTCAGCTTCTCTTTCTTTTCCAGGATCTGCGCGTGCGCGTAGGCGTCGGAAAAGCTCTCGCCGGCCAGCACGACTTCGCCGCCCAGGCGGCGCACCGCGTCGATCTTCACTTGCGGGCTGGTGGTGGGCATGACGATGACGGCGCGGCAGCCCAGCCGGCTGGCGGCCAGCGCCACACCCTGGGCGTGGTTGCCCGCCGAGGCCGCGATGACGCCGCGGTTGCGCGCGGCCGGGCTCAGGTTGGCCATCTTGTTGTAGGCCCCGCGCAGCTTGAAGCTGAACACCGCCTGGGTATCTTCGCGCTTGAGCAGCACCGTGTTCGAGATCCGCTGCGACAGCAGCGGCGCCGTCTCCAGCGGCGATTCGACCGCTACGTCGTAAACCTTGGAGGTCAGGATGCGTTTCAGATAGTCAGTGGACATGGACAGCGGGCGGGGCAAGAAGTAGGAAGGTGGGGCAGATTATGCACCCGCGCGCGGCTACACTCGCCCCACTATGGAAGAAAGTCTGTTATCCGCTGTGCATTGGATGCTGGGGGTGCTGTCGCTGCCCTCGGTCGGCCTGTCCGCGATCTTCACGGTCTCGCTGGTGTCCGCGACCCTGCTGCCCTTGGGTTCGGAACCCGCCGTGTTCGGCTACATCAAGCTGGCGCCGGACATGTTCTGGCCGGCCATCCTGGTGGCGACCGCGGGCAATACCGTGGGCGGCGCCATCAGCTATGCCATGGGCCTGGGCGCCGAGCGCGCCGTGCAGCGCTGGAAGGAACACCACCCCCATCCGCATCCTGACGCGACCGAAGGCGGACGCATGCGCGGACGCTGGAACGAGCGGGCCCATGACTGGATCCACCGCATGGGGCCGCCGGCGCTGCTGCTGTCCTGGCTGCCCGCAGTGGGCGATCCGCTGTGCGCCGTGGCAGGGTGGCTGCGGCTGTCGTTCTGGCCTTGCGTGGTCTACATGGCCATCGGCAAATTCCTGCGCTATCTGGTCATGACGGCCGGACTGCTGTGGTTTTTCCCCGGGCAGATCTAGCGCCAGGATTGCACTTAATTGGGGACGCACCGCCCCTCTCATTTCCGAGTTTCGAGCGCTTCCCTAGGGGTATTAGGGGCCAGACTCGGCCTATGGCATAAAATAATTTTTTAAGGGCCCCCTTCTTGCAGCCATGAACGCCCCACTCGCTAGCCACATCTTGAACGGGGCGATGCCGCCCGCAGCACCCGCGCGCTTGCGCGAAATCCCGTACAACTACACGTCGTTTTCCGACCGCGAGATTGTCGGCCGCTTGCTGGGCGACGACGCCTGGAGCCTGCTGAGCGACCTGCGCGGCGAACGCCGTACCGGCCGTTCCGCGCGCATGCTGTACGAGGTGCTGGGCGACATCTGGGTGGTGCGCCGCAACCCCTATCTGCAGGACGACCTGCTCGACAATCCCAAGCGCCGCAAGCAGCTCATCGAAGCCCTGCATCACCGCCTGGGCGAAATCGACCGTCGCCGCGAACCGGACGTGCCCGCCGAGGCCGGCCATGATCCGCACCGCGACGAGAAGGTCGTCGGACTGCTGGCGCGGGCGCGCTCCGCCATCGCCGCATTCGAGGGCGAATTCGACCAGACCGCCATGATGCGCAAGCAGGCGCAGAAGGTGCTGGGCCGCATCACCGCCCGCGACAACATCAAGTTCGACGGCCTGTCGCGCGTCTCGCACGTGACCGACGCCACCGACTGGCGCGTGGAATACCCCTTCGTGGTGCTGACGCCGGACTCGGAAGACGAGATCGCCGCGCTGGTCACCGCCTGTATTGAACTCGGGCTGACCATCATCCCGCGAGGCGGCGGCACCGGTTATACCGGCGGCGCCATTCCGCTGACCTGGAAGTCGGCGGTGATCAACACCGAAAAGTTCGACAAGCTGGGCAAGGTCGAGTCCTGTCTGCTGCCCGGGCTGACCGAGCCCGTGGCGGTCATCCATGCCGGCGCCGGTGTGGTGACCAAGCGCGTTTCCGAGGCCGCCGAGGCCGCGGGCTTCGTGTTCGCCGTCGACCCGACCTCGGCCGAGGCTTCCTGCGTGGGCGGCAACATCGCCATGAACGCGGGCGGCAAGAAGGCCGTGCTGTGGGGCACCGCGCTGGACAACCTGGCCTGGTGGCGCATGGTCGACCCGAACGGCAACTGGCTGGAAGTCAGCCGCCTCGACCACAACATGGGCAAGATCCATGACGTGGACGTGGCGCGCTTCGAGCTCAAGTGGTTCGACGGCCGCGGCAAGCCGGGCGAGCGCCTGCTGAAGACCGAAACCCTGGAAATCCAGGGCCGCGTGTTCCGCAAGGAAGGCCTGGGCAAGGACGTCACCGACAAGTTCCTGGCTGGCCTGCCCGGCATCCAGAAGGAAGGCTGCGACGGCCTGATCACGTCGGCGCGCTGGGTGCTGCACCGCATGCCGCGCTACACGCGCACCGTCTGTATGGAGTTCTTCGGCCAGGCTCGCGACGCGATCCCGTCGATCGTCGAGGTCAAGGGCTACCTGGACGGCGAAGGCCGCGCCCGCGGCGCCATCCTGGCAGGTCTTGAGCACCTGGACGAACGCTATCTGCGCGCGGTGGGCTACGCCACCAAGAGCAAGCGCGGCGTGCTGCCCAAGATGGTCCTGATCGGCGACATCGTCGGCGACGACGAAGACGCCGTGGCCGCGGCGTCCAGCGAAGTCGTGCGCCTGGCCAACACGCGCCACGGCGAAGGCTTTGTGGCCGTCAGCCCCGAAGCGCGCAAGAAGTTCTGGCTGGACCGTTCGCGCACCGCCGCCATCGCGCGCCACACCAACGCCTTCAAGATCAACGAAGACGTGGTGATCCCGCTGCCGCGCATGGGCGAGTACACCGATCACATCGAACGCATCAACATCGAACTCTCGACCAGCAACAAGCTCAAGCTGCTGGGCGAGCTGGACGCCTATCTGTGCACGCCGTTGCCGGTCGGCAAGATCGACGACACGGACGTCGAGACGACCCGCGCCGAAATGCTGGCCGAGCGCACGCGCCAGGCGCTGGAACTGGTGGCCGCCGTCCGGCAGCGCTGGCAGTGGCTGCTGGACAACCTGGACCTGCCGCTCCTGCAGGCGCTGCCCGAGCTGCACGGCCTGGGCCTGGGTGAATTGCAACCCGCCTTGTCGGACCGCCTCGCGGCGCAGCCCGGCGCGCGCGTCTTCGACGTGGTGCAGGACCGCACCATCCGCCTGTCCTGGAAGACGGAGGTGCTGGCGGGCCTGCAGCGCACGTTCTCGGGCGCAGCCTACAAGAAGATCATCGACGAGATGATCGCCATCCATGGCCGCGTGTTGAAGAGCCGCGTGTTCGTGGCGCTGCACATGCACGCCGGCGACGGCAACGTGCATACCAATATCCCGGTCAACTCGGACGACTACGGCATGCTGCAGGAGGCCCACCAGGCCGTCGAGCGCATCATGCAGATCGCCCGCGACCTGGACGGCGTGATCTCGGGCGAGCACGGTATCGGCCTGACCAAGTACGAATTCCTGACCGAGGCCGAACTGGCCCCGTTCCAGGACTACAAGCGCCGCGTCGATCCCAACGGCCACTTCAACGCCGGCAAGCTGATGCCGGGCGCGGACCTGCGCCACGCCTGGACGCCCAGCTTCAACCTGATGGGCCACGAGTCGCTGATCATGCAGCAAAGCGACATCGGCGCCATCTCCGAATCCATCAAGGACTGCCTGCGCTGCGGCAAGTGCAAGCCGGTATGCGCCACCCACGTGCCGCGCGCCAACCTGCTGTATTCGCCGCGCAACAAGATCCTGGCCACCTCGTTGCTGGTGGAAGCCTTCCTGTACGAAGAGCAGACCCGGCGCGGCGTCAGCCTCAAGCACTGGGAAGAGTTCGAGGACGTGGCCGACCATTGCACGGTCTGCCACAAGTGCTACAACCCCTGTCCGGTCGACATCGACTTCGGCGACGTGTCGATGAACATGCGCGCCGTGCTGCGCCGCATGGGCCGCAAGTCGTTCAATCCGGGCACGGCCAGCGCCATGTTCTTCCTGAACGCCAAGGATCCGGCGACCATCAACGCCACCCGCAAGGCGATGGTGGGCGTGGGCTACAAGGTCCAGCGCGCCGCGCATGACCTGCTGTCGGGCCTGGTGAAGAAGCAGACCGCCGCGCCTCCGGCCACGGTGGGCAAGCCGCCGCTGCGCGAGCAGGTGGTCCACTTCGTGAACAAGAAGATGCCCGGCGGGCTGCCCAAGCAGGCGGCGCGCAAGCTGCTGGACATCGAAGACGCGAACTACGTGCCCATCATCCGCGATCCCAAGGCCACCACGGCCGACACGGAAGCGGTGTTCTACTTCCCGGGCTGCGGCTCCGAACGCCTGTTCTCGCAGGTGGGCCTGGCCACGCAGGCCATGCTGTGGCACGCGGGCGTGCAGACCGTGCTGCCGCCGGGCTACCTGTGCTGCGGCTATCCCCAGCGCGGCAACGGCATGACGGACAAGGCCGAGCAGATCATCACCGACAACCGGGTGCTGTTCCACCGCGTTGCCAACACGCTGAACTACCTGGACATCAAGACGGTGGTGGTCAGCTGCGGCACTTGCTACGACCAGTTGGCGGGCTACGAGTTCGACAAGATCTTCCCGGGCTGCCGCCTGATCGACATCCACGAGTACCTGCTGGAAAAGGGCATCAAGCTGGAAGGGGCCAAGGGCGTGCGCTACATGTACCACGACCCCTGCCACACGCCCATGAAGCTGCAGGAACCCATGAAGACCGTGCGCGCCCTGGTTGGCGACGACGCCGTCAAGAGCGACCGCTGCTGCGGCGAATCGGGCACGCTGGCCGTGAGCCGTCCGGACATCTCCACGCAGGTGCGCTTCCGCAAGCAGGAAGAGCTGCTCAAGGGCGATGCCGCCTTGCGCAGCGACGGTTTCACCGGCGACGTGAAGGTGCTGACCTCCTGCCCGTCGTGCCTGCAGGGTCTGTCGCGCTATGAAGGCGACACCGGCATGGACGCGGACTACATCGTGGTCGAGATGGCGCGCCATATCCTGGGCGAAGGCTGGATGGAAGAGTACGTGCGCCGCGCCAACGCGGGCGGCATCGAGCGGGTGCTGGTCTAGGCCGGCAGTCCGCGCAAGATACGCGCAAGAAAAAACCGCGGCCATTGCTGGCCGCGGTTTTTTTTCAGCTGTGGCAGTGAGCCGGAGGTTTACTCCAGCTTGATGCCGGCCTTCTTGATCACGTCCGCCCAGGCGCTGCGTTCCTGTTCGGCGTAGGCCTTGAACTCCTGCGAGGACATCGGCATCGGGATGACGCCCATGTCCAGGATCTTCTGCGATACGGCGGGCGACTTCAGCGTGGCTTCCAGGTCGGCGGCCAGCTTCTTGACGACGGGCTCCGGCAGGCCGGCCGGGCCGACCAGGCCTTGCCAGGCATAGGCGGTGAAGTTGGGCACGCCTTGTTCGGCCATGGTGGGCACGTCCGGCAGCGCGGCGACGCGTTCCGGAGTGGCCGCGGCCAACACGCGCAGCTTGCCGGCCTTGACGTTGGGCAAGCCCGAGGCCAGGTCGATGAACATCAGGTCTACCTGTCCGCCCAGCAGATCCTGCACGGCGGGCGCTGCGCCCTTGTAGGGCACGTGCAGCACGTTGGCGTTGGTACGCTGCTTGAAGAGTTCCAGCGCCAGGTGATGCGGCGAACCCGCGCCGGCGGACGCCGCCGACAGCTTACCCGGCTCTTTCTTGGCGGCCTGGATCACGTCGTCCACGGTCTTGAACGGCGAATTGACGTTCACGGCCAGCAGCAGCGGGAACTTGGCGATGCCGCCGATGTAGGTGAACTTGGACGGATCGTAGGACAGCTTGGCGTACAGCGACGGGTTGAAGGCCAGCGTGCCCGAGTCGGCCGTGCCGACCATGTAGCCGTTGGCCTCGGCCTGGGCGATGGCGGTGGCGCCGATGATGGTGGCGGCGCCGGGGCGGTTTTCGACCACGATGGTCTGGCCCAGCGGCTTTTCCAGGCCGCTTGCCACCGTGCGCGCCACGACGTCGGTGCCGCCGCCGGCCGGGTAGGGCACGATCCAGCGGATCGGCTGGGTGGGCCAGGATTGGGCCGAGGCCGCGCCGGCGGCCAGGGACAGGGCGGCCAGCGCCAACAGGCGCTTCGCGTGCTTATGCATGGGGTGTCTCCAAGTGCGGAATTGAGTATGGGCCGCCGCCGCAGGGTAAGCGGGGGGCCTGTTATGCGCCGTTATTATGCCTTGCGTCCCCGGCAATCGGCAGATGTTTTGTGCCCTGTTCTCAGCGGCTTATTGCGGATCGGGATAGCTGCGGGCGCCGAAGATCGCCGAGCCGATACGCACCTCGGTCGAGCCTTCCTCGATCGCCAGCTCGAAGTCTCCGCTCATGCCCATCGAGAGACGGTCCAGCGATACGCCTGGCAGGTTTTCCTGCCGCAGGCGGTCGCGCAGCTCGCGCAGGGTGCGGAAGCAGGCGCGCACCTCGGCGGGATCCGGCGAATTCACGGCCAGCGTCATCAGGCCTTGCACACGTAGCGTCGGAAAGTCGGCGGTGATGCGGCGCAGGAAGGCGGGCACGTCGGCGGGGTCCATGCCGTACTTGGTGGGCTCGGACGAAGTCTTGACCTGCACCAGCACGTCCAGCGTCCGGCCTTCGTTGGCCAGGCGGCGGTGCAGGGCTTCGGCCAGCTCCACCCGGTCCAGCGACTGGACTTCGGCGGCGTCGCGCGCCGCGTCGCGGGCCTTATTGGTCTGCAGATGGCCGATCAGCACCCATTGCAGGCCCAGGCCGTCCAGCGCCGCGGCTTTCTGGCGGATTTCCTGCGTCTTGTTTTCGCCGTAGCGGGTCAGCCCCAGCGCCATGCCCTCGCGGATGGCGTCCACGCCGAAGGTCTTGCTGACGGGCAGCAGCGTCACGCTGTCCGGGCTGCGGCCGGCGCGCGCGCAGGCGTCGGCGATGCGTTGCTGGATCTGGGCAAGGCGCCCGGCCATGGTGTCTACGGCGGTCATTCAGCTCTCTGGTAGGAACGGGATGTCCCATAGTGTAGGACTGCGCCCGATCGTTTCGCCACAGCGCCCGTGCGCGTCGTTGACCCTGTCTGATCGGCAGGCTTAGAATTTGAAGATATTTGTTTATATTTCAATGTTCTATGCCATCCGGCGCCGCCCCAGCGGGCGACACGGTATCCAACCTACACAGTCTCCCGCCATGTCCACCGCAGCGCCTGAATACGCTTTCGCCACGCCTTTCCTGAATCCCCCAGCTTCCCCCATCCGATCGCTCATGCCGTATGCCATGCGGCCGGGCACCATTTCGCTGGCGGGCGGCTATCCCGCGCAGGAACTGTTCGACGTGGAAGGCCTGTCGATCGCGTCGACCCAGGTCCTGGCCCGCCTGGGCGCCTGCCTGCAGTATTCCAACATCGACGGCCAGGCCAGCCTGCGCCACGAGCTGGCACGTCTGTCGGCCGAGCGCGGCCTTATCTGCAACGCGGATACCGAGCTGGTCGTGACCGGCGGCTCGCAGCAGGCCCTGGCTTTGCTGACCCGCGTCATGCTGCAGCCCGGCGACCATGCCATCATCGAATCGCCCGCGTTTCCGAATTCCGTGCAGGCGCTGCGTTACACCGGCGCAACGGTGCATACGGTGCAGTCGGGTCCCGAAGGCATCGACGTGGACGCGCTGGACGAACTGGCCGGCCGCATCAAGCCCAAGATGGTCTGCGTGGTCGCATCGTTCTCCAACCCCTGCGGCGCGACCCTGACGCGCGAGCGCCGCCTGCGGCTGCTGGAACTGGCGGTCAAGCACCGCTTCCTGATCGTTGAAGACGATCCCTACAGCGAACTGCGCTTTGCCGGCGAAGCAGTGCCGCCCATCGCCGCGCTGGCCGAGGGCGAAGCGCGCCACTGGGCCGTGTACCTGGCCAGCATGTCCAAGACCATGGCGCCGGCGCTGCGCATCGGCTGGCTGGTGGCGCCGCCCGAAGTCCGCCGCCGCTGCGTCAGCGCCAAGGCAGCCGACGACATGGCCTCGTCCGCCTGGATCCAGGAAGTCGTGGCCCAATACCTGGCCAATGGCCGCTACGGCGAACACGTGCCGCGCATCCGCGCAGCCTACGGCCTGCGCTGTGACGCCATGGCGGAATCGCTGGCCCGCGAACTCAACGGCCGCGTCACCTTCAGCAAGCCCGAGGGCGGCATGTTCTTCTGGGCCCGCCTGACGGGCGAGATCGACGCCACGCGCCTCTTGCCCTACGCCATCGAGCACGAGGTCGTCTACGTGCCGGGCAAGGCGTTCTACGCGGATGCTGCGCAGGCCGACCTGCATGCCATGCGCATGTCGTTCGCCACCATGAATGAAAGCCAGATCGCCCAGGGCATGGTGCGGCTGGGCCGCGCGCTGGACGCGTGCGAGGCCAACGAACCAGTGTCGATCTCGCTGGCCGCCTGATGCCGGCTTGACGGCGCGCATGCGCCGCTGTGCGGCCTGTTGCTATGCTCTTCTGCCTGTCCGCCCCGGCGCTTGCGTGCCGGGGCGCGCATACCTAAATAAGCGCTGGTTATTTGGTTTGGGCGCTTCATGTCTATAAGCTTCTTGCCTCGGCGCGTTCCCGCGCCCGCAAAGCAGAACAGGAAACGAGGTCATGAACATTGCAAAAGGGTTGATCGGCGCAGCGTTGCTGGCGGCAGCGGCGCAGGGCGCGCAAGCGGCCACGCTGGACGTGGTGCGCCAGCGCGGCGCCGTGGCTTGCGGCACGACCACAGGCTTCGCGGGCTTCTCCGCGCCTGACGCACAAGGCAAGTGGCAGGGGCTGGACGTCGACCTGTGCCGCGCGATTGCCGCAGCGGTCTTCGGCGACGCCAGCAAGATCAAGGTGGTGCCGCTGAATTCGCAGCAGCGCTTCACCGCCCTGCAATCCGGCGAGGTGGACGTGCTGACGCGCAACACCACGGTGACGCAGCAGCGCGATACCGCACTGGGCATCATCCACGCCGGCATCAACTTCTATGACGGCCAGGGCTTCCTGGTGCCGAAGTCCCTGGGCGTGAAGAGCGCCAAGGAGATCAACGGGGCCACCATCTGCCTGCAGACCGGCACGTCCAACGAAAACACGCTGGCCGACTGGGCCCGCGCCAACAACGTGAGCTACAAGCCGGTCGTGATCGAGACCTTCAACGAGGTGGTCAACGCCTTCGCCGCGGGCCGTTGCGACGTCTTCAGCACCGACGCCTCGGGCCTGGCCTCGATTCGCATTTCCAAGCTGCAGAACCCCGACGACTACGTGGTGCTGCCCGAGATCATCTCCAAGGAACCGCTCGGCCCCTTCGTGCGCCAGGGCGATGATGCCTGGCTGAACATCGTGCGCTGGTCGTTGTCGGCCATGATCGAAGCCGAGGAATACGGCGTGTCGTCCGCCAACGTGGACGAGCAGGCCAAGAGCGCCAACCCCAATATCAAGCGCATCCTGGGCGTCACGCCCGGCAGCGGCGCCAACCTGGGGCTGGACGAGAAATGGGCCTACAACATCGTCAAGCAGGTGGGCAATTACGGCGAAAGCTTCGAGCGCAACGTGGGCCAGGGCAGCCCGCTGAAGATCAAGCGCGGGCTGAATGCGCAATGGACGCAGGGCGGCCTGATGTACGCGTTGCCAATACGGTGATGACGGCGGGTTTCGCGCGTTGGGTACTCGATTGCCCGTGCGCGAAGCCCGATGGCTTTATCCGCGCCGGTACAACTCCGCGATCTTCACGAACGCGGCGCGCAATTCCCGCGTGCCGCCCTGGAAGATCATCGGCCGGCCGCGGTGCGTGAACACCACCAGCCGCTTGGAAAACAGCATCGGCACGAAGCGCGCGTAGCGCACGTCTTCCCAGGCGACTTCGCGGCGCGTGAACCAGGTCTGGCGCAGGCCGCGTTCATCGATGGTGGTGATGGATGTCTGCATGTGCCAGGAAACGAACAGCAGCCCCAGGAAGCACAGTCCCACCACGACGGCCAGCAAAGTGTCGAAGGGCTGCGAGGGCGCGCGGATGGCGGTGGTGACCACCTGCACGCCCAGCACTGCCAGGATGACCCAGGTCAGGATGCGGACCCAGTCGGGCCAGGCCTGGCCGGACAAGGGCAGGGGACCGATGGTCCGCAGCAGCGCCGCGTGCTCCTCGGCGGAGGGCGTGCTGGCCGGAGTATTCATGCGATCCGTCATGCCGCCCGTTTGGCGGCGATGGCGTTGCCGGCGCGGCTCGAGCCCTTGCGGTTCAGGTGGGCCGACATCCACTGGCCGATATCGACCACGGCGTCGAAATCCACGCCGGTGTCGATGTCCAGTCCGCGCAGCATGTACAGCACGTCTTCGGTGGCGACGTTGCCGGTGGCGCCCTTGGCGTAGGGGCAGCCGCCCAGGCCGGCCACCGACGTGTGGAAAATCGAGATGCCGGTTTCCAGCGCCGCCAGGATGTTGGCCAACGCCTGCCCGTAGGTGTCATGGAAGTGGCCGGAGATGCGGGCCGGGTCGGCCACGCGCGTCACCGCGGTCATCACTTCGCGTACGCGCCGGGGCGTGCCCACGCCTATGGTGTCGGCCACGTCGATCTCGTCGACCTGCATTGCCAGGTAGCGCTGCGCCACGTCCACCACCGCTTCCACCGGTACTTCGCCCTGATAGGGACAGCCCAGCGCGCAGCTGATACTGCCGCGCACGCGGATGCCGGCGGCGCGCGCGGCCTGCACCACGGGCTCGAAGCGCGCGATCGATTCGGCGATGGAACAGTTGATGTTCTTCTGCGAGAAAGCTTCGCTGGCCGCGCCGAAGATTACGATTTCGTCGGCGCCGGCGGCCAGCGCACCCTCGAAGCCCTTCATGTTGGGCGTCAGCACGGAATAGATGGTGCCGGGACGGCGCTCGATGCGGGCCATGACTTCCGCGCCGTCGGCCATTTGCGGCACCCATTTGGGCGACACGAACGAGGCGGCCTCCACGTTGGGGAAGCCTGCGGCGGATAAGCGGTTGACCAGTTCCACCTTGATGTCGGTGGGCACGAATTCCTTTTCGTTCTGCAGGCCATCGCGGGGCGACACCTCGACGATCTTCACGCGGGAGGGCAAAGCCATGTCTATTCCTGTCTCGGGATGGGGTAGGCGGCGCGGCAGGGCGGCGCTATCTGCTCAATATTAGCGCCATAGCGCCGACCCTGTTTTGCAGGGAGGTCCAGGGGGAACAACCCTATTTCATGCGTTGGTAACGGCCGTCGTCCAGCTGGACGACGCGGCCTTGCAGCTCCAGTTGCACCAGTTGCGTCTGCAGGTCGGCGGTGTCCATTCCACTGCGGGCCTGGATCGCATCCAGGTGCAGCGGATCGTAGCCCAGCGCGTCCAGCACCGGGTGGTCAGGCAAGGCCTCCGCGGCGGCAGGCTGGGCGCGCGCGGCCGGCGTGGGGTCGCCGCCCAATTCGTCGGTGATGTCGCGGGCGGTCTCCACGAGCTTGGCGCCCTGGCGGATCAGCGCATGGCAGCCGCGCGAAAGCGGTGAATGGATGGATCCGGGAATGGCGAAGACCTCGCGCCCGCCTTCGGCCGCCAGCCTGGCCGTGATCAGCGATCCGCTCTGGCGGGCGGCTTCCACTACCAGCACCCCGCGCGCCAGCCCGGCCACGATGCGGTTGCGCTTGGGGAAGTGCTGCGGCAGCGCGCCCGTGCCCAGTGGCAGTTCCGACACCAGTGCGCCGTGCGCCGCGATGCGGTGCGCCAGGTCGCGATGCTTGGCGGGGTAGATGCGGTCTATGCCGGTGCCCATGACGGCCACGGTGCCGGCGCCATCGGGGCCGGCGTCCAGCGCGCCTTCATGGGCGGCGCCGTCGATGCCCAGCGCCAGCCCGCTGATGACGCGCCAGCCATGCCCAGCCAAATGCCGCGCAAAGGCGCGGGCGTTCTCCTGGCCGCCGGGCGTGGCGTTGCGCGCGCCCACCACGGCCAGCGACGGTCCCTGCAGGAAAGCGGGGTCGCCTGCGACATACAGCAGGATGGGCGGGTCGGCGATGGTCAGCAGGCTTTGCGGATAAGTCGGATCGGCCAGCGTCAGGATGTGCCGGCCGGGCGCGGCTACCCATTCCAGCGCGCTTTCGACCTGCGCTGCCATTTCTGGCGGCATCGGGGCGGCCAGTTGCCGCGCCAGCGCCTCGGGCAGATGGCGCGACAAGGCGGTGGCGCGCTGGGCGTAGATCTGTTCGGGCAGGCCGAGCGCGCCGAGCAGGGTGCAGGCGGTGGCGGAGCCTATGTTCGGTTCCAGGGACAGGCGCAGCCAGGCGGCCAGTTCGGAAGGGGATTGCGTAAGCGGCATCGTGCGGGCGCGTAAGGGCGTCGGTGGTGCGAGAGTGTCGCATGCGGGGCGCTGGACCGCGGGCCCGAGGCGGATTGATTTGCGGCGCGGAGCGGCCAGGAAACGCCGCGGACATGGCAATCCGGCCAATCCCGGGATTAGCCGAAAACTATTAGAAATCAAGAGTCTAATGAATTAAACTCTTATGTAAACCTGACTACTGGCATTTCCCCCGCAATGGCTTTACTTCCTATTCTTCGCTACCCGGACCCGCGCCTGCACAAAAAGGCCAAGCCGGTCGCCGAGGTCGACGACCGCATCCGCCAACTGGTGCGCGACATGGCCGAAACCATGTACGACGCGCCGGGCGTAGGGCTGGCCGCGACCCAGGTCGACGTGCATGAGCGCGTCGTCGTGATCGACGTGTCCGAGGAAAGCAACCAGCTGCTGGTGCTGATCAATCCCGAGATCACCTGGCGCAGCGACGACTACAAGATCTACGAAGAGGGTTGCCTGTCCGTGCCCGGCGTCTATGACGACGTCGAGCGGGCCTCCCGCATCCGTTGCAAGGCGCTGGATATCGACGGCAAGCCCTTCGAGTTCGAGGCCGACGGCCTGCTGGCCGTGTGCGTGCAGCACGAGCTTGACCATCTGGAAGGCAAGGTGTTCGTGGAATACCTGTCCAGCCTGAAGCAGAACCGCATCAAGACCAGGCTCAAGAAGGCCGAGCGCGAAGCGTTGCGAGCGTAAGGGGCTCACCCCCTACCCGCTGCGCGGGCCCCCTCAGGCGGGCCGCCGTCCAGGGGGCGGCGCAGGCGAACCGGCAAAGCCGGATCCGCGGCGCCCCGGATCGGCCAGGCCTCCTGGCTGCGGGCAACGCGATTCTTTGAACGTCCGTTCCATTTCATTCTTCTTTTCTCGTCCCATGCGCCTAGTCTTTGCCGGCACGCCGGAATTCGCCCGTATCGCCTTTGACGCCCTGCGCGCCGCAGGCCACGAGATCCCGCTGGTCATGACCCAGCCCGACCGCCCGGCCGGGCGCGGGCTGAAGCTGACGCCCAGCCCCGTGAAGCAGGCGGCACTGGACGCCGGCATCGATGTCGCCCAGCCGCGCAGCCTGCGCCTGGACGGCCGCTATCCCGAAGAGGCCGGCGAGGCTCGGGCCCTGCTTGAGCGTGTGGCGCCCGACGTGATGGTGGTGGCGGCCTATGGCCTGATCCTGCCGCAGTGGGTGCTGGACCTGCCGCGCCTGGGCTGCCTGAACATCCATGCCAGCCTGCTGCCGCGCTGGCGCGGCGCCGCGCCCATCCAGCGCGCCATCGAAGCCGGCGACGAGCAGACCGGCGTGACCATCATGCAAATGGATCAGGGCCTGGATACGGGTGACATGCTGCTGGAACGCATCGTGCCCATCGGCGGCGACACCACGGCGGCCGAACTGCACGATGCATTGGCGCTGGCGGGCGGGGAGGCGATCGTTGCGGCGTTGGACGCGCTGGCTCAAGGCGGACTGACGCCGCGCAAGCAGCCCGAGGCCGGCGTGACCTACGCCGCCAAGCTAGACAAGGCCGAAGGCGCGCTGGATTGCACGCAGCCAGCTGAACTGCTGGCGCGCCGCGTGCGCGCCTTCAATCCCGTGCCGGGCGCCAGCATCCGCCTGCCCGGCCTGGCAGATCCGGTGAAGGTGTGGCGCGCGCAGGCGCTGGACCAGGCCACGACGGCCGCGCCAGGCAGCGTGCTGCGCGCAGATGCCACGGGCATCGACATCGCCACCGGCAACGGCGTGCTGCGTCTGTTGGAACTGCAGAAAGCGGGCGGCAAGCGCCAGCCCGTGGACGTGTTCGCGCGCGGCTGGCAGCCGGCCTGAACCCGCCGGGGCCTGGCGGCCCCGGGATCTTTCTTCAATACAAGGTGCTGGCCACGCGGGCAGGCAATTCGCGGTCGTAGGTGACGCCGTCGAAGGTGCCCGCCGTCAGGTCCGACAGGATGCGGCCCACGCTGGGCAGCGCGGTGCGCGGCACCTGTGTCGCCGGATCCCATAGCTTGGAGCGCAGCAAGGCGCGCGAACACTGGAAGTACACGGTGTGCACGTCCACGACCAGCACCGAGCGCGGGAGCTTGCCGTCCATCTCGAAGCGCGCCAGCAGCGCCGGGTCCACGCTGATGCGCGCCGCGCCGTTGACCCGCAGGGTCTCGCCCACGCCCGGCACCAGAAACAGCAGCGCGACCCGAGGATCGGCCAGGATGTTGCGCAGGCTGTCGATGCGGTTGTTGCCGCGGCGGTCCGGCAGTAGCAGCGTCTTGTCGTCCTCTACCACCACGAAGCCGGCGGGATCGCCGCGCGGCGAAGCGTCCAGGCCATCGGGGCCCGCAGTAGCCAGCACCGCGAAAGGCGCCGCTTCGATGAAGGCGCGGTAGTGCGGATGCACATGATCCACCTCCTTCTTGATGGAGGCTTCGCCGGACGCGCCATACAGCGCCTGCAGGGCGTTTGCGTCGGTGACCAGATGGGCGGGATCGATATGCATGGCTGCGGGTTCCAGGTTCAGGCCAGCGCGGCTGGCAGGTCGGCAACGGTCAGGAACAGCTCGTCGGGGCCGCGTTCGCGCAGGGCCTCGACATGGTTATAACCCCAGGCGACGGAACCGATACGCACGCCGGCCTTGCGGGCGGCGTCGATGTCGCGCATTTCGTCGCCCACCAGCAGGAAGCGCTCGGGGGCGGTGCCATGCTGCTTGAGCAGGCGGTCGATCTTGGCGGACTTGCCGAACAGGTCGGTGCCGCATTCGTAGTCGTCGAACAGGGCGGCGGTTTCAGCGCCCAGCACGCGCTGCACGTTCTCGATGGAATTGGAGCTGACCACCGCCAGCCGCAGCCCGCCCGCCTTCAGGCGCGCCAGCGCGTCGGGAATGCCGTCGAACAGGTGCACGCTGGGGTCGATTTCCTGCATCAGCGTGCGCACGTGGGCCATGATGGCGGGCAGCTTCCACAGCGGGATGCCCAGAAACTTGAGGATCTCGGCGGCATCGCGATGGCGCAGCTGGTCGCGTTCGGAGGCGTCGATCTTGCGGAAGCCATATTTGTCGGCCACCGTATTCAGGATGGAGTTGAACCATGGCATGGTGTCCGCCAGGGTTCCATCAAAATCAAAAGCGGCGATGTCGTATTTCAAGTCGCGGGTCTCTGAGCCTGTTGATGCTGAAAATAGCGTTGTGCCGGCCCTAGGCGCCGTTCGGATGCAGCAGATAGTGCACGACGGGAGCCAGGCCCTCGAGCGGCGGCGCGCCGGCCACGACGCGGGCGGCGCTGGTCCAGGGATAGTCCAGACCCAGCAGCCAGCCGAACACGGCTTCGGTGTCGTGCGCGGGCAGCGTCACCATGGTTTCGATGGTGATGACGAGGTTGCTCGCGCGATAGGGCTCGGGCTGGAATTCCCAGTCATAGCGGCCACAGCCCACACGGACGTTGCCCGTGGCCTTTTCCGTCATGCCCACGATCCAGTCGCACTGGTAGGCGGGCAGGCGCGCCTCGGCCTCGGGTCGCGCCAGATAGAACGTGTAGACGTTGTCGTAGGTCTGGCCGAACTTGCGCACCAGCGTATCGGTGATGGCAGCCAGGCCGTGCGACTCGGGCGGGAAGGCGATGGCCTGCGTGCGCAAGGCCATCTTCAGCACGGCGTCCGGCGCGAACGCGCGCGCCATGTAGTGCGGGCGGTTCTCGTCCTTGGCATGAAAGTAGTCGCGCAGGACGGACTCGGTGCTGGCGGGAGTCAACGCATGGGTGGGCATTGCGGGGCTTCCGTTGTGGTCGGGTGGATGGATGGCCTCAGGCCTTGATCTGTTCGAACCACTTCGAGACATTGGGCGGTTCGTACATGGCGTAGCGGTCCAGCAGCAAAGCAGGGTCCTCTTCCACCACCAGCATGTCGCGATGCTGGGGGCGGATGAATTCTTCCTCGACCGCATGGTCCACGAACTGGACCAGCGCGTCGTAGTAGCCGGCAATGTTCAACAGGCCGCAGGGCTTCTGGTGCATGTTCAGCTGCGCCCAGGTCCAGACCTCGAAGAACTCTTCCAGCGTGCCCGCGCCGCCGGGCAGCGCGATGAAGCCGTCGGCCTTCTCCATCATCATGGCCTTGCGCTCGTGCATGTTCTGCACCAGGTGCAGCTCGGTCAGGCCGCGGTGCGCCTGCTCCTTCTTCATCAGCAGTTCGGGGATCACGCCGATCACGCGGCCGCCGGCGGCCAGCACCTCATTGGCGACCACGCCCATGATGCCCACTACCGAGCCGCCATACACCAGCCCCAGATCGCGCCGCACCAGTTCGCGGGCCAGCACGCGGGCCTGCTCGATGTAATCCGGCCGGGCGCCCGGGTTCGAGCCGCAATACACGCAAATGTTCTTCAAAGTCATAGATCTTCGGGTGATGCCCATCCCGTTACAGATTGCGTCACGGGTTTTCGGGAAGCCCATAGTTTACGCAAGGATCGAAAACCGTTTTCGCCGGGCAATTTGGGGGGCGCAGGCAATGTTTGGACACAGCATGTTCCGCCACGATCGGTAGACTGGGTTGTACGGAGAGACTGGAAGCCCAGTGTCGCAGTGCTTTCACTTAACCAAGAGGAGCCACGATATGGAACAAGCAACCCGTACCCAAGCGCAGACGAACCGCCCGTTCGACATGGACGTGAAGGCCATACGCGCCAAGGCGCGCCAGGACATCGAGTCCGGCGCCGTGACCGACACCTATCGCGCCGACCGCCAGACCGTGCTGAAGCTGCTGAATGAAGCGCTGGCCACCGAGATCGTCTGTGTGTTGCGCTACAAGCGCCACTACTTCATGGCCCGCGGGCTGAACGCCGAGCCCGTGGCCGCGGAATTTGCCGAACACGCCACGCAGGAACAGGACCATGCCGACCGGCTCTCGGAACGCATCGTGCAGCTGGGCGGCGAGCCCAACCTGTCGCCCAAGGGGCTGTTGGAGCGCAGCCATTCCGAGTACGTCGAAGGCACGTCGCTGGAGGACATGATCAAGGAGAACCTGATCGCCGAGCGCATCGCCATCGACAGCTACCGCCAGATGATCGAGTACATCGGCGAACAGGACACCACCACGCGCCGCCTGCTGGAAGAGATCCTCGCGGTGGAGGAAGAGCACGCCGACGACATGTCGGACTTCCTGGCCAAGCGCTAGCGGACGCGGCGCGCCGCCCGGGCGTCATGGCGGCGCGCGGCGGCGTCCAGCGCCGCATGATGGGTCTCGGCCCAGCGGTCCAGCGCGATCAGGGCCACGTTCAGGGATTGGCCCAGTTCGCTCAGCCGGTAGTTCACGTGCGGCGGCACGGTGCCCAGGTCCTCGCGCAGCACCAGGCCGTGACGCTCCAGTTCCTTGAGCGTCTGGGTCATGACCTTCTGTGAAATCCCGTCCAGCCGGCGCAGCAGCTCGTTGTTGCGCATGGGGCCATGTTCCAGCGCAGGCAGGATCAGCGGCACCCATTTGCCGGCAATCAGTTCCAGCGCTCGGCGCGACGGGCAGGCAGCGTCGAACACGTCGCCCGAGGGCACGGAGGCGGATGACTTTTTCATAGTTACCAAAAGGTGCGTACTTGTCTTGTGGTAACTATAGTCTCTAAGCTAGCCGTTCCCTGGTTCTGGCAGGAGGCCGCAATGGCCTGGTTGATTCTGGTCGCCGCGAGCGCGGTGGAAATCGTGATGGCCCTGGCCTTGAAGTATGCGGATGGCTGGACGCGATTCTGGCCCAGCGTGATCGGCATTGCGGCCGCCCTGGGCAGCGTGTTCCTGCTGACGCTGGCCATGAAGGAGCTGCCTGCTGGCACGGCCTACGCCATCTGGACCGGTATCGGGTCCGTGGGCATTACCGTGCTGGGAATCATGCTGTTCGGGGATTCGCCGTCTGCCGCGCGCCTGCTGTGCATCGCGATGATCGTGGGCGGCGTGGCTGGGCTCAAGCTGCTGGAAGCCTGAGCTGCGCGCGGCGGGCGCCGCGCGCAGGAGCGGATTCAGATCGCGTCGGCCCAGAGGTCGTATTCGTCGGAATCGGTGACGCGGGCGCGCACCAGATCGCCCGCCTTCAGGGGCTTGTCCGAGCTGACGTAGACGCAGCCGTCGATTTCAGGCGCATCGGCGCTGCTGCGGCCCACGGCGCCGTCTTCGTCCACTTCGTCGATCAGCACGTCGATCTCGCGGCCCACCTTCCTGGCCAGGCGGGCGGCGGAGATCGATTGCTGCAGCTCCATGAAGCGTTCCCAGCGTTCCTGCTTGACCTCGTCCGGTACCGGATTGTCCAGCAGGTTCGCGGGCGCGCCTTCCACCGGCGAATACTGGAAACAGCCCACGCGGTCCAGCTGCGCTTCCTGCATCCAGTCCAGCAGGTACTGGAAGTCTTCCTCGGTTTCTCCGGGGAAGCCGACGATGAAGGTCGAACGGATCGTCAGGTCCGGACAGATCTCGCGCCAGCGCTTGATGCGGGCCAGGGTCTTGTCCTCGAAGGCCGGGCGCTTCATGGCCTTCAGGATGCGCGGGCTGGCGTGCTGGAACGGGATGTCCAGGTAGGGCAGGATCTTGCCCTCGGCCATCAGCGGGATCACTTCGTCCACGTGCGGGTACGGATACACGTAGTGCAGGCGCGTCCACACGCCCATCTCGGACAAGGCCGTACAGAGCTCGGTCATGCGGGTCTTCACCGGACGGCCGTTCCAGAAGCCGCTGCGGTACTTCACGTCCACGCCATAGGCGCTGGTGTCCTGCGAGATCACCAGCAATTCCTTCACGCCCGCCTTGACCAGGCGCTCGGCTTCGCTGAGCACATCGCCCACCGGCCGGCTGACCAGGTCGCCGCGCATCGACGGGATGATGCAGAAGCTGCAGCGGTGATTACAGCCTTCCGAAATCTTCAGATAGGCGTAGTGCCGCGGCGTGAGCTTGATGCCTTGCGGCGGCACCAGGTCCAGGTAGGGGTTGTGGTCCTTCTTGGGCGGCGCTGCCTCGTGCACCGCGCGCACCACCTCTTCGTATTGCTGCGGGCCGGTTACGGCCAGCACGCTGGGGTGCACGTCGCGGATCACCGATTCCTCGACGCCCATGCAGCCGGTCACGATGACCTTGCCGTTCTCGGCCAGGGCTTCGCCAATGGCCTCCAGCGATTCCGCCTTGGCGCTGTCGATGAAGCCGCAGGTATTGACGACGACCACGTCGGCATCGTTGTACTCGGGCGTGACTACGTACCCTTCGGTGCGCAGTTGGGTCAGGATGCGCTCGGAGTCGACCAGGGCCTTGGGACAGCCCAGGGAAACGAATCCCACGCGCGGGGTCCGGCCGTCGGCGTTGGCGGCGGCGATGGTGTCGGCCAGGGCGGAGGTGGCGGACGCGTTCGCGTCAGCGTCGTTGGCCTTGCCGGGGCCCTTGCCAGGCCGGGAGGTTTCGAGGATTTCCAATGTCGTTCACCAAAAAATCGCGCGGCAAGCGTGTCGCGCGGCGGATGTGTTGTTCGTGTCGGGCGAGGCCGGGGCGGCTGGCCTCAGGATTCAGCGTGTTCGTTGGCGGGCCACGGGGGCAGCTCTCGCAGGGTCTCGGGATGCATCATTGCTACCTGCAGCAGGGTCTTCGCCGCGCCCGAGGGGGTGCGCCGTCCTTGCTCCCAATCTTGCAGAGTGCGTACGCTCACGCCCAGCAGTTCAGCGAAATCCGTTTGCGGCAGGCCCACGCGGCTGCGTGCTTCGCTGATATGCGACGCCTGCCACGGTACGCTGCGCGCCGTCGGGGCAGCATTCTTCATGGCTCTTCAAAAGTCGGGCGCCTGTATGGCGTCCCAGGGTTCAGGCCATCGCACCAGGATGGGCGGCGAAGGCGAATTTTTAATTATACGGCATTGCCGTAGGTCAAGCGCGGGGCGCTCCAATAGCGCGATGTGCCTGCTGTCAGGAATCATCCCCGCGCGTAGTGCGGTCGCGAGGCGGATCGATGCATCCACGTTGTTGGGTGCTGCCCAACGTGTATCCGCGCGGGATTTGGAATCGAGGTTGCATCAAGGCGCGCTGCGCCGATACAGCGCCAGCGTCCCCGCCAGCCCGATCAGCAGTCCCCCGCAGACGCGGTTCAGCCAGCGCAGGCCGGCGCCCTGGAAGGCGCGCACCATCTGCGCGCCCAGCGCGGCGTAGGCCAGCATCACGGCGACGTTCATCAGCGCCATGACCCCGGCCAGTACGGCGTACTGCGCCAGCAGAGGGGCGGCGGGATTGATGAACTGGGGCAGGAAGGCGGACATGAACAGCAGCGCCTTGGGGTTGGTCAGCGCCACCGCGAAGCTGCGCAGGCCCAGCGCCAGGCCGGCCGGACGCCGGGCGTCCGCCTGGGCGGCGGGCATGACCAGCGCCGCGTCCGAGCGCAGCATCTTCCAGCCCAGGTACGCCAGATAGGCCGCGCCCACCCATTTGATGAGCTGGAAGGCGATTTCGGACGCCGCCAGCACCACGCCCAGGCCCGACGCCACCGCGCCGATCAGGACCAGGTCGGCCAGCACCGCGCCGGCCATGCCCCAGCAGGCAGCGCGCACGCCGTGGCGCGAACCGTTGCTCATGGCGAGCAGGACGGTGGGGCCCGGCGTGATGATGGTGACGGCCGAGGCCAGGATGAAGAGCAGCAGGGTGGCGAGGGTCATGAGGGGCTCCGTGGCTGGGGCCAGTGTGCCGCGACGGCCGCCATTCGTCCAGGTCCGGCTACCATAGCGGTCTTATCTCCTGAATTTGCATCATGTCCACGCGTTCCGACTCCCCAAATTTGGCCCCTCCGCTGTCCTCCGTCCTGCTTTCCAGCGCGGAGGTGGTCGAGAGCGTGCTGGACGGCCGCTCCCTGACGGACGCGCTGGCCGACGTGGAATCGTCCCTGCGGCCCGCCACGCAGGCCGTGTCGTTCCATGCGATGCGCTACCTGGGCTGGGCCGACGCCGTGGGTCGCGAGATGGTGCAGCGCTATCCCAGCGTGTTGTTCGAATCTTTGTTGCTGGTGTCGCTGACCCTGCTGAAGGAAGAAGGCGATGCCGCCGCCGCCCTGCCGGGCATGCCGGTCTACGCGGCGCATACGGTGGTGGACCAGGCCGTGACGGCGGCCTCCCGCAGCCGCGCCCTGGCTTCCTATAAGGGCATGCTCAACGCCTGCCTGCGTCGTTTCCTGCGCGAGCGCGCGGCGCTCGAGGCTGCCGTGGCGGACAGCCCCGAGGCCCAATGGAACCACCCCGGCTGGTGGGTCAAGCAGCTGAGCGTGGCCTATCCGCGGGAATGGCGCGAGATCCTGGCTGCGGCCAATGTGCCCGCGCCGCTGACTCTGCGGGTCAATCGCCGCCGCGCCAGCCGCGAGCAGGTGTTGGCCGCCTTCCAGGCCGCCGGCCTGGCGGCCGAACCTGTGAGCCAGTCCGGCCTGGTACTGGCCACGCCCAAGCCGGTCACGCAACTGCCCGGCTTTGCCGAGGGCTGGTGGTCGGTGCAGGACGCCGGCGCGCAACTGGCGGCCGAACTGCTGGCGCCTGCCGACGGCATGCGGGTGCTGGACGCCTGCTCGGCCCCTGGCGGCAAGACCGCCCACCTGCTGGAGCTGGCCGATATCGATCTGCTGGCGCTGGATGCCGACGCCGACCGGCTGGCCCGCGTCGGGCAGAACCTGGACCGGCTGGGTCTGGCAAGCGATCGTGTCCAGTTGAAAGCGGCGGATGCGGCCGACCTGGACGCCTGGTGGGACGGCAAGCCGTTCGACGCCGTGCTGGCCGACGTCCCCTGCACGGCCTCGGGCATCGTGCGCCGCCATCCCGACATCCGCTGGCTGCGGCGCGAGAACGACGTGCGTCGCACGGCCACCCTGCAGGCCAGCATCCTGGACGCGCTCTGGCGCACCGTGGCGCCCGGCGGGCGGCTGCTTTACGTGACCTGCTCGATCTTCCCGATCGAGGGTACGCGCCAGGCGCTGGAGTTCATGCAGCGCCATCCGGAGGCGCAGCGCCTGGACGCGCCCGGCCAATTGCTGCCATTTGCGGTCGATGCAACACCTGCGGCGCAGCGCGACGGGTTTTTCTACGCCTTGTTTGCCAAGCAGTCCTGAATCGCCAAGAATAGGGGGCATGACGTAGTTCCGGTGCCGTATGTCCATTATTCCGCGCTTATTTCTCGGGTTGTTGCTCGCATCTGCCTTGCTTTCCTTCGTGCCGGGCGGGCAGGCGCATGGGGCGGAACCCAAGGTCACCGAAGTTCGCCCGGCGGTTCGAGACGGCCAGCTCCAGATCGACGCGGACATCGAGTTCGAACTGAACTCGCAGCTGCGCGAAGCCGCCCAGCGCGGAGTGCCGCTGTATCTCACCGCCGATCTCACCGTCACGCGCGAACGCTGGTGGTGGTTCGACAAGTCCCTGGTCGACACGTCCCGCACCTGGCGCATCATCTACAACGCCCTGACCCGGCAATGGCGGGTGGGCGTGGGCGAACTGACCTTTCCAGTCGCCTCGCTGGATGACGCCATGGGGGTCATCCGGCATATCCGCAACTGGCCGGTGGCGGACGCCGCCGACTTCGATGCGGGCGTGCTGTACGGCGGCCAGTTGCGCCTGCGCCTGGATACGTCGCTGCTGCCGCGGCCCTTCCAGGTCAACGCCCTGAACAGCAGCTCCTGGGTACAGTCGACGCCGTGGATGGACTTCACGTTCGTGCTCAGCGACAAGGAGAAAGACCCGTCATGAGGCTTGTGCTTCGGCTGGCCCTGATGGTTGGCGCCGCAAGCGGCCTGGCATTGCTGGGGCTGTTGGCGTGGTCCACCGGCAATGCCTCGCGCTTTGCGCGCTACTACGACACGCTGCTGGTGCTGAATGGCATTTTTGCGCTGGCGCTCTTCATCTGGGTGGTGGCGCTGACCGTGAGGCTGGCGCGGCAGATCCGTCGACGCCAGTTCGGCGCGCGGCTGACGGCCCGTTTTTCCCTGGCGTTTGCGCTGATCGGCGTGGTGCCCGGCGCCCTGATCTACACCGTGTCGGTGCAGTTCATGTCGCGCTCGATCGAATCCTGGTTCAACGTGCGCGTGGACACGGCGCTGGAGGCGGGCCTGAACCTGGGCCGCGCCGCGCTGGATTCGCTGCTGGCCGACCTGGACGCGCGTGCGCGCTCCATGGCGATGGAACTGAACCGCAGTTCCGACAGCGGCGTGACGCTCGCCTTGACGCGGCTGCGCGAGGCCAACGGCGTGCAGGAAGCCATGGTCTTTACCGGCAGCGGGCGCATGATCGCGTTCTCCACCAGCCAGTACGGGCAATTGCTGCCCGCGATGCCGCCGTCCACCGTCATGAACCAGCTGCGGCTGGCGCGCGGCTACTCCGCCGCCGAGGCCGATGACCCGGTGACCCCCGGCGCTGAAGGCGGGCTGCACCTGCGGGTGGTGATTCCGCTGACCGGCCCCGACCGCTACGACAACCTGTTGGGACCGGCATCCGAACCGCGTTGGCTGCAGCTGCTGCAGCCGGTACCCGAGCAGATCGCCCACAACGCCAATCTGGTGCAGCAGGGTTTTCGCGACTACCAGGAGCTGGCGCTGTCGCGGCTGGGCTTGCGCAAGCTGTACGGCATCACCCTGACCCTGGCCTTGCTGCTGGCGGCCTTCGGCGCCATCGCGGTGGCGCTCTCATTGTCCAAGCGGCTGGTGCGCCCGCTGCTCAGCCTGGCGGGCGGCACGCAGGCCGTGGGCGTGGGCGACTACCGGCCCTTGCCCGAGCCGCCCGAGCGCGACGAAGTCGGCCAGCTCACGCGTTCGTTCAACGCCATGACGCGCCAGCTCGACGAGGCCCGCCGCATGGTCGAGAGCAACCGGCAGCAGCTGGAACGCTCCAATGTCTATCTGGAAAGCGTGCTGTCGAACCTGTCCTCCGGGGTGCTGGTGTTCGACGAATCGTTCCGCGTCACCACCGTCAACCAGGGCGCCCAGACCATCCTGGGCGCGGACCTGCGCTCGGTGATCGGACGGCCGCTGGAAACCGTGGCCGGCATGCTGGAGTTCGCCAACATCGTGCGGCAGGCTTTTTCCGCCCACGCCGCGGTGGGGTCCGAGCGCCAGCACTGGCAGCAGCAATTCGAGATCGCCCCGGGCCAGGACGACGCGCCCGCTGGCTCGCAGCCCCTGACCCTGCTGGCGCGCGGCACGCATCTGCGCGTGGACGGGCGCGGCAACGGCTATCTGGTGGTGTTTGACGACATCACCGAAGTGATCTCGGCCAACCGGACCGTGGCCTGGGGCGAAGTCGCCCGCAGGCTGGCGCACGAGATCAAGAACCCGCTTACGCCGATCCAGCTATCGGCCGAGCGGCTGGCGATGAAGCTGGAGGGCAAGCTGCCTCCCGCCGAGGCCCAGATCGTGGCACGGTCTACCAATACCATCGTCAACCAGGTGGCATCGCTCAAGCAGATGGTGGACGACTTCCGCGAATATGCCCGCACGCCGCCGGCCGTGATGCAACGCATCGACTTCAACGCCCTGGTGGCGGACGTGCTGTCGCTGTACGGCTGGGAGCCCGAAGGCGGTTCGTCGCGCCTGGCCGAAAAGGCCCTGAATCTGGACGTGACGCTGGCGCCGGACCTGCCGCCCATCGAGGGCGATCCCACCCAGTTGCGGCAGGTGATCCATAACCTGATGTCCAATGCCCGCGACGCGATCGCCGAGCAGGGCGGGCAAGGGCGGGTCAGCGTGACCACGCAGCTCATGCGCAGCGAGCAGCCCGACCGGGCGGCCCATCAGGCGCTCAGGTTCACGGTCGCCGACACGGGCCCGGGCTTTCCTCCCCAGGTCATGCAGCGCGCGTTCGAGCCCTACGTCACCACCAAGTCCCACGGGACTGGGTTAGGATTGGCAATCGTACGCAAGATCGTGGAAGAACACGGCGGGCGTATAGACCTTGCGAACCGCAAGGAAGGGGGCGCGCGGATCTCCATATTGTTGACCCGGCTGGCTTCCGAGGCCGATACTATGGACGCGACCGCGCAAGAAAAGGATAATGCGGCTACGCAATAGGTGGATGCTTTATGGCCAGAATTCTGGTGGTTGACGACGAAGTCGGTATACGCGAGCTTTTGTCGGAAATCCTATACGACGAAGGACACACGGTCGAGCTGGCTGAAAACGCGGCGCAAGCGCGCGCCGCACGCTTGCGCATGCGTCCTGACCTGGTGTTGCTGGACATCTGGATGCCGGACACGGACGGCGTCAGCCTGCTCAAGGAATGGGGCTCGCAAGGCCTGCTGGACATGCCCGTGATCATGATGAGCGGCCATGCCACCATCGACACGGCAGTCGAAGCCACGCGCATCGGCGCCATGGACTTCCTTGAAAAGCCGATCACGCTGCAACGCCTCCTGAAGACGGTCGCCGCCGGCCTGGCGCGCGGCCGCGCGCCGCATCCGGCGCCTGCCGCCGCGCATTCGGCCGTGGCCAGCCCCGCGGTGGCGCTGGAAGACGAACTCGATCCCCCGGTCCAGGCCGCCGCGCCGTCCAATGAAGTCCCCGTCACGTCCAACGGCCAACTGGGCAGCATTTCGCTGGACCAACCGCTGCGCGAGGCGCGCGACGAATTCGAGCGCATCTATTTTGAATACCACCTGGTCCGCGAAAGCCACAGCATGACCCGCGTGTCGGAACGCACGGGGCTGGAACGCACCCACCTGTATCGCAAGCTCAAGCAATTGGGCATCGAGTCCGCCCGCAAGCGGAGCTCATGAAGATCCTGATCATGGGCGCTGGTCGCGTAGGCACCAGCGTGGCCGAGAACCTGGTGTCCGAAGAGAACGACATCACGGTGATCGATTCGGATCCTGTCCAGCTCCAATACCTGCAAGAACACTTCGACCTGCGCGTCGTCCATGGCGACGGCTCGCAGGTTTCGGTGCTGGAGGCCGCTGGCGCTGCCGACACCGACCTGCTGATCGCCTGTGCGGCCTCGGATTCGGCCAATATGGTGGCCTGCAAGATCGCGCGCCAGCTGTTCAACATTCCCCGCCGCATTGCCCGCATCCGTTCGGTGGAGTTCGCCGAACACCCGGAACTCATGAGCGAAGAGGGCTTCTGCATCGACGCCCTGATCAGCCCCGAGCGCAGCGTCACCACCTATCTGCACAGCCTGATCGAATTTCCCGAGGCCCTGCAGGTGGTGGAGTTCGCCGAAGGCCGGGTCAGCGTCGTGACCGTGCGGGTCGGGGCGGGCAGCCCGATGGCCCATTCGCCGGTCGACAAGCTGCGCGACGTCTGGCCCGACGTGAAGGCGCGCGTGATCGACGTGCTGCGCGGCGGCAGGCCGCTGCGGGCCGGCAGCGGTACCGTCGTCGCTCCGGGCGACGAGGTGGTGCTGGTGGTGGACTCGCGCGATGCGCGCCGCGCCGTTCGGCAGCTGCGTGAGGCCGAGCGTGCCGTGCGTCGCGTGATGATCGCGGGCGGCGGCAACATCGGCCTGCGCCTGGCGCGCCAACTGGCCGAGGAAAAATACAGCGTCCGCATCATCGAGCGCGACCAGAAGCGCTGCGAATACCTGGCGACCCAGTTGCCCGACAGCGTGCTGGTGCTGCACGGCAGCGGCACCGACGAGGCGTTGCTGGAACGCGAGAACATCGAGGACATGGACACCTGGCTGGCGCTGACCAGCGACGACGAGGACAACATCATGTCCTCGCTGCTGGCCAAGCGCCTGGGCGCGCGCAAGGTGATCGCGCTGATCAACCGCCAAGCCTACGGCGAGCTGATGCAGGGCAGCCATATCGACATCGCCGTGTCGCCATCCCAGGCCACCATGAGCGAACTCCTGCGGCATGTGCGCCGCGGCGACGTGGCAGCCGTGCACCGGCTGCGCCAGGGCGTGGCGGAAGCGCTGGAGGCCATCGCCCACGGCGACCGCTCCACCTCCAAGGTGGTGGGGCGCGCGGTCGGGCAGATCAGCCTGCCCAAGGGCGCCAGCATCGGCGCGCTGGTGCGGGAGGACGAAATCATCCTGCCGGACGCCGACACCGTGATCGAATCCGACGACCACGTCATCGTCTTCGTACCCTCGCGCCGGCAGATGCCGCGCGTGGAAAAGCTGTTCCAAGTCTCGGCGTCGTTCTTCTGATGCGCGCCGCCTCCTTCCTTCTGCGCGGGCCGCGCGCGGCCGGATAGCTCCATGAAGCGCGTCCTGGGCACCCTCTACATCCTGGGCCTGACGATGGTGATGTTCGCGCTCACCATGCTGATCCCGCTGACCGTCGCCTACGTGGGCGGCGACGGCGCGCGTGAGGCCTTCCTGGACGGGTTCCTGATCTCGGTGGGCATAGGCGGCGGCCTGGCCGCGATAACGCGCCGCGCCCGCTGCGAGCTGCGGGCGCGCGATGGCTTCGTGCTGGTGTCGGCCGTGTGGGCGGGTCTGCCCCTGCTGGCGGCCATTCCGCTGCTGCTCTACTTCCATGGCGCCGGCTTGCCGCTGTCGTTCACCGGCGCCTATTTCGAGGCCATGTCGGGCCTGACCACCACCGGCGCCACCGTCCTGACCAATCTGGACACCTTGCCCGCGTCGATCAACCTGTGGCGGGCCACGCTGATCTGGATCGGCGGCATGGGCATCCTGGTGCTGGCCGTGGCCATTCTGCCCCTGCTCGGGGTCGGCGGGCACCAGGTGGTGCGGGCGGAAACCCCCGGACCGATGAAGGACGAGCGGCTCACGCCGCGCATCGCCAGCACCGCCAAGGCGCTGTACGCGGTGTATTTCGTGTTCTCCATCCTGTGCTTCCTGGCCTACCGGGCGGTCGGCCTGTCGTGGTTCGAGGCCTGGTGCCACATGGCCACCACCATGGGCCTGGGCGGCTTTTCGACCTGGGATGACGGCTTCGCCCATTTCGATTCGGTCGCGGTGGAAATGGTGGCGATGGTGTTCATGCTGATCGCAGGCATCAACTTCGCCACCCACTTCAACGCCTTCCGCCAGCGCAGCGCGCGCGCCTACGTGCGGTGTCCGGAGGCGATCCCCTATCTGGTGGTGGTATTGGGAGTCGGGCTGGTCATCTCGGTGTTCCTGTTCCTGAAAGGGGTCTATGAAGACCCGCTGCAGGCGCTGCGCTACGGCATGTTCAACACAATTTCCATGGCGACCACCACGGGCTACGCCAATACCGACTTCGCGCAATGGCCGCTGTTCGCTCCGCTGACCATGCTGCTGCTGTCGGGCTTCGCCACGTCGGCCGGGTCGACCGGGGGCGGCATCAAGATGATCCGGGCGATCCTGCTGGTCAAGCAGGCGCGCAATGAGCTGGTCACAATGTTGCACCCGCACGCGGTCAGCCCGGTGCGCATCAATGGCCGCGCGGTCGAGACCCGCACCATGTCGTCGGTGCTGGCCTTTATGCTGTTCTACGGCCTTTCCATCGCCGTTTTCACCAGCCTGCTGCTCCTGTCCGGCCTGGATCCGATCACCGCCTTCTCGGCCGTCTTCGCCAGCGTCAACAACACCGGACCAGGCCTGGGGCCCGTCGGACCCATGGGCAACTTCGCCGTCCTGTCCGATTTCCAGATCTGGGTCTGCACCTTCGCGATGCTGATCGGGCGCCTGGAACTGCTGACGGTGCTGGTGTTGTTCACCCCTATTTTCTGGCGGAAATAGATAAGGGATAACCCTTATAAGGGTTGTCCCACCCCCTCTTGAAAGCCCCTTGAGCGCTTGCTTTCCGGCTGCCGCAGCCCGGGAGGCCGCGCCATTTCTATGCCGTGAGCGCTCGCTCACTTTCCTTCACAGGGAAAAACCGATTGCTTCGTGATGTTGCACATAAATGTCACGATTTTCCATCTTCTTGCCACAAAACAGCGGCTATCATGCGTGCACAAGCTGCCGTCTAGTGCCCCCCGGGCTGTTTCCGGGCTTCAAGGTCGAACGGCGCACACCCTCATCAAACATTCAGAAAGGAGTCCGAGATGGAACAGATCCCGTTCATTTCGTCGGCCCCCAACACCCTGGGCATCGAGCTCGAGCTGCAACTGATAGACCCGCGCAGTTTTGACCTGACCGCAGCCTCGGACGAGCTGCTGGCCCAAATGGCCAACCACCCCATCGCCGACCGCGTTAAACCGGAAATCACGCGGTCCATGATTGAACTGAATTCCTCGGTGCACGAGCACCCCATGGGCCTCTTGGCCGAGATGCGCGAAATGCGCGACGCCCTGATCGAAGCGGCGGACGCCGTGGGCGTATCGGTCGCTGGCGGGGGCGCCCACCCCTTCATGCGTTGGCAGGAACGGTCCATTTCGGACACCCCGCGCTTCCAGTACCTGGCCGAAATGTACGGTTACCTGGCGCGTCAATTTACGGTCTTCGGCCAGCACATCCACCTGGGCGTCAAGAGCGGCGACGATTCCATCAAACTGTTGCGCCGCCTGTCGCCCTATGTGCCGCACTTTATCGCCCTGTCGGCCTCGTCGCCCTATTGCGAGGGGGTGGACACCTTGTTCTCGTGCTCGCGCCTGAACGCGGTGAACAGCTTCCCGCTGGCCGGGCACATGCCGCCCGAAGTGAAGGACTGGTACCAGTTCGAGGCCCATCTGGCGCAGCTGCGCGCCTATGGCCTGGCGGAAAGCATCAAGGACCTGTACTGGGACATCCGCCCCAAGCCGGAATTCGGCACGGTCGAAATCCGCGTGTGCGACACGCCGCTGACGGTCGAACGGGCTTGCCAGCTGGCGGCTTTTGCCCAGGCCCTGGCGGTGCTGCTGATGCGCGAGGGCGACCCCGGCGACGGCGCCTGGCTGTCCTACCGCAGCAATCACTTCCAGGCTTGCCGCTTCGGCCTGCAGGGCAGCTACGTGACGCCGGACGGCCAGCGCCTGCGGCTGATGGACCACCTGCGCAACCTGTTCCAGCGCCTGATGCCGGTGGCTGAAGAACTGGGCACGGGCGACATGATCGCCGCCCTGCGCGATGAATCCATGCGCAGCGGCAACGATTCCCGCTGGCTGCGCAGCCAGTTCCACCGCTTGCGCGACCTGCCGTTGGTGGTGGAGGCCATGTCGAACGCCTGGCGCGGCGTGGCTTCGCCCGGCGTAGGGCCCGCAGAACCGACGGCGGTCCTGAGGCGCCGCATTCGCGCAACCTCCGAGCCTATGTCGGCGTTGCCGGCTTCCGAGCCCGGGGTCAGCGTGCCGATGCCGGAACGCCTGCACTAGACGGGGAGGCCGGCGCCCGCAAAGCGCCGGCTCTGCCGGTCAGCCTGCGGCCCAGGTCAGGGCGCGCGGTGCCGGCCGCCAATCGCGCTGACCGACAGCCGGGTTTCACCGGCCACGGTGCGATGCGCCGCGGCGCGCCAGGCGTGGCCGTAGGCGACTTCGATACTCAGCACGATCAGACCGTCGGGCCGGCGCTGCGCTTCCAGCGCGGCGCAGAGACGGTCGCGCCAGTCGCGGCCCACCAGGCCGCCGCGCCGGCCTTCGGCCGGGTTGCCGCCCAGCGCGCGTACGTCCTGCAGCAGCTTTTCCGGGCTGCGGTAGGTCAGGGTCAGGATCTCCTGGTCCATGACCGGATCCGCGAAGCCGTTTTCCACCAGCAGGTCGCCGAAATCATGCATGTCCACGAAGGACGGCGTAGCAGTGCGCAGCCCGGCGTCGTCCAGGGCCTGGCGCAGTTCCCGCAGCGTGGCCGGCCCAAGACAGGAGAACATCGCCAGTCCGCCCACTTTCAGGATGCGCCGCCATTCCGCCAGCACGGCGTGCGGAGCGCGGTGCCAGTGCATGGCCAGGTTGGACCACACCAGTTCCAGCGATTCGGGCGCCAGGCCCGTCGCCGCCAGGTCGGCGTTGACGAAGGCAGGGGCGGCCGGGCCGCGGCGCGCCAGCTTGCCGATCCAGGCCGACAGGCCGGCAGGGGCATGGCGCTTGCGCGCCTGTTCCAGCAGCGGTTCGCAGTTGTCCAGCCCGGTATAGGCGGCGTCGGGATAGCGTTCACGCAGCAGCGGCAGGTTGTCGCCCGTGCCGCAGCCCGCGTCCAGCATGGCTTGCGGCTGGACCCGGATGTATTGCAGGCGGCCCAGCATGCGGCGGGCGATTTCCCCGTACAGGAACTGGGCCTCGGCCAGGTCGCCGCGGCGGGCGAATTGCCGGGGCACGTCGGCGCTGACGATGGGCAGGGAGGGGAGCGTTGCGGATTCTGGCAGGGACATTTCGGTCGCACCCGCGTCTGCAACGCGGGCGGATCATGGTTTCATGAGGGATGGCATCCATTATTGCGCATCCCGGCCGCGGCTTCCGATTGCCCCTACGGGTCATGGGGCGGTGGCTGCTGTCGCGCGTCGGTTGCGACTGCCCCTTGTGCGGCGCCCGGGTGGCGGGTGCTAGGCTTTGCGCGGGCTGCGAGGCGGATATTTGCGGCGATGCTCTCCGCCGGGCCGATAGTGGGGTGGTCGCGCGTCGCCCTGCAGCGCCACGCTGTCCTCGTTGCGCCCTGCGGTTGCGCCCGGATGCGCCGCACTGCGCCGCCTGCCTGGGCGCGCCCCGGACGTTTTCGCGCACGATTGCCGCCTTTGACTACGCGCCGCCCGCCGACACCCTGATCCTGATGCTGAAGACCCGGCTGCGCCTCAGCATGGCGCCGGTGCTGGCCCGGATGATCGCGGCTGCCGTGGCCCGCGACGGGCCTGCGTCGGACGGCGCCTTGCTGGTGCCCGTTCCCGCCAGCCGTGCATCGCTGCGCCAGCGCGGCATGAATCCGGCCGGTGAAATTGCGCGCAGCCTGGCGGCGGAGCTGGGGCTGCCGCTGGCGCGCGGGCTGCTGCGGCGCCGGCGCGAGACGCCCCGGCAGACCGCGCAGGGCCGCCAGGCCCGCCGGCTCGGGGCGCAAAACCTGTTTTATTGCGTGGGCGACGTGCGCGGCCGGCAGCTGCTATTGGTGGACGACGTCATGACCACCGGCAGCACCGCCAACGCGGCCGCCGCTGCGCTGCTGGCAGCAGGAGCTGCGGATGTCACGGTGCTGGTGGCGGCGCGCACGCCCTGAGCCGGCCCCCAGGTAAATCGGCGACAATTCCCGGTGCGCGGCGACGTTTCCGCCGCAAGCCGTCCCGAGTCCCTAGCGCCATGTTCCACGTCATCCTTGTTTGTCCTGAAATCCCGCCCAATACCGGCAACGCCATCCGCCTGTGCGCCAATACGGGCGCGCAATTGCACTTGGTTCGTCCCTTGGGCTTCGAGCTCGACGACGCCCGCATGCGCCGCGCCGGCTTGGATTACCACGAATGGCAGCCCGTCCGCGTGCACGACACGCTGGAGGAGGCTTTGGCCGATACCGGCGCCGCGCCGTCCAGCATCTACGCGCTGACCACGCATGCGCAACGCAGCGTGGCGGATATCGGCTTCAAGCCGGGCGACGTGTTCGTATTCGGCCGCGAAACTTCGGGCCTGTCGGAAGAACATCAGGCGATGTTCCCGCCCCAACAGCGCCTGCGCCTGCCGATGCGCGCTGGCCAACGCAGCCTGAACCTGTCGAATGCCGTCGCCGTGACGGTGTTCGAGGCCTGGCGTCAACAGGGGTATGAAGGGGGAGTGTGACGGCGGCGCGCTGAAGCCGGCGCGCCTGGCCCGTCACGGCTGGGCTGCAATCAATCCAGCGACAGATTCAGCTTCTCGATCACCTGGTCCCAGCGCGCCTTTTCATTCTTGATGCGGGCGGTCAGGGCTTCCGGCGTGGACGGCGCGGGGGTGAAGTACTGCAGCGCCAGCTGCTTGCGCACCGCTTCGCTGCCGATGATGCGCGCCAGCTCGCTGTTGAGCCGTTCGACGATGGGCGTGGGCGTACCGGCGGGAACCAGCACGGCATTCCAGGAAATGGCTTCAAAGTCCGGATAGCCCTGGGATGCCATCGTCGGCACGCCCGGCAGCGCCTCGCTGGGCTGCAGGCTGGTCACGGCCAGCAGCTTCACCTTGCCGTCGCGGGCCTGGGGCACGGCGATGGCGGGCACCATGAAGCCGGCCTGGACATCGCCGCCGATGATGGCCGAGATGACCTGCGGGAAGCCGGAATAGGGGATGTGCGCCAGGTCTACGCCGGCGCTTTCCTTGAACATTTCCATCGCCAGATGGGCCGAGCTGCCCGGGCCCACGGAACCGTAGTTCAGCGAATTGCCGCGGCCTTTCACCAGCGTGACGAAGTCCTTGACGTTATCGACCTTCAAGCTGCTGGGCACGACCAGCACGTTGGGGCTGGTGCCCACCAGGGATACCGGCTGCAGGTCGCGCAGCGGGTCATAGCCCAGCGTCTTTTTGTACAGCGTGGGGGCGGTGACCAGCGGGCCGTTGATCGTGTAGAGCAGCGTGTAGCCGTCCGGCTTGGCCTGCGACACGATGCGCGTGCCGATGTTGCCGCCGGCGCCCGGCTTGTTGTCGATCACGATGGGCTGGCCCAACGCCTGCGACAGCGGTTCCGAGATGGTGCGCGCCAGGATGTCGGGCGACGAGCCGGGCGGGAAGGGCACGACCATGTGGATCGGACGGTCGGGCCAGTCGGCATGGGCGGCGGCGGGCAGGATGGCGGCCAGGCTCAGGCACAGGCCGCGTAGCAGCGGGCCGACCCGGAACTTGCGGGTTTGCGTCATGAAGGATGTCTCCTCGGGGTTGTGCGTGGTATTTGTTTTTGGGGCGGCTCAGCGGGGCCGGTTGTCCGGCGACGCGTCCGGCTGGCTGGCTATCCCGCTTTCGTAGCGGGCGTCGCGCGCCAACAGGGCGGACACGGCCGTCATGGGGGCCACGCCGTCGAACAGCACGGCGCAGACGGCTTCGGTGATGGGCAGTTCGACCCCGATGGCGCGGGCGCGGTCCAGCGCGGCGCGCGCGCAGCGCACGCCTTCGGCCGTGATGCCGCTGGCCAGGATGTCGGCCAGCTTGCGCCCGGCGCCGATCTCCAGGCCCACGCGTCGGTTGCGCGACAGCTCGCCTGTCGCGGTCAGGACCAGGTCGCCCAGGCCGGTCAGCCCGGCGAAGGTCTCGGCCTGCGCGCCCAGCGCCACGCCGAAGCGGGTCATCTCGGCCAGGCCGCGGGTGATCAGCGCGGCGCGGGCATTGGTGCCCAGGGCCAGGCCGTCGCCAATGCCGCAGGCGACCGCGATCACGTTTTTCAGCGCGCCGCCCACTTCCACGCCCACCAGGTCGGTGCTGGCGTAGACGCGCAGCGCCGCGCCGTGGAAGGCGGCAGTGGTGGCATCGCGCAAGGCGGGGCTGTCGCTGGCCACGGTCAGCGCGACCGGCAGGCCCTGCGCGACTTCGCGCGCGAACGAGGGGCCCGACAATGCGCCGCCGGTGGCGCCAGGCAGGGCCTCGCGCATGATTTCATGGGGCAGCCTGGCCGTGTCGGCTTCAAAGCCCTTGCACGTCCAGACGATGGGAGTGTCCTGCAATCCCAGCGCGGGCAGCCGGCGGGACAGCTCGCCGCAGATGGCGGTCAAGCCGGCCACGGGCACGCCCAGCACGATCAGCCGGCGCGCGCCGTCTTCTTGCAGGCTGCGCAGCGTGGCGTCGAGATCGGAGGAGATATTCAGTGCCTGCGGCAGGGCGATGCCCGGCAGGTAGCGCGCGTTTTCGTGCGAGGCGGCCATGTCGGCGGCCTGCGCGGCATCGCGCGCCCAGAGTACGGTGGCGTGGCGGCGGCTGGCAGCCGCCGCCAGCGCGGTGCCCCAACTTCCCGCACCCAGGACGGCGACGCGCAGGCGTGGCTCGATGGGATTTTTCATCGCCGAGCCGCCTCAAGATGAAAAGCGCCCCCACGGGGGGCAGCAAGCCGAAGGCGCAGCGTGGGGGCTCTTTTCATTGGACGCCGCGGCTGCTTTACTGGCGGGTCGCGCCGGGGGGCAGGATGATGCCCGAGTCGCTGCCGTTGCCGTTGGCGGCGCTTTGCTGCTGTTGCAGCTCGGCCAGGCGCTGCTCGTACAGGGCCTGGAAGTTCACTTCGGTCAGGTGCAGCGGCGGCATCGAGGTGCGGGTGATCGCGTCGGCGATGTTGGCGCGCAGGTAGGGGTACAGCATGGTCGGGCAGACGATGCCCAGCAGCGGGTCGAGCTGTTCTTCGGGGATGTTGGCGGCCTCGAAGATGCCGGCTTGCGTGCCTTCGACCAGGTACACGACCTTTTCATTGATGCGGGTGGTGACGGTGACGGTAACCGTGGTTTCGAACACGGTTTCAGCCAGGCGCTGGCCACCCACGGTGATGCTCACCTCGACCTGGGGCGCTTCCTGTTCCAGGAAGACGTGGGGCGCATTCGGCATTTCCAGCGAAAGGTCTTTCAGGTAGACGCGCTGCAGATTGAACGAGGGCGCGTTGCCGCCTTCTTGCTGGGTGTTTTGGTCTTGATCAGCCATGAGTGTTTCCGTTGGTGGGAGGGGCAAAAAGGGGGCGATTTAGCTGGCCAGCATGGGGGCAAGGCCACCCGAGCGGTCCAGGGCCATCAGGTCGTCGCAACCGCCGACGTGGGTATCGCCGATGAAGATCTGCGGGACGGTGCGCCGGCCGGTGCGTTCGATCATGACGTCGCGCTGGGACGGGTCCCGGTCGATCTGGATGATTTCCAGGTCGGTCACGCCGCGCTGCTCCAGCAGGGCTTTGGCGCGGGCGCAATAGGGACAATAGTCCTTGCTGTACATGACGACTTTATTCATGGGCGCTCCTGTGAGTACAAGAATAGGTAGATGGGGGCGCGGCCCCAGGCTTCAACCCTTCTGGGTCACGGGCAGGCTGGCGGCCGACCAGGCGCGCATGCCGCCGTCCAGCGGCACGACGTCGGCGAAACCCTGGGCGCGCAGCTTGGCGGCGGCGCGGGCCGAATCGCGGCCATTGTCGCAAACCACGACCAGCGGCTTGTTCTTGGGCAGCGCGGCGGCCTTTTGCTCCAGATCGGCCGCCGGCACGTTGCGGGCCTGGGCGATGTGGCCGGCCTGGAACTGTTCGGCGGGACGGACGTCGACCCATACGGCCTGGCGCTGGTTGACCATCTGGATGGCCTCGGTCGTGCTCACGGCCGAACCGGTGCGGCCTTTGCGCAGGGCGGGGATGGCCAGCATGATGCCGGAGATCACGGCAACGGCGACGATGAAGACGTTGTTTTTATCGATCAAGAATTGCAAAAGGTCCACGGGGCATCCTGAAGTGCGGCGACTAGCCTGGTATAGGCGAACCCTGATGCGCCGCGCCGCAGAAATGGGCGGGTGCGCCGGGGCAAAATCAAGGGCAAAATCGCTCAATTATAAAATGAGCGCATTCCTTCACTTTAACCCGCGTTACAAGCGTCCCAAATCATGCACAAACTCGTTCTGATGCGCCACGGCGAAAGCCAGTGGAATCTGGAAAACCGCTTCACCGGTTGGACCGACGTCGACCTCACCGAGACCGGCCGCGAACAGGCCCGCAAGGCCGGCGAACTGCTCAAGAAAGAAGGCTTCACCTTCGATCTGGCCTACTCGTCGCTGCTCAAGCGCGCCATCCGCACCCTGTGGATCGCCCTGGACGCCATGGACGCCATGTACACCCCGGTCGGCGTGACCTGGCGCCTGAACGAACGTCACTACGGCGCGCTGCAAGGCTTGAACAAGGCCGAAACCGCCGCCAAGTACGGCGACGAGCAAGTGCTGATCTGGCGCCGCGCCTACGCCATCGCCCCTGAACCGCTGGCGCTGGACGACGAACGCCACCCGCGTTTCGACAAGCGCTACGCCAAGGTGCCGGCCGACCAGCTGCCCGCCACCGAATGCCTGAAGGACACCGTGGCCCGCGTGCTGCCGTTCTGGAACGAATCCATCGCTCCGGCCATCCGCGCCGGCCGCAATGTCCTGATCGCCGCCCATGGCAACAGCCTGCGCGCCCTGATCAAGCACCTGGACAACGTGTCGGACGAAGACATCGTCAACCTGAACATTCCCACCGGCCAGCCGCTGGTGTACGAATTGGATGATGACCTGCGCCCGATCCGCCACTATTATCTGGGCGATGCCGCCGAGATCGAGGCGGCCATGGCTGCGGTGGCAGCCCAGGGCAAGGCTAAGAAGGACTGATATTCCTATGCGTCGCGCGGCAGGGTTGTTGTTGGCGGTCATGTTGACCGGTGGGGCGCTGTCGGCTCGCGCCGCGCCCAACGACCTTGCCGGCCGCCAGTCCGACGCGGAAAAGCAGCAGGCCGCCTTGCGCGACCGCATCGAGAACCTGCAAAAGGATATCGATGACCGCGAGGCTGCCCGCAAGGAAGCCGCCGACTCGCTCAAGCAGTCCGAGTCGGCGATTTCCAAGATCAACCTGCGCCTGCGGGAGCTGGCCGAGGCCAACCGCCAGGCGCAGGCCGACCTGACCGGCCTGGAAAAGCAGATCGGCGCCCAGCAGGCGGTGCTGGCCAAGCGCCGCACCGAACTGGCCGAACAGCTGCGCACCCAGTACACCAGCGGCCTGTCGCCCTGGACCGCCCTGTTGTCGGGCGACGATCCCCAGGTGCTGGGGCGCAACCTGGGCTATCTGGATTATGTGTCGCAGGCCCGCGCCCAAGCCGTGCAGGCCCTGCGCGAGGACATCGAGCGCCTGGCCGCCCTGCAGGGACGCGCCGACGCCCGCCGCGCGGAAATCGAAAAAGTCGTGGCCGAGACCTCCGAGCAGAAGACCGCGCTGGTCGGTCAGCAAAAAGAGCGCGCTACGCTGCTGGCCCAGCTGGAAGGGCAGATCGCCGCCCAGCGCGCCGAAGCCAACAAGCTGGGCCGAGATGATCAGCGCCTGTCGCGGCTCATCACCGATCTGGACGCGGCCATCGCCAAGCAGATCGAGGACGCCCGCCGCGCCGAGGAAGCGCGCAAGCGGGCCGAGGAAGTGCGTCGCGCGGAAGAAGCGCGCCGCGCCGCCGAGGAAGCCAAAAAACGCGCCGACGCCGAGCGCCGCGCCGCCGACGAGGCCCGCAAGAAGGCCGAGGCTGACCGCAAGCTGGCCGCAGACAATGCCAAGCAGGCCGCCGACAACGCCAAGCGCGAGCGCGACGCCCGTGACGCCCGCGATGCCGCCCAGGCGCGCGAACAGGTCGAAGCCGCCTCACGCCAGAACCGCGGTCCCGTGGCCGTGGCCGACCCGGATGCCGCCGGACTGCGCCCGGCCGAGCAGAAGCAATCCCGGCTGACCACGCCCGAACCGCCGCCTCAGACCAAGCCCGCGGAACCGCCCAGGAAGGCGGAACCTATAGAGGAAAAACCCGCTCCAAGCCGTAGCGAGCCTGCGCAGCAAACCCAGACCGCGCGCGCCGCGCCGGCGGTGGGCGGCGGCAACGGCTTGCGCCACGGGCTGTCCATGCCGGTGCGCGGCCAGGTGCAGGGGCGCTTCGGGGTCGACCGTCCGGATGGCGGCGTATGGCGCGGCGTGGTGCTGCGCGCGGCCGAAGGCACGCCGGTCAAGGTGGTGGCCCCCGGCACGGTGGTCTACGCCGATTGGCTGCGGGGTTTTGGCAACCTCATCATTGTGGATCATGGGCAGCAATACCTGACCGTCTATGCTTACAACCAAAGTCTGCTCAAACGGGTGGGAGATTCGGTGACGGGTGGCGATACCATCGCCACGGTCGGGGCGACCGGCGGCCAAGTGGAATCCGGCCTATACTTTGAAATTCGCCATCGTGGCGCTCCTGTGGATCCGGCACAATGGCTGGCGCAGTAGATTGATGTCGTTGGTAATTACCAAACCCCATCGGCGAAAACAAAATTCGGGAAGTGTGCATGGGCACTCGTAAGTTTCGCGGTTTCGGTCTGATTGCCATCGGTGCGGTGGCTGGTGTGTTGCTCAGCGTAGGCGTGACCGCGGTCGCCCAGCGCGGCAGCCCTCTGCCACTGGACGAACTCAGGCAGCTGAGCAATGTGTTCGCCGCCATCAAGAACAACTACGTCGAGGCCGTCGACGACAAGACCCTGATCGACAATGCCATCTCCGGCATGGTGTCGAACCTCGACCCGCACTCGGCCTACCTGGACGCCGATGCCTTCCGCGAAATGCAGACGGCCACGCAAGGCGAGTTCGGCGGCCTGGGCATCGAGGTCGGCGCGGAAGACGGCTTCGTGAAGGTCATCTCGCCCATCGAAGACACGCCCGCGGCCCGTGCCGGCGTGATGGCTGGCGACCTCATCATCAAGATCGACGACACGCCCACCAAGGGCATGACGCTCAACGATGCCGTCAAGCTGATGCGTGGCGCGCCCAAGTCGCCGATCACGCTGACCATCATGCGCGCCGACCGTCCGCAGCCCATCGTGCTGAAGATCGTGCGCGACATCATCAAGGTGCGCAGCGTGCGCAGCAAGATGCTGGACAACGGCATCGGCTACGTCCGCGTCGCCCAGTTCCAGGAAAAGACCGGCGCCGACCTGGCCAAGCAATTGAAGGACCTCGGCGCCAAGGAAGCCCCCAAGGGCCTGGTGCTGGACCTGCGCAACGACCCGGGCGGCCTGCTGACCAGCGCCATCGGCGTGTCCGGCGCGTTCCTGCCGCCCGACTCGGTGGTGGTGACCACCGACGGCCGTACTCCGGACGCCCGCCACAAGTACCTGGCCACGCCTTCGGAATACGCCCGCGGCGAAAGCAACTACCTGGCCGGCCTGCCGGCCTGGACCAAGACCGTGCCGATGGTGGTGCTGGTGAACGTGGGCTCCGCCTCGGCGTCCGAGATCGTGGCCGGCGCGCTGCAGGACCACAAGCGCGCCAAGGTCCTGGGCAACCGCACCTTCGGCAAGGGCTCGGTGCAGGTGATCCTGCCGCTGTCCGAAACCACTGCGGTCAAGCTGACCACCTCGCGCTACTTCACCCCGAGCGGCCGCTCGATCCAGGCCACCGGCATCGAACCCGACTACGTCGTGGCCGACACCGCCGAAGGCGACCTGTTCCGCCTGCCGCGCGAAGCCGACCTGCAGCGCCACCTGTCCAACCAGCAGACGGCCAACGAAGTGAAGTCCAGCGCCGGCGAAGACAACGCCGATGTGCCGGCCAAGGTGTTCGAATTCGGCGGCAAGGACGACTTCCAGCTGCAACAGGCCCTGAACGTGCTGGCCGGCAAGCCGGTGCAGAAGGGTTCGGCCCGCGCCCAGGCCAAGGCTGATGCCAAGGCCGGCGGTGGTACGCCCCAGCGCATGAAGATCACGCCGACCGGAGTCGAGCCCAGCAAGGACAAATGAACGACGAGCAACTGCTGCGCTACGCCCGCCACATCCTGCTCGACGAGCTGGGAATCGAAGGGCAGGAAAAACTGCTGGCGGCGCGTGTGCTCATCGTGGGGGCGGGCGGACTGGGTTCCCCCGCCGCGCTCTATCTGGCCACTGCCGGCGTGGGCGACATCACCCTGGCCGATGACGATGTCGTCGAGCTGAGCAACCTGCAACGCCAGATCCTGCACACCACCGCCAGCGTCGGCCGCCACAAGGCCGAGTCGGGGCGGGACATGCTGGCGGCCTTCAATCCGCAGACTCGGGTCCATGCCCGCGTCGAGCGGCTGGAAGGCCAGGCCCTGTCCGACGCCGTCGCCCAGGCGGACCTGGTGCTGGACTGCACCGACAACTTCACCACCCGCCACGCCATCAACCGCGCCTGCGTGCAGCACCGCAAGCCACTGGTATCGGGCGCGGCCATACGCTTCGACGGCCAGGTCAGCGTCTATGACCTGCGCGACGACAACGCGCCTTGTTACCACTGCCTGTTCCCGGAAGCGGACGACGTCGAGCAGGCCAATTGCGCCACGATGGGCGTGTTCGCCCCGGTCGTCGGCATCATCGGCAGCATGCAGGCCGCAGAGGCCCTGAAACTGCTGTCCGGGGTGGGCGAAAGCCTGTCCGGCCGCCTGCTGTGGCTGGACGTGCGCACCATGCAATGGCGCAGCGTCAACGTCCAGCGCGACCCGGAATGCGCCGTCTGCGGCCATCGCGGGCACTGATTTCCTGACCGGGATTGGCCCCGCGGACAATATTAAAGGCTTGAAATACCTGCTATAACGCCAGCCAGCCTACCCGAAAGCGGGTAGATGGCCAGGGACGTGACCGCGTGGATACAGCACTGAAGTTCAGTTTGCCCAAATGGCGCCTGACGCGTTGGCTGACGCATTCCGGGCACGACACCCCTGCGGACATCCGTTCGGCCCTGATCGCCAGCTTGTTCGGCACGCTGCCCATTTTTGCCGGCGGCGTCATCAACACCCTCATGATCTCCGGCGTGGTCGCCTGGCGCCGCCCCGAGCCGCTGTACCTGTCCTGGCTGGCGATGGAGGTGATACTGGCCCTGGTCCGCGTGCTGATCCTGCGGTCCGCCTTGCGCGCCGCGCCCAAGGGCGGCAATACCCATACCGATATCTACATCTTGCTGGCGCTGCTGTGGGCGTTCAGCGTGGGCTACGGCGTCTTCGTCACCTTCATCAACGGCGACTGGCTGGCCGCCACCCTGGCCGGCGTGTCCTGCGGGGCCATGGCCGGCGGCATCTGCTTCCGGAACTACGGCGCGCCGAGGCTGGTCGGCGCCATGATCTTCCTGAGCCTGGGGCCGATGTGCCTGGGCGCGGCCTTCACCGGCGAATACGTCACAGCCATCGTCTTCATCCAGATTCCGTTCTACCTGGTCAGCATGAGTGTCGCCTCGCACCGGCTCAACCGCATCCTGGTGTCGACCATGCTGGCCGAGCGCGACAGCGAACGTCGCGCCAGCGAAGACGCGCTGACCGGCCTGGCCAACCGCGCCGGCCTGCAGGCCGCGCTGGAGCGCGTCTGCGCCAGCGCGCGCGGCCAGGACAGTTCTGCGGCGCTGTTGTACATGGACATGGACGACTTCAAGCTCATCAACGACACCTACGGCCATGCTGCGGGCGACCAGGTGCTGATGACCATCGCCCAGCGCATGCGCTCCATGTTGCGGGTGGACGACGTGGCCGCGCGGATTGGTGGCGACGAGTTCATCGTGCTGGTGACCGGCATTGACGCCACGGCCGCGCTACGGCTGGGCGAGCACCTGCTGCATGACGCTTCCCAGCCGATCACGCTGGCGGATGGCACGCGGGTCAGTGTCGGCCTGTCCATCGGCATTTCCATTGTGTCCGGCGCCAACCGCAGTCCGGAAGCTGCCTTGCATTCCGCCGATGCCGCCCTCTACCGGGCCAAGGCGCAGGGCGGCCGCTGTTGCGCGGTGGCCGGGGCGGATGAGGCCGAAAAGACCGTCCGGGACGACGAACCCGCCGTCGCCTGATCCGCCCGCTTCGCGTAATCCATCAAGCCTGAACCCGATCTGGAAGCGGCTTCTTTCTCAAAAGTTATCAGATAACCTGAGAAGTGTGCCTATAATGCCGGGATGCTGACCAAGAGCCTCACCCTGACCGAACAGGTCGCCCGCCAGATCGCCGCCGACATCGCCGGGGGCGCCTATCCCGTCGGCGCCAAGCTGCCGGCGGGCCGCGTGCTGGCCGAGCAATACGGCGTCAGCGCCGCGGTCATCCGCGAGGCTACCGAACGGCTGCGCGCCCAGGGTCTGATCCAGAGCCGGCAGGGGTCGGGCAGTACCGTGCTGTCGCGCACCGGGACACAGGGTTTCCAGTTGTCCGCCGGCATCGCCGTGGACCGCAAGCAGCTGGCCGGCGTCTACGAACTGCGCATGGAGCTGGAAGGCGGCGCAGCCGCGCTGGCTGCGCTGCGGCGCGACGATGCGGACCTGGCCGCCATGGCGCGCGCCCTGGCTGACCTGGGATCGCATCTGGAAGACCCGGAGCAGGGCGTGGAGCACGACATCGCCTTTCACCGCGCCATTGCCGCCGCCACGCACAACAGCTGCTACCAGGACCTGTTGCAGTACCTGAACCTGCAGCTCAGGCTGGCGGTCAGCACTGCGCGCAGCAACAGCCGCCTGCAGGCCGGTTTGACGGCCGCCGTGCACCAGGAGCACGTGGCCGTGTTCGAGGCCATCCGCGCGCGCGATCCCGAACGGGCGCGGCACGCCGCCGCCCGCCATCTGCAACAGGCGGCCAACCGCCTGCAACTCGATCTCCTCTCTCCCGCCGCAAGGCAGACATCATGACCGCATCCGACTTTACGCAACGCCTGGTCCAGGCCCTGGGCCCCGATACCGTCATCACCGCCGAGGCCGACATTGCGCCCTGGCTGTCCGACTGGCGCGGCCTGTACAAGGGCAACGCGCAGGCGGTGGTGCGCCCGCGCACGACCGCCGAGGTCGCCACTTGCCTGGCGCTGTGCCAGGAGGCAGGCGTGCCGGTAGTGCCGCGCGGCGGCAACACCGGCCTGTGCGGCGGGGCCACGCCGGATGCCGCCGCGGGCAACGTGGTGCTGAGCCTGGACCGCATGAACGCCGTGCGCTCCATCGACACCATTGCCAACACCATGGTGGCCGAGGCGGGCGCGATCCTGGGCAATTTGCGCCGTGCCGCGCAGGACGCCGGCCGCCTGCTGCCGCTGAGCCTGGCCGCGGAAGACTCCAGCCAGATCGGCGGCAACGTCGCCACCAACGCCGGCGGCGTGAACGTGGTGCGTTATGGCATGGCGCGCGAACTGGTGCTGGGCCTGGAAGCGGTGCTGCCCACGGGCGAGATCTTCCACGGCCTGCGCACGCTGCGCAAAGACAACACCGGCTATGACCTCAAGCAATTGCTGATCGGCTCCGAGGGCACGTTGGGTGTCATTACCGCCGTCGCTTTGCGATTGTTCCCGCGCACTGATGTGCGCTCGGTGGTGCTGGCCGCCGTCGAGTCGCCGGCGCAGGCCCTGCAACTGTTCGAGATCCTGTTCGAACAATGCGGTGCGCGGCTGCAGGCGTTCGAGTACTTCTCGGGCGACTGCCTGGATCTGGTGCTGGCGCACGCCGCGGGTGTGCAGGAACCTTTTGACCAGCGCTATCCGGCCTATGTGCTGGTGGAGCTGGCGGACACGGCCGATGAGGCCGCGCTCAATGGCCTTGTTGAAAACGTGATCGGCACGGCGCTGGAACGCGGCCTGTGCCTGGACGCAGCCGTGTCGGCGTCGCTGGCGCAATTGCAGGCGCTGTGGAAGCTGCGCGAGGAAATCTCCGAAGCCCAACGCGCCGACGGCCCGCACCTGAAGCACGACGTGTCGCTGCCGATCGAACGCATTCCCGACTTCATGGAATCCGCCGAGGCCCGCGTGCGCGCGCTGTACCCGGACATCCGCCCCTTCATCTTCGGCCACTTCGGCGACGGCAACCTGCACTACAACCTGTCGCGCCCGGCCGGAGCCGATCGCGACTGGGTGGCGGTGCATGGGGCGGCGATCACTGATGCGGTGCTGGACGAGGTCAATCGCTATGGCGGGAGCATTTCGGCAGAACACGGGATCGGGCAGCTGAAGCGGGATCATTTCCTGCATAGCAAGGACGCGCTGGAGTTGCGGTTGATGCGGGAAATCAAGGCTGTATTGGATCCTGCGGGGATTATGAATCCGGGGAAGTTGCTGTAGTTTTTTTTGGGTTGTTTTTGAGCGGGGCTTCGGCGGTGTGCATGAGCGAAGCTTCGTAGGCCGCACGGCGGTGCGGGCGGCATGGCGGCGAGCGCCCACGATTGCGGTCCGGAGCGTTCGCTCCGGACTGCCCCTTCGTCATCTTCGTCACCGCCTTCGGCGGTTCCTTCAGATTCCCTCGGGCGCATCGAGGTTGCTCGCCGCCATGCCGCCCGCACCGCCGTGCTATCTGCGTCTTGGCTTGTTGCGTTGCTAGAGCCGTGTTCAGTGGCGAGTCTTGCGGGGCCCGCTCATTGCGGCCGCCCGGGCGGCCGCAATGAGCATGCGCGCTTGCTTGCGTCGTGATGGGAGCGCTGGCGCGAATGCGACGAGCGGTTTGCTAGTGGTTGTCGCCGTTTTTTGGGGGGCGGTGATGGGCGGCGCGCGTTGGACAGAAGCTTGCGCACGCAGATCCTCTCGCGCGCGCCGCCCATCCGGCGGCGGAGTTGAAATGACGACGTTTGCCGCCTCATGACGCTTCAGTAGGATGGGTGAAGCGAGAACCCCAAGCGTCCAGCGCACGTAGCCCGCGGGCAGATCCGTACGTACTTCACTCATCCTGCCCAATTTCACGCACTCACCACCAGCGCGCAGCGTCATCATCCGACGCGAGACACCGCGTAAGCCCCCAAAGGCCGCCCGCGCGGCCGGCCGGGGGCGGGCCCCGCAAGATCCTCGCCCACCCCCGCCGGTGGCGAAAACGCCAAGCAAACAGCTCGTCTCGGCGATCGTGAAAATTCAACAGACAGAGCACGGCGCGGCAGTGGCCTGCCGGGTGCGGGGCGTCGATAAGCCCGAGGGAATCGGAAGGGAAGGCCGTAGGCCTGGACGACGATGACGACGGGGCAGTCCGGAGCGAAGGCTCCGGACCGCAATCGTTGCCCCGCGCCCGGCAGGCCACTGCCGCGCCGTGCGCCTCAAGAACTCAACGCACACGCAGCAGCAAAAACATCACTGCCGATGATAAACCTCGGCTCCCTTCTTAACGAACTCGATGGACTTCTCCTCCATCCCCTTCTGCAACGCATCCTTCTCGCTAACCCCCTGAGCCGCCGCATAATCCCGCACGTCCTGGGTGATTTTCATAGAGCAGAAATGCGGTCCGCACATCGAGCAGAAGTGCGCCACCTTCATCGAATCCTTCGGCAGCGTTTCGTCGTGGAATTCCTTGGCCGTGTCCGGATCCAGTCCCAGGTTGAACTGGTCGTCCCAGCGGAACTCGAAGCGCGCCTTGGACAGCGCGTTGTCGCGGATTGCCGCGCCCGGGTGGCCCTTGGCCAGGTCCGCTGCGTGGGCTGCGATCTTGTACGTGATGATGCCGTCCTTCACGTCCTTCTTGTTCGGCAGGCCCAGGTGTTCCTTGGGCGTCACATAACAGAGCATCGCCGTGCCGTACCAGCCGATCAGCGCCGCGCCGATGCCCGAGGTGATGTGGTCGTAGCCGGGGGCGATGTCGGTGGTCAGGGGGCCCAGCGTGTAGAACGGCGCCTCGTGGCAGTGTTCCAGCTGCAGCTCCATGTTTTCCTTGATCATCTGCATCGGTACGTGGCCCGGCCCTTCGATCATGACCTGCACGTCATGCTTCCACGCCACCTGCGTCAGTTCGCCCAGCGTCTTCAGCTCGGCGAATTGCGCCTCGTCGTTGGCGTCGTATCCCGAACCCGGGCGCAGGCCGTCGCCCAGCGAGAAGCTGACGTCGTAGGCCTTCATGATTTCGCAGATTTCCTCGAAACGCTCGTACAGGAAACTTTCCTTGTGGTGCGCCAGGCACCACTTGGCCATGATCGAACCGCCGCGCGAGACGATGCCGGTCATGCGGTCGGCCGTCATCGGGATGAACGGCAGACGCACGCCCGCGTGGATGGTGAAGTAGTCCACGCCCTGTTCCGCCTGCTCGATCAGCGTGTCGCGGAAAATCTCCCAGGTCAGGTCCTCGGCCTTGCCGTCGACCTTCTCCAGCGCCTGGTAGATCGGCACGGTGCCGATCGGCACGGGCGAGTTGCGGATGATCCATTCGCGCGTTTCGTGGATGTGCTTGCCGGTGGACAGATCCATGACCGTGTCGCCGCCCCAGCGGATCGCCCAGGTCATCTTTTCCACTTCCTCGCCGATGCCGGAGCTGACGGCGGAGTTGCCGATGTTGGCGTTGATCTTCACCAGGAAGTTGCGGCCGATGGCCATCGGCTCCACTTCAGGGTGGTTGATGTTGGCGGGGATGATGGCGCGGCCGCGCGCGATCTCGTCGCGCACGAACTCGGGCGTGATGGCCGCGGGAATCGAGGCGCCGAAGGACTGGCCGGGATGCTGGCGCAGCAGGCGCTTGACCATCTTTTCGCCATCGGGGCCGCTGTCGCGCAACGTCTGCAGGTAGTGCTCGCGGCGCAGGCTTTCGCGGATCGCCACGTATTCCATTTCCGGCGTGATGATGCCGCGGCGCGCGTAATGCATCTGCGACACGTTGGCGCCCGACTTGGCGCGGCGCGGCGGACGCTGCAGGTCAAAGCGCATGGCCGTCAGCTTGGGATCGGTCAGGCGTTCCTTGCCGTAGTCGCTGGTCGGGCCCGACAGCACTTCCGTGTCGCCGCGCTCTTCGATCCAGCCGCGGCGCAGTTCGGGCAGGCCGCGGCGGATGTCGATCTTGGCTTCGGGGTCGGTGTAGGGGCCGCTGCAGTCATAGACCGTCAGCGGCGGGTTCTTCTCGCCGCCGAACATCGTCGGCGTATCGTCCTGCTCGATCTCGCGGAACGGCACGCGGATGTCGGGGCGCGAGCCCACTTCATACACGCGGCGGGATTTGGGCAGCGGTGCGACGGCCGCCGCGTCGACTTCGGCGGTAGCGGCCAGGAATTTGGGATTGGCGTTCATGGAAAGCTCCAAGCGAGTGGTTGGAGCCGATCGGGAAGGAATTCCCGCCGCGCGCGCAAAGACGCATGGCGGGAATACGGCTCCCAGCATCGGCATTATCCGTACTGGTACGAAGGGACTCTCTCAACACGTCCGGCCATGTAGGCGGGACGAGTACCCCTGCGCGAAAGCGAAGTATAGAGGCTGGCGCGCGTTCCGACGAATCGCGCGGCTGCTGCGCCGCGTCGGCCGGAGCAGGCGGGAGCTGGTATTACCGCTTTACAATTGGATTCAGACTATGGCGACACCGTCATTCAGGTTCGGTACACTTTTCCCAGTGCCGGGGATGAAGTGCATCGCCTGGTCTTAGTCCACATTAAGAAGGAAACGAGCATGCAACTGACCCTACGCAAATTGGCGCCCGCCCTGGTAGTCGTGACGTTGGCGCTAGCGGGTTGCAAGACCGCCCCGACTAAGACGTCTGGCGACACCGCCACGCCGCAAGCAGGCCAAGAGGCCGCCAAGCCGGCAGCCGCGGCCTCGGTGGACTTCTACCTGGCGCAGAAGCAGCCTGGCGCAGGCATGCGCGAAATCGCGCTGCCTGACGGCAAGCTCTACATGCAGACCGTGCCCGTCCTGACGCGCGCCGACCTCACCGACGCCGCCGCGCTGGTGGACCGCCAGGGTCAGAACTTCGTCGGCCTGCGCTTCTCGGAAGCTGGCGCCCGCAAGCTCAATGACGTCAGCACCAAGAACGTCGGCAACATGCTGGCGCTCGTGATCGACCAGGAACTGGTCGCCGCTCCGCTGATCGGCGAACCGCTGAACCGCGGCGTGCTGGCCTTTGGCGTGGCCTCGGCCCAGGCCGCCTCGGAAATCGCAGCCAAGATCCGCGGCGACGCTGCCGTGCCGCCGGCTGGCGGCGCCGCTCCGGCTCCTGCTGCCAAGCCCTGAACAGCACAGCAAGCGACAAAAAAGCCCGGCATGCCGGGCTTTTTCATGGCCGCGCACAATGCGCGGGGGAAGGTTGATGAGGGCTTGGCGTCTTTTGCGCGGTCCCATGCGCCTAACGGTGCAGGGCGCGTAGCGCGATCTCAGGCTCGTTGGCCACGACTTTCAGCAGAGCAGCAGCTGGTCCGGTAGGAGACCGGCGCTTTTGCTCCCAGTTTTGCAAGGTGCGAACGCTGACCTGCAACGCCGCCGCAAACTCAGCTTGAGACAGCTTGGTCTGTTCGCGCACCCGCTTCACGTCCAGAGGATCAAGCGTGGATATTCTCGAAGGACGCGTCTCTCCCTTGCGTATCGCTGCCGCTTCTTTGAGACTCGCCTTCAAATCGGCGAATAACTGCCTGTCCATTTCACAAGTCCTTTACCAACGCCCGCAGTTCAGAAAGTTCCGCTGAGTTCAAGTTGTCCCGCAAGTTCTTTGGGTAGGCCAACAGCATCAGAATCTGGTCGTCATCGGTGAGCCAGTAATAGATCACCCGTATCCCCCCGCTCTTGCCGATTCCCGGCCGCGCGTGGCGCACCTTTCGTATGCCGCCTCCGCCAGGAATCACATGGCCGCAGGCGGGATCCTCCAGCAGCATTTGCTGCAATTCACGATAACCATCATCTGGCAGCAGGGACGTGATTTGCCTGGTAAAGACGCTGGTTTCTATGAAAACCATGATTGGATTGTACGCCAATGGCGTAGTCGCATTTGCACGTAATACCGCAAGCGCGCGGCGCGGAAAATCGCCGACGACTGTACGTGCTTTACCGGGAGGCAGGGGAGCTACTGCGCGATATCTGTCACTGGGATGCGCTTGGCGGACGCGCGCTTGCGCGAGGCCGGCAAAGATAGTTTGCGATCAGCCCAGCTTGCGGCCGCGCGTCTTGGCGCCGCGGCGGACGAGGATGGTTTTTTCGATGTAGGCCTGCGTGATCGATTCAAGGATCAGGCGGTCGTCGGTCGTGAGCGATTCGAACTGCGAAGGCGAAATGTTGGGGAAGGGCCAGGGCGCCATCGGACGCGGCCGGCCGCCGGGACGCGGCACGGGTTCGGCCACGCCAGGCGCGGGCAGCGTGTTGCTGAGGTCGTAGCCTTCCACGGGAAGTTCCAGCGGGCCCTTGCCGGTTTCCAGCCATTCGACCTCGACCTTCAAGACCTGCGCCAGCTTGCGGGCCGAGCGGCTTGAGTGCCGCAGGCCGCTTTCGTAGCTGCCGATGGCGCTTTGCGAAATGCGCGCAAGACGAGCGAGGTCTTTCTGCGTGTGGCCACGCAGCAGGCGCGCATGCTTCAGTCGGTCTGAGAATGTTTTCACACCGGCGATTGAAGCTTGCTGGTCACGCGCTTTGGTGGTTATAAATATTACTTAAGTGATATTTATCAAAGGTGAGCGCATGGAGCAACGAGGCAGCGTCTTCGTCGTACGGCTCGACGCAACGGCGCGCGAGGATTTCGCCGAGGCTTTGCGTCTGATGCGTTGGCAGGTCCGCGTGTTCGATTCGTCCGCTGCCGTATTGGAACACTTGCAGGCGCAGGGCGCTGATGCCCTGGTACTTTTGGGAGGTATTAAGGGTGTGCCTGGCCTCATCGCCACGCTGCGCCGGGCGGCGCCCGCTGCGGCGGTGCTGTGGCAGGCCGCGGATGCCAGCGCGTCGGATCGCATTGCCGCGCTGGATGCGGGGGCGGACGTCTGTACCCCTGCGGGCATGGACGCGCTGGAATGGGACGCTCTGCTGCGCAATCTGTACCGGCGCGCGCCGTCCACCGCCTTGCCTTGGCGACTAGACCCGCACGTGGGCGCACTGGCGGGACCGGCTGGCGAGTTCCTGCCGTTGACGGTCACCGAGCGCGCTTTTTTTGTCCGCTTGTTGAGCGCGCCGGGCTACTGCCTGCGCCGGGAATGTTTTTTCCCTGCCGGTACGCGCAAGTCCATGGAAGGGGCGCGGCGGGTGGATGTGCTCTTGTCGCGGCTGCGCAGCAAAGCGCGCCGCCTCAATATCGACTTGCCCGTGCTTGCGGTGCGGGGATGGGGCTACATCCTGCTGCCCGAAGGCGCCGCAAGAGAGCAGGGTCTCAGAGTACTACCAGGTTATCCCGATGCATGAGTTCGGGTTCGGTCATGCTGCCCAGGATGCGCGCGATCTGCGACGAAGGCTGTCGCAGGATGCGGCGGGTGTCGGCCGATGAATAGTTGATCAGGCCACGGGCGCATTCGCGGCCCTGGCCGTCCACGCAGGCGACCACGTCGCCACGGCCGAACTCGCCTTCCACCTCGGTCACGCCGATGGGCAGCAGGCTCTTTCCTTCGCGCAGCAGCGCCTGCACGGCGCCGTCATCCAGCACCACGCGTCCGCGCAGGCGCAGGTGATCGGCCAGCCATTGCTTGCGCGCGGACCACACGGGCAGCACGGCGCGCAATTCGCTGCCGATGCACTCGCCCTGGGCCAGGCGCGTAAGCACATTGCGCTCGCGGCCCGATGCGATGACGGTATGCGCGCCGCTATGCGCCGCGCGCTTGGCCGCCAGCACCTTGGTCAGCATGCCGCCGGTGCCGATGCCGCTGCCCGCGCCGCCGGCCATGGCTTCCAGCGCGGGGTCGCCTGCCTGGGCATGCGACATGAACTTGGCGTCGGGATTCTTGCGCGGATCGGAGTCGTACAGGCCGCGTTGATCGGTCAGGATGATCAGCGTGTCGGCTTCGATCAGATTGGTGACCAGCGCGCCCAGGGTGTCGTTGTCGCCCAGCCGGATTTCGTCGGTGACGACCGTGTCGTTTTCGTTCACGATCGGCACCACGCCCAGGCGCAGCAGCGCGAACAGCGTGCTGCGCGCGTTCAGGTAGCGGTGGCGGTCGGCCAGGTCTTCGTGCGTCAGCAGGATTTGCGCGGTGCGCAGGCCGTATTCGGCGAAGGCCGCTTCGTAGGCCTGGCACAGGCCCATCTGGCCCACGGCCGCGGCTGCCTGCAGTTCGTGCATGACCGACGGGCGTTTGCGCCAGCCCAGGCGCGCCATGCCTTCGGCGATGGCGCCGCTGGAGACCAGCACGATCTGCTTGCCCTGCTTGTGCAGGGCGGCGATCTGCGCGGCCCAGTGCGCCACGGCGGCGCGGTCCAGGCCTCGGCCTTCGTTGGTGACCAGCGACGAGCCGACTTTGGCGACGAGACGCTGGGCGTTGGTGACGACGGAAACGGCGGGTGTTTCAGCAGACATGATGGCGGCCGGCTGCGGCGAGAAAAAGGCGTAATCGTAAGGACTGCGATTATGGCTTATTCGTCGTCGCCGCGCGGCGCGGGGCGCTGGTCGGCGGTCGAGCGCTTGTCGTCGAAGCGCGGGTCCGGCGCGACATAGTTCTCTTCGGCCTGGTCTTGCGACAGGTGTTCCTTTTCGCGTTCGGCGTCCAGGTAGTCCTGCAGCGCATAGATCAGGTCTTGCGTGCCTTCGCCCGACAGGCCGGAAATGCCGAACACCGGGCCCTTCCAGTCGTAGAGTTCAAGGAAGCGGCGCTTGGTGTCCTCGGGATCGGGCACCATGTCCAGCTTGTTCAGGACCAGCCAGCGCGGCTTGGCGGCCAGTTCCGGATCGTAGCGGCGCAGTTCCTCGACGATGGCGCGCGCGTCGACCACGGCCTGCTCGACCGGATCCGCGTCCGGGTCGGGCGTGGAGACGTCCACCAGATGCAGCAGCACGCGGGTGCGCGCCAGGTGGCGCAGGAACAGGTGGCCCAGGCCGGCGCCTTCGGAGGCGCCTTCGATCAGGCCGGGAATGTCGGCCACAACGAAGCTGCGCGACGGCGAGGTGCGCACCACGCCCAGGTTGGGGTGCAGCGTGGTGAAGGGGTAGTCCGCGATCTTCGGCTTGGCATTGGAAATGCGCGTGATCAGCGTGGACTTGCCGGCGTTGGGCAGGCCCAGCAGGCCCACGTCCGCCAGCACCTTCAGTTCCATGCGCAGGTAGCGGTGTTCGCCTTCCTTGCCGGGCGTCCACTGGCGGGGCGCGCGGTTCACGCTCGACTTGAAATGGATATTGCCCATGCCGCCCTGGCCGCCTGCGGCCAGCACCACCTTCTGGTCGTGCTGGTTGAGGTCGAACAGGATTTCGCCGGTGTCGGCGTCATGGATGATGGTGCCCACCGGCACGCGCAGCGTGATGTCCGGAGCGGCCGCGCCGTACTGGTCCGAGCCGCGGCCGTTTTCGCCGTTCTTGGCGCGGTGCAGGCGCGCATAGCGGTAGTCGATCAGCGTGTTGATGTTGCGGTCTGCCACGGCGTAGATGGTGCCGCCGCGTCCGCCGTCGCCGCCGTCCGGGCCGCCTCTGGGAATGAATTTTTCGCGGCGAAAGCTCGCCACGCCATTGCCGCCTTTGCCGGCGACGACTTCGATGGTGGCTTCGTCTACGAATTTCATGATGTCCGCGCGTGTAGTGGTAAGGAGTGGGGCGGGGCCGTCATTCGGCGCCGCCGGGAGGCAGGGGCCGGAACCGTCCGGCTGCTGCCCGAAATCTGGAAAAGCTTAAAACAAAAAAGCCCTGCCGCATGCGACAGGGCTTTTGCCGTTCTGGAACGCGGCGAACCGCGTTGCTGACCGTGCTGGTCCGATTACTCGGCAGCGACGATCGAAACGGTCTGCTTGTTCAACGCGCCCTTGAAGCCGAATTGAACCTTGCCGTCGATCAGCGCGAACAGGGTGTGATCCTTGCCCATGCCGACGTTGACGCCAGCGTGGAAGCGCGTGCCGCGCTGACGCACGATGATCGAACCAGCGGGAATCAATTCGCCGCCGAATGCCTTGACGCCCAGACGCTTCGATTCTGAGTCGCGTCCGTTCCGCGTAGAGCCGCCGCCCTTTTTCTGTGCCATGTTTAGCTCCTGCTAAGTGGTACCGAGTCGCTTCTTAAGCCGTGATGGCTTCGATGCGGATTTCGGTGTAGTTCTGACGGTGGCCCTGACGCTTCTGGTAGTGCTTGCGACGGCGCATCTTGAAGATCTTGACCTTGTCGTGGCGGCCTTGCGCAAGAACCGTTGCCTTGACCACGGCGCCGGAGACGAGGGGCGTGCCAACTTTCAGTTGGTCGCCTTCGCCCACGGACAGCACTTGGTCCAGGGTGATTTCTTGCCCAATGTCTGCCGGTATCTGTTCTATCTTGAGTTTTTCGCCAGCGGCAACGCGATACTGCTTGCCACCGGTTTTTACGACCGCGTACATGGGGGATTCCTTAAATAGGTAAATGGGTTCATCTGCGCTGCCTGCCCTGCTGGGCGGGATTGCCGCTCTGGCGGGCGCTTTCTTCTCCTGGCGCCAGAGCCTGGCAAGAGAGGGAAAGGCCTTGATGCCTGGGAAAGTAGAACCTTCCTTGGCACCCAGAGGGGTGACGCAAATGCAACCGACGTAATTCGGGCATTGCTGACCGAATCCGGAATATTAGCCCGGGACTTTCAGAAAGTCAAAAAGCCGTTGCAGGCTAAGGGCTTAGGTGTCGCATGCGCGCTTCAAGCGCCGGGGATCACCCGCAGGGCGATGTCCCGCGCCACGAGGCGGATGCCCGCAATGACGTCATGGCGGTGCGTCTCGTCCAGCCGGTCGGTGGGGATCGACGTGCTGACGGCCACCCGCTTGCCCTGCGGCGTCATGCCCACGTAGGCGGCATAGCAGACCAGGCCTGTCGCCACTTCCTCCAGATCCTGCGCGAGGCCTGTGCTGCGCACCTGGGCCAGTTCCTGATCGAGCGCGGCGCGGGTGGCGAGGCTGCGCTCGGTGACGCGCGGCAGCGTATCCGGCACGCGGGCGGCCAGGTCTTCGGGCGGCAGGCTGGCCAGCAACGCCTTGCCCAGCGCGCAGGCGTGCGCCGGCAGGCGCAGGCCCAGGTCCGACACCAGTCGCACCGGGCGGCGCGCGTCTTCGCGGGCCAGGTAGACCACGTCGAAGCCATCCAGCGTCGCCAGTTGCACCACTTCGTTGTGCCGCGCCACGAAAGCGCCCGCGGCAGCCTGGAACGCCGCCTGCAGCCCGTCCTGGCGCAGATAGGCATGGCCCAGCGCCATCAGTTCGATGCCGATGACGTAGCCGCCATCACGGCGCTCGATCCAGCGGCGCTGTTCCAGGCAATCCAGCAGCAGATAGAGGGTGCTGCGGGCGAGCTGGCAGGATTCGGCCAGTTCGGATGCCTTGACCGGCGTGTTGCGGCCGGCCAGCACTTGCAGGATGTCGTGCGTGCGGCGGATGGCGGGGACGTCGTGTACGGTTGCCATGCTCTATTTGTCCAACATATTGGACATAAATTCATGATGTTGGACATGATAATGGAAGTCTCCTAGACTGCCCCGCACATCATTCGAACAAGGCGAGGAGACTCATGGACCAAGCAAAGGCGCTGCCCGTCGATCTGGAACAGGCGTTGCTGGTGGGGCGGGTGTGGAGGCCGGGGCATGGTCCCAGCGTCGTGGCGGTGCGCCGCGGCGAGGTGATCGACATCACGGCGGCCGCGTCCACCATGGCGGACCTGCTGGACCGTCCCGACCGCGTGGCGCTCGCCGCCAGCGCCGCCGGCGAGTCGCTGGGCGATGTGCATGCCCTGATGGCAGCCAGCCTGGCAGGCCGGGAGGGCTTGCGCCTGCTGGCGCCTTGCGACTTGCAGCCCGTCAAGGCGGCGGGCGTCACCTTCGCCATCAGCCTGCTGGAACGCATGATCGAGGAAGAGGCCGGCGGCGATGCCAGCCGCGCCGAGGAAATCCGCGTCCGCATGCAGGCGCTGATCGGCTCGGACCTGTCCCGCCTGCGGCCGGGCTCGCCCGAAGCTGCCAAACTGAAGGCCGAGCTGACCGAGCGCGGCCAGTGGTCGCAATACCTGGAGGTGGGCATAGGTCCGGACGCCGAGATTTTCTCCAAGGCGCCGCCCATGGCGTCGGTGGGGACGGGTGCGCATATCGGCGTGCTGCCCGAATCCCGCTGGAACAATCCCGAACCCGAGATCGTGCTGGCGGTGGACAGTCGCGGCGAGGTCGTTGGCGCCACGTTGGGCAACGACGTCAACCTGCGCGACATCGAAGGCCGCAGCGCCTTGTTGCTGACCAAGGCCAAGGACAACAACGGCTCTTGCGCCATCGGTCCCTTCATTCGCCTGTTCGACGGGGACTTCAGCCTGGACAGCGTGCGCCAGGCCGATGTGTCCTTGCGCATCGAGGGCCTGGACGGCTTCGTGCTGGACGGCGTGAGCCACATGCGCGAGATCAGCCGCGATCCGCTGGACCTGGCGCGCCAGGCCTGCGGCAAGCATCATCAGTACCCGGACGGCTTCATGCTGTTCCTGGGCACCATGTTCTCGCCCACCCAGGACCGCATGGGCCCGGGCACCGGCTTCACCCACAAGCTGGGCGACCGCGTCGTGATCGCGTCCGAGCGCCTGGGCGCGCTGGTCAACGAAGTGCGTCTGGCCACCGAGATCGAGCCCTGGACCTTCGGGGTGCGCGCACTTTACGCCAGCCTGGCCGCGCGCGGCCTGCCGAGGCAAGGCGCCTGATCCGCCGCAGGACGGCGCCGGGCAGGGGCGCGCTCCGGGGCGCCACCCCTGCCGGCGATTCCGCCAGGATGACGGCTCGCGTCCGTCACTCCCCGTATAATCCTTGGTCGAATCCTCCCGCCGTCTGCGGCGGGCCCAGCGGTAAGAGCCGGCGCGCGTTCACGCCGCGGCTCGTTTCACTCTCCCGGATACGTCTTGAATCTCCCCGAGCTTGTTGCCCCCATTGCAGACGATATGAAAGCCGTCGACGCGGTCATCCGCGAGCGGCTGAATTCCGAGGTGGTCCTGATCCGCACGATCGGCGACTACATCATAGGCGCGGGCGGCAAGCGCATGCGCCCGGCCATGGTACTGATGGTGGCGCGCGCGCTGGGCTACGAGGGCACGCACCACCAGCTGCTGGCCGCCGTGGTTGAGTTCATCCACACCGCGACCCTGCTGCACGACGACGTGGTCGACGAATCCGACCTGCGCCGCGGGCGTGAAACCGCCAACGCGGTCTTCGGTAACGCCGCCAGCGTGCTGGTGGGCGACTACCTGTATTCGCGCTCCTTCGAGATGATGGTGGAAGCGAACTCGATGCGCGTCATGAGCATCCTGTCCGAAGCCACCACCGTGATCGCCGAGGGCGAGGTGCTGCAACTGCTGAACGTGCATGATCCGGACGTCTCGCAGGAGCGCTATCTGCAAGTGGTGCGCTACAAGACCGCCAAGCTGTTCGAGGCCGCCGCCCAGGTGGGCGCCGTGCTGGCGGGCGCCACCCCCGAGCAGGAAGCCGCCGCGGCCGCCTATGGCCGCCACGTGGGCACCGCCTTCCAGCTGGTGGATGACGTGCTGGACTACAGCGGCGACGCCGCCGCCCTGGGCAAGAACGTGGGCGACGACTTGCGCGAGGGCAAGCCCACGCTGCCGCTGATCCGCGTGATGGAAGTGGGCACGCCGGAACAGCAGCAATTGATCCGCGACGCCATCAAGACCGGCGACGCCGACTTCGCCGCCGTGGCCGCCGCCATCCAGGCTACCGATGCCCTGGAACACGCCCGCCAGGCCGCCGTGGCCGAAGCGGATCTGGCCCGAAAAGCACTTTCTGCTTACCCCATTTCCCCTTTTCAAAAATCTCTGTTAGAATTCTGCGCTTTCGCGGTGAACAGAGATCGCTAAGCGAATTAGGCGAAAAATCTGGGGTAACCCAGGTGGGGAAACCCGGTAGCCTGAAACGTGGCGGTTGATAGTGAAAGCGAAAGATGGCCTGGCTGCACTGAGCGCAACCAAGCCAAGGAAGTTGAAGTAACCGGGGCGTAGCTCAGCCTGGTAGAGTACTGCGTTCGGGACGCAGGAGTCGGAGGTTCGAATCCTCTCGCCCCGACCACTAATTTGTGGTCACACCCGACAGAAGACCCTTTAGCCAAATGGCCATTGGGTCTTTTTTGTTTTGGGCTGCGCGGTGCTTGCTTAGGAATTTCCGCCCATGGGCAGAGGTTTGGGTGGCTCGACCTTGATGTTGTCGCATTTCACCGCCTTCTTTACCGGGACGGGCCTAGTCCGTACCACTCCGTCTACTACGACAAGCTCACGCAAGACGGTATGGGGATGCTGGTAGAGCGTCTCGTAATCTTTTCCCGGCTCCAGAACTGCACTGATCGCTTCGCCGAAGGGACGGCGGTACATGGACATGCCTATGGCGTCGGGATGGGTCGATCCGCCGCCGCGCGAGTAGATGTCGATCGGAATTCCCGCGGTGACGACATATTCGGAATAGTATTCCTCGTCGATATCGGGCATGGGCATGCCGATCACCGTATTGCTGAATCCCCGGACCAAGGGATCGTTGGCTTCGAAGCTGTACGAACGCATGTCATCCTGGCAAGTGCGATTCAGGATGATGGTGGTTTGAGTGCCGAAATAGATCCGCAACCTTGCGCTCACCGCAGGATCGTATTCCTTGGGCAGATACGGGCTCTTCGGGGCGCATCCCGAGGTCAATATGGCAACGCCGATCATTGCCATCGCTGCTCGCCATGCTGTCTTCATCAGTTGCCTTTCGTTGTTAATGCACCATCCTCTTTTCGCGGACCCGCGGTGGGAGGATCTACCTTGGATGCCTGACGCGCGGCGCCAGCCGCCCATGGTTATTAACGGTTATTCGCGGCAAAGCTTGAGGCGCGCCGTAGGGAGTGTTGGCTCGCCAGGAAAAATTTGACGTGTCAGACTACGTTTAGCGAACAACAAAATCACATCCGAGATCTGGTTGTCGGCGGATGGCGCGGCGGGCGCCGGTTCTGTCGTACCTGCTGAGCGCACGCACGCCGGCCGACGCTTTGCGGCAGTTGCTCGCGATGCTGGCGTCGAGGGCTCTGAAGTTGGCGCTCGTACTGATCACCTTCAGGGCTTAACGTGATGATCCCGAACCGGGTGTCGGGCAACCACAACGACTACAAGACCTTCAAGCCATACGACCCGGGCAAGCTGCTGGGCGACACGTAGCCGACGATGCCGGTGCCGCAAGCGGATTCGGGGGGCGGTGGTGGCGACGGTGTTTACGGCGGGGGCGATGGCGCCTGTCGTTGCTGGCGCGGCAAGCGGTTTCGGCGCCACGATGGCGGCGGGAGCTGCCGTTTTGACAGGCGCCTCGGCAGTGTCTGGATTGGCGGCTGTCGGCATCGGATTGGCCGCAGGGGCAATGGGCAGCATTGTCAGCCAAGGTGTAGGCATGGCGATTGGCGTGCAGTCCAAGTTCTCTTTTCAAAGGCGGGGGTGTTGTCGCGCAGTGTTGGCCAGCCCTTCGATGCGCATCATATTATAGAAAGTAGCTATGGCGGGCCAAATGGCTGGTGGAATATACACCCTGCTAGGTATCCAGATCAGCATCAGGGGGGTATCCATCGGTCGCGTAGCTCAGAAAAGCAATTTTTTCAAAAATGATAGAGGAAGAATAAATGGGTACATATGACGATCTCGTGAGTTTGAAGGGGAGTGGCACTCCATTTGATAAGCTGAGAAAAATGCGACCCATTGTTCCGACGCTAGATAAAATTCCTCAGGATTATGTGAATTTCATCGCGGATGTAGGAGCTGGAGAGCTAGGGGATGCGAGATTCATGTTGTACGATGGGTTGATCCCTTCTGAAGAAATATATGGAAAATTGCCGCCAGAGTGGGAAAGAGTCCTGATTTTTGGTGATGATTTTTCGGGATGCAACTCTGGATTCAGAGTGTCCGATTGGAGTGTTGTAGAAATCAATCCTTCTGATATGGAGATAGACGTGATCGCGTCAACATTTCAGATTTTTATTCGAGGAAAAATTAAAAATCTGATGTAATTTTTATCGGTTTTTCGTCCTCAGGCGGTGAAGAAGGCGCTTCAATTTAATCGAGAAAATGAAAATTTAATGTGTCATACTACGTTTAACGCGATTGTTTTGAGGAAGCCCCGACCGTGTATTGGCGTCGGGGCTTTTGTTTTCTGGCCGGGGGGCGGCGGCTTAATGTATTCTGCACGAGTAGTGAAGTGACCTCTGCGGGCCTGTCGGCGGCTACGCGACGACGTATTCCTGCTACGACCAGGCGGGCAACGTCACGCAGTACCGCATGGACGTGTACGACGGTTCGGCCTACTCGAACACCTACACGTATACCCACGCGCGCTATGAAGGCTATTGCGAGGAGACGCTGTCCGGCACCAGCACGGCGTTGGATCCGGGCCAGACCACATACCAGGACGACGTCAACGGCAACCTGGTTGGGGTCACGGACTCCAAGGACAGCAGGAGGAATCAGACGCTGGTCAACGACGCCAACGGCAAGATCCTGCAGCGGGTGCAGGATGGCAAGACCACGCGCTCGCTGATCGCCAACGGCGAGTTGCTGGGCACCACGGGGCCGGGCGCTGGCGTGGATGACTTCTCGCCAGCCTACCGTCCGATCGATGGCAGCAACCCGTCGGCCAGTCCGGGCTCGTACCGGATCCAGGCCGGCGATACGCTGCAAAGCATCGCCCAGCCAGAGGGCAAAGAGCTGGATTTTTGCGCATTTGTTGTTTATATAGTGAACTCGGAGGTGGCGAGGGGGAACTATATGAAAGAGTATTCCTGGTTTTTTATCAGCGATGATTGAATTTACTTTCTCCAATACTCGTGGCTAGAACCTGAACCACGCTCAAGACGCGGTTGGCCAGGTCGCGCGCCTCTATGACGCCAGACCGAAATTTAACGAGTCAGACTACGTTTAACGGACGCCCAAATCACCTTCGAAATCCGGCCGTCGATCGACGGCACCGTCTTGACTTTGGCCTAAGACAAGTTTGATTCAATGTGTCAGGCTACGTTTTATTTAATGTTTCAGCAGGTCCAAGCAATCACTGAACGTTGGCTAGTCGATTACAACGAATACCGCCCGCATGAGTCGCTGGGCGGCCTCCAGTCATCCCGCCGTCATTCCGCGTCTCTAGACTCCCGCCTTTTTCGAACAGGCAGCAGAGATGACGAAGGACAGCAAGCACGGCCAGGGTGATACGCAGATCGTGGAGCAGGCGGCGGATGCCTTGCCGCAGGCGCCCGACAACCGGCGGCGCAGCTTGCTGCGCGCCGGCTTGGGCGTGACGCTGTTGCCCATGGGCGGCAGTTTCCTGCTCAGCGGCTGCAATGGCGGCGGCGACGATGACGATGATGATGACGGCGATGGCGGCACGGGCAAGCCTCAGCCGGCCCTGGTGTCGAGCTTTGCGCTGGCGGTGCTGCCGGATACGCAGTTCTATTCTCGCTACGCGACCGACGCCGAGAACCAGCAGTTCATGCGCAAGTACGGCAGCGAGCCCTACCAGGCGCAGACGCGCTGGGTGGCCGAGCACGCCAAGGCGCTCAACATTCCCTTCCTGGTCCATCTGGGCGATGTGGTCGACCAGCAGGGCAAGCCCGACCAGTGGAAGGTGGCCAGCGCCGCGATGAAGGTGCTGGAAGACGCCAAGGTGCCGTACTCGATCCTGGCGGGCAACCACGACGTGATCGTCGACCGCGACTATGTCGACGAGAGCAGCCAGTCGGCCAATACCGACGCGCAGCGCGACCTGGCCAAGGAACCCTACCTGCAGCATTTCAGCGTCACGCGCGCCAAGCAGCAGGCCACCTTCGGCGGCCGCGATGCCAGCGGCTTTCACGAGTACCACGTGTTCGAGGCCGAAGGGCAGAAGTTCCTGGTGCTGTCGCTGTCCTGGCGCGCATCGAATGACGCGCTGGCCTGGGCCAACCAGGTGCTGCGCGCCAATCCCACGCTGCCCGCCATTCTGATCAACCACCAGCTGCTGAACATCGACAAGGATGGCGTCAGCCCGCTGGAAGTGCCCTACGGCAAGATGCTGTGGGACAAGCTGATCCGCGACAACGATCAGATCTTCATGACGCTCAACGGCCACTACCACGGCGCCACCCGCCTGACCAAGACCAACGCCTATGGCAACGCGGTGGAGGAGATGGTGGTGGATTACCAGATGGCCTACCAGGGCGGCAACGGCCTGATGCGTCTGTACGAATTCGATCTGGGCAACAACGAGATCCGCGTGCTGTCTTTCTCGCCCTGGGTGCCGCAGAAGCCCAAGGACACGCTCAACGCATTTGACCAGGCGGTGCTGACCGCGCCCAACGAGCAGTTCACCATCAAGATGGACTTCGCCAGCCGCTTCTCCGGCTTCAACAAGACGTTCAAGGCGGCGGCGCCCTCGCATACCTCGCTGGTCGAACAGGCCTCGGCGCTGATCCTGGCCAACTACACGGATCCCACGACCGTCGAACAGAAGCCGGCCGCGGACGTCAACGACTACCCGCTGGTGGCGGGGACGCTGGCGCACTGGCGCTTCTTCGGCGGGCAGGCCGGCCTGTCCGTCAAGGTGGGCGAGACCGTCGCGGATCTGACCGGCCTGAATCCGATCCGCCGCGCGGCGCTCAACATAGACGGCGTGGCGGGCGCGCAGGAAGGCGACCTGCTGTGGTCGGACGATCACCATTACCTGTCCGCCGCGCCCGGTTCAGTGCGGTTCCTGAACACCGATAAGAACACCGCGCGCATGAGTTACTTCACCACCGAAGCCACTGCGGCGATCAACGGCGCCACGGTGCCCAACGGCTACACGGTCGAGGCGTTCCTGAAGATCGACCGGGACTGGAGCGCGCAGAAGCACGCCTGGATGAACGTGATGACGCGCGACGGCAAGCGCGGCGATCTGGCCGGGTTCAATGGCGGCGACCCGGAATCCCCGCCCTTGATCTTCGCAGTGTCCAGCTTGCGCGAGATCCAGTGGGAAATCGTGCCGGTCGTGGCGGGTGAGCGCGGCGGCAAGACCAACTGGTCGGGCGAGATCATCGCGGACAAATGGTTCCACGTCGCGGTGGTCAACGACGCCGACACGCACGAGACCATTCTGTACATCGAGGGCGCGCCGGTATTGCGCAACGTCAGCAATGCGCCGGGCCTGGCGACGCTGGCCGCCGACATGCCCTGGGTGATCGGAGCGGGTTCGTGGGACGGCGAACGCGCCGACGGCTTCTTCGGCAGCATCGGCGAGATACGCATCGTGGATAAGGCGCTCAAGCCCGCGCAATGGCTGACCGCGCGCCGCGCGAGCTAGCGCGTCATGCGGGACGCGCGCGACGCGTCCCGCAGGTGTTCAGCGTGGCGCCGCCGCGTCAGCCGCCTCGGCCCGCAGGCACTCGATCAAATCCCGCATCCGCGGCGACAAATCCAGGCTGTGGTGCCGCACGATGCCCAGCGGGCCGAATACGGGAGGCAGCTCGATATCCAGAACGGCAACGCCGCCGCTGCCGGCCGGGTGGCGTGCGACGCAACGGGGCAGCAGCGACAGCAGGTCGCTGCTGGCCATCAGCATCATATTGTTCAGGGCCGAGGCCGATTCGATGCGCGACGGCGGGTACTGGCCGTGACGCTGCAGCAGCATGTCCAGGCCGATGCGCGCCGGGCTGCCGCGCGGCGGCATGATCCACGGATAGGCCGCCAGTTGCGCCCAGGAGACCTGGGCCACGTCCGCCAGCGGATGTCCGCTGCGCGCGCATACGCACATCGGCTCTTCGTACAGCACTTGCGTCAGGGTATCGGGCGTGCGCACGGCGGCGCCCATGCGCGCCACCAGCAGGTCCAGCTTGCGGGTGTGCAGGTCTGGCATCAGCGCTTCCAGTGAACCCTCGCGCACCAGCACATTGACATTGGCCGCCTGTTGCTCGAAACGCAGCAGCGCGCGCGGCACCAGGTAGGCCGCCGCCGCCGAGTTGACGCCGACATGGATGGTTTCCGCGTCGAGGCCGGGCGCGGCGGACCATTCGCCGCTCATGCGTTCCAGGTCACCCAGCACCCAGCGGGCGTGACGGATCAGGGAGTCGCCATGGGGCGTGGGGAAGGTGCCCTTCGGGGTCCGGTCGAACAGCCGGGCGCCCAGCATGTCCTCCAGTTCCGCGAGCATGCGCGACACCGCAGGCTGGGTGGTGGCCATGCGTTGCGCCGCCACGCCGACGTTGTGGACTTCGTCCAGCAATAGCATGAGTTGCAGGTGGCGCAGACGCAGCCGGCCACGCAGATACCAGTCTTGCTGCAGGGGAGCGATGGTGTCGGGAGGGTTCATCTCCACATATCAACTCTGATATGGAAAGTGAAAAATATATCATTGGACTGGAATGATGGGCTGGCCGATGATGATTGCCAGCGAGCCGCCCGCGAATGAGGCGAGCCGCGGGATGGAGACAATCATGCTGAAACTTGTGCGCGGCGCCCTGGCCGCCCTGAGTCTGGCCGTACCTCTGGCCGTTCCCCAGGCGGCCGCCGCGGCTTATCCGGACCGCCCCGTCACGCTGGTCGTGCCCTCGGTGCCCGGCGGCGCGGCCGATGTGGTCGGGCGTCTGGTCGCTGCGGAAATGTCCAAACAATGGAACGTTCCGGTCATCGTGGAAAACCGCGCCGGTGGCGCCGGCGTCATCGGTTCCCAGGCGGTGGCACGCGCCAAGCCCGACGGCTACACGCTGCTGTTGGGGCCGGACGCCTCGTTCACGGCGGTGCCTTACCTGATGCAGGACGTGCCGTATCGTGCCGAGGACTTCGCGCCCGTCGCGACGCTGGCGACCCTGCAGTATGTGTTGGTGGCGGCGCCCACGGCGCCGTTCAAGTCCTTGCGTGAACTGCTGGAGCAGGCGCGCGCCCGGCCCGACTCCATTACCTACGCCAGCGGCGGTCCGGGTTCCACCCATCATCTGGCGATGGCGTTGTTCGAGCATGCCGCTGGCATCTCGCTCAAGCACGTGCCGTACAAGGCCGCGCCCCAGGGCTTTGTCGGCGTGATGGGCAGCCAGGTCGACCTGATGTTCATCGTCGCCAGCACGGCCGTGCCGCAGATCAAGGCCGGCAAGGTGCAGGGGCTGGCCAACGCGGGAGCCGCGCCCATCGCGGGCGCGCCCGACCTGCCGATGGTGAAGGACGCAGTGAAGGACTTCACGTTCTACAGCTGGTTCGGACTGTTCGCGCCGGCGCAGACGCCCGCTCCGGTGCTGGCCGATTTGCAGCGCGCCGTCGCCGCTGTCCTGAAGAGTCCCGAGGTCCGGGACAAGATGCAGGCCCAGGGCATGATCGTGGGCGACCAGGACGGGCTGGGCTTGAGCGAACGCATCGCCCATGACATCCGTGTGCTCGCGCCCGTGCTTTCCGACATCAAGACCGCCACCAGCAAGCAGCAATGAAACGCCCCAACATTCTTCTCATCACGACCGACCAGCATCGCGGCGACTGCCTGGGCTTTGCGGGACGCCGGGTCAAGACGCCGCACATTGATCTGCTGGCGCGCACTGGCACGCATTTCGCGGCCTGCATCACGCCCAACGTCGTCTGCCAGCCTTCGCGCGCCTCCATGCTGACCGGCCTGCTGCCGTTGACGCATGGCGTCTGCGACAACGGCATAGACCTGGACCTGCGTACCGGCGAGGCGGGCTTTGCCGGCAGCCTGGCCGCTGCCGGCTACGACACGGGCTTCATCGGCAAGGCGCATTTCTCCACGCACCACACCTTCCAGGCCACGGGACGGCCCGAATGCCAGTACAGCGAGGCGGGCATGGGACCGGGCTGGGCGGGGCCCTACATGGGCTTCAAGCATGTGGAGCTGGTGGTGGAAGGCCACAACTATTGGCTGCCCACGCCTTTGCCCGGCGGCCTGAATCATTCGCGCTGGCACTACGGCGACGGGTTGGGCGAACTGCGCAACCAGCTGTATGGGACCGACCTGGGCCCGGCCTGCGGCGCGCCGCAGACCTTCCATTCCGCTTTGCCGGCGGCCTGGCACAACTCCGCCTGGATCGGCGATCGCACCATCGATTATTTGCGCGAGCATCGCAATCAGCCGTTCTGCCTGTGGGCATCGTTTCCCGATCCTCATCACCCTTTCGATTGCCCCGAGCCCTGGTCGCGCCTGCATCATCCCGACGAGGTCGATCTGCCGCGCCATCGCGTCACCGACTACGATCGCCGGCCCTGGTGGCACAGGGCCAGCATGGAAAGCAAGCCCATGGGCAATGCCGAAGTGCAGGCGGTACGGCAGAATTTTTCGCGCATGCCGACCCAATCAGACGAGGCGCTGCGCCGGATCATCGCCAACTACTACGGCATGATCTCGCTGGTGGACCATCAGGTGGGGCGCATCATGAAGGCGCTGAGCGAATACGGGCTGGACCAGGACACCATCGTCATCTTCACCTCGGATCATGGCGAATGGCTGGGCGACCACGGACTGATGCTCAAGGGTCCCATGCCGTATGAAGGCCTGCTGCGCGTGGCCATGGTGGCCAGCGGCCCCGGCATCGCGGCCGGGAGAAAGGTGGAAGACCCGGTTTCCACGCTGGACCTTGCTGCGACCTTCTGCGACTACGCCGGCGCATCGGCCCTGGGGCCGCAACACGGCCGCAGCTTGCGTCCGTTGCTGGAAGGCGGGGATGCCACCCGCGAGTTCGCCTTGAGCGAATGGGACGTGGCGGCATCGCGCTGCGGCGTGGAGCTGAAGCTGCGCACTGTGCGCACGCGCGACTGGAAGCTGACCGTCGAACTGGGCAGCGGCGCGGGCGAGATGTATTGCCTGGCCGAAGATCCGGACGAGATGGACAATCTCTTCGACGATCCGGGTCATGCCGCGAAACGGCGGGAACTGGCCGCCATGCTCGCAACCCGGCCTGCGGACCAGTTGCCGGCGCGCGTGCCGGCATCGGGTATCGCTTGAACCTGCGGCGCAAACCGGACGGTCAAGCCTGTTCGGTGGTCGGTTGGCCGGCAGGCTTGCCCAGGGCGCTTTTCACTGCGGCGAGCACGTCGTCGCAGATGAGCGCCACCGCGTCCGCCGACCCGCGCACGCCTGGCTGGTTCAGGCGGGTATCGAGCTGAGCGCACTGTTCGGCCAGCGCGGGCAGGCGGAAAATGGCCAGCATGCCACGCAAGGCGTGCAGTTCGCCGCGCAGGCTGCCGCTGTCTTCGTCGATGGCAGCGCGTTTGATGGTGTCCAGGGACTGCGCGCAAGATTGCTCCAGCGTGCGCAGCAGCGCCGGGGGGAAGGCGCGTCCACCGGTCAAGGCTTGCGGACCGTTATCGGCCGCTGCCGGGGCCTGTTGCGGGCCGCGGCCGGCTTGCCCGCAGACGTCCAGCAAGGCGTGTTCGAGTTCTGTCAGCGGCAGGGGCTTGGTCAGCACCCGCGCGATGCCGGCTTCATTGCAGCGCTGCCGCTCGTGTTTCGTCACGCAGGCCGTGGCGGCGATGACGGGCATGTCCGGCCGCATGGATCGGGCCTGTCGGGCCAGCGCGTAGCCGTCTACGCCGGGCATCGCGAGATCGGTGACCAGCACGTCATAGCGGTGCGCTGCCAGCAGTGCGCAAGCCTGCGCACCTCCCTCCGCCAGATCGACTTCGCAGCCCAGCAGCTTGAACTGTTCTTCGAACAGGCCGCGGTTGGCGGCGTTGTCTTCGGCCACCAGCACCCGCAACGAGCGGGTCGAATGCCGCGGCGCGGGCGCGGGGGCCGCGGTGGACAGGGGCGCGTCCTGCAGCACATGCCGCAAGGCCGAGGCCAGGCCATGCAATCCGTACATCGAAACGCTGAGCTTGCGTCCCGTGTCCTGCGGCGTGGCGGGTCCAAGCATGCCGCAATCGATCACCCATGAAGATTGGTCCAGCAACCTGTCTTCGTCCTCCGGCTGCCAGTCCGTCTTGTCGCCCCAGATGATGAGGACCGTCGCTTCGTCCAGCGTGTCCTCGTCCAGTTCGGATGGATGGCGGCGGGCGGTGACGCGCAGTCCCCAGGTTCGCAGGACGGCTTCCAGGCCGTGACGGCAGTTGTCGCGCGCGGCCAGCAGCAACACCTGCTCGCCGGCGAACCATGGCCTGTCGGCCTCGGTGTTTTCAATGCCCAGCGGCAAGGAGAACGCGAACAGGCTGCCGCTTCCAGGTTCGCTGCGCACGGACAGGGAGCCGCCCATTGCCTCGACCAACCGGCAACACAGGGTCAGCCCCAGGCCCGTGCCGCCATAGCGCCGGCCTATGGTCGCGTCGGCCTGGCTGAAAGCGCGAAAGACACTCCGAGTCTGTTCTTCCGTCATGCCCATGCCGGTGTCCTCCACCTCGACGGCGATGCGGGCCGCGTCGGTGCGGGTACGCAGCACCACCTTGCCGTGGTCGGTGAACTTGATGGCATTGGAGAGCAGGTTGTGGATCACTTGTCCCAGCCGGGTGGCATCCCCTCGCATGGGCTGCCTGAGCGCAGCGCCCAGATCGCCGAGCAAGGCCAGTCCTTTGGCCTGGGCCTGGGGCGCGAACATGGATAGGGCGTGCGAGGCGACTTCGAGCAGGTCGAACTCCGTCTGCTCCAGGCTCAGTTCGCCGGCCTCGATCTTGGAGAAGTCCAGCACGTCGCTGATCGTGGCCAGCAGCAATCCCGACGACACCCGCACGGTTTCGAGATGGTTGCGCTGGATTGGCGCCAGGCGCGAGCGCGAGAGCAGCTCAAGGTGTCCCAGGATGGCGTGCAACGGCGTGCGTATTTCATGGCTCATCGCCGCCAGGAAGGCCGACTTGGCGGCATTGCCGCGGTCCGCGGCGGCCTTGGCTTCACGCAGGCGGTGGGCCAGCTGATATTTTTCGGTGACGTCGATGAACGCAGCCACGACCACGTTAGATCCGCGGTAGCGTGCGCCTGCCATGCTGACCGACAAGGTGACGGGAGTGCCATCGCAGGCAACGAACGAGAGGTCTTCCTCCACCACATCCGTATCGCGCCTGCCTGCGGCCGTGCCGGCGCGCCGCCGATAACGATTGGCCAGCTCTGCCGAAAGGCTGAATTTTCCCACGCCCACGCGCGCGGTCATCTTCTCCATGGCCGGGCTGTGCAACAGCGGACTGCCGCTGGCAGCGTCGATCAGACCCAGGCCCACGGGAGCCGTCTCGATGAGCGTGCGGTTGAGATGCTCGCTCTCCAGCGCCAGCCTGGAACGGTTCATCAAGGGCCGGACCACGCGCAGCTCGAAGTAGAGCAGCAGCGCCCATATCAACGCCAGCGTGGTTGCGGTCATGGTCGCGGGCGTGGTCAGCTGTGCGCTGATGGCATTGACGATGCTGCTCCAGTCCAGCGTGAAGACCAGCACCCAGCCCGTCGGGCCCAATCCTTCTGAAATCGAGAACTGGCCAGAGCGCGTTCTTTCCTGGCGCGTTCCGGCAGGGATGTCGGCGAGGTCGGCGGCCGGAGCGGTTTCCTGCGCGTCGCCGGCACCGCCGCCCGGCGACGCAGCGATGAGTTGGCCGCTGGCGGACATGATGGCGAAGTCGCCCGCCTGCCGGTTTGCCGCCTGCGAGGCGCCGGGTTGCAGGGGGGAATACTCCGTCACCAGCACGGCGACCGGCACGCCCTTGTCCAGTATGGTTCCACCGATGCGGAAGACCTGCTTGCCCGTGATCGGATTAGCGACGGGAGGGATCCAGCGCAAGGAGCGCCATGTGTCGGTGCCGGCATCGGTCGCGATCAGCATGCGCCGGCTGACTTCGCCGGTCAGCAGGGCGAGGTAGCGGTCGCGGTCCGCCAGGATCCTCTGGCGGACCGCTGCTTCGGGGGCAGGGACCAGGCCGGCGATGCTGCCATTGACCCCAAAGAAGAACGAGGCCAGCGAGTTGTCATGGGCCGCGGGCCCGCCTGAGGGAACGCGTCCGATCTGCTCGGCCAGATTGAAGAACTTTCCTGTCGCAGCGTTCGTCACCCGGCCGCCGCCCGAACCCAATATCCATTGAGAGCGGGAATCCTCGTCGGCCTCCACCAGCAGTTCTTCGCCCCGGCTGCGGTACTTTGCGATCTGGGCCGCGTCAAAGGGCGCCGCTTCCCGCCACATCAGCTCCGCGCTTGCCAGGCTGATCCGGAAGGCGTTCTCGCGCGTATAGATTTCCTTCATGAGCACGGCGTGTTCGGCCACGAACGATTGGCGCACGTACTCCAGATATTTTTCGGCGGTGGTCTTGGCTTCCAGGGCGAAGGTCAGCAGCACCGCGACCGTGATCAGCACGCCGCCGCCCAGGCTCTGCCAGCGCTGATAGCGGCGAAAGCGCGTCACGGTGTCGAGCCGCGAGGGGCTCAGGCGGTGGCGTAGTCGAATCAAGGCGCGGGAGGATGGGTGTCAGGCGGCGCCGGCATGCCGTCTCGGATAGGCGGGCGCTGCGGGTTTCTGGGGGCGGGCGCAGCTACTTGAACATTATTCCGGCCCGTTTGGCGCAAAGGCTTGCCAGCGGCTTTGACATGGATCAAGCGGCTGCCACTCGGGTCTGGTCGCGTCCAGCGTGTCGACATTGAACAAGGGGCAAGCACTGGTGCCGCTGGAGACTCAGGCCGCTTTCTCGCCCTTCACGTCGGGTGGCGTCATATCGGCCATCGGCAGGGCGGCGCAGCCGTACCGGACCAGGTCCGCGTCGCGTTCGATGCCCAGCTTCCTCATCGCGCTGCGCTTCTGTGAGCTGACCGTCTGCACGCTGCGGCTGGAAATACGCGATATCTCGGTGATGGTGGCGCCCGCGCAAAACAGACGGATGATCTCTGCCTCTCGCCGCGTCAACCGCGGCTGTTGCGGCGAGAGGGATTCGCGGATGATCATGTCCTTCACCGTCGGCGAATAGTAGGTCCGGCCGCGGCTCATCGCGTGTATCGCTTCGGCGATATGGCGCGTTGAATCTGCCTTGCTGAGGATGCACAGGTTCTTTTCGGCCAGCAGCGCCCGCAGCAGCGTGGGATGCTCGACCATGGTGAGCACGGCCACTCGCAGCGCCGGGAAGCGCCGCCGCAAAAATCCGATGAGCCCCAGCCCGTCGCCGTGCTTGCCGCCCGGCATCGCGTAGTCCGAGACCACCGCGTCGCACGGTTGAGTTTCAAGCAGGGCCACCAGGTCCGTGGAGTTCCTGGCGCAGCCGATCACTTCGATGGCCGGATCTCGCGCGAGCTCGTGGCTCACGCCCAGGGACACGATGGGATGGTCGTCGGCAATGATGACGCGGATGCGGCCGTGTGACATGTTTCTTTCCCCGTTCATCCAGAGCCTGCTGCGGAACTGCCGTGCGTCCATGGCGATTGCCGCCAAGTTTCGCAAGCAGGCGTTTGAAACGCTGTATGTGCGCGGCTGCTGTGGCGATGCCGCGTGCCGCCATATTACCGACGGCGTCCTCGCCAAAGAATAGGAGGAGTACTAAAGTGCGGCGCTCGTCGCAGCCGCCGCCACCCCCAACTCCGCGGCAGGCGACTGCCGAATCGTAGTAGTACGACTCCGATTTCGTAGTCTTCCCACAGTTCCACGCCCGTCCGCTCCGTATTCTGCCGGCAGGACGAGAATCGCCCGGCTTGGCAGGAGCGGCAGCCGGCCCGGGGGCAAACGCTTCCCGTGAAAAAAGGCAGAGAGCAGGGGGCGGGAGATGACAGGGGAGAACGCGCGCCATCGGATGGCTGCGCTGGCCGCCGGGCTGGTCATGGCGTTGTGTGCGGACGTCTCGCGGGCGCAGATCCCGGATGCGGGGCGCGCCATGCGCGACCTGCAATCGGTCTTGCCCGCCATGCCCCCGGGTGGCTCGGCTCCGGAGGTGCAATTGCCCGAACCGCAGCCGCCCGCAGCCGCGTCCGGCGAAGCGGCCACAGGCCCCGCCGTCAAGGTGCTCGAGTTCCGCTTCGAAGGCAACCGCGCCGTTGACGACGCGACGCTGCGGGCGCTGCTGGCCGATCTGGCGGGCACGGCGCTGACGTTTCCGGACTTGCGCCTGGCCGCTGATCGCGTCACCGCTTACTACCATGATCGGGGCTATGTGCTGGCGCGCGCCTACCTGCCGCCGCAAGACATCGATGCGGGCGTCCTGCGCATCGCCGTGCTGGAGGGCAGCTATGGCGAGATCGGTCTGCGAAACCGCTCGCGGATCCGCGATGCTGTGCTGGAACAGCCGCTCTCCGTTCTGCGTCCGGGGGATGCAGTGCAGGCCCGTGAGCTGGAGCGCGCGCTGCTGTTGCTCAGCGAGCTGCCCGGCGTGGCGGTGAAGGGAACGCTGCGGCCCGGCGCCGAAACCGGCAGCACCAGCCTGCTGGTGGATGCCGAGGCGGGACCGCTCGTCTTCGGCAGCGTGGACGCGGACAATTTCGGCGGCTACTACACCGGCGAATACCGGCTGAGCGGAAGCATCGGCGTCAACAACCCCCTGCGCCTGGGCGACCAGCTCAATCTGCGACTGTTGGGGAGCGATGGCGGTCAGCGCTACTACAACGCCGGCTATCAGCTTCCCCTTGGCTCCTGGTCCACGCGCGTCGGCATTGGCATGTCCAGCATGCGGTACGAACTCGGCAGGCGTTTCGAACCCCTGGGTGCGCACGGCCGCGCCGACGTGTCGACCGTGTTCATCCAGCAGCCCTTGGTGCGCACGCGCCGCGCCAGCTTGCGCCTGCAATTGCAGCACGAGCGCAAGCGTCTGGTCGACAGCATGGATCTCTTCGACGTAAGCAGCAGCAAGCGTATCGGGCTATGGACCGTGGCCCTGGCTGGCAGCAGCGAGGACGGATGGCTCGGCGGCGGAAGGACCATCTTGCAGCTGTCGCATGGCCGCGGCCGACTGCGCCTGGGCGATTCGCAAGCCGAGCGCGAGGACCGTCTGACCGTGCGCACTGCGGGCGGGTTCGCCAAGACCAATCTTTCGGCCAGCCGACTGCAGCAGCTCGTGGGCCGCCTGCAGCTTTATGCGCGGCTGGACGCGCAATGGGCGTCGAAGAACCTGGACAGTTCCGAGAAATTCAGCCTGGGCGGACCCTATGGCGTACGCGCCTATCCGCTGGGCGCGGCCAGCGGCGACGAGGGCTGGCTGGCCGGCGTCGAATTGCGCTACCAAATGGTTCCCGGGTGGCAGGCGAGCGCCTTTGCGGACCGCGGCAGCGTGCGCCTGAGCAAACAGCGCTGGACGCGGGGAGGCAACCGCAACGACCTGAGTGCGGCGGGATTCGGCATCACGCAGTACGGCGCCAACCATCAGGTGAACCTGAGCATCGCCTGGCCGATGGGCCGGCAGCTACCCGCGACGGAAGCGGACCGCGAGCCCCGCTTGTGGTTCCAGGCGTCGCGCTACTTCTGACGCAGGCGCATCACGCGCGCAGTTTTCTCAACCGGCGCAGTCTGCCGTGGCGGCGGATGCGCCATTCTCGCGAGGCAATCATGAACAAGACATATGCATTGGTATGGAACGAGGCCAGACAAAGTTGGAGCGTGGCGCGCGAGTCGGCGCGCCGCCATGGAAAATGCGGCGGCGGCAGGCGTGGTCACGTTGCCGCGCTGGCCCTGATCGGGCTGGCGGGCCTGTCTGGCGCACATGCTGCGCCGACGGGAGGGACGATCGCGGCCGGCAATGGCATAGGCGATATCCACACCACGCTGGACCAGAAACAGGTGTCGATCAATCAGCACACGCAAAAGCTGATCATCGATTGGAACAGCTTCAGTATCGGCGCCGACGAACGTGTCGCCTTCAACCAGCCTGGCGTCGGATCCATCGCGCTGAACCGGGTGAACGGCCTGTCGCCAAGTTCGATCCTGGGACGCATGGACGCAAATGGCCAGGTTTTCCTCGTCAACCCCAACGGCATCGTCTTCGGCAGGGGCGCGGAGGTCAACGTGGGCGGACTGGTAGCGTCGACCAAGCAGCTTTCCGACGCCGATTTCAACGCGGGCAACTATCGCTTCGCCGGGCCATCGGAGGCCTCCGTATTGAACCAGGGCGTGATTGCCGCGCGCGACCGCGGCAGCGTCGCGCTGCTGGGCGCCAAGGTCAGCAATCAGGGTGTGATCCAGGCGCGGCTGGGGCGGATCGCGCTGGCAGCCGGCGCAGAGTTCACTGTGAACTTCGACGGCAACGGCTTGCTCGATTTGCGGATGGATGGCGCCGCGCTGTCCGCCCTGGCCGAGAATGGCGGCATGCTGAGCGCCGACGGCGGGCAGGTCCTGATGACGGCCAGCGCCGCGGGAGCGGCCTTGCGCACGGTGGTCAACAGCCAGGGCATCATCGAAGCGAAGACGCTGCAGGGTCAAGGCGGCAAGATTACGTTGGACGGCGGAGGCGCCGGCGTGGTGGTGGCTGCGGGCAAGCTGAATGCCAGCGCGCTTGCCTCGCCAGGCAACGGCGGCGAGGTGGAGATGCGGGGGCAGCAGGTGGCCGTGCGGCTTGGCACTGAGGTCGACACGCGGGCATTGAACGGCGATAGCGGCACCTGGCGCATCGCGTCGGCAGGGGTGACGGTGGGCGAGAACGCCACCGCGGCAAACGTCACGGTGCACGCGGACACCGTCGCCAGCAATCTCGCGGCCACCAACATCGTGCTGGAAGGCGCTGCGGGCGACGTCGCGCTCAATGGCCCGATCGCTTGGCACAGCGGCAACACGCTAGGCTTGGTTGCGGCGGGTGATATCACGGTCAACGCAGACCTGGCCGCAACCGGCCAGAACGTCGCCATCGCCATGTCCGCCGGCGGAGAAATCGCGCTTAACGGCAAGACTGCCATTACCGGCATCAATGGCGCCTTGTCCTTGCAGGCGCCGGGAGGTCATGTGCTGGGCGAAGGGGCGGTGATCACGCTGTCCGGCGCAGGCGCATCGTTCAGCGCCCATGGCCAGCGTTACGCGGTGATCCAGAACCTCGCCCAACTGCAGGACATCGACCGCAACCTGAGCGGCCTGTACGTGCTGGGCAACAACCTGAGCGGACGCGGCTCGATCCAGGCCATAGGCGGTCCGCATGGCATCTTTTCAGGCGTCTTCGACGGTCTGGGCAATACGCTCAGCGGCTATTCGGTCAGCGGCGCCGGTCCCAACGTGGGCTTGTTCGCCGCCTCGTCCGGCAGCATCAGCAATGTCAACCTGGCGTCGATGGCTGTCAATGCGCCTGCCACCGGCGCGGCATCCATGTCGGTGGGCGCGCTGGTGGGCCGCAACTCGGGCCAGATCGTCAACGTATCCACGTCCGGGATGCACGTGAAGGGCAGTTCGTATCACCGTAACGTGGTGGGCGGCCTGGTGGGCACCAACGCCGGCGGCAGTATCGACCGCGCCACCGTCGCAGGCAGCGTATATGCAGGTTCGCACACGATCGCCATAGGCGGGCTGGCAGGTGAAAACCTGAATTCCGCGACGAGCCGCGGCGTCATTACGCGCAGCGTCTCGCGCAATGTCGTATCGGGAGCGATGCAGCGCGATGAGCTGGGCGGCATGGGCGGTCTGGTTGGCGTGAACCGCGGCCTGATCGCGGATGCCTCCAGTCATGCGAGCACGCAGGCCACGGGAGCTGGCCACAATGTGGGCGGGCTGGTGGGCAGCAATCTGGGCGGCGACATCGAACGCTCGCTTGCGACCGGACGGGTGCAGAACGGCAGCGATGCGTACACCGGCGGCCTGGTGGGGTTGAATAGCGGGGCCATTTCAGGCTCGGCCGCCGAAGGTGGCGTCAGTGCCGAGGGCGGCGGCTCCACCGGCGGCCTCGCAGGGCGCAACAGCGCCGGCGGCTTGCTGCTGGACGTCAAGGCCGCAGGCGATGTGACGGCCGCCTATGGCGTCAATGTGGGCGGCCTGGTCGGCGCCAACGATGGACGCATCGATACGGCGGAGGCGGGTGGCGAGGTCAAGGCCGGCTACAACCGGAATGGAGGCCGGGCGGGCGGTCTGGCTGGCTATAACAGCGGCACGATAGAAGCCTCGGTCGCCCGCGGCAAGGTTGCTGGCGGACACTATGGGTACAGCGGGGGACTGGTCGGCTACAACACCGGCACGCTGGGCACGGTCAACGCCAGCGGCAACGTGACAGCGGGGCAGGGCAGTGCGGTCGGGGGGCTGGTCGGCGCCAATCAGGGCCTGATCGTTTCGGCGATGGCCAATGGCAATGTCTACGGCGGCGTCAACAGCCGTGCCGGTGGCATGGTGGGAGAGAACGGCGACATGGGAGAGATCCGGCAGTCCTCTTCCTCGGGCGAAGTGGGTGGCGCGAGCCGCGCCCTGCTGGGGGGCATTGCTGGGTTGAACCAGGGCGAAATCTCCTATTCCAGCGCGAGCGGCAAGGTGAATTTCGTGAACTCTCTTCAGCATACCTACGGCGGCCTGGCCGGCGCGAACTACGGCGTGCTGCGCGCCAACAGCACGTTGGGGCTGGCATCCCTGGCGCCGCCGGTGGGCTTGAACTACGGGATTGTCGAGCGTTGATCGACAGTGCATGAACAGGGCCATGGACGCGCGCGTCCGTGGCCCTGTTGGCATGAGGCGCCCTGGCCTCAGGGAAACTCGAAGGTGAACTCCGCGCTGCCATCGGCGATGCCGGCCTTGACCGCTCCGTCGACCGGCGCCGTGCGGAGATAGTGGGCTCGCAGCATCAGCACGGCCTGGTCGCCGACGCGCTGCATGTCATACGCGGCGCCGAAGCGGACCGGGACTTTGCCGGTATCGTTGATCATGGCAATGCCTATGCCCTCGGCGGCTTCGGAGCCGGGCTTCAGGTTCAGCACATGGGGATCGGTGTTGGGGCCGTACTTGTCGGCAAAAGTAATGGTCGGCTTGGCCGAGGCGCTGCATTGGGTCAGCACGATGGAAAATTCCTTGGCTGGCGAGGTGGCTCCCGGTGTATCGAAGAGCGAGAGGGGCAGGTCTCCCAGCGAGACTGGGATCGTCCGGTAGGCGCCGACCTCGCATTTGTTGGGGACGATTACCCCCGTGCCACCGCCAATGCCGATGACGCCGGTGCCCTGGTAGGAAAACGGCAGACTGCCGCAGACGCCGGTAATGCCCGGTGTCCAGACGGGAAAGTTCTGGATGGCCTCGCCGTAGCCCACCGCGCCCTGCTGGTAGTTGACGGCATAGAGCATCAGCGTGATGTTGGGGTCCACGCCGGTCACTTTCAGTTCACCGCTGGGCAGGTTGGCCGCGGCGTCGGTCAGTACCAGGCGCTGGATGTACTCGGTGACGGTGGAGTTTTTCTGCGACGCGGACCCGGCGGTGTCGTAGTACACGGGACGCTTGTCCATGACCACGGGCAGCGCGCCGGGTTTGATCCGTCTTTCGATGCCGTCCGCGCCCATGACGGATACCTGCAGCCCGATGCCGGGTACGTTTGTCTGCGCCGTGCCGTCGGCGGCCACGCCTGCGTTGGGACCCCACTGCGCCGCCGCAACCAATTCGTGGAGGACGCCTGCGCCCACGCCCGAGCCAAGCTGGAAATTGTTGAAAAGCCCGGCGCCCCGCTCGAACAGCACATCGCCAATCTGCGAGGAACTGGTCAGCGGCGAGACTTCACGCCAGGGGCCGCCGGCCTGGTTCGACTGGCTGCAGTGGATGGCAGGGCGGTTCATGACCAGTTCGCCGCGAACCGGGGCGCACGGCAATGCCATCGCGGCGGCCAGCAGGAGGAGGGCGGCCCGTGCAGGCTTGTCGATCGCATGGGTGCGCGCGGGGATGGGGAGCTTGCTCATCAGGGTGTACTCCTGGATGCCGGGATCGGCTTGGACTCAGTTTGCGGCTGCGAGCGCTGCCGCGCCGTGGATCAGGTCGCCGGCGTCATCGGCGGCCTCGTAGCGCAGCGTGCTTGCGTGCGCCTGGGGTTGATGGCCGGCGGGTAGCGCGAACCGGGAGGTGGCGTACGGCGGCACGGTCAAACCGTCCAGGCGCTGCACGCCCGCCGCGGCGGGAAGCTCCAGCCGTGCCAGCGACACATGGAAAGGGGTGGGGTTGTGCGCTTCCAGCTGCCATGGCGCAGCGGCGTCTCCAGAGCGCCGGTACTTCCACGCGACTTGCGCCGGGGCCTCCCGAGGATCGCCTTGCAGCGCCGGCGGACGGAACAAGACCTTCATCCGCAGCCGGAACGACAGCTGCAACTGGTTGCGGCGCGACGGCTGCAGCGAAGGGATTTCAAGGAAATTGATCCAGAACACCGATTCGCGGTCGCCCGGCAGGGGTTCGCCCGTGTAGCGCAGCTCCAGCGCCTTGCGCTCCCCGGCATCCAGCCGGTAGACCGGGGGCGTCAGCACGAAAGGGACGGGCAGCTTGCTGGGATCGGTGCGCGCCTGCGCTTGCTCCTGGTCCAGCCAGGTCTGCACCAGGATGGGCGTCTCCCCCGAGTTGCTGGTGCGTATCGTCAGCGACCTGGCTTGCGCTGGATAGATGAAGCGTGTGCCAACCACGGTCAGGTCCGCATGCGCCCAGGCTGCCATGCAGGCCATCAGCAGGCCGGCGGTCAGGCGCGGTGCGCATGCGCGCAGCAGGCCCATCATCGGCGCGCCAGCGGGCCGGGGCCCGTGGGCCTGCCGCCGTCCGCCGGCATCGGCGCGCAGGTTAGCGAAAGCTCATCGTAGCCCCGGGCGCGCTGCCGCGCGCGCTCGGGTAGGGCGTAGTCGATGGCGCAGCGCTGCTGCGGCCCCGGTCCCCACTGCACGATGACGCGGCCTTGATCCTGTTCCACCCGCATGACGATGCGGCTGCCCTGACCCACCGCGCCCACCGGCTTGCCGTCGGCGGCGTTCAGCACTTCCGCGCCAAAGGGCAGCGCGGCGCCGTCGGCCTGGCGGGCATCGATCAGCACCGGCCGGGCCACGCGGGTCGGGTAGGACAGCAGCACGACTGCGCCGGCGCGCGGCGCCACGTTGCGCGAACTGGCCTGCAGCTCCACGTCGTCGGGGATGCCGCGCGGATCGATGTCGACGGTGTTGAGCTGGTAGGGGCTCAGGCTGGCGACGACGCCATAGCCACGGGCGTCCAGGCGGTCGCCGCCGTAGCCGATCTGCGCGCCTTGCGCGTGGTCGGCGCGTACCAGCGCGACCGTTTCCCCCAGCGTCTGCGAGAAGGTCACTCCGCCAGCATGGACAAGCACGCCGCCCGACGCGTTCAGCGATGCCTGGCGGAAGCCCGCTCCCTGCGAAATACCCGCTCCCACCCAGGACTGCGGCAGGCGGTAGCCGATGTTTGCGCTTGCCGAGTTGGCGTTCTCGCGGCTGGCATGAGAGGCGGATACCGAATAGGTGCCTTGGTCGGACTCGCCCATCGAGCCCGCGACCGAGGTGGTGAAGTTGGCGCCGGCGCGGGAATCGGCGCTGTAGTAACTGTTGAGCATGGGAGCGCCGCGCTCGGCCCGGCCTAGGGGAATCGAAAGGTTCACGGTGACCAGTGTGGAGTTGTCGCGGCCGCCGCCCCGGTACGAATTTCGGGTGGCCAGGTTTTGCATGCGCTGCACGCCGAAGGAATAGGAAATGTCGCGCCAACGGTTGCTGTAGCCCAGCGCGAAGTTGATGGTGTTGCCATGGCCTTGCCAGTATTGGATGGCCGACCCCGACAGATAGACGTTTCCGCCGTTGACGCCAAGCTGCTGGCTGATGTTGGCGTCGAGCCGTCCGCGCGTGCGGCCCACGTCGCCGAACCAGCGGTAGCGCTGTGGCGCGCCTTGCAGGGCAATGCTCTCGCGCAAGCCCACGAAGCCGCTGGTGGAATAGCGGTAGGCCAGGAGCGAAAAGTTGGTGCCGCTATTGGGCAGGTTCTTGCTGTACGACAGGCGGTAGCTGGCGCCCGTCCGTGTGCCTTCGTCCGGAAGCTCGGCGCGGGATAGTGTGACGTCGGCCGCGAATGCGCCCAGCGCGGTGTTCACCGCGGCGCCGGCCAGCGCGGAACCATAGTGCCGGGTGAAAGCGAGACCGCCGTAACCCGTGTACATGTCGCCCAGCCCGCGCTTGAACGTGCCCTGCAGCAAGTACTGCGAACTGCTGCCCATGCCCAGATCTATCGCCCGCCCCGCCGTCAGGCTGTAGCGGCTGGTGCCGGGCCGCAGCAGTTGGACGGTGGTGGCGAAGGGCACGACGAAGCTGCGCGCGCTGCCGTCCGCCTCCACGATACGCACGTCCAGGTCGCCGCCATATCCCGCCGCCTGCAGGTCTTCGAGCGCGAAGGGGCCGGGCGCCACGGTGGTTTCGTAGACGAGGTAGCCACGCTGGTACACCGACACCTGGGCATTGCTGTTGGCCGTGCCGCGGACAACCGGGGTGTAGGAACGCAACGCGCTGGGCAGCATGCGTTCGTCGCTGGCCAGCTGCACGCCCCGGAACGATACGGAGTCGAACAGGTCGCCGTCGGTGGAGCTTTCTCCCATCAACAGCTGCGACTTCCACGCCGGTACGTCGGTCTTCAGATAGGTATAGCCGCGCTGATAGTTCGCGCCATGGCCCGGCGACCAGGTCGCGCTGCCGTAGTGGCGCAGCCGGAATGCGCCCACGTTGACGCCTGCATTCAGGCCCGCATAGCCACGCGTGGTGCGCGTGCCGCGGCTTTCAGAGGTGAAGAGGTTGCTGTTGTAGTTCAGCCGCGCCGCCGTCACGCCGAAGTCCCAGTTCGATGGATCCACGTAGGCGCCGGGCGTGGAGAGGCGCAGATAATACTTGGGCACGGTGAGATAGAGCTTCTGCTCGGCCACCTCCAATTTGACCTGCGCGCCGGGCACGTAGCGCGACAGCTCGCCGCAGGCTGCGGTCGAGGATAGCGCAAGCATGCCCTCGCCGCGCGCGGCCTTGTCGACGTCCAGGCCAAGACGCGCCAGCAATGCGCTGTCATAGCACGGCGTGGCGCTGGCGCTGCCGGCCAGGAGGCGGAACGGGACCTCCTCCACGCCGCGCCACTGGCCGTTGACGTAGACGTCCAGCTTGTGCCGGCCGGGCTCCATGAAGTTGCCGCGCTCGAAGCGGCTCGTGTCGATGGTCGTGCCGCCTGCGCCTTGGAACATCATCTGCGGGTCGAAGAACGCCTGCTTGCCTTGTGCGGGAGCGACCCAGACCGCCAGCGCGGCGGCAAGACCGGATGCGAGCCTTTCCGCCGCCTGGCGCCGATTCGCTGGACGAGCGGGGTCTGGCAAGCGGGGGCAAGCCCTTGCGTGTAGATTTTCCATCGGGACGTGTCAGCTCTGTGGTTCGCGGGCGCAAGCTGCGCCGCGCCTTTACTCGGTAACGGCCTGCTTTGTCTTCGTGGTTCCGCCGTAGTCGGTGATGACCTCGTACTCGACCGAGACCCGGCCCGCGGGTTTGGCCGCGCGGGACGGCAATTCGAAGCGCGCCTTGTCGAATGGCGCGACCATGCCGCCTTCGAGCACGGTGCGCTTGTCGCCTGCGACCAGATCGACGCTGGCGAAGGAGACGTAATAAGGCGTCGGGTTCGTGACTTCCAGCGCGCGTCCGCGCAGCCTCCAGCTCAACAGCGCCGGCGCGGCTTGAACGTGAGGACGCAGCGCGGCTGGCCTGAAGAAAACCTTGATGCGCGACCGGAACTGGAAGATCAGCACATTGGCTTCGTTCGGATCGCGCGGCGGCGTTTCCAACACGTTGAGATAGAACAGGCTCTCGCGATCGGCGGGCAGCGGCTCGCGGGTGTATGAGATCCTCAGCACCGCGCCGCTGTCCGGGTCCACCCGCACGACCGCTGGCGCCAGGACGAAAGGCACGCGCATGTCCGCTGGCGACCTGTCTGCATTGCCGTCGTCCAGCCAGCTCTGCGCCAGCACGGGACCGGCGCCCGCGTTGCGGATGGCCAGCGTCGCGTCGCGGGAATCCGGCGAGATGACCAGGCGCGTGCTTTGCAGCACCAGTCCGGCCCGGACCGGTGTAGCCCAGGAACACAGGGTCATGGCGCAGACGGCAGCCAGGGATGAAACGATGCGCGCTATCGACGCCATGACCGGCCCGCGCTTAGTTGTAGGACAGCAGATACTTGATGCTCGACGCGCCGGAGCCTGCGCCCGCCGCGCCGCCGACCTCGACATACTTGGCGGCGTACTTCAGTTCCGCCGTCCCCGGATTGCCCGTGATCGTGGCGACCTGCGGCGTGGTTTCCGAACCGCCAATGGGAATGATGCCGGTGTTGCCGGTCGCGTTGTTGCGGATCTGGATCTCGACGTTGGGCGCGCGGTCGGCATCCAGCAGCGCCAGGTTGCCCGCTGGCGTGGCGTTGGTCGGGTCGAACATGATGCGGACCTTCCGGCCGTCGGTGCAGCCTGCTCCGCCCGCGAGATTCAGCTGGAACTCGGCTTCGACGGCATTGCCCAGGCCGACTTCCTCCGGCGTGGGCGTGCCCAGCTGCACTGTCTGCGTGTTGCCCAGGCCCGGGGTGTTGCCGTTGATGTCGCAACCGGGAGCGCGGATAACGCCCATGAAGTTGATGACGCCGTCAACCGCGTGGGCGGGCACCGGCGCGAGCACGGAGACCAGGGCTCCGGAGGCCAGGAGAGAGGCGACGAGACTGCGTTTCATGTTGTATTTCCTTTGAAGCTAGGCTTGCCCGCGGCGATCGAGACCGTCCCGGGCGCGGGTCGGACCGGGACGGTCCTTGCGCATCCGGAAGGCAGCGATCTTTTTGGGGATTCATGTAAGGCCCGACGCCGCGAATGCGGCGATATCCAGGCGGCTCGTACCCGTCGGTTGTGCGCTCGAATCTGCGCGGGCCGGCGAGTACGGATACTTTATGGCGCGGGGGCGGGAAATTTAGTCGGAAGACATCGATTTCCGCATCTGAGAAATACGAATTTGCGCAGGGTCGCGTTGATCGGGAGCCAACCGCCGCCATTGCTGCGTCGCGATTGGCGCCGTCGCTAGTTGGCGTTGTTCAGCGGATGGACGAAGGTGTAGCCCTGTCCATAGCTTGTGCGCAGCGGTAGCTCGATTCCCGCCATGCGCGCCCGTCGGCGTAGCCGCCCGACCACGCTGGAGACGATGGCGCGTTGCAGGTGGATGGGGCGGCTTGCCGCATCCGGCCACACTTCGCGGTGCAGATCCGCAATGCTGCAGTACTGGAAGTCATGCCCGCGCAGGCACGACAGCAGCGCAAATTCCTTGTTGCTCAACGCGATCTTGCCGGCGCTGTCAGGCGCGCGCAGCGTTTTCTCCGCTTCGATCAGGGCCCATTCCCGGACCGGCGTGACGCGGACTGTCGCGACTGTGCCGGTCAAGGCGCGCCGCTGCCGCGCCAGGGCGTCGGCGGCGGGGGCGGCTTCGCGCTGCAGGCGAGTACGCAATGCCGAGGACAGGCGTTCCAGGCTGCTCAGCGCCGCCAGCAGTTCGTCGATGCCCGCGTTCGAGGCCAGGCAGGCGTCGGCGCCGGCGCATATCAGTTCGGCCCGCGCATTGGAGGAATCGTTGGCGGTGATCATGACCACCAGTCCGGTGACGTAGGGGCCGCGCCGCGCGCCCAGCATGGCGGCCAGCCATTCCACGCTGCCGTGCATGACGACGTAGTGCAATCCGGGTTCGGCCAGCTGTTCCTGCAAGCGGAGCGCGGATTGGGTCAGGCACACCATCTGGGCACGGTCGCCCAGCCCTTGGACTAGCGTCGCCGCTGGCTCTATGGCTTCGACGCAGATATGGACGGTGTGGTTGAATGCGGGCTTTTTCATGATCGATGGCCTGTGGTTCGTGGAAGCTGGGAAGATCATTTGTATTCAAGCGTGAAGGTGGCGGTGCCGTTCGCCGCGCCGGCCGTCACCTGGTTTGCGGTCTGGTAGTAGCGGACGTGGAACGGCACGTCATAGACGCCGTCCTTGGACATGCCGACCAAGGCGCTGTCGCCGTACTTGACCGGCTGACGGTCCTTGTCCAGGAGCTGGATGCCGACGCCGGTGGCGGAATTGGCGTCGGGGCTCAAGGCGATCACGCCGGGCGCGCCTGACGCGTGGGGTTTTGCGTCCATGCGCAGGTAGACAGCGTTCAGTTCGGGTTTGGCCTCGCGGCAGTTCAGCTTGATGTTGAAGCGTTGTTCGGCTGCTGTGCTGCCGACCGAGCTGAACAGGTTCTTCCAGACCTTTCCCAGCTGTACGGGCGGAGTGGGAGCGGCGGTGCACGACGGAGTGACAATGGCCGTGGTCCTGCCGGTGAGTATCACTTTCAGGGAGTCCCCTGGCGCGTCCTGCGCGTACAGCGTGGCGTAAGTCCCTTCCTCCAGGGCTCCGTTGCCGGTGTCGGAGCTGATCTTGAAGAGCTGGACGTGAATCCAGCCCTTGTTGCCGATAGTCGTCTCCGTGCCTGTGCCGGAGAGGGACCAGGTCGTCGGGAAATAGAAGGTTCCGACGTGATCGCCCGGTCGCATTCCGATGCGTATGCCGATACCGGGAATGTTGGTGCGATAGATGTGGGTATCGTCTACGACCGTACCTTTGTGCAGGGACGCTAGCGCCTTTCCCCCTCCATCCTTGCAGACGAGGAGCGCGTTGCCTTTGTGGCTGATGGGGAATCGTCTGTCCGCGATCGGCACTACCCTGCTCGGTCCCTTTTCCGGCGGGACGACGATATTGCCCAAGGAGATGTTGATCACATTCCGGGCGATGCCTTCTCCCAGGGCGCACGCTGCCAGGCTTTGCGGCGCATATGCAACCAGCATCAACGCCATGCACGACAGTGCCAGCATGCCGGCAGCGCATCTTTTTTTCTTGATCCGAGAGTCTTTCATTTGTTTTTCATTCCTCAAGCTTGCAATCGCCAAGCCAGGCATCACAGGCACATGTAGGCGACTTCACGTATGGGAGCGGGGCGGTCCTCTTGCGGCAGGGTGTAGGACACACCACAGCTGTCGGCTGCGCCGCGGCCCCAGACGATGCGCATCGTTCCGGACTGCTGCGCGCCGGTCACGAAGGCTTGGCCGTCCGGCCCGACGATGCCGATTTCCTGGCCCGCCTCGTTGTCGATGCGCGCGCCGAACGGCACCACGCTGTTGTCCTTGCGGGTCAGCGTCAGCATCAGGCGATAGCCAACCACCGTCTCAAACCCGGCACGTATCACCGCGCCGCGAGTGGGGACCAGATTCACCGCCGCGTTCTTGACTTCGACGGTGTCGCCCAGGTCTGCGGTGAGCATGGCCAGACGGTTGGAACGGTACGGGCTCAGACTCGGCACGATGGCGTAGCCGCTGGCATCGGTGCTGACGCCCGGATGCGATTCGAAGCGCACGTTCTCTGCCGACGGAGCGTGCACCAGCGCCACGGTTTCACCCAGAGGCTGGCCGAACGTCACGCCGCCGGCATGGACGACGATGCCGCCTGACAGGCCCGCGTTGATCTGGTTGTAGTTGCGTCCCTGCGACGCGCCCAGGTCGAAGCGGCCGATCCTGGACAAGTAGTAGGCGTTGCCGGAGCTGTTGACGCCGTTCTGGTTGGAGGTCGCCGCAGTCAGGTTGTAGCTGAGCCGGTTGTCTTCGAACGCGGAGCCGGAAACGGTGGCCGCGTGGCTGGTCTCGCCATTGTTGCCGGTGGTCAGGGAGTAGTGGGCGCTGCTGCCCGAGGCGCCCAGTGGAATCGACATCGACAGCATGACCCGGCGGTCATTCGAACCGCTGCGGCCGGTGTTCATGTCGACGAAGACGTTGTAGCTGACCTGTCTGTAGGAACCGGAGTATCCGACCTGGATCAGCCGCTCCTTTTGATTCGTCTGCCAGTACGACTGTTGGCGCGCCGAGGCGTAGACCGAACCCCAAGAGCCCAGCGACTGGCTTACCTCGAATCGCAGTTCGTTGCGGCGGCTGGGCATCTTGTAGCCCGGCTCGAAATCGTCGACGCCGGTCGCTTCCCGGAAGGTCCGGTAGCCGCTGGTGGAATAGCGATAGCCGGCGACGCGGAAGTTGGTGCCGATTTCGTCGAGGGATTTGGCATACAGGAAGCGCACGGACTGGCCCTGCGTTTTCAATCGCTCGGTGGAGGTGCGCGCGTGCGACAGGTCCAACGAAATCGCGCCGAAACTGCGCAGATTCTTGCCTACGCCCACGAGGGCGGATTGATAGATGCTGGCCGCGGTGATGCCGCCATACAACGAGAATTCCTGGCCCAGGCCGCGCGCGATCGTTCCTTGCACAAAGGTGGGTTCACGCTCGTCGGAGCCGGAGGCGCTGCGATAGCGTCCGGCGGTGGCGCTGTAGCGCCAGGTGCCTTCGCGCAACAGCGTTGGCACGGAAGCATAGGCCTGCACGTAACGGGTCTGGCGGCCGTCCGACTCCGTAATGGTGACTTCCAGGTCGCCGCCGGAGGACGACGGGTACAGGTCGTCCAGCACGAACGCGCCGGGCGCGACATAGGCGTTGTAGACGATGTAGCCGTTCTGCCTGACAGTGACGAGCGCATTGGTCTGGGCGATGCCGCGTATGGTCGGCGCGTAGCCCTGCATGCTGTCCGGCAGCATGGAGTCGTCCGAAGAGACCTGCACGCCGCGGAATGGCACGCTATCGAAAAAGTTGCCCGGCGTGTTGCCGTCGCCAAGCAGCAATTGGCCGTTGATCGAGCGCAGGTCGCGCTGCAGATTGGTTTCCAGCGACTGCCATTCACCGCGACCGTTGGTGCCGCGGTTGTAGTTGGAGGCGTGGCGCAGGCGCCAGTCGCCGAAGTTCAAGCCGCCGCGCAATCCGGCGTAGGCCGCGTAGGGCGATTCGGCGCCGCGGTTGGAGGAGTTGCCTCCGCCCTGGCGCGACATATTGAGCTGATAATCCAGCAGGGCCGAGGTGATGCCCTTGTCCCAGCGCGACGGGTCGACTGAATCTCGCGCCGCGCGCTTGAGCGCGGCCTGCGGAATGCTCAGATACAGCCGTTGCTTGCCGCCATCGAAATTCACGGCGGCGTCTTGCACCAGCGCGGGCAGGTCCACGCAGGCGCCGTCCGCGCCCGCGGATTCGGGCAGCGCGGCCATGTTGACGCCCCAGTTCTCCAATTGGCCGCGGGTCAGGCAGACCGAGGGCTGCTTGAGGCCCTCCTGGACTTCGACGATGATTCGGCTCGCGCCCATGGACTGATCGTTGACGAACACATCGGCCAGGTACTCGCCCGGCAGCACGCTATTGCCGAAACTGAAGATGGACAAGTCTGCCTGCGGCTGGTCTCCGCCCGTACCCAGGAATTCCTGATTGAAGACCGTGCCCGCCGGCTCGGCGGCCTGAGCGGAAAAGGAAGCCAGGCCCAGCAACAGCGATGCCAATGCCGCGAAAGGGGGCATGCGACCCTGCGATACGCCATTCATTGCATGAGCTCCGGACATTAACGGCTTGCGGCAGGCGCGACGGGCTCGGCCTTGACGTGGACCGGAACTTGGGCGCTGGGTACGCGGACTCTTTCCTCGGGGGTCTCGGCGCCGTAGTCGTTGATGGTCGTGAACACGACGTCCACGTCCCTGGGCGCGGACAGCCCGGACAAGGGGTACTCCAGGGTGCCGCCGGGCGACACCATGCCGCCGTTGATCTCCTGCTGGCCGCCATTGACGTTCAGCGTGGCGAAGGTGACGTGATAGGCGGACGGATTTGCAATCTTGAGCACGGCGCCTCTGCCGCCGGCGGCGACCGCCCACTGCAACTGCTGACGCTGTTCGCCGGGTTTGCCCGCCAGGCCCGACGGCCGGTAGAACAGTTTGATGCGGGTGCGCACCGCGATCTGCAGTACGTTTTCATCCTGGCTCTTTTCCGGGATTTCCTTGACGTTGAGCCAGAACACCGATTCGCGGTCGAGAGGCAGATTGCCGGCCAGGCGCAGTATGCGCAGCACGTTTTCCTGGCCTGGGTCCAGCCGCGACAGCGGCGGGCTTGCCACGAACGGCGCCTTGGCAGCGCCTTCGCCTGCATCGATCCAGGCCTGCACGACGTAAGGGGACACGCCAGTGTTCTTGACGGGAATGGAGGACTCGCGGTCCTTCTCGTTGAAAATGACGCGGGTGCCGCCGACCAGCACGCCGGCTGCCGCATTGGCGTGGGCCAGCGTGGCCACCAGGGCGAAAATCATGAAGGGCCGCGCCTTGTGCACGAACCGTTGCGCGATGTCTTTCAGCATGGGGATCTCGATGTTGTGCTCGCAAGCCATCGGGTTCTCGTGGAACCGCCTGCTGCGAGTAGGCTTGCGGCCAGCCCCGCTTTTGAGGGGCTGGCGGTCCGGCAAAGCGGCGTTACTTGTAGTTCACCGTGAACTGCGCGGTGGCGTTGGCGGGGCCGACGGTGACGGTGTTGGCGGTCGACACATAAACGGCGCCGAACTTCAGATTGTTGGTGCCGGCGCGCAGCGTGTATTCGGGGGACTCCGCTCCCAGCTTGATTTTTTTCTGGGTGGAATCGCGCAGCTCGACGGCCACGCCGGTGGCGCTGCCCAGTTCGCCGATACCGATCGCCAGTGTGTCCGTGTTGATCGTGTCTGCGGTGCCGGTGAACGTCACGCTGGCGCCCTTGGCCGTGGCGCTGCAATTGGCCAGCTGGAGTTCGAATTGCGCGGGCGTCGAGTACTTGCCCACGGCGCCGTCCAGGGTGGTCCGGGACACTTTCCCAAGCGGGACGACCAGGTTGGTTGCCTGGGGCGAGACATCGCACGGGGCATCGACGATTTCGCCAATGAAGTTAATGCGGCCGTCCTCAGCCAGGGCGGTTTGGGAAACTGCGGCTGCCGTGGCGAGCAGGGCAAACTTGATAATGATGTTCTTGTTCATGGAAGTGAATATCCTGAGTCGATTAATAATCAAAAGCGCCGCCTGGGGATTACTGAAAGCAGAGGGCGACCGACTTGCGAAATGCTTTATTTCGGTTTTCAGGAATCAACTTCCGTGCGATTCAGTTGTTATCAAAATTCAATTCGAACAATTGATAAAAGGACGCAGCCGGATAATTCATTCGCCTGCTCCTCCGAATCCCGTATTCCGCATTTCGTCGGCAACTGAAAATTAATAGAATCGGAATTCTGAATTTGTAGGAATTCTCCCTTCTTGTTGTATGAAATTTCATATGAAAACGACAATTGGCGATTCTTTCCAATAATTGCCAACCTTGGCGAAATGAGGCGGTTTTATTGGTCCTATTTGGTATTTTTTGGGCCGTGATTTGGAAGCAACGTTACGCGGAATTTATGGGGCCGGCGACGCGTGCGGAGGGGTGGCGCGATGCCTTCTGCGATAAAATCGCCGTTGCGCAGCGCATATCAAATTCAGCCATAGGCACGACCATCGACAATCTCCAGATGAAGCCTGAAGTTTTTGCTAGCGCTATGCGACGCGGCAATGCCGTTCGAATCAGGATGGCAATTGGGGCGGCCGCGATTCTTGTTGTCGTGCTATGTGCGCTGAGCGCGCCGACCATCGCCGCCTCGCTGCAGCAACAGCTTGCATCTGCTGCGATCCTCTCCTGGGCCTTGAACGGCGTCTTGTTTCTGGCCGTGCTATGGGTCCTGCTGGCACTGAAAGGCACGGCGAATAAAAGCCACGATCTGCTGGCGCATTTGAGGCAAGCCGCGCGCTTGATCGCCGCGGCGCCTGTGGACATGGTTATTCGGGAAAAATCGCTGCGTCTGGTCGGGCTCAGCGATGGCATGCGGCGCTTTTCGGACATCGTCATCAGGAACGGATGGGCCAGGCCCGAGCACATCGATCTGGGATTCCTCTCCGGCGCAGAGAAGGATCAGATTCAGGTGCCGCCCGAAGTTGCCGTCATCGTGCGCGAGTTCCAGGCTGCGGTGGCTACCGGCGAACCGCGCTCTTATGACTACAGCCAGGAGCTGCCAGGAGCCGCCGGAATCCGGGCGGCAATCCAGGCCCAGATTTTTCCTCTGTTTGGCGCTGAAGATCAGGTCATAGGCGTTTTCGCCAAGGGCATGTACTTCCTGGGCCATAGCCAGTCGTTGGAGGATTCGGCAAGCGCACGTGGCCGGGCAGAACGCATCAATGACATGAAAACGCGGTTCCTGGCGGCGGTCAGCCGCGATGTGCGCAATCCCTTGAACGCCATGGCGGGCCTGTTGGAAATGGCGTCGCTTGACGCGGCGATGCCGCGGCAGTCGAAAGAAATGTTGGCGACCGTTCGCTTGTCTACGCGGTCCCTGCTCCAGTTGATTCCGTCCATCGTCGATACGCGCAGAATGGAGACCGGCGATCTGGCATGCGCGCGCGTATCCCATTCGCTGCGCAGGGTGGTAGCCGACGTGGTTGCGCTGTTCGCTCCCAGCGCCTACGAAAAGGGCATAAGCCTGACGCTGGAGGTGGCTCCCGGGGTCGCCGCCAGCCACATGGCGGACGCTCAGGGGTTGAATCAGTTGCTCAACAATTTCCTGTCCAACGCCATCCGATTCACGGAACGGGGCGGCGTCCGGATACATCTGGACGCCACCCCGGTGGAAGATGGCCGGCAATGGGTCTCGCTGTCGGTCATCGATACCGGCAGCGGCATTGATCCGCACATACAGCAGAAGCTGTCGGCCTCCCGCTACGAAGCCGGGCTGAGCGCCTCGCCCGATGGCGCCGGGCTGGGCTTGCACTACTGTCGGCAGATCGTGCATCGCGTTGGCGGAACCATCCGCATCTCCAGCGTCGTGGGCGAGGGTACGCACGTCCATGTCCGCGTGCCGCTGATGCTCGGATCCGGCGAGCGGCGCGACCCGTCGCAAGAGACCGTGCTCGGAATGGCTCAGCGACCCGCCACCGGGTTGCGGACGCTTGTGGTTGAAAGCCAGGCCGCCAACCGCCTGCTGTTGAAAGGCCAATTGGAATTCCTCGGCCATGCCGTCCAGACGGCGGAGGATGGCGCGCAGGGCTTGGCGCTTGCCAGAGCAGGCAGGTTCGACCTGGTGGTCTGCGATGGCATGATGCCGGACATGGACGGGGCAGAGTTCACCCGGGCGCTGCGTGCCGGCGCGGGCGAGTGCGCCACCGTTCCCGTGCTCGGATACACGGCCGACGCGCGCCGGGAAGACCATGAGGCGGGTTTGCAGGCTGGCATGAACGCGGTGCTGGTCAAGCCTGCGGATCTGCGCGCGCTGGAAGCCGCCGTCGCTTCCTGCCTGCCGGCGGCCTGCGTCGCGAGCGGACGTGCACGGGATGGAGCGCCATAGTGGTCCATCGCGAGGCAGACTCCATACTCACGCTTTCCGTATTCCTGAATCTGGCGCTGGCTGCGGCGCTGGTCTTGATGCTGGTCTGGCTCGCGGTGCGCATGCGCAGCGCCAGGTCGCCGCGCGGCGAACTGGCCCGGCTGGCGCGCCTGGCGGATACGCTACCCGCCGGGATTTTCATCCGCGATCTGGATTTGAATCTGGTGACGCGCAATGACGCGCTCAGGGAGTACGCCGCTACATGCCGCAGCGAGGGCTGGAGCCGCCCTCTGCATGTTCCGCTGGAGTCCCTGTCCGCGCCGGACTCGGGCAGCGAACCGCCGCCCAACCTGAACGAGATAATCGACGATTATCGTCAAGTGCTGGCCGGCGGTGAAACCCTGGTCCGCGAACATCCGTTCGAGCATGATCCTACGTGTGGGGTAGCCGCTTGGGCCGCGCCGTTGCGCGGAGAGGACGGCGCCATCATCGGGTTGATCGGGGGCAGCGCACGCTTTCGTGGCTTTCCCGACATGCTGCGGGACGTGTCGACAACTCGGCTCAATATGGAAAGGGCCAACCTGATGAAATCAACGTATCTTGCGTTCATCAGCCATGAACTCCGCACCCCCCTGAACGCGATTATCGGCATGCTTGAACTGATGCTGGCGCGCGGGGGACTCGTCAGCGAGACGTATGAAAGACTTGCCGTGTCGCGCCAGTCGGCGCAATCGCTGTTGTCCCTGATCAGCGGCCTGATCGACATATCCAAGCTGGAAACCGGTCACTTTCAACTGCGACGGCAGAACGTCGATCTGCGCGCGCTGGCGGCCGACACGCTGGCATCATTTCGGGGCGCTGCCCAAGAAAAAGGCCTGCAGTTGACCCTGGACATCGGCCGCGACATTGCCGAGCGTCATTTCTCGGATCCCGTTCGCCTGAAGCAACTGCTGGATAAGCTGTTGTCCAATGCGGTCCGCTTCACGGGGCATGGCCGTATCGATGTCGCGCTGAGCGCCGGGGCCGCCACGGAAGAGGTGCAGTGGATCACGCTGTGCGTCGCGGACACCGGCCCCGGGATTGCCGAGGATATCCAGGCCAGACTGGCTGCCCCGCACTTTGAACACGTGGTCGGGGAGCAAGGCGTCACCATCGGACTGGGGCTGTCCATATGCAACGAACTGACGCGCTTGATGGGGGGCTCCATGGAAATTTTCAGTACGGCCGGGCAGGGCGCCAGAATATCGGTGCGCTTGCCTTTGGCGCTGCCGCCTTCGGAAAATGCCGCCGTGGCAGCGGCTCCTGCGCCAACGGTGGCCGACGCCGGCGGCCTGCGCATACTCGTCATCGACGACCATGAGGCCAACCGGCTGCTGCTCAAGCATCAGTTGCGGATGTTGAAGCATTCCGCGCAATTCGCGCAGAACGGCGCGGCGGGTCTGGCCTTGGCCGAACGGATGGAGTTTGATCTGATCATCTGCGATTGCGTCATGCCCGTCATGGACGGCAATGCATTTACTGCTGCCTTGAGAGCCGGCGGCGGCGTGAATGCGGCCACGCCCGTGCTGGGCTATACCGCAAGCGAACTTGAACTCGATCTGGCGTCCGGCGCGCGAGCCAGCATGAACGCCGTGCTGATCAAGCCGGTAGACCTGCAGACGCTGCAGTCGTTCATCCTCGCGCATGCCAGGCGGCCGCTGGCCAGCGTGCCCAAGATCCACTGAAGGGAGGCAGCATGTCGACTGTCTTGATTGTTGATGACCATCCCGCGTTTCGGTTGGTTCTGAGAACGCAGATTGCGCTTTTGCCCAGCGCCAGCCGGATACTGGAGGCGGACAACGGGGTCGATACGCTGGCGCTGGCCCGCAGCGAGCGCCCTGATCTCATCGTGCTGGACCTGGACATGCCGAAAATGGGCGGCCTGGAAGCCATATCCAGAATCCTTGCCATCAATCCGGACTTGCGGATACTGGTGGTGTCGGCGCATGATCCGTCGGTCTTCGCGTCGCGCGTGGCCGAACTCGGCGCCTGCGGCTACGCCAGCAAGCGGCTGGAGATCAAGGAACTGATCCGTTGCATCGAGTCCGTGCTGGCTGGCTACCGCGTGTTTCCGAATTCGGCCAAGACGGCAGGCCAGGTGGATGTGGCGGACGCCTACCAGAAGAAACTTGAACTGCTGTCCAACAAGGAAATGGTCGTCACGCAGATGCTGGCCCAAGGATTGAGCAACAAGGAAATCGGTGACGCGCTATTCATCAGCAATAAGACGGTCAGCACGCACAAGACCAGGATAATGACCAAATTGCAGATCGGTTCCCTGGTTGAATTAGTCGATTTCGCCAGAAAATCGAAAATATCGATGTGAATTTCTCATAGGGCATATTTCCGCGTGCAGAACCCAGCGGCTTCGGCCATGCATCCCGAGCAGGAAAACTCGCAGATCCAGGCGGTGGCGGTGCTGCGGGATGAACTGCTTTCCAAGGTAGGCAACGACCTGGACATTGCCGCCGAGCTGGCGCATAGCCTGCACGTCAACCACAGGAAGGACGTCGATGCCTTGCTGCTGGCGATCGAACAGGAGCAGTGGGCGGAGGTCAAGCGGTATGCGCACCGGATTCTGAACACCGCGCAATTGCTGGGCTGCAGCGCCTTGGTTGAACTTTGCCTGCGCGTTGAGGCGATGCTTGGCAGGAAGGATGGCCAGGCGCGCGAGGAACTGTTGGCCGACTATGTCCCGGTCGTCAAAAATTTGAGTGCAGTCCTGGAGCGAGTGAACCGCACATTCTGAATCCTCCTACATTTTTCGCTCTCGAAGCGCCGTAGAGTGGCTGTATGTGAATTTCCTTCCCCAGTCCACCAGGAATGATGTATGAAACGCGCTGCAGCGCAATGCCAGCAACTTGGCGACCACGAAGTCATGTCGATGGCATGGCGAGGCGATGGCTTGAGCGTCGCCCTACAGCCGCAATTCAACCTGATGAACGGCGAAATGGTCGCCGCGGAATGTCTGGCTCGTTGGAAGCATCCGACCATGGGCGATATCGGACCCGCCGATTTCGTTCCCGCCGTCCATCGACTGGGCCTGGACCTGCTTTTTTTTGAGCAGATCTGCCGCCTGGCGGTCGCCGCAGCGCAGGCGCTGCAGGAAGAGGGAATCGACGTGCCGTTGGCGATCAACGCCTCGGCCTCAACCTTGTCGAGCCATGATGCGGTCGACGTCCTGGCGCGTCACGCCGCCGCGGCGAACATTCCGTTGACGCGCTTCCGGATCGAGCTGACAGAAGACCAGCCCATCACTCGCCTCGAGATGCTGCGGAAGTCCTTGAAGAAATTTGCGAAGGCCGGTTGCCAGGTCAGCATGGACGATTTTGGAACGGGCTATGCCTCGCTGCAGCTCTTGAACGCGCTGCCCATCGCCGAATTGAAGATAGACGGACGCTTCGTGCGCCGCATCCGCCGCGACCGGAAAGCGCGGGAAATCACGCGCCTGTCGGTGTTGCTGGGGGAGCGGCTCGGCCTGCGCGTGATCGCCGAAGGCATCGAAAGCGCGCCGGACATCGCTCTGCTCCAGTCCATGGGATGCAGCCACGGGCAGGGCTATGTGCTGTCGCCGCCCGTCGTGTTGTCCGAGTTCATCGAGAGCCGGAAGCGGTAGCCTCACCTGATGCGAAATTCCTGTGAAAATACCAACTTCCAGGGATATGCGGTTTCGCGCGGCTGAGACATAGTTCAGGCTGGGCAATTCCGCCCGCTCTCATCCGATGACCGCCCACATGCTTGCTTCCGAGTCGACCCTGCCTGCCCCGGTGCTGCTGGTGGAGGACGAACCCCTGATCTGCCGCCGGCTGGAAGGCCTGCTGCTGCAGCTTGGCTATGCGCCGGAGGCGCTGGTGTTTGCCGCCACGCTGGCGCAGGCGCGCGAGCAACTCGCCAGCCAGCCGTTTGCGCTGGCTCTGGTCGATCTGGGCCTGCCCGACGGCAACGGCACCGATTTGATCGCCGAGATGCACGCGGAGGATTCCAGCCTGGCGATCCTGGTGATTTCGGCATGGAGCACGGAAGACGCGATTCTTGCCGCGCTGCGCGCGGGCGCCACGGGCTATGTGCTCAAGGAACGAGACGACCTGGAGGTGTCCCTGTCCATCCGCAGCGTGCTGCGGGGCGGGGCGCCTATCGATCCCTTCGTGGCCCGACGCATCATCGAAGAGCTGCGCCCCAGGCGGGCCGAACGCGCCGACGAGGCTGCGGGCGATTCCGTCGAAACCCTGAGTCCGCGCGAAAGCCAGATCCTGCGGTTGGTGTCCGAGGGACTGGGCAACCGCGAGATCGCCGAGGAACTGCATCTGTCGCGCTACACCGTCGAATGCCACGTCAAGCACATCTACCGCAAGCTCGCGGTCTCCTCGCGCACGCGTGCCATACACGCGGCGCGCACGCGCGGCTTGCTCGATTGAAGTGGCTGGCCGTCCTGTGGTTGGCGCTATGGCTGGCGCCGGCGTGGGCCCAGGAGCCCGCTGACGCCTGTACGGCGCAGGTGCTGTCGGTACAGGTTGCCAAGGGCGGCGACGATGGCAGGCGTCCGGAGCCGGCGCAATGGCAGGCGGTCGAACTGCCCGACGACTGGAGCGCGCGTTGGCCGGGCTACAGCGGTACCGCCTGGTACCGGATCGGCTGGACGCGCAATTGCGCCGGCACGGCGTCCGGGCAGGTGGCCTTGGCGCTGGAATCCATCGTCATGGCGGGTGAGGTCTATATCAATGACGAACGGATCTGGAGCGATCCGCACCTGACAGAGCCGCTGTCGCGCAGCTGGAATGTGCCGCGTTACTGGGTGATTCCCGACGCCCTGCTGCATCCGGGCGAGAACACCTTGTGGATCCGCGTGGTCGGCGTGGCGGGGCAGACGCCCGGCCTGGGGCCGGTGCGTCTGGGCGGACAGTGGACGGTGTTGCAGCAGTACGAAGACCTGTGGTGGCGCAACCGCACGTTGTTCACGCTCAACCTGATCGTCTCGGGCGTCCTGGGCGGCCTGTGCTTCTTCATCTGGCTCATGCGGCGCGAACAGCGCGCCTTTGGCTGGTACGCGCTGATGGCCCTGTTCTGGGTGCTGTTCATTGCCAACGTGCTGGTGACCAGTCCCTGGCCGTTCCCCGACAGCCTGACGGCGGCTCGGGCCAACATCATGGTGCTGGTGCTGTACGTGGCCTGCTTCTGCGTCTTTACATGGCGCTTTGGCGACCAGTCCTTGCCGCGCATCGAGAAGGCGCTATGGCTGCTGGCGGCCGTGCTGCTGGCGGCGATGGCCTTCGTGCCGCAGGGGTATCTACCGCAAGTGCAGCTGAGCGTGGTGCTGATCGTGTCGGCGATCTTCTTCGCCAATTGCCTGCAATTTCCGTTTCACGCGCTGCGCACCCGCCGGCCAGAGCACGCCATGCTGGCGGCATGCCTGCTGGCCTTCTTCGCTGCCTGCGCGCACGATCTGCTGCTGATGCTGAGGCTTATCGACGGCGAGGCCACCTACACGCCTTTCACCAGCGTGGTGGTCACGCTATGCATGTCCGCAGTGCTGGGGCTGCGCCATGCGCGCAGCGTGCGCCGCATCGAGCGCTTCAACCAGGAGCTGGCCAGCGGCATCGCGCAGGCGCGCACCGAACTCGCCACCACGCTGGAGCGCGAGCATGCGCTGGCGCTGACGAATGCCCGGCTGCAGGACCGGCTGCAGATCGCGCACGATCTGCACGACGGGCTGGGAGGCTCCCTGGTCCGCATGATGGCCGTGGTGGAGCAGGCCGGCGCGCCGCTGCACAGCCAGCAGTTTCTTTCCATGCTCAAGCTGTTGCGCGATGACCTGCGGCAGACCATAGACAGCGGTTCCAGCGCGGGCGTCACGGTGCCGGCCACGCCGCGGGAATGGATAGCGCCGTTGCGCCACCGTTTCATGCAGCTGTTCGACGAACTGGACATCAGCGCCACCTGGCGGGTGCCCGAGCTATGGCGCACGCCGCCCAGCGCCCTGCAGTGCATGGCGCTGACGCGGCTGGTTGAGGAATCGCTGGTGAACGTGCTCAAGCACAGCCGCGCCCGGCGCGTGGAACTGGAGCTGCGGCAGTCCGAATCCGACCGTCTGGAGCTGCGCATCGAGGATGACGGCGTCGGTTTCGACGTGGCCGCGGTGCTGCGCGCGGGCATCAGCGTGGGCATGCGCAGCATGCACGCCCGCATCGCCAGGGTAGGGGGCGAGCTGGACGTTGCGTCGCAGCCGGGGCGCACTGCGCTGACCGCCACGCTGGGGCTGCGCACGCCTCAGGCTTGAAGGCCTGCTATTTGGCGGTGTTCTCGTCGTCCACCGTCAGTCCGCCGCTTTTCATGATGCTCTGGGCGATCTCCTCGGCGGACTTTCCTGCAAAACCGTGTTCCCCCGCGGTAATGCGGAAGCTGTCGCCTTCCAGCGGGCTTTGCAGCGTGGCGGAAGACAACAGCACGCCGCCCGACCGCAGCTGGATGCGTTTGCCCACGCGGTCGCGGGTGAAGTCGGCAAGGGCCTGGCGGCTTTCGGGCTTGAGTTCGACGTCTACCGTCCTGGCGGAGGTTTGCGGGTCGGCGCCGGCGGTGGCGCGCGCCACCTGCAGCACGACGGTTTCCGCGTAGGCCGCGCCGGGCAGCAACAGCGCAAGCGCGGCCGCGCGGGCGAGTTGTCTCATTGATGGCATGGCAAGCTCCTTCTGATGGACATCCTGGCCTGGTCCCTTCGCAGGGCCTGGGCGGGTTCCTACATCCTAGCGCATGTCTCGCTGGCGATCGTCTGCGCAAATCGGACAAGCACGAGCGCGCAATGGGCGCTATGCTTCGCGGCGCGAAGTTCAGCGCGGCAACCGCCGTGCGATCCATACGAAGAGAGTCGAAACATGTCCAACGTTACCGCCGGCGCCACGCCGCTCGCCGAGCTCTACCAACATGTGATCCAGGAAGAGCTGGGTCTGGTCGCCCGGATCGACGAAGAGGGCGATGTCCTGTTCCGCCATCCCGAACTGGGCACCCTGTATTTCAGCCTGAGCGCCGACGATCCCGAATTCCTGCGCCTGGTCTATCCGTCCTTCGCCGATGCGACCGATCTGGGCATGGGGCGCGCCGAGCTGCTGGAGATCATCAATACGGTCAACAACCGTTGCAAGGCGGTGAAGCTGTACATCACGCAGAGCAGCGGCGATGTGGTCACGAACCGCGTTTCGGCCGCGATCGAGAGCTTTGTGGCTGCACCCGACGCGCTGCCCTCGGAGGCCTTGCTGCGCGGCATAGTCGCGCGTTGCCTGTCGGCGATCCGCCACAGCGCCGCCGAGACGCTGCGGGAAGCCGGCGTGCTGAAGCCGGCAGACGAAAGCGCGCATTGATACGGCGGCCCGATCCCGGCCTGGGCCGGGTCTAACGAAGGAGAGTCTCATGGCAGTGCGTGGAGTCTGGCTTGCGGCCGGCTTGTTGTTGAGCGGTATCGCTCACGCGGGATCGGCGCCGGCAGAATTGAGCTGCGTATCCGAAAGCGGCAAGGTCGCGCTGGAAGGCACGATCCCCTCATCCTCATCGGACGAAATGGAGCTGAAGCTGAGCTATGCGGACGGCAGCCTGGCGTTCGACTCGGACGCGAACCAGAACTATGTCGTGGCGGACTTTCCGCAGGCCGTGTTCACGCTGGTGGTGGCGGCCCAAGGGCAGCCGCTCACGCTGTACGCGATACCGTCCAGCATGGCGGTCAAGCGGGAAAGCAATGGCGACGCCGCTGGCAAATTCCAGGCCAAGCTGACGGCTCCACGGCCCCGCAGCGTGTCGGGGGTGCAGGCCGATACTCCGCTGAAAGCTACCCTCAACTGCGACTACCGGTACTCGCTGTAAGGTTGGACGGTAGCTGACCGGCGGCTTGCCCAGCCCCTTTCTCCAGATGACTGGACATCTGGAGAAAGGGGCTTTTTCATGTCTGAAGCCTGAGGATAGGCGCCGATATGCACCTGCTGTGAGCAGATCGATACGCATGGATTGTTGTTATTGCGCTGCATTCTGGCCTTGTGAACCGGTCAAATTTCACAAAATTGACATTTGTCTGAATAAATCCTGACTATTTGTTGAACGTAAAAATAAGAATGAATATCATTGGCGCTCTTAAAAAACCAAGATCGCGCTGATAGCGCAGCCGCCGCGGGGCGGCTTCTGACAGAGTCCAATGAACAAAGCAGATACATCGACGGCCCATGCCAAGGCCGGTGGGAATACTTCGGCCTCCATTTATGCGGCGATGTGCGGGGCGCTGATGTCGCCGGGCCTGGCCCTGGCGCAGGGCAGCGTGGCGCCAGGCGCCGTACACGAACTGTCGCCGGTGCACGTGCAGGGGCAGGCGGTCAGCGATGGCTACGAAGCCAACATCGCGTCCTCTCCGAAGATGACGGCGCCTCTGCTGGACACGCCGCGTTCGGTCACCGTGATCACTGAACAGCTGATGCGCGACCGCGCGGCGACCTCGCTCATGGATGTGTTGCGCACCGCCCCGGGCATCACCTTTGGCGCGGGCGAGGGCGGCACGCCCACCGGCGACCGCCCATTCGTGCGCGGCTACGAGGCCAGCACCGACATGATGGTTGACGGCATGCGCGACCTGGGCCGTTTCTCGCACGAGACCTTCAACCTGGAGTCGGTCGAGATCCTGAAGGGCCCCAGCTCCGCCTATTCCGGCCGCGGTTCGACCGGCGGCAGCATCAACCTGGTCAGCAAGAGCCCCAAGCTGGAGAATTTCGCCGAAGGCACGGTCGGCGTGGGCACCGACGACAACTGGCGCCTGACCGGCGACGGCAACTGGGCGCTGGGCGAGAGCTCGGCATTCCGCCTGAATTTCATGAAGCAGGGTGGGGACATCCCGGGCCGCGACCATGTCGAAACCGATCGCTGGGGCGTGGCGCCCTCATTCTCCTGGGGCCTGGGCACGCCGACGCAGGTCACGCTCAGCTACTACCATCTGCAGAACGACGACACGCCCGACCTGGGCATTCCGTTCAAGAACGAGTCGCGCCCGGATCGCGTCACGCCGCCCAAGGTGGACCGCAACAACTACTACGGCCTGATCGGCCGCGACTATCGCAAGAACCAGGCCGACATGACCACCCTGATGGTCGAGCACAAGTTCAGCGACAAGCTGAAGCTGCGCAACGGTACCCGCTATAGCGAGTCCACCAACGAATACGTGATGACCCGCCCGTCTTTCGACAATTGCGCGGCGCGTGTGGGTGGCAGGCCCAACCCCGCCTATGGCGTGGCGCCCTGCTCGAACGAAGCGGACGGCGTGAAGATGAGCAAGGCCCTGCGCAGCCTGAACCAGACCAACCGCTCCTTCATCAACCAGACCGACATGTTCGGTGAATTCACCGCCGGCGGCCTGCGTCACAGCTATGTGGCCGGCCTGGAGTTCAGCACCGAGACGATCAGCAAGCGCGACGGCGTGCCCTCGGGCGGCTTCGACAAGACCCTGCAGGACGACCTGTACAACCCCAATCCCCGCCAGCCGTATACCGGCAGCCTGAGCTGGGGGCCGCGCTACGACGCTGCCAAGACCATCACGCGCGCGGCCTACGTGTTCGACACGGTCAAGTTCAGCGAGCAATGGGAAGCCAACGCCGGCCTGCGCTACGACAATTACCGCGTGACCAGCGGCAACGTCGAGCGTACCGACAATATGTGGAACTACCAGCTGGGCCTGGTCTACAAGCCCGCGCCCAATGGCAGCATCTACGTGTCCTACGGCACCTCGTCCAACCCGTCCGGCGAAACGGCAGGCCAGTCAGGCGGCGCCGACGGCGCGGCAGGCGGCCGCCTGACCGCGGGCACCGCGGCGCTGGCGCCTGAAAAGAGCCGCAGCATCGAACTGGGCACCAAGTGGGACGTGTTCGACGAGCGCCTGTCGCTGACGGCAGCGGTGTTCGAAACCCGCAAGACCGATGCCCGCAGCTCCGATCCCATCACCGGCGACGTGACGCTGTCCGGCAGCAACCGCGTGCGCGGCATCGAGCTGGGCGTGGCGGGATCCATCACGCCCAAGTGGCAGGTCTGGGGCGGCTACAGCTACATGGACCCCAAGGTCACCAGCTACCAGAGCGGCGGCACCGACTACAGCGGCAATCAGATGAAATTCATCGCCCGCCAGAGCGCCAGCCTGTGGACGACCTACAAGTTCCTGCCGGAGCTGACGGTGGGCGCCGGCGCCACCTACACCGGCAAGCGTTACGTGGACGACGCCAACGTCTATCAGTTGCCGTCCTACTGGCGCTACGACGCGATGGCGGCTTATCAGTTCAACAAGAACTTCGGCCTGCAGCTGAACCTGAACAACCTGACCGACGAGACCATCTACGAGGCTTCGCACGTGGGGCTGTTCAGCTATGTGGCGCCGGGCCGCTCGGCGATGCTGACCGCCACGTTCCGCTATAACTGACGCGCAATACGCCAGCGCCGCAGCCGCGGCGCTGGCGTCGCGTATTCCGGCTTAGTCGATGCGCGCGCCGGAGATCTTGACGGCCTCGGCCCACTTGGCGATTTCCTGCTGCACGAAAGCCTGGAACTGCTCGGGCGTGGAGGGCGTGAATTCGCTGCCGGAGGCGGCGAGCTTTTCCTTGGTCTTGGGATCGGCCATGACTTCGCGCATGTCCGCCGATATCTTCTCCACCAGCGGCTTGGGCGTGCCCTTGGGGGCGAAAAAGCCCGACCAGGGCGGAGCGGCGTAGCCGGGGAAGCCCTGTTCGGCCACCGTGGGGTAGTCGGGCGCGCTGGCGAAGCGCCCCGCCGTGGTCAGCGCCACGATCTTCAGCTTGCCGCTCTTGGCATAGGCTTGCACGGCGGGCAGGCCGGTGACGCCCACCTGGATCTGGCCGCCCAGCAGGTCGGTCACCATCGGCGCGCTGCCGCGGTAGGGAATGTGGGCAATCTCGAACTTGCCCTGGTTCTTGATCAGTTCCATGCCCAGGTGCGATGCCGTGCCGTTGCCGTCCGATCCGTACGAGTAGTGCGCGTCGGGCTTCTTCAGCAGGGCGATGAGTTCCTGCAGGTTGTTGGCCGGCACATCGTTGTTGACGATGATGGCATTGGGATACAGCGTGGCCTGCGTGATGGCCTCGAAGTCCTTGACCGGGTCATAGCGCATGTTCTTGTAGAGCGAGGTATTGATGCCGTGCGAACCCGTCACGCCCAGCACCAGGGTGTAGCCGTCGGGCGCCGCGCGCGCTACATATTCCGAGCCGACGTTGCCGCCTGCGCCGGGCTTGTTTTCCACGACCACCGGTTGTCCCCATTTCTTGGACAGGCCTTCGGCCACCAGGCGCGCGGTGATGTCAGTGGCGCCGCCGGCCGGGAAGGGTACGACGATGGTGACCGCGCGGTTGGGGAAGTTGTCCGTACCCTGCGCGAAGACTGGGGCGGCAGCCAGGCCAATGGCGCCGGCAAGCAGCGCCAGCATGCTGCGGCGGAGGGCAGGGCGCGCCGGGCGTCCGTGCGTTGCGGAGGTGTTGGTGTGCTTCATGGTTCTAGCCCCTTGCTGTGTGATGTAAGTCTTGTGTGAAGTCGATGGTGGCGGCTGGAGCTATAGCGCGGTGTAGCCGCCGTCCGCGCGTATGTCCGTACCCGTGATGAATGAGGCGGCGTCGCTGATCAGGAAAACTGCTGTCTGTGCGATCTCCTCGGCTGTGCCGAGGCGTCCGGCTGGATATTTGGCCGCCAACGCGGCGCCGGCGGCCTGCGCGCTGCCATAGCGCGCGACCAGCCTGCTGGTCAGGACCGCGCCCGGCGACAGGCTCAAGGCGCGGATGCCGTCGGCCGCGTGGTCCACGGCAATGGCGCGCGCCAGCGCGATCAGACCGGCCTTGCTGGCGCCATACGCACCACGGCCCGGCGCGGCCACGCTGCCCAGCTGCGAGGCGATGTTCAACACCACGCCGCTGCCGGCCCGCGCCATGTGGGGGATGGCGCATCTGCTCATCAGCCACGCGCCCGTCAGGTTCACGTCCAGCGCCTGGCGCCATTGCTCCAGCGTAAGGTCCGCGATCTTGTTGCCCGGCGTGACGGTGGCCGCGTTGTTCACCAGGACGTGGATCGCACCCCAGTGCGCAGCCGTTCTTTCCACGGCTTCGCGCGTACTTTGCGCGTCGCTCACGTCGCAGGCGATCGCCAGCATCTGGGTATCAGGTCCAGCGAGGGCCTGGCGGGTTTGCGCGAGCAGTTCCGCATCGCGGTCCAGCAAGGCCACGCGGGCGCCGGCAAGCAGGCATTGCGCCGCGATCGCCTGGCCCAATCCACCGGCTGCGCCGGTCAGGATCACGACCTTGCCATGCAGCGCGGGTGCGTTCGTCTGTGTCATAGCGGCATCGCTCCCAGCGAGGCGCCGCCGCAGACGTAGAGCGTCTGTCCGGTGATGGCGCCTGCCTGCGCGCCCAGGAAGAAGGCAATGGCCGCGGCGACTTCGCCCGCGTCGATCAGGCGGCCCAGCGGCAGTTCAACCTGCGGCGGAGCGCCGCGCTTGGGATCGCGCAGCATGGGCGTGTCGACCGCGCCGGGCGCGACGACGTTGACGGTGATGCCGCGCGCGATGAGTTCGGCGGCCAGACTGCGCGCCAGGCCAATCTGGGCGGATTTGGTCGCCGCATAGGCCAGGCGTTGCGCGCGGCCCAGCACGGCGCGGCTGGACACCAGCACGATGCGGCCGCGGCCGTCAGGCAGTTGCGGCGCCAGCGCGCGGACCAGCGCCATCGGCGCGGCGCCGTGCAATTGCCAAAGCCAGTCCGCGTCTTCCGGGCGCGTGTCCAGCGCGCCGCCGGTGCGCACTGCGCCCGCGCAATGCGCCAGCGCTGTCGGGGCGCAGCCGTCCAGCAGCGCGCATAGACCGCGCAAGGCGGCGGCGTCGGTCAGGTCGCACACCAGATGGCGATACTGTCCATGGCCTTTGATGGCCGCCGGCGCGATGTCCACGCCGGTCACCTGCCAGCCGGACGCCAGCAGCAGCTCGGCCAGCGCCAGACCGATGCCCGACGACGCGCCCGTCAGGACGCAATGCGCCTGCGCATTCCGCTCAGTCATGGCGAAGCGCTCAGTCGGCCAGCGTCGTCAGGCGCTTTTCCATGGCGCGCATCTGCTCGTAGCCCATCAATTGCATGATGTCTTCGATGCCCACCAGCAGGTCGGGACGGTCGGCGGGCTCGCCGCTGGCGATCACGCCCTGCATGACTTGCAACGCCTGGCGCATGCCGTAAATCGCAGCGGCAGGCAGCATGCGCGGCAGGCTGATGCGCTTGACGCCGATTTCCTTCAGGCGCGGCAGCGGAATCAGCGGCGTGGTGGGACGGTTGCGGATGCCGAATCCCATGTTGATGCTGACCGGAATGCCGGCGGCGTCCACCAGGCGCTTGATGTCGTCCTCGGTGCGCACGGCGTCGGGGAACAGCATGTCGGCGCCCGCCTTGGCGTAGGCGCGGGCGCGCTTGACCGCGCCTTCGATGCCTTCGATCGCGAGGGAGTCGGTGCGGGCGATGATGACGAAGTCATCGTCGCGTCGCGCCAGGCAGGCGGCTTCGATCTTCTTGACCATTTCCGCTTCGCTCACCACGTCCTTGCCGGGCATGTGGCCGCAGCGCTTGGGGCTGACCTGGTCTTCGAGGTTGATGCCGGCGACGCCGGCTTCCTCGAACATCTGTACCGTGTGGTAGACGTTCACCGGGTTGCCGTAGCCGGTGTCGGCGTCAGCCGTGAGGGGAATGGAGACGGACCGCGCCAGATGACGGCAGTGGGTGACGTTTTCCGACAGGCCCATCACGCCGATGTCCGCGATGCCCAGCAGGGCGTTCGACACTGCCGCACCGCTGGTGCAGGCGGTCTTGAAGCCCGCGGCCTCGACCAGGCGGATGCTGTATCCATCGTACACGCCAGGGGAGACGATGAAAGGTTCGTTCTTCAGCAATTGCCGGAACTGGTGGCGCGGGTTGTTCATGTCGTACTGCTCCAGAGAGTGTCAGGCAGCGGAGACGGGGTGCCCGGCGATGCCGGACGCCCCTTCCGCCAGATGTTCAAAAAGGTGTTGCGCCGCGCGTTCGATGTGCGAGCGCATGAGCGATTCCGCCAGCTCGGCGTCGCGCGCGCGGATCGCGCGCAGGATCTGCCAGTGTTCGGCGTAGGCGTCGTCCTTGCGCTCCAGCACGGTGCCGGAGTGCCGGCGGTAGACGCGCAGCAGGTGATAGAGGTCGCCGCAAAGGGCGTTGATGATGCGGTTGTTGCCGCTGGCCCGCACGATGCGCTCATGGAAGTCGAAGACCCGCGGCGCGGGGGCGCCGCCATTGGCCGCTTCCAGGCGCCGCTGGCGGTCCTGTTCAAGCTCGGTCAGCAGTTGCGTGATTTCCTCGTCGCTCATGCGGCGAGTGGCCAGATTGCAGGCCACGCCTTCCAGTGCCATGCGCATCTGGAACAGTTCCAGCGCGGATTCCGCCGACAACGTCACCACGCGCGCCTTGATGTAGGGCTCGCGCGTGATCAGCTGGATCCCTTGCAGGCGGCGCACGGCCTCACGCACCGGACCGCGGCTAACGCCGAATTCCTGCGCCAGCGCGACTTCATTGATGACGCTGCCCGGGGCCAACCGGCCTTGGTAGATCGCGTCCAGCACCTGGTCGAACACCACGTCGGCCAGCGGGCCGGAGGCGTCTTCCTTGATGGCGATGGAGGTCGTGGCGGTGTTCATAGTGTTGACAGCCTATCAAAGGAATTTAAAAAGTGTCAACTCTTTTGGAGTTGACAGGATCGTGGTGGCGATACCGGATTGCAGGCGTCGCCATTGATGTTTCGCCTATTTTACAGAGACTTTTCGGGGTTATCCCTAGCTCTATGGGGGTGGTTCTTGTATCTACACTTTCGATGAGGCTATGCCAAACTGTATTTGACGCACCCATTGTCGATTCAGTGATGGCCTATAGTGTTGACACTATTATTTCGTAAGCCGTAAGATGGACTCAGTTGAGATTTTCCCGATTACCGCTGCCATGATCCAGTCTTTCCCCTGTTGCGGCAGGACGCTGCGCTACGCGCACCTGTCCGCCGCCGCCCGAGCCGCGGGGCGCGACATCCACGCATATCCCTATGTCATCCGCGTGCTGCTTGAGAACCTGCTGCGCCATCGCGCATGGGGCGCCGCCGTGTCCGAGGACGAGATCGGCAGGCTCTGGGATTGGCGCGCGCATGCCGGCGCCGACTTGCCGCTGCATGTCGCGCGGGTGATCCTTCCGGACTCCAGCGGCCTGCCGGTATTGCAGGACCTGGCGGCGCTGCGCGACGCGGTGGCCCAGGCGGGCGGGGACGCGGCGCGGGTGGACACCCGGATTCCGGTGGACCTGATCGTGGACCATTCCCTGCAGGTCGACCATTGGGGCGACGAAGGCGCGGTGCAGCGCAACCTGCGCCGCGAGTTCGAGCGCAACGACGAACGCTACCGGTTCCTGAAATGGGCGCAGCAGGCTTATAAGGGTCTGCGGGTCATCACGCCGGGCATCGGCATCATCCATCAGGTCAACCTGGAGTACCTGGCGCCGGTGGTCATACGCCAGTCACGGCCGGACGGCGACTGGGCCTATCCCGATTTCGTCATCGGCGGCGACTCGCACACGCCGATGGTCAACGCCCTGGGCGTGCTGGGGTGGGGCGTGGGCGGCATCGACGCCGAGGCGGCCCTGCTGGGCCACGCCTACACGTTCCCGATCCCGGAGGTCGTGGGGGTGCGGCTGCGCGGCGCCATCGAGGCGCCCGCGCTCACCACCGACGCCGCCCTGCTGATCACGCAGCAATTGCGCGCGGCGGGCGTGGTGGGCTGCATGGTCGAATTCTTCGGCCCTGCGGCGCAGGCGCTAGGCGTGCCGGAACGCGCCACCATCGCCAACATGGCGCCCGAGTACGGCGCCACTTGCGGCTTTTTCCCGATAGACACCCGCACGCTGGACTATGCCCGCATGACGGGGCGCAGCGACGAGCAACTGGCGCTGATCGAAGCCTATGCCCGCGCCAACAGCCTGTGGCGCGATGCCGGCGACGCGGAGCCCGCTTATAGCCGGGTGATAGAGATCGACCTGTCGGCGGCGCGTCCCAGCGTGGCGGGTCCGCGACGGCCGCAAGACCGCATGGACGTGGGCGAGGTCGGGGCGGATTTCCGCCGCCGCCTGGGTCAGTCCCTGACGGAAGGCGGGTTCGGCGTGGACGCCGCCGCGCTGGCCGCGCATCCGCCCAGCCGCGCTTCCCTGGGCCATGGCTCCGTGGCGCTGGCGGCCATCACCTCTTGCACCAATACGTCCAATCCTGGCGTGATGCTGGCCGCGGGCCTGGTCGCGAAAAAGGCGCTGGCGTTGGGGCTGACGCCGCCCGCCTGGGTCAAGCGTTCGCTGGCGCCGGGATCGCGCGCCGTCACGCGCTATTTGGAATCCGCCGGCCTCCTGCAGGCCTTGCAGGCGCAGGGATTTCACGTGATCGGCTATGGCTGCACGACTTGCGGCGGCAAGTCCGGCCCCCTGGACGCCGCGGCGGCAGACGCCATCGCCGAGGGCGGCCTGGTGGCCGCGGCGGTGCTGTCCGGCAACCGCAATTTCGAAGGCCGCATTCACAAGCTGCTGCGCGCCAACTACATCGGCTCTCCGGCCATGGTGGTGCTGTATGCGCTGGCCGGCAGGATAGACCTGGACTTCGAACGCGAACCGCTGGGGCCGGGCTCCGATGGCGCGCCGATCTATCTGCGCGACGTCTGGCCCAGCCAGGAAGAGATAGCGGCCCTGTTGCCGCTGGCCGCGGATCCTGCCTTGTTCGCCGAGGTCTATGACCCGGCGAGCCTGGACAGCGCGATCTGGCGCGACCTGCCGGCGCCCTCGGGGCTGCGCTTTCCCTGGGACCCGGAATCGCAATACCTGGTCGAGCCGCCATTCTTCAAGACCGAGCCCGGCCGCGATGCCCTGGCAGACCTGGAAGCCAGCCTGAAGCACGGCCGCGTGCTGGCGGCGTTCGGCGATTCGCTGACGACCGACCACATCTCGCCCAGCGGCGAGATCCCGGCGGATACGCCGGCTGGCGCGTACCTGATCGGCAAGGGCGTGGCGTCGCGCGACTTCAATACCTATGTGGCGCGCCGCTGCAATCACCATGTGATGACCCGCGCCACCTTTGCCAACATCCGCATCAAGAATGCGCTGGTGCCGGATGTGGAGGGCGGGGTGACCCGCCATTTTCCCAGCGGGCAGCGCATGGCGGTGGTCGACGCGGCCGAAGCCTACCGCGCCGAGGGTGTGGCCAGCGTGGTCCTGGGCGGCAAGGACTACGGCATGGGCAGCAGCCGCGACTGGGCCGCCAAGGGTTCGGCGCTGCTGGGCGTGCGCGCCGTGATCGCGGAATCGTTTGAACGCATCCACCGGGCGAATCTGGTGGGCATGGGCGTGTTGCCGCTGGCTTTCGCCCCGGGCGAGGGCTGGCGCCAGTTGGGCCTGACCGGGGCGGAAACCCTGCGTTTCGACAACGTGGCTGACGGTGTGCGCAAGGGCGAGCCCATCACCGTCGTCGCCGAAGACGGCGAGCGCCGCATCGTCTTCCAGGCCTACGCCCAGGTGCTCACTCGCGCCGAACGCAAACTCATGGCAGAGGGCGGCATTCCTGCCAGCGTCCTCAACGGCTTTTTGAACGACACGCAGGCCGCTGACGCGGCCCATCGCTGAAAACACGCATCTACCGGGAAAACCACATCATGCTGGATCTGCTGCTTACCAATGCCAGACTGTACTTGCCCCAGCAGGGGCTGACCGAAGGCGTACTCGGCGTCATCGACGGTCGCATTGCCATCATCGCCGAGCCAGGCGCGCAGTTCGAGGCCCGCGAGACCATAGATTGCCAAGGGCTTTGGGTATTGCCGGGTCTGATCGATCCGCACGTGCATTTCGGATTCGGCTCGCCCGAGACCGACTTCGAAACCGAGTCGCGCTTCGCTGCCCTGGGAGGCACCACCTCCGTGCTGTCGTTTCATCGCTCGGCGGATATCCGCGAATCCTTCGACAAGGTGCGCGACCGCGCGCTGTCGCAGAGCTGCGTCGATTTCGGCTTCCATTTCGGCATCACCAGCAATCTGCACGTGGAGACGCTGGAGGAAATTTCGCGCCGCTTCAACGTGAATTCCTACAAGCTCTACATGATGTACAAGGGCGCAGCAGGGCTGTCCAAGGGCTTTACCGATATCGACGACGGCCTGCTGTATTCGGCGTTGCGCGCTACCGCCGCGATCCCGGGCGCGATCATGGGCGTGCATTGTGAAAACGTGGAAGTGATTCCCGTCCTGCGGGATCCGCTGCGCGCCGCTGGCCGCGACGACCTGAAGGCCTGGAATGAACAGAGCCCGGACTTCCTGGAAGCGGAGAACGTGCACCGCGTCTGCTACTTCGCATCCAAGACCGGCGCCGCGGTCAACATCGTGCACCTGAGCAGCCGCGAGGCGCTGGACGAGGCGCGGCGCCACCGGCGCACGCCGGACGCGCCGCCGATCTATGTCGAGACCTGCCCGCACTACCTGTTCCTGAACGACGAATCGCCCGCCGGGACTTATGCCAAGGTCAATCCGCCGGTGCGCGGCCAGGCCGACGTGGACGCCATGTGGGAGGGCGTGCTGGATGGTTCCATTACCACCATCGGCACCGACCACGTGCCGCGCAAGCGTGCCACCAAGGACACCGACATCTGGGCAGCCAGCAACGGCTTTCCCGGCACCGGCTTGATGTTGCCGATCCTGCTGCACGAAGGCTATCACCGCCGCGGCGTGCCGCTGGAAACGTTGATGAAAGTCAGCGCGGAGAACTCTGCCCGCATCTACCGCATGCCTGCCAAGGGCAGCATCGAGATCGGCAAGGATGCCGACCTGGTGTTGGTGGATCCGGATCTGGAGCGCACCGTCGATCCCTCCACGCTCGAATCCAATTCCGACTACTCCCCTTACGAGGGCATGACCCTGAAGGGTTGGCCCGTGCGCACCCTGGTGCGCGGGCGCACTGTGGCGCTGGACGGCCGCATTACCGATGCCGCGCGCAGCAATCCCGGCGGCCGCTATCTCAAGCGTCTTTGAACTGAACCTACTCCTCTTCTGGCAGGCACTACCATGAGCGAAACCAAGCGAATCTGGGACGACTTTCTGACTGAACGCGACAAGCAGGTGCTGGCGCAGGCCGGCTACGGCAAGCGTGGCGGCTTCGGCAAGCGTCCGGCCCTGTTCATCATCGACGTGCAGTACAACTTCTGCGGCGATACGCCCCAGGACATCCTGGAAGGCCTGAAGCAGTACCGCACCCATTGCGGCCGGGAGGCCTGGGACGCGGTGGCGCATATCGTGCCGCTGCTGGAGCTGGCGCGCGACAAGAACATACCGGTCTTCTATACCGAAAGCGGCCGCCGCGCCGACCTTCTGGACAGCGGCGTGCAAGTGGGCAAGAACCATCGCGGTGGCGAGAAGACCGTGCTGGCCAACACCCATGCCACGCAGACCGTGGAGCCGTTGGCCCCGCGGCCGCAGGACATCCGCATCACCAAGCAGAAGCCGTCCTGCTTCTTCGGCACCATCTTCATGAGCCACCTGAACTTCCTGGACGTGGACACGCTGATCCTGGTGGGTTGCACGTCTTCGGGATGCCTGCGCGCCACCACGGTGGACGCCTATTCGTACAACTTCAAGGTCATCATTCCCGAAGAGGCTGCGTTCGACCGCTTCCAGGCCAGCCATGCGATGAGCCTGTTCGACCTGAACTGCAAGTACGCCGATGTGATCCCGTCGCGCGAAGTGCAGGATTACCTGCGCAACCTGCCCGCGCCGGCCGCGGCGGAACAGGCCTGAGCCGCCCATGTCCGCGACCGCCGCCGGACCGTTGCCGGTCTACCTGCTGACGGGTTTCCTGGGCAGCGGCAAGACCACGCTGCTGTCGCGGTTGGTGCGCAGCCCGCGCTTTGCCGATACGGCGGTGGTGATCAACGAGTTCGGCGAGATCGGCCTGGACCACATGCTGGTGGGCAAGGCCGATGACACCGACGTGGTGCTGCTGGATTCCGGCTGCCTGTGCTGCGCAGCCACCAGTTCGCTGCAGGACACGCTGGAGTCGCTCTATTACCGGCGCCAGCGCGGCGAGATTCCCGCGTTCACGCGCGTGGTGGTGGAGACTTCGGGGCTGGCGGATCCGTGTCCGGTCATCAATACGCTGGCGGCGGATCCGCTCATCGCCCGCCACTACCGCTTCGGCGGCGTGGTGGCGACGGCGGACGCGCTGCATGGCCTGTCGACGCTGGACGCCTACCGCGAAGCCAGTACCCAGATCGCCATCGCCGACCGCATCGCGCTGACCAAGGCCGATCTGGCCGATGAGGCTGCGATAGACACGATGCGCGCTGCGCTGCGCGGCTACAACGCCAGTGCGCCCATCCGCGCGGTGTCGCCGGACACCGTGGACGAAGACGCGCCGGCCTTGTTCGACGGCCTGCGCGCCGGGCATCTGGACGTGGCGGCGCTGACGGCGGTGCCGGCCTCGGGGCCGCTGGCGCATGTGCTGCGCTACGGCATCGTGTCCCACTCCTTTACGCAGAGCCAGCCGGTGGGCTGGGAGGACTATGCGCGCTGGACCCGGCACATGCAGCGCCAGGTCGGCGACCGCCTGTTGCGCGCGAAAGGGCTCTTGCGCTGGACGGACGGGACGCTGCGCGCCGTCCATGGCGTGCGGCATGTCTTTTCTGTGCCCGAGCCTGTCGAGGGAGTGGAAGGCTCGCAGCGGGCGGGCGCCATGGTCCTCATCGTGCAGGACATGTCGGCGGAAGACGTGGACGAGGCGATTCGGCCGCTGGGATTGTGATGCCGCGCCGCTGGCGCGCTGGCGTTCAGGGGCGCGCGCCGTTTCCCAGGTGCAACGCCACCACTTCCGTATCCGCGCCGGCCAGTCCCGGGTACCGTGTCCTGACCAAAGGATCGTGCCCCGGCACGATGTGGTCGGGCGATTCCGCGAACTTCAGCAGGATCTCGTAGCCCGCCAGCATGTCAGCGACGTTGTCGACGATGGGAAACGGTGCGTCCAGGCCCATGTTGTCGTAGTAGTGGCTGGCGTCCGACGCCAACACCATCCAGCCGCGCGCGGTGCGCACGCGCACCGCCTGCAGTCCGCGGGTATGGCCGCCGATGTGCAGCAGTTGCAGGCCCGGTGCGATTTCGTCGTGGCCATGGTAGAACGCCACGCGTTTGTCGTACACGCCCCGTACCACGTCGACCACGTCTTCCACTGCATAGGCGTGGCGCAGCATGTCGAAGCGCATGTTGCAGCCGCAGGCATAGTGCAGCTCGCTTTCCTGCAGATGCAGGCGGGCCTGCGGCAGCTTGCGGATGTTGCCTGCGTGGTCGTAATGCAGATGTGTGACGATGACATCGCGGATGTCCGCGGGCGCGATACCCAGCTTTTCCAATGCTTCAATCGGGCAGCGCAAGAACTCGCGGCCGCGGGCCCGGGCTGCGGCCTCGTTGAAGCCCGTATCCACCAGGTAGACGCGCTGGCCGTTGCGGATGACCCAGACGAAGTAATCCATCGGCATCGGGCCGTCGTGCGGATCCGGGGGCGTGATGAAGTTCTGGCTACGCTGCCGCGCTACCGTGGCGTAGCGCAGGGCGTAGACCTCGTAGTGGGGCAGTGTCATGCGATGGCTCCGGTTGCGCGCAGGCGGTCCAGTTCGGGGCGCAGATATTCCAGCAGGCGTTGCGGGTTCTCCACCATGGGGAAGTGGCCCAGTTCGGGCATGGCCTGAAACCGTGCGCCGGGAATCAGGGCCGCCACCCGCCTGGAATCCTCCGGGCTGGCCGAGTAGTCGTAGGCGCCGGTCAGCAACGATATGCCGAAGGCGTCGGCGTTCAGGCCCGTCAGATGGCGGGCCGCGTCGAAGTCCTCGCTGTAGAACCAGAGGTCATTGGCGTAGACATTGAAACCGCCTTGCGAATAGATCCAGGCTGCGTCGCGCCGGGCTTGCAGCGTGGCGGCGGGGCCCATCAATCCGCGCACGTAGGCGGGGTTGTGCGCGGCCTGGTTGACCTGAGGATGGCACAGCATCGGGGTGCGGCGTCCGGCCGCTTGGTACGGCGCCTCCAGCGCGACGACGCCTGCCACGTCGGCTGGGCTGCGCGCCGCCACCACCAGCGCCATTGCCGCGCCCATCGAGCAACCCAGCAGGGCCGCCGGTTCACCCGCGACCTGGCGAATCACCGCCAGGCAGGTCTGCAGATAGGCATCGCGCGAGAGGCCCGCGTCGATCCATGCCTGGCCGGGCAGCGGCATGCTGCGCCCGTGTCCGGGCATGTCGAAGGCGATCATGCGCCATTGCCGGCGCAGGCCGGGGTCCGCCATCAGCGCGTGGTACTGCCGGGAGTCCGCGCCCGCCGTGTGCAGCATCAGCAGCGCCGGCCCGACCGCCAGTCCGCTGGTTTCATAGTAGATGGAAGTCTGCGCCGCGCCGATATCAATGGTCGCATAGGAGCCGGCAATCGCGCTGCGGTCGAGCAGGTCCGGCGTGGCGTCAAGCTGGCCCCGGAGGATTTCGAAAAGCCGCTCCAGCGGGTGCAGGGCCTGGGCGATGGCCAGCGCATCGCCCGTGACTCGCAGGCCTTGGGCCTGGCGGCGGGCAGCGGTGAAGGAGTGGTAGCCCGGAGGCGGGGTGTCGCTGAGCAGCTTGCGCCAGGTTTCCGGCGGCGCGCTGATGGTGATGCATTGCGACGGTGCGGTGGGCTGGCCGGCCCAGGCGGTTACACGCTCTTGCGCCGCGGCGCCGGCCTGCAGCCAGAGGGCGCAGGGCAGGCCGCGCGCGGCCAGGATGAACTCGCTATCCTGCTGCGCCAGGGCCGCCGCGGCTCTTAGCTTCTGAACGATCGCGTTCACTGTCGGATGTCTCCTGTTGCTGGCGCCTGAGCACGTCGAGCGCGGTGCGTTCGGCGTTGACGATATGGCTTTGTGCGGCGTCTTGCGCGCCTTGCGGATCGCGGGCGTGGATGCGCTCGTAGATCAGGTCGATTTCGGCCATGCTTTCCGGCAGGCGTTCGGGGCGCGCGAACGAGGTGGCGCGCAGCAGATTGATGCGGGATAGCAGGCCGGGCAGCATGTCCTTGACCAGATCGTTGTCGCAGCCGCCCAGCAGCACGTCGTAGAAATCGCGCTTTGCCGCCAGCAACGCCGACTTGTTGCTGCCCTTGGCCTGGCGGTGCAGGGCATCCACGGCCTTGCGCAGGCGCTCGACATCGGCGTCGCTCGCCAGGCGCGCGAATTCGTGCGCGGCATAGCCTTCCAGCAGGGCACGCAGGGCGTAGAGATCGCGGGCGGCCTTTTCGGTGATGCGCATCACGGTAGGACCGCGGTGCGGCTCGATCGTGATCAGGCGTTCGGCTTCCAGCGTGCGCAGCGCTTCGCGCAGGGTGCTGCGGCTGATCCCGAGTTGCTCGCACAGTTCCTGCTCGCGCAGGCGTTCCCCGCCCTTGATCCGTCCGTCCGTGATGGACGCGCGCAGGAATTCCTCCACGCGGGTGCGCAGGGTGCCGGGTTTTTCGAATACCGCGCCGGTCGGGCTGGCCATGGCTGTCTCTCGCTTATGCTGGCGGCGAATCCGTTCGTTGGCGCAGGCTCATGGCCGCGCCGCGGCGAACCGCCGTGTCTACGTAAAGACGCAATATATCCCGTCGGCGCGCCATGGCTACAGTCCGAGGTAGGCCGCCCGCACGCGGCTGTCCTGCAGCAGCGTGCCACTGGGGCCCGACAGCACCAGGGAGCCGGATTGCAGTACGTAGGCGTATTCCGCCACCGACAGCGCCAGACGTGTGTTCTGCTCCACCAGCAGGATGGTCAGGCCGCTGCGGTGGATGTCGATCATGGCCTGGTGCATCTCCTCGACGATCTTGGGCGCCAGGCCGTGGCTGGGTTCGTCCAGCAACAGCAGTCGCGGTTCCAGCATCAGCGCGCGGCCGAATGCCACCATCTGTTGTTCGCCGCCGGAAAGCGTACCGGCCTGCTGGCGGCGCCGTTCCAGCAAGCGGGGAAACAGCGCGTAGATGCGGTCGCAGCCGCGCTTGACCGCGGCCATGTCCCCGCGTCGGGTGTACGCGCCCAGGTAGAGGTTTTCCTCGACCGTCATTTCCGGAAAGACATGGCGGCCTTCCGGCACGTGGGCGATGCCCAGTTCAGGGATGCGGTGCGGGGGCAGGCGCAGGATCTCTTCCCCGTCGAACCGGATGCTGCCCCCAACCTTGTCCAGAAGGCCGGATATGCAGCGCAGCAGCGTACTCTTGCCCGCTGTATTGGCGCCGACCACGGCAATGAAACCGCCTTCGGGCACATCCAGCGACACGTCGTGCAGCACCGGGCTGCGGTTGTATGCGGCGGTCAGTCCCTCGATATGCAGGAGGCTCATGCCAGTTCCTCCACCTGTTCCAGCGACTTGCCGAGATAGACCTCGATTACCGTGGGATCGGCCGCGATCTCCGCCGGGCTGCCTTCTGCGATCTTCTGGCCGAACGACAGCACCAGGATGCGATTGCACAGGCGCATGATGGCGCGCATGTGGTGTTCCACCACGATGAAGGTGATGCCCGAGTCGTCGCGCAGGGCACGGATCAGATCCAGCAGCGCGTCCATTTCGGATTCGTTCAGCGCCGCCATCACCTCATCCAGCAGCAAGACCTTGGGATCGGTGCACAGCGCGCGGGCCAGCTCCACCCGCGCCTGCTCGGGAAACGAGAGCTCGCCGGCCGGCTTGCGCGCGATGCCGGCCAGGCCGACGCGCTCGAGGTTGCCCAGCGCCAGCTGGCGCGCGCGGCTTACGTCATGGCGCAGCAGTCCGCCGACCAGCACATTGTCCAGCACCGTCATTTCAGGAAACAGCGCCACGTTCTGGAAGGTCTTGGTCATGCCGAGCGCGGCGATCTGGTGGGGCCGCAGGCCGCTGATGTCGCGGCCCTCCAGTTCGATGCGTCCGCCGTTGCCGCGGTACAACCCGACCAGCAGGTTGAATAGAGTGGTCTTGCCCGCGCCATTGGGGCCGATGAGGCCCAGGATATCGCCGCGCGCCACGTTGAACGACACGTCGTCCACGGCTTTCAGGCCGCCAAAGCGGCGCTGGATGCGGGAAACGTTCAGGATGTCAGGCATGCTGGCCTCGTGTCAGGTTGCGCAGCCGGGTCCACAACGCCGACAGGCCACGCGGCTCGATCAGGATGATGGCGATGAGGATCAGCCCGAAAGCCAGCTGCGACGCGCCCGCCGTATGGCCGGACAGCCAGTCGTTGAACAGTTCCTCCAGCGGGATGATGACTAGCGCGCCGATCAGCGGCCCGGCCACGGTGCCCACGCCGCCGATGATGCAGATCAGCGCCACGCGCACCGAAACGCCGACCAGCGAGAAGACGGTGTCCGGGTCGAAGAAGTAGATGAACTGCGCGTACAGCGTGCCGCAGGCGCCCATCAATGCGGCCGAGATGACGGCGGCGAGAATGCGGGTGCGGGCGGTGTTCACGCCGATCACCTCGGCGGCCTGGGGATTGGCCTTGACCGCGCGCAGCCGGTAGCCCAGGCGCGAACGGCTGATCAGCGCGAACACCGCCGAGGTGATCACCGCGGCCCCCAGCATCAGGTAGTAGTAGGGGATGCTGGACTTGAACTGCATCTGCGCCAAGCCTTCCGAGAACGGGATCGACACGCCCACCGGTCCGCCGGTCACAGAGGCCCAGGTGTTGGCGATGGCGCGCAGCACTTCGCCAAAGGCCAGCGTGGCCAGTGCGAAGTAGTGTCCGCGCAGGCGCATGGTAGGCAGACTGAGCAGGGCGCCCGCAGCCGCGGCCACCGCCATGGCTGCGACAATGCCCAGCCAGGGCGAAATGCCGTAGCGCATGAGCAGCAGGGTCGAGGTGTAAGCACCCAGCCCGAAGAACGCCGCGTGTCCGAGGGAGATCTGGTTCGCCAGCCCTCCCACGATGTTCCAGGACTGGCCCATGGCTGCAAACAGCAGCACCAGCGTCATGACGCGGATGCCGTAGCCCTGATCCTGCATCAGCCATGGCGCGATCAGGGCCGCCGCCAGCGGCAGCGCCCACAGCAGGAGTTGTCGGTTGCCAGTCATCAGCCCGCCCTTTTCAAAAGACCTTCCGGGCGCACGGCCAGCACCAGGATGAAGATGGCGAACAGCGCCAGGTTCTGCAACTGCATGGGCAGCACGAGCGAAGACAGCGACTGGATCACCCCGACCGCCACGCCGCCCACCACCGCGCCTATCACGCTGCCCAGTCCGCCCAGTACCACCGCGGTAAACATCAGCACGCTGAACTGCGCGCCGACCGTGGTCGAGGCCGTGAGGTAGGGCAGGATGATGCCGCCGCCCAGCGCCGTCATGCCCACGCCCAGGCCGAACGCCAGCTGGTGCACCCGGTGGGTCGAAATGCCGGACAGCCTGGCGGCCATGGGGTCCTGAGCGGTAGCGCGCACCGCCATGCCCCACCAGGTTTTCTTGAGCACCCACCACAGCGCCAGACCCGCCACCGAGGCCACCACGAATGCCAGCAGGTAGGGCGCACTGAGGAGGATGGGCCCCACGGCCAGCGCAGTCATCTGGTAGGGCGTCTGCACCGAGCGGAACTCGGAGCCGAACAGGATCAGCGCCAGGTTCTCCATGACGATGAGCAGGCCCACCGTCAGGAAGATCTGCGCCACGGCTGGCGCCTTCAGCACCCGGTCGATCAGGTACTTCTGCGTCAGCACGCCGAGCACGAATGCCACCGCGAACGACAGCAGCGACCCCAGCAACGGATCCAGTCCGAGCAGCTTCCAGGCGAAGTACGCCACGAACATGCCCACCATCAGGAATTCGGCCTGGGCGAAGTTGACGATGGAGACGACTCCGAAGACGAGCGTGAGCCCGATGGAGATCACCGCGTAGACCCCGCCCAGCAGAATGCCGTCCACCAGCGCCTGGAGGAATTGCATGACTGTTCTCCGCGCGGACTCAGGCAGCCGCGATGACGCGGCCCTTGGCCAATGCCGGCGGCCAGACCGAGACCAGTTCGCCCTTTTGCCACTGGACCATGATGGGCTGCGCCATGGTGTTCAGGCCATTGGCGTCGAAATGCACGCCGCCGCCGGACATCACGCCTGCCCAACCCTGGTCGTACTTTTTCGCGCGCAGGGCCTGGCTTACGGCTTCCGGCTTGTCGGACGCGGCGACTTCCAGCGCTTGCGCCAGCACGCCCGCGCAGACGGCATGTTCCAGCGCCTCGTGCGGCATGAAGGTGCCGAAGCGCTTGCGGTAGCGTTCGGTGTATTCGGGCGCCTGGTCGTAGTTGGCCGGAGCGATCGAGAGCACCGCTTCGGAATACTGGCCCAATGCCTTGGCGAAGTCGGGGATCACGTAGCCTGCTGCGCCTCCCACGATGGGCACGGTCAGGCGTTGCTGCCGCATGACGCGGATGATCAGGAGGCTGTCGTTCAGGTAGGAGATAGGGAAAACGATCTGGGCATCGGACCCGCGCAACTTGCTGATTAGCGGCGTGACGTCGGTGATGCCCAGCGGATAGGCTTCGTCCAGCACGATCTGAGTGCCGGCGGCCTTGGCTGCATTGCGCACGCCGACCGCCTGCGAGGTGCCATAGGCCGTATCTTCGTAAAGCAACGCGATCTTCTTGATGTCCGAGGCGCCCGCCACGACCGATGCCGCGTAGTCGTATTGCGCGCGGCCCAGCACCGAGCCCTTGGAGACCACCTGGAAGATGTGCTTGAAGCCGCGCTCCGTGAGCACATCGGAGAACGACATCGTGAGCAGGGGGATGCCGCGGCGCTCGGTCACTTCCGACACGGCCAGCGTCAGCGACGAGGCGTAGGCGCCGATGATGGCCACGCAGCGGTTCTGCGTGATCAGGCGCTGCGCCACGGTGGCTGCGGTGGTGGGCTGGGAAGTGGCGTCGGCGACGATGAGTTTGAGCTTGGCGCCGCCCATGGCCTTGATGCCGCCGGCCGCGTTGATTTCATCGGCGGCCAGTTCCAGCCCTTGCCGCGAGTTGATGCCGAACTGCGCGTTGGCGCCTGACAGCGGCAGGATCACGCCTACGTTGACTTCCGACGGCGCTGCCAGCGCACGGCCGGGCAGGCTGGCGGCCAGTGCGGCGGCGCCCAGTCCAGCGACGAATTCCCTGCGCCCGCGGCGCATGGCCTGTTGGGGTCTTGTCATGTCTGTCTCCTGGCTTTTTTGGGTGTGGCGCAAGGCTGCCGGCCCGGCGCTCTGCGGCACATTATTGTGCTCAAATTTTAAGCAGTCAAGAAGATTGTCAGACAATCAGACTATTGACGATCGCGGGAAAATTGCCGGACAATCAGACAAAACAGTGGGCGTAAATCCCCTGCAAAGCCCGTCACCCCATCACAAAGAGGAACTCATGGCAGACATCAAATCCGAAACCCAGGCCCTGTTCGACCAAGGCCTGAACCTGCGCCGCGAAGTGCTGGGCACGGAATACGTGGACGGCTCCATCGCCCGCGCCAACGAATTCATGATGGCCTTCCAGCACATCACCACCGAATGGTGCTGGGGCTATACCTGGGGCCGTCCCGGTCTGGAAAAGAAGACCCGCAGCATGCTCAACCTGGCCATGCTGACCGCGCTGAACCGCCCGGCCGAGATCAAGCTGCACGTCAAGGGCGCGCTGAACAACGGCGTGACGGTCGAGGAGATCAAGGAAATCCTGCTGCAGGCCACGGTCTACTGCGGCATCCCGGCGGGGCTGGACGCGTTCAAGGTCGCCAACCAGGTGCTGGAAGAAGAGGGCGCTTTCAAGGAGTCCAAGGCATGAACGCCCCGCAAGAGCGGGTGGGCCTGATCGGCATCGGCAGCATGGGTTGGCCCATGGCGGCCCGCCTGGTGCAGGCCGGCTTTGAGGTCACGGTGTTCGACGCCGTGCCGGGCCAGGCCGCCAAGTTCGCCCAGGAAGTGGGCGGCCAGGCCGCAGCCACCTGCGCCGAATTGGCCGCGCAGTCCGACATCATCTTCACCATGCTGCCCACCAGCGCGATCGTCGAGCAGGTGCTGAACGGCGAACAGGGCGTGCTGGCGGGTTTGCACCAGGGTAGCGTGGTCGTGGACATGAGCTCCGGCGTGCCGGCGCATACCCAGCGCCTGGCGCAGGCCGTGGCCGCCGCTGGCGGCGTCATGGTCGACGCGCCGGTTTCCGGCGGCGTGCCGCGCGCCCGCACGGGCGAACTGGCCATCATGTACGGCGGACCCGCGGCGACGCTGGAGCGGGTGCGTCCGGCCCTGTCCAGCATGGGCACCACGATCACGCCCGTGGGTGAGGTGGGCAGCGCCCATGCCATGAAGGCGCTGAACAACCTGGTGTCGGCAGGCGGCTTCCTGATCGGCGTCGAGGCCATGCTGATCGGCCAGCAGTTCGGCCTGGATCCGAACGTTATCGTCGACGTACTCAACGCGTCGACCGGCATGAACAATTCCACCCAGAAGAAGTTCAAGCAGTTCGTGCTGTCGCGCCAGTTCAATTCGGGCTTCGGCCTGGACCTGATGGTCAAGGACCTGGGCATTGCGCTAGGCATCGCGACCGACACCGGCACGCCCACGCCGTTTGCCTCGCTGTGCCGCGAACTTTGGGCCTCGGCCGGCAAGACGCTGGGCAAGGGTCAGGACCACACCGCCGTCGCCCGCCTGTCCGAGCAACTGGCCGGCGTGGAGCTGGGCGCCAGGCAGCAAGACTGAAACCGTTGCGGCCGGGTTGGCGTCCGGCCGCGTCCTATCGCTCAGTGTTTACCCTGGCACTGTGCTTTACGACAAATTTGTATGATGACATTATGACTTCACTCCTGGAAGGCAACGTCGTCATGCCCTTGGCATCCACATTACGCATGCTCGCCCCTTGTCCGGCCGGCGGGCGTCCATGACCGAAGAATCCCGCATCCGCGAAGAGATCTGCGCCGTCGGCGCCAGCCTCTACAACCGTGGCTATACCGTGGGCGCCGCCGGCAACATCAGCGCGCGCCTGGACGATGGCTGGCTGATCACGCCGACCGATGCCTGCCTGGGCAGGCTGGATCCCGTCCAACTGTCCAAGGTCGATGCGGCGGGCAGGCATGTTTCGGGCGGCAAGCCGTCCAAGACGCTGGAGCTGCATCGCGGCATCTACCAGGCCAGTCCCGGCGCTCGCGGCATCGTGCATACGCATTCCACGCATCTGGTGGCGCTGACGCTCGCGGGCGTATGGCGGCCCGATGAAGTGCTGCCGCCGATCACGCCCTATCAGGTCATGAAGGTCGGCAGGATTCCGCTGATCCCCTATCGCCGTCCCGGCGACCCGCAGGCCGCAGCCGAGGTCGCCGCCGTGGCCGGCGAGGTGCGCGGGGCGCTATTCGAGCGCCTGGGGCCGGTGGTGTGGGAGCGTTCCGTGGCGCATGCGGCTTACGCGCTGGAAGAACTGGAAGAAACCGCCCGCCTGTGGCTGATGAGCGATCCCCGGCCGGCGCCATTGAGCGCGGCGGCGATCGACGAACTGCGCGACGTGTTCGGCGCGCGCTATTGAATCAAGGAATCGCGATGCCGCGCCTGGCCGCCAATCTCAGCATGATGTACACCGAGCATCCTTTCCTGGACCGGTTTGCCGCGGCCGCGGGGGACGGATTCGCGGGAGTGGAGTTCCTGTTTCCCTACGAGTACCCGGCCGTCGAACTCAAGGCGCGGCTGCAAGCGCAAGGGTTGACCCAGGCGCTGTTCAACGCGCCGCCCGGCGATTGGGCCGCGGGCGAGCGCGGCACAGCCTCGCTGCCAGGCCGTGAAAGCGAGTTTCGGCGCGGAGTCGACCAAGCCTTGGAATATGCCGCTGCGCTGGGCAACCGCAAGCTGCATCTGATGGCTGGGCTGATACAGCCCGGACAGGACCGCGCGGCGCATCGCGCGGTCTATCTGGAGAACCTTGCGTGGGCCGCGCGCGCTGCGGCATCCGCCGACGTGACGGTGGTGATCGAGCCGATCAACACGCGCGACATTCCGGGATTCTTTCTCAACCGCCAGGACGAGGCCCAAGCCGTCTGTGCCGAAGTCGGCGCAGACAATCTGAAAGTCCAGTTCGACATCTACCACTGCCAGATCGTGGAAGGCGATATCGCGGTCAAGCTCAAGCGCGACATGGCGGGCATCGGCCACATCCAGATCGCGGGCGTGCCCGACCGCCACGAGCCGGACCTGGGAGAGCTGAACTATCCATATCTGTTCGAACAGATCGATGCGTTGGGTTATGCCGGCTGGATCGGTTGCGAATACCGGCCCCGGGCCGGCACCTCCGCCGGGCTGGGCTGGGCCCGGCCCTATCTGACACACACGGGGCATACCGCGATATGAAGATACTCATCACCGGCGGCGCCGGATTCCTGGGGCAGCGCCTGGCCCGCAAGCTGCTGGAGCGCGGCACGCTGGCATTGGATGGCGGCAAGCCCGAAGCCATCACGCGGATCGACCTGCTGGATGTGGTGCAGGCGCAGGGGCCGGATGATCCGCGCATCCATGCGCAGCTTGGCGATATCGCCGACCCCGCGATGCTGCGGCAGGCCATTGACACGCAAACCCGCGCCATCTTCCATCTGGCCGCCATCGTCAGCGGGCAGGCGGAGGCGGACTTCGACCTGGGGATGCGCATCAACCTGGACGCGTCGCGCGCGCTGCTCGAAACCTGCCGCGCGCTGGGCCACAAGCCGAGGGTAATCTTCACCAGTTCGGTCGCGGTGTACGGCGGCGCGCTGCCCGACACCGTGCGCGACGATACCGCGCTCAATCCCCAATCGTCCTACGGCACGCAGAAGGCCATTGCCGAACTGCTGCTGGCGGACTACACGCGGCGCGGCTACGTGGACGGGCGCGTGCTGCGCCTGCCCACCATCAGCGTGCGTCCGGGGCGGCCCAATGCGGCGGCGTCGTCGTTTGCCAGCGGCATCATCCGCGAACCATTGAACGGCTTGGAGGCCGCCTGCCCGGTCAGCGCCGATACGCGCCTGTGGCTGCTGTCGCCGCGCGGCGCGATACAGGCCCTGATCGCCGGCTGCGAGCTCGAGACGGCCGCCGTCGCGGACCGCGCTCCCATCAATTTGCCTGGCGTGTCGGTCACGGCTAGCGAAATGGTGCAAGCGCTGCGAGAGGTCGCGGGCGAGGAGGTCGCCGGCCGTGTCGGCTGGAAGCCTGACGAGCGCGTCGAGCGCATCGTGGGCAGCTGGCCTGGACGCTGGGACACCGCTCGGGCCGAGCGCCTGGGCCTGCGCGGCGACGCCGACTTCGCGGACATCATCCGCGCCTACATGGCCGACGACCTGCCGCGCTGAGCGCCGGCAGCTCTCCATTCCTACCGTAGCCGGGCCGCCAACGATATGAGCAATCCTCAAACCCCATCCCGCCGAGTCGGCGTCATCGGCCTGGGCGCCATGGGCGCGGGCATCGCGCAAAGCCTGCGCCGGGCGGGCCACGACGTGCACGTGTACGACATCCGCAAGGAAGCTTGCGCGGCATTCGCGGTGCAGGGCGGCGTGGCCTGCGCCACCCTGGCCGACATGGCGGCCGCCTGCGACATCGTCATCAGCGTGGTCGTCAACGCCCAGCAGACCGAGGAGGTGCTGTACGGGGAAGGCGGCCTTGCCGCCGCGCTGCGCCCGGGGGCGGTGTTCGTGATGTGTTCCACCGTGGATCCCAATTGGTCCATCGCGCTGGAGGCGCGGCTCGAAGCGCAGGGCATCCTGTACCTGGACGCGCCCATCTCGGGCGGCGCCGCGCGCGCGGCTTCGGGCGAGATGACGATGATGACCGCCGGGCGCGCGGCGGCCTATGACGCCTGCGGCGCGGTGCTGGAATCCATGGCCGGCAAGGTCTACCGCCTGGGCGACCGCGCCGGCGCGGGCAGCAAGGTCAAGATCATCAACCAGCTGCTGGCGGGTGTGCACATCGCAGCGGCGGCCGAGGCCATGGCGCTGGGACTGCGCGAAGGCGTGGACGCGGACGCCCTGTATGAAGTGATCACGCATAGCGCGGGCAATAGCTGGATGTTCGAGAACCGCATGGCCCATGTGCTGGCCGGCGACTACACGCCGCTCTCCGCGGTCGACATCTTCGTCAAGGACCTGGGGCTGGTGCTGGACACCGCCCGGCATACCCGCTTTCCCTTGCCGCTGGCCTCCACCGCGCATCAGATGTTCATGCAGGCCTCCAGCGCCGGCCACGGCCGCGAGGACGACAGCGCGGTGATCAAGATATTCCCGGGCATCGCCCTGCCGGAGGCCAAATGAGCATCAAACTGGGCTGCATCGCCGATGACTTCACCGGCGCCACCGATCTGGCCAACAACCTTGTGCGCGCCGGCATGCGCACCGTGCAGACCATAGGCATACCGGGCGAACCCCTGCGCGGCGCGGCGGATGCGGTGGTGGTCGCGCTGAAAACCCGCACGCTGCCCGCGGCCGAGGCCGTGGCGCAGTCGCTGGCGGCGCTGGAGTGGCTGCTGGCGCAGGGCGCGGAACAGATCTACTTCAAGTATTGCTCCACTTTCGACAGCACGCCCGAGGGCAACATCGGGCCGGTCGCCGATGCGCTGATGACGCGGCTGGACACGGATTTCACCATCGCCACGCCGGCCTTTCCGGACAACAAGCGCACGGTGTTCAAAGGCTATCTGTTCGCAGGGGATGTGCTGCTGAACGAATCGGGCATGCAGCACCATCCGCTGACGCCCATGACCGACCCGAATCTGGTGCGCGTTCTGTCCGCGCAGACATCCCGCCGAGTCGGGTTGATCGACTACAGCGTCGTGGCGCGCGGTAGCGAGGCCATCCGCGCCAGCATTCAAGAGTTGCAGGCGCAAGGTGTGGGGATCGCCATCGTGGACGCCGTGTCCAATGACGACCTGCTGGCCTTGGGTCCCGCGCTTGCCGGCATGTCGCTGGTGACGGCGGGGTCGGGCGTGGCGATCGGACTGCCCGGCAACTGGGGACTGGCGGCGGCGTCCGCGGACGCCCGGCAACCGCGCCAGCGCGGCTTGCAGGCGGTGGTGGCGGGCAGTTGCTCGGCGGCAACCAATGGCCAGGTGGCTGCATTCATTGAAAGCGGCCGGCCAGCGTTGGCGCTGGATCCGCGGCGGCTGGCTGCGGGTCACGACGTCGTGGGCGAGGCGCTGGCTTGGGCCGATGCGCGCATGCACGATGGCCCCGTGCTGATCTACTCCACCGCGCAGCCCGCGCAGGTGAGGCAGGCGCAGAGCGAACTTGGCGCTGCGCGCGCGGGCGCCATGATCGAGGACGCCATCGCGCGCATCGCGGCGGGTCTGGTCGAACGCGGCGTGCGGCAACTGATCGTGGCGGGCGGCGAGACCTCGGGGGCGGTGGTGCAGGCGTTGGGACTGCAGCAGATCGCCATCGGTGAGCAGATCGATCCCGGCGTTCCCTGGTGCTCCGGTCATGCGCCCGCGGCACAAGGCGACATCAGCATCGCGCTGAAATCAGGCAACTTCGGCACGCGGGATTTCTTCATCAAGGCATTCGGCTAGGCGCCGGCCGCAGCGCATGCGCCGCGGCGCTCCCGTCTAGCGGTGCGCCTGGCTCAACCGCTTGGCCGCATTCACCATATGGATGCGCGCGGCCTCGCGCGCGCCGTCCACGTCCCTGCCGCGTATGGCTTCGACGATGGCGATGTGTTCCTGCAGTACGTCGCGCATCAGGCTGGCGTGGCGCGCCTCGTTGGCGCGCGTGACGCGCGTGGCCGCTTCCAGGAACTGGCTGACGAAGGCCAGGGTTGTCAGGAAATAGGGGTTGCCGGTGGCGCGGGCGATGCTGCGATGGAAGGCGACGTCTTCCTGCACGCCGTCGCCGCCGTTTTCCACAGCCTGCGAAATGGCGGCCAGCGCGGCGTCGATCTCCGCCATGTCCTGCTTTTTCCGCACTGCCGCGGCCTGCGCGGCGATCTCGGTTTCCAGCGCGCGGCGCAGATCCACGATATGCAGCACGGCGTCCAGCGAGGACAGATCGGCGGCGTCGATGCGCAGAGCGCGGTTGCCGGCGTGGCCGGTGACGTACACGCCGCTGCCTTGCCGCGCTTCGACGATGCCGTCCTGCCGCAGCCGCGAAACCGCTTCGCGGATGACCGTGCGGCTGACGCCGAACTGCTCCGCCAGCGCGCTTTCCGTGGGCAATTTTTCCCCGGGCGGCACGCGACCTCCGTCGATCTCGGCGAGCAGGCGCTTGGCGACGGTGTCGGTCAGCGTGGGAGGAGTCGGAAGTCGGGGGAACACCATCGCCCTATGATACGCGCGCCCGTGCCGGCCCGGCCATGAGCGGCAGCGGCACATTCACTGCGTCTGCAAGCTTGCGTCATTTTCGAAATGTTATATCATTCGTCAATTATTTGGTACGTTATAACATTTGAAAGAGGGCGATGATGAATGGCAAGAAACTGGGGTGGCAGAGGGAACGCGGCGGCAGGGTTGCCCTGCGGGCGGGCCGCCGGGGTGCGCTGAAGCCTCTGGTCTGCGCGCTGATGCTGGCTGCGCCCGCCGCGCAGGCCGACGAAGCCGCGGAAGCCGCGGCGGAACGCTCGGCCGCCAGGACGCTGGCGCCGATCACGGTTTCCGCCAACCCGCTGGGGCTGGACCTGAACAGCACCACCTTGCCGGCCTCGGTGCTGGAAGGCGACGCGCTGATCGAGCAGCGCAACGGCACCCTGGGCGACACGCTGAAGAACCTGCCCGGCGTCAACAGCGACACCTTCGGCGGCGGCGCCAGCCGCCCCGTGATCCGCGGCCAGACCGCGCCGCGGGTAAAGGTGCTGTCCGACGGCTCCGAGGTGATGGACGCGTCCAGCATCTCTCCTGACCATGCGGTGACGGTGGAGCCGCTATTGGCTGAACGCATCGAAGTGCTGCGCGGTCCGGCAACGCTGCTGTATGGGGGCGGCGCGATCGGCGGCGTGGTCAATGTGGTGGACAAGAAGATCCCGACGGCGGTGCCGGAAAAAGGCATAGAAGCCGAGGCCGAGCTGCGCGGCGCCACGGGCACCAAGGAACGTGCGGGTGCGGTGGGTATCACCGCGGGCGAAGGACAGTTCGCGGTGCGCGTGGAAGGCCTGAAGCGCCGCACCAGCGACTATGACGTGCCGGATTGGCCGGGCGGCAAGCTGGAAGGTTCGTACAGCGAGTCGACGCAGGGTACGGTGGGCATGTCCTGGATCACGCCGCGCGGCTACGTCGGCCTGGCGTTCACGCATCTGGAAAGCAAGTACGGCCTGCCCGGACATAACCACGAATACGAAGGCTGCCATCCGCACGGTACTCATCTGCATTGCGGCGGCCATGATCATGACCACGACGAAGACGGCCACGATCACGACCATGAGCACGAACACGGCGGCGTGCCTTACGTGAAGCTGCGCAGCAACCGCCTCGATCTGCGCGCCGAGTACCAGGATCCATTTGCGGGCTTCGAGAAAATCCGCGTGCGCGGCGGCCTGACCGACTACCAGCACGACGAAATCGAAGGCGGCGAGGTGGGCACTCGCTTCAAGAACAAGGGTTACGACCTGCGCGTGGAAATGCAGCACAAGCCCATCGCAGGCTGGCGCGGCGTGGTGGGCGTGCAGAATGCCTACAGCGATTTCCGCGCCGATGGCGAAGAGGCGTTCCTGCCGCGCAGCAAGACGCGCTCTTATGGCCTGTTCGTGCTGGAGGAGTACCAGTTGAACGACTGGCGCTTCGAACTGGGCGCGCGGCAGGACTGGCAGCGCATCTCGCCCACGGGCGGCGCGCAGCGCAGCAGCCTGTCCGGCACGTCCTTGTCGGCCGCGGCCATCTGGGACTTCGCGCCGCAGTATTCGGTGGCCCTGTCCCTGTCGCGCTCGCAGCGCCTGCCCACCGCGCAAGAACTGTATGCGGACGGCGTGCACCTGGCCACCAACACCTACGAACTGGGCAATCCGGACCTGGGCCGCGAGACCTCGCACAACATCGACCTGACCTTGCGCAAGCACTCGGGCGATACGACGTTCTCGGCCAGCGTGTTCCACAATCGCGTGAAGAACTACATCTATGCCAACACGCTGGACCGCTACGAAGACTTTCGTCTGATCGAGTACACCCAGCGCGACGCAGAGTTCACGGGCGTGGAGGGCGAACTGCGCCACCAGTTCACCCCGGTGTTTTCGGCTGCGGTATTCGGCGACTACGTGCGCGGCAAGCTGACGGGCGGCGATGGCAACCTGCCGCGCATCCCGGCAGCGCGCGCCGGCGTGCGCGCGGATATGAAGTGGCAGCAGTGGTCGGGCGGCGTCGAGTATGCGCGCGTGTTTGCGCAGAAGGACATCGCTGCCTACGAGGAGACCACGCCTGGCTACAACATGGTCAATGCGGTGGTGGCCTACCGCGGCCAATATGGCGCCACGGGCTATGAGGTCTACCTGCGCGGCACGAATCTGCTGAACAAGCTGGCGTACAACCACGCGTCCTTTATTTCGACGGTGGCGCCGCTGCCGGGGCGCAGCGTGCTGCTGGGCGTGCGCATGACGTATTGATTTTTCCAGCCATTGGCGGATGCCTCCAAGGCGGAATGGGCATGGCCCCGTTCCGCCATTTTTTTCGTTCTACGGGTAGACCCCGATGGCAGGCATGTTGACGGCCTTCAAAGCCGTTCCTAGAATTTGATTTGTGATCACATATCAAAAATAGCAAAAAAGGGACGCAGCATGGCCCAGCACGAACTGTTCGATCTCGAAGGCAGGATTGTCTTGATCACCGGCGCGGCAGGCGGTATCGGCGCCGCGCTCAGCCGGGCGTATGCCCAGGCGGGCGCGACGCTGGTGCTGACCGACCTGGCGGGGGAAAAGCTCGACGCGCTGGCGTCCGAGTTGCGCGGATCCGGCGCCAAGACCGGAAGCTACGCGCTGCAGGTGGAGGATCGCGCCGCGTGCGCCGCGGTGGTGGACGAGGCGGTGGCCGCCTTCGGCGGGGTGGACGTGCTGGTGAACTGCGCCGGCGTCAATACCCGCATGCGTCCGGAGCAGTACGCCGAAGACGTCTGGGACCGCATCATCGACATCAATCTGAAGGGCAGCTTCAACATGTGCCAGGCCGTGCACGCATCCATGCAGGCGCGCCGCAAGGGCAAGATCATCAACATCGGCTCCATCCTGGCACTGGCGTCCAACGCCATGACCGCGGCCTATTCGGCCAGCAAGGGAGGGGTGCTGCAGCTGACCCGTTCGCTGGCCTGCGCCTGGGCGGCCGATGGCATCACCGTCAACGTGATCCAGCCCGGCTGGATCGACACGGCGCTGTCGCGCCAGGCGCGGGTAGACATTCCTGGCCACGCGGAACGCGTCGTGGCGACCACGCCCATGGGCCGCTGGGGCGAACCGGAAGACATGGTCGGACCCGCCCTGTTCCTGGCCAGCGCCGCGTCCGACTTCATGACGGGCGCCAGCGTGGTGGTGGACGGCGGCGTGACCGCGCATATCTGAACGCCGCGCGGCGGCCGCAAAGCACAACGAGGGGACGGCATGCAACTCGAAGAAATCCGGCAGAAGACGCCGGTGCACGAACTGGTGGTGGAAGAGAGCGACTGGGCGCAGCTGACACGCGCCGAGGCCCTGCGCCTGACGACGCTGTTCCTGGCCGCGCGCCGCTTCGAGGAAAAAATCCTGCAGCTGGACAAGCTGAACCTGGTGCACGGGCCGGCGCATTCCAGCATCGGCCAGGAAGGCGCCGCGGCCGGTTGTATCGCCGCATTGCCCGTCGACACGCTGATGAATGGCACGCACCGCGCGCATCACCAGTGCATTGCCAAGGCCATCAACGCGCTCTACGACGGCGGCCTGGACCCCTCCGCGGCCGGCCTGACGCTGCGCATGCGCCAGGAAATCCAGGGAATGATGCACGAGATCCTGGGTTTGAAGGACGGCTGGACCGGCGGCCGTGGCGGTTCCATGCACCTGCGCCGCGCGGAGCTCGGCATCATGGGCACGAATGCCATCGTCGCGGGCGGCATTCCCATCGCTTGCGGCCACGCCTACGCGGAAAAGCAGCGTGGCTCGGGCAAGACCATGGTCACGTTTTTCGGCGACGGCGCGGTGCACCAGGGCGCCACCCACGAAGCCATGAACCTGGCGGCGCTGTACGGCCTGCCCATGATCTTCTTCCTGGAGAACAACAAGTACGCCGTCTCCATGAGCGTGGAGCAATCCACTTTCGAGACGGAATTGCTGACCCGGCCGCAGGGCCACGGCATCGCCGGAGTCAAGGTGGACGGCATGAACCCGTTCGCCACCTGGCTGGCCACGCGCTGGGCGCAAGACCATATCGTCCGCACCGGGCGCCCGGCCTTCGTCCTGGCAGAGGTGTACCGTTACTACCACCAGAGTTCTTCGATTCCGGGCAGCGCCTTCGGCTACCGCACGCGCGAAGAGGAAAACGCGTGGAAGGCACGCGATCCCTGGCTGTTCCTGCAACAGGAACTGAAGGCGCGCGGCATTCTGCGCGAGGAAGAGTTGGCGGCCGTCGACGCCGCGGTGACGGACGCGGTGGAAGCGGCCGCCGCCTCCTGCATCGAAGGCGCAGGTTCGTCGGCCCGCATACGCGCCGGCCTTTGGCCGGCGGCGGCCAGCGTGGACGAACACCTCAATAGCGACATGTCGGAGTTCGATGGCGTGCGCTACGCCGAGGCGGAGGACTATGCCGCCGAAGAGATGGAACCCCTGTCCTACATCGAGGCGATCTCGCGGGCCATGGGCGCGCGCATGGCCGAAGACGAAACAATCCACGTGTTCGGCGAGGACGTGGCCAACATGGGCGGGGGCACCGTGGGCGCCACCCGCGGACTGACGGAGACATACGCCGGCCGGCTGGTGAATACTCCGATCACTGAGAACGGATTCTGCGGCCTGGCCACCGGCGCAGCGCTGTCGGGCCTGAAGCCCGTGGTCGAGCTGATGTATAGCGACTTCTTCCTGGTGGCGGGCGACCAGCTGCTGAACCAGGCTGGCAAGATCCGTCATTTGTTCAATGGCACGGCCGAAGTGCCGTTGGTGCTGCGCGCGCGCATCCCCGGGCCGGAAGGCTATGGCTCGCAGCATTCCATGGACCCGGCAGGCGTGTTCGCGCTGTTTCCCGGGTGGCGCATCGTGGCGCCGTCCAATGCTTTCGATTACGTGGGCCTGATGAACTCGGCGCTGCGCTGCAAAGATCCGGTGCTGGTCATCGAGCCGCAGCAGCTGCACAAGCGCAAGACGTTGGTGCCCAAGGACCTGGACTACTACATCCCCATCGGCCGCGCCAAGCGCGTACGCGAGGGGGACCAGATAACGCTGCTGACGACCCTGACCATGGTGGATGAATGCTGCCGCATGGTGGAAGAGGCGGGCATACGCGCCGACGTCATCGACCTGCGCACCTTGTCGCAGCGGGACATTGATTACGAAACCATCGGCCGGTCCGTCATGAAGACGGGCCGCGTCGCCATCGTCGAACAGACCACGCGCGGCGCCAGCCTGGGTGCGCTGATCGCCGACGAGATCCAGCGGCGCTACTTCGACTACCTGGACCAGCCGGTCAAGCGCGTCACCGGCCGCTGGGCGCCTCCCGTGGTGTCGCAGGCGCTGGAGCGCGCGGCGCTGGCGGGAGAGGACGATATCCGTGCCCTGATTCGTGAAATGCAGGCCGACAGTGCGCTCTCGGTCGGCCAACAGGAGCAAGCTCATGCCGCGCGCGCTTGAGGGCAAGACGGTGTTGATCACCGGCGCGGCCGGCGGCATCGGCCGCGCGACCGCCGAAGTCTGCGGCGAGCAGGGCGCATCGCTGGTGCTGGCCGATCGCGAACCACCGCAGGAACTGGTTGCGCAGTTGCAAGCCAAGGGCGTGCCGGCGCGCGCCATCGCCTTCGACGTGACGGACCGGGCCGCCGCCGAGGCGGCCGTGGCCGACATCGGGCGCCTGGACGCGCTGGTGGCCAATGCGGGCTATTGTCCCTGGGACGACTGGCACGAGGCGGGCTGGGACGAGGTCTTCCACCATGTCATCGACGTCAATCTGCTGGGGCTGATGCACCTGACGCGCGCCGTGCTGGCGAAGATGAGCGCGCAGGGCGCCGGCCGCATGGTGCTGGTGTCTTCCGTCGCCGCGCGCATGGGAGGGCTGGCCGCCAGTCCACACTACGTTGCGGCCAAGGGCGGCACGCAGGCTTTCGTCAAATGGCTGGCCCGCAAGGCGGCCGATTCCGGCGTCACCGTCAATAGCGTCGCGCCAGGCGCGACCGAGACGGGAATGACCCGTGGGCAGACCTTCGATGCGAATAGAATTCCGCTGCGGCGCATAGCCCGGCCTCGCGAAATCGCCTTGCCCATCGCCTTTCTCTGTTCCGATGGCGCGAGCTACATCTGCGGCGCCACCCTGGACGTGAACGGTGGCGTCTACATGAATTGAGACGACATGGACAACAGCACACTGGAAGGCCTGCTCGAAAAGCAGGAACGCGTCACCGTCGCGGATCAGATCTATCAACGGACCCGTGAACTCCTGATGAGCGGCGCCGTGCCGCCGGGAGAGAAAGTCACCTTGCGCGGGCTGGCCTCGGTGCTTAACACCAGTCCCATGCCGGTACGCGAAGCGGTCAACAAACTTGTCGCCGAAGGGGCGTTGGAAATGTTGCCCAGCCGTGGCCTGCGCGTGCCCAAGCCCGGCCTGACCAAGTTCCGCGAGATCGTGCGCATCCGCTGCTGCATGGAAGGCTTCGCGGCGGCCGAGGCGGCCCAGATCATGACGGATGCGACCGTGGCGCGCATACAGCGCTACGCCGACGAGTTCGACAAACTTGGGCATCAACGCAAGATCGATACCTTGAAGACCATCGAGGCCAACCGCAATCTGCATTTCACGCTGTATGAGGCGGCCGGAATGCCTCTGTTGGTCACGATGATAGAGAACATCTGGCTGCAGATCGCGCCGCTGTTTTCACTCAGCATGGGCAGCAAGGACCGCAAGTCCGAAAGCTGGGAATCCTTCAGCCACCACGCCGCCTTGTTGGACGCCTTGAAGCGCCGCGACGGCGAAGCTGCGCGCGCGGCCATCGTGGCGGACATATCGGACGCAGCCCTGTACATCGAGAAGACAGGCAATCTGGCCAACACATAGAGCGAGTAAGACATGGATATCGAGGTCGTGATGCCCGCCATAGGCGCGGGCACGACGCAGGGCAAGATACTGCAGTGGCTGAAGCAGTCCGGCGACACGGTCAAGGTGGGCGATATCCTGGCCGAGATCGAGACCGACAAGGCCGTCATAGAACTGGAAGCCCTGGACGATGGGGTGCTGGACTGCATCCATGTGCCCGCGGGCGATGCCGAGGTACCGGTAGGCGGCGTCATCGCGACGCTGCTGCGCCGGGGCGGTGCGATGCAGCCGGCCGCCAGTCCGCCACCGGCAATCGCGAACCCGCCAGCAGCGGCTCCCCAGGCCGTCACGCGTCCTGCCCTTGCGGCCGATCTGCCGTCCGGGGATCGTTCGGGCCTGGCGGAGCAGCGCCTGTTCGCCAGCCCATCCGCGCGACGCCTGGCGCGCGCGCTGGGCGTGGACCTGCACACGCTTTCCGGCAGCGGCCCGAACGGCCGCATCGTACGGATCGACATCGAGAATGCCGCCGCGGCATCCGCACAATCCGGGGCTACCCCCGCCGCGCCGGTCTCCAGCGCCGGCTTGCAGCCGCACAGTTCCATGCGCGCCACCATCGCGCGCCGCCTGGTGCAGTCCAAGCAGCAGGTGCCGCACTTTTACCTGACGGTGGATTGCCGCATGGACGCGCTGCTGGCCGCCCGTGCCGCATTGAATGCGCGCGGCGAGTCTGCGCGTGAGCCCATGCGCCATTCCCTTAACGATCTGCTGTCGATGGCGGTGGCACGGGCGGCCGGCCAAGTCCCGGGCATCAATGCGCAATGGACGGACGAAGGCATCGTGCAGCTGGGCCAGGTGGACCTGAGCATCGCCGTGGCGCTGGAGTCCGGACTTATCACGCCCATCGTGCGCAACGCGAACCGGAAATCCCTGCGCGAGCTCTCCACCGAGATCGCGCAGTTGGCGGAACAGGCGCGCCGTGGCCGTTTGCGACCCGAACAATACGAAGGCGGCAGCCTCACGCTGTCGAATCTGGGCATGCATGGCGTGCGCGAGTTTGCCGCCATCATCAACCCTCCCCAAAGCGTCATCCTGGCCGCGGGCGCCGTGGTCAGGCAGCCGGTGGTCGACGGCGACGACATCCGCGTGGGCCACGTCATGAGCCTTACGTTGTCGGCGGATCACCGCGTGGTGGACGGCGCGCTGGGCGCGCGCTTCCTGGGGGCGGTAAAGCAATTGCTGGAGAATCCGATCGAATTGATTCTCTAGCGTCCTGGGCGGGACCTGGACGATATCCACGGCATCAGCGCGCAGGGTGGACCGCGAACGGCGCACAGACCGATGGCGGAAGCAAGTCGAAGCAGCATTACATCTAGTCAGGAGACAAAGTAATGAGTAAGCAGAAGCAGCTAATCCGCATTGCCTGCGCGGCGGCCTTCGTGGCCCTGGCGCCGGGCGCCTGGGCGCAGGCCGACATCAAGATTGGCTACAACAGCGATATGTCCGCCAGCGGCTCCGCCGACTTCGGCGTGTCGGCCCTCTCCGGGGCGCGGCAGGCCGCCGAGGAGATCAATGCGGCGGGCGGGGTGCTGGGCCGCAAGCTGGTCATCGTGCCGCGCGACGACGTGGGTTCGCCGCCCAAGTCGATCCAGAACACCAACGAACTCGTGGACAACGAGAAGGTCGTGGCAATGCTGGGTGGGGTGAACTCCGGCAATATGCTGGCCTGGCTGCACATCGTGCAGCAGAAGAAGGTGCCGACGATTTCGCCGTCCGCCACGGCCACGGAGATCACCAACCGCTATGGCAAGGAGCCGGCCAACTACGTCTTCCGCGTGTCCATGCGCGACCTGGACCAGATCACGCTCCTGGCGGCCTACGCCGCCAAGGCCACCAAGAACAAGAAGATCGCCATCATCGCCGACACCACCGGGTACGGGCAGCAGGGCGCCAAGGATGCGGCGCATGTGCTGAGCCTGTACGGCATCACGCCCGTGGCCAACGAGAAGTTCGGTCCCAAGGACACGGACATGTCGTCGCAGCTGAACAAGATCAAGGCCGCGGGCGCGGACACGGTCATCGTGTATGCGCTGGCTGACGCCAACGGCCACCTGATGCGCAGCCAGGAAAAGATCAATTACTTCCCGGTCACGCTCGGCTCCTGGGCCAACCTCAGTCCGCCGTTCTTGCGTATCGCGGGGCCGGAGCTGGCCAAGAAGATGATCTTCACCGCCTCCATCACCGAGGATTCCACGCCGCAATCGCGCGCGCTCTACGACGCCATCATCAAGAAGGACGGCAAGCTGCCGACATATGTGTTCGCGGCGCACGCTTATGACTCGGTCAAGATCCTGGCGGCGGCGATGACGCAGGCCAATTCCACCGACGGCGAGAAGGTGCAGCAGGCGCTGGACAAGCTGGGTAAGGTAGACGGCGTGATCAAGACCTACGCGCCGGCCTTCACCAAGGAAAACCACGAAGCGCTGTCGTACCGCGATTTTCGTCTGGTGCGCTGGATCGATGGCAAGGTGGTCACGGTCGACGACGAAGTCAGCCGCAGCATCAAGCCGGACGAACTCAAGCAGTAGGGTGGCAGGCAGGCGCCGGCCCGGGTTCAGGGCTGGCGCTTGCTCAGGTGGTTCACGAAGAGCTTGGCAGCCGTGGGCAGGGCGTCGAAGGAGCGCACGCAGATCTGGATCTGGCGCCGCGCCCAGGGTTCGGTCAGGGGAATGATGCGGATGTCGAACATGGCCGAGTAGCGGCGCGCGATGTCCAGCGGCAGCACGCCTATGCCCAGCCCCGAATTCACCATGAAGCACAGCGCGTCGAAGCCGGTGACCTGCACCTTGAGCTGGATGTTGCGCTTTTCATCGCTGGCGGCGTTGGACAGGATGCGGTTGATGGCGCTGCCGCGGTGCAAGCCGACGAAATCGTGTTCCAGCGCGTCGGCGAAGCGAAAGCCCGGCCTGTCCCGCAGGGGATGGTCGGCGGGCACCACCAGCGCCAGCGTGTCCTCGCGGTAGGGGTGGATTTCCACGTCGTGGTCCGGCGCGGTGCCGGAAAAGATGCCTACGTCGGCTGCGTTTTCGGCGACCGACTTGATGATGGTCGAGGTGATTTTCTCTTCCAGGTCGACCTGCACGTTGGGGTAGTCGTTCAGGAAGAGCTTGATGTCCTGGGGCAGGAACTGGGTGATCGCGGATATATTGGCGTGCACCCGGATGAAGCCCCGCAGGCCGCGCGAGTAGTCGCGCATGTGGACCGAGATTTCATCCAGTTCGTGCAGGGCGCGCCGCGCCATGGTGGACAGCGCGACGCCGGCCGGCGTGGGACGGATGCCCTTGTTGGTGCGGATGAGCAGCCGGATCTTGAGGTTCTCTTCCAGCTCGCTGATCCGCTTGCTGATGGCGGCCGCGGCGATGTGCTCGTGTTCGGCCGCTGCGGCGATGGTGCCTTGCTCGACCACGCTGATGAAGAGCTTGAGGGAGGTGGGATCGAGACGCATGGCGGGACGGGCGGGAAAGCGGACGAGAAGTTCCATTGTAGCCATGGGCAGGCTTGTCATCGCGGATGGTGATGGCGGCATCGCTAATGACTGCTGTTGCGCAGGCGGGCGCCAGGGCTATCCTCCCCAAAAAATTTCGCCCGGCCCCCCAGCGCGGACCGTGCGGAGCATGATGGATGGAGCGCGAGACAAATGAATCTGCAGAATAGCCAGCTGCTGCGGCAGCAGGCCTACATCGGCGGCGCCTGGTGCGACGCCGACAATGGCGCCACCATTACGGTGCGCAATCCCTTTGACGCCAGCGTGCTGGGTACGGTGCCTAATCTGGGCCAGGCCGAGACGGCCCGCGCCATCGCGGCCGCCGATGACGCCCTGCCGGCCTGGCGGGCCAGGACGGGCAAGGAGCGCGGCGCCATCCTGCGGAAATGGCATGCCCTGATCGAGGCGCACGCCGACGACCTGGCGCTGCTGCTGACGCTGGAGCAGGGCAAGCCGCTGGCCGAAGCCCGCGGCGAGCTGAATTACGCCTTGTCCTTCGTCGAATGGTTCGCGGAAGAAGCCAAGCGCGTGTATGGCGACGTGCTGCCCCATACGCGCGGCGACCAGCGCATGCTGGCCATCCGGCAACCCGTGGGCGTGTGCGCGGCGATCATCGCCTGGAACTTTCCCTCGGCCCTGGTCACGCGCAAGGTCAGTCCGGCGCTGGCCGCCGGTTGCACGGTGGTGCTCAAGCCATCCGAGCTGACGCCGTTCACTGCGCTGGCGCTGGCCTGGCTGGGCGAGCAGGCCGGCATCCCGCCCGGCGTGCTCAACGTGGTCATCGGCGACCCCGCGCCCATCGGCACGGAGCTGACGCAGAACCCCACGGTGCGCAAGCTGACCTTCACCGGTTCCACCCAGACGGGCCGGCTGCTGATGCAGCAAAGCGCTTCCAACATCAAGAAGCTGTCGCTGGAACTGGGCGGCAACGCGCCCTTCATCGTGTTCGAGGACGCCGATCTGGACGAGGCCGTGCAAGGCCTGGTGCAGTCCAAGTTCCGCAACGCCGGCCAGACCTGCGTATGCGCCAACCGCGTCTACGTCCATGCCAGCGTCGCAGACGCCTTCAACGACAAGCTGCTGGCGGAAATGCGCCGCATGAAGGTGGGCGGCGGGCTGGAAGAAGGCGTTACGCAAGGACCGCTGATCGACCAGCGCGCGGTGGACAAGGTGGCCCGCCTGGTGGACGACGCCACGGCGCGCGGCGCGCGCCTCCTGGCGGGCGGCAAGCTGCGCGAGCCGGGCACGCTGCTGTATGAGCCGACCCTGCTGGCCGGCATCACGGATGTCATGGAGCTGGCGCACGAAGAGATCTTCGGCCCGGTGGTGGGCATCAGTACCTTCGAATCCGAAGCCGCCGTGCTGGCGCGCGCCAACGATAGCGCCTCGGGCCTGGCCGCCTATTTCTACACCGCCAACCTGGAGCGGGTCTGGCGCATGATGGAAGGGCTGGAATATGGCATTGTCGGCGTGAACACCGGCGCCGTGTCCAATGAGGTCGGCCCCTTCGGCGGCATCAAGGAGTCGGGCGTGGGCCGCGAGGGTTCCAAGTACGGCATCGAAGAGTTCCTGGAAATCAAGTACGTCTGCCTTGCCGGCAAGTCGTTCAACGCGATTCCCTGACGCCCGCGGATCCAGACATGAGCCAAGCACAGCCTTCCCTCCGCGACGCGGATCAGTTCGACTATGTGATCGTGGGATCCGGCGCGGCCGGCTCCATCCTGGCCAACCGCCTGAGCGCGGACGGCTCGACGGTCTGCGTGCTGGAGGCCGGCCCGCCGGACCGCAGTCCCTACCTGCACATACCCGCCGGCTTCATCAAGGCGGTCTTCAACAAGAAGTACGCCTGGCAGTTCTCCAGCGAAGGCACGGCGCAGACCAACGGACGGCGCGTGCCGATTCCGCAGGGCCGAACCTTGGGCGGGTCTACTTCCATCAACGGCCTGGTCTACAACCGCGGCCAGGCGGCCGACTTCGACCACTGGGCCGCGCTGGGCAATACCGGCTGGTCCTATGACGAGGTGCTGCCGTACTTCAAGTCCATGGAACGGCGCGTGGGCGGCGACGACCGCTACCGCGGCCGCAAGGGCGAACTGCCGGTCACGGACATAGACTGGATCCACCCCCTGTGCGAGGCCTTCATCGCCGGCGCGGTGGAACAGGGCATCCCGCGCAACCTCGACTACAACGGCGCGGATCAGGCCGGCGTGGGCTACTTCCAGCGCACCATAGACCGCGGCTGGCGCATGAGCACGGCCAAGTGCTTCCTCAAGCCCGCCATGGGCCGCAAGAACCTGGAAGTGCGTACCTACGCGCAGGCAACCCGCATCCTGTTCGATGGCGGCAAGGCTGCTGGCGTGGCCTATTGCCACCCGGCCCACCCTTCGCAGGTCCGCGCGGTGCGCGCACGCCGCGAAGTGATCGTGTCCTGCGGCGCGATCAACACGCCCAAGCTGCTGCAGCTGTCGGGCCTGGGACCGGCGGACCTGCTGCGCCAGCACAACATCGACGTGGTGTGCGACCTGCCGGGCGTGGGGGAAAACCTGAGCGACCACTATTCGGTGCGGGTCGTGGCGCGCGTGAAGAACAGCCAGACCATGAACCAGCTTGTCAAGGGCCTGAGCCTGGCCGGCCAGATCAGCCGCTGGATGATGAAGCGTCCCAGCATCATGGCGCTGAGCCCGTCGCTGCTGCATTACTTCTGGAAGTCCACGCCTGACCTCGCCTTGCCTGACCTGCAGGGCGTGTTCACGCCCGCCAGCTACAAGGAAGGCTATGTGGGCATGCTGGATGACTTCCCCGGCATGACCGCGGGCGTCTGGCAGCACCGGCCCGAGAGCCGCGGCCAGGTGCGCATCCGTTCGGCGGACCCGCTGCAGGACCCCGTGATCCTGGCCAACTACCTCGAAAACGAGCGCGACCAGATGACGCTGGTACGCGGCATCCGATTGGCGCGTCAGCTGCTGCGTTCGCAAGCGCTTTCGCAGTATTTCGACAGCGAGGTTCTGCCCGGTCCGCTGTGCGAATCCGACTCCGAATTGCTGGACTTCGCGCGCCGCTATGGCGTGTCGTCGTATCACGTCAACGGCACGGCCCGCATGGGCCAGGCCGATGACAAATACGCAGTGGTCGACCCTCAGTTGCGGGTGCACGGCGTGGGCAATCTGCGCGTCATCGATTCCTCGGTGATGCCGGCCATGCCGTCGGCCAACATCTGCGCGGCCACGATGATGATCGGCAACAAGGCCGCCGACCTCATCAAACAATCCTGAATTGCCAATCAGCGGTCACCAGAGTGATCCAGAAGGAGACAAGATGTACTTCAAGCATTTCCCCAAGACCATGAAGTCCCTGCTGCTGGCGGCGGCGCTGGCGGGCGCCAGCGGCGCCGCGCTGGCCGACGACATCAAGATCGGCTTCAACAGCGACATGTCGGCCACCGGCTCGGCGGACTTCGGCATTTCCGCGCTGGCCGGCGCGCGCCAGGCGGCCGATGAGCTGAACGCGGCTGGCGGCGTGCTGGGCAAGAAGGTCGTCATCGTCGAGCGCGATGATGTTGGCGCGCCGCCCAAGGCCATCCAGAACACCAACGAACTGGTCGACAACGTCAAGGTCAACGCCATGCTGGGCGGAGTCAACTCCGGCAACATGCTGGCCTGGCTGCACCTGGTGCAGCAGAAGAAGATTCCGACGATCTCGCCCGTGGCCACCGCCACCGACATCACCGGCCGCTACGCCAAGTCGCCCGCCAACTACGTGTTCCGCGTGTCCATGCGCGACCGCGACCAGATCGCGCTGCTGGCGGCCTACGCCGCCCGCGCCAGCAAGAACGGCAAGGTCGCCATCATCGCCGACACCACCGGCTACGGCCAGCAAGGCGCCAAGGACGCGGTCGAGATCCTGGCGCTGCACAAGATCACGCCCGTGGCCAACGAGAAGTTCGGTCCCAAGGACACGGACATGTCGTCGCAGCTGAACAAGATCAAGAGTTCGGGCGCCGACACGCTGATCGTCTACGCGCTGGCGGATTCCAACGCGCACGTCATGCGCAGCCTCGAGAAGATCAGCTACTTCCCGACCACGCTGGCTTCCTGGGCCAACCTGAGCTCGCCGTTCCTGCGCATCGCGGGTCCCGAGCTGGCCAGCAAGATGATCTTCACGGCGTCGATCACCGAAGACTCCTCGCCCGAGTCCAAGGCGCTGTATGACACGCTGATGAAGCGCGACGGCCGCGTGCCGACCTACGTCATGGCCGCGCAGGCCTATGACTCGGTCAAGCTCATTGCCGCCGCCATGGAGCAGGCCAAGTCGACCGAAGGCGAAGCCGTGCAAGCCGCGCTGCAGAACCTGGCGCAGGCCAAGGGCGTCATCAAGACCTACGAGAAGCCGTTCACAGCGGAAAGCCACGAAGCCCTGTCGGTGAAGGACTTCCGCCTGGTGCGCTGGATCGACGGCAAGGTGGTGTCGGTGGATGACGAATACACCCGCGCCATCAAGCCGGAAGACCTGAAGCTGTAAGAAGGCGCGGCAACGAGAAAGATCTCTCCCCGGTGCGCGGAGGCGCGCCGGGGAGTCGTCAATAGGGGGGCATCCAGCATGCAAATACTACAAGCCATCTTGAGCGGGCTGGCCATGGGCAGCGTCTATGCCCTGGTCGCGTTCGGGTTCAGCATCACGTACACCACGACCAAGACCTTCAACTTCGGACAGGGCGCATTCCTGGCGCTGGCCGGCCTGATCGGCATCAGCGCCATCCTGCTGGTCAGCCAGGGCAAGCTGATCGGTTTTCCGAATCCGGAGGACGTAACCTGGGGCACGTTCCTGTTCGCCCTGCTGGCCGCCATGCTGGTCCTGAGCCTGCTGGGCTACGTGCTCTACATCACCGCCATCCGCCACTTCGTGGGCGAGGCGGGGCTGTCCTGGGTGATGAGCACCATCGGCTTTGGCATCATCATCCAGAACCTGGCGCTGCTGGTCTGGGGCCCGGCGCCCATCGCGGTGGCGTCGCCGCTGGGCGAGGGCATCATCACGGTCCTGGGTACCGGCGTGCGGCCGCAGGAAATCCTGGTGTTCGGCACCACGCTGGCGCTGATGATCGTGTTCGACTGGGCCTTGCACAAGACCAAGATGGGCAAGGCGGTGCGCGCGGTGGCGTTCAGCAAGACCGCCGCCAGCCTGATGGGCATCAATGCCAACGCGGTTGCGATTGCCGTGTTCGCAATCAGTTCGGCGCTGGCCGCGATCGCCGGCGTCATGGTCGCGCCGATTGCCACCGCCTCGGTGTTCGTGGGCACGCTGCTGTCGCTCAAGGCCTTTTCGGCCGCAATCCTGGGCGGGCTGGAGAATCCGCGCGGCTGCATTTTTGGCGGCTTTCTGATCGGGCTGCTGGAATCGCTGATCGGCCTCTGGTATTCGAACCTGCGCGAGATCGCGGTGTTCGCGCTGATCATCGTGGTGCTGTATTTCCGCCCGGCCGGCATCCTCGGTCGCGTGCATGCGGAGAAAGTATGAAGCTCTCCAAAATCCTCATTCCGCTGGTCATCGCGGCGCTTGCCATCGGCTACGCCTATTCGGGCCTGAATGACTTCTATCTGCTGATCCTGTTCAACATCGGGGTCTATTACATCGCTGCCACCGGCTTCAACATCCTGGTCGGCCAGACCGGGCAGAAGTCGCTGGGCCATGCCGGCCTGTTCGGCGTCGGCGCCTACACGGTGGCGCTCCTGACCGTGAACTACCAGGTCGATCCCTGGCTGGCGCTGGGCTGCGCCGCGGTTGTTTCAGCGGTCTTCGGCGTGGTGATCGCCATTCCGGCGCTGAAGGTCAAGGGGCCGAGCCTGGCGATGGTGACCATCGCCTTTGGCCTTCTGATCGAAAAGATCGTGTCCGAATGGACCGACGTGTTCAAGGGGCAGGAAGGCTTCTACGGCATCACCGGCCTGACCTTCGGCGGCGCCACGCTGGACAGCCGCCAGTGGGTGGTGGTGGTCGTGGTGTTGGGCCTGGCGCTGCACGCCATGACCTCGCTGCTGTTGAACGGCCGTTTCGGCCGCGGCTTCGCCGCGGTGCGCACGTCCGAGATTGCGGCGGAGAGCGTGGGCATCAGCGTTTACCGCTTCAAGATCCTGGCCTTCGCCATCAGCGCCATCACCTGCGGCATCGCGGGCGGCCTGGTGGCGCAGCAGAACCAGTACATCAATTCGGACTTCGTCAATTTCAACCTGTCGGTGTTCTTCCTGGTGCTGGTGCTGTTCGGCGGCCGCACGCCGGGGGGCTCTTTCCTGGGCGCGGTGGTGCTGACGGTGATCGACGCCATGCTGGCGCGCTGGCCGGAAGTGCAGCATTTCGCCTATGGTCTGATCCTGCTGTTCGCGCTGTACGCCATGCCGGAAGGGCTGGCGGGCCTGCTGGCCAAGGTGCTGCCCAAGCGCGGCCAGCGCGAGGCGCTGGCTGCCGAGGCGGGCGCCGCCGACTGGACGCCGGCGCCTCCTGCCGACCGCGGCGGCGCGGCGTCCGGCTTCCTGGAAGTGAAGGACCTGTACAAAGCCTTCGGCGGCGTGGTGCCTACCAACAAGGTGTCGTTCTCGCTGGAGCGCGGTTCCGTCGTGTCGCTGATCGGCCCCAATGGCGCCGGCAAGACCACCACCCTGAACCTGCTGTCGGGCCTGGTGGTGCCGGACGCCGGCAGCATCCGCTTCAAGAACCGCCAGATGGTCGGCTTGTCTCCCAATGAGATCGCTGCGTCCGGCATTGGCCGCACGTTCCAGAACCTGAAGCTGTTCGACGGGCTGAGCGCGCTGGAGAACGTGATGGTGGGCTTCTACCGGGTGCAGAAGTCCAGCTTCTTCTCCAACCTGCTGGGCTTGCCCGGCAGCCTGGCCGAAGAGCGGCGCATCCGCCGCCAGGCCTACGCCATTCTCCGGTTTTTCGAGCTGGATCGCTACGCGGACGATGCCGCCAACAGCCTGCCTTACGGCCTGCAGCGCCGCCTGGAAATCGCCCGCGCGGTGGCGGCCATGCCGGACCTGCTGTTGCTGGACGAGCCTGCCGCAGGCCTGAATCCAGCGGAAACCGACCAGCTTACGGACCTGATCGTGAAGCTCAAGAACATGGGCCTGACCATCCTGCTGATCGAGCACCACATGGATCTGGTCATGGCCATTTCCGACCATATCGTGGTGCTGGACTACGGCGTGAAGATCGCTTCGGGCCTGCCGAACCACATCCAGGAGAATCCGAAAGTCATCGAAGCCTACCTGGGCGCGCCGGCATAGGAGACCGCAATGAGCCGTTTACTGGACATCAAGAACCTGGCGGTCAGCTATGGCGCCGTCAATGCCCTGAAGCAGGTGTCGCTGCATGTGGACACGAACGAGATCGTGACCATCATCGGTGGCAACGGCGCGGGCAAGAGCACCATGATGCGCGCGCTGTCGGGCATCGAAAAATCCACTGGCGACATCGCGTTCGCCGGGCAGGACCTGGGCGGGATCAGCGCGCACAAGCGGGTGGGGCTGGGTATCGCCCACGTGCCGGAAGGGCGCCAGGTGTTCCCCGACCAGACCGTCTACGACAACCTGATGCTGGGTGCGTTCCTGCGCAAGGAATCGCCCGCTGAACTGGCTGCGGAGATCGAGCAGTGCTTTGCGATGTTCCCGCGCCTGAAGGAGCGCCGCGCGCAATACGCGGGCACGCTTTCTGGCGGCGAACAGCAGATGCTGGCCATCTGCCGCGCCTTGATGAGCAAGCCGCGCATCCTGATGCTGGACGAGCCCTCGCTCGGACTGGCGCCGCTGATCGTGGCCGAGATCTTCAAGATCATCAAGTCGCTGAAAGAGCGCGGCATGACGATCCTGCTGGTCGAACAGATGGCCAACCAGGCGTTGGCGATCTCCGACCGCGCATATGTCCTGGAAGTGGGCTCCATTGTGATGGAGGGCACGGGCCAGGAGTTGTTGGCCAGCGAGCGCGTGCGCGAGGCCTATCTGGGCAAACACAAGAGCTGACGAGGCAATCATGTCATCCAAACCATTGAGCGGGATCCGAGTGCTGGAGTTGGGCCAGCTGATCGCCGGACCGTTCGCCGCCAAGATGCTGGGCGAATTCGGCGCCGAGGTCATCAAGATCGAACCGCCCGGCAAGGGCGATCCTCTGCGCAACTGGCGCCTGATCCACGACGGCACTTCCGTCTGGTGGCAAGTGCAGTCGCGCAACAAGAAGTCGGTCAGCCTGGACCTGCGCAAGCCCGAGGCGCAAGACCTGATCCGGTCCCTGGTCAAGGACATCGACGTGGTGGTCGAGAACTTCAAGCCCGGCACCATGGAAGGCTGGGGCCTGGGCTGGGAAGAACTGCGCGCCATCAACCCGCGGCTGGTGATGCTGCGCGTGTCCGGCTACGGCCAGACGGGTCCGTACCGCGATCTGCCCGGGTTCGGCGCCATCGGCGAGGCCATGGGCGGCCTGCGCCACCTCAGCGGCGAGCCTGACCGCACGCCGGTGCGCGTGGGCGTGTCCATCGGCGATTCGCTGTCGGCGTTGCACGGCGTCATCGGCATCCTGCTGGCGCTGCGCGCGCGCGACCAGAATGGCACGGGCCAGATGATCGATGTGGCGCTGTATGAATCCGTCTTCAACATGATGGAGAGCCTGCTGCCCGAGTATTCGGTGTTCGGCGAGATCCGCCAGCCGGCCGGCAGCAGCCTGCCGGGCATCGCGCCCAGCAACGCCTACCGCTGCCAGGACAACAAGTACGTGCTGATCGCCGGCAATGGCGACAGCATCTTCAAGCGCCTGATGGGCGTGATCGGCCGGCCCGATCTGGCCGATGCGCCGGAACTGGCGAACAACGCCGGGCGCGTGAAGCACGTGGTCATGCTTGACGACGCGATTTCGCAATGGACCGGCCAGCATCCGCTGGACCTGGTGCTGGAGCGCTTGAATGACGGCCAGATTCCCGCGGGCAAGATCTATGACGTGGCCGATATCGCGGCCGACCCGCACTACCAGGCGCGCGGCATGATCCTGGACGGCACGCTGCCTGACGGCACGCCCGTGCAGGTGCCGGGCATCGTGCCCAAGCTGTCGGAAACTCCGGGCGAAGTGCGCAGCCCGGCGCCCGCCCTGGGCCAGGACACCGACCAGGTGCTGGCCGGGCTGGGCATAGGCGAGGCGCAGCGCCAGGACTGGCGCGCGCGCGGCATCATCTGAGGAAGGCAGCCATGAATGTGACCAACCCCGGAACCACTGCCAGCCGCCCGCGGCTGTACATCCAGGAAGTCGCGCCGCGCGACGGCTTCCAGAACGAAAAGCAGTTCATCGAAACCCAGGACAAGATTGCCTTCATCAACCGGCTGTCCGCCAGCGGATTCGCCAAGATCGAGGCCACGTCCTTTACCTCGCCCAAGGCCATTCCCGCCTTGCGCGACGCCGAGATCGTGATGCACGAGATCGAGCGCAATCCGGACGTCGTCTACACCGTGCTGGTGCCCAATGTGCGCGGCGCGCAGCGGGCGCTGGAGTGCAAGGTGGACGAGGTCAACCTGGTGATGTCGGTCAGCGAGACCCATAACCGCGCCAACCTGCGCATGACGCGGGAGCAGTCGTTCGAGCAATTGAGCGATGTGGTCAATGCGGTGCGCGGCAGCCGCGTCGCCATCAACGTGTCGCTGTCCACCGTGTTCGGCTGCCCGATGGAAGGCGACATCAATGCTTTCGAGGTGTTCGAACTGGTGGGACGCTTCGCGGCGCTGGGGGTGGACGGGGTGACGCTATGCGACACCACCGGCATGGCCTATCCCACGCAGGTCGGCAAAATCGGGCGCGAGGTCCGCAAGCTGTTCCCGGGACTGACCACCACCATGCACTTCCACAATACGCGCGGCATGGCGCTGGCCAATACGCTGATGGCCATCGAGGCCGGCATCGACCGCTTCGACGCATCGCTGGGCGGATTGGGCGGCTGCCCGTACGCGCCGGGGGCCAGCGGCAACGTCTGCACCGAGGAACTGGTGCACATGCTGGAACTGATGGGCTACGACACCGGCGTGGACCTGGACGCCATACTTGGCGTATCGGCGACCTTGCCCGCGCTGGTGGGGCACGACATCCCCAGCCAGCTGCTCAAGGCGGGACCGCGGCTGACCCTGCACCCGGCGCCCGACTTCGGCGCCTAGCGCTGCGGCGATGGCGGGGCGGGCGGTTGTGCTAATTTCCATGCATGCCGCCCGGTCCGGAGCCTCCGCCATGTTGAAGTTCGCCGCCAATCTTTCGATGATGTACACGGAACACGCGTTCCTGGACCGCTACGCGGCCGCTGCGGCGGACGGGTACGCCGGCGTGGAATGCATGTTTCCCTACGAGGCTCCGGCCGCCTTCGTGCGCGAACGCATGGACGCAGCCGGCGTGACGCAGGTGCTCTTCAACGCGCCGCCCGGCGTGGCCGCCCGCGGCGATCGCGGACTGGCCGCGCAACCGGGACGGCAGGCGGAATTCCAGGCGGGCATCGAACAGGCGCTGTCCTACGCTACGGCGCTGGCCTGCCCGAATCTCCATGTGATGGCGGGCCTGGTCCAACCCGGCGCATCGCGCGAGGCCATGCTGGATTGCTATCGCGAGAACCTGGACTGGGCCGCGCGCCAGGCGCGTTCGGCGGGCGTCACCGTGTTGATCGAACCCATCAATACCCGCGACATACCCGGCTATTTCCTGAACCGCCAAGACGAGGCGCATGCCGTGGTGCAGGCGGTCAATGCGTCCAACCTGAAAGTGCAGATGGATCTCTACCACTGCCAGATCGTCGAGGGCGACCTCACCATGAAGCTGCGCGAATACCTGCCCACGGGGCGGGTCGGCCATCTGCAGATCGCCGGCGTGCCGCTGCGCCAGGAGCCTGACCGTGGCGAACTGGACTATGGCTGGGTGTTCAATGTGCTGCGCGAACTGGAATACGGCGGCTGGATAGGCTGCGAGTACCGGCCGGCCGCCGGCACGTCGGCCGGCTTGCGCTGGCTTGCCGCCGCGCGCACCTGACGCCGGTCCTGATGCTTGGACTGCGGGTTTTTCCTGTGATGTGCGCCAGCGTCCTGCGTCCGATAATAAATCATTAATATGTTAAATAAATAGGCAGGCGAGGAGAGCGCACATGTTCAAAGGCATACTGCATCGCGCCTTGCTGGCGGCGGCGCTGGCAGGGGCTGCAATCGTCCCGGGCCAGGCTGCGGCGGCCGGGTTTCCCGATCATCCGATCCGCTGGCTGGTGCCGTTCAGCGCGGGCGGGGGTAGCGACATCGCCACCCGCATCGTCGCCAAGCACGTGGGCGACGCGCTGGGCCAGCCGGTGGTGGTGGAAAACCGTCCGGGCGCGGCCACCATCGTCGCCGCCCAGGAAACCGCCCGCGCCGCGCCTGACGGCTACACCCTGCTGACGGCGGGGATGAGCACCCTGGCGCTGAACCCCTGGCTGTATCAGAAGCTGCCCTACGATCCAGGGAAGGACCTGACCCCCGTTTCCACGCTCGTGTCGCTGCCCATCGTGCTGGTGGTGTCGCCCGATACCCAGATGCATACGCTGGCCGACGTGAAGGCATACCTCAAGCGCGACAAACCGGGCAGCTATGCGTCCCTGGGCGTGGGCAGCCCCCATCACCTGGCCATGGAGCTGTTCCTGGATACCGTCCAGGGCCGCGCCACGGCCATTCCCTACAAGGGCACGCCGCCCGCCCTGCAGGACGTGGCGTCCGGCGTGGTGCCGATGATGATGGCCGATCTGGCCGCCGCCCGCCCGCTGATCCAGGCGGGCAAGCTGCGCGCCATCGCGGTGCCGGCCGCGCAGCGCTCCGGGCAATTGCCCCAGGTGCCGACCTTCGCCGAGGCGGGCGGCCCGGCATTCGAGGCTGCTGCCTGGCAGGGCGTGGTGGCGCCCGCGGGCACGCCGGCGCCGGTGGTGGAGAAACTCAGCCAGGCCATCGAGCAGGCCTTGCGTTCGCCAGAGGTGGCCGAGCAATTGAAGCTGCAGGGCATGGAGCCCACGGGCAGCACGCCGCAGGCCTTCGCGGACTATGCGCGCAAGGAATACGAGCGTTGGGGCGCGGTGATCCGGAGCAAGAACATTTCCGCCAACTGACGGCGGACGGTAACAGCCGCCGCAAGGTGTAACCGGCGCGTTCGCGCCCGCGCCGCGGGCGTACGATAAAGACACGTATATCCTGCCCGGCAGCCCGGGCAAGGAGCACATCATGTCTCTGATCGTAGCAGCCCGGTTCGAGGGTTTCGAAGCGGCGAACGCCGCGGCCGAGCGCCTGTCCGCCAGCGGTTTTCCAGACTGGGACATCAATACCTTCTACGTCAATCCGGCCGGCGAGCACGGCCGCTACCCCTTGGGCGGCGACCGCCGTTCCGACCCGGACTCGGGACGCGCCGATATCGGCGCTTTTCTGGGGGCGGGCGGGGTGGGCGCAGGTTTCGCGGTGTTTGGCGGGTTCGTGATGTCCGAGATCAGCGATTCCACGCCACTGATCCTGGCCGCGGCCGGGGTCGGCGCCTATCTGGGATCGCTCTTCGGCGCGCTTTGGGTGACGGGCCACGGCAGCACCCAGCATGGCCACTTCAATCCTGATTCCCATGCCGAGATCCGGCAGGCCGGCGTGATGGTTGCCGTGCGCACGCGGCCGCAGCGCGAAATGCTGGCGTGCCGCATCCTGCGCGATGCCGGCGGCGCGGACGTGGAACACGCCAACGGCCGCTGGCGCAACAACCACTGGGAAGACTTCGATCCGCTGGCGCCGCCCCGCCGCGAGATCGGATTCGGCTGAAACGGCCTTGGGCGGCGGCGCGCGTCCGCGCTCAGTCCGGCGCGGGCGTGGGGGCGGTGTTTTGCCGGCGGGCGGTGGCCGCGCAGCCTGCGGACGCGACGATGATCCCGCAGATGGCCAGCCATTGCGTTTGCGACAGCTGCTCGTTCAGTACGATCACGCCGGCCAGCGCGCCCATGGCGGGCTCCATACTGAGCAGCACGCCGAAGGTCTTTTGCGGCAGGCGCCGTAACGCCACCATTTCCAGCGAATAGGGCAAGGCGCTGGATAGCACGCCCACCGCGATGCCGGCCAGGATCAGGGTCGGATCCAGCAGGGCGGCGCCGGCATGCGCTGCACCTATGGGCAGCGCCACCAGCGTCGCCGCGGTCAGCCCAAGCGACGTGGCCTGTCCGCCATGCACGTTGCCGGCCATCTTGCCGAAGATGATGTAGAGCGCCCAGCACACCGCCGCGCCCAGCGCAAAGGCGATGCCGACGGGATCCAGGTCGTGCACCGATTGTCCCGTGGGAATCAGCAGTACCAAGCCGGCGATGGCGCAACCGATCCAGACGAAGTCGATGGCGCGCCGCGACAGCGCTACGGCCAGGGTCAACGGGCCGATGAATTCGATGGCAATGGCCACGCCCAGAGGCAGCGTGCGCAAGGCCATGTAGAACAGCAGGTTCATGCAGGCCAGCGTCACGCCATACAGCGCGATCTTGGCCGCCGCCTGGCGCGTCAGCGGAAAGCGCCACGGGCGCCAGATCGCCACCAGGATCAGCGCGCCGATGGCGATGCGGTAGGCAGTCGTGCCCTGCGCGCCGACCATCGGGAAGAGGGACTTGGCGAACGAGGTGCCGACGCATAGCGAGGCCATCGCGCCGATCAACGACAGGATGGGGAGCAGGGTGGAGGACGACGCGTTGCGTCCGGTATTCAGGGTTGCGGCGGTCATGGCGATGGCGGAAAAGCGGAATGCGTAGGGAACGGCGGCAGGTTCAGGGCGTCAGGTGTGCGGCGGTGGAGTAAAGCACATACAGCGCCAGCCCAAGCATGACGGCGCCAAGCAGGCCTTGCTGCATGCGCAGGAACCAGGGATTGCGCCCCACCCAGCCGCGGATGCGCGAGGCGCCGTAGGCAAAGAAACTGCCGTAGGGCAGGCTCAACACTTTCATCGTCACGCCCAGCACAAGCATCTGCACCCAGACCGGCCCGTTGTCCGGCGTGGTGAACTGCGGCAGGAAGGCGATCATGAACAGCAACACCTTGGGGTTCAGCAGGTTGGTCGTGAATCCTTGCCAGAAGGCGTCGCGCGCATCCCCGGGGCGTGCGGCCAGCGATACGTCGGCCGAGCGCGCGCAGCGGACGATGGCCTTGATGCCCAGGTAGCCCAGGTACAGGCCGCCGGCCGCCTTGATGCCCATGAACAGTGACGGAAACGCCTGCAGCACCGAGGCCAGGCCCAGTACCACCGCCGGCACCTGGATGAATCCGGCGGCGACGTTGCCCAGGACGCTGTGGAAGGCGGGCCGGAAGCCCTGCGTCATGCCTCGGGACAGGGTCAGCGCCATGTCGGGGCCAGGCGTGAGCTTGAGCGCCGCGTCGGCGGCGAGGAACAGCAGGAAAAGCTGGAGTGACGGCATGATACGAGGGGCGGACGTACCCGCGGCGCGGGCAGAGGGCTCTCAGTGTAAGCAAGCCTGCTGAATAATTCCTGCATCGCGGGACGCGGAAATGAAGTTTCCCGTCAAAATGGGGCCGGATTCCGGCGCGGCCGGGCTTAGAATCTGTTGGCGAGTCCTTTCCAGCCCGTTTCCAGCCGTTCCGAGACCCTTATGGAACTAGACGATTTCGACCTCCAGATCCTGCAAAGCCTGCAGGAAGACAACCAGCGCACCAGCCAGGAAGTCGCGCAGCGCGTGAACCTGTCGCCGGTTTCCTGCCTGCGCCGCATGAAGCGGCTGCGCGAATCCAAGGTGGTGCTGGGTGACGTTTCCGTGGTCGATCCCGCCGCCGTGGGCCGCGGCATCATGATGGTCGTGCTGGTGACGCTGGAGAGCGAACGCGCCGACAAGCTCGACCAGTTCAAGCGCGCCATGCAGTCCGCGCCGGAAATCATGCAGTGCCTGTCGGTGACGGGCGAGGTGGATTTCGTCCTGACCATCACCATGCGCGACATGGCCGAATACGAGGCCTTCGCCCAGCGCAATTTCTGGGGCAATCCCAACGTCAAGCGCTTTTCCACGCTGGTGGTGCTGAACCGCGCCAAGTACGGCATGGCGGTGCCGGTGGGCTGATTTCTCCGTATGTTTTCTGCGCCGGAACGCGGCGCGTTTTCGCGACATCCAACCCCATAAGCAGGCAAGATTCCTGGCCATTCCGGCCGCGCCTGCATCCAGGGTTTGGGGGATGAGATGAAAGCGATTCAAGCAAGATGGTTCTATGCGCTGGCCCTGGTGAGCTGCGGGGTATTTGCCCATGGCAACGGGCCGACGGATCCGCAGATCGCGGCGATCGTGGTGGTGGCCAACCAGGTCGACATCGACGCCGGCAAGCTGGCGCAGGATAAGACCGGCAACAAGGATGTCCGCGAGTTCGCCACGCTGATGGTGACCGACCATGCCGCCGTCAACAAGTCGGCCGGCGAACTGGTGCAGAAGCTGAAGGTCACCCCCGAACCGAACCCGACCAGCGACAGCCTGCAGCAGGGCGGCGACAAGAACCTTGCCGCGCTCAAGGGCATGAGCGGCGCCGCCTTCGACAAGGCTTATGTGGACCACGAAGTGGCCTATCACGAGGCGGTGATCCAGGCGCTGGACACGACCCTGATTCCGGGCGCCCACAACGCGGAGTTGAAGGCCTTGCTGGTCAAGGTGCGGCCCGCGTTCATCGCGCACCTGGAGCATGCCAAATCCCTGCAAAAGAGGCTCAACGGTGGCTGAAAGAACGACCCCCGGAGCGCGCGGGTCCGGACGCGCAAGCCTGGCCGCGCTGGCTGCGGGCCTGTTGCTGGCGGGCGGGTTGGCCGCCGCCCAACAGAACCCAGCCGGCACCCGGCTGGCCGAACATGTGGTGACCATCGAAGGGATGCAGTTCACGCCCGCGACGCTGGCCGTCAAGCGGGGCGACAAGGTCACATGGATCAACAAGGACCCCGTCCCGCACACCGCCACCGCGGTTTCCAAGGCCTTCGACTCAGGGGTGATCGCAGCCGGCGTGTCCTGGACCTACACTGTCCGAGAGGAGGGCAGCAGCGCCTACTTCTGCCTGTTCCATCCGACGATGCAGGGCACCTTGATTGCGCAATGACGCATGGCGGAGGTCAGACTCATGACTGCACTTGCGGCGCTGGCGTTACGGCGGGCCGAGGATGAAGACCTGGCGCTCGCGCACCGTATCGCGGCAGGCGAGCAGACCGCATTCGAATTGATGATGCGGCGGCACAACCGGCGGCTCTACCGCCTGGCGCGCGCCACCCTGCGCAACGATGCCGACGCCGAAGATGCCTTGCAGGAAGCCTACCTGGCAGCCTATCGGAACATGGCCGCGTTCCGCGGCGAGTCGACGCTGTACACCTGGCTGACACGGCTCTTGCTCAACGAATGCTACGGCCGGCTGCGCAAGCACAGCCGCCGCGAGGCGCTGTTGCCCATCGCCGACGACATCGAGAAAGAGGTTGATGCGATGACCATCAACGACTTCAACCCGCCTTACCACGCCGCTGCCCGAGCCGAGCTCAGGGGCCTGCTCGAAGCGCGGCTGGACGCCTTGCCGGTCTCGTTCCGGACCGTGTTCGTGCTGCGCTCGGTCGAGGAACTGTCCGTCGAGGAAACGGCGCACTGCCTGGGCATTCCCGAGGCCACCGTCCGCAGCCGCCACTTTCGCGCCAACGCACTGCTGCGCGAAGCGCTGGTGCGGGATGTGGGGGTGATGGAGAAGAGTCTGTTTGAGTTCGATGGGGATGATTGCGACAGGGTGGTGGCGGGGACGCTGGCGCGGTTGGGTGAGTGTTCCAAAAGCTAGGTAAATTTTGATAAGTACCGACTTGTTGGAACAACTCGTAGGCGCGGACGAACGACGTCAAGTAAAGAGATTTCCCTGCAGTGTGGGGCGCTTATTTTTCGCCCCGCAACCTTAGCGCATTGAATATCACCGAAGCCGAACTCAAACTCATCGCCAGCGCCGCGATCATCGGCGACAGCAGCCAACCCGTGAACGGATACAGGACGCCCGCCGCTATCGGCACGCCGATGCCGTTGTAGACAAAGGCGAACATCAGGTTCTGCCGCATGTTGCGCACGGTGTCGATCGAGATCTGGCGCGAGGCGGCGATCCCGCGCAGGTCGCCCTTGACCAGGGTCACCTGGCCGCTGTTCATGGCTACATCGGTGCCCGTGCCCATGGCCACGCCCACGTCGGCGCGCGCCAGCGCGGGGGCGTCGTTGATGCCGTCGCCCGCCATCGCCACCACGTGGCCGTCCTTCTGCAGTTTTTCCACCAGCGCCAGCTTGTCGGCCGGCTTGACCTCGCCGTGCACCTCGTCGATGCGCAGCGCGGCGCCGACGGCGCGGGCGGTGGTCAGGCCGTCGCCTGTCGCCATCACGATGCGCAGGCCGCTGTCGTGCAGGTTCTGGATGGCTTCATGCGTGCTGGGCTTGATCGGGTCGGTCACCGCCAGGATGCCGGCGAACTGGCCGTCCACGGCCAAATGCATGATGCTGGCGCCTTCGCCGCGCAGGCGCTCGCCGTCCGCGCGCAGCGCGTCCACCCGCACGCCTTCCTGCTCCATCAGGGCGGTGTTGCCCAGCGCCAGGCGCTTGCCTTCCACCGTGCCGCGCACGCCTATGCCGCTGCCGGAATCGAAGTCCTCGGCCTTGGCCAGCGCCAGGCCCTGGGCGCGCGCCGCGCTGACGATGGCGTCGGCCAGCGGGTGTTCGCTGCCCTGGTCCAGGCTGGCCGCCAGGCGCAGCACTTCGTCGGGCGTATATCCGGGGGCGGCGATGGCGGTGTCGAAGGCTGGCTTGCCTTCGGTGAGCGTTCCGGTCTTGTCCACGATCAGCGTGTCCACCTCGCGCATTTTCTCGATCGCGCCAGCGTCGCGGAACAGCACGCCCTGCGCCGCGGCGCGGCCCGTGGCCACCATGACCGACATGGGCGTGGCCAGCCCCAGCGCGCAGGGGCAGGCGATGATCAGCACCGCGACCGCGTTGATCAGGCCGTACACCCAGCTAGGCTCCGGCCCGAAAAAGCCCCACACCAGCAGCGTGGAGATCGCCACCAGCACCACGGCAATGACGAACTTGCCCGCCACCACGTCCGCCATGCGCTGCATGGGCGCCTTGGAGCGCTGGGCGTTGGCGACCATCTGCACGATCTGCGCCAGCATGGTGGCCGCGCCGACCTTCTCCGATCGCATCACCAGGGTGCCGCTGGTGTTGAGGGTGGCGCCGATCAGCTTGTCGTTCTCGCGCTTGCTGACGGGCACGGGCTCGCCGGTAAGCATGGACTCGTCCACGGCGCTGCGGCCTTCGGTGACGACGCCGTCCACCGGGATCTTCTCGCCGGGCCGCACGCGCAGCAGGTCGCCCACATGCACATGGTTCAGCGGCACGTCTTCCTCGCTGCCGTCAGCGTTGATACGCCGCGCCGTCTTGGGCGCCAGGCCGAGCAAGGCCTTGATCGCGGCGGACGTCTGCGAACGCGCCTTCAGCTCCAGGATCTGTCCCAGCATGGTCAGCGAAATGATGACCACGGCGGCTTCGAAGTACACCGCCACGCGGCCCATCGATACAAAGGAATCCGGGAACACGCCCGGCGCCAGCGTGGCGACCACGCTGTAGATGAAAGCCGCCGCCGTGCCCAGGCTGATCAAGGTCCACATGTTCGGGCTGCGATGCACAAGGGATTGCCAGCCGCGCACGAAGAAGGGCCAACCCGTCCAGAACACCACCGGCAGGGATAGCGCCAGCTCCAGCCAGCTCTGGGTCGCCATGTCGAACCAGCCCAGACGATGGCCAAACATGGCCATCACGGCGACGATGAGGGTCAGGGGCAACGTCCACCAGAAGCGGCGCTGAAAGTCCTTGAGTTCGCTGTTGTCTTCCTCGTCCAGCGGGATGAGCGGTTCGAGCGTCATGCCGCATTTGGGGCAGTTCCCGGGGTGATCCTGGCGGATCTCCGGGTGCATGGGGCAGGTGTAGATCGTGCCCGCGGGGACATCGGTGGCGGCATCGGCGGGCGCGGCTGGGAGCGCGGTGGCATCGTCGTGGCCCGCGTGGCGCTTGCCGTGATCATGATGCTGGTGCGCATCATGGCCGCCGTATGCATGCGCAGCCTGATCCTCTGGCTGTCCCTGCGGCACCAGATGCATCTGGCACTTCGGACAGCGTCCCGGATGGTCCTGGCGGATTTCCGGGTGCATGGGACACACGTAGAGCGTGCCGTCTTTCGATGCCGCGTCGCCGTGACGAGAGTGATTCATACCCATCCCTTTCGAGTACTGGTGTGATCCTTCGTGCGCCTATTATGCCCAGGCTGGGGTGTTTGCGGCGCAACCGCTGGCCGCAGTGGTATCGCCGCGGAGCCGGCCGCAGCGATGGCCCATGGCGATCAGCCCTTGGCCGCCGGGGAAGTCGCGGGTTCCGCCGCCGAGGGTGCATCACCCGCCGGGTTCATCATCGATCCCATCATCTGGCGGCAACCTTGCATGTCGGCGCCATTGGCGGGCATGGACTTCATGTGGGCGGCCATCAAGGCCTGGCGCTCTTCGGGCGTCTGGGCGGCGGCCATTTTCTGGTGCATGCCGTTCATGGCCTGCATGTGCGCCTCCATGTTCTTCATCATGCCGGCGTCCGGCGCCATTTGCGGCTTCGTGGCCGATTCGCCCGCCGCAGGCGACGCGGGATGATGCGTGGCATGGTCGCCGTTCCCCGCCTGAGCGTGGGCCGCGCCGAGCAATCCCAGGCTCAACGCGCACGCGCTGAACAAGGTGGTCAGGGTCTTCATGGTCAGCTCCTTTCTGTGGTCTGGAAGTGCATTAACTCCAGTTTGGAGTGCTGACCGGGGCGAGGAGGTTACGCGCGGATTACTTTTTTGTAATGTTGCGGGGCAGGCGGGCGTACATCCGACACGATGTGGCGGTCATTGGTTATCAGGCCATCGCGTAAAAATCGCATCCTGCTCCAGCGCGCGCTTGCGCCAAGCATTGAGCAGGTCGGCCAAAGCTTCGTGGGTCAGCCCGTAAGTTTCACCCAGGCTGGAATTGCGGCCGACGAAATGCTTGTTGAGCCCGGCAGTGCCGCTGCGTTCGACCGCAGCATCGTCGAAGACAATCAGCTTGGGCACCGCGCGGCTGGCTCTGATCACGTTGAACTCGCTGGTGTCTTGCCAGCGTATTGTCCTGCCGTTCCACACCTGTCGCGCTTGAAAGCCGTCGCGCCCCAGGCGCAGGCCGATGTCGTCCTTGGCGGCGCGCACCAGCAGCATGACCGCGCCGAGCAGAAAGAATGCGGCGCCCGGCCAGAGGATCAATTGCTTGAGAGGCGGCAGCGATTCCTGCAGCAGCATCCACAGGATCACGCCACCGAAGCCCGCGGACAGCAGCGAGAACGCCAGCAGCTTGCCTTTCGCGGCCTTGAGTTCCAGGGGGCCTGGGTACCGCGCCAGCAGTGTTGCGGCCGAGCGCGAGTCGCGCTGCAGCAGTTGCGGCCAGATCTGCAGGACGGCAGTCGCGGCGCAGACGCCGAAGAACAGCGTGACGGGAATGCCTGCATCGGCGCCGTCCCGGATCATTTGCGAGCCCAGGTAGACGAACGTCAGGCTGATCGCCAGGCAGACATAGAAGAGCAGATTCGCGAGCCGTCGACTGGGCTGGCGCTGTGCAGTTGGGGTGGCGGGCGGCTGTGTCATGGATGCTGAGTGTAGACGCCTGGTCGGCAGAGGGAGTTCATCAAGGCTGATGCCGGGCCAGCACTTCGTCGCGGGGGCCCGCATCCACCACGCGTCCGGCTTCCATCACCACGATGGTATCGAAACGGCTGAGCAGGCTGGGCCGGTGCACCGAGGCCACGATGCAAGCGGTCGGAAACGCGGCGTACATGCGGTCGAACACCCGGCCTTCGGCTTGCGGGTCGAGCGCGCTGGTGGGCTCGTCCAGCAGCAGCAAGGAGCTGCCCTGCGCGGCCAGCGCCCCGCGCGACAGGGCCAGGCGTTGGCGTTGCCCGCCGGACAGGTTGCTGCCCCGTTCATTCATCGGACTGGCGAGACCCTCGGGCATGCGTTGCAGCACTTCGTCGAACACGCCGGTATGCACGGCGGCTTGCAGCGCGGCCGCGTCGGCGGGTTCGCCGAAGGTGAGGTTTTCCTGCACGCTGGCTTCGAAGACTTCGGCTTCCTGCGGAATCAGCGTGGCCAGCGTGCGCAGTTCTGCCCAGTCCACCGGCTTGCCGTCGCGCAGCAGTTCGCCGTGTTGCGGCGGATAGAGTCCGGCAAGGGTGCGCAGCAGCGTGCTCTTGCCGCCGCCGCTGGCGCCGATCAGCGCGACGCGCGAGCCGCGCCGCAGCACCAGGTCGACGCCATGCAGGCCGCCGCGTCCTTCGTCCGAATAGCGCCAGGTGGCGCCGCGCAACTCCAGGGTCTGCCAAGGCGCGTCGGCTTGGACCGCGGGGACGGCGGCATTGGGGTTGCCCGGGGCCTGCCAGATGGGTTCGGCGCTGCTGTAGTCGGTGTGCATGCGCGCGAAGCTCTGGAAGTTGGAGGCGATGGCGCTGACCACGGACGCGGCCTGCTGGGCATATTGGTAGATCATGAAGATGGTGCCTAGCAATAGCGCCTGCCCGGGCTCGCGGTGCCGCAGCACGTACTCCACGACGAGGATCCAGGTGAGGCACATGCCCGCCAGGTCCACCACGCACCATTTCACTTCGTTGATCCACAGGGCGCGGCGCAAGGGCTTCATGACCGCCTGCAGGCGGCGGCCCAGGATCTTGCGCGAGGCGGCTTGCAGCCGCAGGCCGATCACGGTGCCGGCGTTGCTGACGAAATCGAGCAGCGCCGCGACGTAGCGGCGTTCCTGGTCGTTTTCGTCGCGGGCCAGCCGCATCAGCGCGAGGTCGAAGCGCAAGGTGACCAGGGCGATGATCAGGTAACCGCTTACGGCGATGATGCCGCTGACGTGGGACAGCAAGGTCAGCGCCACCAGCGGGCCGATGAAGTTCAAGGCGCTGTGCAGGTAGCCGTACATGCTGCGGGCAAAAGCGGCCAGTGCGCGGCTGGATTGCAATACGCGATGCTGCAGGTCGCCGGAATGCCTGCCGTCGCGCCAGGTCAACGGGGCGGCAGCGATGCGGGCATAAAGATCGTCGGCCTGCCGTTCGCGGACATGCACGCCCACATTGCCTTCGAGGACGCGTCCGGGGCCGTGGAATACCCAGGACATCATGTAGCTGCCAACCAGGAACAGGATCCACAAGCCGGCGGTGGGCATGTCGTTCTGCTGCAAGGCATTGATGGCGTGCGAGGCCAGCCAGGGCAGGGTCAGCTTGACCAGTTGCGCGCCCGACAGCAGCGCGATGGCGCCCATCAGCTGCCGCCGCGCGCCGTCGGCATAGTGCCAGAGCGCGCGACACAGCACGATCGCCGCGCGGCCCATGCCGACGGAGGAAGAGGGGGAAGAAGAATCAGGCTTCATCGCGTGGAGGGGAAGTCAGGGGGGGCACGGCATGATTATGCTATCCGACAGGCGCCACCGCGCTCCAAAGCAAAAAGCCCCGCCAAAGGCGGGGCCAAGTGCTTGAATTCATTGGTGGCCTGGGGCGGAATCGAACCACCGACACAAGGATTTTCAATCCTCTGCTCTACCGACTGAGCTACCAGGCCAACGCGAAAGTCCGCCACTATACACAATATCCGCGTCATGTGGGCGGCGGCCCGCCATCGGGCGCCGCGCGGCGGGCTTGCGCGAGGACGGCGCCGGCTTCCGGGGAAATGCTGCGCAGGTGCAGGTCGGTCTGCGGATAGGGGATCTCGATGCCGGCCTGCGTCAGCGCCTCGTACATCCGCGACAGCATGTCGCTGCGGATGGACATCCACTGATCGAAATCCGGCGTCCAGGCGCGGATGCTGAAATCCAGCGTGCTGGCGCCAAATCCCATGAAGAGCGCGATCGGAGCCGGCTGGGTGGAGACCCCCAGGGTGCCGCGCGCCACCGAGCCCAGCAGTTCGATGGCCTGCGCCGGGTCCGTGCCGTAGGCCAGGCCCACGTTGATCTCGATGCGGCGATTGCGGTCCAGCATGGTCCAGTTGGTCAGTTTTTCCGACAGCAGGGTGCCGTTGGGGACCACCACGTCGGCGCCTTCGAAAGTCCTGATGCGGGTCGCGCGCATCCCGATCTCGCGTACCTGACCGGAGGTTTCGCCGATTTCCACCACATCGCCGGGCTGGATGGGGCGCTCGAACATCAGGATCAGGCCCGACACGAAGTTGTTGACCACGTTCTGCAGGCCGAAGCCGATGCCCACGCCCAGGGCGCCCAGCACCAGGGCCAATTGGCTGGTCCTGACTCCGGCGGCCGACAGCGCCACTGCCAGTCCCAGCAGCAGCACCGAGTAGTAGGTCAGCGAGGCGATGCTGTTGCCCACGCCGCGCGGCAGCGGCATGCGCGCCAGCACTTCGTCGTGCAGCACCAGGCGGATCGCGCGCGCGGCCCAGAACGCGATCAGCACCGAGATCGCGAACACCAGGATGTTGCCCAGGCTGATGGTGATGTCGCCGAGCGCCAGCGTGTACGAAAGCACCTTCGTGGTGAAGGCGTAGGTCGCGCGCAGGATGCGGAAACGGTCCATCGTGTAGATGGCCCACCCCGCGACCGCGCTGGCCATCACCAGGCGGATCAACAATTGCACCAGCGGAGGAGCATGCTCGCGCGCGATGCGAAAGCGCGACACGCCGGGCCGCGCCAGCATCAGTTGCAGCAGGGTGACGATGATGGTGACCCCGGCGTAGAGCATCAGCCCGAAATAGCCGCTGCTGATGACGGCGCTGGTCAGCATCTCGGCCATCGACAGGTTGCCGATCAGGTTGGCGACGCCGGCAATGGCCAGCAGCGCCACCGCGGCCCAGGCGCCGATGCGCACGGCCCGGTGCAGCCGGCCGGGAGCCTGAGCAGCGCTGCCGCGGCGCTTGGCCCGGGCATGCAGCCACAGCGCCGTGGCCAGGGCCAGCAGGGTGATGACGAGGTTGTGCAGCCGGTACAGCGTTTCGCTGGCCAGGAAGAAAATGCCCAGCCGCTCGGCCAGATACAGGCCGGTGATGGCATAGGGCCACAGGTCCAACTGCTCGCGCGCGGTTGGCGGCAGCAGGCGCAGTACCGGGACGACCGCCAGCAGCAGGGCGATCTGCAGCACGATCAGCGGCGCGTCCGACTCCAGCAGCTGCACGCCCATCATGGCCAGCAGCAGCCAGGCTGACAGCGGGCGCCCAAGCACCCGCGCGGCCGTCTCGCTCATTTCGCCGGCCCGGATCGCGTGGCGGCTGTGCCAGGCCAGCCATAGCAACAGGGGTAGCAGCACCACTTGCAGCACGTGCAGGGCGAGCTGGTTGCCGGTATCGGCCGCCGCGTACTGGCGGGCGAAGCGCAATTCCATGTCCAGGCCGCTGCGCAGGTAGGCCTTTGCATCGCTGCGGGCGGTGGGCGTGAAGGTGGCGGCCCACAGCGGCGGTCCGTCCAGTTCGAGCAGGCGGGCATCGATGTAACGGATGGCGTCGGCCACCGAGCGCTGTCCGGCCTGGATGCGCTCTTCGACGGAGTTGGCGCGTTGGCCCAGCGCAATCTGGCGGCCCAGCGGCACCGATAACGCCTGTTCGGCCCGAGCCAATTGCGCGATGACCGAGTCCATCCGCGCGGTCAGGGCCGGCGGCAGATCGGCGGCGCCGGGGGCTCCCTTGAGCGCCTGCCAGGCTTCGCGGCGGCGCGCCAGCTCGGCGGCATCGCTGGCGTAGGCGGCGGTCGCCTGGCGCATGTCCTCCTGCCAGTCGGCGAAACGTCTCGCATCGAACATCCAGTGCCGCTCCAGGCTTTCCAGCCGCATGATCGGCAGGGTGCGCAATTGGGCCGGCAGGAATTGCTGGAGCTTTTCGTCCACGGACCGGGAAATCGATTCCAGGCGCGGCGCCAGCGAGTCGGTGGGGTCGGCCCCCGTGATGCGCTCCATGACGCTTTCGGCATAGCGGTGGTCGGTGTCCGCGCGCAGCGGGATCTCTGCCACCAGGATCGCGTGGGCTTGCGTGGAAGCCGGGGCGGGGGAGGTCGGCGCCGGCGCGGCGCCCTGCGCGTAGGGGGAACCGAGCAGGCTGGCCAGCAGTGCAATCAGACCGAAAAGCGCTTTTGCTCTTGCTGTTGCTTGGGCGCGCATGTCGCGGCTCCGGTGGATGGATGCGGCGGGCTACGGAGAGGGCGTCTTACGATATCGCGGAAGGCGTGCCAGGGAAAGAGGCGCGGGCATGGAATCCCTGGCCCATAGGCTGAGCGCGGCGGCGAATCCCAGCACGACCTGGCGGTCCTCGTCGGACCGGCGCATCAAATAGACGCTGGATGAAATCTGCGGCATATCTTTTTCATGGCCTAGTTCGCAGATCGCAACGGCATCGGCTCGCAGGCGCGCAATCGATTCGGGAACGATGGAGACGCCAAGCCCTGCCGCCACCAGATTGACCACGGCGGGCACTTCCACCACCTGTTGGACGATCTTCGGCTCGAAGCGCGAAAACAGGCAGGCTTGGTACACCGAGTCGGCAAAGATGGACGATCCAAGGCGGAAGAAGACGAAATCCTCGTTCTTCAATTCGTGCAGGCGCAGCCGCTTGCGATGCGACAGCGGGTGGCCGGGGGGCAGCACCACGACCGACGAATCGTGCCACAGCAGCTCGGCGGAGAACGCTGGATCTGCAGGGATGCCGCGCGAGAGGCACAGGTCCAGGCGCCTGTCCTGCAGCCCTGTCAGCTGATCGGCCGGCGGCATTTCCTTTAAGGACACGTCCACCCGCGGCCGCTCCTGTCGGAACTCGCGTATGAACTGCGGCAACGTGCCCAGGAAGTGCGACCCGGTCAGGCCCAGCGTCACGCACCCTTCCAGGCCCTGCGCCACGCGTTGTACCTGAAGCCTGGCTTCGTCCAGGCGATCCAGCACGGCGTGGACATGGGGCAGCAGCACGCTGCCCGCTTCACTGAGTTGGACGCTTCTGCTGGTGCGTATGAAAAGACGCACGCCGAGGTCGTCTTCGAGGTTGCTGAGTTGCTGGCTGAGCGGCGGTTGCGAAATGTGCAGCTTCTGGGCCGCTTTCGTGAAGCTCTGTTCTTCTGCAATCGCCGCGAAGTACCGAAGCTGCCGCAAGTCCATGGCTGGGCGTTCCGTCCAATTTATTTGGAAACACTATAGATGATTCCTTAATTCGTATTGGACGATATTGATCCCGGTGTCGAGAATTCCGATCAACCTGGTTGTTTCAGTCGCAGCATGGAAGTTCCACGTCAACTCGAACGAATGGGTAAAGATGAAAAAGACACTGAGTTTCTTTGCGCTGAGTTTTGCCCTGGCTATTACCCAGTCTGGCGCCGTCCATGCCCAGGGCTATCCGGCCAAGGCCGTTACGGTCATTGTTCCGCACGGACCGGGAGGGGCCAACGACGCGGTTGCCCGGCCCTTCGCCCAGAAAATCGGCGAGCGCCTGCATCAGGCCTTCGTGGTGGAGAACCGGGCGGGCGCCGGCGGCAATATCGGCATTGGCGTATCGGCGCGCGGCAGCCAGGACGGATACAACCTGCTGTTGACCGTGGGCAGCAGCTACACGATCAGCCCGTTCGTCTACAAGACCGTGCCGTTCGACCCCAAGAAGGACTTCGAGCCCATCGGCCTGGTGGCGACGGCTCCATATGTCTTGATCGTCAATCCGGAGTTGCCGGTAAAGACCGTGCAGGAGCTGATTGCATTGGCGAAAAGCAAGCCGGGCCAACTGCACATGGCGTCCGCGGGCAACGGCACGCTCGATCATCTGCTCGGCGAAATGTTCAAGCGGGCGGCAGGCGTCGACATGCTGCACATCCCTTACAAGGGGGCCTCTGCCGCCAATACGGACATGGTGTCTGGCCGGGTGTCGGTGACTTTCACGAGCTGGCCCAGCGTCATGTCTTTCGTCCATGCCGGCAAGCTGCGCCTGATCGCGGTCGCGTCGTCCGAGCGTTCGTCGTTGCTGCCGGACGTGCCGACCATTGCGGAGACCGTGCCCGGCGTTGCCGCCATGTCCTGGTATGGCCTGTTCGCCCCGGCCGGAACCCCGGCTGATGTCGTCGCAACGCTGCGCCGCGAGACTTCGGACGTACTTGCGGACAAGTCGTTTCAAGCCAGCTTGAAAGCCCAGGGCGCGGAAGCCGGGAAGGCAACTCCCGCTCAGTTCTCCGAACTGATCGACACGGACCTGAAGACGTGGTCCGGAATCATCGAGCAGACCGGCGCCCGCGTGGAATGACGGCGGCCAAATCCTTCTGTTTTGGAGTTTCGCATGAGCAGTGCAGCGGAAAACTACAAGGGCGTGTGGGGGCACCGAGTCGGCTTTGGCGACAAGGCGGCGCTACTGCTCGTCGACTTCGTGCAAGCCTACACGCGTGAAGAGTCGCCCATGTTTGGCGCGGGCGTCGTGGACGCCGTGGCGCATGGCGCGGAAATCCTGCGCGCGGCGCGCGATGCCGGCATGATGGTAATCCACACCACGATCACGCACCGGTCCGGCACGTTGGCCGACGCCGGCGCCTGGTATCGCAAGTCCCCCATTCTTGAACTGTTCCAGCACGCGCCCTACAACGAGTTCTGTGGCGGCGTGGAACCCTTGCCCGGCGAGATCGTCCTGCACAAGCAGTACGCCAGCAGTTTTTTCGGCACCAGCCTGGCCAGCACGCTGACGGCGGCCAGGGTCGACACCCTGATCGTGCTCGGCTGCTCCACAAGCGGCTGCGTGCGGGCGACGGCGGTGGATGGCGTGCAGTATGGCTTGAACGTGATCGTGGTGCGGGAGGGGGTCGGGGACCGCCATCCGGATCCGCATGAAGCCAATCTCTTCGATATCGACAGCAAGTACGGGGACGTAGTGGCCAAGCGGGACGCGCTCGAATTCATCCGCGCGCATCGGGCGGCGTAGCGATTCGGACTGCCGTCGGAGGGCCAGAAGGCGGAACGCTATCGGCGATAAAAACAAAAAGCCCCGCCAAAGCGGGGCTCGTTGCTTGAATCTTTTGGTGGCCTGGGGCGGAATCGAACCACCGACACAAGGATTTTCAATCCTCTGCTCTACCGACTGAGCTACCAGGCCAACGAAGTCCGCAACTATACACAATTTTTGAGGCTTGCGCCAGTCGGAGGAGAAAATCCTGAGATATGTCGTTTCCCGGCCGGGCCGCCGCATGAATCATGGGCTGACTGTTGGTCAGACGGCACGAAAGGTGCGACCCAGGGTCGCGCCCCGGGGGTGAAATGGCCTGGGGATAACCCGCAGGGGTATAATGATTAGCGGTCTGACGCTGCTCCAGGTTTGAATATCCCGGTGCGGCGCCTCGTTCTTAGTGGCAGTACTTAACGCTTACGCGCGGATGGCCCGGCCATCCTTCCCACATGTCGGTAGCTGTCCTTGCCTTCGGTCTGAATCACACGTCCGCGCCGGTTTCGGTCCGCGAGCGTGTTTCCATGCCCGTCGATCTGGTGAAGCCCGCGCTGGAAGGCCTGCGCTCGGCATTCGGCGGCTCGGTCCGCGAAGCCGCCATCCTGTCCACCTGTAACCGCACCGAAATCTATTGCGCCGCCGACGGCCACGTGGCCGATCAGCTGCCCGCCTGGCTGGCTGATTACAACCGCCTGGACGCCGGCACGCTGCGCCCGCATCTATACCGTCATCATCAGGACGACGCCGTGCGTCACGCTTTCCGCGTGGCCAGCGGCCTGGATTCCATGGTGCTGGGCGAAACCCAGATCGTGGGCCAGATGAAGGACGCCGTGCGCGCGGCCGGCGAAGCCGGCTCGCTGGGTACCTTGCTGCACCAGATGTTCCAGCGCACCTTCTCGGTGGCCAAGGAAGTCCGGTCGCAGACCGCCATCGGCGCGCAGTCGGTGTCCATGGCCGCCGCCGCGGTGCGCCTGGCCGAGCGCGTGTTCGGCAATCTGGACCAGGCCCGCACGCTGTTCATCGGCGCGGGCGAAATGATCGAATTGTGCGCCACGCACTTCGCCGCGCAGCGTCCGCGCAGCATGGTGGTGGCCAACCGCACGGCCGAACGCGCCGAGGTCCTGGCCAACCGCTTTGCGGCCAGCACCATGAAGCTGTCGGACCTGACCGACCGTCTGTCCGAGTTCGACGTCATCGTTTCCTGTACGGCAAGCTCCCTGCCCATCCTCGGTTTGGGGATGGTGGAACGGGCCACGCGCCTGCGCCGCCACCGCCCCATGGTCATGATCGACCTGGCCGTGCCGCGCGACATCGAACCCGAGGTCGGCCGCCTGGACGACGTCTATCTGTATTCGGTGGACGACCTGGGCCGGCTGGTGCAGACCGGCACGGACGCGCGCCGCGCGGCCGTGGTGCAGGCCGAAGCCATCATCGAAACCCGCGTCCAGGGCTTCATGCACTGGATGCAGTCCCGCGAAGTGGTGCCCGTCATCCGCGACCTGCACCAGGCCGCCGAGGACGTGCGCAGCGCCGAGCTGGAACGGGCCCGCCGCCTGCTGGCGCGGGGCGAATCGCCGGAAGCCGTGCTGGAACAACTGGCCCACGGCCTGACTCAAAAGTACCTGCACGGCCCGCTGGCGGCCCTGAACCGCAGCGAAGGCGACGACCGCAAGCAACTGCTTGCCTGGATGCCGCGCCTGTTCCCCGGCCGCGACTCCCGCCGTTAGCGACTCTGCCCCACGTCCCGCCTCCTGGCGGGCGTTCGTCTTTTGGGCGCCCGCTATCCGCTTTCCCGCTTTTCTTTTTGGTCATTCCCCATGAAATCTTCCATGCGCAGCCGGCTGGAGCACCTGTGTCACCGCCTGATCGAGGTCGACGCGCTGCTCGCCGAACCGGAAACCGCGTCCGACATGGACCGTTTCCGCAAGCTCTCGCGTGAACGCGCTGAACTGGAACCCGTGGTTGAGGCGTTCACCGCCTTTGCCCGCACCGAGGATGATCTGGCCGCGGCGCAAGAAATGCTGTCCGACCCGGACCTGAAATCCATGGCCGAGGACGAGATCAAGTCCGGCCGCGTCAAGCTCGAGGAACTGGAAGGCGCATTGCAGTTGCTGCTGTTGCCGCGCGACCCCAACGACGGGCGCAGCGTGTTCCTGGAAATCCGCGCCGGCACGGGCGGCGATGAAAGCGCGCTGTTCTCGGGCGACTTGCTGCGCATGTATACGCGCTACGCGGAACAGCGCGGCTGGCGCGTGGAACTGATGTCCGAAAGCGCATCCGAGCTGGGCGGCTACAAGGAAGTGATCGCACGCATCGACGGCGATGGCGCCTATGGCCGCCTGAAATTCGAGTCCGGCGCGCACCGCGTGCAGCGCGTGCCTGCCACCGAGGCGCAGGGCCGCATCCACACCTCCGCCTGCACGGTGGCCATCATGGCTGAAGCGGACGAGATGTCGGAAATCGTCATCAACCCCAGCGACCTGCGCATCGACACCTTCCGCGCCAGCGGCGCGGGCGGCCAGCACATCAACAAGACCGATTCGGCGGTGCGCATTACCCACTTGCCGACGGGGCTGGTGGTGGAATGCCAGGATGACCGGTCCCAGCACCGCAACAAGGACAAGGCCATGCAGGTGTTGGCCGCGCGCCTGAAGGACAAGGAAACCCGCGAACGGCAGAGCAAGGAAGCCGCCGAGCGCAAGAGCCTGATCGGTTCGGGCGATCGCTCCGAGCGCATCCGCACCTACAACTTCCCGCAGGGCCGCGTGACCGACCACCGCATCAACCTGACGCTGTACAAGCTGCAGCAGATCATGGAAGGCGATCTGGAAGAGCTGACCGGCGCCTTGATCTCCGAACACCAGGCCGAGCAGCTGGCGGCCCTGGGCGACGACATCTGAGCCCGGCCATGACGCCGCCCCAGCTGAAAAGCCTGCTGCTCGACACGCGCCTGCCCCGCCTGGAGGTGCGCATGCTGCTGGAGCACGTGCTGGCCAAGCCGCGCGCCTGGCTGCTGGCGCACGATACCGACCCCTTGCTGCCTGAAACGGCCGCGGCCTACGAGGCCCTGGCCCAGCGGCGCCTGGCCGGGGAACCCATGGCCTATCTGCTGGGCCACCGCGAATTCATGGGTCACCGCTTCCGCGTGACCCCGGACGTGCTGATTCCGCGCCCGGACACCGAGGTGCTGGTGGAGACCGCGCTGGAATGCCTGGCCGGCCTGGCCGCGCCCGCGGTGCTGGACCTGGGTACGGGAAGCGGCGCGATCGCCATTTCGATTGCGCTGGCGCGCCGCGACGCCCGGGTGATGGCGTCCGACGTCAGCTCCGCCGCGCTGGCGGTCGCCGCCGGCAACGCCTGGGACCTGGCCGCATCCGTGCGCCTGGTCGAAGGCAGCTGGTACGAGGCCGTGCCAGCCGGCGAGGGCTTCGACCTGATCGTGTCCAATCCGCCCTATGTGGCCTGCGACGACCCGCACCTGGACCAGGGCGACGTGCGCTTCGAGCCGCGCGGGGCGCTGACCGACGGCGCGGGCGGTCTGGAAGACCTGGCCCGCATCGTCCAGGGCGCCGGCCGTCACCTGAAACGGGGGGGATCCCTGTGGATGGAGCATGGCTGGGACCAGGCACAAGCCGTGCGGGGCCTGCTGGCCGCGGCCGGATTCCAGGACGTGCACAGCCGCCAGGACCTGGCCGGCATCGAGCGTATTTCCGGCGGCCGGCTGCCCGCCTGACCGCATTCCCGGCGGGACGCCCGGGGTATCCGGGCGAATTTTCCCGCTGTACCTATAATTGGCGTATTCCGTTATGCCTGTCCAAGAGACCACCATGAGCGACGTTCAAGAATTCATCCGCGAAACCGTGACCCAGCACCCCGTCGTGCTGTTCATGAAGGGCACCGCCCAGTTCCCGCAATGCGGCTTTTCCGGCAAGGCCATTCAGATCCTGAAGGGCTGTGGCGTGAAGAAGCTGGTCACCGTCAATGTGCTGGAGGACGACGAAGTCCGCCAGGGCATCAAGGAATTCTCCAACTGGCCCACGATTCCGCAGCTGTACGTGGCCGGCGAGTTCATCGGCGGCTCGGACATCATGAACGAGATGAACGAATCCGGCGAACTGAAGACGCTGCTGGACCAGTCCGGCGCAACGGCCTGATCAGCCCATGCGGCGACTGGTCATCGGCATCACGGGCGCCACGGGCTCCCTGTACGCCGTGCGCATGCTGCAGGCATTGCGCGGCGTGGACGATGTCGAAACGCATCTGGTGGTGTCGGCCTCCGGCGTGCTGAACATCAAGCACGAGCTGGACGTCAGCCGCCATGATGTCTATGCCCTGGCCGACCACGTGCACAGCGTGCGCGACGTGGGCGCTACGCTAGCCAGCGGCGCGTTCCAGACGGCCGGCATGGTCATCGTGCCGTGCTCCATGCGCACGCTGGCGGCCGTGGCCCACGGCCTGTCGGATAACCTGATTACCCGCGCCGCCGACGTGACCCTCAAGGAGCGCCGGCGCCTGGTGATGATGGTGCGCGAGACGCCCTTCAACCTGGCGCACCTGCGCAACATGACTGCCGTCACCGAAATGGGCGGCATCGTGTTTCCGCCGCTGCCCGCGTTTTACCACCGGCCCGCCTCCATCGAAGAGATGGTGGACCATACCGTGGCGCGGGTGCTGGAGCTGTTCGACATCATCGTGCCCGGACCGCATTGGGAAGGCATGAAGTAGCGATCGCCGCATCAAAAAAAAGAGCTCCAGGTCTGGAGCTCTTTTCATTTGCGCGATGGCGCCGGGTTGCTGGCGATTACACCGTTGCGATCGGCGTGACCGGCGAACCGATTGCATGCGGCAGGCGCAGGGGCGGGGCGGTCAGCATGAAGTGGTGCCGGCCGTTGGCGTGCAGCCAGTCCGCCAGGTCCTTCAGGTACCAGAGTTCCGCCAGCGGCAGTCCCAGCTTGAACAGGCAATGGTGGTGCAGCGGCAGCATGGCGCGCGGGCCAGTTTTCTCGCGCGCGGGATAGGCTTCCACGGCGTAGTTGTCGGCGCAGATGGCGGCGATGCCGCTGTCCGTGATCCATTGCAGCAGCGCCTGGTCGGTGCCGTCCAGCGCGGCGCCGTAGGTGTGCAGCGTCTCGGCGTCGGGCGTGCCGTTCATGGCGACCACCGCTTCGGCGTAGCCGGTGCGCAGCACCAGCATGTCGCCGGTTTCGACGCTGATGCCGTCCGTCTTCAGTACATGCATCAGTTCCGCATGGCCGATCAGTGTGCGGCCGGGGCCGTAGTGGCGCAACAGGTCCACCAGCACGCCGCGGCCCTGCATGCCCTTCTGCGCCAGGTTTTCCACGCCCAGCTTCAGCGCCGCCGACGGGCCGCCGCTGTTGCAGCCGCAGCCGGTATGGTCGCCGTCGGCCGGGCCGACGACGTCCACGCCGGCCTGGTAGCCGTTGTAGTAGCGCAGTTCGGGCTTGCCGTCGCCGTCGGCGTCGAACAAGGCGCCCACGTGGGCCAGCGCGTCCCATTGCGTCGAATACTGCATCGACAGCAGCACCTGGTCATCGCTGAGCACGTCCACCGCGTCCGGGTTGACGTTGCGCAGCGGGAAGTTCAGGTAGGGCGTGTCCGCCAGGCGCGTGGGGCTCAGTTGCGGCGGATGACGGCGCGGGTTGAGCACGTTGCCGCCGGGCAGGTCCAGCGGCAGCGACAGGCAGAAGGTCTTGCCGGCGCGGATTTCACGCGCGCCTTTCAGGACTTGTTCTTCGGTAATGAGGTTCAGGCGGCCGAGTTGGTCGTCGTGCCCGAAGTCGCCCCAGTTGGAGCCTTCGGGCCGGTTTTTCCAGCGCTGCATGCCGCTTACCCCTTCAGGAAGTCGACGACCGTGCGGGTGAAGACTTCGGGTTGCTCCCAGTTCGAGATATGGGAGGTGTTCATTTCGAAGTAGCGCGCGCCGGGGATGGCCTCAGCCAGTTCACGGCCTTGGGCCGGGGTGGCGGCCAGGTCGTGCGTGCTGCTGATGACCAGCGTGGGCGCCTTGATCGAGGCCACTTGTTCGCGGAAGTCGGCGTCGCGCAGCGCGGCGCAGTTGCCCGAGTAGCCAGCGTCCGGCGTGCGTCGCAGCATGTCGATCAGCACCTGGGTCAGGCCAGGCTCGGCCGCGCGGTAGCTGTCGGTGAGCCAGCGTTCGACCAGCGTGGGCGCCATCTTTTCCAGGGTCTGTTCGGCGACCGCGGCGATGCGGGCGCTCCAGCCTTCGGCCGAGCCGATGCGCGCGGCGGTGTTGCAGAGGATCAGCTTGTCCAGCAGTTCGGGACGCGCCAGCGCCAGCCACAGGCCGGTGGGGCCGCCCATCGACAGGCCGCAGAAGTGCGCGCGCTTGATGTTCAGGTGCGCCAGCAGTTCGGCGACGTCGTTGCCCAGCTGCTCGAAGCTGTATTCGCCCTCGGGGATCGACGACTTGCCGTGGCCGCGGGTGTCGTAGCGCAGCACGCGGAAGTGCTTGCTCAGTTCGGGAATCTGGCGGGCCCACATGTCGGAGCAGGTGCCCAGCGAGTTGGAGAGCACGAGCACCGGCGCGTCGGCGGGGCCATCGATGACGTAGTACAGCCGTGCCTGGCTGAGATCGGCGTAAGACATGCGGGTTTATTCCTTGCGTTTACAGGTGGCAGACGCCGTCGACATAGGCCTTGCGCCAGCGCGTGATGGTCACGCGCTCGAACAGATTGGCCTGGGAGAACGGGTCGGCGTCGATGAACTGCTGCGCGGCTTCGCGCGTTTCCAGGGCCACGATGTAGAGGCCGCCGCCGGCGTCCTTGCCGTCGTCCTGCAGCTTGGCGCCGCAGGCCAGCAGCAGCTGCTTGTTCGCGTCCAGGTATTCCAGGTGCGCGGCGCGATGCTGCTGGCGCACTTCCTGGTGGCCGGGCTTGTCGAAGGTTTCGATGATGTAGGGCATCAGCCGCTCCTGGTCAGATTGCCGAGGGGTGGCGCGCCAGCGCCGTGACGTTGATGTCCATGTACGGGAACAGCGGCAGCGAGGACAGCAGCGTGTGCAGCTCGTCGTTGCTTTCGACCTCGAAGATGCTGACGTTGGCGTAGCGGCCGGCCACGCGCCACAGGTTCTTCCACTTGCCGTCGCGCTGCAGCTGCTGCGCCAGGGCCTTTTCGTCGGCCTTCAGCTTGTCGGCGCGGTCGGCGGGCATGTCGACGGGAAGATTGACTTGCATTTGAACCATGAACAACATGATGACTCTCTCCTGTAAAGCCGCTCCGGCGATGCCGGAGCGCGCACAAAATTCAGCGGGAAAACTTCAGCGGCAGGCCGGTAAGGCGCAGCAGCTCGTCGGCGGTGGTGTCGCCGAACATGTCGATGACGGTCACGCCGTCGGCGCGGATGTCGAACACCGCCACGTCGGTGTACACGCGCGACACGCAGCGCACGCCGGTCAGCGGATAGGTGCAGGCCTCGACCAGCTTGCTCTGGCCTTCGCGGGTCTGCAGTTCCATCATCACGAACACGTCCTTGGCGCCGATCGCCAGGTCCATCGCGCCGCCCACGGCGGGAATCGCGTCGGGCGCGCCGGTGTGCCAGTTGGCCAGGTCGCCGTGCTGCGAAACCTGGAAGGCGCCCAGCACGCAGATGTCCAGGTGGCCGCCGCGCATCATCGCGAACGAGTCGGCGTGATGGAAGAACGAGCAGCCGGGCAGTTCCGTCACGGGCTGCTTGCCGGCGTTGATCAGGTCGTAGTCTTCCTCGCCCTTGGCGGGGGCGGGGCCCATGCCCAGCATGCCGTTTTCGGTGTGCAGGATGACTTCGCGGTCCGCCGGCAGATGGTTGGCTACGAGCGTGGGCAGGCCGATGCCCAGGTTCACGTAGGCGCCTTCAGGAATGTCCTGCGCCACGCGGGCGGCGATCTGGTCGCGGGTCAGTTTGGTGCTCATTGCTGCTCCTTGGCGGCCGGGGTGGCTGCGATCTGCACGACGCGTTTCACGAAGATGCCGGGGGTCACGACGGTTTCCGGGTCCAGCTCGCCCAGTTCGACCACTTCACGCACCTGCGCCACGGCCACGCGCGCCGCGCTGGCCATGATGGGGCCGAAGTTGCGGGCGGTCTTGCGGTAGACCAGGTTGCCCCAGCGGTCGCCGCGTTCGGCTTTGATGAGCGCGTAGTCGGCGTGCAGCGGGTACTCCAGCACGTACTGGCGACCGTTGATCTCGCGGATTTCCTTGCCGTCGGCCAGCGGCGTGCCGTAGCCGGTGGGCGTGAAGAACGCGCCGATGCCGGCGCCGGCGGCGCGGATGCGCTCGGCCAGGTTGCCCTGGGGCACCAGTTCCAGCTCGATCTTGCCGCTGCGGTACAGGCCGTCGAAGATCTGCGAATCCACCTGGCGCGGGAACGAGCAGATGATCTTGCGCACGCGGTTGGCGCCCAGCAGGGCGGCCAGGCCGGTGGTGCCGTTGCCGGCGTTGTTGTTGATGATGACCAGGTCCTTCGCGCCCTGCTCCAGCAGGGCGTCGATCAGTTCCATGGGCTGGCCGGCGGTGCCGAAGCCGCCGATCATGACGGTGGCGCCGTCGGGTACGTCCGCCAGGGCGGCCGCCGCGCTTGCAACAAGCTTAGAAATCATGATGTTTGCTCATAGGTGGCGTGTCATAATTTGTTCTTAATTAGAACTTTCGTTCTTCTGAAGAACATCGTTTCATGGGGATGAGCCGGGCGTCAAGGCGAGCCGGCGCGGCGTCATCCCCATTTACTCTTTTCGCGGTAGACGGATGGCCGAGCAAGATACCCAGCAACCCAGCGACAGCTACGTGCAGTCCTTCGCGCGCGGCTTGTCCGTGATCCGGGCCTTCGGCCCCGACCGTTCCGAGATGACTTTGTCCGAGGTCGCGGCCGTGACCGGGCTGACTCGCGCCGGCGCGCGCCGCATCCTGCTGACGCTGGAGCACCTGGGCTACGTCACCGTCGACGACCGCAAGTTCTCGCTGACCCCGCGCATCCTGGAGCTGGGCTACGCCTACCTGTCCGGCACGCCGCTGTGGAACCTGGCGTTGCCGTACATGGAAGAAGTGGCCGAGCAGACGCGGGAGTCGTGTTCCGTTTCGGTGCTGGAAGGCGCGGACATCGTCTACATCCTGCGCCTGTCCACGCACAAGGTCATGACCATCAACCTGGCCGTGGGCAGCCGCCTGCCGGCCTGGGCGACCTCGATGGGCCGCGTGTTGCTGGCGGGGCTGACGGAGCCGGAGCTGGACCGGGTGCTGGCGCTGAGCCAGATCCAGTCCTACACCCCGCACACCGTCACGGACATCGCGGAGTTGAAGCGCGTGCTGGCCGGCGTGCGCGCCGACGGCTACGCCTGCGTCGCGCAGGAGCTGGAGCCGGGGCTGCAGTCGGTGGCCGTGCCCATCATGGACCGCAGCGGCCGCGTGATCGCCGCGATGAACGTCAGCGGCCATGCCAACCGCTTTACGCGCGAGGAAATGCTGGCGGCGTTTCTGCCGCCATTGCGCCGCGCGGCCGACCAGATCAACCACGCCCTGCTTCGCCGTTAGGCGGGGCAGGGGAGAGACGAGGGCGGCTGGCGTGCGCATGGCGGATCTCAGATGGGCGCGACGCCCAGCGTCGTGCCGCCGCAGACGTACAGCATCTGGCCGGTGACGAAGCCGTTGTCCGGCGACAGGAAGAACATCGCGGCGCGCGCCACGTCTTCGGGCGTGCCCAGGCGCTTGACCACGATGCTGTTGATGATGCGTTCGGTCTGCGGCGCGCCTGCCGGATTGCTCTTGGTGAACAGATCGGTGGCGATGGGGCCGGGACCGATGGCGTTGACGGTGATGCCGTCGCCGCCCAGTTCCATGGCCAGCGTGCGGGTCAGGCCCACCAGGCCGGCCTTGGTGGCCGAATAGACCACGCGGTCCGGCTTGCCCAGCGCGGCGCGCGACGACATGTTCACGATGCGGCCGAAGCCGGCTTCGCGCATGGCGGGCAGCGCGGCCTGCACCAGGATCAGCGCGGTGCGCAGGTGCAGGTTGACCACGTAGTCCAGGTCCGCGAGCGTGGCCGTGTCGGCCGTGCCCGGGCGGGTCGCGCCGGCGTTGTTGACCAGGCCCACGATGTTGTAGGCCGCGGTCACTTCGCGGGCCACTTCCTTGGTGCGCGCTTCGTCGGTCAGGTCGGCCTGATAAGACACCAGCCCCGCGGGCGGATTCTCGGGCAGCTTGTAGTCGATGTTGACGACCTTGTGTCCCGCATCCAGCAGCATGCGGATGATCGCAGCCCCGATCCCGGCGCTGCCGCCGGTCACGAGATACGCAGTAGGTTTGCTCATATCGGTTCCGTTCCTAGAGTAAGCGCGCCGGTCAGTGGGTCAGATAACCCCAAAGGAGGACGGCGGTGATGTGGATCACGCCGACCCACAGCATCATGATGACGGTATAGCCCATCACGTCGCGCAGCTTGAGCTTGGACAGCGCCAGCGCGGGCAGGATCCAGAAGGGCTGCACCAGGTCGTTCCAGGCGTTGCCCAGCATGACGGCCATGGTGGTCTGGTTCAGCGCGCTGCCGATTTCCTTGGCGGCGTCGATCATGAACGGACCCTGGATGACCCAGTGGCCGCCGGCCGAAGGCGCAAAGAAGTTGATGACGAACGAGCTGATCAGGCCCCAGAACGGCAGCGACTCGGGCGTGGCCACGTCGACGAACACTTGCGAGATCGTGGTGACCAGGCCGGAGGCGGCCATGATGGCCATGATGCCGGCGTAGAAGGGGTACTGCAGGATGATGCCGGAGATCGTCTTGATGCCTTCGGTCAGCTTGGCCACGTAGGCGGCCGGCGTGCCCAGCAGGATGATGCCCAGGAACAGGATGATGAAGTTGATCAGGTTCAGGTCCAGCGAACCGCCGTCCATGAAGTGGAAGGTCACGTAGGCGATGCCCAGCGCGCCGATCAGCAGGCTCAGGATGCGGCTGTTGTTCAGCTTGGAGGCGATGGTGCCTTTTTCCAGCATGTCTTCGGCGGCGCTGGACGTGTTGGCGTCGCGGTCGATGGCCGGGTCCACTTCAACGATCTTCTCGCCCTTCTTGGGGTGCAGCCAGGCGTTGAGCAGCGGCAGCGTCACGATGATCACCAGGCTGGTGATCAGCATCGGCACCGAGAAAATGGTTTCCGACAGCGGGATGGTGCCCATCTGCTTGGCGGTGGGGTGATTGGGGGTGGCGACCAGCACGGGGATGCTGGCCGACAGGCCCAGGCCGTACATGGTGAAGCCGCTGTAGGCCGCGGCGATGATCAGGGGGTAGTGCACGCCCTTGACCTTCAGCGCCAGCTTCTTGGCGACGATGCCGCCGATGACCAGGCCGAAGCCCCAGTTCAGGTAGCTGCCGATGCCGCCGACCAGCGTCGCCACGATGATGGCGGTGTGCGGCTTGTGCACGTGGCTGACGATGCGGTTGAGCATGCGGTCGGTGAGCGGCGCCGTGGCCAGCACGTAGCCCATCGCCAGGATCACGGCCATCTGGGTCGTGAAGGCCAGGAGGCTCCAGAAGCCGTTGCCCCAGGCGCGCGTGATGTCGCCGATGCCCTTGCCCTCGACGCCCATGGCCAGCAGCACGGTGAGCAGGGTCAGCGCGATCGCGAAGACGAAGGGGTCGGGCAGATACTTGCGCATCAGCTCCGTAAAGAATGAAGCCAGTTTATTCATGGTGCCTCCTACAAACTCCGGTAAGGCTAAGTTTTCTCGCGTCTTGCGCCGCCCGGCGCCGGGTGTCGGCGGGGGCGGGTGGGACGATTGCTTTCTTTGTGTGGTTGGGCTTGTGGCCCGCTGGCGCTGGTGGCGGGATGCCCCGCGCCTTATGTAGTGAATGCTTTGCTTGCGCGGCCGTCAGGAGCTGCTGGCCTTGCCGTTGAGCCAGTCAGCCAGTTCGCCTAGCGCGGCGCTTTTCTCGCGCAGCACGCGCTCGCGGCGTTCGCGGCTCCAGGTGTAGAAGCCCTGGCCGCTCTTGGCGCCGATCTGGCCGCTTTCGACCTTGCTCTTCAGGAGTTCGGAAGGTTCGGTGCGGTTTTCCAGGTCTTTGTAGAGATAGCTGGCGATCGCGTAGTGCACGTCGATGCCGTTCATGTCGCGCTGTTCCAGCGGTCCCGACAGGGCCAGGCGGATGCCCAGGCTCCACTTGACCACTTCGTCGATGTCCTCGGCGCTGGCCACGCCTTTCTCCAGCAGCGAGATGGCCTCGCGTGCCAGGGCGTGCTGGATGCGGTTGGCGATGAAGCCGGGGATGTCCTGGCGCACCAGCACCGGACGCTTGCCGGCGTAGCGCAGCGTGGCCATCACCCGGGCGACCGTGTCCTCGGAGGTGCCGTTGTTGCGCACCACTTCCACCAGCGGAATCACGTCGGCGGGCGTAAAGAAATGGGTGCCCACGAAACGGTCGCGCCGCACTACCGCGCTGGCGATGGCGTTGATGGACAGGCCGGAGGTGTTGGTGGCGAAGAGGGTGTGCGCGGGGCACAGGGAATCGAGCTTGGCGAAGATGCCGCGCTTGAGCTCCAGGTTCTCGGGCACGGCCTCGATCACCAGGTCGCTGTTGCAGGCCGCTTCCAGCCCCGGTGCGACTTGAATGCGCTGCATCGCTTCCTGGACGTTGCCCGGGGCATAGACATTCAACTGGCGGTCTATGGTCTGCAGCGCGCGGTCCAGCGCGCCTTCCATCGGGTCGATCAGGACGACGTTCAATCCCTTCGAGGCGAACAGCGCGGCGATGCCGCTGCCCATGGCGCCTGCGCCGACGATGGCGAGATTCTTGAGGGGAGTATCCATGATGGTTCGCTCGGTGCTGACACGCCGGGCTTGCGGGCGGGCACGTGCGGAACCAGGATGCTTTCTGTCTCTTCCGGGTGTGCCTTCCTGTGCGCCTGGCCAGAAAAATCTTTATGTTCTATATACGAACATTTGTGCGTATATAGAATTTCTGAAAGAGATAGTACTAAAAGTCGCGGGGGGCGGACAAATGGGGGATTTTGGGTGTCCGGCTGGTGGACGGTGCGCAGGCAGGGGACGCCGGCCCGCGCTCTGGCGCGAGCGCGGGCCGGCCTGACCTCACCAGCGGTAGGTGGCGGTGCCGATCACCCGGCGCGGTTCGCCGTAGAAGCAGCCGTAGGTGCAACTGCCGATATAGGTCTTGTCGGTCAGGTTGGACGCGTTCAGCGCGAACTTCCATGGCCCCGTCGCGTAGCTGATCATGGCGTCGAACAAGGTGAAGGATGGCACCTCCACCGGCATGCCGTGCGCCATGCCGCGGGTGCTGCCCACATAGCGCAGGCCAGCGCCGATTCTCAAGCCAGGCAGGCCGAAGTCGCCGAAACCATAGTCGCCCCATAGCGAGAACTGGTTGTAGGGGACCGAGCTCAGGCGCTTGCCTTCCTCGTCGGGTTGCAGGGGGCTGGCCTTGAGCGTGCGCGCGTCGGTGTAGGCGTAGGCGGCGATCAGGTTGGCATTGCGGCCGATGCGGGTGCGCGCCTCCAGTTCCAGGCCGCGGGTCCGCGCCTCGCCGGCCTGTATCTGATAGGACGTGTCCAAGGGGTCGGTCACGGTCATGTTCTTGCGGGTCAGTTGGTAGACCGCCGCCGACAGCATTGTGTCCGAGCCGGCGGGCTGGTAGCGCAGCCCGGCTTCGTACTGCTGGCCGGTGGTGGGCTGGAAGCGGCTGCCCTGGCGGTCCTGGCCGCTGGTAGGCTCGAATGACTCGCTATAGCTGAGGAACGGCGCCAGCCCGTTGTCGGCCAGGTAGACCAGGCCGGCGCGGCCGGTGAAGGCCTTGCTCTTTTCGCCGTCCGCATATTTTTCGTCGGTGAAGAAGTTGTGCTCGTCGACCGTGACCCAATCCTGTCGTCCGCCCAGCAGGACGACCCATTTGTCGGCGATCTTGATCTGGTCCTGAACGTAGATGCCCAGGCGCTTCATGTCGGTGACGGAGGAGGACCCGGGGAACGGCGCGACGGGGCCTAGCGGCATGCCATACACAGGATCGTAGAGGTCGATGTTGTTGTTGCTGCGGATATAGCGTTCGGTTTCGTGTTTGGGCAGCGAGTAATCGATGCCCGCCAACAGCGTGTGGCGCACCATGCCGCTGCCCACCTCGTATTGCAAGGACGTATCGGAGATCAGGGCGGAGGAGCGATCCCAGCGTGGCATGGCGCCGCGATCGGCGGTCCAGCGCTGGTCGGGCGCGAGCTGCCAGATGTCGGTGGAGTGATAGGTGCTGTCCGCATGGAAATAGCGCGCACTGTTGCGCAGCTTAAGCTGGCTGTTGAAGGCGTGTTCGAACAGATAGCCGATCGAATAGCGTTCCATGTTGAACTTGTCGAAACCAGGCTCGCCGGTAAAACGATTGCGTGGGATCCGGCCGTTGACGTTGGGGAGCACCGTGCCTTGCGCCGGCAGGCCATAAACGTAGACGGTGTGGTCCTTCTGGTATTCCGCAAGCAGGGTCAGCGAGGTGGCGGCGCTTGGCTGCCACGTGATGGCAGGCGCGATGTAGGTCCGATCGTCAGGAACATGGTCGATGAACGTATCGCTCTCGCGCAGCAAGGCGGTCAATCGGTACGACCACTTGCCATCTTCATCGAGCGCGCCGCCGAAATCGCCGGAGATCTGCTTGCGGCTGTAGTTGCCCGCTTCAACGTTCAGTTCGCGCAGCGGCTCCACGGTGGGGCGTTTGCTGACCGTATTGATGATGCCGCCGGGCGACGCGGAGCCGTAGAGGACGGAGGATGCGCCCTTGAGGAACTCGATGCGCTCCAGCCCATACACCTCCTGCCGCCCGTTGTAGATGTTCACGGTGTACAGCATGCCGTCGCGGTAGTAGTTGCCCAGGTTGCTGCGGAAGCCCCGCAGGAACAGGCTGTCAGACGTGCGGTCCATGCCTTCAGCGCGGCTGACGCCCGCCACGTAGCCCAGCGCATCTTGAATGCTCTGCGATTTCAGGGTGTCGATTTCCTCCGCGCCCACGACCGAGATCGATTGCGGCGTTTCGATGATGGGCGTGTCGGTGCGGGTGCCGGTCGCGCTGAGCCGGGCCGCGTAGCCATGCAGGGGGCCGGTGGCGGTCTCCGCGGCCTGCGCGGTGACGGTCACGGCTTCGAGAGTGGTGGCGTCGTGGTGCGACGCCGGCGCGGGGCGCAGCGTGTAGCTGCCGTTGCTTTCCGGCAGGGCTTGCAGGCCTTGACCGCGCAGCAATTCACCGAAGCCTTCGCGCACCGAATAGCTGCCTGACAGGCCGTTGCTGCGCTTTCCATGCAGCAGCGCGGCGTCCATGCTCAGTTCTACGCCGGCCGCGCTGGCGTAGGCATTGAGCACCTGGCTCAGCGGGCCGCCGGCGATGTCGTAGCTGCGCCTGGTCTCGACGCTCTGCGCCTGCGCGGTGGCGGTCGCGCCAGGGATGACGCAGAACGCCACGCTGAGAAACAGCGCCAGGCGCATCAGGCGGGGAATCGCGGGGCGGAGCGCTGGCGTGGCTGGCGCGTGGGAATGGGACCTGGGCTGCGGGTGACGGGACATTGGGTGATGCCTTGCGGTTCGTGCTGGAGATGAAAGGGGGTCACCCTATATCCCGAGCAAGAACGCCGAATCCGCAATTGCCGCCTCGAAAAGTTTGTAACGGCGACAGCCGATTGGCCGTCATTGCGCTGCCTGCACTGTCACCCAGTAGCGCGTCCGGTAGCTCACCGCCACCGGCAGAGCCCGCGTGAGGTTGTCCAGCGCCCGGCCCGTGTTGCGTACGGAAAAGACGCCGCTCACCAGCAGGCCCGCAACCTCGGGATCGCAGCGCAGCAGGCCTGGCCGGTAGCGGGCCAGTTCTGCCAGGAATTCGTCCAGGCGCATGGCATCGGCCACCAATACCCCGCGGCTCCAGGCCGCCGCGCTTTCCTGCGCAGGACTAGGTGCCGCGGCCCCGCCTGACGAAAAGCGCGAACCCTGGCCGGCTTGAAGCAGGACTGCCTGTTCCGGTGCGCCGAGGGGACGGATTTCCACGGCGCCTTCGAACACGGCCACGCGGGAGGTTTCGGTATCGTCCCTGACCGAGAATCGGGTGCCCAGGGCCTGGATGGAGCCGTGGCGGCTGCGCACCCGGAACGGCCGGGCCATGGCTGCCAGATCTGGCGCGGTTGCTACCAGGATTTCTCCGGCGTGCAGCACCACCACGCGTTCGTCCGCGGTGAACCTGAGGTCGATGGCGGTCGCGGTGGACAGCGTCACGCTGGACCCATCCGGCAGGGTGATGGTCCGGATTTCGCCAGTGCCGCTGCGGTAGTCGGCCGTTGCGGTTTGCCAGGAGTCGGTGCCGCGCAGGATGTAGCCCACGCCCACGATGGTTGCGCCCAGCCCCAGCAGGCTGATCGCGCGGCGCCGCGAGACGCCAGCCGGGCGTTTGCGCAGAGCGTGGCTGGCGGCCTGCGGCGATACGCTGCCGAGCTTGTCCTCGAATTCCAGCAGCCGTTGCCAGGCCAGTTCATGGTCGGCATGTTGCGCGCGCCAGCGGGCGCAGTCGGACTGGTCGGTGGGGTTGACGTCTTCCGACCACAAGCGCGCCATCCATTCGGCTGCCCGCTGCACGATGGCGGGGTCGATGGCCCGATTCAAGCCCTGGGGATTTGACGGAATGCCGGGCGTGGCGGACATGCCCGGTCAGCCGCCAGGGGGCGCGTGCAGGGCCTGGTAGCAGGCCAGCAGCGCGGAAGCCACGTATTTCTCCACCGACGACACCGACACGGCCAGCCGCGACGCGATGTCGCGGTAGCTCAAACCGTCCAGTTTGCGCAGCAGCAGCGCCTCGCGCGCCTTGGCTGGCAGGCTCTGCAGCACGGCGTCGATCTCGACCAGGGCTTGTACCGCCATGGCGCGGGCTTCTTCCGACGGCGCATGCGCCTGCGGCAGACCGGCGAGGGCTTCGAGATAGGCGGCCTCGATCTGGCGGCGGCGGTAGAGGTCGATCACCAGGCCGCGGGCGACCTGCGCCAGATGCTGGCGCGACTGGTGCGGTTCGGGCAGCCGGCCAGTGTGCAGGATGCGCAGATAGGTGTCGTGCGCCAGATCCGCCGCGTCGAACGCATTGCCCAGCCTTCGACGCAGCCAGCTTCTCAGCCAGCTGTGATGATCGGCATACAGGCCTTCGATGCCCTGCTGCGCTGCGGATTGGTTGGTCGACATGCGGGCCCCTGCAACGCGCGAAGGCGGCAAAAATGGCGCGGGTAAAGGATGAGAATCAGACTCATTCTATACCGCGCGCCATTTCACCAGCAATCGCTAGCCCGAGTTGCGCAGCCCTGCCGCAATCCCGTTGATGGTCAGGTGGATGGCGCGCTGCACGCGCTTGTCGACCTCGGCCTCGGGATGCTTCTGCGCCGCGCGGTGGCGGCGGATCAGGTCGATCTGCAGGTAGTTGAGCGGATCGATGTAGGCGAAGCGCTCGCGCAACGACGCCTGCAGCGTGGGGTTGTCGGCCAGCAGTTCGCGCTGGGTCAGCAGCTTGAGCATGGCCAGCGTGCGGCCGTGCTCGGCGCTGATGGCGCCGAAGATGCGTTCGCGCACGCCGCGCTGCGGCACCAGCTGCGCGTAGCGCGCGGCGATCGCCAGGTCGGACTTGGCCAGCACCATTTCCATGTTGGACAGCAGCGTGCGGAAGGCGGGCCAGTCGCGCGCCATTTCGCGCAGCTGGGCCAGGCGGCCGCGGCGCGAGCGGGGCGCGTCGGGGGCGCCGGTTTCCAGATAGGCCTCGATGGCCGACCCCATGCCGTACCAGCCGGTCAGCATCAGGCGGCATTGCGCCCAGGAAAAGCCCCAGGGGATGGCGCGCAGGTCTTCGATGCGCTGGCCTTTCTTGCGCGAGGCGGGACGCGAGCCGATGTTCAGGCCTGCGATTTCGCTGATGGGCGTGGCGGCGAAGAAGTAATCGGCAAAGCGCGGGGTGTCGTAGACCAGGCCGCGGTAGGTGCGCTGCGCGGTTTCGGACATGAAGGACATGGCCGGGCCGTGCTGGGCCATGTGCGCGTCTTCCGCGCTGGTGGCTTCGGCGCGCGGCGCCAGGCTGGATTCCAGCGTGGCCGCGACCAGCAGTTCCAGGTGCCAGCGGCCGACCTCGGCGTCCTTGTACTTGCTCTGGATGACTTCGCCCTGTTCGGTCAGGCGGATCTGGCCGGCCACGGTCCCCGGGGGCTGTGCCAGGATGGCGTCGAAGCTGGAGCCGCCGCCGCGGCCTACCGAACCGCCACGGCCATGGAACAGGCGCAGCCGCACGTTGCGGGCCGAGAACACGTCGACCAGCGCGCGCTCGGCCTGGTAGAGCGACCAGTTGGACGTGAGGAAGCCGCCGTCCTTGTTGCTGTCCGAATAGCCCAGCATGACTTCCTGCGCGCCGTTCTGCGCCAGCTTCACGCGCTGGCGGATTTCGGGCAGGTCCAGCCAGGCAGCCATGATCTCGGCGCCGCGCTGCAAGTCGGGAATGGTCTCGAACAGCGGCACGACCATCAGGCCGTCCTCGGGCTGGATCTCCTGGCCCGCCGGGGCGATGAGGCCGGCTTCCTTTTGCAGCACCATGACTTCCAGCAGGTCGCTCAGCGTTTCGGTGTGCGACACGATGGTCTGGCGCACGGCCTGCTTGCCGTAGCGCGCGCGGCCGGCGGCGGCGGCGCGCAGCACCGCCAGTTCGCGCGTGGTGTCTTCGCTATAGGCGATCCAGGGCGAGGCCAGCGGACGGGCCTGCGCCAGTTCGGCGCGCAGCAGTTCGACGCGTTGCTCTTCGGTGAGCGCCAGGTAGTCCAGCGGCTTGCCGTCGCGTTGCGTGCCGGCGAGGGTGAACAGCTCGGCCAGCGCGCGCTCATGCACGTCGGAACTCTGGCGCAGGTCCACCGTGGCCAGATGAAAGCCGAATACTTCCACGGCCTGCTGCAAGCCGGCCAGGCGCAGCTTGGCGATGGGCGAGCCATGGTGGGCGGCCAGCGACGCGGCGATCACGGCCAGATCGGCGGACAGCTCTTGCGGACCTTCGTAGGGGGCTGCCGCGACGGTGCTGCGCCGCGCCAGGTCCTGGCCCGTCAGGCGCTGCGCGGTGGCGGCCAGGCGGGCGTACACGCCGACCAGCGCGCGGCGATAGGGCTCATCGCGGCGGTGGGGCGAATCGTCGCCGCTGGCGTCGGCCAGGGCCAGCAGTTCGGCATCCACGCCAATCAGCAAGGTGGTGACGGACAGCTCCGCGCCCAGCGCATGGACCTCTTGCAGATAGTGTTCGAACAGCACGGTGGCCTGGCGCAGCAGCGCGCGTTCCAGGGTGCTGGCATCCACGTTGGGGTTGCCGTCGCGGTCGCCGCCGATCCAGCTGCCCATGCGCAGGAAGGGCTCCAGCGGCGCGGGCGGAGCGGCGAAGGGCTTGGCGGACTCGCGGCTCAGCAGCTTGGACAGGTCGCCGTACACGCGCGGAATGACTTGCAGGAAGGTGCTGCGGTAGTACGACAGCGCGTTCTCGATTTCGTCGGCCACCGTGAGGCGCGTGTAGCGCAGCATGCGGGTCTGCCACAGCGTGGCGACGCGGCCGAGGAGGGAGGCGTCCAGGTCGGCCAGCTCTTCCGGCGTGAGCGTGCCTTCGCGCTGCGTCAGCGCGCCGGCGATCTCGCGGTGCACGTCCAGCGTGCTCTTGCGCTGCACTTCGGTGGGGTGCGCGGTCAGCACCGGCATGACGCAGGCTTCGGCCAGCAGCCGGCGGATGCGGGCTACGCCCACGCCCTGGCGGCCCAGGGTCTGCACCGCGTCGCGCAGGCTGCCGCGCTCGGGCGCGCCGCTGGCGATGGCGCGGGCGCGCTGGCGGCGATTCTGGTCGCGGTCTTCGGCGATATTGGAAAGGTGCAGGAAGTAGCTGAAGGCGCGCGCCACCGAGTTGGGGTCGCTGCCTTGCAGGCGCTTGACGCGCTGCTCCAGCAATTTGCCGTCGGCGTCGTTGCCTTCGCGGCGGAACTTCACGGCCGTGCGGCGCAGGGTTTCGATGGTGTCGAAGACGCGTTTGCCCTCACATTCCTCGATGACGGTGCCCAGTAATCGGCCTAATAGCCGGATATCGTGACGCAAGGGTTCTGCTGAATCGGACTGCGGGCGCATGGCATTCATCTGGCGGGGATCCGTCGAGGCTGCTGAGAGAGGGGAAGGGGTAGGAAAGAAGAGGCGTTGCAGGTAAACCGGGAAAGAGAATCTGGAAGATTTTACGCAGACTTTTTACGCCAGCCGCCGGCATCGGTTTAAAGTCCGCCAGCAGCATGTTTACACTAAAGGCAGGCCGTCACCTGTGCGTACAAGCCTTCAGTCCCTTCGTCTTTCCAGAAGCCCCCATTTATGCAAAATCATCAACGTCGCGCGCTCGTGCTGTTTTCGGGCGGCCAGGATTCCACCACTTGCCTGGCCTGGGCGCTGGACCGCTACGCCCATGTGGAAACCGTGGCGTTCGACTACGGGCAGCGCCACCACATTGAACTGACTGCGCGGCTGAACGTGCTGCGCGAGATCCGCAGCAATTTCCCCGACTGGGCGCCGCGCCTGGGCGAGGATCATCTGCTGGACCTGAAGGTGCTGGGCCAGGTGGGCGATACCGCCATGACCAGCGACCGCGCCATCGAAATGCAGGCCAACGGCCTGCCCAACACTTTCGTGCCTGGGCGCAACCTGCTGTTCCTGACGCTGGCCGCCGCGCTGGGCTACCGCCGTCAGCTGGACGTGCTGGTGGGCGGCATGTGCGAAACCGATTTTTCCGGCTATCCGGATTGCCGCGACGACACCATCAAGGCGCAGCAAGTGGCGCTGGGCCTGGGCTTGGGCTCGCGGGTCACGATCGAGACGCCGCTGATGTGGATCGACAAGTCCGAGACCTGGGCGCTGGCGCATCGGCTGGGCGGCGACGCGCTGGTGGAAACCATCGTCGAGGAAAGCCACACCTGCTATCTGGGCGAGCGCGGCGCGCGCCACGACTGGGGCTACGGTTGCGGCGAGTGTCCCGCCTGCAAGCTGCGCAAGATCGGTTGGGAAAAATGGGTGGTGGCCTCCGCCGCCGAGGGTTGAGACGCCGGCCGCCGCCATCGCGGGGCCGGCGCTTCAGGCAAACGCCGCGCGCGTCCTGGCGATGAACTTCCACCTTAGCGCGAACGCTGCCGCACCGATAGCCGCGGCCAAGCCCACCGACAGCGCCATCGCGCCGCGTGCGCCGTAGCTGTCCACGATGTAGGCATAGGCGACCGGAGAGGCGGCGGTGACCAGGAAGCTGGGGATCAGCAATGAACCCACCAGCGTGCCATAGCTGCGGAAATCGAAGAGCGCCAGCGGCAGGGTGCCGCGCGTGATGGTCAAGAGGCCATTGCAGGCGCCGTAAAGCAGCGCGTAGGCGGCGGTGGCATAGAGGTTGCCGCCGGACAGCAGAGCCAGCAGGAAGCACAGGGGCAGCAGCGCGCCGACCGCCAGCGTCAATGTCAGCGGATGCAGGCGCGAGCCCAACGCCACGTCGGCCAGACGGGCCGCGAACTGGCCGACGCCCCACAGGGCCGCGACGCTGACCGCGGCGGCCGCGGCCAAGCCCAGGCCCGACAGCAATGAAATCAGATGGGCCGCGTTGCCCGCCGCCAGAAAGTTGGTCAGCATGGCGACCAACGCGTACAGTCCGCCCGCCAGGCGGCGCTCGGCGGCGTTGCGGGTGAGGCCGGCGGGCGCCTTGTCCTTGCCGCCGGGGGCCGCTGCATAGCGTGCACGCGGCAGCGCCAGGTAAAGCGGCACCGTGGCCAGCGCCAAACCGGCATAGGCCAGCGCCGCGCCGCGCCAGCCCAGCCAGCCCGACAGCGCATGGCCTACCGGCCACATCACCGTGGACGCGAGTCCGCCGAACAACGTGATCTGCGACATGGGCCGGCGCGCCAAGGGGCCGGCCGCGCGCGCCAGCGAGGCGAAAGCCGCGTCGTACAGGCTCAGCCGCATGCCAACGCCCAGCACGGCCCAGGAAAGGAAGTACCAAGGTATGGCGTGCGCGATCGACAGGCCCGCGCAGCCCAGCGCGCCCAGTAGCGCGCCCAGCGGCATGACGCGATGGCCGCCCCAGCGGTCCACGGCCATGCCGGCCAGCGGCGACACCAGAGCCATCACCACGATGGCCGCCGAAAAACCGCCGTAGACGGTGGCGGCGTTCCAGCCCAGGTCGGCGGCCATTGCGGGTCCCAGGGCGCCGATCAAGTAGTACGTCACGCCCCAGCCGACCAGTTGCGTCAGCCCCAGGCAGACGATGGCGCGCGGCGCAATCACGGCCGTTGCGGCGGCGTGGCGTCGCCTTCGCCCAGCGCGCGCTGCATCAGCACCGTGTCGCGCCATTCGCCATGCTTGTGCCCCACCGAACGCAGGGTGCCGGCGGGATGGAAGCCCTGGCTGGCGTGCAGCGCCAGCGATGCGGCGTTGCGGCTGTCGCCCACGACGGCCAGCATCTGGCGCCAGCCGGCGGCGGTGCAGCGCTCGATCAGCTCGGCCAGCAGCTTGCCGCCGATGCCCAGGCCGGAGCGGCCCGCCTTTACGTACACCGAATCTTCGACCGTGTGGCGGTAGGCCGGGCGCGGGCGGTAAGGCGTGACGTAGGCGTAGCCCACGACCTCACCGTTGATCTCGGCCACCAGATAGGGCATTTCCTTTTCCAGTACGGCGCCGCGGCGCTGGCGCATTTCCTGGATGGACGGAGGCTCCAGCTCGAACGAGGCGGTGCCGTGCTGTACATGGTGGGCGTAGATGGTCTTGATGGCGGGAAGATCGGCTTCCGCGCTGTCGCGGATGAGGACGGTGGGGCGGGGGGACGACATGGGCGGGCCGTGAGCAGGAAAGGAAAACAGAAGCCGCCAGTGTCGCGCAAGCTTATTTATTAATAAAGCTTTGGTCCATTATGATTTGTATAAGTAAAACTTTGGATTCAACGATGCGTGGCCTTAACCTGGATCACCTGCGCACCTTTGCGCAGGTGATCGAACTGGGCAGTTTTTCCGCCGCTGCGGAGCGGGGCGGCGTGACGCAGCCCGCCGTCAGCCTGCAGATCCGCCAGTTGGAGCGGCGCTTCGGCCTGAAGCTGGTGGAACGCATCGGCCGCCGCGCCGGCCCGACAGCGGCCGGGCTGGAGCTGCTGTCGCACGTGCGCGTCATCGACGCGGCGCTGGCGCAGGCCGAACTTGCCATGACCGCGCATGCGTCGCAGGTGTCCGGCCGTATCCGGCTGGGCACGGGCGCCACCGCCTGCACCTATCTGCTGCCGCCGATCCTGGCGGACCTGCGGCGGCGCTTTCCGGCATTGGATATCGTGGCCAGCACCGGCAATACGGCGGACATGCTGCGCGGGCTGGAGAACAACACGCTCGATATCGGCCTGGTCACCTTGCCCGCGCCGGGACGCATGTTCCAGGTCACGCCGGTGCTGGATGACGAGTTCGTGGCGATCTTTCCCGCCCGCGATTTGGCCGCCATACCCGCGGCCGCCACGCCGCAGGCGCTGGCGCAGCTGCCGCTGGTGCTGTTCGAACCGGGCGCGCGCACCCGCCGCCTGGTGGACGACTGGTTCGAGGACGCCGGGTTGGCCGCCAAGCCCGTGATGGAGCTGGGCAGCACCGAGGCCATGAAGGAGATCGTCGCCGCGGGCCTGGGTTGCGCGATCCTGCCCAGGCTGGCGGTGTCGGGCGCGGGCCAGCGCCAGGCGCTGGAGGTGCGCTCGCTGGCGCCGCGCCTGTCGCGCAGCCTGGCCATCGTGCTGCGAAGGGACAAACCGCTCAGCCGGGGATTGCGGCATCTGCAGGACTCGCTGCTGGCGTTGCGTGGATGAACCCAAGGACGTGGGTACACTGGCGCAGACCATTCCTCGCCACTTGAATCGCAATCATCGCAAAATGGACAAGCCTGCTGCCCGCAAGCCCTATAAGCCCGCAGAGCTGGACCTGTTTCCTTATGAGTCCTCGCGGCGTCCGGTGGCCGGATTGGCGGTGGACTACGAAGACGGCCACCGCGTGCGCCGCCACCGGCACCGCCGCGCCCAGTTGCTGTACGCCATCTCCGGGGTCATGGTGGTGGATACCGACGCCGGGATCTGGGTGGTGCCGCCCACGCGCGGCGTCTGGGTGCCGGCCTGGGTGTCGCACGGCCTGCGCATGAGTGGCGAGCCGCGCATGCGCACCGTGTTTGTGGAGCCGGGCGCGGCCGCGCACTTGCCGTCCAGCTGCTGTGTGTTGTCGATTTCCCCTTTGCTGCGCGAGCTGATGGTCGCGGCGGCCGAGGTGCCGCTGGACTGGGCGCCCGACACGCGCGACGGCCGGCTGATGATGTTGCTGCTGGACGAATTGCGCCAGGAGCCGGTGCTGCCGCTGCACCTGCCGCAGCCTTCCGAACCCCGCCTGGCGCGCATTTGCCGCGCCATCGTGCGCCACCCGGAACGCCAGGACGGCGCGGCCGACTGGGGGCGCGCGCTGGGAGTGGACCCGAAGACGGTGCACCGGCTGTTCCTGCGGCACACCGGCATGACCTTTGGCCGGTGGCGCCAGCAGGCGCGGCTCCTAGCGGCAATGGAGCGGCTGGCGCGCGGCGAACGTGTGCTGGAGGTGGCGCTGGACCTGGGCTACGAAAGCCCCAGCGCTTTCGCGGCCATGTTCCGCAAGGCCGTGGGCGAGCCGCCCAGCGCCTTCGCGGCCCGCGGCATGGCGTCCGCCTGATGGCCGCGGCCGCGTCCCGGGGGCGGCCGACGGGCGAGGGCGGCCCGAACCAGCGTATTATTTAACGTTTTGCCGCCTACGCTAACAGCTACAGCCAGAGACAAACCATGCCGCACTACCGCTCCCGCACCTCGACCCACGGCCGCAACATGGCCGGCGCCCGCGCCCTGTGGCGCGCCACCGGCATGAAGGACGGCGACTTCGGCAAGCCGATCATCGCGGTAGTGAACTCGTTCACGCAGTTCGTGCCGGGCCACGTGCACCTGCGCGACCTGGGCGCGCTGGTCGCCAAGGAAATCGAGGCCGCAGGCGGCGTCGCCAAGGAATTCAACACCATTGCCGTGGACGACGGCATCGCCATGGGCCACGGCGGCATGCTGTATTCGCTGCCCTCGCGCGAACTGATCGCCGACTCGGTTGAATACATGGTCAACGCGCATTGCGCCGACGCCATGGTCTGCATCTCGAACTGCGACAAGATCACCCCGGGGATGCTGATGGCGGCGATGCGCCTGAACATCCCGGTCGTGTTCGTGTCGGGCGGTCCGATGGAAGCGGGCAAGGTCAAGTCGCCCACCGACGGCAAGGTCATCGCCAAGATCGACCTGATCGACGCCATGATCAAGGCCGCCGACCCCAAGGTGTCGGATGCGGAAGTGGCGGAAGTCGAACGCAGCGCCTGCCCGACCTGCGGCTCCTGTTCCGGCATGTTCACCGCCAACTCGATGAACTGTCTGACCGAAGCCATCGGCCTGGCGCTGCCGGGCAACGGCACCATCGTTGCCACGCACGCCTGGCGCAAGGGTCTGTTCGAACAGGCCGGCCGCCTGGTGGTGGACCTGTGCCGTCGTTACTACCAGGAAGAGGACGCGTCGGTCCTGCCGCGCAGCATCGCCACCAAGAGCGCGTTCCAGAACGCGATGGCGCTGGACGTGGCCATGGGCGGCTCGACCAACACCGTGTTGCACTTGCTGGCCGCGGCGCAGGAAGCTGGCGTGGACTTCACCATGGCCGACATCGACCGCATTTCGCGCAAGGTGCCGTGCCTGTGCAAGGCGGCGCCCGCCACCGACAAATACCACATCGAGGACGTGCACCGCGCTGGCGGCATCCTGGGCATCCTGGGTGAACTGGCGCGCGCGGACCTGCTCGATCTGTCCTGCGGCAACGTGCACAGCGGCACGCTGGGCAATGCGATCAAGCAATGGGACGTGGCCGGCGGCGCTGGCGAAGAGGCGCAGAAGTTCTACCGGGCGGCTCCGGGCGGCATTCCGACCACGGTGGCGTTCAGCCAGGACGCAACCTTCCTGACGCTGGATACCGACCGCAAGACGGGCTGCATCCGCAGCAAGGAAAGCGCCTATTCGAAGGACGGCGGCCTGGCCGTGCTTTACGGCAACCTGGCTGAAAAGGGCTGCATCGTGAAGACGGCGGGCGTGGACGAGTCGCAATGGGTCTTTACCGGCCGTGCGCGCGTTTTCGAAAGCCAGGACGATGCAGTGGAAGGCATTCTGGGCGACAAGATCGTTCCGGGCGACGTGGTGGTGATCCGCTACGAAGGCCCGAAGGGCGGTCCGGGCATGCAGGAAATGCTGTACCCGACGTCGTACTTGAAGTCCAAGGGCCTGGGCAAGACTTGCGCGCTGTTTACCGATGGCCGTTTCTCTGGCGGTTCGTCGGGTCTGGTGATCGGCCATGCTTCGCCGGAAGCGGCGGAAGGCGGCACGATCGGCCTGGTGGAAGAGGGTGACGTGATCGAGATCGATATCCCGAACCGCAAGATGCATCTGGCGGTGTCCGACGAGGAACTGGCGCGCCGCCGGGCGGCGATGGATGCTCGTGCCGATGGCTGGGAGCCGGTCGGTCGCGAACGTGTCGTGTCGCAGGCGCTGCAGGCGTATGCGGCGTTGGCGACTTCGGCGGATCGCGGGGCTGTGCGGGATTTGTCGCAGCTGAAGCAGAAGGGCAAGCGTTGATTTTGCTTGCTGTTGGGTAAGAGGGCGGCGCTTTTTAGCGCCGCTTTTTTTTTGGCGTCTGATGAGTGCTGGTTGGTGTTGACGTCGTGCGTGCGTGCGGGTGCGGGTGCCGGTGCCGGTGCCGTAGTGCTTCGTAGGCCGCCCGTCGGCGCCGGCGCGTGGGAGGCGAGCGCCCACGATTGCGGTCCGGAGCCTTCGCTCCGGACTGCCCCTTCGTCATCTTCGTCCAGGCCTTCGGCCTTCCCTTCAGATTCCCTCGGGCGCATCGAGGTTGCTCGCCTCCCACGCGCCGGCGCCGACGGGCTACTTGAGTCTTGGTTTGGGGCGCTGCTGCGTCCGTGGTCGGGGGCGGGGCTTGTGTTGCCCGTCATTGTCGGCCGCGCAGGCGGCCGACAATGACATACGTGATTGCTTTCATTGCTATTGTGTTCGCTGGCGCGAATGCGGTGGGGCGGCAAGCGCGTCCCTATTTAGGTCCAAAGTATCTAGATACTTTCCCCATTTGCGCCTCGGGACCTTCAGGTATATATTTCAAGCCTAAACTATCCAGGTTTAAATATCTGCGGCCGCCAGCTCCAGGAATTCAGAGCGGATGTCGCTTACCACGGAGCGCTACGGCAATGAAAATAGTCTGCATCGGCGGGGGCCCCGCCGGCCTGTATTTCGGTCTGCTCATGAAGCTGCAAGACCCCGCCAACGAAGTCACCGTGATCGAGCGCAACCGCCCTTACGACACCTTCGGCTGGGGGGTGGTGTTCTCCGACGCCACCATGCAGAACCTGCGTGAAGCCGACCCCGTTTCCGCCCAGACCATCGGCGACGCCTTCAACCACTGGGACGACATCGACATCAACTTCAAGGGCCGCAGCATCCGCAGCGGCGGCCACGGCTTCATCGGCATCGGCCGCAAGAAGCTGCTGAACATCCTGCAGGCGCGCTGCGAGGACGTGGGCGTGAAGCTGGTGTTCGAACAGTTCATCCAGGACGACCAGGCCATCGCCCGCGAATACGACGCCGACCTGGTCATCGCCTCGGACGGCATCAACAGCCAGGTCCGTACCCGCTACGCCGACACTTTCCATCCGGACATCGACCAGCGCCGCTGCCGCTTCGTGTGGCTGGGCACCAAGAAGGTGTTCGATGCCTTCACCTTCGCCTTCGTCCAGACCGAGCACGGCTGGTTCCAGGCGCACGCCTACCGCTACGAAGACGGCATGTCCACGTTCATTGTGGAGACGCCCGAGGAAACCTGGCAGGCCGCCGGCATCGAGCAGATGAGCCAGGAAGAGGGCATCGCCTACTGCGAAAAGCTGTTCGCGCCCTGGCTGGATGGCAATCCGTTGATCAGCAACGCCACGCACCTGCGCGGCTCGGCCATCTGGATCCGCTTCCCGCGCGTCATCTGCAATACCTGGGTGCACTGGAACAAGCTCGACACCGCCCGCGGCGAGCGCCGCGTGCCGGTGGTGCTGATGGGCGACGCAGCCCACACCGCGCACTTCTCGATCGGCTCCGGCACCAAGCTGGCCCTGGAAGACGCGATCGAGCTGGCGCGCTGCCTGAGCGGCGCCGAAGGCAGCGTGGAAGCCGGCCTGAAGCACTACGAGGAAGTGCGCAGCGTCGAAGTGCTGAAGATCCAGAACGCCGCCCGCAACTCGACCGAATGGTTCGAGAACGTCGAGCGCTATGCCGACCTGGAGCCTGAGCAGTTCGCCTATTCGCTCCTGACCCGCTCGCAGCGGATTTCGCATGAAAACCTGCGCCTGCGCGACCCCGCCTGGCTGGAAGGCTTCGAGCGCTGGATCGCGGAACGCGCCGGCGCTGCCGCCGCGCCGGGCCAGCGGCCTGCGATCCCGATGCTGACGCCCTATCAGGCGCGCGGCGTGCGGCTGAAGAACCGCATCCTGGTGTCGCCGATGGCCATGTATTCGTGCACCGATGGCGTGCCGGGCGATTTCCACCTGGTGCACCTGGGCGCGCGCGCCATGGGCGGCGCGGGCCTCGTCATGGTCGAGATGACCTGCGTGTCGCCGGACGGCCGCATCACCCCGGGCTGCCCGGGCCTCTGGAACGACGAGCAGCGCGACGCGTTCGCCCGCATCGTCGGCTTCGTGCATGGCAACAGCGATGCCCGCATCGGCCTGCAGCTGGGCCACGCCGGCCGCAAGGGTTCCACGCAGCTGGGCTGGCAGAAGATCGATCATCCGCTGGCCGAAGGCAACTGGCCGCTCTTGTCGGCGTCGGCCCTGCCTTACATCGAAGGCGTGTCGCAGACGCCGCGCGCCATGACGCGCGCCGACATGGACGATGTGCGCGACAACTTCGTGGCCGCCGCCCGCCGCGCCGAGCAGGCTGGCTTCGATTGGCTGGAGCTGCACTGCGCGCACGGCTACCTGCTGTCCAGCTTCATCTCGCCGCTCACGAACCACCGCAGCGACGAATACGGCGGCAGCCTGGAGAACCGCCTGCGCTTCCCGCTGGAGGTGTTCCATGCCGTGCGCGCGGTATGGCCCGAGAACAAGCCCATGTCGGTGCGGATCTCCGCCAGCGACTGGGTGGAAGGCGGCATCACGGCCGATGACGCGGTGGAGATCGCGCGCCACTTCAAGGCAGCCGGCGCCGACATGATCGACTGCTCGTCCGGCCAGGTCAGCAAGGAAGAAAAGCCGGTCTACGGCCGCATGTTCCAGACCCCGTTCGCGGACCGCGTGCGCAACGAGGCCGGCATTCCGACGATCGCGGTGGGCGCCATCTTCGAGGCCGACCACGCCAACGGCATCATCGCCTCGGGTCGCGCCGACCTTTGCGCGCTGGCGCGTCCCCATTTGGCTGACGCCTCCTGGACGCTACGCGAAGCGGCGCGAGTGGGCTACCGTGATGTTTCATGGCCGAGCCAGTACTTCGCAGGCAAGCGCCAACTGGAAACCAACTTCGAACGCGCCGCCGCCATGGCGCAACTGGATATCAAATGAACGCAACTCCGCTCCCGCTGGCCGGACGCCACGCCCTGGTGACGGGCGGCGCCCGCGGCATCGGGCTGGCCTGCGCCCGGGCGCTCTTGCAGCGCGGCGCGCGCGTCACGCTGCTGGGCCGCGATGGTGCGGCCCTGGACGCCGCGGCCGACAGCCTGGCCAGCCTGGGTCAGGTGCAGGCCGTCAGCGCCGACATCGCCAACGAAGCCTCGGTGCGGGCGGCCTTCGCCCAGGCCGAGGCCGAGTTCGGCCCCGTGCTGGTGCTGGTGAACAACGCCGGCCAGGCCGTCAGCCAGCGATTTGACCGTACCGACGCGGCGCTGTGGCAGTCCATGCTGGACGTCAACCTGACCGGGACCTTCCACTGCATCCAGGCCGCGTTGCCCGGCATGCTGCAGGAAAAATGGGGCCGGGTAATCAACGTGGCCAGCACGGCCGGCCTGATCGGCTACGGCTATGTCAGCGCCTATTGCGCGGCCAAGCACGGCGTGATCGGCCTGACCCGCTCGCTGGCGCTGGAAACCGCGCAAAAGGGCGTCACGGTCAACGCCGTGTGCCCCGGCTACACCGAAACCGACATCGTGCGCGGCGCGGTGTCGAACATCGTCGAGAAGACCGGCATGACGCCGGACGCCGCGCGCGCCAAGCTGGCCGAGCGCAACCCCCAGGGCCGCCTGGTGCAGCCCGAGGAAGTGGCCGAGACGGTCGCCTGGCTGGCCCTGCCGGCCTCGGCCTCGGTCAATGGCCAGGCCATCGCCGTCGACGGCGGCGAAGTGATGACCGGCTGAAGCCGGCGCCCCATCCACCCCAATTCACGAACGGAGACACCATGAGCACCCAGCCCGAAGAGCACACCATGAAACACCACAAGCGTCCGTTTGCCGGCTACCAGGCCAAGACGTTCCTGTGGCAGGTGTCGGCCGACGGCAAGATCGGCACGGTGACGCTGAATCGCCCCGAGCGCAAGAACCCGCTGACGTTCGACTCCTACGCCGAGCTGCGCGATCTGTTCCGCGCGCTGGTGTACGCCACCGACATCAAGGTCGTGGTGGTGACGGGCGCGGGCGGCAACTTTTGCTCGGGCGGCGACGTGCACGAGATCATCGGTCCGCTGACCAAGATGAGCATGCCCGAGCTGCTGGACTTCACCCGCATGACGGGCGATCTGGTCAAGGCCATGCGCGCTTGCCCGCAGCCCATCGTGGCGGCGGTCGACGGCATCTGCGCCGGCGCGGGCGCGATGGTGGCCCTGGCCTCGGACATGCGCCTGGGCACGCCCGCCGCGCGCACCGCCTTCCTGTTCACGCGCGTCGGCCTGGCGGGCGCCGACATGGGTGCCTGCACCTTGTTGCCGCGCATGATCGGCCAGGGCCGCGCGTCCGAACTGCTCTACACGGGCCGCGCCATGACGGCGGAAGAAGGCGCCAGCTGGGGCTTTTTCAATGCCCTGCATGAGCCCGGCGCGCTGGCCGATGCCGCGCAGACGCTGGCCGCGCAGCTGGCCGCGGGCCCGACCTTCGCCCACGGCGTGACCAAGAAGCTGCTGCACCAGGAATGGAACATGGGCGTGGACGAGGCCATCGAGGCCGAAGCCGAGGCCCAGGCCATCTGCATGCAGACGCGCGACTTCCGCCGCGCCTACGAGGCCTTCGTGGCCAAGCAAAAACCGGTGTTCCAAGGGGACTGAGCATGCGCGACGCAAGCTGGCTGGATTGGCCTTTTTTCGACGATGCGCACCGCAAGCTGGCGCACGAGGTCGACGCCTGGTGCGAGGCGTCCCTGGGGGACGTGGATCACCATGACGCCGACGGCGCCTGCAAGAAGCTGGTGCGCGCCATGGGCGAGGCCGGCTGGCTGCGCTACGCGGTCGCGGGCGGCCCTGGCGGCGCCTGGGGCGGCGCGCTGCCGGAAGTGGATTCCCGCGCCGTGTGCATTCTGCGCGAAACCCTGGCGCGCCACGAAGGGCTGGCCGATTTCGCCTTCGCCATGCAGGGGCTGGGCAGCGGCGCGATTTCGCTGATGGGCTCGGACGAACTGCGCCAACGCTATCTGCCGCGCGTGGCCCGCGGCGAGGCCATCGCGGCCTTCGCGCTGTCGGAACCCGACGCCGGCTCCGACGTGGCCGCGCTGGCCTGCGAAGCCAGGCTGGAAGGCGACCACTACGTGCTGAATGGCGCCAAGACCTGGATTTCCAACGGCGGCATCGCGGATTTCTATTGCGTGTTCGCGCGCACCGGCGAAGCCCCCGGCGCGCGCGGCATCAGCGCCTTCGTGGTGGATGCCGACACGCCGGGCTTCGAGGTCAGCGAACGCATCGACCTGATCGCGCCGCACCCGCTGGCGACCATCACGTTCGACAACTGCCGCATTCCAGCATCGCACCGGCTGGGCGACGCTGGCCAGGGCTTCAAGCTGGCCATGATGACGCTGGACATCTTCCGCGCCTCGGTGGCGGCTGCCGCGCTGGGTTTTGCGCGCCGCGCGCTGGACGAAGGGCTGGCGCGTTCCAAGTCGCGCCGCATGTTTGGCCAGACGCTGTCGGACCTGCAACTGACGCAGGCCGCGCTGGGCGACATGGCGACCGCCATCGACGCGTCTGCGCTCCTGACCTACCGCGCGGCCTGGATGCGCGACGTGCTGAAGCAGCGCACCACGCGCGAAGCGGCCATGGCCAAGATGACGGCCACGGAATCGGCGCAGACCGTGATCGACCGCGCACTGCAGATGTTCGGCGGCGCGGGCGTGGTGTCGGGGATGCCGGTGGAGAAGCTTTACAGGGAAATAAGAGCGCTGCGGATCTACGAAGGCGCGACAGAAGTGCAGAAGTTGATCATTGCCCGTGAACTGCTGAAGGCGTAAGGCAGCCATCGAGCTCCGTCGTCCCGGCACAGCAACTACACCGCAATAGCAAGGGGAATTCCATGGAAGCATCCGCCCACATCGACACTTTCGCCCGGGACAATCTGCCCCCGGGCGAACAATGGCCAGAGTTCCTGCTCGACGGCCCCGACGTGGCCTATCCGAAACGCTTCAATTGCGCGGTCGAACTGGTGGACGCCATGGTCGAGCGCGGCCATGGCGAGCGCGTCGCGCTGCGCTGGAGCCAGGACGGCAAGCAGGCCACGATGACTTACCGCGAGCTGGCCGCGCTGACCAATCGCATCGCCCGGGTGCTGGCCGAAGACATGGGGCTGGTGCCGGGCAACCGCCTGCTGCTGCGCGGGCCGAACAATCCCATGATGGCCGCCTCGTGGCTGGCGGCGATCAAGGCCGGTCTGGTGACGGTGCCGACGATGCCGCTGTTGCGCGCCAAGGAACTCAAGCAGATCATCGACAAGGCGCAGATCCAGGCCGTGTTGTGCGATGCCCGCCTGAAGGACGAGGCGGAGTTCTGCACCCAGCCCAGCCATGAGCATCATTGCCCCGGCCTGACGAAGGTCATGTACTTCAACGACAAGGCGCCCGATGCGCTGGATGCGTTGGCGGCGGCCAAGCCGGACGATTTCAAGGCCTGCGATACGGCGGCGGACGACGTGTGCCTGATCGCCTTCACCAGCGGCACCACGGGCGCGCCCAAGGGCTGCATGCACTTCCACCGCGATGTGCTGGCGATGTGCGACCTGTTCCCCAAGCACGTCATCAAACCGGGTCCGGACGACATCTTCTGCGGCACGCCGCCGCTGGCCTTCACCTTCGGCCTGGGCGGCCTGTTGTGCTTCCCGCTGCGCGTGGGCGCGAGCACGGTGCTGGCCGAGAAGCTGTCGCCGGAAAGCCTGCTGCAGCTGATCCAGGATTTCCGCGCCACTATTGTGTTCACGGCGCCCACGTTCTACCGCCAGATGGCGGCGCTGGTGGGCAAGTTCGACCTGTCGTCGCTGAAGAAGAGCGTGTCGGCGGGCGAGGCGCTGCCGGACGCGACGCGCCAACTCTGGAAAAAGGCCAGCGGCATCGAGATGATCGACGGCATCGGCGGCACGGAAATGATCCACGTGTTCGTGTCGAGCCCGCCGGAGTCGGTCAAGGCCGGCGCCATCGGTCGGGTGGTGCCGGGCTATGTGGCGCAGATCGTCGATGACGACATGAATCCCGTGCCCAACGGCACGGTGGGCCGCCTGGCGATCAAGGGGCCGACCGGCTGCCGCTATCTGGCGGACGAACGCCAGCGGCGCTTCGTGCAGAACGGCTGGAACCTGCCGGGCGATACGTTCCTGCAGGATGACGACGGCTACTTCTTCTATCAGGCGCGCAACGACGACATGATTGTTTCGGCGGGCTACAACATTGCCGGCCCCGAGGTCGAGGACGCGTTGCTGCGCCACGAAGCCGTGGCGGAGTGCGGCGTGGTGGGCGCGGCGGACGACGAGCGCGGCCAGGTGGTCAAGGCTTTCGTGGTGCTCAAGCCGGGCTATGAGGCCGGCAGCGAGCTGGTCGCAGCGCTGCAGCAGTTCGTGAAGGCCAATATCGCGCCCTACAAGTATCCCCGTGCCATCGAGTTTGTCGATGCGCTGCCGCGCACCGAAACCGGCAAGCTGCAGCGCTTTGCGCTGCGCAAGATGGCCTGAACCGGCAACAAGGAAATTCCATGGCAGCCCCTTTCATCAGCCAGGTCGAAGTCCGCTTCCGTCATTGCGATCCGGCGGGCATTGTTTTCTACCCTCGCTATTTCGAGATGATCAACGACTTTGTCGAGGAGTGGTTCGACAAGGGCATGGGGTTGCCGTTTCATGCGCTGCACGTGGAGCGGCACATCGGCACGCCGATGGCGTCGGTGCAGTGCGATTTCAGCGCGCCCAGCCGCTGGCACGAGCGTTTGCGCCAGGTGCTGGAAGTACAGCGCATCGGCGGCGCGTCGTTCAAGGCGCTGGTGCGTTTCGAGGGGCCGGATGGCCAGTTGCGCTTGTCGGCGACGCTGACGATCGTGACGGTGGATTTGCGGACGATGAAGTCCATGCCGCTGCCTGCGGATCTGCGGGAACGCATGCAGGCTTATCTGGTTCCCGCGGCGTAAGCGGCGGGGATCGTTTGCTTTTCTTAAATATAGGATGACGTTATGAAGATTCTGCAACCGCCGGATTGGATGGCGCCCCGGGGCTATTCGAATGGCGTGCTCACCGAGATGCAGGTGGGCAGCAAGCTCGTATTTGTGGGCGGACAGGTGGGGTGGAATGGCCAGCAGCAGTTCGAGACCGACGATCTGGCGGAGCAGGTGCGCCAGACGCTGGCGAACATTGTTGCGATTCTGGCCGAAGGCGGCGCCAAGCCTGAGCATATCGTCCGGATGACGTGGTACGTGACGGACAAGAACGAGTACGTGGCGGCGTATCCGGCCATCGGCAAGCACTACCGCGAGTACATCGGCCGGCATTTCCCGGCGATGACGGCCGTGGAGGTCGCGGACCTGGTCGAGGACCGCGCCAAGGTGGAGATTGAGGTTACTGCCGTGGTGCCGGCGCAGTAACCGCCGGTTGCTCCTGAGCGCCGAGGGCCGGCTGTCGTCCGGCCTTCGGCGTTTTTTTGCAGGCTCTGCGTGCTGTGGGCTCTATACAATCGACCCATAAACCAAGGAGCCAGCCTCATGTCCCTGAACTCTGACGCGGTACGCCTGTTCCTGGGTGTGGTGGATGCCGGCTCCCTCAGCGCCGCCGCCGAGCTGCTGGGCCACACGGCGTCGGGCGTCAGCCGCGGCCTGTCGCGGCTCGAGGAAGACCTCGGTGTCATCCTGATCAACCGCACCACCCGGCGCATGGAGCTGACCGAGGAGGGCAAGCACTTCCTGCCCAAGGCCCGGCACATCGTCGCGTCGCTGGACGAAGCCGAGGACTGCATGCGCATGGTGCATCAGCGCCCGGCCGGCCGCCTGCGGGTGGACGCGTCGGTGCCCGTCATGCTGCATTGCGTGGTGCCGCTGGTGGCGGAGTTCCGGCGGGAATACCCGGCGATCGCGCTCGAACTCACCAGCAACGACCGCATCGTGGATCTCATGGAGCATCGCACCGACGTGGCGCTGCGCATGGGACCGCTGACGGATTCCACCCTGCATGCGCGCACGCTGCGGCCGTCGCCCCGCTGGGTGATGGCCAGCCCGGATTACGTGGCCCGGCGCGGCGCGCCGCAGACGGTGGAGGACCTGGCGACGCATGAAGTGCTGGGTTTCACCCAGCCTGAAAGCCTGAACGTCTGGCCCTTGCGCCACGCTGGCGGGTCCAGCTATCTGGCGGTGCCGACGCTGGCGACGTCCAGCGGCGAGACGCAGCGGCAACTGGCGGTGCGCGGCGTGGGCATCGCCTGCCTGTCCGATTTCGTGGTGCGCGAGGACGTCAAGGCCGGCCGGCTGGTGAAGCTGATGGAAGACGTGCACACGGACTATCTACAGCCCATGCACGCGGTGTATCACCGCAACACGCAGCTCTCGCGGCGCATCGCCTGTTTCCTGGATTTCTTCGCGGCGCGGATCTGAACCCGCGCCGCGTTTGGCATGACGCCTAGGCGTGCAAGGCGCGGCCAAAGGCCGACAGCACCGATTCGTGCAGCGTTTCCGACAAGGTCGGGTGTGCGAACACGGTGTGCATCAGGTCTTCCTCCGTGGCTTCCAGCGAGGCCGCCACGCCGTAGCCGGTAATCAGCTCGGACGCTTCCGGGTGGATGATGTGCGCGCCCAGCAGCTCGCCGCTCTTGGCGTCGAACACCGTCTTTACCAGCCCCTGGTCCTCGCCCATGGCGATCGCCTTGCCGTTGCCGGCGAAGGTGAACTTGCCCACGCGGATGTCGCCGCCGGTCTTGGCGGCGTGTTCGCGGGCGCGGGCTTCGCTCATGCCGATGCTGGCGACCTGCGGATACGAGTAGGTGCAGGCCGGGATGCGCAGCGGATCGATGGGATGCGCGGGCTTGCCGGCGATGGCCTCCACGCACAGCACGGCTTCATGGCTGGCCTTGTGGGCGAGCCACGGCGCGCCGGCCACGTCGCCGATGGCATAGACGCCGGGCTCGGCCGTGCGGCACAGGCTGTCGGTGACGATGTGGGTCCTCTCCACCTTGACGCGGGTCTGCTCCAGGCCCAGGTTCTCGACGTTGCCGACGATGCCGGCGGCGACGATGACACGGTCCACTTCCAGCTCGCTGCGCTTGCCTTGCCGGTCCAGCGTCACCTTCACGCCGGTCGCGGTCAGCGACGATGAGGTCACGGCGCATTGCGTCAGCACGCGGATGCCCTGCTTCTCGAAAGCTTTGCGGGCCAGCGCCGAGATCTCGGCGTCTTCCTGCGGCAGGATTTCCGCGGTCATGTCGATCAGCGTGACCTCCGCGCCCACGGCGCGGTAGAAGCTGGCGAACTCCGCGCCGATGGCGCCTGCGCCCACCACCAGCAGCGACTTCGGAATCTCGGCCGGGACCAGCGCCTGGCGGTAGGCCCAGACGCGTTCGCCCAGGGGCAGCGCCGGCAACTCCCGGGCGCGCGCGCCCGTGGCCAGGATGATGTGCTTGGCCGACAGCGTGCTGCCATTGTCCAACGCCAGCCGGCCGCCGCCCGCCAGCTTGGCGCTGGCGGCGAACACGGTCACGCCGTTCTTCTTCATCAGGTGCGCCACGCCCTGGCCCAGGCGGCCCGCCACCTTGCGTGAACGCGCCACCATGGCGGCCAGGTCCGGACGCGCTTCGCCCGCGCCCGCCACGCCATAGTGCGCCGCCTCGCGGCAGGCGCGCAGCACGGTGGCGCTGTGCAGCAGCGCCTTGGTGGGGATGCAACCCCAGTTCAGGCAGATGCCGCCGAGTTCGGCGCGCTCCACCAGCGCGACCGACATGCCCAGCTGGGCGGCGCGGATGGCGGCGACATAGCCGCCGGGGCCGCCGCCCACCACGACGAGATCAAACGTAGTCTTGGTCATGGCGGGGCTCACAGCAGGATGCGCACGGGGTTTTCGATCAGCGTGCGGAAGGCGGCCAGCCAGCGCGCGCCCACCGCGCCGTCCACCACGCGGTGGTCCGCGGACAGGGTCACGGTCATGACGGTGGCGGCGGCCAATTGGCCGTCGCTGTCCACCACCGGACGCTTCTCGGCCGCGCCCACCGCCAGGATGGCGGCCTGCGGCGGATTGATGATGGCGGCGAACTGGCTGATGCCGTACATGCCCAGGTTGCTGACGGTCAGCGAGCCGCCGGTGAATTCCTCGGGCTTGAGCCGGTTGATCTTGGCGCGGCCGGCCAGCTCGACGATTTCGCCGGCAATGGCGGACAAGGATTTCCCGTCGGCATCGCGCACGATGGGCGTGACCAGGCCGCCGTCGGTGGCCACTGCCACCGAGATATCGGCGCCGGCATGGTATTCGACCGCGTCCTCGTGCCAGCTGGCATTGACCTCCGGCACTTCGCGCAGGGCCAGCGCAGCGGCGCGCACGATGAAGTCATTGACCGACAGCTTCACCGCGCCGCCCTGGTTGGCCTGGGCGCGCAGCGCCAACAGCGCGTCCATCCGGCAGTCCACCGTCAGGTAGAAGTGCGGCACGTTCTGCTTGCTTTCGGTGAGACGGCGGGCGATGGCGCGGCGCATGCCGGTATGCGGCACGCGGCGTGCGGCCGGGCGGCCGGCCAGCGGCACGGCTGCCGCGGCCGGGGCGCGGTCTCGCGCCGCTTCCACGTCGCGGCGCACGATGCGGCCGTGCGGGCCGGTGCCGGTCACGCCCAGCAGATCCACATGCCATTGCGCGGCCAGGCGGCGCGCCAGCGGACTGGCGAACAAGCGGCCGCCGGGGATCGGGGCGTTGCTGGCGGCAGCGGCTGCCTGCGACGCGGCCGCAGTGGCAGGGACGGCGGCCGCAGGCGTGGGTTCGGCGGTTGGCGCGGCCGCGGGCTGCGCGGCGGCGCCGGCCTCTGCCAGCGCGCGGTCGATGGCCGAAGCGTCCTCGCCCTGCGCCAGCAGCACGCCGATCACGGTGTTCACCGGCACGGAGGCGGCGCCGGCCTGGACCACGATACGGCCCAGCACGCCGGCCTGCTCGGCATTGATCTCGACAATGGCCTTCTCGGTTTCGATTTCGGCCAGTGCGTCGCCCACGGCGACGGTGTCGCCTTCTTTCTTGAGCCACTGGTGCAGCGTGCCGCCCGAGGTGTCGGCCGCAACGGAGGGGAGCTTGATAAGGTGTGCCACGATGTTCGTCCTATTCAGCGGCGCCGGCCAGGTCTGGCCGGTAGGTGGCGGGATCGTCGTATTCGACCAGTTCCAGCACATTGCCTTCCGGGTCGCGGAAGAACGCCAGCCAGGTGCCGGGGCGCACTTCCATCGGCGCGGGCTTGCTGTCGAAAACCACGCCCCGGGCTTCCAGTTCGCGCACCACGCCGGACAGGTCGCGCACGATGAAGGTCAGGTAGGTTGCGCCCTGGCGGTCCAGGATGGCCGAGCCGCGCGCGGCGGCCTCGGGCGCGGCGGCGGGTTGCAGCAGCTTGATGCGCTCGCCATAGCTGGTCTGCAGGCGCGCCACGTCGTAGCCATGGCGCGTGAGGCCGGTGGCCTGGGCCTTGTCGGCCGGCACGCTCACGCGGTTGACGAGCTTCAGGCCCAGGACGCCGGTATAGAAGGCCAGCAGCGCGTCCAGGTCGGCGCAGCAGATGCCGACTTCCATCGGCACGGTCATGTGCAGGGATGCGCTCATGCCTGTTCTCCCAGGTCGGCCAGCACGTCGGCCAGGCCGGCCATGACTTCCTCGGTGTCCGCGAAGGCGGCGCGCTCCAGCACCTTGGAGATGCTGGGCGAAGCTTCGCCGCCGGTCACGCGCTTGACTGGCTGGTCCAGCCAGTCGAAGTAGCGGCGCTGGATCTCGTCGGCCAACATGGCGCCGTAGGAGGTGCCGCGCGCGCCTTGCTCCACGATCAGCACGTTGTTGGTCTTCATGATGCTGGCGCCGATGGTGTCCCAGTCCAGGCTGGCGCGGTCCAGCGTGCGCAGGTCGATGACCTCGGCGTCCACGCCGGCGGCTTCCGCCGCCTTGAGCGCGCGGCTGACCATGGACAGATAGGTCAGGATGGTGACCTTGCCGCCCTCGCGGCGCACGCGAGCCTTGCCAAACGGGATCGCATAGTCCAGGTCGTCCGCGGGCACCTCGCCCGAGGAGGCGTACAGGTCCACGTGCTCGATCACCAGCACCGGGTCCTTGGAGGCCAGCGCGGTGTTCATCAGGCCGACGTACTCGTAAGGCGTGGACGGCGCGACCACGCGCCACCCGGGCGCGGTGGCGAAGATGCCGGCCGGATCCATCGAGTGCTGCGAGCCGTAGCCCGTGCCCATGGCGACCTTGGTGCGCAGCACGAAGGGCACGTCGATGTCGCCGCCGAACATGTGGCGGGCCTTGCCGATCTGGTTGAAGATCTGGTCGGCCGCGACCCACATGAAGTCGGGGTACATGAATTCCACGATAGGGCGGTAGCGGCCGTCCATGGCCAGGCCGCCGCCCAGGCCGGCGAAGGCGTTCTCGGAGATCGGGGTGCCCAGCACGCGGTCGGGATACTTGTCCTTCAGGCCGCGCGTGGCCCCGTTGGTGCCGCCCTTCAGGCGGTGCACGTCTTCGCCCAGCACCACCACGCCGGCGTCGGTTTCCATGCGGCGGTCCAGCACGTCGGCCACCGCGTCCACGAACTTGCGCTCGGCGGACTGGCCTGCGTAGTCGGCGGCTTCCTGGTAGCGCAGGCCGGCCAGTTCCGAGCCGTCGCTGCGCAGGCCCACGTCGCGGAAATCGGGGCTGGGCCAGAGGTCGGCGCGCACGCGGCGCTTGCCGCCGTCGGCGGCTTCGGTCAGGCGGCCGGAAACGTCCTTCATGACGTCCTTGCAGCGCTGACGCAGGGCGTCCACTTCGGCTTGCGTGATCAGCTTGCGGGCGATCATTTCCGTGGCGATCTTGTCCAGTGGATCGCGGCGGCGCCATTGCGCTTCCTCGTCCTTGCTGCGGTAGCCGAAGGCGCTGCCAGGGAACGGGCCGTTCTGGTGGAAGAAACGGTACACGTCCACTTCGACGATGGTGGGGCCGTTGCCCGCGCGCATGTGCGCCACGGCTTCGGACATGGCCAGGTGGACCGCCAGCGGGTCCATGCCGTCCACCTTCCACGACGGGATGTTGAAGGCCAGGCCGCGCGCCGACAGACGCGGTTCGGCGGTGGACTCTTCGACCGTGGTGGACACCGCGTAGCGGTTGTTCTCGATGAAGAAGCACAGCGGCGTCTTCCAGGCCGCGGTCAGGTTCATGGTTTCCAGCACCGAGCCAATGTTGACCGCGCCGTCGCCGAAGTAGGTCACGGCGACGCGGTCGGTGCCGGCATGCTTGTGCGCCCAGCCCGCGCCGGCGGCCAGCGGCACGCCGCCGCCGACGATGGCGTTGGTGCCCAGCGCGCCGGCTTCGAGCCAGCGCAGGTGCATGCTGCCGCCACGGCCGCGGCAGTAACCCTGGGCCAGGCCCATGATCTCGGCCAGCGTCTTCTGCAGGACTTCATCGATGGCGGGCGTGAGCGGATCGAGCGGGTCCAGGCCCAGCGGGGCGACGTGCTGCAGCGCCTTGGCCAGGAACTGGTGGTGGCCGCGGTGCGAACCGTTGATCTGGTCGCCGGCGCCCAGCGCCAGCACGGAACCGACCGCGCCGCCTTCCTGGCCCACGGACGAGTGCGCGGGGCCGTGCACCAGGCCTTCGGCGGCCAGGTCGAGCACGGCTTCTTCAAAGGCGCGGATCCAGTGCAGCTGGGTCAGCATGGTGCCCAGCAGGGCCGGGTCCGCCTGTTGCCAGTCCTTGGCGTCTACCGTCAGTTGCCGCCAGGGCGCTTGGGACTCAAGCGGTTGGTGGGTGGCCATGAGTGAATCTCCAGAGATGTGTGTATGCGTTCTTGCGATTAGAGGTAGCTGTAGCGGCTCCAGCCGCCGTCGGCCACCAGGGTGTGTCCGTTGACATAGGCGGCCTGGCGCGAGGCCAGGAACACCGCCAGGTCCGCCATTTCGGCGGGTTGCGCCAGGCGGCGCAGCGGCGTGCGCTGCTTGAGGCGTTCGGGGTCGAGCCGGCCGCGCGCGGCCAGGTCGCGCACCAGGTCCGTTTCCACGTAGCCCGGCGCCAGCGCGTTCACGCGCACGCCCATGGGGCCCCATTCCACGGCCAGGGTCTCGGTCAGCAGCACCACCGCGCCCTTGGTGGCGCAATAGGCGGCGCGGTCGGGCGCCGCCACCACGCCGTACATGGAGGCCAGGTTGATGATGCTGCCGGCGCCAGCGGGCACCATGCGGCGGCCGGCGGCCTGGGCGCACAGGAACACGCCGGTCAGATTGATGTCCACGGCGCGGCGCCACTCGTCCACGGTGACTTCCAGCGTGGGCTTGTTGGCGGAGACGCCGGCGTTGTTGACCAGCACGTCGATGCGGCTCCAGGCCTTTTCGACCTGTGCGAAAGCCTGCTCGACCGCGTCGGCGTCGGTGACCGACGCTTGCACGGCCAGCGCCTCGCCGCCCAGGGCAGTCAGGCCGGCGACGGCTTCGTCCAGCGCCGTGGCGTCCATGTCCAGCAGCGCCACGCGCGCGCCCTGGCGCACGAAGGCCTGCGCCGTGGCCAGGCCGATGCCCTTGGCGCCGCCGGTGATGACGACGCTCTGGCCGCGCAGGTCGGGATGGATGACTTCCGGAGTTTGGTCCAAGATGTTTGCCTCTTAGCGATGTATATGCCGGCGCTCAGACCGCCAGCCATTCCTGGACCACGTCCTGGCGCTCATGCAGCTGCGCGGGCGGTCCTTCGAAAACGATGCGGCCATGGCCCATCACGCTGACGCGGGTGGAGACCTTCAGCGCGATGGTCAGCTTCTGCTCCACCAGCACCACGGACACGCCGCGCTTGTGGATGTCGCGGATCACGTCGGCGATCACTTCCACGATCTTCGGCGCCAGCCCTTCGGTGGGTTCGTCGATCAGCATGACCTTGGGGTTGCCCAACAGTGAACGGCACATGGTCAGCATCTGCTGTTCGCCGCCCGACAGGTTGCCGGCCTTGGTGCCGCGGCGTTCCTTCAGGCGGGGGAAGTAGTCGAACATTTGCTCGGTTGACCAGTAGGGCGAGTCGTCGCGCTTGGGCTGTTCGCCCATGCGCAGGTTTTCGTCCACGGTCAGGTTGGCGAACACCTCGCGCTCTTCCGGTACGAAGCCCAGGCCGGCGCGGGCGATCTCGAAGGGACGTTTGTTGGTGATGTCGCGGCCTTCGATGGCGATGCTGCCGCCGGTCACGTCCACCAGGCCCATGATGCTTTTCATGGTGGTGGAGCGGCCGGCGCCGTTGCGGCCCAGCAGGCTCACGACCTCGCCGCGGCCCACGGTCAGGTCGATGCCGTGCAGGATGTGGCTCTTGCCGTAGTGGGCATGCACGCCTTGCAGGCTCAGCAAGGGGGATTGCGTCGTCATACCGTTTCCTCTCCCAGGTAGGCTTCGCGCACGCGGGCGTCGCCGCGGATGTCGGCCGGCGTGCCGGTGGCGAGGATCTCGCCGTAGACCAGCACGCTGATGCGGTCGGCCAGCGAGAACACCACCTGCATGTCGTGCTCCACGATCAGTAGCGTGCAGTCGCGGGTCACGTCCTTGATCAGTTCGACCGTGTAGTCCACCTCGTGCTGGGACATGCCCGCCATGGGCTCGTCCAGCAGGATGACCTTGGGGCGCGAGGCCAGCGTCATGCCGATTTCCAGCGAACGCTGTTCCGAGTAGTTCAGGTCGCCGGCGGCGGTGTCCTGCTTGGCGGCCAGGCGCACTTTCTCCAGCAGGCGGTCGACGTCTTCGTTGACGGCGCGGTTGCGGGCGATGGGACGCCAGAAGTTGTAGACCAGGCCGTGCATGCGCAGCACCGCCAGTCGCAGGTTTTCGCGCACGGACAGACGCGGGAACACATTGGTGATCTGGAACGAGCGCGCCAACCCCAGGCGGTTGATGCGCTCCGGCGGCAGGCCGCCGATGGAGCGCGCACGCAGGCTGATGTCGCCCGAGGTCGGCGCGAACGAGCCCGACATCAGGTGGAACAACGTGGACTTGCCGGCGCCGTTCGGGCCGATGACGGCATGGCGTTCGCCGGCCTCGACCTTCAGGTTCACGCCGCGGATGATCTGCGCGTCGCCAAAGGACTTGCGCACGTCGGTCAGGGTCAGGATTTCGTGGCTCATTGTGCAGCCTCCAGCGCGGGAGCGGCTTGTTCGTCGTCGCGCCACAGGGCCAGCGCCCAGCGGCAGGCGGCGAGGCCTGCCAGGAACAACACCAACGGAATCAGCCAGGTCGACAGCGCCAGCGGCGCCCAGTCGTGGCCGAATAGCGGAATGTCGGGCCAGCCGGCCCCGGGATTCATGGCCAGCAGCGACCGGTAGTCGCGGGCGAACATGCGTTGCAGCAGCTCCACCGTGAAGACCGTGGCGCAGGTCAGCAGCAGGCCGCCTGCCACCGAGACCGCGGCGCGCGGCAGCCAGTTGCCCAGGCCGCGCTCGCGCAGCGAACGGGCGGCGCCCTGCACCAGGCCGACCAGGCCGTCCGGCACGAACAGCATCACCAGCACGAACAGGATGCCTTGGTACAGCAGCCAGGAGCGCGTGATGTCGGCCAGCGTCTGCGACAGGAAGGTCAGGATGGACGCGCCCAGCACCGGACCGAGGAAGGCGTTGACGCCGCCGATGTAGGCGAACAGCACCGCGTCGGTGGACAGCTTGACGTCGAACAGCACGTAGTTGCCGGCTTCGATGTTCAGCGCCTGCAGGCCGCCGGCGATGCCGGCGAACATGGCGGACAGCGCGAACACCAGGGTCTTGAGCGTGTGCGGCCGATAGCCCAGGTAGCGCAGGCGGTTGGCGTTTTCGCGCAGGCCCAGCGTCAGCCGGCCCAGCGGCGTGCGAGTGAGGCCGTAAAGCGCGGCCAGCGACACCAGCACCCAGGCCAGCACCAGGAAATAGACCTCGATGTCGGAACCGAAGGTGAAGCCCCAGGCCGGCATGCGCATGGCGGACACGCCCGCCTCGCCGCCGAACACGCCCTTGAGGTGCGGCGCCAGCGCATGCAGCAGCTCGGCCAGCGCCAGCGTGATCATGGCGAAATAGACGCCGGCGCGCATGGTGGCGAACCAGCCCGCGACCAGGCCGAACAGCAGGCCGGCCACGCCGCCTGCCAGCGGCATCAGGGGCGTGGGCAAGAGGCCCGCGCCGCCCAGCGCGTTCATGGCATGGATGGTGGCGAAGGTGCCCACGCCGAAGTAGGCGGCGTGGCCGAAGGACAGCATGCCGCCCTGGCCGGCCAGCAGGTTGAAGGCGCAGGCGAACAGCGCGGCGATCAGCATCTGCACGGCCGCCACCAGCTGGCCCGGGGGCAGCAGCCAGGGCAGCGCGCAGAGCGCGGCCACGCACAGGACGAGGAGCAGGAGGACGGAAGTACGGCGGGTCTGGCTCATGCCTGTTCTCCCTTCAGGCCCGAAGGCTTGACCAGCAGCACCACCAGCATCAGCAGGAAGGGCAGGGTGGCCGCCAGGCTGGAAATCTTCACGGTCATCAGGCCGCCCACGCTTTCGGCCCATTCCCCGGCGCCGAACAGGCCGAACAGGGTCGCCAGGCTGGCGTCGATGCCGACCGAGAACGAGCTGATCAGACCGATCAGCAGCGAGGCGATCATCGCGCCTTCGAGCGAGCCCAGGCCGCCCACCACGACAACCACGAACACCAGCACGCCCAGTTCCAGCGCCATGTTCGGATTGGTGGTGTAGAAAGCGCCCGCGACCGCGCCGGCCAGGCCGGCCATGGCCGCGCCCACGCCGAACACGCTCATGAACACCAGCGGCACGTTATGGCCCAGCGCTTCGGCCATGCGCGGGCGGTAGATGGCCGAGCGCACCACGATGCCGACGCGGGTGCGCGACAGCAGCAGATAGATAACGGCGAACATCGCCAGCGACACGCCGCCCATCAGCAGGCGGTAGAAGGGGTAGTCCGCGTCGAACACGCGGAAGGCCGCGAAGTTGAGGAACTGCGGCACGCGGTAGTCGACCGGAAAGTCGCCGTAGAACAGCTTGATCAGCTCCGCCACGATGAAGGCCAGGCCGAAGGTCACCAGCAGTTCCTGCGCATGGCCGAACTTGTGGACGCGGCGCAGGAAGTAGCGCTCCACGCCCATGCCCAGCAGGCCGGCGATGATGGTGGCCAGGACCAGCGCGGTCCAGAAGCCGGTGACGGGCGTCAGGGTGTAGGCGGCATACGCGCCTATCATGTAGAACGAGGCGTGCGCGAAGTTGAGCACGCCCATCATTCCAAAAATCAGTGTCAGGCCTGCCGACACCATGAATAGCAGCAGGCCGTAAATCACGCCGTTCAACAGCGAGACGGTAAAGTATTCCATGTCCGCTCCAGGATTCTTGCGCTAAGACGACGGACGTCTTGCGAGCGATGCGCACCAGGGTTTTTCCGGCCCGCGCCGGGGGTGCGCTTATTGATCTGCGACGAATGGATGGGCAAGCGCGTCCGTGGCGCCATGCGCAAGCTGGCGACGGACGCGCTTGCAACCCATCAGTTCGGCCGCTGCATCTTGCAAGTGGCTTGCGGCGGCGCCGACACGTCGGCCGCGGCCAGCACCTTGACCGGCTCGAAGCCCATGTCGGTGCCGTCGGCCTTGTACTTGGCGTTCTTGCCGACCTTGGACACCACCATCGGCAACTGCACCTGGTGGTCTTCCGCGCGCATCGTGTAGGTGCCCAGCGACGAGGTGTAGGTGACCTTCTCCAGCGCGCCGGCCAGTTGCGGCACGGACAGCTTGCCGTCTTGCGGCTTCACCTGCTTGAGCGCTTCGCCCAGGAAGCGGATGCCGATCACGGTCTGCGGCTCGGTATAGCTGGGGTAGTGGCCCGTCTTGGCCTTGTAGTCCTCGGCGAACTTGGCGCCTTCCTCGCCCGCGGCCTCGATGTTGTACGGATGGGCGATGTAGTGGCCCAGCGCGACTTCGCCGGCATTGGCCAGGTTGCCCACCTGGTCCAGGAACACGGTGGCGAAACGGACCTTCAGGCCGGCGGCCTGCGTGGCCTTCATCAAGAGCAGCAGGTCGTTGGACCAGTTGCCCGTGATCACGGTGTCGGGCGTGGCCGAGCGGATGCGCGCCACGTAGGGGGCGAAGTCCTGGATCTTGTTGACTTCGTGCAGCGTCTTGCCGACCACTTCATAGCCATACTGCTTGGCAAAGCGCTCGGTGGCGCCTTCCATGTCCTGGCCCCAGGAGTAGTTCTGGTTGATGGCGTACACGCGCTTGCCCAGCGTGCCGTCGGCCGACATGACCGAGGCCAGCGCCTTCACGCGCAGGTCGGCGTTGGTGGTGAAGCGGAAGTGGTAGAAGTGGCACTTCTGGCCGGTCAGTTCCAGCGCCTCGCCGCCCACGTTCAAGAACACGACTTCCTTGCCCGGGTTGCGCAGGTTGTGCTTGCGCACGTCTTCGGTCAGCTGGCCCGAAATCGCCGACGAGGACCCTTGCACCAGGATCTGCACGCCTTCGGCCGCGGCTGCGCGGAAGCGGTCGGACGCGCCCACCGGGCCGCCCTGGTTGTCGAACTCGACCAGTTCCAGCGGCTGGCCGTTCCAGCCGCCGGCGGCGTTGATGCGGTCCAGCTCATACTTGACCGCGGCGCGGAACATCAGGCCGGTCGAGGCCTGCGGGCCGGATAGCGTCTCGATCAGGCCGATCTTGATGGGCGCGGCCTGGGCCGATGCGGCGATGCCGGCCAGGCACAGCAGGCCAGTGGTGAAAGCCAATTTCATGCGTGTCTCCTCCGTGGGACGGGAGTGTGGTGAATCTGTTGATCAGGCAAGCGCGCGGGCGGGCTTGCGCGGCTCTTCTATGCCCAGGAAGCGGGCAATTTCGGCAATCTGCCCTTCCAGCATGTACAGGCCCGGATGCGTGCGGCAGCCGCGCGCGGCGGCGGCGCGCAGCAGGGGCGTGTCGACGCGGCTCATGACGGCGTCGGCTACGACGGTGCCGGCGGCAAGCGCGTCCAGCTGGAAGGGCAGGGGATCGGTGTCGTTCAGGCCCAGCGAGGTCGCGTTGATGGCGATGTCGCAAGCCTGGGGCGCGGCGCTGGCCACGCTGATGGCCAGGCCGGGATATTGGCGGCTCAGATGAGCGGCGAAGGAGAGCGCCTTGTCGGCGCTGCGGTTGTACAGGCGCAGGCTGGCGGGGCCGGCGTCGGCCACGGCACAGGCGATGGCCTTGCCCGCGCCGCCCAGGCCGGCCAGGTAGACGTGGCGGCCGGCCGGATCATGGCCCTGGCTGCGCAAGCCGGCGACGAAACCCAGCCCGTCGAAGTTGCCGCCGGTGAGCACGCCGTCGCGCAGGCGCACCGCGTTGACCGCGCCGCTTAGCTGGGCCGAGGGCGTCAGCGCGTCGCACAGGGCGGCGGCATTTTCCTTGTGGGGCACCGTCACCACGATGCCGCCCAGATTGGCCAGCCCGCGGATGCCGGCGAACAGGCCGGGCAGGGCGTCGGGGGCCACATGGAACGGGACCATGACCGCGTCCACGCCGCGCTCGCGCAACAGGGCGTTGAGCCGCTGGGGCGTCTTGACGTGCGCGATCGGGTCCGCCGCGATCGCGAAAACGGTAGTGCTGCCGGTGATTTCCACCTGTTTGTCCCCTGCCTGGGTAGCGGCTTGCCGCCGTGTCGTTCCCGACTCTCTTGCCTGAAAGCGCCAGTTGCTTTACGCTTTCGGAATAAGTTGTCAGGCAACTTTATTAAGTTGTCCGATAAATCATAGGGCAAGCGTTTTTCCCGTGTCAAGCGGCGGTTTCGGGAGTCCAATCGGAATTCCAGGGTCCGCCGGAAAGGCGCTCAGCCCGCGTACGAGCGTGCTACAGGAGACAGAATGATTTCGTTCGAAGGAAAGGTTGCCGCCATCACCGGCGCGGGCAATGGCATCGGCCTGGCGACGGCGCGGCTGATGGCGGCGCATGGCGCGCGGCTGGTGCTGACCGACATCGATAACGCGCGCCTGGAAGAGGTGGCGGCCGAGCTGGACCCCAGCGGGCAGCGCGTCTACACGCGGGCGCTGGACGTGTCGGCGTCGGCCGACTGCGAACGCGTGTTCGAGGCGGCGGCCAAGCATTTCGGCGGGCTGGACCACCTGGTGCATTGCGCCGGCATCTATCCGGAGCAACTGGTCAAGGACACCAGCGACGAGGCCTGGCGCACGCTGATGCGCGTGAACCTGGACGGCACCTTCTATGTATGCCGCGCCGCCCAGCGCCATTTGCGCCACGACGGCTCCATCGTGTTGCTGACCTCGCTGGCGGCCCAGCGCGGCAGCTATGCGCACGCGGCCTATTCGGCTTCCAAGGGCGCGGTGCAGAGCTTCACGCGCAGCCTGGCGCTGGAGCTGGCGCCGCAGATCCGCGTGAACGCGGTCGCGCCGGGCATCATCGCCACTTCCATGACGCAGGACCTGATCGGACAGAAGGGCGCGCAGCTGCTGGAAAGCACGCCGCTGCGCCGCTACGGCACGGCGGAGGAAATCGCCGGCTCCATCGCGTTCCTGTGCTCGCCGCTTGCCGGTTTCGTCACCGGCGAGGTCATGCAGGTCAACGGCGGCATCTATATCGCGTAAAGTCCCAGGATGGCGCGCCTGTCCATGCCGCGTCCGGTCCGCCAGGCATTCCCATAAACAAGAGGCGGCGCGTCTGCGCGCCGCCCGCAAGTTTCCACCATTCGACCATGCAGCCCAACCAAGAACAGGATCCGCCGCGCGCCGCGCCCAAGAGTTCGCTTTCGGCGGCGCTGGGCGACGCGTTGGCGGAGCAAATCCGCCAGGGGACGCTCGCACCCGGCGATCGCCTGCCCACGGAAAAGCAGCTGACGGAAACCTATTCGGTCAGCCGCGCCGTCGTGCGCGAAGCGCTGGCGCGCCTGAAGTCCGAAGGCCTGATCACGTCGCAGCAAGGCAGCGGAGTGTTCGTCGATCCGAACTTCCAGAAGAACGCGTTCCGCATCGCCGCGCCCACCCCGGGCGACAACCAGGAACTGGAACATATCCTGGAGCTGATGCTGTCCATCGAAGTCACCGCCGCGCGCTACGCTGCGCAGCGCCGCACCGACGCGGATCTGAAGAAGATGCGCCAGGCGCTGGTGGGCATGGAATACGCGCTGCTCAACGACAAGCTGGGCGACGAAGAGGACTACCAGTTCCACCATGCCATCGTGCAGGCGACCCATAATCCGCACCTGGTAGCCCTGAACGATTACCTGGAAGCCAATGTGCGCCGGGTCATCCGCAGCGCGCGCAACAATACGGCGCGCATGTACACCGAACGCATGGCCGCGGTGCAGAGCGAGCATCAGGCGATCTTCGCGGCCATCGACGCAGGCGATCCGGACGCCGCCGGACGCGCCGCCGACCAGCACCTGCGCAACGCCGCGGACCGCTTGCGGCTGTTCCAGGCGGAGCGGCCGGCGCCGGTCTAGGGCGCCGGGGACTGCCTGCCGCGCGGGTAAGTCCTAGGCGAAGGTCTGTTCCATTTCGCGGCGGAACTGCACGGCCGTGGACCTTTCGTCGTACTCCACGTCGGCCCAGCGGATCGCCTGCGATTGGCGCACCGGGTTCTTCAACTTGACCTGGTGCGACAGGCCCAGCGGCAGATAGCCCTCGTCCACCGAATCGCGCGCCGGCATCAGCCGGCCGTACACCGTGTAGCCGCCTTCGCCGTCCAGGATCTGGCCGGCCGGCAGGTCGCGCTTGGCGGTGGCGACGACGTCGCCATGCCAGCCCGCGGGCGCGCCGGTGGGTTCGCGGCGCAAGCCCACGCTGGCCACGCTGATGCCCAGCTCCAGGCCGATCAGGTGATAGGGCTTGTACATGGCGGTGTAGTTGCCGCTGGGGTCCGTGACCAGGCCGTATTCCTTGAAGCAGCGGCGCACGTAGTCGCTGTCGGCGGCCAGGGTCACGTACACGCCCCAGCGCAGGTCGCGGAACACCGGGCGGCCGTCGCGCTCCAGCGAGGAAATCACCTCGACCTGGCCGCGATGGTGCAGGATGCCGCCGCTTTCGCGCGGCCGCAGCACGCGCGCCAGATCGTCCACGCCGCAGGGCGGGAAGTGCAGGCCGGATGGCGAGGGCAGCAAGCCCGTGGCGTTGGACACCGCGGCCATTTCGATCGCGCTCTTGGTGCCGTCCAGGAAACTGTTGAACATCTGCGCGTTGAAGTCGCCCGCCGCTACCATCTCGGCGGTGAAGCCGTAATAGGGCCAGACGGTGTCCGGCGTGGAGGTATGGAATTCCGGCAGATACTTGGTGCCCTTGCCCGCGGCCATGACCTCGAAGCCGCTGGCGCGGGCCCAGTCCACCATTTCGCAGATCAGGGCCGGCTGGTCGCCGTAGGCCAGCGAATAGACGATGCCGGCCTCGCGCGCGCGCCGCGCCAGCAGGGGGCCGGCCAGCGCGTCGGCCTCGACGTTGACCATGATGATGTGCTTGCCGTATTCGCAGCAGGCCAGCACGTGGCTGATGCCGGCGGCGGCCTGGCCGGTGGCGTCGATGACGATATCGACATCGGGACTGGCGATCACGGCGTGGGGATCGTCGCTGAAGTAGACCTTGCCGTTCTTCAGCGCATCATTGGTGCTGCTGGCGTTGAGCGCGCTGGCGGGCCAGCCCACCCGGGTTAGCGCCGCGCGGGCCCGGTCGGGCGCCAGATCGGCCACGGCGACCAGCCTCATTCCCGGCGTGCGCGGGGCTTGGCTCATGAACATCGCGCCGAACTTTCCGGCGCCCAGCAAGGCAACACGCAAGGGCTTGTGATCGGCTTCTCGCTGCTTCAGCAGGCGGTACAGATTCATGGCGCGGGCTCCTCCGGGGTGGGGGGTACTGCAACACAGAATAGTCCCAAATCGCGGCTACTGAACAGGACTCACTCGTCTGCCGTATACAGCTCTCCGGCCAGCACGTTGCGCCAGTTCTGCCAGCTGATGCGGGGGCGGTCCGACACCTCGCGGTTGTAGGGGGCGTCGAACAGGATGTGCTTCCAGCGCGGCTTGACCGCGCCTTCGATCAGGGGCTTGTCGTCGATCAGCAGGTGGCCGTGCACCAGGGTCTTGTCCTTGGTCAGGATCAGCCGGTTGGTCGCTTCGCGGCCCAGGTGTTTTTCCACCCACAGGTACTTCTCCGCCACGCAGTTCTCGAACTGCGACAGGGGCGAGGAGCAGATGCGCACGTCCATGCCCAGCGCCAGCAGTTCCTGTATGGCGTCCAGCGCGCCGGGCACCGGCGGCAGGTCGCGGATGAAGCCGGGCGCCGTGTAGATGGCCTCGGCCATGCCGCGCAGCTCGGGGGCGTAATCCTGGCGGATGTAGAAAGACTTGCGGTCCTCGAACGCCACCGGCGGGATGTCCGGATGGCGCGCGCGCCAGGCGTCGATGAAGGCGTGTTCGAAATCGGCGAGCACGCCGTCTTGGTCCAGCAGGATGATCATGGCGGTCCCGGGTGATGGCAACCGGCTGATTGTGCCAGAGCGGAACGTCAGGAGTCTTGCGGCCGGGACTGCGCCACGATGCGGTAGCGGCTGCCGCCCGATTGCGATTCGGAGGCGACCAGCACCATGCGGTCGTAGCGCCAGGGCAGGGGGGCGGGCGCTTCGGCTGGCGGACTGGAGTGCTCGATGTTGCGCAGCAGGGTGACGTGCGGGCGGAAGGGCTGCGGCGGCGCGGCCAGGCCAAAACCCGACAGCCATAGCCACAGATCATCGTGGGCGGCCTGCAGGCCTTCGGGCGTGTCGCCGGGACCGGCCCACAGGATGCGCTGGCGACCGAAGACGCCGTAGCGGTCCAGCATGATGTCCTCGGGGGCGAGGCGGCGTTCAGGTGTCGCCGCGGCCAGCTCATCGGCGAGCGCCGCGTCCACCGGCCCAAGGAAGGCCAGGGTCAGGTGCAGGGTTTCCGTGCGCATGGCGCGCCCGCCGCAGCTGGGCCGAGCCTGCTCTGCCCAGGTCGCGAGCTGGGCGGCCAGCGAGGGGGCGGGCCACAAGGCGTAGAACAGGCGGACGGTGGACATGCGCTGATTGTAGGGGCGCATGCGGCGCAATGCGCGTGCGCGGCCCTTCAGTCGCTTGTGGTTTCGGTGCGGCGCCGGCGGGTCAGGGCGGTGTCGAAACGTTCCACGCCTGGGCGGGCTGGACGGTCGAAGCGTTCCACGCCGGGACGGGCCGGGCGGTCGAAACGCTCCACGCCGGGACGGGTGAAGCGCTCGACGCGCTGCGGGGTTTCGGTCTTGGCCTGCACGCTCTGGGCGGCCGCCTGTTCGCGCTTGGCGATGATTTCCTCGGCGCGCTGATGATGCGGCGCCATCTTGCGGACCATCACCCGGCCGTCGCGCGGGAAGTAGTTGATGCGGCGCGCGTGCACGTCGCCCAGGTCTTGCGCCTTGACGGGAATGCCTTCGGTTCTGAGATAGTTCAGCACGAACTGGCCGTTGCGTTCGCCGATGTTCATCTGCTGCATGGCGGACAGCACGGCGCCGCCGCCGAATACCTTGGCTTCAAGCCGGTCGCGCGCCGCGCCGGCCTTCAGCAGTTCGTTGATCAGCACTTCCATGGCGAAGGCGCCATAGCGCATGGTGGCCGAGGCGGGCGACTGCATGTCGCCCTCAGGCAACATGAAATGGTTCATGCCGCCCACGCCCGTGATCGGGTCGTGGATACAGGCGGCGACGCAAGACCCCAGGACGGTCGAGATCATCAGGTCTTCGTGGGTGACGTAGTACTCGTTGGGCAGTACTTTCACCGCCTGACACTGGAACGCGCTGTCGAAATAGTGGCGCGTCGCACGGGCTTCAAGACGGGCGGCCATGGGACTCGATTAAGGGCAAGTACAACGATTGGGACACGAAGGTGGCAGCTCGAGAACAGAAATGTATCAAAGTATGTAAGAAAATGTCGCTTTATTCTTGCATACTCAAGCTTCCAGCGGGTGAATTGCTATGTAACGGGCGCAGTAATGTGTCCTGTTTTTGCAGCCCGGCCCAAAGCCGAAGACGCCCGCAGGCAGGCATGCAAGCATCCTACACAGGCGGGCGGAAGTCGTTCCCCGGATCACGGGGAAGAAGGGGCTTTATACGGAGCTTTAGGCGCTGCGCGTCAGAAGCGCGTGCTGCGGGTGACCGACCAGCGGGCCGACAGGGCGCCCAGGGCGGCCGAAGCCACCACCGCGCCGATCAGCACGGACGGGCCCGGAAGGTGCAGGGCGAATTCGGCCCCGTAGCTGCGGGCCAGCCCCACCAGGGCGTCGTTCAGTGGCGACAGCGCGACCGCCGCCACGCCGATGGCCAGAAGCGAGGCCACCGCGCCCGATAGCGCGCCCAGGTAGAGGAAGGGGCGGCGCACGAAGGATTCGGTGGCGCCCACCAGCCGCGCCACGCCGATTTCCTCGCGTTGCGACAGCGCCTGCATGCGCACGGTATTGAAGACCGTCGCCAGCACCACCACCGCCACGCAGGCGGCCAGGAAGGCCAGGCCGATGCGGGCAAAGCGCAGGATCGCCTCCAGGCGCTGCACCCAGGCGCTGTCCAGCTGCACCAGGTCTACGTGGTTCCATTGTTTCCAGGAGGCGGCCAGCTTGTCTGCCCGGCCGGCGAGGTTGTCGCCATCGGCCAGCGTCACCACCACTGCGTCCGGCAGCGGGTTGCCCGGCAGCACGGCCAGCGCCTGCTGCCAGGCCGGGTTGGCGCGCAGATCCGCCAAGGCGTCCTCGCGGCCCACCACGCGCACGGCGCGGACGTCGTCCTTGAATTCGTCCTGGATCCGTTTGGCCACGTCCGCGGCGGCGCCCGAGGGGGCGTCCACGCGCATGAAGACGGTGACTTCGGGGGTGACCGACATCTGGCGCGCCACCGGCTGGACCGAGACGAGGATGGCACTGCCCAACAGTGGCAGGGCCAGCGCCAGGGCCATGACCAGCAGGTTGGCCAGGGAGGAGAACGGTTGCTTGACCAGCCGGCGCAGGGTGACCAGCAGCGCGTAGCGGTGTTGCCGCAGCCAGGCGTTCATGCGGACTCTCCCGGGTAGGCGCGGCCGGACGCGGCGCCCGGCTGCTGCCCGATACCGGATTGTCCCGCGCCGGCCTCAGGCTGCGGCGTTGCGGAACCCTGGGAGTCGGCGAACTTGCCCGGGTCGATGCGCAAGGTGCGGGTGGCGTAGCGCGCCATGAGGTCCTGGTCGTGCGAGGCGATCAGCGTGGTCACGCCGACGCGGTTGAAGTCGCGGAACACATTCATGATGCGCTGCGCGTTGTCGTGGTCGAGGTTGGCGGTGGGTTCGTCGGCGATCAGGATGGCGGGCCGGTTCACGATGGCCCGCGCGATCGCCAGGCGCTGCTGTTCGCCGCCGGACAGTTCGATCGGATTCAGGTCTTCCTTGCCGGACAGCCCCACCTTGTCCAGGGCGGCGCGGGCGCGCGCCGCGGCCGAGTCCCAGGCGTGGCCCGTGACCGCCAGCGGCAGCATGACATTTTCGAACGCGCTGCGATCGAACAGCAGGTGCGTGTCCTGCAGGATCACGCCCACGGCGCGGCGCAGGTACGGCCGGGCGCGGGCGGGCAGCTTGTCCAGCCGCTGGCCGTTGACCTGGATCGACCCCCGGCTGGCGGGCTCCAGTCCGCCGATCAGCTTGAGCAAGGTGGACTTGCCCGCGCCGGACGGCCCGGATACGAAAACGAACTCTCCCGCGCTCACGCGGAAGTTGATGTCGGCCAGGATATTGCGGCCGCGACCATATGATTTGAATACGTGCTGGAATTCGATCATGGCGGCTGTCAGATGAAGCCGCAATAGTAACTCGGGGACACTAAGGTGGCCTAAACCGCCTGGACGATGCGCGGACAAATATTTGCGCGCAAGGCGTCCGGGCGCGTTTGTCCTGGCGCAAACAGTGCCCCCATTTTCGACAGGAAACAGCGTTTCATTTCACCCAGTGTCCCTATATTTCAAGGGAATTCCCGGATGCGCCGCGAGCGGCGCGGACGCTACCATCCGCCCCATACGTCGGCCCAACCCGGCCTGCGTTGCGACTTCGCTTTATCCCACACGGAGAACACGATGAAAGTACTGAAACTCGCTGCGATCGGCGCCGCTTTGTTCGCTGCATCCGCGGCTGCCAATGCGGGCGCAACCTTCGATAACGTCAAGAAAAAAGGGTTTGTCCAGTGCGGGGTTTCGACGGGCATCCCGGGGTTCTCCATCGCTGACAGCAAGGGCGAATACAAGGGCATCGACGTGGACCTGTGCCGCGCCATCGCCTCGACCATGTTCGGCGACGCCACCAAGGTCAAGTTCACCCCGCTGAACACGCAGCAACGCTTCACCGCGCTGCAGTCCGGCGAAGTCGACGTCCTCACCCGCAACACCACCGTCACGCTGACGCGCGACACCACGCTGGGCCTGATCGGCGTGGGCGTGAACTACTACGACAGCCAGGGCGTCATGGTCTCCAAGGACCTGAACGTCAAGAGCGCCAAGGAACTCAACGGCGCCACCATCTGCGTGCAGCCCGGCACCACCACCGAACTGAACCTGGCTGACTGGTTCCGCGGCCAGAAGATCGAATTCAAGCCGGTCGTGATCGACAAGTACGACGAAATCATCCGCGCCTTCTCGGCCGGCCGCTGCGACGCCTTCACCACCGACAAGTCGCAACTGGCTTCCACCCGCACCACGCTCGAGAACCCGGACAAGTACGTGATCCTGCCGGAAGACTTCTCCAAGGAGCCGCTGGGCCCCATGGTCCGCCAGGGCGACGAGCAATGGTTCAACATCGTGCGCTGGTCGCTCAACGCCATGCTCGAAGCCGAGGAATACGGCATCACCAAGGCCAACGTCGCGGAAATGGCCAAGAGCCCCAACCCCAACATCCAGCGCATCCTGGGCGTGACCCCGGGCATGGGCAAGAACCTGGGCGTGGATGACAAGTGGGCCTACAACATCATCAAGAACGTGGGCAACTACGGCGAAAGCTTCGAAAGCACGCTGGGCAAGAGCAGCGCGATGAAGCTGGAGCGCGGCTTGAACGCTTCCTACAAGAATGGTGGCTTGATGTACGGCTGGCCGGTGCGCTAACACACGGCTGCCTGGAAAAACGGAGCCCGGCGCTCCGTTTTTCCTCTCCCGCCCTCGGGCGGGTGGCAGGAGTGGGTGGCGCGGCCCTACCGGCTTCGCCGCCCGGTGTCCGACTTCTGTAGATTTACTCATGAATACTCCCAATAAAAGCGCGCCTGCATCGGCACCTCCCCGGCGTCTGAACTGGAACGATCCCGGGGTGCGCTCCGTGGTCTATCAAGTCCTGGCGCTGGCCGCGGTGGCCTGGGCCGTGTGGTTCCTGGTTTCAAACACCCTGCACAACCTGTCCGTGCGCAACATCGCCACGGGCTTCGGCTTCCTGGACCGCGAGGCCGGCTTCGCGATCGGCGAAACGCCCATCGCCTATACCCCTGCGGACACCTACGGCCGCGCCATCCTGGTGGGCCTGCTCAACACGCTGCGCGTAGCCGTCATCGGCATCGTGCTGGCGACCATCCTCGGTACGCTCATCGGCATCGGCCGCCTGTCCAAGAACTGGCTGGTCGCCAAGATCACCTCGGTCTATGTCGAGATAATGCGCAACGTGCCGCTGCTGCTGCAGCTGTTCTTCTGGTACGCGCTGATCACGGAAAACATGCCCGGTCCGCGCCAGGCGCACAATCCGCTGCCCGGCGTCTTCATCTCCAACCGTGGCTTGAAGGTGCCGGGGCTGGAAGGCAATTCGCTGGACTGGATGCTGGCCGGACTGGGCCTGGCCATCGTGGCGATCATCCTGCTGGGCCACTGGGGCAAGAAGCGCCAGGAGGCCACCGGCCGCGTGTTCCCGCTGGGCCGCGCCGCCATCGGCCTGCTCATCGGCTTTCCCATCATCGGCTGGCTGGTCAGCGGCGCTTCGCTGACCCTGGACATGCCGGAGCTCAAGGGCTTCAACTTCTCGGGCGGCCTGACCTTGTCGCCGGAATTCGCCGCCCTGATGGCGGGCCTGGTGATCTATACCTCGGCCTTCATTGCCGAGGTCGTGCGTTCGGGCATCCAGGCGGTCAACAACGGGCAATGGGAAGCTGCCGGCTCGCTGGGCCTGCGCCGCAAGCAGGTGCTGCGCCTGGTGGTGCTGCCGCAGGCGCTGCGCGTGATCATCCCGCCGATGACCAGCCAGTACCTGAACCTGACCAAGAACAGTTCGCTCGCGGTGGCCATCGGCTACCCCGACATCGTGTCGGTGGTGAACACCACGCTGAACCAGACCGGGCAGGCCATCGAGGGCATCCTCATCATCATGGCCGCGTACCTCACGGTCAGCCTGTCGATCTCGATATTCATGAACTGGTACAACAAGCGCATCGCGCTGGTGGAGCGTTGATATGAGCAGCACTTCGCATATCCCCGCCGAAGGCCTGCCGCCGCCCAGCACCCAGGTGGGCGCCTGGGCCTGGATCAAGTCGCGCCTGTTCTCCTCGCCGCTGAATATCCTCATCACGGTGCTGCTGGCGTGGTTCCTGCTGATGGCAGTGCCGGCGCTGGTGGAATGGGCCTTCATCAAGGCGAACTTCTCCGCGGCCAACGCGCAGGAGTGCCGCGCTTCCGGGGGCGCCTGCTGGGCGTTCATCATCGAGAAGCACCGGCTGATCCTGTTCGGCACCTATCCCTACGACGAGCAATGGCGTCCGCTGATCGCAACCATCATCCTGGTGGCCGTGATCGTCTGCAGCGGCATCCGCCGCTTCTGGAACTGGAAGCTCGCCGTCATCTGGACCGTGGGCCTGACGGCCGTGGCGCTCCTGATGTGGGGCGGCGTGTTCGGCCTGACCTACGTGGAAAACGCACGCTGGGGCGGCCTGCCGCTGACGCTGATCCTGTCCACGTTCGGCATCGCCTTCGCCTTCCCCATCGGCGTGCTGCTGGCCCTGGGCCGGCGCTCCAAGATGCCTGCCATCAAGGCGCTGTGCGTCGTGTACATCGAGCTGATCCGCGGCGTGCCGCTGATCAGCCTGCTGTTCATGTCCTCGGTGATGCTGCCGCTGTTCCTGCCCGAAGGCTTCTCCATCGACAAGCTGCTGCGCGCGCAGATCGCCATCATCATGTTCGCGGCGGCGTACATCGCCGAAACGGTGCGCGGCGGCTTGCAGGCGATTCCCAAGGGCCAGTACGAGGGCGCGGATTCGCTGGGCCTGAACTACTGGCAGCAGATGCGCAAGATCATCCTGCCGCAGGCGCTGAAGATCGTGATCCCGCCGCTGGTCAGCATTTTCATCGCGCTGTTCAAGGACACCTCGCTGGTGGTGATCATCGGCATCTTCGACCTGACGCTGGCGGCCAAGGCGGCCTTGTCCGACGCGGCATGGCGCGGATTCGGGGTGGAGGCGTACCTGTTCATTTCGCTCATCTACTTCGTCTTCTGCTTCTCCATGTCCAAGTACAGCCAGGCGCTGGAAAAACGCCTGGCCACGGGACACGCACGCTAGAACTTTGCAGCGCGTCCGCCCCGGGCGGACGCGCACCGCGATACTTACGGGAGTACAGGCATGTCTGATGCCATCATCAAATTGCAGGACGTGAACAAGTGGTACGGCCAGTTCCACGTGCTGCGCAACATCAACCTGGACGTCGCGCCGGGTGAGCGCATCGTGGTGTGCGGGCCGTCGGGCTCGGGCAAATCCACCATGATCCGCTGCATCAACCGCCTGGAAGAGCACCAGAAGGGCCACATCATCGTGGACGGCACGGAGCTCACCAACGATCTCAAGCACATCGAGACCATCCGCAAGGACGTCGGCATGGTGTTCCAGCACTTCAACCTGTTCCCGCACCTGACCGTGCTGGAAAACCTGACGCTGGGGCCCATGTGGGTGCTGAAGAAGCCGCGCGCGGAAGCCGAGGCCACGGCCATGAAGTACCTGGAGCGCGTGCGCATTCCGGACCAGGCCAAGAAATTCCCTGGCCAGCTCTCGGGCGGCCAGCAGCAGCGTGTGGCGATCGCGCGTTCGCTGTGCATGAGCCCCAAGATCATGCTGTTCGATGAGCCGACCTCGGCGCTGGACCCGGAAATGGTCAAGGAGGTGCTGGACGTGATGGTCAACCTGGCGCAGGAAAGCGGTATGACCATGATCTGCGTGACCCACGAAATGGGCTTCGCGCGCAAGGTCGCCAACCGCGTGATCTTCATGGACCGCGGCGAGATCATCGAGCAGAACAGCCCGGACGAGTTCTTCGACAATCCGCAGAACGACCGGACCAAGCTCTTCTTGAGCCAGATCCTGCACTGATGTTTCAAAACCGCCTTCGGGCGGTTTTTTCTTGGGGCGGCGGGTTGCTGCGACGGGGCAGCGGCGTGAACAGCCGGGGGTTCTGCTGGTATCTCTTTGTTACGCCTTATTCCTCGCTGCGGTATGCTACTGACCGCTATTGATCCGAAGCGAGGAGAACAACATCATGACGCAGACCCCCCGCAGCGCTGTGCGCCGCGCCCTGGTGCGAGGCGCCGTGGCGCTGGCCGCCACCCTGCCTTTCGGCGCCCCGGCGCTGGCCCAGGCCACCGATTTCCCGACCAAGCCGCTGCGCTTCGTCGTGCCTTACCCGCCTGGCGGCCCGCTGGACACCATGGCCCGCATGCTGGCCGAGAAGGTGCGCGGCTCGCTGGGCCAACCGGTCATCGTGGAGAACCGTTCGGGCGCGGGCGGCAACATCGGCGCCGACCTGGTGGCCAAGGCGCCGGCCGACGGCTACACGCTGGTGATGGGCGCGGTCGCGACCCACGCCATCAATCCCTGGCTGTTCGCCAATCTGCCGTATGACCCGGTGAAGGACTTCGCGCCGGTGACCATCGTGGCCTCGGTGCCCAACGTGCTGGTGATGAACGTCGAGTTCGCGCAGAAGAACAAGATCGAGAAGCTGGCCGATCTGATCGACTACGCCAAGAAGAATCCGGGCAAGCTGAACTACGGTTCGGGCGGCAACGGCAGCGCGGGCCATCTGTCGGGCGAGCTGCTGAAGGCGCGCGCGGGGATCAATGTCGAGCACATTCCTTACCAGGGCGCGGCGCCTGCGCAGTTGGCGCTGCTGTCGGGACAGTCGGATTTCATGTTCGACAACCTGGCGGCTTCGGCGCCGCTGATCAAGGACGGCAAGGTCAAGGCATTGGCCGTGACGACTGCCAAGCGTTCTTCGCTGCTGGCGGATGTGCCTACGGTGGAAGAGTCGGGGATCAAGGGCTTTGACCTGGGGACCTGGTTCGGGGTGTTCACGACGGGCGGCACGCCGGCGCCGGTGGTGGCTAAGCTGAACAAGGCTTACTCGGAGGCGATGCAGCAGGCGGATGTGAAGCAGCGCTTGCTGACGATGGGGTCTGAGGCTGCGCCGATGACGCCTGAGGCGTTTGCTGAGTTCGTTAAGGGGGAGAAGGCGAAGTATCAGGAGATTGTGAAGATCTCGGGGGCTAGTTTGAATTGATGTTTGTTTAGCGCCGGGTGGTTCTTTAGACGCCCGTCGCGTCGGCGGCCCGCGGTGTGCGGGGCTGCGATTGCGGTCCGGAGCGTTCGCTCCGGACTTGCCTCGGCGGCCCCCCCTTCGTCATCTTCGTCACCGCCTGCGGCGGTTCCTTCAGATTCCCTCGGGCTTATCGACGCCCCGCACACCGCGGGCCGCCGACGCGACGGACTCCGGCGGTTGAAACTTGACGTCGGCTGGGGCGATTGGGGTTCTTCTGGTTCTTGCCGACATCTGTGTGGGGGGCGTGTCTTGCGGGGCCCGCCCCAGGCCGGCCGCGCGGGCGGCCTTTTGGGGCTTACGCGGTGGCTTGCGTCGTGATGCTGTGTGCGTTGCGCTTTGCGGTGCGGCTTGTGGTCTATGCTGAGAGTCCTTGCTTACTGACCAGAGGGCGTCATGCACCTGCAAGCTGCCATTCCCATTCTGCGTATTTTCTCCGTCGAAAAGGCGCGCGAGTTCTATCTGGATTTTCTCGGGTTCGAATGGGACTGGGAGCATCGCTTCGAGCCGGGCATGCCGCTGTATGCGCAAGTGCATCGCGGTGACCTGACGCTGCACCTGAGCGAACACCACGGTGATGCCACGCCCGGATCCGCGGTGTTCGTGCGGATGCGGGGCGTGGACGAGTTCCAGGCCGAGGTGAATGCCAAGGGCTATGGCTATATGCGGCCCGGCGTGGAAGAGATGCCGTGGGGGCGGGTGATGGCGGTCATCGATCCGTTCGGGAATCGGTTGAGCTTCTGCGAATCATCCGACTAGACGCCCAGGTAGCGCTGCGCGAGTTCGGGCTGCGCGGCGAGCTCCGCGGGGCTGCCTTGCCAGACCACGCGGCCTTTTTCCAGGACGTGGTGGCGGTCGACGAGCGTCGCCATTTCCTTCAGGTTCTTGTCTATCACCAGGATGGTCTGGCCTTCTTCCTTCAGGCGGCGCAGGCAGTTCCAGATTTCGTGGCGGATCAGCGGCGCCAGGCCTTCGGTGGCTTCGTCCAGGATGAGCAGGCGCGGGTTGATGAGGAGGGCGCGGCCGACGGCGAGCATTTGTTGTTCGCCGCCGGACAGCGTGCGGGCGGATTGGGCGCGGCGTTCCTTCAGGCGCGGGAACAGGTCGAAGACGCGGCCGACGTGCCAGCCGGCGCGGGTGTTGCGGGCGGTGGCGATCAGGTTTTCTTCCACCGACAGCGAGCCGAAGACGCGGCGGCCTTCGGGTACCAGGCCGATGCCCAGCTGGGCGATGCGGTGCGGGGCCTGGCCCGCGATGGGTTGGCCGTCGAGCAGGATGCTGCCGCCCTGGGCGGGCAGCATGCCCATGATGGTCTTGACGGTGGTGGTCTTGCCCATGCCGTTGCGGCCGATCAGGGATACGACCTGGCGCGCGGCGATGTCCAGGTCCACGCCGAACAGCACTTTGCTCGCGCCGTAGCCGGCCTGCAGTTCCTTGAGTTGCAGCATCAGTCCTCCTCGCCCAGATAGGCGGCGCGCACGTCGGGATGGTGGCGCACCTCGTCCGGCGTGCCTGTAAAGATGGTCTTGCCGTAGACCAGCACGGTGATCCGGTCGGCCAGGGCGAAGACGGCGTCCATGTCGTGTTCGACCAGCAGGATGGCGTAGCGGCCCTTCAGCTCCTGCAGCAGGGCGGTCATGCGTTGGGATTCCTCGGCGCCCATGCCGGCCATGGGCTCGTCCAACAGCAACAGCGAGGCATCCAGCGACAAGGCCATCGCCAGTTCCAGCTGGCGCTTTTCGCCGTGGGCCAGTTCCGAAACCCGTACGTGGGCGCGGCCGCTCAGGCCGACGCGTTCCAGCGCCTCTCTGGCGGGTTGGCGCAGTTGCGGCAGGCGGCGGGCGTTCTTCCACAGGTTGAAGCCGCCGGGGCTGTGCGCCTGCACCGCCATGGCGACGTTGTCCTCGGCGCTGAAGGCGGGGTAGAGCTGGCTGATCTGGAACGAACGCGCCAGCCCGGCCGCGGGCCGCTTGTGGGCGGGCATGCGGGTGATGTCGCGGCCATCCAGCAGGATGTCGCCCGAGTCCGGCAGGATCTCGCCGCTGATCTGCGACAGCAGCGTGGTCTTGCCCGCGCCGTTGGGGCCGATGAGCGCATGCAGTTCGCCGGGCCGGACCTGCAGGTTGACGCCTTGGGTCGCGCGCACGGCGCCGAAGGATTTCTGCAGGTCGCGGATTTCCAGCTTGGGATGATCAGTCATGGTGCTTGCCTCCCACCAGCCAGCCATAGACGCCGCGCTTGCCGAACAGCACCACCAGCACCAGCACAGGCCCCAGGATCAGCATCCAGTGTTCGGTCCAGGCGGTGGCGACCTGTTCCAGGCCCAGGTACACGGCCACGCCCAGTACGGGGCCAAAGATGGACCCCATGCCGCCCAGGATCACCATGGCCATGAGTTCGCCGGACTTCTGCCAGGACGACATGTCGGGGCTGACGAAGAGCGCGTAGTTGGCCCACAGGGCGCCCGCCAGCCCGGTGCCCGCGGCCGACAGCACGAAGGCGGTGAGCCGGTAGCGCAGCGGTGCCAGGCCCAGTCCGATACTGCGGCGCGGATTCTGCTTGATGCTTTGCAGCGCCATGCCGAAGGGCGAATTGACGATGCGGCGGCAGGCCAGGATCCATGCCGTCATGAGCGCCAGGCAGACGTAATAGAAGGCGGTGGGGTTGTTCATGTCCAGGCCGGGCAGGGTGTTGCGCGTGTCGATGGACAGGCCATCGTCGCCGCCGTAGACCATCAGGCCGACCAGGATGAAGTACAGCATCTGTCCAAAGGCCAGCGTGATCATGATGAACTGCACGCCCGAGGTCCGCAGCGACAGAAAGCCGACCACCAGGCCGGCGAGAGCGGCGGCAGCGATGGCCAGCGGCCACATCACCAGCGCCGCGTTGCTGCCGCTCCAGCCGAACAGTGTGTCGCCCTGGCTCAGGTGAAAGCCCGCGATGCCGATCACATAGCCGCCCAGCCCGAAGAAGGCGGCATGGCCGAAGCTGACCATGGCGCCGTAGCCCAGAATCAGGTCCAGGCTGACGGCGGCGATGGCGTAGATGAGAAAGCGGGTCATCAGGTTGATCAGGAAGCTCTCGCCCGTGGCCGACGCGATGGCCGGCACCAGCACGAACAGCAGCAGTCCAATCGTGTTGACGATGGTTTTTCTGGTCATGGGTATCGTTCCTATCGCTGCGCGGGCACCAGGCCGCGCGGCTTGAACAGCAGCACGATGGCCATCAGGATGTAGATGCTGGCCGAAACCAGGCTGGAACTCGCCGAGTCCGACAGCTCCGGCGGCAGCAGCCGCGACATCCAGAACGGGATGTAGGCGCGCCCCAGCGCATCGGTCATGCCTATCATCAGAGAACCGACCAGCGCGCCGCGCACCGAACCCACGCCACCCACCACGATAACCACGAAGGTGGTGATGAGGATGCGCTCGCCCATGCCGATCTCCACCGCCAGGAGCGGCGCGGCCATCACGCCGGCAAAGCCGCAGAGCAGGGCGCCTAGCGTGAAGATCAGCGTGAACAGGCGCTGGATGTTCACGCCCAGCGCGTCGACCATTTCGCCGTCGTCGGCGCCCGCGCGTACCAGCATGCCGACGCGCGTGCGCGAGATCAGCAGCCACAGCCCCAGCGCCACCAGCACGCCAGCGCCGATAAAAGCCAGCCGCATGAGGGGATAGTTCAGGCCGGGCAGGATCTCCACCGAGCCCGACAGGAAGGGCGGGATGTCCATGAAGGGCGGGCTGCGGCCGAACAGCACCGTCACCATCTCGTTGGTGAACAGCGTCAGGCCCAGCGTGGCCAGCACCTGGTCCAGGTGGTCGCGGCGGTACAGATGGCGGATCACCAGCAACTCCACCACCAGGCCATAGAGCGCCGCGCCCGCCAGCGCCGCCAGCAGCGCGGCCAGGAACGATCCGGTGGCCGCCGCGGCGCTGGCCGCGCAGAACGCGCCGACCATGTAGAACGAACCGTGCGTCAGGTTGATGACGTTCATGATGCCGAACACCAGCGTCAAGCCCGCCGACAGCAGGAACAGCAATGCGCTGTACTGCAGGCCATTCAAGACCTGCTCCAGGAACATCAGCATTGGGGACTCCTCGTGGAGTGGACCCGGCGGACTGCGCGCAATCCGCCGGGCGTCGTGCGGACTTACATCTTGCAGTCGGCGGCGTGCACGTCGGTATGGTCGCGGGCGATGACCTTCAGGTTCTTGTAGACCAGCTTGCCGTCGGGGCCGGCCTCGATGTGCAGCAGGTACCAGTCCTGGATCGGGTGCTGGTTGGGGCCGAACTTGAACTTGCCGCGCACGCTGGGGAAGTCGGCGCGGCGCAGCGCGTTGCGGAAGTCGTCAGCGCGGCCGGTGATGTCGCCGTCCACGGCCTTCAGTGCGGAGCCGATCAGGTTGGCGGTGTCGTAGGCCTGGGCCGCATAGGCGGTGGGCGCGCGGTTGTAGGCCTTGGTGAAGGCTTCGACGAAATGCTTGCTCTGCGGGTTGTCGAGATCCGCGCTCCACAACGAGCTCAGGTAGAAGCCCTTGCCGGCATTGCCGGTCGCGGCCAGCATGCGGTCGTCCATCGAGTAGATGGGCGTGATCATGCGGATCTTGTCGGCCAGGCCGGAGTTGGCGAATTGCTTGGTCAGGTTGATGCCCGCGCCGCCGGGGTGGAACTGGAAGATGGCGTCGGGATTGAGCGAGCGGATGCGCGCCAGTTCCACCGAGAAGTCGGCCTGTTCCAGCTTGGTGTAGATCTCGTCGGCGATCTCGCCCTTGTAGGTGCGCTTGAAGCCGGCCACCGCATCGCGCCCGGCCTGGTAGTTGGGCGCCATGATGACCACGCGCTTGGCGCCCAGCTCGTTGGCGGCAAGGCCCGCGGTGTCGGCGTAGGAGTCGTTCTGGAACGCCACCGAGAAGTAGTTCGGGTTGCAGGCCTTGCCGGCGTAGTTGGAGGGGCCCGCGTTCAGGCTGACATAGAAGCCGCCCGCGTTCAGCACGGTCGGCCCCACGGCCGCCATGACGTTGGAGAAGTTGATGCCCGTGAACAGCCGCACGCCGCCCTGCACCATCTTGTCGGCGATCTGCTTGGCGTTGGCGGGCTTGAGCGCGTCGTCCTCCACGCGCACATTGACCGGCACGCCGCCGAGTTTGCCGCCGCCTTCCTTGACCGCCAGCATGAAGGCGTCGCGCTCGTCTTCGCCGATGTAGCCGGCGGGCGTGGACAGGGTGCCGATGAAGCCGATGTCGACCGGCTTTTGCTGCGCGCCGGCCGCGAACGCGGTCAGCGCAAGCACGAGGGCGGCGCTGCCGCGGATTGCGGTTTTTCTCATGGTTGTCTCCTTGGGTGCCTGCATTTTTTCTATTGAGAGGATTGCCCCGCGAGGCAGTTTTCCACCTTCCAGCCATACAGCCACTGCAACGCGTCGTAGAACTGGGACTGGCTGCGGCCGGTCCACAGCATGTTGCGCACGGTGCGTTCGACGCCCCGCGCGTGATAGAGCCTGCCCATTTCGCGCGTGGACCACACCACCCGCGCGCTGCGCGGGATGCGGACGGATTCGTACAGGCGGAACGCGGCCTCCAGGTCTTGGCCGCATTGCTTCACGGCTTCGCCCAATGTCACCGCGTCCTCCAGCGCCATGCAGGCGCCCTGGGCCATGTATTGCGTCATGGGATGGGCGGCATCGCCCAGAATGGTCACGCGCCCCTGGCCCCAGCGTTCCACGGGCTCGCGGTCGGCGGTGGCCCAGCGCTTCCAGGACGTGGGGCGGTCCAGCATCTGGTGCGGACGCGGGTGGATGCCCTGGAAGTAGGACAGCACTTCTTCCTTGCTGCCCTCGCGCACGCCCCATTCTTCCTGTTCGCGGCTGTGGAAAGTCACCACCAGGTTGTATTGCTGGCCGCCGCGCAAGGGGTAGTGCACCAGATGGCAGTGCGGGCCAGCCCACAGCACGGGGGCGTTGATGCGCAGCTCCTCGGGCATGTTCTCGCGTTCGACCACGGCGCGGTAGACCACGTGGCCGGTCACACGCGCCGGGTCGCCTACCATGCGTTCGCGGATCACGGACTTCACGCCGTCCGCGCCTACTACGGCGTCGGCGCGATAGCGGTTGCCCTGGGTGTCCACGACTTCCACGCCCTTGTCGTCCTGCGACATGGAGGCGATCTGGGTGGAGGTGCGAAAGCTGATCAGCGGATTCTGCTGCACGGCCTCCAGGATGGACAGGTGAATGTCGGCGCGATGGATCACGGCATAGGGGCCGCCGAAGCGCTCGCGGAAGGCCTCGCCGGTATCGATGCGCACCACTTCGCGGGCGTCCACCGCGTCCATCATGATGATGTGGTCGGTAAACACGGCGCGGGCGCGCGCGGTCTGGCCCACGCCCAGGGCGTCCAGCGCCGCGAAGGCGTTGGGACCGAGCTGGATGCCGGCGCCGATTTCGCCGATGTGCGCGGCCTGCTCCAGCAGCTGCACGGCGATGCCTTGCCGGGTCAGCGCCAGCGCCGCGGCCAGGCCGCCGATGCCGCCGCCCACCACGATCACGGATTTATCGGTTTGCGTTGCGTTCATGTATGGCCTCCGCGCCGTTCAGTCCTGGCCGCCCAGGAACACGCCTTGTTTCACCAGCTGCGCCTGCAAGGCGGAAATGGGCACGTCACCGGGGGCGATGCCGGCGCGCAGCGCCATGGCAGCCGCTGTGCCCGCGGCCTCGCCCATGACGAAGCAGCTGCCGCTTACGCGCGCCGCCGACTGGCCTTCGTGCGTCATCGAGGCGCAGCGCCCGGCCACCAGCACATTGCCCGCCACGCCCGGGGCGCGTTTGGGCACCATCATGCGGAATGGCAGCTGGTTATAGCCGCGGGACTCGGGGATCGGCGGCCAGAGCCATTGCACGTCGCCGGCCGTGTGCATTTCCAGCGGCCAGCCATTGACGCCGATGCTGTCCGGAAAGTCGGCGCAGCCCAACACGTCTTCCTTGCTCAGAACGGCCTCGCCCACGATGCGGCGGGTCTCGCGGATGCCCAGCTGCGGCGCGATGTCCAGCACATAGGCGTTCTCGAAGCCCGGCACCTTGGCGCGCAGGAAGGCGAGGTATTGCACGATCTGGCGGCGGCCTTCGAGTTCGCCGGCCGACAGGGAATCGGCGTCGGTGCCGTCGGCCGCGCTGCCGTCGGCGTTGGCCAGCTGGGTCACGTTGACCCGCCACTCGTAGTCGTGTTTTTGCGGGCGCACGATGGCGCCGCGGCGCGGGAAGGTGAATTCGCCGCTGGCCGCGGCCTGGTCCATCAGCTGGGGGATGGTCTTCCAGGCTTCCTGCGCGCGGGCGCCGTCGACATTGCCGACCTTGAACATCAGCGTGGGATAGAGCATGCCGCCGTGCTCGTCGCCTTTCTCGAAGGGCAGGCCGCCCCATTGGGCGATATCGGCGTCGCCCGAGCAATCGATATAGACCTTGGCGCGCACGGCGCAGCGGCCGGACTTGGTTTCCAGGAAGAGCGCATCCACGTTGCCGTCGGCGCCGCGCGCCAGGCCGGTGGCCAGCGCATGGAACAGCACCTGTGCGCCGCTGGCCTGGACCAGCCCGTCGGCGGCGCACTTGAAGGCCGAGATGTCATAAGCCTGGGCGTGGATCTTGCCCAGGATCAGGTGAGGCTCGTTGAGCCCGTCCATGGCGCGCATGCGGTCCAGCAGGTCGTCCGTCATGCCGTGGACCACCTGGCGGATGTCGCCCCGGATGTTCGCGTGCAGGCCGCAGAAGTTGGATACGCCGGCCGCCGTGCCCATCCCTCCCAGGAATCCGTAGCGTTCCACCAGCAGCACGCTGGCGCCGTTGCGCGCGGCGCTGGCGGCGGCCAACAGGCCGGCGGGGCCGCCGCCCAGCACGACGACCTCATATTCGCCGTAGAGCGGAACCTGGCGGGCGGGTTCGGTGATGAGCATCCCGTGTTCTCCTTGTTTGGGTTGCGCGGCGTGGCCGGGCGCCGGTTTACTGGCCCTTGATGCCCAGCTTCTTGATGAGCGGCTCCCAGCGCTTGAGTTCGTCGTCCATGTAGGCGCGGAACTCGGCGGGCGTGGTGCCGGCGGGATCCATGAACTGAGCCTGCAGGCGCTTGGTGACCTCGGGATCACGGATGGCCTGGATCAGCGCGTCGGACAGCTTCTTCTGGATGTCGGCGGGAACCTTGGACGAGATCACGAAGCCGATCCACGCCGAGCCCTCGATGCCCGGCACGCCGACTTCGGCCAGCGTCGGGATGTCGGGCAGCAGGGCGGAGCGCTTGGAGGAGGTGACGGCCAGGGCCTTCAGGCGTCCATCCTTCACCATGGGCATGACGGCGATGGGCGGCAGCGCGGCGAACTGCGTGTCGCCGGACAGCAGCGAGGTCAGCGCCGCGGGCGACGAGGGATAGGGCACGTGGGTGGCGCGCGCGCCGGTCTGCTGCAGCATCAGTTCCACGGCCAGGTGCGACACCGTGCCGGCGCCCGTGGAAGGGAAGTTGTACTTGTCCGAATTCTTCTTCAGCGCTTCCAGCAACTGGCCGATGTTGTCGATGCCGGCCGAGGAGGGCACGACCAGCACATTGGGCTGGTGCACCGCCAGCGTCAGCGGCGCCAGGTCGGTCGCCGGCGCATAGGGCAGCTTGTCGAACAGCAGAGTATTGTTGACCAGCGGGCCGGTAATGGACACGCCGAAGGTATAGCCGTCGGGCTTGGCGTTGGCGATGGCATAGGTGCCGATGTTGCCGCTGGCGCCCGGCTTGTTCTCGATGACGATGCTCTGGCCCAGGATGGCGCCGGCCTTTTCGCCAACGATGCGCGCCACCTGGTCGGGGCTGGAGCCCGGGCCGAAGGGCACAATGGCCTTGAGCGGCTGGGCCGGCCAGGCCTGGGCCTGCGCGGCGGCCAGCGGCGCAAGCGCGGCCAGTCCCAGGATCAGGGCATGGGCGGCGATACGGCGCGCGTAGGGCTTATGCATGGGTGTCTCCGAGATCCTTCATGGTGTTGAAGTAGGTTTGTTCGTTGGCGATGAAGGCCGCGACCATGGCGCGATAGGTGGCGTCCACCACCTGGTCCAGGTTGGCGAAACCCTGGTTGTGGCGTTCGGCCAGCAGGCGCGCCTTTTCGAAGACCTGGGCCTGGCGGGCCGGGGCGCTGACCTGGAAGGCGTCGCGCTTGAAGCGCGCGGCGTCCTTCACGTACATGGCGCGTTCGGCGATCAGGCGCACGATCTCATCGTCCAGCCTGTCGATGTTGGCGCGCACTTCCGCCAGGTTGGCGCATAGCGGGCGGTAGGCGGGATCGGTGTATTCGCGCAGCGGCGCGCCCTGGGTGTCGGGTTCCTGGTTGCTCACTTGGTGTAGTCCGGTTGCTGGGTGGGAGCCGCCTGCTGGAAGGCGGGCTGCGCATTGCAGTGTTCATAGACGCGCATGGCGCGCGGATAGGCCGACAGGTCGCAGCCCATGCGCTGGGCGTTCGCCATCTGCGGCACCAGGCAGCAGTCCGCCAGGGTGGGCGCGTCGCCGTAGCAGTAGGCGCCATGGCCGTGGCGCGCCAGCAGCGCTTCCACAGCCGTCATGCCCTCGCGGATCCAGTGGTGATACCAGGCGTTCTTCTGTTCTTCGCTGGCGCCCAGCACGTCCTGCAGATAGCGCAGGATGCGCATGTTGTTGACGGGGTGGATGTCGCAGGAGATGGCGTCGGAAAGCTCCAGCACGCGGGCGCGCTCCAGCGTGCCGGCGGGGATCAGGCGCGGCTCGGGATGGGTGGCGTCCAGGTAGTCGACGATGGCCAGCGACTGCGACAGCTGGGTGTCGCCATCGATCAGCAGGGGCACGCCCGCGGAAGGATTCTTGGCCACGTAATCCGCCGCGCGCTGCTCCTGCTTGCGCAGGTTCACAGGCAGATACTCGTACGGCAAACCCTTGAGCGCCAGCGCGATGCGCACGCGATAGGAGGTGGAACTATTGAAGAAGCTGTGCAGTTGCATGCGGGTTCCTGGAAGGTTCACACCATCTGCACGCTGAGCGTGCCCAGGCCGTCCACGCCGCCGACCATCTTGTCGCCGCGCACCACCGGACCCACGCCTTCGGGGGTGCCGGTGTAGATCAGGTCGCCGGCTTCCAGGCGGAAGTACTTGGACAGGTAGGCGACGGTTTCGGCGACGGACCAGATCAGCTTGCCGATGTCGCTTCTTTGCTTGTCGGCGCCGTTGACCTGCAGCCAGATGGCGGCCAGGTCGATGTTCTTGACCGCGCCGGCAGGATGCAGGGGGCCGATGGGCGCGCTCAGGTCGAAGGCCTTGCCCAGTTCCCAGGGCCGGCCGGCTTCGCGCATCTTCATCTGCAGGTCGCGGCGGGTCATGTCCAGGCCCACGGCATAGCCCCAGACGTGCTGCAGCGCGTCGTCGACGGCGATGTTGGCGCCGCCCTTGCCAATGGCCGCCACCAGTTCGATCTCATAGTGCAGATTGGCGGTCTCGGAAGGATAGGGCAGCGACAGGGTGCTGCCTTCAGCCACCGGCACCACGGCGTCGGCCGGTTTGCAGAAGAAGAACGGCGGTTCGCGGTCGGGGTCGAAGCCCATTTCGCGGGCATGGGCGGCATAGTTGCGGCCGACGCAATAGACGCGGCGCACGGGGAAGCTGTCCTGGCTGCCGGCAACGGGCACGGCGATGGGAGCGGCGGGGTCGAAGACGAAAGACATGGGTCACCTTTGAGGAATGCGGGGCGGGGCCTGGCGCGGCCCCGGCCTGATACGGAAGTGGAGGGAGCGCGCCGGCCTTTAGCCGACGCGCGCTTCGCGCCACACGCCCAGCGCGTCCTGCACGGGGCGGTCGGAATAGCTGAACAGGGTGGCGTCGTCCAGCGCGGCCAGCTGCACAGGCTGCCAGGACGGCGCGACGAAGACGTCGCGCGGGCCGAAGTGGAATTCCTGGTCGCCGATGCGCGCGGTGCCGCGGCCTTCGACCACGCTGTAGACCGTGGAGTCGGTGCTGCGGTAGGTCTTGCCCTGGAATCCGGAGGGCAGGAACTGCATGAAGGTCGCCATGGTCGGCATGGGGTAGCCGCCGGTGGCCGGATTCAGGTAGCGCAGCTTCACGCCGTCCCAGGGGTCCAGTTCGCCGTGGCGGTAGAGCTGGTCCAGGGCTTCGCGGCTGCGTTCATAGGGGTAGTTGAAGATGGGCGATGTGCCGCTGGAGGTCTGGTGGCGCACGGGCGCCATGTTGTGGCCGTAGCGCGCCATGCTGTCGCCCTCGGGGCGGGTCACGGGTTGTGTGGCCGAGGGATAGTTTTCGGCGAAACCCGCGTCCAGGAAGCGCAGCAGCGGAATGTCCAGGCCGTCCAGCCAGACCACAGGCTCGCCGCCTTCGGCGGTTTCGGCGTTGCCATGGTCATGCCAGGTCCATGACGGTGTGATGATGAAGTCGCCGGGGTGCATGGTGGTGCGTTCGCCGTTGACCGCGGTGTAGGCGCCGCGGCCTTCGACGATGAAGCGCAGCGCCGACTGCGTATGGCGGTGGCTGGGCGCGATTTCGCCGGGCAGGATCAGCTGCAGGCCCGCATACAGGCTCTGCGTGATGCTGGCCTGGCCGGGCAGGCCGGGATTCTCCAGGATGAGCACGCGCCGCACGGCTTCTTCCGCCGTGATGAGCGAGCCGGACGCCATGACGTCGTCGCGCACGTCTTCGTACTTCCAGATGGCGGGGACGCAACGCGGCGCGGGTTCGCGCGGCACCAGGTTGTGCAGCGACTCCCACAAGGGAGCCATGTGTTTTCTGGCGATGCGTGCGTAATAGGCGGCGCGGTCCGCGCCGGGGGTGTGACCGTCGGGCATGCTTGTCTCCGGAATGTCCGGCTGGCGCCGGCTTCGCGTGGCCGCCGCGTGGCTCGCGGCTGGTCCTGATATGGAGACGATTATGCGTAAGGAGCTATGTGTTTTGAAATGAATTTATCTTATTATCCATACCAATAAGAATATACATAGACGAGACGAGGGCCTGCATGGACTGGACCCACCGGTTGCGCCTGCGCAATCTGAAAATGCTGCTCAGCCTGGCCCAGACCCGCAACATCAGCCATTCGGCGGCGATGCTTAATACGACGCAGCCGGGCTTGTCCAAGTGGCTGAAGGATCTGGAAGACGACATCGGGCTGCCGCTGTTCGAACGGCACGCGCGCGGCCTGCGGCCCACGCCGCACGGCGACGTGCTGATCGCGCATGCCCAGCGGGTGGAGGCGCAACTGGATCGCGCCAGCGCGGACATGGCGGCCTTGCGCGAGGGCGGCGGCGGCCGGGTGGTGATAGGCGCGTCGGGCGCGTCGGCGTCGGACACCGTGCCGCTGGCGGTGATGAAGCTGCTCGAGCGCATGCCGCAGGCCCGCGTGAAGCTGGTGGAGGGTACGACCGACCAGTTGCTGGCGCAGTTGGCGCAGGGCGACCTGGACATCGTGGTGGGGCGTTCGGCGCCGGAGCATCACGACCCGGCGATCCGCTTCGAGGCCCTGTACCTGGAACCCATCCACCTGGTTGCGCGGCCGCGCCATCCGCTGTTCGCGATCGAGCAGCCCTCTTGGCCAGACCTGCTGTCTTACCGCTGGATCCTGTGGCCAAAAGGCACGCCTATCCGCAATGCGGTGGACGCGGCGCTGGCGGCGGCGGGCCAGGCGCCGCCGCCGGACCACGTCGAATCGAATTCGGTGACCATCAATCTCACGTTGATCAATAACAGCGACATGATCGGGGTGGCTTCGCACCGGGCGGCGCTGCGGTTTTCGCAGATGCGGGCGATGCGGATCATTCCGGTGCGTCTGTCGGGCTTCGGGTCGGTGGCGATGTACTGGCGCGAGGATGCGTTCCGTCCGATCGCGGTGCAGGAGGCAATGGCGGCCTTGCGCAGCACGGTGGCGGAACATGCGCCGGGCGCGGCGAGGGCATGATGGAGGCGCCGCGGGCGGGCCTGAACGCGTTGATCGCGCAGTGCCGCAAGCTGGAGGCGGCGCTGCCGGATCAGGACCAACCGGCTGCGTCGGCGGCGATGCATCGCTTCGTGGCGGAGATGGATGCGCGTCGCGCGCCGCCGGGGATGTGGTCGCCGCTGGTGTTGGCGGTGTTGGTGATGACAGGCGGGCTGGGCGTGGGGATAGGTCTGCTGAGCCTGCTGCTGCGCGGCGCGGGGCCGGCGTTGGCGGCGTTCGCGCTGGTGCTGGTCTGTGCGGCGACGGCCCTGGCGTTGGCCATTGGCGTGGTGGCCTTCATGGGCGGGCATGCATTCGGCCTGGTGGTGCTGAAGCGGCTGGCCTTGGGCTTGATTGCTGTCGGCTTCCTGGGCGTGATCGCGTGGACGCAGGGAGATGTTCGGGCGGTGGGGCCGGTGGTGGCTTTGCTTGGCGGGTTGGGGGCTTGGCTGGTGCTCAATAGCAATGGGTTTTATGTGTTTGCGGGGTATCAGATGGCGCGGAGGTATATGGAGCGGCGGGGGTGATGGTTTGGTTTTTGAGGCTGTGGGTTCTTGAGGAGGCTGTAGGTTCTTAAGGCGCCCGTCGCGTCGGCGGCCTGCGGGGCGCGGGGCAACGATTGCGGTCCGGAGCGAAGGCTCCGGACCGCAATCGTGGGCGCCCGCCACTCAGGCGCCCGCGCCGACGGGCGGCCTACGAAGCACCTGGTGCGACGGAGCAAGCCTCAACCCTACTCCGACAACGGATCCTGAAACTGCGAACACTTCACCTGCACCAGCCTCCGATCCTGCAATCGCAAAGCCGTCAGCGACCCGCCCCAAACGCACCCCGTATCCAGGCAGATCACGTCCGGCCGCTGCAGCAACCCCAGCGTAGACCAGTGCCCGAACACCGTCGTGACGTTCCGCGTGGCGCGGTTGGGTACGTCGAACCAAGGTACCAGGCCGGTCGGCCAGGCGCCCGGCGTCACCTTGGTGGCGAATTCCATGTGGCCATTGGGCGTGCACAGGCGGATGCGTGTCAGCGCGTTGATGATGACCCGCATGCGCTTGCCGCCCTTGTGGTCTTCCTTCCACGTGGCCGGCTCGTTGCCGTACATCTTTTGCAGCGCCTTCTGCCAGTTCGGCCCGCGCAGGGCGTCCTGGACTTCGCCGGCCAGCGCCAGCGTCTTGGCCACGTCCCATTTGGCCAGCGTGCCGGCATGGACCAGCAGGTGGTTCTGTTCGAAGTGGGCCAGCGGGCGAAAGCGCAGCCAGTTGATCAGGTCGGCCGCGTCCGGCGCGCGCAGGACGTCCTCGAGCGTGTCCGATTTGGACGGCTTGCGTACCCCCGCGGCGGTGGCCAGCAGGTGCAGGTCATGGTTGCCCAGCACCGAGGTCGCGCGGTCGCCCAGGTCGATGATGCGGCGCAGGGTTTCTAGCGATTCGGGACCGCGGTTGACCAGGTCTCCGGCGAACCAGAAGCGCGACTGGGGGTCGCCGACCAGTTCGGGGTGGGACAGCAAGCGATCCAGCGGCGAGCAGCAGCCCTGCACGTCGCCGATCATCCAGATACTGCCGTTCATGCGGGACTTTTGCTCCAAGGCCAACGTTGTTGCGCGATCCGCGTGATGGTGTGGCGGTACTCCATGTAGCCCATGGCGCCCAACGCCACGATCATGGCGCCGATGTTCGGACCCAGGGCGGTCAGCCAGGCCGGCCATTTGCCCAGCATGCCCACGTTCAGGGCCAACTGGTTCAGCATGAAGAAGCCTACGCCCAACAGGATGCCGATGAAAACCTTGGCGCCTACGCCGCCGCGGCGTGTCTGCATCAAGCCGATGGGAGCGGCAATGGTGATCATGACCAGCAGGGTGAACGGATACGCCAGTTTGCGCCACAAGGCGACGACCTGTCGACCATATTGCAGCTGGTTGTTGCGCAAATAGTCCACATAGTCCAGCAGCGTGGCGATGGACATGCGTTCAGGGGTCAGCACGCGGGCCAGCAGGCGCTCGGCGCTGAGCGTGGTGTCGATATTGCGCTCGGGCACCTTGACCACGGTGGCGGGCGGGTTCTTGGGCGGACGCGCGTTGGCCAGCGCCTCGGCGGCGTCGTCGTCCAGCCGGGTTTCGGTGACGTCCTTGAGCAGCAGGTCGCCCTGCGTGAACAGGCCGGTCGGCGCGGTTGACAGGGCGGACAGCGTCTGATCCTTCTTGAATTCGTAGAGGATCACGGAGTTGACCTGCCCGTCGCCCTTGAGTTCGCCGATGTTGATGATGCGGGTGCCGCCGTTGGCGGTGGGTTCCTTGAACCAGTAACCGCTCTTGAGGCGGTCGCCGCCGGCCTTGCCGCGGAACAGCAGGTTGGCCTCGCCGGATTTGATTTCGGCCCAGGGCGTGACGTACTCGGACAGCAGGCCCGCTCCTATCATCAGCGGGATCGTGACGATCCAGAGCATGCGCAGCAGCTTCATGCCGCTGACGCCGGATACCCGCAGGATGACCAGTTCGTTGCGCTGGGCCAGCCCCGCCAGCGCCAGGATGGCGCCGATCAGCAGGCCGATGGGCAACAGGTCGTAGAGACGGGTCGGGATCGCCAGGGCCTGCATGTACAGCAGGGCCATCATGGAGAACTTGTCGCCGACGTTGTCCAGATCGTCCACCAGCGCGAAGAACGTGAAAAGGCCCAGCAGGGCCATGAGGACCACTGCGCAAGAGCGATAGATCTCGCGGGCCAGGTAGCGACGTGCGGTACGCATGAAGAAAAGGAGGAACGCCTAAACCCGAAAGCTTAACAAATCCCGCCGCTCAGGGTGGGGCCGGAGGGCCGGATCCGTGTCAGGGGATGTCGACCATCTGCATCCGCCGCGTCAGGACGCCCACCCGGGAGTTCAGGTACCGGGTATTGCGGTGGGCGTCATAGAAGCGCGGGTTGGGCAGCATGGCCGCCAGCCGGGCCGACTGGCTGGCCCCGAGGTTGGCGGCGGAGGTATTGAAATAGTGCTTGGCGGCGGCCTGGGCGCCGAACACGCCTTCGCCCCATTCCGCCACGTTCAGATACAGCTCCAGGATCCGTTCCTTGCTCATGACGTGTTCGATCATGTAGGTGAGTACGAGTTCCTGGCCCTTGCGGATGTAGCTGCGGGAGCTGGACAGGAACAGGTTCTTGGCCAGCTGCTGGGTGATGGTGGAGCCGCCGCGCATCTTGCTGCGGCCGGCTTCCTGTTGCTTCTGGTTGTATTCCCAGGCCTTGCGGATGGCGTCCCATTCGACGCCGTCATGTTCAGTGAAGTTGGAGTCCTCGGACGCCACGACCGCGCGCTTGAGGTTGCGGTTGATCTTGTCGTAGGGCACCCATTCGTACTTCAGCTCGAAATCGGGGTTGCCGTCGCTCAGGCGGGATCGTTCCTCGCGCATGATGGCGCTGCTGCCCGGGGGGCGGTAGTTGTACCAGACCACCTGGGCGAACAGCCAGAACTGATAGAGCAGCACCAGGCACACCAGCGCCATCAGCGCGCCGCTGATGATCCGGAACCAGGAGCGGCCCTTGCGCGTCGCCATGCCGTCTATTGCCCGGCCTTGAGCGCCTCGCGCAGCGCGGCCAGCACGGGGGCGGGGTCAGGACGCACGCCATGCCAGATGTAGAAGCTTTCGGCCGCCTGACCCACCAGCATGCCCAGGCCGTCGGCCGCAAGTGCGGCGCCGTCGGCTTGGGCCTGTTGCATGAAGGCGGTGGGCTGGGCGCCGTACATCATGTCGTAGGCGGCCGCGCCGGGCGCATAGAGGCCCGGGGGCAGGTCCGGGGCGGCGTTCTGCAGGCCGCTGGCGGTGGCGTTGATGACCAGGTTCCAGCCGCCGGCAAGGGCGGCGTCCGCCAGGCTGCCGCCCGTGACCGCGGTCTGCGGCGACACGCCGCTCTCGCGCCAGGAAGCGGCCAGTTCTTCCGCCTTGGATGCGGTGCGGTTGACGATATGGATGCGGGCGCAGCCGGCTTCGGCCAGCGGCTGCAGCACGCCGCGGGCGGCGCCGCCCGCGCCGACCAGCAGCACGGACGCCCCGGTCAGGCGCACGCCCAGGCGCAGCAGGTCGGACACCAGGCCCACGCCATCGGTATTGCAGCCATGCCAGGCGCCGTCGCGCCAGGACAGGGTGTTGACCGCGCCGGCGAGGCGGGCGCGGCTGGACAGGCGACCGGCAGCCAGGGCATAGGCGTCCAGCTTGAAGGGCACGGTTACGTTCAGGCCCAGCCCGCCTTCGGCGACGAAGGCGGCGACCGCCTGGGCGAAGCCGTCCACCGGAGCCAGCAGGCGCTCGTAGCGCAGCGGCTTGCCGGTCTGTTCGGCAAACATGGCGTGGATCTGGGGCGAGCGGCTGTGCGCGATGGGGTTGCCGATGACGGCGTATCTGGCGAGAGGGGGCGCCTCGGTCATGGGGCTTGTGTTTCCAGGGTGTCGTTGACGAAATGCCAGGTGCGGGTGATGACCAGCACGTCCGTGTCGCGCGCGATATCGGGCGGGAACGGCGGGAAGGGGGCGGCCAGCTGGACGATGCGGCGGGCCGCCTGGTTCAGCACGGCATGCGGCGAAGGCTGGTCGATCTCGACGTTGGCGATGCTGCCGTCGGCGCGCACCGACACCGTGATACGCAGGGATCCGTAGATGCGGCCGCGGGCCTCGTCCGGGTAATGCTGGGTGCCGACCGTTTCGATGCGGGTGCGCCAGGCGTCGAGGTAGGCGGCGTAGCGCGAGGCCTCGGCGGAAGGCGCGACGAATTGCTTGCGCGGTTCGGCGCTGTATTGCTGGACCCGCGCCGCCAGGGCGGCCACCTGGGCGCTCTGGATGATGCTGGCCTGGTCCTCGGCGTCGCGACCGAGGTCGGCGCCGTCGGGCCAGGGGTTGACGGCCTGGCGCTCGGCGCCAGCCTTGTCAGCGGCGCGCAGCTGGGTCATCAGGCGGGTCTGTTCGGCTTCCAGCTGCACCTGGCGGCGCCGCATGGCCTCCAGCACGATGGTTTCGGCCGATTCGCCGGTGCGGGGCAGCGGGGTGGTGGACATGCCGCGTTCGGCGTTGCCGCCGCCGGTCATCTGGTTCTGGGCCTGCGCGCGCGGGGTTTCCGGGGGCGTCTCGCTGCGGGCATTGAGCAGCACGACTTCCAGGCTGGTGGCCGGCGGGCGCGAGAGCGCGGGCGCGCCGAAGCGCCACGCCAGGGCGCCGGCGTGCACCAACAGCGATATCGCGATGCCGATGCGCAGGTAATGCTGGGCGGGTGCGCCCAGCCACCGCAGGTAACGGCTCAGCGAGGAGGGGGAATCAGCGAGGCGTTGCACGTGCGCATTGTAGAGCGAGTCCAGGTCTGCCGGGCGCCAGTAGCGGCTCACACGGAAAGCCTAGGCCTGGCGCGCGTAAGCCCTGGGCCCCGGGTCTGTAACAGACCGGGGCGCAGGCCAGCAGGCGCCTCAGCCGACCGTGCGGGGGAAGACCCAGACTTTGCTGGCGGGCAGCGACAGCCGGCAAGGGCCGGGCTCGCGCCCTTCGGGACCGTAGGCGCGCAGGGCCAGGGTATGGGCCGGGTCGGCGTCGGGGGTGCGGAACAGGTACTCCCAGCGGTCGCCCAGATACATGCTGGTCAGGAGCGGCATGTCGACGTGGTTGCCGTCGGGGTCGTCCGCCAGCCGTACCTGCTCCACCCGGATGACGGCGGTGCCGTCCTGGCCTTGGGCCACCCCCGGGCTGGCCTTGCCCCACAGCGACCAGCCGCGCCCTTCGATGCGGGCCTGGCCATCGCGCACCTCGGTGACCTTGCCGTCCAGCCGGTTGTTGCTGCCCATGAATTCGGCGGTGAACAGGGTGGACGGGGAGCCGTACATTTCCTGCGGCGTACCCTGTTGTTCGATCTTGCCGTTGTTCAGCAGCAGGATGCGGTCCGAAATCGCCATCGCTTCGCTCTGGTCGTGGGTCACCATCAAGGCCGACAGGCCGAGTCGGATGATCAGCTCGCGCAGGAAGGCGCGGGCCTCCTCGCGCAGCTTGGCGTCCAGGTTGGACAGCGGTTCGTCCAGCAGGATGACGGGCGGGCTGTACACCAGCGCCCGGCCGATGGCCACGCGCTGCTGCTGGCCGCCGGACAGGGCGTGCGGATGGCGCTGGCCCAGCTTGCCCAGGCCCAGTTGGTCCAGCACGGCCTGCACGCGTTCGCGCACCTCGGCGCCGGGCACCTTGCGCAGCTTGAGCGGGTAGGCCACGTTCTCGAACACGGTCTTGTGCGGCCACAGTGCGTAGGACTGGAACACCAGGCCCAGGTTGCGCTCTTCGGCCGGGACCTCCTTCCTGGCCGCGCCGTCGTAGACGACGCGCTCGCCGATGGTGATGCGGCCGCGCTTGGGGCCTTCCAGGCCGGCCACGGCGCGCAGCAGCGTGGTCTTGCCGCTGCCCGAAGGGCCCAGCAGCGACACCACTTCGCCTTGGCGCAGCTGCATCGACACGCCCTTGAGCACCGGGTTGTCGCCGTAATCCAGGTGCAGGTCTTCTACAGAAAGCTCAATCATGAAGTTTGACTCCGAATCGCAGGGCGACGCCCAGGCCGATCACGACCAGAACGATATTGATGAAGGAAAGCGCGGCCACGATGTCGATGGCGCCCGAGGCCCACAGCGACACCAGCATGGAGCCGATGGTTTCGGTGCCGGGCGACAGCAGGTAGACGCCGGTGGAATATTCGCGCTCGAAGATCAGGAACATCAGCAGCCAGGAACCGATCAGGCCGTACTTGGCCAGCGGCACCGTGACGTGGCGGGTGACCTGGCCGCGGCGCGCGCCGGCGCTGCGGGCGGCTTCTTCCAGCTCGGGGCCCACTTGCAGCAGGGTCGAGGAGATCAGCCGCAGGCCATAGGCCATCCACACCACCGTGTAGGCCAGCCACACGCTGAAGATGGTGCTGCGCATGGCGCGCAGCCATTCGATGAAGTTCTCGCGCAGCCATTCCGCGAAGGGCAGGGCCGACAGCCAGCCGCCTTCGTCCAGGGCGTTGTCCAGCCACATCGGCACGAACAGGAACACCCACAGGAACGCCAGGCCGGCCAAGAGGCCCGGCACCGCGCGCGGCACCAGCACGCTGTAGTCCATGAAGCGCGTGACGTTGTCCGGCTTGCGGTGCATGGCCAGGCCCACGAACATGTAGCAGAACACGGCCAGCGCGCCGCCGAACACACCGATGGCCACCGAGTTGACGATGGCGCGCATCAGGTTGGGCTGAGAGAACACGGTGCGGAACGCATCCAGCGACAGCACGTCCAGCAGCGACACGCCCATGCCCCAGTTGGACACGAACGCGCGCAGCAGCACGCCCAGCAGCGGCACCACGATGGTCACCAGCAGCCAGAACGCCACCACGCCGCCGGCCACCCAGCGCCACTTGCCCAGCGGCAGGGCACGGGCGCGCGAGGCTTTGCCCTTGACCGTGACAAAGCGGTTGGCGGTGCGCATCAGGCGGCGCTGCAGCATCACCAGCGGGATCGTCATGCAGATCAGCACCACGGCCACGGCGGCCATCAGGTGATAGGACGGGATGCCCAGCTTGTTGGTGAGCTTGTACAGATAGGTCGCCAGCACCAGGTTGCCTTCCGGATCGCCCAGCACCAGCACCAGGCCGAACACCTCCAGCCCCAGGAAGAACAGCAGCACGGTGGCGTACAGCATGGCCGGACGCACCATGGGCAGGCTGACCGACACCATCACGCGCAGCGGCGAGGCGCCGGACACGCGCGCGGCTTCCTCGACATCGGAACCCATGCTGCGCAGCGCCGACGAGATATACAGGTAGGCGTGCGGCACGTGAGTCAGGCCGGCGATGATGACGATGCTGGTCAGCGAATAGACGTTCCAGGGCACGAAGCCCAGGATGTTTTGCGCCCAGGTCGAGAAAAAGCCCACCGGGCCCGCGGCCACCACATAGCCGAAGCCCAGCACCATGGGAGACACGAACACCGGCACCAGGATCAGCGGCTCGATCCAGCGGCGGCCGGGCAGGTCCGTGCGTATCATCAGGAAGGCCAGCATGCCGCCCAGCGGGATGGCGATGACGGCCAGGCCGAAGGCCAGGATGAAGCCGCTTTTCAGGGCCTTGTAGAAATCGGGGTCCGCGAAGATGAAGCGGAACGCGTCCAGGCTGAAAGTCTTGGACGGCGTGAAAAAGGGCGCGGACAGAAAGCTCTGGATGATGATGAACGACAGCGGCACGTAGATGGCCAACGCCGTGATCAGCACCACCACGCCGCGGGGCAGGGACTGCCATTTCGAGCGCAATGACTGCATGGGGAATCCTGTGTTCTTGAATGGCGCGAAGGTCGCGCGGCCGGGTCGGGGGCGACCGCCCCGGCGGCGGTCAGGGGGACTGCGGCGCGCTGCCGTCCCCTACGCGCGAGGCGGCCCGGAACCGTGGCTCCGGGCTGCGCGGCATTACTTGCCAGCCGCGGCGCGCCAGTCCTTGATGAACTGCAGGCGCTTGTTCTGTTCCAGGTAGTCCAGCAGCGTTTCGTTGACCGGAATCGGCTTGAGCGAGGCGCCCAGCTTCTTGGTCATGCCGTCCACATCGTTGTCGCCTTCGATGTCGTCGCGCACGGAGGCCAGGTCGGCCTGGTTCGCCAGGATGGTCTGGCCTTTCTGCGACAGCATGTAGTCCATCCACAGCTTGGCGGCGTTGCGGTTCTTGGCCTTCTTGCTGATGAAGGCCACGCGCGACAGGACAAGCGCGTAGTCGGTCGGGTAGGCCACGCCCAGCGACGGGTCGCTCTTGGCGCGCGTTTCGGCGTAGGAACCCAGGATGTTGTAGCCGATCAGGTTTTCGCCGGAGGACACGCGTTCCATCATGGTGCCGGTGGACGACTGCACGATCAGGCCGCCTGCGGCGATGCCCTTGAGCGTTTCAAAGTACTTGGGGTCGTTGACCTTGTCCTGCACCGCCAGCATGAAGCCCACGGCCGACTTCTCGATGTCGTAGGTGGTGACCTTGTTCTTGAACTTGTCCGGCTGGCTGGCGATCAGCTTGGCCAGGGCGCCGTGCGTGGTGGGCACTTCGGCGGCGGGGATCAGGCGCTTGTTGTAGATGAACACGGCCGGTTCGTAGGTCGTGCCGTAGGCGGAATCCTTCCACACCGCCCAGGCCGGCAGCTTGCTGACTTCCGGCGACTTGTACTGCAGCGCGTAGTCGCTGGCCAGCTTCAGCGCCGAGTCCATCGACGAGCTCCAGACGACGTCGCCGCTGGTGCCGCCCGCCGCCTGCTCGCTGATGTAGCGGTTGTAGAGCTCGGTGCTGTTCATGTCGTTGTATTCGACCTTGATGCCCGGATACAGCGCTTCGAAGCCCTTGATGACGGGGCCAGCGGCCTTGGTATCGGTGGTCGAATAGATGACGACCTTGCCTTCCTTCTTGGCGCCGTCCAGGATCTTCTGGTAGTCGGCCGGGTAGCCGGCCGGCACTTGCTGCGCAAAGGCGCTGCCGGCGGCAAGGGCGAATGCAGCGGCGCAGGCGGCCGCCAGTTGGGACTTGGCAAGCATGGGTGTGTCTCCGATGAGTCTTGTGGTTGGAGCGGGATCCGTGTCCAGCTTGCGGGCATCTTAGGAGCCGGCGTCTGTCGTCGTCCTGTCATGGCGGCAGGATGCGTCTAGGGGAAATCCCTGGGCGGCGTGGGCGCGAGCGCGTTCGATCCTTACGGCCGCGCGGGCGTGTCCGTCACCAGCCGGATCCAGTTCTGCACGAAGCGCGAATGGCGGCGCTGGTCCAGGCCGACCAGCAGGGCGGGGCTCAGCACCACCGGCTGCACGATGCCCTGGGAACGCGCCAGCACCGCTTCGGAGGTCCAGCGGCCAGGCGTGTCTTCCATGATGGAGCCGAGCGCCGCATGGCTGGACGCCACCTGTTGTCCGGCCGGCGACAGCAGCCAGTCCACCAGCGCCCGGCCCAGCTCCGGGGTGGGCGCGGTGCGCGCGATCAGCACCGAGCGCGCCAGCACCAGCACGTAATCCTGCGGAAAGACCACGCCGATGGGCGCGCCCGCGGCCTGCCGCGACAGCGCGTAGGAGCCGAGGATGTTGTAGCCGATGTCGATCTGGTCGTTCTCGATGGCGTCCAGGATCTCGGCGCTGGTGGCCGACAGGCGCACGCCGGCCTGGCCCATGGCGTTGGCCAGGCCCCAGAAGTTCGACGACACCAGCTCGTCCTGCTCGGCCAGCAGATAGCCCACGCTGCTGGCTGCGATGTCATAGGTGCCGATGCGGCCGCGCAGCTTCGCGGCGTCGCGTTCCAGCAGGCGCAACAAGTCCTGGCGCGAGCGCGGCACGGTGGCTTCGGTATAGCGCTTGGGGTTGTAGACGATGACGGCCGGCTCGAAGGTGAAGCCATAGACCTCGTGGCGCCAGATGGCCCAGGAGGGCAGCTTGGCGGCGTAGGGCGAGGAATAGCTCAGCGCATAGCCGTCGTTGGCCAGCCGGATCTGCAGGTCGGAGGCCGAACTCATCAGCACGTCCACGTCCTTCAACTGCCCGGCGACGGCCGCTTCGTAGAGCTCGCGGCTGCCCATCTCGCGGTACACCACGGTGACGTCCGGCCGTTGCGACTGGAAGCCCTGGATCAGCGGCGCGACCACCGGCGTGTCCGTGGGTCCGGCGATGGTCAGGACCCGGGACGTGGGCTGCGGCGCGGGGTAGCGGGTGACGACTTCCGCGATGTCGGCGGCGCGTACCTCGGCGGGGGCCGAGCCCAGCAGCAGGCCCGCCATGCACAGCGCGCCCAGGCAGGCGGCTGCTGCGCGCCCCGGCGCGGAACGCGCCAGCGGCAGGATCACGCGCGCCGTCAGGCCGCCGCCCGGACGGTCCTGCAGCCAGAGCGAACCGCCGTGGGCGGCCGCCACCGAGCGCACGATGGAAAGCCCCAGTCCCGACCCGGGCTGCGTTTCGCCGGCGCGGCCGCGGGTGAAGCGCTGCTGCACGGCGTCCTTTTCGTCGTCGGCCACGCCCGGCCCGCGGTCCGACACGGTGAGCGCCACGCGAAAACCCGCCACGGGCGTGGCCTGGATGTCCACGGGGCCGTCGGGCGCATAGCGCAGGGCGTTGTCCACCAGGTTGCGCAGCATTTCGCGCAAGGCGACCCGGTCGCCGGCGATGCGGGCGCGGCGGACCTCGGGCGCGATCTCGATGCGCAGGCGCTGCGCTTCCAGCGGGCCGATGCGGCGGCGCGTTTCGTTGACGGTCTCGGCTACGCCCACCAGCGTGCGCGATCCCTTGCCCAGGCGGTGCGTGATGGTGGCATCCATCAGCAGCTGATTGATCAACTGGCTGGCATGGGTGGCGTTCAGATGGATGCGTTCGAGGCGCGCGTGCAGCCTTTGCTGATCGGTTTCTTCCAGGGCGACTTCGGCTTGGGCGCGCAGCGAGGCCAGCGGCGTACGGACCTGGTGGGCGGCATCCGCCACCAGGGTGTTGAGCGTGCCCATGACGCCGGACAGGCGCTGCATGAAGGCGTTCAGCGCTTCGACCAGCCGTCGCACTTCTTGCGGCACAGGCGTCACCAGCGGCGCCAGGTCGTCGGGCGCGCGGCTGCGCAATTCGCGCTCCACCACGGCCAGCGGCGCGAAGGCCCGTTGCACCCCGAACCACAGCAGGCCCAGCGCCACGAGGGACACCACTACCAGCGGCAGTGCGGTGCGCCCCAGGATCTCGTCGGCCAAGGCCTCGCGCGAGCCTAGCGTCTCGGCCACTCGCACCGTCACCCAACCCGCATGCTGGCTGGCGGACACCAGCCGGCCTACGGTGGCGACGCGCACGGGTTCGTCGTGATAGCGCAGATAGGCGAACACCGGCGTGGCCGACTGCGCCAGCGGCATGCCGGGCGCCAGGTCGTCGTAGCCCGTGATGAGGCGGCCGTTCGAGGTGCGGGCCTCGTAGAACACGCGCTCGCCGCCGGACAGCATGGCCAATGAGGACACCGGCGGTTCGACGGTGACGTTGTTGTCTTCGATCTGCACCGAGCCGGCGATGGTCAGCGCCGACGCCGCCAGCAGCCGGTCAAACGCCTGTTCCGCCGCGCGCTGCGCGTAGCCGCGCAGGAAGAACACCAGCCCGATCAGCGCGCAGGCCAGCAGCAGCACGCCCAGCGCGAAGACACGGCGGCGGATGGAAAAGTTTTCAGGGTTCTTCATGGCTGCGGGCCTGATAGCCGACGCCGCGCACGGTGACGATATCGATCGAGGCGCCCGTAAGCTTCTTGCGCAGCCGCGATATCAGCAGCTCCAGCGCATTGAGCGTGCCGTCGTCCAGGTCGAAGAGCTGGTTCATCAGCCGTTCCTTGGCGACGGTCTGGCCCAGCTTGCCGAGCAGGATCTCCAGCAGACGAAATTCGCGCCGGCCCAGCTCCAGAGGCGCGCCGGCCACGCTGACATTGCGGTTGGCAAGGTCCAGGCTGAGATTGCCATAGACGGTGACGCTGCTGGTCTGGCCGGCGGGGCGGCGCATCAGCGCGCGCAGCCGGGCTTCGAGTTCGCGCAGGTCGAAGGGCTTGACCAGATAGTCGTCGGCGCCCAGGTCCAGCATGTCGATCTTGTCTTCGATTTCGGAACGTGCGGTCATGACCAGCACGGGGGCTTCCAGACCGGCGGCGCGCAATTCCCGGATGACGGTGAAGCCGTCCTTGCCGGGCAGGTTGATGTCCAGCACCAGGGCGTCCCAGGTCTCGTCCAGGCCCCAACGCAACGCCGCCACGCCGTCGCGTACCCATTGCACGCTATGGCCGGCGAAACGCAGCTTGCTTTCCACGGCATCGCCGAGATCGAGATTGTCCTCGACCAGCAAAATGCGCATGTGTTGTCTCCGTGTCTTTTGTGGCTTTCGGGGGAGTGTAAAGGGCTGGGATGGTTCTGTGGGTTTGGGGTTTGGTGCTTGCGGTGGTGGTAGGTTCTTAAGGCGCCTGTCGCGTCGGCGGCCTGCGGGGCGCGGGGCAACGATTGCGGTCCGGAGCGTTCGCTCCGGACTTGCCTCGGCGGCCCCCCCCTTCGTCATCTTCGTCCAGGCCTTCGGCCTTCCCTTCAGATTCCCTCGGGCTTATCGACGCCCCGCGCCCCGCAGGCCGCCGACGCGACAGGCTCGGCTGGTTGAAACTTCACGGGCGCTGGGACGGGCGGTGTGCTTGGCGTTCTGGCCACGGATAGTGGGTGGTGGCGTGTCTTGCGGGGCCCGCCCCAGGCCGGCCGCGCGGGCGGCCTTTTGGGGCTTACGTGGCGTCTTGCGTCGCGTGATGGCGCTACGCGCTGGTGGAGGGGGACGTTCTCGTGGTGACACGCATGGCAAGTGAGAACCGGGTCTGGGTTTGGTAGGGCGCTGCGTTGGGGGCGATGGCCAAGTGCACGGGGCGGCCAGTAATCGTCACTTCAACGCGGATGCCGGATGGGTGGCGCGCGTCCGGATCTGCATGCGCAAGCGGCTGTCCGTCGCGCGCCACCCATAACCGCCATCCCCCAAGAGCTGGAGACCAATAGCAAACCATTCGTCGCATACGCGCAAGCGAACACAATCGAAATTCAGAAAATCACGTATGTCATTCACGGCCGCCCGCGCGGCCGAGAATGACGGGCAGCACAAGAATCGCCCCTGACCACGGCTCTAGCAGCGCATCAGTCCAAGATTCAAGCAGCCCGTCGGCGCGGGCGCCTGAGGGGTGGGCAACCTCGATGCGCCCGAGGGAATCTGAAGGGAAGGCCGAAGGCCTGGACGAAGATGACGAAGGGGCAGTCCGGAGCGAAGGCTCCGGACCGCAATCGTGGGCGCCCACCCCTCAGGCGCCCGCGCCGACGGGCGGCCTACGAAGAAATCGCAGCGCATCGCCCAAAGACGCCGGAGCAAAAGAAACCTACTCCTGCCCACCCACAGCCGGACTGATCTCTCCGATATACCGGCAATCCAGCTCCAGAGACAACTCATCCATCCCCAGAATATCAATCTCCACCGCAGTCCCCCGCTCCAGCTCCGGCATTCCCCCCACCCGAGTCACCAGCGGCGCATTAGCGAACCGCACCAGATCCTCGCGCAGCACGTGCGCCACCGTGCGGGTCACGTTGTGCTGCTTCAGCCAGCGCAGGCACCAGTAGCGTTCCATCGCGCTCTGGAACTCCGCCCAGGCCGCGTATTGCGCATCGAAGGCGCCGATGATGGCGAACAGGTCCGCGTCGCGCGGCTTGAAAGGGGCGACCAGGCGGGCGGACACGCCGTGCTCGACCGCAGCGATCAACTGCCACTGGTTCACCAAGTCCACATAGCGGCGCAGCGGTGAAGTGCTCCAGGCGTACTGCGGCACGCCGATGGCCTCGTGCGGCAGGGCCTGGGTGCTCATGCGCACGCGGCCCGCCTGTTGCGAGCGGTAGATGCCCGGCACGCCATGCTGGTGCAGCAGGCCGCCCCAGAGGTTGTTCGCCAGGATCATGTATTCCGCCACCATGCGGTCCAGCGGCGCGTTGCGCTGGCGCGGCACCAGGCGTACCGGCGTGTCGGGATCGTCGGGGTTGCCGTCCAGGTAGAAGCTGTACTCCACCCGCGAATTGTTTTCCGGCTTGCCGCGTACGTTTTCGCGTTGCGCCGACAAGGCCTGCGCCAGCTTCCATAGCGGGCGCAGCCAATGGCCGTAGGGCAGGTCGGCCGACGGATCGGACAGGCTGGCTTCCGTGACCTGGGCGTCCAGCATGTTATGGCGCAGATTCTCGCGCACCACGATACGTTCAAGGCGGGTTTCCGATTCGATGATTTCGCCGGTTTCCGGATCGGCCACCACGTACAGGGACAGCGCCGGCACTTCGCGGCCGGCGTCCAGCGAGAATGCCTGGATGATGCTGTCCGGCTGCATGGGGATCTTGTCGCCCGGCATGTAGACGGTGGACAGGCGCGCGCGCGCCAGCTTGTCGAAATCGCTGTCGCGGGTCACGGTAATGCCCGGGGCCGCCACGTGCACGCCGACGCGCAGGCGGCCGTCGGGCAAGGTGGAGACGGACAGCGCGTCGTCGATTTCCGTGGTCGTGACGTCGTCCACCGAATAGATTTCGGCGTCGGACAACGGCAGCTCGCGGTCGATGGCAGGCAGTTCCAGATCCGGGAACGCCAGTCCGCGCGGGAAATTCACCGCCAGGAAACGGCGCTTGTGCAGCGCCAGCGCATGCGGCCAGGCGCCCAGTTCCAGCAGCAGGCGGTCGGGGCTCTTGCCCAGCTTGGCGCAGGCGGCGTCCAGCGCCTTCCATTGCTGCGAATTCTTGTCCGGGCGGATCAGCAGCGACTCCGCGGCCTGGGCGATGGGCTCGGGCAGGCGTCCGGCAGCCATTTCATCCACCCATTCCTGCTGCTGCTCGGCCTGGCGCTGCTTTTTCTCCAGCGCGGCCAGGGCGGCGGCCAGAATGTCCGGCGGGGCGGGGCGGTAGCGGCCCTTGCCGCGACGGTGGAAGTACGCCGGCGCGCCGTGCAGGCGCATCAGCAGCGCGGCCTGTTCCACCGGCGTGGGCGCGTGGCCGAAGTAGTCGGCGGCCAGCGCGGGGGAATCGAATTCATCCTGCGGCGCGCATTCCCACAGGAATTGCAGGTCCAGCGTTTCGGCGGTCGCGGCCGCCTGGATCATCAGCGCGGCCGGTTCGGGCGCGGCGAAGTTGAACAAGGTGTTGGCGCGCTTGATCTTGCTGCGCTTGCCGGATTCCGATTCCACCTGCAGGCTGGCGTCGGTCTCGGACAGGATATTGCCGGCCTTGAAGCTGCCGTCGTCTTCGTAAAACACATACATGGTGGGGATCGTCCTGGGCGGCGCGCACGCGCCGCCTTGCGCTGCTTATAGAGTGTAGAAGTCTGATACTGATTATTGGGGGCGAACCTGCTTGTCGCCAAGGGCGAATTCAAGCACTTCGGGCATCCAGTCCGCAAAATCGGACAAACCGTGGTCGCTGCCTTGCACGATGCGCTGGCGGCAGCCCGCGTAGCGGTCGCGCATCTCGCGCCAATCCAGCACCTCGTCGCCGGTGGCCGCTACCAGGAGGTAGCGGTCGGGCTGGGAGATGCGGGGGACATGGATGGCGGCCAGTTCGTCCACGTATTCGGGCAGGAAGACGAACGGCGCGTCGGAATGATACATGCGGTGCTCGCCGATCTGGGTGGCGAGGTCGCGGGCGGCCTCGACCGCCGGATTCAGCAGCACCGCCTTGCAGCCCAGCTGTTCGGCCAGCCAGGTGGCATAGAAGCCGCCCAGCGACGAGCCGATGATGGTCAGCGCACGGGGCGAGTCCGCGCCTGCCAGCTGGCGCCGGGCGATGTCCAACGCCTGCGCGACGGCTTCGCGCGGGCTGGCGGGCAGTTGCGGGCAGGCCCAGGCCGCCGACAGGCCGCGTTCGGCCATGGCGTCGGCCATCATCCGGGCCTTGAAGGAGGTCGGCGAGGAACGGAAACCGTGCAGATAAAGAATCATGGCTCGCCTTTGCGGTGTCTTTGCCGGAATCAGCCGCGCGCCTGCAAGGCGTCCAGCAGCTTGCCGTGCACGCCGCCGAAGCCGCCGTTGCTCATGACCAGCACCTGGTCCCCCGGACGCGCCGCGCCCGCCACGGCGGCGACCAGCGCGCCGATGTCATCGTAGCTGGAAGCGCGGTCGCCCAGGGGCGCCAGCACTTCGGCCGGATTCCAGCCCAGGGCGTGCTTGCCGGAATGGGCGCCGAAGCAGAACACCAGATCGGCGTCGGCCAGGGCCTCGGGCAGGCGGGCGGCCATGGTGCCCAGTTTCATGGTGTTGGAGCGCGGTTCCAGCACGGCCAGGATACGGGCCGGCCCGACCTGGCGGCGCAGGCCTTCCAGGGTGGTGGCGATGGCGGTGGGATGATGCGCGAAATCGTCGTAGACCTTGATGCCGTTGACCGTGCCGCGCAGTTCCATGCGGCGCTTCACCCCCGCGAAGCGACTCAGGGCCTCGATGCCCTGGGTTGCCGGCACGCCCACGTGTTCGGCGGCGGCCAGAGCCGCCAGCGCGTTCATGCGGTTGTGCTCGCCCGTCAGGTTCCAGCGCACGGTGCCGGCAGTCACGCCGCCGCGCAGCACGCTGAATGCGCCCTCGGCATCCGGAGCCGTCGCCTGCCAGGCGCCATCGGCGCCGAACGTGACGGTTTCGGACCAGCATCCGCGCGCAATCACGCGGTCCAGCGCGGCGCAGTGGGCCGGGCGCACGATGCGGCCCGATCCAGGGATGGTGCGCACCAGATGATGGAACTGGGTCTCGATCGCTGCCAGATCGGGGAAGATGTCGGCGTGATCGTATTCAAGATTGTTCAGGATGGCCGTGCGCGGACGGTAGTGCACGAACTTCGAGCGCTTGTCGAAGAAGGCGGTGTCGTACTCGTCCGCCTCGATCACGAAGGGGCGGCGCGACGGATCGAAGCGCGCGGACACGTGCAGGTCCTGTGCTACGCCGCCGATCAGGAAATTGGGCGCGAGCCCCGCGGCTTCCAGCACCCAGGCCAGCATCGAGCTGGTGGTGGTCTTGCCGTGGGTGCCCGCCACCGCCAGCACGTGCTGGCCGGGCAGGATGTTGTCGCCCAGCCATTGCGGGCCGGACACGTAGCGCGCGCCCGAATCCAGGATGGCCTCCATCAAAGGATTGCCGCGGCTGACCACGTTGCCGATCACGAAGAGATCGGGCTTGAGCGCCAGCTGTTCGGCGCCGAAGCCTTCGATCAGCTCGATGCCTTGTTCGGACAGTTGCGTGCTCATGGGCGGGTACACGCCCGCATCGCAACCAGTGACCTTGTGGCCGGCGGCGCGCGCGATCAGCGCCAGACCGCCCATGAACGTACCGCAGATGCCAAGAATATGCAGGTGCATTGAAAACTCTCCTGTCCTGCATTGTATATATATAGAGTGGCGGCCAGCCGCGGCCCGCGCGGCGCAAACCTGCGGCAGCGGTTATGATCGCGCCATGAATCGACGCCTACTTCTTTCCGCCGGCGTGGCCATAGCCGCCACGGTTGCGGGCGGCTACACCCTGATGGGCCGCAAGACCTCGACGCCCTCGGCCGCAGCCGATGCCGGCGATCCCGTCGCCGCCCTGATGCAGATGCCGCTGCCCGACCTGAACGGGGCGTCCCATACGCTGGCGGGCTGGAAAGGCCAGCCCATCGTGGTCAATTTCTGGGCAACCTGGTGCGCGCCGTGCGTCCGAGAAATGCCCGAGCTCGACGTTTTGCAGAAAAAGTACCCGCATGTACGATTTGTCGGCATTGGTGTCGATTCGGCTGCGAATATGCAAAAATTTGTCGAGAAAGTACAGGTTTCCTACCCCTTGTGGGTGATAGGGGCCGGCGCCATCGATACATTGCGTAAGCTGGGAAATCCCAGCGGCGGCCTGCCTTTTACTATTGTTTTCAATGCAGATGGCGGAATTAACCGGAAGATATTGGGTGAAATCCAGCCCGACGACCTGGATCGCACCCTATCTGGTTTAAAGGCGTAAGTCTGTTGGACAAATAGTAGGAATTGGCGTAAAAAGCTGGTTTATCGGCTGTTTTGCCAACAATTGGCAAACCACTCATTGGCAAGCGCATGGCGCAAAACATACTGGTATTGCATGGCCCGAACCTGAACCTGCTCGGCACCCGAGAACCTCACATCTACGGCAGCCTTACGCTGCAACAGATCAACGAGGGACTTGAGCTGCTCGCAGGCGAACTGGGCGCCACGCTGACAGCGTGGCAAGGCAATCACGAAGGCGCGCTGGTTGACCGCATCCAGGCGGCCCGGCAAGACGGCACCGACTTCATCATCATCAACGCGGCGGCATATACGCACACCAGCGTCGCAATTCGCGATGCGCTGGCTGGGGTCGCGATCCCATTTATTGAAGTACATTTGTCCAATCTGTATAAGCGAGAGCCCTTCAGGCATCACTCTTATCTGTCCGACTTGGCGGTAGGCCTCATCAGCGGCCTGGGCGCGGATGGCTACGAGGCGGCTCTGCGTTACGCAGTACGGCACTGATCTCGCACCAAACCACAGCATTTACATCTTATACGGCGCGGACCCGACGCTGGGACGTCGCCGACACTATCTCGGGAAGCAGCTTCTATGGACCTCCGAAAACTCAAAACCCTGATCGACCTGGTGGCTGAATCGGGCATCGCCGAGCTGGAAATCACCGAAGGCGAAGGCAAGGTGAGGATCGTCAAGTTCTCGCAGACCTTGCAACCGGTCGCCTACCACCACCCCGAAGCCGGCGTGCCGGCGGCGCCGGTGGCCCAGACCGTCGCTCCGGCCGCGCCCGCCGCCGCCGAAGCTGCGCCGGTGATCCAGGGCCATGTCGTGAAGGCTCCGATGGTCGGCACGTTCTATCGCGCGCCGAACCCGGGCGCCGCGCCGTTCATCGACGTCGGCGCCACGGTGAAGGAAGGCGATCCGCTGTGCATCATTGAAGCCATGAAGCTGCTCAATGAAATCGAAGCCGACAAGTCCGGCGTCATCAAAGAAATCCTGGTCGAAAACGGCGAGCCCGTCGAGTACGGTCAACCCCTGTTCGTCATTGGCTGATAGCTGAAAATGTTCGAAAAAATCCTGATCGCCAATCGGGGCGAAATCGCCCTGCGCATTCAGCGCGCTTGCCGCGAGCTGGGCATCAAGACCGTGGTGGTGCACTCCGAAGCCGACCGCGAAGCCAAGTACGTGCGCCTGGCCGATGAATCGGTGTGCATCGGGCCCGCGCCGTCGCGTGAAAGCTACCTGAACATGCCGGCCATCATTTCGGCGGCCGAAGTCACGGATTCCGAGGCAATCCACCCGGGTTACGGGTTCTTGTCCGAAAATGCCGACTTCGCCGATCGCGTCGAAAAGAGTGGCTTCGTCTTCATCGGTCCGCGTCCCGACACCATCCGCCTGATGGGCGACAAGGTCAGCGCCAAGCGCGCCATGATCGAAGCCGGCGTGCCGGTGGTGCCGGGTTCGGAAGGCGCTTTGCCCGACGATCCGCAGGAAATCGTCCGCATTGCGCGCGAAGTCGGGTATCCGGTCATCATCAAGGCGGCAGGCGGCGGCGGTGGCCGCGGCATGCGCGTGGTGTACACCGAGGCTGCGCTGCTGAACGCCGTCACCATGACGCGTTCCGAAGCGGGCGCCGCGTTCAACAACCCCGAAGTCTATATGGAGAAGTTCCTGGAGAATCCGCGCCACGTGGAAATCCAGGTGCTTGCCGACGGCGGCCGCAACGCGGTCTGGCTGGGCGAGCGCGACTGCTCCATGCAGCGCCGTCACCAGAAGGTCATCGAGGAAGCGCCGGCGCCCGGCATCGCGCGCCGCCTGATCGAGCGCATCGGCGACCGTTGCGCCGACGCCTGCCGCAAGATGGGCTACCGCGGCGCGGGCACGTTCGAGTTCCTGTATGAAAACGGCGAGTTCTATTTCATTGAAATGAACACCCGCATCCAGGTCGAACACCCGGTTACCGAGCTGATCACCGGCGTGGACCTGGTCCAGCAGCAGATCCTGATCGCCGCCGGCGAAAAGTTCACGCTGCGCCAGCGCGACATCACCTTCAAGGGCCACGCGATCGAATGCCGCATCAACGCGGAAGATCCGTTCCGCTTCGTGCCCAGCCCCGGCCGCATCACCAACTGGCACACGCCGGGCGGCCCGGGCGTGCGTATCGATTCGCATGCGTTCAACGGTTATTTCGTGCCGCCGAACTACGACTCGATGATCGCCAAGGTCATCACCTACGGCGACACGCGCGACCAGGCACTGGCCCGCATGCGCACCGCGCTGTCGGAAATGGTGGTGGAAGGCATTTCCACCAACATCCCGCTGCATCGCGAAATGCTGCAGGACGCCCGCTTCATCGAAGGCGGCACCAGCATCCATTACCTGGAACACAAGTTGGCTCAGCGTCCCTGACCGCGATCCGGGGGCTTTCCGCTCCCGGGCCGCTCCTGTTTTGTTTTACGGTCAACGGGCCGCGGCGCAAGCCGCGGCCCGTTGACCAGATGGAAGAATCATCATGCGTGAACTCGTGCTCCATTGCCTGGAGGCGCAGGCCGAAGCCCTCTCGGATGCCCTGCTGGAAGCAGGCGTGCTGTCGGTATCTGTCGAAGATGCCGACCTGGGCACCGACGACGAGCGTCCCTTGTTCGGCGAACCGGGCACCGAGCCCGACGTGCAGGCCTGGGACCGCAACCGCGTCGTCGCCCTGCTGCCCGACGGAGCCGATCCCGCGCAGATCATGGAAGAAGCCGCCGCCGCGGGCGAACTCGATCCCGCCGTGTTCGAGGGCTGGAGCCTGCGTGACGTGCCCGACGCCGACTGGGTGCGCCTGACACAGTCGCAGTTCGGCCCCATCCATATCGCCGAACGCCTGTGGATCGTGCCCAGCTGGCACCGCGACAATCCCGATGTGCCGGCCTTCGAGCCGGACGCCGCCACCCAGGAAGGCGCAATCCACATCGAGCTGGATCCGGGCCTGGCCTTCGGCACCGGCAGCCATCCCACGACGCATCTGTGCCTGGCCTGGCTGGAAGCCGAGTTGCCGGCCGGCGCCACGCTGCTGGACTACGGCTGCGGCTCGGGCATCCTGGCGATCGCCGCGCGCAAGCTGGGCGCGGGTCCGACTCAGGCGGTGGATATCGACGCCCAGGCAGTGCAGAGCACCATCTTCAATGCCGAGGTCAACCACGTCGAGCTGCGGGCCATGCTGCCTGACGGGCTGGCGGATGGCACGTTCGAAGTGGTGGTCGCCAACATCCTGTCCAACCCCCTGAAGGTGCTGGCGCCCATGCTGGCCGGACGCGTTGCCGCGGGCGGCCATCTGGTCTTGTCCGGCGTGCTGGAACGGCAGGCCGAGGAAGTGGCCGCCGCCTACGCGCCCTGGATCGCCATGTCGGTCTGGCGCGCGCGCGACGGCTGGGTGTGCTTGCACGGCCAGAAGGCCTGAGCGCTGCCACCGCTGGATCGCGCCATGGCCCTGACCACCCGTTGCCCGCAGTGCGGCACCACCTTCAAGGTGGTGCCTGACCAGCTGCGGGTCCGTAATGGCCTGGTGCGCTGCGGCGCCTGCTCGACCGTGTTTGACGGGCGCGCCTGCCTGCTGCCGGCCGCGGGCGCGGCGCCGCAATCCGTGCCGCCGGCCGCACCGCCGATGCCGATGCCGGTGACGCCCGCCGCCAGCCAGGCCGCACCAGTCCTGGCGACGCCGGCGACGCCCGTTGCGCCGCAGGTGCCGGTTGCCCCCATTGCGCCTCTGCCTCCCGCCGCACCGCCGCCGGAGCGTCCCGCGCCCGCGGTGGATTTTTCACAGATCGCGCCCTGGGACGACGAGCCCGAACCGCCGCGCGCACCCGTGGCGGCGCCCTACAGTCCGCCCGCGGTGCCGCCTGCCGTGCTGCGCGGCCGCGACGATATCCGCCGGCGCGCCGAACCGACCCCAGGCGAGGAAGATGCAAGGCGTCATGAATCGGACGACCTGGCCGACGACGACGTAGGCGATGACGAGGATCCGCTGCGCTGGACTGCGCCCGCGGCTTCGAGGGCGGGGCATCATGCCGACACGGCCGTGCGCGGCCAGCATGCGGAGCCGTCCTTCACCATAGGCCGCGCTCGCGCCGACGTGCGTGACGAAGCGCGCGACGACGAATACGACAACGAGTACGCCGACGAGCATCGCGACGACGACCCCGACGATTACCGGGAACGCTACCGCGACGATCACGGCCCCGATCGCGAAGACGCTGGCGAGCCCGTGCTGGGCGACACCCGCACGCGTTATTCCAGCGCCACCGACGTGGGCCGCGCGCCGCCCGAATTCCTCGACCAGGACCGCGAGGAGCGCCAAGGCCTGCTGCGCAAGCTATGGGGCTACGCCTGCCTGATCGGCCTGATCGCGCTGGGCCTGCAACTGGCATACGTGTACCGCACCGATATCGCCAATTCCGTGCCCATTCTGCGGCCGGCGCTGGAGATGGCGTGCCAGCCGCTGGGCTGCACCGTGGGGTACGCGCGTCGCCTGGAACTCATACACATCACCTCCTCGTCGCTGCAGCCGCCGACCGGCGCGGCAGCGATCGATGACGGCCGCAGCCGCCTGGTGCTGACGGTGATGATGCGCAACCGTCACGACAAGCCGCAGCACTGGCCCGCCCTGATGCTGGACCTGAACGACCTGTCGGACACGGTGGTGGTGCGCCGCGCGCTCAAGCCCGAAGATTATCTGACGCCCGAGCAACTGCGCGGTCCTTTCGCGCCTCAGGGCGAATTGAAGATTTCCGTGCCGATTGAAGTGACTGGCGTCCAGGTCAATGGCTTTCAAATCAATAAATTCTTTCCTTAAGGGATGACTCGCATGGCTACCCCAGTTCTGGTTTGCGGTTCGATGGCGTTCGACACCATCGCGGTGTTTGAAGGACGTTTCAAGGAACACATTCTGGCCGACCGCATCCAGTCGCTGAGCGTGTCGTTCCTGGTGCCCAGCATGCGCAAGGAATACGGCGGCTGCTCGGGCAACATCGCCTACAACATGAACCTCCTGGGCGGCAAGCCAGTGCCTGTCGCGACCGTGGGTGAAGACGCGGGCGAGTACATGGAGCGCATGGCTGGCCTGGGCATCGACGTCAGCCGCGTGAAGGTGATTCCGGAAACGTTCACCGCGCAGTGCTTCATCACCACCGATCTGGACGACAACCAGATCACTGCCTTCCACCCGGGCGCCATGTCGCACGCGGCGGAAAATGATCTGAGCGACGCCGACGCGGCCTGGGCCATCGTTGCGCCCGACGCCAAGGAAGGCATGTTCGCCCATGCCGAGCGCCTGCATAAGCGCGGCATTCCGTTCATTTTCGACCTGGGCCAGGCCATGCCGCTGTTCGACGGGGCGGACCTGGAGCGCATGCTCAAGCTGGCGCAGGCGCTGACGGTGAACGACTATGAAGCCGGCGTGGTGGAACAGCGCACGGGCCGCAGCATGGACGACATCGCCCGCAGCTTGCAGGCCGTGGTGGTGACGCGCGGCGCGGAAGGCGCCACGTTGCTGACCGAAGGCAAGACCATCCAGATTCCGCCGGTGCGCGCGGCCCAGGTGGTCGACCCGACCGGCTGCGGCGACGCGCAGCGCGGCGGCCTGCTTTACGGCCTGACCAGCGGCTGGAACTGGGAAGACAGCTGCCGTCTGGGCAACGTCATGGGCGCCATCAAGATCGCTTCGCGCGGCCCGCAAAACCATGCGCCATCGCGCGCCGAGATCGACGCCGTGCTGCACGCGACCTACGGTATTCATCTGCCGCTCTAAACCCCTCGGGAACCCTGCAGTTGCGCTGCGGTCGAAGCGTTGGCGAGGGTTGAAGACGCCGTGTTCCGGCGTCTTTTGCGGCTGTGTTTTTCAGCTTCTGGCGGTGCGTTTCAGTGTGTTGCAGCATCGCTGGCCCCAATTCGGGGCCAGGGTATGATGAGTACATCGTCGGCAACGGCCGATCGAGGAGTCCAAATGAATCAAAGCAAAACTTTTTCCCTGGTGACGCCGCGCGCGGGGCGCTGGCTGGCGATCGCCGCAGTCGTGACCTCGATGGCGGTCCTGGGCGGCTGCGCCAACCGCAGCGCGTCCAGCGGCGTCTACAGCTATGACCAGGCGCAGCGCGAGCAGATCGTCCGTACCGGCACGGTCACCGGCGTGCGTCCTATCGTGATCCAGAACGACAAGTCCAGCGGCGTCGGCATGGTGGCCGGCGGCGCGCTGGGCGGCGTGGCGGGTAACGCCATCGGCGGCGGCACCGGCCGCACCATCGCCACTGTGGGCGGTGTCATCCTGGGCGCGCTGGCGGGTAACGCCATCGAGAACCAGACCGGCAAGAATTCCGGCTACGAAATCACCGTGCGCCTGGACAACGGCGAAACCCGCGTGGTTGCGCAGGAAGCCGATGTGCCCATCAGCGTGGGACAGCGCGTGCAGGTGATCAGCGGCTCCGGCCCGACCCGCGTTACGCCGATGTAATGACCAGTCCAGCGCCGCTTGCGGCGCGGCCACGCAAAAGCCCCCGTCAGGGGGCTTTTTTATTGCCGGCGCATGGGGCGAAAAGGGGGGCAAGGCGGCAAAAGCTGGATAAGCGTAAAAATCTGTCGCTCGGCCGCAACGCGGCGCCCAGGGACTTACCCGCGAACGTTACGTTTGCCAGCGTTTTCTCGCGATTTCCTCCAAAAGCGTCATGGCGATTTGACGAACGTGGTGCCATGATTGCGCCTGCGATCGACGTCGCATTGCGAAAATCATGTAACTGAGTGCATCGGAACGTCGATTGCCGGGGGGCTGGATATTCAGCCTGGTTTCAGCAGTTTCTCTGTAATCTCGTCGTCCTGAATCCCGGGGCGGGGGATTGTTGGCCGATCAGGCCTGTAACGCCGCACTATCTATGCATACCGAGCAAGAACTCCACACCAAGATCGGCGAGATCGTCGAGTCGATCGTCATGAAGAAAGTCACCCCCGATACGCAGTTGATTGCCACAGGCCTGGTCGATTCGCTCGCCGCCGTGGACATCACGCTGGCGGTCGAGTCGGAGTACGGCTGCAGCATTCCGGCTCCCGAGATCGCGGAGCACCTACAGTCGGTCCGCACGCTTGCCGGCTATGTCGCTGCCCATACTTCGTAATACCCGGCTGTTGTCTCACGTCGCGGCAGCCGCGACGGCGGTGGCTCTGGCGGTGGGTACGTATTGCGGCGCGGACGATCTGCTCAGCCGCGTCGTGAATCCCATGTCGGCGCCCTCGGCCGCGGGCTCCGCCAAGAGCAACTACCTGCCCAACCTGGGGCCGGACTGGGGTACGCAGCACGTCAACCTGAACCGCCTGGGCAACGCCCTGAGCGATGGCACGCTGGTCGTGCTCGGCTCGTCCGAACTGTCCAGCCACGACCTGCGCTTCGTGCCTTACCGCTTCTTCCCCGAAGAGCTGAAAGTGCCGACGCTGGCCTATGGCCACGCCATGTTCCAGTCCTATGGCATCGTCAGCGTGCTGGAGTCGGTGGCGGATTCGCTCACGCCCAATACACGGTTGGTGATCATGCTGTCGCCGGCCTGGTTTGCCTCGGGCGGGCAGTTGCCGCGCAGCGCGTTCGCGGAGCACGTCACGGGACCGGTCTGGGACCGGCTCTGGGACCAGCCCAACACGCGCGAACAGATGCAGAACTGGATCAGCGACAACGCCAACTGGGGCCTGCTGTGGCTCATCGCCAATGGCCAGGTTGCCGAGCTGAAGGACAAGCTGGCGCTGTGGTGGCATGCGCGCAAGGAACCTGCACCCGATCGTCCGCGCACCAAGCTATCCGTGCCGGCGCACCGCTACGTGTCGTGGCCGTCGGCCGCACGCCTGGACCAGGGCCAGTGGGGCCGGCTGACGCATCAGGCGCGCGTGGTCGAACAGGACCTGGGCGGCCATAACCCCTACGACGTGCGCGACGATTACTACAAGCAGTACCTGGCGGCGCTGTATTCGCCAGCCCGCAACGAGTTCGCCGACATCGATCCGATCACCCGCACGGAACTCGGCGACCTGTCGCGCGTGATGGCCTTGCTGCAGAAGCGCAAGGTCCACGCCTACTTCGTCATCCAGCCCTTCAATCCCAAGCTCATCCTGGACGTGGAACGCTTCGACCCGGTGGTGGCCGCCATCACGGGCATGTGCGAGCGCTACCAGATGGGCTGCCTGGATCTCTACAGCATCCCCTTTGAACCGGGCATGCTGCGCGACGACATGCACCTCGCCGAACTTGGCTGGGCCATGGCCGATCAAGGCATTGCGGAGTACTTTTCCCGATGAGCAAGATTCTTCCCGCGGCCGCGCCCGAGGCCGGCCGCGCTGTTGAAGGGCAGGAAACCCGCAAGGCGGCCGTCGCCTGGGGCCGCCGATTTCTCTGGCACCTATGCCTGTATATCGGCGTGATCCTGGTGTTCGTGCTGCAGGCGCAGCCCACCACGGGCAGCGGCGGGCCGATCAAGGTCGAATTCCAATACCAACAGTTCTGAGCCCGCCATGGAATTGTTCGCAAGCTTGAGCTTTTTCGGCGGCGCCTTGTGCGGCGGCCTGGGCCTGTTGGCCTACCGTTCCTTCGGCATGCCGTTCCGTATCGGCTACCGCCACATCATCGGCGTGATCTGCCTGGGCGTGTGGATGGCGGTGTTCTGGGCGCGTCCGTATCAACCCATCGCCTTGCTGGCCATTTCCGGCACCGCGCTGTGGGCGGTGCGGCGCAACTACATCCCCACCTGGCTGGCCGTGATCATCACCATGACGCCGCTGCTGCTGGTGAAGACGGGCGTGTCGCACCTGGGCGCCATGCTGGGGCTGTCCTTCGCCACGTTCCGCGCCATCGACGTGCTGCTGTTCGCGCAGCGCAACGAACGCGTGTCGCCGCTGGACTACTTCATCTACCTGTTTTTCCCGCTGACGTTGCTGGCCGGTCCCATGTACCGCTGGCGTAATTTCCAGGCGGACCTGAAGCGCGGCTACGAAGGCGTGAACCTGAACACCTGGCTCAGCGGCCTGGAGCTCATCATGCTGGGCGTAATCCAGAAGTTCGGCGTGGCCGAACTGATCTGGCGCTACGGCCTTGCGACGCTGGACGCGCATGACTATTCGTTCACTGGCGTGGCGCTCAACGCTACGCTCTACAGCGCCTATCTGTTCTTCGACTTCGCCGGCTATTCCACCATGGCGATCGGTATCGGCATGCTGTTCGGATTCACGTTGCCGATCAACTTCCGCAATCCGCTGGCCACACTGAACCCGCAGGATTTCTGGCGCCGCTGGCACATCAGCCTGTCGGAGTGGTTGCGCGACGTGGTGTTCATGCCCATCTACAAGGCGCTGAGCAAGACCAAGTTCTTTGGACGCCACCGCATGGCGGCGCAGAACATCGGCATCTTCGCGACCTTGCTGGCCATGGGCGTCTGGAATGGCCTGTCGCTGCACTACATCGTCAGCGGCCTGATGTTCGGTGCGTACTCGGTGGGCCACAACCTGCTGATCAACGCGGCGCGCACCCGCCCGGCCTTGCAGGCTGCGCTGGCGCAGCCCGTCATGCGCTTTCTCGGGCGCGTGCTCACCCTGATTCTTGCTGCGCTGGCGCTGTACGTGTTCAGCGGCCGCAGTCCCATCTGACGCCGGGAGTTTCGGCATGCGTTTCGATCTGAAGTCTTTCCAGTTCACAGATACCGGATATGCGCCCGACGCGCCTGCGGTCGTCGCCGCCGACCGCAGCCTGAGCTGGTCGCAATTGCGCGCCGAGGCAGGTGCCTGGGCCGACGAGGCGCGCAGGCAGGGCGTGGCGCCGGACGTGCCGGTGGCCATCTATGGTCACAAGGAAGCTGCATTCTTCGTCGCCATGGTCGGCGCCTTGCTGATCGGGGCGCCGTTCGTGCCGGTGGATACCATCTATCCGCAAGAGCGTTTGCGCCGCATCGTCGAGATCGTGCGCGCCGCGGCCGTGTTCGATGCCGCCAGCGGCAGCTTCACGTCGGGCGAGGGCGCCATGCTGGCCGAGCGCGGCCTGGCCTACGTCATGTTCACGTCCGGCAGCACGGGTGACCCGAAGGGCGTGCAGATCGGCCGCGAAAGCGTGGGCCTGCTGGGCGACTGGATGCTGGGCAGCTTCGGTCTGGGCGAAGCGCCCGTGTTCATGAACCAGGCGCCATTCAGCTTTGACCTGTCCATGTACGAAGTGTTCGCCACCTTGGCCGCGGGCGGTTGCTGCGTGCTGAATGCACGCGAACAGATTGCCGCGCCTGCTGCCTGGATGGCCCGCCTGGCGGAGCACGGTGTGACGGTCTGGGTGTCCACGCCGTCGTTCGCGCATCAGCAACTGGCCAACCGCGATTTCTCGCCGGCTGCATTGCCTGGGTTGCGCACCTTCCTGTTTTGCGGCGAGCCGCTGCCCGCGGCGCTGGCCAAGAAGCTGCGCCAGCGTTTCCCGGACGCCGTCATCCTCAATACCTACGGCCCCACGGAAGCCACCGTGGCGACCACCTGGATCGAAGTCACGGACGCCGTCCTGGCCGCGCACGACCCGCTGCCCGTGGGGCATGCCAAGCCGGATAGCGTGCTGATCGTGGACGAAGGCGAGATCTGCATCGTGGGCGACCACGTCATGCGCGGTTATCTGAATCGCCCGGACCTGAACGAAGCCAAGCTCTACACCTACGCCGACGGCCGCCGCGCCTTCCGCACGGGCGACCTGGGCCAGATGGAGAGCGACGGCCTGCTGTTCTGCCGCGGCCGCATGGACGACCAGATCAAGTTGAACGGCTATCGCATCGAGCTTGCCGAGATCGACGAAGCGCTGCATGGCCTGCCGGGCGTGGAGGGCGGCGCCTGCGCAGTGCTGCGCAGGCCCGACGGCACGGCGGTGCGCTTGATCGGATTCGTGGCGGGGGTGGAGGAGCAGGCGCCGCGCATTTTGGCGCCTGAGGCGCTGGCGGGCTGGAAAGAGCGGCTGGCGCAGCGCTTGCCGCCTTATATGGTGCCGTCCGAGCTGGTGGCCTGCGCGGCGCTACCGATGTCGAACAATCACAAGATCGACCGCAAGAAGCTGGTCGAGATCTACGCCGGCATTCCGGCGTAAGGGCCGGCGGGGCGTGGCCCCGCCGCTTTACAGACCCACCATGCGCTGGCTGATGTTGGACAGCACCATCAACAGCACCTGCGCGACGATCAGCAGCACCAGCGGCGAAAAGTCGATCGCGGTGCGCGGCAGCAGGCGGCGGATGGGGTCCAGCATGGGCGCGGTCAGCGCCTGCAGCAGCGGCATCATGGGCGCCATCGGATTCACCCACGACAGCACGGCCTGGATCAGCGTCAGCCATACCACCAGGTTCAGCGCCCATTTGACGGCCATGATCAGCGCCGAGCCCATGACCCTGGGCAGGTAATCCAGCGGAATCAGCGCACCGATCACCACCAGCCAGATCAGCACCAGATAGACCAACGCGGACAACCACACGGCGACGAGGCTGGTCCAGTCGATCTTGTTGCCGGCGGGAATGATCTTGCGCAGCGGCATCACCAGCCAGTTGGTGACTTGGTAGATGAAGCGCGACAACGGGTTGAAGGGGTGCAGCCGTATCGCGTGCATCCAGGCGCGCGCAATCAGCGCCGCGCCAAACAGCGTGAACACGATTTCGAGAAGGAAACGCAAGATTTCATCGAGCATGGACACGGTCACCCTGAAAAAGAGGAGTCAATTGTCGCATGCCCAGGCGAAAAATCGCCTGCAGGCCGCGCGCGCTCGCCGTTCTGGAGGATGCTGGCCGATGCCGGACCGCGCGGACACGAAAAAGCCGCCCGGCTTAAGCCAGGCGGCTCTGCGAAGCTAGTGCTTCGAACCGTCCGGATTAAGGACGGCCACCCGTCGGGAACGGCCACGACGCGGCGGGGTTCAGCGCGGTCTTCGCGCCCGGAGCAGCAGCCGTGGACGGCGGCGTTGCGGGCTTCTTCGGAGCGGCTTTCTTCGCAGCGGGCTTCTTGGCGGCAGCAGGCTTCTTGGCAGCAGCAGGCTTGGCTGCAGCAGGAGCCTTCTTGGCAGCGGGGGCCTTCTTGGCAACAGCCTTCTTGGCGGCAGGCGCCTTCTTGGCTACGGCCTTCTTGGCAACCGCCTTCTTGGCAGCAGGAGCCTTTTTGGCGACGGCCTTCTTGGCTACCGCTTTCTTGGCGACGGCCTTCTTGGCGACGACCTTCTTGGCTACGGCTTTCTTGGCAACCGCCTTCTTGGCGACAGCTTTCTTGGCCACGGCCTTCTTGGCGACAACCTTCTTGGCTACCGCTTTCTTGGCGACTGCCTTCTTGGCGACGGCCTTCTTGGCTACCGCTTTCTTGGCGGCGACCTTCTTGACTGCCGGCTTCTTGGCGGCAACCTTCTTCACTGCCGGCTTCTTGGCAGCGACTTTCTTGACGGCTACCTTCTTGACGGCAGCTTTCTTGGCCGGTGCGGCCTTCTTCGCTACTGCCTTCTTGGCGGCGGGCTTCTTCACCGCTTTCTTTACGGCTTTCTTGGCTGTTGCCATGGTCATGCTCCTTAGGTTCAGGGGTCCCAGAACTTAAACCCGTGCCCCGATCCGCCAACAAGGCGCATCGTGCCCGGGCTATTCATCGGCGCAAGCCGCTGTTCTGTGCGAGCAACAGCTACTACGGTTTGCGCTAATGAATTCGGCACAGCCATTTGATATGGCCCCCGCTCCTTTGGCGCGAGCCATTTCAAATGGCGCCGGTAGACGACCTGATCACAGGCCGCCGACCGCTTGTTCTACGTGTGTTCGATTGCCCCCACGCCGCGCCTTCGGCTTGCTGCCCCCCGAGGGGGCGCGTTTTGCCTTGGGGCGGCCCGGCGGCAAAACACCCTGACCAGGGAGAACATCATCAAGCCTGTCGCGAACGCAACGCTCCTTGCGTCTGGAGCGTGCCCGCGCCGGGCCTGATGACGTACTGCTTTTACTCCCAGCTCAGCGTGCCACCGGTTTGGTATTCGATCACGCGAGTTTCAAAAAAGTTGCGTTCCTTTTTAAGATCGATCATTTCCGCCATCCACGGGAAGGGATTTTCTTCCTGCGGGTACAGCGGTTCGATACCGATTTGCTGGCAACGACGGTTGGCGATGAAGCGCAGGTAGGATTTGAACATAGGTGCGTTCAAGCCCAACACGCCGCGCGGCATCGTGTCTTCGGCGTAAGCGTATTCGAGTTCGACCGCTTTGCGGAAGAGTTCTCGAATTTCTTCGCGGAATTCCGGCGTCCACAGATGCGGATTTTCCAGTTTGACGGTGTTGATCAGGTCGATGCCGAAATTGCAGTGCATGGATTCATCGCGCAGGATGTACATGTACTGCTCGGCGGCGCCGGTCATCTTGTTCTGGCGGCCCAGCGCCAGGATCTGCGTGAAGCCAACGTAGAAGAACAGGCCTTCCATCAGGCAAGCGAAGACGATCAGCGACTTCAGCAGCGTCTGGTCGGCTTCGGGGGTGCCCGTCTTGAAGTTGGGGTCCGCGATCGCGTCGATGAACGGGATCAGGAACTCGTCCTTGGCGCGGATGGACGGCACTTCGTTGTAAGCGTTGAAGATCTCCGCTTCGTCCAGGTCCAGGCTTTCGACGATGTATTGATAGGCGTGCGTGTGGATCGCTTCTTCAAACGCCTGGCGCAGCAGGAACTGGCGGCACTCGGGCGCCGTGATGTGGCGGTAGGTGCCCAGCACGATGTTGTTCGCGGCCAGCGAGTCGGCGGTGACGAAGAAACCCAGGTTGCGCTTGACGATGCGGCGCTCGTCCTCGGTGAGCCCGTTCGGGTTCTTCCAGAGGGCGATGTCGCGCGACATGTTGATCTCTTGCGGCATCCAGTGGTTGGCGCAAGTCGCCAGGTACTTCTCCCATGCCCACTTGTACTTGAAGGGCACGAGCTGATTGACGTCGGTCTGGCCGTTGATGATGCGCTTGTCGGCAACCTTCACGCGTTGCGAGGTGGCGGAGCCGCTGGCGGCCAGGCCAGCCGCGTGTTCAGGCGCGGCAGGCGTCGGCATGGCGGTGTCGCCGAAAACACCGGTCGCCGCCCGGACTGCGGGCGCAGCCTGCCCGCCCGCCGCGGGTGCGGGCGATTGTGCAGGTTGCGTGGCGATGGTGTCGTCTTCCCAATTAATCATGATTCATTCTCCGGAGGCGGTTATTGGCAGGCTTCGCACTCTTCGAAGCCGGGGTCGCCCGGCCGCATGGTGCAAACCGCCCCGAGAACTTCGGGTTCCGGCAAAACAGGTGCAGCAGCGACAGCAGGACCAGCGGACGGTGCGCCCGCCGAGACGGCGTTCAATTCGCCGCCGCGTCCCGTGGACTTCTCGGCGCTGGTGGCGCCAAGCGTACGCAGGTAGTAGGTCGTCTTCAGGCCGCGCTTCCAGGCCAGCTTGTAGGTGTCGTCCAGCTTCTTGCCCGACGCGCCCGACATGTAGATGTTCAGCGACTGTGCTTGATCGATCCACTTCTGGCGGCGCGACGCGCATTCAACCAGCCAGCTCGGTTCGACTTCGAACGCGGTGGCGTAGAGGTCGCGGAGTTCGGAAGGTACGCGATCGATGCGGGACAGGCTGCCGTCGAAGTACTTGAGGTCGGCGACCATGACTTCGTCCCAGAGACCGAGTTTCTTCAGGTCACGCACGAGGTAATCGTTAACGACCGTGAACTCGCCGGAGAGATTCGATTTGACGTACAAGTTCTGGAAAGTGGGTTCGATGCACGCAGATACACCAATGATATTGGAAATAGTCGCGGTTGGGGCGATTGCGATGCAATTGGAGTTGCGCATGCCATGTTGTTTGATGCGCGCGCGCAACGTATCCCAATCGAGCGTGCTCGACTCATCAACTTCAACGTGACCACCGCGTTCATCGCGCAGCATCTTCAACGTGTCTTGCGGCAAGATGCCGCGCGACCACAACGAGCCTTCATACGATTGATAACGGCCGCGCTCTTCAGCGAGCAGGCTCGAGGCCCAGTACGCGTGATAGCACACGGCTTCCATCGAACGGTCGGCGAATTCGACAGCGGACTGCGATGCGTAAGGCACGCGCATCATCTGCAGGCAGTCCTGGAAGCCCATGATGCCCATGCCCACCGGACGATGGCGCGCGTTGGAATTGCGGGCCTTGTCGACGGCGTAGTAGTTGATGTCGATCACGTTGTCGAGCATGCGCATGGCGATGCTGACCGTGCGCTTGATCTTGTCGTGGTCGAGTTCGAAACCGCCGCCGGCAGCCGGCTTCATGTGCGCGACCAGGTTCACAGAACCCAGGTTGCACACCGCGATTTCGGATTCGTTGGTGTTCAGCGTGATCTCGGTGCACAGGTTCGAGCTGTGCACGACGCCGACGTGCTGCTGCGGCGAACGGATGTTGCAAGGATCCTTGAACGTGATCCAGGGGTGGCCGGTTTCGAACAGCATCGACAGCATCTTGCGCCACAGGTTCAGCGCCGGCATCTTCTTGAAGAGCTTGAGCTCGCCGCTGGCGACGCGCGCTTCGTAGCCCACGTAGGCTTCTTCAAAGGCGCGGCCGTACTTGTCGTGCAGGTCGGGGCAGTCGGACGGCGAGAACAGCGTCCACTCGCCGCCTTCCATGACGCGCTTCATGAACAAGTCGGGAATCCAGTTCGCCGTGTTCATGTCGTGCGTGCGGCGGCGCTCGTCGCCGGTGTTCTTGCGCAGTTCCAGGAATTCTTCGATGTCCAGGTGCCACGATTCCAGGTACGTGCAGACAGCGCCCTTGCGCTTGCCGCCCTGGTTGACCGCGACGGCGGTGTCGTTGACGACCTTCAGGAACGGCACGACGCCCTGGCTTTCGCCGTTGGTGCCCTTGATGTGGCTGCGCAGCGCGCGCACCGGGGTCCAGTCGTTGCCCAGGCCGCCGGCGTACTTGGCCAGCAGCGCGTTTTCCTTGATGGCGTCGTAGATGCCTTCCAGGTCGTCGGAGACGGTGGTCAGGTAGCACGACGACAACTGCGAGTGCAGCGTGCCCGAGTTGAACAGCGTCGGCGTCGAGCTCATGAAGTCGAACGAGGACAGGATCTCGTAGAACTCGATGGCGCGGGCTTCGCGGTCGGTCTCGCGCAGCGCCAGGCCCATGGCCACGCGCATGAAGAACACCTGCGGCAGTTCGATGCGCGTGCCGCGGATGTGCAGGAAGTAGCGGTCGTACAGGGTCTGCAGGCCGAGGTAGCCGAATTGCAGGTCGCGCTTGGCGTTCAGGGCGTGGCCCAGCTTGGTCAGGTCATAGCTGGCCAGATCGGGCGACAGCAGGCCGCCTTCGATGCCGCGGGCGATGAAGGTGGGGAAGTACTCGGCGTAGCGGGCGGCCATGCCGTCCTGCGAGACTTCTTCGCCCAGCACTTCCTTGCGGATCGTGTGCAGCAGCAGACGGGCGGTGACCTGGCTGTAGGCCGGGTCCTTTTCGACCAGCGCGCGCGCGGACAGGATGGCGGACTTGAACACTTCGTCGACGGGGATGCCGTCGTAGAGGTTCTTGACCGTTTCCTTCAGGATCGCTTCCGTGTCGATGAATTCGGCCAGGCCTTCGCCGGCGGCTTCGATGGTGGCGCGCAGCTCAGCCAGATCCAGCGGGCGGCGCACGCCGGCGTCGGTCACGTTCAACACGTGTTCCTGCGGGGCGGCGGCCTTTTCCTGGTTGTCGGCGGCGGCGGCAGCGGCGGCAGCGCGTTCCTGCGTGCGCTTTTCGCGGTACAGCACGTAGGCGCGGGCGACGTCGTGTTCGCCCGAGCGCATCAGGGCCAGTTCGACCTGGTCCTGGATGTCTTCAATATGGAAGGTGCCGCCGTTGGGGCGGTTGCGCACCAGCGCGTTGACGGCCTGGCCGGTCAGGTTCTCGACCAGCTCACGCACGCGCGCGGAGGCCGCGCCCTGGCCGCCGTTGACGGCCAGGAAGGCCTTGGTCATGGCGATGGCGATCTTGTTGGGTTCGAACCCGACCACCGAGCCATTGCGGCGAATGATGTTGTAGCTGGCCCATTGCCCGCCATTGGGGTCGGCAGGGGAATCGGTTTGGGAGGGCGGCACGGCCGAGGGCCGGGTCACAGAGGCGATCGTAGTCTGCATGGAAGCTCCTGTGCGAAAAGCGCGTAGATAGCGACATGACGGCGTCATGTCAGGTACAAAATCGGATCTTTTGAGGGGGTCGTAACGCTAGGACGGCTTAGTCCAAAAGGCGTGGCCGACGGGAATCAGCTCTTAAGCGACCACAACATATAGTGTAGCACCCCTCGTTGGACACTAATTCTAGTGATCGAGTACGACAGGGACAAGAAAAAAATAAGACGAAGTTCACAAAAGGTTGTTACCAAATGCACTAGGCGCGCCCAGCAAGGCGCGCCCAGGAAGGTGCCGCTCGGAGCGAATGTTTATGCGGTCTTCCGCAGGGGCATATCGCGCGGGGCAGGCGCCGTATAGGTTTGCATCAAGCGGCCCAACTCCGTCCGATACTTCTCGACGTTTGCAGCCTTCACGTGACCGAAGCCGCGGATGGTTTCTGCAAGGCCGGCGATTGTAGCCGCTTGAGCCAGCTTGTCGCGGGTCAACCCTGCGAGCAACTGGTCTATGGTCTGGCGGTACTCGCGCACCAGCGCCCGTTCCATCTTGCGTTCGGCGGTGTGGCCGAAGGGATCGAACCAGGTGCCGCGCAGGCCCTTCAGGCGCGTCAGCATTTTCAGCGCGGTCATGGTGCGCGGGCCCAGCGTCATCTTGCGCGGCACGCCGGTGCGCGGGTCCTTGCGGGCGAAGATGGGCGGGGCCATGTGAAAGCGCAGGCTGTAGTCGCCTTCGAACTGGCCCTGCAACTGCGCCTGGAAGGAGGCGCCCGTGTAGAGCCGCGCGACTTCGTACTCGTCCTTGTAGGCCATGAGCTTGAAGAGGCCGCGCGCGACAGCGAGCGCCAGGCGCGGCGTCTTGGCGTCGGGCGCCAATTCGCGTTCGCGCGCCGCGACGGCCTCGACCACGTCCTGGAACTGGCGGGCGTAGTCGGCGTTTTGATAGGCGGTCAGGTCTTCGATGCGGCGGGCGACGGCGCGTTCGAACGATTCGGGCACGTGCAGTTGCACGACCTGGGCGCGCGGGCGCAACGCGCCTTCCAGCGCGTCGGGCTGGTGAGCTGCCAGACGGCCGCTGTCGAAGGCAGCCCGGTTGGCGGCCACGGCCACGCCGTTGAGTTCGATGGCGCGGTTGATGGCGGCCTGCGACAGCGGCACGCCGCCGCGCTGCCAGGCATAGCCCAGCATGAACATATTGGACAGGATGCTGTCGCCGAACAGCGCCAGCGCGGCCTCGTGCGCGTCGATCGCGACGGTGTTGGATTCGCCCGCGGCGTGGCGGATCTTGGCCAGCAGCGCTTCGGGCCGCATGGCCGCGTCCGGGTTGCGGGTGAAGTCGGAGACCGGGGCCACGTAGCTGTTGACCGTGACCTGGGTGTGGCCGCAGCGCAGCGCGCCCAGCGAGTCCGGCGCCACGGAGGCGACCGGGTCGCACAGGATCGCGGCGTCGGCCTGCTGCCAGTCCAGGCGTACCGGGCCGGCAGGCGCGCCGGCAGGCGCCAGGCGGATGTGGCTGACGACCGTGCCGCCTTTCTGCGCCAGGCCGGTCAGGTCCAGCACCGCGGCGGACAGGCCTTCCAGATGCGCCGCCATCGACACGATGGCGCCGATGGTGATGACGCCGGTGCCGCCCATGCCGGCGACCAGCAGGCGATAGGGATGGTCCAGCGCGGGCATGGCCGGCAGGGGCAATTGCGCGATCAATTTCTGCAGGCGTTCCTGGTCGGCCTTGGGCGCCGCGCTCTTCTTGGGCTTGCCGCCCATCACGGAGACGAAGCTGGGGCAGAAGCCTTCGGCGCAGGAATAGTCCTTGTTGCAGCTGGACTGGTCGATGGCGCGCTTGCGGCCATAGGGCGTTTCCAGCGGCACCACCGACAGGCAGTTCGATTGCACGCCGCAGTCGCCGCAGCCTTCGCAGACGGCGCTGTTGATCAGCATGCGGCGCGCCGGGTCGGGAAATTGGTTCTTCTTGCGGCGGCGGCGCTTTTCAGCGGCGCAGGTCTGGTCATGGATCAGCACGGTCACGCCGGGGATCTCGCGCAGCTCGCGCTGCAGCGCGTCCAGTTCGCGGCGGTGGTGCACCTTGATGCCGGCGCCCAGGTCCACGCCTTGGTACTTTTCGGGTTCGTCGGTGGTGACGACGATGCGGGCCACGTTCTCGCCGCGCAGTTGCTGGCAGATGCTGGGCACCGAGATCGGGCCGTCGATGGGTTGGCCGCCCGTCATGGCCGTGGCGTCGTTGAACAGGATCTTGTAGGTGATGTTGGCCTTGGCGGCCACGGCCTGGCGGATGGCGAGATAGCCGGAGTGGTAATAGGTGCCTTCTCCCATGTTCTGGAAGATGTGCGGCATCTTGGTGTAGCGCGACAGGCCGATCCAGTCCACGCCTTCGCCGCCCATCTGCGTCAGGCCGCCGGTGTCGCGGTCCATCCAGGCGGCCATGTAGTGGCAGCCCACGCCCGACAGCGCCTGGCTGCCTTCGGGCACCTTGGTCGAGGTGCTGTGCGGGCAGCCCGAACAGAAATAGGGGCGGCGGCGCATGCCGTCGGCATCGTTGGACAACGGCGCCTGGCACGCGAATGCGGACAGGTCCGCCGCCAGCGGCAGGCCGGCGGCGCGGCTGAGCCAGCTGGCCAGCGGCTGCGCCAGCAGGGAAGGGCGCAACTGGCCGGCCGAGGGCACCAGCGCTTCGCCGTCGAAGCCTTTCTTGCCGATGACGGTGGGGCGGTCCGGCAGGTTGAACAGCAGGTCCTTGATCTGGCTTTCGACCACGGCGCCCTTTTCCTCGATCACCAGGATGTGCGAGAGGCCGCGCGCGAATTCCAGCAGACGTTCGCTATCCAGCGGCCAGGTCAGGCCGGGCTTGTAGATGCGCACCGGCGCGTTGGCGGTGACGGTGTCCACGCCCAGGCGCGACAGCGCTTCCATGGTGTCCAGGTGCGCCTTGCCCACCGTGACGATGCCGACAGTGGCCTTGGGCGCCGGACAGGTCAGGCGATCGATGCTGTGGCGGCGCGCGAATGCGGCCACGGCCTTCATGCGCAGGTTCATGCGCGTTTCGATCGCCAGCGACAGGAAGTCGCGCGCGGAATATTCCAGCGATTCGGGCGGCATGTCCGGATCCGCCGGCATGTCGTAGCGCTGGGCGGGGGCGGGAACGAAGGAATGCCCGCATTCGATGGTTTCGGACACGGCCTTGAAGGCGACCCAGGTGCCCGAGTAGCGCGACAGGGCCCAGCCCCACAGCGCGAAGGTTTCGTATTCGTCGATGGAGGCGGGATGCACGATGGGCATCTGCCAGCCGATCAGCGAGGCCTCGCTGGAGTGCGGGATGGAGGACGAGACGGCGGTGTGGTCGTCGCCCACCACCACCAGCACGCCGCCGTTGCGCGATGCGCCCGCGGCGTTGCCATGATGCAGCGCGTCGCCGGCGCGATCCACGCCGGGGCCCTTGCCGTACCACATGGCATAGACGCCATCGACGTTGCGGTCGGCGCGCACGCCGGCCTGCTGGGTGCCCATGACCGCGGTGGCCGCCATGTCTTCGTTGATGGCGGGCAGGAAGGTGATCTGGTTGGCGTCCAGCGCCTTTTGCGCCTTCCACATGGCCATGTCCACGCCGCCCAGCGGCGAGCCGCGGTAGCCCGAGACGAAGCCGGCCGTGTTCAGGCCGCGTTCGCGGTCCATCCGGGCTTGGGTGAGCATGATGCGCACCAGCGCCTGGGTGCCGGTCATGAAGATGCGGCCGGAGCTGCGGGTGAGGTTGTCGGCGAGCTGGTACTCGAGGTCCAGCTGGGGTTCGGCGGCGGGGGTACCGTCCATGGTGAATACTCCTGGTTTCGGCACCATGATAGGTTCGCGAGCCATCAGGTTTATTGCGTTTTTGGATCGTGCTATCCCTATAATTCGCAATGAACGTTTCGTGTTCGATAAAAACCAGGAGACTAAGCGATGGACAAGACCGATATCGGCATCCTCAAGGCCTTGCAGGAGGACGGCCGGGCCTCGGCGCAGCAGCTTTCAGAGAAGGTGGGGCTGTCGGCCGCGCCGGTATGGCGGCGGGTGAAGGCGATGGAGGCCAGCGGGGTGATTCAGGGCTATAGCGCCCAGGTGGACCGCAGCAAGGTGGGGCTGGGCTGCATGTTCGCGCAGATCAGCCTGGAACGGCACTCCGCCAATACGGTCGAAAACTTCGAGCGCTCGGTGCGCGACGCGCCCGAAATCCTGGAGTGCTACGCGGTGACGGGGGATTCGGACTTCCTGCTGAAGATCCTGGTCGAAAGCCCGGAGGCCTATGACCGTTTCCTGCACCGCTTCCTGTTCAACATGCCGGGCATACGGCAGACGCGCACCATCGTCGCGCTGCGCGAAATCAAGCACGAGCAGCGCCTGCCGCTGTAGATAAAACGGGCCCTCTCTATATAGATATAGGGAGGGCCGCGAATTTATTGGGGTTGGATGCCCGAGATGCGGATCCATTCCTTCCAGCGCGCGGTGTCTTCCTTCACAAAGGCATCGAAGCGCGCCACGTCCATCGATTCCGGCGTCAGGCCCAGGGCGCGCAGCTTCTTCGCAGTCGCTTCGTCCTTCACCGCCGCCTGCATGTGGGCGTTCATCTTTTCCACGATGTCCTGCGGCGTGCCTGCCGGGGCCGACAGGCCGAGCCAGCCGGCAACGACGAAATCCGGATAGTAGGTGGCCATGGTCGGCACGCTGGGCCAGGCCGCATGCGGCTGGGCGCCGGTGACGGCAATGGGGATGAGCCCCTTGCCGTCGATCTGGCCCATTGCGGTCAGGTAGTCGACGAAGGCGAAGTTGATCTGCTTGCCGCGCAGGTCGGTGATGATCTGCGTGATGTTCTTGTAGGCAGCGCCGGTGATCTCGATGCCGGCGCGCTGCTTCAACAGTTCGGACGGCACTTGCGAGGACGAGCTGTAGTAGCCGAAGAAGACCTGTCCGGGATGCTGCTTGGCATAGGCGACCAGGTCGGGCACCGTGCGGTACGGGCTGTCGGGCGACACCACGCCGACCGTGCCGAAGGTGCCCAGCATGCCGACCTGGCGGAAGTCCTTCTGCGCGTCGTAGGGCAGGCTCTTGTAGAGGAACTGGTTGGCCGAGTGGGTGGAGTTGGTGGACAGCAGGAAGGTATAGCCGTCCGCCGCGGCGTTCTTTGCGGCGTTGGTGCCGACGATGCCGCCGGCGCCGGGACGGTCCTCGACCACCACGGTCTGGCCGGTCTTTTCGCCCAGGTATTGCGCCAGGGTGCGCGCGGTGAGGTCGGCCGCGCCGCCGGCGGCGGACGGCACGATGAGGGTCACGGGTTTCTCGGGCCAGCCGGCGGCGTGCGAGGCCGCGGCCAGCAGCAGGCCGGCGCCGATCAGGGCCGGACGGAGGGAACGGGGAATGGACATGCTTGTCTCCTGATGGCGCGATTGCGCGTCGTTGTCGTTGTTGTCGTTGGTATTGGGGGGCGATCAGCCGAATTGGCTGTGGTGCCAATCCAGGATGGCGGCGGCGCTGACTTGCCACTGGTCCGCGTACATCATGCAATGCGGTTGGCCGGCAAGCACGGCGTGGGAAAAACCGAAGCGGCGCGCGATCGCCAGATCCTGGCCTGGCGGATGGCGGTCATGCGTGTCCAGGCCGGCTTCCAGGCACAGGCCGGGAGCGTGGATGGCGGCGGCGTCGACGGGCACGCGCAGCAGATAACGGTCGTTGAGCACCTCCGGACTTTCGGGGCACAGGCGCCGCGATACCGAGGCGACGTTGCGGTCTGGCGAGGTCGCCAGAAAGCGCGCGCGGATTTCGGCGTCGTTCGGCGCGCTGCGCGGCAGGCCTTCGGGGACAGGGGGCAGCGCTTGCGCGCCGGGCAGGTCGCCGGGCGGCGACGGCGCCAGCAGGACCACGCCCGCCACCGTCCGCTGGCTGGCGCCCAGCAGCGCGGGCAGCGCGCCCATGCTGTGGCCGATGACGACCGTGGGACGAGCCAGCGCGTCCAGCGCGCTGACGACATCCTGGCCCAGGTCGGCGATGCCAACCGACGCAAACGCCGCGTCCTGGGGCAGGGCGCCGTGGCCGCGCAGATCCAGCGCCGCGCAGGCGAGGCCGGCGCGGGCGAAGAAATCCAGATAGTGCGCATAGCACCAGGCGCCGTGGTAAGCGCCGGGCACGAACAGCAGGCCTGGCCTGTCGTCCCGAGGATCGGCGCCGACTATCAGGCGGCCCTGGCCGGCGGGATGCGCGGGCAATTGGTCGACGCGGTTGAAATCCAGCGGGTCGGCGCGGGTGGAAAGAGGCGGGAGCAGCGAGTCGGCATTCATGGTGCGGCCATCTTAGGTGCGGCCGAACTATCAGAAAACTTTATTTTTCATATGATTGGATAAGTTTCACTGATCGAGGCCAGCCATGCGCCCCTTGCCCGAGATTTCCATCACGCACTACCGCCACTTCCTGCTGGTGGCCGAGCTGCGCAGCTTCCGCGCGGCCGCGGCGCGGGCCTTCCGCTCACAGCCGGCGTTGTCGCTGTCCATCCGCGAGATGGAGCAGCGCCTGGGGCAGCCGCTGTTCGAGCCGGGCAACCGTGGCACGCTTACGCGATTCGGGCAGGATTGCTTGCCGCTGGCGCGTGAACTGGTGCAGCACCACGACCGCGTGGCGGGCGCGCTGTCGGGGCTGGCAAGCAACGAGGCCGGCACCTTGACCATGGCGTCCGTTGCCACCGTGGCCACGCACTGGTTGCCGGAACTGGTGGCGACGTACCGCGAACGCTATCCGGCGGTGGCGTTGCGCCTGTTCGACGACAACTCGGAAGGCGTGGAGCGCATGGTGCTGGCAGGGGAGGCGGAGCTGGGCGTGTGCAGTCCGGTGTCGCAGGACCGGCGACTGTCGTTCGAGCCTTTGCTGCGTGACGCCTTCGGCCTGGTCTGCCATCGCGGCCATCCGCTGGCCAGGCGCAAATCGGTGACCTGGCGCGAGATCGAGGACCTGCCTCTGGTCGGCACCATCGCCCATCGCCAGCTTGCCGGCTATCCGCAGGCGGCCTTCATGCTGGACCGGCAGGTCTTCGTGTCCAACATGATGTCGCTTCTGGCCATGCTGGAACGCGGTGTCGGCGTCACGGTGCTGGCGCGGCTGGGCGTGCCGCCGGACTCGCGCGGACTCGCCTTCGTGCCGCTATCCGCCCCGCGCATCGAGCGTGAACTGGGCATCACCCGGCTGGCCGGCCGCAGCCTGTCTCCGGCTGCCGCGCGCATGGAGGAAATGCTGCGCGCGAAGGCCGCGAAACGCGGCCGCACTGTCGCTTGAAACCAACGCATTTTTGCGATTTGCGGCCATAAAACAGGCCAATTCCGGGGCCTACTGTTGCGCAATTGCACTGGTCGCGGATCGCCGTTGATTCTTCGCAAACGGCTCTTTAGAGTGCGTGATGTTTGCTGCGCGAGGGACGCGCCGGGGTGCTCGGTGCGGCGCGTCGACAGACGTGTTGAGGAAGTCATGAGCAGTGTGTATTTGCGTACGGCGGGCGTCGCCTGCGCCGTTCTGATCCTGGCCGGCTGCGCCGCCAGAAAGCCCGCCACCATCACCGAGGCCCAGCCCGCGGAACCGCCCAAGCCGGTGGCCTGCGTGCCCGCCAAGGCCGGCGATCCCATGATAGGCACCTGGCTGTCGAACAGCCGCCCGCGCGACGTCAGTGGCGATCTGCAATCGCTGATCGTGCTGTCCGCCGATGGCACCATGGCCTATGAATCCCTGCTGAAGATCGGCCGCAAGACGCGTCCCGCGTTGCGCGAGACCGGCTGCTGGAGCGTGGCGGACGGCATCTACACGATGCAGACCACCAAGTCCGCTGGCGAACTGGTGGACGCCAACGATCCGATCTACCTGAACCGCTACCGCGTCGAAAAGGTCGAGAAGACCCGCCTGACGATGCGTGAGCTGAAAAACGGCGGCCAGGTCATGACCGCGCGCCGCATGCCCACGGGCTACCGCCTGCCTTATTGAGCGTTGCGCGGGACGGACATTCCGCCCCGCGGCAAAGCCAAGATGGCCGGGCTGCGGTAAGGTGCGGTCTTCACCCATCGCCCGCAGCCGGTCATCCATGCCTGCCTTGTCCTCCGAAGCGCGCGCCATCGCGCTGCTTGCCCTGGCCGCTTTCGTCAGCGCCAGCGCCTTCCGCATTTGTGATCCCATGTTGCCGCAGCTGGCGGCGGAATTCGGCACCACTACAGGCCAGGCCGCGCGCGCCGTGACCGCGTTCGCCGTGGCCTACGGCGTGTTGCAGATGTTCTTCGGCCCCCTGGGCGACCGCTACGGCAAGTACCGCGTCGTCAGCATCGCGACCTTTGCCTGCGCGCTGGGCAGCGCCGGCGCCGTGGTTGCCGGGTCGCTGGACGTGCTGGTGTTCTGCCGCGTCCTTTCGGGCGCCGCGGGGGCGGGCATCGTGCCGTTGTCGATGGCCTGGATCGGCGACAACGTGCCCTACGAACGCCGCCAGGCCACCCTGGCGCGTTTCCTGACCGGCACCATCCTCGGCATGTCGGCCGGCCAACTGGCTGGCGGCCTGTTTGCCGACACCGTGGGCTGGCGCTGGGCGTTCGCCGCGCTGGTCTGCGGCTACCTGATAGTGGGCGTGCTGCTGTTGCTGGAAGTGCGGCGCCAGCAGGTCTCGGGCCTGGGCCAGGTGGATCCCGGCGCGGCGCGCCAGGGCTTCATGGCGCAGGCGCGGCTGGTGTTGAGTACGCCCTGGGCGCGCATCGTGCTGGCGACGGTATTCGTCGAAGGCCTGCTGGTGTTCGGCACCCTGGCCTTTGCGCCTTCCTACCTGCATGAACGCTTCGGTATCTCTCTGACCGCCGCGGGCGCGCTGGTGGCCGTGTATGCCGTCGGCGGCTTGCTTTATACGGTGGTTGCCGGCCGCATCCTGAAACGCCTGGGGGAACGCGGGCTGGCGATCGCCGGCGGACTGGTGCTGGGCGTGGCGTTCCTGTCGTATTTGCTAGGTCCGGTTTGGATGTGGAGCTTGCTGGCCAGCGTGCTGGCGGGTTTCGGCTACTACCTGCTGCATGCCACGTTGCAGACGAATGCGACGCAGATGGTGCCGTCGGCGCGCGGCACGGCCGTCGCGTGGTTCGCGTCCTGCCTGTTCATGGGCCAGGCGGCGGGCGTGGCCTTGGCGGGCGCGGTGGTCGACGAGATCGGGCCTGCCGCGTTGTTTGGCGGCTCGGCGGCGCTGTTGCCCTTGCTGGGCGCGTTCTTCGCGCGCGCATTGAAGGCGCGCGCGGCCATCCAGCAAGCCTGAAGGAACGGCTGAAACACCGCGGGCCTTGCTCATTCCAGGATGAGCAAGGCCCGCGGTGTTTTTGGGACAGGCGCTTAGATCGCAGCCAGGCGCTTGAGCACCGTCTGCTTGCCCAGCAGGGCCAGCACGGCGTCCACGGCCGGGGTCTGGGTCTGGCCGGTGACGGCGACGCGCAGGGGAATGGCCAGTTGCGGCATCTTCATGCCGCGATCGGCCAGCACGGCCTTGATCAGGGCGGACAGGGCTTCGCGGGTCCAGTCCGCGTCCTGGGCGCGCTGGGCGAAGTCGGCCAGCGCTTCGCGCGCGGGGGCGGTCAGGTGTTGCTCGGCCAGCTCGGCGGGCGCGCCCTTGAACTCGGCGCAGAACAGCATGGCGCCGTCGGCCAGTTGCTCCAGCGTTTCAGCGCGGTCCTTCAAGAGGCCCATGACGCCCGGCAGGTCGATCTTTTCCGGATGGCCGCCGCGGTTCGCCACGCGCGGCGCCACGCGCTCGGCCAGTTCGGCGTTGTCCATCTGCTTGATGTAGTGGGCGTTGACCCAGTTCAGCTTCTTCGGATCCCACTGCGAGGCCGACTTGGACAGGTGCTTGGTGTCGAACCACGACACCAGCTGGTCGCGCGAGAAGAGTTCGTCGTCGCCGTGGCTCCAGCCCAGGCGTGCCAGGTAGTTGACCATGGCTTCCGGCAGATAGCCTTCGTTGTCGTACTCCATGACGTTGACGGCGCCGTGGCGCTTGGACAGCTTTTCGCCGTCCGGACCCAGGATCATGGGCACGTGGCCGTATTCGGGCAGCGTGGCACCCAGCGCGCGCAGGATGTTGATCTGGCGCGGGGTGTTATTGACGTGGTCGTCGCCGCGCAGCACGTGGGTGATGCCCATGTCCCAGTCGTCGACCACGACGCAGAAGTTGTAGGTGGGCGTGCCGTCCGGGCGCGCGATGATCAGGTCGTCGAGTTCGGTGTTGTCGAAGCTGATCGTGCCCTTGACCATGTCGTTCCAGGAGGTCGCGCCTTCCTGCGGGTTCTTGAAGCGCACCACGGGCTTGCGGCCTTCCGGGATGGCCGGCAGGGTCTTGCCGGGTTCGGGACGCCAGGTGCCGTCGTAGCGCGGCTTGTCGCCGCGGGCGCGGGCGGCTTCGCGCATGGCTTCCACTTCCTCGGGCGAGCTGTAGCAGTGGTATGCGGTGCCGGCGGCCAGCATCTGCGCGACCACCTCGCGGTAGCGGTCCATGCGCTGCATCTGGTAGAAGGGGCCTTCATCGGGCTGCATGCCCAGCCAGTCCATGCTGTCCAGGATGGCCTGCACCGCTTCCGGCGTGGAGCGTTCGACGTCCGTGTCTTCGATGCGCAGCACGAAGGTGCCTTGGTGGTGGCGCGCGAAGGCCCAGGAGAACAGCGCCGTGCGGGCGCCGCCCAGATGCAGGAAACCCGTGGGCGAGGGCGCGAAACGGGTACGAATGGGGGTAGAGGCGTTGGAAGTCATAGGTGGCAATGATAGCGGCTGCGGCGCCACAAATCGGCGTCAGGCTGGGCCCATGTCAAACGTAGGGCGGGGTTGTCTTGTTACGATGAGGGGTATTTTAGATTAGGGCCTGCTAACACCATGTTGCGACATGCTCTCGCTCCGATGTTCGAGCCCGCCTCGCTGGTGATCGTCGCCGACCGGCCGCTGCCGGCGGCGGCCTCGTTGCCGCCCGCGCTCAAGGGCAAGACCACAGTGGTGGCTTGCGAAGTCGGCGCCGCGCCGGACCTGCCGGACACGTTGCAGGGCCTGGCCCAGGGCGAACGGCCTGATCTGGCCCTGGTTTGCGTTTCGCCCGCCGTCCTGCCGGAAACGCTGCGCAGGCTGTCGCCGCTGGCGCCGCGCTCGGTGATCCTGTTGCCGCATGAACTGCCCGACCCGTATCCGCGCGGCACGCTGGCGCTGTGCCGCGCCTGGGCCGAGGAAAACCGCTGCGAATTGCTGGGTCCGCGCTCTTTCGGCGCCCAGCGGCCGCACGCCGGCCTGAACCTGAGCCAGCACCCGGTGCTGGCGCGCGCCGGCCGCGTGGCGCTGTTGGCGCAGTCGCGCTCCATCATGGCCGCGGTCATGGACTGGGCCGAAGATGTGCACATCGGCTTTTCCACCGCCGTGTCGCTGGGCGACGAGGCGGTGGTGGGCCTGTCCAAGGTGCTGGACTATCTGGCCAGCGATCCGCGCACGGACAGCATCGTGCTCTATCTGGAAGACGTGGGCCCGGCCCGCGAATTCATGAGCACCTTGCGCGCCGCGGCTTCGATCAAGCCCGTGATCGTGCTGAAGGCTGGCCGCGCGGACACCGACAGCGCCGATGCCATCTTCGACGCCGCGCTGCGCCGCGCGGGCGCGGTGCGGGTACGCTATTTCGTGCAGCTGTTCTCGGCCGTCAAGGTGCTGGGCTACACGCGCCGTCCCAAGGGCCGGCGCGTGGCGCTGATCTCCAACGGCAGCGGACCGCCCCAGCTGGCCATGGACCTGATCGGTCCGGACGCCGCCGTGCTGCGCGCCGAACTCGCGCCCGCGACCCAGCGGACGCTGGCGGCCATGCTGGAGCCGGACGCGGCCACCGCCAATCCCGTCATCACCTTCACGCCGCTGACGCCCGAACGCATCCGCGCCATGCTGGACGCGGTGCTTGACGATGCCGGCGTGGACGGCGTGCTGGTGCTGCTGGCACCCGACGCGCTGGCCGACATGCCGGCGGTGGCGCGCGAGCTGGCGCAGATCGCACCCAAGGCGAAAAAGCCGGTCGTCACCTGTTTCATGGGCGATGCCGGCATGCGGCCGCTGCGGCGCATGCTGGACGACGCGGGCACCTCGGCTTTCCGCACGCCGGAATCGGCCGCCGATGCCTTCGGCGTGCTGGCAACCCATCACTACAACCAGCAACTGCTGCTGCAGACACAGCCGCCGGAGCCGGCCAGCCATGTGCCGGACCTGGGCGCCGCGCGCGAGATCCTGGCGCGCGTGCGCGCGGAATGCCGGCGCGAACTGAATACCTCTGAAATCCGCAGCCTGCTGGCCCTGTTCTACGTGCCGCTGCGCGACACGCCGATGGACGTGGCGGCGGCCGAGCCGGAATCCCGCCCCATGGCGATCCGGGTGCGGCGCGATCCGCAGTTCGGCCCCGTCATCCGCTTCGGCGCGGGCGGTCCGGACGCGGTGCTGTCGCAATCCGACCGCGGCGTCGACCTGCCGCCGCTCAACGGCTTCCTGGCCCGCCAGCTGATCGAACGCAGCCGGCTGTGGCGCCGGGTGCTGGCGCCGCGCATCGGCCACATGGCCGCCGAGGCGCTGCAACAGGCGGTGGTGCTGGTGTCCGAGCTGGTGTCGGAATTGCCGGATATCGAGTCCCTGGACATCGATCCGCTATACGCCGGCGAAACCCATCTGCGCGCCGGCGGGCTGCGCATGACGCTGACCGAGAAGCCCGGTTGCGCAACGCCGCAGACCGCGGGTTACCCGCATATGGCGATCCACCCGTATCCGGCCCGGCTGGTCCAGGTGCGCCGCTTCGCCGACGGCATCCCCTGGGTGCTGCGTCCCATCCGTCCCGAGGACGGCGAGCCGCTGCAGGAATTCATCCGCGGCCTGTCGGAGCGTTCGCGCTACATGCGCTTCGTGTCCATGATGCGCGAGCTGACCCCGCGCATGGTGTCGCGCTACACGCAGGTGGACTACCACCGCGAGCTGGCGCTCGTGGCCGCCACGCAGGTGCCCAACCCGGCCAACCGCGGGCATCCGCGCGAGGTCCTCGTGGGCTTCGCGCACTACCTGCGCAATCCGGACGGCAGGGGGGCGGAGTACGCGCTGGTGATCGGTGACGACTGGCAACGCCGCGGCCTGGGCCGCCAGCTGATGTCGGCGCTGATCGACGCGGCGCGCGAACAGGGGCTGGAATACATCGACGGCCTGGTGTTGTCGACCAACCGGCCCATGTTGTCGCTGATGACCAGCCTGGGCTTCACCAACGACGCGGATCCGGAAGACCCGACGATGCGCCGGGTCTGGTTGAACCTGTCCTGATCCCAGGCCCGTTCAGGCGGTCTTTCTGGCCGCCTGGGCGGGCTTGAGCCGCGCGATCGATTCGTCCACCGACAGCACGTCGCCGAAGAACAGCATCCAGCCGTGCAGCGCATGCTCGTGCTCGGCGGGCGTGACGGCGGCCAGCGCGTCGTCCACCATGATGGTGCGGAAGTCCCGCATCATCGCGTCGCGGGCGGTGGATTCGCAGCACACGTTGGTGACCGTGCCAGCGATCAGCAGCGTGTCCACGCCGCGCCCGCGCAACAGCGGCTCCAGTTCGGACGAGCCCGGCGCCATCGCGCTGTAGAAGCGCTTGGTCACGCGCAGGTCGGCGTCGTGCGCATGCAGGTCCTGATGCAAGGCATATCCGGGAGCATCGCGGCGCAGTGTTGCCAGGCGCCTGGCGCTGCGCTCCGGCGTCAACATCACGCCGTGATGGTGCGACCAGAACGAGTCGGCGTTATCAGAAGCGGTCTGCACCCACACGATGGTGCCGCCGGCGGCGCGCACCGCGTCGCACAGGCGGTTGATGGGGGCGATGATCTCGCGCGCCGGCGCGCATTCGCCCTGATAGCCGGGCAGCGTGAAGTACTGCTGCATGTCCACCACCACCACCGCGAGGCGCGCGGCGGGCAGTTCGTCATAGGGATGCAGGCGGCCCTGGCGGGCGATCACGCGGTCCTCCACCCATTTTGGGAATTCCATGGCGGCTCCTTATCCGTAGCGCCGCGCGATGGCGGCTTCGATGCGGTAGACGATCAGGTACATCACGCTGGAGATCACGGCCAGGATGGCGATGGCGGTCATGACGATGTTCAGCTTGAACACCTGGCTGCCGTTCATGATGAGAAAGCCCAGGCCGGAATCCGCCGACTGGAACTCGCCCACGATCACCCCTACCAGCGCCAGGCCGATGTTCATCTTCACCGCCGCGATCAACGTGGGCACGCTGCCCGGCAGCACCACCTTGGTCAGCACCTGCCAGCGGCTGGCGCCGAAGGTGTGGGCCAGCTTCACCTTGTTCAGGTCGATGCCGCGAAAGCCCGCATACACCACCATGATGGTCACGAACACCGCGATCGCCACGGCCATGCCGTATACCGCGTAGTCCGACCCCAGCCACAGGTAGAAGATCGGCACGAAGGCGATCTTGGGCATGGCATTGGCCACCACCAGGAAGGGGTCCAGCACCTTGTACAGGAAGTCCGACCACCACAGCGCCGCCGCCACCACGATGCCGATCGCCATGCTCAGGCCGAAGCCCACCAGCGTGGCGCTCAGCGTGGTCATGATGTGCTTGCCCAGGTTGCCGTTGTTCCAGAGTTCGATGAACGTCGGCCACAGCGCGCTGGGGTAGCTGGTCAGGAGCGGGTTGAGAATGTGCATGCGCGGCAGGATTTCCCAGGCGCACAGGAACACGGCCAAGAGCAGCGCCTGCGCGACGCGGATATGCCGGCGGCGGGCGCGGTCGCGCCGGAGGTAGTTCAGGTACTTCTCGCTGGGCGCGCGCACGGCGCGCAGCGGAACGGTGTTGGCGACGGGCGCGTTCATGGGTCAACCCTCCACGTGGACATCGAGCTCGTCCCACAGCTGTTTGAAGTAGGTATTGAATTCCGGCCGCGAGCGCGCCTGGAATGGCGTCGGCCGCGCCTGGCCGTCGCCGTAATGGATGCGGTACTGGCTCTTCAGGCGGCCGGGACGGCGCGACAGCACGATCACACGGTCGGTCATGGCGATGGCTTCGCCGATGTCGTGGGTGACCAGCACCACGGTCTTGCCTTCGCGCCTCAGGATGTCCACCACTTCGTCGGAGATTGCCAGCCGGGTCTGCGAATCCAGCGCCGAGAAAGGCTCGTCCAGCAGGATCACGTCCGGCTCGGTGACCAGGGTGCGGGCCAGCGCGGCGCGCTGCCGCATGCCGCCCGACAACTGGCGCGGCGTGTGCGACAGGAACGCGCCCAGTCCGCATTTCTCCAGCAGATGCACGGCGCGCGCCTCGCTGCGCGCATCGCGCCGGCCCTGGATCTCCGCGCCCAGCATGACGTTGTCCAGGATGGTGCGCCACTCGAACAGGTAGTCCTGCTGCAGCATGTAGCCGATGCGCGGATTGGGCTTGGTCACGGCCTGGCCGTCTATCATCACGGCGCCCGAGGTCGGCGGAATCAGGCCGGCGATCAGCGACAGCAGGGTGCTCTTGCCGCAGCCGCTTTGCCCGATCAGGCTGACGAATTCGCCCGCCGCCAGCGTGAACGACACATTCGACAGCGCCTCCGTCTCGCCTTCCTGGGTGAAATAGGAAAGACAGACCTCGCGCAGTTCGATCTTCGCCGTGGCGGTGTCCGGCTTCAGGTTGTGGATAACGGCGCCCATCATTGGGCCTTCTTCGCGAAGTCGGTCACCACCACGTCCTCGTACTTCACGCGGGCGTTATCCTTCATGACCGCGCTGGCGATCAGCATGTCCTGCAACTGGTTCATGGCTTCGGCCGTCACCAGCGGCGTGGTCTTCCAGATCTGGTACTTCTTGTAGCGCTCGATGGCCTCGGTTACCGCGGCCTGGTCCATGCCGGGGAAGTAAGTCATGATCTGCGGCGTCAGCGTGGCCGCGGGCGTGTCCTTCACGTATTTTTCGGCGCGCGCCACCACGTCGGTCCAGGCCTGGATGACCTTGGGATTGTCGCGGATGTACTTGTCGGTGGCGGTGAAAACGGTGTAGTCCACCTGGCCGACTTCGTGGCCCACCGAGGCGACGATGTAGCCCTTGCCGTTGCGCACCAGTTCGCCGGCCTCGGGTTCAAGAAAGATGCCGTATTCGCCCTGGCCGGCCATCCAGGCGCCCGCGCGCGCGGGAATGCCGATATTGTTCAGCAGCTTCACGTCCTTTTGCGGATCCACGCCATGCTTGCGCAGCGCCGTTTCCAGGAACACGATGGGATTGGAGCCGGGGCGAAAGCCGATCACTTCCTTGCCCTTGAGCATGGACCAGTCGAACTTCTCCACCGGCTTGCGCGCCAAGAGGAAGAAGCCGTCGGTGGCGGTCAGACCGGCGAAGATCTTGGGCTTGACCGGGGATTCGCTGTTGTGGACGTAGATGGACGCTTCGGGCCCGATCAGCACGATGTCGGCGCTGCCGGACAGCAGGGCGGTCATGCCCTTGTCGGTGCCTTGCGAGGTCTTCATGGACACGTCCAGGCCGGCGTCCTTGAAGTAGCCCTGCGACAGGGCCACGTACTTGGGCACGTAAAGAATGGACCGCACCACTTCTTCGTAGCGGACCTTCACGGGGGGATTGAGGGCTTCGGCCTGGACGGCCAGGGGGGCGAACAGCGCGAGCAGCGCCGCAACCGCCAGACGGGGCGATGGCAAGGATTTCACGGGACTTTCTCCTGCGTCTTGAATGCCACGCCGAAACCCGGCGCGACACGGCCAATGGGATGGATCGACAACAACAACAGGGAAGCCCGAACTGCTTGCTCGGGCCGGTAAGGCTTGGATCGAATACTATATTCAATACAAATAGGCGACAAGCTTTTTGCAGTTGGCGTTTTTCTCTATGGACGCAAGAAAGCCAGCCTATGAAAATTCCAGGCTGGGATACCACTTGGTATACAAAATGAAATCGCAGGCCGCCAGGGCCTGCAAGTGGGCGGGCAGGGGCGCCGGGCGCCTATCTGCCGCGATCAGGGCCGCCGGGCGCGGCCCTGCATGGTCCTCAGACCAGGACTTGATTCAGGAACTTGGAGATATCCGCCACTTCCTCGGCGCAGACCGAGTGCGGCATGGGGTAGGTGTGCCATTGCACGTCGTAACCCAGGCGCTGCAGTTCGGCCAGCGAGGCCTGGGCGCGCGGCAGCGACACCACCGGGTCGTACTGGCCGTGGGCCAGGAAGATGGGCGTGTCGTGATTGGCGCTGTGGCGTTCGGCCTCGGCCGTGTCCAGCAGCGGCAGATAGCCCGACAGGCCCATCATGCCCGCCAGCTTTTCCGGCAGGCGGATGCCGGTGTGCAGGGTCATGGCGCAGCCCTGCGAAAAGCCCGCCAGCACGATCTTCGAGGTCGGGATGCCGCGCGCGTTTTCGCGCGCGATCAGCTTGTGGATCGCAGCCTCGGAGGCGCGTATGCCGCTGGCGTCCTCGACGCGCACCAGGTCCATGACCAGGATGTCGTACCAGGAGCGCATCGCCATGCCGTTATTGATCGTCACGCGCTGCACCGGCGCGTTGGGGAATACGAAGCGCACCGACGCGCCGGCCGGCAGGTCGAGCTCCGGCACGATGGGCGCGAAGTCGTTGCCGTCGGCGCCCAGGCCGTGCAGCCAGATCACGGCGTGCGTGGGATTGGGGGCGGTTTCGATCTCGATGCAATCGAGCAGGTCGGTCGGAGCGTTCATGGACGGCGGACGGTGAAAATCAGAGGGTAAGGGTCTTCAGGGCCTGGAACAGCGCGCGGTAGTGCTTCTTCTGCGGCTCCTGGCCTTGCAGCAGGGCGGCGTTGGCCAGCTTTTCCTTGCGGGCGGCGCGGATCAGCGCGCGCAGCTGTTGCACGTCGGCCTGCGGATTGTTATTGAGCAGCCGGGTCAGGGCCTCGTCGTCGTCCAGCAGGCGGTCGCGCAAGGTCTCCAGCCGGTGCATGGCGGCGGTTTCCTCGCGCGAGCCGTTTTCCCAGACGTCGAGCTGGGCGCGGATCTCGTCGGCGGGCGCGTCGCGCATCAGCTTGCCCACGAAGTGAACCTGGCGCCGCTTGCCCTCGCGCCCGGTGGTGCGCTGCGCGGTGCGGATCGCTTCATAGAGGCGCTCCGCCAGCGGCAATTGCTTGAGGCGTTCGGGGGACAGTTCGATCAGCTGCTTGCCCAGGTCCAGCAAGGCGTGCATTTCGCGCTTGACCTGCGACTTGCTGGGACGGTCGTAGCCGTTCTCGTCGTAACCGTCGTCGACGGATTCTTCTTCAATATGGGAATTCATGGAAAACTGCGCAATGACAGACTTGGCTATGATAACCGTCTCTGCAAATTGGACAGCAATGGTTAAAACCTCCTCATCCTTGCCGCTGGCGGCGAATCACGCGCGTTTTTCTGAACTCGTCGAACAAACCCTCGCCTATGCGCGCCAGATCGGCGCCTCCGACGCAGCGGCGGAAGTCTCGGAAAGCCTGGGCCTGTCGGTCTCCGTACGCAAGAACGACATCGAAACCGTCGAACAGACCCGCGACCGTTCGCTGGACCTGACGGTCTACGCCGGCCAGAGCCGCGGTTCGGCCTCCACCTCCGACTTTTCCGAAGCGGCGCTGCGCCAGACGGTCGAAGCCGCCTGGCACATTGCGCGCCACACCGCCGCCGATCCGGCCGCCGGCCTGCCCGACGCCGATCAGCTGGCCACCGAATTCCCCGACCTGGACCTGCACCGCGCTTGGGGCGTGTCCACCGAAGAGGCCGCCGAGCTGGCGCTGCGCGCCGAGCGCGCCGCCCGCGAGGTCGATCCGCGCATCACCAATACCGATGGCGCCACCGTGGGCACCTACGAAGGCCAGTTCGTGATGGGCAACACGCGCGGCTTCCTGGGCGGCTATCCGTACTCGCGCCACAGCCTGTCGGTCGCGCCCATCGCCGGACGCGGCAATGGCATGCAGCGCGACTACTGGTACAGCTCCGAACGCGATCCTGTCAAGCTGGCCTCGCCGGAGGCCATCGGCCGCTACGCCGCCGAGCGCACGTTGTCGCGCCTGTCGGCCCGCCGCATCCGCACCGGCAAGTTCCCCGTCCTGTTCGAAGCGCCCCTGGCGCTGGGGCTGGTGGGCGCCTTGACCCAGGCTGCCAATGGCGGCGCGCTGTACCGCAAGGCCAGCTTCCTGCTGGACGCGCTGGGCAAGCCCGTCTTCCCCGAGCACATCAACCTGACCGAAGACCCGCACATCCGCGGCGCCATGGGCAGCTCGCCCTTCGACGACGAAGGCGTGCGCACCCGCCGCCGCAGCGTGGTGTCGGCCGGGGTGCTGGAAGGCTATTTTCTGTCGTCCTACACCGCCCGCAAACTGGGCATGACGACCACCGGCAACGCCGGCGGTTCGCATAACCTGGTGTTCAGTTCCACCCAGACCCGCCGCGGCGACGACTTCGAAGCCATGCTCAAGAAGATGGGCACGGGCTTTCTCGTCACCGAACTGATCGGCCAGGGCGTGAACTACGTCACCGGCGACTACTCGCGCGGCGCGTTCGGCTACTGGGTGGAAAACGGCCAGATCCAGCACGCGGTGCAGGAAATCACCATCGCCGGCAATCTCGCCGACATGTTCAAGCAGATCGTGGCGGTCGGCGCCGACACGATATCGCGCGGCACCAAGACCACTGGCTCGATCCTGATCGAGCAGATGGCGATCGCCGGAATCTGACGCCGCTAGAGCGGCGGCCACATCATGGCCGCCGCGGACTTGCACGGCCCCCGGTCCTTGCACTGCTTTGCAGCCCCTGCGCGCTGCCCATTCGCGGACCCGCGTCACCCTCTATTTGCAAACCTTTACCCGCTGTCCTGTTAATGTCGGCCCATATCGGCGTGTAATATCCAGCGGGTATTGCGTGATGTCCCAGGTGTTGCGGTAAAGGAGCAAAGAGATGCAACGACGTTCGTTCTTGAAGCACGCCGGTCTCGGCGCTGTCGCCACCGGAGCCGCCGTCAGCGCGCCCGCGTTCGCGCAGGACATGCCCTCATTGAGCTGGCGCCTGTCTTCCGGCTTCCCCAGCGCCCTGGATCTGCGCATCGGCGCCGGCGAAAGCTTCTGCAAGTTCGTCTCCGAAGCCACGGGCGGAAAGTTCAACATCCGCCATTTCCCCGAGGGCGAGATCGTGCCCGCCGCGGACCTGATGGAAGCGGTCTCCACCAAGAAGGTGGAATGCGGCCATGCCTCGTCCCGCGCCTACTACGCCAAAAACCCCGTCTTCTGCTTCGACGCTGGCGTGCCCTTCGGCCTGAACGCCAGGCAGATGAACGCCTGGATGAGCGAAGGCGGCGGCCTGAGGCTGACCCGCGAACTCTTCAAGCCTGAAAAAATCATCAACTTTCCGCTGGGCAACACCGGCGCCCAGATGGGCGGGTGGTACACCAAGGAAATCAAGCGCGCCGGCGACCTGAAAGACCTGAAAATGCGCGTCGGCGGCCTGGCCGGCGATGTGCTGGCCAAGCTGGGCGTGGCGCCGCAGCAGGCCGATCCCGCCAAGCTTGCCGAAGCCTTCGAGAAAGACGGCCTGCAGGCGGTGGCGGGCGCGGGTCCCTACGATGACGACAAGCTCGGTCTTAATAAGGTTGCTAAGTATTACTACGCACCCGGCTGGTGGGCGCCCGGCGAGCAGCTGTCGCTGTATATCAACGACGAGGCCTGGAACGCGCTGCCCAAGAACTACCAGGCCGTGGTGGATGCCGCCGCACAGGCCGCGCATGCCGCCGCCATCGCCCGCTACGATGCCCGCAACGCGGCCGCTCTGGCTCAATTGACGGCAAATGGTGCGCAAATCCGTACATTCCCGCGGTCCATCATGGACCTGGCGTTCGAGGCCACGCAGCAACTCTACAAGGACTTGGGCGCCAAAGACCCCAGATTCAAGGCGATGCATGATAGTTACATGGGTTTTCGCGACAGCGAAATGCCATGGTTCCGCCTGACCGAAAGCGCCTACGACCAATACCTGGGCGTAGCGTTATCGGCCAGAACGTAGGACACTTACGCCTGCCGAATAACATTCGGCCAGCGTTAGGGTTTTTGCTAGTAACCACACGTTTTTTACAAAAAAATGGGCGGTTTGTAGGCTTTTGTTGAATGGCGTTCGAGTAGCCGCCTGATACAAAGGAGTAATATCCCGGGTCTTGACGCGCAAACATGGCGTCTTTAGGCGGCATCCGACGTCAATCCGGCAGGATTACATCAGCCCGGATTACCAATATTCCGAGACAGACTTTAAGGTGGTAACAACCATGCAATCCAAGACCAAGAAGCTGCTGGCCGCGCTGATCGCTGCCGGTATCGTCCCGGCTGCCCATGCGGCCGACATCAAGATCGGCGTGGCCGAAGCCCTGTCGGGCGGCGCCGCCCAGTACGGCGTGTCGATCCGCAACGGTTTCCAGCTGGCCGCTGATGAAATCAACGCCGCCGGCGGCATCAACGGCAACAAGATCGTGCTCGTGGTCGAGGACGAACAAGGCAAGAAAGAAGAAGCGATCAACGTCTTCAAGAAGCTGATCTTCAAGGACAACGTCCTGATGGTCTTCGGCCCGACGCTGTCCAACTCGGCCCAGGCCGCCGACCCGATCGCCCAGGCCGCCAAGACGGTCGCCTTCGGCACCTCCAATACCGCTGACGGCATCACCTCCATCGGCAACTACGTGTTCCGCAACTCGGTCACCGAAGCCGACGTGCTGCCGGCCACCATCGCCACCGTCAAGGCCAAGACCGGCCTGAAGAACGTGGCGGTGCTCTACGGCAACGACGACGTCTTCACCAAGAGCGGCTACGACAACTTCAAGAAGGCCCTGGAAGATCAGAAGATCCCGGTCACGACGACCGAAACGTTCGCCAAGGGCGACGTGGACTTCAAGGCCCAGCTGACCAAGATCAAGGGCACCAACCCCGACGCCATCGTGCTGTCCGCACTGCTGGCCGAAGGCGCCCCGATCATGGTGCAGGCCCGCCAACTGGGCCTGAACGTGCCCGTCATCGGCGGCAACGGCATGAACTCGGTCAAGATTTTCGACCTGGCCCCTGGCGGCGCGTCGAACAATCTGTGGATCGGCAGCCCCTGGTCGATCGAGAACAAGGCTCCCGAGAACGTCAAGTTCATCGACGCCTACAAGGCCAAGTTCAATGGCGCGCCGGACCAGTTCGCGGCCCAGTCGTATGACGCCATGTACATCGCCGCCCAGGCGCTGAAGAACGTCAAGATCTCGGGCGACCTGCCCAAGGATCGCGCAGCCCTGCGCGACGCGCTGCCCGCGGTCACCTGGACCGGCGCCACTGGCCCGTTCAAGTTCCGTCAGGCCAACGACCGCGCCGGCAAGCCCGCCGGCTACGATGCCGACCAGGCTCCCATCGTCAGCGTGACGAAGGACGGCAAGTACGTCATCGAAAAGTAAGCGCTGCGCATCCCCGCGCGGGGGGATGCGCCTTGCGGGCGGCGCGGCCGCTCGCAAGGCGCTTTTTATCGCAGGGCCGTCACCCTAAAAGAAATGCCTCCCCGCCGGGAGGCTCAAGGCCATGCAGTGGGCGCTGCATGGGGCCCTCACAGCTTTGGAAAGTCCCATCATGTTCGAACAACAATTCGTCAATGCCTTGTCGCTGGGCTGTGTGTATGCACTGTTCGCGCTGGGCTTCACGCTGATCTTCGGCGTGCTCGGGGTGATCAACCTGGCGCATGGCGCCGTCTTCATGGTTGGCGCCTACGCGGCACTGTTCGTCGTGCAGCAATTCAGCCTGCCCCTTTGGGCGGGACTGATGGCAGCGTTCTTCGTCGCCGGCTTCACCGGAGTCATCATCGACTACCTGGTGCTCAAGCCGCTGCGCAAGCGCAACGCGCCCCACCTGATCCCCATGATCGCCACCATCGGCGTGGGCATCATCCTGAACAACACCGCCCAGGGCATCTTCGGCGCAAGCAACCTGCGTTTCCCGCACGGCACCGTGCCCGAGGAAGTGATCGAGGTCGCCGGCCTGCACCTGACCGTCATTGAACTGGGCATCATCTTCCTGTCCTTCGCGCTGATGGCCGTGCTGATGTACGTCATGCGCCGCACGCAATTCGGCCGCGCCCTGCGCGCCATCGCCGAATCGCCCAAGGCCGCGTGGCTGCTGGGCATCAACGTCGAAAAACTGTTCGTCACCACCTCGTTCGCCGCGGCTGCCCTGGGCGGCGTGGCCGGCGTGCTGATCGGCCTGTACTCCAACGCGCTGTTCCCCCTGATGGGCCAGCCGATGCTGCACAAGGGCATCGCGGTCATCATCCTGGGCGGCATGGGCGACATCCGCGGCGCCATGCTGGGCGGCCTGTTCCTGGGCTTTGCCGAGGTGCTGTCGGTGGCCTACATCGGCTCCACCATGCGCGATGCGGTGGCTTTCGGCCTGCTGTTCCTGATCCTGCTGGTGCGCCCGCAAGGTCTGTTCGGCAAAGTGGTTCAACGCAAGGCTTAAAGAATGAGCGGATTCGAAAACTTCTGGGCCATTTACGGCAACCTGGTGCTCACGCTGGGCACCAACGCCTTGCTGGCCCTCTCCATCTGGCTGACCCTGGCTTGCGGCATGCTGGCCATGGCCAACGCAGCCTTCATGGGCATCGGGGCGTACACCGCCGCGCTGCTCACCATGAACTACGACGCGCCGTTCTCGGTCGCGCTGGCCGGCGGCATGGCCGCGCCCGCGCTGGTGGCGGCGCTGATCGGCTTGCCGACCTTGCGGCTGTCCGGGGTATATCTCGCCATGGCCACGCTGGGCTTTGGCGAAGTGGTTCGCGTGACCATCCTCAACACCGAGTCCATCACCGGCGGCGCGCTGGGCCTTAACGGCATCCCGCAGCTGACACAGTGGTGGCATGTAGTGCTGTCGGTCGTCATCGTGCTGTTCGTGCTGTGGCGCGTGCGCGCCTCCAAGATCGGACGCTCGTTCGACGCCATCCGCGGCGACGAAACCGCGGCCGGCCTGATGGGCATCGACGTGCGCGCCAACAAGATGCTGGCCTTCGTGGCCGGCGCGATGATCGCGGGTCTGGCCGGCGCCCTGAACGCGCACCTGACCTTCTTCATCGGCCCCAACGAATACGGTTTCGACCGTGGCGTGGAAATCCTGACCATGGCGATCCTGGGCGGCATCGGCGGCCTGGCCGGTCCCGTGCTGGGCAGCTTCATCATTACCGTGCTGCCCGAAATGCTGCGCGGTTTTGCCGATCTGCGCCTGGTCGCGAATGGAGTGATTCTGGTGGTGATTGTGTTGTTCCTGCCGCAAGGCATCTGGGATCCGGCGCGCTTCAAGCGCTGGATGCGCCAAGGACGCCAGGGAGGCAAGCGCCATGCTTGAGCTTTCTTCCGTCTCCAAGAGCTTCGGCGGCCTGCATGTGCTGCATGACGTCAGCCTGTCGGTTCCCGAAGGCGCCATCTTCGGCCTGATCGGCCCCAACGGCGCCGGCAAGACCACGGTCTTCAACCTCATCACCGGCCTGTTGCCGCCCAGCGGCGGCACCATCACGTTCAACGGCCAGAGCGTGCTGGACAAGAAGCCGCACCGCATCACGCGCATGGGCATCGCCCGCACCTTCCAGAACATCCGTCTCTTCAAAGAGATGACGCTGCTGGAGAACGTGGTGGTGGGCGCTTATCGCCACATGAACTACGGCTTCCCCAGCCTGCTGCTGGGCCTGCCGGGTTACCGCGAGCACGAAAAGCGCGCCCGCGAGCGCGCGCACGAACTGCTCACCTGGATGCGCCTGGACCACAAGGCCAACGACCTGGCGGATAACCTGTCCTACGGCGAACAGCGCCGCCTGGAGCTGGCGCGCGCGCTGGCCACCGAGCCCAAGCTGCTGCTGCTGGACGAGCCGGTCGCCGGCATGAACACCGGCGAGCGCGCCGAACTCATGCGCGAGATCCTGGCGATCCGCGACCGCGGCTACACCATCCTCATGATCGAGCACGACATGCGCTTCGTCATGGGCTTGTGCGAGCGCATCGCGGTGCTGAACTTCGGCAAGATCATCGCTTGCGGCGGACCCGACGAGATCCGCAACAACGAACAGGTCATCGAAGCCTATCTGGGCCGCGAAGACGACGAAGACACCGAACAAGCGGAGGCCGCCAAATGAGCGCCATGCTGGAAGTCCGCGGACTCGAGGTCAATTACGGCCACATCGAAGCCGTCCGCGGCATCGACCTGGACCTGAACGCCAAGGAAATCACCGCCCTGGTCGGCGCCAACGGCGCCGGCAAGTCGACCACGCTGCTGGCGCTGTCGGGCCTGCTGCCCAAGGCGCGCGGCAAGATCACTTTCGAAGGCGAGGACATCACCAACCTGCCACCGCACCAGTTGGTGGCGCGCGGTATCGTCCAGGTGCCGGAAGGGCGGGCCATCCTCACCACCATGACCGTGCTCGAAAACCTGGAGCTGGGCGCCTACCGCCGCGGCCTGAAGAACGTCGACTCGGACCTGGAATACGTGTTCAACCTGTTCCCGCGCCTGAAGGAACGGATCACCGGCATCGCCGGCAACCTGTCCGGCGGCGAACAGCAGATGCTGGCCATCGGCCGGGCCCTGATGGCCAAGCCGCGCCTGCTGCTGCTGGACGAACCCTCGATGGGCCTGGCGCCCATCGTGGTGCAGGAAATCTTCCGCTCCCTGCGCGCGATCAACGCCGACGGCCTGACCCTGTTCCTGGTCGAGCAGAACGTGCGCCAGGCGCTGAAGATCGCCCAGCACGGCTACGTGCTGGAGAACGGCGCCATGGCGCTGACCGGCACCGGCCGCGAACTGCTGGGCCATCCGCGCGTGCTGGAAGCCTACCTGGGCGCCTGAACCGGCGCTCCAGGGCGTGCGTCCCTGATTGTTTGGATGTGCCGGCGGCGCCTCAGGGCGCCGTCGGCGTATTTCCAACGCGGATTAAGTTGCCCACTTTTTGAGCAGCTGTGTTAGAATCGCAGGCTTTCCCTCATTTTGGCTAATGCACGGGCGGGTAATAACGCTTAGGCAAGACGCTGATATCGACTGAATATTTGGAAAACCCGACGGGTTCTTTCTTGGATTTCGGTCTAGTTCGGGGAAAAAAACTGGCTGGATGGTCCAGCCAGGAAAATTTTTATTCTTAGGAACCATCATGAAGACCTTTGTGGCCAAGCCGCATGAAGTCCAACGTGACTGGTTTGTGATCGACGCCAAGGGCAAAGTCCTCGGTCGTGTGGCCAGCGAAGTCGCACGTCGTCTGCGTGGCAAGCACAAACCTGAATTCACGCCGCACGTTGATACCGGTGACTACATCGTCATCGTCAACGCTGCCGATATCGTTGTTACGGGCGCCAAGGCGAAGGACAAGAAGTACTTCCGCCACACGACGTACCCGGGCGGTATCCGTGAAACGAACTTCGAGAAGATGCAAGAGCGTTTTCCCGGCCGCGCCATCCAGAAGGCTGTCAAGGGCATGCTGCCCAAGGGTCCTCTGGGCTACGCCATGATCAAGAAACTGAAGGTGTACGCCGGTGCCGAGCACCCGCACACCGCCCAGCAGCCCAAGACGCTGGATATCTAAGGAAACGCCATGATCGGTAACTGGAATTACGGAACCGGCCGTCGCAAAACCTCGGTGGCTCGCGTTTTCATCAAGAAGGGCACGGGTAAGATCGTTGTCAACGGCAAGCCCGTCGACGACTTTTTCGCCCGCGAAACCGGCCGCATGATCGTGCGCCAGCCGCTGGAACTGACCGGCCACCTGGAATCGTTCGACATCAAGGTCAACGTGCACGGCGGCGGTGAAACCGGCCAGGCCGGCGCAGTCCGTCACGGCATCACGCGTGCCCTGATCGACTACGACGCGACCCTGAAGCCCGCACTGTCGCAAGCTGGCTTTGTCACCCGCGATGCCCGCGAAGTCGAACGCAAGAAGGTCGGCTTCCGCAAGGCACGTCGGCGCAAGCAGTTCAGCAAGCGTTAATACGCTGCTGCAAGAAAAGCCCGCTTCGGCGGGCTTTTTTTCGCACTGTTTGTTCCAGCGCCGGATGCGGTCCGGCCGTTGTACGTCCCGCGCGGAACTCCGCGCATTCCCTCCGGTCGGAAAGAAGGACTGCGGTGCCATTTCGGGCTCTTAGCCGCAACACCCGCTTTCCCGAGCGATACAATCGATCCTCGTTCTACGAAGAGCACACATCATGGCCCAAGCATCGAACACCCGCATCAAGGTTGGTATCGTCGGCGGCACCGGTTACACCGGCGTCGAGCTGCTGCGCTTGCTGTCGCAGCATCCCAATGTGGAATTGACCGCCATCACGTCCCGCAAGGAAGACGGGCTGCCGGTGGCCGACATGTATCCGAACCTGCGCGGCCGCGTGAATATCGCTTTCTCCGCGCCGGAAAAGGCCACGCTGACGGATTGCGACGTCGTGTTCTTCGCGACGCCCCACGGCGTTGCCATGGCCCAGGCCCAGGAACTCATCAATGCCGGCACCAAGGTCATCGACCTGGCCGCGGACTTCCGCCTGCAGGACATCCCCACGTTCGAACGCTGGTACAAGATTCCCCATACCTGCCCGGACATCCTGGCCGAGTCCCAGTATGGCCTGGTGGAGCTGAACCGCGAGGCCATCTCCAAGGCCCGCGTCATCGGCAACCCCGGCTGCTATCCCACCACCGTGCTGCTGGGCCTGGCCCCGCTGCTCGAAGGCGGCAAGAAGCTGATCGATGCGCAAACCCTGATCGCCGACTGCAAGTCGGGCGTCTCGGGCGCTGGCCGCAAGGCGGAAGTGGGCTCGCTCTTCTCCGAAGCCTCCGACAACTTCAAGGCCTACGGCGTGGCTGGCCACCGCCATCACCCGGAAATCGTCGCGCAGCTGGAAAAGATTGCTGGCGGCAAGGTCGGCCTGACCTTCGTGCCGCATCTGGTGCCGATGATCCGTGGCATGTTCTCCACCATCTACGCGCGCATCCTGCCCGAGGCCCGCGATACCGACTTCCAGGCCCTGTTCGAACAGCGCTACGCCGACGAACCCTTCGTCGACGTGATGCCCGCCGGCAGCCTGCCGGAAACCCGTTCGGTGCGCGCTTCCAACAACCTGCGCATCGCGCTCAGCCGTCCCGGCAATGGCGACCAACTGATCGTCCTGGTGATCCAGGACAACCTGGTCAAGGGCGCCGCTGGCCAGGCCGTACAGAACATGAACCTGATGTTCGGCATCCCTGAATCGACCGGCCTGGACCAGGTCGCGATCCTGCCTTGATGTACGCAGGCTTGCGGCCGTAAGGCCGCAAGCCGCCGCTCTTTATGCCCGCCGATTCCTCTACCACGCCCCAGCCTCGCTCCGCCGGCGGATTGGCGCGCGTATTCGTAGGCCTGCTGATCGGCGTGCTGCTGGGCGGTTCCGCCAGTTTTTTCTACGCTCGCAAGCTCTACCGGCCGCAGGATGCCGTGGTGATCAGCGCCCGGCAGGCCGAGGTCCAGGAAGAGGCCATGCGTCAGCAGTCGACCCAGCTGCGTTACACGCAGGGCCAACTGGACGCCGCCGACGGCGAACTGGTCATCGAACGCGCCGCGCGCCAGGAACTGGAAACGCAGCTGCGCACGGTCCAGGCCGAGGTCGGCCGGGTCCGCGATCAACTGGCGTTCTATGAGCAGCTGTTGCCGCCGGGCCCCGAGGGTTCGGTGGACATCCGCGGCGTCGAGATCGACCGCAGCGGCGGCGGCCTGCGCTACAAGGTCCTGCTGATGCGCAGCGGCCGCAATGGCGGGTCTCCGTTTTCGGGCGCTTTGCGTTTCCAGGCCACCGGCATCCTGAAGGGCGAGACCGTGAAGGTGGATCTGGCGCCCATGCAGGTCAAGGCCGAATCCGGCTCCGTCGCCATTCCTGGAGACAGCACGCCGACCTCGCCGCTGGCCCTGCAGTTCGACCAGTATCAGCGCAGCCAGGGCATCCTGGCGCTGCCCGACGGATTTGTCCCCGAAAGCGTGACCGTCAGCGTCCTGGAGGGCGACACGGTCCGGGCGTCAAGAAGCGTCAAGCTCGAACTTTGAGTCTGCGCAAGCCCTGCGCTATAGTGACACTATGCGAGCGCCGTTGCCGCTCACCGAAATATGGCCGAACCGGCCAGGAGTGAACCATGAATGCAGTGACCGAAACCGTCGACCTGCAGGCCGCCCCGCCTGCTCCCCTGGTGTTTACCGACTCGGCCGCGGCCAAAGTGAAGGATCTGTTGGCCGAAGAAGGCAATCCTGAGCTGAAGCTGCGCGTTTTCGTGCAGGGCGGAGGCTGTTCGGGTTTCCAGTACGGCTTCACCTTCGACGAAGTCGTGAACGATGACGACACCGTGCTGGACAAGGCTGGCGTGCAACTGTTGGTGGATCCGATGAGCTTCCAGTACCTGGTCGGCGCAGAGATCGACTACAAGGAAGACCTGGAAGGCGCGCAGTTCGTCATCCGCAATCCCAACGCCAGCACCACCTGCGGCTGCGGTTCCTCGTTCTCGGTGTAATCACCCAGGCAGGAAAAGCAAAAGCCCTTCGGCGCGCCGAAGGGCTTTTTGCATGGGCGTGCGGTTTTCAGGCGGGATAGAGCGCGCCCAGGATGCGCGGGCCACGCGCGCCGGTGACGGCGGGCAGGCCCGCCGGCCTGCGCTGCACGAAGGCCTGCGCCAGCCAGGCGAACGCCAGGGCCTCGACTTCCTGCGCCGGCACGCCCAGCGCATCGGTGGCGTGCACGGGCCGCTGCAGGCAGTAGGCCAGCTCACGCATCAGGCCCGGATTGCGCGCGCCGCCGCCACAGACGAAGACTTCCTGCGTGCCCGCCGCGGCCGCATCGACGGCATTGGCGACCGTGCGCGCGGTCAGGCGTTGCAGCGTGGCCTGCACGTCTTGCGGCGCAGGCTTGGGGCCGTCGAACGCGGCCAGGCGGTCGTCCAGCCATTGCATGTTGAACAGGTCGCGCCCGGTGGACTTGGGCGGGGGCAGGGCGAACCAGGGTTCGCTGGCCAGCATTTGTTCCAGCAACGGCGCCAGCACCTGGCCGGTCGCGGCCCAGCGGCCATCCGCGTCATAAGGCCGGCCCAGGTGACGCTGGCACCAGCCATCCAGCAGGACGTTGGCGGGTCCCGTGTCGAAGCCGCGGGGCGCATGCCCCGGCTCCAGCAGCGTCACGTTGGCGATGCCGCCCAGGTTGAGGACGGCGCGGCCTTGCGGCGCGCCGAAGATGGCAGCGTGGAAGGGTGGCACCAGCGGCGCACCCTGGCCGCCCGCGGCCACGTCGCGGCTGCGGAAATCCGCCACCACGTCGATGCCGGCCAGTTCCGCCAGCACGGCGGGGGCATTGAGTTGCACGGTGTAGCCCAGGTCGGGCCGGTGCCGGACCGTCTGGCCGTGGGCGCCGATGGCGGTCACGTCGCCGGCCGCGACGCTGGCCTGCTGCAACAGGGCCGCCACGGCCTGGGCATACAGGCGGGCGAGGGCGTTGGCGGCCAGCGCGGCGCGGGCCAGCTCGTCGTCGCCGGATTGATTCAGGGCCAGCAGTTCGCGCCGCAGGTCCGCAGGCATGGGCAGGCTGGCGCTGGCGAGCACGGCTGGCGCCGCGCCGTCGCCCAGGCGCACCAGCACGCCGTCCACGCCGTCCACGCTGGTGCCTGACATCAGTCCGATATAGAGCTGAGCGTTAGTTGTGGAAGGATTCACGAGAGCCTCGAAAAAGAAAAAGCGGCCGCGCAACTGAGAGTGCGGGGCCGCCTTTGACGGGGACGTTAGGCCGGCTTTAGCGGCTGGCCACGTTGGTCAGCGCGTCGGGCAGGGTCTGCTGGAACTCGGTCAGCAGCTGGATCTGCGCCTTGTACGGAGCCACGGCCTGGTTGAAGGCGCGGACTTCGGCGGGTTCCAGGCTGCGGGCGACCGGCAGGTCCACCGACAGCGGATCGATCGGCTGGTTGTCCACGCGGAATTCATAGTGCAGGTGCGGGCCGGTGGCCCAGCCGGTGGCGCCGACATAGCCCAGCAACTGGCCTTGCGAGATCTTCGAACCCTTGGTGATGCCTTCGGCGATGCGGCTCTGGTGGGCGTACAGCGTCGAATACTTGCCGTGGTGCTTGACGATGACGACGTTGCCGTAGCCGTTCTGCCAGCCGGAGAATTCCACCGTGCCGTCAGCGGTGGAGTGGATCGGCGTGCCGGAAGGCGCCGCGTAGTCCACGCCCTTGTGTCCCGTCCAGGTCTTGTGGATGGGGTGCATGCGCATGCCAAAGGTGGAGCTGATGCGGCTGAATTTCAGGGCGGTACGCAGGAACGCGCCGCGCAGGCTTGTGCCGTCGAAGTCGTAGTACGAACCGCTCTTTTCGTCGGGGCTGAACCAGACGGCGTTGTAGGTCTTGTCGCCGTTGATGAATTCCAGCGCCAGCACTCGGCCGGCGCCGGCGTAGCGGCCGTCGTGCGAACGCACTTCGTAGACCACGCGGAATTTGTCGCCCTGGCGCAGGTCGCGCAGGAAGTCGATCTTGGCGCTGAGGATGTCGGCCATCTGCATGGTGACCGAGTCCGGGATGCCGGCGGCGTCGGTGGCGCCGAACAGCGACGAACGGATCGTGCCCACGGCGACGCGGGTCTGGCGTTCGGTGCTTTCGGTGATTTCCTCGGCCTTGTAGCTGTCGCCTGCCGGCGCGACGTGCAGCATGCGCGTCACGACCTGGCCGTCCGTCTCGTTGCCGGGGGTGTGGATGTAACGCAGCCAGATCAGGTTGCCGGCTTCGTCCGTCGCGGCCTGCACCGAGCGGCCCGGGTACAGCTTGTAGATGCTGCGGGCGCTGGCTTCGTGCGTCAGGAAGGTCTGCAGGCTGGGCGCGTCGAGTTCCAGGCGTTGCAGCACCGCGGCCAGCGTGTCGCCGGCGCGGATCCGGGTTTCGCTGATATAGGGAGCGGCACTGGGAGTGCTGACTTCGACTTGCTCGGCGCTTAGCGGCAGGACGCTGCTGATGATGCGCGAAGGGGGGAGTTCAGTGCGGTCGGGTTGCTGCACCATGCCGAGGGCGGCGGCGCCAGCGAACAGACCAATTGCGGTGACGAGGAGAGTGCGGCGGAAAAGTCCCGAGCGCTGGGGCTTGGGCTCGCCGGGCGCAAACACGGCAGCAACTTTGCGTTTGATGCTACTCGCCATTTCGTGGAGGCCACGATTCATCGTGAAGATACCCTCTCAGGTGGCTAGAGCTCGCAGGGTGCGTGACACGAACGGCCCTCGCGCGCACATTTCGGGGCAAGGGCTGGCGCGGGGCGCATCTTGTGAACAACGGGGTGTAAACCGGACCACAACTGCGTATAGATGGCAATTGCGTATGATTAGGGCGGTATCCTAGCTGATTCGGCTAGAATTTTCGATAGTTTTCGTCACTTTTTACACCTTTTTATCGGCTGAAGCCGAGTTGGTCCCCCTGCCATGTCACCCTCAGAAGCCCCGATTACCCCCGAAGTCGAAGCAGACCTGCGTATAGCGAAGCGCGGTTGCGATGAGTTGCTGGTCGAGTCCGAATTCGCCCGCAAGCTGGCCAGGAGCCGCGCCACGGGCGTGCCTCTGCGCATCAAATTGGGGTTGGATCCGACCGCGCCGGACATCCACCTGGGTCACACGGTGGTGCTGAACAAGATGCGCCAGCTGCAGGACATGGGCCACAACGTCATCTTCCTGATCGGCGATTTCACGTCCACCATCGGCGATCCCAGCGGCCGCAACAACACGCGCCCGCCGCTCACGCGTGAACAGATCGAGGCCAACGCCAAGACCTATTACGCCCAGGCCAGCCTGGTGCTGGATCCGGCGCGCACCGAGATCCGCTACAACTCCGAGTGGTGCGATCCGCTGGGCGCGCGCGGCATGATCCAGCTCGCGTCGCGCTACACGGTCGCGCGCATGATGGAGCGCGAGGACTTCACCAAGCGCTTCAAGGGCGGCATCCCGATCTCGGTCCATGAATTCCTGTATCCGCTGATGCAGGGCTATGACTCGGTGGCGCTGAAGTCCGATCTGGAGCTGGGGGGCACCGATCAGAAGTTCAACCTGCTGGTCGGGCGCGAGCTGCAAAAAGAGTATGGACAGGAGCCGCAGTGCATCTTGACGATGCCGCTGCTGGTCGGGACGGATGGCGTAGAGAAGATGTCCAAGTCCAAGGGCAACTACATCGGCATTTCGGAGTCGCCCGATTCGATGTTCGGCAAGCTCATGTCGATTTCCGACACGCTGATGTGGCGCTACTTCGAGCTGCTGTCGTTCCGCTCTCTGGAAGAGATCGCGGCGCTCAAGCAGGAGATCGATGGCGGCCGCAACCCGCGCGACGCCAAGGTCATGCTGGCCCAGGAAATCATTGCGCGCTTCCATTCCGCCAAGGCTGCCGATGACGCGCTGGCCTCGTTCGAAGCCCGTTTCCGCGACGGCGCGATCCCCGACGACATCCCCGAAGTGAACATCGGCGGCGCGCCGGTGGGCATACTCAAGCTGCTGCGCGAAGCCGGCCTGGTGGCCTCCGGTTCGGAAGCGCAGCGCAACGTGGAGCAAGGCGGCGTGCGCGTCAATGGCGACCGCGTGGAAGACAAATCGTTGCAATTGCCGGCGGGGACTTACGTCGTTCAGGTGGGCAAGCGCAAATTTGCGCGTGTTAACTTGAACCCATGATTGCGAAGTTTTGATACGCTGAGGGTACAGACAGGGGCAGTGGGGCCTTTGCGGCACATCAAGGAGCACGACATGAAACTTTCGAGTTTGTCCTTTTCCGATAACGAGTCGATTCCCGAACGCTACGCCTTCGGCAGGATCGATGCGCAATCGCACGTCGCGCTGGCAGACAACTTCAACCCGCAGTTTTCCTGGGACGAAGTTCCGGCGGGCACGCAGTCGTTTGCCTTGATCTGCCATGATCCCGATGTGCCCTCCGAACCCGACGACGTCAACCAGGAAGGCCGCGAGGTGCCGGCCAGCCTGCCCCGCGTGGACTTCTTCCACTGGGTGCTGGTCGATCTGCCGGCCGACCTGCGCGACATCGAGGAAGGCGCCTTCTCCAGCGGCATCACGCCGCGCGGCAAGGGCGGCCCGCTGGCGCCGATGGATGCGCGCCAGGGCATCAACTCGTACTCGTCATGGTTCGCCAACGATCACGACATGAGCGGCGACTACTTCGGCTATGACGGCCCGTGCCCGCCCTGGAACGACGCCATCCCGCACCGCTACGTCTTCACCCTGTATGCGCTGGACGTGCCCACGCTGAACCTGCAGGGTTCGTTCACCGGCGAAGACGCGCTGCGCGCGATCCAGAAGCACGTGTTGGCGCAGGCGTCGTTGACCGGCACCTATACGCTCAATCCAAAACTGGCTCCCAAGCAGATCGGCGCCACCTCGGCCTGATTCGCCGCGCCACAGAAAGGCCGCAGTCTTGCGACTGCGGCCTTTTTTCATCGCCGAAAAGATTCAGCCCGTGGCGCGCTTGAGCCGCAGCAGCGCCAATCCAAAAGTGATGAAGATGGCGCCGACCAGGCGGTTGATCCAGGTCACGATGCGGGGTTGGCGCACCAGGCGCCGGGCGCGGTGGGCCAAGGCGCCATAGGCCAGCAGCGACACCAGCGACATGCCCGTGAAGATGCCCGTCAGGATGAAGAACTGCGGCAGCAAGGGCTCGGCCGCGTTCAGGAACTGAGGAAACAGCGCCGTGAAGAACAGGATGGGCTTGGGGTTCAGCGTTGCAACCAGCGCGGCTTCCGAATAGAGCCGCCCAGCGCTGCGCGGCGCCAGCGCGGCGGCGTCTGCGGGCGGCGCAATGTTCGAGCGGCCCAGCAGGTGCCGCAGGCCGATGTAGAGCAGGTACGCCGCGCCGGCCAGCTTGAGCAGCATGAACAGCATGGCGGACGATTGCAGCACCACGCCCAGTCCCAGCATGGCGGCGGCCGACAGCAGGAACAGCCCGGTGACATTACCCAGGGTGGAGGGCAGCACGGCCCGCCATCCACCCGCCGCGCCGTTACGGATGGCCAGCATGGTGGCCGGGCCGGGGCTGACGACGCTGACCGCAGCTACTAACGAGTAGGTTATGAGCATGGCGCTTTGCATGAAAGTTTCTCAAGTCGGATTGAGACGGCTTTTCCGGCCGCGGAGGATGGCGTGGTTTTCGCGCCCATGCCGGGAATTTTGCCCGGGTTCCCTGCATTTTGGGAGCATTTGATCCTGTCCGACGGGGTAAACTATCCGTCATTCTCCGGGTTTACCCACCCGGGCGCAGTTTTCTCCTCTCTTACCGCCTCAGGAACCCCCCGTCATGTTTGACCGCAACCTCACCTTGTCCAAGGCTGACCCGGACGTTTGGGCCGCCATCCAGAAGGAAGACGTCCGCCAGGAACAGCACATCGAGCTGATCGCCTCGGAGAACTACGCCAGCCCGGCCGTCATGGAAGCCCAGGGCACGCAGCTCACCAACAAGTACGCCGAAGGCTATCCGGGCAAGCGCTACTACGGCGGTTGCGAATACGTGGACGTGGTCGAGCAGCTGGCCATCGACCGCCTGAAGCAGATCTTCGGCGCCGAAGCCGCCAACGTGCAGCCCAACTCGGGTTCGCAGGCCAACCAGGGCGTGTACATGGCCGTCCTGAAGCCGGGCGACACCGTGCTGGGCATGAGCCTGGCCGAAGGCGGCCACCTGACGCACGGCGCGTCGGTCAACGCCTCGGGCAAGCTGTACAACTTCATCTCCTACGGCCTGGACGAAAACGAAGTCCTGAACTATGACCAGGTCGAGCAACTGGCCAAGGAGCACAAGCCCAAGCTGATCGTGGCTGGCGCCTCCGCCTACGCCTTGCACATCGACTTCGAGCGCATGGCCCGCATCGCCCGTGAAAACGGCGCGCTGTTCATGGTCGACATCGCCCACTACGCCGGCCTGGTCGCTGGCGGCGCCTATCCCAACCCGGTGCCGCACGCCGACTTCGTCACCTCGACCACGCACAAGTCGCTGCGCGGCCCGCGCGGCGGCGTCATCATGATGAAGGCCGAGCACGAGAAGATCATCAACTCGGCGATCTTCCCCGGCATCCAGGGCGGTCCGCTGATGCACGTCATCGCCGGCAAGGCCGTGGCCTTCAAGGAAGCGCTGGAACCCGCCTTCAAGGACTACGCGCAGCAAGTGGTCAAGAACGCCAAGGTGCTGGCCGACACGCTGGTCAAGCGCGGCCTGCGCATCGTCTCCGGCCGCACCGAAAGCCACGTCATGCTGGTGGACCTGCGTTCCAAGGGCATCACGGGCAAGGAAGCGGAAGCCGTGCTGGGCCAGGCCCACATCACGGTCAACAAGAACGCCATCCCGAACGACCCGGAAAAGCCCTTCGTGACCAGCGGCATCCGCCTGGGCACGCCGGCCATGACCACGCGCGGCTTCACCGAAGCCGAAGCCGAGCTGACCGCCAACCTGATCGCCGACGTGCTGGACAACCCGCGCGACGAAGCCAACATCGCCGCCGTGCGTGCAAAGGTCAACGAACTGACCTCGCGCCTGCCGGTCTACGGCAAGAAGTAAGCGAGCAATCCCTGCGGCGGGCTGTGGCCCGGCCGCAGCGGTCTACCAGGGACGGCCCCGCAAGGCGCCGTCCCTTTGTTTTCGGGCGGCTGGCGCCGCCTGGTAAAAAATACGGGGGCGGATTAGCCCGTATTGGCGCTGGCGGCCGGACGCCTCGTTACAATATGCTCAACTATTGCCCCCTCAGTGCCTTTAGGGATCACACATGCGGTGTCCATTTTGCGGCAATGCCGAAACGCAGGTCGTAGACAGCCGGGTCTCCGAAGAAGGCGACGCCATACGCCGTCGCCGTCGCTGCCTGTCCTGTGACAAACGTTTCACCACCTATGAACGGGTGGAGCTGGCCATGCCCTCCATCGTCAAGCGCAATGGCAGCCGCAGCGACTACGACCCCGGCAAGCTGCGCGCCAGCCTGAGCCTGGCGCTGCGCAAGCGTCCCGTCAGCACGGAAGACGTGGACGCCGCGGTCGCGCGCATCGAAGAGCAGCTGCTGGCCAGCGGGCTGCGTGAAGTGCCCAGCGAACATATAGGCGAGCTCGTGATGAACGAACTGCGCAAGCTCGACAAGGTGGCATACGTGCGCTTCGCTTCGGTCTACAAGAGCTTCGAGGACATCGGCGAATTCGTCGAAGCCATCCGCGAGATGCAAGGGCCGCTGTTGCCGGGCAAGCTGCGCAAGGACTAGCAGGGCTCAGGTTCAACCGATCCGCGGCCGGCTGGCCGCATCGAAGCTCGAAAATGACGGCGCTGCGGCGCCGTCATTGCATGGTGGGAGCCGTACGCGCCAGGCTGGGCGTCAGCGGCTGGAACTTGCGCCAGACGCGGCGCATGTGCTGCGCCGAGCCGAATCCCGACTTTTCGGCCACGCGCTCCAGGTCCAGCCGGGTATCGCGCAGCAGGTCGCGCGCCAGCGCCACGCGTATCTGATACAGGTAGTCCATTGGCGTGCAGCCCGCGTGTTCGCGGAACAGCCGCGTCAGATGGCGCGCGCTGGTGTGCGCCTGGTCCGCCAGCGATTGCGCCGACCAGGGCGCCGCCGGATCACGGATGACCGCGTCCTGCACCCGGTGCACGCCTGGATGCAGGTGGCTGCGATGGTCCAGCCAGGGCGACAGCGTGGAATCCGTGCCGGCGCGCCGTTGGTAGACCACCATGTCGCGCGCCGTTTCGCTGGCCACGCGCGGGCCGCAATGGCGCGACACCATGTGCAGAGCCAAATCGATGCCGGCCGTGATGCCGGCGCTGCTGACCAGTTTGCCGTCTTCGACGAAGATGCGGTTGTCATGCAGCCGCGCGCTCGGGTCAATGCTGGCCAGCTGTTCCAGGCAAGTGTGGTGTGTGGTGCAGTCGCGCTGCCGCGTCAGGCCGGCGGCGGCGGCGAACAGGGCGCCTGCGCACACCGTCATCAGCGTGAAGCCGTCCACCGGATGGCGGGCCGCCAGCCAGTCGATGATGGCGCGCGAGTCGGGGTCGTCCAGGCGCGTGGGCTTGCCCACCACGCCGGAAATGATGACCAGGGCTTCGGGCGGCAGGCTGGCCGGCAGGGCTTGGATATGAGTCAGGTGCAAGCCGGGCAGGCCGCTTTCGACTTCCCGGGACGGACCGCAGAAATGCTGTTCGAAGGCCCCGGGAACCAGCTTGTTGGCGACGCGGAAGGCCTCCGCGGGGCCTGCCACGTCCAGCAGCACGACGCCCCGCGTCAGCACGAAATACACCGGAACCATGCGGCCCTCCGCCAGTGTCAGGCCGCCAGCGCGTCGGCCGCGCGTGCGATGCGGGCAAAACGCCCTTGCAGCACCAGCTCGGTCCGGTCGCGGATCTCGGCCGGCGTGTAATGCTGGCCGGACGGGCTCTGCATGGCAAAGGTCAGGGTGGCGTCCGTGGGGAACACCACCTTGTAGCCGGCGTCGCTGGCGTGGCGCGAGGTGGTTTCGCAGCACTGTTCGGTGCGGATGCCGCTGACGATGATGCCTTCGATGCCGTGCTTCACCAGCCAGTCCTGCAGGCTGGCGCCGTCCGCGTCTTTGGCGTAGAGCGAGGAATGCACGGTCTTGTGGAACACGGCGGTGGGCTCGATGCGCAGTTCCTTGAGCGTCTTGACGTGGCCGGAGGCCACCGAGAAGGGGTTGGCGGGGTCGTTCGACACGCTGGTGTGGAACACCTGCAGCACCGGAATGTCGCGGGCCTGGGCGGCGTCGATCAAGGATTGGATCTGCTCCACGAACGCCGGATACTCGGTTTCATCCCAAAACGGACGTTGCCGGAAAGAGTCTTGTACGTCGATGACGATCAGTGCTTGTTTCATGGGCCGTGCTCCTGGATGGCGAATTGTAGGGGTGTGCAGCTATTTTTACTGCAATCCGGCGTGGCGGCGAGCGCGGCGAAAGACGGCCATCGGCCTAAAACGGACATTGGCCGCCGCTGCCCCGTGGACCCGCTGCCGGACCGCCTGCCCGCCCTGCGGCGGACATACAATCCTGGACATGATGATTCCCAGCGACAACGACGACATTTTCTGGATGCGCCGCGCCCTGGCGTTGGCGCAGACCGTCATGTACACCACCGCGCCCAACCCCCGGGTCGGCTGCGTGATCGTGCGCGACGGCCGGGTGCTGGGCGAAGGCGCCACGCAGCCGCCGGGCGGCCCGCACGCGGAAGTCTGCGCCTTGCGCGACGTCCAGGCGCGCGGCGAATCCGTGGAAGGCGCCACGCTTTACGTCACCCTGGAACCCTGCAGCCATTTTGGCCGCACGCCGCCCTGCGTGGACGCTGTGCTTGCGGCCCGGCCGGCGCGGGTCGTGGTGGCCATCGGCGACCCCAATCCGCTGGTCAATGGGCAAGGACTGGCGCGTCTGCGCGATGCCGGGATCGCGGTGACCACGGGCGTCTGCCGCGCGGAGGCGCTGGCCATCAACGCGGGTTTCATCTCGCGCATGAGCCGCGGCCTGCCGTGGGTGTGGATGAAGATGGCGGCCTCGCTGGACGGGCGCAGCGCGCTGCATAACGGCGTCTCGCAATGGATCACCGGACGCGAGGCTCGCGCCGACGGACACCGCTGGCGCGCCCGCGCCTGCGTGGTGCTGACCGGCATGGGCACCGTGCTGAAAGACGATCCGCAGCTCAATGTCAGAGGCGTGGACACGCCCCGCCAGCCGCGCAAGGCGGTAGTGGACGGCCGTTTTGAAATCCCCGAGGACGCGCGGTTGTTCGATGGCGCCGAGGTCATCATCTTCACGGCTCGCGAAGATGCCGCCAAGGCCGCGCGCCTGCAGGCCAGGAACGCCCGCGTGGTGCTGCTGCCGGGCGAGGCGCCGGGCCGGGTCGATCTGCCGGCGATGATGCGCTGGCTGGCGCAGGAACAATTCAACGAGGTCCACGTCGAAGCCGGCGCGGGCCTGAGCGGCGCGTTGGTCGCCGCGGGCTGCGTGGATGAACTGCTGCTGTACCTGGCGCCGGTGCTGCTGGGCGACGCCGCCGGCATGGTCCGCCTGCCCATGCTGGAGCACCTGGACGGCGCCCGCCGCTATGAATTCATCGAGACCGCGCCGGTGGGCGCAGATCTGCGCGTGCGCGCCCGGGTGGCCGACACCTGGAATCAGCTGACGCGGCGGGTGGAGCTGCCTGAGCTGTCTTAGGCGCGGCGCCGGCTCGTGCGCGCCGCGGTGTAGCGCCAGGCCAGGATCGTGGCAGCGCCGCCGGCCAGGGCCAACAACGCGGCCGCCAGCAGCAGGCCGGGATGGTCGCGGCGCAGACGTTCCCACGATTTTCCGGCCTGCGTGTAATGGAACCAGGCAGCCGCCTGGAAATCGGGCGCGGCGCATTCGCGGCCGAAAGAGCCGCTGAACGGCACCTGCGCGCCGTGTTCTATATAGCGGCGGTAGATCGTGGCGGCCAGTTCCGGGGAGTCGTCGATGATGTAGCGGGCGCCCTGGCACAGCACGGCGGCGTAGGCTTGCGAGCGGCGCGGCAGCTCGTCGGACGCGCGCAGCGCATGATTGGCCGCGATCTCGCGGTAGTGGAAGCGAGTGTAGGGCTGCGCTTCGCTGGCGGCATAGCGACGGCGTTCCTCTTCGGTGACAAACGGGCCCGGCAGCGCGGCGGCGGCACGCAAGGCCGGCGTGTCGGGCGTTCCGGCATCGTCATCCTCTGCCTTCCAGCCTGGGACCGCGCTGCGTCCCGCGCCATAACTGGTGTTGCCGCCATAGACCGCAAAATCCGGCTCCTGTTCGTAGCCCATGATCTCCATCCCGTCGCGCCGCGCCAGCCGCGAAGCTTCGTACCAGGCTTGCGCCCGTGATGTGCGGCCCCAGGCGCTCCCGGCACGGCGCAAGGCCGCGCCATACTCCGCGGCGAGCCGGCGGGTTTCCTGCAGACGCACTTCCCACTTGCCGTCGACGCTTTCCAGCGTGGCGTAGCGGGCGTCCGAATCGGCGGGGAAATAGGGCAGCGCCAGCTCGATCGAACCTTCGCGCACCATCCGGCGCGCCAGCAGCAGGCGCAGGCGATCGGATGCGGTGATGGGATGCTGCCTTACCCAGTCGTAGAAATTCTGCGGATCGCGCGGCACGGACCTTGCCGGCGCCGGAGTGGCGGGCGCATGCCGGTCCACATAGGACTTGAGTTCGGCGGTGGTCAGCACGCGCTCAGCGACGTAGGCAGCGTCATTCCAGTACGGGGTGGATAACCAGAAGCCTCCGGCCGGATTGGCCGGATCGTCCTTCACGGTGGCGTGCAGTAGTTGATCCAGCGCCTCGACATACTGGCCGCGCGACAGCGTCAACACGCCTTGTTCGCCCAGCAGGCGCGCCGCGCCGACAGCCTCCAGGCTGCCGTCGGCGCGCGGAAACGCGCGTGCAGCCTGGGCATAGGCCTGGGCCGCCGCCTGCGTATCGCCTTGCCGCAGCGCCAGCTTGGCGCGGACCCACCAGGCCAAGGCCGTGTCCAGCCGCGCGGCCAACGTCTGCGCCAGCTCGTAGCGGCCGATGCGGTAGGCCAGCGCGGCTACGCGGTCGGCGTTCGGCACCTGCTTCAGGTCCTGGGTTTCCAATGCCGCAACCAGCGATTGCAGCGCCGGATTGGGTGTGACGTCATGCCCTTGCGCCGCATCGGCCAACCCCACCTGGCCAGTCGTATCGTAGGCGGCGTACGGATCGCTGGCGCTGTCCGGCCTGCCATCGACGATGTCGCCGACCCTGGCCAGCGCGTAGGCCACCAGCAGGCGTTGCGCGACTGGATCGTCGATCAGGCGGCGCGTACGCGCCGGATCTTCCAAGGCCCATTCGGCCAGCATGCGCAGCGATGCATTGCCGCTCGCGGAGTCGCGCGCGGCCTGTTCGGCATAGAGGCGCAGCGCATGCTTTAGCGAGGCCGCGGGAATGGCGTCCATGCAGGGCTCGGCATTGACCAGCTCCATATAGCTGCATTGCCCCTGCGGCCCGGCGAGGAACAGGCGCGCCTCCTGGCCGTAGCTGGCAACGGCCAGGCCCAGCGGGTCCGGCGCGCCGTCGCGCGCCAGTTGCCGCACGCGGCCATAGGCTTGTGCCGCAGCCTGCCGCTGCGCCTCGGCGTCGTCAGTGGCTAACTCTGTCTCGTCCCCGATTTCTGCCAGCATATAGGCGGCCCAGACGCTGCGTGGCGCGGCCTGCTGCGCCGGCAACTGGAGAATGGCGCGGTAGCGGGCGCGCGCCTGCTCCAGCAGGCGGTCGGTGTCCGGCGCTTCGCGGGCGGCATGGGTGTCGACCGCGGCCGCGGCGTAAAGACGCACCGCTTCCGGCAAATCGGCGCCCAGCGCATAGGCCCGGTCGCCATCGGCCTGCGCGCGCATGGCGCGAGCCGTGGTCCGCTGCGCCGGCGTGAGCGCGGGATCGCGGTCTTCCGGCAGGGCGTTTTGCAGGTAGCTGCCGTCCGGCAATTCATAGGCTTCGCGGGCTCGCAGCGCATCGCTGGCGTCCACGAGGCGCGCGGTTTCATAGCTGAAAGCGTTGGCCGGCGTCGCACGCAGCGTAGCCGCGCGGTCGTCGAGCAGCTGGGCGGGGAACTCCGGCCCGCAGGCGATGACGATACCGGCTCCCGTCAGGAGCAGCAGCGCCGCAAGCGATTTACGGTTGTACATGGAAGCTCGTGGGCCCGTTTTCACAGCGTATCCAGCCTATGTTGCGTTGGCCGCCGGCATGCAGCAGGCCATTCTGGGAGCGGCGCAGGAAGGCGCCGCTGGAATCATGTTCGAGGGTATAGCCATTGATGCCGTCGGCCGCGCGGCAAGCGCCTTGCCAGCGGATCGCGAAGGGCAGGGCTGCGTCGGCATTGCCGCCGTTGGCCAGAATCAGGTCTTGCGCGCCGCTGCTGCCTGCTGCGCGCGCCGTGACGGACAGCGCCGGCGACAGGGGCTGGCGCGTCAGTACGGCGCGCCAGGTGGCCAGGCTCCAGGCGCGTTCGTCGCGCGCGGTGGGCAGGCGGAACCAGACGATGCCCGCCAGTCCGCGCGGACGGGCGCGGTGGATCTCATCGATGAAAGCCGCCATGGCTGCCGGGGTGGCCACCAGTTCGCTGGCGCGGCCGCCCGGCAGCAGGGCGGGGCGTTCGCTTTCGACCGCGGCGATGCTGCCGTCGTCGTTCCAGCTTACGCGGCTGCCATAGGTGGCCAACGCCACGCGCCATGGCCGCTGGGTGCGGTCCGCGAACGCCGCCAGCCAGGCGCTTGCGCGCCTGGCATTGAACAGCCCCTGTTCGGGACTCAGCACGGCGTGGACCTGCAACACGGCTTCATCGGGAATCCGCAACAGCGCGTCGAGCCCGGCGCCGCCCAGCCATGTCGGCAACGCGGTTATCGACAAAGGCAGATCCGGTCCCAGGCCCTGCTTCAAGGTCTCCAGGAACGTCGCATAGGTGGGCAACTTGGAGGTTGGGCAGTCGTAGTCGATTTCGATGCCGGCCAAGCCGATACCCGCGCTTTCCCATGCGCCGCGCGCGGCGTTGATCCGCGCAAGCACTTCCGCGGCGGGCAGCGCATCGGCGCGACCGTCCAGGCGGAAAACCATGATGACGGGACGTTTGGCCGCGGCCAGTGCGGCCAGATCGGGCGCAGCAGTGAACCACCTGCCATCCGGGTTCATTTCCGCCATCAGCACGCGCCATGCCCGCACCACGTCGGCACTGTCGGCCAGCGCCTGGCTGACCGGCGGCGTCCAGACGCGTTGCCAGACATAGGCGTCGGCCGGCAGATCCGCCTGCTTGCCGCAAGCGGCCAGAAGCAGCAGCAAGACGCTGCAAAGCACTGCGCGACAGCGTTTGACGAGGACCTTCATGCGGCGGGTCAAAAATCGGAAAATTATGATGTGGCGATGGCGATGGGCGGACGACAGGAAGCGAACCAAATGCGCGGTGCGTTTCGAATGCGTGATTCTATCGCCGCCGCAAGGGGTATTAGCACTCTGCGTTCGCGGCTGCCAATCGCGCAGACCTCCGTAATCCGTGGCTTGCAGGCGATTCGCGATGCGCCAGCGCTATCGATATGCCATCAAGTTTGCGCAGGTTTGCGTGGTTGCAGCGCGTGTCTATTGCATGAATTTGAAAGCGCGCGACACGACTATTTTTGGCCTTGCGTTAAATGAATTGCCACAAAAACGTCAATTGGCTTTAGCATAGGCACATGACTTGGCGCCACGCACTGATGGACTACACCGTGCAATGCCACGCGCCCTCGTCACCACGGATCCTCGTGCAGCGTCATCGGTGCTTTTCACAACCGGACCTGCACGCTGCTGAACGAAGACGCTACGCGCCGTTCAGACCGTCCGCTGCCATCGCACAGCGGGCGCATCGGGTTTATGCCCGCATCATAAAAATCCCTGGGACATCGCTCTTCCCTTCAAATCATTGCTGAGCATTTCATGTGCGGATGCATCATGCACGCACGCATACAGCGATATGCTGAAGTCGAACGAGTGAACTTATTCACTTAAGTTGCATTCCCTGACGGAACTTGCATCCGAAGAGTGCAGCCTAACTGGAAAGGGCCTGATCATGCCTTTGGTTGATGTGTGGCGAAAGCAACATACCATCCGGCCGACAGTGCTTATCGCGAGATTGTCTAGTAATGCGCGAGCGCTGAGGCACAATGGGGGCAGGTAGGGACGTATTGGATTTTTCGCGTGTTGTAGGAGGTTTCCGTGCAAAACATCGTCGAAGGCTTCAAGTCGCAGTATGCAAGAGAGCAGGAATCGGAACTCTCTCTCGAGGAGTACCTCAACCTCGCCAAAAGCGATCCCATGGCGTACGCCAGCCCCGCAGAACGCATGCTGGCGGCAATAGGCGAACCCGAAGTCGTGGATACGCGCAACGACCCACGTCTTTCCCGTTTGTTTTCCAACCGGACCATCCGACGCTATCCGGCGTTCCAGGAGTTCTACGGCATGGAGGACGTGATCGGACAGATCGTCGCGTTCTTCAAGCACGCCGCGCAGGGACTGGAAGAGCGCAAGCAAATCCTCTATCTGCTGGGCCCGGTGGGCGGCGGCAAGTCGTCCATCGCGGAGCGGCTCAAGTCGCTGATGGAGGCCTATCCCATCTACGCCCTGAAGGGGTCGCCGGTCAACGAATCGCCGCTCGGACTGTTCCACCCGGAACGTTTCGGCGACACGCTTGAAAAGGAATACGGCATCCCGCGGCGCTACCTGAGCGGCATCATGTCGCCCTGGGCCGTGAAGCGCCTGAAGGAGTTCGACGGCGACATCTCGAAGTTCCGCGTCGTGCGCCTGAACCCGTCGGTGCTGCGCCAGATCGCCATCGCCAAGACTGAACCTGGCGACGAGAACAACCAGGACATTTCGTCGCTGGTGGGCAAGGTCGACATCCGCATGCTCGACCGCCACTCGCAGGACGATCCGGATGCCTACAGCTACTCTGGCGGGCTGTGCCTGGCCAACCAGGGGCTGCTTGAATTCGTCGAGATGTTCAAGGCCCCGATCAAGATGCTGCACCCCTTGCTGACGGCAACCCAGGAAGGCAACTTCAAGGGCACCGAAGGCTTTTCCGCGATCCCGTTCAACGGCGCCATCCTGGCCCACTCGAACGAATCGGAATGGCAGACCTTCCGCAACAACAAGCACAACGAGGCGTTCCTCGACCGTATTTACATCGTCAAGGTGCCTTACTGCCTGCAGGTGTCGGAAGAGGTCCGCATCTACGAAAAGCTGCTGCACCACAGTTCGCTGTCGGCGGCGCCATGCGCCCCGGGAACGCTGGACATGATGGCGCAGTTCTCGGTCCTGACGCGCCTGAAGGAACCCGAGAATTCCAGCATCTATTCGAAGCTGCGCGTCTACGACGGCGAAAGCCTGAAGGACGTCGATCCCAAGGCCAAGGCCTTGCAGGAATACAAGGACTATGCCGGCACGGACGAAGGCATGACCGGGGTGTCGACGCGTTTCGCGTACAAGATCCTGTCCAGCGTCTTCAACTACGACCAGACCGAAGTCGCCGCCAACCCGGTGCACCTGATGTACGTGCTCGAGCAGCGGATCGGCCGCGAAGACTATCCCGAGGAAATCCGCCGGCGCTATCTTGAATTCATCAAGGGCTACCTGGCGCCGCGTTATGCGGAATTCATCGGCAAGGAAATCCAGACCGCCTACCTCGAGTCCTATTCGGAATACGGCCAGAACATCTTCGACCGCTACGTGACCTTTGCCGACTGCTGGATCCAGGACGAGGAATTCCGCGACCCGGAAACCGGCGAAAGCTTCGACCGCAGCGCGCTCAACGACGAACTGGAAAAGATCGAGAAGCCGGCCGGCATCGCCAACCCGAAGGACTTCCGCAACGAGATCGTCAACTTCGTCCTGCGGGCGCGCGCCAACAACAACGGCCGCAACCCGACCTGGACCAGTTATGAAAAGCTGCGCGAAGTGATCGAGAAGAAGATGTTCTCGAACACCGAAGACCTGTTGCCGGTGATCTCGTTCAACGCCAAGGCGTCGGCCGAGGACAAGTCCAAGCACCAGAGCTTCGTGGATCGCATGGTTGAAAAGGGCTACACGGAAAAGCAGGTGAGACTGCTGTGCGAGTGGTATCTCCGTGTGAGGAAGTCTTCCTGAGCGAGGTGAATCATGAATTCACTCATCGATCGCCGTCTTAACGGGCGCAATAAAAGCGCCGTCAACCGGGAGCGTTTTCTCCGGCGTTATAAGAACCAGATCCGCAAGGCGGTACATGGGATGATCCGCGACCGCTCCATCCAGGACATGGATCAGGGCGGCGAGATCAACCTGCCCGCCCGCGACATCTCCGAGCCGACCTTCCATCACGGCCAGGGCGGCGACCGCGAGATCGTGCACCCCGGCAACCGCGAGTTTGCCAAGGGAGACACGTTCGACCGGCCGCAAGGCGGGCAGGGGGAAGGCGGCTCCGAGCCGGGCGAAGGCGAATCGGTCGACCAGTTCACCTTCAGCCTGTCGCGGGCGGAATTCCTGAACCTGTTCTTCGAGGACCTGGAACTGCCGCACATGGCGCGCACGCAGCTGGGCGAGGTCAGCCAGAAGAAATGGCAGCGCGCCGGCTACACGACCACGGGCTCGCCCAGCATGCTGAGCATCAGCCGCACGCTCAAGTCCTCGCTGGCGCGCCGCGTGTCGCTCGGCGTGAAGGCGCGCGCCGATCTGGAGGATGCCGAGGAGCGCCTGGCCAAGGCGCTGGAAGCGGGCGCTCCCGCCGACGAGATCAAGGCGCTGGAGCAGGACGTCGAAGGTTGCCGCGAACGCCTGGCCCGCGTGCCTTTCCTGGACGACCTGGACCTGCGCTACCGCAACCGGGTGTCGGTGGCCATCCCGATGGCGCGCGCCGTCATGTTCTGCCTGATGGACGTGTCGGGCTCCATGGACGAAAACAAGAAGGACCTGGCCAAGCGCTTCTTTTCGCTGCTTTACCTGTTCCTGTCGCGCAAGTACGAACACGTGGACCTGGTCTTCATCCGCCACACCGACAACGCCGAGGAAGTCGACGAACATACCTTCTTCTACGATCCCAAGAGCGGCGGCACCATCGTGCTGTCGGCGCTGGAACTGATGCGCGAGATCCTGGAGAAGCGCTATCCGCCGACCGCCTGGAACGTGTACGCGGCGCAGGCCAGCGACGGCGACTCGTTCGGCGCCGACGCGGGCAAGAGCGCGCGCTTCCTGGCCGAACATCTGCTGCCGGCCACGCGCTACTTTGCCTACATCGAAGTGCCCGACTCGCAGGAGGCGCGCAAGAGCAGCCTGTGGGCGGAATATGAACAGAAACTGGAGCCGCATTTCGTCATGCGGCGCATCTGCGAACGCGGCGAGATCTTCCCCGTGTTCCATGACCTGTTCAAAAAGGAAACCGCATGAATGCCATCGTGGGAGCGCTCGTGGAACCGGAGGCCGCCGGCAGCGCCCGGCCCATCTCCCAGGGTTCCGAATGGACCTTCGAACTGATCCAGTCCTATGACGACGCGATCTCCAAGGTCGCCGCCGAATACGGACTGGACACGTACCCGAACCAGATCGAGGTAATCACCTCGGAACAGATGCTGGATGCCTATGCGTCGGCCGGTCTGCCTATCGGCTATCCGCACTGGTCGTACGGCAAGGAATTCATCCGCAACGAGCAGTTCTACCGCCGCGGCATGCAGGGGCTGGCGTACGAGATCGTCATCAACTCCAACCCTTGCATCTCCTATCTCATGGAAGAGAACTCCATGACGATGCAGGCGCTGGTGATCGCCCACGCCTGTTACGGCCACAACTCGTTCTTCAAGGGCAATTACCTGTTCCGGCAATGGACCGATGCCGACGGTGTGCTGGACTACCTGGTCTTCGCGCGCAAATACGTCATGTCCTGCGAGGACCGCTATGGCATCGACGCGGTGGAATCCTTGCTCGATTCCTGCCACGCGCTCTCGCACCACGGCGTGGACCGCTACAAGCGCCCCACGCCCATTTCCTACAAGGAAGAGGCCGCGCGCCAGGCTGAACGCCAGGAGCATGCCCGGCTGCAGTACAACGACCTGTGGCGTACCCTGCCGCGCCTGGAGGCCGACAAGGACACCCACGTCGAGGCCTCGGTGTTTCCACCGGAGCCCGAAGAGAACTTGCTGTACTTCATCGAGAAGTATTCGCCCAAGCTCGCGCCGTGGCAGAAGGAACTGGTGCGCATCGTCCGCAAGGTCGCGCAATACTTCTATCCGCAGACCCAGACCAAGGTCATGAACGAAGGCTGGGCCACGTTCTGGCACTACACCATCCTGAACCGGCTGCATGAAAAAGGCCTGGTCAACGACGGCTTCATGATGGAGTTCCTGCAAAGCCACACCAACGTGGTCAGCCAGCGCGGCTTCGACGAACGCGGCTACGGCGGCATCAACCCCTATGCGCTGGGCTTTGCCATGATGTCCGACATCCGCCGCATCTGCGAGGCGCCGACGGCCGAGGACCGGCGCTGGTTCCCCGACATCGCCGGCGGCGACTGGCTGAAGACGCTGGACTTCGCCATGCGCAACTTCAAGGACGAGTCCTTCATCTCGCAATACCTGTCGCCCCGCCTGATCCGCGAGTTCCGTTTCTTCGCGATCTCCGACCACCAGGCCAACCCCAAGCTCGAAGTCGCCGCCATCCACGACGACGAAGGCTACCGCGACATCCGCCGCCTGCTGGCTGCGCAACACAACCGCGACAACATGGTGCCGGACATCCAGGTGGTCCGCTTCAACCGCGACTCCGACCGCTCGCTGGTGCTGCGCCACCTGAAGAGCCGCGGCCGCCCGCTGGCGGGCGAGGACGCCGAACAGGTGATGAAGCACCTGGCCCGACTGTGGGGCTTCAGGGTGCGGCTGGAAGAGACCGAGCCGGACGGCACCGTCAGCTCCTACCGGGAACAGGACCCGCCGGCATCAGCCTCCTAGTGGTCGGTCAAAGCAGGGGACGCCGTTGGCGTCCCCTTTTCTTTGTCCGCTTGTCGGCGTTGTGCGAAATCTGCTAGAATCGCGGATTCGCATTTTCTGCAGCGGCTCGCCCGCAGCGAAAATCGCAGATAGGACAGGTGGCCGAGTGGTTGAAGGCGCACGCCTGGAAAGCGTGTATACGTCAAAAGCGTATCGGGGGTTCGAATCCCCCTCTGTCCGCCAGGATTCGCACTGCAAAGCAGTACACAAAAAACCCGCAAGCGCTCAAGCCTTGCGGGTTTTTTGCATTTTCGCGGCATAAAAAAACGCCGCCCGGCGTAATTTGCCGGGCGGCGTCTTGGACCGGAACGCTTACGCGCCCACCGGTTTCCCGTCAGTGCGCCGCACCACCACCGTAGCCGAGCGCGCATCGCCGCCGCCTGCGCGCAACGTGTTCCACGTCTGATCCGGGTGCTGGATGTTGATGAAGAACGTGGTCAGGTCCGGCGTGTAGGCGATGCCGGTAATTTCGCAGCCCAGCGGGCCGACCAGGAAGCGCTTGGATTCGCCGGTCTTCTGGTCGATGTAGTACATCGAGTTGTTGCCGAAGAAGTCCGTGGTCGAGGCGCTGGTGCCGGCGTCGGTCTGGACCCACAGGCGGCCCTTGGGGTCGACGCGGATGCCGTCGGGGCTGGAGAAGGTGTCGCCGTTGACGTTGCCCGTCAGGTTGGCGGCCACGCCGTCGGCCTTGTCGCGGCCGGCCAGCAGCAGCAGGTCCCACTCGAAGGTGGTGGCCAGGGGCGAGTCGCCGCGCTCGTGCCAGCGGATGATGTGGCCGTGCGAGTTGTTGACGCGCGGGTTGGCGGCGCTGGTGCGCTTGCGGCTGCCGTTGTTGGTCAGCGTGCAGTACACGGTCTTGTCCACGCCCACCGTGATCCATTCCGGGCGGTCCATCAGCGTGGCGCCGGCGACGCGGGCGGCGGCGCCGGTGTTGACCAGCACGTCGGCCTGCGTATTGAAGTTGACGAGCTTGCCGGTGATCACGGTGCCGCTGGCGACCTGCGTGAAATTGCCGGGATCGGTGGCGCCGGCGGTCAGGTTGTTCTTGCCCACGGTCAGTTCGACCCAGTTGCCGCTGCCATCGTCATTGAAGCGCGCGGCGTACAGCGTGCCTTCGTCCAGCAGGCCCATGTTGGCGGCGCGGTTGGCGGGATCGTACGGCTTGCTCGGCACGAACTTGTAGATGCAGCCAGGCGTGGTGTCGTCGCCCATGTAGAAAGCAACACGGTTATTCTCGTCCAGCATGAAGGCCGTGTTTTCATGGCTGAAGCGGCCCATCGCGGTGCGCTTGACGGCGGTCGAATCCGGGTTCTGGGGATCGATTTCCACCACCCAGCCATAGCCTTCGTCGGCCGGCTTGCCGGCGTCGCCGGTCTTGTAGTGGTAATTGTTGAGCGTCTCTTCGCAGGTCAGGTAGGTGCCCCAGGGCGTGTCGCCGCTGGAACAGTTGTTCAGCGTGCCGACGACGGTGTCGCCCACGACGGACTTGGCCGGACCGCTGACGTTGTAGACGGTGTTGCCGGTGTAGCGCTTGTTGTAGCGCGAGTCGGTCTTGACGGTCCAGGCGCCGTTGGCGCCGCGGGCGATTTCGATGACGGACACGCCGACGTTGGACAGGCGGGTCTTCACGCCTTCGACGCTCTGGTCCAGGGTCTCGTCGTCCAGCGCTTCATGGTTCAGCACCAGCAGGCCGCCCTGGTTGGGGTCCACGCCGGGCAGGGCATAGAAGTGCATGCCATCGTGCTGGCCGCCGGATTGGGTTTCCGTGGCGGGATAGGACTGCGGCACGCCGGCGTAGCCAGCCGAGCCGATCATGCACTTGTCGCCGGCGGAGTAGAGCACTTCGGCCACGTAGCCTGCGGGAACCGTGACGGTGTCGGCGACGATCTTGTCGGCCAGCGGGGTGAACGTGACGGAATAGTCGGGGCCGGGGGGCGGCTTGGTGCCGCCTTCGCCCGGCTCGTTGCCGGAGGTGTCGTCGTCGTCATCGTCGCTGCCGCCACAGGCGGTCAGCAGGGTCGATGCGCCGAACACGGACAGCATTGACAGGCCGAAGCTGTTCTTCAGCAAAGTGCGGCGCTGGGGATTCGCGGCGACGATTTCGTCGAACATCTGCCCGGGAACGGTGACTTCGTCTTGGGCTTCGCGATAGGGGGCGCGCAATTTATCAGTCAAGTAAGACATTCCAACCTCATAGTGTCGCGATCGAGTCGCTCAATTGTTTGTAAGCAAAACGAAAGCGAGGTTAAAGGTCGGTCGTTACAACGGGGTGACGATAGTGTGAAGTCCTTATGGTTAAGTGGGTAGTCCGCCGCCTGACCGAGTCCGTGATCGGAATTCCGGTTGAGGCGGCGGCGTTGCGATTGTCAGTCTTGCGGCCCGACGATGGGCGTGACGTCCAGCACATACATCTGCCGCTCGCCTTCGTGCACGGAGTCGATGCAGACCTGCGTGCCGTCGCGGCTCCAGCGCGGATGCAGGTCGCAGCGGTTTTCCTTGGACAGATTGGGATCGGCGTAGAAGCTGCCCAGCGAATGGCGCAGGCCGGTCTGCATGTCGTAGAGGAACAGGATGCGCTCGTGCGTGGTCGAGTCCGGATAGGTGTCACTGAGCAGCCAGCGCGTGTTCACGGGAGAGTAGGTCATGTGGCCGTTCTCCGTCAGCACGCCGTCGCCCACGACCTGGACCGCGCCGCCGGGCGCATCGCGGTAGAGGTGGTAGTGGATGCTGCCGTCATGCGGGCCCCACACGATGATGGTCTGGTCGTCGCGCCACAGCGGGTGCGAGATCTGGTATTCGGATTTCTCGTAGTCGAACGTGCCGACCGCGCCGGGATCGAAGTCGTCGGCCAGTTGCGGCAGCGGATGGTCGGAGCATTCCAGCAGGCGCATGTCGCTGCCGTCGGCGTTCATGGTGATCAGCCGGTGCAGGAAGCAGGTCTCGTCCTTGACGCGTTCGGTCCAGCGGTGCAGGAACAGGATGCGGGAGGACGAAGGATTGATCTCGATATGGCTGACCCAGTGGATGGCGCGCTCCATCGAGTCGCGCGGATGGAAGTTGCGCAGGTCGGCGTAGCTGACAAGCAGGCGGTGCGCGCCGCTTTCCAGGTCCATGCTGTGGATGCCGTCGTCGGCTGGGGCGTAGTCCACGGGGCCGGGGGCGTGTTCGCTGTAGCCGATGGTCTCGTGCGTGATGTAGAGGCGGCGGTAATCCACGCAGAGCGCGTAGCGGCTGTTGGGCGCGGCCACGTAGATGGGCAGCGGCAGGTGGCGCGTCTGGCCGGTGGCGACGTTGTGGACCGCGGAGCGGAAGCCCGGATAGAAGCCGCTGTCGTCGTCGCGGCGGCAGTTGTAGATCATCTGCGGCTCGGACTCGCCGTCCAGCCATTGCAGTTGGCAGCCCATCTGCCAGTTCCAGGCCGTGGTGCTGCCCACGACGTGGTAGCGGTCGCCGTCCTGGAGATCGAAGTAACCCACCTCGGCGCTCAACTCGGGCGTGAGCCGCGCGTCCTTGAACGGCGTGCGGTTGGCCAGCAGATAGCGGCCGTCGCGATGCCAGACGGTCTTGTTGTAGTAGCCGAAGAAATGATGGTGCGGCGTGGCGCCCAGGCGGCGGCAGGCGATGGGCGTGGCGAGCATGCGGTTCATGGATGGCAGGGCAAAGAGGAAGTCGGAAAGAAAAAAGGGCGGCGCAGGCGCCGCCCCGGGCGTTCAGCCCGCAGTGATGTGTTCGGTTTCGATGACCTTGTTCCAGCGGGCGCGTTCGCGTTCGACGAAGGCGCGCGCGTCGGCGGGGTTGTTGCCCACAGGAGTCATGCCCAGGCGCTCCAGGCCTTCGCGGAATGCCGGGTCGGCGTAGACGCGGCGCAGGTCGGCGCTGATCTTTTCGATCAGCGCGTCCGGTACGTCCTTGCTGGCGGCCAGCGTGGTCCAGGACGTCACGGTCAGGCCGGGCAGGCCTGCTTCGGCGGCGGTGGGGACGTCGGGCAGGGCTGGCGAGCGCGTGGCGCCGGTGATGGCCAGCGCCTTCAGCTTCTTGGCCTGGATGTAGCCGATGGTGGTGGGCACGTTCTCGAACAGCAACTGGATCTGGCCGCCCAGTAGGTCGTTGGTGGCGGCCGAGCTGCCGCGGTATGGAATGTGCACGATGGGCGCCTGCGCGGCCATCTTGTAGAGCTCGCCCACCATGTGCACGGACGAGCCCACGCCGGCCGAGCCGAAGTGCAGCGTTTCCGGCTTGGCCTTTGCCAGCGCGGTGAGTTCGGCCAGGGTGTTGGCTTCCAGCGCGGGGTTGGCCACCACCACGTGCGGCATCTCGGCCACGATGGTGATCAGCTTCAGATCGCGGGCGGGTTGGTAGTTGAGGTTCTTGTAGACCCCGTAGGTGGCATGCAGGCCGATGGAGCCCAGCAGCAGCGTATAGCCGTCCGGCCCCGAGTCGGCGACGAACTTGCCGCCGATGTGCCCGCCCGCGCCGGGGCGGTTTTCCACCACTACCGACTGGCCGTAGAGCTTGCCCAGGTGTTCGGCCAACAGCCGTCCCTGGATATCGGAGCTGCCGCCCGCGGTGAAGGGCACGATGATGCGCACCGGGCGGTCGGGATAGTTGGCTTGCGCGTGCGCGGCCAGCGGCAGGGCGGCTGCCGTCAGGCCCAGGCACAGCGTTTGCAGGAGTTGGCGCCAGGAGCGGCGGAGGTTCATGTGGTTTCCCCTGGAAGGTTGGGTAGTGCGGGGGGCGCATCTGGCGGCGCCCTTGGGAAAACCAGTGTAGGAGTCCTCATGTATTTGAAAAAATTCTTTTTTCAACATAGGCTATGCAAGTTTGCTATACATTTCCCGCCATGAGCCGACCCCTGAATTTCCGCCAGATCGAAGCCTTCCATGCGGTCATGCTGGCCGGCACCACTACCGGCGCGGCGCAGATGCTGCGCACCACCCAGCCTTCGGTCAGCCGGCTGCTGGCGCAGGTGCAGCAGGCCAGCGGCCTGAAGCTGTTCGACATGGAGCGCGGACGTCTGCGGCCCACGCGCGAGGCCAAGGATCTGTTCGATACCGTGCAGCGGCATTTCGTGGGGCTGGAGCGCATCGAGGACCGCGTTGCCGCGATGCGGCGCAGCGGCAGCGGCGTGTTGCGGCTGGCCTGCACGCCGGCGCTGGGCCTGGGCGTGCTGCCCGGCGCGATCGAGACCTTCGCGCAGCGCTATCCAGAGGTCCACATCAACATGCAGACCGTGGGCAGTCAGTACCTGCGGGAAGGGCTGCTGCACGGCACCTACGACCTGGTGGTGACCACGGCGCCCATGGATGGCGCACTGCTGGAAATGCAGGCCTTGCACGAAAGCGCGGCGGTTTGCGTGATGCGGCCGGACCATCCGCTGGCGGCCCAGCCGTCCGTCGACATCATGGACCTGGACGGGCGCCGCCTGCTAGTGCTGAACGCGGATGACGACGTCTATCTGCAACTGCGCGGCGCGATGCAGGAACACCGGGCGCAGCCCGCCTCGGAAATCGAGACCACGTATTCCTCGACCATCTGCGCGCTGGCTGCCGCCGGCAGCGGCCTGGGCGTGGTCAATCCCTACATCGCCGCAGTGTTCGCGGACCGCTTGGCGATACGGCCGTTCACACCGCGCCTGCCGGTGCGCGTCAGCATGGCTTACCCCGCGCAGACCGCGCCGTCGTCGGTGACCGAGGCCTTCGTGGAGATCCTGGCGCGCGGTTTCCAGGCGCAGCCGAACGCGACCTGAGCGCGGCAGGGGCCGCGCCCGGGCTCGCGTATCATCTGGCCATCGCATCGGCTCAGTTCTTGCGGTTTTCGTAAGACGTATCCAGCACGTCATCTTCCGGGGTGATGATGCCGGGTTCGCCAGGTTCCGCCATGGCGCGTCCGCGCCTTGGCATGCCGGCGACCTCTTTGCTGTGATCCGCCATCGGCAGGATTTCGGTGCCTTTGCGCGGGTCGACGGCGACGGGTTGTTCCGTTTCAGCGGCCTTGGCCGCCTGCGGATCGGGGGCGGTTTTCAACATGATGTCTGCTCCGCTTGCGGGCGTCCCGGGATGGCGACGCGCCTGGTTGCCACTTCCATCTTAGGGCCGTGCGGCCGGCTGGGAGCAGGAATGCCTGTCACGTTTGCAAGGGGCTGTTGCAGGAGCCCGACCCTTATAATTTCCGACGCCTCGCGGCTTGCCGCAAGTCGCCCGGTTTCTCACTTTCCATACGCCTACCTTGACTGAATCCGTCGAACGCTCCGTCCATGCTGAACTCGTTGCCGTGCTGGTCGCCGTCACCAACGGCGAGCCGCGGGTGCTGACGACCGACGATGCGCGCGCCTTGCCGGCCGGTCCCTTCAAGCTGTCGCACCGTTCGCTGCAGGCCGGGCTGCGCGCCTGGGTGGAGGAGCAGACCCATCACCCGCTGGGTTACGTGGAGCAGCTCTACACCTTCGCCGACGGCGACCGCTCCGATGAATCGGGCGCGCGTGTGATGTCGGTCAGCTACCTGGGCCTGACGCGCGAGGCGGGCGAGACCGGCGTGGCGCAAGTCGGCTGGCAGGATTGGTACCGCTACTTCCCTTGGGAAGACCAGCGCACGGGCACGCCCGCGCTGGTGGAAGAAATAATCGTCCCGCGTCTGGCCGCCTGGTGCGAAGACAGTAGCGATGCGGCCGTGCGCATGCGCCGCCGCCAACGCGCCGCCATCACCTTCGGACTGGACGGCTCGCCCTGGAACGAGGACATGGTGCTGCAGCGCTACGAGCTGCTGTTCGAAGCGGGGCTGGTGCCCGAAGCGGCGCGGCGCGGGGGCAAGGGCGCCGTGGTGCCGGGCGAACCCATGCGCCACGACCACCGTCGCATCCTGGCCACCGGCATCGCGCGGCTGCGCGCCAAGATCAAGTACCGCCCCGTGGTGTTCGAGTTGATGCCCGCGCAGTTCACCCTGCTGCAATTGCAGTTGGCCGTGGAGGCGCTGGCTGGGCGCGGCCTGCACAAGCAGAATTTCCGCCGCCTCATCGAGCAGCAGGCGCTGGTCGAAGAGACGGGCGAAATGGCCACGGGCACGGCCGGCAGGCCGGCCAAGCTGTTCCGTTTTCGTCGTGACGTGCTGCTGGAGCGCGCTATTGCAGGGAGCAAGTTGCCGCTGTCTCGGGCGATGTGACGTTGAGATGCATCACGCTTGAGAGTCCAAGTCACCCAAGAGTTTTAGCGGTTCTCGCGGGTGTGCCACAGCCGCAGCACGTGGACAACCGCATCCTGGTTTTCGTAGCGAATCTCGTACTCTCCAACCAGGATTCTTCTCACCTCTCGTGGTTCGAATTGGAACAGTTGTTCGCCAATACGCGGGTTGGTCTAAGAACTTGATCTTGCCCTGCTCCTGGCGACGCCGTGATCAGCGCGAGGCGGATTTCGGACTCGATGACACGCTAATGATCTCGAAATAATCACAGTGATTAAAATTTAATCGATCACACAAGCTATTTCAAACTGGACGGAAAATGGCTGACGCTTGACAAGCCTTATGCTCGTCTCTAGCATAAGTGGTGCGCAATCTCCGCGCGCCTTTTTTTAACTGGTAAATACTCAAAATGAGCATTAAAGCCGAAGCGCCTATGACCATCGCCCGACTGCCCGTTCCCCCTCTGCCGGAAGTCATGCTGGAGCCGCTGGTGCGCGCGGCCTTGCTCGAGGACCTGGGACGCGCCGGGGACCTGACCACCGACGCCATCGTGCCCGCCGACGCCACGGCGCAGACCCGTCTGGTCGCGCGGCAGGAAGGCGTGCTGGCCGGGTTGGACCTGGCCCGCCTGGCGTTTCGCGCCATGGACCCGGGCATCAAGTTCGACGTTGCGCTGCGCGACGGCAGCGAATTGCAGCCAGGCGCGGAAATCGCCCGCATCAGCGGTAACGCCCGCGCCATGCTGACGGCCGAGCGCGTGGCGCTGAACTTCCTGTGCCATCTGAGCGGCGTGGCCAGCGCCACTGCGTCCATCGCCCGCGCCATCGAAGGCTACGGCGCCCGCGTTACCTGCACCCGCAAGACCATGCCGGGCCTGCGCGCCGTGCAGAAGTACGCGGTGCGTGTCGGCGGCGGCAGCAATCACCGCCACGGCCTGGACGACGCGGTACTGATCAAGGACAACCACATCGCGCTGGCGGGCGGGGTCGCGACGGCGGTCGAGCGGGCGCGCGCCGGCATCGGCCACATGGTCAAGATCGAACTGGAAGTGGACACGCTGGAGCAGTTGGAAACGGCGCTGTCCCTGGGCGTGGATGTGGTGCTGCTGGACAACATGAGCCTGGACGATCTGCGCCGCGCCGTGGCCATGGCGCGCGGCCGGGCCATCACCGAGGCTTCGGGGCGCATCACGCCCGAAACCGCCGCGGCGGTGGCGGCCACCGGGGTGGACCAGATCGCGGTGGGCTGGATCACCCATAGCGCCAAGGTGCTCGACATTGGCCTGGACGCCTGACCTTCCGCCGGCCGCCGGCCGGCATTGCCCATGCCCCCGCGCGCATGCCGCGCAGGGACGCTTGCAAGCCCGCATCATGAATCGCCTGCTTAGCTCTGTCCTCGCATTCCTGGTTTTGCCCCTGGCCGCCTGCGGCAATTCACCCTCGGGCGAAGCGCCCAAGGACGCCGCGTATCCTTCGCACCCCATCACCATCGTGGTGACGTTTCCGCCGGGCGGCGGCACCGACCTGCTGGCGCGCCGCATCGGCGCCAGCCTGCAGGAGCAGTTCGGCATGGCGGTGGTGGTGGAAAACCGTCCTGGGGCCAGCGGCAACATCGGCGCGCGCGCCGTGGCCGAAGCGCCTGCCGACGGCCATACGCTGCTGATGGTCAACAGTTCCTTCGCGATCAATCCGGGGGTCTACAGCAATCTGGGCTTCTCGCCCAAGCAGGATTTTGCGGCGGTCATCAACGTGGCCTTCGTGCCGTCGGTGTATGTGGTGCCGGCGGTTTCGCCCTGGCGCAGCCTGGACGATGCGCTGGCCGCAGCCACGCCGGACCGCCCGCTGCCGTTCGCGTCCTGCGGCAACGGCACGCCGCAACACCTGGCCGGCGAGATGCTGTCGCGCGCCACCGGCGCACCTTTGCAGCACGTGCCTTACAAGGGTTGCGGACCGGCGCTCACCGACGTGACCGCCGGCCAGGTTGGAATGGGCGTGGTCACCGCGTCCAGCGCCGCGCCTTTGATTGCGGCCGGCAAGTTGCGGGCGCTGGCCGTGACCTCGCCGGCGCGCTCGCCGCTGTTGCCGTCGGTGCCGACGGTGGCCGAGCAGGGCGTGCCCGGCTACGCGCTGGACCAGTGGCATGGCCTGCTGGCGCCGGCGGCCACGCCGCCCGCGGTTGTGGCCAAGTTGAATGCGGCAGTGGCGAAGATCGTCCAGCGCCCCGAGGTGCAGGCGGCGCTGCGCGAACAGGGCTTTACGCCCGCCAGCAGCACCCCGCGTGAATTCCAGGCCATGATCGACGCGGATATCGACCGCTACACCGCCTTGACGCAGGCGATCGGCTTGCGCGCCGACTGAGCCGGGCGCAGGCCGGCCGGAATCAGGCCGCGGCGGCGGCCCGGGCGTGCTGTTCCAGCTGTTCCTTCAGGCCCGGCTGCAACTTGAGCTGGCGCGCCAGTTCGTCCAGATAGGCGCGTTCCATATAGCTTTCCTCATCCACCACCAGCAGGCTGGCCAGGTACATCTCGGCCGCCATTTCCGGCGTTTGCGCGGCTTGCGCGATGACGGACGGATCCAGGGGGCGCGACAGTTCGGCTTCAAGCCAGCGGCGGTCTTGCGCGTCCGACGACAGCTTGGATAGTTCAGTTTCGAGCAGCGCGCGTTCTTCCGGGCCGATGTGGCCGTCGGCCTTGGCCGCGCCGATCATGGCGGTCAGCACCGCCGTGCTGTGCTGCTCGGCCTGGGGCGCGGGCAGGCGGTCCAGCGTCTGCGGGGGAGCGGCCGGCGCGCCAGCCTGGCTGCGTTGCCAGTCGCCATAGGCGCGATAGGCCAGGGCGCCCAGCGCCGCCATGCCGCCGTACATGGCAACCTTGCCGCCGATCTTGCGGGCCTTCTTGCTTCCCAGCAGCAGTCCGAGCGCGCCCGCGCCCAACGCGCCGCCGCCCAGGCCGGTCAGGAAGGACGAACCCTTGCCGCCCGTGGCGTTCTGCACGCGATTGGTGGTGTCCGACAGCAGCCCTTGCCCGGACTGCAGCAGTTGATCGAGAAGTTGTCTGGCGCTCATGCGGCCCCCTTTAAAGTTTGCTCAGGTATTGCGGATAGAGATATCCGACCGGAGCGGGAGGCAGAAGTTCAGCTTACAGTCAGTTGCTTGCGCGGGCGACGTCCTTGGAGCGCCCGCCAGGTGATACAACGTGGTCTGGGGCGGCCGCGGCGGCTGCCCGTCAGGACCCCGTTACCAGGAGACAGGACCCATGAGCATCCGCGTGAGCCAGAATGCGCCCAACACGCTGCAATTCACCGCCACGGCCGAAGGCCACGATCTGCCGCTGGACATGCCCCAGCCTGCCGGCGCCGGCCCCGACCCCCACGACTACTTCGACACCGCCCTGGGTGGCTGCAAGGCCATGACCTTGATGGTCTACGCGCAGCGCAAGGGCCTGCCGCTGGAATCGGTGGGCGTGGAAGTGGTGCGCGACGCCAGCGAGGAGCGCAAGGGGATCTACCGCCTGACGGCCAAGCTGACGCTGAACGGCGAGCTGTCCGACGCGCAGATCGACGAACTGCTGGCGGTGGCCGAGAAGTGCCCGGTGCACAAGCTGATGACGGCGGTGGACGTGCAGGTGTCCACCGTGGTGGTGCAGCCGGCCTGATGGGGCCGGTTGCGGCGGCAGGGGCCGGCGGCGGCCCCGCCGCGGGTGGATTCAGTCTTCCATGCCCGGGACGATGGTCGAGAAACCGGCATCCACGTGGGTGATCTCGCCCGTCACGCCGGCGGCCAGGTCCGACAGCATGAAGGCGGCGACGTTGCCCACGTCTTCGATGGTGACGTTGCGACGCAGGGGAGCCTGGGCTTCCACGAACTTCAGGATGGCCGAGAAGTCCTTGATGCCGCTGGCGGCCAGCGTCTTGATGGGGCCGGCGGAAATGCCGTTGGCGCGGATGCCGCGCGGGCCCAGCGCCGTGGCCAGGTAACGCACGCTGGCTTCCAGCGAGGCCTTGGCCAGGCCCATGGTGTTGTAGTTCGGAACCACGCGTTCGGCGCCCAGGTAGGTCAGCGTCAGCACCGAGCCGTTGCGGCCTTCCATCAGCGGCAGCGCGGCTTTGGCCATGGCGGCGAAGCTGTAGGCCGAGATGTCATGCGCGATGCGGAAACCTTCACGCGACAGGCCGTCGAGGAAGTTGCCGGCGATGGCTTCGCGCGGGGCGAAACCGATGGAGTGCACCAGGCCGTCCAGGCCGTCCCAGTGTTGGCCGAGTTCGGCGAAGGCGCCTTCGATCTGGCTGTCTTCGGCCACATCGCAGGGCAGCACGATCTTGCTGCCGAATTCAGCTGCGAATTCGCCTACGCGGTCCTTGAAGCGGTCGCCCACGTAGGTGAACGCCAGTTCGGCGCCTTGCTGGTGACAGGCGCGCGCGATGCCGTAGGCGATGGATCGGTTGGAAAGCACCCCGGTGACCAGGATGCGCTTGCCGGCGAGAAAGCCCATATTTCTATCCTTTGATTTTTTCCCTCTGGAATCCGCCTATTTTAAGGAGTTTGCGCGGTTTCGCGATATGAAAATCCCTGGGACGGATCCGACCGGCATGAGCCTTTAGGACGGTTTTCAGAGCGGCGGAAACAGGCGCACGAAACTGGCGAGCAAGGGATCGCGCTGGTCGGCGCGCCAGACCAACTCCAGATCGAACGTCAGGTCTATGCCGCCGATTTCCTTGAAGACCACGCCGGCCGGACCATGCAGCCGGAACGAGGCGGGAATGATGGCGCAGCCCAGGCCGGCCGACACCAGGCCGAGGATGGTGGGAAGATCGGTCGCCACGGCGGCCGGGCGCGTCAACGGAATGCCGGCGGCCTTCAAGATGCGCACCAGCGCGTCATAGTGCGAGGGCGATCCGGCGCGCGGGAACAGGATGAACTTCTGGCCCGCCAGGTCCTTGAGCGTGCGGATCTTGCCGACGTTGCGCGCCACCGCCGCGGGCATGGCGAGCAGCATGCGGTCTTCATAGATCTTCATTCCCTCCACTTCGCCATCGAGCGGAGAGCGCCAGGCGACGACGCCCGCGTCCAGCTCGTGGCGTTTGATCGCATCGAGCTGCCAGGCCGACAGGCCGGATTCCAGCTGTACATCGGTATCGGGCGAGGCGCGCGACAGGGCCGCGATCGCCTGTCCCAGGCCGGGCAGCCAGCTGTAGCCGGGCATGATGCCGATCTTCAGCGAGCCTGCCTTGCCATTGGCCGCCAGCGCCACCTGCGCTCGCAGGGTTTCGGAACCCGCCAGCATCAGTTTCGCGTGGGCGAGCAGCGCTTCGCCGGCGCGCGTGAGCGCCACGCCGCGCGGCAACCGGACCAACAGTTGCGCGCCGAATTCCTCTTCCAGCGCCATCATCTGGCGCGACAGGGCGGGCTGGGCGATATGCAACGCCTTCGCCGCGCCGGCCACGCTGCCGGCTGCGCACACCGCTGCGAAGTAGCGCAACTGTCTCAATTCCATGCCATGCCTCCCGGGCATATGTAGCAAGCATCAAAAGTATTTGTTGCTGGTCAGTCAAATACCTATATTTTCGGATTTAACCCCATAACGTATACCCAAAAGGTCTATGACGAAACCGACATTCCGCGAGTCGCCGTTATTGCGTGACCGGCGGGTCGCGCACCTGCCGGCACGCAACCCGCACTGCGCGACGGCCTTCACCGACATCGATCTCGACGCGCCTGGACGCCAGGCGGGCTTCCTGCACATCCCGCAGTCGCCGCACGAAGACGCCTGGGGCACGGTGCGCATACCCATGGCGGCGCTGGCCAATGGCGACGGCCCCACCGTCATCCTGGAAGCCGGCAACCACGGCGACGAGTACGAAGGCCAGATCGTGCTGGGCGAATTCATCCGCGACCTGCCGCTGGACCGCATTCGGGGGCGCCTGATCGTCATGCCCGCGCTCAACGCGCCGGCAGCGGAAGCCGGCCTGCGTACCTCGCCGCTGGACGGCAAGAACCTGAACCGCACGTTTCCCGGCGACCATGCGGGCAGCATCACGGAACAGATCGCCGCCTACGTCAGCGACGAGCTGTTCTCGCGCGGCGACGCGTTCCTGAGTCTGCATTCCGGCGGTTCGTCGCTGGACATCATTCCCAGCGCGCTGGTCCAGCCGTCGCAAGACGCCGGGCAGACCCAGCGCAACATCGATGCCGTAATGGCCTTCGGCGCGCCGTTCAACGTGATGCTGGATACGCTGGGCGATACCCGCACCAGCGTCGCCACGGCCGTGGCGGCGGGGCTTACCTGTGTCAGCACCGAGATGGCGGGACGCGGCACGGTGACGGACAGTGCGCTCGCGCTGTGCCGCGCCGGCGCGCTGCGCGTGCTGGCGCATTGGGGCGTGCTGGACCAGGCTTACGCCCAGCCGCTGGCGGCGCAGCCAGCGCCCCTGTGCAAGGTCAGCGGCGCGAAGTCCTACGTCATCGCCTCCGAACGCGGTGTGTTCGAGGCTTACCATCGGCATGGCGAAGCCGTCGAGGCCGGCCAGCCCGCGGGCCGCATCCACCAGACATTCGATCCGCGCCGCGCGCCGGTCGAGCTGGTTTACGGGACCAGTGGCGTCATCTTCGCCAAGCGCCATCCCGGCATCGTCGTGCCCGGCAACGTCTGCTGCGTCGTGGCCAGCGCGGCCTGATTCACCCATTTTTGAAGAACGGAACATGGCAATCCATATCGAAACCCCGGCGCTCGCATCCCGCGCCTTCTCCCTGCGCAGCGGCAAGGACGTGCGCCTGAAGATGGAGGCGCTGCAGCCCAGCGGCTCGTTCAAGGCTCGCGGCATAGGCCACGCCTGCCAGATCTACAAATCCCGCGGCGCCCGGCGCTTCATCTCTTCGTCCGGCGGCAACGCCGGTTATGCGGTGGCCTACGCCGGCCGCATGCTGGCCACGCCGGTGACCGTGGTGGTGCCCGCCACGACCTCGGAGCGCGCCAAGAGCCTGATCCACTCCGAAGGGGCGGAGGTCATCGTGCATGGCGCCTCCTGGATAGAGGCCAATGCCCACGCGCTGGAACTCATGACCGAGGCGGATGCGTTCCTGCATCCCTTCGACGACCCTTTGCTGTGGGAGGGGCACGCGACCATGATCGACGAGCTGGCCCGGCAGGGCGGGCGGCCGGATGCGGTCATCTGCTCGGTCGGCGGCGGCGGGCTGCTATGCGGCGTGGTCGAAGGCCTGCGGCGCAATGGCTGGGCGGAAGTGCCGGTGATTGCGGCCGAGACGGCCGGCGCCGACTCCTATGCCCAGGCCCTGGGCGCGGGGGCGCCGGTGCTGTTGCCCGAGATCCGGTCCATTGCGACCTCATTGGGCGCGCGGCAGGTCTGCGACCGCGCGCTAGAGCTGGCGAAGGAGCATCCCATCGAGAGCGTGGTGGTATCGGATGCCGCCGCGGTGGCAGCCTGCGAGGACGTGCTGCTGGAGCACCGCATCCTGGTCGAGCCCGCCTGCGGCGCCTCGATTGCGGCGCTGGACGGCGGTTCGGAGTTCCTGAAGAACGCCCGATCGGTGGCGGTGATCCTGTGCGGCGGCGTGGGCGTAACGGCGGGCCAGCTGGCGCAATGGAGTACGCAGTTCGCGGCGCAGCCGCGGTAGCGGGTGGCGGATGGACATAAAAAAGGCGCGTCCCGCGGGACGCGCCTTTTTCATGCAAGCGCCGATCAGCCGCGGGCGTTGGTGCCCGGCACGCGCAGTTGCGAGCCGACCTTCAGGGCGCTGCCCTTGATGTTGTTGAGCGCGCGCAGCGCGTCGACCGAGGTGCCGTACTGCTTGGCCAGCGAGAACAGCGTGTCGCCCTGGCGCACCTTGTGGGTGCGGACATTGGGGCGGGCGCTGGCCACGCGGGCGGCCGGCGCCTGGGTGGTGCGGCCGCGCGGGGCGGCGGCCTTGTTGTCCGACGGTGTCGAGTCCAGCGCGCCCACCGGCGTGGCCAGCGAGGCCAGCTGCACGCCGCCCGTGCCGGGTTCGCCCGGCACCAGCAGGGATTGGCCGGAGGCGGATTTCTGGCGCGAACCGATGTCGTTGGTCTGGCGCAGCGTGGCTTCGCTCACGCCGAAACGCTTGGCGATCGAGGCGTAGGATTCACCGCGGCGCGTATGGTAGATCTTCCAGGCGCTGAGGTCGCCCTTGTAGTTGGTCAGGTTGGCGTTGAAGATCTCGACGCGGTCGGCCGGCAGCAGCAGGGTGGGGCCGTGGTCGCCGCGGATCACGGGACGGTTGAACGAGGGGTTCAGCGCCTTGAATTCGTCCAGCGGCATTTCGGCCAGCTTGGCGGCGATTTCCAGGTCGATGTCGCTGTTCTTCTGGACCGTCACGAAGTAGGGCGTGTTGCCCACCGGGGGCAGGGCCACCGCGTAACGTTGCGGATCGGCGATGATGTTCTTGATGGCCTGCAACTTGGGCACGTAGTTGCGGGTTTCATCGGGCATGTTCAGGGACAGGTAGTCCGTACCCTGGCCGGCCGCCTCGTTCTTGGCCATGGCGCGCTGCACCGAGCCTTCGCCCCAGTTGTACGAGGCCAGCGCCAGGTACCAGTCGCCCTGCATTTCAAACAGCTTTTCCAGGTAATCCAGCGCCGCGTTGGTCGAGGCGATGGGGTCGCGGCGCTCGTCGCGCCACCAGTCCTGCTTCAGGTTGAAGTGCTGGCCCGTGGCCGGCACGAACTGCCACAGGCCGGACGCCTGGGCGCGCGACAGCGCGGTCGGGTTGTAGGCGCTTTCGACGAAGGGCAGCAGCGCCAGCTCTGTCGGCAGGCCGCGACGGTTGATCTCGTCGACGATGAAGTACAGGTATTTGCCTGCGCGTTCCGCCATGCGCTGCACCGACTCGGGGTGGGACGCGTAGTACTCGGTCCACTGCTGCGAGAGATCGGTGTTCAGGTTGGGGATGGCGAAACCGCGGCGGATGCGGTCCCAGGCGTCGGCGGGCGGGTTGGTCAGGTCAACCGTCCGGGACGTGTCGCGGGCGATGTATCGCCCTTGCGAATTGGTGGTGAGGTTCTTGCTATCGGGGGCTTTGGTTCCTGCGCAACCGGCGAGGACTGCCAGCATGAGCGGCAGAAGGAGTCGGGATAGATTCATCGGGTTGTCACTTGAAATCGTTCTTCCATTCACGAAGGGAGGCAAAAACCTCTACCGGCGTAGCGTGGCTGCGGCCGGCCCAGCGCTCTGCGGCGTGGACGACCTCAACTTCTTGCGTGCGCAAAAACGGATTGGCCGCGCGTTCCTGCCCGATGGTGGACGGAAGCGTGGGAAGACCTTCTGCTCGTAATTGCTGGGCCTGCTGGTGCCACTGTTGCAGGCTGCGGTTGGCCGGATCGACTGCCAAGGCCCAGCGCAAGTTCGCTAGAGTGTACTCGTGTGCGCAAAAAACCTGTGTATCTGGCGGTAAAACAGCAAATTTCCCTAAAGAATCATGCATTTGCGCCGGAGTGCCTTCGAAAAGACGGCCGCAGCCCCCCGCAAACAGGGTGTCGCCACAGAACAGAACCGGCTCCTGACCGGCCGCCCGGCCGTAGTAGGCGATATGGCCGGCGGTGTGCCCGGGCACGTCCAGCACGGCCAGATCCAGGTCCAGTTCCGGGATCGCCACGCGGTCGCCCTGCGCCAGGCGCACGTCGCAGCGCGGCAGCTGTTCATGCGCGGGGCCGTATACGGTAATGCCCTCGATGCGGGACAATTCCGGTACGCCGCCCACATGGTCGCCATGATGGTGCGTGAGTAGAATGGCGCGCAGTCTCAAGCCGTTCTGGGCCAGCCATTGCAGCACCGGGCCGGCGTCGCCGGGATCGACCACGGCGGCTTCATCGCCGCGGACGATGGCCCAGATGTAGTTGTCGTTGAAGGCGGGTAGAGGCAAGACCGCGGCGTTGCGATCGCGGCCGCCTGTGGGGGCGGTCAAGGCTTGCATGGGATTCGAAGGAATAGAACGTGGCAGAAGATACTCCGCCGATTGTAGAACTGGCCGAATGGTTCCAGACGCCGCCGGGACAGTACGTACTGGCCTGGGAGCGGGCGCAGTTCGATGCGGCTGTCGCGGACGTGTTCGGATATTACGCCTGGCAGGTGGGTCTGGCGGACATGAATCTGCTGCGCGCCAACCGCATGCCCTTCAAGGGCTACGTGGGCGCCGAGACCCCGTCCGCGGAAAGCGCGGCAGCCTGGCAGTCGCGGGTGGTGCTGGCCGAGCCCGAGGCCCTGCCGTTCGAATCCCAGAGCGTGGACCTGCTGATCCTGCCGCATGCCTTTGAGTGCGCGGACGATCCCCACAACGTGCTGCGCGAGGTCGAACGCGTGCTGGTGCCCGAAGGGCGGGTCGTGATCTCGGGCTTCAATCCCTGGAGCATGTGGGGCATGCGCACGCGCATGCCCGGCATGGAACCCTGGCTGCCGCAGCCGCCGTCATCCCAGGTGTCCTTGCCGCGCCTGAAGGACTGGTTCAAGCTGCTGTCGCTCGAGGTCGAGGCCAGCCACTTCGGCTGCTACGCCCCGGCCTGCCGCAGCGAAAAGTGGCTGCAGCGCTGGTCCTTCCTGGAGTCGGCGGGCGCCCGCTGGTGGAGCGTGGGCGGCGCGGTCTATCTGGTGTCGGCCGTCAAGCGGGTGGCCGGCATGCGTATCATTGGCCCGGCCTGGAAGAAGGCCAAGCCCAAACGCGCCCGCGCCGCGTCCGTGGTGGTCAACCGCCACGCGGACGACGGCTCCTGAGGCCCCAGTCCCGCGCCGCGGGGCCAATTTTTGGGACTTTTTTTAGCAAGGAATACCAAGCAGCACCATGCAGGACGACAAAGCGAACGAGCAGAAAGTGGAAATGTGGACCGACGGCGCCTGCAAGGGCAACCCCGGTCCGGGCGGCTGGGGCGTGCTGATGCGCGCCGGCAGCCATGAAAAGACCCTGCATGGCGGCGAACTCCAGACCACCAACAACCGGATGGAACTGCTGGCAGTCATCCAGGGCCTGCGCGCGCTCAAGCGCCCGTGCACGGTCATCATCCATACGGACTCCCAATATGTAATGAAGGGCATGACCGAGTGGCTCGCCAACTGGAAGCGGCGCGGCTGGATGACGGCCGACAAGAAGCCGGTCAAGAACGCCGAGCTGTGGCAACTGCTGGACGAACAGGTGCAGCGCCATACCGTGTCCTGGCGCTGGGTGCGCGGCCATGCCGGCGATCCCGGCAACGAACGGGCCGACCAGTTGGCCAACATGGGCGTGGAATCGGCCCGCCGGGGCTGAGGGCATCGGGATATACCCTCAAATCCGCCCTCTGGGGCGGATTTAGTTCTTTCATCCGGCTTCAGGATTGTTCCAGTATGTAAATCCGGGTGCTAAAGTGCCAACCCTCATTCCAGTTCCTGCGGCGCAGTCCGCGTGGGGGCATGCCAGGCCCGCGCCGCAATACCGCCACATTCGCGCATGAAAAAAGCAGTACTGCTCGCCGCCGTAGCGGCAGGGTTGGCCGCGGGGGCCGCGCTCGGCGTTTTTGTGCCGCGCTGGCTCGCCTTCGGAACCGTCAGTCCACAACCCGGCGCCGTCGAGGCGCCCCTCGTGACGCGCGTTGCGCCCGTTCGGGTCGAAGTGGCCGCCGTTGAAGAGATTCCTTTCGCGCGCGGCATCTCGGCCGTGGGCAGCCTGCGCTCCGACGAGTCCGTGGTGCTGCGACCAGAGGTCGCGGGCCGCATCCAGTCGATCGATTTCAAGGAAGGCCAGCCGGTCAAGCGCGGCGACGTGCTGATCCGGCTGGACGATTCCGTGCCGCGCGCCGAGCTGGCCCAGGCGCGCGCCAACCTGACGCTGGCGCAAAGCCACTACCGGCGCTCGGTGGAGCTGCAGGGCAAGGGTTTCGTCAGCCAGCAGGCGCGCGACGAATCCGCCAGCACCCTGAAGGTGCAGGAAGCCGCCGTGGCGCTGGCGCAGGCGCGCCTGGACAAGATGACGATCTCGGCGCCGTTTGGCGGCATCGCGGGCCTGCGCAGCGTGTCGGTGGGCGACTACGTCAACCAGGGCCAGGACCTGGCCCCGCTGGAGGCGATCGATCCGCTCAAGGTGGATTTCCGCGTCCCTGAAATGTATTTGAGCAAGGTGGGCGTGGGCCAGCAATTGACGCTGCGCATGGACGCGCTGCCCGGCCAGGAGCGCCAGGGCGTGGTCTACGCGGTCAGCCCGCTGGTCGACGCGGGCGGACGCTCCATCCTGCTGCGCGCCACGGTCCCCAACAAGGATGCGGTGCTGCGTCCGGGCATGTTCGCCCGCGTGCAGCTGCAGTTCAACCAGGACAAGGCGCTGGTCGCGCCGGAAGCCGCGCTGTCGCCCTCGGGCGCGACGCAATACGTCTACCGCGTCAAGGATGGCGTGGCCGAGCGGCGCGAGGTCACCATCGGCGAGCGCCGCGAGGGCCGCGTCGAAATCCTGACCGGCGTGGCGGCGGGCGACCGGCTGGTGGTGTCGGGCCTGCAGCGCGTGACAGACGGCGCCGCGGTGACCGTCCTGGCCAACGGCGCGTGACGCCGGCTTTTTTCCCTATGTGGCGGTAGCGCAATGCGTATCTCGGAAACCTGCATCAAGCGGCCGGTGTTCGCATCGGTCCTGTCGCTGATCATCGTGCTGATCGGCCTGATTTCGTATTCGCGCCTGACCGTGCGCGAGTATCCGAAGATCGACGAGCCCATCGTGTCGGTGGACACCACCTACAAGGGCGCCTCGCCCGAGGTGATCGAATCGCAGGTGACAAAGCCGCTGGAAGACCAGCTGGCCGGCATCGAGGGCGTGGACGTGATGACCTCGCGCAGCCGCTCGGAACGCAGCCTCATCAACATCAAGTTCAACCTGTCCCGCAATCCGGACGCCGCGGCCGCGGAAGTCCGCGACAAGGTTTCGCGCGCCCGCCGCTTCCTGCCCGACGAGATCGACGAGCCCATCATCGGCAAGGTCGAGGCCGATTCCCAGCCCATCATCTACATCGCGGTCGAGTCCGGTTCGTACTCCGCGATCCAGACCTCGGACTACATCAACCGCTACATCAAGACCCGCCTGTCGGTGCTGCCCGGCGCGGCCGAGGTGCGCGTCTTCGGCGAACGCCTGCCGTCCATGCGCATCTACGTGGACCGCGACAAGCTCGCCGCCTACGGCCTGACCGTGCAGGACGTGGAGGCCGCGCTGCGCAGCCAGAACGTCGAGATTCCGGCCGGCCGCATCGAGTCGCGCGCCCGCGAGTTCTCGGTGGTGTCTTCCACCGACCTGCAGACGCCGGCCCAGTTCGAGAACGTGATCGTCGCCAACGTCAAAGGCTATCCGGTCCGCATGCGCGACGTGGCCAATGTGGAGATCGCCGCCGCCAGCGACCGCGTGCTGTCGCGCTTCAACGGCAAGCCCGCCATCAACATCGGCGTGACGCGCCAGTCCACCGCCAACCCGCTGGAACTGTCCAAGGCGGCGCGCGAGGAAGTGGCGCGCCTGAACGAGAACCTGCCGGCCGGCATGAAGCTGAACATCGCGTATGACTCGTCGGTGTTCATCGAACGCTCCATCGACTCCGTGTTCCACACCATCGGCGAAGCCATCGTCCTGGTGGTGCTGGTGATCTTCTTCTTCCTGCGCAACCTGCGAGCAAGCATCATCCCCATCGTCACCATTCCGGTGTCGCTGGTGGGCGCCTGTGCGCTGATGTACCTGTTCGGTTTTTCCATCAACACGCTGACGCTGCTGGCCATGGTGCTGGCCATCGGCCTGGTGGTGGACGACGCGATCGTGGTGCTGGAGAACATCTTCCGCCACATCGAAGAGGGCATGCCGCGCAAGGAGGCCGCGCTGCGCGGTTCGCGCGAGATCGGCTTCGCGGTGGTCGCCATGACCATGACGCTGGTCACCGTGTACGCGCCGCTGGCTTTCGCCACGGGCCGCACCGGGCGGCTGTTCATCGAATTCGCGCTGGCGCTGGCCGGCGCCGTGCTGGTGTCCGGTTTCGTGGCGCTGACGCTCACGCCCATGATGTGTTCGGTGCTGCTGCGCCACCAGAGCAGCCACAGCCGCTGGTACAACCTGATCGAAGGCTGGCTCAACGGCATGAGCAACGGCTACCGGCGCGCGCTGGCGCTGGCCCTGCGTCACCGTTGGGTGGTGGTGGCCATCGGCCTGGCGGTCGCGGCCGCGAGCGGCGTGCTGTTCAAGGTCGTCAAGAGCGAGCTGGCGCCCATCGAGGATCGCGGCGTGGTGTTTGGCATCGTCAGCTCGCCTGAAGGGGCGACGCTGAACTACACGCTGGAAAGCATGCTGGGCATCGAAAAGTTCTACTCCGACATTCCGGAGGCCAGCGGCAGCCAGGTGACTGTGGGCTTCCCCACCGTGACGGACGGCACCGCCATCCTGCGCCTGAAACCCTGGGAAGAGCGCAGCCGCAAGCAGCAGGCCATCACGCAGCAGCTGCAGCCGCAATTCGCCTCGCTGCCCGGGGTGCGCGCGTTCCCGACCAATCCGCCGTCGCTGGGCCAGTCGGCGCGTTCCAAGCCGGTTGAGTTCATCATCATGAGCCAGGCGTCCTACGCCGAGCTGTCACGCCTGACCGAGGTGTTCCTGGCCGAGCTGCGCAAGTATCCCGGCCTGATCAACCTGGATACCGACCTGCGCCTGAATACGCCCGAGCTGCGGGTGCGCGTGGACCGCGACAAGATGGCCGACGTGGGCGCCAATGTGGATACCGTGGGCCGCACCCTGGAATCCATGCTGGGCGGCCGCCAGGTCACGCGCTACAAGGACGAAGGCGAACAGTACGACGTGATCGTGCAGGTGACGCCGCGCGACCGCGCCAATCCCACCGATATCTCGGGCATCTACGTGCGGGCGCGCGACGGCAGCATGGTGCAGCTGGACAATCTGCTGGGCGTGCACGAGGGCGTGTCGCCGCAATCGCTGAACCACTTCAACCGCCTGCGCGCCGTGAAGATCGACGGCGCGGTGGCGCCCGGCTACGCGCTGGGCGAAGTCCTGACGCACATGCACCAGGTGGCGCGCGACGTGCTGCCCAACACCATCGTGACCGACCTGGATGGCCAATCGCGCGAGTTCCGCGATTCCTCCGGCAGCATCTATCTGGTCTTCGCCATGGCGCTGGCCTTCATCTACCTGGTGCTGGCCGCGCAGTTCGAAAGCTGGCGCAATCCCTTCATCATCATGCTGTCGGTCCCGCTGTCCATGACCGGCGCGCTGCTGGCGCTGTGGCTGACCGGCGGCACCTTGTCCATCTACAGCCAGATCGGCCTGATCACGTTGGTGGGGCTGATCACCAAGCACGGCATCCTGATCGTCGAATTCACCAACCAGCTGCGCGACGAGGGCAAGGAGTTGTTCGAGGCCGTGGTCGAAGCCAGCGTGCTGCGCCTGCGCCCCATCCTGATGACCACCGGCGCCATGGTGCTGGGCACCGTGCCGCTGGCCTTGTCCACGGGCGCGGGGGCGGAATCGCGCCAGCAGATCGGCTGGGTCCTGGTGGGCGGGCTGATGCTGGGTACACTACTGACCTTGTTCGTCGTGCCGGTGGCCTATACCTTGATCGCCACCGCACGCAAGAAACCCGGCCAGGCCGGCAGCGCAGCGCATCACCCGGACCCCGCTCGGGCGCCGCACGCGCAGCCCGCCGCGCCTGCCCAAGCGTCGGAATAAGTTATGCGCCAGATCATCTTTGACAGTGAAACCACCGGACTGGACCCTGCCCAGGGCCATCGCATCGTCGAGATCGGCTGCGTGGAAATGGTCAACCGGATGGCCACCGGCAACAACCTGCACATCTACTTGAACCCGGACCGCGACAGCGACCCCGAGGCCTTGGCCGTGCACGGCCTGACCACGGAGTTCCTGTCGGACAAGCCACGCTTCGCCGATGTCGCGGACGAATTCGTCAAGTTCATCCAGGGCGCCGAGCTGATCGCGCACAACGCCGCGTTCGACGTCAAGTTCTTCAACGCCGAACTCGCCAAGACCGGGCGCGGCGCGGTCACCGAGTACTGCGAGACGGTCACGGATTCGCTGTTGCATGCGCGTTCGCTGTTCCCGGGCAAGCGCAATTCGCTGGATGCGCTGTGTGACCGCTTCGGCATCTCCAACGCCCACCGCACCCTGCACGGCGCATTGCTGGACGCGCAGTTGCTGGCGGAAGTCTGGCTGGCCATGACCCGCGGCCAGGACGCGCTGCTGATCGACGTGGACGACAGCGCCAGCGGCGGCGGCAATGGCATCGAGCTGGCCCGCTTCGACGCTTCGGGCCTGCCCGTGATCAAGGCCAGCGAGGCGGAACTGGCCGAACACGAAAACTATCTCGCGGCCCTGGACAAGTCCGTGGGCGGGGAGTGCACCTGGCGCAAGATCGACGCGCCGGTGGCGGCCGCATAAAGTTTTTTCGAGGCGACTTGCACACGTCCAAAAAAACGTGCTAATATTTCGCCTCTTTCGGGGTGGTTAGCTCAGTGGTAGAGCACTGCCTTCACACGGCAGGGGTCACTGGTTCGAACCCAGTACTACCCACCAAAGACCCTTGGAAGATGACGTAAGCCCCAGGCTTATCGTTGTCGGCGTACCAAGGTTAAAAAAGACGCAAAGCAAAGAAAGCCAACCGCGAGGTTGGCTTTTTTGTTTTGTGCGCATCGAACATGATTCCGCCTTCAAGCCCGGACGCCTTGCCCATTGCGAGCAAGCCATTGCGCTGAACCGTCCCTTTCATTACGCTTAGCTTGATTTGACGCAAGCGGACTCTCATCGATTGAGCCGCGTCGCATGCAAGCCTGACTATCATGGATAACAAAGGCTTTGGCCCGTGGGGCCAGGCGTAGGCGAACAGGAGAAGGTCATGTCCGAGCACACCACTACCATGTTGATCATTATCGGCGCCGGGGTGGCGCTCATGCTGATCGGCTTCGGGCTGCGCGACCGCAATCTCGGCATGGGGCTGATGGGCATAGGCCTGATCACGGCCCTGGGCACGATCATCTACAAGGCCTACATCACCTTCTATTGACCGCCAGCCGCGGCCGGCCGGACTTCAGCCCTGCTGCGTCTTGCGCGCCGCGCGCGCCAGTAGCGTGTCCAGCTGGTTTGCGAAGGCCTTGCGGTCGGCCTGGCTGAATGCGGCCGGGCCGCCGGTATCCACGCCGCTGGCCCGCAGCTCTTCCATCATGTCCCGCAGCGCCAGCCGCTCCCGGATCGTTTCCGGCGTATAGCGTTCGCCGCGCGGGTTCAGGGCCATTGCGCCTTTCTCCAGGACTTGCGCGGCCAGCGGGATGTCGCCGGTGATCACCAGGTCGCCCTCGGATGCGCGCTCGGCGATGTGGGCGTCGGCGACGTCGAAGCCGCGCGGCACTTGCACCGCGCGGATCAGCGGCGAGGGCGGGGTGTAGAGCATCTGGTTGGCCACCAGCGTCAGCGGCAGCTGCCAGCGCTGGGCAGCGCGGAACAGGATGTCCTTGATGACTGCGGGGCAGGCGTCCGCATCGACCCAGATGTGCATGCGCTTACTTGTCCAGCGCGTTTTGCAGCACTTCGGCCACGATGTCGTTGGTGGACACGCCGCGTTCGGCCGCCAGGGCGCGCAGCTTGTCGGCGTGGGCTTGCGACAGCTTCAGCGGGAACGGCACCAGGCCGGCGGCCTGGTCCAGCTTGCGCTGTTCGCGGCGGTCGGGCACTTGCGAGGCGGTGCCGAAGCGGTCCGGGGTGGAGGCTTGCTTGAGCTGGCCGGCCAGCTTCAGGGCCTGGTTTTTCTGCAGATCGAATTTATTCATGGAGATTCCTGGTAGGGAGCGCAATCATAAGCGCAACCGGCTTTATTGCGGCTTGGCCTGTTCAAGCTTGGCCAGCCCTTCCTGGGCGCCGTCGTGCAGCGGCACGGTCAGGCCGCGGCGGGCGGTCGCCAGGCCCACCTGAGCGCCCTGGGCCGAGCCCGCGGCCAGCAGGTCCTGCCCGGTCACATAGACCGCGCGCACGATCACCAGGGCCTCGTCCCGGGTCAGGTCCGCGGTGGTGAGCAGCAGCGCCGCCATGCCCACGGTGGAGATAGGCTCCGTCTGGTTGGGGTAGGTGCCGGCGGCGATGTCCAGCGGCATCAGCGCGTTGTCCTCGGCCCCGGTCAGCGTCTTGATGGCGGCAGGGTCCAGCGGCAGCAGCTTCAGTCGCGCCTGGGTCAGCGCATCGCGCAAGGGCGTGGCGGGCACGCCGATGACCTGGGCGGCGGCGTCGACCTTGCCGGAGTTCAGCGCAGGCAGGGACTCTGTGAAGGGCGTATCGGCCACGGTGTAGTCGCGGCCGGCTTGCAGGCCGTGCGCGGCCAGCACGGTTTCCAGCGTGGCGCGCACCGCCGAGCCTTCCGGTCCGAGGGCGATGGTCTTGCCCTTGAGATCGCGTACGCCGCGCAGGGCGGCGTCGTCGCGGACCACGATATGGACCAGTTCCGGATACAGGCTGCCCAGGGCGCGCAGACCGGTGAAAGGCCCCTGGCCGGCGAACGGCCCCTTGCCGTCATAGGCGAGCCGCGCCGTGTCGGCCTGGGCCAGCCCCACCACCGCGTCGCCGCTGCGCAACAGCGCGATGTTCTCGGCGCCGCCGCCCGTGATCAGCGGCGAGACCCGGATCTGCTGCTTGCGAGCGACGTCGCTCAGGGCGCGCGCGAACGCCACATACTCGCCGCGGTCCGGACCGCCGGCGAGCGGATAGCCCTGTTGCATGCGGGCCAGCCGGCCGTTGATGCGCGCCACGGAGCGTTCCAGTTCCTGCTGCACTACGTGCTGCGCGGTGCTGGAGGCGCTGTAGGAAACCGAATGGGTGATCTGGTCCAGCGTGTCCAGCAGCTGGCGCGTGACGGGAGGCGGCGCGCCGGTGTCCAGGTTGGGCGCCTCGGCCGCCTTGAAGCCGGCCGGGGTCACCAGCTTCCAGGTGTCGCCTTCCTGGCGGTAGATGGCGCTGGCGTGCGCGACGATGCGGTCGCCGGCCTGGTTGCCGCCGGATTTCACGCCGCTGATGCTGCGCGGACCTGCGCCCAGCAGCGTGACCAGCGCGGCGGCGCCGGGCTGGTCCCAGGCGCCCAGGGTGATGTTGCGCGCCAGGTCCAGTTCGACGTCGTAATAGACCACGCGGCGGGTTTCGCCCGCCGGGGCGCTGCTGTCCGAGGCCGAGCCCATGCGCTTGATCTCGGCGATGCGGAACAAATCCGCGCCGTAGGCGGTGGCCAGGCTGCGTTCCACGTCGGCGCGCAGGGCGTCGGTGTCGGGCGCGCGGCCGCAGGCCGCCAGCAGCAGGCAGAAGCTCAGAATGACAAGACGTTTGAGCATGGTCACATGCCTCCCACGAACGGCAAGGAGATCAGCGAGGTCAGCACGATCACGTTGAGGATGTCGACCAGGAAGGCGCCGGTGACCGGCACGACGATGAACGCTTCCGGCGCCGGGCCGTGGCGCCGCGTCAGCGCCTGCATATTGGCGATGGCGGTGGCGGTCGCGCCCAGCGCGAAGCCGCAGAAGGCGGCCGACATGATGGCTGCTTCGTAGTCGCGCTTGAGCATGCGGAACACGACCCAGGCGGCATACAGCGCGCACACCAGGGTCTGCACCGCCAGCATCAGGGCCAGCGGGCCGGCCAGGCGCGCCACGCTGGACAGGTCCAGCGTCATCATCGTCATGCCCAGGAACAGCGACAGCGAGATGGTGCCGATGATTTCGGTGGCGCGGTCGTCCAGCTTCAGACCCAGCTTTTCGCCGCCGTTGCGGATCAGTACGCCCGTGGCCAGGCACCACAGGAAATTCGGCAGGCTGACCGGGGCGTCCTCGACCAGGGCGGCCAGGTAGCCGCCGACCACCAGGCAGACCAGGGCGGCGGTCAGGGACACGATGTAGGAGCCTGCAGAGGACGCGGGTGCGTTTTCCGTCAGGTCCGCAGGCTCGTGGCCGTCGCCGGGCGCGTGGTCCAGGCTGCCGGCCAGCTTGTGGCGCCGCATCAGCCATTCGGCCACCGGCCCGCCCACCACGCCGCCCAGCACCAGCCCCAGGGTGGCGGCGGTCATCGCCAGCGCCATCACGTCCTGGATGTTGTTGAAGTCGGCGAAGCGCGTGGCATAGGCCGCGCCCGTGCCATGCCCGCCCACCAGCGTGATCGTGCCGCCCAAAAGGCCCATCAGCGGATGCATGTCCAGCAGCCAGGCCATGCCCAGCCCGACGGCGTTCTGCAGCACCAGGAACGGGATCAGGGCCAGCAGGAAGGCAATCAGCCTGGGGCCGCCCTTGGCCAGCAGCTTGAGGTTGGCGGTCAGGCCGATGCTGCCGAAGAACAGCAGCAGCAAGGTCGGCTTGATGCTGGTTTCCAGCGAGACGGACACGCCGCCCCAGGTCGCCAGCAGGTAGGCCAGTACGGCGAACAGGAGGCCGCCGACGATGGGGTCCGGAATGCTGTAGCGGGCGAGGAAGCCGATCCTGGTGGTGAGCACGCGTCCGATGACCAGGACGAGGCAGCATGCCAGCAGTGATTGAACGGGCGTAAGCGAGATCATAGGTACCTTTGCGCCCTGTCAGGGCACGGTGAACTTTCTGGCTGTTTGAACCCTGCCGCCTCTCACGGACTGAGGCTTATGTTACGTCCGCCGCGCGGGCGGTGTACATGGGGGCAGGGGGGCGGCGCGCGGCGCGAAGCCGGGCGGGCGGAAAGCCGCGGCGCAGGCAGCCGCGGCCGGGGCGGCTAGAGCGGAAATGCGCGCGACATGTATTGCGCGCGCGGCCCGTAGCCAGCCAGTTTTTCGGTCAGGTCGGCGCTGTCTGCGCTGACCGGCAGGTAGCCGTGGCGCTGCCAATAACCCACGGCGGATTCCAGTGACACCAGGCTCGCGCGGTGCAAGCCGCCCTCATGCGCGCTGCGGGCGGCGGCGCGCAGTAGCGCCTGGCCCACGCCCAGCCCTTGCGCCGAGGGCGCCACGGCGCAGTCGTGCAGGAACCAGTGGTCGGCCGCGGCCGGCAGCGTCGCGAGCGCGACGTCCAGGGCGGGCGGCAGTCCCGCATCCCAGGGATAGGAGATCAGGTAGCCCAGCAGCGCATCGGAGCTGGCCGCGGGCTGCGCCACCCAGCAGTGCGCGGGGGCGAGCGCCAGGCGATTCTGGAAGAAATCCGCGCTTTCCAGCAGGAAACCGGGGTAGGCCAGGGTCTGGAGAGCCAGGATGGCGTCCACGTCGCTGGCCCGCATGAGCCGGATTTGATATTGCATGACAACCTGCGAAAACAAAAAACTCGGGCGCATTTTACCGATGCACGGACGGCCTCAGGCTTTACAGGGCTTCACAAATTGGGGACATAGGTTCACGGGACTTTATTGTTTTCAGGGAGGGGCTCCCTAGAATTCGCCCTGGATTGCCGGATCGTCGGGCGCGCCGCATTTTATGAAAATTCAACGACACCCTTCGCATACTGCTCGCCATAGTCCTGCATTCCGAGTCTAGAGCCATGCACATCCAATTCCGGTCCGAATCCGCCGTCCCGCAAGTGTTGACCAAATCGTATCCTCTGGAAGCGGTATGGCCGGCGGCCGAGGCGCCCGTACCGTATGACGCCTGCGTGACTTGCGTGATTCCCTGCCTGAACGAATGCGAAAACCTGCGGGTCCTGCTGCCTTTGCTGCGCAACCGCCTGGAGGCGCTTTGCACCAGCTGGGAGATCATCGTGGCCGATGACGGCAGCACGGACGGAACGGAAGCGCTGATGGCCGAATGGACCGAACACGACGGTTTCCGCTACGTGCAGCTGTCGCGCAACTTCGGCAAGGAAGCCGCGATCAGCGCCGGCCTGGAAGCCGCCACCGGCAATGCCGTGATCTGCCTGGACGCCGATCTGCAGCATCCCCCTGCTTTGATCGAACAGATGCTGGCGCGCTGGGCCGCCGGCGCCGAAATGGTCTACGCGGTGCGCGAGACCCGCGCCGACGAATCCTGGGCCAAGCGCACCGGCGCGCGCTGGTTCTACAAGCTGTTGAGCGGCGCGCGCGGCGTGGATGTGCCGGCGCACGCGGGCGACTTCCGCCTGATGGACCGCAGCGTGGTGGACGCGCTGATCGCGCTGCCCGAACGCACCCGTTTCATGAAGGGCTTGTACGCCTGGGTCGGCTTCAAGGGCGAGGCCCTGGCCTATACCCCCGAGGAACGCATGCACGGCGACAGCCGCTTCGGCAGCATGCGCTTATTCCGGCTGGCGCTGGATGGCCTGACCGCCTTCACCACCTGGCCGCTGCGTCTGGTCAGCCTGGTCGGCGTGGCCTTCGCCATGCTGGCGCTGAGCTACGCGGCCTATCTGGTCGGCGAGTACCTGTTCTTCGGCAACCAGGTCTCCGGTTGGACGACCATCGTGACGGCGGTGCTGTTCTTTGCCGGCGTAAATTTGATTTCCTTGGGCGTGGTGGGCGAGTACGTGTCCCGCATCTTCGATGAAGTGAAGGGACGGCCGCTCTTCGTCGTGCGCCGCCGGCAGGGCCAGGCTTCCCGGCCGGGCAAAGGCCTGGGCTGACATGTCCGCCACGACTTTCTGGCGGCGTTCCGACTGGACCCCGCCGGCAGGACGCTTCCTGCTTGCGATAGGCGCGTGGCTTGCCTTCCTGGCCTGGATCAGGCCCCTGACCCTGCCCGATGAAGGGCGCTATGCAGGCGTGGCCTGGGACATGCTGCGCAGCGGCTCGCATGCGGTGCCCTTGCTGGACGGCATGCCGTACTTCCACAAGCCGCCGCTCTATTACTGGCTGACCGAGCTGTCCTTCTCGGTGTTCGGCGTGCACCCCTGGGCGGCGCGGGTGCCTTCCTGGCTGGCCGCGTGGGGCGCCGTGGCGGCCCTGTATTGCTTCGTGCGGCGCTACCGAGATACCGAGACCGCCGCATTGACGGTGCTGGTCCTCGCCACCATGCCGTTCTTCTATGGCGGCGCGCAGTTCGCAAATCTGGACATGCTGGTTGCCGGCCTGATCACGCTGTGCGTGCTGGCCGCCGTGGACACGGCGCTGCGCGTCGAGCGCGGGCAGGCATGGCGCGCGATGGCGGTGGCGGCCGGCGTGCTGGCGGCGTTGGCGGTCTTGGCCAAGGGCTTGATCGGCCTGGCGCTGCCGGGCGCGATCCTGCTGGTCTGGCTGCTGTGGGAGCGGCGCTGGCGCGGCCTGGCCGCGCTGTGCTGGCCGCCTGCGCTGCTGGCGTTCGTCGCCGTGGCGGCGCCGTGGTTCTTGCTGATGCAGCTGCGCTATCCCGGTTTTTACGACTACTTCTTCGTCTATCAGCATTTCCAGCGTTTCGCGGCCAGCGGCTTCAACAATGCGCAGCCGTTCTGGTTTTATCTGCCGGTGATTGTCGGGCTCAGCCTGCCCTGGTCGCTGTGGGGCGGCGGCATATTGCGCCAGGCGTTCTGGGTGGGCCCTACGCGCAGCCTGCGGCGCCTGGCTTTGGTGTGGTTTGCCGTCGTGCTCGTGTTTTTTTCGCTGCCGCAGTCCAAGCTCGTGGGCTATGTCCTGCCGGCGCTGGCGCCGCTGGCTTTTCTGCTGGCTGAAGTGATCCAGGGGGCCAGGCGCGCCGATGCCGAGGGTGCTACTCGCCTGGTGCGCCTGAGCGCGGTCCTGGCGGCGGGCATCTGCGTCATCGCGGTGGGCATTGCGGCGAACAACGCGCGCGGCAGCGCGGAGCCGCTGGCCAGGGTGGTGCGGGAACAGGCGCGGCCGGACGATACGTTCGTCTCGCTGCACACCTATCCCTTCGATCTGGCGCTCTACGCAAGGGCGGCGCGTCCTGCGTGGGTGGTGGACGACTGGCGCAACCCGGAGGTCCCCGTGCGCGACAACTGGCGCAAGGAGTTGTACGACGCCGCCCAGTTCGATCCCGAGACGGGCGGAGAGGTATTGCTCAGTCCCGCGGAGTTCACCGCGCGTCTGTGCCAGGCGGAGCAAGGCGCGCGTTTCTGGGTGTGGGGCACTGCGGCCGACAACCCCACCTATCCGCCGCTGCAGGGGCTGGCGCCGGTGGTGAGCAGCGTGAAGTACGTGATGTGGCGCGTCGACGTGGACGCGGCGTTCAGGCAGCGGGTTTGTGGCGGAATGCCCAGAACCGGCTGACGATGAAAGTCGCCACGGCAAGCCCGAGCAGGATCAGCGCCAGCAGGATGTCGTAGCGGATGGCAGTGTTGTGCAGTAGCCAGGCGTAGGTGGCTTCGTTGATGAGAAAGCCTGCGGCTGACACAAAGAAGAAACGGCGCGCTGCTACCGTCCAGGGAGTTTTGGAATGTCGGAATGTAAGCCGGTAATGGCCGGCGAAGGACACTGCGAAGGCGATCAGCCAGCCCACGAGGTTGGCGGCCAGGGGCGGCAGGCGGAAGAGTTCGACGCAACCCACGGCGACAGCCCAATGGGTGGCTGCGGCCGCGCATCCGACAGCAATGAAAGTGCTTACTTGTTGCAGCAGGGCGCGCATGAAAGCCGTGAAGATAAGGAAGTCAGAGGTATAGCGATGAGCAAACGTATCGTTGTCTGCGGGGACGATTTTGGCATGAATGCCGACATCGATGAAGGCATGATTGCGCTGGCCGGCATGGGCCGCCTGAGCGCGGTCAGCTGCCTCGCGCTGGGCCCTTCGTTCGCGGCCAATGCGAGGCGGCTGGCGCCGCTGAACGTGGATATCGGCCTGCATGTGAACTTCACCGAATCGCTCATGCCCGGCGCCGAGCCCATGCCGACGCTGAGCCGGCTGATCCTCAATGCCTACACGGGCAGGCTGGACGGAGGGTGGATCGAGGCGCAGCTGGAGCGTCAGTTCGACGCCTTCGAGGCCGCGTTCGGCCGCGCGCCCGACTATGTCGACGGTCACCAGCACGTGCATCAACTGCCCGGCATTCGCGAGCGCCTGCTGCAACTGCTCAAGCGCCGTTACGGCGCCCGTATGCCATGGCTGCGCCAGACGGCGCCGGGCATGCAGTTCGGCATTCCCATGAAGGAGGCCATCAAGGCGCGTGTCATCGGCGCGCTGGGCGCCGCGGCGTTGGCGCGCCAAGCGCGCCAGGATGGCATGCGCACCAACCGCCGGCTGCTGGGCGTCTATGGTTTCGCAGGCGGCAAGCGCCGCTATGCGGATCTGCTGCAGAACTGGCTGTTCAATGCGCGCGACTGCGACCTGCTCATGTGCCATCCGGCCATGGGCAACCAGGACGGCTGCGCCATGTCACGCCAGCGCCGCGCGGAATTCGACGTGCTGGCCAGCCCCAAGCTGGGCGACTGGCTCAACGCCAACGGGGTGCATATCTCGCGCTTGCCGGCCACGGCGCGCTGATCGGCTGCAAGGTCGTTGCGGCGCGGGCTGGCTCTAGCCGCCCGTCAGGCTCTGCAGCAGCCAGGCGCCCGCAGGTCCCAGCGCGCGCCGCCGTGACCAGACCGCATCGACGCGGATGTGGCGCGGCCAGCCCGGCGACTTCAACTCCACCAGCTGATCCTGGCCGAAGCGCTGGATCATCCAGCGCGGCAGCTCGGTCCAGCCGAATCCGCGGCTGGCCATTTCCAGCAGCATCAGATAGCCGGGCGCCGACCAGGTCGCATAGGCAGGCTCGGCGTCCTTGTCGCCCAGCTCGTAAGTGCTCAGGCGTAGCGCGCGTTCGGACTTCAGCTGGTCTTGCGTGACCTGCGGCAGCTGGGCCAGCGGATGCCCGCGGCCCACGCACAGGACGATCTCAGACAGCTCTGCCAGCGTCGCGTGCGCCACGTCGGGCGGGTAGCTGTCCTGGGCGGCCATCAGTCCCAGGTGCGCGCGGCCCTGCTGCACCAGCGCCACCACGTCCTCGTATTCCGCGATCAGGCATTCGAAGCGCAGCGCCGGATAGCGCTGGTCGATCTGGCTGAGCATGGTGTCGAAGGTCTCGGACTGGAACGTGTCGGACAGCACCACCGTCAGCCGGGGCTCCAGGCCCTCGGCCAGCTGGCTGGCGCTGCGGTTCAGCCGATCGTTGGCAGCCAGCACTTGCAGGGCCTGGCCCAGCAGGACCTGGCCGGCCTCGGTCAGCGCGGGCTGGCGCTGGCTGCGGTCGAACAATGTCACGTTCAGGTCCACTTCCAGGTTGGCGATGGTTTCACTGACCGTGGACTGGCTTTTCCCGAGCTTGCGGGCGGCAGCCGAAAACGTGCCTTCGGAGGCGACCTGGGCGAACGCCGCCAGGGATTCCAGGGAGTGGCGCATGGGTGGGATGTCCGATGTTATCGGTTTTTCCGATGAAAACTATCTTTATGGTAACGGAAATATCGTCGAGAATCCCTGCCACTGAGTATCAACCGACCGCAGGTGGGTCATGACGCAAGCCAAGAAATCCATTAAAGAACGTTTCCTCCACGCCTTTCTGTTCGAAATCATCGCCATCGGCCTGTGCGCCCCGGCGGCCGCCTGGGCCATGGGCAAGTCCCTGTTCGAAATGGGCGTGCTGACGGCAGTGATCGCCTGGATCGCGCTGGTCTGGAACATGATCTACAACGCCGGCTTTGACCGCATCGAGAACCGCATGGGCTGGACCCGCACGCTGCGGCTGCGCGTGGTGCATGCCTTCGGCTTCGAGCTGGGCCTGATCCTGATCGTGATCCCGCTGGCGGCCTGGTGGCTAGACATCAGCCTGTGGCAGGCCTTTGTGCTGGATATCGCGCTGGTGCTGTTCTATCTGCCCTACGCCTTCCTCTACAACCTGGCCTATGACCGCTCGCGGCCACGGGTCCTGCAGTGGCTGGCCCGCCGCAAAGGGCAGGCCGCGCCGGCCGTCACGCGTCAATCACCTTGCGCGTGAACATCTCCAGGTAGTCCATCAGCGAGTCCGCGCCCTTGATGGCCGCGGACTCGTTGCCGGTGGCGATGCCCTCGGCCATCAGCATGTGGCGGCGAGCGCCCTCGGCGATGTCGCCCTCGTGCTGGTAGGCGTACCAGAAGCGGCGGCACTGGATGATCAAAGGGGCCACCGCATTCACGGCCGAGGCGTTGCGGCAGGCCTGGTGGCAGACGTGGTCCAGCATCTGGTCGGCATGCATGTAGTTGTCGAGATTGCCGCCTTCCGCCGCCTGGATCATCTGCGCCGCGCAATCCACGATCTGGCTGCGCTGCGTCGGGGTGGCGCGGCGCGCGGCGCTGGCCGCGATCAGCTGCTCCAGCGCCCGGCGGGTCTGGATCAGATCCATGTGATCCGCCAGCTGGATCATGGACACGCGCAGGCCGCGCCGCGGTTCCTGGCGTATCAGCCCGGCGGCCACCATGCGCAGCAGCGCCTCGCGCAGCGGCGTGCGTCCCAGGCCGGTCATTTCCACCAGATCCGCTTCCACGACCGCGCTGCCCGGCTGCAATTGCAGCGTGGCGATCATGCTTTCGATCTGGTCGTAGGCGACATCGGCGGCGCGCCGTTTGGATTCTGCTGCTGCCATCAACTGTTGTTTTCCTTCGTTTTGCGCCACTGCGTGTAGGCCAGCCATTCGCCGACGAATCCGCGCCGGAAGAACGACACGCACAACACGAAAATCAGTCCGATGACGATGGTGACGATGTCGCCCAGGGTGGCAAGATAGTTCTGCAAGCTGACGACCAGCGTCGCGCCCACCACCGGCCCCCATACCGTGCCGATGCCGCCCAGGAGCGTCATCAGCAGCACCTCGGTGGAGGTGGCGAGCGAAACGTCGTTCAATGCAACCAGCTGGAGCACCAGCGCCTTCAGCGAACCGGCCAGGCCGGCCACCGAGGCCGACAGCACGAAGGCCAGCAGCTTGCACCGGTCTGTATCGTAACCTAGCGATATGGCGCGCGGCGCGTTGTCCCGGATGGTCTTGAGCACCTGGCCGAAGGGCGAATGGATCACCCGGTAGACGAACAGAAAGCCCAGCACGAAGACCCCAAGCGTGAAGTAATACATGTTGGCGTCCACGCTCAGGTCCACCAGGCCCAGGAACTTTCCGCGCGGGATGCCCTGCATGCCGTCCTCGCCGCGCGTCCAGCCCACCTGCACCGCCATGAAGTACGCCACCTGCGACAGCGCCAGCGTGATCATCGCGAAATAGATGCCGGTGCGCCGGATCGCCAGCCAGCCGATGGCCCAGCCGATGGCCGCGGCCATGGCCACGCCGCAAGCGATGGCGATCTCGGGCGGCAGGCCGCAGGCGCCGAACAGGATCATCATTTCGCCGGCCGCGTAGCCGGCCCAGCCGAAGAAGGCGGCATGGCCGAACGACACCAGGCCGGTAAAACCGGTCAGCAGGTTGAAGGCCAGCGCGAACAGCGCAAAGCACAGCACCTTCATGACGAACACGGGATAGACGATCTGCGGGAAAAGCGGCACCAGCAGGGCCGGCACCAGCAGCAGCGCCAGGATGCGGATCGAGGAGGGTATGCGCTGCACCTTATTTCTCCTTGCCGAACAGGCCGGCGGGGCGCGTCAGCAGAACGATCGCCATGACGATGAAGACGACCACCGTCGAGGCTTCGGGATAGAACACTTTGGTCAGCCCTTCCAGCAGGCCCAGCGTCAGCCCGGTGACGATGGCGCCCATGATGGAGCCCAGCCCGCCGATCACGACCACGGCGAACACGATGTTCAACAGGTTCGAGCCCATCAGCGGGTTGATCTGCATGACGGGCGCGGCCAGCACCCCGGCCACGCCGGCCAGCGCCACGCCGAAGCCGTAGGTCAGGGTGATCATCACTGGCACGTTCACGCCGAAAGCCTGCAGCAGCCTGGGGTTCTCGGTGCCGGCGCGCAGCATGGCGCCCAGGCGGGTGCGTTCGAACAGATACCAGGTGGCCAGGCACAGCACCAGGGACGCCACCACCACGAACGCGCGATAGGCCGGCAGGAACATGAAGCCCAGGTCGAAGCCGCCCTGCAGAACCTCGGGCGGCTCATAGCCCACCCCTGAAATGCCGTAGAAGTAGCGAAAGCCGCCTTCCATCATCAGCGCGATGCCGAAGGTCAGCAAGAGGCCGTACAGGTGGTCCAGGTGGTACAGGCGCTTGAGCAGCGTCTTCTCGATCACGACGCCCACCAGCCCCACCAGCAGGGGAGCCAGGATCAGCGCGGCCCAGAAGTTGATCTGCACGCCCGGCCCAAGCAACTGCGGCAGCTGGGTGAAGCCGATCCAGGCCAGGAACGCCGCCATCATGAACTGGGCGCCGTGCGTGAAATTGACGATGTTGAGCAGGCCGAAGATGATGGCCAGCCCCATGCTGAGGATGGCGTAGAAGCAGCCGTTGATCAGACCCACCAGCAGTTGGGCGAGCAAGGCGGAAAGCGAGATGTCGAACATGGTAGGCGGCGGGCGGAAAGGTGTCGCGTCGATTTCCGGGAAGCGCGCGGCGGTGCGCCGCGGCCATGGCAGCCGGCGCCGCACGCTGTGCGTGCGGCGCGTGGCGGCATCAGGTCTTGTTCAACGAGCACGCGGCCTGGGGCTTGGGGAACACGTCCTCGCCCTTGAGCACCGACTTCACGTTGTAGTAGTCCCACGGCGCCTTGGACTCCTTGGGCGTCTTGACCTGCAGCAGCAGCATGTCGTGCACCAGCGCGCCGTCGGCGCGCAGCTTGCCGTTGCGGATCACGGCGTCGTTGATGGTCATTTCGCGCAGCTTGGCCATCACGGCGGGTGCGTCGTCGGTGCCGGCGGCTTCGATCGCCTTCAGGTACGACAGCGTGGCCGAATACACGCCGGCCTGCGAGGCGGTCGGCATCTTCTTGGCCTTTTCAAAGAACTTCTGGGCCCAGGCGCGCGAAGCGTCGTCATAGTCCCAATAGAAGGCTTCGGTCAGGTACATGCCCTGCGCCTTGGCCAGGCCCATGCTGTGCACGTCCGAGATGTAGGTGAGCAGCGGCGCCACGATCTGCTTCTTGTTGATGCCGAACTCGTTGGCCTGCTTGACCGCGTTGACCGTGTCGTTGCCGGCGTTGGCCAGCGCGATCACGTCGGCCTTGGAGGCCTGCGCCTTCAGCAGGAACGAAGAGAAGTCGTTGCCGGGAAAGGGATGGCGCGACACGCCCACCACATTGCCGCCGTTCTCCTGGATGACTTCGGTGCCGTCCTTTTCGAGCGAGTGGCCGAAGGTGTAGTCGGCGGTGATGAAGTACCAGCTCTTCTTGCCTTCCTTGACCAGCGCGCGCGCGGTGCCGGCGGCCAGGGCGTAGGTGTTGGTGGTCCATTGGGCGTTCAACGGCGAGCACTTTTCGCCCAGGATCGCGGTGGACAGGCCCGCCGACGGCATGGTCACGCGGTTCTTCTGCTTGGCGATTTCCATCACCGCCAGCGCGGTGGACGCGGTGGGGAAGTCGGTGATCATGTCGACCTTGCCCTGGTCGAACCATTCGCGGGCCAGGTTGGCCGCGACGTCGGGCTTGTTCTGGTGGTCGGCGGAAACCACTTCCACCGGCTTGCCCAGCACCTTGTTGCCCATTTCCTCGGCGGCCATGCGGGCCGCGATCACAGAGCCGTTGCCGGCCAGGTCGGAATAGACGCCGGACAGGTCGGTCAGGACGCCGATCTTGACCACGTCATCGCTGACCTTGGTCTGGGCCTGGGCGGCGCCGATCATGCCGATGGCGAACAGCGCTGCTGAGATTCGATTCAATTTCATCTGACTACGCTCCGTGTAGGAAGGGGACTGCGGTCGGAAGGAATGCGTCTGGAAAACTCAAATGCCGAGCAGGGCGTTCAGCCTGTCCTGCGATTGCTGGACTTCGGCGCGGTCTATCACCGCCACCACCTGGCCGTGCTCGATGACGTAATGGCGGTCGGCCAGGTGCTGGGCAAAGCGGAAGTTCTGCTCGACCAGCACTGTGGTGTAGCCGCGCTCTTTCAATTGCCGGATCACGCGACCCAGGGACTGCACGATGACGGGGGCCAGGCCTTCCGTGATTTCATCCAGCAATAGCAGGCGGGCGCCGGTGCGCAGGATGCGCGCCATCGCCAGCATCTGCTGTTCGCCGCCCGACAGGCGCGTGCCGGGGCTGTGCGCGCGTTCTTTCAGGTTGGGGAACATGTCGTAGATCTCTGCCACCGACATGCCGTCCGGCCCTACCGAGGGCAGCAGCATGAGGTTTTCCTCGGCGGTCAAGGATGCATAGATACCGCGCTCTTCAGGGCAATAGCCGATGCCGCGGCGCGCGATCTTGTGGGGCGGCAGGCCGACGGTCTCCTGGCCCTGGATCCTGATTGAGCCGCTGCGCCGGCCCACCAGGCCCAGGATGGACTTCAGCGTGGAGCTGCGGCCCGCGCCGTTCCTGCCCAGCAGGGTCACGCATTCGCCGGGCTTCACGTCCAGATCGATGCCGTGCAGGATGTGCGATTCGCCGTACCAGGCGTGCAGGTTGCGGATCTCCAGCATGCTGGAGGCTGCGGCGGCTTCATTCATCTTCGGCTCCCATGTAGGCTTCGCGCACCGCCGGGTTTTCCGATACGGTCGCGTAGGGGCCTTCGGCCAGGATCTCGCCCCGCTGCAGCACGGTGATGGTGTCGGAGATGTCCGCCACCACTTTCATGTTGTGTTCGACCATGAGGATGGTGCGGCCCGCGCTGACCTGCTTGATCAGATGCTTGACCCGGTCCACGTCCTCGTGGCCCATGCCTTGCGTCGGTTCGTCCAGCAGCAGCAGCTCGGGTTCGAGCGCCAGGGTGGTCGCGATTTCCAGCGTGCGCTTGCGGCCATAGGGCAGGTCGCCCGCGGCCACGTCCAGGTGCGTGCGCAGGCCGACCTGATCCAGCAGTTCCTCGACGCGGTGGTGCAGGCTTTCCAGCGTGCGTTCCGACCGCCAGAAGCAATAGTCCACGCCCAGCTTGCGCTGCAGGGCCACGCGCACGTTCTCGCGCACCGACAGCTGCGGAAAGACGGCGGAAATCTGGAACGAGCGCACGATGCCGCGACGCGCGGTCTGCGCGGGGCGTTCCTGCGTGATGTCCACGCCGTCGTACAGGATCTCGCCGCGCGTCGGGATGTGGAACTTGGTCAGCAGATTGAAGAAGGTGGTCTTGCCCGCGCCGTTGGGGCCGATGAGCGCGTGGATGGCGCCGCGGCGCACGCTCATGTCGACGTTGTTGACGGCCACGAAGCCGCGGAATTCCTTGCTCAGGCCCCGTGTCTGAAGAATGATGTCGCTTTGCATGATGTCCGTTGGGCTTGCTGGGGACAGGCCCTGGCGCGTCGCGGTCCCGCCACGCGCCAGGAGGTTCGTGCTTCTTCCGGAGCCCGGCCTTACTTCGACTGGTACTGCGCGGGGCGCTTGGCCAGAGAGGCCTGGATGATGGCGGCGCAGCGTTCGCGTTCGGCGCCGGCCAGCGGCAGGCGCGGGCGGCGCACGTGCTCATTGCCCACGCCGGCCAGGGTCTCGGCCAGCTTGATGTTCTGCACCAGCTTGGTCGAGACATCCAGGTGCAACAGCGGCGTGAACCACTGGTACAGCGCCAGCGCTTCCTGCCACTTGCCGGCCTTCATCAGGTCGTACAGGGCCACGGTTTCGCGCGGGAAGGCGGTGACCAGCCCGGCGAGCAGGCCGTCCGCGCCCAGCGCCAGCGCCTCGAACGACAGGTCGTCCACGCCGATGAACAGCTGATAGCGCGTGCCTAGCGCGTTGCGCAGGTCGGTCAGGCGGCGCACGTCGTCGCTGCTTTCCTTGATGGCGACCAGCCACTTGCAGTCGGCCAGTTCGGCCATGTGCTCGGGCTTGAGATCCACGCGGTACGCGACCGGGTTGTTGTAGATCATGCAGGGCTTCTGCGCGGCCTCGGCCATCGTGCGGATGCTCTGCATCGCTTCGCGCGAGTCCGCCACGTAGATCAGCGAGGGCATCAGCATGAAGCCGTCCACGCCCAGTTCCACGGCGGCCTTGATGAAGCGCAGCGCTTCGCGGGTACTGGTCTCGGACACGTTGGCCAGGACCGGAATGCGGCCGGCGCTGACTTCCACCGCGCAGCGCGTCACTTCCAGCTTTTCTTCCAGGGTCAGGGTGCTGGCTTCGCCCAGCGAACCGCAGGTGACCAGGCCGTGTACGCCGTTGTCGATCAGGAAGCCGAAGTGCTTGCGCATCGCCTCGAAGTCGAGGGTCTCGTCGGCATGGAACTTACTCGTTACGGCAGGGAAGACGCCCTGCCAATGCACGTTACTCAACTGGCTTCTCCTCAAGATGCCGTCGCTTCAATGGCGGAGCGGCGAGCAGGTGCAAAGTCTAATATCTGATAAATATATTTAGAAGATATTTTGATTCGGGGATTTCCCGGGGCGGGTCAACCCGGGGGGATTTCCCAGGAGGGCATTGCTTTCGGCGTGGGGCCAGCGCGGCGCGTGTCTTTCCGCGGGGCGGGTCACGAAAGGGAAGCGCGCTAAGGAGGCATGGGCAGGCAGTCCGAGCCTGCCGCGTCGACGCGGAGGGCTGTCAGCCTGCCTTGCGCGGATACGCGCGGCTCGCGTCCTGCATGAAAGTCTTCACCGCGGTTTCATACTGCGCGCCGCTGCGGAAGGCGCCGGAATGCGAGGCGCCTTCGATCTTGACCAGGCGCTTGAGCTCGGGCGCGACGTTGCTGGCGGCGGCGTAGAGCTCGTCGCTCATGGTGTGCGGCACCACGCGGTCGGCGGTGCCGTGCATGAACAGCATGGGCGTGTGCATGCGCGCAAGCTTTTCCACCGAGGCGAACGGCTGCGTGACCAGCAGGCTGGCGCCGGGCACCTTGCCCCAGCGCAGCGTGGCAAGCATCGCGCCGATGCTGGTGAAGCTGGATTCCACGATCAGGCCGGCGAACGCCGGTTGTTCGGGGCGCGCGGCCAGGTCGATCGCGATCGCGCCGCCCAGGCTGTGGCCGTAGATGAAACGGCGCGCCGGATCGGGCTGGATGCGGGCCAGCTCCTTCAACCCGGCCATTGCGTCTTCCAGCGCGCTTTCCTCGGACGGCAGGCGCGGGGTCGAGGCGCCGAAGCCGCGGTAGTCGATAGCCAGCACGGAATAGCCCATGCGCGTCCAGCCGTCGATGCGGAAGGCGCTGCCGTTCAGGTTCCAGCGTGCGCCATGCAGGTACAGCACGGTGGGCGCGCCGGCTTGGGGACTTTGCCAGTACCAAGCGCGCACCTTGTCGCCGCCGGCCAGCGTCAGGTCGTAAACCTGGGTGCCGGCGGCGGGTTCGCGCCACCACGTTTGCGGTTCGGACTGGGGGGAGAAAATGGTCTGCCGCTGCCAGGAATCGAGCTGGGTGCAGCCGACGACGCTGGCGCCGGCCAAGAGGGCAACGGCGAACAGGCGGCGGGGAGAGAGGCGGGGGAAGGCTGGCATGGATTATCTGACCCGGGCGAGGCGGCTGGGTTCCGGCATCAGCATACTTCGGGATGGACTTCGCGGGTCAGGGCCAGCCAGGCCTGGGCGGCATGCGACAGGTAACCGCCGCGCCGCCACACCTGCACCATCTCCCAGTCCGTGCCGGCATCGCGCAGCGGCACCCGCGCCACGCCGGCGTGCAGCTCTTCGCGGGCCTTCAGGCGCGGCAGGAAGGCCACCCCCATGCCGGCCGCCACCAGCGCCGCGATGAAATCGATCTGGCCGCTGCGCGCGGCAACGGCAGGGGCGAAGCCGGCGCGCTGGCAGGCGTCGTGGATGATGCGGTTCAGGGCGAAGCCCGTCTCGAACAGAATGAAAGGCGTGTCCCGCAAGTCGCTCAGCCCGACAGTTTCAGCATGCGCCTTGGGGTGGTCGGCCGGCATCAGCGCCACCAGCGGCTCGCGCGCCACGGGCTGCCATTCGAAGATGTCGGGCACCGGTTTGAGCGAGGCGGCCAGTTCGATCTCGCCGGCCATCACCATTTCCTCCAGCCGGCGGCTGCCGTGTTCCACCAGACTGATTTCAATCTGCGGATAGCGGCTGCGAAAGCGCGCAAACATGGGTGCGAACAGCGTGCTGCTGCCCAGCGGCGGCAGGCCCAGGCGCAGCACGCCGCGCTTGAGCCCCTTCAGTTCGTCCAGCTCGGCGTGCAGATCGTCGCGCTGCGCCAGCATGGCGACGGCTCGGCGGTAGACGATTTCGCCGGCGGCGGTCAGCCGCGGCGGCTGGGCGTGGCGGTCCAGCAACGGCATGCCCAGTTCGTCTTCCAGTTGCCGCACGGCTTTGCTCACGGTGGGCTGGGTCGCGAAGATGGTCTTGGCGGCCTGGGAGAAACCGCCCTGGCGGACCACTTCGACCAAGGCGCGCAGGGGACGCAGTTCCATGTTTATGCCTTATTGGAATGGCCTGAATTCAACGAATTCATTTTATCTATGGGCGGCGCAGGCGTAAAACATCTGCTTGCCGCAGGAACTTCGTCTCATGTCTCGCCCACGTCTCGCCATTCTTCTACGCAGCAAGCTGCGCCGCAGCCGCGTGCTGCAAATCTGCCTGCTGGTCCTCTTCTCCCTGCTGGGTCAGGCGCTGGCCCAGTTGCTGGGGCTGCCCGTGCCGGGCGGCGTCATCGGCATGGCGCTGGTGCTGTTGCTGCTGGCCACGCGCCGCCTGCGGGTGCGCAACGTGCATCGCGGCGCCAGCTGGCTGCTGGGCGAGATGCTGCTGTTCTTCGTGCCGGCCGTCATGTCGCTGCTGGACCACCGCGAATTCCTGGGCGTGCTGGGCCTGAAGCTGCTGGCCGTCATCCTGCTGGGCACGGCCCTGGTGATGACGGGCACGGCCTTGACCATCGATCTCTGCTACCGCTGGATGAACCGCCATGCCAGCTGATTTCAACTTGTTGTTCTGGCCCGCCGCGACGGTGCTGGCCTATGTCTGCGCGCGCCTGTTCTACCGGCGCTACGCCTACTGGTGCACGTCGACCCTGGTGGTGGCGCCCGCGCTGTTGCTGGCGCTTGCGCTTGCGCTGCACACCGGCTACCGGGACTACATGGCGGGGTCGCACTGGCTGATGGCGATGCTGGGGCCGGTCATCGTCGCCTTCGCGCTGCCCTTGTATGAACAGCGCGCGCTGATCCGCCGTTACTGGCCCGTGCTGGTGGCGGGCGTGGCGGTGGGCAGCCTGATCGCAGGCGCCAGCGCCTGGATGCTGGGCAGCTTGCTGGGCCTGTCGCCGGACCTGCGCCTGAGCCTGCTGCCGCGTTCGGTGGCCACGCCGTTCGCGGTGGCCGTGTCGTCGCACGTGGGCGGCGTGCCGGACCTGACCGCCGTCTTCGTGATCGTTACGGGCGTGTTCGGCGCGGCCATGGGCCAGTTGATGCGGCGCTGGCTGCCGCTGCGCTCGGCGCTGGCGCGCGGCGCGTTGTTCGGCATGGGTGCGCATGGCGCCGGAACGGCCAAGGCCCGCGAGCTGGCGGCCGATGAGGGCGCCGTCGCGGGCCTGGTGATGGTGATGGCGGGCCTGTTCAATGTGCTGGTCACGCCCGCCGTGGTTGTGGGATTGCTGGCCTGAGGGCCGCGTCAGTGCAGCATCTCCAGCGCGACCGGATACAGCGACGCTACCAGCAGCAGCGCCATGCCCACATTGAAGGCGCGGATCGCCCAGGGCTTGTGCAGCACGCGGCGCAGCGCCGTGCCGAAGGTCACCCAGATGCCGATGCTGGGCAGGTTGACGATGCCGCAGACTACGGTGGCGATGACCAGATTGGCGAAGAAGCCGTTCTGCGGGGTGTAGGTGGCGATCACGCCCACGGCCATGACCCAGGCCTTGGGGTTGACCCACTGGAAGGCGGCGGCCTGCAGGAAGGTGAACGGCTTGCCGCGCGTCTCGCCGTCGTCCATTTCACCTGAATTCGCGATCTTCCACGCCAGGTACAGCAGATAGGCCGCGCCCGCGTACTTCAGCACGGTGTACAACTGCGGCACCTGCTGGAACACCGAGCCCAGTCCGATGCCCACCAGGAAGATCATGAAGGTGAAGCCCAGGTTCACGCCCAGCAGATGCGGCACGCTGCGGCGGAAGCCGAAATTCAGGCCGGACGAGGCCAGCATTACGTTGTTGGGTCCGGGCGTAATGGAGCTGACCAGCGCGAACATGGCCAGGGGGCCCAGCAAGGACAGGGACATCAGAGGCACGTCGGCCCAGTTGGAGGGGAGCAGATTCATTCTTTGGTCCTGACGATGGCGCGGCGTCCGCCGGCGATGACGGCGATCACGGCAGCGGCGAAGACATACGTCGCCGGTTCCACCGATTCGCCAAACAACAATGCGGCCGCCACCACCGTCAGGAACGGTTGCAGCAACTGCACCTGGCCGACCCGGGCGATGCCGCCCACGGCCAGGCCGCGATACCAGGCAAAAAAGCCCAGGAACATTGATCCCAGCGCCAGATAGGCGCTGGCGTAGATCACCGGGGCGCTGGGCCAGCTGGCCTGCTGCGCCGCCATCCAGCCGACTGGCGCGGCCACCACGGGGGCGCTGATCACCAGGGCCCAGCAGATGGTGCGCCCGCCGCCCAGCGTGCGGGAAGCGCGCGCGCCTTCGGCATAGCCCAGGCCGCCCAGCAACACGGCCAGCAGCAGCCACAGATAGCCCGTCTGCAGGGCACCTTCGCCTTGGCGCAGCGCATAGGCCGTCACCAGCGCGGCGCCCAGCACGGCCCAGGCCCAGAAGGCGGGCGAGGGGCGCTCACCGCTGCGCAGCGCGGCAAAGGCCGCGGTCGACAGGGGCAGCAGCCCATTGAAGACGGCGCCCTGCGACGCGGGCACGGTCTGCATGGCGAGCGAGGACGCTAGCGGCCAGCCCACCACGATGCCCAGGGCGGCCAGGATCACGCCGGGCCATTCCTCGCGGTTGGGCCGGCGGGCGCGCGTCAGCCAGAGCACGGCAATCGCCGGCACGGCCGCCAGCAGCGCGCGGCCCAGTCCCACCAGTAGCGGCGCCAGCTCGCCGACCGCCAGGCGCGTCATGGGCAGCGTCAGGGAAAAGACCAGCACTCCCAGAAAACCATAGCCGTACCCCTCCCATAGCCCAGCGGGGGCGCCAGGCGCAGCCTGGGAGGTCGGATAGAAAGCGGGACGGGTCATCGCAGCCACCAAGGTAGGGGAACGCCGCGGGCATCGCGCCCATCCGCTATTGCGGGTTTTCGGCATTGCTGTCACTCTACGCATAGTTGTCGGTACAGTACCGGTACACTTTTGCATATCACTTTAATCACTGGCCTGGTGAAATCCCCATGACAGTTGCTTCCGCCGCGACCGCCTCCATGCCTTGGCAGCCCGTGCGCCAGGCCGACGCCACCCTGGTGGCGCAATTGGCCGACGGGCTGGCGCGCCGCATCGATGAACAGGGTCTGCGGCCCGGCACCCGCCTGCCGTCGATCCGCAAGATGGCCGAACAGTCGGGCGTCAGCCGCTTCACCGTGGTCGAGGCCTACGACCGCCTGGTGGCCCGCGGCCTGGTGCAGTCGCGGCGCGGCGCGGGATTCTTCGTACGGGCGCGCAGCGGGCAACTGGCCGCCGTGGCCAGCGCGGCGCCCGCGGCGTTCACGCCGCCTGCGCGGATCGACGTCGCCTGGCTGCTGCGCAGCATGTTCCGCGACACCAATCCTTCAGGCATGCCCGGCGGCGCGGGACTGCTGCCCGCGGACTGGCTGGACCCCGAGATGGTGGCAGGCGCGGTGCGCGCCGTGGGCCGCTCCGTACGCGGCCATCTGGTCAGCTATGGGCATCCCCAGGGCTTCGGCCCCTTGCGCCAGCAGATCGCCGCCTTCCTGCAGAACGACGGCGTGCCTGCGCATCCGGAACTCAATCTGCTCACGACCAACGGCGTCACGCACGGGCTGGACCTGATCGCGCGGCACCTGGTCAAACCGGGCGACACCGTACTGGTCGAAGACCCGGCATGGTTCGTCATCTTCGGCCGGCTGGCCGCCTTCGGCGCGCGCCTGATCGGCGTGCCGCGCGGCCCGGACGGCCCCGACACGGCGCTGCTCGAACAGCTGGCGGCCCAGCACAAGCCCAAGCTCTTCATCATCAACGGTTCGGTGCACAACCCCACCGGCCACACGCTGTCGGCCGGCGCCGCCTACGACATCCTGCGCATCGCCGAACGCCACGATTTCCTGGTGGTCGAGGACGACACCTACGGCGAACTGCATCCAGGCGGCGCCATGAAGCTGGCCGCGCTGGACCGCCTGAAGCGGGTGATCCTGGTGGGCGGCTATTCCAAGATGCTGGCGGCCAGCCTGCGGGTGGGCTATCTGGCCGCGAATCCCGAGATCCTGCAGAAGCTCGCCGACCTGAAGATGCTGGCCGGCCTGACCTCGCCAGAACTCGGCGAGCGGGTGATCCACCGGGTGCTGATGGAAGGGCAGTACCGCCGCCACATCGAGCGCGTGCGCCTGCGGGTGGACGATGCCCGCCAGCGGTGCCTGAAAGGACTGCTGAAACTGGGCCTGACGGTGCATCACGAGCCGCACGCCGGCATGTTCGTCTGGGCCGACTACGGTCGCGATACCGAGGCGCTGGCGCGCGTGGCGGCCGACCACGGCATGCTGCTGGCGCCGGGCACGCTGTTTTCCCCGTCCCAGGCGCCGTCGACGATGCTGCGCTTTTCGGTCACGATCGCCGATCATCGGGGCGTCTGGACCGATCTGGAAAAAATCTTCGCGCAAAACGTCTCCAGCAATCAATAATAGAAAGCTGTCTCTTTGAAGCCATTGAAGGAACCGCCATGTCCGCACCCATCAAACCCCTGACCCAGAATTTCGCCGTCGCGCCCCAGCTCGGCCCGGACGACATGGCGGACGTCGCCGCCGCCGGCTACAAGAGCGTGATCATCAACCGTCCCGATTTCGAAGGCGGCCCGGACCAGCCCACCGCCGCAGACGTGTCCAAGGCCGCCCTGGCCGCCGGCCTGCAGATCGAATACCAGCCCGTCGTGGGCAGTGCCATGACCGCCGCCGACGTGGTGCGTTTCGCCGAGCTGTTGCGCACGCTGCCCGGCCCGGTCCTGGCGTACTGCCGCACCGGCACCCGCTGCACCAATCTGTTCGCCGCCGCCCAGCAGCTGGGTTGAACGCAGGCTTGACGCGCGTCAAGGCGCGCCGGGTTCGGTTGATGTGAACCTGGCGCGTTTCCGGTAGCATGGAGGTACCTCACAAACAGGAGCAGGCAAGATGTTCAAGAAGATCCTGATTCCCACCGACGGTTCTCCGCTCTCGGCCCAAGCCGCCAATGCCGGCATTTGCTTTGCGCGTTCCGTGGGCGCTGAAGTCGTCGCGCTCTACGTGACCCAGCCTTTCGCGGCAACGATCGGTTTTGACGGCATGGCTGCCGCTTACGCCATCACCGACGAAGACTACGAAAAGGCCTCCGCCGAGCAGGCCGACAAGTACCTCAAGCAGATCACCGACCGCGCCGACACCGCTGGCGTGAAGTCCGAGTCGCGCGCCGTGTCGAACTTCAACGTTGCCGACGGCATCGTGCAAGCCGCCGCCGACGCCGGCTGCGACCTGATCTTCATCGGCAGCCACGGCCGCAGCGGCCTGTCGCGCCTGCTGCTGGGCAGCGTCACCGCCAAGGTCCTGTCGCTGGCCAGCACGGCAGTGCTGGTGTATCGCGTCAAGGAAGAAAAGAAGTAGCCTGCCGCATCGACCGCCGCGGAATGCTCTACGGAGCTGCCCCAGGCTGGTGCATGGCTACGGAGCCCCTCCCGCTGGAGGGGCTTTTTTTATCCTTGGCCTTTGCAGGGACTAGGCTTGTTTCCTGGCGCGCCGCGCGTAATATTTACGCATCAGTGCGGGCGCGGTTCCGCGATTCTCAAGCACCCTACGCGGCATGGCGCCCGCCGCGGCAAGGCCCGGTCGGGCTTGCCGTCTTCGCCCGGTAGTTCACTGCAAGGGAAGAGGCCATGACTCGCAAGACGCGTATCGAGCTTTACCGCAATATCGGCATCAGCGCCCACATCGACGCGGGCAAGACGACGACCACCGAGCGCATCCTCTTCTATACCGGCATCACCCACAAGATCGGCGAGGTGCACGACGGCGCCGCCGTGATGGACTGGATGGAGCAGGAACAAGAGCGCGGCATCACCATCACGTCGGCCGCCACCACCGCCTTCTGGAAGGGCATGGCGGGCAATTATCCCGAACACCGCATCAACATCATCGACACGCCGGGCCACGTCGATTTCACCATCGAGGTCGAACGCTCCATGCGCGTGCTGGATGGCGCGGTCATGGTCTACGACGCCGTGGGCGGCGTGCAGCCGCAGTCGGAAACCGTCTGGCGCCAGGCCAACAAGTACAAGGTGCCGAGGCTGGCCTTCGTCAACAAGATGGACCGGGTCGGCGCGGACTTCCTGCGCGTGCAGCGCCAGATCGCCGAGCGCCTGAAGGGCGACGCCGTGCCCATCCAGCTGCCGGTGGGCGCCGAGGACCATTTCGAAGGCGTGATCGACCTGGTCAAGATGAAGGCCATCATCTGGGACGAGGCCAGCCAGGGCGTGCGCTTCGAGTACCGCGACATCCCCGCCGCAATGCAGGCGCAGGCCCAGGAATGGCACGACAAGATGGTGGAGAAGGCGGCCGAAGCCAACGAAACCCTGCTGGAAAAATACCTGTCGGGCGAACCCTTGACCGAAGACGAGATCAAGCAGGGTCTGCGCATGCGCACCATCGCCAACGAAATCGTCCCCATGCTCTGTGGCAGCGCGTTCAAGAACAAGGGCGTGCAGGCCATGCTGGATGCGGTCATCGACTACATGCCTTCGCCGGTGGACGTGCCTGCGATCAAGGGCCATGACCAGCGCGACCACGAAATCGAACGGCATCCCACCGACAACGAACCGTTCTCGGCGCTGGCCTTCAAGATCATGACCGACCCCTTCGTCGGCCAGCTGGTGTTCTTCCGCGTCTATTCCGGCGTGGTGAAGTCGGGCGACTCCGTTTTCAATCCCATCAAGGAAAAGCGGGAACGCCTGGGGCGCATCCTGCAGATGCACGCCAATGAACGGCGCGAAATCACCGAGGTCTACGCGGGCGACATCGCCGCGGCGGTGGGCATCAAGGACGTCACTACCGGCGACACGCTGACCGACCCGGCCCACATCATCATCCTGGAGCGCATGGTCTTTCCGGAGCCCGTCATTTCGCAGGCGGTGGAGCCCAAGACCAAGGCAGACCAGGAAAAAATGGGCATCGCGCTGGGCCGCCTGGCGCAGGAGGATCCGTCCTTCCGCGTGCGCACGGATGAAGAGTCCGGACAGACCATCATTTCCGGCATGGGCGAGCTGCACCTGGAGATCCTGGTCGATCGCATGAAGCGCGAGTTCGGCGTCGAGGCCACGGTGGGCAAGCCCCAGGTCGCGTACCGCGAAACCATACGCAAGACCTGCAACGAGGTCGAGGGCAAGTTCGTCAAGCAATCCGGCGGACGCGGCCAGTACGGCCATGTGGTGCTCAAGCTGGAGCCGCAGGAGCCCGGCAAGGGCTATGAATTCGTCGACGCCATCAAGGGCGGCGTGGTGCCGCGCGAATTCATTCCGGCCGTCGACAAGGGCATACGCGAAGCGCTGAACGCCGGCATATTGGCGGGCTACCCCGTGGTGGATGTGAAGGCGACGCTGTTCTTCGGTTCGTACCACGACGTGGACTCGAACGAGAACGCCTTCAAGATGGCGGGCTCGATGGCCTTCAAGGAAGGCATGCGCCGCGCCGATCCCGTGCTGCTGGAACCCATGATGCAGGTCGAGGTGGAAACGCCCGAAGACTTCACCGGCAACGTCATGGGCGACTTGTCCTCGCGGCGCGGCATGGTGCAGGGCATGGAGGACATCGCGGGTGGCGGCGGCAAGCTGGTGCGCGCCGAAGTGCCGCTGGCCGAAATGTTCGGGTACTCCACCTCGCTGCGGTCGCTGACCCAGGGGCGCGCGACCTACAGCATGGAGTTCAAGCACTATGCCGAGGCGCCGCGCCAGGTGGCGCAGGAAGTGATGGCGGCCCAGGGCTCGGGCCGCTGAGTCGACGTCAGGCGGGGGCGGCGGCCGTGGCCGCCGCCGCGCGCATGCGCGACGAGGCCAGTTTCACGCCCAGCAGAATCATCACGAAGCCGTAGGCATGGAACAGCTGCGGGGCCTCGCCCAGCAGCGGCCAGGCCAGCAGCGCGGCATAGACCGGCACCAGGAACATCGACAGCCCCGCCGTGGCTGGCCCCGCCTGGCTGATCAGGCGGCCGTACACGTAGTACGCGCCCAGGCTGGGCACCACCGCCAGGAACAGCAGCACCGCGGCCAGCCGCGGATCGCCCCAGGGCGGCGTGGCGCCGGCCGCAGCCTCGATCGCGGCAAAGGGCACCAGGGCCAGCACGCCGCCCAGCATCATGGCCGCCAGCCGGGCGCTGTCCGGCACCGCGGGCAGACTCAGCCGCTTTTGCAGCACGGTGTAGAAGGCCCAGCCGGTGGCGGCCAGCAGCACCCAGAGGTCGCCCTGGCCGAAATCCAGGCGGGCCAGCGTCTGCGCATCGCCGCGCGCCAGCACCACCAGCACGCCGCCCAGGGCCAGCGCCAGGCCCGCGCCGCGCAGGGCGGACAGCGGCTTGCGCCAGATGATGGCTTCCAGCAGCGCCACCAGGATAGGGCTGCACGAAAAGATCAGGGCGATATTGGTCGCGCTGGTGTTCTGGGCGCCGATGTACTGCGGTGCCACGGCCACGCCCATGCCCAGCACTGCCAGCGGCGCCAGCGACGGCAGGGCGCGCCACAAGGTCTTGCGGTGCGCGCGCAGGGCGGGCGCGGCAAGCGGCAGCAGGATCAGCAGGGCGACCAGCCAGCGGCCGAAGGCCAGAAAAACAGGAGGGAGGTTGGCATCATGGGCCCAGCGGGCCGCCACCATGTTGGAGGCGAATAGCGCCGGAGCGGCGAAAAGCATGGCGGTGCCGGACAGGCCCAGGCCGGATCTTGCGGGTGCTGCTGCTGCGAGAGACATGGTTTCCTGCCGCGCGGATCGGCGCGCGGCGTGCTGCGTTGATACTGCCGGCGCCTGCGCCGGGTTATGCCGCAGCGTGGACGCCGAAATCGGACGGGCGGGATAGGTGACCGTCTTGCAGGAGAGTCTACGGGCAGGAGGGCAAAATAGGTTTCCTGATTCACGCCATATTTGGGGAATCTGGAGAATAGTTGTCTTGTAGAATTAGTTTTTGCAGGGGAAATATCTTCGTTATCCTTCCATCATGCCCGCATCGCCCAAAATCGACGAAACCGACCGCAAGATCCTGCGCGCGCTACGCGCCGACGGACGCCTTACCAACCTGAAGCTGGCCGAGCAGGTGGGGCTGTCGCCCACGCCCTGCTGGAACCGGGTCAAGGCCCTGGAAGAGGCGGGCGTGATCGAAGGCTACGCGGCCCTCTTGAACCAGAAAGCGCTGGGCCTGCCGGACACCGTCATGATCGAGGTGACGCTGGAACATCACGACGACGACACGCTGGCGCGCTTTGGCGAAGAGATCACGCGGCTGCCGGAAGTGGTCGAGGCCTTTCTCGTGACGGGCGAGTACGACTATCTGATCAAGGTGGCGGTGGCGGGAACCGAAGGCTACGAGGAATTCCTGCGCAAGCGGCTCTACAAGCTGCGCGGCGTGCGGCACAGCCGATCCACCTTTGTGTTGCGGCGCTTGAAGCACACGCCTTCGGTCGAACCCTGAGGCGCGCGCTGCGGCCGGGCAGATCCGGCGTCAGCCGTTGATGAAGGCTTCGATGGCGCCGTTGAAGGCGCGCGGGTTGCCCAAGTTCATGCCATGCGACGATCCCGTGATCGTCACCCGCTGCGCCTGCGGCAGCCATTGCGACAACGCGTCCAGCACGGCCGGGTAGGGGGCAGGGCTGAGCGCGCCGCCAATCAGCAGGGTCGGCAGCTTCAGCGTGCCGATCTGCGCCGGCGTCAGCGCTTCGGGCTTCTCCTCGGCCTGTCCGAACAGCGTGCCGACGTTGTCGCGCACCATCTCCTTGAACCACGGCACCATGCGTTGCCAGGTGTCGGGGCCAGTCACGGTATCCACGAACAGCGCCAGGCCGTCTTCGATCTCGCCGTCGCGGATGAGCGCCAGCGCGCGCTGGCGAAAACCGCCGCGCAGGTCGTCGTCACCAGGCAAGGGCAGGCCCGGGTCGGCCAGGGTCAGGCTGCGCAGCGCGCCGGGCTGCTGCAGCGCCGCTTCCAGCGCTACGCGGCCGCCGCGGGAATGCCCCACCAGATGGGCCGGTTCGCCCGCCACGGTATCGATGAACTCCAGCACGTCGCTGGCATGCTGTTCGATCGAAAAGCCATCACCCTCGCCATCCCAGGTCTCGGGCCAGTAGCGGCGCAGGCATACCGCCAGCACGCGGAACGACTTGCCCAACGGCGCCATCTGCGACTTCCAGTAGCGGCAGTCGGACAGGGAACCGTGCACCAGCACCAGAGGCGCGCCGCTGCCGTACTCGGTGTAGGACAAGGCGTAGCCGCCGATCAGGGCGGTTTGCAGGGGCAGGACGGGTTCGGAACGCATGGGTGTCGGATGGGAAAGCCAGGAGCGCATTCTAGCCCGCAGGCGCCGGGCCCCGGTGCTGATAAACTCGTTTTCCGATCCCTCGGCGCGCTGGTCGCGCTGATTTCCCAACTCCACGGAGCCGCCCCGATGTCGCCTGAGTCCCTTGCCGCCTTGCCCGAATCCGCCCAGCGCGTCGCGCGCCTGCTGCTGGAGCTGGGCCATGACAAGCCCGTGGTCGTCCTGCCGCAAACCGGCAAGACCTCGGCGGAAGCGGCGGCGGGGCTAGGCTGCGAGGTTGCGCAGATCGCCAAGTCCATCATCTTCCGGCGCGCCTCGGATGACGCGCCGGTGCTGGTCATCGCCAGCGGCGCGAACCGCGTAGACGAGGCCAAGGTGGCCTCGCAGGTGGGCGGGCTGGCCAAGGCGGACGCGAAGTTCGTGCGCGACATGACCGGCTACGCGATCGGCGGCGTGTGCCCCATCGGCCATGCGGTCAAGCCGGTGATGCTGTTGGACGCGGATCTCTTCAACTACGACAGCTTGTGGGCCGCCGCCGGGCATCCGCACGCGGTGTTCAACCTGACGCCGCGGCAGTTGGCGGACATGACCGGCGCGCCGGTCGTGGACGTGGCGCTGTGCGCCTGACATCGCGCCGGCTCGCGCTCAGTGCGGGTGTGCTTGCAGCCCGTCGATCAGCACCTGCCGCAGGCCGCGCGAGCAGGCCTCCACCCGTCCTTCCACCCCGTAGACCGCCGCCAGCGATGCCGGCGTGATCACATCCGCCGGCAGCCCCTCGGCGTGCAGCCGGCCATCATGGATCATGACGGCCCGGTCGGCGTGCTGCAGCGCCACGTTCAGGTCGTGCAGCACGATGACGCTGATCAGGCCGTGCTCCAGGGTCTCCTGCCGCAGCAGTTGCATGACGTGGAACTGGTAGTTCAGGTCCAGCGCCGAAAGCGGCTCGTCCAGCAGCAGTACGCGCGGATGGCGGATCAAGGCCTGCGCCAGTCCCACCAGTTGCTTCTGTCCGCCGGACAGCGAATCCAGGTACTGCAAGGCCAGATGGGCGATGCCCAGGCGCTCCAGCAGCCGGTCTATGGCGTGCATGTCCACCGGCGTACCCAGGCCGTCGCCGGCCTTGGCCGCCACCAGCACGGATTCGAACACCCGCAGGTGCACGGCGGCGGGCAGGCCCTGGGGCAGGTAGACCACGTGCCGCGCGCGTTCGCCGAAGCTTTGTCGCAGCAGGTCGCGGCCGCCCAGCGTGACGTTTCCGGCGCGCACGCGGACCAGGCCCGCCAGTGCCTTGAGCAGGGTGGATTTGCCGCTGCCATTGGGACCGAGCAGGGCGGTCACCTGGCCGGCGGCCAACTCGGGTATCGACAGCGCATGCAGCACGTCCGTGCGTCCGTAGCCGGCGGTGAGGCCGCGCACGGATAGCGTCGTTGCAGAAGCGGTGCGCGGCGCGGTCATGGCATCTGCCGGCGCAGCACCACCGACGCAAAAAAGGGTATGCCGACCAGTGCCGTCACGATGCCTACCGGCACGATCACGCCCGGCATGAGGTTCTTGGAGGCGATCGACGCCAGCGACAGGATCACCGCGCCCACCAGCGCGCTGCCCGGCAGGAAGAACCGGTGGTCCTCGCCAAACAGCCGCCGCGCAATGTGCGGCGCGACCAGCCCGATGAAGCCTATCGTGCCGACAAAAGCCACGGCCAGCGCCGACAGCAGGCTGACCCGGGCCAGCGCCGCGACGCGCACGCGGCGCACGTCCACGCCGAAGCTTGCGGCGCGGTCTTCACCCAGGCGCAGCGCAGTCAGCTTCCAGGATTGGCGCATGGCCAGCGGCAGCGCCATTGCAAAGGCCGCAGCCAGCACGCCGACCGTGGTCCAGCTGGAACGCGACAGGCTGCCCATGGTCCAGAACACCAGGTTCTGCAGCGCCTCGGCGCTGGCCATGAACTGCACCAGCGACACCAGGGCATTGAAGGTAAACAGCATGGCAATGCCGAACAGCACCACGCCCGAGGTATTCATGCCGCCCCAGCGGGTCACGGCGTCCAGCATCAGCGCCGCCAGCAGCGCAAACAGGAAGGCGTTGCCCGCCACCAGCCAGCCGGCGGGGACGCCGGGCAGGCCCAGCTGCAGCACGATGGCCAGCGAGGCGCCAAAGGCCGCAGCGGACGACACGCCCAGCGTGAACGGGCTGGCGAGCGGGTTGTTCAGGATGGTCTGCATTTCCGCACCCGCCATTCCCAGCGCCATGCCGACCAGAGCCGCCATCAGCGCCGATGGCAGGCGGATCTCCCACACGATCACGCGTGTGGTTGGATCGGCCGCGGCGGGAGCCGTGAGCGTCTGCCACAGTTCGCCCCAGGGCAGGCCCGAAGGGCCGACCGTGAAGTCGGCCAGCAGCGCAATGAAAAGCGCCGCCAGCAGCAGGGCGATAAGCCCTGCCCGGCGGCGCAGGATGTGCTGGTAAGCGGCAACCGCGCTCGCGGCAGGCGGCATTACTGCAGCAGCTGGAGACGGCTCTTGGCCGTGTTGGCGGCCGGCGTGGTCGGGTAGTCGCGCACGATGCGCTGCAGCGTGGTCTTGGCGCCGGCGCGGTTGTTCATTTCGATCTGGCTGCCGGCGATGACCAGCAGGGCGTCCGGTGCGCGCGCGTTGTCCGGGGCCTTCTGCACCATGGCGTTCAACTGCTCGATGGCGCCCTTGAAGTCCTTCAGCGCATAGCGGCTGCTGCCCAGGTAGAACTGGGCGCTGGGCGCGAGCTGGCTGGCGGGGTACAGGGCGGTGAAGGCGGCCAGCGATTCGGACGCTTCCTTGTACTGGCCCTTGCGGAACAGATCGATCGCGCCGTCATAGGCGGCCTGTTCCTGGGGATCGCCAGCGGAGGCCCCCGGCGGATTGGCGCTGCCCGCCGCGCCGCCCGGCTTGGCCGAGGGCTGCTGGCGCGACACCAGTTCGAGCTGGTCGCGCAGTTGGGCGACTTCCTGCTGCAAGGCCTGGATCTGGTCGGCCAATTGCAGCTTGGCGCGCTGGCTTTGTTCGTTCTGCTGCTGCACCTGTTGGCGCAAGTCCAGGATGGCCCGGCGGGCTTCATCGTCGGAAAAAGCGTGGGCGGGCGCCGCAAGGGCGGCAAGCACCAGGCCGGTGGCCGCAATCAGAGGACGCAGGGACAGAACGTTATCGCGCATGAAAATTCCCGGTATAAAAACAAACGTCGGGACGGCCGGTTGACCGTCCCGACGCGTGGTAGGGCTCTAGACTATACGAAAAAGCTTAGCGGCGATAAACGATATCGGCGCGGCGGTTTTCCGCGAAGTCGGCTTCCGACGTGCCAGTCGCCTTCGGCTTTTCTTTACCGAAGCTGATGGTTTCGATCTGGTTGTCGCTGACGCCCAGCAGGGTCATCATGCGGCGCACAGCGTCGGCACGGCGCTGGCCCAGGGCCAGGTTGTATTCAGCGCCGCCGCGTTCGTCGGTGTTGCCTTCGATCTTGATGGTCTGCTGCTGATGCGAGGCCAGGTACTTGGCGTGGGTTTCGACCAAGCTGCGGTACTGGTCCGACACCGTGTAGCTGTCGAAGTCAAAGTACACCGAGCGCTGTTGCGCCAGGATGCTTTGGGGGTTGAAGGGATCAAGGATCTGGCCAGAGGCCGAGGATCCTTGGCCAGCGCCTCCGCCCTGACCCGCTTTATCGTCGAGAGGGACGGAGCTGCAAGCTGCCAGGGCGGCAGCCAGAGCGGCGATGGTTAGGCTTTTGGCAATGCGCGACTTCATGATAGTTCCTTTGCAAAGAGAGTCACACGTGTTATCGGGTAAATGGGCCCCAAGTCGGTTCACGTATTTCCCCATTCAGTACCGAAAGCGTCTGCCGTACGCGGCCATCGCTCGAGACACCAGCAAGCACGCTACGGCCATTTTGGATAGCTGCGTAGAGGACTTGCATTCCATTCGGCGCAAAACTCGGGGACTGATCGTCACGACCATCAGTCAACAAGGTCTCGGAGCCTGAGGACAGGTTCAACGATGCGATTCGAAACGCGCCGTCGCGTCTTGCAACGTACAGCAGCGTCGATCCATCGGGGGAAATTCGGGGTGATATGTTGTAACCACCATTAAACGTGAGGCGGCGTGCTTCGCCACCACTCGAGCCGGTCTGGTAGATCTGCGGCCCGCCGCTGCGGTCACTCGTAAAGATAATGGAAGCACCGTCTGGCGTAAAGCTCGGTTCGGTGTCAATCCCGGGAGAACGCGTAACTCGGGTCGGATTCGAGCCGTCGGTCGCGCCAACGATGTAAATTTGCGACAAACCATCGCGGGTCAGAGCCACCGCCAGCTTGCTGCCATCGGGCGACCAGCCGGGCGCACTGTTGTTGCCCTTGAAGTTGGCGACGGGCGAGCGGGCGCTGGTTGCCAGATTGTGCACGTAGACGACAGGTTTGCCGGATTCGAAGCTCACATAGGCGAGCTTGGAGCCATCGGGCGACCAGGACGGCGAAATGATGGGCTCGCGCGAACGCAGGGCGACCTGCGGGTTCTGTCCGTCGGCGTCTGCCACCTGCAGTTCGTAGGTGGCGCCCTTCTTCAGCACGTACGCGATACGGGTCGAGAAAACGCCCTTAACGCCGGTGATCTTCTCGTAAATGCGGTCGGCGATCTGGTGCGCCACGCGACGCAGTTCCTGCTCGGTGCCCGAGAACGCCACGCCGTCCAGCTGACTCTTCTTGACCGTGTCGGCCAGGCGGTAGCGCACGTCGTAGCGGCCGTCGGCGCCGCGCACGATGCTGCCGTAGGCGATGAAATCGGCGCCCTTGCCGCGCCAGTCGTCATGGGCGATGGGGGAGTCCACGTTCAGGCCGGAACCGGCGGCGTTGATCAGGCGGAACTGGCCCGTGCGGGTCAGGTCGGCGCGGATGACTTCGGCCAGGGCGCGGCCATGGGTGTCGTCGACCGCGAAATCGGCGATGGCCACGGGGTATTGGGTGGCGCCGGTACCGGAAATATCGACGCGCAGCTGCGCATGGGCGGGCTTGATGGCCATCAGGCAGGCCAGGGCCAGCATCAGCAGCCCGAGTCCATACGATCGCCAGAGAGCGAGGGGGGGTACTCGTCGGCTATAAGCGGGAGTCATATTCATCAATCTCCTGTCAATCATACATTCTGTACACAACGTCAATAATGGGTTCGTAGCGGCCCGTCGAGGGCTTCGGGAAGGGGTTGCAACGGCGGATGCCCGTCTCGACCGCACGGTCGAAGCCGGCATTGCCCGAAGAACTGGTCAAGGTGACGCCGTTGACCTTCCCGTCGGAACCTAACTGTACCCGGTATTGTGCCGTGGGATTTTCCGATCCGCTGCGGGGCGGGGGCGGATAAGCCACCCCGGGTTGCACGCAGGCGCGGACCTTGGCGCCATAGCCGCTGTCGCGTCCGCCGCCCGCCTGATTGCGGTCGGCCGTGCCGCCGGGGATGCCGGCGGCGCCCAGGGCGTCATTGCGGAAGGCATCCTTCAGCGCCTTGTCGGCGGCGGCCTTCTTGGCGGCTTCTTCCTTGGCCTTCTTCTCGGCCGCGGCTTTCTTCTCGGCGGCAGCCTTCTCGGCAGCCGCCTTTTCAGCCTTTTCTTCCGCAGCCTTCTCGGCAGCGGCCTTTTCGGCGGCAGCCTTTTCCGCCGCGGCCTTCTTGGCAGCGTCGTCCTTGGCCTTCTTCTCGGCGGCAGCCTTGTCGGCGGCGGCTTTCTCGGCGGCCTTTTCGGCAGCAGCCTTTTCAGCGGCCTGGCGTTCCTGCTCCAGGCGCTTCTTTTCCTTCAGTTCGGCCTGCTTGCGTTCTTCGTCGAGGCGCGCCTTTTCCTTGGCGGCTTCGGCGGCCTGGCGTGCCTTTTCCTCTTGCTCGCGCTTTTTCTTGGCTTCCTGCAGCGCGATCTCGGGATCGACTTCCTCGGTCTTGGGCTGGGCCTCGGGCTCAGGCTTGGGAGGAGGGGGCGGCGGCGGGGGAGGCTCGGGCGCCTTTTCAGGTTCCGGCTTCGGTTCCGGCTTGGGCTGCGGCTTCGGGGGTTCGGGTTGCGGCGTGGGCGGCGGGGAGTCGGGCGAGTTGCCGTCTGCCCAGAGCTGTACCTGCACGGGGCCGGGGCTCTCGGAGCGCCAGTTCACGCCAAAGATCAAGACGATCAGCAGCAGCACGTGCACGGCCACGGCCAGGATCAATGCCTTCCGGTTGTCGTGGTTGGGCGGGGTGGCCGGGGGGCCGCTGCGGTGTCGGATTATGGGTGGCGTCATGAGCGTTGCATGCCGGCGGCGCCGGCGGAAGGCGTCGCGTTAGCGTTTTTTCGCGGGAGCAGGCTGGGATGCGCCGGCGGACTGGTCCACCAGCAGACCCAGGCGGGTGATGCCGCTGGTGCGAAGTTCATCCATGACCTTCACGACCGTCTCGTAGGGCACCTTGCCGTCGGCGGCGATGACCACCGGGGTTTCCGCGGTAATTCGCGAACGCACTTGCGCCACCAGTTCGGGGCGCGCGATGTCCTGCATGGTGGCGCCGGGTTCGCGCACGCGCAGGGCGATCTTGCCGTCTTCCGAAATCTGGACTTCCAGCGGCTTGACCGGCACGTCCGAGGCCGCGCCAACGGAGGGCAACTGGATCAGGCCGGGCGTGATGAGAGGGGCGGTCACCATGAAGATGACCAGCAGCACCAGCATCACGTCAATGTACGGCACCACATTGATGTCGGCCTTCATGCGGCGGCCGGACCTGCCGCGTGAGCTTACCGAGGGCATTAGCGCACCTGCCGTTGCAGAATGTTCAGGAATTCATCGACGAAGCTGTCGAAACGGATCGAGATGCGATCGATGTCGTTCGTGAAGCGGTTGTAGGCGACCACGGCGGGAATGGCCGCGAACAGGCCGATGGCGGTGGCGATCAGCGCTTCCGCGATGCCGGGAGCCACCGAGGCCAGGGTGGCCTGCTGCATGTTCGACAGGCCGATGAAGGCGTGCATGATCCCCCAGACCGTACCCAGCAGGCCGATGTAAGGGGACACGGAGCCGGCCGAAGCCAGGAAGTTCAGGTGCGATTCCAGCGAATCCATCTCGCGCTGGTAGGCGGCGCGCATGGCGCGGCGCGGGCCGTCCAGCAGGGCGGTGGCGTCGCCGGAGGCATTGCCGCGGCGGGCTTTCAGGAATTCGGTCATGCCGGCATCGAAGATGCGGGCCAGCGCGCCTTGCTCGTCGCGGCGCGAGGCCACGGCCTGCTGCAACATGGACAGGTCGCCGCCCGACCAGAAATCGTCTTCGAAGCGGCGGGTCTGGGCATGGGCCCGCTTGATCGCCAGCCGCTTGGCGAAGATATAGGTCCAGGACATGATCGAAATGCCCAACAGCATCAGCATGATCAGCTGGACCGGCACGCTGGCGTGCGAAATCAGCGAAAGCAACGACATGTCGTTGGTGACTTGCATGGTTATTCCTGAATGAATTCCAGTTTGGCGCGAACGTCAGCCGGCAACTCCGCCGGCCGCATGTGAACGGCATCGACGCAGCAGACTTGGATGTTGCCTTCGGCAAGCAGTTCCCCGTCGCGTTCCGCGCGTTGCGCGAAGTGTATCGAAGCGCGGCCCAGTCGTGTGACCCGGCTGCGTATCGTCAGTAAATCGTCCAGCCTGGCCGGCTTGCGGTAGGACATGTCCAGGGAGCGGACAACGAATAGACGTTGCTCGCTGACCGCCAGGTTGGACTGGTTGACCCCCAGGTCGCGCAGCCACTCGGTGCGTGCGCGCTCCAGGAATTTCAAGTAGTTGGCGTAGAAAACCACTCCGCCTGCATCCGTGTCCTCGTAATAGACACGGACCTGCAGGACGGATTCGGCGGACTTCGGATCGGTCACGATGGATAGGAAAGGGCAGTCGGGACGCGGAAAGTCCGTAGTTACTATAAAGTTTACAGCGTGTCGAGTTTCGTCAGCACGGCTTCAAGCGCGGACTCTACCGGAATCTTGGCCGCTTCGGTTTCCCGACGGGCCTGCAATTCCACCACACCATCGTTCAGCCCGCGTTCTCCAACTGTTACACGCAGCGGCGCGCCGATCAGCTCCCATTCAGCAAACATCACGCCCGGGCGGGCATCGCGGTCGTCCAGGATGACGTCCACGCCGCGCGCCAGCAGGGATTCATAGAGCTTTTGCGCGGTGTCACGCACGGTTTCACTTTTGCCCCAGCCGACCGGGCAGATTACCACTGCGAAGGGGGCGATCGCGCGCGGCCAGATGATGCCGCGGGCGTCGTGGTTCTGCTCGATGGCCGCGCCCACGATGCGGGTCACGCCGATGCCGTAGCAGCCCATTTCCAGGACGGCGGGCTTGCCGGTTTCGTCCAGGAAGGTGGCCTTGAGGGCTTCCGAGTACTTCTTGCCCAGGTAGAACACGTGGCCGACTTCGATGCCGCGCTGGATCGACAGGGTGCCCTTGCCGTCCGGCGAGGGGTCGCCGGCAACCACGTTGCGCAGGTCCGCTACCAGTTCGGGCTCGGGCAGGTCACGGCCCCAGTTCACGCCCTGGATGTGGAAGTCTTCCTTGTTCGCGCCGCAGACGAAATCGGCCATGTTGGCCACGGTGCGGTCGGCAATGACGTGCACGGGGCGGACGGTCTTGACCGGGCCCAGGTAGCCCGGCTTGCAGCCGAAGGTTTCGACGATCTCGGTTTCCGTGGCGAAACGGAAGCCCGCCAGGCCGGGCAGCTTGCCTGCCTTGATTTCATTGAGTTCGTGGTCGCCGCGCAGCAGCAGCAGCCAGATGTCGGCGCCTTTCTCGCCGTCGGTGGCCAGCACGATGGACTTGATCGTGCGCTCCAGCGGCAGGCCCAGCAGCTTGGCCACGTCTTCGCACTTGGCGGCGCCCGGCGTGGGCACTTCGGCCATGGCCTGGGCGGGTTCGGCGCGGGTGGGGTACAGGCCGGGGGCCTCGGCCAGTTCCATGTTGGCGGCGTAGTCCGAGTCGGCGTTGTAGACCAGCAGGTCTTCGCCGGTGTCGGCGATCACCTGGAATTCGTGGCTGCGGGTGCCGCCGATCGAGCCCGTGTCAGCGGCCACGGCGCGGAATTCCAGGCCCAGACGACCGAAAATGCGCATGTAGGCGTTGAACATGGTGTCGTAGCTGGCCTGCGCGCCGGCTTCGTCGCGGTCGAACGAATAGGCGTCCTTCATGGTGAATTCGCGGCCGCGCATCAGGCCGAAGCGCGGGCGGCGCTCGTCCCGGAACTTGGTCTGGATGTGATAGAAGTTCACCGGCAGCTGGCGATAGCTGTGGATTTCATTGCGCGCGATGTCCGTGATGACTTCCTCGGACGTAGGCTGCAGCACGAAATCGCGCTGGTGCCGGTCCTTGATGCGCAGCAGCTCGGCGCCGTATTGCTCCCAGCGGCCCGACTCCTGCCAGAGCTCGGCCGGCTGCACCACCGGCATCAGCAGCTCGATCGCACCCGCGGCGTTCATTTCTTCGCGGACGATGGCCTCGACCTTGCGAATGACTTTCAGCCCCAGGGGCATGTAGGTGTAGATGCCGCCCGCGAGCTTGCGGATCATCCCTGCCCGGGTCATCAGCTGATGGCTGGCGACTTCGGCTTCGGAAGGGGCTTCTTTGAGGGTGTTGATGTGGTAGTTGGATGCGCGCATGTTTAAAGGTGGCTGCAGATACGTATAATCGATCGTAATTGTATTGAATTCGGTGGGGGTGGCCCATGCTTGACCGCGAAGGCTACCGCCCCAATGTCGGCATCATTCTCGTCAACGGTAGAAACGAGGTCTTTTGGGGCAAGCGTATCAGGGAACATGCCTGGCAGTTCCCCCAAGGCGGCATCAAGTATGGCGAAAGCCCGGTGCAGGCCATGTATCGCGAACTCCATGAAGAGGTGGGCTTGAAGCCCGAGCATGTCCGTATTTTGGGGCGTACACGCGATTGGTTACGTTATAACGTGCCCGATCACTTCGTCCGGCGTGAGTGGCGTGGCCACTATAAAGGACAAAAACAGATTTGGTTCTTGTTGCGCCTGGTAGGACGTGACAGTGACGTGTGCTTGCGCGCGACGCAGCATCCGGAATTCGATGCCTGGCGCTGGAGCCAGTATTGGGTGCCCCTGGACGCCGTGATCGAGTTCAAGCGCGACGTCTACACCCAGGCGCTGAACGAGCTGTCGGCTATCCTCTTCCGGCGCCATCACGAAACCCGCTACTTGCGCCAGCGGGTGCACGGGCAACGGGCGGCAGAGAATCTGCCCGAAGGAACGGACGGTCATGCGCATATTGTTGGTTGAAGACGAACGGGACATGGCGTCCTGGTTGATGCGCGCGCTCGCCCAGAGCGGGTTCGTGCCGGACCACGCGGCCGACGCCCGCACCGCCGAAGCCTTCATGGCCGGTACCGAATACGACGCCATCGTCATGGACTTGCGACTGCCCGACAAGCACGGCCTGGTGGTGCTGCGTGAAATGCGCAACCGCGACGACCGCACCCCCGTGCTCCTGCTGACCGCCCAGGGCGCCTTGCAGGACCGCGTGCGTGGCCTGAACCTGGGCGCGGACGATTTCCTCACCAAGCCTTTCGCGCTCGAGGAACTGGAAGCGCGCCTGACGGCGCTGGTGCGGCGCAGCCGCGGCCGCCAGCATCCGCGCCTGCAATGCGGTTCGCTGTCCTACGACAGCGAAAGCCGCGCCTTCACCCTGGACGGCTCGCTGCTGTTCCTGACCCCGCGCGAGCATGCCGCCCTGGCTGCCTTGCTCACGCGCAGCGGCTATCCGGTGGACAAATCCCAGCTGTTCGGCAAGGTCTTCACGCACGACAGCGAAGCCAATCCCGACGCCATCGAGGTGGTGCTGCACCGGCTGCGCAAGAAGCTGGCTGGCAGCGACGTGCGCATCGTCACCGTGCGCGGGCTGGGCTATATGCTGGAAAGCGTCGCCAGCGAGTCCGCGGAATCCTGAGTGAGGCTGCGGCTATCCGAGCTGCCGCGCGTGGGCATCCGCGCGCTGCTGATCATTCTGCTGCTGCCGGGCGTGATCATGCTGCTGGTCGTGGACAGCGTGAACGACTACCGCACGCTGGCCGAGATCACCAACGAAGCCTACGACAGCGCCCTGGTCGAGCCGGCCCGGGTGCTGGAAAGCAGCCTGGAATTCACTGCTGACGGCAACCTGCAGGTCGCTACGCCGCTGTACGCGCAGGTGATGCTCGAGTCCCGCGCTGGCCTGCGCAAGTATTTCCGCATCGAAGAGATCGATCCGCCGCTGCCGGACGGCGCCGCCGTGCCCACCGAGCCCGGCAAGACTTTGCTCGGCATGCCGGAAATGCCGCGTCCGCCCACCTGGCCACGTTCCAACAGCCAGCCGATTTTCTACGACAGCGTCTATCGCAACGATCCCGTGCGCGTCGTGGCCGTCGTGCGCGACCTGTACTACCAGGGTCAGCACCGCCAGGTGCTGGTCGTGGTGGCTGAAAGCACAGGCAAGCGCATCGAGGCCGAGAACAATGCCCGGCGCCAGGAAATCCTGCGCGACACCCGCATGCTGGCGCTGGTCGCGCTGCTGGTGTGGTGGGGCGTGTCGTGGGCGCTGAAGCCGCTGCGCCGCCTGCGTAACGACATCCGCGCGCGCCGCCCCGACGACCTGACGCCGCTGGATGCCTCGCGCGTGCCCAGCGAAGTGGCGCCGCTGGTCGACGCGGTCAATCACCATATCGCCCGCTACCGCCGCGTCCTCGACGAGCAGTCGCAGTTCCTGGCCGATGCTTCGCATCAATTGCGCACGCCGCTGGCCATCATGCTGACGCAGGCGCAGTATGCGCTGCGCGAACGCGATCCGGCGCGGGCGCAGGAGGGCCTGCGCGGCATCGTCGACCAGCTGGGTCGCACACGTCGCCTGACTGAACAGCTGCTGTCGCTGGCTCACGCCAACCAGGCCGACCAGTTGCCGCGGCAACTGCTGGACATGAACGCCGTCTCGCGCGAGGTGGTGCTGCAATATCTGCCGCTGGCGCACGAAAAACAGCAGGACCTGGGCTGGGTACAGGCGGGTTCGGAAGAGGGCCAGGAAATCCCCGCGCCGGTGTCGGGCAACGAGGCCGAACTGCACGAAGCCTTGTCGAACCTGGTGCACAACGCCATCCATTACGCGCCCGCGGGCGCACGCATCACCGTGTCGGTCTGCTGCCACGACAACCGCGCCGAGGTCGCTGTTTCCGACAACGGGCCGGGGCTGGACCCGATACTGCGCCAGCGCGCTTTCGCGCGTTTCGAGCGGGTCGGCACGGACAAGCCGGTCGCCTCGTCGGGCTCGGGCCTGGGCCTGGCGATTGCCCGCGCCTACGCGCGCCGCAACGACGGTGACATCGAACTGCGCGACGGCGAACCGAACGCGCAAGGCGGCGTTGGCCTGGCCTCCGTGCTGTGGCTGCCGTTGGCGTCCACGGTCTCCCAATATCCTCGTCCGCTCGATGTCGAGCTCAAGGGCGATCAGTAACTTCTCCCCATTTCCGCAGTCACGCGCGGCTTCCGTTCAGGGATAACCCCTGAATTCAGGAACGCGACAGCGCACAGAAAGCGGATTAGCAGCTTCCTTCCGTAATCTGCGTCCGGGCCTGTCGCCAGGCACCGGATGGCGCTCGTTTCGCGGGTGCGTCCCGGCCAGGCGCACGGCCGCACCACGAAGGAGGATGAAGTGCAAAAGACAATCAATAGAAAGGACTATTACGGCGGAGCGCTGATGGTCCTCATCGGGCTGGGGGCGATCTACGGTGGCACCGACTATCACATCGGCACCCTGAGTCACATGGGGCCGGGCTTTTTTCCCGCGGCGCTCGGCGGCCTGTTGGCGCTGACCGGCGTGCTGATCGCCATCTCGGCGCGCTCGGGTGAATCGTCCGCGCCTGCGCCCGGCGACGGCCATGCCCACGGCCTGCCGGACTTCCGCGGCGGCGCCTGCATCCTGCTGGGCATCCTGGCTTTCCTGCTGCTGGGTCATTACGGCGGTTTGCTGCCTGCCACGTTCGCCATCGTTTTCATTTCGGCGCTGGGCGACCGCAACAACACGATCAAGCAGGCTCTGCTGCTTTCGATCGCCATGACCGTCATCGCGGTCGTCGTCTTCTGGTGGGCGCTGCAGCTGCAGCTTCCGCTGTTTCGCTGGGGTTGAAGCGCCATGATTTCGCAATCCTTGATGGACCTCTGGTACGGCTTCGGCGTCGCCTTCCAGTGGCATAACCTGATGTGGTCGTTCTTCGGCGTGCTGGTGGGCAACCTCATCGGCGTGCTGCCCGGCATGGGCGCGCTGTCGGCCATTTCCATTCTGCTGCCGCTCACCTACGTGATGCATCCGGTGCCGGCCATCCTGATGCTGGCCGGCATCTTCTACGGTTCGCAGTACGGCGGCGCCATCGGCGCGATCCTGCTGAATCTGCCTTCGCATCCGCCGCACGCGGTCACCTGCCTGGACGGTTATCCGCTGACCAAACAAGGCAAGGGCGGAACGGCGCTCGGCATCACGATGATCTGTTCGTTCTTCGCCGCGTCGGTGGGGATCATCGTCATGATCTTCGCGTCTCCGCTGCTGGTCGAAGTCGCGTTCAAGTTCGGTCCCACCGAGATCTTCTCGATCATGTTGCTGGGCCTTTTGGCCGGCGCCACCATGTCGCGCGGCTCGCCGCTCAAGGGCGTGGCGATGACCTTGTTCGGCCTGATGTGCGGCGTGGTGGGTACGGACGTGAATACCGGCACCATCCGCTTTTCGTTCGGGCTGCTGGACCTGTCCGACGGCCTGGAGCTGGTGGCGATTTCCATGGGCCTGTTCGGCGTTGCCGACTTCCTCATGAGCGTCAACCGCATGACCATCATCGGCAGCGGCGCCAAGCTGCGCCTGCGCGACATGCGGCCCAGCAAGCAGGAGCTCAAGACCGCCTTCTGGCCTATGGTGCGCGGCACGGCGGTAGGCACGCTGTTTGGCGCCATGCCCGGCACCGGTCCTACCATCACCACCTTCGTGGCCTATGCGCTGGAGCGCAAGATCTCCAAGACGCCCGAGAAATTCGGCACCGGCATGATCGCCGGCGTGGCGTCGCCGGAAGCGTCCTCGCACTCCAAGACGCAGGTCGACTTCATCCCCACGATGAGCCTGGGCATCCCCGGCGACGCCGTGATGGCGCTGATCCTGGGCGCGCTGCTGATCCAGGGCATCCAGCCCGGCCCGCAACTGATCACCGAGCATCCGGACATCTTCTGGGGCCTGATCGCCAGCTTCTGGGTGGGTAATGTGCTGCTCATGGTGCTGAACGTGCCGCTGATCGGCGTGTGGGTGAAACTGCTGCAGGTACCGTACCGCTATCTGTTCCCGTCGGCGCTGTTCTTCATCGCGGTGGGCGTGTTCAGTACCCAGAACAGTCTCTTCCAGATCTGGGAAGTGCTGGCTTTTGGTGTGATCGGCGCCATCCTCATGACGCTGGAATTCTCGGTTGCGCCCATCCTGCTCGGCTTCGTGCTCGGCCCCATGGTCGAAGAGAACTTCCGCCGGGCGTTGCTGCTGTCGCGCGGCGATCTGGCGGTGTTTGTGGAGCGCCCGATCAGCGCGTGGTTCATCGGTGCGAGCGCCTTGCTGGTCCTCCTGCAGGTGTGGGCCTTCCTGCGCCGCAACAAGAACAAGGGCAAAGGCAAGCCCGAGGTGCCGCAGGCGGCCTGAGCGCTTTTCCGTTTGTCTGCACGCGGCCCGGCTACATGCCGGGCCGTTTGATTTGTGCGGCGGCATCCCTCATGCTTGAGGCTTCCCCAGTCTGCACACAGAGCCACCATGCACATACTCTTTGCCTGTCCCCACCATGATCCCGCCGCCTGGGTTCCGCTGCTGGAAGCTGCCATGCCCGGATGCCGCATTTCCGTGTGGAACCCGGACGGCCCGCCTTCGGGCGCGCAGGCGGCTCTGGTGTGGCGTCCGCCGGCCGCACTCTTCAAGCACGAGACCGGCCTCACCACGCTGTTCAACCTGGGCGCGGGCGTCGACGCCTTGCTGAAGATGCCCGAGATCCCGCCGCAGGTGCGCATCGTCCGTCTGGAAGACGCGGGCATGTCGGTGCAGATGGCGGAATACGCGCTGTACGCGTTGCTGCGCGTCGCGCGCGATTTCGAAGCTTTCGATCATGCGCAGGCGCGGCAACACTGGGATACCCGCGAAGGCTCGCGGCAGGCGGACTGGCCGGTGGGCGTGCTGGGCCTGGGGCAGGTGGGCGCCAGAGTCGCTCAGACGCTGGCCGAATTCGGCTATCCCGTGGCGGGCTGGTCGCGCACGCCGCGCGAAATTCCCGGCGTCGAGACCTTTGCGGGCGCGGCCGCCTTGCCGGCGTTCCTGGCCCGCACGCGCTTCCTGGTGAACGTGCTGCCGCTCACGCCGGACACCGTTGGCATCCTCAACCGCGAAACGCTGTCGCAGTTGCTGCCCCATGCGCATCTGGTCAACGTGGGCCGGGGCGAACACCTGGTCGAGGATGACCTGGTGCAGATGCTCGAAGAAGGTGAAATCGATGGCGCCACGCTGGATGTGTTCCACACCGAACCCTTGCCCAAGGACCACGCGTTCTGGCGCGATGCGCGGGTGCACGTGACTCCGCACATCGCGGCGCGCACCTTGCGCGATGAGAGCATTCGCCAGATCGCAGGCAAGGTCGCGCAGTTGCAGCGCGGCGAAGCCATCACCGGCGTGGTCGACCGCTCGCGCGGCTACTGAGCCGGCGGCAGCGGGGCTTTTTCCAGCCGCTGGTACATGGCGGGCAGGCGCTCCGACAGGAAATCGAGCAGGGCGCGCACGGCGGGCATCATGCCCCGCCGCGACGGATAGATGCAATGCACGATGCCCTCGGGTGACTGCCATTGCGGCAAGACCTGCACCAGCTGGCCGCGCCGTAGCTGTTCATGCGTGGCGATCGAGGGCAGCAGGGCGATGCCGCGGCCCCGCACTGCGGCTTCGGTCAGCACGATGAAGTCGTTGCATGACAGCTGCGGTTTCAATTCCACATGCACTTCCTCGCCCTTGTCGTTGCGCAGGGGCCAGCGCACTTCGTTTTGCGGATCACTGAAGCTCAGTGTGGTGTGCGTGGCGAGGTCCTGCGGCGTGTCGGGCGTGCCATGGCGCTGCAGGTAGCTGGGGCTGGCGACCAGCGTGCCGCGCGCGGTGCCGAAGTGGCGCACGACCAGTTCGGCGTCGGTATCCAGCTTGGTGCGCACGCGCAGCGCCAGGTCCACGCCCTCGCGGATCAGGTCCACGCGGCGGTTGGTCACAAGCAACTGCACCGACACGGCGGGCCAGGCGTCCAGGAACTCGGGCAGCAGCGGCGACAGCACGTCCTGCGCGATGGATACGGGGCAGCTCACGATCACGGGGCCGGTGGGTTCGGCCTGCAACTGCCGCATGGCGTCGTCCGCCGCGCGCGCCGATGCGGCCATTTCGCGGCAATAGTGCAGATAACGTTCGCCCGCCGAGGTCAGGCGCAAGCGGCGCGTCGTGCGTTGCAGAAGGCGCACGCCCAGGCTTTCCTCCAGGTGCGAGATCCGGCGCGACAAGCGGGATTTCGGAATGTCCAGCACCCTGGCCGCGGCGCTGAACCCTCCCTGTTCGACTACCTGGGAGAAGTAGTAGAGGTCGTTGAGATCTTGCATGATTGTTCTATTCCTGGAACGAATAGTTCATCATAACCGGATTTATGTGAACAATTAACCCGTCTACAGTGACGCCATGCACTCGGGATCTGATCAAGGCCTACGGATCCTGACCGCCCGCAGCGAGCGGGCCCTCACTGGAGAAATTTGCAATGAAGACCCTGGTTATCCTTTCCTCTATTCTCGGCGATCGTTCCAACAGCAAGCAATTGGCCGATCACCTGATCAACCGCGTCAAGGCGTCTAATCCGGCCGCGGCCATCAAGATCCGCGACATCGGCGCCCAGCCCATCCCTTACTTCGACGGCAACACCGCCGGCGCCCTGTTCACTCCGGCCGATGCCCGCAGCGTGGACCAGCAACGCCTGGTTGAGATGAGCGACGCGCTGGTAGCCGAATTGATGGATGCCGATCGCATCGTCTTCGCCGTTCCGGTCTACAACTTCAACATGCCCGCTCAGTTCAAGAGCTATCTCGATCATCTCGCCCGCGCCGGCGTCACCTTCCGCTATACCCCCGAAGGCGTGCCGGAAGGCCTGGTCAAGGGCAAGCAGGTGTTCGTGCTGACCGCCCGCGGCGGCAAGGCCGAAGGCACGCCTTCGGACACGATGACGCCTTACCTGCGCCAGATGCTGGCTTTCCTGGGCATGACCGACGTCACCTTCATCGCCGCCGAAGGCATGGCCATGGGTGAAGTGGCCGCGCTGGAAGGCATGGCGCAGGCCAAGCAGCGCATCGACGCGCTGCTGCCCGCTGCGCAGCAGGACAGCCTGGCCGCGTAAGCGCAGGCGTCCAAAGCAAAAGGCGAGCCTTGCGGCTCGCCTTTTTTCTTGCCGCGAGGGCAGGGCTCAGTCGCGCAGGCGCTTGATCAGGCTGGAGGTATCCCAGCGGCCGCCGCCCAGCTTCTGGACGTCGCCATAGAACTGGTCCACCAGGGCCGTCAGGGGCAGGCGCGCGCCATTGTGGCGGGCTTCGGCCAGCACCAGGCCCAGATCCTTGCGCATCCAGTCCACCGCGAAGCCGAAGTCGAACTTGTCGTCGACCATGGTGCCGCCGCGATTCTCCATCTGCCAGCTCTGCGCCGCGCCCTTGCTGATCACGTCCAGCACCAGCTTCATGTCCAGGTCGGCAGCCTGGCCGAAAGCGATCGCCTCGGACAGGCCCTGCACGACGCCTGCGATGCAGATCTGGTTGACCATCTTGGCCAGTTGGCCGGCTCCGGGCGGGCCCACCAGCGTGACCGCGCGGCCGAAGCTCTGCGCCACGGGCTTGATCGCATCGAACACGGCTTGTTCGCCGCCGCACATGATGGTCAACACGCCGTTGACCGCGCCTGCCTGTCCGCCGGATACCGGCGCGTCGACGAAATTCAGGCCCAGCTCCTTGGCCTGCGCGTAGAGTTCGCGCGCCACGTCGGCGGAAGCGGTGGTGTGGTCGACGAAGACCGCGCCGGGCGTCATGCCGGCGAAAGCGCCGTCGGGACCCAGCACGACGCTGCGCAGGTCATCGTCATTGCCGACGCAGGCGAACACGATCTGCGCGCCGGCCACGGCTTCGCGCGGCGTGGCTGCGCTCTTGCCGCCGAATTCGGCGACCCAGGCCTGGGCCTTGGCGGGCGAGCGGTTGTAGACCGTGACGTCGTGTCCTGCGCGCGCCAGGTGGCCGGCCATGGGCAGGCCCATCACGCCCAATCCGAGGAAAGTGACTTTCTGGGCTACGACAGCGTCGTAGCTCTTGGTACCGATCGTTGCCATGCAGGGGACTCCGCTTTATGTGATTGGGGCCGTCAGGCGTTGACGCCTGTAAACAGGCCCTAACCTTAACGCAATCAAAAGCCCGCGGCGAGTCCATCGCGCCGGCTGTCGCTGGCGCTGACATATCCGTCCACGGCCGGGTCGCCCAGGCGCCAGATGAACTGCCCCGATCCGAAGTCCATGTAGGGATCCGCCATGCTTTCGAGCACATGGCCGCGGGCGCGCAGTCCCTCGGCAACGGCCGCGGGCAGGCCGGCCTCCGCGTCCAGCGACAGTCCATGGTTCCATTTCCAGCGAGGCGCGTCGCAGGCGGCCTGCGGCTGCTGGCCATAGTCCAGCATCCGGACCAGCGTCTGCACCTGCCCCTGGGGCTGCATATTGCCTCCCATGACCCCGAAACTCATGACGGGTGCGCCATTGCGCATCAGGAAGCCGGGGATGATGGTGTGGAAGGGGCGCTTGCCGCCCGCCACCGCATTGGCGTGGCCAGGGTCGGTGCTGAAGCAATGGCCGCGGTTCTGCAGGCTGACGCCGGTGCCCGGCACCACCACGCCGGAGCCGAAGCCCATGTAGTTCGACTGGATGAAGCTGACCATCATGCCGCACTTGTCTGCGGCCGTCAGGTAGACGGTGCCGCCGCGCGGCGCGTGGCCGCTGGCGTGGGCCTGCGCCGCATCGGGGTCGATCAGGCGCGCGCGCTGCGCCAGATAGTCCGCGGCCAGCATCTGTTCGGGCGTGACCTGCATGTGCTGCGAGTCGGCCACGTGCGCGTAGACATCGGCAAAGGCCAGCTTCATCGCCTCGATCAGCAGGTGCTGCGTTGCAGGGTGATCCACCGGGCGTGCCGCCACGTCGAAGTTCTGCAAGATGCCCAGGGCGATCAGGGCGGCGATGCCTTGGCCGTTGGGCGGAATCTGATGCAGCGTGTGGCCGCGGTAGCTTTGGCTGATCGGCGTCACCCACTGCGGCGCGTAATCGCGCAGATCCGCCAGCGTCAGCGCGGCGTCGTGGGCTTGGGCATGCGCCACCAGCTTGTGGGCGGTCTCGCCTTCGTAGAAGTCCCGGCCGCCGCTGGCCGCAATGCGCTTGAGCGTGGCGGCCGCGCCTTGAAGCACGAAGTGCTCGCCGACCTGCGGCGCGCGTCCGCGAGGCAGGAAATGCTCGGCGAAGCCCGGCTGCGGTTGCAGGAGGTCGGCTTGCGCCGCCCACTTTTCCTGCACGATGGGCGACACGGCAAAGCCGCGCTCGGCGTATTCGATGGCGGGTGCAAGCACGTCGGCAAAGGACAACCGGCCCAGCTTTTCGTGCAGGGCGGCCCAGCCCGCCACGCAGCCCGGCACCGTCACGCTGTCCCAGCCGCGCATCGGGATGGCGCCCTGGTGCTTGCGCCGGAAATAATCCATGTTCCAGGCTGCCGGCGCCGTTCCCGAGGCATTCAGTCCATGCAGCTTGGACCCGTCCCAGATGATGGCGAAACAATCCGATCCCAGCCCGTTGCTGACCGGCTCCGTCAGGGCCAGCGTGGCGGCCGCGGCGATCGCCGCGTCGACAGCGTTGCCGCCTTGCGCCAGGATCCGCAAGCCTGCCTGGGCGGCCAGCGGTTGTGACGTGGCGACCACGTTGCGTGCGAACACGGGGCGGCGGGTGGTGGGATAGGGGTTGTTCCAGTTGAAATTCATCTCGAATCATCGCGTGGGGTAAACCCCTAGCTTACCGTACGCGAACTGCGTTTGAACATAACCCGTATTGAGTTGTATTGATTCGTAGCGTTTATCGGACTGGATGCCGGACGCGCAAAGAAAAACCCCCGGGCGGAACCCGGGGGTTTTCAGGGCGAGACTGCCGCAGCGGGGCGGCAGGCTGGCTTTAGTCTTCTTCGACGAAGGTCTCTTCGCGCTTCTTGCGGATCGCCGGCAGGGCCACCAGGATCACCAGGAAGACGGCGACGGCCAGCAGCGAAGCCGACAGCGGACGCGTCACGAAGGTCGTGAAGTCGCCGCGCGACAGCAGCAGGGCGCGACGGAAGTTCTCTTCCATCATGGGACCCAGCACCAGGCCCAGCAGCAGCGGTGCGCCTTCGCACTTCAGCTTGGACCACACGTAGCCGATGATGCCGAAGATGGCGGTGGTGAAGATGTCGAACGTGTTGTAGTTCAACGAGTACACGCCGATCGTGCAGAACACCAGAATCGCCGGGAACAGGATGCGGTAGGGCACCTTCAGCAGCTTGACCCACAGGCCGATCAGCGGCAGGTTCAGCACGACCAGCATCAGGTTGCCGATCCACATCGAGGCGATCAGGCCCCAGAACAGCTCCGGGTGGCTCGTCATGACTTGCGGGCCGGGCTGGATGTTGTGGATGGTCATCGCGCCGACCATCAGCGCCATCACGGCGTTACCCGGGATGCCCAGGGTCAGCAGCGGGATGAACGAGGTCTGGGCAGCAGCGTTGTTCGCCGATTCCGGGCCAGCCAGGCCGGCCGGGTGGCCCTTGCCGAAGCGTTCCGGATTGCGCGAGATCTTCTTTTCCAGCGTGTAGGAGGCGAACGACGACAACACGGCGCCACCGCCAGGCAGGATGCCCAGGGCCGAACCCAGAGCCGTGCCGCGCAGCACAGCGGGGGCGGCTTCCTTGAATTCCTGCTTGTTGGGGTACAGCGAGCCGATCTTGTCGGTGATGTCGACGCGGTTTTCCTTCTGCTCGAGGTTGGTCATGATTTCGGCGAAGCCGAACACGCCCATGGCCACGATGGCGAAGTCGATGCCGTCTTGCAGTTCGGGGATGCCGAAGTCGAAGCGGGCGACGCCCGAGTTCACGTCGGTGCCCACCATGCCCAGCAGCAGACCCAGCAGGATCATCGCGATGGCCTTCGGCAGCGAACCCGAAGCCAGCACCACGGCGCCGACCAGGCCCAGGCACATCAGCGAGAAGTACTCGGCCGGGCCGAACTTGAACGCGACTTCAGCCAGCGGGGGCGCGAAGGCGGCCAGCAGCAGCGTGGCCACGCAGCCTGCGAAGAACGAACCCAGCGCAGCGATTGCCAGCGCGGCGCCAGCGCGGCCGTTGCGGGCCATCTGGTGGCCGTCCAGCACGGTCACCACCGCGGACGTTTCCCCTGGCAAGGCCACGAGAATTGCCGTTGTGGAGCCGCCGTATTGGGCGCCGTAGTAGATGCCTGCCAGCATGATCAGGCCGGCCACCGGGGGCAGCACGTACGTGATCGGCAGCAGCATTGCGATGGTCGGGACAGGGCCGATGCCCGGCAGCACGCCGATCAGCGTGCCCAGGATGCAGCCCAGCAGGGCATAGGCCAGGTTCTCGGGCGTGAACGCCACCGAGAAGCCCAGCATGAGGTTGTCAAACAATTCCATGGCCGAAGGCTCCTTAGTTCATGCCCAGAAACGACGGCCACAGCGGGAAAATCAGCCCCAGCCCCTTGACGAATGCCAGATACGAGAACACCACCAGGAAGATCGCGTTGGCAACGGCGACCTTCAGGCTGAACTCATGGCTGGCCAGGCTGCTGACGACAACCAGAACGAACACCGAGATGTAGATGCCCAGCAGCTTGAGGATGAAGCCGTAGAGCACGACCGATCCGACCACCAGGAACACGATGCGCCAGTCGAACTTGTCGACGTGGGTTTCGTGCGCCTTCTTGGACATCGAGCCAAGCAGCACGATGGCGCCCAGCAATGCCAGAACAATGCCTAGCCAGAAAGGAAAATACCCTGGGCCCATTCGGGCGGCAGTACCCATTTGGTAGCTGCTGGCCTGCCAGGCGAATCCCAGTCCAAGGGCGATGAACATCACCCCCGACCAGAAGTCCTGTCGATTGCGTAGCTGCATGATTGGTTGGCTCCTGTTTACAGCATGTAGATAAAAAGGTCTGTGGCCAATCCCGCCGACAGGCGAGTGACAGGCACAAAAAAGGCACTTCAGGGTGCCATTTGTTCTTATGAAAGGTAAGGCTGGGATTCTTGAAAGGGCGAATGGTAATGGACGCCCGCCACGCTGCAAACCCTGTAAGGTCGGTGAAAGGCTGGGGTTTTCCCTAGAATTCGGGAACTCCCGACCCCGAGTTGTAACGGGTCAGGAAGTTTGAGGGCTTTTTGAAAGCTAAGTGAAAGTTTATAGAAAGAAAGACGAAAGCAGGATCGGCCGGATGCGTGGCTTTCGAATGAGGCAGGAATAAATCCTACTGAATATTGCCGGGTTTCTCACCTTGCGTGAAGAGACCCCGTTCAACTCAGGATGGTTTACGATAGCGCCCATGCTGCAAGATCTAGACCAACTCGCCGCCCGCATAGGGCAACTGGTGCAACGCACCCGGCAACTCCACGCAGAGCGTGACGCGTTGCGCCAACGCCTGAACGAAACCGAAGCTGAGCAGCGTGTGCTCAAGCAGCGCGCCGCCGAGCGCGAGGCCGAAATCGTCACGCTCCAGAGCAAGCTTCAGGATCACGACGGCGCGGTCACCTCCATGCTCGAGCAAGCCCAGCAGGCCGAGGCCGCGCTGCGCGAGCAACTGGCCCGCGAAACCTCCGAGCGCCAGTCTCTCGAATCGCGTTTCTCCGCCCGTGAAACCGAATTGCAAGGCAGCTTGCAGACCCGCGACACCGAATTACAGCGCTTGCGCGTGGCCGCCGCATCGGCCCGCGAGCGCATTGACGCCGTGCTGGCCCGCTTGCCGGGCGCACCGTCTGGAGAGCAACACTGATGGAACGCGTAGATGTCACCATACTGGGGCGCGACTATTCTTTGGCGTGTTCCGCCGAAGAGAAGCCGACGCTGCTGGCCGCCGTGCGCCACGTGGACCAACTGATGCTGCGCATCCAGGGCACGGGCAAGGTCTCCAGCAATGAACGCATCGCCGTGATGGCCGCGCTGCAAGTCGCGGGCGAGCTGCTCGCCATGAAAGCGCCCGATGGTCCGCTGGGCGGTTTGGCGGTCGGCGACTTCAAGCGTAGAATCGAGGACATGAACGCAGTACTCGATGACGCCTTGTCGGGTCAGGAAAAGCTGCTCTGACAGTTCATATAGCAGTACTCAAGTATTTTCAGTTTGTCCCTGCCGTGTTCGTGACTAGGCCATACATTCTCTGAACCTATGTCTTATGGCATATTGGTTGCGGGAGTGCAGAGCTGGAGTGATCGTCTCCTGTAGACGAACCCGACGCTCTTCGGAACGCGACCACCTTGAACCTCAGGGTTCGAGATGCCGGCCTTGACGGCACAGGCGGGGCATCTATCCCAGCGGGCCTGCCATAAGAGCAGGTCCGCCTCGGGCGCCTCACCACTCCCCTTCGTCCTCCCTCTAGGACCAGTCCATGTTCAAACACCCTGTTTTCTCGCTGACCAAACTCGGCGCAGCGTGCGCAGCCGTGGCCGCTCTGAGCGCCGTGCCGCTTGCCCATGCGCAGACCCAGGCGCCCGCCGCCGCGACCGAAGCGTCGGCCAGCCGCGCGCCCGAACTGACTCTGCAGGCCAATGCGTCTTCTGAAGTCAAGCAGGACACGGTTCGCATTTCCTTGTCCGCCGAAGTCGAGGCGCCCGACCAGCCCGCCGCAGGCAAGAAGCTGAGCGCGGCCTTGGACGACGTGGTCAAGCGTGCGCGCGACGTCAAAGGCGTGGAAGTGCGCACTGGCGGCTACAACGTCTGGCCGAACACTTCCAGCAAGGGCAAGATCGGTTCCTGGCGCGGCCAGGGCGAAGTGATCCTGGAATCCAAGGACTTCGAAGCCGCGGCGGCGTTGGCGTCCAAGCTGTCGGACAAGACCGCCATCTCGAATATCAGCTTCCTGCTGTCGCGCGAAGTGCGCGAGGCGGAAGAGCGCAAGCTGCTCAAGGAAGCCGCGCAAGCCTTCAAGGACCGCGCGCTGGCCGCAGCCAACGCCTTCGGTTTCTCGGGCTACCGCCTGTCCAAGCTGGAACTGGGCGGCTCGGGCGGCCCCGTGCCGATGCCGCGCATGATGGGCGCCGCGGCCATGGCCAAGGACGCCTCGGGCGGCTATAGCCCGGACGTCCCGCTGGAAGCGGGCAACGTCACGGTCAGCATCGCGGTCAACGGGACGATCGTTTTGCAGTAAGGCTGAACATGATGGCGCCCAGGGCGACCATCGGCACGGACAGCCACTGTCCCATGCTCAACCCGCCCGCGAGCAGGCCCAGGAAATTGTCCGGCTCGCGGGTGAATTCCACCAGGAAGCGGAACGTTCCGTAACCCATCAGGAAGAGCCCGCTCACCTGGCCCAGCGGGCGCGGCTTGCTCGAAAACCACCACAGCAGCGCGAACAGCACGATGCCTTCCAGGCCCAGCTCATAGAGTTGCGAGGGGTGGCGCGCCAGTCCGTCGCCGCTGCCCGGAAACACCATGGCCCACGGCACATCGGTGGGCCGGCCCCAGAGTTCGCCATTGATGAAGTTGCCCAGGCGGCCAAAGCCCAGCCCCAGCGGAATCAGCGGCGCGATGAAATCGCTGACCGCGAAGAATGGCAGCTTCTTCTTGCGTGCGAACAGCAGCATCACCACGATTACGCCGATCAGCCCGCCATGGAACGACATGCCGCCCTGCCATAGGTACAGCACTTCCAGCGGATGGGACAGGTAGTAAGAGGGCTTGTAGAACAGCACATAACCCAGCCGTCCGCCCAGCACCACGCCCAGCACGCTATAGAAGATCAGGTCTTCCAGATCCTTCACGTTCAGTGACGTGGTGTGGCCGGAGGTGATGCGGCGGCGTCCCAGCAGGTACACCAGGGCGAAGCCCACCAGGTACATCAGTCCGTACCAGTGGATGGCAAGCGGCCCGATCTGCAGGGCGACGGGGTCAAATTGGGGATATTGCAGCATGTTCTGCCCGACACAATAAAGTTGAATGATAATAACCGGCGAACATTGAAGATTCGCGCGCAAGCGAGCCAGTTCCCCCGGGGCGGTTGCCATGTCCGAGCCCCGGCGGCCGACAGGAGACAGACCATGCCGCACAACGATCGTTCCCGCCACATCACCCACGGTGTCGCGCGCGCGCCCAACCGCGCCATGTATTACGCGCTGGGCTATCAGGAAGCCGACTTCGAAAATCCCATGATCGGCGTGGCCAACGGCCATTCGACGATCACGCCATGCAATAGCGGCCTGCAGCGCCTGGCCGATGCGGCCATCGATGCGATCCGCGCGTCACGGGCCAATCCCCAGGTATTCGGCACGCCCACCATTTCAGACGGCATGTCCATGGGCACCGAGGGCATGAAGTACTCGCTGGTCTCCCGCGAGGTCATCGCCGACTGCATCGAGACCGCGGCGCAAGGGCAGTGGATGGACGGCGTGGTGGTGATAGGCGGGTGCGACAAGAACATGCCTGGCGGCATGATCGCACTGGCGCGCACCAACGTGCCCGGCATCTACGTCTATGGCGGCACCATCAAGCCCGGCCACTACAAGGGCAACGATCTCACCATCGTATCCGTCTTCGAGGCCGTGGGCGAATACACCATGGGCCGCATGCCCGAAGAAGATTTCAAGCAGATAGAAAAGTGCGCGATTCCCGGCTCCGGGTCCTGTGGCGGCATGTACACCGCCAACACCATGAGCTCCGCGTTCGAAGCCATGGGCATGAGCCTGCCGTACTCGAGCACCATGGCCAACGAGGACGAAGAAAAGGTCACTTCCGCCGCGGAGTCTGCGCGCGTACTTGTCGAGGCGGTCAGGAAGGGTTTGCGCCCGCGCGACATCATCACGCGCGAATCCATCGAAAACGCGGTGTCCGTCATCATGGCCACGGGCGGCTCCACCAATGCTGTGCTGCATTTCCTGGCAATCGCGCATGCGGCGGAAGTGCCGTGGACCATCGACGACTTTGAACGCATCCGCAAGCGCGTGCCTGTCCTGTGCGACCTGAAACCGTCCGGCAAATATGTCGCCACCGACCTGCATCGCGCCGGCGGCATTCCGCAGGTCATGAAGCTGCTGCTCAACGCCGGCCTGTTGCACGGCGACTGCATCACCATCACCGGCAAGACCATCGCCGAGACCCTGGCTGATGTGCCCGACGCTCCCAGTGCGGACCAGGATGTCATCATGCCGCTGGATCGCGCGCTGTACCCGCAAGGCCATCTTGCCATCCTGAAAGGCAATCTCTCTCCCGAAGGCTGTGTCGCCAAGATCACTGGCCTGAAGAATCCCGTCATCACGGGCCCGGCGCGCGTCTTCGATTCCGAGGATGACGCCATGACCGCCATCATGGCGCGCGAGATCCGCGATGGCGACGTGGTGGTCATCCGCTACGAAGGGCCGAAGGGCGGTCCCGGCATGCGTGAGATGCTTGCGCCGACCTCCGCGCTGGTCGGCCAGGGACTGGGCGAAACGGTGGGTCTCATCACCGACGGCCGTTTTTCCGGTGGCACCTGGGGGATGGTCGTGGGCCATGTCGCGCCTGAGGCTTTCGTGGGCGGCCCCATCGCGCTGATCCGCGAGGGCGATTCGGTTACCATCGATGCCCACAAGCTGCTATTGCAGCTCAATATCAGCGACGAAGAAATGGCGGCTCGTCGCCAGGCCTGGGTTCAGCCCCGGCCGCGTTATACACGCGGTGTGCTTGCCAAATTCGGCAAGCTCGCCAGCACCGCGAGCCGTGGGGCAGTTACCGATGCATTTGAAGAGTAGTCTGTTGTTGGCCGCCGCCTGCGTCCTGGGCGCGGGGGCGGCGCAAGCGCAAACCACCGGGTTGGATCTGGCCAAGAACAAGGCCTGTATGGCCTGCCACCAGGTCGAAGCCAAGCGTGTCGGCCCGCCGCTCAAGAGCGTGGCTGAACGCTATGCGGGGCAGGGCGACGCCATGGTCGATTACCTGGCAGGCAAGATCCGCGGCGGCGGTCGCGGCGCCTGGGGTGCCGTGCCCATGCCCGCGCAGACTCAGGTCAGCCCGGACGACGCTCGCGCGCTCGCCGAATGGATCTTGTCGCTGGCTCCGCCCAAGCAGTAGTCTTATTCTCTCGCGTTCCGCGCACGAAAGCCGGGACGCCAGGCCGTATTCCGCGGCCCTTTATCAGGAAGGAATCGTCATGGCAGAACAACCCTCTCCGGGCAATGAGGTCGCGGTACTTGGCGGCGGCTGCTTCTGGTGCGTTGAAGCGGTGTTCACCGAGCTGCGCGGGGTCAAGAGCGTGCTGCCCGGTTATAGCGGCGGGCATGTGGACAATCCCAGCTACGAGCAGGTCTGCGGCAAGGCCACGGGCCACATCGAAGTGGCCCGCATCGAGTTCGATCCCGCTGAACTGTCCTACAGTGACTTGCTGCGCGTATTCTTCGCGACCCACGACCCCACCACACCGGGCCGCCAGGGCAATGACGTCGGTCCGCAATACGAATCCGCCGTCTTCTGGCAGAACGAGGGGCAGCGCGAGCAGGCCCAAGCCGTCATCGCCGAGGTCAATGCACAGCAGATCTACGATGCGCCCATCGTGACGCACGTGCTGCCGCCCGCCAAGTTCTGGCAGGCCGAGGACTACCACAGCAACTACTTCGCCCTGCATCCCGAGCAAGGCTATTGCCAGTTCGTGATCGCGCCCAAGGTCGCCAAGTTCCGCAAGCAGTTCCAGGAGCGGCTGCAAAAGTAGCAGGCAAAAAAAACCTCACCACAAGGTGAGGTTTCAAAGCCAGCGCCGATGCCCGAGCACCGGGCGCTGGCGGGGGAAGACTTTATTCGACGGTCTTCACCACGCCGCGGCGCATCTGGTCCAGTTCGATCGACTCGAACAGGGCCTTGAAGTTACCTTCGCCGAAGCCATCGTTGCCCTTGCGCTGGATGATCTCGAAGAAGATCGGGCCGATCTGGTTTTCGGTGAAGATCTGCAGCAGCAGGCCGCCGCCGGGGGCGCCGTCCAACAGGATGCGGTTCTTTTGCAGGCGCGCTACGTCTTCGCCGTGGTTCGGCAGACGCCGGTCCAGCAGCTCGTAGTAGGTTTCCGGCGTGTCCAGGAACACTACGCCGTTCTGGCGCAGCGCTTCGATGGTGGCGTAGATATCTTCGGTGGCCATGGCGATGTGCTGGATGCCTTCGCCACGGTACAGGTCCAGGTATTCCTGGATCTGGCCCTTTTCTTCCGTGCCTTCCTCGTTGATCGGAATGCGGATGTTGCCGCAAGGCGAGGTCATGGCCTTGGACTTCACGCCCGTCACCTTGCCCTCGATGTCGAAGTAGCGCACTTCGCGGAAATTGAAGAGGCGTTCGTAGAACTCTGCCCACTCGGCCATGCGGCCTTTGTGCACGTTGTGCGTCAGGTGGTCCACCAGCGTCAAGCCGGCGCCGCGGTGATTCAGGTCGGCCTGGGCGTTTTGCGGATCCACGGGAACGAAGTCCACGTCATAGATGCTGATGTCGCCAATACCGCCATGGCCGTCCTTGCCAGCCCAGCGGTCCACCAGGTAGATCAGCGAATCGCCGATTCCCTTGATCGCTGGAATGTTCAATTCCATCGGGCCGCTGTGCGAATCGAAGCCCCACGCGCCCAGTTCCAGCGCGCGCTTGTAGGCGGCGTTGGCATCTTGCACACGAAAGCCGATCGCACAGATCGACGGGCCGTGCAGGCGCGCGAAACGCTGGGCGAAGGAATCCGGTTCTGCGTTGATCAGGAAGTTGACGCCGCCCTGGCGGTACAGGGTCACGTCCTTGTGGCGGTGCTTGGCGATGGCCTTGAAGCCCAGCAGTTCGAACACCTTGCGCAGCGCGGCGGGGTCCGGCGCGGCATATTCAATGAATTCGAACCCGGCGGTGCCCATCGGGTTGTCCCAGGGTTGGAAAGCGCTGCTCATAAGTCTGCTCCCTTGCATCGTTTTTAAGGACGACTTGTTCTTCAAGTCTAGACGGAGATTGTAGGAAGGAACGACGGGCAGACAATTGCAAACATGTCGCGAAAGCCAGTAGGTTGAGCAATAATATTGCCGGATAGAAAATATTAAGGGCTGAAAATGTCTGACATTGAGCTGGATAGGACAGATATACGGATTCTGGCCGAATTGCAGCGCGACGGCCGCCTCAGTAACCAGGAGCTGGCCGATCGTGTGTCGCTGTCGCCCAGCCCCTGCCTGCGGCGGGTCCGCAGACTGGAAGAGAAGGGCTTCATCAAGAAGTACGTCGCCCTGATCGACGCGAAGAAGGTCGGCCTGGGGCTGCTCGCCTACGTAAACATCCGTCTGAACAAGCACAGCGGATCCAGTCATGCTCCCATGAGCGACTTCGCACGCGACGTGCAACTATGGCCGGAGGTCGTGGAGTGCTATGCCATGTCCGGAGACATGGACTACCTGTTGCGTATACAGGTCGCCGACCTGGCGCATTTCTCCCGGTTCGCCATGGATACGCTGATGCGCCACCCTGCAGTGGTGGACATGCGTTCATTCTTCGCCCTACAGCAGATCAAGGAAACCACGGAGCTCAGGCTCTAGCTATGGCTTTTCAGCCCCTCTATATATATAGGTACCGCCCTCAGACGTTTGCCGTGGGGTGTCCAGGGCGAATGGTGCGTCCCCGTAAAGGATGCATCTTTTAAAAAAAGGGTGTCACCTTCGTAGTCCCGCCAAAATTCCGTGCTATAGTCTCGCTCCTTCGCGATTCGGGCAGTTTTGAAGCGTGAAGCCAAGCAGGCACACGGGTTGGCTAAGGGAAACCTAGCCGGCTTGCCGCCAGGTCAGCAGCGATGTTGACAGCGGTTATTGCAAGGGTTGCAGCAAATTAGGCAGAAGCCAGTTGCGTAATCTGCAAAAATCGTGCTATAGTCTTGGGCTTGGCTCGTGATGATTATTAAGGGTTTGCCCTTATATCACTGGCCATCCAGGCGGTAACCGATCTCGGATTCAAAGCGAAAGCGGCGGCGATGGGGTTGCTAGATAAGGTGCAAGTTAGGCAAAAGCCAGTTGCACAATCTGCAAAAATCGTGTTATAGTCTTGGGCTTGGCAGTTGCCGAAAAATTAGGGTTAACCCTGATATTTCGATAGCTGCTAAGAGAGGTGGACCTGAAGAGGTCGCAAGCAAGAAAGCGAAACGCAGTATGTGACGCCGACTTGACAAGCGAAAAAAACTTCTTCATAATCTCGTTTCTCTGCTGCAAACAACGCGGCGCCAGCGAAAGCGGCGTAGCGAAGCGAGCAGGCAGTAAGTAGTACAGAATTTGGCAGTACCGCTCTTTAACAATTAAACAACCGATAAGTGTGGGCGCTTGATGCGAGTGCATAGTGACTTCGGTCACAGGCACAATGAAAT